>NZ_AP024165.1:0-3168162 GCF_019670485.1 Vibrio alfacsensis
ACTGGCGATCTTGGTTATCAACAGGTAAAATTGCCAGTCTTTTCCGATAATTCAAATACTCAGTGGGGGCACCGTGTCATCTTCGCTTTGGTTGCAATGTTTGCAGCAGCTTCAAGAAGAGCTACCAGCTACAGAATTCAGTATGTGGGTTCGTCCGTTACAAGCGGAGCTCAATGACAATACTCTCACTCTATTCGCTCCAAACCGCTTTGTGTTGGATTGGGTTCGCGATAAGTACCTGAATAGCATTAATCGTTTACTGCAGGAATACTGCGGTAATGATGTTCCTAACTTGCGCTTTGAAGTGGGTAGCCGCCCTGTAGCTGCACCAAAACCGGTACCGACACGTACGCCGGCTGATGTTGCGGCTGAATCATCGGCTCCTGCACAATTGCAAGCACGCAAACCTGTCCACAAAACGTGGGATGACGACCCTCAAGCGATCGCTAATATCAACCATCGCTCAAACGTGAATCCTAAACATAAGTTTAATAACTTTGTTGAAGGTAAGTCGAACCAACTGGGTTTGGCTGCTGCTCGTCAGGTTTCAGATAACCCAGGTGCGGCTTACAACCCATTGTTTCTATACGGCGGTACTGGTTTAGGTAAAACGCACTTATTGCACGCCGTGGGTAACGCGATTGTGGATAACAATCCAAATGCGAAAGTGGTGTATATGCACTCTGAGCGTTTTGTACAAGACATGGTAAAAGCCCTGCAGAACAACGCGATTGAAGAGTTCAAACGCTACTACCGCAGTGTGGATGCACTACTTATCGATGACATTCAGTTCTTTGCAAACAAAGAGCGTTCTCAAGAAGAATTTTTCCATACTTTCAATGCTCTGCTTGAGGGTAATCAACAGATCATCCTAACTTCGGACCGTTATCCAAAAGAGATCAGCGGTGTGGAGGATCGCCTTAAATCGCGTTTCGGTTGGGGCCTAACCGTTGCGATCGAACCGCCAGAGCTTGAAACGCGCGTTGCGATCTTGATGAAAAAAGCGGAAGACCACCAAATTCATCTAGCGGATGAAGTGGCATTCTTTATTGCTAAGCGATTGCGTTCAAACGTTCGTGAGCTTGAAGGCGCACTTAACCGTGTTATTGCCAACGCGAACTTTACAGGCCGTCCAATTACGATTGATTTCGTCCGTGAAGCGCTGCGCGATCTTCTTGCTCTGCAAGAGAAGTTAGTGACCATCGACAATATTCAAAAGACGGTGGCGGAATATTACAAGATTAAAGTGGCGGACTTGCTGTCAAAACGTCGCTCTCGCTCGGTTGCTCGTCCTCGCCAATTGGCGATGGCACTGGCAAAAGAGTTGACCAACCACAGCTTACCAGAAATTGGTGACGCATTTGGTGGTCGTGACCATACGACGGTACTGCATGCTTGTCGCAAGATTGAGCAGTTGCGTGAAGAGAGCCACGATATCAAAGAAGATTACTCTAACTTGATTCGCACCCTGTCGTCTTAATCGGTTAGAATGACAGTATTCTAAGCAAATCACTAATTGAGCTGACAGCGTAAAGAGCCAAGCATGAAATTTACCATTGAACGTAGTCATTTAATCAAACCGCTACAACAAGTGTCGGGCGCTTTAGGTGGCCGAGCAACCCTGCCAATTCTTGGCAATCTACTGATTAAAGTAGAAGAGAACGTGTTATCCATGACTGCGACCGATTTGGAAGTAGAATTGGTGAGCAAAGTGACTCTAGAGGGCGATTTTGAAGCCGGCAGCATTACTGTTCCTTCTCGTAAGTTTCTCGATATCTGTCGCGGACTACCGGATGACTCGATCATTACTTTTGTATTGGAAGGGGATCGCGTCCAAGTTCGTTCTGGTCGTAGCCGTTTTTCATTAGCCACGCTTCCAGCGAACGATTTTCCAAATATTGAAGATTGGCAGAGTGAAGTTGAAGTCTCTTTGACACAAGTTGAACTGCGCACTCTGATCGAAAAAACACAATTCTCAATGGCGAACCAAGATGTTCGTTATTACCTAAACGGTATGTTGTTTGAGATTGACGGCACAACGCTACGCAGTGTGGCGACTGACGGTCACCGTATGGCAGTATCTCAAACTCAGCTAGGTGCGGATTTTGCTCAAAAACAAATCATCGTACCGCGTAAAGGTGTGCAAGAGCTGGTTAAGCTAATGGATGCACCGGAGCAACCCGTTGTACTGCAAATTGGTAGTTCTAATGTGCGTGCTGAGGTGAATAACTTTACCTTCACTTCTAAGCTTGTTGATGGTCGTTTCCCTGATTATCGCCGCGTAATGCCGCAAAGTACGACTAAAACACTTGAAGCGGGTTGTGATGAGTTGCGCCAAGCGTTCTCTCGTGCTGCGATTCTTTCGAATGAAAAGTTCCGCGGTGTACGTGTGAATCTTGCAGGCAGTGAAATGCGCATTACAGCGAATAACCCGGAGCAAGAAGAAGCCGAAGAGATGCTAGACGTGAGCTTTGAAGGCGATGCGATTGAAATCGGCTTCAACGTTAGCTACGTGCTTGATGTGCTCAATACATTGCGCTGTGACAAGGTGCGCGTATCGATGTCAGATGCGAATGCCAGTGCGTTGATTGAAAACGCAGACGATGACAGTGCCATGTACGTGGTGATGCCAATTCGACTATAAGTCATCTGAATGCCACTTTCTCGCCTCATCATTCAGCAATTTCGCAATATTAAAGCCTGTGATATTCATTTATCAGCAGGCTTTAACTTTCTTATTGGGCCAAACGGCAGCGGAAAAACCAGTGTCCTAGAAGCGATTTACTTGCTCGGACATGGCCGATCTTTCAAAAGTTCTCTGACGGGACGAGTTATCCAAAATGAATGTCATGAGCTGTTTGTTCATGGTCGTTTTTTGAACTCGGATCAATTTGAGCTACCTATTGGTATTAATAAGCAGCGTGATGGGTCTACAGAGGTTAAAATAGGCGGTCAATCTGGACAAAAACTGGCGCAGCTCGCCCAAGTTTTACCGTTGCAGTTGATCCATCCGGAAGGATTTGATCTGCTTACCGATGGCCCAAAACATCGCCGTGCATTTATTGATTGGGGGGTATTTCATACTGAACCCGCTTTTTATGATGCATGGGGGCGATTTAAGCGCCTTAACAAGCAACGTAATGCCCTGTTGAAAACCGCCAGAAGCTATCGCGAACTCAGTTATTGGGATCAAGAAATGGCTCGATTGGCTGAAAACATCAGTCAGTGGCGAGCGCAGTACATTGAGCAGATGAGAACCGTCGCGGAAACCATCTGTCAGACATTTTTGCCAGAATTTGAGATCCAATTAAAGTATTATCGTGGTTGGGACAAAGATACACCTTATCATGAGATACTAGAGAAAAATTTCGAGCGTGATCAGGCGTTGGGGTACACCTTTAGTGGCCCAAACAAGGCGGATTTACGCATTAAAGTGAATGGAACACCCGTTGAGGATGTTTTGTCACGCGGTCAATTAAAACTCATGGTGTGTGCATTACGCGTGGCGCAAGGGCAACATCTGACAGCGATGACCGGAAAACAATGTATTTATCTAATTGACGACTTTGCGTCGGAATTAGACAGCCAACGTCGCAAGCGTCTAGCAGACTGCTTAAAAGAGACGGGCGCACAAGTATTTGTAAGCTCTATCACTGAAAGCCAAATCGCCGATATGTTGGATGATACTGGCAAGTTGTTTCATGTGGAACATGGCAGGATAGAGTCAAACTAGAAGAGAGAAACTCATGTCTGAAAATTACGATTCATCGAGTATTAAGGTACTAAAGGGTCTGGATGCGGTTCGTAAGCGTCCAGGTATGTACATCGGCGACACGGACGACGGCACCGGTCTTCACCACATGGTATTTGAGGTGGTGGATAACTCAATTGATGAAGCGTTGGCAGGTCACTGTAAAGACATCGTTGTGACAATTCATGAGGATAACTCGGTTTCAGTTACGGATGATGGTCGTGGCATTCCAACAGAATTGCACCCAGAAGAAAAAGTATCAGCAGCAGAAGTTATCATGACGGTACTTCACGCGGGTGGTAAGTTTGATGATAACTCATACAAAGTATCAGGCGGTCTTCACGGTGTAGGTGTTTCGGTAGTAAACGCGCTGTCTGAAAAAGTGGTTCTTACCATTCATCGTGGTGGTCATATCCATACGCAAACATACCACCATGGCGATCCTCAAGCGCCACTAGCTGTGGTAGGTGATACAGATACCACTGGTACTCAAATCCGTTTCTGGCCAAGTGCTGAAACGTTCACCAACATCGAATTTCATTACGATATTCTAGCAAAACGACTACGTGAACTTTCTTTCCTAAACTCTGGTGTATCCATCAAACTGGTTGATGAGCGCGAAGCCGATAAGAGCGACCACTTCATGTTTGAAGGTGGTATCCAAGCGTTCGTTGAGCACCTAAACACCAACAAAACACCAATCATCGATAAAATCTTCCACTTCGATTTTGAACGTGAAGATGGCATCTCGGTAGAAGTGGCGATGCAGTGGAACGATGGTTTCCAAGAGAACATTTACTGTTTCACCAACAATATTCCACAACGTGATGGTGGTACTCACCTTGCTGGTTTCCGTGCGGCGCTTACGCGTACACTGAATACGTTCATGGATAAAGAAGGTTTCTCTAAGAAAGCAAAAACAGCGACTTCAGGCGATGACGCGCGTGAAGGTCTAACTGCGGTTGTTTCGGTGAAAGTGCCAGATCCTAAGTTCTCTAGCCAAACTAAAGACAAGTTGGTTTCTTCTGAAGTGAAATCGGCAGTTGAATCCGCTATGGGTGAGAAGCTGTCTGAGTTCTTGATTGAGAACCCGTCTGAAGCGAAGATGGTTTGTTCGAAAATCATCGATGCAGCACGTGCTCGTGAAGCGGCGCGTAAAGCTCGTGAAATGACTCGCCGTAAAGGTGCACTAGACCTAGCGGGCCTGCCAGGTAAACTTGCAGACTGTCAGGAAAAAGATCCGGCACTCTCTGAACTATACATAGTGGAGGGTGATTCGGCAGGCGGCTCCGCAAAACAAGGCCGTAACCGTAAGAACCAAGCAATCCTGCCGTTAAAAGGTAAGATTCTTAACGTAGAAAAAGCGCGTTTCGACAAGATGCTGTCTTCTCAAGAAGTGGCAACGCTGATCACTGCACTAGGTTGTGGTATCGGTCGTGACGAGTACAACCCGGATAAATTGCGTTACCACAATATCATCATCATGACCGATGCTGACGTCGATGGTTCGCACATCCGTACGCTACTGTTGACTTTCTTCTACCGTCAAATGCCAGAGCTTATCGAGCGTGGCTACGTGTACATCGCTCAGCCACCACTATACAAAGTGAAAAAAGGCAAACAAGAGCAATACATTAAAGACGAAGATGCGATGAACCAATACCAAGTGTCATTAGCACTGGATAACGCATCGCTACATGTTAACTCTGAAGCGCCAGCATTGGCTGGTGAAGCGTTAGAGAAGCTCGTTCAGCAATACAATGCAGGTATCAAACTGGCGGACCGTATGAGCCGTCGCTACCCAAGCGCATTGGTTCACGAGTTTATCTACACGCCGCGTCTAACGGCTGAGCAGTGTCAAGATGCTGCGAAAGTTGAAGCTTGGACTAAGCAACTTGTTGAGCAACTAAATGCGAAAGAAGTAGGGGCAAGCCAATACAGCTTTGAAGTCGAGCAACACGAAGAACTAGGTCTAAACCTACCTAAGATCATCGTACGTACTCACGGTGTGACGCATGACTACGCATTAAGCATTGATCTTCTAAACTCGAAAGAGTACGGCAGACTAGCGGATCTCTCTGAAGCGCTAGACGGTCTATTGGAAGAGAGTGCGTACATCAAGCGTGGTGAGCGTACTCAGCCTGTATCGAGCTTTGCTTCTGCACTCGAGTGGTTAATTAAAGAGTCGCGTCGTGGCCTAAGTCTACAACGTTACAAAGGTCTAGGTGAGATGAACCCAGATCAGCTTTGGGAAACCACAATGGACCCAGAAACTCGTCGTATGATGCAAGTAACGATTGAAGATGCAGTCGGTGCAGACCAATTGTTTACAACGCTAATGGGTGACCAAGTTGAGCCGCGTCGTAACTTCATCGAAGAGAACGCGCTTAAAGTTGCAAACCTAGACGTGTAGTCGTACAGGCTCAGTCAAATCATGCTAAAAACGCCATCTCGCAAGAGGTGGCGTTTTTTATTGGGGTAGAAATGAGATAAAAGAGTCGAAATACGAGAACGGCTGCGCTTTATGGTTTTAAAAATATTTTCACTGGGGTCCTTGAAAGCGTATTTATCGACCTTATATCTAGTTATGAAGAGGATGATTGGCTTGCTAAAGATTAGAAGAACAGCGCCTCTGGAATCGCTAAACGAGATCGCTCAAGAGAGGATACTCCGTATTAGCACACAACTTGACCCTAGATTCGACATCATGTCCCCGAACTTAAAGACTAGGTCTGAGGAATGAATTATCGGATCCCTTAGCTCGGCGTTTACTGCATAAATGCGCCACGTGGATGATACTCATCTGGGCTAAGACTATTGCTTAAAAGAGGATAGAACTATGCGTAATGTAGATTTCTCACCACTATACCGTAATGCAATTGGCTTCGACCGTCTGTTTAACTTGATGGAAGCGAGCTCTGCGAAGAACACATCTGCCGGTTACCCTCCGTACAACATTGAGCAAAAAGACGAGCATAACTACCGTATTACTATGGCAGTGGCTGGTTTTGCTGAAGAGCAGTTAGATCTGACTCAGAACGAAAATATGTTGATCGTTAAAGGCGAGCGCAAAGCAGAAGAAAGCAAAAATTACGTCTACCAAGGCATTGCAGAACGCGATTTTGAACGTAAATTCCAACTAGCGGATTACGTAAAAGTCGTTGGTGCATCAATGGAAAACGGCCTACTTCATATCGATTTAGTTCGTGAGATTCCAGAAGCCATGCAACCGCGTAAGATTGCTATCGGTGGCAATAATCTGATTGAAAATAACTAATCAGCTAATGGCAATTCAGCTAGCCACACGGTGATAGAATGAGAAAGAGCGCCTTCCATTACGGAAAAGGGCGCTCTTTTTAGTTTGGGGCTTTCAAAGCCGCAATTTCAAAGCCGCAATTTCAAAGAGAAGTGGCTGAGTTTAATCCGTTATTTACCTTCGCGGTAAGCCTTTTCCACTTCTTCTGCGATAATCGCAATGCCTTTTTGCATCATCTCATCATCTTGAACGTAGTTCATACGCAAGCATTGGTGCGCATGATCCCACTCGTCCTTCTGACCAATAAAGAAGTATTCACCCGGGACAATCAATACACCACGCGCTTTCAAGCGTTGGTACAGTTCCATTGTCGTGATTGGCAGTTCATCGAACCATAGCCACAAGAAGATAGCGCCCTCTGGCTTGTGGATACGGAAGCGCTTATCGGTAATCGCCTCTTGCAGTAGTTCAACCGCACGTTGCGATTTCTGCTTGTAGAACGGCTTAATCACCTCTGAACTCAGTTTAAGCAGATCGCCTTTACCAATGATGTGGTTTGCCAACGCTGGACCAACACTGCCTGGTGCGAGGCTGATGATACCGTTCATATTGGTCAACGCTTGCGTGATTTCTTCACTCGCAATCACAATCCCACAACGCACGCCCGGCAAACCAAGCTTAGATAGGCTCATGCATAGGATGGTGTTTTCATTCCAGAACGGTTCGACATCTTCAAAGATGATGTTCGGGAAAGGCAGACCGTAGGCGTTATCGATGATCAGCGGGATGTTGTTTTCACGTGCCAGTTTATCCAGCTTACGTACTTCTTTGTCTGTCAGTACGTTACCTGTTGGGTTGGTTGGGCGAGACGCGCAGATTGCCGCAACAGAGTCATCGATTTTTAGCTGCTCAAAATCGACGTGGTATTTAAACAGACCGTTATCTAACAGCTCGATCTCTGGGTGGTAAGAGACAAAGATATCTTCATCAATGCCCGCGTCACCATAACCGATGTATTCAGGCGCGATAGGCAGTAGCACTTTCTTGTGTGAACCGTCTGGCTGTTTACCTGCCAACAAGTTGAACAAGTAGAAGAAGCCACTTTGGCTGCCGTTAGTTAGGCTGATGTTCTTTTCTGAAATATCCCAGCCGTAAGTTTCACGGAATAACTGAGCCAACGCTTTAACGAATGCGTCTTTGCCTTGCGGCCCATCGTAGTTGGCGAGGGCGGCGACGAGCTCCCCACTGGCGAGCATCTCCTCGCTGGCTTGGCGAAAGTAATCGAGCATGGCAGGAATGGCGGCTGGGTTACCCCCACCGAGCATGATGGCGCCTGGAGTGCGCAGACCATCATTCAAATCGTCCATTAACTGCGTGATACCTGAATACTGATTAAATTTTTCACCAAACTTCGAGAACTGCATGCCTTGTGATACCTAATTCATTGTGATTGCTTAATGTGATTACGCTAGCGTGATGCCAGTCAATAGGATAATCCTTGACCTTACATGAATGTGGAAACAACGCAAAGTGTGAATTTGCTCGAAGAAGAAAAATACCACGTTTGAATCATCGCTACGAAAACGTTTTCTTCGCAAAAAGCTGAATTCAAACTGAATGAAATAGAGCAAAGCGTCAGAGAAATGTCAGAGGGCAAGCCGAGAAATTGCTCAAATTCGCCTCAATTCATACTATCACCGCGTCATCTTTTTGACGTGTTAGTTAATTGAGGAAGAAAAATGCTTACTAAATTATTTGTAAAAACCCAACTATTCATCGAATCATTCAAAAACGACGAGCGCGGCGTAACGGCAATTGAATACGCAATCCTAGGTGTTTGCATGTCTGCAGTCGTGCTAGCGGTATTTAATGGTGCACTTCGTGAGGCACTAGAAGGTGCGGTAAGCACTATCTCTGACAACATCGCCGCCGCTGATGCAGCAAACGTTACAGAATAAGTTTGTTGATAAAACTATGGTGGCTTATCCCTTTAGCCGCCATGGCTTTTTTAGCCAGTTATCAGGACATCAAATACCGAAAAATACCCAATGGAGTGGCGTTAAGCGTAGCTGTATTGGGTGTTTTTTTTGTCTGTATTGAAAGGGATTACAGCCAGTTTCTTATACCACTTATTACCCTGTGTTTTGGAATGGTGCTGTTTAAATTGAATATCCTTGCAGCCGGAGACAGTAAATTGTTTGCCGCATTTAGCCTGATGATCGCGCCAAGCTATATGTTACTGACACTTTGGGTTATCAGCGTGATTGGTGGTGTTCTTGCCATCGGGTTATGGGGATTAAGTCGGCTTACTAAAGATACCAGTTGGATTGATAGAGGTGTGCCTTATGGCGTGCCAATTTGCATTGGGAGTCTACTGGGAATCGCTGCCTCACTATAGGTTTAATCATGAATACAAAAGTCATTCTTGTGTTGGCAACCGTTGCAATTACGGTCGGCTTGTATGGCGTTACACAGTCCAAGTCTGAAATACCAGTGTTACCAAATAAGCCAAAAATAGAAGAAAAGAAAATTAAAGTTTGGACACTGAAACGCGATCTACAAAAAGCAGAGAGGCTCTCTCGTCGAGACATCAATATTGAATACCTCACGCGCGAACAAGCCGCTTCATTTGGTATTGATTCAGATACAACGCTGACTTTTGAGCAGCGACTGGTCGCCATCGCCCCAATAGAGAAAGGTGACATGTTAGATGACACGATGCTGACGTCACCAGGGGAAGACGAGTATATATCAACCGTTATCGAGCCGGGGTACGTGCCATTTAACATGACGGTACCTGTAAATGATGTCGTCGGTGGAACAATCAAAATTGGCGATATTGTTGATATCTCTGTAATGGCTGCAACGAAGCAAAACTTAGCGGCAGAAAATACCGTATCGGACATCAACCATCTAACGATGACGCCACTAATTGCGCAAATACCAGTGCTAGACATGATCAAGAAAGAGCGTTCTTCAAGTCGTTTAACCGATGAGAAAACCACGGAAGTGACGCTGATTTTGCAAGTTACCAATCGTCAGTTGGCAAAACTTTCTGTCGCGAAACGAATCGCAGACGTGATGATTCATAAATCCATTGGCGAGAATTATGTCGATGATTTGCATGCAGATTCTAGTGATGTCATTCGCGTGTCGGGACAAAGCGAACCGATAAAACAATACAGATTCAACTAGGAGGCACTATGAAAAGATTACTCAAAATAATGGTGCATGCCTTCATTCTATTGTCGAGTGCAGTTGTGGCAAAAGAATCGGTAACGTTAAGCGTTGGCAGTGCGAAGACTTTTGCGCTTTCTGAACAAGTTGATTCGGTTTTTATTTCAAATCAGACCGTAGCCGATTATCAATTGATTGGTGACGACAAAGTCGTGCTGTTAGGAAAAAGCGAGGGGGAGGCATCGTTTATTATTTTTGATCAGCAAGGTCATGAAATGGTCAATCAAACGCTGCTCGTAACTCAGAGTTACCTTCAGTTAGAAGAGCAGGTTAATGCTCAGTTTCCTTACTCGGAAGTCAAGATCAGTGGTTTAGGCAAGAATGTTGTTCTCAGTGGTTTTGCAACGTCGAACAATGAACGAGACAACATTTATCAAATGGTCGGCGAACTGTTAGGTAAGAAAAGCACCAATGACCGTGAATTTGAACTGCAAGACAACAGCAACGTGCTTGATGATATGACGGTCGATTTTATGGCAGCACCGCGCTACGACGGCGTAGTGAATAATATCGAGGTGAATACAACCAAACAGGTCAATGTGAAGCTAACGATTGCCGAAGTCTCACACAGCTTTATTCAAGATTTTGGCATCAAGATGGGCTCAAACGGGAATATGGGGATTTTCGTTGATCAGTTAACGAGCTTTAGTGCTGATGACATTGTATCAGTGATTTCTGCCGTTGGTTCGGATCGGATCGGTCAAGTCCTTGCTGAACCAAACCTATCGGTCATTTCTGGTGAGCAGGCGAGTTTCCTTGTTGGTGGTGAAATGCCTGTCGTGACGGTTGCTGATGGGAGCAGCAATGTTGATTACAAAGAGTTTGGCGTACGTTTAGCGTTAATGGCTAAAGTTCTGCGTGATGACAAAATCCGCTTGGCGCTCTCACCAGAAGTGAGTTCGCTGGACAACACCTATACCAGTGAATTATTTGACCTACCAGCATTTAAAACGCGCCGAGCACAAACCACAGTGGAGCTTGGTGATGGACAGAGTTTTGTGTTGGGCGGTTTACTGAACAGTGAGGAACGTGAGTCTCTGACTCGTATCCCGTTTATTGGTGATATTCCTATTTTGGGTGCGTTGTTCCGTCATACCGGTACGGAGCGTAATAAAACAGAGCTAATTATTGTTGCCACAGTGAACTTGGTGAAACCCGTTAAAGCAGAGCAGATCCAACTACCGACTATGGAAAAAACCAGCACATTAAAACGTTTCTTAGCGTTAGATGGGCATTACGACAAAGCACAAGAACAATGGGCAAGTGAAGTGCTGAACGCGGGAGGTTTTCGTCAATGAAAAAACTGATGTTATCAACTTTGGCGGCAATATCTCTAATGGGGTGCGCCGATCATATCGTGGAGCCTCGCGGCACGACGATTACGCTACAGCCAACAGAGTTTAGTTTTTCAGTACAAAGTAACGATACTGCTTTTGCACTAAAGAAGCTGAATGAATTTACTCAAAAATATCGCATCCAGAGCGGTAGCCAATGGGTGATCACCAGTTACAGTCGTCAGGGCCATGAACTCTCCAAGCAATATCGTGACGTGTTAGTTAAGCGAGGTGTCGAGAACGCTAATGTTTCATTAGTAAAAGTGGAACATGCCAGTCGTTTTGATGTGCAAGTCTCGGTGGTTCAACTGAAACCAGAGCTGGAAATTTGTCATCAAGAAAAAGTGGGTCAATATGGTCATGGGCATCTTGGTTGTTACACCGATGGTAGCCGTTGGCAGTCAATGGTAAACCCACAACGTGCGCTTTAGCTTTAATAAAAGGTGAAACACAATGTTTGATTTGGTCGATAAGTTAAGCAAAAACACGCCGACGCATCATCAATTAGAAAGTAAATGTGCGCTTTTGTACCAAACGGCGGCTTGTAAGAATGTGGTTCAAAAGGCGTTTCGCTTTGAGGGATTACCTGAGCCTGTTTCTTTACTCAACCAAGATAAAAGTTATCCGGATGTACAAGCTCAAGCGGATCTTGATGTTGTCATTGTTGAGTTGAATAACAGCACCAATGTCATTGAAGATGCCAAGTTAATCGCTCATCAAATACCAACCAATGTGTCCGTCATCATTATTGGTAGCGAAGACTCTATTTCGACGATTCGAGGATTAAAGCAGCTCGGATTCTATTACTTGTTTTGGTCTGCGACAGAAAACGAAGTGATGGAGTTTTATCACAACGTCTATGGTAATCATGAACAGAAAAAAGGGGTCGCAGCACGTCGCAAGGCAAAACAAGTGGCATTCTTAGGAGTGAAAGGCGGTGTGGGAACGTCTTTGATCGCGAGTGAAGTCTCTCGCGCATTAGCTAAGCACCATTCTGCTTCTACGCTGCTCATTGATCATACTTACACAGGTAGCAATATAGACGTTTTACTTGGCTTGCAAAAATTTGCCAAACGTAGTGTTCAGAAAGGCACTATGACATCGAGTATTGATAGCGACTTTGCAGGGAGTCTGATGCAGAAAGTTGCACAGAACTTGTCAGTCTTAGGTATTGAGTCAGATGCTTTTACCCGTGCGGAGTTGCACGAATATACCGAAGCTCTTAAGGAGCAAGTGCTGAAAGAGCACGTGTTTGTTATTGAAGACTACTCACACACAGTCGCCACTAATGAAGAGTTTGACCGAGCGGTCACTGACATTGATACGCTAGTTGTGGTGTTTGATGCAACGGTATCTTCGTTAAGAGAGCTCAATCGAATCGTCTCTGAGCTGGAAATGCGTTACCCAGATTTGTTGGTTTTGACGGTAATGAATCACTCGCGCCCACAGAATGCCGCATCGATCAATGTGTCTGATGTAGAAAAGTATTTTGGTCGCGATGCCGATGCTGTCGTCGAATTTGACCACAAAGTAAACCACTTTCTATTGCAAGGTCAGTCTATTTTAGAGTCGAAATCTGAGATGAGTATCGGCCTAAAAAACATTGTAGCTCGGTTGGTTGGTGATAAACCATCAACGAAGAAAGCATGGTTGTCTGGTTGGTTAAAACGTTAGGGGTAAGTGATGCAGCATTCTAAAAGAACGTATGTGCATTTAAGAAATCAAATTTTTGATGCTTTAGATGCGGCAGCCGTAACATCGCTTTCTCGCCCAGATTTGGAAACGCAATTAAGTAACGCCGTTGATATGTTGGTTGGCCGCGATCAGTTATCGGTTTCTTCGCTGGCGAAAAGTGAATATGTGCTGAGCATGATCCACGAGCTGGTGGGCTTAGGGCCACTACAAGTTCTGATGGATGATGAAAGCATTACCGACATCATGATCAACGGACACAAGCAGGTTTATATCGAACGTTCAGGACTTGTTGAGCGTTCAGAAATTACGTTTTTGGATGAACAGCAACTGGTTGATATTGCGAAACGAATTGCTGACCGTGTTGGCCGACGCGTTGATGAGTCTTCACCAACTTGTGACGCTCGTTTAGAAGATGGTAGCCGTGTGAATATAGTGATTCCACCGGTTGCCATTGATGGCACGTCTATTTCTATTCGTAAGTTTCGTAAAAAGAGCATCGGTTTTGATGAGCTAGTGACTTTTGGTGCGCTCAGTCATGAGATGTCGTTAATTTTGGCGTTGGCCGCTAAATGCCGTCTTAATGTTCTTATTTCCGGAGGGACGGGATCGGGTAAGACAACGATGTTGAATGCGATGTCGCAGTATGCAGCGGGACGAGAACGTATCGTGACAATAGAAGACACCGCTGAACTGCGATTACTTCAACCTCATGTTGTTCGTCTAGAAACTCGAGTCGCAGGTATTGAGGGAACGGGTGCCATTACTGCTCGTGATTTGGTGATTAACTCCTTACGTATGCGACCAGATCGAATCATTGTCGGGGAGTGCCGTGGCGCAGAAGCTTTTGAAATGTTACAGGCGATGAATACAGGACATGATGGTTCTATGTCGACATTACACGCCAACAGTGCCAGAGATGCGCTTGCGCGGGTAGAGGCGATGGTCATGATGGCGACGAGCAGTTTGCCACTTGAAGCCATTCGCCGTTCGATTGTTAGTGCTGTGGATCTCGTTGTTCAGGTGAGCCGATTACATGATGGTTCACGCAAAGTCATGAGCATTACCGAAGTGG
Source organism: Vibrio alfacsensis (assembly GCF_019670485.1). NCBI lineage: Bacteria > Pseudomonadati > Pseudomonadota > Gammaproteobacteria > Vibrionales > Vibrionaceae > Vibrio > Vibrio alfacsensis. The sequence goes on from NZ_AP024165.1 coordinate 14,346, forward strand.
TGGGCATGGAGGGACAAAGCGTTGTGTTGGAAGAATTATTTGCGTTTAAAGCGGAGCCCCACAACCAAGAAGGGAAAATCACTGGTCGTTATGTGACATCAGGCGTAATGAGCCGATCAGTACTGTTTGAAAAAGCGCGATTTTTTGGTGCTGAACAGCAGCTAGCGAACGCTATTGAAGCGATTGAGTTAGCGAGGTAGTCCGATGTCTATGTACTGGTTGCTGCTTCTTATTGGGGCTGGTTTGATATCGATAGCGTTGTGGCCAAAAAAAGAAAAACGCGCTCAAGAGTACTTAAGTCAATATCGCTTTCAAACACAAGCTAATACGACGTTCTCATTGCAGGCCATCAACTTGACCAGTTTATCTGACCGTAATGTGCGACAGCGTTTATTGCAGCGTTGGGATAACTTACAACGTCAGTTAGGCCCTTATGCTCAAGTCAAAGTGTTGGTTTTTAGTGTCGCTGTCATTGTTGTCGCAATTGTTATTAATCGTACTATGCTGCGGCTGGCATTTTATGAGGTGTTACCTGTGGCACTTTTGCTTGGCTGGTGGTTTGGTTATATATGGATGCAAAAACGAGAAAGAAAACACTTCGATGAAGCATTTCCTGATGCCCTCAACATGTTGACCAGCTCGATTAGTGCCGGAGAAAGCATTGGGCGCGGCATTATGTATGTGGGTGAGAAACTCGAGGGGGAAGTCGGTCAGGAATTTAAACGAATGGGCGAGCGGCTTAAGCTCGGTGAATCGCTTGATGATGTCTTTCGTAAGTCTTGCCAACGATTTCCTTATCCGGCATTTCATTTTTTTGTGATCACATTACGAGCCAATATGCAGCGAGGTGGTCAATTAAAAGAAGTGATGAGCCGTTTAAACAGACAGATGTTTGAAGCACGAGCGATAGAGCGAAAAAAATACGCATTAACATCAGAAGCTCGTATTTCAGCCAAAATCGTCTGTGCAACCCCATTCTTTTTTCTGTTTATGCTGCAGTTTTTGAGTCCAGAAAACTATGAATTTGTCATGTTTCATCCAGAAGGGCGTCCTTTACTGTATTACTTACTGATCAGTGAGTCAGTGGGTATGAGCATAATCTGGGCGCTAATGAATAAGGTGAAGTAATGTTAACGCAATATTCAGCGTGGTCATTTTTTTCGATTGTGAGTATCAGTTTTGGCGGCATGCTGCTGCTTTATTGGGGGATAAGCCGAATATGGTATCAGCAGAAAATTTCGCGTATCGCTCGACATCATAAGGCCAGAAAACAAAGCGAATTGCAGGTCAATAACCTGCTTTCACCGCTAACCAATATGGTCGCAGCATCAGATTCGGACATACAGCAACGATTTCATGATGCAGGCATAAAAAATACGCTACTTGCTCAGTGGTTTATGTCATTGAAGTACAGCGCACTGATTTTGGGGGAAATGGTTATCGCATTGGTGGTTCAACTTATCGAGTTGGACCGTATGCAGTGGATTGCCGTTGCTGCCATTTGGGCAATGGTGGCTATTACATTACCCGATATTTGGTTGAATGCTCGCAAGACTAATCGTCAGCGTCGTATTAGTCGAAGTTTGCCTTACTTAATTGATCTCATGGCGATTTGTGTTCAAACCGGTATGACGATTGAAGCCTCTTTAAAGTATCTAGCCAGAGAAATATCAGGATTTAATCCTGAACTGGGTAAGCTGCTAGACAACACCAACCAACGAGCTCGAATTGTTGGTATGGAGCGTGCGTTAGAAGAGTTGTATCAGCAAGTGCCGTCCTCAGAGATGCGCAGTTTTATGCTGACATTGACTCAAAGTATGCAACATGGTTCCTCCATCTACACCATGTTGACCACACTTTCCGGAGATATCCGTGAAGTGCAGATGCTGGAACTAGAAGAACAGATAGGGAAGTTGGCCGCCAAGATGTCGATACCATTGATCGTATTCATCTTGATTCCACTTGTATTTGTGATCGCCGCTCCGGGGGTGATGAGGATGATGTCTCATGTTTAAACGACTATTAATTTGTCTAATGCCATTCGTACTTGCAGCTTGTAGTTCAACATCGCAACAGTGGCAACAAGAAGACTCCAAAGAAGCGATATATCAGAAAACAAACAACCATACACAACTGGTTGAACTGTATAAACAGAAGTTGCAGCAAAGTGATGAACAGGAAGTTCGTGAAAAACTCGCGAAAAGTTATTTGGCATTGGGTGATGCAGAATCGGCACTGTTTTATATCAAACCTCTAACGGACCAAGCCCAACCGAGTATTGAGACATTATTAATTCAGGCGCAGGCTTTTGGTGAGTTAGCGCAATATTCAGCAGCAATTAATAGTGCGAAAGCCGCGCTTGAATCAGACAGTAAGAATGCTGAGGCAGAAAACTTGCTGGGGACATTCTACGGCTATAACTATCAATATGATTTGGCTCGTCGTTACTTTGAACGCTCACGTGAACACTTCTTTGATGGTGCGACAGTAAATAACAACCTTGCCGTGCTGGATATTGCTGAGGGTAAGTATAAACATGCGATCCAACGCTTACTGCCGTTATACAAAAATGGCCAAGCCGATGAAAAAGTGATGGCGAATTTGACGTTGAGTATGGCGAAAGAGGGGCAGTTTGCATTTGTAAAACAAGCGCTCTCTGAGAAATACAGTCATCATCAAATTGAACAAATCTACCAAGCATTGCGCCAGTTTGACCCACTAAAAGCGGTACAAAAGCAGCAAACACTCACGGAGAACATTCGTGAAAGTTAAGTCACAGCGAGGAGTTGCGAGTGTCGAGTTTGCGATAGGTTTCTTTGCTTTTTGGCTAATGTGCATGGCGTGGGTCGAAATGAGCTATATGTCTTATGTCTCAGCCATCAATGATCTGGCAATTTCTGAAATATCTCGCACGGCTAAAAAAAGTTCAGCCGACTACATGGATATCGTCCAAGAGGTTTTACACCGTGAAAACAGTATTTGGAATCAAGTGATTGATGGCGACCACTTCAAAGTGTCCATTCAATACTTAGATAACATCGGTGATCTTACAGACTTTACAGGGCAGTGTGACTTAGTAGAGGAAGATTTGAGTAAAGAGTGTGGAGAAGCCGATAGTGCGGCCATTGCGGTTTATCACATTGATTATGCCTTCCAGCCGATCTTCAGTTATTTCCTTGGTTTGGATGGATTGATGAGCCGAGAAATGTTGGTGGTACAAGAATATGAGCGTTCACAATTTGAAATCTAATTCCCGTCACTTACAACGTGGCACATTCAGCATTGAATTTGCCATCGTAGGGATGTTCTTTAGTTTGCTACTGGTATTTAGTGGCGATGTCATCATCAAACTGTCGGTAAAAGGAAAGCTCGACAGACTCTCTTACTCGTTAGTGAATGTTGTGAAAGAACGGACACAGCTTTATGAGGCTGATTATGAGCTATCGAAACGGGAAGTTGATGATATCGATACGATTGCTCGTCACTCTTTAATGCGAACATTTGGTCGTTTTCAAGCGGATCGTTATGGTTTGTTGGTTGAAGAACAGAGTTTTGAAGAAGTCGATAAGCCGAATGAGCCAGTGAGAGAGTATCGAGGAACGTTAGATTGCAACATTAGTAAGCCGATATCACAGCTACAAGATCTTTCGGTTGTGAGTAATCGAGGGAGACAAATGCCAATTTATCGAGTCTCGATTTGTTATCAAACCGATAATTGGATAGGCAATTTACTCGGTACACAGTTCACCCGTGTTGAGTCTGACTCTGTAGTAATAGGAAGATAATCGTGGCGACTAGTATTCATAAACAATCGGGTCATGCAGCAATGTTATTTGCGATGATCATTCCAGCGTTGTTTGGCGTGTTCATGTTGGGCTCTGATGGGGCGAGAGCTTTGCAAACAAAAGCTCGATTAGAAGAGGCAGCAGAAGCAGCGGTATTGGCTGTATCGGCGGAAGATTCGAACGATAACGCACTCGCCAAACGATATATTGAGCACTATTTATACGATGTCGAATCCGTTGAAGATATTCAAGTGGAGCGCCTTTCTTGTGACGCGTTACCAGAATGTCAAGCAGGCTTAGAGCGGGGGGAAGCACGCTATTTTGAGTATCGTGTTGCTGGTCTTAGTCAACATAAGTCCTGGTTTGCCGGTAATGATGCGATGGTCGGATTTGGCAAAACCTTTAATGTGACTGGATCCTCTAAAGCTCGGCGTTATCAAAGCCAAGCTCTCGATATCACTTTTGTGGTCGACTTTTCTGAATCCATGAATTTGGATTGGAGCGGAGGTCATAAAAGTAAAATACAAGATCTAAAAGACATCATTGAAGATGTGACTGATGAGCTAGATAAATTCAATAAGCTGAATCCAGATAAACAAAACCGCGTGGCATTAACCGGTTTTAATCGTCGAACCATTAATGCGAATAGTGATGATGAACTCATTGTTCGTGACCAACGCATTATTAACAAAATGGGGCAGTACGATAAAGATGATGAAGTTAATTTTAAGAAAACGATAGAACAACAATTTAAGATCAAAGGGGAAGCGAAGAGAGTACCAAACGGCGATGATGACGCCAGGTTTAACGATATTTTTTATGAAACGAACTTTGAAAGTTTTAATAAGAAAGTCAAAAAGTTTAAGGCTGGTGGTGGTACGGCGTCATTGCAAGGGATCATTCGCGCTGGACAAATCATTACCATGCTTGCAGATAAACCAAAGCAACTCATTATTATCCTTTCTGATGGAGAAGACTGGAATCACTATGCTGAGCAAACTCCCAAATTGGTGGACAAAGGTATGTGTAGCAATATCCGAAATATCGTTGGTGGTGGGGAACTAAAAAATGTCGGTTACTTGCCCGATAGAGCCAATGTTCAAGGTAATAAAAGTTTAGGTATGGTGACGTCAAAAGGCGAATCTATGAGTGCTCGTATGGCGGTCATTGGTTTTGATTACGATTTAAAAGCCAATACAGGACTAAAAAAGTGCGTCGGAAAAGAGAATGTATTTAAGGCAGAAAACAAAGACGAAATACTCGATCAGATTCTTGCTTTGATCACTGAAGAAGTCGGACACTTATCTTTATGAAGAACTCAAATATGAAGAAACTTATATTAGCATTTATTACCGCTGCCCCTCTTGCCGCATGGGCACAAAACAATACGAATGAAGCTTTGTACTACTATTGCCAACAAGGTAAGAACCAATATCAAGAGTCGGTTGCTCTTAGCCCTCGGGTTGCGGTGAAATATCACCAAGGGCCATTTATGCAAATTACCTTGCATGACGAGCAGCTATCACTTGAACCAGTATTGTTGTCACAGTTAGAACAAGCTGGAATTGATAGGTCTTGTGGTGCTTACTTACTCAGCCGAGCTCAGATTTCAGAAAAAACACGAGGTGAGATAGCAGCAAGGGTGCTATTTGATTTTGATAAAGCGAGCTTAAACGCGCAATCAGAGCATATATTGAATAAGTTAAACCAACACCTTACTAAGCTACCAGAGGCATCCTTATTAGTCGTTGGGAATACCGATGCGAAAGGTCGTGATTCGTATAACTTTGATTTGGGCCTAAAACGAGCACAAACCGTAGCACGTTATCTCGATGGCACTCATGAAAAGGTTGCTGCATCACGTTCAGATGGAGAAAGCCATCCTGTGAGCAGTAACTCTAATGCCTTTGGACGTGAACTAAATCGCCGAGTCGATATTAGCTTGTCTCAACAAGATTAGCGGTAAGGTAACAGTACTTTTAGGCTCGCACCCATGGATGGGTCATTTGGGGTCTCAAACCAAATTGCCCCTTTATAGCTATGAATAATTTCGTCACATAAGGCTAGGCCTAATCCAGTTCCTGGATTTTGTTCATCTGCTCGTACGCCCCGCTTAAATAAGTTCGCACTGATCGATTCGTCAATGGGAGGGCCGTCGTTACTAAAAGTCAGGATGATGCCGGATTCGGTATTATTGACCACGATGTCGATACGTTTCTTTGCATACCGATAAGCATTTTCTAAAATGTTTCCAAAGACTTCCATTACATCGGCTTTGTTCATTGATACGGTTTGCTCATCACTAAGAAACAGCTCAACAGAGATTCCTTTATCTATATGAACTTTATCAAACATAAGTAATAAACTGTTTAGGAGAGGCTTGATAAGTGTTGTGTTTTCTACGATCCCCTTTACACCAAAGGATGCACGCTTCAGTTGGCCTTGTATGACATCATCCATTTCTAGTAGTTGTTGATTGATTGCGTGTGTATTTCCCTCATCAAGTTCATCAAGTAGGGCCTGAGAAACGGCGACTCGAGTTTTTAGGCTATGAGCGAGGTCATTCAATGCTCGTTGGTATCGTTGTTCATTTTCTTGTTGTTGAAACATCAGCTCGTTTAGGGCTCCAGTGATCGGTAAAAAGTCTTCTGGGTAATCCTTAACTAACTTTGTTTTTTTATTGGTTTTGACTTCATTGAGCTCTTTTTCTAGTACTTTAAAAGGTTTAAATCCCCAACGATAGACAAGATAGAGAATGAATATAATTAACAAAGCGCTAATGACAGAGAATGCAGCAACATTGAATTTTAATTGATTGAGGTAGGCAACTTTGTCCTCCATTCTGCGCAGTAGTACGATTCTGCCTTGAGGGTTGTATGGTGTTTTGTCTAAAGGAATGACATGAGCAATAAAAGCAGAACCTTGTTTTGTTTGTATTAATTTAAACTGATTAATTTTTGTGGGTAGAAGCGGGTCAATACAAAAATTATCGATGTTTGGAACTGAAATTCCCTTAGCAATGAGTTTTTGACGTGATTCATCATTCATTGATCGCCAAAGTTCATTGTTTTGCTCGTCACAGATAAACATGGAAAATCGAGAGGATTCACTGGGGTAAATTTCATCCCATTTATCGATAGGTGTCACTTGGTTAGAGGCGAGCAATTCGTTAGTAATGGCAGGGATATGGCTAACGAGATCCAATGCGTAATCTTCAAATAACTTATCTTTTTCTATGTGATAGATGAAGCTGCTAATGGTGAAGAGATAGGTAGTACCAATAAGGGTTGTTATAAAGAGTACCCGCCGGCGAAAAGAACTGGAAATCAACCGTTTCATTACGTTTATTTGGCCTCTAATTCAAAGCGATAGCCTTGTCCTCGAATAGTACTAATAATCTTGTCATGACTGTGTTGAGTGAGTTTTTTACGTAAGCGAGAAACAATCACTTCGATATTGTTGAGTTGAACACTGCCTTCGATGTCATATAAAGATTCGGCAATCTGTTCTTTTGACAGTATCTTTTGGCTGTTTCGTATTAAAAGCTCAAAAATTTGATACTCAAGCGCAGTTAGGTCTAATGTTTTCTCGCCATAAACAATGCTTTTCGCTTGGGTATCAAGAGTGATATCTCCTGCTTTAATGACGGAGTGGGAAAAGCCTTGGTATCGGCGAACGAGGGCTTCCAAGCGAGCAAGCAGTTCTTCTAATTGGAATGGCTTGGTTAAGTAATCATCAGCTCCAGCATTTAAACCTTCAACCTTGTCTTGCCAATTACTGCGAGCGGTTAGAATCAAAATGGGTACGCTAATTTCTTTACGACGAATTTGTTTGATCAGCGTGATGCCATCGAAGTCAGGGAGACCGAGGTCAATGATCATAGCATCGGCATTGGGGTATTTTTGAATTGTTTGTAAACTGGAAGAAGCGCTACGGTCAGCATAAACCGTGTGGCCACGATCTTTAAGTTGTGACGTTAAATGATGATTGAGGATTTCGTTGTCTTCTACCAGTACGACTAACATAAGTTACCTAGTCATGAGATTTCATAATAGGCTTAACCTTAGCATTAGACGTAAAAAAGGGAAGCCTTTGCTTCCCTTTCAATCGAACGTATCTCAATAATCTTACTTCTGAAGAACAGAGATATCTGCAATCTGTAGGAACAGGTTACGCAGGTTGTTCAGTAGTGTCAGACGGTTCTTCTTAAGTGCTTCATCGTCTGCCATTACCATCACGTTATCAAAGAACGCATCAACTGGCTCGCGTAGGTCAGCTAGCTTACTTAGGGCTTCTTGGTAGTTACCCGTTGCAAATGCAGGCTCTAACGCTTCTGTCATGACTTCAACGCTTTCTGCTAGTGCTTTCTCTGCGTCTTCTTGTAGAAGTGCTAGGTCGATGTCTGCTGCTAGTTCGCCATCGAATTTCGCAAGAATGTTACCTACACGCTTGTTCGCCGCTGCGAGCGCTTCTGCCGCTTCCAGTTCACGGAAGTGAGAAACCGCTTTAACGCGTTGGTCGAAGTCTGCTGGTTTAGTCGGGCGACGAGCTAATACCGCTTGAATGATGTCTACGCTAAAGCCAGCATCTTGATACCATGCACGGAAGCGACCAAGCATAAATTCAAGAACGTCAGTTTCTACGTTTTCATTCGTTAGTTTGTCGCCAAACTGAACTTTTGCTTCGTGGATCAGATCAACCAAGTCTAAGTTGAAACCATTTTCTACGATGATGCGCAATACACCTAGTGACGCACGACGAAGGGCAAATGGGTCTGAACCTTTCGGAGCTTGACCAATACCGAAGATACCTACGATAGTGTCCAGTTTGTCTGCCATTGCAACCGCAGATGACACGCCGTTAGATGGCAGTTCATCACCCGCAAAGCGTGGCATGTATTGCTCGTAAAGTGCTAAAGCGACTTGCTCATCTTCGCCATCATGACGTGCATAGTGCATACCCATGACACCTTGAGTATCCGTAAACTCGAATACCATTGATGTCATTAGGTCACATTTGGCCAGTAGGCCTGCACGTGTTGCTTTCTCAACATCGGCATCAATTTGTTTTGCAATGTAGCCAGCAAGAGCGGCGATACGATCAGTTTTGTCTTTGATGGTACCGAGCTGCTTTTGGAAGATCGCTTGCTCTAGTTCAGGCAGACGGTCGATAAGCGGACGCTTACGGTCTGTGTTGAAGAAGAACTCTGCGTCAGCAAGACGAGGACGAACCACTTTCTCGTTACCCTCGATTACGTAGCGAGGCTCTTTTGATTCAATGTTTGATACAAAGATGAAGTTCGGTAGTAGCTTCTTGTTTTCATCGCCATTCTCATGTGAATAGACGGGGAAGTACTTTTGGTCACCTTTCATTGTGTAAACCAACGCTTCAGAAGGGACTTTTAGGAACTCTTCTTCGAACTTCGCTGTAAGTACTACTGGCCATTCAACCAGAGACGTTACTTCTTCTACTAGGTCATCTTCTAGATCAGCGATACCGCCAACTGCTGCTGCCGCTTTTTCTGCGTCAGCTAGAATGATTGCTTTACGCGCTTCGTAATCTGCCATTACTTTACCGCGCTCTTCTAGGATCGCAGGGTATTGCTCAGCAGAATCGATTGTGAACTCTTTTTCACCCATGAAGCGGTGACCACGGATAGTGCGATCAGATGCTACACCAAGGATTTCACCCTCGATTAGATCGCTGCCCATAAGCATGGTTAGCGTTTTTACTGGGCGAATAAACTGAGTTGTTTTGTTGCCCCAACGCATTGGTTTAGCAATAGGTAGGTTAGCCAGTGCTTTTGCTGCAAGTTCTACAACAACTTCTGATGTCGGTTGACCTTTCACTTCTTGTTTAAATAGAAGCCATTCACCCTTGTCTGTCACCATGCGCTCAGCTTGATCAACAGTGATACCACAACCACGAGCCCAACCTTGAGCTGCTTTTGTTGCATTACCTTCTGCGTCAAATGCTGCTGAAACAGCAGGACCACGTTTTTCTACTACTTTGTCTGATTGGCTTTCTGCTAGCGCTGCCACTTTAAGAGCCAGACGACGAGGAGCTGCGAACCATTTCACGCCTTCGTGAGCAAGCTCAGCGCCTTTTAGTTCTGCTTCGAAGTTTGCTGCGAATGCTTCCGCTAGAGTACGAAGTTGCGTTGGTGGTAGCTCTTCTGTGCCTAGCTCGATTAGAAATTCTTTTGCCATGTTATATCGCTCCCTTACGCTTGTTCTTTTTTACACATTGGGAAGCCAAGTGCTTCACGCGATGCGTAGTAGGCTTCTGCTACTGACTTAGTCAGATCACGGATGCGCAGGATGTAGCGTTGACGTTCAGTTACTGAGATCGCTTTACGTGCGTCTAGAAGGTTGAACGCGTGAGCGGCTTTCAAGATGCGCTCGTATGCTGGTAGAGGTAGTGGCTTTTCTAGCTCAAGTAGCGCTTTACACTCTTTCTCACATTGCTCGAAGAAACCAAATAGGAATTCCACGTCAGCGTGTTCAAAGTTGTAAGTCGACTGCTCTACTTCGTTTTGGTGGAAGATATCACCGTATGTCACTTTGCTGCCGTCTGGTGCAATGTTCCAAGTAAGGTCGTAAACCGAGTCTACTTCTTGGATGTACATTGCTAGACGTTCGATACCGTAAGTGATTTCACCTGTTACTGGCTTACACTCAAGACCACCAACTTGTTGGAAGTAAGTAAATTGAGTCACTTCCATGCCGTTTAGCCATACTTCCCAGCCTAGACCCCATGCGCCTAGTGTTGGGTTTTCCCAGTTGTCTTCTACGAAACGAATGTCGTGTACAAGTGGGTCAATACCAAGAACTTCTAGAGAACCTAAGTACAACTCTTGGATATTGTCTGGTGATGGTTTCAATGCTACTTGGAATTGGTAGTAGTGTTGAAGGCGGTTAGGGTTTTCACCGTAACGACCATCGGTAGGACGACGAGATGGTTGTACATAAGCTGTAGACATTGGCTCTGGGCCAAGCGCTCGTAGACAGGTCATTGGGTGAGAGGTACCCGCACCTACTTCCATATCTAGCGGTTGAACAATGGTGCAACCATTTTGAGCCCAATAATCCTGCAGCGCGAGGATCATTCCCTGGAAGGTTTTGATATCGTATTTTTGCATAAGTCGGTTCGCGCGATTCTCTAATTACTCGCATTGTGTCAAACAGTAAGGCTTTGGTGCCTAAATGATGACGTTTGGAGTAATGACGGTTGAATAAAATAACGATCAAGTATACCCAGATATTGTGCGTGGGAGTAGAGCTAATCTTGCTTATTTCATAGCCAGAACCGCTAAGTTTGCCTAATTCTTGGCATATTTAGCTAATAGAGATGAAAATTGAGCTTTTGGGGTGATTTTTACTTACAAAACGGAGCTTGAGATGACGCGTCGTTATAATTAGAATTGCCTTGTCTTTGGGGAGTAGCTTACTTGATGAAATGCCAGTTTCATTCGGTTCGTTCGTCAACATAATTGGTGCAAAATCACCATGGCGTTCGAGACTTATCATCTGATGAGTTTAGCAAGACCTTAGACAAATCATCATGAACCGGGGTGGGGCGTGAGGTTTGTCTATGGTTATAATAATTATCCCGCCCCAATGAGCATGTCGTGAGCGTTTTAGCTATTTCAATTACTACCGTAGCGTTAGCAGAAATTGGCGATAAGACCCAATTGCTATCTCTATTACTTGCCAGTCGTTACCGTAAACCAATCCCTATTATTGCTGCAATCTTTTTGGCAACCATTGCCAACCACGCTTTGGCTGCATGGCTAGGTGTGGTTGTGGCGGACTATCTGTCTCCTGACATTTTAAAATGGGTGCTGGTGGTCAGTTTTGTCGCGATGGCCGCTTGGGTGCTGATCCCAGATAAGTTAGATGACGACGAGCAGATTTCTAATCGAGGTCCTTTTATTGCGAGTTTTATTGCTTTCTTTGTTGCAGAGATCGGAGATAAAACTCAGATCGCGACTTCGATTCTAGGGGCGCAGTATGCTGATGCGCTCAGTTGGGTGATTCTCGGTACGACGATCGGTATGCTGCTCGCGAATGTGCCAGTGGTTCTGATCGGTAAATTATCGGCAGACAAGATGCCGTTAGGGCTGATCCGTAAAATTACCGCATTCTTGTTTATCGCGCTTGCTATAGGTGCGGCGTTGTTTTGATTTATATACTCTAAAATGATGCGAATTATCAATAAGTAGATAGGGAATGCGCGAGTTCAAACTCTGACTCAAAATCATTCAGGACCGTGACGAATGACGTATTAGTGTCATACTTGTCATGGTAATTTAATGGTGTGAATGATGGCGAGAGGGCAAGTTTATGCTTACACGTTATATGGGGATGTCTCCAAAAAGTCAGAGTTACTTATTCACCTTTGGTTTGGCACTGTGCTTATTGGCAATGGTGTTGACGGATATGTGGCTACCTATCGTGGCAGGGTCTTTTATTCTTACTGGTTTAACAGTAGAAGCGTGGATTCGGGTTGCACACATTATTCCGATGCATGAAGAAATGCGCGCGATGCGCAAACAATTGAACAAGCTACAATCAGAAGTTCGCACGCTAGAATACGATGAATAAACAAACGGCAGCCTCATGGGCTGCCGTTTTTGATTCTGCTGAGATTACTCCAAACCTTTCTTAATTAAATACTGGTATGGGAGATGTTCCGTTTGTGCCGCTATTAATTGGTGATCCATAAATCTGCAGAAACTCGGGATATCTCGAGTTGTCGATGGATCATCTGCTTTTACTAGCAACACCTCACCATCTTGCATAGTTCGAATTGTCTTCCTGACCATCATTACTGGCTCTGGGCAGCGTAATCCTTCCGCCTCTAATGTCTTGGTCGCCAGTTCAGGATTAAAACTCATAATGTGATTCTCATAGCTAACTTAGCGGTGAATTTTACTTTCGTTGAAAAAATATTCAATAACCACTTGGCAAACTGAATTTTTTGATTTACCTTAAATTAACAATTTGGTAACAACTGGCAAGGAGAGACGATGTTAACAGCGTTAGACAGACTAACCATCTATTCGGTTTTGTGCTTTATCTCGTTCTGTGCGCTTGTGCTTAGAACGCCAGCTGAAACCTCATTAATGCCTCTCGTAGGCATGAGTGCAACGATTATTGGGATTTGGATTGAGATGCACAAATGGTCAGGTGCATCAGAGCAAGAAAATTAGCGCTTTTTTGCTGTATTCGGAACCTATCGATATACCGCTCACCAAACTTAACGACACTTCATTCCGACACTATCCCCATTTTTCTTGGGCTTCCCCGCTGAAAGGCGGGATTTTTTTTGCCTGAAGAGTACAATTTATCTAAATCCCCTACATGATAAGTGGCAAATCGTGGAATTAGAAGATATCTATCGTCGAGATCTTAACTTATTGGTTGCGTTGCGCGTACTGATTGAAGAGAGTAGTGTCAGCAAGGCAGCAACGCGTCTCAATTTAAGCCAATCGGCTATGAGTCGTGTACTCGGGCGCTTACGCGATCTGCTCGGCGATCCATTGTTTACGCGGCAAGGTCAGCATTTGATCCCAACGCAAAAGGCGTTAGAAATCGATCGTTCCTTAGGTGATCCATTGGAGTCTTTACGTCAGCTGTTGTCGCCACGCGAGTTCGATCCACGTAATTGCGATCAAACCTTTAATATCGCCACCACAGATTATGCGATGCAGACAATTCTTCCTTTTGCTTTGCCGCGTATTTATCAAGAAGCGCCGAATGTGTCTTTTAACTTCTTGCCACTGCAACACGATCGTTTATCTGATCAGTTGACTTATGAGAGTGCCGATCTCGCTATTTGTCGCCCTACCGGTCCTGTTGAACCACTGCGTAGCGAAGTGCTTGGTCGAGTCGGTGTATTGTGTATGCTCTCCAAACAACACCCGCTAGCTGATAAAGAGATGAGCTTAGATGATTACCTTCGCTATCCGCATGCGATGATTGCGATTAGTGATGGAGTCAAAGCGCTGATTGAACAAGCCTTAATTGAAAAGCCAAAACGTAAAATGGTGCTACGTGCTTACCATTTGGAAGCAGCATTGGCGATCGTCGATACTTTACCTATCATAATTACTGTGCCGGCGGATTTGGCGTACTTGGTTGCTGATCGCTATGACTTAGTAGTGAAGCCATTACCATTCCAATTCACGCCGTTTGAATATTCGATGATTTGGCATGCGCGTTGCGAGCACTCTCCCGCTCAAGAATGGTTACGTGCCGTGGTTCGTGAAGAATGTAGTCGTCTTATTGCCAAGCGAATTGAAGATATGGGATTGGACTAATTTTTCCGATAATCGAAATAGCAAAAAGCCGGGCAATGACCCGGCTTTGTTTATTCTATCGAAGGGTTAAATAGCTTGATAACCACGCGACCAGTTACTTGGCCGTTTGTGATGTCTTCAGCGTATTTTGGTGCTTCTGCTAGTTCTACCTCAGTACAAGCTTGTTCGAAGTAGCTGTCTGGTAGTAGTTCAACCAATTTTTCCCATGCTGCGGTACGTTTTTCAAATGGGCATGAAACAGAATCCACACCTTGTAGACGAACGTTACGTAGGATGAACGGCATCACCGTGGTAGGTAGATCGAAGCCACCTGCTAGACCACAAGCCGCGACGGCACTGTTGTAATCCATTTGCGCCAATACTTTTGCTAGTACTTTGCTGCCTACGGTATCAACGGCACCTGCCCATACTTGCTTCTCAAGCGGACGAGCTGGTTCTTCAAACTCAACACGATCAATAATGCGGCTCGCACCTAGTTTTTCTAATAGCGGACCGTTTTGTTCAACACGGCCTGTCACGGCTGCAACTTTGTAGCCAAGCTGTGCTAGAAGCGTTACTGCGACAGAGCCAACGCCACCACTTGCGCCTGTTACTAAGATTTCACCCGCTTCAGGTTTGATGCCTGCATCCAGCAGTGCTTGAACACATAGCATGCCAGTAAAGCCTGCAGTACCAATCATCATCGCTTTCTTGCTGTCTAGACCTTTAGGTAGCGGTACTAGCCAATCCGCTTTTAGGCGAGCGCGTTGAGACATACCACCCCAGTGGTTTTCACCCACACCCCAACCAGTAAGAACAACTTTGTCGCCTGCTTGGTAGCGGTCGTCTTCTGAGCTTACGACTGTACCTGCTAGGTCAATACCCGGCACCATCGGGAAGTTACGGATGATTTTACCTTTACCTGTAATTGCAAGACCGTCTTTGTAGTTCAACGATGAGTAATCAACGTCAATCAGAACGTCGCCTTCAGGCAGTTGTGTTTCATCGATTTGCTCGATGCTAGCGATAGTACGTTTGTCTTCTTGATTTAGAACTAGAGCATTAAACATAAGGTTCTCCGATTGTGCGGTAGCGTGACTCTGGGTCACATGCAGCAAGATATCAACTGCTGCTAAGTGTATGTCTTCTTTGCCTATGAATAAAATGAAACTTGATCATTTAATGCATGCTTTTTATGCATACAAGCAATGTTTGGCGTAAAACAAAGGGCGACATTAGATGCCGCCCTTAAGTGTAATACTAAAAATTTTCAGTATTGGTTCATTTGCTTGTGATTGTTGGGTCGATCACGACGACCATTGAACCATTATGGACGTTCAAATACAGTTGCAATACCCTGACCTAAACCAATACACATGGTTGCCAGACCATATTTTGCGTCTTTGTCTTCCATTAGGTTGATCAGCGTGGTTGAAATGCGCGAGCCTGAACAACCAAGTGGGTGACCCAATGCAATCGCACCGCCGTTGAGGTTGACCTTTTCATCCATTACTTCAAGCAAACCTAAGTCTTTCGCACACGGTAGTGATTGTGCAGCGAATGCTTCATTGAGCTCAACCACATCCATGTCTTCAATTGAAAGACCAGCACGCTTAAGTGCTTTTTGCGTTGCAGGAACAGGACCATAACCCATGATAGATGGATCGCAGCCCGCAATAGCCATGCCTTTAATACGTGCGCGGATCTTTAAGCCAAGTTCATTGGCTTTCTCTTCGCTCATGATCAGCATGGCTGAAGCGCCGTCAGACAATGCCGATGATGTACCTGCAGTGACGGTGCCGTTTACTGGATCGAATACAGGACGCAGTTGAGATAGGCCCTCTACAGATGTTTCAGGACGAATTACTTCATCGTAATCTAGGGTGAACAGCGTGCCGTCGGCTGCATGGCCTTCAATCGGTAGGATTTCGTTTTTAAAGCGGCCCTCTACCGTCGCGGCATGCGCTCGGGCATGAGAACGAGCAGCAAACTCATCTTGTTGTTGTCGGCTGATGCCATGAAGCTTGCCAAGCATTTCTGCGGTTAACCCCATCATGCCGGCGGCTTTTGCAACTGTCTTTGACATACCAGGGTGGAAGTCCACGCCGTGGTTCATTGGTACGTGGCCCATGTGCTCAACACCACCAATTAGGCAGATTTCAGCGTCACCCGTCATGATGGCACGTGTACCGTCGTGAAGCGCTTGCATGGATGAACCACACAGGCGGTTAACCGTCACGGCGCCAATCTCAATTGGCAGACCAGCAAGTAGCGCGGCATTACGTGCAACGTTAAAGCCTTGCTCTAGTGTTTGTTGTACACAGCCCCAGTAGATATCTTCAATCTCGCTTGGGTTTACCTCTGGGTTACGCGCAAGAATCCCCTTCATTAGGCGCGCAGACAGATCTTCTGCTCGCGTATGACGGAAAGCACCACCTTTAGAGCGACCCATTGGAGTACGTAGACAATCGACTACGACAACATTTCTTGTTTGATTAGTCATTTTTGCATCCCTCCTTAGATAGAACCTTGCTGTTGTGCACCGTAAAAGGTTTTTCCATATACGGGGTGGCCTTTCTCTGCCATATCAATCAGCATCTGTGGTACTTGGTACATTGCACCGAGCTCTGAGTATTGTTTTGCTATTGCAACAAACTCAGCAATACCTACGCTATCTAGGTAGCGGAATACGCCACCGCGGAATGGAGGGAAACCAAGACCGTAAACCAGAGCCATATCCGCTTCTTGTGGAGTGGCAATGATGCCTTCTTGTAGACACAGTACCACTTCGTTGATCATTGGAATCATCATACGTTGAATGATGGTTTGTTCGTCAAAACGTTCTTTGTCATGGAACGGCTTATCGGCACAAATATCAGCGAGCACCGGCAAGATCTCTTCAGAGAAGGTTTTCTTCGGCTTACCTTTTCTATCTATGGTGTAGCTGTAGAAGCCACTGCCATTTTTCTGACCGTATTTGCTTGCTTCGAACAGTGCATCGATCGCGTCACGACCTTGTTTACCCATACGCTCTGGGAAACCTTGCGCCATAACGGCTTGTGCGTGGTGAGCAGTATCAATACCAACGACATCGAGCAAGTATGCAGGTCCCATCGGCCAGCCAAACTTACGTTCCATGACTTTGTCGATTTTCGTAAAGTCCGCGCCATCACGAAGTAGCATGCTAAAGCCACCAAAGTATGGGAACAATACGCGGTTTACAAAGAACCCAGGGCAGTCATTGACGACAATTGGTGATTTGCCCATTTTCGCTGCGTAGGCGACAACACGATTGATGGTTTCATCAGAGGTATGTTCACCACGGATGATCTCAACAAGAGGCATGCGGTGCACTGGGTTGAAGAAGTGCATGCCACAGAAGTTTTCTGGACGTTTTAGCGATTTCGCTAATAGATTGATTGGAATCGTCGAGGTGTTTGAGGTGATAACCGTGTCTTCACCGACATGTGATTCGACTTCACTCAAAACTGCTGCTTTTACTTTCGGGTTTTCTACTACGGCTTCAACAATCACGTCTGATTCTTCGATGCCTGCGTAATGTAGGCTTGGTGTGATAGACGCTAAAATACCAGCCATCTTAAAGCCATCAATGCGACCACGAGATAAGCGTTTATTTAGTAGCTTAGATGCTTCAGTCATGCCTAAATCGAGTGAAGGTTGCGCGATGTCTTTCATTAACACCGGTACGCCTTTTAATGCAGATTGGTAGGCGATGCCGCCGCCCATGATACCTGCACCAAGTACAGCCGCACGTTGCGTGTCTTTACTCGCTGACTTAGCTGATTTTTTCGCAAGCCCTTTGATGTATTGGTCGTTAAGGAATAAACCAACCAGTGATTTTGCTTCTTCAGACTTAGCCAGTTTTACGAAGTGCTGACGTTCAATGTCGAGTGCTTCGTTACGAGCAAAGCGAGCGCCTTCTTCAATAGTAATAACGGCTGTCATTGGAGCTGGGTAATGAGGACCAGCTTTCTGAGCCACTAGACCCTTCGCCATGGTAAAGCTCATCATTGATTCAAGCTTACTTAGCGTAAGTGGTGATGTCTTTTGCTTACGACGAGCTTGCCAGTCCAACTTCTCGTTGATTGCCGAGGTCAGTGTCTTGAGTGCTGACTCGTAAAGTGCGTCGGTATCAACAACGGCATCAAGAAGACCAATCTTTAATGCTTCATCCGCACGACACGCTTTACCTTGAGTGATCACTTCCATTGCGCTGTCGGCACCGATCACGCGTGGTAAACGGACACAACCACCAAAGCCCGGCATAATGCCTAACTTAGTTTCAGGAAGACCGATGCTGGTGGTCTTGTCACCAATTCGCATGTCAGTTGCAAGTACACACTCACAACCGCCACCTAATGTGTGACCTTTTAGTACCGAGATCGTCGGGACCGGTAAGTCTTCCAGTTTATTGAAGATGCTGTTCGCAAATTGCAGCCACTGATCGAGCTCAGCGTCTGTCTTGGCAAAAAGACCTAAGAACTCGGTGATGTCCGCGCCAACAATGAACGCGTCTTTATCTGAGGTGAGCATCAAGCCCTTCAGTCCTTGATGCGCAATCAAGGCATCAAGTGCTTTGTCGAGTGACTCTAGTGTTGCTAGGTCGAGCTTGTTGACGGATTTCGGAGAGCAGAAGCTAAGCTCTGCAATACCATTGTGTACTTCCTTTACCTGTAGGGTTTCGGCTTGGTAAATCATTGTCTATCTCCATGACATACAATCTTGGATTGTCTGTATACCGATTTGATGTTGGCTAAATGCCGTGTGATACAACAAATAGATATAGAGGAAAGTCGTTTTATTCTTATTCTGGTTAGACCAGTGGGATTAGTTTGGACCGCAGATTGGCCAATTTCAATACATTTTTTAAACAAGTGTTTAACATTGTGCGCTAGTGCAGATCTTATGCGACGTGTAAATCGGTCTCGTGATAGACTTTGAACAAAGAGAAAAGTGACGTAATCCTATGAATGACCAACCTTATCTGATTCCAGCAGAGCCTGTGCAATTTGAAGAAGAGATCAAAAAGAGTCTCTTTATTACTTATTTGGCTCATACACCGAGCGTGGAAAAGGCGAAAGCATTTGTGGAACAGATAAAATCCAAACACTCTGACGCAAGACATAACTGCTGGGGTTTTGTTGCTGGCCGGCCAGAAGATTCAATGAAGTGGGGGTTTAGTGATGATGGAGAACCGTCCGGTACTGCAGGTAAGCCAATACTTGCTCAATTGTCAGGATCAGGTGTCGGAGAAATCACGGCCGTAGTGACGCGTTACTATGGTGGTATTCGGTTAGGTACGGGAGGACTTGTGAAAGCTTATGGTGGTGGTGTACAACAAGCTCTCAAGCAGCTTCAAACAATTGAGAAAAAAATAACCACAAAGCTCAGACTAGAGTTAGACTATGGCTTTATGCCTATCGTACAGTCGTTAATGCCTCAGTTCGGTGCGGTTGAAGTCGATGCCGAATACAGCGTTCAGGTGGCATTAGTTGTGGAAATCGAGCTACGTGAAGTGAGCGCGTTTACCCAGACTATCATCAACAAAAGTGGTGCAAAGGCAATTGTCACCCCATTAGACGGACAATAATGAAAAATAGGAAGCCACAGGGACAGCTTCGCTAGTCAATCAATCCATGCAATTTCGTTCAATTATTCGAATCGTCGGGCTATTGCTCGCGCTTTTTAGTGTCACAATGCTCGCACCTGCACTGGTTGCACTTATCTATAGAGATGGTGCGGGTGTACCGTTTGTCACGACATTTTTTGTTCTCCTTTTATGGGGAGGGGTATGTTGGTTTCCAAACCGAAGGCATAAGCACGAGCTTAAAGCACGTGATGGCTTTCTTATTGTTGTTCTCTTTTGGACAGTTCTAGGTAGTGCAGGCGCTATTCCTTTTTTGATTGCAGATAATCCAAACGTTTCTGTAACCGATGCCTTTTTTGAGTCTTTCTCTGCCTTAACGACCACCGGTGCGACAGTCATTGTTGGATTGGATGAATTACCCAAAGCCATTTTGTTCTATCGCCAGTTGCTTCAATGGTTTGGTGGTATGGGTATCATTGTTCTTGCTGTAGCAATTCTTCCGGTTCTTGGTATCGGAGGTATGCAGTTATATCGCGCTGAAATTCCTGGGCCAGTAAAAGATACTAAGATGACTCCGCGCATAGCTGAAACGGCAAAAGCACTGTGGTATATCTATCTGAGTTTGACTATTGCATGTGCCTTAGCATTTTGGTTGGCAGGCATGACGCCGTTTGATGCGATCAGCCATAGTTTCTCAACCATAGCCATTGGTGGTTTCTCAACCCACGACGCCAGCATGGGTTATTTTGATAGCTACGCCATCAATATGATCACCGTTGTCTTCTTGTTGATTTCGGCATGTAACTATTCTTTGCACTTCGCCGCGTTTGCGTCTGGCGGTGTGCATCCTAAATACTATTGGAAAGATCCAGAGTTTCGCGCGTTCATCTTTATTCAAGTTATCCTGTTCTTGGTGTGCTTCTTATTACTGTTGAATCACCACTCGTATGACTCCCCATATGACGCCTTTGACCAAGCGTTATTCCAGACCGTGTCTATCTCTACTACGGCGGGTTTTACCACAACTGGATTTGCTGACTGGCCATTGTTTTTACCAGTGCTGCTATTGTTCTCTTCTTTTATAGGGGGGTGTGCAGGTTCGACTGGCGGCGGCATGAAAGTGATCCGTATTCTGCTGCTGACCTTACAAGGTGCACGTGAACTAAAGCGGCTGGTTCACCCTCGCGCGGTTTACACTATTAAAGTGGGAGGAACGGCTTTGCCTCAACGCGTGGTTGATGCGGTGTGGGGATTTTTCTCTGCTTATGCCTTAGTGTTCGTCGTTTGTATGTTGGCGCTGATCGCAACAGGGATGGATGAGTTAAGTGCATTTTCCGCTGTTGCCGCCACATTGAATAACTTAGGACCAGGGTTGGGAGAAGTTGCTCTTCATTTTGGTGATGTAAATGATAATGCTAAATGGGTGCTGATTGTTTCTATGCTATTTGGTCGCTTGGAAATATTTACCTTACTTATTTTACTCACGCCGACATTCTGGCGTAGCTAAGGAGAAATCGTGGCAAAAGCTTTATTTCTATACTCTTCGCGTGAAGGGCAGACAAAAAAAATTCTCCACTATATAGATGAGCAACTCACAGACTTCGAATGCGAGTTGGTGGATTTACATAATGTAAAGACGATTGATTTTAGCCAATACGACAGAGTATTGATTGGAGCGTCTATTCGCTATGGTCATCTTAATAAGAAGCTATACCAGTTTATTGAACGAAACTTGAATCAACTTGCGCAAAGCAAAGTGGCGTTTTTCTGCGTGAACCTTACTGCCCGTAAAGAAGATCAAGGTAAGGATACTCCTGAAGGTAGTGCCTATATTCGTAAGTTCCTAATTAAGTCACCTTGGAAACCTACGTTAATAGGTGTCTTTGCAGGAGCTCTTTATTACCCTCGCTATCATTGGTTTGATCGAACGATGATTAAGTTCATTATGTCGATGACAGGTGGTGAAACCGATACAACCAAAGAAGTGGAATACACCAACTGGGAAAAAGTGGCTCTTTTTGCAGATAAATTCAAAGAACTGTAGAAATAACGTGCTCTTTTAAGTGTTTTTGCTGCAATTTTATCCGAACGATAAGAAAATCAAAAAAAACGTAAAAAAGGGCTTGCCAATGTGATCGCAATCTCTATAATACCACCTCGCTGACACGGCAACGCTCCGAAAGGAACGCAAACCAAGTTAGCAAGCCAATTAGCCAAGTGGAAACGCTTGAAAGAAAGTTTGAAAAAAGTGGTTGACACTAAACTTTATCTCGCTAAAATGGCCGTCCGATTTGAGCAAAGCTCAATAGGAAAGCTCTTTAACAATATAGACCTATCAATCTGTGTGGGCACTCGTTGATGATAATCCAATTAGATACATCGGTATCAAATTAGGTTTCAATGAACTGAGTGACCAAACGAGTCGAAAGGCTTGGCACAGTCAATTCATTATCGTTCTGTTGGAACGATAATAGCTTTAAAATTACTTCTTACTTTCGAGTAAGAGCAGTTTTGAAGTCAGTATTCATTGAGCCGAACAAAATCTTAAATTGAAGAGTTTGATCATGGCTCAGATTGAACGCTGGCGGCAGGCCTAACACATGCAAGTCGAGCGGCAGCGACAACATTGAATCTTCGGAGGATTTGTTGGGCGGCGAGCGGCGGACGGGTGAGTAATGCCTAGGAAATTGCCCTGATGTGGGGGATAACCATTGGAAACGATGGCTAATACCGCATGATGCCTACGGGCCAAAGAGGGGGACCTTCGGGCCTCTCGCGTCAGGATATGCCTAGGTGGGATTAGCTAGTTGGTGAGGTAAGGGCTCACCAAGGCGACGATCCCTAGCTGGTCTGAGAGGATGATCAGCCACACTGGAACTGAGACACGGTCCAGACTCCTACGGGAGGCAGCAGTGGGGAATATTGCACAATGGGCGCAAGCCTGATGCAGCCATGCCGCGTGTGTGAAGAAGGCCTTCGGGTTGTAAAGCACTTTCAGTAGGGAGGAAGGTTCATGCGTTAATAGCGTATGGATTTGACGTTACCTACAGAAGAAGCACCGGCTAACTCCGTGCCAGCAGCCGCGGTAATACGGAGGGTGCGAGCGTTAATCGGAATTACTGGGCGTAAAGCGCATGCAGGTGGTTTGTTAAGTCAGATGTGAAAGCCCGGGGCTCAACCTCGGAATTGCATTTGAAACTGGCAGACTAGAGTACTGTAGAGGGGGGTAGAATTTCAGGTGTAGCGGTGAAATGCGTAGAGATCTGAAGGAATACCGGTGGCGAAGGCGGCCCCCTGGACAGATACTGACACTCAGATGCGAAAGCGTGGGGAGCAAACAGGATTAGATACCCTGGTAGTCCACGCCGTAAACGATGTCTACTTGGAGGTTGTGGCCTTGAGCCGTGGCTTTCGGAGCTAACGCGTTAAGTAGACCGCCTGGGGAGTACGGTCGCAAGATTAAAACTCAAATGAATTGACGGGGGCCCGCACAAGCGGTGGAGCATGTGGTTTAATTCGATGCAACGCGAAGAACCTTACCTACTCTTGACATCCAGAGAAGCCAGTAGAGATACAGGTGTGCCTTCGGGAACTCTGAGACAGGTGCTGCATGGCTGTCGTCAGCTCGTGTTGTGAAATGTTGGGTTAAGTCCCGCAACGAGCGCAACCCTTATCCTTGTTTGCCAGCGAGTAATGTCGGGAACTCCAGGGAGACTGCCGGTGATAAACCGGAGGAAGGTGGGGACGACGTCAAGTCATCATGGCCCTTACGAGTAGGGCTACACACGTGCTACAATGGCGCATACAGAGGGCAGCCAACTTGCGAAAGTGAGCGAATCCCAAAAAGTGCGTCGTAGTCCGGATTGGAGTCTGCAACTCGACTCCATGAAGTCGGAATCGCTAGTAATCGTGGATCAGAATGCCACGGTGAATACGTTCCCGGGCCTTGTACACACCGCCCGTCACACCATGGGAGTGGGCTGCAAAAGAAGTAGGTAGTTTAACCTTTCGGGGAGGACGCTTACCACTTTGTGGTTCATGACTGGGGTGAAGTCGTAACAAGGTAGCGCTAGGGGAACCTGGCGCTGGATCACCTCCTTATACGATGATTACTCACGATGAGTGTCCACACAGATTGATACGGTTTATAAAGTAAAAGAGACGAAGATATCCCAATATCTTCAATCCAGTGTCCCGTTCGTCTAGAGGCCTAGGACACCGCCCTTTCACGGCGGTAACAGGGGTTCGACTCCCCTACGGGATACCATTGGGTCGTTAGCTCAGTTGGTAGAGCAGTTGACTTTTAATCAATTGGTCGCAGGTTCGAATCCTGCACGACCCACCATTTCTTTTTTAGAAATGACTCTCAAGATGGGGCTATAGCTCAGCTGGGAGAGCGCCTGCCTTGCACGCAGGAGGTCTGCGGTTCGATCCCGCATAGCTCCACCATTCTTGACGTCTACCACGAGACGTAAAACTCATGTGGGCGATTAGCTCAGTTGGGAGAGCACCTGCCTTACAAGCAGGGGGTCACTGGTTCGAGCCCGGTATCGCCCACCATCTTTAAGCACACTTTCTTTAAAACAGAAAGCAGAGTGTTTTTAAAAATGGTTACTTCATGAGAAGTGATTAGCTCTTTAACAATTTGGAAAGCTGACAAAACAAATCTTGTCTTAAATAGATAAGCATTTGTTTGTAAAGTTCTCAAAGTATTCATTTCGATGAATACACAAAAACACATTCAAGTGTTCTTGGGTTTTGCGAAAGCAAAACATATTTGAGTCCGGCAAAATCGATAGCTATCTCGCTCATTCAAATAATGAGATAGCAACTTTGGTTGTTTAAACAACAAACTCAAGATTTCTTCTGAAACTCTTTGGGGTTGTATGGTTAAGTGACTAAGCGTACACGGTGGATGCCTTGGCAGTCAGAGGCGATGAAAGACGTAGTAACTTGCGATAAGCCCAGATTAGGTAGTAACAACCATTTGAGTCTGGGATTTCTGAATGGGGAAACCCACTAGCATAAGCTAGTATCATTAACTGAATTCATAGGTTAATGAGGCGAACCGGGGGAACTGAAACATCTAAGTACCCCGAGGAAAAGAAATCAACCGAGATTCCGAAAGTAGCGGCGAGCGAAATTGGACTAGCCCTTAAGCTTTATATGCGTTAGACGAACGGTCTGGAAAGTCCGGCGATACAGGGTGATAGCCCCGTAGTCGACAACGCACATTCAGTGAAATCGAGTAGGGCGGGACACGTGATATCCTGTCTGAATATGGGGGGACCATCCTCCAAGGCTAAATACTACTGACTGACCGATAGTGAACCAGTACCGTGAGGGAAAGGCGAAAAGAACCCCTGTGAGGGGAGTGAAATAGAACCTGAAACCGTGTACGTACAAGCAGTAGGAGCAGGCATTGCGTCCTGTGACTGCGTACCTTTTGTATAATGGGTCAGCGACTTATATTCAGTGGCAAGGTTAACCATCTAGGGGAGCCGTAGGGAAACCGAGTCTTAACTGGGCGTTCAGTCTCTGGATATAGACCCGAAACCAGGTGATCTAGCCATGGGCAGGTTGAAGATTGAGTAACATCAATTGGAGGACCGAACCGACTAATGTTGAAAAATTAGCGGATGACTTGTGGCTAGGGGTGAAAGGCCAATCAAACCTGGAGATAGCTGGTTCTCCCCGAAAGCTATTTAGGTAGCGCCTCGGACGAATACTACTGGGGGTAGAGCACTGTTAAGGCTAGGGGGTCATCCCGACTTACCAACCCTTTGCAAACTCCGAATACCAGTAAGTACTATCCGGGAGACACACGGCGGGTGCTAACGTCCGTCGTGGAGAGGGAAACAACCCAGACCGCCAGCTAAGGTCCCAAATTATTACTAAGTGGGAAACGATGTGGGAAGGCTCAGACAGCCAGGATGTTGGCTTAGAAGCAGCCATCATTTAAAGAAAGCGTAATAGCTCACTGGTCGAGTCGGCCTGCGCGGAAGATGTAACGGGGCTAAGTAATAAACCGAAGCTGCGGCAATGAAGTTTACTTCATTGGGTAGGGGAGCGTTCTGTAAGCCGTTGAAGGTGTGTTGTAAAGCATGCTGGAGGTATCAGAAGTGCGAATGCTGACATGAGTAACGATAAAGGGGGTGAAAAACCTCCTCGCCGGAAGACCAAGGGTTCCTGTCCAACGTTAATCGGGGCAGGGTAAGTCGACCCCTAAGGCGAGGCCGAAAGGCGTAGTCGATGGGAAACGGGTTAATATTCCCGTACTTCTTACAATTGCGATGGGGGGACGGAGAAGGCTAGGTGGGCCTGGCGACGGTTGTCCAGGTTCAAGTGCGTAGGCTTAAGAGTTAGGTAAATCCGGCTCTTTCTAAGGCTGAGACACGACGTCGAGCTACTACGGTAGTGAAGTCATTGATGCCATGCTTCCAGGAAAAGCCTCTAAGCTTCAGATTGTAAGGAATCGTACCCCAAACCGACACAGGTGGTCGGGTAGAGAATACCAAGGCGCTTGAGAGAACTCGGGTGAAGGAACTAGGCAAAATGGTACCGTAACTTCGGGAGAAGGTACGCTCTTGATGGTGAAGTCCCTTGCGGATGGAGCTGACGAGAGTCGCAGATACCAGGTGGCTGCAACTGTTTATTAAAAACACAGCACTGTGCAAAATCGTAAGATGACGTATACGGTGTGACGCCTGCCCGGTGCCGGAAGGTTAATTGATGGGGTTAGACTTCGGTCGAAGCTCTTGATCGAAGCCCCGGTAAACGGCGGCCGTAACTATAACGGTCCTAAGGTAGCGAAATTCCTTGTCGGGTAAGTTCCGACCTGCACGAATGGCGTAATGATGGCCACGCTGTCTCCACCCGAGACTCAGTGAAATTGAAATCGCTGTGAAGATGCAGTGTACCCGCGGCTAGACGGAAAGACCCCGTGAACCTTTACTACAGCTTGGCACTGAACATTGACCCTACATGTGTAGGATAGGTGGGAGGCTTTGAAGCAGGTACGCTAGTATCTGTGGAGCCGTCCTTGAAATACCACCCTTGTAGTGTTGATGTTCTAACGTCGACCCCTTATCGGGGTTGCGGACAGTGCCTGGTGGGTAGTTTGACTGGGGCGGTCTCCTCCCAAAGAGTAACGGAGGAGCACGAAGGTGGGCTAATCACGGTTGGACATCGTGAGGTTAGTGCAATGGCATAAGCCCGCTTGACTGCGAGAATGACAATTCGAGCAGGTGCGAAAGCAGGTCATAGTGATCCGGTGGTTCTGAATGGAAGGGCCATCGCTCAACGGATAAAAGGTACTCCGGGGATAACAGGCTGATACCGCCCAAGAGTTCATATCGACGGCGGTGTTTGGCACCTCGATGTCGGCTCATCACATCCTGGGGCTGAAGTCGGTCCCAAGGGTATGGCTGTTCGCCATTTAAAGTGGTACGCGAGCTGGGTTTAGAACGTCGTGAGACAGTTCGGTCCCTATCTGCCGTGGGCGTTGGAGAATTGAAAGGGGCTGCTCCTAGTACGAGAGGACCGGAGTGGACGAACCTCTGGTGTTCGGGTTGTGTCGCCAGACGCATTGCCCGGTAGCTAAGTTCGGAATCGATAACCGCTGAAAGCATCTAAGCGGGAAGCGAGCCTTGAGATGAGTTCTCCCTGATACTTTAAGTATCCTAAAGGGTTGTCGGAGACTACGACGTTGATAGGTCAGGTGTGTAAGTGCTGTGAGGCATTGAGCTAACTGATACTAATTGCCCGTGAGGCTTAACCATACAACACCCAAAGGGTTTTGATGGACTCAAAGCAAGAACAAGACTTGATTGTGTAGAGAACACAGAAACAGCTTTCCAGATTAAAGAATTTGCTTGGCGACCATAGCATTTTGGACCCACCTGATTTCCATTCCGAACTCAGAAGTGAAACGAAATAGCGCCGATGGTAGTGTGGGGTTTCCCCATGTGAGAGTAGGACATCGCCAGGCTTTAATTTTAAGGTAAACGCGTTGAACGGCGATTACCGGATAGAGAGAAATCTCCGTCACCGTGTGGAGCGGTAGTTCAGTTGGTTAGAATACCGGCCTGTCACGCCGGGGGTCGCGGGTTCGAGTCCCGTCCGCTCCGCCATTTATTCAGACGAAGCCCTAGCAGAAATGCTGGGGCTTTTTCGTATATGCATAAACTTGGTCTTTGACCAACGAGTCCCGCTTGAACGCAAGCCCGGCCGTTCCGCCATTTATTTAGACGAAGCCCTAGCAGAAATGCTCAGGTCTTATCGTTAGCGTTCTTATAAAGAGATATATTTACACTCTGCGACTTCCCATAGAGCTTTAACTAATGGGTTTTCTAGCTGACTTTTAACGCAACAAACACCGAGTTCAAAAGGTTTAATCGGTAATACCTTAAGTCGAGAAATTTTTTCTTTGACGGGACTATTGTTGATGACAACATCTGGTGCTATGCCGACACCACATCCTAATGCCACCATGCTGACAATGGCTTCATGTCCTGCTACTTGCGCGTAGATATTCGGTTTGATCTTCATTTGCTTAAACCAAACGTTCGCTCTATCTCTTGCTGTGCCTGCTTCTGGGAGAATAAAAGGGATAGCCGACCAGTTGGGCTCTTCTTTTTGTAGTTCTTCCGCAAAGCTACTTACCCCGACAGGTGCAATAACTGATAACGGAATTTCACTGATTGGTTCGAAAGCGACTTTGGCTGGAAGTTGATCTGGTTTTGCAGAGATAGCAATGTCAGCCTCATCGGCTAGTATTTTGTCGATTGCTTGAGCTGGATCGCCAGTAGAGAGTTTGAATTCAATAAAAGGGTGTTGTATGCGGAATTCAGAAATAAGCTCTGGTAGGTGACTGTAACTCGCTGTTACTGAGCAAAATAGACGGATCTCACCTTTTAAATCATCTTCAGTGCCTTTTATATAGCTTTGGTACTGTTGCCATTCACTTAAAATCTTAAGTGCGACTGGCAATAATTTCTTTGCTTGAACGGTAAGTTCGACACTTCGATTATCACGCAAAAACAATTGTTGATGCGTTTCCTCTTCCAACTTTTGAATCTGTCGGCTTAGCGCTGATGGGCTGATATGCATTGCTGCCGCTGTCTTAGCGAAGCTCTTACTATCACATAGATGAATGAATAATTGCAGGCTTTTGATGTTCATTAAATCTTCACTTCCATGTTGCATTTATTGCAATAAGTAATTGTGAATATATCACTTTCAGCAACAGGGTGTCTGTTTTAGTATGAACTCATTCGGTAAAGCAAATGCCGACCTCAATGGAAGAATGTTAAGGAGTGCCCAGATGGCTAACTATTTCAATACCCTAAATTTGCGTGAGCAATTGGATCAACTAGGTCGTTGTCGTTTTATGGACCGCGAAGAATTCGCGTCAGAAGCCGATTACCTAAAAGGCAAAAAAGTGGTCATCGTAGGTTGTGGTGCTCAAGGTCTTAACCAAGGTTTGAACATGCGTGATTCTGGTTTAGATGTCGCTTATGCACTTCGCCAGGCTGCGATCGATGAACAACGTCAGTCATTCAAAAATGCAAAAGATAACGGTTTTGAAGTAGGTAGCTACGAAACACTTATTCCACAAGCTGACCTAGTCGTAAACCTGACTCCAGACAAGCAGCACACTAACGTTGTTGAGACGGTAATGCCATTAATGAAAGACGGCGCTGCTCTGGGCTATTCACACGGTTTCAACGTTGTTGAAGAAGGCATGCAAATCCGTAAAGATTTGACTGTTGTTATGGTTGCACCTAAGTGTCCTGGAACAGAAGTTCGTGAAGAATACAAACGTGGCTTTGGTGTTCCGACTCTTATCGCTGTTCACCCAGAAAACGATCCTAAAGGCGAAGGTTGGGATATCGCGAAAGCTTGGGCTGCAGCAACAGGTGGTCACCGGGCTGGTTGTCTAGAGTCTTCTTTTGTTGCTGAGGTGAAATCTGACCTAATGGGTGAGCAAACCATCCTTTG
Organism: Vibrio alfacsensis; assembly: GCF_019670485.1. Lineage (NCBI taxonomy): Bacteria > Pseudomonadati > Pseudomonadota > Gammaproteobacteria > Vibrionales > Vibrionaceae > Vibrio > Vibrio alfacsensis. Next base: position 44,044 of record NZ_AP024165.1, read on the forward strand.
TGGCATGCTACAGGCTGGCTCTATCGTATGTTACGAGAAGATGATTGCTGATGGTATCGATCCTGGCTACGCAGGTAAGCTTCTTCAATACGGTTGGGAAACCATCACGGAAGCACTGAAGTTTGGTGGTATCACTCACATGATGGATCGTCTATCAAACCCAGCAAAAGTAAAAGCATTTGAGCTTTCTGAAGAGTTAAAAGAGCTGATGCGTCCGCTATACAACAAGCATATGGATGACATCATCACAGGTCACTTCTCTAGCACGATGATGGCTGACTGGGCAAACGACGATGCAAACCTACTAGGTTGGCGTGCTGAAACGGGCGAAACGGCATTCGAAAACTACCCAGAAACTGACGTAGAAATCTCTGAGCAAGAGTACTTCGACAACGGTATCTTGATGGTTGCCATGGTTCGTGCCGGTGTTGAGCTAGCGTTCGAAGCAATGACGGCATCAGGCATCATCGATGAGTCTGCTTACTACGAGTCTCTACACGAGCTACCACTGATCGCGAACACAATCGCACGTAAGCGTCTATACGAAATGAACGTGGTTATTTCAGACACTGCGGAATACGGTAACTACCTGTTCGCTAACGTAGCAACCCCGCTTCTACGTGAGAAGTTTATGCCAGCAGTAAATACTGACGTAATTGGTAAGGGGCTAGGTGAAACTTCTAACCAAGTAGATAACGCGACTCTTATCGCTGTAAATGATGCTATCCGTAACCACCCAGTGGAATACATTGGTGAAGAGCTACGTGGCTATATGACTGATATGAAGAACATCGCGGTAGGCGGCTAATCTTCTTCGCTAAGGAGGTTAGTTTCTTTGTCGGTAATACTCATTTGCTAGCACAAACGCCGTGTTACCTCCGCGAACTTAAGCTCTAGCTTCGAATATACAATCTGCGTAATTGCATTAAAGCAAAGCAGATAAGAACTCCAGACAGACTGGGGTCAATAAATACAACATAAAACACAACATTTAATTAAAAGGCTTGGTCGCCGTTGACCAAGCCTTTTTGTTTTTATAAAGATGAATTTTGTCCTTAAGAATGCAAAATAGAAGCGAATCCCGAATCCCAATAAACAAAAAGGGCTGATGTTCTCACATCAACCCTTATAATTTTCTCGTCTCTTTTCGCTTATTTATCAGCGAGCTTTTCTTCAAGCTCTGCTAATTTCTTTTCCATTTCTGTCAGCTTTTGACGAGTACGCAGCAGAACTTGAGTTTGTACGTCGAATTCTTCGCGGCTAACCACGTCGAGCTTGTTTAGTTGGCCTTGAATTACTTGACGAACTTTTTGATCAACGTCTGCGCCAAGTTCTTTCACTGGCTGTGGCATTGAGTCATGAATTTGTTTAGCGATTTGCTCTAATTTCTTTGGGTCAAACATAGTGGCTAAAACTCCTTTTGATTTGCCCATATTTTATGTAAATGATGCGGGAAAGTCGCCATTTAGATGGCAAAAAATAGAGCAGCAATAAAAAAGGTCACCGAAGTGACCTTTTTCCTAGTTTATTGAGCTTATTTATTTTCAGCTAATTCGCGATGAGCTGCTTTTGCTTCATCCACTCGAGCCAGTTTCTCCAAGTCTTTGTCTTCAACAAACACTGGTAGTGGTTTGTGCTTCTCAGCTAGGTAGCTGTAAATCACAGGCAGTACGAATAGCGTAAATAGCGTACCGATCGCTAGACCAGCAACGATTACGATACCGATACTAAAGCGCTGAGCGGCACCTGCACCCGTTGCGTACATCAGTGGGATCAGGCCTGCAATCATCGCCGCCGTCGTCATTAGGATTGGACGAAGACGAACTTTCGCCGCTTCCATTACCGCATCGATTCGAGACAGCTTGTTGTGTAGCTGCTCTTCTTTCGCTACCTCACAGATCAAGATACCGTGTTTGGTAATCAGACCTACCAGGGTGATCAGACCCACTTGTGAGTATATATTCATCGATGCCGTACCCCACGCCAGAGCAATCAGTGCACCACATACCGCTAGCGGTACTGATACCATAATTACGATTGGATCGCGGATAGATTCAAATTGAATCGCTAGAACTAGGAAGATAATCGCCAACGCCAAGCCGAAAGTTGCATACAGCGCACTACCTTCAGTTACGAACTGACGAGCCTCACCCATATAGTCATGGTTGTAGCCAGCGGGCAGTTTGTTTTGCGCAATATCTTCAAACCAATTGATAGCATCACCCATGGCAACACCAGGTGCAGGTACTGCCCCAACCGTTGCAGAGTTTAGTTGGTTGAAGTGTGGTAGCGCGCGCGGTTCTGCGACAACATCAATCGTGATTAAGCTACCAAGCGGTACTGCGTTACCATCAACGGAACGTACGTAGTAGTTCTTCATTGACTCTGGGTTTAATCGCCACTTACGTTCAACTTGCGGGATTACTTCATATGAACGACCATTTAAGTCGATACGGTTTACATAACCATCCGCCATCATAGTACTGAGCGTTACACCAATGTCTTGCATGGTCACGCCGTAGGCACCCGCTTTGTCCTTGTCGATGCTGATCTTCATCGTAGCTGAATCGTAGTTTAGATCCAGATCCGAGTAGACGAACATTGGGCTTTTTGACACATTCGTTAGGATATCACTAGCGATGGTAAATAAGCTCTCAAAGCTGTTTGGTGTTGTAATAACAAACTGGATAGGCAGACCAGAACCTGCACCAGGGAGTTCAGGCATTTGGAACGCCGTTACTGACATACCAGGGACATGAGAGACCAAATCACCAACACGCTTAGTGATCTCTGCTTGGCTTGCTTCACGCTCACTCCAAGGCTTTAGAGTCGCTAGACCAAATGCTTGATTTGAATTTGGCACACCATTAAATACCTGAGCGTATTCCACTTCTGGCTGATCAGACAGAATCTTGTTTACGTCATTCATGGTATTTTGAATGTAATCCAAGTTCGCATTCGATGGAGCAGTACCCATTAAGACCACTACGCCTTTATCTTCTGATGGTGCCAGTTCACTTGGAATGAATTTAAACAGAATTGGCAAGCTTGCGAATACGATAACTGCAAAAGCGATGATTACTGGTCGGTGCGCCATGACCGCTTTGAGCATTTTTTCATAGCGGTTAGTCATACCGTCAAGTATGTGATGCACTTTCTGCTCGAACTTACTTGGCTCTTCATTTGCTTTGAGCATTTTCGAACACATCATTGGCGACAGCGTCAGAGCGATGATGCCGGACACAAATACCGCACCAGCTAGGGTTAATGCGAACTCTTTGAATAGCGAGCCCGTGATACCACCCATCAGTGCGATCGGTGCGTATACCGCACCTAGTGTCAGTGTCATTGCGATTACTGGCACCGCGATTTCACGCGTACCAATGATCGCAGCACGGAACGGTGATTCCCCGTCTTTAATGTGGCGGTCGACGTTCTCAAGAACAACGATCGCGTCATCCACCACCAGACCGATGGCTAGTACCATTGCCAGTAGTGTCATTAAGTTCCACGAGAAGCCCATCGCCTGCATCACCATTGCAACGCCAATCAAAGATAGCGGGATAGTAACGATAGGGATGATTACTGCTCGGAAAGAACCTAGGAACAGAGTAATAACCACCAGTACAATGACTGCCGCTTCAAGAATGGTCTTCACAACTTCGTGAATGGATTCATTGATCGCGATGGTTGAGTCGTACATCACATTCATTTTGATGTTACTTGGCAAGTTACGTTCTAATTGAGGCAATAGCTTCAGAACATCTGCTGCAATGTTTATTGGGTTTGCACTTGGTGCGGCGTTTATTGCTGCAACTACGGCTTCTTTACCGTTTGCACTTGCTCGGTAAACATCGTGGCTCTTCTCTAGAGTGACCTTTGCGATGTCTCCAAGACGAATTACATCACCATCGCCTGTTTTCACCACGAGGGCTTCTAATTCAGCCACATTCGATACCTGCGTATCTGCGCTACCGTTGTAAAGAACAAACTCACCGACGGCCTGACCCGTTGCTGACTGATAGTTATTGGCATTTAGAACACCCATTACATCCGTTGCTGTCAGCTTAAGCGCCCCCATTTTGGCTGGATCTAGCCATACGCGTAGCGCGTATTTCATACCGCCGTATAGGTCTACTTTGGATACACCGTTTACCGTGAATAGCTGTGGGTTGATTACACGTTCAAGATAATCGGTGATCTGGCTAGAAGACAACTCATCACTGGTGAAGCCAATGTACAGCACCGCTGTAGTCGAGCCAGTCGACATGGTTACTGTAGGGTCTTCTGCTTCTTTTGGAAGCTGTGAACGAACCGAATTTGTTTTCGCCAGAATGTCAGACAGTGCGGCGTTCGGATCGGTATTTAACTTCATGTTCACAGTGATGGTTGATGTACCAAGTACCGAGGACGAAGTCATATAATCGATATTATCGGCCTGCGCGACAGCTTGTTCCAAAGGCTGAGTAATGAAGCCTTGGATCAAGTTGGCACTGGCACCGTAATAACTGGTAGTTACCGTTACTACGGTATTTGTCATTTCAGGGTATTCACGAACCTGCATTTTGAAAACGGCTTGTAAACCAAGCAACGCAATCAAAAAGCTGATCGATACCGCTAAAACTGGACGTTTTATAAAAACATCAGTAAAGCGCATGATGCCTCCAATTAAAGCATTGGTGTTTCAGCCGGTGGGGTTAGTGAATCATCTTCAACAATGCTCACTTTCGCGTGGTTGCTCAAACGGATTTGACCAGATGTTACGACCATATCACCTGGTTTTACACCATCTAGGATATGGGCGATGTCTTTGGTGCGTTCACCCACTTTTACCACGTGTTGATTAACACGTTTTTCACCATTTTCTTCCGTTACGATGTACACATTATCGCCGTATAGCGTAAACGTAATTGCGGTCTGAGGTAGCGTCACTTGGTTTTCAAGTTTAGGTAGAATGATGTTTGCACGAGCGAACATACCACTGCGAAGTTTGCCATCGCTGTTTGGAATGTCGGCTTGAACTTGAATCAAACCACTTTGAACGTTAACGGCTGGTTCAATAGCGGAGATAGAACCTTTGAATGGTCTATCAGGGTAAGCATCAACGAATATATCGACTTCTTGGTTTAGGGTAATGCGTGATATGTCAGTTTGAGGAACGGTAAAACGCAGACGCATAACACTGGTGTCTTCAAGGCGAACGATATCGGTACCTGCTTGTAGGTATTGGCCAAGATAAACATTACGAATACCAACCACACCTGCAAAAGGCGCTTTGATTTCGCGGCGATCAATGGTTGCTTTTAAGCTTTCGATATCTGCCTTAAGTGAAAAGTAATTGGCTTCGGCTTCGTCGTACGCTTCTTTAGAAATTGAGCCTTTTTTGAAAAGACCTTGATAGCGCTTGTACTTCGCTTGAGCAGCAGGCAGTCTTGCTTGAGAGCTTTGTAAGTTTGCTTTTTCTACATCAGAGTCTAAATGAACCAAAGGTTGGCCCTCTTCAACAGACGTCCCCGAGTGGAAAGAAATCTTATCGATCACACCGCTGGTTTCGTTCGCTACGGTGACCCCTTGGTTTGGTTCGATGAAGCCGATCGCTTCAATAACAGGTACCCAATCAACCGCTTTTACTTCTGTAACCGTGACCGGGAACTCAGGCTCCGGACGGTTCGCCATGTATTCAGCGATTTTCTGCTGCTTGAATAAGTTGAAACCTATCACGCTCCCAAATAGAAGAACTGCGATAAGCAACATAAAGAAAGTCCACTTTTTCATTCTTATAAGAACTCCAAGTTAGTGTTTAATAATTGCATCCCAACTGGCTTCGATGGCCGCTTCCAGCGCATCGTCATCCAACTGATAAAATCCCAAAGCATGTTTTCTTGCAAGCGCGACACTAGCTTCGAAACTTAACCCCGAAAGAATTTCGTTATCGAGAGGCTTAAATACCCCTTCCGCCTTACCTTGATCAAAAAGACGATCTACTTGGGCAAACATTTGTCGTTCTAGTTCCCGCGTATTTCTACGATTTGCACAGGGTAATGATTCATACTGGACACGGCTGCTCAGTGTGTCGAGGTTTGAACCTGCAAGGCGCCAGATATTGAGCCACATAGTTCGGTAACGTTCTTTCAAAGACATATTGTCATGAACATCTGATTGAACGGCCTCCGCAATACGTTTGGTTACGTTAAGGCGAACTTCTTCTAAAAGATGTTCCTTATCTGAGAAATAACGATAAATCGTACCTGCAGCAACGCCTGCTTCAGCGGCGAGTTTGTGCATAGAAAGGCCATGAAAGCCTGATTCGGCGATCAAACGTTCTGCTGCAGCGATGATTTGCTCGTATTTACTTCCAGCAGCGCTATTTGACATAACCCTACCACCAATGAATGAACGTTCATTCATTATAGCGCAATCTATGACCGTTTATGCAACGAAATGTTACGACTATCTTTGTAAACTTTACGTAAAAATCGCATAGCTTTCGCACGGTCCCCCCTTTATCATAGGCGCCACTATTTTTAGCCGCAGAGAATTTTTATGAAGCTGAACCCTAGACAAGATGAAGCCGTTAAATATGTATCAGGCCCATGCTTGGTGCTGGCGGGTGCTGGTTCGGGTAAGACTCGTGTAATTACCAATAAAATCGCTTACTTGGTTCAGCAGTGTGGCTATAAAGCACGTAATATTGCAGCGGTGACTTTTACTAACAAAGCATCACGAGAGATGAAAGAGCGTGTCGGACAAACGTTAGGAAAAGCGGAAGCAAAAGGTTTGATGGTGTCGACCTTCCATACGTTAGGGTTGAACATTATCAAACGTGAATACAAGCACTTGGGGTTGAAGTCCGGCTTTTCGTTGTTTGATGATCAAGACCAGCTAGCGCTCTTGAAAGAACTGACAGAAAAACAATTGGATGGTGATAAGGACTTATTGCGCCAGTTGCTTAGCAGTATCTCTAACTGGAAAAATGACATGTTGTCGCCTGAGCAGGTCAAAGCATTTGCAAAAGGTGAACAACAACAATTGTTTGCGTTCTGCTTTGAGATGTACCAGAAGCAGATGAAAGCGTACAACGCATTGGACTTTGATGATCTGATTTTGATGCCTGTCCTTTTATTGCGTCACAATGAAGAAGTGCGTCAACGTTGGCAAAACCGTATTCGTTACCTGTTGGTTGATGAATACCAAGATACCAATACTAGCCAGTATGAATTGGTGAAATTGTTGGTTGGCGAGCGTGGTCGTTTGACCGTTGTAGGAGATGACGACCAATCAATCTATTCATGGCGAGGCGCGAAGCCACAAAATTTAGTGCTGCTCGGGCAGGATTATCCGAAATTACGTTTGATTAAACTGGAACAGAACTATCGTTCAACCAGTCGTATTTTGCGCGCTGCGAATATTTTGATCGCAAATAACCCACACGTGTATGAAAAGTCACTGTTTTCGGAAATTCCAGATGGTGAGAAGCTGAAAGTATTGTTGGCGAAGAATGAAGAGCATGAAGCGGAGCGTGTTACGGGTGAGCTCATTGCGCATAAATTCTTAAATCGCACGAACTACAAAGATTATGCGGTGCTTTACCGCGGTAACCATCAGTCACGATTGATTGAAAAATCTCTGATGCAAAACCGAGTTCCGTACAAGCTTTCTGGCGGCACGTCTTTTTTTGCTCGAGCTGAAATTAAAGACATCATGGCCTACCTGCGCGTGCTGGTGAACCCTGATGACGACAATGCATTTTTACGTATTGTAAATACGCCTCGACGTGAAATTGGTCCAGTTACTTTGGAAAAACTCGGTAGCTACGCCAATATGCGTGGGAAGAGTCTATTTGAATCCAGTTTTGAGCTTGGATTAGAACACCATCTTACTGGTCGTGGCTTAGAGAATTTACGTCGCTTTACTCAATGGTTGGTGGCGATTGCCGATCAAGCCGAGCGTGGGGATACTGTAGAAGCCGTGCGTTCGCTCGTTCGTGATATTCATTATGAAGATTGGTTGTATGAGACTTCTGCAAGTCCGAAAGCAGCAGAAATGCGCATGAAGAACGTCTCTGATCTTTATTCTTGGATTGTTGCTGACCTTGAGGGGGACAATTACGATCAAGAAGAAAAAACGCTTAAAGAGGTGGTTCAGCGACTCACTTTACGCGACATGATGGAGCGTGGAGAAGAAGACGAAGACAGCGATGCGGTACAGCTTATGACATTGCATGCATCGAAAGGTTTGGAGTTCCCTTATGTGTACTTAATTGGCTCGGAGGAGGGGATTCTGCCGCATCAAACCAGTATTGATGAAGATAACGTCGAAGAAGAGCGACGACTGATGTACGTGGGAATCACTCGTGCTCAACGTGAGCTAACCTTTACTATGTGTAAAGAGCGTCGCCAGTTTGGTGAGCTCATCAAGCCAACACAAAGTCGTTTCTTAGACGAACTGCCTTTTGATGATGTGGAATGGGAAGCGAACAAGAAACCGGTAACGCAAGAAGAGCGGATGGCAAAAGGGCAAGCTCATATCGCTAACTTACGTGCCATGTTCAAGAAGTAGCGTTCCAACAAATCAATTCACATAAGTGTTAAAAACAAAAGGCTTGCTGTTGGGCAAGCCTTTTTGCTTTCGGGGACGATTAAAGGCCTTCGATCATGTGGTCAATCGCTGCGATGATTTCATCATCAGAACAATCCATACACGTTCCTTTCGCTGGCATTGCATTGAAGCCTTGAATCGCGTGATCAGTCATCACATCTTTACCTTGGGCGATGCGTGGTGCCCAATCTGCTGCATCTCCAGTTTTTGGTGCACCGCTTACACCTGAAGAGTGACAGGCAATACAGAACGTTCCATACACGGCAGCACCATCACGTGGACCAGTTGGCTCTGCTTTTACTGGCTCAGCACCAGCTAGATAGACATCACCGACAGGTTTGATGCGTTCTGCGATCGCATCATATTCAGTTTGGCTGATGTCAGAAGCTAAAGCTGCCGTAGAAAAAGTTAAGGCAGCGAACAAAACGCTAATCATTCGTCGAGACATATCCATTAAACCCACTTCACATTCCTAAGGTAAGTGACTTACCTTTTTATATTGTTAGAGTATTTAGACCGTTTGGATAAATTTTTACGTCATTGTTCGTGCATTGAGCAAAAAAACTTATCTAACCGTCTTGAGTGACCGAACAACTAAGTTGTAGCTGTTAAATCAATGTAAATAATGAGTGATTATATCCTGATAAGTTGTTGCAATAAACAACGAGTTATCCATGACAGGGCGTGAATCACATCAAAAATTCAGTTTTAAGGCAGAGAACTGTCGAAAAAGAGACCAAACGATAAAAAAAGTAAAAAAAGTACTAGACGGCATAGGGTGATATCCGTATTATTCCTCTCCGCCGATAGGGCATGCGCCCGTAGCTCAGTTGGATAGAGCGTTGGCCTCCGGAGCCAAAGGTCGAAGGTTCGAATCCTTTCGGGCGTACCATTCGCCTAAAGGTTATCGGTAAAAAATATCAGTGGTGGCTATAGCTCAGTTGGTAGAGTCCCGGATTGTGATTCCGGTTGTCGCGGGTTCAAATCCCGTTAGCCACCCCATTCTTCCCTTTTGGGATAGAATACGGTAGCATTGCTTCCGTTCTTGATTTAAAGTCGAGATAAAACATAAGTCGGTGAATAGCGCAGCTTGGTAGCGCATCTGGTTTGGGACCAGAGGGTCGGGGGTTCGAATCCCTCTTCACCGACCACTATTTAGTTTATGGCTATAATAGCGGTAGACAATAAAAAATTGATGGTGGCTATAGCTCAGTTGGTAGAGTCCCGGATTGTGATTCCGGTTGTCGCGGGTTCAAATCCCGTTAGCCACCCCATTCTTTCTTTAAAGAATACATGCTCGGTGAATAGCGCAGCTTGGTAGCGCATCTGGTTTGGGACCAGAGGGTCGGGGGTTCGAATCCCTCTTCACCGACCACTATTTAAAGCCTCAGTCGAAAGACTGGGGCTTTTTTACATTTGAAACTTAGAATGCTGGGGCCAGAGGGTCGTGGGCTGGAACGCCAGTCCGGTGGAACGCCAGTCCGCAGGAAGCCCTGCCGCGTCGAATCCTCTTTACCGACCACCATTAGAAAGCCTGCTTTTTAGCAGGCTTTCGTCGTTTTAGAGCTTATGACATAGTTTGGACTGCGTTAGTCGGCAATATTTCAATGGCTTTGAACCCAAGTGGGGTTCGCCTGAAGTTAGAATATGGCTCTTTACTGACCACTATTTAAAGCCTCGATAGAAATATCGAGGCTTTTTTGCATTTATCGTTTTTTAAATCCTCACGAAATCATAGGCTCAGCTGAAATGTACAGTTTTGAGAGCTTTTGAGCACCTATGATCCAAATGCTTTTAGACCAGACAAAAGAAACCCCAGCACGGTGTCTGGGGTTTGTGTTTCTTAAATTGACCGTTTTACTGAGCAAGCGTTTTAAGGATCTCGTTGAGCTCTATCGTCTCTTTCACTTCGTAGCTTGGTTTGATTTCGGTTGAGTTTGCTACATCAGTTGCGTTAACCCAAACACTTAAAATTCCCATGTTGTTGGCACCCTCGATGTCGGCTGACAGAGAGTCACCAATATGAATCACTTCTTCTGGCTTTGCATCGACAAGGCTGAGCGCTTTATGGAAGATACTTGCTGCCGGTTTTTCTTCTGGTTCTTCGCCACCCACAATAACGTGGTCAACCCATTCGCTCATTTGTGTCGCTTTGAGCTTTGGATGTTGTGAGAAGATCGGACCGTTAGTGATCACTACTAACTTAAAGTGCTGGCGAAGTTCGGTCAGCATCTCTTTCACTCCCGGGAAGAAGTCAAAAGCCCCCATTCGAGCTGAATCGAAGAAACTCTGTGCCTGTTGGGCTTGTTCTGCATCGATCTCGATACCTTGCTCTGCCAAGATGGTTTGGATTAAACCACAGCGATATGCATTTTCGTCTGGTAATAGAGTGACAAGCTCGGGAAATTCATCATTGAGCTTTTTGTATACGCCTTGCAGATAGCGTTGAACAAAGGCCGTTGAATCGGAGACTTGTGGGTAAGCTTGCGCAATCCAATTGGCAAACTCTTGTCCAGCGACTTTATCGGCCTGAGAGGTGCCACATAAGGTCTCGTCCATATCAAAAAAAATCGCTTTAAGCACAGAGGCTCCTTGTTCACTACCAGATATTGGAGTGTGATTATCGCTTATCTTGGCCGAAATTGCAGCGTGAAGCTAAAAATCTCTACTTTCTCCCTTATTTAGCGAAGTGCTAAGACATTCAGTGGGAATACTACTCTGCCTAAATCACTTTAGTCACAATATCGAATAACAGGCGCATAACAGAAACAAAGTGATTGATTCGGTATTTTGCTGATGTGCTCACGTTTTAATCTCATTTTCCCTTTAAGACCTTTGGCTTTTCATTAGTGCCGACTATTTTGTTAGTAACATTTTATGTCGAAAAAGGGCGCCAAATACAATATCTTGTTTTGTATTTGTTAATTAATCCATTCGAATAATGTGGTTATGTCAAAATGTGTGTTTGTGATTAATTTTGGAGCATATTTCTGGTTTTTATGGTACTTGGCGCACAAAAATGGTGCGCCCTTTAAATGGTTAAATACTTGTTAATGCATTTATATTCGCTAATTATGCGTGCAATTAATGTTTTTCGGCAAGATATACTTTAATTGTTGCTTTTTTGTGTGATATTTGCCAAATTGTTTCCGCATTAAGATTTCAGAGTATTATTCTGAATTTGAACGGATTCATTCAGGTGATAAATGGCGCACGTTTGCGCGATTTGATACCACAGACAAGGCAGTAGAGGTCTGAAATGTCACTATTAGAGGTGAAAAACCTTCGTATTGAGTACCCATCTCGCCACGGAGTCCACGCGGCGGTGAAATCACTTTCTTTCAATATTGAAAGAGGCGAAATTGTGGGCGTGGTTGGCGAATCCGGTGCGGGTAAATCCACCGTTGGTAACGCCGTTATTGATTTGCTAAGTCCTCCAGGTCGCATCGCAAGCGGTGATGTATATCTTGATGGAGAGATTATTTCTGGGTTGTCCCCAGAGGCGATGCGAAAGGTTCGAGGCTCTAAGATTGGTTTTATTTTCCAAGACCCAATGACCTCTCTCAACCCTTTATTTACGGTTGAGCAGCAACTAACAGAGACGATTCATGCCAACATGAAAGTGTCGGATGAAGAAGCGTATCAACGCGCGTTGTCTCTTATGCAACAAGTAGGGATCCCTCAGCCTGAAAACCGCCTAAAACAATATCCTCACCAGTTCTCTGGTGGTATGCGTCAGCGTGTGGTGATTGCAATCGCATTGGCTGGTGAGCCAGAACTGATCATCGCCGATGAGCCAACGACGGCGCTCGATGTGTCTATCCAAGATCAAATCCTAAACCTTATTCGTGAATTGTGTATCAAAAACAACGTTGGTTGTATGTTGGTGACACACGACATGGGGGTGGTATCTAACGTGACTGACCGTGTTGCAGTGATGTACCGTGGTGATTTGGTGGAGTTTGGTCCAACCGCGAAAGTACTCGGCGATCCTGACCATTCTTATACGCGCAGTTTGATCTCTGCCGTTCCTCGCTCTGACGTGAAGCTCGATCGTTTTCCATTGGTCAGCTATATCGAGGAAGCGACAGAAATGGAGCCGCTCGATATTAAAAATCACTGGCTTGGTCAAAGCCAAGATCAACGTGAATATACCGGCCCGTTGCTAGACGTGAAGAACGTAAACCTACGCTTTGTGACCAAAGATTCATTGTTTGAAAGCCGCCGTGAATACGTGCAGGCATCGAACAATGTCAGCTTTGAAGTGCACGAGGGTGAGACGTTTGGTTTGGTGGGAGAATCTGGCTCAGGTAAATCGACCATCGCACGTGTGATTGCTGGTTTGTATGAACCAAACTCAGGCCAAGTGAGCTTCGAGGGCATCGACCTAACGGCGCTGAAATCGGAAAAAGCACGCCGTCCACTGCGTCGTCAAATGCAGATGGTTTTCCAAAACCCATACACCTCAATGAACCCGCGTATGAAGATTTTCGACATTATCGCGGAGCCAATTCGTTTCCATAAGCTCACCAAAAATGAAGCGGAAACTCGCCGAATTGTGAATGACCTACTGGATCACGTAGGTTTGGGTAAAATGGCAGGCGTGAAATATCCTCATGAATTCTCCGGTGGTCAGCGTCAGCGTATCTCAATTGCGCGTGCACTGGCGACTCGTCCTCGCTTACTGATTTGTGATGAACCGACTTCTGCATTGGATGTGTCGGTACAGGCGCAAATTCTGAACTTACTGAAAGATCTGCAAAGTGAACTGAATCTCACCATGTTGTTTATCAGTCACGACTTACCTGTTATTCGCCAGATGTGTGACCGAGTGGGTGTCATGCAGATGGGGACGCTTTTGGAAGTCGCACCCACTGAGCAGTTATTTACTGCGCCTCAGCATGAATACAGTAAGAAACTGATTTCTCTGATGCCTGAATTCACGGGCCTACGAGAAGACATTAAAACAGCATAAACCAAGTTTTTCGCTTGGCTGGCCTTTAAGGTCAACAACCCTGAGTCATAACAAAGACGCAAACACAACAAGGGATTCGAATTCCCGCATGAAGGAGTTATGCAAATGAAAACCATGAAAAGCAAATTAGCAGTGGCGCTAATGGCTGCGGGCTTGAGCTTTAATGCGATGGCAGCAGAAATCAAAGTGGGCTACGCCTCCGATCCGGTGTCTCTTGACCCGCATGAGCAGTTATCTGGCGGTACGCTACAGTTTTCTCACATGGTATTTGACCCACTGGTTCGTTTTACTCAAGAGATGGACTTTGAGCCTCGCCTAGCGGAAAGCTGGGAGCGCGTTAACGATACAACGGTCCGCTTTAAGCTACGTGAGGGCGTAAAGTTTCATTCTGGTAATGACTTAACGGCTGACGATGTTGTGTGGACTTTCGAGCGTCTACAAAGCTCTCCAGACTTTAAAGCTATCTTTGACCCATACGAAAAAATCGTAAAAGTGGACGATTACACGTTTGATCTTGTGACCAAAGGACCGTACCCACTTGTACTACAAACGGCAACGTACATCTTCCCAATGGACAGCAAGTTTTACTCAGGTCAAACCGCTGACGGCAAAGACAAGTCTGAGCTCGTAAAGCACGGTAACTCATTTGCATCGACGAACGTTTCTGGTACGGGACCATTCATTGTGACGTCTCGTGAGCAGGGCGTAAAAGTGGAATTCGAACGCTTTAAAGATTACTGGGATAAAGCGTCGAAAGGTAACGTTGATAAGCTAACGTTAGTTCCAATCAAAGAAGATGCGACTCGTGTAGCGGCACTGCTTTCTGGCGGCGTTGACATGATTCACCCAGTAGCGCCAAACGATCACAAACGCGTGAAAGATGCAGACGGTATCGATCTCGTGACGCTACCAGGTACGCGTATCATCACATTCCAAATGAACCAAAACAGTAACGAAGCGCTGAAGGATGTGCGTGTTCGTCAGGCGATTGTTCACGCTATCAATAACGAAGGTATCGTGAAGAAAATCATGAAAGGCTTTGCAACGGCGGCTGGTCAACAAAGCCCAGTAGGTTACGTAGGTCACGATGACAAATTGGTTCCTCGCTACGATCTGAAAAAAGCTAAACAGCTAATGAAAGAGGCAGGCTACGAGAACGGCTTTACGCTGACTATGATGGCGCCAAACAACCGTTACGTGAACGATGCGAAAGTCGCACAAGCCGCAGCGGCAATGCTGTCTAAGATCGGCATCAAGGTTGATTTGAAGACGATGCCTAAAGCGCAATACTGGCCTGAGTTCGACAAGTGTGCGGCAGACATGCTGATGATCGGTTGGCACTCAGATACAGAAGATTCGGCGAACTTCAACGAGTTCCTAACCATGACTCGTAACGAAGAGACCGGTCGTGGTCAGTACAACTGTGGTTACTACTCAAACCCAGAAATGGACAAAGTGGTTGAAGCGGCGAACGTAGAAACGGATCCAGCGAAACGTGCAGAAATGCTGAAAGGCGTAGAAGCAACACTATACAACGACGCTGCATTCGTACCACTACACTGGCAAAGTGAAGCGTGGGGCGCGAAGTCCAATGTGAAAGCGGCAGACATTGTTAACCCAATGGTAATGCCTTACTTCGGTGACCTAGTGGTTGAATAATCCCGGTTAGTCGATTTTGAGGAGGGATGGATGTCCCTCCTCAACTTAAAGCACTCGGCTCAGTTTTGTTTCAGTCGGACTGAGTTGGTTTTACAGACTGAATTCTCTCTCTGAATAGAGATCTATGGATAGTTAAGGGGCAAGGAATGTTTTCGTTTCTGGTCAAGCGCCTGTTTCAGGCACTGATAGTGATGTTTGTGATCAGTTTGGTGGCGTTTGCCATTCAGGATAACCTGGGTGACCCGCTGCGTGAGCTTGTAGGTCAGTCGGTTTCAGAAGCGGAGCGTCAAGCGCTGCGTGACGAACTGGGCCTGAACGATCCCTTTATCACAAAGTACACTCGCTTTGTGGGCAATGCGCTACAAGGTGATTTAGGTACATCTTACTTCTTCAAGCGACCTGCGGTTGAGGTGATTCTCGATAAGCTGGTGGCGACGCTAGAGCTCGTGTTTGGTGCGACGCTCATTATCATTCTTCTCTCGATTCCTCTTGGGGTGTACTCCGCGATTCATCCGAAGAGTATTTTTACGAAATTCGTTATGGCGATGAGTAGTGTCGGTATCTCGATTCCGGTTTTCTTAACCGCGATCATGCTGATGTACGTCTTTTCCATTGAGTTGGGCTGGCTACCGTCCTACGGGCGGGGAGAAACAGCGAATGTCTTCGGCTGGGAATCTGGCTTCTTCACCATTGATGGCATCAAGCACTTGATTCTGCCGTGTGTGGCACTGGCTTCGATCATGTTGCCGCTGTTCATCCGTTTGGTTCGTTCAGAAATGCTAGAAGTGCTGAGCTCGGAATACATCAAGTTTGCCAAAGCAAAAGGTCTGAACTTAAACAAAATTTATTACCAACATGCACTTAAAAACACCATGCTGCCTGTACTAACAGTCGGCGGCGTGCAGATTGGTACCATGGTGGCTTACACCATCCTTACTGAAACCGTGTTCCAATGGCCGGGTACAGGCTTTCTTTTCCTTGAGGCAATCAACCGTGTCGATACACCGTTGATTACTGCCTACGTTATCTTTGTTGGTTTGATCTTCGTGGTAACTAATACCATCGTTGACTTGCTGTACGGCATCATCAACCCAACTGTAAACCTAACTGGAAAAGGAGCTTAATCATGAGCCAATCAAACGTAACGGCCGCTCCTGAATCGACACCATCGGCGTGGGAGCGTTTTAAAAACTCAGACTTCTTGTATTACTTCAAGCGCGACAAAGTGGCGATGGCAAGTTTTACGGTGTTTATGATGTTCTTGGTGCTGGCACTCGCAGCGCCGATCTTGGCTCCTACAGACCCGTATGATCTCACCTCTATCGATATCATGGATTCTGAACTTCCACCATCATGGATGGACGGAGGAGAAGAGCGCTTCTTACTGGGTACTGATGAGCAGGGCCGCGATATTTTATCGACCATTTTGTACGGCTCTCGCCTGTCTTTGACCATCGGTTTCCTTGCGGTTGGGCTTCAATTGATTTTGGGCATCATTATCGGCCTGTCTGCGGGTTACTTCGGTGGCCGTATTGATAGCTTCTTGATGCGCTTTGCTGACGTACAGTTGTCGTTCTCGACCATGATGGTGGCGATCATCGTATCGGCCATTTTCAAAGCCAGTTTTGGCAGTGACTTCTACAGTCAATATGCAGTAGTCATGCTGGTGGTGATCATCGGCGTAGCTGAATGGCCGCAATACGCACGTACTATTCGCGCCTCAGTGCTGGCAGAGAAGAAGAAAGAATACGTTGAAGCGGCACGTGTGATGGGCTTTAAAGCGCCTCGCATCATGTTCCGTCACATTCTGCCGAATTGTCTATCGCCTATCTTGGTTATTTCTACGGTACAGGTAGCGAACGCAATCATGTCGGAAGCGGCACTATCATTCCTAGGTTTGGGTCTTCCTGTCGATCAGCCGTCATTAGGTGCGCTGATCAGCATCGGCTTCAACTACATCTTCTCTGGCGCATGGTGGATTACTGCTTTCCCAGGTATCGTGTTAGTCACGTTGGTACTGGTTATCAACCTATTAGGTGACTGGCTACGTGATGTGTTTAATCCGAAACTGTACAAAGGTTAAGAATTACATATTCAAAGCATTGCGTATTAAGCTGATTTATTTCTAAACTGAGAGCTGGATAAAAATCCGGCTCTTTTTTTGCTTATCATTTTGTTATTCATGTTTTATTGACGCTCAGTCGTGATAATTCATCCTCTACCAGTTTAAAGTGAAGCGTATGGAAATGAAGAAGGCACACCTTTCAACTCGTATTGCCAAATCAAGTCTAAGCCTAGGTTTGTTGCTGGTATGCGCCCATTATTCCCCTCTAGCAATGGCAGACAGTGTTCTATGTGATGCATCGCAAGCGAGCCACAGTGAGTTGCCAGTGTTGGAGCAATCGTGCCCGATTGGCAAAGGAGTATGGGGAAAAAAAGTGCCGCAGGGAGGCAATGATTTTTTCTGGATTCAATGTGGTCTGCTGCCTAAGCCGATGCCACTCGCTAAAGCCAAGCCGATTTATAGCAAGATCACAACCGATGTATGGATGAAGAAAGAGCAAAGTAACTATCGCTGTTTGATTGGGCCGTATCTTGATTTTGCTGATGCAAGGGCGGATTTAAACCGCGTAAAAACGTTAGTGGATTACAAAGAAGCCTTTATTCGTGTCGTCAACAAATCGGGCGCGAAAGCCCAAAAGCAGACAAAGCCCGCACCTAAACCCGTTCCTAAACCAACTGCAAACAAGCCTAAAGTTGCCCCTAAAACAGTAGCGCCTGTGACTCGCCCAGATACTGATGCCTTTAAAGATAAACCAGCGATTGAGTCTAAATCTGAGTCAGTGATAAGCAGCAGCAATGTTGAACTGCGCTTAGAAACAAAATGGCAAGGGATGACCTACGCCGTGCCATACTTTTCAGACAACCAAAACCAGTTTTACATGGAGCACGGTAAGCCGTGGAATCGTTTAGATTACACGACCTCAGAGAAAGTTTGCCAAGTGATGGGGATGAAGCTTGCGACGGTTGGTGAGTTTAAAGCGCTGCGTCAATCTGGTTTGATGGAGAAAAACCGTTGGCCGATGCAACTGCCATACTGGGGCAAGGACAGAAAAGGGTTGTTTGCGGATCGAGAGCCGAATCAACTAACCGGTACGTCAATGTTGAATGTGATGTGTGTGAAGTGATCGCCTTACAATTAGGGTGATTATAGAAAATAAGACAAAAGAAAGCCCCGCGATTGCGGGGCTTGATGTATCAAGTAGCTCAGACTAATTAGTCGTCGTTGCCAACACCAGTCCACTCCATATTGAACTTAATTTGCTCAACTTGAGTGCGACCGCTGTCAGTCGTTTTACCTAAGAAGCTGTACACATCATTTTTAACTAGAGATGGTAGATCAAAATCGATCGTTGAGTAATATACTTCGTTCTCTTCTGACGTATGACATTCAAAATCGCTTGAACCAAAGTCTGAAGACACATATACATTTTCACCATTAGTTAAAGTGAAACTGCGGAACACCTCTTTTGCCATTTCACACGTGAAGTCTTCGCCAGGGACATCGAATGTAATATCCGCATCAAATGCACCATCGGAGTGATATGGATCGTTTTCTTCCATAGAAAGACTTACAGTGCCAAGTTTTAGGCCAGAGTTTGTTGGTAAGTACATTGAGAATACTCGACCGTCCCAGCCCGCGTCAGATTGAATATTCAAACGTTTTTCAAGATCCACTTTATCGCTAAAGAATGTGTAACGTTGAGAGTGTGTTACGTTAAGGCCGGCATCATCCATTTCTTGCATATATACAGTAGCTGCACTCTTCGCAATATCACTTTCAGAGCGAGTCAATTCATAACGCATTTTGGCAACAAATGTTTCGCCATTTTCTGTCATTGGAAGAGATGCATCAACAGTAGTGCCATCTTCTGATACTGTATAAGTCGCACCTTCCCATTCTTTTACTTCTTCAGAACAAGAGGTTAGATTTTTTGCTTCGCGTGCGCTTGTAAATACTTTCTTACCGTCAAATTTGATAGAGTCACACCAAATTTGATCGTTGCCTTTTTCCGAGTCAGAACCATCAACTAGACCGTACTCAGTGAAGAACCATGTTTTACCCTCAAGAGAGGTTGTCTCTGATGGTGGCGGTGTGACTTCGTCTGCTGGTTGAACATTTGGTAATGTAATTGTCACGTACTCAGAAATTACAGCATCTTCAGCGTCAGGGTTTACGCCTGCTGCAATAACAAATGAGCCACCTTTAGTTGCGCTAGTTGGTGTGCCAGAAATCGTTAGCGTACCGTTGGTATCGACATTTACTTTTAGTCCAGGAACAGTTGTCACATATTCATCGTCTTCTGTACCTGCGTAGTATTCGATTACACCGGAAGTGTGCTGTGCTTCAAATACTTCGGTAATGTTGAAATCTACATCAACGGCTTCACCAACTTTAAGGTCAGCCAGTTGTGATTTGATTGCACTTTGAAGTTCAGCTAGGTCTTCACGATCAATTTCGATAGACGCTTCTGGTTGCTTCTCGATGTCGTCTAACTCGAACGTTTGGTAAACCGTGTTTACACCATCGAACGCAGAGATAGTGATTGTTTGGCCATCAGCGTAAACATAAGCTGGCTTACCCGTGATTTTTAGTTCCGTTTGACCTGCTGATTTAACAA
This sequence comes from Vibrio alfacsensis, assembly GCF_019670485.1. Taxonomy (NCBI): domain Bacteria; kingdom Pseudomonadati; phylum Pseudomonadota; class Gammaproteobacteria; order Vibrionales; family Vibrionaceae; genus Vibrio; species Vibrio alfacsensis. The sequence goes on from NZ_AP024165.1 coordinate 63,958, forward strand.
GCGTTAGAACCAAACCATCTACAGATGTGTAAGCATCAAATGTAAGCTCATCGTTATCTGAGAATAGGTTATCAATACGGTATTGCTCGTTTTGAACTTCAACGCCTTGGAATAGCTCAATACTTTCAATCCATTCTTCAATGGTTTCTGCAACTTCTTGGTCAATTGTTGGGGCTGGGTTTTCAACTTTTACTTGTAGGTCGAAAGCAGTCGTCACTGAACCAAAAGATTTATCTTTAATTTCTGAGTTATAGTCCGTTGCTGTTAGCTTGATTTGGTAAGCCGGGCGAACAGGAGTTAGCTCACCTGAAATAGTCAGTTCACCACCGTTAACAGCTGTCGCTGTTAGGCCTGTCACTTCTACGCCATCTAACGTGACAACTTTTACTGCAATTTCGATATCAGAGTTATCTTGGTCTTTGAATAGAGAAAGCTCTTCTGCCGCTAGTGATAGATTGATGTTGAGCGTGTGGCTCTCAAGAGGCTTTAGTTCTGCTTTGATTGCGTTTACAACTGCTTCATTGGCAAACAGTTTGCTGTTGGTTACAACATCAACAGTGCCGCTATCATTTACTTCAACCACTGGTTTGAAGTTTTCATCTTCAAGATCTTCAGGTTTTGCCTTTTGAACAACTTCAGCTGCTTTATCAGCAATTGCAAGAGATGTTTCTGCAGAATAGTTGTCTTTTGCTTGTGCTTTAGATTCAGTAAGGATCTGTGCTGTTTTGTGAAGTGCTTTGTTGTTAGCTGCAATTACGTCGGTGAATGCCGTATTTCCCTCGATACCTAGCGTTTCATTGACTTTTTCTTTTGCTTCTTGGATCGCCGTTTCTGTAGGGTTTGCACCCGCTTGAATTACAACAAGATCAGTTAGTGGAGAGATAACTTTCTCACCCGGAAGCGTGCGGAACACAACTTCATGTGCCATCGCTTGGGTTGGGTTGTCCATATCAACTGTATATGTACCAGCAAAGCGGTTAGGGTCACGAGCGATCAATGCAGCTTGTACTTCACCACCAGGGACAATAGTTTGAATTGCAAGGTTCTTTTCAGCTGAGTACTGCTTGTTTGTTAGTTGCACCTGACCTTTTTCATTGGTTAGGTCGATGATTGGGTCACTGCTGTCTAATTTACCATTGTTGTTTAAGTCTTCGAAAACAACAGCATCTTTGAAGTAGCCATCAAAGCCTGTAATAACAACACCACTGTTTCCAGCGTTTGAACCACCATCTGAACCACCACAGCCCGCTAGAGCAATAGCCACTGACGCTGCTAGTAAACTCACCTTATTCATTGTTCTTTATCCTTGTTTCGTTGCCGAATGAGAAAGTCATTTTTATTGTTATGCTTCCACTCTCACTTCGTGAGGAGGAAAAAATTTGGCGTATTTTTGAGTCAATTCGATATGGTTTCAAGACACGAAAAACCAAAAAAAAACCGTAAATTTTTTTGAATATTTTTATCAATAAGAATGAAAGAAGTAGGGGGAGAAGATAAGCGGAAGCATTGAGCGCAGTAGGCGTCGGGCACATCCATTGTGCCCCATAATTTTATTGCGCTTTTGGTTGGTGATAAATCAAATTGATTTTGAACTCTTCCACACGATCTGCGAATTGAGGATGAGGTTTGAGTACATAGCTATAGACTTCACCGACCTGAAAAATATCGTAATCTTGGTACTCTAAACCGAAGAAAGAGTAGATGATTTGTTTTTGAGGATCATACCATTCGCCACAGTGCAGTGGTTGCTCTGGATTGTTTGGATCGACTGAGGAAGACACGATATCGGTGAACTCTCCAGGGCCAGCAAGAATAGAGCTATACCAGTATCGGTGAATGTCACTGCAATAGAGATCTTGAGTATGAATTTTCATATTAAGATCAGAGTCAACGTCCTCAAACATGTCTGGATTGAAAACAGAATAATCATAGATGTAATTACCCGCAAAACCATGCACATAGCCTTTTCCTGCAATCGGGAACAGGTAATCAAACATGATCATTTGGAACTCATGTTCACCAGTGTTGACGTTTAAACGCGCCTCCATTGAGCGTTTATTTTTTTGCATGGTGTAGCTTTCAAACTGTTTTCCATCATAGACCGAAGTAAAATAGTTATCGGTACCGATGTGAACTTTGGATGGATAGACTTTTTTTGTGGTCCAGATTTGACGAGCCCCATTGGCCGAGACAATCAGTGAATCGTCGCTAATTTGGTAGTGTCCCACTTTTTTAAGGGCTGTGGTTTCTGGACACGTCCTCATGTTGTTTGATGCCGCATAAAAAACATCATCTTCAAGAAATTGAAATGCTTCGCAATAGACGACTTCGTATGTATAAGCGATGCCATTTAGCTGCTGAGTTGTTTCAAGGCGGTACACGATGTCACCGACAAGAGGGTGTTCGGAATCATCTTCCTCTTCTGTGATGATAGGCAGTTCAAATCGGGTGGTGACCCAAGCGTGATCTTCTTCGCCATGGTGATCGTCACGAGCTGCCACCGCAAGATACGTTGTAATATCAGCGCGTTCTGGTGCGCCTTGGACCATGACTTGTCCCTGATTGAGGACATTGAGGCCATTGGCATTTTCTAACCAAATACGTGTGGTTAGAAGGTCGCCCTCAGGGTCCTCAAACAGTTGCTCAAGGCTCAGAGAGTAGTTAATCGGGGTGTTTTGCGCTAAGTCCCAAGCATAAATAATGGTCTGAAGTTGCTGCTCAACGGACAAGTTGATGATGGGCTTTCCGTTACTTGCTACATCGTCTTTTGAGTGTTTATCACCATAGGTTTGTGTGAGGTTCATGCCTTGATCTGGCATAACCGCTGAGTCACTCAAATCTCTAGAGGTCTCATTGGTGTCGTAAAGGTGATCTGATGTTGGACGATGGGATGTTTGATTGCTCCATGATGATGTGGTCAGCGCTTGTTTGACCTCGATTAACGGAGGGTTTAATGATCGCTGATCGGCATTTGTGCTGACTTGACCTTGTGTCAAACTGGCGTGTGCGACAGCGGTGATCTGGCTTTCACCAGAAAGCAAATAAGCACCGAGTAATCCGGTGCCTAAAACAGTCAGTATCCAGTATCTTTTTGTCATGGATTACGCGTGTGCCATTCTTGATTGCAGCCAGCTACGTGAAAACTGCAGATCTTTTTCAATCAAGCTAGAACTGCACTCTAACAGCTCGCAAATTTCGCGATTTTTCATTCCCATTAGGTACTTGAGTTTTAACGCATTGGATTGACGAGGATAACGAGCGCTGAAGTTATCGAGAGCTTTATCCATGATAATCAGCTGTTCAAAACGGTCATCTTCTTCTTTCATGAAAGTGATGTGCTGGCGCTTTTGTGCTTGATGTGAACGTGCATTATCAATCAGGATTTGGCGCATCACTTTTGCCGCCATCAGGAAAAAGTCACGTTTACTCTCGATTTCACTCATGTCGCAATGAGACATTTTAAGGTAAGCATCGTGGATCAACGCGGTGGTGCTGTTCACACTGTCAGAAAACACCTTATTGTTTAACCCGTATTTCTCTGCATTGCGTTCACGTTCTTGGTGCGCAATCTTACGCAGTTGCAGGTAAGCAAATTGATACAGTTCACTCTCTGCTTGTTTATTGCCATCTTGCCATTGCTGAATAATTTGTGTGAGTGTTGATTGCGAAGCCATCGTTATACATCCTCATTAACTTTGACAAACTCAGAAATTGTGTGGGTCTCGATGCTATCTGACCCATCTCGGTTGCGACTGACATTTTGCTGGTAGCGATACAAAATACCTTGCTCCCAGTTTTTTCCTGCTGGGAGATACTCCCACGTGGTGTAGTTGATTTTCGCTGGATTTGGCGACCACCGTACCATCACATTCATTTGTGCTAGGTCAGCTTTTGGCTCTGTGTTGTTGACCCACCACATGTCCAAGTAATCTGTTGTGACGTCTAGCGTGTACAAGCTCGTATCTGTTGGGCAACGCTCCGATGCATGAGGCAGCGTGAAGACTTTCTTCTGTTCCATCAGCAAGCATGTTTGTGTCATGGATTGCTGGTGGTATTGGGTTTGTTGCCAAATACCTTGGTAGTCGATGTCATTTTTATTGGTGTCAGGGTACGTAAACCAAAGCATCTCAGAGCGGTTGCTATGGCGAATGTGCTTGTTTGGGCCAAGGCCTTGAACTTTCTCCATAAGCAGTTGTGTCGTAGGGTCGAAGTTCAGTGCTACGGAACGATATTTCCAGTCGCCTTCATCATTGTAATCATCGAGTGAGAAACCGTTGAGGTCATTTCGAGTACAACCTCTTTGAGCACAACCCGCCAATCCTTCCCACTCGTAAAATTTTTCGATGGGTTCGACGATGTCCTCAAGGATTTGGTTATCCATTGATAAAAAACAGCCTTTGAAGTAATCGCCAATACTTGGGTGCTGGATTAAGGTCTTGTCGGTAATCGTAAAACTGACTTCGCCAATTGGCGGGCGGTAGCGCGGGTGATTTTGATGGCGAACATCAAACGCACAAGCTCGACCTTGCCAGTCTTTTTTTCTGATAATGATGTTTCGAAATGTGACATCTTTAGGTCTAAAAATAACCTCGTTAGAAGAGAAGTTTTCCTCTATGTATTGTTGGCTTTCATTGAGGTGCTCGACGGCTTCTTTAACGGACACCAAATCGAGATTGAGAGACTCTTTGGCATTATCAAGCAGGTTGAGATCGAGTCTTTTTAACTGCGCTTGAAACTGCGGATCAGACAAAACCTTGTTTGCTAATACAATCTCTTGGCGGTTTTCTGGTGTGCTATCTAAGGACAATAACAAACGGGTCATGTTGATACTACGACTGGGCTTGGTCGTTGCCATCGTTGGCGTAAGCACTTCTTGGCTAGATAGGGTCGTGAGTAAGTAGCCTTTATCATCATTGCCGAGGAAAAAGCTCACAACATCACCCGGACGATATTGAAACGCCCCTTTTTGCGTGTAACCAGAAAGATGAGAACTGGTTTTGTAATACAGGCCAGTCACCGGAGAATCGATGAAGAAACCTTGTTTGATTGTCGATTGAGGTTTGGCCTCTGTCGAATTTGACGTTGCCCAAACTGGGGCTATCGCAAGTGCTGACAGCCATAGAGCCACTGAACGTGAGTACATGTAAATTTTAAGCCTTATTCGTTGGTGTCCTTTTGTGGAGGACAATTTGGCTGACAACTTATGGTTTTTGTCATGTGCTTATCGGGCACGGGTGTCATCATCGCCAACAACATTTTTTGTTTTATGTGTTTTGGAATATCTGGATTTGTCAGAATCCGCCGGCGTGTCAGTTCCATCATGGCACTGACCGACATTTGTTCGACGTTTCGCCCCTTAGTGTGAAAGATAAGGCGCGTTACTTCATACATCATGTCTTCTGCAACTTTCTTCTCTTGCTGCAGTTGTATGTTTTTTTGAATCAAAGTGTTAGCAAAAAGCACGCCAGAAAGCACAATGATTGCCGATAATACGGTTGGTAGTGGTCGGCGTTGCACTAAACGAAGCGTACTATAAAGCGGCCAGTGTTTTTTTTGTTCTATCGGGCGGCTTTCAATAATTCTTTCAATGTCTTGTCGTAATGTTCGTACATTGAGGTAACGCTGTTTGGCTTTGATTCGTGTTGCTCGCCTTATCACCCAGTAAACATCAGACCAAAAGGCCGGCGTTGGAAACAACAATGCCAATATTTTGCCTAGCGAAAACACATCACTTTGTTCGGTTAAGTATTGACCTGATTGCTGCTCTGGACTGGCGTATTTATCACTGAATGCAATGAGCGCCGATGGAGACTTTTGACCATCGGATTGCACTTTTTGTGTCAGGTTAAAATCGAGCAGTTTTGGCCGCGTATTGCGATCAATCAGAATATTTTCCGGTTTGAGATCTGCGTGTAACACCTGATGCTGGTGGGCATGCTCCATCGCCTGACAAATTTGCTTAAACAGTCGCAATTTGTCGATGTCTTGCATTGGCGTGGTATTGAGGTAGGTATTTAACGTTTGGCCAAATACGCGTTCCATCACAATGTAAACCGAGTCATTGTGAACGCCACCATCAAAGACTTTAGCGATATACGGATGGTTTAAGCGTGCTAAAAGCTGAGCCTCATCGAAAAGTGCTCGTCGGCCTAGCACATTGCTTAAGTTGCTTTGGATGAATTTGATCGCCAAATCTTGTTCGAACGTTTCATCGGCTCGCAGCGCGGCATAAACCACTCCCATGCCACCACGACCTAACTCATGTGTGAGGCGGTATTTCCCAATCACCTCACCACAAAGGTTCACTTCTTTATGTGTCGCTTGGTGCGCACCAAAAACCAGCAGTTGAGTCAGGTTTTCCTCAGAAACAGAGCAAGCCAATAGTGATTGCACTTGTCTGTAGATCTCTGGTTGAGTCTGACTCAACTCATCGAGATACTCTTGTTTCTGGCTCTCATCCAAATCTAATAAATGATAATAAATTTGGGTTTCACTGGATGCTGACTGCACTTCGTTTCATTTCTAATCTATTTAGATGCGGTATTTTATTTCAAATATCTATCAAATGTCAGAACTTTCTTATTATTGATAGTTGTATCACTTTTTAATGAGTTATCTGTTGCATTTTGATGGTAATTGCGATGAGTGATGGCTTGTCGGAGGGCAGATTAGTCTTCATAATGTTACAAGTAACATTAAGGATGACAAATTAAACAATGGCTCAACAAAACAAAAAAAACAGAACGACACTACAGGATGTAGCCGATAAGGTTGGCGTAACGAAGATGACGGTTTCCCGCTATATGCGTAATCCAGAATCGGTAGCCCAAAAGACTCGAATAAAGATCGCTGAGGTGATCGAAGAATTGGGCTATATCGAAAACCGTGCCCCGGCGATGCTTTCTAAGTCATCAAGTAAAGCCATTGGCATTTTACTGCCGTCTCTTTCAAACCAAATTTTTGCTTCTTTTGTACAAGGAATAGAAACGGTCACTAAGGCCAATGGCTATGAAACCTTACTTGCTCACTTTAGTTATGATGAGCAAGAAGAAGAGCACAAAATTGCTTCTCTGCTTTCCTATCATGTGGACGGTCTTATTCTAACGGAGAGTCTCCATACTCCGCGTACGCTACAGATGATTAAAAATGCAGGCGTGCCAGTGGTTGAAACCATGGAATTGCCAGAAAACCCGATTGATATGGCGGTCGGCTTAGATCATGTTGATGCATCCTACAATGCAGTAAAACGTATACTGGCATCGGGTAAACGTACGGTTGTGTACTTTGGTGCTCGCTTGGATACACGTACCAAACTGCGTATGCAAGGGTATGACCGTGCCATGATCGAAGCCGGGCTAGAACCCAAGCATGTGCTGACGGGAGAACACTCAAGCTTTTCTTTGGCAGATGGCTTGTTAGAACGCGCATTGGAAACCTATCCAGACCTTGATGGCGTGTTTTGTACCAACGACGACATCGCGATAGGTACGTTATTGAGTGCTCAGCATCGAGGCATCAAAGTGCCGGATCAGCTCGCAGTGGTCGGTTATAACGCGCTTGATATTGGCCAAACCATCAGCCCTAAGCTCACCAGCGTGGATACGCCTCGTTTCGAGATCGGTGAAAAGAGTGCCGAGCTATTGATTGCACGTCTAAAAGGTGAGGAGCACGCAGAGACCAAAGTCGATATGGGTTACCGAATTACTGCGGGCGAGAGTGTTTAACTCGTTCTGATTCACGTTCATTTCTATCTAACTATTCGTTTCTGATAAGGACTCGGGCATGCCACACCAACTTGATGCATTGGATCTTAATTTAATGCGCTTACTCAAAGCCGTGGTGGAAAACCGCAGCATCAAGTTGGCGGCGATGCAACTTGGCATTTCGCAACCCAGTGCCAGTCGAGGGGTGATGAAGCTGAAAGATGTGTTTGATGATCCGCTTTTTGTACGTAAAGCGCATGGGGTCGAGCCGTCTCCAATGGCCATTCGCTTAGCGGCAGAGTTCGATAACATGCTATCTCCACTAGAAAAAGTGGTGCAGGAGTTTGCTGAGTTTGACCCGCTAGAATATCAAGGTCAGATTGCGATTGTGACGGACCCTTATCTAATGGATGAGCAAGGTCAGCGTTTATTGCGTGGTTGCCATCAAGCTTTCCCTCAAGCTTCGTTTGTTTTCTCAAGTTGGAATATCTATTCCCAAGACGAGATGTTAGAGGGCGAGCACGACTACTGCATTCTCGACCAAGAAACCGAATTGTCGAAAGACATCTACATGCGTCCGTTGTTTGTTGAAAAACGAGTGATTCTGGCGCGTAAAGACCATCCTACACTGTCGCAAGTCAGCAATGATTGGGATACGGTATCGAAATTACCTTTAGTCTCTCTGCCAGCGCCTGCGTCTTACAACCCTCTGTGTACGGTAGAATCTGAATATCGTCGTATGGGTTACGAACCTGTTGTGCTACTCAAATCCTACAACTTGCGCGTGGCTTGCCAAATGCTACTTGAGACCGATGCCATTATGTACGCTAGCCAAAGTACCGCGCATTTGATGCACGAACTCGCCTCTTACCCGATGCCGATGGTCAATCGCGAATTCAGCCAATTTGTCGTTTCGGGAGGCTATTTACAGACTTACCGCAATCATCCACTGCATCGCCATTTGCATCGAGTGGTGCAGCAAACCCTCAATACACCATTAACGTGATCGTATCGACAAACTACACCCTAAGATATTCAAAAATGAATATCTCAATTACCTATCTGTTTCACTGATGAAAGGTTAACCTGACCACAAGTAGTCAGGAGAAGCGGCTCTTTTTATCTTATCAATTCTTTGAATGTCTGATTTCGAAAGGACATTCACCATTCTCCGTTATGCAGTTTTTTAAATTCTGGGAGGATGAATCATGCTCATTGCACGTCTATTTTTATTGCTCGCGATCGTTGCCGAAGTTGCCGGTACCAGTACGATGTCATTTATCGGTGAAAGTAATGCCTGGGAAGGTTATCTGGTGATGTATGTTCTTATCGCCATTTCATACTACTTCTTGTCCATTGCTGCCAAGAAGATTTCCATTGGCGTGGCGTACGCGACATGGGAAGGGCTTGGTATCGCCTTGATTACCGTGGTTTCTATGGTTCTGTTTGATGCGGATTTAAATACCCAACAGTTATTCGGTCTAGGGTTAGCTATCGTCGGTATCGTATGTGTCACGCTAGGTGAATCACATGGAGAACCTCAACAAAAAGATGAGCGATCACACTCATCGAATGCGAGGTGTTAATCATGAGCCAATTTTTTACCGTTTCATTTGGATTTGTCGTTATGGCGGCGCTGGTCGATATTATGGCCAACATGGCACTGACTCGCTCAAAAGGCTTTAAGCACAAAGGGTGGGGCATTACGTCGATTGTGTTAGTGATGGTCGCATTCACCTTGCTTGCTCAAGCTGTAAAAGAGATCGACCTAGCGATTGCTTATGCCTCTTGGGGGGCGATTGGTATTTTGGGGACTGCGATTGGTGGTGCATTGCTTTTCAAACAAAAGCTTAAGCCGATTGGTTGGTTCGGTATCTTTGTGGTGATTGCTGCCGTTGTGGTGATGAAGACGGCTTGATGTCTTTTGCCTGAATCCTAGATATCGTCATTCTGAACAGCGAGGGACGAGCGTGATTCAGAATCTGCCAACAAAAAGTGCTGTGGTAGAGGTGTTTCCTCTCGCTTCACAGCACTCTGATAGTCGATTCCTGTTCTCGTCTAGACTCGTTTGAATGACGGGGTCTTTCTTTCCGCCTTAAACAATAAAGCTGGCACCATCTTCTGCGCTTGAAACGCTTTGGCGAAGTACGCTGAACAAGCTACGACCCCAAGTTTGTTGAGTTGCCTCTGTATCGACAACTTGTAACTCACGCCCTGCAGTATCATTTAGGTTGTTCAATTCACCGGTTTGGCAATCAACGCGGATGATGTCGCCATTGCGCACCAAGCCAATCGCGCCGCCACGAATAGCTTCTGGAGAGACGTGGATTGCTGATGGAATCTTACCGGATGCACCAGACAGTCGACCGTCCGTCACTAGCGCGACTTTAAAGCCCGCTTTTTGCACGTTGCCTAGGATTGGCATCAGTTTATGCAGCTCTGGCATGCCGTTCGCGGCAGGACCATTGTGAGTTACTACTACAATGCAGTCTTGGTTTAGCTCACCGCGTTTGTACGCCGCTTCCACTTCGTGTTGGCATTGGAACACAATCGCAGGTGCTTCGATGATGCGCTGATCTTCTTTCACCGCAGACACTTTTACCACGGCTTTACCCAAGTTACCGTGAAGTACGCGAGTACCACCGGTGTTTTGGAACGCTTGCGTTGGCGCAGCAATCACTTCGCCGTCTTGGCTGCCATCACATGGTGTCCAAGTCAGCTTGCCGTCGACTAGTGTTGGTAGCGTCATTTGGTCTTCGAATTCGCCGAAGACTGGTTTCACGTCACGGTGAAGCAAGCCTGACTCGTCCAAACGATGCAATAGTGCAGGTACGCCGCCCGCTTCTTGGAACGCGTTCATGTCTGCTGGACCGTTCGGGTAAACGCGCGCCAACAGTGGCACCACTTCAGATAGGTCACTGATGTCTTGCCATGTCAGAATCAAGCCTGCTGCACGTGCCACTGCCAACATGTGGATAGTGTGGTTGGTACTGCCGCCTGATGCTAACAGCGCAATAATGCCGTTGATTAGGCTCTTTTCTGTGACGACTTCAGACAGTGGACGGAAGTTTGCTGAACCTGCATTCATTGACGCGATTTTCAGAGCTGCATGATCGGTCAGCGCCTTACGTAGTTCAGTATGTGGGTGGATGAATGCCGAACCTGGCAGCATCAAACCCATGGCTTCAAACACAAGTTGGTTGGTGTTTGCCGTGCCATAGAAAGTACACGTGCCAGCTGAGTGGTAAGCGCGACACTCCATATCAAGCAGTGCGTCTTTGCCTACTTCGCCCGCCGCGTATTTTTGGCGAACGTCGACTTTCTCTTCGTTGCTGATGCCTGTTGCCATCAAACCTGCTGGCACAAATGCCGTAGGTAGATGGGCGTAAGACAGAGCTCCCATTAGTTGTCCTGGAGCGATTTTGTCACAGATACCCAGAAGCAAAGTCGCGTCGAACACGTTGTGGCTCAGTGAAAGCGCGGTTGATTGAGCAATTAAGTCACGAGAAAACAATGACATGTCCATGCCAGCTTGACCTTGAGTCACGCCATCACACATTGCCGGAACACAGCCAGCAACTTGCGCAGTGTGGCCGTAGCCAGACAGCACTTGTTTGATTTGATCAGGGTAGTGTTGGTACGGCTGGTGGGCACTCAACATATCGTTGTAAGCACTGATCAGAGCCACATTCGAATGAGTAAAGTCGAGGATGTTTTTCTTCTCCGAAGAGCATGATGCTGCAACGGCGTGTGCCAAGTTACCACAAGAGAGGCCGACGCGACCTTTGCCCGCTTTTGCCTGTTCTTCAGTGCGAGCAAAAAATGCAGCGCGTGCTTCTTGACTGCGCTCAACTAAGCGTTGGGTAACGTCTAAAATTACTTGATGAGTCATGCCATTGCCTCGTCTTGCTCTAGAATGAGTTCAGCTGCGTTAGCTACCACTTCTTCGATCGTGGCATCAATATCAACAAAAATGGTGCGAGGTTCGTTCTCTGGGCGCTCAAGCGTTTCAAACTGGCTGTTGACCATGTTCTCTTTCATGAAGTGACCTTGGCGAGCACGCATACGCTCAAGGATCAGCTCTTTGCTGCCGTCTAGGAATAGGAAACTTACGTTCTCATTCCCCTCGCGAATTTGGTCACGATAAATCTTTTTTAGTGCCGAGCAGACAATAATGCCGTGCTCATTTTTGCTTTCTAAGCTATAAGCGGCATCGCGAATTCGTTCTAGCCATGGTTTGCGATCGTCGTCGTTCAGAGGTTGACCAGATGCCATTTTCTGAATGTTTGCTCGTGGGTGAAGGTTATCACCATCAATGAATTTACGTCCTAGCTTTTCTGCTAAGTGTTCACCTATTGTGGTTTTTCCACTCGCACAAACGCCCATAACGACGACACTACTACCAGCCATAACTTATCCTCATAACAAATTTGCGCGTGATCTCAATTTTTGAATTCACTTTAAAATATGGGTTTATCTTATTCATGTTATCGGTAACATGTTACCGGTAACTCAAATAAATGTGAACCACAACACAAACAATAATTCTTTAAGGTGAACTCATGGAACAGCTAACCCAAGCTCCAGACCCTACGTTCCTACTAACGATTGCTGTCCTCGCGATTGCAGCGTTGCTAGTGTTAATTATTAAGCTCAAAGTGCACGCATTTGCCTCTCTTACTATGGTGAGTTTAGGCACTGCGATTGCGACAGGTGTATCTTCTGATCAAGTTGTCCCAACCATGATGAATGGTTTTGGTGGCACACTGGCTTCTGTTGCTCTGCTGGTTGGTCTTGGTGCCATGATTGGCAAAATTTTAGAAGTAACGGGCGGTGCAAAAGTACTGGCTGATACTTTGATTGGACGCTTCGGTAAAGAGCGTGCACCCTTTGCATTGGGTGTGGCTTCACTGCTATTTGGTTTCCCAATCTTCTTTGATGCTGGCCTAGTGGTTATGATGCCAATCATTCTAAGCGTGGCAGCACGCTTTGGTGGTTCGCCAATCAAATACGCGTTACCAGCAGCGGGTGCATTCGCGGTTATGCACGGTTTCGTTCCACCACACCCAGGTCCAGTTGCTGCAGCAGAGTTCCTAGGCGCAAACATTGGTCTACTATTGGTTGTTGGTATCCTAGTGGCGATTCCTACTTGGTACCTAGGCGCTTACCTATTTGGTCTGTACGCAGGTAAAAAATTCGACATTCCACTGTCAAAAGCGTTCTTTAACGGTGATACGCTGGTTGATGAAGCAAAACTGCCAAAATTTAGCACAGTAATGACTATCTTAGTGTTGCCTGTACTGCTTATCTGTCTAGATACAGTATTGAACACGCTAGCGGTTGCGGGTGTGATTGATGGCAAAACAGCATTAGTAGAATTCCTACGCATGCTAGGTAAAACACCAGTTGCACTATTGATTACTCTACTTGTGTGTTTAGCGGTATTTGCGAAAGACTACGGCATGGCAAAGCTTGAGAAGCTGTGTGGCGACTCTCTTGCTCCAATCTGTGGTGTTATCCTTGTAACAGGTGCGGGCGGCATGTTCGGCGGCGTACTACGTGCAAGTGGTATCGGTGATGCACTAGCAGACGTACTAACTGACACAGGTATGCCAGTGATCGTAGCGGCGTTTGTTATCTCTACCTGTCTACGTGTTGCTCAAGGCTCTGCAACCGTAGCACTAACGACAACGGCAGCACTTATCGCACCAGTAGTGGCAGCATCAACCGGTTTGAGCGAGCTAGACCTATGCTTTATCGTTATCGCGATTGCAGGTGGTGCAACAGTGCTTTCTCACTTCAACGACTCTGGTTTCTGGCTAGTATCTCGTCTACTAGAGATGGATGAGAAAACAACGCTAAAAACTTGGACGGTAATGGAAACTTTACTTGGTGGTATCGCATTTATTATCGTAGCAACATTAAGCTTTATTCTTTAGAGGTTACCCATGACAACACTTGAACAACGATTAAGAGAAATCAAAATCGTCCCAGTTATCGCAATCAACGATGTAGCACACGCTCTGCCACTGGCAAAAGTGTTGGTAGAAAACGGTTTACCATGTGCGGAAGTAACATTCCGCACTGAAGCGGCGGCTGAGTCGATCCGCATCATGCGTGAAGCGTACCCAGAACTGCTGATCGGTGCTGGTACAGTACTGACAACAGAGCAAGTGGACATCGCGATTGAAGCGGGTGTGGACTTTATCGTGAGCCCTGGTTTCAACCCAACCACAGTGAAATACTGTCAGCAACGCAACGTGACAATCGTACCGGGTGTGAACAACCCAAGCTTGGTTGAGCAAGCAATGGAAATGGGTCTACGTACCCTGAAGTTCTTCCCTGCTGAGCCATCAGGCGGCGTAAACATGCTTAAAGCACTAACGGCAGTTTACCCAGTGGAATTCATGCCAACAGGTGGTGTAAGCCCATCTAACGTGGAAGATTACCTAGCGCTTAAATCCGTTGTAGCTTGTGGCGGTACTTGGATGGTACCAACAGCAATGATGGACAGTGGCGATTGGGATGGCATTGCAGAATTGGTTCGCGCAGTTAAGTAAAACGCGCAAACGGCTCCGAAATACCCCCGAACGTTGTAAAACGTGAATAGAAAAAGGGTCATCAAGTCATTGATGACCCTTTTTGTTTGCGTGCTATTTGGGGTGTTTTACTCGTCGGTCTGGCGTATTAAGTTGAGGTTAAGTTCGAAAGAGAAGTGGCAGTGAGGCTCCGAGTATCAATGCTGGTTCGCACCTTGTGATATTTGAAATGGAATGGACCAAGGTACCGATATGCTGCTTACCAAGCAAAAGCTCAAAGCAGGCTTCTGCTAAGAATGAATAAAGGATAACAAAGTAACTTGCTAGACAGACAGGCAGGCAAAAAAGATAGATAGACGGGTAGCTCGAGTGATGGAGTGTGATCAGAGGGGGCTTAATTAAGTTTATGGGGCAGAGCTGATATGTGTTAAAGCAGTATATTACGATAGAAAAAAGCCAACAGCATGGTGTCATGTCTGTTGGCTTTAGGGGGATCAGGAGTGAGGTAAGTTACAGCTCAGCGATCAGCTCAATCTCAACAAGTGCATCAAGCGGAAGACGAGCGACTTCTACGCAAGATCGAGCAGGTTTGTGCTCTTCGAAGAACGCAGCATAAGCAGTATTGAACTCGGCAAAGTTGTTCATATCAGAAAGGAATACCGTCGTTTTCACTACTTGAGTTTTTTCACAGCCGGCTTCCGCAAGTACTGCGCTGATGTTCTTAAAGATTTGTTCAGCTTGACCTGTCACGTTGTCTGATGCGAACTTCATTGTTTCAGGGTTTAGTGGAAGTTGGCCAGATAGGTACAACATGCCGTTAGATTTGATCGCTTGTGAGAATGGGCCTACTGCTGCAGGCGCTTGATCAGAAAATACAATTTGCATAGAAACTCCAAAAAAAAGCACCACATCCAACTGTGGTGCTGTCGATATTATTTGTAAATACGGTCGAAGCCTTTCTCTAGGTCTTCAATAAGGTCAGCAACGTTTTCTAGGCCGATATGAACGCGGATAAGTGTGCCTTCAAAGTCTACAGGGTTTGCAGGGCGAATCGCGTTTAGCTCTTCAGGTTGGTTTGCAAGAATCAATGATTCGTAACCACCCCATGAGTAAGCCATAGAGAAATGCTCAAAGTTATCTAGGTAAAGTTCTAGCTCTTCTTGAGACAGTTTCTTGTTCAGCACAAAGCTGAATAGACCGTTACAGCCTTTGAAGTCACGAACATAGAACTCATGACCTTTACAGCTTGGTAGTGCAGGGTGGTTTACTACCGCAACCTCTGGACGAGCTTCCAACCATTTCGCGACTTCGATACTTGCTTGTTCATGTTGTGCAAGACGAATGCCCATCGTGCGTAGGCCGCGTGCCGCTACATAAGCGGTGTCCGCATCAACCATTTGACCCATCAAGTAAGAACGCTCACGTAGGCGATCCCAGCAACGCTCGTTACTTACCGCCGTGCCAAGCATCGCATCTGAGTGACCAATGATGTACTTCGTACCCGCTTGAATAGAGATATCGATGCCGAACTCAAGTGCAGGGAATAGAATGCCCGCAGCCCAAGTGTTGTCGATCATAATGATGATTTCTTCATTGATGGCACGAATCGCTTTCACAATCCCAGGAATATCTTGTACTTCCATCGTGATTGAGCTTGGTGATTCAAGGAAAACCACTTTTGTATTGTCTTGTACTAGTTCTGCGATTTTTTCACCAACACTTGGGTCATAGTAAGTGGTCGAAACGCCCATGTCTTTTAGTACGATGTTACAGAAGTCTTGTGTCGGCTCGTATGCTGCACCTGTCATTAGAACGTGGTCGCCAGATTCAACGAACGCTAGAATCGAGTTAGAAACTGCTGCTGCACCACATGGGTATAGGTAACAACCTGCACCACCTTCTAGTTCACACATCGCATCCTGCAGAGCGAAGTGAGTTAAAGTGCCGCGACGACCGTAGAACAGTTCACCTTTTGCGCGGTTTGCCGTTGCGTGTTTTTTTTGTTGAACGCTGTCAAATACGAGAGAAGACGCACGTTGAATTACTGGGTTTACAGAGCCTTGTAAGAAACGAGGTTTACGGCCAGCAGTTACCAATTTGGTTTCGATATGTTTACTTGTCATTTGTCTGTGTCCTATGCCAGTTGTTCAACAGGTTGAATTTGTTCTTGTTGTTGTGTTTCTTTGCCCATAAAGCGCTCAACGATTTGTGTCGCGTTTAAGTCGTGTACTACGTTTAGTACGGTTGCTGGTGCGTCACATACCGTGCCGATTACAACCAGAACTGGAATTGCTTCAAGTGGAAGACCGAGAGTGGTTACGATGAAGATTTCACCCAAGAATGCACCACCAGGTACGCCACCAATGATGATTGCAGATAGCACTGCGATAACCATCGTCATAGCGAATACATCAAATGTGAACGGTAGGCCTAATACTGCGTAGATGAAGACAACTTTAATCGCTGCAGTGATCGCTACGCCGGATTTGTTTAGGTTTACAAACAGAGGGATACAAATATCGTAAATGTCTTTACGAATGCCCATGTTATCTGCTGTTTTGATCGTGACTGGTAGTGTACCCAGAGATGAGCAAGTACCTAGAGCAGTGATTGAAGGTGCCGCAGCGTATTTCCAGAATTGTTTTACACCATTCACGCCACCACCGATGTACGAGTAAACACACGCACCAACGATGTAGTAAGCCACCATGTAGCCACAAAGTAGGCCAATAACGGTTGCTAGAGGTGCAAGGATCGAGCTGTCTTGTGAAGCCATTGTTGCGGCGAAGAACGCGCCTAGACCAACAGGAGCAAGCTTCATGATTAGGCCAACAATGTTCATTACGATTGCGTTAGCTGCATCGATAAGCTCAGCGATTTTCTTGCCTTTCTCACCAGCTTGACTTGTCGCGATACCTGCAAGAACAGACATGATGATCAATGCAAGGATGTTTGATTTAGATAGCAGACCCACAAAATCATTCGTCGTGAACATGCTTACGAAATCCATACCGCCGCTGCCACCAGTGAATTCTTGGCTTAGATCGATGGTTACACCTTGAGAGATGTCAAACATCTGTGCGATGCCCACGATACCAAGTGCAGGGAAGAATGCCATTGCAATTGAGATAACCAATACTAGGCCAAGGATTTTGCCCAGCTTTTTCAGGTCAGTCATGCTGGCAATCGAAGACATAACACTGAGTGAAACCAAAGGAACGATCACCATGAAAAGAAGGTTTAGAAAGATTTGACCGATTGGTTTTACTTTTAGTGCAAGTTCAGGTGCCGCAATGCCAAAGATGGCGCCAATTATGAGCGCGAGTAGCAAGACGATTGATGAGCGGTATGGCTCTAGCTTTTTCCACATAATGTTTCACTCGTATAATTAAGTATTAACAGATAAAAATTTATCCGTTTGCTTTTCTGTGGAACATTATCGCTAAAAAATTATACGTTGAACGTGATTTTGATCTCCAAAATGAATAAATAATAAAATTTATTATAATTAGTGCGTTTGGTAAGGTTGTTTGTGATAAATTATTATCAAAATATAAAGGAGGGAATGTGGCATGGATTACCTGTCGCTGTATGAACCGATAGTCGATATGTTGGCGGATTTTTTAGGTGAAGATGTTGAAGTCGTATTGCATGATCTATCCGATTTAGAGCAATCAATTTATAAGATTCGTAATGGCCATATTAGTGGAAGAAAAGTTGGCGATCCGATCACTAACTTGGTAGCAAAGTCTCTGGCGACAGATAAGTCGGTGGATTATGAATGTAACTACGTTGGCTTATCGAAAGACAACAAAAAGCTGAAGTGTGCGACGTTCTATATTCGAAATGCAGAAAAGCAAATTGTTGGCGCCATGTGTATTAATATGATGGTGGAGCAGTTTGTTAATGCGAAGCGCTTTATTGATTCTCTGCTGTCCGGTTACCCTACATTTTCTGAAGAGAATCAGATTGATGAGCACTTGGGGGTCAGTATCCCTGAAATGGTCGATATTCGCATTGATAAGGTGCTAGAGGCTTACCCTGTGCCAATTGAAGACTTATCGAAAGAAGACAAAATCACCATCGTAACTGAGTTGAATAATGAGGGTATCTTTTTATTAAAAGGTACTGTCGGTAAAGTTGCGCATAGCCTGAATATCTCAGAACCGACGGTTTATAAGTACTTGCAGCAACTTAAGTGATAGGAGGAGCTAAAATGCTCAAGCCATGTCGCTTTGTGGATGTAAAAAGGGCCATTAATGATGGCCCTTTCTCTTTGTGTTAAGTCGTTAATTCATATGTCAACGATTAACGCAATTGGCGCTATCAGCGCATCGTCACGAACTCTTCTGAGCCCGTCGGGTGGATAGCCACAACAGAGTCGAAGTCTGCTTTGGTTGCGCCCATCTTCATTGCTACGCCGAAGCCTTGAATCATTTCATCAACCGTAAAGCCGATGCCGTGAAGACCAACAACCGTTTCTTCTTCGCCAGCACATACTAGCTTCATCTTACATGGTTGACGGTGCTTAGTAACCGCTGTGTACATCGCAGTAAAGCCAGACGTGTAGACTTTGATGTTGTCTTTACCGTACTTCTCTTCAGCTTCTTGAGTCGTTAGACCGATAGTGCCGATTGGTGGGTGGCTGAATACCACAGTTGGTACCAAATCGTAGTCCATCTTCGCGTTTGGTTTGTTGTTGAACAGACGCTCAGAAAGTTGACGACCCGCTTTCACCGCCACTGGTGTTAGCTCGATACCGCCTTCCATGATGTCACCTACACAGTAGATGCCTTTCACGTTCGTTTCTTGGTATTCGTCTACCTTGATGTAGCCACGATCGTTCGTTGCAACGCCAGTTGATGCTAGGTTGATAGCGTCAGTTGCTGGGTGACGACCGATTGCCCAGATTAGGGTATCAACGTTTTGGCTCTCACCGTTTTCTAGGTGCAGAGTTAGGCTGCCGTCTGCTTCTTTTACCACTTCTTTTGGCACAGAGTGGGTGTGCAGCGTTGGACCTTCTGCGTCCATCACTTCTACTAGCGTTTCAATGATCATTGGATCGAAGCTACGTAGCGGTGATTCTTTACGAACGAATAGGTGCGTTTCTGTACCAAGTGCATGCAGTACGCCGGCGATTTCTACCGCGATGTAACCTGCACCGATCACTGCAACGCGTTTTGGTTGCTCAGCAAGCTCGAAGAAGCCGTTTGAATCGATGCCGTATTCTGCGCCAGGGATGTTTGGAATCGTTGGACGACCACCCACTGCGATCAGAATGTGATCTGCTGTGTAGTGTTCACCATTTACTTCAACCGTTTTCTCGTCAACGAACTTAGCAAAACCTTTGATAACGTTTACTTTGTTGTTGCCAAGAACGCGGTCGTAAGATTGGTGGATACGACCAATGTAAGCCTGACGACTCTCAACCAGTTTGCTCCAGTCGAAACCTTTTACATCTACATCGAAGCCGTAGTCTTCTGCGTACAGGTTCATTGCTTCTGCAACTTGCGCGCCGTGCCACATCACTTTCTTAGGCACACAACCAACGTTTACACAGGTACCGCCAAG
The DNA here is from genome assembly GCF_019670485.1 of Vibrio alfacsensis. NCBI lineage: Bacteria > Pseudomonadati > Pseudomonadota > Gammaproteobacteria > Vibrionales > Vibrionaceae > Vibrio > Vibrio alfacsensis. The sequence continues at coordinate 83,771 of NZ_AP024165.1, forward strand.
GTCTTGAGCTTCGATAAGCGCTACTTTAGCACCGTACATTGCTGCACGGTTTGCTGATGCGATACCGCCGCTGCCGCCGCCGATACAGATATAATCAAAATGAGTCGCCATTACTTTCTCCAAGAGCTTATTAATTTTTGTCTTATAACAATTACATTGGGGTGGTGGGTGATGAACTCAACATCCCGAAATGAATTGTTACCTGCCTAGGCCTGTTGAACTGACTTAGGCATGATCCATTGTCCCTATCATAAATCGAGTCTAGCAATTTCCTAAATGGGAAAAAGTGACATTGCTTATGACAAATAGCGATGAAAGGATAGCAAAGCGGAATAAGGCGAGTATTTGGAATTCAAAATGAACGAAAAATCAAAAAAAAAACGCAACGATTTCATCGTTGCGTTTAAAAGCTTAAAGAGCAGAAGAGGTATTTACTCTGGAACGATCCAGTCAACTTTCCAGTGGCCCGTTGCTGGTGCGATCGCTTCTTGTAGGAATGGCAGAATCTCTTTCATCTGGCTTTCCAGTTTCCACGGAGGGTTAATCACGATCATGCCAGATGCCGTCATGCCGCGCTCGTTGGTATCTGGAGATACGCCAAGCTCGATTTGTAGGATTTTGCGAATGCCAAGTCCTTCCAAGCCTTCAATCATATCTTCGATATCACAGCGGTTTACCACTGGGTACCAAATCGCGTAAATGCCTGTTGCCCAGCGTTTGTAACTTTGATGAATCGCTTGGACGACATCACGGTACTCTTTCGCCAACTCGTATGGAGGATCAATCAGCACCAAACCACGGCGTTCTTGCGGTGGCAAACTGCCTTTCAGACGCTTAAAGCCGTCTTCTTTGTAGATACTCACTTGACGATCGCGGTGGAACTCTTGCTCAAGCAGCGGGTGATCGGCTGGGTGTAATTCTGTCAGAATCATACGGTCTTGAGGGCGGATCTGCGCACGTGCAACGCGTGGTGAGCCTGGGTAGTAACGCAGATTTTCACCGTTGTTCAATGTTTTGATTGAGTCGATGTAGCTGGCGATGTCTTCAGGGATGTTTGGGTTATCCCAAATGCGCGCGATGCCTTGTTTGTATTCACCCGTTTTCTCAGACCATTCGTGAGTCAGATCGTAGCGTCCCACACCCGAGTGGGTATCGTGATAAACAAACGGCTTATCTTTCTGCTTTAGTGCATCAAGAATGAGGCTTTGAACGATGTGTTTTACCACGTCAGCATGGTTGCCAGCGTGGAAGCTGTGGCGGTAACTTAACAAATTAAACTCTCGAAACACTCTTTGAATGAGTGTGGTCTGTGATTTTCGATTTATGGAGGTATTATACTCAAGTAACTCGAATATGTAGAACTTCCGTTCAATTCAACGTAAATGAAACACCGTTGGTGCGGAAGTAGCATTGAAATTTCATTGCGCTACCCATATTTAGTTATTTGTAACAATACTAAAACGCGTCGTGTTTGAGTGACATACTCTCTTATGACATGACGAAACCTATAAGACTCAAGGACAGAGCAAGCGCTCTTTGACCATTTGGTCATCGCGGCATAGATAAAGGGAACGGAGATCCCCCATCCATGTTGTTGACTTGCCTGTGCATTGAGTTGGCCTATTTCAATAAATATAGATAGGCAATTACAGAGCCAAAACACAAAAGGAATTATTCATGTCTAATCCACTTCTTACGTTTACGGATCTTCCTCCGTTTTCACAAATCAAACCAGAATACATTAAACCTGCAGTGGAGCAGGCGATTGCAGATTGTCGTGCCAAAGTTGATGAGGTACTAAAAGACAATGCAAACCCAAGCTGGGCAAGTGTGATCGCGCCGATTGAAGAGATCGATGATCGTTTGAGCCGCATTTGGTCACCAGTGGGTCACATGAACTCAGTGGTGAATAGCGAAGCGCTACGTGAAGCTTACGAAAGCTGCTTACCAATTTTGTCTGAGTACGGTACTTGGGTTGGCCAACACAAAGGTCTGTACGAAGCGTACAAATCGATCAAAGCAAGCGAAGAGTTCGCAAACCTGACACGCGCACAACAAAAGACCATCACGGATTCGCTGCGTGATTTTGAGCTTTCAGGTATCGGTTTGCCTGCGGACGAGCAACACCGCTATGGCGAAATCAGCAAGCGCATGTCTGAGCTGAGCTCAAAATTCTCCAACAATGTGTTGGATGCAACCATGGGTTGGACCAAGCATATTACTGATGAAAAAGACTTAGCGGGAATGCCAGAATCCGCACTTGCAGCAGCAAAAGCGGCAGCAGAAGCAAAAGAGCTGGATGGCTACCTAATCACGCTAGATATCCCATCTTACCTACCGGTGATGACGTACTGTGATAACCAAGACCTACGTAAAGAAGTGTACGAAGCGTACGTAACACGCGCCTCTGACCGTGGTCCAAACGCAGGTAAATGGGACAACTCAGAAATCATCACTGAGCAGCTAAAACTGCGTCATGAAATCTCTCGCATGTTGGGTTTTAACACTTACAGCGAGAAATCTCTGGCAACCAAAATGGCAGAGAATCCAGCGCAAGTGCTTGGCTTCTTGAACGATTTGGCAACCAAAGCGAAACCACAAGGTGAGCGCGAAATCGAAGAGCTACGCCAGTTTGCGAATGCGGAATTTGGTGTTAGCGAGCTAAACGTATGGGACATCGCGTACTACAGCGAGAAGCAAAAGCAGCACTTGTTCCAAATCTCGGATGAAGAACTGCGTCCTTACTTCCCTGAATCAAAAGCAGTAAGTGGTCTGTTTGAAGTGTTAAACCGCGTGTTTGGTATGACAGTGACAGAGCGTGAAGGCGTAGACACTTGGCACGAATCAGTGCGTTTCTTCGATATCTTCGATGACAAAGGCACACTGCGCGGCAGCTTCTACCTAGATCTATACGCACGCGAACACAAACGTGGCGGTGCGTGGATGGATGATTGCCGTGGTCGTCGTGTCACGCAATCTGGCGAGCTACAAACACCGGTTGCTTACCTAACGTGTAACTTCAACCGTCCAGTGGGCGACAAGCCTGCATTGTTTACTCACGATGAAGTGGTGACTCTGTTCCACGAGTTTGGTCACGGTATCCACCACATGCTGACGCGAGTAGAAACGGGCGCAGTCTCTGGCATTAACGGTGTACCTTGGGATGCGGTTGAGCTACCAAGTCAGTTCCTAGAAAACTGGTGTTGGGAAGAAGATGCGCTGGCGTTTATCTCTGGTCACTACGAGACTGGCGAGCCACTACCAAAAGCGATGCTAGATAAAATGCTAGCAGCGAAGAACTTCCAGTCAGCGATGGGTATCCTACGTCAACTAGAGTTCGGTTTGTTCGACTTCACTCTGCACACTGAATACGATCCAGAAGTGGGTGCTCGTGTGCTTGAAACCTTGGCTGAAGTGAAAGAGAAAGTGGCGGTTGTACCAGCGGTTGAGTGGGCGCGTTTCTCACACAGCTTTGGTCACATCTTCGCGGGTGGTTACAGCGCAGGTTACTACAGCTACCTATGGGCAGAAGTGTTGTCTTCAGATGCGTTCTCTCGCTTTGAAGAAGAGGGCATCTTCAACAAAGAAACCGGTCTAAGTTTCTTAAACAACATCCTAGAAATGGGTGGCAGTGAAGAACCAATGGAGCTATTTAAGCGCTTCCGTGGCCGTGAACCAGAAATCGATGCGCTACTGCGCCATTCAGGTATCGCAGCGTAATTTCGATTGAGAATGAAAATGGGCAGCCAAGTGGCTGCCCATTTTTTTGTTCTTTGATTTAGAAAACTAGATTTAGAAAGCCAGATTTAAAAACTAAGGATTTACGTTGCGGTTGATTGGGTTTTGCAACGAAATCAGGGTCTCGGTGGATTGCACTTCGTCGATCGCTTGAAGCTTATCAATCAATACAAATTGAAGTTCTTCAATCGATTTGCACATCAGCTTAACAAAAATATTGTATGCGCCAGTGGTGTAGTAGGCTTCGACCACTTCATCGAGCGCATTGAGCTTTTCGAGTGCAGAATGATAATCACGCGCCGCATTGAGGTTAATGCCGATAAAACAGCACACGTCGTAACCAAGCTTCTTGGTGTTTACAATGACCTCCGTCCCTTCGATGATATCCGCCGCTTTCATTTTCTCGATGCGAACGTGGATGGTTGCTGGGCTAACATCAAATTGTTTTGCCATTTCTGCATATGGCGTTCGAGCGTCGGCCATTAAAGTCTTAAGAATTGCGCGGTCGAGATCGTCCAGTTTAGGCAAGCTGACATTCATACAAATCGTTCCATAAGGATGAGAGACAAAGGTCATTCTATACGCATCGACGGAACTTCGTACAGTCACGCTTGTTTGTTAAGAGCATGACCGAGTGAAATCAATTTGGCGGAACCTAGCATCTATAGGTTATTTGGGTATACACTCAGCGGCAGTTAAACCGATTTTACTGGAGCCTCCTTTTGCAACTGCAATTGATTTGTGAAGACCCATCTCAACAGTCTCACCTTGATGAACTCGCTGCGCGTTGGCAGCTTTCTCACACTGATGATAGTGATTTTGCCTTAGTCTTAACAACTGAGCGTTTAGAGTTGCGTAAAGTGGACGAGCCAAAGCTAGGGGCGATCTTTGTTGATTTGATTGGTGGCGCAGTGGGGCATCGCCGTAAGTTCGGTGGCGGTAAAGGACAGGCCATCGCCAAAGCCGCAGGCTTGAACAAAGGCGCGACGCCAACCGTACTTGATGGCACCGCAGGCTTAGGGCGCGATGCGTTCGTATTGGCGTCGTTAGGTTGTAAAGTGCAGATGGTTGAGCGTCATCCAGTGGTCGCTGCATTGTTGGATGACGGCTTGGCTCGCGCAAAGCACGATCCAGAAATTGGTACTTGGGTATCAGAGCGCATGTCGCTCATTCATGCTTCTAGTCACGATGCGTTAGAACAATTGGCGCAAGACAAAGATTTCGTGCAGCCAGATGTTGTTTACCTTGATCCAATGTACCCACATCCTGAAAACAAAAAGAAATCGGCATTAGTGAAAAAAGAGATGCGCGTCTTCCAATCTTTGGTCGGTGCAGATCTTGATGCGGATGGCTTGTTGGCGCCAGCAATGTCATTAGCTACTAAGCGTGTGGTGGTAAAGCGCCCTGATTACGCCAATTGGCTTGATGAGCAAAAACCAAGCATGGCAATCGAAACGAAAAAGAACCGTTTCGATGTGTATGTAAAAGCGTCAATGGCGTAAACATAGCGTAAGATTTTTTAACTGCCTGACTCTGCGACACTTCTCCTCACAGCGCTCAATTTGGCGCTGTGATCGTTTCTACTTTCCGTCATGTCTACTGACACTTTTCGCTTGCTTATTCAGCACTCTGATTGTATATCTAATTAAGAATTATTATTATTTCACTTAATGTAATGCAGTCGCAGACTGTAAGGCAGTATGAGAGTAAAACTGTCAATAGCGGAATCGCTGGAGTAGTAGCATGGCTAAACGTTTATGTAAGATGAATCGCAAACAGATCGCCGATAACTTGGGTGATATTCATCGTTTGGTGGTTGCACCTAAATTCGTTTGTCGTTCTTGTGCGCGATCTTCTGCTTCGAAAGATACTTTGTGTAAACCGGCTGCAATTCCACCTCAGAAATGCCAAGACAAGTTGCTGTCCGAGCAACAGGCTTGTGGTTTGTTGGCGGAAGCACTGCCAACCTCATCACTCACTCAAGACACATCAATCATTATGACTTCTGATCAAAGTGCAGAGAAAGCGGCGATTGTGAAGCGTGTAGTGGAACGAGTAAAAGAGAAAAAACTGGCAGCGAAAGTCGCAGCCGTAACCTCGACCACTAAGCTAGAGGCGCCAGCTATGTTTGACTTATCAGATAAGAAAGCGCTGAAGAAGGCGAAAAAAGCGGTTAAGAAACACTACAAGCAGCAGAAGAAGTTGCTTAAGTTAGCCAAAAAGCAGCAAAAATTGCTCAAACGCCAGCGCAAGCTTGAAGCGCGAAATGCCAAACTAGAGGTGTTGCTGCCAACGCCACCAAACACCTTGATGAGCACAAGCTCGCAAGCCAAAGTGCATTAATCGAATCAAAAAAAACGCTCTCCAGTTGGAGAGCGTTTTTTATTGTCGAAATGTTTGTAGGATTAGCTGTGTTACTTGCTGGCGTAACTCATCTCTACGCGTTTTTTCACCCAAGTTTCGTTAATCCACAGCGATAGCATGATGATTGCGCCGCCAACAGCCAGGCGCATTACGTCGACGTCACGGTTCCAAATTACGATATTTACAATTAAGCCTGCAGGGACGAGTGCATTGTTCATTACCGCGAGTGCGCCAGCATTGACCATAGTCGCACCTTTGTTCCACGCAAAGTAACCAAAGCCGGATGCAATTAAACCAAGGTAAGTCAGAATGCCCCATTGTGTTGCTGTGGTTGGCATCTTGTCTAAGTTCCCCATCAGAGCAAAAGCGATGGTCGCCACGCACAATGCGCCTAAATAGAAGTAACCAAATACCGTGTGCTGTGGCAACTCAACCGATTCGGTTTCCATAATGTACTTATAGCCGACCTGACCGATGGCAAAGCACAAGTTAGCACCCTGTACGACTAAGAATCCCATCAAGAAGTTTTCATTGATGCCCGCAAACTTAATCCATGCCGCGCCTAGTACCGCAATAGCCGCCGTGACCAAATACCAAGGCGAGAATCGACCTTTCAAGAAGTCATAAATCAAGGTGACGTAAATCGGGGTAAATACGGTGAACAGCAATACTTCTGGTACTGAAAGGAGCAGGAAAGACTGGTAGTAGAAGCAATACATTAAGCCGAGCTGGAAGCCGCCCACGATCATCAGTTTTACGATCAGAGACTTGCTAACGCCACGGAATTTTAAGAAAGGGATGAACACCACGCTCGCCAGCGCAATGCGCATGAAAACGGAGAACCAAGAATCAACCTGACCAGCAAGATAAACGCCGATCAGGCTAAATGAGAATGCCCAAAGTAGGGTAACTGCGGATAGATAAGCCATGGATGAGAATCTTTATCAACAACAAATGTGCCCGCAGTCTAACCAAGTTTTAAGGTCACGCCAATGCAAATCAGTCTTTTAGCGGTACGACCAGCATATCGACAGGTGAGCAGTTAATAAGCTGACGCGTCGAAGACAATATCTTGCTCCAGAAATCTTGGTGGTGGCCGCAGACCACCATGTCAAAGTTATATTCCTGGATGGTGTCGCACAGTTCATTACTCAAATCACCGCTACCCACTAGTGTATGGGTAATTGGGTACTCAGCGTACTCTTCAAAGTTTGCCAATTGGGTGCGTGACGCTTCCATTGCTTGGTGCTGGGCCTCAGCCATATTGATATCGATAAGACCAGTGTAGAGCTCGGCATAATTCACATCGATATGAATGAAAGAGACTTTGGCTTCTAGAGGCTTAGCCAATGACACCGCTTTTTTGATCAACACTTTACTGTCATCTGATAGGTCGACGGCCACAAGAATATGTTTGTAACTCATATTGCTATCTCCTTAAGAGGGTATAGATTCAGATTAGCACTAAGTCCCAGATATTTTTGCTGAAGTGATCTCATATCAATATTAATGGTACAAACTTTTGCCATAGTAATCATGTTATAGTGGCGTTATACCCAAGTGACTTTATTGTCGCCAATCCGCCAGTATTGAGGTTACTTGGGTATATTGCATGGACATAAATAGGAGTTAACATGCTGTCTCAAACTATGGTTGAACAATTGAATGAGCAAATTAATCTAGAATTTTTCTCATCCAATCTATACTTACAAATGAGTGCTTGGTGTGAAGACAAAGGTTTTGAAGGTGCGGCTGAATTTTTACGCGCTCACGCCGTAGAAGAAATGGAGCACATGCAACGTCTTTTCACTTATGTGAGCGAAACGGGCTCAATGCCAATTCTAGGTGCAATTGAAGCACCGAAGCATGATTTTGCGAGCCTAGGCGATGTTTTCCGTGAAACTTATGAACATGAGCAAATGATCACGGAAAAGATCAACAAATTGGCGCATGTTGCTTTTACAAGCCAAGACTACTCAACGTTTAACTTCCTACAGTGGTACGTGGCAGAACAGCACGAAGAAGAGAAGTTGTTTAAAGGGATTTTAGATAAGATCGAATTGGTTGGTGAAGATGGTAAAGCCTTGTTCTTCATCGACAAAGATCTAGCTCAAATGGCAAAAGAAGGTTCATCTTCAATTATGGGTGCTCCAGCTGTATAACGCGCTTAGATCGCAATAGCAGCGGGTAAAGGGCGAAGCATTGTTTGCCTTTTTCTCTTGAGCATCAGTGAAGATGTAGGGAGGAAAGATGATCAGTGGAGACACAATCTTATTTGCGCTAATGGTAGTAACCGCCGTGAACATGGTCAGGTACTTTACCGCTCTTCGTTCTCTGATATATATCATGCGTGAAGCGCATCCTTTGCTTTACCAGCAAGTGGATGGCAATGGCTTTTTTACTACGCATGGTAATGTCACCAAACAAGTGAGGCTGTTTCACTACATTAAGAGTAAAGAGTATCACCATCATCACGATGGACTGTTTACCGATAAGTGTGAACGAGTACGTGAGTTATTTATTCTCTCTACGGCACTGCTTGGCGTTACTCTGCTCGCCGCTTTTATTCTTTAGTCGCGGTTTTTATTCTTTAGTAAGAACATCGTTATACGGTGCTTGGAATTTAAGCGCTTTTCCCGCTCGATATTTGTCGGTAGAATAGCTGTATACAAAGCAAGGATGTGCATTACGCACATCCTTTTTTATTTTTTAGACGGTACCAACCTGAGTAAGTAATTGAGCGTTATCGATGAGTAAGAAATTTGATGTTGTTGTAATTGGCGCGGGTGCAGCGGGTTTGATGTGCGCGGCAGAGGCAGGTAAGCGTGGACGCCATGTGCTTGTGCTAGATAATGCCAAAAAACCAGGGCGTAAAATCCTTATCTCAGGCGGTGGTCGTTGTAACTTTACTAACTACGATGTCTCTTCAAACAATTATTTATGCCAAAACCCACACTTCGTGAAATCAGCGCTGTCGCAGTACACCAACTGGGACTTTATCTCGATGGTCAGCAAGCACGGCATCGAGTTTGAAGAGCGCGATCATGGACAGTTATTCTGTGTTGATGCGTTTACCGCCAAAGACATCGTTAAGATGCTGCTAGCAGAATGTGACATGCCAAACATTCAGCAGCGTTACCAGTGTGATGTGCATTCGATTGAAAAAACTGACGATGGTTTTCGTCTGCATGCAGGAACGGAAAGCATTGAATGTGAATCCTTGGTGGTCGCAACGGGTGGTTTGTCGATGCCAAAACTGGGTGCGACGCCATTTGGCTATAAGATTGCTGAGCAGTTCGAGATCCCAGTGATCACCACAACGGCAGGTCTGGTGCCATTTACTTTGCACAAGGAAGACAAAGAAGATTTTGCTGAGCTTTCGGGTATTGCTATCCCAGCAGAAATCACGGCGCAAGATGGCACCATGTTCAAAGAAGCGCTGTTGTTTACTCACCGGGGCTTGTCTGGTCCATCGGTACTGCAAATCTCGTCATTCTGGAAAGCGGGTCAGAAGGTGACGATTAATCTCGTGCCAAATGACGATATCGCCGAATTGCTAGAGTGCAGTCGCGAGAAACATCCGAACCAATCTCTAAAGAATACGTTGGCAAAAGTGCTACCAAAGCGCTTAGTTGAAGTGCTGATTGAGCGTAAAGAGCTGGCAGACAAACCGCTTAAGCAGTTCAACCCGAAAGAGATGGCAGCTATCGTTGAACGTTTAGAGAACTGGGCTGTGGCACCTAACGGCACAGAAGGTTACCGCACAGCGGAAGTGACTTTAGGCGGGGTAGATACCGATCACCTATCTTCAAAAACCATGGAATGTAAGAACATCAAAGGCTTGTACTTCATTGGTGAGGTTATAGATGTAACGGGTTGGTTGGGCGGCTATAACTTCCAATGGTGTTGGTCGAGTGGCTTTGTTGCGGGACAGTGGGCGTAGTGCCTTAGCTAAATATGAGCGCAGTTCGCCGAACTCAATGACATTGAAAAAGACCAAGCGCAAGCTTGGTCTTTTTGCTTTGATTATTTGAATAACGCTTCAGGACTGACGGGCGCGCTAAAGCGATAACCTTGACCATATAGACAGCCTCGCTCATGCAAGTACTGCGCTTGCTGCGCGGTCTCTATCCCCTCTGCAATGACGGTTAAGGATAATGTTTTACCCATCGCAATGATCGCATTTACGATCGCGTTACTGTCGTTGTTGCTTGGGACATCGCTGACAAATGAGCGGTCGACTTTGAGTTTATTGATTGGTAGACCTTTTAGATACGATAGCGAAGAATAGCCCGTTCCAAAATCATCCAATGATATTTCTACTCCCAATTGCCTTAACTGGTTGAGAGACTCAATCGCATGCAATGGGTCATTCAGTAGATAGCTTTCAGTAATTTCTAAATCGATGCGATCTGCTGGAAATTGAGTTTGCTGCAAAATGTCTTTTAAGCGTTGAATAAACCCCGGCTTTTGCAGTTGAAGCGCTGAAACATTGATGGCCATTTTGCCAAAATCAATGCCTTGGTCTAACCAATCTTTTCCTTGTCGGCACGCCTCTTTCATTACCCATGGACCAATTACTTGGATCAGTCCGGTTTTTTCTGCAATAGGAATGAACTCTGCCGGAGAAACGCTACCGAGTTCTGGGTGATCCCAGCGCAACAATGCTTCAACACCGACGACCTTGTGGTTTTGGATTTGGTATTGAGGCTGATAAACCAGATAAAGCTCATTTTTTTCAATCGCTTCATGCAGCGCAGATTGTAGACGAACGTGAGAAATTGACTTGTCGGTTAAATCTGGAGAATAAAATGCATAGCCATTGCGCCCATTTTTCTTGGCTAAGTACATTGCCGTATCGGCATTTTTCAATAGTGTTTCACTGTCTTGACCATCTTGTGGATAGCAAGCAATGCCAATACTCGTCGAGACGCGAAGCGATTCATTTTGACCTACTTTAAATGGTCGGTTGAATAGGTTTAGTACTTCCTCAACGGCATCGATAAGTCGCGATTTTGATTGGATGTTTGGCAAAATGATCACAAACTCATCCCCACCGATCCGAGCCACATGCGCTTGTCGGTGCAAGACGTCTTGTAATCGTTCCGCTAATTTAGTGAGGAGTTGATCACCATAGAAGTGCCCTAAGCTATCATTGATGTGTTTGAAGTGATCAATGTCGAGGAATAGGGTCGCAAAAGAGTGATGATGTTTACGGCCGCTTTCAATGTGTTGTTCCAGCAATGACAAAAGCTGAGTGCGATTGGGCAAGCTGGTAAGCGGATCATAAAACGCCATTCTCTGCAGCTTTTCTTCGTGCGCCTTACGTACAGATATATCTTCAAATACACAGATGTAATTCACCAAATGACTGCTTTCATCCACGACGGTGCTGATGGTCGCCAGTTGGGGATAAACGCTGCCGTCCTTTCTTCGGTTTACAAACTCACCTTTCCATTGGCCTGTTGTTTTAAGCTGACGCCATAGCTCTGTGTAGAAGTCCGGATCATGGTGGCCAGAGCGGATGATATTCGGCTTTTGTCCAATGGCCTCTTCTGCGGTGAAGCCAGTGATGCGAGTAAAGGCACTGTTAATCTCAAGAATATTGGCCGTACGATCGGTGATCATCATGCCCTCATGAGAATGATTAAAAATGGTCGATGCCAATGAGAGCTGGTTTTCAACGGTTTTACGACGGGTCACATTGCGTGTCATACCCAAAATTCCAATGAGCTCACCAGCTTGGTTGCGAATGGGCGATTTTATGGTCTCTAACCAAATAGGCTTGTTGCTACCATCAACTTGCGAGCACTCTTCGACGGTGTGTTGCCTACCCGTCGCGATGACTTCTTGGTCTGCATCCATAAATTGTTGAGCGCGTGCAGGAGTAAACAATTCGCGATCTTTTTTGCCAATAATGTCCGTACTTTTCATATTCCAAGCCTCTTCAACAGTTCGGCTGGTTAGGACATATTCACCATTAATACTTTTTATCCATGTGTGGTCATCTAGCCCATCAACAAATTCTTGTAAGCTCGGTAATGTGGTATTAACAGGCTGTTGGTTTCGCAATTGCTCTTGATGAAAAATCACGCCAATGTCAAAACCAATGCGTCCACATAGAGCGCTCAAATCGATGGTGACTTCTGTTGAATGTTCATTGTTGTGGACTAAGGCAATCGCCGCAAAAAGTGTACCGTTAGGTTGCCATATCGGACAAAAGCTTAAGGTCTGGCCTGAAAAGTTGATGCGCTCCACCGCGAGGCTTGGTGCCTTGAACTGTTTGGTCATCGATTGAAGTAAGGCCACAATATCTTCTTGATGGATATCCGTTGTGCTGATTTCACTGAACTGCCATTGATGCGTGTAGTCGTGGGCAAAGAGTAGCCCTTGAGCTTGGAAACGACCACAAAAGTGGTGCAGCGCATGTTTCCATGTAGAGAGAAGATCGGAAGATACTGCAAAGCGAAACATAATTACTAGATGACCTTAGCGGTTTGTTGCAGGAGGTCTGCAAAGCGCTTAAATGATAATTCTGGATGTGTAGCGAATGCGCTATCGTATCTGAAGCAAGGTGTTTTCTATATCAGGAGAGAGGTGGTTAATGATTGATTTGTTAACCACCTCTCCTTTTGAGGTAATCTTGTCGGTTTTTAAATAACTTACTGGGCCGTTTCCGTGACTTGACGTGATTTTCCGAAGCGAACTTGTTGGATAACCAAACCGCTGATGATCATGACCAATCCCATCAATGTTGATGGATGAATCTCTTCTCCTATGATTGTCGCAAGGAGTGCAAGAGAGATAAACGGTGATGCAAAAATCAGGTTGCTGATACGCGCCGTATTCTCAGTCAGTTTGAGCGCCGTAAGCCACAGTACAAATGTCACTCCCATCTCAAATAGGCCGACATAAGTCACCGCAGCCCAACCTTTGGTAGAAATCTGGCCCCAGCTTGCCCCCTCATAGAGACTCAGACCAACAGCAAAAGGGATCGCCACTAAGAAACCCAGTAATACGCCAATGACAGGGTCTGCTTTGTTTTTTGTATTCAGGATCCAGTAACTCGCCCAAAGTAGTGTGGAAAGCAGCGCCAAACAGACGCCAAGTGGACTTTCAAAATCCATTCCCAATACGTTACCTTTAGTGGCAATCACAATGACTCCGGCATAACTAAAGCAACACGCGATCCAATCTTTGCCACGAATTTTCTGACCTAAGAACATCGCCGCCATCAAGGTTAGAGTGATGGCCCAGCTGTAGTTAATGGCTTGCGCTTGAGAGGCCGGTAACAAATCGTATGCTTTGAATAAAATCAGGTAGTAAGCGAGAGGGTTAATTAAGCCCAGTAGCAAGTAGTACCAAGGGTTAGACAGAAAAGTCGCACTAAGTTGGTTTAACTTACCTTGCACGCCACACACAATGGTCAGTGCGATCGCAGACACAATGCTTGCCATGGTGAGCATCTGAATAGGAGAGAACTCCGCCAAAGTCAATTTAAATGCGGTTGCCACTGTTGACCAAAGTAATACCGCTGAAAGCCCAAATCCTAGGGCGCGACGCTCGTTCATGATGCCTCTATGTAATGATGACGTACTGCTCTTTGTCGAAAATATGAACAGGAGTGAGTATGTTGTACGGAAACTCGAGGGCATGATGACCTCTCGGGCGAAATATAACCGTTTAGAGGTTAATATCCTCTAGTGTATGCGAGGACTTTTCATCCAACAAACTGGACATTTATCCAGTATATAAATACCATTATTAAAGATAAAAAACACAGGCTAACTCGCTATTATGCAATGGATTCTTGAGCATCAATCTCTCATTCTGTCTTCACTTTTTGCCGCGACCACGAGCGGCATCGCAGTAGGTTGGTGGGTCAAACAACGTTTTGCGATGCAAACTCAGTTGCTTGAGCAGCAATTACATTCCGAAAAACAGTTTCATCAACAACAGCTTGAACAGGCAAAGCAGAGCCTTGCAGATGCGCAGCAAGAGTTGGATGAGCTTGATGATGAGCGTGATAAAGCCGCATTTGAGGTGCGTCAAACACACGGTAAGCTGATGGCTGCGATGGAAAAGCTGCGCTATTTTGAAGCAGTGAAACAAGAGCGTCAGCAGTATTTTGATGAGCTAGGGCAGATGCGAGAACATAAATCACGCCTTGAAACCCAGCTTGGTGAGCAGCAAGCGCGTCACGAACAGATCAATCAAGCCAATGCTGAAAAGCTGCAAATCCTTGAACAAGCAGAAGCGCGTTTAAAGCAGCAATTCGAGCACTTAGCGAATCAGTTGTTCGAAGAGAAAACCGCTAAAGTCGACATTCAAAACCGTCAGAGTTTGGAGGGCTTGCTTTCTCCGCTCAAAGAGCAGTTGGAAGGGTTCAAAAAGCAGGTTAACGACAGCTTTAGCCAAGAAGCCAAAGAGCGTCATACGTTGGTGCACGAGTTGAAAAACCTGCAACGCCTTAATGAACACATGACTCGAGAGGCGGTTAACCTAACCCAGGCACTAAAAGGCGATAACAAACAACAAGGTAACTGGGGGGAAGTGGTTCTGGCTCGCGTATTGGCAGAATCTGGCTTGCGTGAAGGGCACGAATACCAAACTCAGGTGAGCTTGCAAAACGAAGCGGGCAAGCGCTATCAACCTGATGTGATTGTTCACTTACCGCAAAACAAACAAGTGGTGGTCGATTCGAAGATGGCTTTGGTGGCATACGAGCGCTACTTTAACGCTGAAACCGACACTCAACGTGATCAGGCGCTGAGCGATCACCTTTCCGCCCTGCGTGCACACATTAGAGGGTTGAGCCTTAAGGATTACCATCAGTTGAAAGGCATTCAGAGCCTCGACTACGTGTTGATGTTTATTCCGGTGGAGCCTGCATTCCAAGTCGCGATTCAAGCGGATCCGAGCTTGGTGAAAGACGCGATGGAACAAAACATTATCTTAGTGAGCCCAACCACCTTGCTGGTGGCACTGCGCACGATTGACAACCTATGGCGCAATGAACGTCAGAATGAAAATGCCCAATTAATTGCGGAGCGTGCCGCAAAGTTGTACGACAAGCTGCGATTGTTTATTGATGATATGGAAGGGCTAGGAGGCGCTTTAGACAAAGCCAATCAAACGTATCAAGGGGCAATGAATAAGCTTGCAACAGGGCGGGGCAATGTGATTCGTCAGGCTGAGAGCTTTAAGCAGCTTGGGGTTGAAGTAAAACGCCCTATTTCTCCTGAACTGTCTCAGTTAGCACAGAGCGAGTCATTTTCTGAAAATGCTTCTTTAGTAGAAAGACATCCGGCTGAGGATAAAGTAAACTAATCGACCGCAGTACAGTGGGCGAGCATATTTGTCAGCCATCGCCCTGATGTGAAAAAGTGCTGCCGAAGAGGAATCAGAATGACGGACACAAGCGTGCAATCAAATACAGCGTTAGAGAATGAAACGACCCACTTTGGTTTTACCACTGTGGCAAAAGATGAAAAAGTGACCAAAGTTGCCGAAGTTTTCCACTCAGTGGCAGCAAAATACGACATCATGAATGATTTGATGTCGGGTGGTATTCACCGCCTTTGGAAGCGTTTTACTATTGATTGCAGTGGCGCTCGTCCGGGTCAACGTGTTCTTGACCTAGGTGGTGGTACTGGTGACCTGACGGCGAAATTCTCGCGTATTGTTGGCGACCAAGGCCATGTGATCCTAGCGGACATCAACAACTCGATGCTTAACGTCGGCCGTGACAAGCTGCGCGACAATGGCATCGTTGGCAATGTGCATTACGTACAAGCAAACGCGGAAGAATTGCCGTTCCCAGACGATTACTTTGATGTGATTACTATCAGTTTCTGTCTGCGTAACGTAACAGACAAAGACAAAGCACTTCGCTCAATGTTCCGCGTATTAAAGCCGGGCGGTCGTCTATTGGTTCTTGAGTTCTCGAAGCCAATCTTAGACCCACTGTCAAAAGTGTACGATGCGTACTCTTTCCACCTATTACCAAAAATGGGTGAGTTGGTGGCGAACGATGCTGACAGTTACCGTTACTTAGCAGAATCGATCCGCATGCACCCAGATCAAGATACGCTGGAAAGCATGATGATTGAAGCCGGCTTTGAAAACACCAAATACTACAACCTTACTGGTGGTATTGTGGCGTTGCACCGTGGCTACAAATTCTAAGGATAAGCGGCATGCCATTTGAACCTCTTATCACAGCGGTTATTGAAACAACGCTGAATACCTTGATCAAAGACGACCCTGAATTGGGGCGTCGTTTGTCACGCCTAAAAGGTCAGGTGATTCAAATTCACCTAAAAGAAATCAATAAGACGCTGACGTTCATTTTCAGCCAGCAAATTGATGTATTGGGCCATTATGAAGGTCAGCCAGATTGTTATCTGTCACTGAATCTAAGCGTGCTGCCTGAACTGCGCGATCAAGCCAACATCACTCGTCTTATCAAACAAGATAAGCTGGAGCTTGAGGGTGATATTCAGTTAGCACAAAAATTCTCTCAATTGATGGTGGATTGCAAGCCAGACATCGAAGAGTGGTTATCTCGCGTGACAGGCGATGTTGTCGCACATACTGTTGTCCAAGGCACTAAGAATGTCGGGCGTTTTTTTGCTTCTCAAGCAGATAAGCACCAACGACATCTTGCTCAAGTGGTGACGGAAGAGTGGAAATTGGCACCAGCACCATTGGAAGTCGCCTACTTCTGTGACCAAGTGGATGATGTACGTAGCCAAGCCTCCCGTGTGGAAGCTCGACTCAATGCACTACTAAACAAACTTGATACAGATAAGCCGGCGTTGGAGCAACCATGACGCCAACAGAAATAAAGCGCTTATACCACATCATTAAAGTTCAGCTGGAATATGGCTTGGATGAGTTGTTGCCAGAGCATCAGCTAACCAAAGCACCGCTATTAATGCGCAAAAGCTTATTCTGGATTAAGAACCAACACCCAGAAAAACCATTGGGCGAACGTCTTCGTCTTGCCTTACAAGAGCTTGGTCCTGTTTGGATTAAATTTGGCCAGATGATGTCGACTCGCCGTGACCTCTTTCCGCCACACATTGCTGACCCTCTTGCGCTTTTACAAGACCGAGTTGCTTCATTTGATGGGCAATTGGCAAAAGAGCAGATGGAGTTGGCTCTGGGCGGCCCATTAGAGAACTGGTTCACGGAATTTGATATCAAGCCGCTAGCGTCAGCATCGATTGCGCAAGTACACACTGCGCGTCTAAAAGGCACTGGCCAAGAAGTGGTATTAAAAGTCATCCGTCCAGATATTCGTCCGGTCATTGATTCAGATCTAAAACTGATGCACCGCATGGCGCGTATAGTCGCCCGTGCAATGCCTGAGGCTCGTCGCTTAAAGCCTGTTGAAGTGGTTCGTGAATACGAAAAAACACTTTTGGATGAACTCGACTTACGTCGTGAAGCCGCCAATGCGATTCAACTGCGTCGCAACTTTGAGGGCAGTGAAGAGCTGTACGTTCCTGAAGTTTTTCCTGACTTTAGTAATGAAACTGTCATGGTTTCTGAGCGAATATATGGCATTCAAGTCTCTGATATTGAGGGCTTGGAAGCAAATGGCACTAATATGAAGTTGCTTGCAGAGCGCGGCGTGAGTGTGTTCTTCACTCAGGTGTTCCGAGACAGCTTTTTCCATGCCGACATGCACCCGGGCAACGTGTTCGTTAAACCGGAGCATCCAGAGAATCCGATGTGGATTGGGCTGGATTGTGGGATCGTTGGTACACTTAATAGTGAAGACAAACGCTATCTGGCGGAAAACTTCCTCGCTTTCTTCAATCGTGACTACCGCCGTGTAGCGGAATTGCACGTTGATTCGGGGTGGGTTCCTGCTGATACCAATGTCGACGAATTTGAATTTGCGATTCGCATTGTGTGTGAGCCAATTTTCGCTAAACCACTGTGTGAAATCTCTTTCGGTCACGTACTGTTGAACCTGTTCAACACTGCGCGTCGATTCAATATGGAAGTCCAACCGCAGCTTGTATTGCTACAAAAAACGCTGTTGTACGTCGAAGGACTGGGTCGCCAGTTGTACCCGCAACTTGATTTGTGGGAAACGGCGAAGCCTTTCCTTGAAGAATGGATGATGAACCAAGTCGGCCCGCAAGCTTTAGTGAATGCCATTAAAGACCGCGCACCGTTTTGGGCAGAAAAGTTACCGGAACTGCCGGAGCTGCTTTACGATAGCCTTAAACAAGGTAAAGCCATGAATCAACGCATGGATCAGCTTTACCAAGGTTACCGTCAGAGTAAGCGTCAGCAGGCGACAGGAAAGTTTTTATTTGGTGTTGGAGCCACTTTAGTCGTATGCTCGGCAATATTAGTGGATCACGCTTATGAGCAGTTATCGGTCGCTAGCGGCATCGCTGGTGTCACATTTTGGCTGCTTAGTTGGCGAGCTTATCGTCGTTAGACGTTAAACTCTTGAAATAAATTTGTTTAAAGACCCGAGGTAAAAAGAATGGGTGGTATCAGTGTTTGGCAACTTCTAATCATTGCTGTAATTGTTGTATTGCTATTCGGAACTAAGAAACTACGTGGTATCGGTGGCGATCTAGGTGGTGCCGTTAAGGGCTTCAAGAAAGCAATGAGCGAAGATGATTCTGCGAAGAAAGAAGAAAAAGACGCAGACTTTGAGCCAAAAAGTTTAGAAAAACAGCAGCAAAAAGAAGCGGCTCCTGAAACGAAAAAAGACAAAGAGCAGGCGTAATAAGTGTTCGATATCGGTTTTTGGGAACTGGTATTAATATCTGTTGTTGGTCTGGTCGTTCTTGGACCGGAACGTTTGCCTCATGCTATTCGTAGTGTTTCTCGTTTTGTCGGTGCTGCAAAGAGCATGGCAAACAGCGTGAAAGACGAATTGTCACATGAGCTGAAAGTCCAAGAGCTGCAAGAAAACTTGCGCAAAGCAGAGCAAATGGGGATGGAAGATCTGTCTCCGGAGCTTAAATCTTCGGTCGATGAACTGAAGAAAGCGGCGCAATCTGTAAACCGCCCTTACGCGGAGCCAACCAAATCAGACGCAGAGCCAACGAAACACGAGGCTAGTGCGACTGAAGGTGTTGAGAAAGCGGAAGAGATCAAGGTTACAGCGGCAGATAAAAAAGCCGAATAGTCTCAGTAGGAGGAGCTACACAAGATGGTAGCTCCTTTTTGATCAGCTTTATAAAAGAGGTTTGCCATGTCTACCGTCGAGCAGACACAACCTTTAATTAGCCATTTGCTAGAACTCCGTAACCGACTATTGCGTGCCATCTTGGCAGTGTTGGTGGTGTTTGTCGGGCTAATTTATTTTTCTAACCACATCTATGAGTTTGTCTCAGCCCCATTGGTAGAACGACTGCCAGAGGGGGCAACTATGATTGCAACAGATGTGGCTTCGCCATTTTTTACACCATTGAAGCTGACGTTAATTGCTTCGGTGTTTATTGCGGTGCCGTTTATCTTGTACCAAGTCTGGGCCTTTGTTGCGCCAGGTTTGTACAAGCATGAGCGTCGATTGATCATGCCACTGTTATTTTCTAGCTCATTGTTGTTCTACTGTGGTGTGGCATTTGCTTACTTCGTGGTGTTCCCACTGGTATTTGGCTTCTTTACGGCTATCTCGCTAGGCGGGGTAGAGTTCGCAACCGACATCTCGAGCTATCTTGATTTTGTACTTGCGCTGTTCATGGCATTTGGTATTGCGTTTGAAGTGCCTGTCGCGATTATCTTGCTGTGTTGGACTGGTGCAACGACGCCACAAGATCTAAGAGAAAAGCGCCCATATATTATTGTTGGTGCTTTTGTTGTTGGCATGTTGCTGACGCCACCAGATATTATTTCTCAAACTCTGTTAGCTATTCCGATGTGTTTGCTGTTTGAAGTGGGTTTGTTCTTTGCCCGTTTTTATACACGCAAAGACGAAGAGGCAGAAGTGGAAGAGTAATCCATTCCAGACTGTAAAAAAGCGGCTTATCTAAGTCGCTTTTTTGATCGCTAGGTGTTCTTATACCGTTATAAGCGAAAGAGCGCGGTCGCATTTTGAGTCGTGATACGATCGAGCTCTTCTATGTTTGAGTTGGTCAACTCAGCCACTCGAGCGGCCACTAATGATGTGTATGCGGGCTCATTGCGTTTTCCACGATGTGGGACTGGCGCTAGGTATGGGCAGTCGGTTTCTAGGATCACCCAGTCCATATCAAGATGCGGAATGACTTTATCCATCCCACCATTTTTAAACGTTGAGACGCCGCCGATACCTAAATGAAAGCCAAGTTCATTGATGGCTTGTGCTTCTTCTACGCTGCCACCAAAACAGTGAAATACACCACGCAAGCGGCCATCTTGCTCCTGACGAAGTAAGGCCAGTGTTTCTTCAATCGAATCACGAGTGTGGATAACGACAGGTAAATCCATCTCTTTTGCCCAGTTTAACTGAGTGATAAATGCCATTTCTTGCTCCGCGCGGAACGTTTTATCCCAGTATAAGTCGATACCAATTTCACCGACCGCGATAAATTTGTGCTTTTCGAACCAAGATCGAATGATTGCTAATGTTTGCTCAACATTACCATCGACGTAGCAAGGGTGTAAGCCCATCATTGAGCGGCATATTTCTGGATACGTGGCTTCGGTTTTTAGCATTGGCTCAATAGAGTCAAGATCGATGTTGGGCAGCAGTATCTTACTAATCCCTTGAGCTAAAGCGCGCGTAACCACCTCATCGCGGTCATTATCAAATTCGCTGGCGTAAATATGAGCATGCGTATCGATCATCGTTTGTCTCTATGGTTCGTCTTTAAATTGATTGATTCAACAGTATACTCGAGTGTGAGTGCGGGGTCATTTTCGCGTTTTTAGTGACCTTTTTTCATATTGTCACTCGCAAGGTGCTGCAAGAGTGATATGATTTTGCCACCAGATGATTTTGATCATCATAACCGTCCAGACAAGGAGAAAATGGTGTCTGTATCAATTCAAGGTCCATTCCCTGCACGCCGTATGCGTCGCATGCGTAAGCACGATTTTAGTCGTCGTCTGATGGCTGAAAACCAACTTTCTGTTAATGATCTGATTTACCCAATGTTTGTTCTAATGGGTAAAGACCGCCGTGAAAGTGTTGAATCGATGCCGGGTGTAGAGCGTTTGTCGATTGATTTAATGCTAGAAGAAGCGCATTACTTAGCAAGTTTAGGTGTGCCAGCGATTGCATTGTTTCCTGTCGTAAACCAAGACGCAAAGAGCCTATGTGCTGCAGAAGCATACAACCCAGAGGGCTTAGTTCAACGTGCTGTTCGTGAATTAAAAGAGCATGTGCCGCAAATGGGTGTCATTACGGATGTAGCACTGGATCCATTTACGACCCATGGCCAAGACGGCATTATCGATGAAAATGGCTATGTGATGAATGATGAGACGACAGAAGTGCTTATCAAACAAGCCTTGTCTCATGCGGAAGCGGGCGCGGATGTCGTGGCACCATCAGATATGATGGATGGTCGCATTGGTAAGATCCGTGAAGCATTAGAAGAAGCGGGCCATATTCATACACAAATTATGGCTTACTCCGCTAAGTATGCATCAAACTATTACGGCCCATTTCGTGATGCCGTCGGTTCAGCATCGAACCTAAAAGGCGGTAACAAGAAAAACTACCAAATGGATCCGGCAAACAGTGATGAAGCGCTGCACGAAGTGGCACTTGATATCAATGAAGGTGCTGACATGGTCATGGTAAAACCAGGTATGCCTTACCTTGATGTGGTTCGTCGAGTGAAGACAGAATTACAAGTACCGACGTTTGCTTATCAAGTTTCAGGCGAATATGCGATGCACAAAGCTGCCATCATGAATGGTTGGTTAAAAGAGCGTGAAACCGTGTTGGAATCACTGCTTTGCTTCAAACGTGCTGGTGCAGACGGTATTCTGACCTACTTCGCGAAAGATGTTGCAGAGTGGTTGGCAGAAGAAAATGCGCAGGCGGCTCAGCATCTAGTGAAAGCTCAGCAAGCAGCAGAAGAGTAATTATCGCTCAATGAGAAAAACCAGACCGACAATTGTTGTCGGTCTTCTTGTACCCAAGTAACCTCAGTCATAATGCATATGACCTAATGTTACTTGGGTATTTTTATCTCTGGAGAGTAGAACAATGACAATGCTGATTCGTGAAGGCACGCTGGAAGAGGCGATCCAAGTAGTAGCACGCGTAACGGAGTTTGCACGTGGTGAAACGGTTGAATCCATGGCAGCACGCCTTGGAGATAAAAAGAGTTTAATCTTAGTCGCTGAGAAAGCGGGTACGATCCTTGGTTTTAAAATCGGCTATGAACTTGATGATTACACGTTTTATAGCTGGTTTGGTGGAGTAGCTCCAGAGGTGCGCAATGAAGGCGTAGCGCAAATGCTGTTAGAGGCTCAAGAAGATTGGGTCTCGGAACAGGGTTATAAGATGCTAAAAGTGAAATCACGTAATCAATTTCCAGCAATGCTACGTTTACTACTAAGAAATGACTACATCATTGAAAAGTTTGAAGAAAAACCAAATCTTCGCGAGTCTCGTGTTCACTTTATTAAAGCTGTGTGAAAATAAATGAGATTTTTTCTCATTTAATTATTGATTATTAAATGAGAATCATTATTATTAAAGACGTCTTAGGGAACGAGAGAAGTTCATAAGGAGAGAGCGTTACTGATTCACCAGTGGTTGAGAAAGTAATGACATCGACAATTGAACGTAAACGAATTCTTTTTGACACGACATTGCTCACATTGCTTCCAGTGTAATTTATAGCTTCTTGGCAAAGTTACCTCATTAATAGAACTAACTTTACCACTTCTGCTAGGCGACCCATCGGGGTCGCTTTTTTCTTTCCGAAAATTTTTTATTGACGGCATTCACCAAAACTTTTCCACATGTAACGATCATTTCTAGATCCTTGATCTTGTAGATCTGTTTTCAGTAAGCTCTTTATAAACAGTGGCTTATGCTTTGGTTTTTTATGTTTTCTTTTAAGTTGATAACCGGTGGATAATTTATATAAACAGAGTTATCCACAGCGTGGCGTGTTTTCCGTGAACAAACTCGGAAAATTTCCGCGAACTTGATCGCGCGAACAAGATAGATTCAGATCAGTAGTCATGGCATTCTAAGCAGATCTCTTAAGTACTGATTTGGATACAGACAATTATGGCAAGTATTCCTGAAAACCCGTTGATTCTTATCGATGGTTCTTCTTATCTATATCGCGCTTTTCACGCTTACCCTGGCACGATGAGTAACGGTGAAATCCCAACTAACGCGGTGTATGGCGTAGTGAATATGCTACGTAGCATGATGCGCCAGTTTGCTTCTGATCGCATCGCCGTGGTTTTCGATGCGAAAGGTAAAACTTTCCGTGACGATATGTACCCAGAATACAAAGCGAATCGTCCGCCCATGCCGGATGATCTCCGCTGCCAAATTGAACCGTTACATAATGTTATACGGGCAATGGGTCTCCCACTTATTTGCATACCCGGTGTTGAAGCTGATGACGTTATTGGCACACTGGCGTATCAAGCATCTCAACAAGGCATGCCTGTATTGATCAGTACTGGCGACAAAGATATGGCGCAACTTGTGGATGACAACATTATTCTGATCAATACCATGACGAATGTTGTGATGGATCGTGAGGGTGTGATTGAAAAGTTTGGGATTCCACCAGAGTTGATTATCGACTACCTTGCTTTGATGGGCGATAAAGTGGATAACATCCCTGGCGTTCCAGGTGTAGGTGATAAAACGGCGACTGCACTGCTGCAAGGTATTGGCGGTTTAACTAAGCTGTACGAAAACCTTGATGATATTGCAGCGCTTGGTTTTCGTGGCTCAAAGACCATGGCGAAGAAGCTCGTTGATAATAAAGACAATGCCATGCTGTCTTATGAGCTAGCCACCATCAAGCTAGATGTAGAACTGGAAGAAACGCCAGAATCATTACTAAAAGCAGAACCAAGCAAAGATGAGCTGATCAAATTGTACGGTCAATTGACGTTCAAATCTTGGCTGAATGAGCTTTTAGATGGCGGTTCGGGTGTTGTTGAAGCGGATGAGTCAACTGGTGCAGTGCGCGGTAGTTCAGCATCTAAAGCGGATATGGACACCTCAGCGGTGAAGATTGATCGTAGCCAATACGAAACTATTTTGGATGAAGCCTCATTCATGGCTTGGCTAGACAAGCTAAAAGCGTCTGACCTGTTTGCGTTTGATACAGAAACCGACAGCCTAGATTACATGGTGGCAAACCTTGTTGGTCTGTCATTCGCTATTGATGAGGGCATTGCGGCTTACGTTCCTGTCGCGCACGATTACCTAGATGCACCGCAGCAACTCGATCGTGAGTGGGTGCTTGCACAACTTAAACCGATTCTTGAGGATGAAACTCAAGCGAAAGTGGGTCAGAACCTGAAATACGACGCCTCAGTATTGGCTCGCTATGGTATCGAGATGAAAGGTATCAAGCACGATACCATGTTAGCGTCCTACGTTTATAACAGCGTTGGTGGCAAGCACGATATGGATAGCCTTGCGCTGCGTTTCCTACAACACAGTTGTATTTCGTTTGAACAGATTGCAGGCAAAGGCAAGAACCAACTGACTTTCAATCAAATCGAATTGGATGAAGCATCGCCATACGCAGCAGAAGACGCTGATGTAACACTTCGTCTGCACAACCGTTTAGTTGCTAATCTTGAGCAAGATGACAAGCTAAAAGCGGTTTATGAAGAAATCGAAATGCCGTTGGTCCCTGTGCTTTCTCGCATTGAGCGCACTGGCGTATTGATCGATGACATGAAGCTCAGTACACAGTCAGTAGAAATTGCTGCTCGCTTAGACGAGTTAGAGCAGAAAGCTTATGAAATTGCTGAACAAGAGTTCAACATGAACTCGCCGAAACAGCTTCAAGCGATTCTATTTGAAAAAATGGGCTTGCCGGTGATCAAAAAGACCCCATCGGGCACACCGTCGACGAATGAAGAAGTGTTGCAAGAGCTGGCTTTGGATTATCCACTACCAAAACTGATCTTGGAATATCGTGGTTTAGCGAAGTTAAAATCGACGTACACAGACAAGCTACCAAAGATGATTAACCCATCAACAGGTCGTGTACACACTTCTTACCACCAAGCCGTAACCGCAACGGGTCGTCTATCGTCGACGGATCCAAACTTGCAAAATATTCCAATCCGTAATGAAGAGGGACGTCGAATCCGTCAGGCATTTATTGCGGCAGCTGGCTACAAGATCTTGGCGGTCGATTACTCTCAGATTGAATTACGCATCATGGCGCATCTATCAGGAGATCAAGCCCTGCTTGATGCATTCCGTCATGGCAAAGATATCCATGCAGCAACTGCTGCAGAAATCATGGGCGTGTCTATTGATCAAGTATCAAGTGAGCAGCGACGTCGTGCTAAAGCGGTTAACTTCGGCCTTATCTACGGTATGAGTGCATTTGGCCTTGCGAAGCAGCTTGGTATCCCTCGAGGTGAAGCGCAAGCTTATATGGATAAATATTTCGAACGTTACCCAGGTGTCATGCAGTACATGGAAGATACTCGTAGTGCTGCTTCTGCACAGGGCTATGTCGAGACCATCTTTGGACGTCGTTTGCATTTGCCAGAAATTCAATCGCGTAACGGTATGCGCCGTAAAGCGGCAGAGCGCGCAGCGATCAACGCACCGATGCAGGGTACAGCAGCGGATATCATTAAAAAAGCAATGTTGCTTGTTGATCAGTGGATTCAAGAAGAGGGTAATGGCCGAGTGAAACTTCTGATGCAAGTACACGATGAATTGGTGTTTGAAGTCGAAGAGTCTTCTTTAGTCGAAATTGAAAGTAAAGTACAAGAATTGATGGAATCTGCAGCAGATTTGGAAGTGCCTCTTGTTGCGGATGCGGGTCATGGTGATAACTGGGATCAGGCACACTAGTCATTTTTAACGCAATTTACGCTAATTTATATGAGGTAGCGCACAAACGCTGGCTTTTTTTGTCAATAAAAAAAGCAATTCGAAATTTTGAATTGTTGTTGCTTAATGAAACTTTAATGAAAATTAACTACAAAAGTTCTTTGCAAATCTGACCAATTGTTGTACATTATCTCTCGTAGGGTACAGAGGTAAGATGTTCTATCTTTCAGACCTTTTGTTTCACGTTATTGGATTAGGCTGATTCAGCCGCCCCAGTCAGTTTTTGACTGGGGCGTTTTTTATTGGGCGAAAGAAAATTTTCTTTTTGACTCAATAGTTTAATAATAATCCGTTCAATTCTCGCTTGTTCAAGCGGCTAAGTCACTGCAATACATAGATTTTTTATATCAACTCGATCCGATATTTGTCCTGTAAATTTATTCCAATCACACTATCATTTTTTCTTGAAAGAAAGTAAGTAGACACAATCTTTGCCTAAAAATCCAATTAAGTTATTGATTTGTTGAGTAATAATGAGTTATGAAAAGTGTGAAATGTAATGTTATTCGGTTTTGATTGCTTTTTGACCTATTGAAAAACAAATTCAGTTCAGTAATGCTTGCGGCATAATAATTATTACCAGTTTTCTCTCCCATTATCCCTGCCAGGAAGGTGGGGATTTTTATTGTCTAAAATTCACGTTTATGGACAGCAGATAAACAAAAGCCCCACCAAAAGGCAGGGCTATATCGAAAAATTTTAACAAAATTTGTTAATTATTCTTCGCCGCTCTCTTGAGAATCTTGCTCTTCTTCTTCAATCAGATGTGCGAACGCTGGTGCAAACCATGTATCCAGTTTGGCACGTAACTGATCGACACCGAGACCTTTCAGTGAAGAGAACACATCAACCGATACGTCACCACCAAAAGTTTCTACTTGTTTGCGAATTTTTAGTAGCGTTTGTTTGCGAGCACCGCTTTTCAGTTTATCTGCTTTAGTTAGAAGAACTTGAACAGGGATGCGACTGTCAATTGCCCAGAAAATCATTTGTTGGTCGAGATCTTTCATTGGATGACGAATGTCCATCAGAACCACCAAGCCTTTTAGACACTCGCGTTTCTGTAGGTATTCACCCAATGATTTTTGCCATTTGTTCTTCATCTCAATCGGTACTTGAGCGAAGCCGTATCCTGGCAAATCGACGATATGACAACCTTCTTCTACCTTGAAAAGGTTGATCAATTGAGTACGGCCTGGGGTCTTTGATGTCTTAGCTAAACTTTTTTGGTTAGTTAGACGGTTAAGTGCACTCGATTTACCAGCGTTTGAGCGTCCTGCAAACGCAATCTCGACACCTTCGTCCTCCGGTAGGTGGCGAATATCGGGTGCGCTGGTGATGAAATGCGTGTTTTGGTAATGAATTTTTACGCTCACTGTTAACTCCATCTCGACTTTGTGTAGTCGATTGATTACTTTTTTGTGAAATTGTGTAAAATAACCGTGCTCGGCATAAGGTCGCCTATTGTACCATGAGTGTACGCGGTATGTTCACATTCCGTGGTACTGGAAGCTTGATAATTATAATGGAATGTCATGAAGAAATTAGCGCTAATTTTGAGTCTTTTAGCCAGTTGCTCAGTATGGGCCCAAGGTAATATTGAAGCTGGTAAAGCAAAATCACAAACTTGTGTCGCCTGTCATGGAGCAGATGGTAACAGTGCACTTGCAATGTACCCGAATCTTGCAGGCCAACACGCTAAGTATCTTGAAAAGCAGTTAAAAGATCTAAAACTCGGTATGACGAGTGGTGGTAAACAAGGTCGTTACGACCCTGTTATGAGTGGTATGGCTATGCCACTGAGCGATGAAGACATCGCCGACCTGTCCGCTTACTATGCCTCTTTACCTATTGCAGAAAGCTCAACCCCAGAGAATGTGGTCGAACAAGGCAAAGTACTTTACACCGCTGGTGATGCAGAGCGTGGTCTTACCGCATGTATCGCATGTCATGGTCCTCGCGGTAACGGTACTGAACTGTCAGGTTTTCCTAAAATATCTGGACAGCAAGCGGACTACATTAAAGCTCAGTTAGAGAAATTCCGTGATGGTAACCGTAATAATGATATGAACGCGATGATGCGTGATATCGCGAAGAAGATGACAGATGAAGATATTGAAACGCTGTCAAAATACGTTGGCGGTCTACACTAATATATTGAAGTTACTTGAGTATATGTCCCCTACATAGTTCGAGCAAAGTTAAACAAAAATGCCCTGACAGGATTGTCAGGGCATTTTTGTTTCGGAGCCTCAATACCTTACTCGCCGTTGCAAATAAATTGGATGAGGGTAGGCATTATTTGAGTGATGTAGATCACGTTCTGTTTTGCGTAGTAAAGAGATAGATCGCTCGGGTCTTTGTGAGACATTTGCCATGCGTATGCTGTACGATTTCTCATGCGCAGCTTTAAGTGTATGATAATAAATGCCATTTGTTGTGAGTGAAAAATTGTCTCGAATTATTTCGTTTAGTGGGTTGTTGGTTTTTGGAGAATCCGTAAAGTAGCAACTGTTCACAAGGAGTGGCACTCAGGATTTCAGACCATGGATTTTAGGTCTCCAAGGACGCAAGCGAGGGATGCTTGGTAGTCGGAAAAGGGACGTAGGTAGGCAAGGAGTCTACCGGATATGGATGGTCATCTCGTCTGACGGTTAAGACAGTGAAAAGGATCAAGCTCAGGAAGTAGCTCAGCAAACAGGAAGTGAAAGGATAGCCAAAATTCATCAGGAAGATGGAAAACAACACTTTTTGGCAAGGAAAGCACGAAAAACAAAAGGATTCTTGGTGCACCAGATGTGTGCAACACAGTTTCGCCATTTAAGGCGGTATTTAGAAAGCGACAGTTTAACTGTCGCTTTTTTTATATCTGTTTGGCGACGAATAAGCACAATCAAACTTTTTTAACAAAAATTGCTGAAAAAATATCCAGCAACACTCCAATCTAGGTCTACTTTCTGGTATGTTTCGCATCCCTGTTTGAGGAAGCCAGCATGCATACTTGTCCTTTATGCCAGAATCAGCGCACTCATCACTATTTTGAAGACAAGCGACGCGAGTATCTTCAATGTGAACAGTGCAATTTGGTGTTCGTTAAGCCAGACCAACGTTTGGATGCAGAAACCGAAAAAGCTCACTATGATTTGCATGAGAACAACCCAGAAGATATGGGATACCGACGTTTTTTAGCGCGGATTGCTGATCCAATTGCAGAGCGAATTTTGCCACAATCGAATGGAATCGACTTTGGTTGTGGTCCTGGCCCAACGCTTTCCTTGATGTTAGAAGAAGCAGGGCACAACATGGTGTTATATGATCTTTATTACCACCCAGATACCTCGGTGCTAGAAAAGCAGTATGACTTCATGACAGCAACAGAGGTGATCGAACACCTCTACCACCCCGATCTGGTGTGGAAACAATGGTTGAATTTAGTTAAGCCAGGTGGCTGGATAGGCCTGATGACGAAAATGGTCATTGATGTAGAAGCCTTTCAATCATGGCATTATAAGAACGATCCTACCCATGTGGTGTTCTTTAGCCATGAGACGTTCCAGTTCCTAGCTGAGCGGGATAAGCTCGAACTCGAATTTATTGGTAATGATGTAATTTTACTGAGGAAAACCCAGTAATGAGCCGTAGTAAAAAATCTAGAAAGCCAGGTGCAGCAGGCGCACCTGAGTTTGTTGTCACTCGTAACCGTACAGAATCTGACGTTGAAGGTCGTCTACGCAAGCGTGCGAAAAAACGTAAGGGCTTGAAGAAAGGTAGTCGCAACTCTGAAGTGAACGAGCAGAAGAAGCAATCGGCTGCGCAAAATCGTGATCCACGCCTAGGCAGCAAGAAGAAGATTCCTCTAATTGTTGAGCCAGCGAAGAAGATGACGAAACAAGAGCGTCGTCTATCTGCTGCGCAAGAGCTAGAGATGCTAGAAAATGATGCGCAATTGAACGTGTTGTTGGATCGCATTGAAGCCGGTGAAAACCTAGGTAAAGGCTTGCAACAATATGTTGATGAGAAGCTTGATCGTATCGAAAGATTAATGGACCAATTGGGTCTACTAGAGCCAGAAGAAGAAGACTTCACCGCTCCAGCAGCAAAAGGCACGCGTAATGACGATGATCTACTTGCTGATTTCGACGGTATTAACTTCGATGACTACAAAGGATAAGTAATCCATGAACGTAACCTTATTAGCGATTGCAGGTGCAGTGATTATTATCGCGCTGGCTTCTTATGCAGGTTACCTTCTGCTTCAATTAAAAAAGCAAAAGGAATTGCAGCTGAAGCACAAAAAATTGGCGATTGATAAACGGAATGCCAATATTTTTGAGAATGTGCATACCTTGTGTCTAGCGGGTATTCAAGGTCAGTGTGATTTGTCTGAAATCAGCATTCGTGTCTATAACATTATGGATTACGTCCAGGGTGAAGACCGTGTTGATTTCGATACCACCTACCCTGCGATTTCAGAGCTTTACCATGTTGTAAAAGATATGGCGCGTGGCGAAGATCGCCAAAAGCTGACCAAGAAAGAGCGTATGCAACAAAACTTAGCGCGTCATAAAGCCGAAAACCGTCTGACTGATGCGATTGTTGAAGAACTCAAAGTGTTGCAGAAAAACGTCCAGCCACTGAATAACCAAATCAATATTCAGATGATTTAATTACTTTCTCCCGTGGCTTATCTAACAGCCATAGGGGGATCGTGATCACGCTAGCACTTCTTTAGTTTTATACTTAAAAAGCGGTGAGCGGTTACCGTCGTTGTCGTCTTGGTATGGCAGAATAACGGCCTCTGAGTATCGGGTGATGAGATATTTCACCCTAGCATTTACGGAAAGTACCACCATGTCGAATCAACATACTGAATCGAAACAGCAAATTGTCTGGGATCAAGCGGTATTGGATAAGTACAACTATTCCGGTCCTCGCTACACGTCGTACCCAACAGCACTGGAGTTTCATGAAGCGTTTACCATCTCGGATTACGATATGGCATGCACTCAATACTCAAATCGTCCGCTGTCGCTGTACGTTCATATTCCGTTCTGTCATAAGCTTTGCTACTACTGCGGCTGTAATAAAGTCATTACTCGCCACTCACACAAAGCGGATGAATATCTTGATGTATTGGAACATGAGATTCGTCAGCGCGCATCATTGCTTGTTGGACGTACAGTAACGCAATTGCATTTTGGTGGTGGTACACCAACATTCCTATCTGAAAAGCAAATCACTCGCGTAATGGATTTGCTGCGCCAAGAATTCACATTCAGCGCGGATGCAGAAATCAGTATTGAAGTCGACCCACGTGAAATCGAGCTGACGATGCTTGATCACTTGCGCAGTGAGGGCTTTAACCGTTTGAGTATCGGGGTTCAGGATTTCAATAAAGAAGTTCAGCAGCTTGTAAACCGTGAGCAAGATGAAGAATTTATCTTTGCGATGGTCGCACGTGCAAAAACGCTTGGTTTCCGCTCAACGAACCTTGACTTAATTTACGGCTTGCCGAAGCAAACGAAAGCGTCTTTTGCGAAAACGTTAGAGCAAGTGTTAGAGATGCAGCCTGGCCGTCTGTCTGTGTTTAACTATGCTCATATGCCACAGTTGTTTGCCGCGCAACGTAAGATCAAAGATGAAGACTTACCTCAAGCAGAAGAGAAGATGGCGATCCTGCAGGATACTATTGCTACGCTGACCGGCGCAGGTTACCAGTTCATTGGTATGGATCACTTTGCTATGCCTGATGATGAGCTTGCTGTCGCTCAGCGAGAGGGTATTTTGCACCGTAATTTCCAAGGCTATACCACTCAAGGCGAATGTGACTTAGTTGGTTTTGGCGTTTCAGCGATCTCAATGATTGGTGATGCGTATGCGCAAAACCAGAAAGAACTGAAAAAGTACTATGCACAAGTGAATGACTTACGTCATGCGCTATGGAAAGGGGTTTCTCTGGATGCTGATGACTTATTGCGACGCGAAGTGATTAAGCAGCTTATTTGTAACTTCAAGTTGGATAAGAAAGCAATTGAATCAGAATTTAAGGTTAACTTTGAACACTATTTCAAAGAAGACCTACAGCTTCTGCAAACTTTCATTGATGACGAATTAGTTGAAGTCGATGGCAATGAAATTCGCGTGACACTACGTGGCCGTTTATTGATTCGTAACATCTGTATGTGCTTCGATAAATACCTACGTGCAAGAGCTCGTCAGCAGCAGTTCTCTCGCGTCATTTAAGTTTGAAACCGCTTCTCAATATAATAAATGCCAGCATCTGCTGGCATTTTTGTTTCTGTTATAAGTTTTTGTTTTTTCTGCAATGAGTTATGCGCGGTCTTTTACTTTGTCTTTCAGCTCAGTTTTCTCTGCATCTGATAGGAAAGCGAGATCAAGACCGTTAATTTGCGCTTGGCGAATCTGCGCTTGAGTTAGACCTGCTGCTGGTGCTGCAACTTCATACTCGTATGGTAGCTCGATGCCCTCAACTGCTGGGTCGTCAGTGTTTAGACACGCAAGAACGCCGTGCTCTAGGAACTGTTTGATCGGGTGGTTGGCGAGAGAATCAACCGTGCTGGTTTGGAAGTTCGATGTTAGGCAAGACTCAATACCAATACGGTTTTCCGCCAGATAATCCATCAGTTTAGGATCGTGAATCGCTTTTACACCGTGGCCGATACGTGTTGCGCCAAGCTCTTGGATCGCTTGCCACATGCTTTCTGCGCCCGCCGCTTCACCAGCGTGTACCGTGACATTAAGGCCAGCATCACGCACTTGTTTAAAGTGAGAGACAAAGCGATCACCAGGCTGACCAAGTTCGTCACCGGCAAGGTCAACAGCAACGATGTGCGATTTTTGGCTAAGGATAGCATCAAGCTCTTGCTGACAGGCATCCGTTCCAAACGTACGGCTCATGATACCGATTAAGTTTGCCTTGATACCAAAATCACGCATGCCCGCTTGAACACCATCGACAACCGCTTCTACTACACCGGCAATAGGCAGTTTGTGTTTCATCGCCATGTAGTAAGGGGAGAAGCGCAGCTCTGCATAGTCGATTTGCGCGTTCAGTGCGTCTTCTACGTTTTCGTAAGCAACACGGCGACATGCATCTAGATCGCCCAGAACCGCCACACCCCAATCAAGCTTAGAAAGGAAAGCAACAAGAGATGGTTCAGCTTCAACAATTTGAACGTGTGGAGTTAAAGACTCGATGTCGTAAGCGGGCAAAGCAACACCAAATTGCTGACCAAGTTCCAGAATGGTTTTAGTACGGATGTTGCCATCAAGGTGACGGTGCAAATCTGTTAGGGGAAGATTCTTCGTTATCATTATGTCGTTCCGGGTTGTTTGTTATAAACAGGCATTCAGCCCAAACATTATCAATGACAATACATGGGGAAGATAAGTGGTTACTTGGGTATAAAGTATAAATAACAGTTGGGTATATTGTCAGTATGAGATGGCCAGTAAATCAGCAATTTCAGCGCTTTTTTACTTCATGTTCACCAAATGTGTTGGCCATTCTTCAATTGGCAATGGACGGCTGTAATAGAAGCCTTGAACTTGTTCACACCCCAGAGAGCTCAGCAGCTGAGCTTGCGCAGCGGTTTCTACTCCCTCAGCAACGACCGTGGTTTTTATTCCTTTGGTGATTCTAATGATCGCAGCCACAACCGAGTTATCCAAATTCTCTTTGGATAAGCGATTAATGAATGTGCGATCAATTTTCAAGCATGTAAATGGTATCGCATGTAGATAGGCTAAGGACGAATAACCTGTTCCAAAATCATCAATAGCAATACCTAGTCCCATATTACGGAGTGCCGAGATATTGTCTAACGTGGTTGGGGCGCTATCTACGATACGAGACTCTGTTATTTCTAAGGTTACATTCTTTGCTGGGAGTCGAGTTTCGTCGAGTACTTGTCTGACAGTATCAACAAAGTCAGGGCATGACAGCTGGTTAACCGATACGTTGACGTGCAGCTGGAAGTTTTCCGGCCATTGTTTGTTGTCGATGGCGCTGCGCGTATCGTTACAAGCTTGTGAGAAAATTTGCTGCCCAATTGCTTTTATCATCCCGCTTTCTTCTGCGATAGGGATGAACTCTAAAGGTGATACCATACCGGACTCACTATCCCAACGAGCCAGTGCCTCAGCACCACAGATGTTGCCACTAGCAAGATCGATGATTGGCTGATAGTAAGGTTTGAATTCACCGTTATTAATACCGGTTTGAACTTTTGTCACCATTTGTGTGCGGTATTTCGATGCGCTCGCCAATTCCGGGCTGTAGTGGCACACATTGGTCAGTGAATCTTGCTTTGCGGAGCTAAGAGCGATACTGGCATTACGTAACCATAGATTCATATTATGTGCAGAATCTGTACGCACGATGCCCATGGAGACCTTAATCACCACGGTTTCGCCGTCGAGCATGAATGGGGAAGCGAGAAGTTGCTGTATACGCCTTTCTATTAAGCGAATGTCATCTTCACTATTGATATTTTGGATGAAAATTGCAAATTCATCTCCGCCAATTCTTGCAAGGATGGCTTCTTCTTGGAGCTGTTGCCTTAATCGTTCCGCAATGTTAATGAGCAGTTGGTCACCATTGTGGTGTCCTACGCTATCATTGATATCTCTAAATTTGTTGACGCCAAAGAGGAATAAACAAGCCGGGTGTTGCGAGTCTAAATGCTCACTGATTTCGATTAAGCCTTGGCGACTGTATAAGTGCGTTAATGAATCAAACTCCAATTGTTCACGCAGGGCTTTAAATGAGGCTTTTAAGTTGTTTGCCATCTCATTGAACGTTTTCACGAGGATGGTGGTTTCATAAATAAAGCCAGGGCGAGGCAGAGGACTATCCCAGTCACCTTTTGCAAGGTGTTGTGCGGCTACAACGGTGGCTTCTATTGGTCGAGTGGTGCGGTTGAAGATGACCCAACCTATCGCAATGCCAACTAAGCTGACAAAAACGCCGACGATCCAACTTTTTTGCTGACTTTTTGGTAAGGTTCCAAGTAAATCTGATTCAGAAATTGAAGTGCCAATAAACCAAGTCAGGCCATTCGGATCATGATAAGGCGTAACACGACTGAACATGCGTTGACCATCTAAATTGATTTCAAAAGTGTACGGTGCATCACTTTTTGATAGGTCGACATTTTCTATCCGCTCTGCATTCAGTTGGATCATTGGGTCTAGGCTTTCTGATGCCAGTAAGCGTTGGCCTTCATCTGAGAACTTCGTTCCCCATGAGATCACGCTGCCTTGTCCTGAATGAGCCACTAATCGACGATCTTGATCCATGATGAAAACCGAAGCTTTGGTGTTAGCTTTGAGCTCACGCAAGAAAATACTGAATGTATTGATACGGATATCTGTCACGAGTACACCAGCAAACGTACCTTTTTCGTATACTGGTGCCATTGCCGATAAGGTGACGTCTTGGCGTTCATCGGCATTGGGGTAGACGGGAGACCATCGAGCTTGATTAGTATGCGCTACAGGCTGATACCAAGGACGAGTTCGAGGGTCATAGTCAGCAATGATGGTGCGAATCTTGTCGCTGATCTTATCATTGCCATAAATGACCAAATTGCCATTCGTGCGATGGTCTTGAACCATCAGCGTATAGTTGCCATCAGGCTCACGGCGGAAACCTGCAAAATCACCAGTTCGAGAACCAAAAGCAATGACATCTAATTGAGGAATAGAGTGATAAAGGTTCTGAAAAGCACTTCTCAAGTAAGTTTTAATGTCTTGAGTATCGTTTGGGTGGAAAAGGTTGTGGTAACTGACGTTATGCGCGAGCGAAGTAACGGCCGAAAAAGGCTTGCGCAGATAATCATTGAGATGATCGTGAACACTTTCAGTCAGAACGGATAGCTGCTTGTCGCTGAGATCCGTTACGACGTCTTCGTAGCTCTGTTTTTGGACGTAAACAATCACACTGATAGCCAGCAAAAAAATCATCACAAAAGGGATGAGTACAGCAGTGCGTAATGTAATTTGAGTCGTCGTATTAGACATTTGTCGAGTTACTTAGGGTGCAGTGTACCGTAATTGTACTGACAATTTGGCTATCAAGCGAGCATATTGTTGCGTGCTTGATAACCAATGTTCAAATTATTGGGTACTTTGTATTAATACAGCTCTTTGAGTTTTCGAGTAAGGGTGTTACGTCCCCAACCTAGTACTTTAGCGGCATCCTGTTTATGACCTTTAGTATGTTCGAGTGCCGCTTCGAGCATTATACGTTCAAACTCTGGTAAAGCGTACGCCAGTAGTTCTTTATCCCCCTCAGCAAGGGCACTGCGCGCCCATTTAGATAATTGCTCTTGCCAACTGCCATGTTCAGAATCTTTCGTGATTTTTTTCTCTTCCAGTAACTCTGGTGGTAAATCACTTGGAAGGACTTCACTGCCACTGGCCATTACGGTTAGCCAACGACAAATATTTTCCAGTTGTCGCACGTTCCCCGGCCAAGTTAAACGATTGAGGATCTCAACGGATGATGGGTGCAGGGTTTTGGTTTCAACGCCGAGTTCATCAGCGGCACGCACTAAGAAGTGTTGGGTCAGCTTTTCGATATCTTGTCGACGTTCACGAAGAGCGGGAATCTGCACGCGAATAACGTTGAGGCGATGAAACAAGTCTTCACGAAAATCGCCATTGTGGACCAGTTTTTCTAAGTTTTGGTGAGTGGCGGCAACAATCCGAACATCAACACTGATCGGAGAGTGCCCGCCGACGCGGTAGAACTGTCCATCTGCAAGCACGCGTAACAACCGAGTTTGAATATCTAACGGCATGTCCCCGATTTCATCTAAGAATAAGGTGCCTCCGTTGGCTTGTTCAAAGCGCCCTTGACGGACACTGTTAGCACCAGTAAACGCGCCTTTTTCATGGCCAAAGAGCTCTGACTCAATTAAGTCTTTTGGAATGGCCGCCATGTTGAGTGCAATGAACGGTTTATTTGCCCGTGGACTATGGCGATGTAATGCATGAGCAACGAGCTCTTTACCCGTCCCTGATTCACCGTTTATTAATACTGAGATTGATGAGCGAGATAGTCGGCCAATGGCACGAAACACTTCTTGCATTGCAGGCGCTTCACCAATGATCTCTGGTGTATCCGCTGGCACATCATCAGGGAGCAAATGTTCACGCTTATTCTCTTGGCTATGTGCGATAGCTCGCTCGACAAGTGTGAGTGTTTCATCAATATCAAAGGGTTTCGGTAGATACTCAAATGCCCCTTTTTGGTACGCATTAACCGCCGCGTCGAGATCCGAATGCGCGGTCATGATGATCACGGGTAGATCGGGATAATTCTGTTGCAGTTGTTTAAGCAGTTCTAGGCCATCAATGCCAGGCATGCGAATGTCAGAGACTAGGACATCAGGCACTTCACGCTCTAAAGCCATGAGAACACTTTCCCCATCCGCATAGGTTTCGCACTTAATGTTTGCGGAGGAGAGGGTCTTTTCCATTACCCAGCGAATTGAACTGTCGTCATCGACGACCCAAACATATCCTTTACTCATGAATTAATCCTTGCAGCAAAAGCCGAAAACTGACGCATAGCAGATCCATTGAATGGGGTCAGATTGGCAGGTAAATCGTAAAAGTGGTGTGGCCAGGCCAGCTTTCAACGTCTATTTTGCCGTTGTGCTGGTCGATCAAGTTTTGTGAAATAGACAGTCCGAGTCCGGTTCCGCCCTCACGGCCGCTGACCATAGGGTAGAACAGGGTATCTTGTAGTTCTGGTGGTATTCCCGGACCATTGTCAGTGATTTCAATGCGAGCCGCGAGTTTACAACGCTGGCCATGAATGTTCGCTTGGTGCACCGTTCTGGTGCGAATTGTGATTTTTCCATGCTCTTGGCGAGACAGAATCTGCGCAGCGTTACTGACGATATTAAGCATGGCTTGCTCGATTTGATCGGCATCCATCAATATTTCTGGCAAGCTTGGATCGTAATCTCGTTCAATCACGACACTATGTTGTGACTCCAACTCAACCAGTTGGCGAACTTTTTCCAGAACTTGGTGAAGATTCTCTTCGCTTTTTTTTCCCGGTTTTTGTGGCCCCAATAGGCGATCAACCAGCGCTCGTAATCGGTCAGCTTGTTCAATGATGATATGGGTGTATTCCGTCAGCGACGGATCGGGCAGCATCTTTTCTAACAGCTGCGCTGCGCCTCGCAATCCTCCCAACGGGTTTTTGATTTCATGGGCAAGTCCCCGCACCAAAAGCTTCGCTGCTTGTTGTTGGGCGTGTTGGTTAAGCTCTTGAGTCAGACGGCGCTGTTGATCAATCTTGCGCATCTCGACAAGTAACATCAGTTTCTTTTGCCAAGTGAGCGGGCTAACGGTGACTTCCAGCATCAACGGGCGCCCATCAACCACAAAGGTGACATCACTGTCGGTAATGCTTTGGCCGCTTTGCAGAGGCTGAGTCAGGAGTGCTAAATCCATGGAGGCATGCTGAATGAGTTGGGATAGCGGCTGATCGACAATGCGTTTAGCGCTTTGTGAAAACAACAATTCCGCAGCAGGATTAGCAAAGCGAATCGCTAACTCATCATCAAGAATTAACGTTGCTGTCACCATGTTATCGAGAATAGCGCTAGAGAGACTGGTATCCACAATACGTCCTTGTTTGAGTCATGAATGTGCCTTGCACCACTATGGTGCATTAGAACGTAAGTATGGCGAATATGGCAGAGAAGAAAAAGTAAAAAGCGTAGAGAAAGAATGATTTTCCTCACGTTGTTTTCTACTTTGCCCCTTAATTGCTCGGACTGACGCTTGCTCTATGTAAATGCACCGTTATAGGGCTAGCGGATGCAATAAGCTTGCCGTTTCGTATTGTTTGGACCGTCAACGTGTGTGTACCACGGTCGATATTATTCAGTCGCCAGTCTAAGTTACGTTGAGGTGCACCATAGGGCTTGCCATCAAGGAGCAATTGAACGTGCTCAGCACTCCCTAAGGGACGATTGGACTTAAGCTGAACCATGATAATGCCTTGGTTACTGCGAATCGTCATATCGTGCTGAGGATTCAGTATCGTTAAAGAAAGTGGTTTGAAAGACGATGATTCAAACGCCGGTGGCTCTAAAATCGTTGATTTTAAAGCTGATGGTTCTAAAACCGGTGGCTCTAAAGGTAGGGAAGTTGGAGTGTTCGCTTTCAAATTGGGAAGAATAACCACATCTGCACCTTTTTGGGGAGTGTCACTAAAGTGACGAATGCCTTTTTCATCAAGCCAGGTAAATATCTCTTGGGCGCAAGGTGCTGTGGTTGAAAGTGAAATCACAATAATGCCTAAAGAGAGGCACATTTTTACGCTCATATTTTTCTTTCTCTGCTTGTTCATCATCCCTTTCTATACGGAAACACTGATTAATGGTGTTCGCCGTTATAAACAACCGCGTCTTTGGCTTGAATACAAAAAAGGCCCGCCTGCGAGGCGAGCCTAAGATTTTGTTACTGTGCTTACACAGTCTACATCTTATACAGAGTAGTAAAGTTCGAATTCTAGTGGGTGAGTCGCCATGTTCACGCGCTCAACATCTTGAGATTTCAATGCGATGTATGAATCGATGAAGTCATCAGAGAATACGCCACCAGCCGTTAGGAACTCACGGTCTGCATCGAGTGCATTCAGTGCGACTTCTAGAGACTCTGCTACCTTTGGAATCTCAGCTGCTTCTTCCGCTGGTAGGTCGTACAAGTCTTTATCCATTGCTTCACCTGGGTGGATCTTGTTCTTGATACCGTCAAGGCCTGCCATGAGTAGAGAAGCAAACGCTAGGTATGGGTTTGCTGCTGGATCCGGGAAGCGAGCTTCGATTCGACGTGCTTTCGGGCTTGGAACCACAGGGATACGGATAGATGCAGAACGGTTACGAGCAGAGTACGCTAGCATAACTGGTGCTTCGAATCCTGGTACTAGACGCTTGTACGAGTTTGTTGATGGGTTAGCAAACGCGTTGATTGCACGAGCGTGTTTGATGATACCACCGATGTAGTAAAGTGCCGTTTCAGAAAGGCCGCCGTACTTGTCACCAGCAAATAGGTTTACACCGTCTTTTGCTAGAGATTGGTGAACGTGCATACCTGAGCCGTTGTCGCCTACAAGTGGTTTTGGCATGAATGTCGCTGTCTTACCAAATGCGTGAGCAACGTTGTGAACCACGTACTTGTAGATTTGGATTTCATCCGCTTTTGTCGTTAGCGTGTTGAAACGTGTTGCGATTTCGTTTTGACCCGCAGTTGCTACTTCGTGGTGGTGAGCTTCAACTACTAGGCCCATTTCTTCCATGATTAGACACATTGCAGAGCGAATGTCTTGAGATGAGTCAACTGGAGCTACTGGGAAGTAACCACCCTTAACACCTGGACGGTGACCTTTGTTACCACCTTCGATGTCAGAACCTGTGTTCCATGCAGCTTCTACGTCATCAATCTTGAAGAACGAACCAGACATATCGTTAGAGAATTTCACGTCATCGAATAGGAAGAACTCTGGCTCTGGACCAACAAGAACGGTGTCTGCGATACCAGTAGAGCGCATGTAGTCTTCTGCGCGTTTAGCGATTGAACGTGGGTCGCGGTCGTAGCCTTGCATAGTTGCAGGCTCAAGAATGTCACAACGAACATTTAGCGTTGCGTCTTCTGTGAATGGGTCAAGAACAGCAGAAGATGCGTCAGGCATCATTACCATGTCTGATTCGTTGATGCCTTTCCAGCCAGCAACTGATGAACCATCGAACATTTTACCTTCTTCAAAGAAGTCAGCGTCGATTTGGTGAGCAGGGATCGTAATATGCTGCTCTTTACCTTTTGTATCAGTGAAGCGTAGGTCAACAAACTTAACTTCGTTTTCTTGAATTAGCGATAAAACGTTTTCTACTGACATCTTGGATAACCTCCAGTGTTATTAAAGCGGTGAAAGCTCGATTTATGAATCGTTGATAAAATCCAGCATTGATTAATCTGTTTGACATATCGTTAATCGATGCTTGTTTCTCTAAAGCCAAAACCGTGCCAAAAATAATATTCCTTTATTTTCAGTTGGTTATGGTTTTTAGTGCGCATTT
This sequence comes from Vibrio alfacsensis, assembly GCF_019670485.1. Lineage (NCBI taxonomy): Bacteria > Pseudomonadati > Pseudomonadota > Gammaproteobacteria > Vibrionales > Vibrionaceae > Vibrio > Vibrio alfacsensis. The sequence goes on from NZ_AP024165.1 coordinate 125,048, forward strand.
GGTGCAAACGATTGCACCAAAATGATCTATCGAAGCACTAATTTGGTGCAAATGAAAAGTGTTGCACCATCATGTGACAATATTATTGTTCATTCAGCCTGTTTTTTGAGCGCTGGTCAATTTCTATTAACGGGGATTAGGATAAAATTGAGCTGAATCAATCCGCTATACACCAGAAAGTGAGCGTTAAGCGTAAATTTGACAGAAATGCTCGGGAGTAGATCACATATTTCTATGCTTTTTGCTAAAATCTGGTACATTATGGCCGTTTTTTTAATCAGCAAATGTCACCAGAGAGCACCCGTTCTCAGCGTGGGGGCATTTCATCTATCTAAGTGAATCAAATCCATGGCTACTCCACAGATTGATAAATTAAGAAATATCGCGATCATCGCGCACGTTGACCACGGTAAAACAACACTGGTTGATAAACTACTACAACAATCAGGTACTCTAGAGTCTCGCGGCGAAGCTGAAGAGCGAGTCATGGACTCAAACGACATCGAAAAAGAACGTGGTATTACCATTCTTGCTAAAAACACAGCAATTAACTGGAATGATTACCGCATCAACATCGTAGATACTCCGGGACACGCGGACTTCGGTGGTGAAGTAGAACGTATCATGTCGATGGTAGACTCAGTACTACTTATCGTTGACGCAGTTGACGGCCCAATGCCGCAAACTCGTTTCGTAACGCAAAAAGCATTTGCTCACGGTCTTAAGCCAATCGTTGTAATCAACAAGATTGACCGTCCTGGCGCACGTCCTGACTGGGTTATGGACCAAGTGTTCGACCTATTCGACAACCTAGGTGCAACTGATGAACAGCTAGACTTTAAAGTGGTTTACGCATCAGCACTTAACGGTTGGGCGACGCTAGAAGAAGGCGAAACTGGCGAGAACATGGAACCACTATTCCAAACTATCGTTGACCAAGTTGAAGCGCCTCAAGTTGACCTAGACGGTCCACTACAAATGCAAATCTCTCAGCTAGATTACAGCTCATACGTAGGTGTTATCGGTGTTGCGCGTGTAACTCGCGGTACTGTACGTCCTAACCAACAAGTTACAATCGTTGGCGCAGATGGCAAGAAACGCAACGGTAAAGTGGGCACAGTAATGGGCTACCTTGGCCTAGAGCGTCATGACATCGAGCAAGCTAATGCTGGTGACATCATTGCAATCACAGGTCTTGGCGAGCTTAAAATCTCTGACACTATCTGTGACGTGAACAATGTTGAAGCGATGATTCCGCTGTCTGTTGATGAACCAACAGTAACAATGACGTTCCAAGTAAATACTTCTCCGTTTGCGGGTAAAGAAGGTAAGTTCGTTACTTCACGTAACATCCTTGAGCGTCTACAGAAAGAATTGGTACACAACGTTGCACTACGCGTTGAAGAAACAGACAACCCAGATCGCTTCCGCGTTTCAGGCCGTGGTGAACTTCACCTATCTATCCTGATCGAAAACATGCGTCGTGAAGGTTTCGAACTAGCAGTATCTCGTCCTGAAGTAATCATCAAGCGTGATGAAGATGGCAACCTACAAGAACCGTTTGAAACTGTAACTATCGACGTTATGGAAGAAAACCAAGGCGGTATCATGGAAGCTATCGGTCTTCGTAAAGGCGAACTGACTGATATGTCTCCAGATGGTAAAGGCCGTGTTCGCATGGACTTCATGATGCCATCACGTGGTCTGATCGGTTTCCAAACTGAGTTCATGACGCTAACTTCTGGTTCTGGTCTTCTATACCATTCGTTTGATCACTACGGCCCACACAAAGGCGGTACTATCGGTCAACGTAACAACGGTGTTCTGATCTCGAACGCGACAGGTAAAGCGCTGACTTACGCACTGTTTAACCTTCAAGAACGTGGTCGTCTATTCGCTGAGCACGCTGACGAAGTATACGAAGGCCAAGTTATCGGTATTCACAACCGTTCAAACGACCTAACAGTAAACTGTCTGAAAGGTAAGCAGCTAACGAACGTTCGTGCATCTGGTACTGATGAAGCACAGGTTCTTACTCCAGCAATCAAATTCACGCTAGAGCAAGCGCTAGAATTCATCGATGATGACGAACTAGTAGAAGTAACACCAGAAAGCATCCGTATTCGTAAACGTCACTTGACTGAAAACGATCGTAAACGTGCTTCACGTGATGCGAAATAATCATCTAATTTAGATTAGCTGATATAAGAAAACCCTAAGCCGTATTGCGACTTAGGGTTTTTTATTGCCTGTTGAGTGTCAAACCTAGCGTCGTACCTAGCGACGTCATTATTATTTTAAAGGGGATGTATGAAGCCCATTATCATTACCGGTGGTCCGGGAGCGGGGAAAACTACGCTCATTAAAGCGCTCGCCGATGTTGGTTACGCTACGTTTGAAGAGGCATCTCGTTACCTAATTACCGAACAAAGCCGTTTGCCTAATGGCGCTCTTCCTTGGACGAATCTGCCAGTATTCGCCCAACTATGTCTAGCGTTGATGGGAAAGCAAAAAACGGAGGCTTTAGAGCACTCGTTGGCTTTTGTTGACCGAGCAATTCCAGACATTGTGGCGTACCTTCAAGTGGGAGGCTGTCATGTGGGGCCTGAATTTATAGCGGGCAGTGCTGGGTATCACGACCAAGTGTTGGCCTGTAGACCAGAATCGTCTATCTACGTGCAAGATGAAGTACGCCCTCACAGCTTTGAAGAGGCGATGCAAATCCATCAAACGCTTGTCGAAACTTATGTTGAACTTGGTTATGACGTCGTTGAAGTACCATGGGGCACAATAAGAGAAAGGGTTGAATTTGTTCGAAGCGTCGTTGGCTTAGTCGATGAGGTCACAAATTAAAAGCTCCTCACGAGGAGGAGCTTCTAAAGGCTTACTTTTGATTCAACTGTTGCAGGAACTTATCTGACTCAGCGATCGCGGCATTCATTTGTTTGATTGCGTATTGGATGTCTTTCTCTAGGCTTGAGAATTCACCTTTTAGAGAGCCGATGGCGCTGGCGTTTAGGTTGTGCTTTAAGAATAGCGTATTGTCGCGCAGCGTATTCAGAACCGGTGTCATCTTGTCTTCGGCACGTTTCATTGCACTGAGCATGGTTTTGTAAGAGGCTTTGGTTTCACGCAACTTTTGCTCACTAGAACGACGCAGTTTAGCACTGGTGTATAGGTCGAGCTCGTCTTGCCATTCTGCAAAGAGTGCATCGGACACATCTTCAATAGCAGCGATACGGTCACGGACGTCCTGAGCGGCTTTTTCGCTGTCTTCGTATTTATCGTTTATGTTGTTGTAAACACTTTCCAATTCACCGCCATTAAAATTGGTTAACGCTGAAAGGGCTTCTAAAGCGCTGGTGAACTCTTCTTGCGCGTCTTGTTGCGATTCTTTGGCATCTTCAACTCGATCAACCATGATTTCGCGTTTGTGGTAGCCCACTTGTTCCATTGCGGAATAATAAGCCGACTGACATCCAGTCAAGGTGAAAATTGATAGTACAATTGCTAATAAATAAGGCATTCTTATGTCCTCGACGCTAATCTATGGGATGAACTATGAACCAGTTATCAGAGAGTTACAAGGTGAGATTAACAAGACTTGTACCAGGCGGTGTCGCGTTTTTTAAATATCTTCTCAAGCGAATGACGCACGATCGCGTCAACGTGAATGCCGGCTACCTCGCGTACATTACTTTGCTGTCCATTGTGCCGATGTTGACGGTTTTGCTCTCAATCTTGTCTAAGTTTCCGGTTTTTTCGAACGTTGGTGAAGTGCTGCAAGGTTATATCATTGACAATTTTGTCCCAGCTTCTGGAGACGCGGTAAGAACCGCGTTGCAAGAATTTGTCGCCAATACCGGTAAAATGACCGCCGTGGGTGGTGCGTTTTTGTTTGTTGCTGCTTTAATGTTGATTTCCAACATCGACAAAAATCTTAACTATATCTGGCGAGTGAAAGATAAGCGTCGCCCTGTGTTTTCATTCTCAATGTATTGGATGGTGTTAACGCTTGGGCCAATTATGGTCGGGGCGAGTATTGCGGCGACATCTTATGTGACGTCATTAAGACTTATCGAGAATGAAACCCTATCTGGGGCGTATGACTTATTCTTACGCTGGTTGCCATTACTGCTCTCATTTTTTGCATTTATGGGGCTGTATCTTTTGGTGCCAAATAAAAAAGTTTACCTCACTCATGCGGCATTAGGGGCTGCGGTGGCGGCGATCTTGTTTGAATTCAGTAAAAAGGGGTTTGCTTTTTACATTACGCAATTCCCATCTTATCAACTGATTTACGGCGCGCTAGCGGCGATCCCAATCTTGTTTGTTTGGGTGTATCTGTGCTGGCTTATCGTGTTGATTGGTGCGGAAGTCACGGCATCGTTAGGTGAGAGAGAGCACTGGAGTGATAACTTAGAAATGATACACTCGACGGCGGAATTTCAATTAACAGATGAAGGAAAAGAGAGTCGTGATAGCGCTAATTCAACGCGTCAGTGAAGCGGCCGTCCGAGTGGACGGTGAAGTGGTGGGTGAAATCGAACAAGGTCTACTTGTCCTACTTGGTGTAGAAAGGGACGATGATGAAGCAAAAGCAAAGCGTCTGATGGAGCGTGTGACCACTTACCGAGTATTTGAAGACGATGAGGGGAAAATGAACCTCAACGTAAAACAAGTGAACGGTCAGGTATTGGTGGTGTCTCAATTTACGCTACCCGCAGATACCAAAAAAGGCACGCGAGCAGGCTTTTCTCGCGGCGCACATCCGGCGGATGCCGAGCGTCTTTATGACTACTTTTCTGATTTGTGTGAGCAAGAACTGCCAACACAGCGAGGTCGTTTTGCTGCCGATATGAAAGTGTCACTCATTAACGACGGCCCAGTGACATTCTGGCTACAGGTCTAATCTGGTAACCTTAGCGATGTAGTCTAAGCTTTAAGCCCAAGTAAACCGAATTTGCTTGGGTATTGTATCTAAGACTTCTATTTGATTTGTACTTTCAAAGGATTGATATGTTCAAGCTCATCACACCAAAAACAGAAAATCAGCTCAAAAAGTACTATCAATTTCGTTGGCAATTGTTGCGAGAGCCTTGGCGTATGCCTGTGGGTTCCGAGCGAGATGAGTACGACGGGATGAGCCATCATCGTATGATCACCGACAGTCGTGGTCGCCCAATGGCGATTGGTCGCTTGTATATTACGCCTGATAACGACGGACAAATCCGTTATATGGCTGTGAAAAATAATCGTCGTACCAAGGGGATGGGCTCGCTGGTATTGGTCGCGCTAGAGTCGCTCGCTCGACAAGAGGGCGCGAAACGTCTGGTGTGTAATGCGCGTGAAGATGCGATCGCATTCTATGAAAAAAATGGCTTTGAGCGCCGTGGTGAATTAACCGATGAGCGAGGACCAGTGCGTCACCAACAAATGGTCAAGCCGCTCGATCCCATGGCTGATGTGCTGCGTCGACCAGATTGGTGTACGGAGCTACAGGAACGTTGGGAAGCGCAAATTCCCATTGCGGATAAGATGGGGATAAAAATCAATCAGTACACGGGCTACCAGTTTGAGTGCAGTGCTCAGCTTAATCCTAACTTGAATCCGCATAACACGATGTTTGCAGGCTCCGCGTTTACTCTTGCGACCTTAACCGGTTGGGGAATGACGTGGTTACTCATGAAAGAGCGTGGTTTGCATGGGGATATTGTGTTGGCAGATAGCTCGATTCGATATCGTCATCCTGTTGAGCAAAACCCGGTTGCGAGTACTTCTTTAGATGGTATCAGTGGGGATTTAGACCGCTTAGCATCAGGGCGAAAAGCTCGTATTGTTATTCATGTTGTGATTTACAGTGGCGATGTCCCAGCGGTGGATTTTGTGGGCACTTACATGTTGTTGCCTAACTACTCAAAATTACTGAGCTGTTGAGTCTGCCACCGTCTTGTCCTCATCTTCTTCCGTGACCACTTCGTTGAACTCTTCATGGTGTTCAATGTTTATGTCGCCAACTGGAGCAGCAGTAGGCGCCTCTGAGGGCTCCTTTTCTTTTTTTGCAGGTTCTGATTGAGTGACACATTCATTTAGCTCTACATCGCGGCTAAAGAGGTCTCCTTGGACTTTTCCACATAAATCCTTGAGCTGATAGACCACACCACTGAGTGGATCGTTTGCCATATCAAATCCGCCAGATATCGAGCCCGTTATCGCTTTGCCAGAGATAGTGATTGGTTGCATCGTTACTTCACCACGCTGAGCTTTCAACTGAATTGGGCTGATCGTGACGGTTTTTAAGGATTGGTCTGATTGCGATGTTAATGTGGTATCGCGCAAGTTCGCGGCGACCTTGCCAGATAAACTGTAAGAGAGCATGCTTCGATCACCGCCAAGCCCTTGTAAGTCGAGACTTAAATCAGAGAAGCCATTCAGGGCTAGTGCTGGTGGCAAATATGGACGAACTAATTGTAAAGGGAGACCGTCGGCATTTAGGTTTAGCCCCCATGGCTGGCTAGGGGCGCTAAGATCATATTGACCAAATCCCTCGATATAGCCTTGCTCAAGCGGCGCGAATAAGCGTGTTAATTGCCAGAAACCATTTTCGCTCTCCGTTGAGAGCGCGGCGTGGGATGACAATACTTGATCGTAGCTTGCGTTAACGACACTGGCATTGAGCTTGCCATTCCAGACTCCCCAGCGTCCATGAGAGTGTTTTACAGTGAGTTGATGACCGTCTAGGTTTAAGCCTGAAAGTTGCCAATAGGGCTGATGTGAAAGTTGGATGATCTGGCTGCGTTCAATCTCAAGCTGTTTAACATCGACTTGCTGGAGCTTCTCTGTAGCAGCCTGCCACCAATCATTCTTGTCTTCTGGCTGGATGGCCCACTTTAATCCACTGATGGTCGCAGTGTTAATTTTCCAGTGTTCTGGCTCCAAGTCTCCGGAGACTTGTACCGAACCTTGTTGCCAATCGAAGCTCAGCTCTTGTAGTTGAATAGAGTCAGGTTTTAGTTGAGCATTCAAGCGAGGTTCAATCGCCGTTTGATCTTGGAAACTGACGCTGTCAGCTTGTAGAGAAATCTGCGCGGTTGTCTCCCACAGAGATACGGGTAGAGTGGCATTTTCTACGGATAATTCTAAGTTCTGCCAGTGCCAGTTACCGTATTCAATCTCAGCATTGAGTAAGTCGACACTGTTTATGTGATGGATATGGACAGGCAGTTCTTGCCAAGGCTTAGCGAATAAGGATTGCAGTTGAGTGTTGTTGATATTCAGTTTATCGATGGTCACATTCACTAGCGACCAACCTTGCGGATATTGCTCCGCTTGACCTGAGACTTCACTCCCTCGCCAGTTAAAGGATGCCCCATAAAGCGTACTGTCTTGTGCTTTGTAGTCGACATCGATAAGCAGTTTATTTAATGCTTCACCGTTCCAATACAACTGCTCAGCGGAGAGTTGGATCTGACCATATGGCAGTGACTGTGATGGACTCGCCCAAGTTGGTTCTTGGATTTGCAAATTTAACCCATTGATACTGAATGACTCATCAGCATAGTCAATGTTCTTTAATGCCACTTGATGAAAGTACACATGACTAAGGTTTGGCAGTGTCGGTAGGCCGTGTTGCAAGCTCAGGCCGTCGATCAGCAAGCTATCGACAATCCATGTTCCATCGCGGCGGATGTCGGGGTTTAGCCACAGGTCTATTTGTTCAATGAAAGGGAGCTTTTCTTGTTTGGTCGCCACGCCATAGAGCGTGATATGGTACGGAAAATCATACTGAATATTGTCGGCTTGCAGAGGGAGATCGACAAGATTGGCAAATTGACTCCACACTTGGCGAGAATAAGAGGTGGTGAGCAGAGTCACAAAGGCGGCTGGAAGCGCGATCGCCAGTATGAGTATAAGAATTAGAATTCGACCTGCTGTTTTCATCCCTGCCAAAACCTGTATGTAATATGGAGTAAGTGAGTATCGACTTACTTTGATAGGCCTAAGCTTGTATCAATCTTGGTACGGATTCAATAAAAAGCCCCTCAAAAGAGGGGCTTGATGATCATTTTTGTGCTTGAGGCACTCATGATTTCATTGATGGTTTAATCGAGTTGAGGGCCCGCTTTCACTAGAGATTGACCTTCCGCGTTGTCAGTGTACTTATCAAAGTTGTTGATGAAGCGCTCTGCCAAATCTTTTGCTTTGCTTTCCCATTGTAGTGGGTCAACATAAGTGTCACGTGGGTCTAGGATGCTTGGATCCACACCTGGTAGCGATGTTGGCACCTCTAGATTGAAGATTGGAATGTGTTTGGTTTTCGCATCTTCAATTGAACCATCAAGGATCGCATCAATGATGCCGCGTGTATCTTGGATAGAAATACGCTTGCCACTGCCATTCCAGCCAGTGTTGACGAGGTAAGCTTCTGCGCCAGCCGCTTCCATACGTTTTACGAGCACTTCAGCGTACTTAGTTGGGTGAAGAGTTAGGAACGCCGCACCAAAACAAGCAGAGAACGTAGGTGTTGGCTCAGTGATGCCGCGCTCTGTACCAGCAAGTTTCGCTGTGAAACCAGATAGGAAGTGGTATTTGGTTTGTTCCGGTGTCAGCTTTGACACTGGAGGAAGCACACCAAATGCGTCAGCCGACAGGAAGATCACTTTGTTTGCGTGACCACCTTTCGATACCGGCTTCACGATGTTGTCGATGTGATGAAGTGGGTAAGATACGCGGGTGTTTTCTGTTTTAGAACCGTCATCAAAGTCGATCGAGCCATCGCCACGTACGGTGACGTTTTCGAGCAGAGCATCACGACGGATGGCGTTGTAGATGTCTGGCTCAGCCTCTTTTGATAGTTTGATGGTTTTCGCGTAACAGCCGCCTTCAAAGTTGAACACGCCATCGTCATCCCAGCCGTGCTCATCATCACCAATCAGTGCACGTTTAGGATCCGTTGATAGGGTAGTTTTACCGGTACCAGACAGACCAAAGAAGATCGCGACGTCGCCTTCCTCGCCCATGTTGGCACTACAGTGCATAGAGGCGATGTCTTTTAGCGGTAGGAAGTAGTTCATCATCGCGAACATGCCTTTTTTCATTTCGCCGCCGTACCAAGTACCGCCGATCAGTTGCATGCGCTCTGTTAGGTTGAAGACTGTGAAGTTTTCCGAGTTCAGATCATGCTCTTCCCACTTCTCGTTTGTGCATTTTGCACCGTTCATGACGACGAAATCAGGCTCAAATGCTGCCAACTCTTCTTCTGATGGTCGAATGAACATATTTTTTACGAAGTGCGCTTGCCACGCCACTTCGGTAATCACACGAATGCTCAGACGAGTGTCTGGATTCGCACCACAGTAACCGTCAATCACAAAAAGGCGCTTTCCTGATAGTTGATTAGTCACCAACGTTTTTAGGTCGTCCCATACTTCTTTGTTGATTGGTTTGTTGTCATTTTTTACCGCGTCAGATGTCCACCACATATGTTCTTCTGTGGTTGCGTCTTTTACGATGTATTTATCTTTTGGTGAGCGACCAGTAAAGATGCCAGTATCGACGGCAACTGCGCCGAGTTCTGTCACCACGCCACGTTCATAACCTTCTAGATCAGCACGTGTTTCTTCCTCGAACAGCATTTCGTAGCTTGGGTTACGAATAACCTCTTTGACGTTATGCAGTCCGTGCTTAGTTAGATCAAGTGTTGCAGCCTTAGTATGTTCCATAACGGTCATAGGTGCTCCTTATAAGGATTTTGTAGGGAATTTGTAAGAAATTTTTTATTTTTATCTGCTCACCATGCTAGCAACGGGCTGGGAATAAAACAGGGATATAGCTCAAAAAATACCCACTATTTAGGTGTGGTTTTAGGTGTCCCGTCACATATTGGTTTCAATAGTTTATCGTGCGCGCAAACCATTGCGCTAGGGCAAAGCGATTATTAATCTTTTAAAATTAAGAAGTTGTTTTATTACGGGCGAGGCCAGATGTAGCGGGGGTTGGATCACAAAAAGGCCAGCGTGAAGCTGGCCTTTTGATAGGTAAATTACATGCTTGATAAGCTATGAAAATTAATGCAGGGTTTTATTGTTTGGTTCTGCTTCAGAATAGAGTTCGGTAATGGCTGGTTCGTCAAACGCGTATGACGTGCCACAGTAATCACAATGTAAAGAAACCGATCCTTCTTCCGCTAAAATGTCATAAACTTCAGCTTTGTCTAACGTGATAATGGCCGCGCCGCTACGTTCACGAGAACAACCACAGTGGAATTCAACCGGTTGTGGTTCGTATAGGCGAACAGTATCTTGGTTGTATAGACGGTATAAAAGCTCGTTTGCTTCAAGCGTAAATAACTCTTCGTCTTTTACTGTGTTTGTTAGTTGCTCTAGGTGCTCAAAGTCTTCAGGTGTACCTGTGCCATCTGGCATGATTTGGATCATCATACCTGCCGCATGTGCTTTGCCATCAAGCTCGCCAGTGCGGATCCAAATACGAGTTTTTAGCTGTTCTGAGTTCGCGAAGTAACCCTCGATAACGTCAGCCAGCGTGTCACCCTCTAAGCCAACCACACCTTGGTAGCGTTCACCTTTCTTCGGCTCGATAGTGATCACTAGGTAACCTTTACCCATCATATCGTGCAGGCTTGCGTCGTCTGCAATATCGCCTTCCCAACGTGCAACACCGCGGATCTTTTGATCATGGTCGCCATTGATAACTGCAAGAGAAACTGGGCCATCCCCCTGAAGTTGGATAGTGATTGAGCCTTCGAACTTCAAAGTTGCCGTTAAAAGTGTGGTTGAAACGAGTAGCTCACCCAACAGTTTTTGTAGTGCTGCCGGATATTCCTTGCTGGAGATAATACGTTGGTACGCTTCATCCAATTGTACCAACTCGCCACGTACAGAAAGATCTTCGAATAGGTAGCGGTTTAAAACATTATTTGCCATGGAGTGCTTTCCTCGTCGGTAATTCCGGCTTTATTGGTGTTTGAACTTAATGATGTCTCGGCGCTGCTTTTTATCTGGGCGGCGTTCCGGACTAGGATTGTGGGCGTTGAGTTTGCGTTGCATCGCTTGCTCTTCACGTAGACTGATACTTGATTCAGTTTCGCGGTATAGCGTTTGTGCGATGGGAGCACCCATACGGCGGTCAGAAATTTTCTCGATAACCACCGTCTTTTCTTCGTTACCTTGACGAAGACGGATCTCTGCGCCGAGCTCAACGATTTTGCTAGGTTTGCTTCGTTGGCCATTATAGTGGACTTTACCACCGTCGACCATATTACGGGCAATGGAGCGGGTCTTATAGAATCGGGCGGCCCAAAGCCATTTATCTAGCCTTACGGCTTCATTTTCGGAACTCATAGGACTCAGTGCTATCTAATCACGACACGAATAGTGTAGTGACTGGTGGATTATTCACCTACAGATGGTGCCAAGGTGTTTTTTTTTCAAGGGAGTTGGCAAAAACTACATAAGAAAAAAGGTACAAAAGGCAAGTTATGATATAATTTTCCGCTATTTGTTGAGTAGTAAATTTATTGCAATTTTAGCAACGTAGAGTCGATTTCCGCGTATAAAACAGGACGGCTGACGTTAGAATAAAGGAATTCGTTCAGTGAAGCGTTTAGAGCTAAGTGCAGGATTATCAAGTCGCTCGCTACTGACTCATATCAAGTCCAACAATCATGCCATTCAAGCCAAACTCAGCTTGCTACTGACTTGTCTTTTTATTGCACTAACGGCTTGGGTGCTCGGAAAATTGGTGTGGCTATCCGTCCCTCAAAGCACCGATGTCGTTCAATGGCGTCCATCGGCGAGCCGCGTCGAATCAAACACCGCAAAAGACACGATCGACTTTAATGCACTGCAAAATGCGCATTTGTTTGGTCAATACACTGAGCAAAAGCCAGTGATTGTTGAGCAACCGGTCGTCCAAGATGCACCAAAAACACGCCTTAATTTAACTTTAGTCGGTGCCGTTGCGAGTAGCAATGTGAAAACCAGCCTTGCGGTGATCGCAAACCGTGGTAAACAAGCGACCTATGGTATTGGTGAAGAAATTGAAGGCACTCGCGCAACATTGAAAGCGGTTTTGGTGGATCGAGTCATTATCGATAACCAAGGTCGAGATGAAACCTTGATGCTGCAAGGTATTGAGTACAAAAAATTGTCAGAAAGCCCACAAGCTGCACGTCCAGTTGCGAAACCAAGCAACAATGCCGCTGTTGGCGATAAATTAGAGCAAATCCGTGAAGAAATTGCTCAAGACCCACAAAGCGTATTTAAGTACATCAATATTTCTCCAGTGAAAAAAGACGGGGGAATTGCAGGCTACCGTGTCTCTCCGGGACGTGATGCATCATTGTTTAATGATGTCGGTCTAAAGGCGGGCGATATTGCGGTGCAACTTAATGGGATCGATTTAAGTGACCCATCTTCTTCAGTACAACTGATGCAAGTGATGAACGATCCACAAGAACTTAATCTGACTGTTGAGCGCGATGGCCAACAGTACGATATCTATATCCAATTGTAAGACTTAGGCGAACGGCGTAAGTTCAGGGAGACATACGTGAAACATTGGTTTAGCAAAAGCACTTGGCTACTGGCAGGAACGCTCCTGTGCGCGCCTGGTGCGATGGCGAACGAGTTTAGTGCAAGTTTCAAAGGCACTGACATTCAAGAATTCATCAACATTGTGGGTCGTAATCTAGAAAAGACCATCATCGTTGATCCATCTGTACGCGGTAAAATCGATGTACGTAGTTATGATGTTTTAAACGAAGAACAATACTACAGCTTCTTCCTGAATGTTCTCGAAGTATATGGCTACGCGGTTGTTGAGATGGACAATAACGTCCTGAAGGTGATCAAAGCAAAAGACGCGAAAACATCGGCAATCCCAGTTGTGAGCGGTAATGCTGAGCCAGGCGATAGCGTGATCACCCGTGTTGTTGCGGTACGTAACGTATCGGTACGTGAACTTTCTCCTTTGTTACGTCAGCTGATCAACAACGCAGGTGCCGGTAACGTGGTGCACTATGATCCAGCGAACATCATCTTAATCACAGGCCGAGCAGCCGTGGTGAATCGCCTCGCGGAAATCATTAAACGTGTTGACCAAGCGGGTGATAGAAATATTGAGCTGGTTGAGCTTCAAAATGCATCGGCAGCAGAAATGGTACGCATTATTGATGCGTTGAACAAAACTACGGCACAAAAAAGCACACCAGAATTTCTTGAGCCGAAAATCGTGGCAGATGAGCGCACGAACTCCATCCTAATTTCTGGCGATCCAAAAGTGCGTGCTCGTCTTAAACGCTTGATTCGTCAACTTGATATCGAAATGGCAACCAAAGGTAATAACCGAGTGGTTTACCTCAAGTATGCGAAAGCGGAAGATTTGGTTGATGTACTAAAAGGCGTGTCTGATAACTTGCAAGCAGAGAAACAAGCAGGTCAGAAAGGCGCCTCAAGTGCGAAGCGTGGCGAAGTGGTGATTGCATCCCATGAAGCGACCAACTCTCTCGTGTTGACGGCGCCGCCAGATATTATGATTGCACTGCAAGATGTGATTGCTCAGCTGGATATCCGTCGTGCTCAAGTATTGATTGAAGCATTGATCGTGGAGATGGCAGAGGGTGACGGTGTGAACCTCGGCGTTCAGTGGGGTAACCTCGAAACGGGTGCGATGATCCAATACAGCAATACTGGTGCACCAATTGGTCAAGTAATGGTTGGCTTAGAGGAAGCCAAAGATGTTACGAAAACTGAAAGTTATTGGAACTCTAGCGGTGGCGAGAATGGTAACGGTGCCTGGGAAACCCGTGAGTTCACTGAAGAGGGTGATTATTCAACACTGGCTGCGGCATTAGGTGGCGTGAACGGTGCAGCGATGAGCATTGTGATGGGCGACTGGACAGCATTGATCAGTGCTGTCGCATCGGATTCGAACTCAAACATCTTGTCATCACCAAGCATTACCGTGATGGACAACGGTGAGGCGTCATTTATTGTCGGTGAAGAAGTGCCGGTGATTACTGGCTCAACTGCAGGTTCAAACAACGATAATCCATTCCAAACCGTGGATCGCAAAGAAGTGGGCATCAAGCTGAAAGTCGTGCCTCAGATCAACGAGGGAGACTCTGTTCAGCTGAATATTGAACAAGAAGTGTCAAACGTGTTGGGTGCCAATGGTGCGGTGGACGTGCGTTTTGCTAAGCGTCAATTGAATACTTCAGTGATGGTACAAGACGGTCAAATGTTGGTACTAGGTGGGCTTATTGATGAGCGTGCACTAGAGAGTGAATCGAAAGTACCGCTGCTTGGTGATATTCCGGTTCTTGGTCATCTGTTCAAATCGACCAGTACGCAAGTAGAGAAGAAAAACCTGATGGTGTTCATTAAGCCAACCATTATTCGTGATGGCATGACGGCAGATGGTATTACTCAGCGTAAGTACAACTTTATTCGTGCAGAGCAACTATACAACCAAGAACAAGGCTTGAAGCTAATGTCGGATGACAACATCCCGGTTCTGCCTGAGTTTGGTCGTGAGCGTAAGCACCCAGCTGAAATCCAAGCATTCATTGATCAAATGGAAGTGAAGTAATGGTTGATATGTTAGACACAGCGCCAAGTATGCGTCGTCTGCCATTCAGTTTTGCTAATCGCTTTAAACTGGTATTGGAGACGGAGCACCCAGAGCGCCCTCCAATTCTTTACTATGTGGAGCCGCTTAATCCAGCGGCTCTGGTTGAAGTGCGCCGTGTACTGAAACAGAATTTTATTCCGCAAGTGATGGACAAAGATGCGTTTGATAAGAAGCTTACTGAAGCGTATCAGCGTGACTCATCTGAAGCTCGTCAATTGATGGAAGATATTGGTGCCGATAGCGATGACTTTTTCTCGTTGGCAGAAGAGTTACCGCATGATGAAGACTTACTTGAGTCTGAAGATGATGCGCCAATTATCAAGTTGATTAACGCCATGCTTGGTGAAGCGATTAAAGAGGGGGCTTCGGACATTCATATCGAAACGTTCGAGAAAACGCTGTCTATTCGTTTTCGTGTCGATGGTGTGTTGCGTGAGGTATTAACCCCAAGCCGCAAACTCGCACCATTACTGGTTTCCCGCGTGAAAGTAATGGCGAAATTGGACATTGCTGAAAAACGCGTGCCACAAGATGGGCGTATTTCATTGCGTATTGGTGGGCGTGCGGTCGACGTGCGTGTTTCAACCATGCCGTCATCACATGGTGAGCGTGTGGTAATGCGTCTATTGGATAAGAACGCCACCCGCCTTGATTTGCACAGCTTAGGCATGACGCCTTCCGTACACCATAACTTTGCGCATCTGATCCAACGTCCACACGGCATTATCTTGGTGACGGGCCCAACGGGTTCGGGTAAATCCACCACCTTGTATGCCGGTCTGCAAGAGATCAACAGCAACGAGCGCAACATTCTAACGGTGGAAGACCCGATCGAATTCGATATCGATGGTATCGGCCAGACGCAAGTTAACCCGAAAGTGGACATGACGTTTGCTCGTGGTTTGCGCGCGATCCTGCGTCAAGACCCGGATGTCGTGATGGTGGGTGAGATCCGTGACTTGGAAACGGCCCAGATAGCGGTTCAGGCCTCGTTGACTGGTCACTTAGTGATGTCGACGCTACACACCAACACAGCCGTTGGTGCGATTACACGTCTCCGTGATATGGGCATTGAACCATTCCTTATTTCTTCTTCTTTGCTTGGTGTGCTGGCTCAACGTCTCGTGCGTACGCTGTGTTCGGATTGTAAAGAGCCGTATGAAGCGGATAAAGAACAGAAGAAACTGTTTGAAATGGAAGAGACAGAATCTTTAGTTTTACATCGCGCTAAAGGATGTGAGGCCTGTAACCAAAAAGGTTACCGTGGCCGAACGGGTATTCATGAACTATTGATGGTTGATGACAAAGTTCAAGAGCTTATCCATAGCGAAGCAGGTGAACAAGAAGTAGAAAAAGCCGTTCGTGCACATACACCAAGTATTCGTAGCGATGGCTTGAGCAAAGTTCGCCTTGGCATTACGTCACTTGAAGAAGTCATGCGAGTAACCAAGGAAGCGTAATGGCGGCATTTGAATACAAAGCGCTGGATGCGAAAGGCAAACAGAAGAAAGGCACGATTGAGGGGACAACGCCCGTCAAGTGCGCCAACGCCTAAAAGAGCAGGGAATGATCCCTGTTGAGGTCATGGAAGCCAAAGCCAAAGCGGCAAAGTCTTCTGGTTCGGTTGGTTTTAAACGTGGCATAAAAACGGCTGAACTGGCTTTGATTACACGTCAACTTTCTACGTTGGTGCAATCCGGCATGCCGTTGGAAGAGTGTTTAAAAGCCGTATCAGAGCAAGCGGAAAAGCCACGTATTCGGACCATGATTGCTGCCGTTCGTTCTAAAGTTACGGAGGGTTATCCGCTAGCGGACAGCTTAGGTGACTATCCACATGTCTTTGATGAGCTGTTTCGTTCCATGGTTGCTGCCGGTGAAAAATCCGGCCACTTGGATACCGTATTGGAACGTTTGGCAGAGTATGTCGAGAACCGTCAAAAGATGCGCTCTAAACTCTTGCAGGCCATGATTTATCCGGTTGTTTTAGTGGTCTTTGCGGTGGCGATTGTCTCTTTCTTGTTAGCGACGGTCGTGCCTAAAATTATTGAACCTATCATTCAGATGGGGCAAGAGTTACCTCAATCAACGCAGATTTTGCTTGCTGCCAGTGAGTTTATTCAGAACTGGGGTTTGATTATTTTTGGTGTGGTCGTGGTGTTTTTCTACGGCCTAAAATTAGCGTTACAAAAACCAAACTTTCGTCTAGCGTGGGACAGAAAAATTCTGAGCATGCCATTGCTGGGTAAGATTTCTAAAGGTTTGAACACGGCCCGTTTTGCACGCACGCTCTCGATTTGTACTTCAAGTGCCATTCCTATTCTTGAGGGGATGCGCGTTGCAGTAGACGTGATGTCAAACCGCTATGTAAAGCAGCAAGTGTTGGTTGCCGCGGATAATGTGCGCGAGGGGGCGAGTTTAAGAAAAGCCCTTGATCAAACGCGTTTGTTTCCACCAATGATGCTACATATGATCGCCAGTGGTGAGCAAAGTGGTGAGCTAGAAAGCATGCTCACACGAGCGGCTGATAACCAAGACCAAAACTTTGAATCAACGGTTAATATTGCTTTGGGTGTGTTTACACCAGCATTGATTGCATTGATGGCAGGCCTTGTGCTTTTCATCGTAATGGCGACATTAATGCCAATGTTGGAAATGAATAACTTAATGAGCGGATAAAATTCGGGTTAAGACGTGTCTATTGATGATATGGCTTGAATCTAACTTTCGGAGAAAACAATGAAATTTAAGCGTAGTAAACAGCGCGGCTTTACACTTTTAGAAGTAATGGTCGTTGTGGTTATTTTGGGTATCTTGGCAAGTTTTGTTGTGCCAAACCTATTGGGTAACAAAGAAAAAGCAGATCAACAAAAAGCGATCACAGACATTGTGGCGCTAGAAAATGCGTTGGATATGTATAAGTTGGATAACAGCGTTTACCCAACCACAGACCAAGGTCTAGACGCGCTTGTTACAAAACCGTCTAACCCTGAGCCACGCAACTACCGTGATGGTGGTTACATCAAGCGCCTGCCAAACGATCCTTGGGGTAATGAGTACCAATACCTAAGCCCAGGTGATAATGGCACGATTGATATCTTCACACTTGGTGCAGATGGTCAAGAGGGCGGTGAAGGTCCTGCTGCTGATATTGGCAACTGGAACATGCAAGACTTCCAATAATATTTATGACAAACCAGCACTAATGAAGCAAATGCAAAAACATCACGGTTTTACATTAATAGAAATTCTATTGGTGCTGGTTTTGTTATCCCTTACCGCGGTAGCGGTGATCACAACCTTACCGACAAGTCAGAAAGACCTTTCCAAACAGTACGCTCAAAGCTTTTTTCAACGTTTGCAGCTGTTGAATGAAGAAGCCGTATTGAGTGGCAAAGATTTTGGCGTTCGTGTTGATGAAGCGAAATCAACCTATGTGTTGTTGAGTTTGACTCAAGATGGTTGGCAGCCTCTCGAATTAAAGCAAATTCCGAGTGAAACCAAGTTAGAAGATGATATCGCTTTGCAGTTAGAGCTGGGGGGCGGAGCTTGGGATGATGATAATCGTTTGTTTGAGCCGGGATCTTTGTTTGATGAAGACATGTTTGCCGAGGAAGACGACGAAAAAAACAAAAAAGTAAAACCACCACAAGTGTTTGTTTTTTCTAGTGCAGAGCTGACGCCTTTTACGCTGTCTTTCTTCCCTGAAAATGGTGATACATTGAATGATGGTTGGCGAATAATTGGCAAAGAAACTGGCGAAATTAAGTTATTAGCGCCAGGAGAAGAAGCGGAAGACGATGACAATACGAGATTCTAACCTACACCGTATTGGTAAATCGTACCGCAAAACACGAGGCATGACGTTGCTTGAGGTGCTTGTTGCACTCGCTATTTTTGCCACCGCAGCGATCAGTGTGATTCGCTCTGTGAGTCAGCACATTAATACCATCAGTTATTTAGAAGAAAAAATCTTTGCAGCTATGGTTGTGGATAACCAAATGGCTAACGTGATGCTTGCTACCGAAAAGCTAAAAGCAAAAAACGGTACAGAAGAGCTTGCGGGCCGCACTTGGTATTGGAAAGTCACACCCGTTGCCACCGCGCAGCCATTGCTGAAAGCATTTGATGTCAGTGTCGCGACAGCAAAAAACACAAGCCCAGTGGTTACAGTGAGAAGTTATGTGGCGCAGTAAAACGAAACGCTTGATGCACGGCCACCCAACACGTTCAAAGCAAAGCGGTTTTACGCTGATAGAGGTGTTGGTCTCGATTGCCATATTTGCCAGTTTGAGTGTCGCTGCGTATCAAGTGGTGTCTCAAGTGCAGCGTAGCAATGTGCTCTCACAAGAACGCACTCAACGCTTGAATGAGCTTCAAAGGGCGATGGTGATGATGGATAACGACTTTCGTCAGATGGCGATGCGCCAAATCCGTACTAACGGTGAAGAGCCATCAAGCCAATTGATCTTTTGGTCCGATTATCTGTTGGATTCGGATGCAAAAGGCGTGATGTTTGCGCGTTTGGGGTGGCATAACCCTCAACAGCAATTTCCGCGAGGTGAGGTAACGAAAGTGGGTTATCGCCTCAAAGACAATGTGTTGCAACGTATATGGTGGCGCTATCCAGATACGCCAACCGGTCAAGAGGGATTGGTGACACCACTGCTCACTCAAGTCGAAAGCTTTGATATGCGTTTTTATGATGGCAAATCTTGGCAAAAAAATTGGGCGAACAATCGTGAGCTTCCAAAGGCTGTATCGGTGATCTTAGACCTTAAAGATTATGGTGAGATCACACGAACGTACTTAACACCGGATGGCAAGTTCAGCTCGAGCAACAGCGATGATGCTTCTAGTAACGACTCTGCAGGAGGTAACAACGCTTCAGGAGACAGCAATGGCTAAACGTCAGCGCGGTGTCGCTTTGATCATTGTCCTAATGCTATTAACCATTATGACAACCATTGCAGCAAGTATGTCCGAACGATTGTTTTTGCAGTTTCAGCGCGGTGCAAACCAGATCAACTATCAACAAGCTTATTGGTATAGCTTAGGGGTAGAAGCCCTGGCAAAAGTGGGTATCGAACAGAGCTATAAAGACAGCGATACCATTAATCTTAGCCAACCATGGGCAATAAAAGAGCAGGTGTATCCTCTCGATTATGGTCAAGCCTCAGGTAAGATTATTGATAAGCAGGCATGCTACAACCTCAATGTGTTAGCGAGTGTGCAGCCAGCCGGTGAACAAACGACTCGACCGTATTTGGTTCAAGTGCTTCAACGCATGTTAGAAGAGGCGGATGTCGAACCTTATCAGGCTGAAGTGATCGCGGATTCTGCGTGGGAATATGTAGATAGCGACAATACCGTTCGTTCGACTACTGGGGTCGAAGATAGCACTTATGAAGCGATGAAGCCCGCTTATTTACCACCAAACGGCTTGATGGCCGATGTTAGTGAGTTGCGTGCGATTTATCAGGTGTCTGGCGATATTTATCAAAAAATTGCGCCGTTAGTGTGCGCGATTCCTACCGATGATTGGCGTTTAAACGTGAATACCATCGAGGTTGAACAAGCCTCCATTTTGGTGGCGATGTTTACCCCTGGCTTGAATAATAGCGATGCTGTCCAGTTGATAGAAAAGCGACCTTTTGATGGTTGGGATAGCGTTGATGAATTTTTAGCTGAGTCAGAATTAGCTGGCTTAAGTGATGATGTAAAGAAAAATGCAAAAGGCTATTTGGGTGTCGATAGCGCTTATTTTGAATTAGATGCACAAGTGCTGGTGGATGAATCCCGAGTTCGTATCCGAAGTCTTTTGCAAAGTACGAATAGAGAAACGGTGACTGTCGTTCGCCGTCGTTTTGGAGGAATCAGTGAGCGAGTTTCTGACCGTTCGGCTGAGTAGCGAACAACAAAGTACCATTCCATGGTTGGTGTGGTCGACACAACAGCAAGAAGTGATTGCCAGCGGTGAAATCGCCGGGTGGGAACATCTGGATGAGCTGACAGCATATGCTGAGCAGCGACAAGTGATAGCCCTGCTTGCAAGCAATGATGTTGTCCTTACGGAGTTAGATATCCCACCGGGTGCGGCTCGTCAGTTTGACAGTATGCTGCCTTATTTGGTGGAGGATGAAGTCGCACAAGATGTGGATAGCCTGCATTTCACCGTATTAGATAAGCAAGCCGATAAGGCACAAGTGTGTGCTGTCGAGCGAGCTTGGATCCAAACCATTTTGCAGCGTTTTTCCACTCAAGGCATTGTGATTAAGCGAATTTTGCCTGATGTGTTGGCTCTGCCTTGTGAAGAGGATAGCAGTACGGCGGTATTGCTTGGTGAGCAGTGGCTGATCCGCCATTCTCAAACGCAAGGTGCGGTGGTCGATAGTTCGTGGCTAGATTTGTATCTGTCGGCTTATCGACAGAATAAACCAGAGTGGAAACTCAATAGTTATAGCTCTTTACCAGAGGCTTCTATGGCAGATGTTTGGGTCGCGAAACCTGAAGAAATGACCATGGCATTGCTGGCGAAAGGAGTAGCAGAGACGAAGACCAACATTTTGACCGGGGCATTTAAGCCAAAGTCGTCTCTGGGCAAATACGTTAAGGTATGGCAGAAAACCGCGATCGCAGCGAGTGTGTTGCTGGTTGTACTTGTGGCTCAACAACTCTTGATGGTCCATAAGTACGAAGCGCAAGCTGATGCGTATCGTGAAGAGAGTGAACGTATTTTCCGTCAAGTATTCCCGGGTAAGAATCGTATTCCAACCGTGAGCTACTTAAAGCGTCAAATGACGGATGAAGAGCGTCGCTTATCGGGCGGAGCCAGTGAGCAAGCGATGTTGCCTTGGCTTGCCGCTTTGCCATCTGCGTTAGGACAGGTGAAAGATCTGCAAGTGACGAGTTTTAAATATGATGGTCAACGTGGTGAAGTTCGCATTCAAGCAACAAGCTCTGATTTCCAACCATTTGAGCAAGCGCGTGTGAAATTAGCAGAAAAATTTAATGTTGAACAAGGTCAACTCAATCGCAACGGCAATGTTGTGATGGGTAGCTTTGTATTAAAGCGTCTGTGAGGTGATGATGAAGAATTTAATTTCTCCGATTCAAGCATGGTGGAGCAGCATCTCACAGCGAGAACAGCGTTTAGTGTTGGGTTGTGGGGCCATTGCGGTTGTAGGCATCATTTATTGGGGTGTGTTGCAACCTATGAGTCAACGTGCCGAATTAGCACAATCGCGAATCTCAAGTGAAAAGCAGTTGTTGAGTTGGGTGCAAAATAAAGCGGATGACATTACCGCACTACGCAAAAGTGGTGGTGTGAGTTTTTCCAATCAGCCACTTAACCAGATTGTTTCTTCGTCTGCTCGTCGCTACAAAGTTGAGCTTATCCGAGT
This sequence comes from Vibrio alfacsensis, assembly GCF_019670485.1. NCBI lineage: Bacteria > Pseudomonadati > Pseudomonadota > Gammaproteobacteria > Vibrionales > Vibrionaceae > Vibrio > Vibrio alfacsensis. The sequence continues at coordinate 147,100 of NZ_AP024165.1, forward strand.
GCAACCGCGCAACGAGAGTGTGCAAGTATGGATCAAGCCTTTAGCATTTAATCAAATGGTCGATTGGCTGCGTTACTTAAAAGAACAACAAGGTATTGAGGTGGAATTTCTTGATATCGACCGAACAGAGCAAGCTGGCATGATTGATGTGAATCGCTTGCAATTTAAGCGAGGTTAAGGTGAAGCGAGTCGTTCTTTACGTAGTGATTTTTATCACCTTCTTCTCTGCAAGTTTGATTGCAGGTTTGCCCGTCTCTTGGGTTCTCCAACAAGCACCAAAAGTGAGAGGTTTGGAAATTCAAGGTGCTCAAGGTACGGTTTGGCAAGGCCAAGCATCGAATGTGATGTGGCAGCGCCAGAACTTAGGTGAAGTGAATTGGGACTTTCAATTATCTCGTTTGTTTACCGGTAAAGTGGAATTTGCTGTGCGTTTTGGTCGCGGTAGCGATATGGATGTACGTGGCAAAGGCTTTGTGGGTTATAGCCTAGCAGGTGGTCCCTACGCAGAAAATTTGGTGGCGTCTATGCCAGCGGAAAAAGTCGTGGAGCAAGCTCGATTGCCTGTACCTGTTGGTGTGGATGGTCAACTAGAGTTGAATATTCGTCATGCATCATATGCCGCACCGTGGTGTAAAACTGGTGAGGGCACATTAGTATGGAGTGCGAGTGGCATTCAAAGTCCATTAGGAAGTCTTGACCTTGGCCCTGTGATTGCGGACCTAAATTGTAAAGACAGTGTGCTGACAGCATCGGGTGAGCAGCAAAGTAAGCAAGTATCCGCGGCGTTTTCTGCAGAGTTACAACCAAATCAGCGCTATTCAACAAAAGCCTGGTTCAAGCCAGGCGCAGAGTTTCCATCGGGGATGAGTGACCAACTAAAATGGTTAGGTAATCCAAATGCTCAAGGTCAATACGAGTTTAATTACCAAGGTCGATTTTAGCCAAATTTGGTATCCATCACATCATCAAAGAGCTGCCAGTGTGCAGCTCTTTTTGTTTTATGCGTGATATTCGTTTTATCGCCTCTATTTTTTGCGCCCCTTTTTGATTATGGAGCCTCTCTTTCTTAAGCACGATAGGTTTTAGATCATGGTAGGCCAAACCATCTATTCGCTGTACAAAAAGTTTAACTAAGTATTGGGCTGTTATCTAACGCTATGATTTTTAAAAATATAGTAGGTAGGTGTACAGCTAAATCAGCATTTAGATCATGATAGGCTAAATGCTCCTAACGCTGTACACGTGATAAAAAGAAAGGCCACGAAATGGATTCGTGGCCTTTGTAATTTTTCTACGCTAACGTTCGTCGTTTACTTACTGTGATAGGTATCCGAGCTTAATCTTTTTCTTGCAGGATCTCATGCCAAGGTAAGTCGGCATCACCTAAAACAATAAAATTGGGGTTCTCAAGTGTCTCACGTTCGTTGTATGAAAGAGGTTCTAACTGTGTGCTGAGTATGCGTCCGCCAGCCTCTTCGACAATACATTGAGTGGCAGCGGTGTCCCATTCACCTGTTGGACCTAAACGTAAATAACAGTCCACGGCACCCTCTGCAACTAGGCAGGCTTTGAGTGCTGCCGAACCGAGTGGAATCAAATCATAATTCCAAGCACTGCTCATGCGACTCGTAATGCGATTAATGTCTTGGCGTCGGCTAATGGCAATCGCAATGTTCTGTCCCGGTTGCTCATGCTTGTGCGTATAGATTTTTACACTTTCGGACATATCCGGAATTTTCCAAGCCCCTTTTCCGCTGTATGCGTAATAAGTTACACCCGAGACAGGGCCGTAGACGACCCCCATGGTTGGCTTGTTGTTATCAATCAATGCAATGATCGTGGCAAAGTCTCCGCTGCGTGCGATGAACTCTTGTGTGCCATCAAGGGGGTCGACTAACCAGTAGCGCTCCCACTTTTCACGTTGCTCTAAGCTAATGTCAGCCGCCTCTTCAGAAAGTACGGGAATGTCCGGTGTTAATTCACTTAGGCGCTCAGTAATCAACTTATGTGCAGCAATATCGGCACTAGTGACTGGGGTTTCGTCACTTTTTGTGTAGGCTTCGTACTGTTTTTTTTCGTAGATGTCTAAAATCAATTGTCCTGCGCTACGCGCAATTTCGATGACTTGCGGAAGCAGGTGAGATAAATCTTTGGTCATTGGCATAGGTCGTGGTCCTTTCTCGCCATTTTTTATCAGTTTTTGAACTCTGGATTATTTAGAGATCTTTATGGGTTGCGAGTGGTGTTCTGTAAGTGTTTTAGTGCCAACATCAACGCGGTGATGCTTCTTGCTTCACAAAAGTCCAAGTGCGTTAAAAGCTCTTCTGCCTGAGCGAGAGGCCAACGTACGATTTCGAGTGGTTCAGGCTCGTCGCCTTGCATTTGCTCCGGATACAGCCCTTGGCCCAAAAATAGCGTCATTTTGCTAGAAAAGTAAGACGGGGCGAGGATTACGCGTTTTAATGGAACTAAGTGTTGAGCACCAAAGCCAATTTCTTCTTTGAGCTCTCGATCTGCGGCTTGTTCTGGTGTTTCACCCGCGTCAATCAATCCTTTTGGAAAACCCAGTTCGTAGCGTTCCGTTCCCGCCGCGTACTCGCGTACCAGTAGGAGATCGCCTTGTTCCGTGACCGGAACAACCATGACGGCATCGCGTCCACTGGGTTTCATTCGTTCATAGGTGCGAAGTTCGCCATTGGAAAAGCGAAGGTCGAGGGCTTCCACTGCAAACAGTTTTGATTTTGCAACTGTCTCGCAAGACAATATTTCTGGTGGTGTCCTTTTCGACATAACGCTGACTCCTAATGTCATTGGCAAGTAGGGGGAGAACCTAATATATGAGAAGAACGCTTGAGTTTCTAGCGTGATAATGGCTCATTATTGGTTTGAAAACAAAAATGGGAGGCATCTGCCTCCCATTTGTCGTTGATATGAGTAAAGATCGAGTATCAGTCGAACTTAGTAGTAAGAGTGATCGCCACGATCATGCTCTGTAGCATCGCGAACCGCAGTTAGCTCACCAACAAATTGGTTTAATAGTTCTTTCTCGATGCCTTCTTTTAGTGTCACGTCCACCATTGAGCAGCCGTTACAACCGCCACCGAATGCTACGATTGCGATGCCATCTTCAGTGATTTCTACAAGGTTAACGTGGCCACCGTGACCAGCAAGTTGCGGGTTCACTTGAGTTTGGATGACATACTCAACACGCTCAACAAGAGGCGCGTCGTCCGCCACTTTACGCATTTTTGCGTTTGGCGCTTTAAGAGTCAGTTGAGAGCCCATTTTATCTGTTGCGAAGTCGATCTCTGCGTCTTCTAAAAACGGTAGGCTAAGCTCATCAATGAATGCAGAAAAACCACTGAATGTGATTTCAGTATCGGTTGCTTCTACGGCTTCAGGTGGGCAGTAAGATACGCCACACTCTGCATTTTGGGTTCCTGGATTCACAACAAAAACACGGATGTTTGTGCCTTCAGGCTGTTGGCCTAAAAGGTTGGCGAAGTGTGTTTGCGCAGTTTCTGTAATAGTAATATTTGACACGACGAATACCTGAGTAATTTTGTAGGCTATTACTGCTATTCTACTCCTGTTGGCGTCTCGGTCTAGTCTTTTTGATGCTAAGACATGGCGAAGCGATCTAGAGTGAGCCTGGGGCAGGAGTTCTGCAGATGCAGTAAATATCGATGCTTTCTACACCGACTTCAAGTAGTAAATCACATAATTGTCGGACGGTACTGCCCGTTGTGACGACATCATCAACAATTGCGACATGAGAATCGCGCACTTTGCCTTTTAGTGCAAATGCACCTTTCAAATTTAGCTCCCGGTTGCTTTTCTTATGCCCCCGTTGTGATGGGGCACTCTTGATGCGTTTAAACACGTTGGGTTCAAACCTTACCTCAAGGTGGTTTGCTAAGTATCTTGCAAGAGTATGGCTTTGATTGAAACCTCGCTTTAGGTACCGTTGCCAATGCAGTGGAACGCAGGTGATAACTGGCGCGGGATGCTCAATTCGTTGTGCAAGTAATTGAGTGAGTGCATTAACGTGCCAAGGTTCAGCGTGATCTTTAAATCGTTGAACTTGGACTGAGAGTGGGAAGTCATAATCACCCAGTGTGAACAAGCGCTGCCATGGCGGGGGATCGCGTAAGCATGCTCCACATTGTGTTTTGGCTTGGTCGATTTGAGGCGCTGGGTTGGCAGAGACAAGACCGTTGGCACTACCCTGCTCATTTATCATCGATAAACCGCACCGAGCGCAACGTTGTATGGAGTTAAGTTGAGCAAAACAGTGCTCGCACCAGCGTAGTGGATTGGTCGCTTGATAGGCGTCAATTGGTAATCGACATAAACCACATTGACTGCCCAACACACGGTGCATGATGTTTTGCCATTGATGAGATAACATACAATCCATTCAAGGTTAGATTGACATCAGATTAACGCTTGAGCGGCATACTAAGGCATAGAATAAGTGGGAGAGACTGAGAGCATGAGCACGAATTTACACTGGCGGTCGTTTGGCCAAGGGCCAGATTTGGTGTTGTTGCATGGTTGGGGGATGAATGGTGCTATCTGGGAGCAGACAGTAACGTCACTTGAACCTTATTTTCGTGTTCACATCGTTGATTTACCCGGTTATGGTCACAGCGCGGCCCACCACGCGGAAAGTTTAGCTCAAATTGCCGATATGGTTCTGAGCAACGCTCCAGACAGAGCAGTGTGGTTGGGTTGGTCATTAGGTGGTTTAGTTGCAACGCATATTGCCCTTAACGCACCGGAACGTGTCACTAAGCTTATTACTGTCGCCAGTTCGCCGAAATTTGCGGCTGAGCGTCCTTGGCGCGGCATTCAGCCGAACGTTTTGACGGCTTTTACCTCTCAGTTACTGGAAGATTTCTCTGTCACGATTGAGCGCTTTATGGCACTGCAAGCCATGGGCAGTCCATCGGCGCGCAAAGACGTGAAGCAATTAAAGCAAGCAGTCTTGTCTCGACCGCAACCGAATCCGGACTCTTTGCTCGTGGGATTGAACATTCTTGCGGATGTTGATTTGCGTGATGCATTACATGGCCTTTCTATGCCGATGCTGCGTCTTTACGGCAGACTCGATGGATTAGTGCCTATCAAAGTGGCCTCTGATTTGAGTGAACAACTCCCAAACACGCAACAGTTTGTGTTCGAACAGTCCTCTCATGCGCCCTTTATGACTGAGCATGATGCGTTTTGTCTTCGAGTGCGAGAGTTTGCCGCTTAGGTTGTAAAAATTGGAACCAATAAAAGTTCTAAAGCTGATTAAAAATTGGTCGATATAAGTTTGAACAAACGCTTCTATTGGAGGTGTTTGTTGTATTGACGAGTTGGGCGACGCTCAGGAGGGTTCGCAATGATTGTGTCACCAGCCAACATTAGTGTGCCATTGATCGCGCCATCCGTGAATGTGCAGACCGAGCAAGTTGCTCGTGAAAATAAAGTTCGAGAGCCTATCACGCCGACGGTTGCATTGGCGAAAACCAATGCCGAGCGCAAAGTGACCAGTGATGAGAAACGGCGCCGACAATCTTCTTGGGATCCATCCGATCATCCTGACTATCAAATTGACCCGGATGTCGATAGTCATTATCACGAAGAACCCGAGGATGCGTTAGCGCGTTTGTTTGGTTTGCTTGCGCTCAAATCTTATAGCGAGGATCAGGGAAAGGGCTACACGATTCGATTTCGGTTACCTAAGCGTATTCTGGATGCGGCGATCAAGCAGGGGGTAATGGAAAAGCGCAGAAAAGTGATTAAGTTTCATTATGGTCATGCCGTCGCGCCCCATACACCATCTGAAGTGATAGCCATACTATGAAGCGATCCAAATAAAAACGCTCCAAGCAGGTTAAACTGATTGGAGCGTTTTCTTTTGTACTCTGTACTCTCTTGAGTATGAGTGTTAAACCTTAACGAGGTTGTTTTTTACGAGATCATTTTTTCGCTTTCGCAAAAGCGGCCGCAAATGCCCCACCCATAGCGTTGTTTGATGAAGAATCATCACGACGAGGTTGTTGACGACGTTGTTGATCATGACGACGTGGTGTCTCCGAACGCTGACTGCGGTTGTCTTGACCAGGTTCGTCGTTCAAACGCATGGTTAACGCAATGCGCTTACGCTGAACATCCACTTCCATGACTTTAACTTTGACGATATCACCGGCTTTTACGACCTCACGAGGATCTGAAACAAAGCGGTCAGTGAGCGCAGAAATGTGTACAAGACCATCTTGGTGAACACCGATGTCGACGAAAGCACCAAAGTTCGCCACGTTGGAGACCACGCCCTCTAGAATCATACCTAGTTCTAAATCGGATACCGCGTTAACGCCTTCCGCAAATGTTGCAGTTTTAAACTCAGGACGAGGATCTCGACCTGGTTTGTCGAGTTCTTTAATGATGTCAGTTACGGTCGGTAAACCAAAGTTGTCATTGGTGTAGTCGATCGCGTGTAGATTTTTTAGGAAGCTCGAATCGCCGATCAACGCTTTGATGTCTTTGCTGTTTTTTTCAGAAATCGCTTTTACCACTGGGTACGCTTCTGGGTGAACGGCTGAAGCATCAAGAGGGTTCTTACCATCCATAATACGTAGGAAACCCGCACACTGTTCAAATGCTTTAGGGCCTAAACGAGGTACTTTTTTCAGTGTGGTACGAGCGTCGAAGCGGCCGTTTTCATCACGGAAGTCGACAATATTCTGCGCGATGGTGCTGGATAAGCCCGCAACGCGAGTGAGCAGTGCTGCAGAGGCGGTATTCACATCAACGCCAACAGCGTTTACACAGTCTTCCACAATGGCATCTAGGCGTTTTGCTAGCATTGATTGGCTCACGTCATGCTGGTATTGACCCACCCCGATCGATTTTGGATCGATTTTTACAAGCTCAGCCAGCGGATCTTGCAGGCGACGTGCAATAGACACTGCACCGCGCAGCGATACGTCCATATTCGGGAACTCTTTCGCAGCCAACTCAGAGGCAGAGTAAACCGATGCCCCCGCTTCACTGACGATGATTTTTTGTACTTTCAGATTGCCACGTTTGATCACATCAGCGACGAAACTGTCGGTTTCGCGTGAAGCCGTACCGTTACCGATCGCGATCAAATCGACGTTGTACTTGCGAACAAGTTGGTCAACGACTTGCGCAGATTTGTCGTATTGTTTTTGTGGTGGGTGAGGGTAAATGGTTTCGGTCGCAAGCACTTTACCAGTCGGATCAACAATAGCGATTTTTGAACCAGTACGCAGACCCGGATCGAGGCCAAGCGTTGCACGAGGGCCTGCAGGTGCTGCCATCAGCAAGTCTTTTAGGTTGGTAGCGAAGACTTCAATCGCCTCGATTTCAGCGCGCTCTTTCATTGCGCCCATCAATTCGGTTTCCATGTGCATGGAGACTTTAATGCGCCAAGCCCAACTGATCACTTGTTTACGCCACGTATCTGCAGGCGCGCTACTTAGGGTCACACCGTAGTGGTCGGCGATGATGGTTTCGCAGTAAGACTGACGTACGCCATCTTCCTGTTCTGGATCGGCATTCATTGCCAATGTTAGAAAGCCTTCGTTACGACCACGTAGCATCGCCAGTGCGCGGTGCGATGGTACTTTGCTTAGCGGTTCGTTGTGGTTGAAGTAATCTTTAAACTTCTCACCGTCGTTCTCTTTGCCCTCAACCACTCGAGCAACCATTTCTGCATTACGGTTTAGGTGGTTACGGATCTTCTCAAGCAGGTTCGCGTCTTCAGCGATGCGTTCCATGATGATCGCGCGCGCGCCATCCAGTGCGGCTTTGGTGTCTGCCACGCCTTTGTCTGCGTCAAGGTATTTGCTTGCTTCGCTTTCTGGTTCCGTTTGAGGGTGATTCCACAGGATGTCAGCTAACGGTTCTAGGCCGGCTTCAATGGCGATTTGACCTTTCGTTCGACGTTTTGGTTTGTATGGTAAGTACAGGTCTTCTAGGCGAGTTTTGCTGTCTGCTTGCTTGATAGCTTGTTCTAACTCAGCGGTGAGTTTGCCCTGTTCTTGAATGGATTTTAGGATGGTTTGACGGCGGTCGTCTAACTCGCGAAGGTAAGACAGGCGGCTGTCTAGTGTACGCAATTGGGTATCATCAAGACCACCCGTTACTTCTTTACGGTAACGGGCAATAAACGGGACTGTGTTACCGTCATCGATCAGGGTTACAGCAGCATTAACTTGCTCAGGGCGAACATTCAGCTCTTGAGCAATCATGCGACAGATAGCTTGGCTCATCCGTGTCTTCTCTTTCATTTTGTTTGGGTATTGGTTATGTATAGAACATTGGGGCCATTGGTAGAATTTGCAATGTTTTAATGGCGCTTCACAAAAATTTACCGAGTGCTGGTGGACATCAGTCAGGTTTGTGTCAAAACTGTAATTAAATTCGAAACTTATGCGTTGGTTTGCCGACTAACTCCTTACCTTAGCTCATACGGAAAATTATGATGAAGAAAATGTCTTTGGCTCTGGCGCTTTCAAGTGCTTTACTAGCGACCCCCTTAGCTTGGTCTCAGTCTCTTTCTGCTACGACGCAAGCTCCCGTCTACCAACTTGATGACAAGCCGGTTTTAGGTCGTGTCGAAAGTGTGCACTACAGTGATATTCCGGAATTAAGTGGCGTGCCTTTTATTGGAAAAATCGATACGGGCGCTGATACCACGTCAATGCACGCTGACAATATTCACGTGACCAGTTCCAATCCAGAGTACAAAGATCTAAAAGATGACAAATTGATGTGGGCGATTGTCGACGATCTAGGCGGAACCAATGCAAAGTGGACGGCGGAAAGTTTCAAGCCGTATCAAGTGACCGTGAGCTTTACTCTTCATCACCCTTACACTGGAGAAGAGGTCAAAATCACCGATGATTTAGACCGTATCAGTGCTATTCGCAGCCGTACCAGTGAAAAACCTATTTTGCGCCCAACCGTCAAAATGCCAATGACCATTGCCGGCCACACCGTTGATACCGTGGTGAACCTTACTAAGCGTACGCAATTTTCTGCCCCAGTTTTGATTGGTAAGACGTACCTCGATAACAACGCATGGGTGTTTGCCGGTTATGACTATTTGCAAGAGCAACCCAACGCCCAGATGATTGGTAAAAAAGAAACGGTGAGTATCGAGGGGCTCCCTTACAAAGTGAGTATTTCGACATCTAGCCGCTATACCAACGTTCATGCACTCAATATCAAGGTCGATAAAAAGAAGCAGCAAGTTTCTTTTACCTTGGAGGGGGAAAATGGCAAGCGCCATTCAATGACGCTGCCATTGATCCGAATGCTGAAAACCAGCAAGGGTGAGCGACCATTGGTGTACCTCCCAGTAAAAGTGAGTGAAACCGAGACTCAACAATGGTTGGTTTACTTGCGTGACCGTAGCGGCTTTAGTTCGCAGATTCGCTTAGGGAAAGACGTTGCGAGTCAACACTTTGTGATTGATACCGATAGAGAAAATTTACTCGGTGGGGTCGAGAAATCTTTTAAGAATGCTTTGAAATCGAAACCATTGGTGATTTCACCTGAAGAGTCGGTGAATATTGATGGCTACAGCCTGCCTGCGTATCCAACCTTTACGGTCAAAACCCCATTACTTCGAGTAAATGGCTTTGAGTTGACGACAAAAGACAAAAAAGAGGTGGTGACGTTCTACTTACCAACAAGTAATGGCAAAGAAGAGAAAATTACGAAGCCAGTGCTTAAGAAACTTAAGGTTGGCGATGCTGTTCGCCCTGTTGTTGAGGGCGACTTTATCTTGGGTGATAAACAAACCTCAGTTAAGTTTGCCATTGATTTGTTGGAAAAAGACCAGCAGCAACCGTTTTTCGTATTTGGTCATAACATGGCAAAAGGGGGCGTATTGCTGAATACGCGTGCGGATCATTTGTTGGATGCACAGACGCTTTTCAAGGCGGGGCACATTGAAGTTGCTGAAGTGGAAGGGCTTTCTTTCCCAGTCAAATTGGACACTGGCGCTGATGTGAGTTCCATTAATGCACAAAACATCAAACAGTTTGAAAAAGACGGCAAAAAGATGGTGAGCTTTAACTATGAAAACGATGCTGGCATGAAAAAAGCGTTCACCAAACCTGTGGTCGATGTGATGCGCATTACCGCGAAAAAAGGCGAGAAAGCCAATGAGCGCCCGGTGGTCGAGATGCACGTAAAATTGGGTGAATTAGAGAAGAAAATTCGCGTTAATTTACAAGACCGTAGCCGTTTTCATTACAGTATGATTTTGGGTAAGAACTTTTTGAAACATGGTGCGGTCGTTGCCAGTGATACCAACTACATCGTGACTGAAAAGCCGGATTACGAAGAGTAATTACACGGCAGAAGTTCTCTCTGAACGAATACATCTTTGCTATAACACAAAAACCGCATCTGAGAATGCGGTTTTTTCTATGGTTTATTTTTTAAGGTTTATCTTTCTACCGCTTATTTTTTCTATCTTTTTGGTGTGTATCCGCGGTCAAACTATCGGCTCAGAAGAATTACTGTTCTTCGGCTTGATAGCGAATGCTATTTATAAACCATTCTTTAAAGCCCTCGGGCGTTTTTACGCTGAACTCGTCATCGACTTCTTTTTTTAGTAGCGCGCGTGCCATCGGAGAATCAATCGAAATGTAACCTTTTGCATCGCCATAGATTTCATCGGGTCCAACAATGCGGAAGCTTTTCACGTCGCCCGCTTCGTTTTCAATTTCTACCCAAGCGCCAAAAAAGACTTTGCCCTCTTGCTGAGGATCGAAATCCACGACTTTTACTTGTTCGAGACGTTTTCGTAAATACCTGACTCGACGGTCAATTTCACGAAGGCGTTTTTTATTATACTGATAATCCGCATTTTCACTTCGGTCGCCCAAACTTGCCGCCCAAGTGACTTTTTTGGTGACTTCAGGTCGTTCTTCTCGCCATAAAAAATCGAGCTCGGTTTTTAGGCGATTGTAGCCCTCACGGGTAATTAGATTGGTTTTCATCAGAGAGACATCAGCTATTTTTGGATTCTATTCATCATATTAGCCTTGAAGCTAGCTAACTGTAAATTCTTGTGAGTGTGAGAAATTTGATGGTCGGCGTCGAAATTATTCATCAAAAGCGTGTTTAAGATAAAAAGAGTAACAATTTGCACAAGCACGTTTGAAAAAACAGTGATACATTTTTGACAACAGATGCCTTTGAAAGGATGTTTCAATGCAGGAAAATCATAAAATATTAGTGGTCGATGACGATGCTCGTTTACGTGCGCTGTTGGAGCGTTACCTTTCTGAGCAAGGTTTTCAGGTGAGAAGTGTAGCTAACGGCGAACAGATGGACCGTCTTCTGACTCGTGAAAACTTCCACCTTATGGTTTTGGACTTAATGTTGCCGGGTGAGGATGGACTTTCGATTTGTCGACGTCTACGTCATGCGAACAACATGTTGCCAATTCTTATGCTGACAGCAAAAGGTGATGAAGTCGACCGCATTGTCGGTCTTGAGGTCGGCGCAGATGATTACCTACCAAAGCCGTTTAACCCGCGTGAGCTTTTGGCTCGAATTAAAGCGGTACTGCGTCGTCAAACGGTTGAACTGCCGGGCGCGCCAAGTACGGAAGAGAAAGTGGTTGAGTTTGGTGAATTTCGTCTGAATCTAGGTACTCGCGAGATGTTCCGCGGTGAAGAGGCAATGCCACTGACTTCAGGTGAATTTGCGGTACTTAAAGCCTTGGTTACGAATGCTCGTGAGCCAATGTCGCGCGATAAGTTGATGAACATGGCTCGTGGTCGTGAGTACTCAGCAATGGAGCGTTCTATTGACGTCCAGATTTCTCGCCTACGCCGTATGTTAGAAGATGATCCAAGTAAACCACGCTATATTCAAACTGTGTGGGGCTTAGGTTACGTCTTCGTTCCAGACGGCAAAGAAGCGTAATCACGTTTACATGCCAAGTATATGCCCAAGCCACGACAATGATGTTCGATTCTTTCGTCGCTTGGGTGTTTTACTTACTGGGTAATGTTATCGACCGGTACTCGGTTATTCACACTCCGCTCTTTCGCTGTTTACTCTTTTGACGAGAGGGACGGAAACCTCGCGATTAAGGCTCTCCATCAGGAACGCTCTATTAGGGACTCCCCATGCGAATCCGAAGTTCATTTACACAATCCATTCTACTGTTCGTCTCTTTGCTCCTCGCTAGCCAAGTCTTTTCTTATTACGCCGTTTTTAACTATGCGTTGATGCCAAGCCTGCAACAGTTCAACAAAATACTCGCTCATGAATTAAATTTGGTGCTTGATGAAGACGGTTTATTGAAATCGGATGCGCCATTACGCCATCAATTGCTTGAAAACTTGGGCGTGACGGTTCATAGCGTCGATAGCGAAATGATGAATGAATTCAATCACGCCATGTCGATCGATTTAATGTCGGAAGAAATGAGCCAAGAGCTTGGTTCTCCGACTGAAGTACGACTGTTGCTGGGCAGTGAAAGCTACATTTTATGGATGCGCATCGACGAGTTGCCAAATTCCATCATTCGAGTTCCTCTGTCTGAACTGCAAGAAGAAGATTTTGCTCCGCTATTTCGTAATAGTTTGATGATGGCGCTACTGATCATCGCGGGCGGTTGGTTATTCATTCGTTTGCAAAACCGTCCGTTAATCGAATTAGAGAAAGCGGCAAAGGGGGTTGGGCGAGGGGAAATCCCACCACCATTACCAGAAAAAGGAGCGTCAGAGATCCGCTCTGTGACTCGGGCATTTAATCAAATGTCGAAAGGTATCCAAGAACTGGAAGAAGATAGAGCACTTTTAATGGCTGGGATCAGTCACGATTTGCGTACGCCATTGACTCGAATCCGTCTTGCGACAGAAATGATGTCACCAGAAGACAGCTATTTGGCGGAGGGGATCATTAGCGATACGGAAGAGTGTAACGAAATCATCAGTCAGTTTATGGATTACCTCAAACCCGTCAATAAAGAGTCGTTTGAGCAAGTGGACATCAATACGATCACTAGTGATGTCGCGACTTCGGAGGGCGGCTATGAAGTAGAAATTGAGACGGATTTGAACGCGAACATACCAACCGCGAAAGGCAGTCCGATTGCTATCAAGCGCGCTGTGAGTAACTTGGTGGTCAATGCGTTACGTTATGGAAATGGCTGGGTAAAAGTTAGTACGGGCACCACGGCGGACAAGCAATTGGTGTGGGTGTGTGTCGAAGACAATGGCCCAGGGATCGAGCCCTCACAAATTGCGAAGTTGTTTGAACCGTTTACACGCGGTGATACGGCTCGCGGTAGTGAGGGGACAGGGTTAGGGCTGGCTATTGTAAAGCGTATTGTCAGCCAACATTCTGGCTCGGTGATCATCCGAAATCGCAGTGAAGGCGGCCTGATCGCGCAAATTAGTTTCCCTACAAAATAAATATTGGAAACCGCGAGCATCGAGAGAAAAAAAGCCCAACCGAAATAGTGGTTGGGCTACCTGACATCCCGATATTCAGTATAAAGTTAAGACGATTTTACTTCTTGAGTGACAAGCTCTTCAGTGTCTTCTTCCAATTTTTCTGGAAGCAGGAGATTCAATATGATCGCGGTGATACCACCTGCCGCAACACCCGTTGAGAAGATACTCTTAATAAAGTCTGGCATGAACTGAAGAATTTCAGGTTTTTGTGCAATGCCTAGACCCATTGAAAATGACAGTGCCATGATGAGAATCGCACGGCGGTCGAGTTCTACACGAGAAATAATGCGCACACCTGCTGCGGCAATCGTGCCAAACATAACGATGGTTGCGCCACCTAATACGGGCTCAGGAATCAACTGAACGAAACTCGCTACGCCCGGGAACAAACCAAGAATCACCAACATACCGGCAATGAAGTAGCCCACATAGCGACTTGCTACGCCAGTCAGCATAATGATGCCGTTGTTTTGACTGAATGTAGAGTTAGGGAAGCTATTGAATACGGCGGCAATCGCAGAGTTTAGACCGTCAGCTAACACGCCACCTTTGATACGCTTCATGTAGATTGGCCCTTTCACTGGCTCACCAGAGACTTCAGATGTTGCGGTGATGTCGCCAATCGCTTCTAGGGCTGTGATAAAGAAAATCAACACAAGTGGAATGAACAGTGACCAGTCAAAACCAAGGCCGTATTGCATTGGAATTGGTAGAGCAATGAGGTCCGTCTGTCCCAGTTTTGAGGTATCCACCATGCCCATGAAGTAAGCCATCACGTAACCTACCAGCATAGCAATCACGATGGAAGCAACGCGAAGATATGGGTTTTTAGAGCGGTTCAAAATGACGATTAAACCCAGTACGGTTCCTGCTAATGCCAGCTTATCTAGGCTACCAAACGAACCGTCGCTCATTGCCGCATAGCCACCGCCCATTGATACCAAGCCGACTTGAATCAGCGTTAGACCAATCAGTGTCACGACAATACCCGATACCAAAGGTGTAATGATTCGACGTGCGTGCTCTAGAACTCGTGAAAGAAAAATCTCAGCAAATGAAGCGACTAAAATGGTGCCGAATATAGCGGCCATCATGGTATTAAGATCCGCGCCGCCAGCTTGCAGTGACAGGCCTGCACCAATAATTGGGCCTAAGAAATTGAAGCTCGTGCCTTGTATAGACAACAGCCCTGAACCGATTGGGCCGAAAGTGCGAATTTGAATAAAAGAAGACACGCCAGATGCAAACAACGACATGCTAATGATGGTGTTGGTCTGCTCAGCAGGTACGCCTAAAGATTGGCAGATAATCAAGGATGGTGTAATGACGGCCACGAACATTGCCAATAAGTGCTGAAGTGCAGCAAAAATAGTCTGAGGTAATGGTGGACGGTCATTGAGTTGATAGACCAATTCCGAAGGTCGGTTTGAAGTTGTCATTGTTTGTCTCGCTAGTCGCAAAAAAGTTTACCCAGAACTCGCTGAATGGGAGTACTAGGCGGAGTTGACGTTATTACCTGTGATTGCTGTTAATCAGCGTCAACTCAGATTGGTTTGGTGTGACAAGGAGCACACCACAAATTTTGTGCGGGATTATAGAGGGATTTTGCCAAAAAGCAAACGTTTGCTTTATTCAGAAAAATAAAAGGCGATAACACCGAGGGTATCGCCTTTTATTTTTAGGATGTTTAGTTTTTCAAATGCTTATCAAAGAAGTTGAGCACATGAGCGTAATATTTCGCTCGATGCTCATCTTTGTAAAAACCGTGTCCCTCGTCATCGAGAACAAACGCCTCATAAGGGTATTTAATGTTGTCCAACGCTTTTGTCATCGCATTAAATTGTTCGATAGGGGCGCGTTGATCTTTGCCACCATGAACGAGTAGGATCGCAGACTTGAGTTTGTCTGCATTATGCGTTGGCGACATCGCTTTGAGGATTTTCGGGTCTTCTCCGAGGACTTCGGTTAAGTAGCTGAGCCCCATTTTACTATCTGGAACATCTCCCTCTTTGAACATCAATTCAAGATCATAAACACCGGCTGTGCCGACCGCACACTGAAACAAGTCTGGTGCGATGCTCGCCGATTTAAGCGCGCTGTATCCACCAAAGCTCCCACCTGAAATACACACTCGCTGTTTGTCTGCAATGCCTTCGCTGATGATGTGCTTGGTGGCATCAATAATGTCATATTGAATGTTCGTGCCCCATTTTCGGTAGCCAGCTTCTTCAAATTGTTTGCCAAAGCCACCACTGCCGCGGAAGTTGACTTGTAATACCGCATAGCCATGACTGGCAAGAAACTGGTTTTCTTCGCGAAATTCCCACCAATCTCTTGGCCCATGAGGCCCTCCATGTGGGTTGACGATGAGTGGGAGTTTTTTCGGTTCGGCATTGGGTGGCAGAGTGAGATATCCCGTGATGCGTTTTCCATCACGACTGGTGAATTCGACCGGTTTTACTTCCGCCATTTTCGCAGGATCTAACCATTCTCTGGCCGAAAATAAATAGCGTATTTCTTTTGGTTGCGTCGTAAATAAGTAGTAATCACCAGGATTTCGGTCATTGAATGCCATAATGACATAGGCGTCACCCGCATCGGTTTCACTGACTAATCTAACTTGGTGTCCGGGTAGGGAGGTAAGGATTTGTTGGAGATATTCACTGCGCTTGTTTTTGGGATCGACAAAGGCATAGGTTGGATAATCGCTCTCAAACTCCACCGCATAAAGCTGTTTTGAATCTGGATCAAGCCAGTAGTTTTTTGGATCGACGCTCGCATCGGATGCGACTTTTGTGCTTTCACCTGTTTTTAAATTTAGGTGATGGACCGCTCTTGGCTCCCCTTTGTAACTGACGGCAGCATAAACAGAGTCTTGATTACTGCCAAAAGAGATGGGGTAAAACTCTTTGAAGCTCTTTAATGATTGGATCTTGTCAGAGCTTCTCCATTGCTCATTGACACGATAATAAAGTTCCACTTTATTTTTGCTATTGAGACCAGAAACAAAGCGTACCTCGCCATTATGATCGGTCAGAAAACGACTAAATCCTACTGGAGATGTAGTTATTTTAGAGCGTCGCCCATTGTAAACATTGACTCGATAGACTTCACTTGGTCTTTCTATATCAAATTTGTAATCGCCAATAGGCAATGCGGACACCAAGATGTGTCGGTCATCATCGGGCAAGATATCTAAGACATGACCAAACGCTTTGACGATGGAGGCTGAACGTATCAACTTACTTGATTTTGGCGGATTATAACCAAAGATGTAGGCGTATTTTTTCCCGTCAACATTGGCTGATACTAATTCGCCATAACTTACTGGAGCGGTTGACCAACTTTTTAGATACTCTTTCGAGGCAACGACACGCTCGTTATTAATCCAATAATAATCACCGACTTGTTCATTGCCATTAAAACGTAACACACTGCTTGGTTGCATGGTTTTAGCATTGAGAATGACCAAGGCGTCTTTGCCATCAATGTTCGATTCGAATGCTAAATGCTTACCGTCTGGAGATATTTTGGGGTTGAAGTAGGCGGAACTTTTTGAAAAGAGCTCTGCGGATGTGAGAGGAGCGTTTTGCTGATCCTTTGCGAAAACCGGAGTGGTGTATAACGCGGCAATGGTTACTGCTGTGACTGCAAGCCGTTTGCTTTTGTTCATGCATCTATCCTTGATGGCAAATGGTTTTTAGGAAAGGTACAACTTGGCGCAATTCAACCATAAAGTCGAATGATGTTAGGTTCAATGAGAGATAGGTAGGAAGAATTGGTGTATATGAAACTAGTCTTACAGAACGCTGTCTGCAGGACTGAGGTAAATATTGAAACTAGATAACCTCAATTCGGGATAAGAAAGTCTACATTGCTTAGATTATCCCGAGTTGCGGTTAGATAGCATATAAAATCGGTAGCCGCTGCTATGCTTTCGAGTAGATGTCTCGTTCGCCTAGCCAGCGGTCGATGATCGCGTTCGCATTCGCTGGGTAGTTATCATGAATGTATCGAGCTATGCGTTGAACTTCTGGGATCAGGCGTTGATCTCTCACTAAATCAGCAATCTTAAAGTCTGCCAAGCCAGTTTGTTTGGTCCCGAGTAGCTCACCAGGTCCACGGATCTCTAAGTCTTTTTGTGCAATGACAAACCCATCGTTACTCTCTCGCAATACGCCTAAACGCTTTTGCGCCGTTTTGGATAGCGGAGAGTGGTACAGCAGTACACAATGGCTGGCGACTGAACCCCGACCAACACGGCCTCTTAACTGGTGTAACTGGGCCAAACCTAAGCGCTCTGGGTTTTCGATGATCATCAAGCTAGAATTCGGCACGTCAACACCCACTTCAATAACGGTTGTTGCTACTAATAAATGTAGCTTGTTGTCCTTGAAGTCTTGCATGACGGCCTGCTTCTCCGCCGGCTTCATTCGTCCATGTACCAAGCCAATTTTTACGTCGGGCAGTTTACGTTGCAACTCCTCTGCGGTATCTGCCGCAGCTTGGGCTTCCAGTACTTCGGATTCATCAATCAAGGTACACACCCAATACGCTTGTTTGCCCTCGTTTAAGCAGGCATTGCGCACACGCTCAACGATATCGTCACGTTTGGTATCTGGAATAGCAACGGTCTGAATAGGCGTTCGACCGGGTGGCAGTTCATCAATGACGGAGGTCTCTAAATCAGCATATGCGGTCATCGCCAACGTCCGTGGGATCGGAGTTGCCGTCATGATAAGCTGATGTGGATAAGCACCTTGCTTTGCTCCTTTCTCACGCAGTTCTAATCGTTGATGAACCCCAAAACGGTGTTGTTCATCAATAATCACCAAAGCGAGGTGGTGGAATTCGACATGCTCTTGGAATAAAGCATGCGTTCCGACCACCATTTGTGCTTCACCACTGGCGATACGTGCAAGTTCCGTCTCTTTGGCTTTACCTTTTAGTTTGCCGGCAAGCCAACCGACTTTTACGCCCATTTTCTCAAACCAGTTTGCGAAGTTAATCGCGTGCTGCTCAGCAAGCAGTTCTGTCGGTGCCATGAGTGCGACTTGGTAGCCGTGCTCAATGGCTCTGACCGCCGCTAGCGCCGCCACCAAAGTTTTTCCTGAACCTACATCACCTTGTACGAGACGCATCATTGGGTGCGCTTTTTCTAAGTCAGCTTCAATTTCTTTGACGACACGAGCTTGTGCATTGGTCGGTGAGAATGGCAGTTGAGCAAGGAGTTGATTTTTAAGATGTTCACACGATGCCAAGGGTAATGCGACGTCTTGTTGTCCTTTGCTGCGCACGGCAAGCATAGAGAGGTTCTGCGCCAATAATTCTTCCATGATTAAACGAATTTGCGCAGGATGTTTGCCCTCATCAAATTCGTCGACGTTAATGCTTGGTGGTGGGCGATGAATGGTGTGCAGCGCTTGGGACATGGTAATTTGGTGATCGTACAAACCGGATGGCAGCAGCTCTTGTACCGCCGCTTTATCGAGTAGCGCTAAGGCTTGTTCCGTTAGGTTACGCAAAGTGATTTGACGCAATCCGTCGGTGGTTGGATAAACTGGGGTTAAGCTCTGTTCCACATCCGGCTTTTGTTCACTGACATAAAACTTGTAGTCAGGGTGAACAATCTCTAGCCCTATACCGCCACGCTTAACTTCACCGTAAGCATGTACTAACTTACCTTGTGAAAAATTATTTTTTATCGCGGCAGTAAAATTGAAAAAACGTAGGGTGATGGTACCGTTTCCGTCGCTTATTTTTACCGTTAGCATTTTGCGTTTGCCAAAAATGGTATCGACAGCCATAACCCTACCTTGTACCGCAGCCCAAAGCCCCGCGTGCAGTTTGGCGATAGGATAAATACGGGTGCGATCTTCGTAGCGAAGAGGAAGGTGGAACAATAAATCTTGGACACTATGTAAGCCAACTTTGGCGAGTTTTTCTGCGACTTTCGCGCCAACTCCAGAGAGAGAACTTAAAGGAACAGCAGATAACATTTGGGCAGACATAGAGAGCTCGAAAAATAGTTAACGTATAGGTATGTTAACCATTGAGCTGTGTTTTTGTACAGGAAAAGATTGATAGTATTGAGGGGTTTTACTTAGATATTACGGAATACGGAATACGGAATACGGAATACGGAATACGGAATACGGAATACGGAATACGGAATACGGAAGTGGAGTCATCGGTATTCCGTGAGCGAAGCGTTATGTATTCTGGGTTATTTACTTTGCATCTCTTTCCACCACGCCTCATCGGCAATGATCTGACCTTCATCATCAAGTTGAGGGTAATCTAACCCTTTGCGCTTGGCGACTTTAGCCAGTACTGGATGGCCACGCTCAAACAGAATACGGTTGATGGTCTCTTTTGGTAGTGCACTTTCTTCACGGTTGTACATGCCTGCAGCTTCACGCTGACGCTGTGCTTCGTAGAGGATTACGGCACTGGCGACTGATACGTTCAAAGACTGCACCATACCAATCATTGGGATGATGATGTCGTGATCGGCTAATTTTTTCGCTTGCTCAGATGCGCCAACTTTTTCGCTACCAAGAATAATTGCGGTTGGCTTAGTGTAGTCGATGTCGCGAAAATCAACGGCGGTATCGGATAGGTTGGTGACCAATACCTGCATACCTTGTGCTTTTAGCTCAGTAATGGCCGTTTCAATGGTGTTGTGCGTTTCTACTTCCACCCAATTTCGAGCACCTGCTGAGGTGTGGGTAAGGGTACGCATTTTATCTGGCCAAATCGCGTGAACTTTGTGCAGACCTGTTGCATCAGCCGTTCGGATCACGGCGGAGACGTTATTCGGCTTATGGACTTCTTCTAGACAAAGAGTAAGGTCAGTTTGACGTGCCTTGAGCACTTGGTGAATGCGGTTGTAACGTTCTAAATTCATAATATAAAGGGATATAAAAAATCGCCACCCAATGTGATTGAGTGGCGATTAAGGTTAGTTCTTTCTGCGTCTAACTCGCGTCGCTTGTGGCATGGCTTTGATTTTACGCATAATGCCTGCAAGGTGGACACGATCTTTCGTGGTGAGCAGCACGGTCACCGTATACAAACGTCCATCACGCTCTTCGGTAGAAAGGCCATGAATGTTTGAGCCGGTTTTCGAAATGACGTTAGTCAGCTCTGCTAGCGCACCTTGATTATTGAGCATGTCGACTTTCAGCTCAGCGATGAACTCTTTATCGTAATCCTCAGACCAAGCGACAGCCATGTATTTGTCAGGCTCTTTTTGGTAACCGCGTACGTTTGGACACGTTTCACGGTGAACAACAAGACCACGACCTGGAGATACATGAGCAATGATGTGGTCATCCGGTATTGGATGACAACAATTTGCAAAGGTCAGCAGTAGCCCTTCTGCTCCGCGAATCGGCAGTTTCTTGCTTGAATCGTTTGGAATCGAGCTGGTGGTCGTCAACTCATCGGTATCACCGAGTAGGCGACGCGCAATGACGATGCTCATCAATTCACCCAAACCAATCGCTGCTAACAAGTCATCGACGCTTTCTAAGCGGAGATCGGTGAGCACTTCTTGAATGTTTTCTGGGTAGATTGAATCAATTGAGTGGCGACCAAGTGCGTGATTAAGTAGACGGCGGCCTAACGTAATCGATTCTTCACGACGCATGGTTTTCAATACTTGACGAATCTTAGTGCGAGCACGTGAAGTTACGACATAGTTTAACCAAGCTGCATTTGGACGCGCACCAGGCGCACTGATGATCTCTACCGTCTGACCGTTTTTAAGCGCCTTACTAAGTGGGTAAGGGTTGCGGTCAACACGAGTGCCAACACAAGAATTGCCAACATCCGTATGTACGGCATAAGCAAAATCTACGGCAGTGGCGCCGAGAGGGAGTTCAACGATACGACCTTTTGGTGTGAAGACGTAAATCTCATCTGGGAATAGATCGGATTTTACGTTTTCAATGAATTCGAATGAGTTACCCGCGCTTTGTTGCAGTTCGAGTAGGCTTTGCATCCAACGCTGTGCTTTTACTTGCGCGGTCGTGCCTGAACGCTCACCTTTATCTTTATAAGACCAATGAGCGGCAACACCTTTGTCTGCCATTTGATCCATATCTTCAGTACGGATTTGTACTTCGACAGGTACGCCGTGTGGGCCAACCATTGAAGTGTGCAGAGATTGGTAGCCATTCGCCTTTGGTACGGCGATGTAATCTTTCATGCGGCCAGGACGAGGCTTATACAAGCTATGAACTTGGCCTAGCACCCGATAACAAGTATCTGCTGTATCAACAACCACTCGGAACGCGTAGATATCCATGATGGTGTGGAAACGCTGCTCTTTGGTTTTCATCTTGTTGTAGATGGAGAACAGGTTTTTCTCACGACCAAGTACGCGAGCATTCAAGCCGACATCTTCAAGGCGACCTTCGATTTCGCTGTGGATGCGTTGGATCATCTCTTTACGATTACCACGAGCGGCTTTCACCACTTCTTTTAGTACTCGATAGCGATTTGGGTAAAGTGCCTCAAAACCAAGTTCTTCGAGTTCAGTCTTGATATTGTGGATGCCAAGTCGGTGGGCAAGCGGTGAGTATATCTCAAGAGTTTCACGAGCAATGCGGCGTTTTTTGTCAGGGCGTAGGGCGCCTAACGTACGCATATTGTGTGTGCGGTCAGCCAGTTTGATCAGGATAACGCGGATGTCTTGCACCATAGCAAGAACCATCTTGCGAAAGTTTTCTGCCTGAGCTTCTTTTCTGTCGCGGAATTTGAGTTTGTCCAGTTTCGATACGCCATCAACCAACTCAGCGACCGTAGTACCAAACTTCTCTTCGAGATCTTCTTTGGATACATCACAGTCTTCGATGACGTCATGTAATAAAGCTGCTTGGAGGGTTTCAATATCGAGGCGCATTTCGGCCAAGATACGAGCCACTGCGACAGGGTGGATAATGTACGGTTCCCCGCTTGAACGGGTTTGCCCTTCATGGGCATCTCGCGCTACCACATAAGATTGACGCAGAGCCTCAATTTGAGGCTCTGTTAGGTATTCTTGGGCAACGTCTTTGAGGCTATCAAATAGATACAAATTATAGGCCCGGGAGGTTGTTGAATTCTAAAGTCAGAATTAACGGTTGTGAGCGATGCTGCTTACTGCCGCTAGCTCTGCCGCTTCTTGTTCTTGTTGCTCTTGACGTTCACGAGCGTCTAGAACTTCTTTAGTAATTAAACCTTCTTCGATTTCGCGTAGAGCGATAACCGTTGGCTTATCGTTCTCTTCTGGCACTAGTGCATCTTTACCGCCAGTTTGCATTTGACGAGCGCGGCGAGCCGCAATCAGTACTAGGTCGAAACGGTTGCCAACTTTTTCAACAGCGTCTTGAACAGTTACGCGTGCCATGAGGACTCCAAATAGTTAACTAAATTTTGAATGACGAGAAAGTATACAGTCTTAGCGTGTTATTTACTAGCGTTAAGACATGTAACTGTATAAGCAATATATGCTTCCTTACCGAAATAAAGAAGCAGAAATTTATTCTTTTTACCTGCCATGATGTACATCTGGGGAGATCCCATTCCAACATCACGTGAGGGTAGAGCAGTCTTACTCTGCTAGAAGAGCGTCAAGCATGCCTTTGTATTTAGCCGCTTGCTTTTCTTCTTTCAATCGCTCTGCACGTAGGATTGCTTTGAAATCCATTAGAGCAGTGTCAAAATCATCATTTACGATGACATAATCATACTCATTGTAGTGAGAGATTTCTGACTTAGCTTCTGCCATGCGTTTTGCGATGACTTCATCGCTGTCTTGTCCACGAGTGGTAAGACGGCGCTCTAGCTCACCATTTGATGGTGGTAGGATGAAAATGCTTTTTGCTTCTGGCATTTGTTCGCGAATTTGACGCGCGCCTTGCCAATCGATATCTAAGAATACATCGATACCTTTATTTAGCGTTTCTTCAATCCATACACGCGATGTGCCGTAGTAATTTCCAAACACTTCCGCGTATTCGAGGAAATCACCTTGTGCAATCAAAGTTTCGAACTCTTCTTTGGCGACAAAGTGGTAGTGGGTACCGTTTTCTTCACCAGGGCGCATACCACGAGTAGTATGAGACACAGACACTTTCATTGCGTATGTTGGGTTACGTTCCAACATTGCTGAGATCAAGCTAGATTTACCTGCGCCGCTAGGTGCAGATACGATATAGAGAGTACCTTTGCCCATTGTACTGTTCCACTATTGGTTGGATTGAGTGAATGCCGAAAGAAAGTATCGACATCGTTAACGATAGCACTGGCTTTGATGATTTCTCCACCAAACATGTTGAGATTGGTGATAAACCCGCCAGAAAAATGGAGGCGAAGAGTATCATGATCTCCGAGCGGTTGCTAGCCGATCTTTGGGATCTGTGTTGTCAGTGAAAAATGAACGTAAGAATGAAAAAAGGGGAAGCTTTCACTTCCCCAGGCGTGCGACTGACTCACACTTAATCTTATTATACTCAATCAAAAGATCGTGTATTTAAGCAGCAATGTCCGTTTAGCCCTGTGATTCAAGGAAATTGATCCAAGGACCCGCGACAGCTTTCATGTCCGGAGATTGCGCTGCACTCTTCATTGCTTTAAGCGCATTGCTTGGCTGATTCAATTCGAAATACGCCATGCCTCGAATGTAATTCAGTTCACCTTTATCATCACGTTTCGCATCTGGTGCCGCATTTTTAGCAAACTTAGTTGCGGCAGAGTACTGCTTGTCGAGAATCATTAAACGAGCGATCTTGATCTGCGTTTTTGCTTTTGGGGCTAACTTGTAAGCAGCTACATAGGTCTCAATCGACTTATCTAACTCCTGTGCTTGTTGCCAGAAAGAAGCCAACTTCTCTAAGTTTTTAGCATCACGCGTGATCTTGCCCTCATCCATCGACGTTTGCATCGTCTTTGCTGCGCGGAAAGGAACACCTTGATAAGCTTGGAAGTTTACCAAACGTAAGTACTCTTTCTCTTCTTCCAGTAGACCTAGTTTATAGGCCATCTCTAAAGTAGAGAGGGCATTTCGCTCTTGATTTAACTCCATGTAAATACCAGATAGCTGGGTCCAGTAGCGCTTATTTTGTGGATACTTGGTGGTCAAAATTTTCAGCACACCGGCCACACTTTTGAACTGTTTTAGCTCATAGTGTGCTGACATCAGAAGCTGATACCAAGACTCACTAGGGTTCTTACTCATTGCGATCGCTTTTTTGGTCGGCGGAATCGCATTTTTGTAATCCTCTAGCTGAATGTAGGCACTCGCAAGTGTGATATATGCGTGTGCTTGTGGCTTTTCTTCGGTCGTTTCCGAAATTTTAAACCACTCATTCATCGTGTTGACGGACTTTCTAAATTGTCCCTCTGCGAGGTATAACTGCGCCAGACTATAACGAACTTGCTGGGCTACTGGTACGGGCAGCGCATCGAGCTTCAAGGCATCGGCAAAGTACTTTGCGGCTTTAGGGTAGTTGTCTTTTAATGAATAAAGAAACCCCATCTGCTGAAGTAAAACGGCTTTGTCGTATTGTTTTTTGCTTGAACCTTTCAATGCTGCATTTAACTTCTCAATTGCTTGAGAGTACTTTTCCTCAGCGATAAGTTCTTGAACTTTGTTTACCGTACGGAACGTTCTGTCAGACAACTCAGGGTTACTGGCAAAAGCAGGCGCGCAATACGCGCCTGAAATAAACACCAGAGAAGCCAACAATTTTGTATATGCTTTCATGTTGCGACTCCTTAGTTAGTAGAGAACTCGATTTCTTGGGATAGACGAGAAGTCACTGCTTTTCCATCAACCATTTTTGGTTTAAAGGTCCACTTAGAGACGGTTTTTCTCGCGGCTTTACCCAAGCCCAACTTACGAGGAGATTCTTTCAAGACTTTTACATCTTGCACTGCTCCACGCTCATTGACGGTAAATTCTACTAATACAATTCCTTTTTCAATTCCCGCTCGTGCTGCTTTACGTGGCATCTGCGGTTGGAATGTTGCAAGAGGTACAGGACCCCCTCCGCCAGCCAGTTTGGCACCACCTTGAGCGTAGTGACCAAGTACGGATCCCCCTGTTACGTTCACGGGTAGATCCAACTTAGGCATATCCA
Source organism: Vibrio alfacsensis (assembly GCF_019670485.1). NCBI lineage: Bacteria > Pseudomonadati > Pseudomonadota > Gammaproteobacteria > Vibrionales > Vibrionaceae > Vibrio > Vibrio alfacsensis. Next base: position 172,739 of record NZ_AP024165.1, read on the forward strand.
TCGGAATTTGATCCATCACCGGTTTAACTGTCGACGTCACCTTCATTTCAGGTGGTGGCGGCGGACGCTTAGGCGGTGGTGGTTTCGGAAGTTCGCGTTTTTTCTCCTGTATTTTTTCGTCCGGTTTAATGCGAATGAATTCCACCATACGGAGATCATCATCCGACACTAGCTCGTGGCGCTCTTTATTTACTAGCTTGTCCATCCCCCAGAACAATCCGAGGGAGACAACGAGCGCCAGTGCAATGGAGGCCAGATACCGCATAAGCTTAATCCTTATTCGTTGCGGCAATGGAGATGCTTTCTACACCCGCCATCTTGATCTGGTCCATTACTTTCACGACTACGCCCGCGTTTGATTCGGTATCCGCTTGAATAACAACGGCACCATCAGGGCTCTCTGCACGTAGGCGTTCGATGTTGGCTCGAACCGCGTCGACTTCAATACGACGTTTATCCACCCAAACATCACCAGCTGCACCAATGGCAACCATAATGTTCCCTTTTTTCACGGTTTGCGCGGAGCTTGCCGTAGGACGATTTACTTCTAGACCGGCTTCTTTAACGAACGATGTTGTTACGATAAAGAAGATCAACATGATGAATACGATGTCCAGCATCGGTGTCATATCGATAGCGGCTTCTTCACTGCTATCACTGCTATAGCGTCTCTTCATGACCTATACCTCTAATTCCGTTTACTCAGGCAATTCCCATTTACTTAGCTAATGTGCTTTAGCTTATCTTCAAGCTTCTGCGTGGTGACTTTGGCTAAATGATCAAGACGAGTACTAAAGAAAAGTCCTGATAGAGAAGCCACCATCCCGGCTAATGTTGGGATTGTTGCCTTTGAGATCCCCGAGGCCATTGCTCGAGGGCTTCCTGTTCCTGTCACTGCTAAGATGTCGAATACTTGGATCATGCCAACAACGGTGCCGAGTAGACCCAGTAGGGGACAAAGTGCAATCAATACTTTGACGATTGGCAGTCCCTTTTTATTCTCAATATCCTGACGAGAAACGATTTCTTGTCGGATCATCTTTGCATTCCAGCTTTTATGTTCTGAACGATCTTCCCAAAAGCTAACGGCTTTTTTCATTGCTCTTGGGGCGACGGCAGCGAAGTAAAACCAGCGTTCTAGCAATACTGCCCACAACATGAAGCTGAGGATAAAGATGGCGACGAGTACATCACCACCCATTCCCAAGAAGCGCCTAATTGATTCAAGTTCTCCAACTAACCACCACATAATGCCTCCTTAGCTTTCGGCTTTATGCAGTTTTTCCTGATAGCGAGCGATGAAGCCTGCACTCTGTTCTTCAAGAGTTTGAACCAAACGACGACCTTTACTGTGTACGATTGTGTACAGGAACAGCAGAGGAATTGCGACAACCAGACCAAGCATCGTAGTAACAAGTGCTTCTGAGATACCGCCAGCCATTAGCTTCGGATCACCTGTACCAAATAGTGTGATTGCTTGGAACGTACCGATCATACCCATAACTGTACCTAGTAGACCTAGAAGTGGCGCTACAGAAGCAAACAGTTTGATTGAGCTGATAAAGCGTTCGATGCTCGGTGCGTTACGTAGGATGATTTCGTCCAGTTTAGCTTCAAGATCTTCAAGGTTATCACCTTTGTGTTCTTGGTAAGCTTGGATAACTTCACCCAGAGGGTTGCCAGGAATAACCGTGTCTGATTTAGCCTGCTTACGCATTTTGCCACCGATAACCAATAGGCGTAGGTAACAAACGAGAGCAATCAATGCACCAACGGCACCCATCGCGAGGATAACGTAACCAACGATACCACCTTGGTCAATACGCTCCTGAACGGTAGGGCTTTGTACTAGTAGAGATAGAATCACACCACGAGATGGGTCAATAAATAGTGGTTCGTATGTGCCATCTGCTGCTTCAAAACCGCCGACTAGGCGAGTGATGTTTTTGGCTGGTTGACGTGACAGCTCTTCGAACTTACCCGTCTGAGGGACGTAAGTGACGTATTTGCCATCTGCGATTGCGTTAAACTCGCCAACAAGTGTTACGTCTTGAACAGCTTCTTTACCCTCACCGTATACAACGGTTGCTTGAGTTGTGGTTGTCTCACCTGAAGCAACAACTTGCTGCAGGATAGTGTGCCAGAACGCTTCAAGCTCTTGTGTTGATGGCAGCTCTTTACTTTCGGCTAACTTTGATAGCAAAGCGTCACGCTCAGGGAATTGCACGGCATTTTGTGATGCAGCAAAAAGACCTTTGAATTCACCTGCATATTGGCGAACCACGCCAAACATTTCACCTAACGTACCTGAACGAACGCGAAGTGTTTCAGTCAGGTCGGTTAGCTGTTTGTCGTTTTCATCAAACGTGGCTTTTAGCTCATCACCAAGTGCTTGTTGAGCGGCAAGTTCTGCACGAGCTTTTTCAAGTAGCGCAGCTTGTTGATCGCGGTTGTTTTTGAACTCAGCTTCACGAGCTTTGTTTTCTTTTGATTCAACAATACTTTCTGATTTTACGTTTTTCAGTAGTTCAGATAAGTTCTTAGGGGTTTCTGCTTGCACACCAGAAACCATGAATAAACTCGCTAGCAAACCAGCGGCTAGAGTTTTGAATCCTTTCATTTCTTATTCCTCCCCAGCAAATACAGGCAGTTTGATCAGCGCTGGTGGCGCTTGTTTCTTAGCGATACGAAGGCCTTGCTGTACAGCGATACGGTAGTTTTCAGGTAGCGATTCCCACTGACGGGTTTGTTGATTCCACATGCCTGTTTCACCACCATCCGGAGATTGGAATAGAAGCGCAGTACGACCAATACGTAGGAAGTCGTAAGTCACGGTCTCACCGTTACGCTCTAGGCTAGCTTTGTAAGATTCAATTGAGCGAGAGAAGCCTTCTTCGATTTGGTAGGCTTCCATTACTTTACGGAATTTTTCTGAAGTCGTAACGTCTGCACGATCCATGAGATCACGAAGTTCTACCACACGTTTGTTACGTTCTTCTTTTTGGAATGGAAGGTCTAAAGTAACGAATTCATCGAGGGCATCGATCATTTTCAACGTTAGAGGCACCACCTCTGTCGCGGTTTGATCGATTTGAGCAATCTGGTTGTTCAGTGAATCCAGTTCACCTTGCTGAGATTGAACCATACGGTTGATTTGCTCATTGTAAACTTTCATGCTGTCGATTTGACGCAGTAGGCCTTTGTATTCAGCCAACATGGTCTCTGCACTTTCAGCATAGTTGTCGATTTTTTGTTGTGAAGCCTGTGAGGACTTCGTGGTTTTTGCTTGGTTAGCGACGACCGTACCAGAGTCGGCAGCCATTGCTGCGCTACTTACTGATAAAATCGCGGCAGTAACTGCACTTACGCCAAATTCCTTTAACGTCATAGTTGCATCCTTGTCAGTGTATAAAAGTCAGTCGAATAGGGCGCAGGAAAAGCTCCTGCGCCAAAGTTTTTAATTAAAAGTTTTGAGAGTAGTTCACGAAGAATACTCGGCCTTGAATGCTGTACAGCTCATCGTTGTAAGTAACGCCATCTGCTTCAAATGCTGGATCTTCGTCAGTTAGGTTACGCACACCTGCTGTTAGTTTTGCATCCCAAGGAGCCATGTAGTTGTAGGCTACGTTGAATGTGGTGTAGCTTGGAATCTTACCGGTCTTGTTGTAGTTCTTATCGACGTCTTGCGCTTGTGACGCAATGTAGTCTGCAGATACATAGATGTCATGGTCGCTCAGGATATTGAAGCCAACACCAGTCTGGAAGCGGTACTCAGGTAGACCATTGCGGCCAACTTTGTTGTTTGTTGGGCCACCTACGTATTCAGGGCTGCTGTAATCAAGAACATAAGAACCCATGAAGTCGTAACGTACAGTAGTTACATCAAAGTCGTATAGGTAGTTCACTTTCAGATCGAGACCTGATGTTTCAAGGTCACCAATGTTTGATAGTGGAACGATAGCGCTAGTGATGTTACCTGTGCTGCCACCTTCACGAGTGATGTTCGGGTTTGATTGACCGCTGCTACGCTCTTGGTCGATCATACTCTGTAGGGTGTTCATTACGATGGTGTCTTCAATGCGAATGTTGTAGTAATCCACAGTTAGACCCAGATCTTCGATTGGAGAGTAGCTCACACCAAAGTTAAATGATGTTGACGTTTCTGCATCAAGATCTTCATTTGACGTACGTGTCGTTGTGTACTGTTTCTCTGGACACTCTGCATCAGAAATGCCATTTGCTTCACAGTAGACGTAGTCTTTTGCGTAGTCATTTGATTCACTGTCCGCGCCATAAAGGTTTGATAGAGATGGTGCGCGGAAGCCCATGCCCGCACCTGCGCGGAACATTAGGTTATCAAGTGGTTGGTAACGGAAAGACGCTTTTGGCGAAACTGCGCCACCGAAATCACTGTAGTGGTCATAACGGACGGCGACGTTCATTTCTAGCTCATCGGTAAAGGCAACCAAAGATTCAGCGAAGAATGCGTATGTCTCACGATCACCTGCTGCTGAGTTACCAGCACTACCAATGATGTTGCCTGCTTCACTTTGTGAATCGTATTGGTCAAAGTAATCGTAGGTGGTCATCTCAGCACCCACATACAAAGGAATGGTGATATCACCGACTTCAGCAACGTCGAACTGCAGTCCGCCGTTAAACTGGTGCATTTCCATTTGTGATTCACGTGCTGTCGTTGCCGCAAGATCGGCCGTTGCATCCGCACTGAACTCACCATTTACAAACTCACCCGAGTTCGCTAATGATTCCGCAGGGTTACGTAGAACGTAGCCTGTACCACGCTCATTACTGTTTGAGTAGTTCAAGTGGTAACCTGCTTCCCAAATCACTTCACCGAAACCGTCAGTGTAGAAAGAACCATCTAGGCCTGCTTTCATGTCTGCTTGGAAGTCAGTTACTGTCGTATCACGAGTGCCAACACCTGTGAATCGGTAGTAAATACTTGCAGGGCCTTTTGTTTTATCTAAGCCATTCTCATCGAAAAATGCTTCGCCACCGGTCGTCGTAGGGTCGATTTCAAAGTAACCCGCAGCAGGAGCAAAGCGACCAAAACTTTCGTTACGGCTCAATAGCATTTGTGCGTTGAATGTCGTGGTATCGGTTAGGAAAATGTTACCGTTAACGAAAACTGTATTACGCTCAAGAGAGGCGGTTTGCGCAGCTTCTGCGGTGTAGTCGTAACCACACATTGGGCCTAAGCCTGGGTATTCAGTGATGCCGACAAAGCCTTTTGATGGGTCACACTTTGCATCGGTTTCATAGCCAGCAATCGGTTTTAGTGCGCCATTATGATAAATGTTTCGGCCGTAGATACTGACACCAGACATATCAAAGTAGTTGTCAGAACCGGTATTCTTTGAGCTTAGGTAGTCACGATCACGCAGGTAGATTTCATCTTTAGAGTCGTGTTCAAAAGAGAAATAGATATTGCCTTTTTCGCCTGATGTACCCGTTACGATAGAGAAGTTCTGCTCGTCGCCGCCATCTTGTGATGGAACACCTGCACCAACCGTTACGTTGATGCCATCAAATTCGTCTTTAAGGATAACGTTGACTACACCAGCAACCGCGTCAGAACCGTATACCGCAGAGCCGCCGTCAGCCATGACTTCAACTCGTTCAACGATTGCCGCTGGAATTACGTTCAAGTTTGCTGCGCCGCCACCCATGGTTGCAGAACCTGGCAGACGCTTACCGTTAATCAGAACCAGTGTACGAGATGCACCTAGACCACGTAGAGACATGGTTGCTTGGCTCTGCCACGAGTTACCAGAACTCTCACTGTATGAACCAAAAGAGTTAAATGAAGATTTACGTAGTACATCAGCAATAGAAATATCGCCCGCGCGTTCGATTTCTGCACGACCAATAACTGCAACTGGAGTGCTTCCTTCCATAGATGCACGCGTTAGACGCGAACCAGTAACTTTCATTTTTTGCAGTTTTTCGACTTGTTGCTCTTCTGCCTGTGCTGCCATTGGGGCCACTGCTACTGTTCCCAAAGCTAGACTAATCGCAACAGACAAAGCGGTTGTGTTTTTATACATCCTTGTTGCTCCGTTTCTTATTATTCCCTGCGTCGGTCAATCTCCGACCTTTGTAACGTTAAATTTTCGTTAACGCTTGTCCCATGTATACCTGAGATGAAAAAAGGAAGTCAAACCAGTGGTAAAAGGAGATAAGCAAATGTAAAAAAGATGTAAAAATCTAAAGGTGACATAAATCGCAGAATATTTCCTTGTAATACACTTATAAAGCGAGATTAAATTTTAAAAAAACACCGTATTTTGTGTTTCTTATAAAGATTAACGACTTATTTTGGTTATGGTTTCTAAGTGGGGTAATGAAACTGATTTACCTATCTTTACTAGATGATAATTCTGCGGTGTGTGAATTGTTAAATAATAGTGCGATGTCTGTTGAGGCATTGTTGGTATCAAAATATGAGACCCGTTGTCGGGACAGGGCTCATTTGTATTATTGAGTCAAATAATTCCGAACAAACTTGTGTAATTATTCTATGAAATTGCGTTTTTATGTAGGTTGAGGGTGTTAATCTGCTTAGGTTGATATTCTGTATGAATTGTTTTTGTGGTTTTTTATAATTTTTTACAAAAACATTTCAGTTTTTCGAGGTCAGCAGAAGTTTGTCATGTTTTGAAGCCAAACACTTGAAGCGGCATAAGATTCAAGATAAATATGAGCCTGACATTATTGCAGTAGTGTAAAAAACTAGTTATTGAAACTCAGGGAGTGTGTTTCAACAGTCTTAGTTACTACGGTATAGAAAAGCCCCATTTTTAGGCTGGCACTTCCTTATTGAAGCCACCTTGAATGGACAGTAGACAAGGAGCAAGTTGTATATGCTGTCGTACTTTTTACGCCGATTGGCGTTGGTCATACCAACGTTTCTCGGGATCACCATTCTTATTTTTGCCATTACTCGTTTTGTACCTGGCGGCCCAGTTGAGCGCATGCTATCTCAAATGCAAGCGCAAGGAGATGGCGCAGCTTCAATGACGTCTGCTGGTGGGAATACCGCACTTTCTGACGAGCAAATCGCAGAGCTCAATGCATTTTATGGTTTAGACAAGCCTGTGGTTGAGGCTTACGTGGATTGGTTGACTCGACTTGTTCAATTAGACCTCGGTGAGTCTACTCGTTACTACGAACCCGTCTCCGATATGATTGCAGAGCGCCTGCCAGTCTCTCTTTTCTATGGGGGGATGACGTTCTTCATCAGTTATTTCATCTCAATCCCTCTCGGTTACTATAAAGCGCTTAAGCATGGCTCTGTGTTTGATTCTACCTCTTCTATTCTTATCTTTGTCGGCTATGCGCTACCAGGTTATGTGGTCGGTGTCCTGTTAATTACTTTATTTAGTTATCACTTAGAATGGTTCCCTATGGGGGGCTTTGTTGGTGATGATTTTGATGATTACGAGACATTCTTTGAGCGAGCACAAGATGTGATGTGGCACGCGGTGCTGCCGTTGATTTGTTACCTCATTGGTGATTTTGCAACGTTAACGATGACGATGAAGAATAACCTGATGGAAAACTTATCGTCAGATTATATTCGTACCGCAATTGCGAAAGGTCTTCCATTTAAGAAAGCAGTACGCAAACACGCACTTCGTAATAGCTTAATCCCAATTGCCTCGCACTTCGGTAACTCCTTACTGTTCTTTATGACGGGCGCATTTCTTATTGAAGTTATCTTTAATATTGATGGTATTGGCCTGCTTGGCTACGAATCTATCATGGAGCGTGATTATCCAGTCGTCATGGGCATCGTAGCGATCAATGCCGTATTGCTGCTTATCGGCAACATCATCTCCGATGTTTGTGTTGCTTTAGTCGACCCACGTGTGAAGTTTGGAGCGTAATATGATTAAAGTTAGCCCGTTAACTCAAAAGAAGATCCGTCACTTTAAAGAAATCAAACGCGGTTATTGGTCATTTTTGATTTTGACCACCATGTTAGTTTTATCTCTTTTTGCAGAACTACTGATTAATAGCAAAGCATTAGTCGTTAAATACGACGACAGCTATTACTTTCCGGTGGTGAGTGATGTCCGTTTAGGCAGTGAATTTGGCCAAGCGTCTTCAAGTGAAGCGAATTATCGAGAATTGCAAAAAGTGTTCGAAGCGGAAGGGGGGGATAACTTCGTTATCTTGCCAATCGTTCCTTGGAACCCTTATGAACAAGACTTCAGTGGTGATTTTCCACCGACCGCGCCAAATGCCGAGAATAAGCACTATTTGGGAACGGATGTGATCGGTCGAGATATTTTAGCTCGTCTTGTTTACGGTTTCCGAACGGCAATGGGTTTTGCATTGATAACGATGGCCGTGTCGTATGCAATCGGTACTGCAGTAGGTTGTGCGATGGGCTTTTGGGGCGGCAAGTTCGATCTGTTTGTTCAACGCTTGATTGAAATTTGGTCTATGGTGCCATTTTTGTACGTCATCATGATCTTAGTCTCTATCGTACACCCCACCTTTACTTTGTTTGTTGCGATTAACGTATTGTTTGGTTGGATGGGGATGACTTGGTATATGCGGACCATGACCTATAAAGAATCTGCTCGTGAATACGTTATGGCTGCTCGTGCGTTAGGAGCATCGACCGGACGTATTTTGTTTAATCACATTTTACCTAATACCATGGTTATGATCGTGACGTTGGCGCCATTTACTATTGCGGCAAACATCACTGCGCTAACGGCTCTAGACTACCTTGGCCTTGGCTTGATGCCGCCAACACCAAGTTGGGGTGAGCTGTTGCAACAGGGTAAGTCGAATTTGGACTCTCCATGGATTGTTGCATCCGTTGTTAGCTCGATTGTTTTGGTTTTGGTCATGGTGACTTTCATTGGCGAAGCTATCCGAGCGGCATTCGACCCGAAAAAATTCACACGTTATGTTTGATTCCGTTGGTTGAGCAATGATGCTTTACTGTAAAGGCTTAACGGCAATGGTTTGACTAGCACAGTGAGAAGAACATAAAAAAGGGAAGTTTTATGAACAAATTATTTTTAGCACCGATGCTGAGTGCTTTGAGTTTTGGCGTGATGTCAGCAACGCTACCGACAGACTTAAATTGGCAAACGAATTGGGATGAGCCCCTATTTGCCTCAGAAGACGCCAAGTTTGGTGGCACTTATCGAACCTACGTAAATAGCTTTCCACAAACATTACGCAGCGTAGGTCCAGATTCAAACTCAGGGTTTCGTGGGTGGTTTGCTGATGATGTGCCAAACCTTGTCAGTTTACACCCAGATACATTGGAGTGGATTCCGGATCTTGCCAACGAATGGGCGTTTGGTTCTGATAACAAAACCGTTTATTTCAAATTGAATCCTAAAGCTCAATGGTCTGACGGCAAGCCTGTGACCGCTGACGACTTTGTGTTCATGCTTAAGTTCTATCGTTCTAAAGATATCGTGGCACCTTGGTACAATGACTACTACACCAAGGTGATTGGGGATGTCGTAAAATATGACGACCATACACTGGCCTTTATTTCTGCGACAGAAAAAAACCAAGAAGATCTTTTGTATACCCTTGGATCTCTTACCCCTCGTCCTGCTCATTTCTATGCCAACCCATCGAAAGATGAGAATGGCGATGGTATCGACGATAATTTTGTTCGCAAGTATAACTTTAAGAGTGAACCGACCACGTTTGCTTATTACCTAGATAAAGTGAAAAAAGGTAAGAGCGTTACGTTTAAACACGTGGGTGAAGATTGGTGGGGCTATTCAAATTCCTACTACAAAAATCGTTATAACGTAGAGAAAGTTCGTTTTACTGTCATTCGTGATGCAGATATTGCGATGAAGCACTTTGAGAAAGGTAAACTGGACTCATTTGGATTGATCATGCCGACATTGTGGCACGACAAGAGTCAGTCTGCGCCGTATCAAAAAGGCTATATCAATAAATTCTGGGGCTATAACCAATATCCAGAGGGGGCCGGTGGCCTTTGGCTCAATACCGCTAAGCCAATGTTGGGCGATATCAATGTTCGTAAAGGCATTACGTTGGCCAGTGACTTTGACGGTATGATCGAGAAACTCACTCGAGGTGATTACGTTCGCAAACCAAACCCGCTTGGCGTTGGTCGTGGGGAATATGATTTGACCGATGTTGAAGCACCTACGTTTGAACCTGAAAAAGCCGTGGAGTATTTCGTTAAAGCTGGTTTTGATAAGGTCGGCGAAGACGGCATTCGTATGAATGAAAAAGGTCAGCGTTTGAGCTTTGCTATTACTTACAGTTTCCCGACGCACACCCCTCGAATGTCTTACTTGAAAGAGCAAGCTAAGCTAGCGGGCTTAGAGTACACACTGAACCTCGTGGATGGGTCTTCTGCCTTTAAATACATCTTGAATAAAAAGCATGAAGTGGCATTTTTGACCATGGGTACGGCAGAAGTCCCTGCTTATTGGGAGTATTTCCACTCATTTAATGCGAATAAACCGCAGCCAAATAATCACACGAATTATAGCTCACCTGAGCTTGACGAGTTGATTATGGCGTTTAAAGGGGAATTCGACCTTGATAAAAAACGGGCACTTTCGCGCCAAATCCAATCTAAAGTTATCGACGCCTCTGTCATCGTTCCGGGTTATATGGTGCCATATACTCGAGAAGGACATTGGCGCTGGATGCAATATCCTGAGAGTCCAATGACAAAGCGTTCAGCGTCTTTATTCCCAAACTCTTTTTCGCCTGGTCTAGGTGTGTTCTGGCTTGACGAAGACATGAAAAAAGCAACTCAAAAAGCGATGAAATCAGGCAAAGCGTTTGACCCAGTTATTGCTGTTGATGACAGATACAAGCTGTAAGGATGTGTTATGGAAAACGATGTAATCCTAAGCGTTAAAGATTTAGAAGTAGAATTCATCACTGACGATGGCCCGGTAAAAGTGTTGCATGGTGTGAACTTTGACGTTCGCGCTGGTCGTACGCTTGGTCTAGTTGGTGAATCAGGCAGTGGTAAGAGCGTGACATCGATGTCGATCATGGGGCTGTTGCCTAAGCCGTACGGCAATATCGTCAACGGTGAAGTTAATTATCGAGGTACCAACCTTGTTACGCTTCCAGCGGCAGAAATGTATGCCATGCGCGGCGACCGCATCTCTATTATCTTCCAAGACCCGATGACGGCACTGAACCCTGTACACTCTATTGGTCGTCAGCTCTGTGAAGTGTTAGAGCTGCATCGCCCAGAATTGGGTAAAAAAGACCGTGAAGCTTACGCCATCGAAATGCTGGCGAAAGTGAAAATTCCAATGCCAGAGAAACGCTTGAATGAATATCCGCACAACTTGTCTGGCGGTATGCGTCAGCGTGTGATGATTGCGATGGCATTGGCATGTAAACCCGACATTCTTATCTGTGATGAGCCTACGACGGCGTTGGATGTTACGGTACAGGCGTCTATTCTTGAGTTAATGAATGAGCTTCAAGAAGAAACTGGCATGGCGATGATCTTCATTACTCACGATCTTGGTGTTGTTGCCGAAGTGTGTGATGACGTGGCCGTGATGTACGGCGGTCGCATTGTTGAAAAGGCCGAGATTTTCGAGCTATTCGATAATCCACAGCACCCGTACACCGAGCGTTTGATGGGCTTGATGCCAAGTTTAGACAATGAACCTAAGCAGATGATCGACATTAAACCGATCGATGCCAGTATGTTTGCTAGCTAACTGGTGCAAAGTGAACAAGTCATAAAAGAGGATGTTATGGCAAAAGAAGTATTAAGAATTGAAAATCTTAAGCAGCACTTTGTATCTGGAAAGGGGCTGTTTAAGAAAGGTTATACGATTAAGGCGGTAGATGGTGTATCGCTGTCGGTCAGTGAGGGAGAAACGCTTGGTCTCGTGGGTGAGTCTGGTTGCGGGAAAAGTACCTTAGGTCGCACAATTTTAAAGTTGTATGAGCCGACAGAGGGGCAAATTTTCTTTGAGGGAAAAGACATCACCAAGTTATCCGTCAAGGGCATGCGTCCACTGCGTAAAGATATGCAGATTGTCTTTCAAGATCCAATGGAGTCGCTCAATCAGCGCCATACGATCGGCATGATTCTCGAAGAACCATTTGTGATTCACAAGATTGGTACACCGGCAGAGCGCAAGCAGTGGGTAAAAGAACTGCTGGTCAAAGTCGGTTTGCCAGAAACGGCCGTTAACCGTTATCCGCATGAATTTTCTGGTGGTCAGCGCCAGCGTATTGGTATTGCTCGAGCGATTGCCCTTAAGCCTAAACTGCTGATTTGTGATGAGTCGGTGTCAGCGTTGGACGTATCAGTTCAGGCGCAAATCCTAAACTTGTTATTGCAACTGCAGCAAGAGATGAATCTAGCAATCATCTTTATCTCCCATGACTTATCAGTGGTGAAGCATGTGTCTGATAAAGTGGCAGTGATGTATTTTGGCAAAGTGGTAGAGGCGGGTAATGCGAGAGAAATTTACGCAAACCCTCAAAACGATTACACCAAGAAGCTTCTGTCTGCGATTCCGATCACGCACCCTAAGTATCGTAAGAAAAAACGCGTGGCAGAAAAAAAGCAGCAAGTGGCGTAACGCCACCAAGTAAATAACGTTTTATCTAAATAGAAACGCTCCGCATCATTCGGAGCGTTTTTGATCTTAGCTTCCGCGTCAGTATTCATCGAACTCAACTTCACGTGCTACAATCGAAGTTTACTCCCTGATTTGTTTGGATAGTTTGCAATGCCGTCCCATTTACCTAAATCATTCAGTCGTCCATTTCTGAAAATATTTCATCTGCTTGAAGCCGTACTTTTGGTTGCCATTACGCTGGCCACGGTGTGGGCGATGGTGGAAGAGTTTATCCACATTTATGTGCAAAAGCGTGTTGCACTCGATGACATCCTATTGATGTTCATTTATTTGGAAGTGTTCGCTATGGTCGGACAGTTTGTGATGAACGGTAAGATACCGGTTCGATACCCGATCTACATCGCCATGATGGCCATTGCTCGCTACATTACGCTTGGTATGAAAGAGCTCGACTCTGTCATGATAGTGTGGCTCTCGTTAGCGGCGTTTATTCTGGCTGCTGCAACCTTGGTTATCCGAGTCGGTCATCATTATTGGCCGTATATCGATAATCAAACCGCTGAAAAAGATGAATAATGTTAAACCTCGCCCTGAGTGAGGCTTCGTTTTTATGTGGCGTGAAATCACAATTAAATGGCTTGGGGGTAAAAAAGTGTAAAGTCATCTCAAGCCATCTTGTTTCTTGCCTGATTGATGAGTATCTTCACACTAACCTTTTTCACCCGTTTGATGAGATATTGTGATGCGAGCGAAAAGCACATCGACAATTTATTTTCTGCTGAGTGTCTTGATTGCATTTGTGCTTTCAAGCGGTATTGCTCGCGCAGAAATACCATCAACGGTGAATCACACCACGACGACTGAGTCTTTGCATATCAGCTATTGCGATTTGACCTTTAGCGCCGCAACACAGGATGAGCCGGGTTGTTGCGAACCGGGCGGAACATGCTTTGAAAAGCAGTGTTGTTCTCATGGTCATGCATCGGGTAGCGCAGTAGTAGAAACTCACCTGCGATCTTATGAAGCTCCGTACAGAGATGAACTGGCGGTAAGCAAAACTGTGCTCTACAACAGTGCAGACATGCACTCTCACTATCGTCCTCCGATAGCTTAATTCCTATCTCGCAGCATCTCGCTGCCAACAATGTTACTGCACGTAATGTCGTGCGAATTTGTTACGCGTGTAAATAGCTCTCTATTTGCACCATCCTGTGATGGGAATGAAAAATGAAAACCAAACTAATTGCTCGTACTGAGCACCTTGCCGCGCGCCTGCTAAACCTTGTTAACACTCGACAAGCGGGAGGCCATCATGACGTATAAACACCTACCAATCATATTGTTTGTATCTGTGTGCTTGATTTGGGGTACTACTTGGTTTGCGATGGAGGTGGCTGTGCAAACTATTCCGCCCATCTTTGCGACCGGACTGCGCTTTCTGATCGCTGCCCCATTATTAATCATGCTTGCTCATCATCTTAAACAGCCGCTCTTTTTCCCTAAAGGAAAAATGTTTTGGATGTTCGTTGTCGCGGTCTTCTATTTCGCGATACCGTTTACCTTGATGATTTTTGGAGAGCAATACATTTCATCGGGTCTTGCTTCGATCATCTTTGCCAATATGCCCATTGCGGTCATGGTGACCTCGAGCTTGTTTCTTGGACTCCGGTTACGTAAATCTCAGATTGCTGGACTTTTGGTTGCAGTGCTCAGTTTAATTCTGATTTTAGTGAAAGAAATGAGTTTAGGTGGAGAGGATTATATATTCGGTTTTCTCGCTTTAGGTGGCGCAGTCATTATGCATGCGGTGATGTATGTATTTGTTGAGAAGTTCTGTAAAGGCATTCCGGTGCTTACATACAACGCCTTTCCAAGTTTTGTTGCCTCAGCGCTGCTGTTTATTACCTCATTGATTGTCGAGCAGCCAGACATTTCTCAGTTCTCGATGGATTCGATTACCGCTGTGATTTATCTCGGTATGTTTGCCAGTGTCGGCGGCATTGTGGCCTATTTTAAGTTGGGGCAAGTTTCGACGCCGTTTACAGCATCGATCTGCTTTCTCTTTTTCCCATTGATTGCGCTAAGCCTATCAACATGGATTGCAGGCAACAGCCTGTCGTTGGTATCTGGTGCCCTTTTACTGCCATTACTGGGCGGTATTTTTGTGACCAAAGCGGAACCTCATTTCTGGCAACGCTTTCGAGTGAAATCTCAAGAGAGGGAAATAATGGTATGTGAACATTGTATGAAGAAACTCAATGCTTATAGCCGAGTATGTATTCAGCACATTGGTGGTAATATTAAATAGTTTAGAGACTTGCCAATAAGAGAACCCACCGGTGACGATTTTCGGTTCACTCCTATTTGAGGGATAAGTAAATGGGCATCTGAATTGGCCAACAGATGCAGACTCATAAAATGAAGCCCTAAACCGCACTGGATTTAGGGCTTCATTAGGTTATTTGAATCAGCTAGGAAAATACTTAACGCTTGTTAAGAATTCGAACCCAATCCACATCGACGGCATTTGCACTGTCATTTTTTTCAATTTCACCGACAATTTTCACTTTGTCGTTTGGCGTGACATTTTGTCCGTCCCACTCGTCATCATCAATCTTAATGGTCATGTTCCCTGTTTTATCTGCAAAGGTGTACTGCTCGTGGCCTAACGACATGGTGATATGGCCGATAAGAGTGACTTTGTTACCATCAACTAACCAATCTGCGTTCATGACATCTTCGACAGTATTCAGCGTATCGTTTTGAGTTGGGCCGTCAAATCCACCGCTAGTGGCTAACATGCCTTGTTGATCAATGGTGTTCTCTGAAGCTAGGACAGAAGCAGACAGCACTAAACTGCTGATGAGTATGGTGATTATTTTTTTCATTGGATGTCCTTTGGTTTTTCGGGAAATAGGAAGTTCTTCGAGTTGCCTCTTTCTCTTTAACTCTAATACTTATCAATGAAAAAGCGATACCTAACTAAGCAATCTTATTTTAACACTTTGAATATTAAGGGATAGGTAAAGAAAAATAAGGGGGGCGGCCAACACTATTGTTTTGGAGTTATGCCAATGTTTAAAGTGAAAGCAAACGTTACCTTCTAGTAAACAGGATTGATTTCACGTACTATCTTCCAGACCTCAGAAATGAACTTTACGTGAATATGACTAACTTAATTCGAAACCAGTACTTTGTCACAACGGCATTTATTACCATCTTTATGTTGTTCCTTAATCTTGTGTTTCCTTTAATTTCAGATGACTTTTGCCATTTATTGTCTCCAGGAAATTTCGATGCTGTAATTCATTCTTATATGACATGGAATGCTCGAGTTGGAGAACTATTATCTATCTTTTTTACGGGCTTAAATGGAACCTCTTTTGCTATAGTTAACACGCTTATTTTTGCTGTAATCTTGAGTACTATTTTCCCTCTTTTGTTTGCTCGTCAAGGTACAACGAAAGATGATAGTTTGTTTATTCTTTCATTTTTTACGTTGTTGTCATTGTTCACGACTTTTGGTGCTGTTTTTTTATGGCGTGCAGGTGCTATGAACTATGCTTGGTCATTGGCCTTTTGTTTGCTTCATTTTGTCGTTTATAGATACTATTATGCAGGTATTACTGGTTGGTATGAACGCTCTAACCTATTAGTTGTAGTTATATTTTGTATCTTGAGTTTTATGGCTGGTATGAGTAGCTTTGATTTAGGTGCACTAGGTTGCCTTATTCATCTATCAATACTTACTTATCGAAAAATAACTCATCAACCTAGCAAGTTGCGCTTTATTATTCCGGTTTTCTTTTATATGCTGGGTTTCTTTGTGCTTTATACTGCACCTGGTACATCTGTTAGATCGCAAGGGTTTGATGAATATGTTTCTCTTGGGCAATTAATTACATGGTTGTACACATTAGAGCTTAATACATTAGCATCACATTATTTAGATGCTCTCGGTAAATCGATGAATAGAACTAACTATTTTATCGCACTTGCATCTATCGCTTGTACATACATTGTTTTTAAATATCAATCTGAACATCGCTTTATGCCGATTAGTTTTCTCCAATGGGTATTGGGGTATTTGGGGACTTTAAGTTTATTAACAGTATTATTGTTCTCGAATGAATTGCCACCATCTGGTGAAGCTTTGGGGGCGACCATTCTATTTTCTAACTTTATTGTTTCTGTTATTGCACTAGCATTTATTATAAAGTCAAATAGTAATGTTGAAAATAAATCTATCGTTAGTATGCTTATATTCCTTCACTGTATTCTTATTGTTGATGTATCGGCTTACAGCGTAGGGGTTATTCCAACACGGCGAGCATATTTTACTGCTTGTGTATTATGCGCACTTATCTTATCTACTTTTGTTAATCTATTATGGAGTTCTAAAGTTAAGAAAATCGTATTTATACCTTTGTTCGTGTGGGTTTTATTTTTAACTTCTATTCAAACAATTGGTTTGCGAGTGACTAATAATGCCTTAGTGATGGAGCCATTATCGGCCTTGTCGAATGAAGATGATCTAATAATAGACAATGATTACAAGATGCTAAAATCAAAGAATTTTTATGATTGGGGAATGCTGTCATCAGAAGAGAGTAACTTTGCGAACAATTGTTTCTCCCAATATTATGGAATAAATAGCACTATTCAGTATAGTCCCACACAGTATGTTTCGATTATAGAATATATCGAATACCTTATGACACTAAAAAAATAGAAATATAAATAATGTTCACACGTTATACTTTAGTCGGTATTTTTAATACTGCTGTACACTTTATTACCTTTTTTTTTCTTATTAGTTTTGGTTATTCCCAGGGCGCTAGTAATCTTATTGCATTTAGCTTGGCTGTATCGTGTTCCTATATTATAAATACAAAAATTACGTTTAAAGCAAAATATAAGCTAATGGATTACGCTATTTATGTAATATTTATGGGCTTACTAAGTTATTTGATTGGTTATCTTGGTGACTACTTGATGTTACCATCAGTGCTTTCATTAATTACTTTCTCTTCAATGAGTTTGGTTATTGGTTATAGATTCTCTAAATTTCTTTTTAAAAAGGAAAAATGATGCTTATTTCTCTTGTTGTTCCCGTTTTTAATGAACAAGAAACTGTTGAAACATTTTATCATGCAGCTAGAAATGATTGTTTCCTAAAAACTAAAAATGTTGAAATTGTCTTTGTTAATGACGGTAGTTCAGATAAAACTGCGCCATTGATAGGAAAACTAGTTGAGCAAGATTCTAATGTTCGTCTAATTAATTTTTCTCGTAATTTTGGCAAAGAGCCAGCATTATTTTGTGGTTTAGAGCACAGTCGTGGTGATATTGTGATTCCAATGGATGTCGATCTCCAAGACCCTATTGAGCTAATTGAAACTATGTTTCATGAATGGGAAAGTGGCGCGAAGATTGTTTTGGCAAAGAGGGCTGATAGAAGTCGAGACCATTGGATGAAACGAGTAACAGCAAACTACTTCTATAAAGTGCACAATGCTTTATCTCATTCAAAGATAGAAGAAAATGTTGGTGACTTTCGTCTAATGGATAGACGAATTGTCGATATCATTATCAGCTTGCAAGAAAGAAACCTATTTATGAAAGGTCTTCTTTCGTGGCCCGGGTTTGAACCGGTGATTGTAGAATATAAGAGGCCTGAACGATGTGCAGGGACAACAAAATTCAATACATTGAAGCTGTTAAACTTAGCAGTAGAGGGAATTACTAATTTTAGTACGTCACCACTAAAATTGGCTAGTTATGTCGGTTTCGGAATTTCTTTCTTATCAATTATTTATGGAATATCTATTATTTTGCAAAAATTGCTATTTAGTATTGATGTTCCAGGGTACGCATCTCTTATGACAGTGATGGTTTTTCTTGGAGGTGTTCAATTAATAACTATAGGCATTCTTGGAGAATATGTAGGACGTATATATACTGAAGTGAAAGCAAGACCTCAATACGTTATTGATTCTATTAAAGAGTCTGAACTTCGTGGTAGTTTTGTGAATACTACCCCTGATACAGATTCAAACCCCATTGGTTAGTAATCTTGCATTAAAAGGCGAACATTTAGTCTAAACCGTGCTCAATCTAATTTGACCACGGTTGAGATTAAATAAAGTTACCATCTATAAAAAATTGATGATTGTAAGAGCTCTCACAAACCTTATTCTATATTCTGAATTTGCTCTCTCATTTGCTCGATCAGAACTTTCAGCTCAACACCAGACGCGGTGATATCGGTGCTGATCGATTTTGATGCTAGCGTGTTCGATTCACGGTTGAATTCTTGCATCATGAAATCCAAACGACGACCCACAGAGCCACCTTTTTTCAGGATATTCGTGGTTTCTTTCACATGAGAATCAAGACGATCGAGCTCTTCTGCTACGTCTGATTTTTGTGCCAACAGAATCAGCTCTTGCTCTACACGTGAAGGGTCGAGTTCTACTTTTGCATCTTCAAACTTAGAGAATAGACGCTCACGTTGCCACTCTAGGATTTCAGGCATACGAGCACGAACTTTCACAACCTCTGACGTAATCGCTTCCAAGCGTTGTTCGATCAGCGCTTTCATATTATCGCCTTCGCGTCCACGAGCTTCGATGAATTCGTCAATCGCTTCGTCAAATGCACTAAGCAGTTGTTTGTTAATTTCATCCATGTTTTGTTCAGGTGTTTCCATCACTCCAGGCCATTGCATCACTTGGAATGGGTTGATGCGGCTAAGTTCACCTGTCATGTGCATCACTTGCTCTGCAGCTTTAATCACCTGTTGAGCTAATGCTTCATTGATGCTGAGTTCCGCTTTTGCTGCAGGGTTTGCTTCAAAACGCAAGCTGCATTCTACTTTACCGCGAGCAAGACGCTTACGGAAACGCTCACGCAATACTGGCTCAAGTGCACGAAACTGTTCTGGCATGCGGAAGTAAGTTTCTAGATAACGCTGGTTTACACTGCGGATTTCCCATACTGCAGAGCCCCAATCGCTTTTTACTTCTTTGCGTGCATACGCGGTCATACTGTAAATCATTGAATTTTCCTGTCTTAAATTTTGCTGAAAATTACTCCGCAATAGTAGCACAGCAAGAGGTGAGTCGCTTTGAGAATCTGCGGCCTGCTCGACCAGATAGCTTTATTTAAACGATTCCGTTATAATCTGCGCCCAACCAAATCGTCTTCTCCTCATTAATTAAGGTAGATGCCCATGCGTCCAAACGATCGCAAGGCGGACCAAGTTCGCCCAATCAAAATTACTCGTAACTACACGGCTTACGCTGAGGGTTCAGTGTTAGTTGAGTTCGGTAACACCAAAGTGTTGTGTAATGCGACCGTAGAAGAATCTGTGCCTCGTTGGTTAAAAGGCCAAGGTAAAGGCTGGATCACGGCGGAATATGGCATGCTACCTCGTGCGACCCACTCACGTACTCGCCGTGAAGCCGCGAACGGTAAACAAGGTGGCCGTACGATGGAAATCCAACGTCTTATCGCACGTAGCTTACGAGCTGTTGTCGATTTGAAAGCGATGGGTGAGTTTATGATCACGGTTGACTGTGATGTTATCCAAGCTGATGGCGGTACTCGTACTGCTTCTATTAGTGGTGCAAGCGTGGCGATGGCCGACGCGTTCCAACACCTGATTGATAGTGGCAAACTAAAAGCAAACCCAATGAAAGGTCACGTAGCGGCCGTTTCTGTCGGTCTGCTTGGTGAGGATGTTCTGTGTGACCTTGAGTACGTGGAAGATTCAGCAGCCGATACCGACATGAACGTGGTGATGACGGAAGAAGGCAAGATGATTGAAATTCAGGGCACTGCAGAGGGTGAACCGTTCAGTCATGAGCAGCTGATGGCATTGTTAGCGTCGGCGAAAATCGGCATTACGGAAATTGTCGCAGCTCAGAAAGCGGCGTTAGAAAATTAATTATTTTAAGTAGCTTCCCCAGAAAGGAAGCTATTTTTTTGCCTATTGCTAGAACCTAGAACCTAGAACCTAGAACCTAGAACCTAGAACCTAGAACCTAGAACCTAGAACCTAGGGTAAGAATTATATTTACACAGTGAAAATTGAGAGAGAATAATGAAAGCATACCAGCGTGAATTTATTGAGTTTGCACTTGAGAAACAAGTTCTTAAGTTTGGTGAGTTTACTTTGAAATCAGGCCGTAAGAGCCCATACTTCTTTAACGCTGGTCTTTTCAATACGGGTCGTGATCTGGCGCGTTTAGGCCGTTTTTACGCGGCAGCGCTTGCTGACTCAGGCATCGAATTTGATGTACTGTTTGGCCCGGCTTACAAAGGCATTCCAATCGCGACTACTACAGCAGTAGCGCTAGCGGATCACCACGACATCGACACGCCTTACTGCTTCAACCGTAAAGAAGCTAAAGACCACGGCGAAGGTGGCAACCTTGTGGGGTCAGCGCTTGAAGGTCGAATCATGCTAGTGGACGACGTCATCACTGCGGGTACGGCTATTCGTGAATCAATGGAGATCATTCAAGCGAACGGTGCAGACTTAGCGGGCGTTTTAGTGGCCATTGATCGCCAAGAAAAAGGCAAAGGTGAGCTGTCTGCGATTCAAGAAGTAGAGCGTGACTTTGGTTGTGCAATCATCTCAATCGTTAGCCTGACAGACCTTGTGACTTTCCTTGAAGAGAAAGGTACAGACAAAGAGCACCTAGAAGCAGTAAAAGCGTACCGCGCAGAATACGGCATTTAAGGGAAAAGGTAGGCCTTTGGAAAGAAAGGTTCTAGGGGGCAAAGAAAGTTCCTAGGTAAAAAGCAGGTCCTAGGATCCTAGGTTTTAGGGCCTAATGTTTTGGATTACGGATTACGGATTACGGATTACGGATTACGGATTACGCTGTTTTTGAGTGATAAGGAAAATACTTGTCATTCTGAACAGTGAGTAACGAACGTGATTCAGAATCTACTGCCCGAGTTTGACTTCTCTAAGGCAATATACCGTAACTAAATAGTCCACTAACAGTAGATTCCGGATGCTCGCTTGAGCTCGTCCGGAATGACGCGATTAGGTTTCGTTAATGTGGTTCTGTAAGCGAAGCGTCCCGTATTCAGTATGCCTGCCACTTTCTCAAGAACCAATGAGATACATAAACTTCTAGCGTACGCCATCTAGGACTCTAGGATCCTAGGACCTAAAATTTAAAACCTAGGATCTACGCTACTCACTTATACCGAATCCCTTTTGGTGCATTCTTATCTGCCATGGTCTTGTAGCGTTTGTGTAGCCACATCCATTGTTCTGGAGCACGCAAAATCACTTCTTCCACAAAGGTGTTCATGTAGGCCGCTGCCGCGACTTCGTCTTTTTTCGGATAGTCAGCTTCGATGCATTTATCAGCGATGATTTCGTATTTGCCATCTTTATTGCGGAAGCCAGAGCCCGGAATGATAGCGCACTTAGACGTGTAAGCCAGAATGCTAGTACCAGTGGTCGTACATGCATCCTCGATTGCGAAGAAAGGCACAAATACGGATTTGTTACGTCCGTAGTCGTGATCTGGTAAGTAGAACAAACGCTCGCCACTACGAAGAACGCGGATCATCTGTTTGACGTCTTTTCGATCGATGAGTTTATTGCCGTTATGCGTGCGCCCCCAATACTGAATGAAGTTGTACGCAGGATTATTGTGTGGTCGAAACGCTCCGTAACCTGCGACGCCAAGTACCGCAAACGCACGTGCCGTGATTTCTAAGTTCAGAGCATGCACACAACACAGCAGCACGCCTTTACCCTCAGCCGCTTTCTCTCGCAGTGCGGCAAGATCTTTTTCGACGATCAGGTTTTTAAAGCGCCAGGTTGGCCAAAACCAAGTAATGCCGGTTTCAATCAATGCCATTCCGGTATTTTTGAAATTTTCTTCAACGATGTGTTGGATCTCTTCCTGAGTTTTCTCAGGGAAAGCTAATTCAAGGTTGCGTGTGGCAATATGAACCCGCTTTTTGCCGTAACGCATACCAAAGTGACCGATGGTTCGGCCTAAGGGCAGCAATAAGCGGTATGGAAGAATGTTGACCACAATGGCTAGTAAGCCAAACCCGAGCCAAACACCCCAATTGCGTGGGTGGAGAAGGGAAAGAGAAAACTCGGGTTGCGTGTATTTTTCTTTACTCATAGTCTCTACTTGATTTGTGCGCTAAGGAGAGCCCAGTACTCATCAAAGTTAGCGGTAGGTTGGTATTTAAAGTCGCTGCGAACGAAGCGGTTTAAACTACCTTCAACTTGTCCAAGGATCTGAGCGGCTAGAATACGCTCCTCAACCGGAAAAGATTTGCCCTCACGGATCTTACGTTCACGTAGGATCTGACGCAGTTGAGTTTCAATACGTTCGAACAATTGGTTAATTCGTTCACGTAGGCGTTCATTTTCAAACATTAAAGCATGGCCAGAAAGAATGCGTGTCAGGCCTGGGTTACGTTCTGAGAATGCAAGGATCAAGTGCATTACCATACGAATTCGCTCTAATGTGTCTTTCTCATCGTCTAAAATGCGGTTGATTCGAGTCATCAAAGCTTCTTCAATAAACTCAATCAAGCCTTCAAACATGCGAGCTTTACTTGGAAAGTGGCGATATAACGCGGCTTCTGAGACGCCGACTTGTTTTGCCAGTTTTGCCGTAGTAATGCGTGAAGCGCCCTCTGTAGATTCAAGCATCTGTGCGAGTGCTTGCAAGATCTCTTCACGACGATTGGATTTTTTACTGCCGGCCATTAGTTGTTTCCTTTGAAAATAAAAAGTTGAGCGCAGGGGATTATAAGACGCTCTTTGGCATCAAACTAGACTCGTGAGGGGGTAATGGGAGGTTTAACACCCTCACTTGTCATGTTTATACCAAAATTGTGCCAGTTTTTAGTTAGACCGAGTGCGACCTTATGCCTCTGGCGGTAATGACATTAGTTCGTGCATTTTTTCCAAAATGGAGATGCTTAATGCTTCTTTAGATGCTAACGGCAATGCTAACTCGCCCTGTGGCCAGAATAGAGTAATGGCGTTATCACTGCAGTTAAAGCCTTGCCCTTCAACGGAAACATCGTTAGCACAAATCATATCCAGATTCTTTCTCACTAATTTACCGCGAGCATAGGTTTCAACGTCGTTTGTTTCAGCGGCAAAGCCAACCGTAAATAGACGTTGCTTGGTCATCGCGGCAACGGTCGCCACAATATCAGGGTTTTTGACCATTTTGATGGTCATGTGATCGTTGCTTGCGGTCTTTTTCAATTTTTGAGACGCAATTTCTTCCGGACGATAATCTGCAACCGCGGCACAACTAATGAATGCATCGTGACTAGCGGCGTGAGCAATAACGGCATCGTGCATTTCTTGAGCGCTATCAACGTTGATGCGCTTCACGCCTGCTGGTGCGTTCAGGTTCACGGGACCACTAATTAAGGTCACGTTTGCGCCCATTTGTGCCGCTGCATTAGCTAATGCGTAACCCATTTTGCCTGAGCTATGATTGGTGATGTAGCGAACGGGGTCGATAGCTTCACGCGTTGGGCCTGCGGTGATCAAAATTGATTGACCGCTCAATACCTTTGGTTGGAAGAACTGCTCACACAAGTTGACCAATTGCATCGGCTCCAGCATTCGACCAGGACCGATATCGCCGCAGGCTTGTTCGCCAGCAGCTGGTCCCCAAATGTGCATACCACGGCGCGCGAGTGTCGCAATGTTTTCTTGCGTGGCAACATTGCGGTACATCTGTTGATTCATTGCTGGAGAAACCGCCACTGGTGAATCGGTAGCAAGCACAAGCGTAGTCAATAAATCATTACCCATTCCCGCCGACATGCGCGCAATGAGATCCGCGGTGGCTGGCGCAAGTAGTACAAGGTCAGCCCATTTTGCCAGCTCAATATGACCCATCGAAGCTTCTGCGGCTGGGTCTAGTAAGCTATCCGACACTGGACGGCCTGACACTGCCTGCATGGTCAAAGGTGTAATGAACTCTTTTGCCGCTTTGGTCATGACGACTTGAACTTGGGCGCCTCTTTCTATTAGGCGACGGGTTAGCTCTGCACATTTATAGGCAGCAATACCGCCACTGATGCCGAGTAGAATTTTCTTTCCTGCTAGTGTTTGCATGTGAGATCTCCAATTTTTCTGGCGAGAATTTTAGCATAAGTTGCGTGCCCATCGCTCAGGCAAATCAGTCAAGAGGTTTACCTAAATCAAACTAATAGAGATAAATGATTACCTCTACATTGAGTAAGCATGAGTACCCATCGAAAAAAGAAAGACGTTATATGAGGGGATTGCTTACTCGAAAATGGTGGTAGTTGATGAACCGCTTGATTACATAAAAATAAAAACTTGAACGAAGAAAGAGGATGGCACACTCGACTTTTTAATGATCTCAGGTGGAATGGAGCTTTGTTTATTTGCCTGAGGTTCTAATGACTCTGAAATCTTTTCCAGTAGATTCCATGCCGAGAGAAAAATTACTTGCTCGTGGCCCCCAAGCGTTATCTGACGCGGAGTTATTAGCGATTTTTTTGCGTACAGGAACGCATGGAATGAATGTCATCGAACTTGCTGACTTTTTGATTCAAGATTTTGGCACGTTAAGGCAATTATTTTCGGCGACAGAAAAAGAATTTTGCCAACATAAAGGATTAGGGCAAGCTAAATATGTTCAATTACAAGCCGTATTGGAAATGACTCAACGTTATTTAGCAGAGACATTAAAGCGAGGTGATGCGTTAACCAACCCCGTTCAAACGAAGTTATATCTGTCTTCTATATTGCGTGACCGCCATAGAGAAGCATTTTATGTTCTATTTTTGGATAACCAGCATCGAGTCATAAACGATGAAATTTTATTCGAGGGGACGTTGGATGCAGCCTCTGTGTATCCAAGAGAAGTGGTCAAGCGGGCTTTGCACCATAATGCTGCGGCGCTCATCCTCGCCCACAATCATCCCTCTGGAGTCGCAGAGCCTAGTCAAGCCGATAGGCGAATCACACGTCGGTTAATTGATGCATTGGCGCTGGTGGATATTCGCATTTTGGACCATTTCGTCATCGGAGATGGGGAGAGCGTCTCTTTTGCTGAGAGAGGATGGATATAGTTGTGCATTTTTTAGGTTGTTAGTTGCTAAAAATCTGCTATCATCCTCGCCACTAAATTTTTAACTGAATTCAGCTTGAACTGCTAGAAAAAATCTGCTGTTTAAAAAAAGATCACGAAAACCTGTAAAAAGGATCTGTTCGGGTCTTGAGCAATGCATATCAAGTTAGTATAATGCGCGACCTTTGATAGCCTTGTATGGATTTTCCATAGCGGTTCTTAACCTCAAACTTCTTTCATGAAATAGAGAGGTTCGGCCACCAAGGTTGATATCGAGCTGAAACGATTTTGGAGAAGACATTCATGTCACGAGTATGCCAAGTAACTGGTAAGCGTCCAGTAACGGGTAACAACCGTTCACACGCACGAAATGCTACTAAGCGTCGTTTTCTGCCGAACCTACAAACTCATCGTTTCTGGGTAGAGAGCGAAAAACGTTTTGTTAAACTACGCCTTACTGCAAAAGGTATGCGCATCATCGACAAGAAAGGTATTGATACTGTTCTTGCTGATATCCGTGCACGTGGCGAAAACGTTTAAGAGGAAATAGGCAATGGCAAAGAAAGGCGTTCGTGAGAAAATCCGTCTAGTATCTTCAGCAGGTACAGGCCACTTCTACACAACTGATAAGAACAAGCGTAACATGCCAGGCAAATTTGAGATCAAGAAATTTGATCCAGTTGTACGCCAGCACGTTATGTACAAAGAAGCTAAAATCAAGTAATTGATTTTGTCTCTTTGACAAATTGAAAAACCCAGCTTTCGAGCTGGGTTTTTTATTATCTGAAATTCCTTAACTTATTCTCTCGTATCTCTCGTATCTCTCGTATCCCTCTTTGCTTTTTGCAAATGACTTATTTGTGCAGCACTTTGGGTGCATTTCTGGTTTGCATACATTCACTTTGCATATCGACGTTGCAGATGTCCTAGTCAAAATTGACACTCTTTGGTAGTTTGTCTCTAACTACAAGAGATTAGGAGTGGCTATGCGCGTAAGTCCGGCTCGCCGTCGTCGTTGGAATAATATTCTCATATTAAGCATTATTGCCTTTATGGTGATCCTAAATGCGCCAACATGGATCAAAACCTATCTTATTGATGAACCAATGGATCCTTATCCAAGTTTGCTTAGAACGGATCATGTTGTTAAAGCGATTTATTTTTCTGGGTGGGATTTAGAAAAGCAAAATGGAGATTGGCAATCAAACCTTAAAGCAACCATTCCAGCACAAGCGATCATCGAGCGCTGGCAAGCGTTGAAAGGGACCGAGCTTTCGCAAGATCAATATGAACAGCTAAAACCTCGTCTTTCCGCTCCAGAAAGTATAGAAATCTGGTACCAAGATTTGGAAGAGCCTCAGCGAATTACATTCTATCGCCTTGATGATTTTTGGGTATTCAGCAACTGGCAAGGGAAGTGGATTGCCATTTCCGTTGATGATAACTACCTCATGCCTAAATAAGCTAGAGTGGCTTATGGCTTATGGCTTATGGCTTATGGCTTATGGCTTATGGCTTAAACTATTTTGGTTTCCCCATTTTTTCATTAAGTGAAATGCTTACCTCAATGCAGTTAAGGAGATGCTCATGCCAGAATTACCAGAAGTAGAAGTCAGTAGAATGGGGATCAGCCCACATTTAATTGGTCAAACGATCAAGGCTTTCGTGTTTCGAACTCCGAAGCTGCGCTGGGATATTCCTCAAGAGCTGAAACAACTTGAGGGGCAGGTCGTCCGGAATATTTCTCGTCGGGCAAAGTATTTATTGATTGAAACGGACAAAGGAACGGCGATTGTTCATTTGGGTATGTCAGGGTCATTGCGAATTTTAGACGCAGAGTTTCCGGCGGCTAAGCACGATCATGTGGATCTCAAACTGACCAATGGCAAAGTGCTACGTTACAACGATCCGCGCCGCTTTGGGGCATGGCTTTGGTGCGCGCCAAACGAGTCACATGAGGTTCTGGAACATATGGGACCAGAGCCTTTGACCGAAGAGTTCAACGCGGACTATGTAGTGGAGAAAGCCAAAGGTAAGCGTGTCGCGATTAAGCAGTTCATTATGGACAATAAAGTTGTCGTCGGAGTCGGGAACATTTACGCCAATGAGTCTCTGTTCAAATCACGCATTCACCCGACGCGGCCAGCAGGTAAGTTATCAATAAAAGAGTGGCAGTTGCTTGTAGAGAATATTAAAGCAACGCTAGAGATCGCGATTCAGCAAGGTGGAACCACACTTAAAGATTTTTCTCAAGCGGATGGAAAGCCGGGGTACTTTGCTCAAGAACTTCAAGTTTATGGTAAAGCAGGCGAACCTTGTCCAGAGTGTGGTACGATTATTGAAACCCTAAAAATTGGGCAAAGAAATACTTTTCTTTGTCCTTTGTGTCAGCATTAACCTTCTTTGAGATATAGCTCTAATGACCAGTTTTCTAGATCACGTATTTGTTATTCATGTTAGTGAAGGCTACGAAGAACGTAGACAACATATTGATAAGCACCTTCCTGAGAGAGGGATTGTTCACTTCGAATATATGCTGCGTGGCGATATCAAAGATCTCACGCCAGAAGTGAAAACGAAGTATTTCAAAGGAAATGACAACTTACCTGAGCTTTCTTGCGCGTATAAACATATATTGGTTTATGAGGAAATCGTTAAAAGGAATATAGAGGTAGCTCTTGTCCTAGAGGACGATGCTTTTCTGGCAAGTGATGCTGTAGATAAGTTAAAACTCGTCGAATGTGAAATGCGTGATGAAGTGAACTTTATTGTCAATATCGAGCATAGTAACCGTTCTGTTCCTTTGAAAATCAAAGAAAAAGGAAAATTATGCTATTTAGCATCCCATACTAAACGAACGGGTGGCTATATCATACACCTTGATGTTGCTAGAAAGTTTGTTCAATTCTTTGAGGAAAATAGAACGGGTATGCCTAGCGATGTATTCCAAACCCAGATGCGAGATGTATTAGAATATAATACATTTTGGATGGATCCTCCTGTCGTTTATCAAGGAAGTAAGAATGGCACTTTTGATAGCGACCTAAGCTCTAGAAAGCAAAGTGCTTTTACCTCGATCACCTCTTTTTTTAGAGACTCTTACCAACGCTATGTCGTGACTAATCTGAGCAAAAAGCGCTTAGCCAGCTTTGAAAATGTAAAAAAACACTGAGTAAAACGAATGAAAGTGATATATCCAGGAACCTTTGACCCAGTGACTAACGGGCACCTAAATTTGATTGAACGCACTCATGAAATGTTTGATGAAGTGGTTATCGGCGTCGCAGCGAGTCCATCAAAAAATACGATGTTCACATTGGAAGAGCGAGTGGCACTGATGGAAGAGGTGGTTGCTCATCTTCCCGGCGTAACCGTAAAAGGTTTTTCTGGATTATTAGTTGATTTTGCGAGAGCGGAAAAAGCCAATGTCTTGATTCGAGGGTTGAGAACGACCGTTGATTTTGAATATGAGTTTGGTCTAACCAATATGTATCGGAAGTTACTGCCAGGCCTTGAAAGCGTATTTTTAACACCGGAAGAAGAGTTTGCATTTCTTTCTTCAACGATTGTTCGTGAAGTGGCAATTCATGGGGGGGATATTAAGCAATTTGTCCCGGATGCAGTGGCCAACGCTATTGAGATAAAAGTGAATGAAAGACAGTAAATTCCCGTATTATTTCTCTAATGCTTCATCTCTTCTAATTCCTCGTTTTATCTATAGAGCACAAGCTAAGCGGTTGCTGTCGACACTGACGGAATCTGAAAGAGCGAACTGTCTAGATCGAGTGAATTACTACAATAAATGTACCGCTCCGTTTCAGGTGGACAGTAACGAACAAAGCTACGCGACAATCAGCGGGTTTAAAAAGACAAAAGGGTGGACTTACTTTTTTGATATACGCCAAGTGATGCGTTACTTTCCCTCTCGCTTCGCTTTTAACTATATTAATGGTGATGTTACCCACATACCCAATGTGCCAAGTTTTATTAAGAGTCGACCAATAGCGGGACAAAACCAAAACTCCGTTGTTTTAAAGCTTAATCAGATCCGTCATTTTAAATTTATTGATGATCCCGTTCGTTATCAAGACAAGAAAGACATGGTGGTATGGCGTGGCGTTGGTTTTCAACCGCACCGCACTAAAGTGATTCATGCTTTTTACGATCATCCGCAATGCAACATTGGTCAGACTCGTCCTGTTGAGGGACAGCCTTGGGAAAAAGGCTTTATGAGTATTGAGGAGCAACTTCAGTACAAATTTTTACTGTGTATTGAAGGTAATGATGTTGCAACTAACTTGAAGTGGGCAATGTCTTCAAACTCGCTGGTTATCATGTCCAAACCAAAATATGAAACATGGTTTATGGAGGGGAAACTTCAAGCGGGCGTTCATTATGTGGAAGTGAATGATGACTATTCAGATTTGCCTGAAAAGATGAACTATTATCTAGAGAACGAAGCAGAGGCATTAGCCATTATTAGAAATGCACACCAATGGGTTGAGCAATTTAAAAATGATAAGCGTGAACGCTTAATCTCTCTCATGGTGGCGGATAAGTACTTTACTTTATCTAATCAGTGCGAAAAGTAATCAGATGAATTGATTCTTGTAAAACAATGAGCTATACCCAAGTTCTTTTTGAACTTGGGTATATGAATACCACCTTTTTATTTAATCTTAGTGCTATTCCTAATGTATAAGTCGGCGTATTTTATGAAAGTGTAATATGAACTTAAGCCAGCTAAAATCAATCCGTACTTTCCATCTAGAAAACCTTTCTTAAAGATATAGACTCTTAAAAAAGCACCTAACGAGTGAATGATGACATCTGCCATGTTGACACTTTTCTTTCCTTCACGTTGATCAGCCCATGCTTTTGCATATTTTGTGTTTTTTTCTACACAGTGATGCAAGTTTTCATAGGTATGGTGATGTAAACGCCCATCAAGCTTTTTGGTTTCAAAGCCTTTATCTTCTACTTTTTCATGCACGAGAGCATCATTGTATTGCGTGTAACGAGTACGATATAAACGGACAATCCAATCTGGAGACCAACCCGAATGGTAAATAAACTTACCAAAGGCTGCGCTAAGACGATTTACCTTATACAAGGTATTTGGCGCATCTTCTGATATCGCTTTTAAGATGCTCTCTTTTAATTCGGGAGTGACCTGCTCATCCGCATCTAACCAAAGTACAAAATCCGATGCCACATAGTTTTGAGCCAGTTGGCGCTGCTTACCAAACCCCGGCCAGTTTAGGTTGGTATAAAACTTGTCTGTGTACTGACGTGCAATCTCTTCGGTGCGGTCAGTACTACCTGAGTCCAAAATAACAATTTCATCGACCCAATCTTTTACGGTATCTAAGCAAGCTTTGAGGTGCTTCTCTTCATTTTTTACGATTAAGGCAACGGCTAAAGTGGGTTTAGACAAGGTGTTTTCCTTTTTAGGCAATCTGTACGGATAAGGTTTATTGGTATTGTGGATACAAGTCTTCTACGACGCGATCAAACATGCTGATGACGCTTTCACTCGAAATGCGATCCATTGCTTTCTCATCTTTGGCTCGCGTGCGCCAATTTAACTCTTGGCTTGTTTTGCCTGTTTCAGCAAAAATCGCTTCTTCGTATACCGATACCGCATACTTTAAATAGTGATATGGGCCCACGCGGACAGGGTTATGGTGCGCATATAAACCAATAATCGGTGTATTCATCGCACTGGCCATGTGTGCTGGGCCAGTATCTGGTGCAATCACCATTTCCACCTCATCGATGAGGGCTAACATCTGCAAGATTGAGCTCTTTCCAACCAAGTTTAAGCAGGGCTTGCTGAGCTTGCTCTGAATGTCATCGGCTAAGTCGACTTCTACTTTCGCTGGACTGCCTGCAAGGATGACATTCCACCCTTTTTCACGCGCGTGATTGATGGCGTCAACGTAGCCATCTGCATTCCAGTTTTTGTATGCTTTGCTTGCGCCTGGAACAATCAGTAAGTTAGGTTTGTTGGTATCGATCTCTTGCGTTGCCCACGTTTTGTCTTGCTCTGAATAGGAAAGTGACCAAGTCAGCTCAGACTTAGGGACCCCAATTTGATGTGCAAATGCCATTAAGCCATCAGCAACGTGCAATGATGTTGGTGAGGGCACTTTGACATTGGTAAACAACGTTTGAAAATCTTGGCTGCGATCAGAGGAAAAACCAAGTTTGTATTTAGCTTTGATGCCTAATGTGGCCAAGCTTGCTCGAATGGCATATTGCATGTGTAACAAGGCGTCAAACTCACGACCTTTCAATTGCTTCCATAATGCCTTGTAGCCGTTTAAGCCAGCTTTTTTATCAAAGACAATGACTTCGACGCCGTCAATAGCTTTGAGTAACTGAGCCTCTAGCTTTCCTGTGATCCACGTAATGTGAGCCTCAGGCCATTGTTTTTGGATCGCCTGCACAGTAGCGATGGTGTTACAAACATCACCAATGGCAGATAAGCGCAATATACAGAGCGAAGATGGGGAAGAAGTGAGCATAGTTATAGTCTGATCGAGTAAATAGATGCAGCTAAATTATGCAGACATCCCCAATAAATGTAAAATACATCGCTTCTATACTTAGCAGTAACGGGCATATTCGCAATGTCAAAGACGCAATCACATCATTCTCAAACTTCAGGTAAGCCAGGTAATACCGGTTTAACACGAATCATTAAGGCCACAGGTTATTCTTGGAAAGGGTTAAAAGCGGCATTTAAACATGAAGCGGCAATTAGGCAAGAACTGGTGTTGCTAGCAATTGCGATTGGCTTAGTGTGTTTTTTCGATGTGACTATCGTTGAGCGAATTTTGATGCTTGGGGCTGTGGTTTTGGTATTGATTGTGGAACTTATCAACTCGGCGATAGAAGCGGTTGTTGATAGAATTAGCACTGAGCATCACGAACTCAGCGGGCGAGCTAAAGATATCGGTTCTGCAGCCGTTATGGTGGCCTTAGGTTTCGCTGCGTTTACCTGGTTGTATATTCTTGGTGGTGTTTACCTGCGTTAAGTCAAGACGTTGAGGATCAATGTGATTAAAATTTATCAAGCTGATAATAGCGTCATTTGGTTTGACGATGAATTGATTAGTGACCCAACACTGGCGATTTTTGATGCCAATTATTGGCAATCTCAAAACCGAGTCGTGGGGAGCGCTAAGGGGCGAGGAACCACGTGGTTTGTGCAACTCGAGAGTATGCAAGTCGAGAGTATGCAAATTGATGGCATGCAGGCGGCGCTGCGTCATTATCGTCGAGGTGGCTTGTTTGGCAAACTCGTGAACGATCACTATTGGTTTGCTGGATGGGAACAAACACGCAGTGCGCAAGAGTTCCGTTTACTTCAACGTCTAATTGATGCTGGTGTTAATGTACCGCGACCAATTGCAGCAAGAGCCGTTAAGTCAGGGTTAACATACCAAGCGGATTTGTTGAGCGAACGGATCCCCAATGCCAGAGACTTGGTCAGTATCTTGCAAGAAAAACCATTGCCAAGTGCTATGTATCAGAAAATAGGGCAAGAGATTGCCAAGATGCATCAGGCGAACGTTAATCATACGGATTTAAACATCCATAACATTCTAATTGATGCCCAAGGTAAAGTTTGGATCATCGATTTTGATAAGTGCCGCCAAGAGACTTCTGGTGATTGGAAAAAACATAACCTCGATAGGCTTGAGCGTTCGTTTTTGAAAGAACTTCAAAAGAGAAAAATTCATTGGTGTGAAAAAGATTTTGTGAGTCTAAAAGGTGCTTACGAGTAATACCATCAGCAGTAAGGTGCTGTAAGGTAATGTGGACTCGTACTTTTGGAACAGTCGTTACATGCGTCACCGTTTGAAAGGCTCAGAATCAACGTACTCTTAACTATAATTAATTAAAATGTTGTGCCTATTTTTAAAAGCATGACTTTAACTTCTTCAGGTAGCGTCCTAAATGAAAATACTAGTAACAGGCGGTGCTGGCTTTATTGGCTCTGCAGTCATTAGGCACATCATTCGTGATACACAAGATACCGTTATTAACTTAGATAAGTTGACTTACGCTGGTAACTTAGAGTCATTAATTGAGGTATCGAGCAACAGTCGCTACCGCTTCGAACACGTTGACATCTGTGATCGCAACGAGCTAGATCGCGTTTTTGCTGAGCATAAACCTGATGCTGTCATGCATTTGGCTGCTGAATCGCACGTTGATCGCTCGATTGATGGCCCAGCCGCTTTTATTGAAACCAATGTGATGGGTACCTATCATTTGTTAGAAGCGGCTCGCCAATACTGGTTAACACTGGATGAGGTCGGTAAATCTGCTTTTCGTTTCCATCATATCTCGACAGACGAGGTCTACGGAGATTTAGAGGGTACGGATGATCTCTTTACTGAAACGACATCCTATGCACCAAGCAGCCCTTATTCCGCTTCAAAAGCATCTAGCGATCATTTAGTTCGAGCTTGGCTGCGAACTTACGGATTACCAACCGTTGTTACCAATTGTTCGAATAACTATGGGCCTTACCATTTCCCAGAGAAGTTAATCCCTCTGATGATCCTTAATGCGTTAGATGGCAAACCGTTGCCTGTTTATGGCGATGGTATGCAAATCCGAGATTGGTTGTTCGTTGAAGATCATGCCCGCGCGCTATATAAAGTCGCGACTGAGGGTGAAATCGGTGAAACTTACAACATTGGTGGCCACAACGAAAAAGCGAACATTGAGGTAGTGAAAACGATCTGTTCGTTACTTGAAGAGTTTCGACCGAACAAACCTGCAGGTGTCAACTCATACGAATCTTTGATTACCTATGTGAAAGACAGGCCAGGTCATGATGTTCGCTATGCCATTGATGCAACAAAGATTGCTCAAGAGCTTAACTGGACGCCAGAAGAAACGTTTGAAAGTGGCATTAGAAAAACGGTTGAATGGTACTTAAACAACCAACAATGGTGGCAACGTGTTTTGGATGGTTCATACAGTTTAGAAAGACTCGGAGCAGATGAATAATGAAAGGTATTATTCTTGCTGGTGGTTCAGGCACTCGTCTCTACCCGATCACACGAGGCGTATCGAAGCAGTTATTGCCCGTTTACGATAAGCCAATGATCTACTACCCGCTGTCGGTACTTATGCTGGCGGGTATTCGAGAGATCCTTATCATTACGACGCCTGAAGACCAAGATAGCTTCCAACGTTTGTTAGGTGATGGCTCTGATTTTGGTATTGAGTTGGAGTATGCCATTCAACCTAGCCCAGATGGCTTAGCACAAGCTTTTATTATTGGTGAAGAATTCATTGGTGACGATTCGGTTTGTTTAGTACTTGGAGACAATATCTTTTATGGGCAGGGATTCACACCAATATTACAGCAAGCCGCGAATATGAACCAAGGCGCCACCGTGTTTGGTTATCAAGTTAAAGACCCAGAGCGTTTTGGCGTAGTAGAATTTGATGCTGATATGCATGCAATCTCGATTGAAGAAAAACCAACGGTGCCTAAGTCTAACTACGCGGTTACAGGCTTGTATTTTTATGATAATCAAGTCGTTAAATTGGCAAAACAAGTGCAGCCATCAGAGCGAGGAGAATTAGAAATCTCCTCTTTGAATCAGATGTACCTCGAAAAAGGCAACCTCAATGTTCAGCTACTAGGTCGAGGTTTTGCTTGGTTAGATACAGGTACACACGAGAGTCTGCATGAAGCATCTTCATTTGTTCAGACCATTGAGAATGTTCAAGGCTTGAAAGTTGCATGTCTGGAAGAGATCGCATGGCGTAATGGTTGGTTGACCAATGAGCAGTTAAAAAATGCAGGTTTGGCTCTCGCAAAAAATGAGTATGGCCGTTACTTACTAGAATTGGTGGAAGAGTAAATGAGCTTAATTCAGTGGATTGATTTTAAAGAAATTGGTGATCATCGTGGCAATCTTGTTGCGTTAGAAGGTAATCGTAATATTCCTTTTGATATCAAGCGAGTTTATTACCTATATGGATTACAACCAGACTTACCAAGAGGCTTTCATGCTCATCGAGACTTGGTTCAAGTCGCGGTTTGTATTAATGGGCAGTGTGATATTTTGATGGATGATGGTCAGTTAAAACAAACCGTCACACTAGACTCTCCAACAAAAGGATTGGTCATAAATATTATGCAATGGCATGAAATGAGTAATTTTTCCGAGGACTGTGTGTTGATGGTTCTTGCTAGTGATGCTTATGACGAAAGTGACTATATTCGAGATTATGGGGAATTTTTATCATGTATTTGAGTCATGAAAGTTTAACCACATTACCTTTCCCTAACACAAGACTAGAGCTGGCCAGACCAAATGATGCTGCATTTATAAATGCGTTAAGAGCTAACGTTACTTTGAATGCATACGTATCCCACGTAGAAAATGATGTTGATGCTCAGAAAGAATGGCTTTTAAAATACCTTGAAAGAGAACAGAAAGGTCAAGAATATTATTTTATCATAAGAAATAATAATGATGCGTTGGGAACGGTCCGACTCTATGATTTTGATGAAAATATTTTTAGGTGGGGAAGTTGGATGATACTGCCTAACGCACCCATTAAAACTGCATTGGAGTCGATGTTAAACCTCTATTATTTGGCCTTTGATGTGTTGAATTTCGAAATTACTCATATAGATGTTAGAAATGACAATAAAAAAGTGCTTTCCATACATAAAAAAATGGGATGTAAAGTAATAGAAGTCAGTGAATTC
Organism: Vibrio alfacsensis; assembly: GCF_019670485.1. Taxonomy (NCBI): domain Bacteria; kingdom Pseudomonadati; phylum Pseudomonadota; class Gammaproteobacteria; order Vibrionales; family Vibrionaceae; genus Vibrio; species Vibrio alfacsensis. The sequence goes on from NZ_AP024165.1 coordinate 209,242, forward strand.
GATACCGTATTAGAGTTGTCAGTTACAGATTATAATAAATGTAAAGAAAAGTTTTATCGTATATTAAGGTAGATAGTGATATGGAAAAGTATATTGAGCTAGTTTTGTCCACTCTGCATGAAATGGGTGAGGATGAAGATAATGAGGCTTTAGTTGAAGCTCATGAAAAAACAAAACTGTTTGGTGCAAGCGGCGTTCTAGACAGTGTGGGTATCGTATTCTTGATCACTGAACTTGAAGAGAAGATTAGTGATGATTTTGACGTTGATGTCACGTTGGCAGATGAAAAGGCTATGAGTCAAGTGACCTCTCCTTTCCGAAATGTTGAAACGCTGGCGAAGTATATTGCACAGTTGGTAGAAGAGTAGAAACTAAATTATGCCGTTGAATATTGTTATTACAGGTTCTAGAAAAGGTCTGGGTAAAGCATTAGCAGAGCATTATCTGGCACAGGGGCATACCGTCATTGGTTGTAGCCGTCAGGAAAGCAGCGTTGAACATGAGCGTTACCATCATTTTGAATTGGATGTAACCGATGAAAAGGCGGTTGTTTCCATGGTGAGAAGTGTGAGAAAGCAATTTCGTACTGTTGATGTATTGGTGAACAACGCAGGCATGGCAGCGATGAACCATTTTCTGACAACGCCTTTGAGTAGTGCTGAGAAGGTGATGGCAACCAATGTGTTTGGTACCTTTTTGTTTTCTAGAGAAATAGCAAAATTAATGATGAAACAAAAATCGGGGTCTATCGTTAATTATTCAACGGTCGCTGTACCATTAGATCTTGAGGGTGAGGCGATCTACGCAGCAAGTAAAGCGGCAGTAGAATCATTGACAAAAATATCAGCTAAGGAGCTGTCTCCTTACGGTATTCGAGTTAATGCTGTTGGTCCAACCCCAGTACCAACAGACTTGATCAAAGCCGTGCCAAAAAAGAAGATTGAAGAGCTTATTGAAAGCCAAGCAATCAAACGACTTGGGAAAGAAGACGATGTCATTAATGTCGTTGATTTTTTCATCTCACCAAGAAGTGAATTTATTACTGGTCAGGTGATCTACTTGGGAGGGGTGTTCAAATAATGGAATATTTAGATAAGCTGTCAGGTTATTCTGATGAAGTCGCCTTAAGCTTCAACTCTGAACAACACAGTTACAGTGATCTTAATCAGAATATTAAGCGCTTTGGGGATGACCTAAAACAAATTACTCAAAGCCAAGTCGTTTGCATTGTTAGTGATTATTCATTTGATGCTATTTCTTTATTTTTTGCTCTAGTGAAGAAGAAGTGCATCATTGTCCCGATTGTGAGTGAAAACCAAGAAGAAGTTGATAAACGAATTGCTGTGATAAAGCCTGACGTAGTAATTAACTTACGTAAGTCAACAGGCATTGCTTTTGAGCAGTTTGAGCAAGATACAGCTAATCGTCATCAATTGATACTGGATTTGATACTTCGCGAGCAGTCGGGCTTAGTTCTCTTTAGCAGCGGCAGTACTGGTGAGCCTAAAGCAATGATCCATAATTTAGATGTATTGCTGGCTACTTATGTAGATAAACGACCGAAATCATTGTCTATTATGGTATTTCTGATGTTTGACCACATTGGAGGGTTAAATACGTTACTCAACTCTCTTTCGATGGGCGCTAAAATTGTTATCCCAGAAAAGAGAGAGCCAGAACATGTCGCGATGTTGATCGAGCGTGAGAAAGTTAATTTGCTTCCAGCCTCACCAACATTTTTAAATATGATGCTCATTGCCAATGTACATCAGCATTACGACCTTAAGTCTCTAAGAATGGTGACATATGGCACTGAAGCGATGCCTGAAAGTTTGTTGCTGCGTTTGAAAGCAACCTTACCACGAGTTAAATTGCTCCAAACATTTGGTACGAGCGAAACAGGAATTGCTCAAACGTCTAGCCGCTCTTCAAGCAGTCTAGAAATTAAGTTTGATGACCCAAATCAAGAGTACAAGATCGTCAACAATGAACTTTGGTTGCGCAGTAAAACGCAAATAATGGGTTATTTGAACCATGATATGAGTAGCTTTTCTGAAGATGGCTGGTTCCAAACAGGTGATTTGGTCGAGCAGTCGGAAGATGGTTACTTAAAAATTATCGGTCGAGCAAAAGAAGTCATTAATGTCGGCGGTGAAAAAGTGTTGCCGAGTGAGGTAGAGTCAGTACTACTTGGTATTGATGGTATCGAGGATTGTGTGGTTTATGCGGCAGCGAATGCAATTACAGGGCAAACCGTTGTAGCTAATGTTACACCTAGTGCAGGTACAGATCTAAAAGAGTTGAAAAAACAAATCCGTAAGTGCTGTAGAGCTCAGTTAGATATCTATAAAGTACCGACGAAAATTAACTTTACGGATGATGCGGGTGTCGGTGAACGTTTTAAAAAAATTAGAGTGAATATCAAGTGATCAAGTTTTTAGATTTGAAAGCTATCAATGCTGCGTATGAAAATGAACTGAAAGAAGCCTGTGCACGAGTAATCGATTCTGGCTGGTACATTATGGGCAACGAACTAGAACAGTTTGAGTCTAAGTTTGCTGATTATTGTGGAACTAAATATGCAGTTGGTGTTGCAAATGGTTTGGATGCACTCATCTTAGTTCTTCGTGCTTGGAAAGAGTTAGGCAAGCTTTCAGAAGGCGATGAAGTTATCGTTCCTGCAAATACTTACATCGCAAGCATTCTAGCCATCACAGAAAACAAGTTAGTGCCAGTGTTAGTTGAGCCAGATATTGAGACTTACAACCTAACGAAAGAGGGTATTGAGGCTGCAATCACCCCAAGAACAAAAGCCGTTTTGCCCGTTCATCTATATGGACTGATTTCACCAATGTCAGAAATTATGCAAATCGCAAAAGAGTACAATTTACTAGTATTGGAAGATTGTGCTCAAGCACATGGTGCAATGACTGGTGGTAAGAAAGCGGGTAATTGGGGGGATGCTGCTGGTTTTAGTTTCTATCCTGGCAAAAACCTTGGTGCGTTAGGTGATGCGGGTGCTATTACAACCAATGACGATACATTATATCAAGCACTTGTTGCATTAAGAAATTATGGCTCCCACAAAAAATATGAAAATAAATATCAAGGAGTGAACTCTAGGCTAGATGAAATTCAAGCTGCAATGCTCAGTGTAAAACTAAACTATTTGGACTCTGAAACAGAACACCGAAGAAAACTTTCAAGTGTTTATTTGGAGGGGATTTCTAATCCTAAGATTACTTTACCTAAGTGTTTTAATTCTGATGCTCACGTATGGCACTTGTTTGTAGTTCGTTGTAAAAATCGATTGGATTTTTCAGAATACTTAGTAAAGCAAGGAGTTCAGACCCTAGTCCATTATCCAACACCACCGCATAAGCAAGAGGCTTACGAATCTTATACAGATCTTAATCTTCCAATAACAGAGACAATCCATAGAGAAGTGATCAGTTTACCTATGGGACCAACATTATCACTAGAAGATGCTAAAAAAATCGTGGAAATTATTAACTGTTATTAGGTGTAGGTATGAGAGACGTTATTGATGATTTGGTAGTAGCAATATTTACATATCAACAAGAAGAATATATAAAAGACGCGATAATATCGATATACAATCAGACCGTATGGCCAAGTAAGCTAATTATATTTGATGATTGTTCTAAAGATAAAACCGTTAATTTTATTAATGAAGTTGTTGAAAAAAAACCAGATGGATTAAATGTAGAGGTTGTATTAAACGATAGTAATATCGGTTTGTCTTCTCAGTTTAATAAGCTAAAGGATGAATTCAATAATACATTAATAATAATTCAAGCTGGTGATGATATATCAAAATCAGAGCGATTAGAAAAGCAGTATTCAATCTGGAAGAATGATTCAGATGTAAAACTTGTTCTGTCACAGTTCAATAAGATAAATTATTGCGGTGATATTGTATCAGGAAGAGATGAATCAGAAATATTTGATTTCAATTTGAACTCGATAATTGAAAGAAACATTTTACCTGCAGGTTGCACAGCAGCAATTGATAGTAGCCTTTTTAATGACTTTCCACCACTTGATAAAAAAGTTATCAATGAAGACCGAGTTTTTATATTTCGAGCATATCTAAAGGGAAAAGCAGTAAAAGTGATGCAACCACTTATAGATTATCGATATGATGTGGGGATTAGTGCCTTAAGCCAAAATACTCGAGATGAGTTTATAAACAAATGGCAAAAAATGTATTCTAGAGAGTTGGTAGATCTTTCTATGAATATAAATGATGCTAAGCACATTAATCGTTATGATGTTTTAGATATTCTCGATGAGAGAAAGGCGTTTATTAAACTCTTAAACGATGTGTTTTTTGGTTTTTATAACTCTAAGTTTAACGTTTGGAAAGCATTTTTATTAAAAAAAGTGAACTTTAAAAGAGTCTTTAAGGTAAATAGACGAGTTAATAAATACTTTAAGAATACAAGGTGATTTAATTTTTACTATATAACTTTTTGGTTATCAATGATGATGAAGAAATTCCTGACATTTTTCAATAGAAAGAAAAGTAAATTATTTAGGAAAAGAAACAAGATAAAACTTTTCATATATAAAGTTTTAATGGATGGAAGTATATATTTAAAAGGGAAAGTTAATACGAATCAGAAAGTGGTATTAAAGGGGGGGGGACGATCTCAATCGGTAACAACGTCTCTTTTGGTTATGAAACTTCACCTCAATTTAGATGCTCAGAGTGTTACATTGAAGCCCGTAATTCTAGTAGTGAGATAATTATTGGTGAAAATGTCTTTTTCAATAATGGTTGTTCGGTAATTGCAGATAAATCAACGATAAGTATTGGGGACAATACTATTATAGGCCCGAATTTTACCTGTCTAGGTAGTAACTTCCACTCTATTGACCCAAAGAAAAGAAATGGGTCTGATTATAGTTGTAAACCTATATCTATAGGTAAGAATGTTTTTATTGGAGCAAATGTAACCGTTTTACAAGGCGTAACTATTGGTGATAACAGTGTGATAGGGGCAGGGTGTGTGGTTACTAAGAGTATTGGTGAAAATATGGTTGCCAGACCGCCAGAACTGACAACTGTGGAATTAAAAATATGATTAGTTATGTATTTAATCTCTATGCTTTTATTAAGTTATAGTATGTTCGGCACATCGACTCAAGAGAGAACTCGGTTCTTAATGGGATGATGAATTTTTGAGGGTGGGTATATGTCTCAATAATTTTATCCTTAAGATTGTCGACATTGAGTTCACATAAACAATGTTTATTGTTTTCGCCAAATATTTCATTAGGGCCACTTTTACAATTTGTCGAAATCGTAGGGGTACCCAACGTAATGGACTCGAGTAAAACGGTCGGTAATCCCTCGTAATCAGAAGACAGAATAAAGCCCCTAGAGGCAGCAATCCAAGGATACGGATTGCTCTTAAAACCGGGCATGTGAACACGCTCTGCATGATTACCATATTCTGATAACATACTTTTTACTTCATTAGTAATATCAGTATGCTCCCCTAATAAGACTAAATCGACATCTTCAATTCCAGACTCTAAATAGGCTCTTACTAGTCGATCTTGGCGTTTCGCTCTAGTGAAGTTACCTACATGGATAAAATATGGTTTTTGGGGAAGTTGGGTATTTTCACTTGCTAGAGTTTTAATCTTTTCGGGTTGTATCGCATTATATATAACACGTGTGTTTTTTAATTTAAATGTGCTTTTAAGATCTTCTTCAACACCTTTAGAAACACATATGACGGGTATGTTTTGGTATAGTTTCTGTAATTTTCTCTTTCTGAGTTGGCGAGTAATGCCTTTCGAGTGACTTAATCGGTCATTACTTAGATTACTATGAATAACATGATACATATTTTTGTATTTACAATGTACCATTATTTTTGAAACCGTTTCTTGATGGCAAAGTATGAGATCTGGCTCAGAACTTGTTATATTATCCGTAATGTACTTATATATTATCTTTGCTTTAGATTTATTACTAATTTTGACGTTTAGAAAATTTCTTAAATCTGTATCTAGCCGGTGAACCGTTACTTCTTCAGGGAGTGGAATAAGCTCATCAAAAGGTTTAATTGTGATGATGTGGACATCGCAATCGGAAAATTGGCTGAGCCCTTGGCTCAAAAGTGACACAACCTTTTCCACACCTCCACCTCTGAGGTGCGGCATGATAGAAATAATAGTTTTTTTCATAAAGTTCAATTCAAAGTAGTGATGGAGATGGTTCTAATTACATGCTTTCTTATAGTTGTGGTTATAATTTTTTTGTTTCCATTGTTTGAGTAGGCGATACCATTCCACAGACAATTTATTGACTAATGTGAGATTGTTCTTTTCTTTGCGTTTTCCGATAGTGGATGTTGCATTACTACGTGATACTAATTGTGGATGATAGCTGTAAATAGTTTGTTTCGTGCGCCATTCGTTATCCATAAAGTCATCTACAGGCTCGAAGAAACCATCTATTTGACTTAGATATTGGACTGCAACTTCCGGTGTAATTGCATACGCAGATGTACCACAGGCACCTTTAAGATTAGATATGATCTCATAGTTTTCATCTATCGATTGAATCTTAAGGTGTTGACGCTCAAAAATATTGCCAAGTTTCAGTAAGCCATATTTGTTTACAAAAGATTGTATATTGTCTAACTGCGCGTTTAGATCGCCAAACAACTCAATATTGTCTTCAAGAATCAGAATAGATTCTTGAATTTTTACGCAATGACGCCATAGTGCTATATGGCTAGCCCAACAGCCTAATTCTGGTGCAGTTAATTGATAACCTTTATATTTTTGACATTTATCTGCATCATATAAGCGATAAATGCTGTGTTGTGGGTCGCTTTTTACATTCTCAGCATCAAAGAACTCAAAATTAACTGACGATAATATACTGGACATTTGTTCACGTCGTTCAGTCGATTCTTTTAGGTTAATCACAAAGATTTTAATTGGCATCTCAGTATATCTCTTTTACTGCGTTGAGTGTTTTAGCAATAGTGCCAGAGTTTATATCATAAAACTGAGTCATATCATTCTGTAGAGTGTTTCGTAGAGATCTATCCTCGAATAACACCGTTATTGATTGGGCTAATTGATCAGTATTATTTACAATCGATATCAAAGATTTAACTTGCATCATCTCTACAATCTCTTTGAAATTGTAATAACTTGGCCCAGTGATTACCGGCACACCAAGCGCAGCAGGTTCCAATACATTATGCCCACCAACTTTGTCTCCAGCTAGACTTCCACCCATAAAACAAACATCCGCGGCACCAATAAGATTGAGCATTTCTCCCATTGTGTCCCCAAGGTAAACTTGAGTCGATTCCGTTACTTCGGTTTGGTTTGTTCTCCGAACGGTGTTGAATCCTTGCTTTTGGCAAAGTTCAAATACGTTGTCGAAACGTTCAGGATGGCGAGGAACAAGCACTAATAGTGCGTCAGGGTGTGACTCTAGAACTTGTCTATGAGCTTCAAGAACTTGCTCATCTTCGCCCTTGTGAGTGCTAGCAGCAATCCAAACTGGGCGGTCGTGTCCAAGCTCAGCACGAAGCGCTTTACCTTTGTCTTTTACGTCCTGTGAGATCTGAATATCAAATTTAATCGAACCCGTAACTTCTAACTTTTCTTTACCAACGCCTAAACGCTCAAAACGTTCGGCATCTGATTCGGTTTGACAAAGTACTTTATCTAGACAAGGGATGAATAGATTAAACAGGGGCTGAACTTTGGCGTAGTTCTTACATGATTTTTCAGAAAGGCGAGCATTAACGACGGTAATTGGAACCTCTGCATTATGAACGACGTTGAGTGTATTTGGCCAAAGCTCGGTTTCAATGATTAACATTTGCTTTGGTTGGATAGCCTTTAAAAAGCCTTTAACTGCAAAAGCGAAGTCAATAGGCATATAGCGATGTTCAACCAAGTCGCCTAATTTGGCAATTTGCTCTGCGCCAGTACTTGTCGTCGTCGTGACGAGGATCGGTTGATCTGGTCTTTTCTCTTTCAAAGCTTTGATCAGAGGTATTGCCGCAATACTTTCACCGACTGATACCGCGTGTATCCAAATTGGTCGTTCAGTCGCTTTTAACTTCGGCGTAAAGCCAAAGTGCTCTTTCCAGCGTTTGCCAAATTTAGGCTTGTTTGGTTTGCTTTTGTACAAGCCAAACAACAAAATTGGTGAGGCAAGTGCTAACAGTAATGTATAGATAATACGAATTAACATGGGCTTACGGTAATCGCTTCAAGTTTTTGGATACTGTTAAGAACTTGCTTTGGCGATAACTCCGTCAAACACTTTAAGTGTTTAAACTGACACTCACGTTTAAAGCATGGACGGCAGTCAATGTCGGTATGAACAATTTCGACTTTTACTGCAAGTGGCGGGGTGTATTTCGGTGATGTTGATCCATATACAGCCACAACGTTACATCCAACAGCCGCGGCTACATGCATTAGGCCTGAGTCATTAGCCACTACAGTTTGGCATGCCGCAAGAAGATCAACCGCTTCAATCAGGCTTGTTTGCCCTGCTAGAACATGAATTCTCTGTTGAAGCTCAGCCGGCACGAGTTGCTTAATGTTATTACAAGTATCAAGATCTTTCTGCGAGCCAAACAGCCAGACTTGATGCCCGGATTTCGCCATTTGAATTGCCACTTCTGCATAGTGCGCTTCGGGCCACTTTTTCGCGGGGCCGAATTCCGCTCCGGGGCATAGACCAACAACAGGAGATTCTTGGTTGAGATTAAACTTAGAAATCGTAGCGCTTTGTTCTTGTTTATCAATAAACAGGCTAGGGCGAGGTAAGGTCTCTAGGCCGCCCAGAGAAGAGGAATCGATCATCTTCGCTTGTGAATAGGCTAATGCAACATAGCGCTCAACCATGAACTGGAAAGATTTCATATTTGGACGCAAGTCATTGAGCAGACCGTAACGCATTTCACCTTTCCAACCGGTGCGAAGTGGGATATTAGCAAACCAAGGAATCAGCGCTGACTTTGCAGACTTCGGCAGGATGTAGGCGTGGTCGTACTGTTTTTCTCGTAATGATTTACCAATTTCTCGACGACCCCATAAGTTGAACTCACCATGACCAATAGGCATTTCAATGGCTTGGTGGATCTCTGGCATGCGCTCAAGAATTGGTTTACACCAACCTGGTGCAATTACATCAATTTGGCTTTCTGGATGAAGCTGCTTTAGCACGATATAGAGTGATTGTGACATCACCATATCGCCGACCCAAGAAGGACCAATGATCAATATTTTTTTCATTTGCTTATTTGCCAATCGGAGTCATATTTTGACTTATACAGGTTGTAATAGTTACTACCATCTTCTTGAGAATGCAGCAGTTGCAGTACCCACATGTATTGTTCAGGCTTATTGCCGGCAAAATACTCAATGGCTTGATTGCACGTGCGCGCATCTTGCTCTTCACCTTGGTCTAGCTCAAATGCAGGTAGGATCTCAATATCAAATGACCCATCTTCGGTATTCATTGAAGCGAACATAGGTAACACTTTCGCGCGTGATAACTTAGCTATTTTACCTAAACCCGGCAGCGTTGCTTTTCTTGTCGCAAAAAAATCGACAAACACACTGTGCTCTGGGCCGTGATCTTGGTCCGGTAGGTAGTAACCGATGTAGCCATCTCGAATGGATTTCAAAAACGGTTTGATACCACCGGAGCGCTCATAGACTCGGCCACCATATTGCACGCGTTGTCTGTGCATCAACCAGTCCGCTACTTCATTTTTCTGTTTTTTTGCCATTGCAGAGACGGGCATACCCATCGAAGCCAGCAAAATTGCAGGAATGTCGATTGCCCAAGAGTGGGGCACCATTAGGATGACGTTTTCATTGTTGTCGATGTGTTGTTGCAAAATATCAAGGCCACGGATCTGACAACGTTGCTGTAACCACTTTGGGGAGCGTAAGCTGAGTAAGCTAAAGCGGAAAAAGAATAGGGCTGCGGTATAAAGGGTTTTCTCAATAAGGGTTTCACGTTCTGCGAATGTCTTTTCTGGAAAGCATAATTCAAAGTTCACACGAGCGCGGTGAGCAGGCCCTTTGCGTGATTTCGCCAGCTTTTTCGCGATGGTTTTTGCAAGCCATTGTTGAGCCCTTAAAGGCAATATCGCAAGCGGTAAAGAAAGCACTACACCTAACCATGTTCCCCAATATTTTGGCGCAAGAAAGTGGCGCTCAAACTCAGGGTTATAAGCTTTAGGATCGAAATCATCACGTTGTTCAGTCATGAAATTTAAGCACCTATGGTTTGGATAGAGGCAAAAGAAGATGTTAGGAATGATACTAGTAATTGTATCAGAGTAAAGGCGGTAGGTTTCTCTACCGCCTTTGAAAGGCATTAACAGTTTTGAATCGCTAGGTATTCTGCCACACCCTCGGCAACGGTTTTAAACACCACATCACAGCCTGCAGCACGAAGCTTAGTCAGGTCTGCTTGAGTAAACTCTTGATATGCGCCTTTTAGGTGATCAGGGAAAGGAATGGTTTGGATTTCACCTTTACCGTGGTGAGTGATCACCGCTTTCGCCACTTCTTCAAATGATTCTGCATTACCAGTACCACAGTTAAAGATGCCAGATACGCCATTTTCTAGGAACCATAGGTTAACTTTACTTACGTCACCCACGTATACAAAGTCACGCTTGAATGATTCACTGCCTGCGAACAATTTTGGGTTTTCGCCCGCATTGATTTGGTTGTTTAAGTGGAACGCAACCGATGCCATGCTGCCTTTGTGATCTTCACGAGGGCCGTAGACGTTAAAGTAACGGAATCCAGTAATTTGCGACACTTTCTCGCCGTGATCTTCGGCATCTTGCCATAGGCGACGTACATAGTTATCAAATTGCTGTTTTGAGTAACCGTACACATTTAGTGCACCCTCGTACTCTCGCTCTTCGATAAAGGTATCTGTCTCACCGTAAGTCGCAGCAGATGACGCGTATAGGAACGGAATTTCACGATCTAAACAGTAGTGAAGTAGCTCTTTAGAGTACTCATAGTTGTTTAGCATCATGTATTTGCCATCCCACTCGGTTGTTGCAGAGCAAGCACCTTCGTGGAAAACCGCTTCGATAGGTCCAAAATCATCACCAGCCATGATTTGGGTAAGGAAGTCGTCACGATCCATGTAATCAGTGATATCAAGATCAACTAAGTTTTTAAACTTCTTGCCATTTTTTAGGTTGTCGACAACCAGAATATCGTTAATACCTGCTTCATTCAGCGCTTTAACAATGTTGCTGCCGATCATGCCAGCACCACCAGTTACGATGATCATAAGACTTCCACCATAGATTAAAATTTTCTCAGGAATTTTAGCAAGAAACAGAAAATAGCGCTATGGATGGGAATAAAACAAGTTTCTAGGTTTAAAGATAGGTCCTAGAGAAAAACAAGGTCCTAGGTTCCCAGGTTCTAGGGCCTAACGTTTTGGATTACGGATTACATGCAATCGTTGTTTTTGAGTGGTAAGGAAAATACTTGTCATTCTGAACAGTGAGGGACGAACGTGATTCAGAATCTACAGACCGAGTTTGATATCACGAAGGCAATGTACTGAAACTAAATAGTCCGCTAATAGTAGATTCTTAGTCTCGCTAAGGCTCACTGGAATGACACAAATGGTGATGTTGTGCTTTTCTGAATTCAGACCAAACGTTTTATGCAGTGTAAAAATACTTGTCATTCTGAACAGTGAGGAACGAACGTGATTCAGAATCTACTAAAAGAAAGTGACTCCCCTAAGGTGATACATCGAAATGAATCAGTACGCTAGTAATAGATCCCTAGTCTCGCTATGGCTCGCTGGAATGACACAAATGGTGATGCTGTGCTTTTCTGAATTCCGCCCCAACGTTTTATGCAGTGTAAAAATACTTGTCATTCTGAACAGTGAGGCACGAACGTGATTCAGAATCTACTGAAAGAGAGTGATTCCACTAAGGTGATTAATCGAAATGAATCAGTATGCTGGTAATAGATCCCTAGTCTTGCTATGGCTCTGTGGAATGACACAATTGGTGATGATGTGCTTTTCTGTATTCCGTAAGCGAAGCGCTCCGTATTCAGAATTCCAACCACTTTCTCAAGAACTAATGAAATCCACAAACTTCCAACACGCGCCACCTAGGATCTAGGACCTAGGCTCTAAAGCCTAGGCCCTTTAAAAAACAAAAGGGAGCCGAAGCCCCCTAATTGATCTTATTTTACTTCCGAGTGATTTGGTCTCTGGAACCAAGGATTACGCTCATCGGTTAGCTCAATTAAGCTGTATTTTCGCCCTAGTTTTTGGCCACCATCGCGAGTTAGTGGCTGCCAAGAGAAGTTAGCACGGTTATTACTTGGCTTAACGGTCATGATGTCGAATGGAATCGAAATATAGAACCCTTTAGTAAAGCTACCCTCGCCAAATTCATCTGCAGACAAGTCGGAAATTGAGGCAAACGCACCTGCAATAACACCGCTCTTAAATTGCTTAGAAACATTGACTTGAGTACCGACATCTCCGCCTAGGAACTGACCTACGTCAACTTGAACCATCAGATCAGACAAAAACGTCCATTGAGGGTAGTAATAACCAGAAACAAAACCAGTAAAGCCTTTGTCGACTACTTGGAATGGACGACCGTACTCAGGGACATACTGCCATTTATCATCATAAACGCCGAAGTAGCTTTGTGGGTCACGCTGAGAAATGAGGTTAACATCTGCACCTATGGCCCAGTTTGCTCCTTGTGGACGATACAAAAACTCAGTACCGATACCAGCAAACATACTTTCTAAGTAGCCAGCATAAAATTGTTGGTCCATCGTGTCTGAATATTCTTGGAACCAAGTTAACTGCAAGTTAGACATCGTAACCGCATGTTCATTTTGGTATGCACGGAACATGGTACGAACGCGAGGGATCGTTGTGCCATCGGGTGGGGTGACGTAATTAAACTTATCGTAGTTATTGTACCAATCCCAGTAGAGTGACCCGCCAATCTCTAGGTTGTCGGTCAACCAGTAAGAAGCACTGCCACTTAAACCAACACTGAACAAATAGAATTCTTCTGGGTTGCCAAGTGTTTGAGCCAGTTTTGGTGCAAAGCCCCAATCAAAACGTTCAAACCCATCGTAAGTTGCTTTGCCAACAGGTTTATTGCTTGATGTAGAAACGGCATCCTCAATTTTTGGCTCAATATAGTTTACTTGAGCAACAGCTTGATATTTATCTTTAGAAATAACCGTTTGATCACCGATTAAACCACGAGTACGTTCGTTGATCGTAAACGTGTCGACGCTTTCCGGTACTTGGTTGTAGAGTACGGCCGCCGCTTTCTCGTGTGCTTCATTGCGGTTACGATATTTCTTTTGCTCACCAACAATGGATACGGTGTTCTCGTTTGCAAATACTTGCGTGTTCTCATAGCCAGCAATTTTGTCGAGATCTTCAGTGACACGCTGCCAATCCACATCCGACAGTTGTTCTGGTTGTTTTTCTTCGAGCTCTGGTGTCGGAGTATCTCGCCAGAATGATGGCATATCATTAAAGTTGGTATAAAGGTTCACACCGGCAACTAAAGTATCGCCGCGCTCATAACTCACGCGTAAATCTGCCATGTGGCCTAAGCGGTACAGCACACCAACGTTCCAAGGTGTGTGCGGTGTCATGTCAACACCCCCACGTTTTACGGGGAAATCTTCGCTGTAATCATTGCTGTCGTATTCCAGTTTAAAGCGAAGAGGGGCATGTAACGTTTGGTATTCAACGCCACCAAATAGAGCCGCCGGGCCTTTAAACCAACGTTCAAAATCTACGCTGCCACCATTGCCTTTAAAGTCTGATGGGCGTTCGCAGTATTTGTCGGATACTTTACAAGCCGGGTTGGAAATGTTGTCTCGTGTACCTAAGTAACCCCAGCCCATACCAAGCGTAAAATCAAATGTACCTAATTTTGGGTTTGAGTAACGTTTGGTGGCTGCAATAAATTCGCCATCAAATAACCCTGTGCCTGCAAAGTCACGGATACCGACAGATAACTCAGGTAAGTATTCAGATTCCTCTAAAAGACGAACTTTAAAGTCGATACCTTTATCGGTGTATTTGGTATCACCTGAAAAATCTGGATCACTGCTATAGAAAAGATCATTGACCATGGTGTAACGCAACGTGGTCTCAAGCCAAGGCATGACTTGCAACGTTACGTTATAAAAGAGGTATTCATCGCTTCCCGTTAAAGCGAAGTTGAACTCACCTTCTGGAGCCATACGTCCGGTCGGCATTTGCATTAAGCCAACCCCACCAAAATCCATTTGTGATGGTTGCAGAGGTGGCGCTTCAAAAGGCATCTCTTGAGCCCAAACGAATGCCGGACCCATTAAGGAAAGGGTTAAACTGGTTTTAATTAGCTTCATAGTGGCGTCTTCGAATGCATTGGCTTAAGTTGAGTGAGTAGTGTCACAATCTCTTGATCCATTTGAGACTCTGAAAAAGGTGCAAACGGAATGTAAACCATAGTGAGTGGTGGCAGATAGTATTGTGTATTGAGCCAAGAGCCATGGTGAGGATGTGCCACATTCCCGTCAGGATAAATAACAACAGGAGATTGGCTCAAGTCACCGATGGTTGTGTTTAGGTGGTCAATTTGCGTGTGCAGAGGAATTCCTGCTTGTGAGCGGATGTTCCATACTTTATCGACGTTACCTAGATACACTACATGAGAGTCTCGAGCTGAAGAGGCTAACGAAAATTTACCCTTAAGCAGCGGGTTATCGAATTTATCTAAGCGCACTTGGTCTACATCAATGCCAGAAAGTACGCGCGGTGCAAATTGCTGCTTTTGGATGAACTTATACAAAGGGTGAGAAACTAGGTTTTGTTGCATCATCTGGTTGAGGACTGAGTTTTTCAGTGCCACTGACTTTTGCAGTGCATCTTCAGATTCGTCAAACAGGGTAGTACCCAATGGGTATTGCAAAACCATTCGCTGCTGTTGTGCAAGCTTGAGTGCATCAGCTAGGCGCAACCCTTGGTCGGACTGCAACTGTTTATCGACACCTATCAACTTTATTTGAAGTGATGGTCCAGTATTTACTGATGGTTGAGCAGACACAGGAGCTAAGCTCGTAATACTTAATAAGCCAGTAACGGCAAATAAGCTAGTAACAGCAAATAATAGGCTGCTTATGAGGGCAGAACGTCGGTAATTCATGATTTGCTGTACCCTTTCAAAATAGTGAGCTCAATCGGCATCATATTCGGTCCTAAATGCTGAACGGTTTTAATTACTTTGCCATTAACGTCAACCCAGTAAAAGTTATCCACACTTTGCGACAGGGTGGAAAAGTGAACCGTTTCACGATAGAGGTCTGCTGGGGTGCTAGAGAGCGGGGTAATGACGGGCTCTTTGCCTTGATATGTACGTGTCACATGAGCAGGAAAACCATAACGGTACTGCTTAGCCCAATCGTAAGAACGAGAGTACTCTGTGTTTTCTAAGGCAAAACTAGGCACATCACCATACGCGCCCGCTAAGTTATTGTGTTGCAAGCCAATTGTTTTTACGATGTGGCCGTTTTCTGTTACGACCATTGCTTTATCTGCACTCACCCATTTTAGTTGGGTATTACCCGTAATAGGGTTGTGTTCAGCAAAGGCTAATACAACAAACACTTGTTTTTGGTTGCCGATTTTTAAATAAGCGCTCGCGTAAGGTACCGCATCGATTTCTTCGGCTGTTAATTCAACATCCACATAGTTGTTGTAAGCTTCTTGTACTGTCGCGGAAACATCGTTGAATTTTTGAGTACAACCAACAGCAAGGCTTAATACAGGCAAGGCGACGAGCAGACGCATCCATGAGCGTGGTAGAAAATGATTCATTATTCCCTCATACAAATAAAATCGCCCTGAATTAATCAGGGCGATGAGCTCTTACGACTAAACTAAATGGATTATTTAGTTACAGAAGTAGAAGTAGAAGTAGAAGTAGAAGTAGAAGTAGAATCGCTATCAGATGCTGCGACTGCAACTACTGTTACTGCTGCTGCTGCGCCTACTGCTACTGCAGTTGTACCTGTTGCAGATGCTGCTGCTGTACTTGTAGTGCCAGCTTCAGTTGCTGCAAATGCAGTAGATGCGCTTAGTGCCATAAGAATAGCTAGAGCTGTATTCTTCATTATTAATCCTTGTATTTCTAATTTTAAAACATCGATGTTTGATGCATTTTAGGTGCATCACGTAACATTTTAGTTAAAAAACAACCAGCATGTAAATAGTTTCGTATGAAAAAGAGGGGAAGAAACAGCTGGTCCTAGGGGAGAAGAGATAGGTCCTAGGTAAAAAGCAGGTTCTAGGGCCTAATGTTTTGGATTACGGATTACGGATTACGGATTACGCGCAATCTTTGTCTTTGAGTGACAAGGAAAATACTTGTCATTCTGAACAGTGAGGAACGAACGTGATTCAGAATCTACTAAAAGAGAGTGACTCCACTAAGGTGATACATCGAAATGACTCAGTACGCTGGTAATAGATCCCTAGTCTCGCTAAAGCTCGCTGGAATGACATAATTGGTGATGATGTGCTTTTTCGTAAGCGAAGCGCTCCGTATTCGGTATTCAACAACGTACGTAAATAGTCATTGAGGTTCACTAAAGCCCCAACAAGCTCCCTCTAGCACCTAGCACCCTAATCCCTTTCTTTTTTTCCGCCTAAAAACTGCGCGTTTTACCGCACATTCACACAATTCAAATCAGCCGCCTCTTGCCGTTTTGCGCCAATCCATGCATAATTTGCCAAATTTTTTGACTTTATTCGTTCCGTTTTTTGAACCGAGTCATCAAATTTAGGCTTAATAAAACATATTCATAATAAACCGACTTATCGGTAACCAGCGAACAGTGGCTAACGCGTAATGCCGCCGGGCGGTAGCGTGGGAACGCACAAGAAAGTTAACAAATAATCACTGAGCGCGTCTTCTTCATTAAAGTTCAGTCGATACCCAAGGGATAATTTCGTGATCAATAAACGACCATGGCTAGGGGCGTTGAGTGCGATAAGCGTAGGCTTGTGCTCATTTTCTGCTTCAGCAAACTTCTATTCCGGCGCATTGGTTAGTTACTCTAACGCCGAATATCACCACACCTCATCTCAAAACACCCAGTCTACAGTAAGTGAAGGCAATCCATTTTTATTGCAAGCACAAGCTGGTTACTTCTTCAATGATTACCTCGCTTTAGAAGCGCGCTACGGCACCTCTGTCCAACGTGATAGCGGACTGGCAGTAGACAGCCTAGCAAGCGGCTTTATTAAGCTAAACATGCCAGTGGCTGAGCGTATCGCGTTATATGGATTGGCGGGTTACTCTAGCGTTCAGATCGATAAACAAGGCGTTGGTTCACTCAAAGAGCAAGGCTTTAGCTTTGGCTTGGGTATGCACTATGCGCTTGATAAGCACAATGCCGTTGTGTTTGAGTTTATTGACAGTGCCTCTGAAGACCAAGTTCGTTTAAACGCGCTTACCATCGGTTTCCAACACCGCTTCTAACATCGAGATCGAGCGCAGTAGCGACGATTTTTCTCTCCACTCTTTTTATAGCGAATGACCATGCTTAAAGGAACTTTTTCCATTGCCGCTTTTGCACTGGCAAGTATGTTTGCGCCATTCTCGTATGCGCAAACTCCAACTCCCGCTCAGATCCAAATGTTTAAGAGCTTACCGGCTGATCAACAACAAGCGTTGGCAAGTCAGTATGGCGTGTCTTTGCCGTCAGGTGCTTCTCAACCAAGCAGTTTTGAAAACCCACAAGTAGTGGATGCTCGCCCTGCAACGAGTGAAACAGAAGAAAGCACCAGAGGCCCAGAGGACGATGCACAAGCACAAACGGGCTTGAAACGCTTTGGTTTGGATTTGTTTGCGGGCTCGCCAAGTACATTTGCTCCAATCAGTGATGTACCTGTTCCTGCGGATTACACGGTAGGCCCAGGGGATGAGATTGTTATTCAGTTGTTTGGTAAAGAAAATACCACCAACCGCTTACGAGTAAGTCGCGAGGGCGTGATTAACTTTCCATCACTTGGCCCGGTTCAAGTGGCTGGCATGACGTTCTCAGAAGTGCGTGATTCTTTAAGCCAACGCGTAAGAGAACAAATGATTGGCGTGCGCAGTGATATCTCTCTGGGTGAAATGCGCACCATGCAAATCTTCGTTATGGGTGATGCTTACAAGCCAGGTGCTTACACGGTGAGTGCGTTAACCACTATATCTCAAGCGATCTACTACAGCGGCGGTTTTAGCGAGAGTGGTGCATTGCGTAACGTACAGCTAAAACGAAATGGCCAAGTGATCCGCAAGTTAGACATGTATGACTTACTGCTGCGTGGTGATGCTCGTAATGATGTTCGCCTATTACCCGGGGATGTGGTGTTCATTGGTGCGGTCGGTAATACCATTTCGATTGATGGTGAAGTGAACCGCCCTGCGATTTATGAAATCAAATCAGGCGAGACCTACAAGCAAGCATTTCAACTTGCCGGTGGCTTTACTGCCAACGCTTATCGCGATCAAATTGAAGTAAAACGTTACGCAGCAAAAGGCGGACGTGATTTAGTGACGCTTAACTTCACTCAATCTCATGACCAACAAATTAAAGTCAAAGATGGTGATACGGTGAGCGTACCAACGAAGAGTGAAGAGTTAACGCGCTTTGTTCAAGTTGAGGGTGATGTACGTCATTCAGGCTTTTTAGAGTGGAAACCGGGTTTACGCATTGCGGATTTATTCCAATCCGTAGATACCGCGTTTAAATCGACTGCAGATGTGAATTACGCGGTTGTGGTGCGTGAGATCAACGCCCAGCGTGATATTGAAGTTTTCCAACTTAACTTGGCGAAAGCGATTTTAGCGCCAAACAGTGAAGACAACTTGCAACTGCACTCTCGTGACCGAGTGTTGGTATTTAATCGCTTAAGTAATAAAGGCATCGACTCATTATTAGAAGTGGATGAAAAAGCCAAAAGCTTTGAGCAAGCACAGCAACAAGCACAAGAGCAAATTCAGCAAGAAGAGCAAGATCTTAGTGCAGCAACCAGTACGGTGACAGGCAAAGAAGCCCGTATGATGTGGCAAGGTGAAGAGGTCACTCCTGAGCAGATTCAAGACCTTAAGCAGAACACACGTTCTTCATTGCTTGCACCTGTTTTACTTAAGCTTCAACAGCAATCTCGTTTAGGTTTAGCGCCGCAAATTGCTGAAGTCACAGGTGAGGTGAAATACCCTGGCCGTTACCCAATTACGCCACGCATGAAAGTGTCGGATTTGTTAGAGGCTGCGGGTGGTTTAACTTACGGTGCATTTACGATTAACGCAGAACTTGCGCGCTCGGTGATTAATAACATCGATGAGCGTGCGTCTATTGATATCGAGCGTATTGATCTTCGCAAAGCGATTCAAGGTGATGTGAATAACGATGTGATCATCGTTGGCCGTGACAGACTGAACGTACTGCAAAAGCCGAACGTGAAGCTACAAAGCACCGTAATGCTGCAAGGTGAAGTTCGCTTCCCTGGCTCATACACGGTTCGCCAAGGCGAGACCATGAGTGAGCTATTAGAGCGTGCTGGTGGCTTAACCGAATTTGCTCACCCAATGGGCGCAATCTTTACTCGAGAAGCGCTGCGTTTACAAGAGCAAAAGCTGCTAAACCAATACGCCGCAGACATGCGAGCAGAAACGGCGAAGAAGACATTCCGCGCAGACAGCAATCTTGGTTCTGTCATCTCTGATCCGGA
Source organism: Vibrio alfacsensis (assembly GCF_019670485.1). Lineage (NCBI taxonomy): Bacteria > Pseudomonadati > Pseudomonadota > Gammaproteobacteria > Vibrionales > Vibrionaceae > Vibrio > Vibrio alfacsensis. Next base: position 229,097 of record NZ_AP024165.1, read on the forward strand.
TAAAACGTTAGCCTTTGTTGAAGAGGCAAGCCGCAGCAAAGCCCTTGGCCGTATGGTGGTGCAGCTTAACCGCATCTTGAAGCATGATCGCTCCGCGGACTTTATGCTGGAAGACGGTGACTTCCTGTTTGTACCAACGTTTCGTAATACGGTATCCGTCATGGGTGAGGTACAAGTACCGATCACTTACTTGCTTGATAACAAGTTAGAGGTGGACGATTACCTAAACAAAGCGGGCGGCGCGAAGAAGCAAGCGGATGAAGATCGCATCTTTGTCGTGCGCGCAGATGGCTCGGTTTACAAACCAACATCAGGTTACTGGTTCGGCAACAATAACCAAGAGCTCCAAGCAGGCGACACGATTGTAGTGCCAATCGACACCGATTACCGTGATGCGCTAAGTACTTGGACCGCCGCAACACAGATCCTATACCAAACTGGTGTAGCGATTAACGCGTTGAAATAACGGGAAAGAAAGGTCCTAGGGGTCAAAGTTCCTAGGATCTAGGATCTTGTTCTACCCTTAGGAACTTTAAACCTACCTAGGCTGGAGAGCTATGCGACAACTGGATTTTGAAAAACTAGAGGTTTGGAAGCGAAGTTGTCGTTTATCTTGTGATGTGTACAAAGAGCTAGAGAGTTGTAAGAACTTTGGTTTTAAAGATCAACTAACGAGAAGTGCACTTTCGATAGCTTCTAATATTGCTGAAGGCGAAGAGCGTGAAACGGTCAATGAGTCTGCAAGGTTTCTTTACATTGCAAAAGGCTCTGCCGGGGAAGCGATTACCCAACTTTATATTGGTATAGAAGCGGGCTTTGTCGAAAAGCAAAAAGCGCTTGCCTTAATCAGCGAAGCCAAAGAAATTTCAGCTATGCTCGCAGCACTAATTAAGCGAAGAAAAGGCTCAGTAAGAGAACCTAAACCAAAATACCAAAGTTATAAGGATCCTAGGTCCTAACCCTAGATCCTAAGAACAAAAATTCACGAATAAGTAATTTAGGTCCTAGGATCCTAGGACCTATCATTTATTTTATCGATCCTACCCCTAGCTCCGGATTCAAATTTTGAATCTAGGATCTAGAACCTAGGATCCTAGGACCTAATACACCAATGGAACCACAAAAAGAACACCCACAACATTACCTACCGTACCCACCACACAGCCAACAACCAGCGGATGACGAAATCGACTTACGTGAACTGTTCGGCGCACTGTGGAAAGGTAAGTGGATCATCATTGCGACCACGTTTGTTTTTGCAGTCGGCGCGGTACTTTACGCACTAAGCCTGCCAAATATCTACAAATCGGATGCGTTGCTTGCTCCTGCAGAAAGCTCCGGTGGCGGTGGCCTTTCAAAAATGGCAGGTCAACTTGGCGGACTAGCGGCTCTAGCGGGCGTTAACTTGGGGGCAGGTGAATCTTCTCAAACTGATTTAGCTGTACAAGTGATGAAGTCTCGCCAGTTTGTTGAAGCATTCATCAAAAAGCATGATTTGCTTGTACCACTAATGGCTGCCAAAGATTGGGATTTAGCGAATAACAAGCTCATCTTAGATGAAGAGCTTTATAACCCTGATACAGGTGAATGGCTGCGTGAGGCAAAAGGCCTACGTGGGTCAACACCAACGGCGCAAGAAGCGTTTGAAGTGTTCAGTAAAGAGGTTTTGAGCGTTAGCCAAGACAAAGAAAGCGGCTTATACACGGTATCAGTCAAAAACTACTCTCCTTACATTGCTCAGCAATGGGTGAACTGGTTAATTGAAGACATCAACAAAGTGATGCGTGAACGCACAATAGCAGAAACGTCGCAAAACCTAGCTTACCTAAATACCCAGCTACAAAAAACCGCTGTTGCTGACATGCAAAGTACGTTCTATAAGCTGATTGAAGAACAAACCAAAAGCTTGATGCTTGCAGAGGTGCAAGAAGAGTTTATCTTCAAAGTCGTTGATCCTGCAGTGATACCAGAGCTTAAAGATGGGCCGAAACGCGCGCTGATCTGTGTGTTAGGGACATTACTTGGTGGCATGTTAGGTGTGGCCATTGTACTGGTGCGTTTTGCGTTTCGAAAAGAAGATACAGAGGACCTAGAATCTAGAACCTAGACTTTTAGGTTACCTATTGGGGCCGGTTTGATTAAATAGGTGGAATCAATATATTACAATGAGATGGCTAGACAAGGTTGTCTCATTTTGAATGAAAAGTGTCTCAGATGGTGAAAAAGTCTGAGATGAAAAATTATAAATTAAGTGGACAGATTGATGATAAAAGATAGAAAGCTCCGCATTGCGGTTGTAGGTTGTGGGCGTATATCCAAAAACCATTTTGGTTCAATTGAGCAACTTAAATCGGAATATGAACTGGTCGCAGTATGCGATAATGATCCTAAAGTGCTTGATGAGCACGTGTCACACTACGGGGTGTCTGGCTATCTTTCTATTGATGAACTGCTTGCTTCTGAATCGCTGGATTTAGTAACACTTTGTACACCTAGCGGTATGCACGCTTCACAAGCGATTAAAGCCGCAAAAGCAAAAGTCCATGTCATTACTGAAAAGCCAATGGCAACCAAATGGCAAGATGGCTTGGATATGGTTCGTACGTGTGATGAAGAAGGCGTTCGTTTATTCGTTGTAAAACAGAATCGCCGCAATTCAACGTTACAGTTATTAAAGCGTGCTGTAAATGATAAACGTTTTGGTCAAATTCACATGGTGCACCTAAACGTATTCTGGACTCGCCCGCAAGAGTATTATGATCGCGCGTCATGGTCCGGCACATGGGATATGGATGGTGGTGCTTTCATGAATCAAGCCACGCATTATGTGGATTTAATGCACTGGTTAATTGGTCCGGTAGAGAAAGTCCATGCAATGACATCAACTCACAGAGATATTGATGTTGAGGATACCGGTGTAGTGAACATTAAATGGCGTAATGGAGCGCTAGGCTCTATGGCAGTGACCATGTGTACTTACCCTAAAAACCTTGAAGGTTCGATAACTATTCTTGGCGAAAAAGGTACGGTGAGAATTGGTGGTGTTGCGGTGAATGATATTCAAGAGTGGACGTTTGAAGATGAGCGTGACTACGACAAAGATATTCATAGCGCGAACTACCAGACCACATCAGTATATGGCTTTGGTCATCCTCCTTATTTCCAAAATGTGGCTGACGTTTTACGAGGGAAAGCTGAGCCTGAAACCGATGGCCGTGAAGGCTTAAAGTCGTTAGAACTGTTGATTAGTACCTATCGTTCTGCACGCGATGGTAAAGAAATCGGTTTACCACTGAATTTATAATATATTGGAACAAAAAATGAAATTAGATAGTTTGAATATTGGTATTGTTGGCTTAGGTTATGTCGGTTTGCCGCTTGCTGTCGAGTTTGGCAAAAAGTATCCAACTCTTGGTTTGGATATCAATGCCGCTCGTGTTCAAGAGCTCGAAACGGGTAAAGACTCAACACTAGAGTGTTCAGGTGAAGAACTGGCTAGTGCAAAGTACTTACGATATACACACCAGTTGGAAGATCTAAAGCATTGTAATTTTTATATTGTTACAGTTCCTACTCCGATAACAGAAGAAAATACACCGGATTTAACACCCTTGATTAAAGCGTCAGAGGCACTTTCTCAAGTCATTTCAAAAGGTGATATTGTTGTATTTGAATCAACAGTATACCCAGGTGCTACGGAAGAAGTCTGTATTCCAATTATCGAAAAACTTTCTGGACTTACATTTAATAAAGACTTTTATGCTGGCTATAGTCCTGAGCGTATTAATCCGGGTGATAAAGTGAATCGACTCACGACTATCACGAAAATTACGTCAGGTTCGACAGACGCTGTTGCTGACTTTGTGGATGCAGTATACGCGTCAATTGTTACTGCTGGCACACATAAAGCTTCTTCAATCAAAGTTGCTGAAGCGGCTAAAGTCATTGAAAATACCCAGCGTGATCTGAACATTGCCATCATTAATGAATTCGCGAAGATTTTTAACCGTTTAGACATTGATACTGAAGAAGTGTTGAAAGCGGCAGGTACAAAGTGGAACTTCCTACCGTTTAAGCCAGGCCTGGTAGGCGGGCACTGTATTAGTGTTGACCCGTATTATCTAACTCATAAAGCTCAAGAGGTAGGGTACCGTCCAGAAGTTATTTTGGCAGGGCGTCGTATCAATGATGGTATGGGCGAATATGTTGCGACACAATTAGTGAAAAAGCTGGCGAGTAAAAAAATCCATATTGATGAAGCAAAAGTACTGATATTAGGTTTTACCTTTAAAGGGGATTGTCCTGATGTTCGAAACACAAAAATCATCAACATCGTAAAAGAGTTACAAGACTTTAATATGTCGGTTGATGTATACGATAGTTGGGCGTCAAAAGAAGAAGTTCGCCATGAATATGGTATTGAGCTCATTGATGAACTGAAAGAAGGTCATTATGACGGTATCGTATTGGCGGTTGACCATAGTGAGACGAAAGCGATGGGCGTAGAGGCTTTGCGCCGCTTAGGAAAAGATAGCCACGTTTTATACGATGTGAAACATGTCTTAAGTGTCGGCGAAGCAGACATCCGTCTTTAATCCATAATAAGGGGGCGAATGCTCCCTTTAATCATTTGGAGTAGCTATGAGCTTCTTTCAGCATGAAACGGCCATTGTAGATGATGGTGCTAACATCGGTGAAGGTTCACGAGTGTGGCACTGGGCGCATGTGTGTTCCGGTGCTCAAATTGGTCGTGGCGTATCTCTGGGGCAGAATGCCTTTGTTGGTAATAAGGTGACCATTGGTGACCAGTGTAAAATTCAAAACAACGTCTCTGTTTATGACAATGTTCATTTAGAAGAGGGCGTTTTTTGTGGACCTAGCATGGTTTTTACAAATGTTTATAACCCTCGCTCCCTTATTGAACGCAAAGACCAATACCGTGACACTATCGTGAAAAAGGGCGCCACTTTGGGTGCAAACTGTACGGTTGTGTGCGGTATTACGATTGGTGAGTACGCGTTCATTGGTGCTGGTACTGTCGTGAACAAAGATGTAAAGCCCTTTGCTCTAATGGTGGGTGTTCCCGCCAAGCAAATTGGCTGGATGAGCCAATATGGTGAGCAACTTGATTTGCCATTAGAAGGTCACTTAACCATTACCTGCCCTCGCACTCAAACTGTTTATCAGCTTGATGGTTCGATATTAACTGTTGTTGAAGAGTAAAAATAACAATGCAATTTATTGATTTAGCTGCACAGTACCAACATCTAAAAACTAAGATTGATGCTCGCATCCATAAAGTACTCGACCATGGTCATTATATTATGGGACCTGAAGTTTTCGAGCTTGAGGAACAACTAGCCGAGTATGTTGGTGTAAAACATGCCATTACTTGCGCCAATGGTACCGATGCTTTAACACTGGCGATGATGGTATTGGATATTAAAGAGGGTGATGCGGTTTTCTGCCCAACGTTTACTTTTTTTGCCACAGCCGAAACGATAGCGTTCGCGAATGCGACTCCAGTATTCGTGGATTCAGAAGAAAGCACATTCAATATTTGTCCAGTAGACTTAGAAAAGCGCATTCAACAAGTTATTGCTGAAGGTAAATTAGTACCGAAGGCGATTGTGTCTGTGGATTTGTTTGGTCTACCAGCAAACTACGTTGAGATTGAAGCGATAGCTGAGAAGTATAACTTAAAGCTGATTGAAGATGCCGCTCAAGGTTTTGGTGGTTCGCTCAATGGCAAAATGGCGGGAGCGTTTGGTGACATCGCGACGACGAGTTTTTTTCCTGCCAAACCATTAGGTTGCTACGGAGATGGCGGTGCAATTTTTACCAACAATGATGATTATGCTGAGTTACTTCGCTCACTAAGAATTCACGGTAAAGGTTTAGATAAATATGATAACGTACGTATTGGTGTGAACAGTCGTCTTGATACAATTCAAGCTGCCATTTTATTAGAAAAGTTAGCTGCGTTTCCACAAGAATTGATTTCTCGCCAAAAAGTTGCTGATCAATACGAAGCGGAATTAAAAGATCGGTTTGTGATCCCTCAAGTACCCGAGGGTTACACTAGCTCATGGGCGCAATATACAGTTTGTTGTGAAAACAGAGAGTTAGAGATGCAGAAATATCAAGCACAAGGCATTCCAACCATGGTCTACTATCGTACTTGTATGCATCAGCAAACGGCATTTTCAGGGCTGAATTATAAAAATGGTGACTTCCCTGTAGCAGAAAAGCTTGCTACTGCGGTATTTAGTTTACCAATGCATGGTTATATGAATTATAAACTTTAAGAAAATGTAACCCTAATGGTAAAGTTTAGACTTCCATTAGGGTAAGTATCGGTTACCAATAAATGTTAAATAGAGTAAAATTTAAACTCCCTAGTGGTTCATTTTATAAAAATGTGATGGTACTTGCACGTGGGACTACAATAGCTCAAGCTCTTCCAATTCTTATATCACCAATATTAACACGGATTTATACTCCAGAAGATTTTGGAGTTCTAGCGATTTATGTAGCTTTGATGTCTATGCTCGTTATTGTTTCTACGGGTCGATACGAGCTTGCTATTATGCTCCCCAAAAAGAATACTGAATCTATTCAGTTGCTTTGGCTTGCTATTTTTATTAATTTTATATTTTCTTTGGTTGTTTACGTTTTACTTATATTTGGGTTTCAAGATTTTTCAAGATATTTAGGTTTACCTTTAGGTTATGATTTCATAATTTACTTTTTACCTGTATCTATATTTATTATTGGTGTCTGCCAATCAATTAATGGCCTGCTTAATAGGAATAAAAAATATAGGGAAATGTCTTTTACTAAAATTCTAAATAATTTGGGAGGCGGCATAACTCAAATATCACTGTTTAACTATAGTGGTGGTTTGTTGATTGGTTATATAGCAGGGCAGTTTGTTTCACTATGTTATTTAGTCTTCACTTTGAAAAATAAAAAAAATGAGGGGCTGAAAACAAAAATTAAGCTATGGCTGCCGGACTTTAGAATAATGTTTAAACTGGCTTATGAATATCGAGTTTTTCCTAAAGTAAATGCGATCTCATCTTTGTTAAATACGTCATCAGTCCAGTTAATCCCTCTATTATTAACAAGTTTTTTTTCATCAATTACAACAGGTTTTTATTCATTATCTCAACGTATTCTTCAAATGCCAATGTCTTTGCTAGGTTCATCCATAGCTTTGGTTTACTTTCAAAAAGCGAATGAAATAATTGACAATAAAGAACAAATAAAAAAACTTACTTTAGATGTAAATAAAAAGTTATTGTTGATAGGTTTGTTTCCTATTCTCATCACGCTGGTTTTCGGCGATTACTTGTTTAGTATTGTATTTGGAAAAGACTGGATTATTGCTGGAGTATACGCACAATACCTAGCTCCCTGGATATATCTTGTTTTTATTTCTTCCCCATTGTCGCATCTTTTGACCGTACTCGGAAAACAAAAGGAACTGTTACTATTTAATGCTTTTCTATTTGTAACTAGAATTGGATGGCTGTTAACTGCATATTTGTTAGGGTTTGAGCCAGGGCAGACAATATTCGTCCATGCTTGTATTGGTTTTGTTGCATGGTTATCTTTCGTCTACTATGTGATGAGTTTGGCTGAGATAAAACCTAAAGAAGTTAGTGCGCAGTTATTCCCATTTGCATCGCTTCTATTTTTATGTTCTATCATGGGAATTTATATCTAAGAGTTAATTATGATAAATGTAAAATTAGACTTAAACTTTGGCTTCGAGTGGTTTAAAAACAGTACTGTAGCTTTAAAAGGTACTGTATATGATAGACAGGGCCAAGAACTAACTATCGAAGATATAAAAAAAGACGTCGAAAATTGTGATTCTTTAATTAGAATTATGCATTATATAGAAACGATAAGGGGAATGTTCTCTTTAATTATAAATCATGATAATAAGCTTTATCTTATCTCTGATAATATTCGAACATTCCCACTATTCTACACTAAGGTAGGTAATGAATGGCACGTTTCTGATAAGGTTTCCAACCTTGTTAGTTTGTCCAATGCAAACATCTCAGAATCATCAAAGCAGGCTTTTTTATCCACAGGCTACACGCTAGGTTGCCAAACCATTTTTGACGAGATATATCAAGTTCAAGCAGCTGAAGTTGTAGAGTTAAACTGTTCTGGAATAGCTGAATCGGCAGAGTATTGGAATTATCGTTCGGTTGATATTTTGAATGACGATTTTTATAACCTTCAGGCGCGCGGGATAGAGCTTGTTGAGCAAGCGGTGAAAAGAGTTATAAAATCGCTAAATGGAAGGCAGGCTGTTATCCCATTGAGTGGCGGGTATGATTCGAGGTTAATACTAACTTTATTAAAACATTTTAACTATACCAATGTCATTTGCTTTACTTATGGCTCCCCTAAGAGCAAAGAATTAAGTGTTGCAACATCAGTTGCAGAGAAATTAGGTTTTACGTGTCATGTTATAAAATACACTAAAAGTTTCGTAAATGATAATTTGAACGTTAATTCTTTAAAAGAGTACATGAAGTTCGCTTTTAATGGGACATCTGTGCCACATTTGCAGGACTACCTTGCTGTTAGTTATTTACAATCAAAAAATCTTATTGATAGCGATGGAGTCTTTATACCTGGGCATTCAGGGGATATTTTTTCGGGAACACATATAATTGGTAATGTGAAAGAAAATACCGAAAGAGCTAAAGTTGAGTTGGGATTGAAGCATAAGCACTTTAGGTTAGTTGAATATACAGGCGCGTTAGATTTTCCTTATTACGATAGTGATAATTTAGCATATTCAAATATGGAGGCTTGGAGCTGGAAAGAAAGGCAGTCAAAGTTCATCGTAAACTCTATAAGAACATATGAATATTTTGGGTATGAAGCTAGAATACCATTGTGGGATTTAGATTTGGCTAACTTTTTTAGGAACGTTCCACTTAAGTATAAAAACAGGAGAAATCTCAATACATACTCAATTGAATCAAACTTGTATGACTCTATATGTCATAAGTTATTTCATGAGTACGGTGTCGATAATTTTGTAAGGCCTACAGATAGCCTTGTCACGAGAGTTGTTAGAAGGATTGTTACTAAGTTTACAAATATCGACGGTGTTAATAATTTGGATTTAATAATACTTAATTTGTCAAAAAATGAAAAGCTATGTTTTAAGTCAAGCAAGTTCAATGGGAAAGTAGCGGAAATGCAGCTACTTTTTTTAGATTGAGATGGGCTTATAGATGTTTATAATAGGAAGGCGAATTAAGTTTATATTTTGGTTAATACTTTTTAGATGTGCTTTGGACTTTTCATACGTTTACTTTGTAAGCGATGTTTTTGGTTATGATGGTTTTAGCTTGAATTTCGACGCGTTCAATTATGCTCTTTCTTGGTTGTTTAGCGTTCCTTTTTTATTTTGTCTAAGTCCTGTTCTAAATAGAGTAAGAGATTATACGGAAATATTTTGGGCCTTGTTGGTAATTTTTCCTGTTTTATCAATGTACGGACTAAACTCAGACAATCCAATAGGACTGCCATTAATATACTGCTTTTCATTCTTTATATTCTTTATGATTATCAGGGTCAGATTTATTAAAGTTTCAAAGCTCCCAGAGTTTAAATATGGCTTGGAAGTCGGGGTTTGCCTTTGTTTGCTTTTCGTAATTCTGCTTATAATTAATTATACTAAATCTGGCGTGTCGCTAAATTTAAATTTCCTAAAAGTATATGAGTTTAGAGAAAGTAATTCAGAGCTTAGTTCTGGTGGTTTGCTAACATATATAAATATTTGGACTTATAAGGTTTTTAATATTACATTGCTCTGTTTAGCTCTTTTTTATAAAAGATACACTTTTGCTGCTATTATAGTCCTGTTTCAAGTATATTTCTTCGCCGCGTCAGCACATAAGTCTGTGTTGTTTATGGCAATACTTGTAATTAGTATTTGGTATTTGTTTCAACGAAGAGACTCATTGTTATTAGTGCCAGTATCTCTAATGTCATTAATGCTCCTATCTTTATCAACTTTTTATTTTTTTTCAGACATTACGCTATCATCAATATTTATAAGAAGGCTGTTTTATATTCCTGCTCAGTTAGGGTATTTTTATTATGATTTCTTCTCCAATAATGAGTATGTGTATTGGTCGAATAGTATATTAAAATCAATAATATCTTATCCTTATCCCGAGAGTATTTCTCATACCATCGGCACGTACATGGGTAAGTCAGGCTCCGGGGCCAATAATGGTTTGATAGCTAGTGGGTTTGCACATGCCGGTATATTTGGAGTTTTGATTTATACAATAGTGTTTGCATTCTTAATTAAGTTAATTGATTTTTTAGGTGGGAAAGTGTTTCCCGTTTGGTTTTTACTCGCAGCATTCATCGTGCCTATATCTAGCGCAGTCTTAAACTCAGACTTGCTGACTACATTATCAACGCATGGTTTCGGCGTCGCTATTTTTATGTTGTATTTAATCAGAAAAGAAAAAATGGAAAATTATCTATGTTCAAAATAATGACCGTTGTCGGTGCAAGGCCGCAATTTATTAAGGCTGCTGCAGTTTCAAAAGCAATACGGAAACATTCTAATCTAACCGAGATTATGTTACACACAGGGCAACATTTTGATCAGAATATGAGTGATGTTTTTTTCAATCAATTGAATATACCAAAACCTGAGATTATGTTAGATATTAATGGAACTTCTCACGGTGCAATGACTGGTAGGATGGTTGAGGGTATTGAAGAAGCAATATTTAAATATAAACCAGATGCAGTGTTATTATATGGAGATACTAATTCTACATTGGCAGGGGCGATATCAGCATCGAAACTTCATATTCCAGTTTTTCATATTGAATCTGGCTTGAGAAGTGGAAACATGAAGATGCCTGAGGAGATCAATAGGATCTTGACTGATCAGGTGAGTGATACTTTATACTGCCCAACCGATACGGCAGTTCGAAATTTGAATTTGGAAAATATAATTCAAACTCGAAATTGTAGAGTGCGCCTAGTAGGAGACGTAATGCAGGATGCATCAATAATTTTCAAAGAGTACTCACTAAAGCCAAATGATTATGATGCGAAGGCTAACTTTTGTCTGTGTACTATCCATAGAGCAGAAAATACAGATGACCCAGATAAGCTAACGCAAATATTTGCAGCGCTTGATAAAATTCATTCTGAGCATTTAGAAGTGGTAATGCCTCTACATCCTAGAACAAAATCACTATTATCTAGGTTTAAAATTGAAACCAATATTACATTAATAGAACCCTCTTCGTATTTTGGGATGTTATGGTTGCTTGAACACTGTGACATGGTGGTTACGGATAGTGGAGGGGTTCAAAAAGAAGCATATTTTTTCAATAAAATGTGTTTAACGGTTCGTGATCAAACCGAATGGACTGAGTTAGTAGACATTGGAGTTAACTCGCTAACGAAAGCTACTTGTAATGAAATATATAATAATTTCATTAACCTCAGAGCTAAGAATTTTGGTGTGCAAGAAGAGTTATATGGCGGTGGACAAGCTTCAACAATGATTGTTGAAGATATATTAAATAGATTAGAGGAATTACGTAGTGAAGGCTAAATTACTATACTTGGTTCCTAGTTTAAATTTCTTTGCCGAAGGTTACAGAGGCCGAGTTATGCACGCATTGGGCATATGTGAAGGCTTTGCGAGCGATAAGTGGGATGTTACATTCGTTGGTGGGAAAGGAATTAAAAGCTTCAAGTCTGAACTGCCTGCTAGTGTAAATTTTATAGAAGTTGAAGAACCTACAGGCATTTTTAAATACCCAATATGGTGGTTAAGATTTATTAGGGTCTACTTAAGTTTAATTAAAACAAACGAATATAAGTGTATGATGTCAAGGTATGTTGTATCTTCATTTATACCGATACTTTTATTTTCTTTATTTTCAAAAAAGGAAACTTTTAAAATAGTAGAGGTTAATAGCTTTGCTTATCATATGCTTTCAAAATTACCTAGCCTCGTTAATAAGCTAGTAGCTAGATTTGAAATGATTTTAATGAATCATTATAACTTGGTGTATGTTGTTTCGGACACTATGGTTACTGATCCAAGAAATGCTTCCTGCAAATCCAAGATTGTTTGTGTCCCCAACGGTGCAACGACAAAAAAAGTTAACTTTGTACCTACAACCATAAACAATACAGCATCTGCAAGATTAGTGTATTTTGGGACATTGATGCCATATTGGGACTTTGAGTTTTTAGTTAATGCAGTTAACGAACTGCATTCATCTATAGATATGAAAATTGTTTTTCTTGGTGACGGTCCTAAAATTGAATATTTAAAACAGAATATTCATAGAAAAGAATTATGCGTCTTTCATGGCAGGTTTGGGAGAAACGAATTGGGAAGTTTATTAAATAAAGAGCATGATATTCTATTATTACCTCCGAAAACTAAAGAGGATATGCTTTTGAGCGGTGGCTTATCTACTAAGTTATTTGACTATCTTTCTATGAGAATGCCAATAGTAGCTCCATCAGATGGAGAAATTGAAAATGTTTTGAGTCACAAAGTCAATTCTGTTCTCTATTCTAGTTCGTCAACCCTTGATTTTTCAAAGAAAGTTATTGATATCTCGTCAAATGTTGAACAAAGGTCAATAATATCAGACGCTGCTTATTCTGATTTCAAGAATAAGTACTCGTGGTCTGCAAGAATGAAAACTATAATTGGTGAGATAAGTTAATATGAGTACAAGGTTATCAGTAGGAATCATCACTTTTCATAATGCTTCTAATTATGGAGCGGCGTTACAGGCGTTCGCTACATATAAAGCTTGTATCGAGTTGGGGGCCGATGTAGAAGTTATCGATTATGTGACTGATTATCGTGCAAATAAATACAGCGCCCTCCAAAGAATTATTCAGCCTGCAAAAAAGTTTAAGTTTTTTAGTGCGTTAAAAATGCTTGTTGCTAGTCCTGGGGTCATTTCTAGGAATTTATCATTTTCTAATTTTTATAAAGAAAATATAGTTATTTCTCAACGGAGGTTCTCAACACCAGATGAGTTGAAATCCTTTGATTTTGATTATACAACGGTAATCGCTGGAAGTGACCAAATTTGGAGTCATCATAATAACGGTTCTGATTTTTCTTATTTACTTGATTTTGTAGGTGACGATGTTAATAAAGTTTCATACGCATCTAGTTTTGGTATAGCGGATATTCCTCTTAACTTAGAAAACAAATATAGGGAAAGTCTTAATAGAATTAACTTTCTATCAACAAGAGAGGAAACAGGTGTTAAACTGATAAAGGAGTTAACCGGTAAAGACGCTTTTTTAGCTTTAGACCCAGTATTACTTCACGATAGAAATTTCTGGTCTCAAATGGCAAGAAAACCAAAAAGACTGCTAGGAAATAAATTTGATTTATATTATTTAAATAGTAATAGGTATCGTAGTCATAAGATATTTACGAACGATTTTGTCGAAGGTGTCGATAAAATTTGTATTGGCTCATTTAAGCTGGGCGATGTTTTTGATAATAATTTCAAATTGAGAAATAACGAGGGGCCATTAGAGTTTCTTTATTATATTGAAAACGCTAGGTACATCTATACAACCTCGTTCCATGCAGTTGTTTTTAGCCTTATCTTCAATAAACCATTTTTTGTTTTTCTTTCTGGCAACGAAGGGCGAGACTCTAGAATCAAACAGGTGCTTGGAGAGTTTGATTTATTGTCTCATGCGCTATTGGACAGTGACTGTGACCTTCATTCGTTGGAATGTAAACCAGATTTTACTAATTTTAATGAAAGATGGAGTAGCAATCGGTCTGATTGTTTGAGTTTCCTAGAAAATGCTTTAAAAGGTGATGTGTCGTGAGTGGAGCAGTTAATAAGTTAGAACGTTCTGAAAACTTTGATATTTCAAGTAATCTCACTATGGGAATCGGTGGTAAAGTAAAGTCATTTATACAGATAAATTCCGTAGAAGAGTTAGAAATTGCTCATAACAATATATTAAAGCTTGAATCAAAGTACTTAGTATTAGGCGGTGGCAGTAATTTGGTATTATCTGATAACTTTTATGATGGTGTTGTACTTTTTATAAAGATTAAAGGTATAAAGGAAGTTTGTAGAAAGAATGGTTATGCCATTATCGATGTAGGTGCTGGTGAGGAGTGGGAGGATTTTGTTGATTTCACTTTGGAAAATTGTTTTTGGGGTGTGGAAAATTTAACATTAATACCTGGAACAGTCGGAGCTTGTCCTGTTCAAAACGTTGGAGCATTTGGGCAGGAAGTAAAACACATTATTGAGCATGTCGAATGTTATGATACTCAAACTAAAGAGTTAACGATAATTCAAAATAGTGAGTGTGGCTTTTCTTTTAGAAAAAGTATTTTTAATTCTGAGCAGAAAGGCAGATATATTATTACTTCGGTACGATTTAAATTAGCACTTGAGCCTAATGCTAAGCTTTCTAGATCAGAATTAGCTAAGCTTAAAACTTTCTCCGGAACGCCTCAAGAACTGCAAAAAGAAATTAGAAATACTGTTCGAGCGTATAGAACCAGTGGCGTCAATTTACCTAATAATCAGAATCATGGCTGCTCTGGTACATTTTTTAGAACCGCTGTTTTAGATAGTTATAAGGACTTTTTTAAAGTTATTTTATGTACAGGTCGAAATTTAGGAATACGATCAGCAATTATGATGATTTTATTTTGCATCAAATATAGGTCATCTGAAGGCTTTAGAATTCCGTCTAAAAGGCTTATACAAGCTTGCGAACTTTCTAATACAAAAGTCGGGGCTTTGTTTTTATTACCAACGAATCCCGCGGTAGTTGTAAGTGAGTTAGAGCATTCACCTAATTCCGAAGATTTAGTAAAAATTATAGACATTGTTCGAGGCAAAGTTTTGTCGAAAACTGGCGTATCCCTTCCAATCGAACCTGAACTTATAGGTTTTGATATGTAGAAAATCGTACACCAGTTCAAGTTGGTGTACGCTACAAACAACTTAGAAATAATAATGAAAATAACACTTTATGAGAAATAATAGTTTTTTTATAGGTATAAATGGACTGCGAGCTATTGCAATATTATCAGTAGCTATATTGCACTTTAGTACAGCTTTTTTAGATTACAATTTGACTTTTGATCGAAGTTTTATTGATAGTGATAGTCTTCTTAGGCAAATTCATCGTGCAGGTATGGATGGGGTATATCTTTTTTTTGGAATTAGTGGCTTTTTGATTACCCATTACTTAACTAAAAGTCATTTTAGTTTAAAGTTTTCTTGGGAGTTTATAAAGAAAAGAGTTTCTAGGATTTACCCTCCATTTATTGGTTCTATTTTTATTTTAATGTTTGTACAGCTGTACTTTTCAGATTATTCAATGTCTGACTTAATGAAAAGTGCTGCAGTTTCAACTGTGTTTATGCATGACTTATTTTTTAAGAGCTATTCATATATAAACCCTGTGACATGGTCATTGGAAGTTGAAGTACAGTTTTATATATTTGCATCTATATTTGTTCCCCTATTTATTTCTAATAAAAAATTTCTCATTTCTTTCTTTATTGTTGTAATTGCAGGTTGGGCTCTGTTAGAACTTTCAGTTAGAGAAAACTACGGTTCAAGATTTTTTAGTGATTACATTCTATACTTTTTTTCTGGTGTGTTGGCTAATGTTTTTTATAAAGATCTAGAAGGTTGGTTTGTCAGTTCTAGTATTGCTTTTGATATTGCCTTTGTTATAGCTTTAGTTTTTTTCTTTTATGTTGACGTGAAGTTATTACAGTCTTTAACTTTGTTTGCTTTAATTTTGTTGAGCTTTAAGATTAAATGGTTGAATGAGCTTTTCGCAAGTAGAATAATATCATATGTGTCAAAAGTTTCTTATACCTACTACTTGTTTCATTATGCTATTTTTCATATGTTTATGAAGTTGTTTTCAAATGCGATTACTAATTCTGGAGGGTTTGAGATTAGTGTGACTATTGGGATGCTAATTTTTATACCGCTGTCATTCTTTATGATATATCCATTTTACTTCCTTTTAGAACGCAATCATGAAAAAAGAGAAGGTTACTTTGAGTATTTGGGAAATTTGCAGTTGCAAATGTTAGGGAAAAAAGATGCTCGATAAAAAGAAGGTTTCAATCATTATGCCAACATATAATGCTGGCGAGTTTATATCTCATACGATAGAGTCAGTGATATCACAGAGTTATGCCGATTGGGAGTTACTTATTGTCGATGATAAATCAACAGATAATACCGTAGAGGTCGTATTAAGCTATATTGATAATGAACCTAGAATAAGGTTGTTTTCTAACGAAGTTAATTCCGGTGCGGGCGTAAGTAGAAATTTAGGCTTGGATAATTCGAAAGGTAGATATATTGCGTTTTTAGACTCTGACGATCTCTGGGTAAAGGATAAATTAAAGCTTCAGTTAGAATTTATGAATGAAAGTAATGCACCGATATCACATACTTCATTCACATTTATTGATGAAAATGGTGATGATAGAAAAGGAATAGTAAGTGTTTCATCGTTAGTAAATTTAGAGTCGAATTTAAAAAAAACTGAAATAGGGACTTCAACAGCAGTTATCGATCGAGAGTTAGTTACCCACTCGTTTAGGTTTAGCGCTATAAGGGCTAGGCAAGACTTAAAATTATGGATTGATTTACTTAGTCTAGGTTATATATCACACGGTCTTTCTAAAGAACTCGTAAAGTATCGAGTTAGAAGTGGGAGCGTAAGTAGTAATAAGATTAAAATGTTATTCGTTACATTTAAAGTATACCTTAATATAAAGGCTATGCCTTTCCATAAAAGGTTTTATTGTTATCTAGCGTACGTGTTTAACGCCATTCGGAAGAGGCAACAATGAGCGAAATATTGGTAACAGGCTGTACAGGTTTTGTCGGTAGAAATCTCTCCAATCTGATAGGAGATGCCCGCTATGTTGTTAGAAATTCTAAAGTGGGCTATTACAAAGATACTTTTAGTATCGAAGGGTTGAATACTAAAACTGATTGGTACGGAGCATTTAAGGGGATCCGGACAGTTATACACTTGGCAGGGCTCGCTCATTGTAAAAGCGTTGGTGCTGATGATTTTGATATGGTCAATACTCAAGGTACTTTGCATTTGGCGAAAGAATCTGCGTTAAATGGCGTAAAACGATTTGTTTTTGTAAGTTCTATCGGAGTAAATGGTTTACTAAGCATTAGTAAGCCTTTTTGTTATAAAACCATTCCGCAACCCCACAATTCATATGCTCGATCAAAACTCAATGCTGAGATCGGTTTACGTAAGATATCGGAAGAAACTGGGCTTGAAGTCGTTATAGTGAGGCCTACATTAGTTTATGGGCCTAGTGCTCCAGGGAATTTTGGTACGTTAACCAAATTGGTTCACAAGGTTACATTTCTACCTTTTGGCATGGCGAGCAACCGTAGAGATTTCATAGCAGTTCAAAATTTGGCTGACTTGCTTGTTACCTGTGCCAATCATCCAGACGCTGCAGGTCATACGTTTTTAGCGAGTGATGGGGAAACAGTTTCGATTAAAGAGTTTACTAATGCCATTGCTGAAGGGCTAGGTAAAAAAGTGATTCAGCTTCCGGTGCCAGTGAGTGTAATGCGCTTAGCTGGTAAACTTACCGGTAAATCGGCCATGATTGAGCAGCTCTATGGTAATTTAGAAGTGGACTCTTCTAACATCAAAGAGGTGTTGGATTGGACGCCTCCTTTAACCATGAAGCAAGCAATGGCGACTTTGCGTGATTCAGGAGTAAAATAGTAAATGATCCGTTTAATTGATTTTTTAGCTGCCTTTTTCGGTTTGCTTTTTTTATGGCCCGTATTACTCATCGTCACCATTATTGGCCTGTTTGATACGGGTTCCCCAATTTTTGTGCAAGAGCGTGTTGGGCGGAATAAAAAGCCTTTTAAGTTGATTAAGTTCCGTACTATGTCGGTAGAAACTAAATCAGTGGCGAGTCACTTAGCGAGTAATGCTTCTATTACCAAGCTTGGCGGGTTTTTGCGTAAAACCAAAATTGATGAGCTCCCACAATTGATCAATGTGGTAAAAGGTGAAATGAGCTTGGTCGGTCCGCGTCCGAATTTATTCAATCAAAAAGAGCTCATCGCAGAGCGTGATTGCATGGGAGTCTACGACGTTTTGCCAGGCATTACGGGCTTAGCACAAGTACAAAATATTGATATGTCGACGCCAGCGTTGCTTGCAAAAACAGACAAACAAATGATTGATACGCTCACAGTCAAAGACTACTTCAAATACATCATGATGACGGTAACAGGAAGTGGTTCAGGGGACGCGGTAAAATAACCTCTAATGCTATTTTACATTGAGTGGTATCACTGCCACTCTTTTTTTATATCTTTCTAATAATTCACGACATCAATTTGCAATCTACTGCGTTCGTGCATTACGCTTCACTGAATACTTTCCTAGTAAGTTTAGCTCTACAATTCAAAACAATATGAATGGTAGAGCTAAACTTACTAGGTTTATCGCTGATACTTACTAAAACTAATAATACTATGCAACGTCTACAATTTTTATGGCAGCTTTCTCGAACAAATAAACGAATAGTCAGTGTCTTGATTGATACGGTGCTGATTTTTCTTGCTTTTCATCTTGCAATCTTGGTGCGCTCAGGTGAAACCAATTACTTTACCTACCCCGCAGTATGGGGAATTCAGGTGGTTGTCACGCTGATCACCGTGGTGGTATTCGCACGTCTAGGCC
Source organism: Vibrio alfacsensis (assembly GCF_019670485.1). NCBI lineage: Bacteria > Pseudomonadati > Pseudomonadota > Gammaproteobacteria > Vibrionales > Vibrionaceae > Vibrio > Vibrio alfacsensis. The sequence continues at coordinate 247,922 of NZ_AP024165.1, forward strand.
TCTATCGTGCTGTACTGCGTTATCTCACCTTTCAAGCGCTGTTTGTTGTCACCGCTGGTGCAGTAGTCTCTGCTACTGTTGTGGCAGCATTGAGCTTTTACATGAGTGATCCGTTCCCCAGAACGGTCCCGATTATTTATGGTGCATTCTTAGCACTGTTTTGCGGAGGCCCTCGCGTAATCGTGCGTTCTCTTGTCGCACAAAGTTATGCAAATAACCAGAACAAAGAGGTGCTCATCTACGGCGCTGGTTCTGGTGGCCGTCAGCTAGCAATGGCATTAAGAAGTTCCGGCGAATATCGCGTTCGTGCTTTCGTTGATGGTGATCCGACACTGTGCAATACCATGATTTTGGGGTTGCCCGTGTTTGCAATAGAAGATGTCATGCCAGTCATCAATAAATACGACATCTCACAGATATTGCTAGCAGTACCCAGCGCGAAGCGTTCTCGCAGAAAGTTGATTTTAGATGATCTGGCTAAATTGCCAGTAGAAGTCCTAACTGTGCCAGACATGACGGATATTGTATCTGGTAAGGCAAAAATTGATGAGCTCAAAGATGTCGCGATTGAAGACTTGTTAGGGCGAGATCCTGTAGCGCCACAACAAGTGCTGCTTGAGGCAAACATCAAAGATAAAGTAGTTATGGTCACAGGCGCGGGCGGCTCTATCGGATCTGAGCTTTGTCGTCAGATTGTGGAGCAAAGCCCAACCGCGATCATTTTGTTTGAGCTGTCAGAATTCGGTTTGTACCAAATTGACCGTGAACTTAATCTGCTTAAACAACAAAAAGGCTTGAGCTGCGATATCATTCCGCTGTTAGGCTCGGTACAAAGACAGCACCGTTTAGAAACTATCATGGCGTCGTTTAAAGTACAAACCGTATATCACGCAGCTGCTTATAAGCACGTCCCGTTGGTGGAATACAATGTCATTGAAGGCGTGCGTAACAATGTTTACGGCACGTACTATACGGCGACTGCGGCCATTAAAGCAGGCGTCGAATCATTTGTTCTAATTTCTACCGACAAAGCGGTGCGCCCAACCAATGTAATGGGTACAACCAAGCGAATGGCGGAGCTTGGCTTACAAGCTTTGGCTGAGCAAGAGAACGAGAAAGCGAATGGCACTCGTTTTTGCATGGTGCGCTTTGGTAACGTGCTTGGCTCGTCTGGTTCTGTAATCCCATTATTTAAAAAGCAAATCGCAGCAGGTGGCCCAGTAACGGTAACGCATCCAGATATCACGCGTTACTTTATGACCATTCCAGAGGCAGCTCAACTTGTGATTCAAGCGGGTGCGATGGGCAAGGGCGGGGATGTGTTTGTTTTGGATATGGGCGAATCCGTAAAAATTACTGATTTGGCACGTAACCTTATCCAGCTTTCTGGTTTAGAAGTGAAAGCCGAGACGAACCCTTATGGTGACATTGAAATTCAGTTTGCAGGGCTTCGTCCAGGTGAAAAACTGTATGAAGAGTTACTGATTGGCGATAACGTTAAGCAAACCGCTCATGAGCGTATTATGACGGCGCATGAAGTCCACTTATCGTTGTCAGATTATGAATCGCTCATCAATGAACTTGATTTAGCCTGCCACGGAATGGACCATGAAAAAATTCGTTCATTGCTACTAAGCGCACCAACAGGTTTCAATCCAACTGATGGCATTGGCGATTTGGTTTGGAAGCATAACCATATTGATGAAGAGGTAATAAATATTCATCAAGCAGTCAATGAGTAAACGATGGGCACCTAGTATGGTGCCCATTTTTGTATGTGCAGTAAGCCTCGTAAAAGCACAGAGAATGCGGAACATTAGTTCTAAATCGTTGCTGGTCAGCGTGTAGCTATAAGATTCCTAGTCTCGCCAAGGCTCGCTGGAATGACGGTATTCGGCAATGTAAATCATGGCTAGGTAGCGTGGTCATTCTGAACAGTGAGGTACGAACGTGATTCAGAATCTACGAACTGAGTTTGAAAGCGTTAAGGCTACGAACTGAGACTAAAGGCGTGTGGGTAATAGATTCCTAATCTCGCTAAGGCTCGTTGGAATGACGAGGTTACGTTTGGCACTTTTTCTATCATCGAGAAGCGAAGCGAAGCGTTCCGTATTCCGTATATCACAACTACCACAAAAACTCTTAAAAACCTATGAACGATCAACAAACTCCCTCTAGGACCTAGGACCTAGGACTCTAGAAACCTAAAACCCCATCAATCAACAACCTTGATCCCGTACCTTTCAGTTAATTCCCCTAACTCGCGCTTCGCGTTCGTTTCTCCATGAATCAAGTGCACAGCTTTCGGTTTGGCTGGTATGCCTGTAATAAAGCGCAGTAAATCTGCTTGGTCTGCATGGGCGGAATAACCAGACATAGTGTGTATTTGAGCATTAACCTCAACACGTTGTTCACCAATAGATATCTCCGAGTCTCCCTGTTGAATGGCTTGCCCTAACGTGCCTTGTGCTTGGTAGCCTGCAAATAACACGTCGTTTTTCTCATCGGGTAGCAGCGCTTCTAAATAGTTAACGATACGGCCGCCCTCACACATACCAGATGCGGCAACGACAATGGCTGGCTCATCCGTGGAGGCAAGGCGGTTCACTAACGCTTGATGTTCTCGGTGGTTATCTACTGTGATGCATTGCTCAAAAGAGAGTGGGTGGCGTTGATGGTTTAGCTTGTTCTTTGCCTCTGTGCTCCAGAGCTTTTTAAAGCGGCGATAGGTTTTGGTCACTTGTTTAGCAAGCGGAGAGTCTAAAATGATGGGCAGAGAGGAATGCAAATCTCGTTGGTGGATCAACTGCTCGATATCAAAAAGCAGTTCTTGAGTTCTCCCCACACTGAACGCAGGAATAAGGATCACGCCACCATCTTTAAGTGCATGGTCAATGATCTGGTTTAAGCGCGCAGTACGTGTAGAAACATTGTCATGTTGTTTATTTCCATAGGTGGATTCAATAAATAAATAGTCCGCCTGTTTTGGTGATTTAGGATCGGGCAGCAGAGGAGTATTGCTAGGGCCAAGATCACCCGAGAAGACGATCACTTCACTGTTGGGCAGCTTGAACTCCACATAGGCAGAACCAAGAATATGGCCAGCAGGTTGAAAACGTAAATAGTGCTGCTCACCTAATGGTAGCCACTGTTGGTAGTGACAGGGCTTAAGCTGCTTTTTGATAACATTGAGTACCTGTTGGCGCTGATGGTACTTAAGCCCAAGCTGGAGCTTTAATCCATCTTCCAGCATCAATGGCACCAACTCTGCGGTTGCCTTGGTGCAATAGATAGGGCCTTTAAAACCAGCAGCAAGCAGCCAGGGCAAGCGTCCAATATGGTCAATATGCGCATGGGTCAATACTAGGGCTTTTACCTGTTTTATTGAGAACTCAATATTCAGTGAAGCATCACGCCCACCAAACTGAATATCCTTTCCTTGGAAAAGCCCACAATCAATCAAAATACTTCCAAGAGAGAGTTTTAGCTCATGGCAAGATCCCGTCACTGTATGTTTACCACCGTGATGGATAACACTGGCAAGGTCGCAGATGGTTGTTGTCATGGTCCGTCCTTAAGAAATGATGTCAGTTATATGGTACTGATTTAGCGCGTTGGGGTGGTGAACATTTAAGCAGAATGCGAGATGGGTTAGAGAAAGGTCTTAGGTTTAAAGATAGGGCCTAGGAAAAAAGCAGGTCCTAGGTTTTAGGGCCTAATGTTTTGGATTTTGGATTATGCGCAAACTTTGCTCTTGAATTATAAGAAGAATACTTGCCATTCTGAACAGTGAGGCACGAACGTGATTCAGAATCTACTGACCGGTTTTTAAAGAGTTAAGACGATAATTTGAGATTAAATTGCGTGTGGGTAGTAGATTCCTAGTCTCGCTAAGGCTCGCTGGAATGACGTGGTTCAGCCTCGGAAATCATGTCTATATAATATCGTCATTCTGAACAGTGAGGCACGAACGTGATTCAGAATCTACGGGTCGAATTTGAAAGCGTTAAGGCAATGAACAAGCTTTAATTGCGAGTGGTTAGTAGATTCCTAGTCTCGCTAAGGCTCGTTGGAATGACGTGGTTCAGTCAGGGAAATCATGTCTATACAATATTGTCATTCTGAACAGTGAGGCACGAAAGTGATTCAGAATCTACTGACCTGTTTTGAAAGAGTTAAGGTGATAACCTCAGATTACATCGCGTGTGGGTAACAGATTCCTAGTCTCGCTATGACTCGCTGAAATGAAGTGGTTGGGTATGTTGCCTTTTCTGTATTCTGTATTCGAAGCGTCCTGTATTCAAATAACTTCCTCAAAACCCATTTAAATACCCAGAACCTCCAACAAACGCTTTCTAGGACCCTAGGACCCTAGGACCCTGGGATCTTTACTACAAATTCTGATATTCTTTAGCAAAAATAAAATGAAGGATTAACCCATGAAAATCGCAGTTGCGGGGACCGGCTATGTAGGGCTTTCTAACGCTATGTTGTTAGCCCAAAATCATGAAGTGGTCGCAGTTGATATCATCCCAGAAAAAGTCGAATTGCTGAACAACAAGCAATCACCAATTGTGGATGCAGAGATTGAGTACTTTCTTGCCAATAAAACATTAAACTTTGTGGCAACAACAGACAAAGCGTCAGCTTATCGTGATGCAGAGTATGTGGTTATTGCGACCCCAACCGATTACGACCCAACCACCAATTACTTTAATACCTCATCAGTAGAAGCCGTCATCAAAGATGTCATGACGATTAACCCAGATGCGGTAATGGTGATCAAATCAACCGTGCCAGTTGGCTATACGGCGCGCATCAAACAAGAGATGAATTGCGAGAATATTATCTTCTCTCCAGAATTCTTGCGAGAGGGTAAAGCGCTTTACGATAACCTTTACCCATCACGTGTTATCGTTGGTGAGCGCAGTGAGCGTGCAGAAATGTTTGCAGGCCTGTTGGTTGAAGGGGCGATCAAAGAGGACATTCAAGTTCTGTTTACCGATTCGACAGAGGCCGAAGCGGTCAAACTGTTCTCTAATACGTACCTTGCAATGCGCGTGGCTTACTTTAATGAGTTGGATTCTTACGCCGAAGCACACGGCTTAGATGCGCGCCAAATCATTGAGGGGGTAGGCTTAGATCCACGTATTGGTAATCACTACAATAACCCATCATTTGGTTACGGTGGTTACTGTTTGCCGAAAGATACGAAGCAGCTCTTAGCTAACTACCAAGAAGTACCAAATAACATCATTGGTGCGATTGTAGAAGCAAACCGTACTCGCAAAGATTTTGTCGCAGAATCGATTATTAAGCGTCAGCCAAAAGTGGTCGGTATTTACCGCTTGATCATGAAAGCGGGGTCAGACAACTTCCGTGCATCTTCTATCCAAGGCATCATGAAGCGTATTAAGGCTAAAGGCATTGAAGTGGTGGTGTATGAGCCAGTACTGAAAGAGCAAGAGTTTTTTAATTCACGCGTTATTCAAGATTTGAACGAGTTTAAACAAACGGCGGACGTGATCGTATCTAACCGTATGGTTGAAGAGTTAGCGGACGTTGCAGAAAAAATCTATACCCGTGACTTATTTGGTAGTGACTAAATCCCCACCTATACTTCATAAAGCCAGTGAATATTCACTGGCTTTTTTATTCCAAGGAAAGGAATGCTATGAAGTATCTTGTAACAGGTGCGGCAGGCTTTATTGGTAGCGCGACCGCAGAAAAGCTTAATGCAGCAGGTCATGAGGTTGTTGGTATTGATAACCTTAACGATTACTACGATGTGAATCTAAAACACGCACGGTTAGCCCGCATTGAAAACCCATTGTTTAAGTTCGTAAATGTGGATATCGCAGATCGCGATGCGGTGACACGATTATTTGCGGCAGAAAAGTTTGAACGGGTGATTCATTTGGCCGCACAAGGTGGTGTACGTTACTCATTAGAAAACCCACACGCATACGCTGATTCAAACCTCGTTGGTCACCTTAATATTCTTGAGGGATGTCGCCACAATCAAGTGCAGCATTTGGTTTATGCATCATCGAGCTCTGTGTACGGATTAAATGCTAAAGTGCCATTTGCCACGTCAGACACAGTTGACCACCCAGTTTCCTTGTACGCCGCAACAAAGAAATCCAATGAGTTGATGGCTCACAGTTATTCTCACCTTTATGATATTCCGACTACGGGTCTGCGCTTTTTCACCGTTTATGGCGCTTGGGGCCGCCCAGATATGGCACCGTTCATCTTTACCAAGAAGATTCTGGATGGCGACATCATCGATATTAATAACAATGGTGACATGTGGCGAGATTTCACGCACGTCGATGACATCGTTGAGGGCGTGGTACGTATCGCAGATGTCATCCCACAAAAAAATGAGGCTTGGACGGTTGAAACGGGCACGCCAGCAAGCAGTTCTGCCCCGTATGCGGTGTACAACATCGGCCACGGCTCACCAATCAATTTGATGGATTTTGTAAAGGCGATTGAAGATGAGCTCGGCATTGAGGCCAAGAAAAATTTCCGAGAAATGCAGCCAGGTGATGTGTACCAAACCTATGCCGATACCGAGGATTTGTTTACCGCAACAGGTTACAAACCGCAAGTCAGCGTGAAAGAGGGCGTAGCAGAGTTTGTCGCTTGGTATAAGGATTTTTATGGGAAATAGATAGGATTTAGGGGAAAAGCAAGGTCCTAGGTTTAAAAGATAGGTCCTAGGATCCTAGGGCCAAATGTTTTGGATTACGGATTACGGATTACGGATTACGGATTACGGATTACGGATTACGGATTACGGATTACGGATTACGGATTACGGATTACGGATTACGGATTACGGATTACGGATTACGGATTACGGATTACGGATTACACGCAATCGTTAGCTTTGAGTAATAAGGAAAGCACTTGTCATTCTGAACAGTGAGGCTCGAACGTGATTCAGAATCTACGGGCCGAATTTGAAAATGTTAAGGCTATTCACAAGCTTTAACTCCGAATGGCTAATAGATTCCTAGTCTCGCGAAGGCTCGCTGGAATGACACAATTGGAGATGATGTGCTTTTCTGTAAGCGAAGCGGTCCGTATTCGGTATTCCCCAACGTCCACAAAAACCATTGACGTACACAGAGCATCCAACAATCTCTTTCTAGGACCCTAGGAACTAGGACCTATAGCCTAGGCCCTGCTTCAAAAACCAAAAAGGCCGATGCTTTCACATCGGCCTTTCGATTATCTATCGTCTATTACGAGATAAATTAAGCTTTAGCTGCAGCCGCTGCTTTAGCGATAGCGACGAAGCTCTTAGCGTCTAGAGAAGCGCCGCCAACTAGAGCACCATCGATGTCTGGTTGTGAGAAGTAAGCTTCAGCGTTTTCTGGCTTAACAGAACCGCCGTATTGGATGATTACTTGCTCTGCAACTGCTTCGTCTTTCGCTGCGATTAGTGCGCGGATAGAAGCGTGGATGCGTTGTGCATCTTCAGCTGTTGCTGCTTTACCAGTACCGATAGCCCAGATTGGTTCGTAAGCGATGATCGCACCGTTTAGCGCTTCAACACCGTAAGTGTCGATAACCGCGTTGATTTGACGTGCACATACAGCTTCAGTTTCGCCAGCTTCGTTTTGCGCTTCAGATTCACCGATACAGAAAACAGGCGTTAGGCCGTTTTCTTTTAGGAAGTTGAATTTCTTCGCGATGAACTCGTCAGATTCGTTGTGGTATTCACGACGCTCTGAGTGACCGATGATGATGTGAGTTGCTCCAAAGTCTTTCAGCATTTCTGGAGACATGTCGCCAGTGAACGCACCGCTGTTGTTTAGGTCAGTGTTTTGAGCACCTAGGATAATTTTGTTATCGCCTTCTGCGATGACACACTCAGCTAGACCGATGTAAAGAGCTGGTGGAGCTACTGCTACGTCAACGCCTTCAACGCCTTCAAGTTCAGCGTTAATACCCGCTAGTAGCTCAGTTACCATTGCTTTGCTACCGTTTAGTTTCCAGTTACCCATCACTACAGGACGACGCATAGGAATATCTCCCTTATCTTTAATGTCAAATAATCAATTAATGTAAAAAAATCTACGTAGGAATATAACAGAATAATGCGAACAGATCATGATTGGTGTCATGTCTTATTCGGCTTTCTTTATCTGCTCAATGCGGAATGTGTTCTGTTATTTTTGTTAAAAGCAAACGATTGGTGATCACGTAGACAGAATGATAGCTCAATCCTCGGAAATTGCTGCGTAGGTTGGTATTACTAAGGGTGAAAAGTTCGCCATAATCAGAAAGGAATCATAATGCCAAACTTAGTTTTAGAATATTCCAACTCGGTGGATGAGCGTGTCAATGTTCAAGGTTTATTAGAAGACTTACACAAAGTGGCTATTGGAACCGGATTGTTCGACGTTGCATCGGTTAAGTCCAGAGCATTGCGCTGTCATCATTGGTTAGTCGGCGATGAGGGCGATAGTGTGGACTTCATTCATCTTAACTTTGATTTACTCTCAGGCCGAACACCAGAGCAAAAGCGAGACCTGTCGAGAGCATTAATGACGGTGCTACAAGAGCAAGCTAGCCATGTACGTAGCCTAACGGTGAACGTTCGCGATATGGATATTGATTGTTTCCAGAAAGTGGTGAATTAGGGAAACAGAGAGGTCCTAGGTTTAAAAGACAGATCCTAGGGCCTAATGTTTTTGATTACGGATTACGCGCAAACGTTGTTTCTGGTTGGAAGACAAATACTGTCATTCTGAACAGTGAGGAACGAACGTGATTCAGAATCTACCGACCGAGTTTGATATCACTAAGGCAATGTACTGAAACTAAATAGTCCGCTAATAGTAGATTCCTAGTCTCGCTGAGGCTCGCTGGAATGACAAGGTTGCTTGAAGTGCTTTTCTGGATTACGCGCAAACGTTGTTTCCGGTTGGAAGAGAAATGCTGTCATTCTGAACAGTGAGGAACGAACGTGATTCAGAATCTACTAACTGAGAGATCGTTGGTTGAAGGCGCGAGTTTGGGCCAAGTGTTTGTTGATGAAAGATTCCTAGTCTCGCTTAGGCTCGCTGGAATGACAAAATAGCTTGATGTGTGCTTTCCCGTATTCCATAAGCGTAGCGCTCCGTATTCGGTATTCTAATCAATTTTTCAAAAACTCATTGAAGCGCTCCGAACGCCCAATAAGCTCTTCCTAGGACCCTAGGACCCTAGGACCCTAGGACCTTTTTTCATTCCTTTTCTTTGCCCTTTATTGTGCTCTTCGTTACTCTATACCCATTCTAGTTTTTGGATAAAAGTCGATGTCGATTAAAGAGTTACTATTTTCGTTTCAAGGGCGTATAGGCCGAAAAACATATTGGGCATGGAATATTGTTTACTATATCTCGATACTCGGCTTTGGCGTAGGTATCAACAAGCTGTTCTCGGCATTTTCTTACATCATTTTACCGGTGTTTCTGCTTATTTTACTCATTCCTGATCTGGCGATAACGACCAAACGCTGGCATGACCGTAATAAGTCCATCTACTGGCTAGCATTAAACATTCCTTTGATTATTGGTCGAATTGCTACGCCAATGACAAACCCAGATGCTCAGGCAGCATCGACACCGCAAATGTTGATTGCTTCTGTCTCATTGATTTGTGGTGTATGGATTTTGGTAGAGTGTGGTTTCTTGAAAGGAACTGCAGGCCAGAACCACTACGGACCAGAGCCGGAGTAAAAGGAAAAGAAAGGCCCTAGGTAAAAAGCAGGTCCTAGGATCCTAGGGCTTAAAATCTTGGGTTACTGATTACGCGCAATCGTGGTCTTTTCTGTATTCTGTATTCTGTAAGCGAAGCGCCCGGTATTCCAACAGCCTTCTCAATAACTCATTGAAACGTATAAACGTCTAGCGCGCTCCAACTAGGATATAGGACCTAAAAACCTAGGGCCTAAGAACGTTCAATAAAAATCATCCCTATCTTTAAACGTCTTTAAACTCACCACATCCGCTTTTTGCGCCGGTGCCGTTTCCCCTTGCAGCGCTTCTCTAAACTTCACGACTTGTTTTTGCAGTTCGTTCATTAACACCACGTTAGTATGGTTGGGGTTCTTACAATTATTAATGACTCGGTCTATATGGCTTTGTTGCGCCCATAAGCGTGGTTGCATTTCTTCTGAGGCACTTTCAATCATCTCTTTTGCCATTTCATGGCGGAACTGCTCAAAGGCTTCAGGATCGTGTTTGGCCATTTTGACCATATCATCGAATGAGGGTAAAACTTGTGGCTTGTGAGGGGCAGTCATGTTGTCTCCCAATCCATAGGACGCTGCTTTTATTAGTAAAAGCGTAATCCACTGGGGAAAGGAGGATAGGGGGATTTGGCTATGGTCTCATTTATAAGAAACTTAGGGCGGAGTCTTTGGCGCAGAGTTCTCGGCATCGCTAGTCATTTGCTAACGATGGCCATTCGGTACAGATAGCCGTAGAGAAATCAGTCAGAGATGGGTTCTTGAATGCGATAAACGCAGCGGCGCTGACCGTTGATAATGTGTTCTGTGCGCTCTATGAGCGTATCGTTACCTAACAGTGATTGAAACACATTGAGCTCAGATTGACACAAACTAGGGCAACGAGTTGCGGCCTTGCAAATAGGGCAGTGGTTCTCGATGAGGATGAGGCCTTGTTCGTCTTGATCCAACTCCGCCATGTAACCCTCTTTCTCGCGCAGTGAAACTAACTTATTGAGTTTGTCTTCCAATGAATCACATTGTGCAAGATGCCATTGGTAGTGTTTAAGCGTGAGCTTTTCTCGCTCTGATGTGACTTTATCGAGCCCGTCTTTACCAAAAATGTGCTCAACGGCTTCAATAAATTGGATGGTTAGTTCGCCATGGCGATCAGCAAACTGCTCATGCCCTTTTTGAGTTAATGACCAATGACGAGTAGGGCGACCCACTTTCACTTTCACATCATGAATCGATAGGATGCCGTCATCTTCTAAACCTTGTAGGTGCTGACGAGCCCCCATGGTTGTCATGTTCAGTTCGGAAGAGAGTTGCTTCGCAGTGACAGAGCCATCACGCTTAACGATTTGCAAAATCCTATCTACGGTTTTCATATGCCCACCATCTATACATCAGTACATATTATGCGCGATAGGATTAGTAAAGAGAAGAGTTGACTTAGTTTTGGGGGAAACAAGGTTTAAAAGATAGATCCTAGGGAAAACAGAGAGGTCCTAGGAGAAAGGCAAGTTCCTAGGATCCTAGGCCCTAGGAACTTTGTATCTGTTTAAAGAATAATATCGCGTACTTCAGGGTCTTTACGCTCTAGGTAGTGCGTAGACTTGATACGGCGGATAGTACGACAGCGGCCGCGGATAAGCAGAGTTTCTGTTGTTGCGATGTTGCCTTGGCGAGTGATCCCCTCAAGTAGATCGCCCTTAGTAATACCTGTCGCCGAGAAGATAACATTGTCGCTGCGAGCCATGTCTTCCATCTTAAGAACAACATTTGCTTGTACGCCCATTTCTTCACAACGCTTAAGCTCAGCAGTGCCGTAAATGCGGTTTTCTTCGGTATCGCCTTTGACTTCGTGACGAGGAAGAAGTCGGCCATGCATATCACCATCTAGTGCGCGAATGACTGCTGCAGAAACCACACCCTCAGGCGCACCACCGATGCAGTACATTAAATCTACTTCGCTGTCAGGCATACAAGTTAGAATAGAAGCCGCTACATCACCATCAGGCACAGCGAATACGCGCACACCCATCGCTTGCATTTCTGCAATCACGTCATCATGACGAGGTTTTGCTAGTGTGATAACAACCAACGTATCAAGTGATTTGTTTAATGCTTTCGCAACGTTTTCTAGGTTTTCTTTTAGCGGTTTATTGAGGTCAATCGCGCCTTTCGCGCCAGGGCCTACCACTAACTTTTCCATGTACATGTCTGGTGCTTTTAAGAAGCTGCCTTTTTCACCGGCCGCCAATACCGCTAATGCGTTCGATTGGCCCATTGCCGTCATGCGAGTACCCTCGATAGGATCTACTGCGATATCGACAGCATCACCACCCGTACCCACTTGCTCACCAATGAAAAGCATAGGAGCATCATCGATCTCACCCTCACCGATAACGATTTCACCGCTAATGTCGGTTTTGTTTAGTAGGGTTCGCATCACTTCAACGGCAGCACCGTCAGCTGCGTTTTTGTCACCGCGGCCAAGCCATTTGTAGCCAGCCAGAGCGGCACCTTCAGTAACACGGGAAAATGCCATTGCTAAATCGCGTTTCATGATGTCTCCAAGTAACAAGAGGGAAGAAAAATTTGCGCGGCGATTCTACCACATCGCAAGTTAAACGTTTGCCTTTTTGCTGAGCTTTAACTCTAACTAACTTGAATTCGATCAATTATCGGGTGAGTTTTTAATGTGAAGAAGCCAAAAATAGAGTGCAAAAAAACTTCACTGTTCAGAAAAGTCAGAGTTTAGTGAGATTGCGCTGATTTTTTGACCGAATGATGCAAAATATCGAATATAGTAAGTGTTTCTCGTCGCTACGCTGAGTAGAATGAATCTTATAGGTTAGGTGCCGACGATTTGTCGTGTATCGTCCCCACGGAACAATAAAGGTAGGCCAAGATGTCTTTTGAAGTACTAGAAAAACTAGAAGCAAAAATTCAAACTGCAGTTGATACAATCACTCTTCTTCAGATGGAAGTTGAAGAGCTGAAAGAAGACAAAGTAAAGCTAGAAGCAGAAGCAAATGAGCTTCGCTCTCAGCGTGAAGATCTAGAGCAGAAATCTCAACAAGCTCAACAAGAGCATGCTCAATGGCAAGAGCGCATTCGTGCACTACTTGGCAAAATGGACGAAGTGGAATAATTCACTCCATATCCAGAATTTAAAACACCCGCCTCGGCGGGTGTTTGTGTATTTGGGCAAAAGAAAGATCCTAGGGAAAGACAGTTCCTAGGATCCTAGGTTCTAGGGCCTAAGCTTTTGTATTACGGATTACGCACAAACGTTTTTATGCAGTGTAAAAATACTGTCATTCTGAACAGTGAGGAACGAACGTGATTCAGAATCTACCGGCCGAGTTTGATATCACTAAGGTAATGTACTGAAACTAAATAGTCCGCTAATAATAGATTCCTAGTCTCGCTGAGGCTCGCTGGAATGACAAGGTTGCTTGAAGTGCTTTTCTGAATTCCGCACAAACGTTTTTATGCAGTGTAAAAATACCGTCATTCTGAACAGTGAGGGACGAACGTGATTCAGAATCTACAGACCGAGTTTGATACACTAAGGTAATGTACTGAAACTAAATAGTCCGCTAATAATCGATTCCTAGTCTCGCTGAGGCTAGTTGAAATGACAAGATAGCTTGATGTGTGCTTTTCCACGTATTCCGTAAGCGAAGCGTTCCGTATTCCATCCACCTTCTAAAAAGGCCAATGAAATGCACAAACTCACAGAGCGCTCCACCTAGGGCCTAAAACTTAGGCTCTAACACCTAAGATCTATTCTTCTTCACCTAACTCGAGATCCACATTGAGTGGTTCTGGGGATAGAATAATGCCTGTGCTGTCAGCGTAGACGTAATCTTCCGGCAAGAAGCTGACGCTGCCAAAGTTTACTGGTACATCATGCTCACCAATACCTTGGCTTGCTGCGCCTACAGGAATAGAGGCAAGGGCTTGAATGCCTAAGTTCATGTCTTCGAGTACGTCAACTTCGCGAACGCAGCCATAAACAATAATGCCTTCCCATTCATTTTCTTCGGCTAGCGCTGCAATTTCTGCATCAATTAGCGCTTTACGTAAGGAACCGCCACCGTCAATCAGCAGTACACGTCCGATGCCGTCTTGTTCGAGAGTTTCACGGATCAATGCATTGTCTTCAAAGCATTTTATGGTCGTGATCTGGCCTGCAAACGATGCGCGACCACCAAAGTTACTGAACATCGGTTCGACAACATCTACCTGGTCGAGGTAAATATCGCAAAGTGCTGAAGTGTTGTATTCCATGGCGTACCTTTCTTAAACAGAAAACGTTGTCTTTGAGTATATCTAGGCATTAAGTCAATGCAACGAGATTCCTTTTTTAACTTATCAGAGTTTGAGCTACCACAATTGTTGCAAACAGAACATTCGTTACCAGTGAGCATTTCACGATGACGGGCATCATTGGTGCGATTTGTGCAGGAGCTTTGGTTTCCCAAACGGCTTTACCATGATGCGCGACAACATAAATACTGAGCAAAAAGGGCAGACTGATCCAAACGGGTTTATCTTGGATTAATAAGTAAACGGCGAACGCAAGCAGTGCGCCAGCAAGCAAAATGAAGTGGTATTGTTTTGCTTTTCGTTGCCCGAGGCGAACGGCAACCGTGCGTTTTCCACATTCCGTGTCGTTTTCGATATCACGCATGTTGTTGATATTAAGAACGGCAACCGCCAGTAAACCACAACCCAGTGCAGGCAGAAACAGCGCCGCATCGACGTGACCGGTATGCAGAAAATAAGTGCCAGAAACGCCAAGCAGACCAAAGAATAGGAACACGGAGAGATCGCCCAAGCCGACATAGCCATATGGTTTGCTGCCCATGGTGTAAGCGATGGCCGCTAAGATGGCAAGCACACCCAAACCGATAAAAGTGATGATACTTTCAAACGAGCTGAGTGAGTAAAAAACTAAGATAAGGCCAGCAATGATCGTCAGCACAACATTAAAGATGATCGCTTTTTTCATTTGCTCAGCGGTTACCGCGCCAGATTGCATCGCACGCTGAGGGCCTAAACGATTTTCGTTGTCAGTGCCTTTGACCGCATCGCCATAATCATTGGCAAGATTGGATAGGATTTGCAATAAGGTGGCGGTGACAAATGCCATGATCGCAATGGTCATTGAAAATTGCCCGGTTGAATAGGCGAGCACGCTACCGGTGAGAATAGAGACCAGAGCGAGGGGTAATGTTTTCGGGCGTGCGGCATCGAGCCAAATTTGCAATGATTGTTTCATGGATATTTCGTGCTAGTAACCAATGTGCCCAGTATAAGCACAAAGTCACCAATGCGCTATTGACTTAAAGCAACTCACTCTTGAGTCGATGAGTAAATCGACCAAGTAAAACAAAAGCATAACGCAAGCAAAGGGGTTGAGAACTTAGAGGTTTAGCATTGCAAACTAAGATTGCAAAAACTTCCCCTAGGACCTAGGACCTAGGACTTAGGAATCTTGGATCTTTGATTTAGACAAAAAAGCCCAGAATATAACATTCTGGGCTTTCCATAGTGTTCGCGTATTGGCGATTAAAGAATAAAGCGGCTTAGGTCTTCGTTCTCGATGGTGTCACCAAGACGCTCTTTCACGTAAGCGGCATTAATCACGAACTTTTCGCCAGCTTTCTCTGTTGCGTCGTAAGAGATTTCATCCATCAGACGTTCCATCACCGTATGTAGACGACGCGCACCAATGTTTTCTGTGGTTTCGTTTACTGTCCACGCCGCTTCTGCAATTTGAGTGATGCCGTCTTCTGTGAATTCGACATCCACGCTTTCGGTTTTCATCAGCGCGATGTACTGCTCGGTTAAAGACGCCTTAGGCTCAGTCAGAATTCGTTTGAAGTCATTGCTGGTGAGCGCCTCAAGTTCGACACGAATAGGCAGACGACCTTGCAGTTCAGGGATCAGATCAGATGGCCTCGCGACTTGGAATGCGCCCGATGCTACAAACAGGATGTGGTCGGTTTTCACCATGCCGTGCTTAGTAGAGACCGTGCTGCCCTCGATAAGTGGCAGTAGGTCACGCTGAACACCTTCACGAGAAACGTCAGGGCCTGAACTTTCGCCACGCTTACAAATCTTGTCGATTTCATCGATGAAGACGATACCATTGTTTTCTACGTTGAAAATCGCAGATTCTTTTAGCTCTTCATGGTTAACCAGTTTTGCTGCTTCTTCTTCTGCCAACGCTTTCATGGCGTCTTTGATTTTCAGTTTGCGTTTTTTCTTGGTGTCACCCGCAAGGTTTTGGAACATGCCTTGTAGCTGGTTGGTCATCTCTTCCATACCAGGAGGCGCCATGATCTCCACGCCCATTTGCGGTGCAGCCACATCGATTTCGATTTCTTTATCGTCTAGCTGACCTTCACGCAGTTTCTTACGGAAGACTTGACGCGTGTTCGATGTGTCTTCTTTTTGCTCTGTTTGACCCCAAGCATCACGCGCTGGTGGCAATAGGGCATCAAGAACACGTTCTTCCGCTTGCTCTTCTGCGCGGAATTTTACTTTTTCCATCGCTTGCTGGTGGGTCATCTTCACAGCAACGTCGGTGAGATCGCGGATGATGGTTTCCACTTCTTTACCGACATAACCGACTTCAGTGAACTTGGTTGCTTCTACTTTGATAAATGGTGCGTTTGCCAGCTTAGCAAGACGACGAGCAATCTCGGTTTTACCTACACCAGTTGGACCAATCATTAGAATGTTTTTTGGTGTTACTTCGACACGTAGGCTTTCTTCAAGCTGCATACGACGCCAGCGGTTACGCAATGCAATCGCAACCGAACGTTTTGCTTTATCTTGACCAATAATGTGGCGGTTCAGTTCATGAACGATTTCGCGAGGAGTCATTTCAGACATATTTTTTCCTTACTTCGTTACGATTACGTTTAAGCCGTTGGCTTAGGAAGTTCTACTGTAGATTCTAGTTCCTCTACAGTGTGATTGTGGTTGGTGAATACACAGATGTCGCCAGCGATGTTTAGCGCTTTTTCTGCGATTTCGCGCGCGTCTAGGTCTGTGTTTTCTAATAGTGCGGTTGCAGCGGCTTGTGCGTATGCGCCGCCAGAGCCGATAGCGATTAGATCGTTTTCTGGCTGAACTACGTCACCGTTACCTGTGATGATAAGAGATGCGGTTTCATCGGCTACCGCTAATAATGCTTCTAGCTTGCGAAGTGCGCGATCACTGCGCCAGTCTTTTGCCAGTTCCACAGCCGCTTTCGTTAAGTGGCCTTGGTGCATTTGCAGCTTGCTTTCAAAGCGCTCGAATAGGGTAAATGCATCCGCAGTACCGCCAGCGAAGCCTGCTAATACTTGATTGTTGTATAGGCGACGTACTTTACGAGCATTACCTTTCATGACGGTATTGCCTAGCGATACTTGGCCATCACCCGCAATGACAACTTTGTTGTTTCGACGTACAGATACAATGGTAGTCACAGTCGACCTCTTAATTATTTCTTTTGGATTTAATTAAGTATATGGGGGAAAGGATTTAGGGATTCAAGGGGGCGAAAACAAAGGTTCTAGGGAAAACGAGATAGGTCCTAGGATCCTAGGTTCTAGGCCCTAAAAACTTAGGACCTATTATCCAAGGATCTTGTCTTAAAAATTCTCTTTCCAAATTGCGCACGGCTCTATTTTCGCGCGTTGCAATTTATGGCGATCTTTTTCAGCATCTCGTTTGAATTTGTATGGACCAAGTACCACACGATACCAAGAGCTGCCATCTTTCTTGATGACGTTACTGCTAATACCTTGGAAAGCGATAGCCAGTTTGCGCTCTTCTGCTTGGCTTTGCTTTTTGTAAGCGCCGCACTGCATTACGTATGGGATTTTAGAGACTTCGACTTCTTTCGCGATGACTTCTACTTCACGATTCGGCAGAGACTCGACGTATTCCCACTTTTCTTCCGGAGGGGGAGGCAGTTCTTTTTTAGGTTTAGGTTTGCTGGTGGAGGTTTGCTGTTGAACGACAGGTTGCTCTGGCTCAGGATCTGAGTTCAGCAGGTAAAGGCCATAGCCAAAGCCGCCCACGAGCAAAAGAGCAAGTAGACCACTACGCCAAGGTTTCTTTCGAGAGGGTTGTTTCTTCGCGCTTTTCTTCGGAGCGCCGCGTCCTCTTCTTACATAATCTTTATTTGCCACGGTTACTTCAGGTCATCGATGATTCTGCGAAATATGTTAATCCAGAACGCAATGAGAAAACACCCTATTCACATAATCTTGTGAGTTTGAGGGAAAGGTCCTAGGATCTAGGCCCTAATAACCTAGACCCTTTCTCATCCCTATCGTAACGGTGGCGCAGCACTGCCACGTACGACAAGTTTGGTATCAAGTAGACGAGAGCCAGAATGTACGTCGTGGCCTTTAAGGAGCTCTAACATCATTAACATGGCTTGTCGGCCAATTTCATAACGAGGCTGAGAAACGGTCGTTAACGGTGGATCGCAGTATTGAGCAAACTGAATATCATCAAACCCGACGACAGATAGATCTTGAGGTACTCGCCAACCAAGCCGTTTTGCTTCTTGGAGCGCGCCAATCGCCATCGTGTCACAATGACAAAATATGGCGGTTGGTGGCTCGGAAAGCTCGAGTAGCTTACGCACCGCTTGGGCACCACCCTCGAAAGAGAAGTCGGTAACTACGCTGTATTGTGCATTCTGAGTAATGCCAGCGCGGCGCAGTGCTTGCTGATAACCTTGTTGGCGGAATTGACAAAGCACAGCCGTCTCTGGGCCAGACACTTGTGCGATTCGCTTATGTCCGAGGTGAGTGAGATAGTTGACGGCTTCAAAAGCTGCGGTGAGGTTATCAATGTGCACGGTTGGCAGTTCAAGCTCAGGGGCGAACTCACATGCCATGACCATAGGAGGCAAATTCTTCTGTTCAGGTTTGCTGACATCAAATGGCAGGTCGGTACCTAGCAATAACATGCCATCGGCTTGTTTGGTAAAGACTAAGTTGACGAATGAGCTCTCACGCTTTTTCTGCTGCCCGCTATCGCCAAGTAGAACTAAGTAGCCATGCTCCATCGCCGCATCTTCGATACCGCGAATGATCTCCGAAAAATAAGGATCACAGATGTCCGGCACTATAGTGACAATGGTTTTTGATTCATTTCTACGTAAATTGCGTGCTAATGAATTTGGAGAATAGCCAGCCTCAAGTACGGCATCTTCAACACGTTGTCTGGTGGAAGATGAGACTTTTTCTGGGTTCATGAGCGCTCGTGAAACTGTCGCTGTCGAAACCCCCGCAAGCTGGGCAACATCCTTCATTGTCGCCATAGTTATACCCTCTCAAAGTTTTGCCAAATTGACGTTAGTCGTTGTTTTAATGTCAGTCCAAGCTATTTTCCAGCGTAAGACTTTGCTAATTTGAATAGTCTATTCATTTCTAAAGCGAAAGTTACGGGCTGATTAACAAAAAACACAATCCTATTGTGATTCTCATCACATTAAACGGTAATTCATTTCATGGTTAAACGTTTGCTAGCTGAGGTCTTGTGGTTCAATGTCTAAATTCCAGCGAACCTTTTTGGCATTTGGCAACAACTCAATAGCAGGTTTCGCACTGCTCAATAACTTTTGCATCAATGAACGATGTTGAGTTTGTAATAACAATTGCCAACGGTACTTACCCGCACGTTTAGCCAGTGGTGAGGGCGTTGGGCCCAACACCATGCAAGATTCGTCGAATAATGGATGCGACTCTAACGTAAATCTTACTTGGCGCAGGAAATCTTCGACAAGCTCACTTTGATTGGCTTCCGCTTTGAATAAGGTTAAAAAGCTATAAGGCGGAAGTTGGGCCAATTTACGCTCTTCTAGCGCCGTCATCGCAAAGTGACGATAGTCTTTTTGCAAAAGAGCTTGAAGCAAACTGTGTTCGGGATGGTGGGTCTGTAAGATAACTTCACCAGGTTTGCTTGCTCGTCCTGCACGCCCTGCCACTTGAATGAATAACTGCGCTAAACGTTCAGATGCACGAAAATCGCTGCTATACAGAGAACCGTCGACATCGAGTAAGGCAACCAGCGTCACATTAGGGAAGTGATGGCCTTTCGCTAACATCTGCGTACCAATGAGGATTTGATACTCCCCTTTACGAATAGATTCAAGCGCATCTTCCAAGCTGCCTTTACGACGAGTGCTGTCTCTATCTATACGGATAGCTTTGTATTCTGGGAATAGTTGCGTCAGTTGCTGTTCGAGCTGTTCTGTCCCAACACCCACGGTGACTAAGTGAGTTGAACCGCACCCCTGACACTGATGGATGATAGGTTGTTGTGACCCACAATGATGGCAACGTATCTCATTGCTGTACTGATGAAACGTATAATAGGCATCACAGCGTTTACATTCCGCAATCCAGCCACACTCATGGCACATTAATGCCGGAGAAAAACCACGACGATTAAGGAACAACATGACCTGATTGCCCGCTTTAAGGTGCTTGCGCATCTCGGCAATTAAGGTTGCGGATAAGCCACTTTCTAAAAACTGACCTTTAACGTCGAGCACTTTATTGGTTGTGGGTACGGCTGAGCCTGCTCGTTTTGTCAGAGTTAAATGGTGATACTTACCCGAAAGCGCATTATGCAGGGTTTCGAGAGCAGGGGTAGCGGAGCCTAATACGATCGGGACTTGCTCTTTATGGGCACGCATAACGGCAACATCGCGTGCGTGGTAACGCAAACTGTCTTGTTGTTTGTAAGAGGCGTCGTGTTCTTCATCAACAATAATGATGCCGAGATCGGCAAAAGGGGTAAGCAGGGCAGAGCGAGTACCGATGATAATTCCGGCCGCTTTGTCTCGAGCAGAGAGCCATGCATTCAGTCGTTCGGTATCATTCAAGCCAGAGTGAATAACATCAACTGGCACATTAAAGCGACGTTTAAAGCGGTTGATGGTTTGCGGCGTTAGGCCAATTTCTGGCACTAATACGAGTGCTTGTTTGCCTTTTTCTAGTATTGGCTTAATGAGGTTCAAGTAGACTTCAGTTTTCCCTGAGCCCGTTACCCCCTCTAATAAATAGCAGGCAAAACCCGTTTGGCTATTCACGCTCGCAATAGCGAGTGCTTGTTCATGATTTAGCTTAGGTTTTTCAACGTTGCACTCTACTTGCTGGCCCCATTTGGTGATCGTTGGCTTTTTTTCAATACTTTCGATCCAGCCTTTTTCTTCTAAAGACTTAAGCACCGTTGACGCAATCTCTTGGTCAACAAACTCTTGATGTGGGATAGCGCCATTGATCAGCATTTGTAAAGCGCGTTGCTGTTTGACTGCGCGCCCCAAACCTTGCATGAGCTTATCTTTACCAGAGGCGGTGATTTGCCACTCTTGCAGCGTAGCAAAATCTGCTGGCTTACCTTTACGCAACGCGGCTGGCATTGCATTGTGCAGTGTGTCACCAAGGGGATATTGATAAAAGTGGCTGCACCAAGTCAGCAAAGAATAGAGCTTTTCTGACCATATCGGCTGAGTGTCTAACACCGCTTTGATTGGCTTAAGCTGCGCTTTTGGAAAATCAGAGTGATTCACCATTGCCGTGACGATGCCCACTAGGGTTTGCCGACCAAAAGGCACAGATACACGTCCACCGATAATCGGGAATAGGTGACCCGGAATGATATAGTCAAATTGTTTGTCGAGAGGAACTGGCAGTGCCACTCGGGCGATGGATGGACGCATAGAATATTAACTATATAAAAGAGGGAAGAGGAGCGTATAGTCTATTAAAACCCAACTCGAAATTCGAGCACTGTACGTTTTATAGAGCAAGAACAGAGGCAGTACATTCGTACTGGTGAAAAAAGTGGCGAAAAAATTGCCAAATGTGTTGATCCCTGTAGAGTGATTCATTACTATACTGCGCCTTGAGATATGGCTTCGATGACAACTCGATGCGGTATCCCTGTTTATCATTAATTACGTGTGGTGTGCGGCTTAGACTCGTATAGCGACACGGCCTACTATTGAGGTTATCCCATGAAAGCTGGTATCCACCCAGAATACAAAGCAGTATCTGCTACTTGTTCTTGCGGCAACTCTTTTGAGTTCAACTCTACTCTAGGTAAAGAGTCAATCCACCTAGACGTATGTGACAAGTGTCACCCATTCTACACAGGTAAGCAACGTATCGTTGATACAGGCGGCCGTGTTGATCGCTTCAACAAGCGTTTCGGTGCACTATCAAGCGGTAAGAAATAATAGCAACTGCTATTACGATTACAGTTTAAAAAAGGACGCTTCGGCGTCCTTTTTGTATTTGGCTTAGCAGGAACCTTTGTATTATTCGGAAATGATAATACTGTTCTGAGCGGTTAAATTTTCTTCGATTATTTTCCGTGCAGGTATTGCATCCTAAAGTGTGATCTGTATAATGCACCGCACTGGTTAAGCCAGTTGTGAACCAATGAGCAGTGAGGAGCGAGTAAATCTTAATGATTTACGAGGTAATGTATACTCAGCTTATGTTCGCGGTTAATACAATTAGCTATCTTTTCTTCGGAAAAACTATCCCCAAAGGTGACTTTGGTATGTAGGGGTAGTTAATCGAAAATTAACTGACAATGCGTCCTAATCTTGGATGCTACGGTTTCACATAAATCAATCGGCATTCTCTCGTCTTAACGAGTTTGAGTGGCGATATTGTTTGTGTAATTTTTAATATTGGAGCTCTGTCTCATGCAGAACCAACGTATCCGTATCCGCCTAAAAGCATTCGATTACAAACTAATCGACGCTTCTACAGCGGAAATCGTTGAAACAGCTAAGCGCACTGGCGCACAGGTTCGTGGTCCAATCCCACTACCTACTCGTAAAGAGCGTTTCACAGTTCTTATCTCTCCACACGTTAACAAGAAAGCACGTGACCAGTACGAAATCCGTACTCACAAGCGTCTAATCGACATCGTTGAGCCAACAGACAAAACTGTTGATGCTCTAATGCGTCTAGACCTTGCTGCGGGCGTTGACGTTCAAATTAGCCTAGGTTAAGGGAGATTAGAAGAATGATTGGTCTAATCGGTCGTAAAGTGGGCATGACCCGCGTATTTACTGAAGAAGGCGTTTCTATCCCAGTAACTGTTGTTGAGGTTGAAGCTAACCGTGTTTCTCAAGTTAAAACTCTTGAGACAGATGGCTACGCAGCAATCCAGGTTACAACTGGTGCTAAGAAAGCTAACCGCGTTACTAAACCAGAAGCTGGTCACTTTGCTAAAGCAGGTGTTGAAGCTGGTCGCGGTCTTTGGGAATTCCGTTTGGAAAACGGTGAAGAGTTCGAAGTTGGTGCTGAACTAACTGTTGAACTATTCAACGAAACTAAGAAAGTAGACGTTACTGGTACATCTAAAGGTAAGGGTTTCCAAGGCGCTGTTAAGCGTTGGAACTTCCGTACTCAAGATATGACTCACGGTAACTCATTGTCTCACCGTGCACCGGGTTCAATTGGCCAATGTCAAACTCCAGGTCGCGTGTTTAAAGGCAAGAAAATGGCAGGTCACATGGGTGCTGAGCGTGTAACGACTCAAAACCTAGAGATCGTACGTGTTGACGCTGAGCGCAACCTGCTTCTTATCAAAGGTGCAGTCCCAGGCGCAACTGGCGGCAACGTGATCGTTAAACCAGCTATTAAAGCATAACGTCTCAGGAGTAAGTAATGGAATTAATGGTTAAAGGTGCTGATGCACTAACTGTTTCCGAAACTACTTTCGGACGTGAGTTTAACGAAGCTCTTGTACACCAAGTAGTTGTTGCATACGCAGCAGGTGCTCGTCAAGGTACACGCGCTCAGAAAACACGTTCAGAAGTATCTGGCGGTGGCGCTAAGCCATGGCGTCAAAAAGGTACTGGCCGCGCGCGCGCTGGTACAATTCGTAGCCCAATCTGGCGTACAGGTGGTGTTACTTTTGCTGCGAAACCACAAGATCACAGCCAAAAAGTAAACAAAAAAATGTACCGTGGTGCTATGAAGAGCATTCTTTCTGAGCTTGTTCGTCAAGAGCGTCTAATCGTTGTTGATAACTTCTCAGTAGAAGCACCAAAAACGAAAGAGCTAGTTGCTAAGCTAAAAGAGCTTGAGCTAACTGACGCGCTTATCGTGACTAGCGAAGTAGATGAGAATCTATTCCTAGCTGCTCGTAACCTATACAAAGTTGATGCACGTGACGTAGCTGGTATTGATCCAGTTTCTCTAATCGCGTTCGACAAAGTTGTAATGACTGCAGCTGCAGTTAAGCAAGTTGAGGAGATGCTAGCATGATCACTGAAGAGCGTATCCTAAAAGTTCTACGTGCACCGCACATCTCTGAAAAAGCAACTATGGCAGCTGAGAAAGCGAACACTATCGTTTTTAAAGTAGCTAAAGATGCAACTAAAAAAGAGATCAAAGCAGCTGTAGAAAAGCTATTTGAAGTTGAAGTTAAGTCTGTAAATACTCTTATCACTAAGGGTAAGACCAAACGTCAAGGTCTACGCCAAGGTCGCCGCAGCGACGTTAAGAAAGCGTACGTTACTTTGAAAGAAGGTCAAGATCTTGACTTCGTTGGCGGCGCGGAATAACAGGAGTAGTTAAGAATGGCTATTGTTAAATGTAAGCCGACTTCCCCTGGTCGTCGTCACGTTGTTAAAGTTGTTAACGCTGACCTACACAAGGGCAAGCCATACGCACCTCTTCTAGAGAAAAACTCTAAGAACGGTGGTCGTAACAACAACGGTCGTATTACAGTACGTCACATCGGCGGTGGTCACAAGCACCACTACCGTGTAATTGACTTCAAACGTACTAAAGATGGTATCCCAGCGAAAGTTGAGCGTCTTGAATACGATCCAAACCGTAGCGCAAACATTGCTCTAGTTCTTTACAAAGACGGTGAGCGTCGCTACATCCTAGCACCGAAAGGTCTAGTAGCGGGTGATGTTGTACAATCTGGTCCAGATGCTGCTATCAAAACTGGTAACACTCTACCAATGCGTAACATCCCTGTAGGTTCAACAGTACATAACGTTGAACTTAAACCTGGTAAAGGTGGTCAGCTAGCTCGTTCGGCTGGTGCATACGCTCAAATCGTTGCTCGCGACGGTGCGTACGTAACTATCCGTCTACGTTCTGGCGAGATGCGCAAAGTACTTTCTGAAGGCCGTGCAACAATCGGTGAAGTTGGTAACTCTGAGCACATGCTACGTGAACTAGGTAAAGCTGGTGCTTCACGCTGGCGCGGCGTACGTCCAACCGTACGTGGTGTAGTAATGAACCCGGTTGACCACCCACACGGTGGTGGTGAAGGTCGTACTTCTGGTGGTCGTCACCCAGTATCTCCTTGGGGTATGCCAACTAAAGGCTTTAAGACCCGTAAGAACAAGCGCACTGACAAGTACATCGTACGTCGTCGTAACAAGTAATCTATATAAAGAGGAATCGCCATGCCACGTTCTCTCAAGAAAGGTCCTTTTATTGACCTACACTTGCTGAAGAAGGTAGAGAAAGCGGTGGAAAGCGGAGACAAAAAGCCACTTAAGACTTGGTCCCGTCGTTCAATGATCATCCCTACGATGATCGGTTTGACCATCGCTGTCCATAATGGTCGTCAGCACGTTCCAGTTTTCGTTACCGAAGAAATGATCGGTCACAAACTGGGTGAATTCGCACCAACTCGCACTTACCGCGGCCACGCTGCGGATAAGAAAGCTAAGAAGCGTTAAGGAGTAAATAATGGAAGCTATTGCTAAACATAACTTTGCTCGCATTTCGCCTCAGAAAGCTCGCTTAGTTGCGGATCTAATCCGTGGTAAATCTGTTGACCAAGCTCTAGAAATCCTAACGTTCAGCAACAAAAAAGCTGCTGTACTAGTTAAGAAAGTTCTTGAGTCTGCTATCGCTAACGCGGAGCACAACGAAGGTGCAGATATTGACGATCTGAATGTCGCAAAAATCTTTGTAGATGAAGGCCCAACCATGAAGCGTATTATGCCTCGTGCTAAAGGTCGTGCGGATCGTATCTTGAAGCGTTCAAGCCACATCACTGTTGTTGTAGCAGATCGCTAGAGACTAGGAGAGTAAGCAATGGGTCAAAAAGTACATCCTAATGGTATTCGTCTAGGCATCGTTAAGCCTTGGAATGCTACATGGTTTGCTAACACCAAAGATTTCGCTGACAACCTAGACGGCGACTTCAAGGTACGTCAGTTCCTAACTAAGGAACTACAAAAAGCATCTCTTTCACGCATCGTTATCGAGCGTCCTGCTAAGAGCATCCGTGTGACTATTCACACTGCTCGCCCAGGCGTTGTAATCGGTAAGAAAGGTGAAGACGTTGAGAAACTACGTGCAGCTGTAGCTAAAATTGCAGGTGTACCAGCTCAAATTAACATCGCTGAAGTACGCAAGCCTGAGCTTGATGCACAGCTTGTTGGTGACAGCATCGCGTCTCAACTAGAGCGTCGTGTTATGTTCCGTCGTGCTATGAAGCGCGCGGTACAAAACGCAATGCGTCTAGGTGCTAAAGGCATCAAAGTAGAAGTAAGCGGTCGTCTAGGCGGCGCTGAAATCGCACGTTCTGAGTGGTACCGTGAAGGCCGTGTGCCTCTACACACTCTACGTGCAGACATTGATTACGCAACTTCTTCGGCTCACACTCAATACGGTGTGATCGGCATTAAAACTTGGATCTTCAAAGGTGAGATCCTAGGTGGTATGCCAGCAGCTAACGCTGTAGAGCCTAAGGCTGACAAGCCTAAGAAGCAGCGTAAAGGCCGTAAGTAAGGAGTCGACAGATGCTACAACCTAAACGTACTAAGTTCCGTAAGGTTCAGACAGGTCGTAACCGTGGTCTAGCTAAAGGTACTGATGTAAGCTTCGGCGAATTCGGTCTTAAAGCTGTTGGCCGTGGTCGTCTAACTGCTCGTCAAATTGAAGCGGCACGTCGTGCAATGACACGTCACGTTAAGCGTCAAGGTAAAATCTGGATCCGTGTGTTCCCAGACAAACCAATCACAGAAAAACCACTTGAAGTTCGTCAAGGTAAGGGTAAAGGTAACGTTGAGTACTGGGTAGCCCAAATCCAACCTGGTAAGGTTATGTACGAAATGGGTGGTGTACCTGAAGAATTGGCACGTGAAGCGTTCCGTCTAGCGGCTCGTAAACTGCCATTCAAGACTACATTTGTAATTAAGCAGGTGATGTGATGAAAGCACAAGATCTACGCGAAAAGAGCGTTGAAGAGCTTAACGCTGAGCTATTGAATTTGCTACGTGAACAGTTCAACTTGCGCATGCAAGCTGCAACTGGTCAACTACAGCAAACTCATACTCTGAAAGCTGTACGCCGTGATATCGCACGTGTGAAAACTGTTTTGACTGAGAAGGCAGGCGCATAATGAGCGAAGTAAAACGTACTCAACAAGGTCGTGTAGTTAGCGACAAGATGGACAAGTCTATCGTAGTTGCTATCGAACGTTTCGTAAAACACCCAATTTACGGTAAGTTCGTAAAACGCACAACTAAAGTACACGCACACGACGAGAACAACGAATGTGGCCTAGGCGACAAAGTTGAAATCGCTGAGTGCCGTCCACTGTCTAAGACTAAGTCTTGGACTTTGGTAAAAGTTGTAGAAAAGGCGAAGATGTAATCTTCACTATTCTATAGGTAGGAAAGCGGCTCCAAAAAATTTTTTGGGGCCGTTTATTTTTTGACTACCCAATCACAAAAAAGGGTGGTACAATCCGCGTCTCTTTTAAGAGGCAGCCCGACCCGTGATGGGTCTAGTTATTAATATTTAGCGGAGCACTAACATGATCCAAATGCAAAGTATGCTGGACGCAGCTGATAACTCAGGCGCACGCAGCGTAATGTGTATTAAGGTTCTGGGTGGCTCACACCGCCGTTATGCACATATCGGTGACGTCATCAAAGTTACTGTTAAGGAAGCAATTCCTCGCGGTAAAGTTAAAAAAGGTGACGTTCTGAAGGCGGTTGTAGTGCGCACCCGTAAAGGCGTACGTCGTCCTGACGGTTCTGTCATTCGCTTCGACCGAAATGCTTGCGTACTGTTGAACAACACTACTGAGCAACCAATCGGTACACGTATCTTTGGTCCTGTGACACGCGAACTTCGTGGCAATAAGTTCATGAAGATTGTTTCACTGGCTCCAGAAGTTCTGTAAGGAGCACGTAGAAATGGCAGCTAAAATCCGTCGTAACGACGAAGTAATCGTTCTTGCTGGTAAAGACAAAGGCAAGAAAGGTAAAGTAACTAAGGTCCTAGCAACTGGTAAAGTTATCGTTGAAGGTATCAACCTTGTTAAGAAGCACCAAAAGCCGGTTCCGGCTCTAGGTCAACAAGGTGGCATCGTTGAACAAGAAGCAGCTATTGATGCTTCTAACGTTGCAATCTTTAACGCAGCTACTGGTAAAGCTGACCGTATCGGTTTCCGTATTGAAGACGGCAAGAAAGTTCGTTTCTTCAAGTCTAACGGCGAAACCGTTTCTAACTAATAGAAGTAATTTGGAGTTCTACTATGGCGAAACTGCATGATTACTACAAGTCGTCTGTAGTCGCTGAACTGACCAAACAGTTTAGCTACACAAGCGTCATGCAAGTCCCTAGAATCGAGAAAATCACCCTAAACATGGGTGTTGGTGAAGCAATCAACGATAAGAAACTGCTAGAAAACGCAGCTGCTGATATGGCAACGATCTCTGGTCAAAAGCCACTTATCACTAAAGCTCGCAAATCTGTTGCAGGTTTCAAAATCCGTGAAGGCTACCCTATCGGTTGTAAAGTAACCTTGCGTGGCGAACGTATGTGGGATTTTCTTGAGCGTTTGATTAACATCGCTCTTCCACGTGTACGTGACTTCCGTGGTGTTAGCGCTAAGTCTTTTGACGGACGCGGTAACTACAGCATGGGCGTTCGCGAGCAAATCATCTTCCCGGAAATCGACTTTGATAAAGTTGATCGTGTACGCGGTTTAGACATCACTATTACGACGTCTGCTGGTACTGATGAGGAAGGCCGAGCTCTGCTGGCTGCCTTTAACTTCCCATTCCGTAAGTAAGGTGAAGGGTTACTGTTATGGCTAAACAATCAATGAAAGCACGTGAAGCTAAACGTGCAAAGCTAGTAGCTAAGTTCGCTGAAAAGCGTGCAGCGCTAAAAGCTATCATCAGCGATGTAAACGCATCTGAAGAAGATCGTTGGAACGCAGTTCTATCACTGCAGTCTCTTCCACGTGATTCAAGTGCATCACGTCAGCGCAACCGTTGTAACCAAACTGGTCGTCCACACGGTTACCTACGTAAGTTCGGTCTAAGCCGTATTAAGGTTCGTGAAGCTTGCATGAAAGGCGAGATTCCGGGTCTTCGTAAGGCTAGCTGGTAATTGCCACTTAATCATTTGGAGTAAATCATATGAGCATGCAAGATCCGATTTCGGATATGCTGACCCGCGTTCGTAACGGTCAGGCAGCAAACAAAGTTGCTGTAAAAATGCCTTCTTCAAAGCTTAAAGTTGCAATTGCTGCACTACTAAAAGCTGAAGGTTACATCGTTGACTTCGCTGTTGAAGGCGAAGCAAAACCTGAGCTAGAAGTTACACTTAAGTACTTCCAAGCAAAACCAGTAATCGAGCAACTTAAACGTGTTTCTCGTCCAGGTCTACGTGTTTACAAGAAGAAAGATCAACTTCCTTCTGTAATGGGTGGTCTGGGTATTGCTATCGTTTCTACTTCCAAGGGTCTTATGTCAGACCGCGCTGCACGTAAAGCAGGTCTTGGTGGTGAAATCATCGCTTACGTAGCTTAATAAGGAGTAGACTATGTCTCGTGTTGCTAAAGCACCTGTCGCTATTCCAGCTGGCGTAGAGGTGAAACTAAACGGCCAAGAAATCACTGTAAAAGGTGCTAAAGGCGAACTGACTCGCGTACTAAACGACGCTGTAGTTATCGCTCAGGAAGATAACAACCTGACTTTCGGTCCTAAAGAAGGTGTTGTAAACGCATGGGCACAAGCTGGTACAGCTCGCGCTCTAGTTAACAACATGGTTGTTGGTGTTACTGAAGGCTTTACTAAGAAGCTAACTCTTAAAGGTGTAGGTTACCGTGCTGCTATCAAAGGCAACGCTGTAGGTCTAACACTAGGCTTCTCTCACCCAGTTGAGCACGAGTTGCCAGCGGGTATTAAAGCTGAATGTCCAAGCCAAACTGAAATCGTTATCACTGGTTGTGACAAGCAACTAGTTGGTCAAGTTGCGGCTGACATTCGTTCTTACCGTCAACCTGAGCCTTACAAAGGTAAAGGTGTTCGTTACGCAGATGAAAATGTGCGTACTAAAGAAGCTAAGAAGAAGTAAGGTAACACTATGGATAAGAAAGCATCTCGCATCCGTCGTGCTACACGCGCACGTCGTAAGATTGCAGAACTGGGTGCGACTCGCCTAGTTGTACACCGTACTCCTCGTCACGTGTACGCACAGGTTATCGCGGCTAACGGCTCTGAGGTTATCGCAGCAGCTTCTACTGTAGAAAAAGCGATCCGTGAGCAAGTGAAATACACTGGTAACATCGATGCAGCTAAAGCAGTAGGTAAAGCTGTTGCAGAACGCGCTCTTGAAAAAGGCGTAACTGCAGTTGCATTTGATCGTTCTGGTTTCCAATACCACGGTCGAGTAGCGGCGCTAGCAGAATCTGCTCGCGAAGCTGGTCTGAAATTCTAAGGTAGGGTTGGAAGATGGCTAAAGAACAACAAGTTCAAGCGAATGATTTGCAAGAAAAGCTAATCGCAGTTAACCGCGTTTCTAAAACGGTTAAAGGTGGTCGAATCATGAGCTTCACTGCACTAACTGTAGTTGGTGACGGTAACGGTCGTGTAGGTTTCGGTTACGGCAAAGCTCGTGAAGTACCTGCAGCGATTCAAAAAGCAATGGAAAAAGCGCGTCGTAACATGACTACTATCGCGCTAAACGAAGGCACACTTCACCACCCAGTGAAAGGTCGCCATTCGGGCTCTAAAGTTTACATGCAGCCTGCTGCTGAAGGTACTGGTGTTATCGCAGGTGGTGCGATGCGTGCAGTACTAGAAGTTGCTGGTGTACACAACGTACTATCTAAAGCGTACGGTTCTACGAACCCAATCAACATCGTTCGTGCAACGATCGATGCGCTAGGTAGTGTGAAGTCACCAGAAATGGTTGCTGCTAAACGTGGTCTAACTGTTGAAGCTATTTCGGAGTAAGAACACCATGGCAACTATTAAAGTAACTCAAACTAAAAGCTCAATTGGTCGCCTACCTAAGCACAAAGCTACTTTGCGCGGTCTAGGTCTTCGTAAAATCAACCACACAGTAGAACTTGAAGATACTCCGTGCGTGCGCGGTATGATCAACAAGGTTTACTACATGGTTAAAGTTGAGGAGTAATCAGAATGCGTTTGAATACTCTTGCACCGGCTGCTGGTTCTAAGCACGCTCCTAAGCGTCTAGGTCGCGGTATCGGTTCGGGCCTAGGTAAAACTGGTGGCCGTGGTCACAAAGGTCAAAAATCACGTTCTGGCGGTAAAGTTCGTCCAGGTTTTGAAGGCGGTCAAATGCCTCTGAAACAACGTCTACCAAAATTCGGTTTCACTTCTCGTAAGAGCCTAGTGTCTGCTGAAGTTCGTCTAGGTGAACTAGCGAAAGTATCTGGTGACGTGGTTGATCTAAACAGCCTTAAAGCTGCTAACATCATCACTAAGAACATCGAATTCGTAAAAGTTGTTCTTTCTGGTGAGATTGATAAAGCAGTGACTGTTAAAGGTCTACGTGTGACTAAAGGCGCTAAAGCTGCAATCGAAGCTGCAGGCGGTAAAATCGAGGCATAATCTCGAGGAACGAGGTACAGATGGCTAAGAAACCAGGACAAGATTTTCGTAGTGCTCAGAGCGGCTTAAGTGAACTAAAGTCGCGCTTATTATTCGTAATTTGTGCACTTTTAGTATTCCGAGCCGGCTCTTTTGTGCCGATCCCTGGTATTGACGCTGCTGTACTTGCCGATTTGTTCGAACAGCAAAAAGGTACCATCGTAGAAATGTTTAACATGTTCTCCGGTGGTGCTCTTGAGCGTGCATCTATATTAGCATTGGGCATCATGCCGTATATTTCGGCATCTATTGTTGTCCAATTGCTAACTGTAGTTCATCCAGCGTTAGCGGAACTCAAAAAAGAGGGTGAAGCAGGCCGTCGTAAGATCAGCCAATATACACGCTACGGCACGCTTGTACTTGCAACATTCCAAGCTATTGGTATCGCAACTGGCTTACCAAGCATGGTCGATAATCTGGTTGTTATCAACCAAACCATGTTTACGCTAATTGCTACCGTAAGTTTAGTAACCGGCACCATGTTCCTAATGTGGTTAGGTGAACAAATTACAGAGCGAGGAATCGGTAATGGTATTTCCATTCTGATTTTTGCAGGTATTGTTGCTGGATTGCCATCTGCAATCGGTCAAACAATCGAGCAAGCGCGTCAAGGTGAATTGCATGTACTTCTTCTACTGTTAATCGCAGTATTGGCTTTTGCAGTAATTTACTTCGTTGTTTTCATGGAACGTGGTCAGCGTCGAATCGTCGTTAACTACGCTAAGCGTCAACAAGGTCGTAAAGTATTTGCTGCGCAAAGCTCGCACTTGCCACTTAAAATTAATATGGCTGGTGTTATTCCTGCGATTTTTGCATCAAGTATTATCCTGTTCCCTGGAACACTGGCTCAGTGGTTTGGTCAGAACGGTGAGAGCAGCGCGTTCGGTTGGTTAACTGACGTGTCTTTGGCTCTTAGCCCAGGTCAACCGCTGTATGTAATGCTTTATGCAGCAGCAATTATTTTCTTCTGTTTCTTCTACACGGCGTTGGTTTTCAACCCGCGTGAAACAGCAGATAACTTGAAGAAGTCTGGTGCATTCGTACCCGGCATCCGCCCAGGTGAGCAGACAGCGAAGTACATCGATAAAGTAATGACACGTTTAACCCTAGCGGGCGCACTGTACATTACCTTTATCTGTCTGATTCCCGAGTTCATGATGGTCGCGTGGAACGTACGTTTCTACTTCGGCGGTACATCACTACTTATCGTAGTTGTTGTTATCATGGACTTTATGGCACAGGTACAGACTCATCTGATGTCTCAACAGTATGATTCTGTGTTGAAGAAAGCGAATCTGAAAGGCTACGGTCGTTAATACGGCGGTAGACTCAGTTTCAATTACGGAGTTTAGCAATGAAAGTTCGTGCTTCCGTTAAAAAAATCTGCCGTAACTGTAAAGTAATCAAGCGTAACGGTGTCGTTCGCGTGATTTGTAGCAGTGAGCCAAAGCATAAACAACGCCAAGGCTAATTAGCAGAAGTTTTTACTTGAAAACTAAGGTTAGGTCGAGTATATTCCTCGGCCTACCTTTTGCGTGCAAAAGAAGTAGTACTCCGCAGCGTATCCATCACGGGCTTTGCTGCGGCTAATTCTTTTATAGAAACACTTAGGAGTGAATAATGGCCCGTATAGCAGGCATTAACATTCCTGATCAAAAACACGCTGTAATCGCACTAACTGCGATCTACGGCATCGGTAAAACTCGCTCTCAAGCTATTCTAGCTGAAGTGGGTATTGCTGAAGATGTTAAGATCAGTGAACTAACTGAAGAGCAGATCGATCAACTGCGTGATGGTGTAGCTAAATACACTGTAGAAGGTGATCTACGTCGTGAAGTATCAATGAACATCAAGCGTCTTATGGACCTTGGTTGTTACCGTGGTCTTCGTCATCGTCGCAGTCTACCACTACGTGGACAGCGTACTAAAACCAATGCTCGCACCCGTAAGGGTCCGCGTAAGCCGATCAAGAAATAATCGGGAAGGTAGAGTACAATGGCTAAACAACCAACTCGCACGCGTAAACGCGTTCGCAAACAAGTTGCAGACGGTGTTGCGCACATCCATGCATCTTTCAATAACACAATCGTAACTATTACTGACCGTCAAGGTAACGCTCTAGCATGGGCTACTGCAGGTGGTTCTGGTTTCCGCGGTTCTCGTAAGTCTACTCCGTTCGCTGCACAGGTTGCTGCTGAGCGTTGTGCTGAAATGGCTAAAGAATACGGTCTAAAGAACTTGGAAGTTATGGTTAAGGGTCCTGGTCCAGGTCGTGAATCTACGGTTCGCGCACTGAACGCAGCTGGTTTCCGCATCACAAACATCGTTGATGCTACACCAATCCCTCATAACGGTTGTCGTCCACCTAAAAAACGTCGCGTATAACGTTTTTTAGATTACTGGAGAAAGATCATGGCAAGATATTTGGGTCCTAAGCTGAAGCTTAGCCGTCGTGAAGGCACTGACTTGTTCCTTAAGTCTGGTGTTCGCGCGATCGATACCAAGTGTAAAATTGATAACGCACCAGGTGTACACGGCGCTCGTCGCGGTCGTCTATCTGAGTATGGCGTTCAGCTTCGTGAGAAGCAAAAAGTTCGTCGTATGTACGGCGTTCTAGAAAAACAATTCCG
The DNA here is from genome assembly GCF_019670485.1 of Vibrio alfacsensis. Taxonomy (NCBI): domain Bacteria; kingdom Pseudomonadati; phylum Pseudomonadota; class Gammaproteobacteria; order Vibrionales; family Vibrionaceae; genus Vibrio; species Vibrio alfacsensis. The sequence continues at coordinate 282,246 of NZ_AP024165.1, forward strand.
TAACTACTACAAAGAAGCTGCTCGCCTAAAAGGCAACACTGGTGAAAACCTACTTCAGCTTCTTGAAGGTCGTCTTGATAACGTAGTTTACCGCATGGGCTTTGGTGCAACTCGCGCAGAAGCACGTCAGCTAGTTAGCCACAAAGCTATCCTAGTTAACGGTAAAGTTGTAAACGTTCCTTCTTTCAAAGTAGCGGCTAATGACGTTGTATCTATCCGCGAGAAAGCTAAACAGCAATCTCGTATTAAAGCGGCTCTAGAAGTTGCTGAACAACGTGAAAAACCAACTTGGATTGAAGTAGATGGTGGCAAGATGGAAGGTACATTCAAGCGTATGCCTGAACGTTCAGATCTATCAGCTGACATCAACGAACAATTGATCGTCGAGCTTTACTCTAAGTAAGGTTAAACTAAAGAGAGGACACAATGCAGGGTTCTGTAACAGAATTTCTTAAGCCACGTCTAGTTGACATCGAACAGATCAGCTCGACTCACGCAAAAGTAACTCTTGAGCCATTAGAGCGTGGCTTTGGTCATACTCTAGGTAATGCACTTCGCCGCATTCTTCTATCTTCTATGCCTGGTTGTGCAGTCACAGAAGTAGAGATTGAAGGCGTACTTCATGAGTACAGCACTAAAGAAGGCGTTCAAGAAGATATTCTTGAAATTCTTCTAAACCTTAAAGGTTTGGCTGTCCGCGTTGCCGAAGGCAAAGATGAAGTGTTCATTACACTGAACAAATCAGGCTCGGGCCCTGTGGTTGCAGGTGACATCACCCATGATGGTGATGTAGAGATCGCTAACCCAGAACACGTTATTTGTCACCTAACGGATGACAACGCTGAAATCGCAATGCGAATTAAAGTTGAACGTGGTCGTGGTTATGTTCCAGCTTCTGCGCGTATCCATACTGAAGAAGACGAGCGTCCAATCGGTCGCCTACTAGTAGATGCTACTTACAGCCCAGTAGACAAAATTGCCTACGCTGTAGAAGCAGCTCGTGTAGAACAGCGTACTGATCTAGACAAGCTTGTTATCGATATGGAAACAAACGGTACTCTAGAACCTGAGGAAGCAATCCGTCGTGCAGCTACTATCCTAGCTGAACAATTGGATGCGTTCGTAGATCTTCGTGATGTACGTGTACCTGAGGAGAAGGAAGAGAAGCCAGAATTCGATCCGATCCTACTGCGTCCTGTAGACGATCTTGAACTAACAGTTCGCTCTGCTAACTGTTTGAAAGCAGAAGCGATTCACTACATCGGTGATCTAGTACAACGCACTGAGGTTGAGCTACTTAAAACGCCTAACCTTGGTAAAAAATCTCTTACTGAGATTAAAGATGTACTTGCGTCACGTGGTTTGTCTCTGGGCATGCGCCTAGAAAACTGGCCACCTGCATCAATCGCTGAAGATTAATCGATACTAGTTAGAAGGATTAGGTCATGCGCCATCGTAAGAGTGGTCGTCAACTCAACCGCAACAGCTCACATCGCAAAGCGATGTTCAGCAACATGGCTAGCTCTCTAGTACGTCATGAAGTTATCAAGACTACTTTGCCAAAAGCAAAAGAGCTACGTCGCGTAGTTGAGCCTTTGATTACACTAGCTAAGACTGACAGTGTTGCTAACCGTCGTCTAGCATTTGCACGTACTCGTGACAACGAAGTAGTTGCAAAACTATTTAACGAACTAGGTCCACGTTTTGCTGCTCGTCAGGGCGGTTACACTCGTATCCTAAAAGCTGGCTTCCGTGCTGGTGATAAAGCTCCAATGGCTTACATTGAGCTTGTTGATCGCCCAGCTGCTGAAGAAGCTGCTGAGTAATCAGTTCGTAAGAACGAAAAAGCCGAGCGATAGCTCGGCTTTTTTGTGCCTGAAATTTATGTCAATCTAAAATGTGTATTGATTAAAGTCATCCCAATCATCGTAACCACGAACATAGTAATCACGAACATAGTAACCACAAACATGGTAACCACAAACATGGTAACCACAAACATAGTGAGTAATCAGTTATTTGCTGCGAGTGGTAAGTCATTTACTACGATTGGTATAAATACAGGAACGGATCTCGATTCGCTCAAGTTTACTTGCTTGTATCCCACAACCCTGTAAGTGAGCTCATAAGGCCATCACTTGCACCTTGCCCTTCTAAATAGCTCAATATCACCGGAGCAAACTGGCTGATCATTGATGGGTTTAAACCGAGTTTGTCAAACGTACTTTGGACGGCGCTGAAGTTTTCAATGCCCCCTAACATATCCTGAGCCCCACCTAGGCTCGATAAACCCGGGATTAAAGAGTTGAGCTCACTGCTATTCGTTTCGGATAAGTGGCTTTGAGCGAGTGCCAATAAAGCACTTGCGCCGCCAGCCGCTTGTTCGGTGGAGACAGGTAGTTGGCTCGTCAATAGCTCAGTGATTGGTGAGGATTCTGAATTTAGGCCTTGGCTAACCATATCCATTAAACCGTTGGCACTTTCATTTTCTGTGACTTTGTCTAAGAAAGCGTGTGCATTACCAATGCCGATTGATAGTAAAGTAAGTGAAATAAGAGTGTTACGCATCATACCTCCATGTTATTGCGTGTTCTGTCTCACTTTACAGCAATTATTCTAAATTGAGACAAAAAAAAGCGACGCATGAGCGTCGCTTTGAATCAAATATGAGGAAAGCCTCAATTATAGGATGTCTAGTAGTTCTACTTCGAATACTAGTGCTGCGAATGGAGGGATTGCAGCACCCGCACCACGCTCGCCGTATGCAAGATCTTGTGGGATGTACAGTTTCCACTTAGAACCTACAGGCATTAGTTGAAGTGCTTCAACCCAACCTTTGATTACGCCTGTTACTGGGAACTCAGCTGGCTGACCGCGAGAAACAGAGCTGTCAAATACAGTGCCGTCTGTTAGCTCACCGTGGTAGTGAACACGAACTGATTTGTCTGAAGTTGGGATTTCACCTGTACCTTCAGTAATGATTTCGTACTGAAGACCAGATTCAAGAACATTCACTTCTGGACGTAGAGCGTTGTCTTTTAGGAATACTTCACCGTCAGCAGCTGCTGCTTTAGCGGCTTCTTGACGAGCAGCTTCTGCGCGCGTGTGAAGTTCTTGAAGTGCTTTGTTGATTTCATCAATTTCGATTGATGGCATATCACCTGTTAGTGCTGTAGCGATACCCGCAGCGATAGCGTCAACGCTTAGACCTTCTAGACCAGAACCAGCTAGTTGCTGACCCATTTGCAGACCAATACCGTAGCTTGCTTTCTGCTCTGCAGTTTCAAATTTAATTTCAGACATGAATGTCGCTCTTATTAGGAGTGAGAAAGTCCACAGGATATCAGTTTCACGCTAAGGTTTAAATGATTGTGGCTCATTGGTGTCATCAAGCTTTAATGGTGTGACTTATCTCTTACTCCAAGTGAAATTTCTGCCAATTTCTTTGAAATCCCATTTTACTTTGGCGAAAAACATATACTCTCCGCGCTGGTATTTTTATACTGGTGTCAGAAGTTTTAAGGGACTCATTAGAATGAATCGTCGCAGAAAGAAAAAGCAGCAAGTCGACCATGTCGGATTGATGAAGCAAAAGCTCGCTGCCATCGATTGGAAGCAGCCGTTTGACAAAGAAAAGTGGCAGAAAAACCTCTCACCAATCGCTCAGTTCTGGCAAGGTTTGCCGAAGCTTCATCAGCGTGCACTGATGGTATTGGTTCCTGTGGTACTTTTACTTCTTGTGGTACCAGCACCTAAAGAGATGTCGTCGACGAGCGTGACTCCAGTTGAAACTCAGCGCGTGACGATTCAGTTGAATACCCAGAGTTTGAGTGATCAAAGCTCCGCGCAGGTTTCTCAACCACAATCAGAAAGCTGGAAAGAATATCAAATTAAAAATGGGGACACGCTAGCACAAGTGTTCCGTAACAACCAACTTTCAATGGCTGACCTTAATGCGTTGGTTGCGATTGAAGGCGGTGACAAACCTCTCAGTCATATTAAGCAAGGACAGTTAATTCGCTTTAAGCTCTCTGATGATGGCAAGTTAGATATGCTGCAACTCGAGAAAAATGGTAATTCTGTCATGTTTTTCCGTTTGTCAGATGGCTCGTTCGGTCGCAATAAGTAGCACTAGGCGAATCGCGACTAAAACAGAGCGTTACCAAAACGTTTAGTTTTGCTAGCTAAAAGCATCATTCCTATTGCCGCTCCTTTATTGCGAGCGGCTCATATCAATGCCTCTTCGCATATCTACATGAGGGATCCCGTCCTCAAGGTAACTTTCAGAAATGGCTTCAAAACCATGACTGGCATAGAACGCCATCAGATGCTCTTGTGCGCCGATATCAATCGTTTGGTCAGCCCATAGACGTTGGCAATGGTGCAGGGCTTGCTCAAGCAATTCATGCCCAAGACCACTACCGCGTGCACTTTGTTTGGTTACCACACGGCCAATACTTACGTTGTCATAAGTCGTACCTGCAGGAAGCAAGCGAGCACTGGCAACCAGTTCATCGTCTTGGTAACCGAGTAGGTGGTACACGCCCTCTAACACATCCTTGCCGTCTAACTCCGGATAGGGGCAGGTTTGCTCCACCACAAAGACATCAACACGCAGTCGCAGCATCTCATACAGTTGCGTTGTCGTCAGTTGAGAGAAAGGTAGGGCAGTCCAGTTGATCATTTTCAATATCCATTAATGAGCCAATGCTGCTGACTTTACTTCGTTTTCTGCTATTACTCATTAACAATGGTTAATTTTCACTGGTCTTCGTGATAAATCTGGCGATAATGTGCCCTCTCTTTCATCCCACCTGAGGATATTTCCCCGTGAGCAAACAAACTTTTGACCAAGTAGGGCTTAATCCAGCGCTACTAGAGACGCTTGAATCATTGAACTACACCCATATGACGCCAATTCAAGCGTTGAGCTTACCTGCGATTTTGAATCAGCGTGACGTGATTGGTCAGGGTAAAACTGGCTCAGGTAAAACAGCTGCGTTTGGCTTAGGCGTATTGTCTAACTTGAACGTAAAACGCTTCCGCGTGCAATCTTTAGTGCTTTGCCCAACCCGCGAGTTGGCAGATCAGGTGGCGAAAGAGATCCGCACGCTAGGTCGTGGCATTCACAATATTAAAGTACTGACACTGTGTGGCGGTATGCCAATGGGGCCACAAATTGGTTCATTAGAGCATGGCGCTCACATTCTGGTCGGTACACCGGGTCGTATTCTTGATCACCTAGAAAAAGGTCGAATTAACCTAGAAGAGCTTAATACGCTCGTGTTGGATGAAGCAGACCGTATGCTAGAAATGGGTTTTCAAGATGCGTTAGATGCGGTTATTGATGCCGCGCCGAAGCAGCGTCAAACGCTGCTATTTAGTGCCACTTTCCCAGAAAAGATCGAACAAATTGCTCAACGTATCATGCAATCACCTGAGATGATCAAAGTGGAATCTACCCACGACACATCCAGTATTGCTCAATACTTTTACAAAGTTGATGGCTCAGAAGCGCGTGACGAAGCATTAGCAAATCTGTTGTTAACGCATCAACCTGAATCCGCTGTGGTGTTCTGTAATACGAAGAAAGAAGTTCAAAACGTCGCGGATGAATTACACCATAAAGGGTTCAGCGTGATTGATATTCACGGTGATCTTGAGCAGCGTGAACGCGATCAAGCTTTAGTGCAGTTTGCCAACAAGAGCGTTTCGATCCTAGTGGCAACGGATGTCGCTGCGCGTGGTTTGGACGTGGATAACCTTGATGCGGTATTTAACTTCGAGCTTTCTCGCGATCCTGAAGTGCATGTGCATCGTATTGGTCGTACTGGTCGTGCAGGCAGCAAAGGTTTAGCGTTCAGTTTCTTTGGTGAGAAAGACGGTTTACGTGTCGCTCGCATCGAAGAATACTTAGATATGGATGTCATGCCAGCAACCTTACCTGCAAAGTCGAACCAACAACCTTACCAATCAAAGATGGTGACGATTCAGATCGATGGCGGGAAAAAGCAAAAAGTGCGTCCTGGCGATATTCTTGGCTGTCTAACGGGCAAAGATGGTATTCCGGGCTCTCAAGTTGGCAAGATCCATTTGTTCCCAATGCGAGCTTATGTTGCAGTGGATAAGGCAGCAGCAAAGAAAGCTCTGCAGACTATCAGTAACGGTAAAATGAAAGGCCGTCAATTCAGAGCTCGAATTTTGAAATAGTCAAAAACTCTCTAAAAACAAAGGCGCTCGATATTGAGCGCCTTTGTTTTTTATTTCATCTAACGTTTATTTCATCTAACACTGCTTATTGAACTCAACTAACGCTATTCAATCCATTTTTTAAGCGCGATTTAATGCGGCATAAGCTGATGGGAGTAATACCCAAGTAAGCGGCAATTTGATTATCTGTAATACGTTGCTCTAAATCTGGATAGTGTTGGCAAAATAATTGGTAGCGTTCTTCTGGCGAGTAGAGCAGCATAAAGCGTTCTTTGTTTTCCTTATGCATCAACTGCGCTTCCAGTAGCTTGATGTAAATTGGGTGTTTTTCTTGACGCCATCGATGTAGTACATGAATCGGTAAGCAGTAAAGATTACAAGGCGTTAGGGTCTCCAATAAATACGGAGCTGGCCCATTTTTTATGAGACTTTCAAAACCTATTACCCAGTCTTTTTCCCAGTAGAACTCTTTACTGAACTCTTTGCCTTTGTCTGTCAGGTAACTGGCATGGCACAAGCCCTCTAAGACAAAGTAAATGTGTGAACTGAACTCACCTTGATGGTTGAGAATATGGCGCGTTGGCAACTCGAGTTGTTGTCCATGTTCAATAAGTTGGTTCGCTTCGCTTTCAAGGAAGCCGTGATTGATTAAATCGGAATAAAGATCGGCGTGCATGTGGTCAACTCAGGTAACGGTTTTCGCTATTGTAACGTGTATCGGCAACAAAAAAACGGCTCATCAGAGCCGCTTAGTACCGTTACAAAATGAACATTACTTGTTCAGTTCGATTTGGTAAATCGCAAAACCGATATCATCGGTAGCGACGCGTTTCATCGGGTATTGACCTTTTTCTTTGATGAACTGCGCGGCTTTGTCACTTGGTGATGTCTCAAAACGAACATCTAGCTTGTTGTCTGACTTGATTGGAGCAAATGACCAGTTGTTATCGGCGCTTGGTGTCACTTCCCCTTTCTCTTCGCTAATACGAGAAATGTACGCGGCCACGACAGAGCGGTTTTCATCTGGAGAATCAAATGCGATGAAGTCTGGGCCAGTGCCTGGGAACGTGTTGCTGTATGCGCGATAGTTGTTGGTCGCAATAATGAAATCTTGCTTCGGATCGATCGGCTTACCATTGAATGTTAAATTCACAATACGCTGTGATTCAGGGTTGATTACTTTACAGTCTGCATCGTATTTTGGTGGCTGAGTGACGTCGATTTGGTAGTGAACACCATCAATCACATCAAAGTTGTAAGTACGGAAACTGTCCCAATTAATCAAAGATTGAGGTTTCGTACTATTGACGTCGATATGGTTGAATTGACCGGCACTGCATTCTAGCCATTCGTGTACTTCTTTACCTTTTACTTTCATCGCAACTAATGTATTTGGGTAGAGGTAAAGGTCCGCGGCATTACGGAAAGTAAGTTGACCAGACTCGACTTCAGTGAAGCCCGATGGATCATCTTTACGACCGCCGACTTTAAATGGGGCTGCTGCACTTAATACCGGAATATCGGCTAGATCTGGGTCGCCTTGAATAAAGCGTTCCACATAATCTTTCTGAGCTAGGTTAACGATTTGAATGGTTGGATCATCTTGTACTAGCGCGAGGAAGCTGTACATCACGTCATTCGCTTGACCTATAGGTTGGTTCACGAATTCACGTGTGCCTTTATGGTCATCTTCTAACGCTTTTACAATACCTTTGTCCGCTTCTGCAAGTGACTTCTTGTTTACATTATCAAAGATAGGGCGAGCGTCGGCTTGGCCATCGGTCACTTGCCACTTGCCGTCTTTCTCTTCAAGTAATAAGTCCATCACGCCGACATGACTTCCCCAACGACCTGGCATCACGGCCGTCACGCCATTGATAGTCCCTTTCTCATTGTCAACGCCTTGTAGGTTGTCAAAGCCTTTTCCTGGGAACACGGCATGCGAGTGACCAAATGCAATCGCATCAATCCCCTCGACTTTTGTGAGGTAGTAAACCGAATTCTCTGCCCCCAGTTTGTATGGGTCAGTCGATACGCCAGAGTGAGGGATAGCAACGATAACGTCAGCGCCTTCTTTTTTCATTTGAGGGATCAGCGCTTTTGCCGTTTCCGTAATGTCTTTGGCAAAGACTTTACCCTCTAGGTTGTTCTTATCCCACACCATGATTTGTGGTGGAACAAAACCAATGTAACCGACGTTGATTTCGTGGTCTTGGCCATCGGTGTCTTTAAATGTATGTGTTTTGATGAGGTAAGGTTTGAAATAGTGTTCGCCTGTTTCTTTGTCGAATACGTTCGCACTGATGTAAGGGAAGTTGGCCCCATCAATGCTTTTTTTCAAGAAATCTAGCCCGTAGTTAAATTCGTGGTTACCAATGTTACCGACATCATAACCAAGTTGATTCATGGCTTTATAAACTGGGTGGGTTTCACCGGCTTTAATTCCTTTCGCAGCCATGTAATCACCCATAGGGCTACCTTGGATCAAGTCACCATTATCGACAAGTACGCTGTTTTCTACTTCTTCTCGCGCTTGCTTAACTAAGGTTGCAGCACGGCTTAAGCCAATTTGCTTTGATGGTTGATCTTTGTAGTAGTCGTAGTCCATCACATTGGTGTGAATATCAGTCGTTTCGATAATGCGAAGTTTGATGGTGTCTGCCATGGCAGGACCAGCCAGAGTCAACATACCAGTCAAAACTGCAACGGATACGGGATTAACTGCTATTTTCATTAGATGCTCCAAGTTTGCTAAGAAAGGAATTTGCATAGATTAATTTAGCAAATGTTGCTGTAACTCTATTCTTACCATTCATTAATCTGTGATAACCATCCAATTAGTGCAGGATTTAACAAGGTTTATGCTGCTTGAACCTCTAAACACAGGTGTATGAGTAGAGGAAAAAGAGGGCGAACACCGCTTCCTTAGCAGTTTTTTGAATAAAAAATGAAATTTTAGAATTTCCGGTAATATAAGCGCGCCGCCATAATGCTAGCTAAACGATATCAATGGATGATGGACGCGAACATGGCAGTAGATAATTCAGTGACAACTTTACCTCGTCAAAAGCCTCGGCTTGTTGCGAGTAATCAAGCAAGTGATGCTCCCCGTTTTCGTCGTCAATCACTTAAGCCTGGAGAGGTTGCCCTTGTTGGAGCAGGTCCTGGCGATCCAGAGTTGCTTACGATTAAAGCGCTAAATTGTCTACAACAGGCAGACGTTGTGCTTTATGACTACCTTGTTTCAGACGAGATCATGGCCTTGATCCCAAGCGATACCATTTTGGTGTGTGTAGGAAAGCGAGCGGGTCATCACAGCGTGCCGCAAGAGAAAACCAATCAGTTATTGGTCGACTTTGCAAAGCAAGGATATCGAGTTGTTCGCATTAAAGGTGGAGACCCATTTGTGTTTGGGCGAGGAGGAGAAGAACTCGAAGTCTTAGCGGATTCTGGCATTCGTTTTCAAGTGGTGCCAGGCATCACCGCTGCAGCCGGTGCGACGGCTTACGCAGGGATTCCCCTTACTCATCGTGACTACGCGCAATCGGCACTATTTGTTACCGGTCACTTGAAAGAAGACTGTGATGACATGGATTGGTCTACGCTGGCTCGAGGCAACCAAACTCTGGTGATTTATATGGGGCTGATGAAATCCCAATACATTCAGCAGCAGCTTATCCAATATGGACGCGCATCTACTACGCCAATTGCGATCATCGAACGTGGCACGCAAATTCAGCAAAAAGTGTTTAGTGGAACCTTGTCTCAATTGTCTGAACTGTCAAAACAAGCTCAAGCGCCCTCTTTAATTGTGGTCGGAGAGGTGGTGCGTCTATCTCAAAAACTAGACTGGTTTTTGCCCGATACTGAAAGTAAGCAAAGTGCCCTAGTTAATAGTTAATAGTTAATAGTTAATCGTGACTAGCTAAGAGCTAAGAGCTAAGAGCTAAGAGCTAAGAGCCAATAGCTAGTCGCCAATGACCAAATAGCCACAACATTCATAACTTCATGGGCAGGTAAGCCCACAAGGAAAGAAAGACATGGACCAACAACGTTTAACTCATCTTCAGCAGCTCGAGGCGGAAAGTATCCATATTATTCGCGAAGTGGCAGCTGAGTTTGATAACCCAGTTATGATGTATTCAATCGGTAAAGACTCCTCCGTCATGTTGCATCTTGCTCGTAAAGCGTTTTATCCGGGCAAAATTCCATTCCCTCTGTTGCATGTTGATACGGATTGGAAGTTTCGCGAGATGATCGAGTTTCGGGATCGTACCGCAGAAAAATACGGTTTTGAGCTTTTGGTTCATAAGAACCCAGAAGGTCTAGCAATGGGTTGTAGCCCTTTCGTTCATGGGTCTTCCAAGCATACGGATATCATGAAAACCCAAGGGTTGAAGCAAGCATTAAATAAGTATGGTTTTGATGCGGCATTTGGTGGTGCTCGTCGAGATGAAGAAAAATCTCGCGCAAAAGAACGCGTGTATTCATTCCGCGATAAAAATCATACATGGGATCCTAAAAATCAACGTCCAGAACTTTGGAAAACCTACAACGGTCAGGTGAACAAAGGAGAAAGCATACGAGTCTTCCCACTTTCAAATTGGACGGAGCTGGATATCTGGCAGTACATCTACTTAGAGAATATCGAAATTGTCCCGCTTTACCTGGCGGATAAGCGTCCGGTCGTTGAGCGCGATGGCATGCTGATTATGGTCGATGATGACCGCATGAAGTTGGAGCCTGGCGAAGTGATTGAACAAAAAAGCGTGCGCTTTAGAACGCTTGGCTGTTATCCATTAACGGGTGCGATTGAATCGGAAGCGAATACATTAACGGGCATCATTGAAGAAATGCTGGTAGCGACGTCTAGTGAGCGGCAAGGTCGTGCGATCGACCACGATCAGTCAGGATCGATGGAGTTGAAAAAACGTCAAGGCTATTTCTAAAGGATCTAAGGAAAGAGAATGAACAGTGCAGTTGAAGCTCAATTAGCCGAGCTTGGTATTGAAGGCTATTTAACACAACACCAGTACAAGTCTTTGCTTCGATTTTTGACTTGTGGCTCGGTTGATGACGGCAAAAGTACGCTGATTGGACGTTTACTCCATGACTCCAAACAAATTTATGAAGATCAGTTAGCGGCCGTGCATTCGGACAGCCAACGGGTTGGCACCACGGGAGAAAAACCAGATTTGGCTCTACTCGTTGATGGCTTGCAAGCCGAACGAGAGCAAGGAATTACCATTGATGTGGCTTATCGTTACTTCTCGACGCAGAAACGTAAGTTCATTATTGCCGATACGCCAGGGCATGAGCAGTACACTCGTAATATGGCGACAGGCGCGTCGACGTGTGATTTGGCTGTGATACTTGTTGATGCGCGTAAAGGGGTATTGGATCAGACTCGTCGTCATTCATTTATTTCTAATTTGCTGGGCTTAAAGCACTTTATTGTTGCGATCAACAAAATGGATTTAGTGGATTACTCACAACAACGTTTTGAGGACATTCGCGATGAGTACTTACAGTTTTCAGAAAACCTAGCGGGCGAGACAGATATTCAAATCATTCCATTGTCCGCATTAGAGGGCGATAACGTAGTGGAAAAAGGCCAAAACCTAAGTTGGTTTGAAGGTCCATCCTTGCTTGAGTTACTTGAGACGGTTGATGTGGACCAAGAGAAAGGTCAAGGCGATTTCCGCTTCCCAGTTCAGTACGTGAATCGTCCGAATCTCGATTTCCGTGGTTTCTCTGGGACGGTTTCATCAGGCTCAGTGAAAGTCGGTGATGCGATCAAAGCATTGCCATCCGGAAAAACATCAACTGTCGCACGTATCGTGACATTTGATGGTGATGTGCAGGAAGCGCAAGCAGGTTTAGCGGTGACGCTGACTTTGAATGATGAGATTGATATCAGCCGTGGTGATTTACTTGTATTGGAAAATGCGCAAGTGGAATCCACGAACCACTTATTAGCTGATGTCGTTTGGATGACAGAGCAACCTTTGCAACCTGGTCGTGATTATGACATCAAGATTGCAGGTAAGAAGACGGTTGGTCACGTAGAAGCGATTCGCCACCAATACGACATTAATAACCTTTCTACTCACGGTGCCGCTGAACTGCCTCTAAACGGGATAGGTTTGTGCGAGTGGTCATTAACGGAGTCTGTTGCGTTAGATAACTATCAAGCGTGTGCGGATACCGGTGGTTTTATCATCATTGATCGTCTAACTAACGTTACCGTTGGTGCGGGCATGGTGAAAGAAAGTTTGGCCGCTGTTGAGCGTGGTCTTACCGATGTTTCTGCTTTCGAATTAGAACTTAATGCCCTTGTACGTAAGCATTTTCCTCATTGGGAAGCAAAAGATCTTAACCAATTATTGAAGAAATAAGCATGAGATAACGCCTCACTAATTGTGAATGGCTGTGGGATAGTTTCTGAACCCAGAATACTTAGGAAGCCCAAGATACCAAGTATTCTGGTGTTCATTCTCACTCATAGGTTTCTTTACACAAGTAGGCTTTTCACCAATACGATTGGATTTGATTGCTAAGGATAGGCTATGTGGGAACAAGGATTTGTATTAGCGATTTTGCTTGGCATTATTACTTGTTTGCTTGTTACTAAGCTCAAGCCCAGTTATGTGTTTGCAGGGGCTGCGTTTATCGCGTTTATGGCGGGATTAATTGAGCTCAATACGATCGCAACAAATTTTACTAACGCCTCTCTATTGACCTTGGTCTTACTCATCTTAGCGTCCAGCGCACTAGAAAAAACCTTATTGATCAGTTGGGTAAGTCGCAGTATTTCAGAGGGTAATCTTGGTAGCGTGATTGCCAAGTTAGGCTTTTCTACCGCGCTGCTGTCTTCATTTACGAATAATACTGCAGTTGTCGTGTCTTTGATTGGGGCAATTAAACGTAATCAGCAGCACGCACCCTCTAAGCTTCTAATTCCTCTTTCATACGCCGCGATTTTTGGTGGCACTCTGACTCTGATAGGCACATCGACGAACTTAATCATTAATAGCTTTGTTGAAGATGCAGGCTTGCCAAGTCTGACTTTTTTTACACCTACCATGATCGGACTTGCTGTATTGGTAGGGGGCATACTGATTTTAGTGCCGTTGAGTTACTTGCTGCCAAATTATGATGACCAGAGTCAAGAAGAGCTGCCATACTTCTTAGAAGCGAGGGTAGAGCCAGGATCACCGTTAGTTGGGCGCACGGTGAGTGAGAATAACCTCCGTGCGCTGCGCAAGTTATTCTTAGCGGAGGTGATTCGCGATGGTGTGACAGAGCCATCGGTTGGACCCGATTTTATATTGAAAGCGAAAGATCGTCTGCTCTTCTGTGGGGATGTGGAAAGTGTGGCGACATTGCAAGAGATCTCCGGACTGACCTTATTTGGTCATCAGCATCTCAATGGGCAAAACTTCCTTGAGGTCGTCGTCAGTTCTTCTGCGAGCTTTTGTCATAGAACGCTGAAAGAAAGTCGATTTCGAGATCGATTTGATGCCGTTGTTGTTGCTATTCGTCGTGGGCATGAACGCTTGGAGGGAGGGCTTGGAAACATCACCTTAGCGGCGGGAGATACGCTTATTCTCGTTCCTGGAAAGCGGTTCGAAGCGGAAAGGCGAATGCATCGGAAAGAGTTTGTCGTGGTTCATGACTTGGACTCAAGTGCTCGTTTAGATGCCAATAAATCAGCACTGGTTTTGGTTGGCTTTGCGTCTGTGATTGGTTGTGCATTATTGGATATCTTTCCCCTTATTAAAGGGTTACTCGCGTACATCATCGCTTTGTTGGCATTTGGTATTGTACAGATCTCAGAACTTCGTAGGCGTTTTCCTATTGATATTGTGGTGATTGTTGGCTCTGCGCTGTCTATTGCACAGTTGATGCTTTCTTCTGGGCTATCGTTAAAAATGGGTGATATGTTTATTGAGGCTTTTAACGGCTGGGGGGTCTTTGGTGCACTGATTGCGACTTACATTATGACGTTGGTGCTCACGGAATTAGTGACCAATAATGCCGCCGCCGCTCTCGCTTTTCCAATTGGCTATAGCATGGCGGTGGGCTACGGTGTTGACCCAATGCCTTTTATTATGGCTGTACTGTTTGGGGCGAGTGCGAGCTTTATTTCTCCTTACGGTTATCAGACTAACTTGCTGGTATACAGTGTTGGAAACTACAAACTGACCGACTATGTACGAATAGGAGTCCCTATCTCTATCGTCTATTCAGTATTAGTGTTGACACTGATCCCGGTCTTCTTTCCGTTTTAATAGGTTAATTTACAAGGATACGTTATGACTGCCGAAACACCGGTAAAAGATGAAAACATCGTATGGCATCAGCACTCGGTGGACAAACAGTTTCGTGCTGGGCTTAAGCAACAAAAGCCAGCCGTGTTGTGGTTTACTGGGTTATCTGGTGCGGGTAAATCTACAGTGGCAGGGGCATTAGAAAACCGCTTGGCCGATCTGGGTTATCACACTTATTTATTGGATGGCGACAACGTGCGTCATGGTTTGTGTAGTGATTTAGGTTTTTCTGAACAAGACCGCCGTGAGAACATCCGCCGTATTGGCGAGTTGGCTAAATTGATGGCCGACGCGGGTTTGATCGTTTTGTCGGCGTTTATCTCTCCTCACCGTGAAGAGCGTCAATTGGTGCGCGATCTACTGCCACAAGATGAGTTTATTGAAGTCTATGTCAATGCATCGCTAGAGGTGTGTGAAAAGCGCGATCCTAAAGGTTTGTACAAAAAAGCCCGCGCCGGTGAAATTGCGAATTTCACTGGTATTGATTCTGAATATCAAGCGCCAGTAAACCCAGAAATCGATTTGCCAGCTGGCGAGAAGAACGTCGAAGAGCTGGTGGCGTTGTGCTTAATCGAACTTAAGCAACGTGGTGTGATCCGATAAAAAAGCATTTGGATCATGGGTGACCAAAAAGGCAATAAGCAGTTTAAAGAGCGTTTGGATCATAGGTGGCCAAACGCTCTTTTTTCTGTACTAAACGGTATGATTGACTGTGGTTTTGGCTTCGCTGTGGACCATAAACTTTTGATTTAAAAGCGCTAATATTTGATCGTAGTATTGGCTATTAGGTTTGTTACCAAGCAGTTTACACAGTTCATTTCCTGTCGGGGTGAAGCGATAATACAACAACCTTACGCCTTTGGTGTTTACCTGTAGAGAGAGATTCTTGCCTTGGTAGGTCAGCATTAATGGCGTCTCTATTCCAATCTCCCCAGACTCCAGCTCTGTGCTATGCAAGAGCCCCAATTCAATCAAGACCAGTAAACTAGAATAAGGAAGCTGGAAGCTACCCATATTTAGATTGCTTGTCATATCTCGCTTTCCAAAGCTAAAAATACCGCCGTGTGCCTTGTATCCAATCAATAATTTCCGACTGTTATCACCACCAAAACTGCACGCGAGAGAAGCCGCACGTTGCAGTGTTTGAGCTTCTTTAGGTGACATGTCTTTTAAGGCTTTTAGTGCTTTCATGGACGTGGAACCCGGGTTGGTGACTTCACGCTTCATGACTTGTGCCCAGAGCTTTTGCATTGAACTGTTGTGGATGTCCTGTGCCATGTCAAAAAAGCGATAGAGCCAATCTTGATCCGGTTCACCGGCGGTTTCATCACGACATGAACTGTGTGCGAGTTTGAGGATGTGCTCTAAGTTTTTTTGTCTTTGCTCTTGGCGTCTTTCTTCGCGCAGTTGTGCCCGTTCTAATGCTGATTTGGCAGGAGGATCTGATTGCAGTAGCGCATCGAGGCCATGGATCTGCGCGATACTTTGAACTCGACTGGCGCTATCTTTTATATAGCTTGCCTTTTTTTCATGATGCGATTTTTTCTGAGTGTTCGCTTCATGTTCAATGATAACAGGGGGCTTTGTCGCTTCTGCCATTTATATTCCTACCAAGAGATGAGGTCGTGCTTGCTTAAATTTACACGCTAACGGGATAACCGACTAGAGGCATGTGCTCAGATTTTGACACAAAAAATAACTACACAAAATGATAACAACTTGTTAAAGTTGTTATCGTTTTATGCAAATTGGCTTCAGGGTACATTCCTGCTGAGTGTGGAGGTTAGTTGGATATAGAGGAGGAGTGATGAAATATACAGACACAAGTAAACTAAAAAAGCACCTGTCAATCGTGCTTCTTTTGATTGTATACGTAGGTGTGCTGGTTTACCTTTCACGCTATATTACATGAGGTGCATAATGCCTAAAATGAAAGATAGCATTATTAGTACACCCTGCTGAGCGCTTGTTTGACAACTTAACAAGATGAGAAAGAAATCAAGGCGCCTAGAAGACGCCTCAAGGGATGATGACATTACATGTCGTCATAAGCTTCAATGGCGGTTCCATCGATAAGGTAACCCGTTTCTGCTAGTTCATGGTTCATGGTATCGGTTTTTAATCTACCGATGACGTAAACCACATCCCATAGCTCTTGGATAGGGGCTCCTTTCGGAAATTTCACGTAAATAATTTGGTTTGGTGGTGGTGGTGGTACATGAATACACGCACCGAAATATGGCACCAATAAAAACTCTGTGATGGTATTCGCATCGCCCTCTAGTGGAATGACAAATCCCGGAATTTTTACCGTACTTCCGTTCAGTTCTGGTCGGACACTTCCTACTTTTGATTGCTGCGCAGCGTTGCCACTGTGATCGGTTTCAGGCATCCCCATGCTGTCGAACATGTTGCGTTCGGCTTCAGGGACAAGGTCTATCCAATCCAATGTTAAAGGCTCTTCATTTGCCAATACAGGTGTTGCGAACGATAGAAGCAACAAAACACGACATAATATCTTTTTGAACATCTTTAAATCCTTATCGTCATTCCATCGCTTAGTGATTGTCGGTATGCGCGAAACGCAGGAATGAAACCGATGATAATACCTGCACATTGTACGAAACTCAGTAACATCCATTCATACGATGACAGCGACGTTAATGAAAGGTGTATGCCATAGTGCTGTTGAATGAGAGGTTGCAATAGCGCAAGGATAGCGTACAAACCCGCAACCCCCACCAGAATGCCAGCCAGAGTGAGTAAACTCGCTTCGCTGATCAATAATGAGAACACGTGCCTTGGCCTTGCTCCCATCGCTCTCAAAATTGCCATTTCACGACGGCGCTCTTGCAGGCTGGTTAGTAGGCTACTTAACATACCTAACAGGCCTGCCACGACGACAAATCCAGATACTGCCATTAATGCTTGTTCTGCGACTGACATCATGCCCCATAATTCATGCAGAGCGACACCTGGCATGATGGCGCTGAGCGGCTCTTTTGGGTAGGTGTTGATTTGTCTTTGCAGGGCAAATGTCTGAATGCGTGATTTCAATCCAACCAGCATTGCGGTGATTTGTTTGGGTTGGAAGTCTCGTGCTGCTAAGGTTTTTGCATTGAGTGTTGGGCCTAATCGAGCACCACTTTCCCATCCTACATGAATAGCTTCTATGGCTTCTAACGATACGTGTACCGTTTTGTCGACTGGCGTACCTGTAGGCGCAAGGATCCCCACCACTTTAAATGGCAAGTTATCATGGCGACTGAAGCCCACATCGCTGATGCCGTGAGCGATGATGATCTCGCTACCGATTTCGTAGCCAAGCTGTTTCGCGACATCAGAACCAAGTACTGTTTCAAATAAGCCATTGAATTCTTTGCCTTGTGATAAGGTTAGTGACTGCTTACTTCCGTACTTATAATGTTCGAAATAGCTGTGGTTGGTGCCCATCACTCGAAAGCCTTTGTGTGAATCACCCAAAGATATTGGGATTGCCCAATCGACAGCTCGGTGATTGGCAAATTCTTGGTAGCTCTTCCAATCGATGTTGTTGGTCGCATTGCCGATTCTAAATACCGAGTACAGCAACAGGTTCACTTGTCCTGAGCGTCCACCAACAATTAAGTCTGTACCAGAAATGGTGTTAGCAAAGCTATCTTTGGCCTGAGTTCGAATGCGTTCTACACCCAAAAGCAGGACAACAGAAATCGCGACCGTCATGATGGTGAGGATCGCGGTTGCTTTGCGGTTCATCAGGCTTTTCCAAGCGAGCTTAACTACAGCACTCATGATGCGGCTCCTAGGGTTTGCGCTTGATTGATCTCAGGCAGGTTGAGCGTTCTGTCGAACAAAGATTCTAATGTTGGATCGTGACTGACAAAAACCAACGTGGCGTTGGCAAGCTTGGCTTGTTCCATTAATAGCTCAATAAATGCTTTGCGATTGTCGTGATCCAATGCAGACGTAGGTTCATCGGCAATGACTAATTCAGGTTGACCGATAAGCGCACGCGCAGCTGCAACGCGTTGTTGCTGGCCAATACTCAGCTCCGATACTGGCTTATTGTGCAGTGCTTTTGGCAGATGTAAGCGTTCCAGTAGCGTGGTGGCTTGTTTTTCAAGTGATGCGGCATTGCTTGCAACACGATTACGGCGAACTCTACTGAATTGGCATGGAATTAGAACGTTTTCAATCACATTGAGGTATGGCAGTAGATTGAATTGTTGAAAGATATAACCGATGTGGTCGGCACGAAATTTGTCTCTTTGGCTTGCTTTTAGGCTTGCCATATCGGTGTTTAGAACGGATATCGATCCTGACGTTAAAGTATTAATACCAGTCAGTAGAGCGAGTAGCGTCGACTTGCCACAGCCACTAGGGCCTTTGATAAAAACATGTTCACCTTGAGCGATGTGTAGCTGCGGGATATTGATGGTCGCGCTTTCTGAGCCTGGCCAGACAAATTGGGCATTTTTTAGCTCAACAACGTTTGACGTGTTTTCAGTCATGATAAATCACCAAAGCATGAGGGTGTGAGTAATGACTCACACCCAGCATACCCAAGAATCTTGTGGTTACTTGGATATATAAGTTATTTAATGTCGATCTTCGTATTGTTTTTGTTTAGGCGAGTCGCCGACTGAGTCGTGTCAGTGAATAGATTTGCACTGATAGCCTCTGTTGCCGGGAATTGTTTGAACCATGTGGTATCAATGCGATTGAGATCCGAAACAGAGTCGCAGTGGTAGCGATATTCTACCGTGAATTCACCATGACCACCGTGTTCGTGGTGCTCATGATCATCGTGATTATGTTCGTCATGATCATGGCCTTTGTGGTCATCGTGATCATGCTTGTTATGGTCGTGGGCCTTTTGGTCGCCGTGATCATGTTCGTCATGGTCATGGCCTTTGTGGTCATCGTGATCATGTTTGTCATGGTCATGGCCTTTGTGGTCATCGTGATCATGTTCGTTATGATCATGACCTGCGTGCGAATCTTGACCTAGCGTATGAGATACATGCACGTCTTCAATCACACACTTTGCTTGTCGGTTGATAGCGAATAGTTGGTCAGCATCTTTTAATGTAGAGATCGCTTGTTTAAGCGCTTGCTCTTGTTGCGCATTTTCTGGTGCGTGTTCAAACCCAACGATGTCTGCACCTGGAGAAGTGATTTCGATCAGTAGGTCTTTACCGTCTTGAGCGATGTTAAATTCAACGTGACCGTGCACGTGAGCTTCGTGTTGACGGTATTCTTCTGCGTTAGCGGTTGCTGCGAGTGATAGACCGATAACAAGAGCTAGAGCATGTTTAGTTGGCATGACTGATTTCCTAATTTTTTCTTAAATCATAGATGGTTAAACGTGATATGTGTAATTTGGTGTCGCGAGGGCACACTTAAATTACGGAGAATGATTAAGTCAAAATAGGAGGGGCTCGTGCTAAATATCTAACACTCATGTGATGAGTGTATTTCTCAACGGTTGCAATAATTGCGACGGGAATAAACGTGATAGCCATGACATCCGGAAATGCATGGATGACACCGTGGTGTGCCGAAAAAAATAATTGGCAATGATGCTGGCTGTGATGTTCTGGAACGAGATCAAGTTGGTGAGTAAGCGTGGCAAAGTTCCAAGCGATCAGCAAGGCAACACTGAACACAATAAACGTGCGGCGCCAATGATGAATGGTTGCTTGCCAGCTGTGGGGCATTCTAAATCCAGAAAACATAACGAGTGTTATAATATAACAGCTATTATCACTAAAAGTTCAGTGTTTTGTCAGTTTAGAAGTAAATATGTATGTAAAAATAAGTGCTTAGTTCAACATGACGTTGAGATGCGTGGTTTGTTGTATATGACGGAGTTTGTGTTCACTTCTCGATGAGGCGCGATTTGATTGTTTGGTTCAGTTTGATCAAAACAACGCTCCTCACGTTGAGGATGTAAGGAGCGTGCTAGGATTAGATATTTTGTTTGATCAGCCCGAGAACTTGATTGATCTCATTTTGAGAAAGCGCACCCTCTTTAACAAATAGGATCTTGCCTGTTTTATCCTGCACGACGATTGCAGAACTCTCTTCTTGTAATGCCCATGAGCTTGCAATTATGCCGCTTTCATCCAATACCATGGATGACCAAGGGAATTCCTGCTTACTTTCTTGAGCAGAAGATTTAACGAATGAACCTGTACCCCAGATTGAGTCGTCTTGGTTAATGATCGTGGTCGTTTGATAAGCATCTTCTGGAAATTTTGCTTCTGTTAGTGCTGTCATGAGTGGTGCATTCATTGCTTTTGAGCTGCTACGCCCAGCAATGGCATGAATGACGCGAACTTTACCTAACATTTGATCTGTCGCCCAAGGTTGATAAGCAACGCCTTCACCTTGAAGTACGATTTCACCATAGGCATCAACTTTCGCAGTAGGCACTGTTTTACCAAGTGTAAGGTTATTAGCAAAAGCGAAACCTGGAGCAACAGCAAGGAAAATAGAGAGGAGAGTCTTAGTTTTCATATTGTTATGTTCCCTATAAGTAGTGAGAGCTAGCAAGTATATACTTAGAGTGAATAAAAATGTAGAACTCCGATTAACATTTTTTTAACGTACTCGGTTTAGTAATGTTGCCATACAGATAAAATTTGTTAAACTATATATGTCGCTTAAAGCGCATAAAGGCTGCCATGGAAAGAGCAGCCAGTATTTTCTCAAAAGGATATTGAGGTGGTTATGCTTCGTGAGTTTGCAGTTTACCGTCCACGTCAAGTGGCTCGTTTCGTTAAGACTTTATTCAAAGGTCAGTTCACAATCGCAGGTGTAGGCGAGTTTCGTTTTGATAACGGAAAGGTACTATTACCTGATGTCAAAAACCCTAAACAACTGTCTGTTTTTAGAGAAGTAAACCAAGCGATTTTGTCGCTTCCAGTATAACGTACAGAATTATTTAAAGAGCGACCTTTGGTCGCTCTTTTTGATCGTGTTATTTTTGTGGCTCTATTGGACTTGCTCAGTCTTGCAGATTTGGGGGAAAGCAAACACCCGTGCCACCAATTCCACAGTAACCATTTGGGTTTTTCGCGAGATATTGCTGGTGGTAGGTTTCAGCAAAGTAATAAGGCCCTGCAGGTTTAATCTCGGTCGTTATGGCCGTTTGCAGATCTTCTTGCAATGCTTTTTGATAGCGTGCTTTTGACAGTGCGGCAATATCTTGTTGCTCTTGTGAATAGGTATAAATCGCAGAACGATATTGTGTGCCTAAGTCGTTACCTTGACGCATTCCTTGGGTGGGGTCGTGCTTTTCCCAAAAAACGGTTAATAGCTGAGTTAATGATATGACACGCTCATCAAACGCGACTCGGACGACTTCGGTATGTCCAGTTTTTCCGCTGCATACTTCCTCATACGTTGGGTTTGGCGTATACCCGCCAGCGTAGCCAACTGAAGTTGATACAACGCCATCCAATTGCCAAAACAGGCGTTCTGCTCCCCAAAAGCAGCCCATACCAAATAATATTTGGCTTTGATGTGCTTGAGGTTGAGCGCTCAAACTGGCTTGATTTACAAAGTGCACATCATCAATGTGCATAGCGGTTTCTCGTCCTGGCAGAGCATCTTCTATACTGATCATTGTCTGTTTGTTGAGCATGATATTTGTCCCTTACTGCATGTCTTAATTTTGCGAATAAATATACTTAGTTTGAATCTGATGTTGTGATGACATTGACCGTGCCAAAGTGAGTAATATTACAGACTTAGCCTTTAATTAGCGTTATTATTGTTTACGTTTATTTAACCTCATCCAGCCAAGAAAGCATGATAAGAAAAGCTATTCCGATAATTGCTAGCCTAATTGTCTTTTCTCAAAGCGCCTATGCCAATGTATCCTTAAAGGTGAAAGGCATTGATGGTGCATTGGAAGATAATGTCAGTGCTTACCTTTCCTCCATTCCTGAAGAAGACTATTCCACGTCTTTACGTTTTCAGGCTCGATTGGATCAAAGTATCACCGAAGCGCTCAATGCGCTCGGCTATTATCATGCGAAAATTTCATACTCTATTCCCAAAGATAATGATGAGTTGATCGTCAACGTCAATCCGGGTGAGCCTGTTCGTATAAAGGTCATGGATGTGGTGATTTCTGGGGAGGCAAAAGAAGATGAAGAGTTTATTCGCCTGCTTGAGAAGTCACCTCTCAAAGTCGGCAAGGTGTTGAACCAAGGTGAATACGACACCCTTAAATCGAGCATTCGAAATCTGGCATTGCAACGAGGTTATTTTAACGGAGACTATACGTTAAGTCGTTTGGAGGTTATTCCTGAACTCAATCAAGCCAATGTGCGTCTGCATTATGAGAGTGGTATTCGCTATCACTTTGGCTCGGTAGAAATTACCGGGAGTCAGATCTGGGAAGACCGCGTCGCCTCTTTGCGACCGTTTAAAATTGGCCAACCTTATCTTGTTTCAGAAGTGGGTGAATACAACCAGAACCTGTCTAATACGGATTGGTTTTCATCGGTATTTGTTGAGCCGGACTTGACCAAACTTGATGATGGTCGAGATTTACCTATCAAAGTCTCACTTGCCCCTGCTGCAAAGAACCAAATTGAAACCGGTATTGGTTATTCTACGGATACCGGTGTCCGTGGCACATTGAAGTGGAAGAAACCATGGGTAAGTGCTCGTGGTCACAGCTTTGATACCGCGCTTTCACTGTCTAAACCAGAGCAAACCATTACCGCGGGCTACAAAATCCCTCTCGACGACGTCTTGCATGAGTACTATCAATTGCAGTTTGGTTTAAAGCATTTGGATAACCGAGATACAGAAAGTTTGGAATCGAATCTTGCGGTAGAGCGCCATTGGCTCACCGATGGTGGTTGGCACAAGACACTTTATGTTCGACACCTGTATGAAAACTTCTCACAAGGTTTGCAAGATGACGGCGTGCAATTTGTATTGCCTGGCGCATCCTTTTCTCGCACTCGAACGCGTGGTGGGAATATGCCGATGTGGGGAGATAAACAAAGCGTCACGGTTGAGTACGGGGATCCTGCCTTGTTGTCAGAAACCCGCGTCTTACGTTTGCTGGGTCGCACCTCGTGGATTCGCGGTATTGGTGAAAATCACCGAGGACTGTTCCGTCTTGAAGGGGGCGCGAACATCACTGATGAGCTTGAAAAACTATCACCATCTTTGCGTTTCTTCGCGGGTGGCGACAACAACATTCGAGGTTACGGTTACGAATCTATTTCCCCGAAAGATGCCAGTGGTGCATTGACCGGTGCGAAATACATTCTAACCAGCACCTTAGAATACCAATATCGAGTTTACGGAAACTGGTGGGGAGCAGCATTTTACGATATCGGTGATGCATTTAATAAAACACCAGAATGGAAGTCGGGTGCTGGTGTCGGCATTCGCTGGGCTTCCCCGGTAGGTCCTGTCAGTTTTGACTTCGCTTGGGGCTTGGATGCGGAGCCTGAGCCAGAATTTCGTATCCACTTCTCATTGGGGCCTGAACTATGATGATCAAAATGATGCTTAAGTGGAGCAAATGGTTCTCGCTAGGTTTACTGAGTCTATTGCTGCTAGTAACGATCTTTATTGCAACGGTATTGTTTACTCACCCAGGCCTAAAATTGGCATTGTGGGGAGCAGAAAAAGCGCTACCTCAACTAAAAGTCGAATCCATTCAAGGTTCATTATTTCCTCGTTTTGAGCTGAAAGGGGTTAGCTTTGTCGATGAGTCTTTAAACATTGATGCCAACGTTGAACGTTTAGAGTTAGCGATTAACTTTCGTTGTTTGACCGACCCTAAAGTGTGTGTGGATGAGCTTGCATTGGAGGGCGTGAATTTCCAAATGCCTGAATTGCCACCATCGGATGCGCCCGTTGAAGAGACGCCGCCATTACGTTCGGTGAGCACGCCAGTACCTATTTTCATCAATAACGTCAGTTTCAACGACATTAAACTGAACATTTTGGGCAATCATATTGATTGGCAAGCGTTTTCCACAGCGTTGTCGATGCAAGGCGATCGCTTGGTGATTGCGCCTACGGCATTAAAAACGATAAATGTTGCGTTAGCACCGAGTGAAGACACGCCTAAAGCCGATACCGCTTCGAAACCCAAAGCAGAGCCGGAGCCAAAAGACATTGTATTGCCTGAAGTTTGGATTCCATTAACCGTCGAGGCCAAACGCTTAGACATCCATGATTTTAAACTTGCGGGTGATACACCAATCGTTGTTCATCACCTAGGTCTTGAAGCGAAAGCGGGTGGTGACCAGGTTGAGGTAAAAACACTTGAACTTGATATGCCAGAAGTGGAAGGGCAGTTAAGCACTCAAGTGACGCTCTCTGCGGACTACCCAATACAGGCTCAGATCGATGCTTTGATTAAGCAAGCGGACGTAAAAGGTCAAAAACTATCGTTGTCTGCTTCGGGATCGGTTGGGGATTTGTCTATTGAAGCAACGTTGTCGGATCTGGTTAAAGCGAAGATCGATGGCCAAGTTCAGCCGCTTAAAAGTGAGCTGCCATTTGATATCCATCTAAAAGAGGTAGCAGCTCAGTGGCCATTAAGTGGTAAAAGTGATTATCAAGTCGTGGTTCCGAACCTTACAGCCAAAGGCTCGCTCAATGGCTATGCGGTGAACTTAGAAACTAAGGCCTCGGGTAAAGATATGCCTGATGTTGACGTCACGCTAAATGGTAAAGGCACGCTTGAGCAGATTGATTTAGACCGTTTGGTTGTAAAAACATTGGGTGGTGAGCTTTCAGGTAAGGTGATGGCAAATTGGGCTGCTCCAATCAACTGGCAAGCGGATTTGAACCTGAAGAACATTCAGCCAGGGTTGCAATGGCAAGAAGCCGAGGGTGATATCAGTGGTAGCTTGTCGACATCGGGATCCCTCACTGAGCAAGGTGGGTGGCAAGTCAACCTGCCTAAACTGGATATTGACGGTATTTTGCGTGGCTACCCTCTGAACATAGAGGGACAGTTAGAGGCGTCGGATAAAAATGGTAAAGGCGAGGATCTCCAGCTTAACACCCAAGGGTTAGCGTTATCTCATGGCCCTAATAAATTGCGTGCGAAAGGAAAAATCGACAAACAGATCATGATGGATGTTGAGGTTAACTTCCCTGATTTTTCGAAAAGTGTGCCAGACCTTAGCGGTAAAATGAATGGTGCAGTGGCATTACGAGGAAGCTTAAAGCAGCCCGATATCAATGTCGATCTTGCGCTGAATCAACTCGATTGGCAACAACAAGCGAAAGTGGAAAGCATTACCTTAAAAGGAGATGTGATGCCTTTGCCTGCGCCAAAAGCGGATGTCAGTTTGATCGCAACGAATATTGCTTATGATGACGTTGTGATTGATCGTGCCGATCTCGAACTTTCCGGAGATGAGAAGCTACATCAACTCACATTAGATGTGGTATCAGACATTGTTTCGAGCAGCCTTGAAATAGAGGGGACGTTTAAACAAAAGCCAGAAATGATATGGGATGGTGCTTTGCGTCGTCTCACCTTAAGTACCCCTCAAGGCCCTTGGACATTGCAAAAATCGACATCCGTTAAAGTGAACATCGATAAGCAAATCGCGGATGTACAAGCGCATTGTTGGTTGCAAGCAAACTCTAAAGTGTGTTTAACCGAAAACATCAGTGTGGGTAAGAGTGGCGAAGCGAAACTCGCCATTACGAACTTTGACTTTGACCAAATACAGCAATTCTTACCTCAAGAAACAAAACTACAAGGCTCGTTGAATGCTAATGCTTTTGCAAAATGGGCGCCAAACATCAAACCGGAAGTCACGTTAGATGTTGAATTGCCAAAAGGTCATGTAGAGCAAGCATTAGAGCAGCCTATTAAGGTTGGTTGGGATAGCGTGAATCTACAAGCTAAACTTGCCGAAGATAAATTGGATGCGAAATGGCTTCTTGATGTGACCGACAACGGCGATCTCTCTGGCCAAGTTGAATTGAATGATGTGTCATCGGACAGCCCAACGATTGACGGTAAAGTGTTGCTATCGACGTTCAATTTAGACTTCCTCGCACCGTTGATTGGTGAGTACAGCCTATTTAAAGCGAGTATGAATACGGATTTGACACTGTCTGGTGATGTGATGCACCCGAAAGTAAACGGTCAGTTCTTGATTGATCAGATGAAACTGCAAGGGGAAGTCACGCCGATTGATATCAACTCTGGCAAGGTGGCGATTAACTTTACTGGTCATCAAGCGAATTTAGATGCGGGCATTATGACGCCGGACGGTAAGCTTGAAATTAATGGTGATGCCGATTGGCGTGACCTTGAAAATTGGAATACAAAAGCACGCGTGTTTGCGAAAGAGCTTAAAGTGGATATGCCTCCAATGGTTCGTATCAAGGTGGAACCTGACATGACCATTGATGTGACGCCAAAATTGGCGAAAGTCACAGGCAATATCAACTTACCTTGGGGACGCATTTTCATTGATGAGTTGCCACCGAGTGCGGTGGGTGTGTCGCGAGATACGGTGATCTTAAATCAAGACATGCAACCGGTCGATGGCGAACCTGCATTGCCATTTAACGTTGAAACGGACATCAACATAAAAATTGGTGATGAGTTCCAGCTGTCAGCGTTTGGTTTAAAAGGTGAGCTGCAAGGTAACCTCAATGTGACGCAAAAAGACAAGGGACCATTTATTGTTGGTGAGGTGAATATCGTTGATGGTTCCTATCGCTCTTTTGGCCAAGACTTGGTGATTGAAGAGGGTAAGATCATGATGAATGGCCCTGCCGATCAGCCGTACGTGTCGATCAAAGCGATCCGTAACCCTGACAATACGCAAGATGATGTGACGGCAGGTGTACGTGTAACAGGCCCAGCAAGCGACCCAACGGTAGAAATTTTCTCAGATCCTGCCATGCCGCAAGCAAATGCACTATCTTATCTATTACGAGGTCAAGATATCGATGCGGAGTCGGGTGGCAATGCGATGACCACCACCTTGATTGGTTTGAGCCTTGCGAAGAGCGGTAAAGTGGTCGGTGAGATTGGTGAAGCCTTTGGAGTACAAGACTTGCAGTTAGATACGGCTGGCTCTGGTGATGACTCACAAGTGACGGTTAGTGGCTATATTCTTCCAGGCTTACAAGTGAAGTACGGCGTGGGGATCTTTAGCTCTCTGGGTGAATTTACCGTGCGTTATCGTCTGATGAAAGACTTGTATGTTGAAGCGGTGTCTGGCGTTGATAGCGCCGTGGACTTACTATATCAATTTGAGTTTGATTGAGCATTGGGTCAAAAAATAAGGAGTCGTGATGCAGCATTTAGTGTTTGTATATGGAACGTTGCGTAGTGGGGAAAGCAACCATCACTATTTGAGTACCGCTCAATTTCTTGGCCATCACCAAACCGAGCCTCAGTTTGCTTTGTATGATCTGGGGCCTTATCCGGCACTTTCTGTCGGACAAAAGTCAATTCAAGGGGAAGTGTATTTGATTGACGAGGAAACATTGATTGAGCTTGATAAGCTTGAGGATGTGCCTGTTGAATACCATCGTGAAACCATTGTGACGCCATTTGGACAAGCTTGGATTTATCTATACCAGGACGCGGAACAGTTGAGTGATGAGATCGCTTCTGGTGACTGGTGTCAACGAGTTTAAATCGTTAAGTATTCATTAAAAAGAGCTGCATAATCGCAGCTCTTTTTGATTGTCTTTCTCGTGCATTTATCTGACTGATTCAATGCGTCAAGATGTGCCTATTTGCTCTGTGCGCGCTCGTAAGATTCAACGATTTCAGCTTTTGCCGCTTCGACATCAGCCCAGCCATCCACTTTCACCCATTTACCTGCTTCAAGCTCTTTGTAACGTTCAAAAAACTGTGTAATTTGGGCTTTGAGTAACTCAGGGATGTCGCCCACATCTTGGATGTGCTCATACTCTTTTGAGATTTTTGAATGCGGCACAGCGAAGACTTTCGCATCTTCTCCTGATTCATCCGTCATCTTTAATACGCCAACAGGGCGGCAACGAATGACAGAGCCTGGCATCAGAGGGTAAGGGGTTGGGACGAGAACATCCACCGGATCGCCATCAAGAGAAAGTGTATCGTTCACGTAGCCATAGTTACATGGGTAGAACATAGGTGCAGACATGAAACGGTCGACAAATACAGCACCAGTGTCTTTATCTACTTCGTATTTGATTGGGTCTGCGTTGGCAGGGATCTCGATAACGACATAGATATCTTCAGGTAGCGACTTACCTGCTGGCACGTTGTTTAAGCTCATTTGAATATTCCTTTTCATTGACGATTGAGTGTGGACTCAATCTGGCTAACATTTCAGCATTTTACTTTAGCCACAAAAACGCAGCAGGTAAACACCTACTGCGTTGGACAAAGGTCACTAATGTCTATTCGTCGCGATGCAGTTCAAGAAATGATTCAACCTTATTGACCATGTTCTTAGAACCAACGAAGAATGGGACACGTTGGTGCAGTTCTGTTGGTTCTAAGTCCATGATGCGATTGACGCCATCAGACGCTAAGCCGCCAGCTTGCTCAATAAGGAATGCCATTGGGTTACATTCATACAACAGGCGCAGTTTACCTTGAGGGTGACTGAGCGTACTTGGGTATAAGTAAATGCCACCTTTTAGTAGATTTCGGTGGAAGTCCGCGACTAATGAACCGATATAGCGAGACGTATATGGACGGCCATCTTCTGGAACATTTTCCTGGCAGTATTTGATGTATTTCTTCACGCCGACAGGGAAGCGAACGTAGTTACCCTCGTTAATGGAGTATATTTTCCCGTCTTCTGGAATCATCATGTTTTCATGGGACAAGCAGAAACTGCCTATGGATGGATCATAAGTAAAACCATTCACACCATTACCTGTGGTGTAAACCAACATAGTTGATGAGCCGTAAATCACATATCCAGCTGCAACCTGCTTATTGCCCGGTTGGAGGAAATCCTCTTCTGTTGCAGGGGAGCCGATAGGAGATACTCGGCGATAGATTGAAAAAATGGTTCCGACAGACACGTTAACATCGATATTTGAAGAGCCATCAAGAGGATCCATCAACACAACGTACTTAGCGTTTTGGTTTAACTCGCGATTAAAGGCAACGGCTTCGTCTTCTTCTTCACTCGCAACACCACATACTTGGTCTCGAGCTTCCAATGCGGCTTTAAACTTTTCGTTCGCGTAGACATCGAGCTTTTGCTGCGCTTCACCTTGAATGTTCTCTGTACCAACAGCACCGGTGATATCACCAAGGCCTGCGGCATTGATTTCGCGGTTAACGATTTTTGCAGCTAAACGAATGGAAGCTAAGAGAGATGAGAGATCACCGCTCGCGTGGGGGAAGTCCGCTTGCTTCTCAACAATGAATTCGCCTAAGGTGCGCATTCCTGACATGGTTAATCCTTACATGTATTTTTAGTGGGGGTATAAGCGCAATGGGCATCTCTTTTTGGATGTTAATCGTTTGCGCGTTATGTAAGTTTAATTCGCAGATCTTTTTAATGGTAATGAACTAACTGTCTGACATCTCAATTTATTTGTCTGGATAATGACAGAATTCATTCTAACGGTGAAGGTTGACCAGTCTGTGCTCAGCCTTGTCAGATTTGTGAAAGAGACGGTAACAACGAGAGCAAAGAGGCTCGCTTTTCTGTTGGTTATCACGATAATGAAAGAATTAGATAACGCATTACAAGGTTAAGTTTATGCACATTCATATCTTGGGTATCTGCGGCACGTTTATGGGCGGGGCGGCAATTTTAGCGCGTCAGTTAGGCCATAAAGTGACGGGTTCGGATGCCAATGTTTATCCACCAATGAGCACTTTGCTAGAGTCTCAAGGTATTGAAATTATTGAAGGCTTTGATCCATCACAGCTTGATCCACAGCCCGACCTTGTGGTGATAGGTAATGCGATGAGTCGTGGTAACCCATGTGTTGAACATGTATTGAATACCAACATGCGTTACACCTCGGGTCCGCAATGGCTACAAGAGTTTTTACTGCATGATCGTTGGGTTCTGGCGGTATCAGGTACGCATGGTAAAACCACCACATCAAGCATGCTTGCTTGGATTTTAGAAGATTGTGGCTACCAACCTGGCTTTTTAGTCGGCGGCGTACTTGGGAACTTTGGTTTGTCGGCTCGACTAGGCGAAAGCATGTTTTTTGTTGTCGAAGCTGACGAATATGACAGTGCTTTTTTTGATAAACGGTCTAAGTTTGTTCACTATCATCCACGCACACTGATCATGAATAACCTTGAGTTTGATCATGCAGATATCTTCGACGATCTTGAAGCGATCAAGCGACAATTCCACCATCTCGTACGAACGGTTCCTGGCAATGGTTTGATCCTCGCACCAAAGCAAGATCAGGCGCTGCAAGATGTGATCGAACGTGGTTGCTGGACGGAAAAGCAATACTCTGGTGAAAATGGTGATTGGCAAGCGCACAAGTTAGTCTTAGATGGCTCAAAATTTGAAGTGTCTTTGCTCGGTGAGAAAGTCGGCGTTGTTGATTGGGACCTTGTGGGCGATCACAATGTGGATAATGCCTTAATGGCGATTGCCGCTGCTCGCCATGTTGGTGTTGCACCGGAACTGGCATGTCAGGCTCTGGGGCGCTTTATCAATACTAAACGTCGTTTGGAGTTGAAAGGCGAGGAGAAAGGGGTAACGGTTTACGATGATTTTGCCCATCATCCAACCGCGATTGAACTGACACTAGGTGGTTTACGTAACAAAGTTGGCAAAAAGCGTATCCTTGCCGTGTTGGAGCCTCGTTCTGCTACGATGAAGCGCGGTGTCCATAAAGATACGCTTGCCGCTTCTCTGCATGATGCCGATGAAGTGTTTTTGTTCCAACCTGACAGTATTGAATGGTCTGTCAATGATATTGCTGAGCAATGCCAGCAACCTGCTTTTGTTGATGCCGACATGGACAGTTTCGTTAAGAAAATTGTCGAGCGAGCGCAACCGGGCGATCAGATCCTTGTCATGAGTAACGGCGGCTTTGGCGGTATCCATGGCAAGCTGTTAGAACAGTTAAAACAACAAGCGTAGTGTGTATTCATGCAGCAAAATCAACAACGAAATAAAGCCATTACACTTGCATTGACGGGCGCTTCTGGTGCCCCTTATGGACTCCGCCTGCTTGAGTGTTTAGTTGCCGCGGATTATCACGTGTATGTATTGATTTCATCAGCGGCTCGAGTGGTCATGGCCACAGAGCATGGTTTGAAATTACCGAGTGGTCCAGAAGCGGCTCAAAAAGCGTTAGTCGAGCACCTAAACTGCAACTCTGATAACGTCACCGTGTGTGGTAAAGATGATTGGTTTTCTCCTGTGGCTTCTGGTTCTGCGGCACCTAAGCAAATGGTGGTGTGCCCCTGTTCTGCTGGCAGCGTTGCCGCAATAGCACATGGCATGTCTGATAACCTGATTGAGCGAGCGGCAGACGTCGTAATGAAAGAACGCGGGCAATTATTGCTGGTTGTTCGAGAGACGCCATTTTCAACACTACACCTTGAGAATATGCACAAGTTATCACAGATGGGCGTGACGATTATGCCTGCAGCTCCGGGCTTCTATCATCAGCCTAAGAGCATTGAAGACTTAGTTGATTTTATGGTGGCGAGGATTCTTGATCACCTCGGCATAGAGCAAGGTTTAGTGCCTCGTTGGGGGTATGATCAGCGCTCGTGAGCTGATTGTGTAACCACTCAAATACCTTTACAATCCATCCAACTCATCGGGGAGCAAACCCATTAGTATTGAAAAGATCAATACGATTGGGCGCTGAGACCAAATTGTTCCATATTGTTGAACAGCTAGGGACCCGTATCACCTGAACCAGATAATGCTGGCGTAGGAATTGAGTCTGGATATTGGAAGTCCTAAATATCACCTCAAACCTGTGCCGCTCCACTCATGTTTATCCTTGTAAATGGAGAGCGAGCAGTGAAAGCCACTCTTAGCCTGATTACCCTTACCGCGCTCACTTCTACGTCAGCGCTGGCCGCTGAAAACACCTTAACTATCTATACCTACGACTCTTTTGCCGCTGACTGGGGCCCGGGTCCTAAAGTCGAACAAGCGTTCGAAGCGAAATGCGGTTGTGACGTAAACTTCGTTGCATTGGATGACGGTGTTTCAATTCTCAACCGTCTTCGTCTTGAGGGAAGCAGAACGAAAGCAGACATTGTATTGGGTTTAGATAACAACCTCGTAGCAGAAGCGAAAAAGACAGGTTTGCTTGTTGAGCACAATGTTGATACCTCAAATACTACGCTGCCTAATGGTTGGAATGACAAAACCTTTGTACCATATGACTACGGTTATTTTGCGTTTGTATACAACAAAGAGAAATTGACGAATCCGCCTAAAAGTATGAAAGAACTGGTAGAAGAGCGTGATGATATCAAAGTGATATACCAAGACCCTCGCACTTCAACACCAGGGCAAGGTTTGATGTTGTGGATGAAATCGATTTACGGCGATGAGGCCACTCAAGCGTGGAAACAGTTAGCTAGTAAAACGGTGACGGTGACGAAAGGTTGGTCGGAAGCGTATTCAATGTTCCTAAATGGCGAGTCGGATTTAGTGCTGTCCTACACTACGTCGCCAGCCTATCACTTGATTGCGGAAAATGACGCTAAATATGCGAGCGCGAATTTTTCTGAGGGACACTATATGCAGGTGGAAGTGGCGGCTAAGGTAAAGGGAACGATGAATCCAGAGTTAGCGGATGAATTCATGAGTTTCATTCTGAGTGATGAATTCCAATCGGCAATGCCAACAGGAAACTGGATGTACCCTGTTACGGATGTTGAGTTACCAACAGGCTTTGAGACCTTGAGCGTTCCGAGTAAGCCATTGAGTTTTAGTGCTGACGAAGTGGCAAACCATCGTCGTTCTTGGATTCGTGAATGGCAAAGCGCACTGACGTTCTAATATGAATTCTGTTCCGAAAATCGGTCTTGGGGTCGCGATGCTTATCGCGGCCTTTGTTATTTCTGCGCTTGGTGCGCTTATTGTCCAAGCGCCATCTCTTAATGTGTCGATGATTTGGGAGGACCCATATTATCAACACGTGACTAAGTTCAGTTTCTATCAAGCATTCCTTTCTACCGTACTGAGCGTCGGCTTTGCGATTCCCGTCGCGCATTCACTTTCTCGCCGTGAGTTTTATGGCAAGTCAATGCTCTTAAAATTGTTTGCGTCCACTTTGGTTTTGCCGGTTTTGGTCGGTGTATTTGGCCTACTGGCGATATACGGCAATAGCGGAGCGATCGCGAATTGGC
Source organism: Vibrio alfacsensis (assembly GCF_019670485.1). NCBI lineage: Bacteria > Pseudomonadati > Pseudomonadota > Gammaproteobacteria > Vibrionales > Vibrionaceae > Vibrio > Vibrio alfacsensis. The sequence continues at coordinate 316,137 of NZ_AP024165.1, forward strand.
TGCACAGTGTGGATTCTGAATTACCTTTTTCTATCTATGGCCTGAACGGTATTTTGCTCGCTCATGTGTTTTTTAATATGCCTTATGCCGCTCGTTTACTTTTGCAGACCCTAGAGTCGATACCTTCCGAACAGCATAAGTTGTGCGCGCATCTTGGCATGAGTCATTGGGATAAGTTTCGCTGGGTTGAATGGCCTCGTTTACGCCAGCAAATACCACATGTTTGCGGTTTGGTGTTTATGCTTTGCTTTACGAGCTTTGCAACGGTGATGGCGTTGGGTGGTGGACCGAAATCGACCACGATTGAACTCGCTATTTATCAAGCAATTAAATTTGACTTTGATTTGCAGACTGGGGCGCTATTGGCTCTGTGGCAGATGTTACTTTGTGGCTTATTAGCAATTGGCGTACAAAAGTTGACGAAGCCAGTTTCCATCAGCGTTGGTAGTACATCGGTACAGCAATATTTAACGAGGGATCATGGGTGGTCAAAAGCTTGGGATAGCTTTTGGATCATAGGTGCCTTTTTACTTGTGATACCGCCACTTTTGATGGTGTTCATTAGCGGGGTTAATGAACAAGTATGGCACGTATTAAGGGATGAACGTTTTTGGTCTGCGCTGTTTAATTCGCTCAAAGTCGCCGTGTTTGCGAGCTTGCTAGCGGTTGCCGCAGGCGTTTCGATTTTACTCACCAGCCGACGTTGGCGCTTGCAAAACAAAAATATCCGCGCCGATCAAATTGAACTGATTGGCACCATCATTTTGGTGACACCAGGCTTGGTGATTAGCACCGGTTTGTTTTTATTGTTACGTTCCTTTACCGATGTATTCAGCTTAGCCTTTTTGATTGTGATTCTGGTGAATGCACTGATGGCTTTGCCGTATGTCATTAAAACGTTATCCCAACCTATGTTGCATATAGAGCAGCAATATCAATATGTTTGTGCCAGTTTAGGGATGCGTGGTTGGCAACGTTTTAAAGTGGTGGAATGGCAAGCGCTACGCAAGCCTTTTGCACATGCATTTGCGGTGAGCTTTATGTTTGCAATTGGTGACTTGAGTGCGATTGCTTTGTTTGGTGGACAAGAGTTTAGAACATTACCTTTGTACCTATTCCAATTGCTCGGCAGTTACCAAATGGATGCCGCGGCCGTTGTTTCTGTCACCTTGTTATTACTCAGCGTGGGTTGTTTTACTGTGATTGAAAAAGTATTGAAAGCTAAGGGGAAAGCGTGATGTTAGTGTTAGATGACGTGCTGTACACCTATCAACGTGAGCGATTTCGTTTTGAGCTAGAGATCAAGCGTGGACAAATTGTGTCGCTGATGGGACCAAGCGGTGCGGGTAAGTCGACCTTGTTAGCGCTGGTGGCTGGGTTTATCAAACCCGATCAGGGTAACATTTTGGTTAATGGTGAATCCGTTTTAGGTAAGGCGCCGTTCCTACGCCCTTTTTCCATGCTATTTCAAGAACACAATTTGTTTGCGCATCTATCGGTGAGAGAAAACATTGGGTTGGGACTGCACCCAGGGCTAAAGCTCACGATAGACCAAAAGCTTCTTGTTGAGCAAGCCGCAGAGCAGGTAGGCGTTGCAGAATACCTTGACCGTTTACCAGAACACCTTTCTGGTGGACAACGTCAACGCGTGGCGCTTGCTCGTTGTTTCGTTCAGCCTCATCCAATGTGGTTGTTGGACGAGCCTTTTTCTGCGTTGGATCCTGTTCTTCGAGAAGAGATGCTGGCATTAGTCAAACAACTTGCTGCGGAGCGCAGTATTACTGTGCTGATGGTGACTCATCATCTGAGTGATGCAAGAGCGATAGCGAGCCATTTCGCCTTTGTCGCAGACGGTCAAGTTGAAGCAGTTGGGGACATTGCAGAGTTAACGGAACAACATGGCAGTGAGAGGTTAAGCGCCTTTGTGCGAGCTGCAGGATAATGTACATTGTAGTGAATCGCTTATCGTCGTCATCACTTAATCGTAATCATCAATGGGCCATCCTAGCTTGTGATAAGACGAACTCTCAGCTCGGACTTATAGTGACTGATATAAGCCACTTAGGACAGAAAAACAAAAGGTTGATGCCATGCATCAACCTTTTTTAGTTCAGAGTATGAGTTCGGATGACTCGCCGAATGATTAACTTTGTGGTTTCACAACCATGACATTGATCGGAGAGTGTTCGACCACTTTGCTTGCGACCGAACCTAACATCACTTTGTTGATTTTCGAGCGCTTATGGCTTGGCATAATGATCAGATCTGCTCCTAAACGTTCCGCGTAATCAAGAATGGTGGTGTAAGGCTTTCCTTCAGCAACATGCACTTTATAGATCACCTCATCATCAATGTTGTCATTCGCAAATGCTTTGAGCTGTTGCTTCACATCTTGCTTCATCTTCATAGCCGCATCTTTTGGGAAATAAGTGGCGACCATCGACATATGAATACCTGGCACAACCGTGAGAAGGTGTACTTCTGCATTGGCTTGCTTTGCTTGCCAGACCGCAAGTTTGACCGCGCGATCACAAAAGCCTTGATCGTTAAGATCGACCGGAACAAGAATTTGTTTGTACATTCAATGTCTCTCATTGAGGCCCCAATACATCAGGGCCAAATCAGTTATGCGCTCAGTTGTTCGTTACGAGCACGACGTTTTTGGTTCATGGCAAGCACAAGCAATATCAACAAGCTTGGGACAAATACCCACTCTTTCATTGGTCTCTCGGCATTTTGAATGACGGACTTTATCTCCCAATCAAAATCGATCCCAGAAGACTCCGCAGGGCTACCAAACTCGACCATATCAACGATCATCTTGCCGTCATTTTCGATCAGCATTAAGCCCATTGAGGCGATACGATCCTCTGCTGAGGTTGCGCTGTCTTCAAATGGAAGGCGTACGGTTTTTTCAACGTAATTACCCTCCAAATTCTCACCGGCAACACGTAGCTCAATGGATTCTCCTACATTTAACCCCTCGGTGATTTGAGCTATCTCAACCCCAGGCGAAAGAACTTTCGCTGGATAGAGCATGTCCCACCAATATCCCGGACGTAGGAATGAGAACGTCAATACTAATAATAGAATGGTTTCCCACCATTTGTTTTTCGTAAACCACCAACCTTGTGTTGCTGCAGAGAAGATCAACATGGCAATGATGGACGAAATGACGGTTAAGGCGAGATGCCACCATGAATCAATCCCCATCATTAATAGCTGAGTATTGAACACGAACATAAATGGCAAAATAGCGGTACGAATATCGTAGGTAAAACCTTGAATACCGGTACGAATTGGGTCTGATTTTGCAATGGCGGCGGCGGCAAAAGCAGCTAAGCCAACTGGCGGTGTATCATCGGCAAGGATACCGAAATAAAACACGAATAGATGTACAGCAATCAATGGAATGATTAAGCCATGTGCCGCCCCTAAGGTCACAATCACAGGTGCCATTAGTGTGGATACCACAATATAGTTTGCTGTGGTTGGCAGACCCATGCCCAAAATCAAACTGATCACGGCGGTAAACACCAACATCAAAATTAGGCTACCACCGGAAATGAACTCCACGAAGTCCGTCATTACTAGGCCGATGCCAGTAAGGGTAACCACACCAACCACAGTACCTGCCGCCGCAGTTGCTACACCGATACCGATCATGTTGCGAGCACCAGAGACCAAGCTCTCGGCTAAGTCGACGAAGCCGTCTTTAGTTTGCTCAACCAAGTCACCTTGTTTTGATAGCAATGCAATCAATGGGCGCTGAGTCAGCAAAATAAAGATCATAAATACCGTTGCCCAGAATGCAGATAACCCCGGAGAGAAACGCTCGACAGTCAAACACCAAACCAGCACGACGATCGGCAGTAGGTAATGGAGGCCGGATTTAATCGTTGGGCCTGGATCTGGCACTTCTGTCAGCTCTGCATCAATTTCAATCGCGCCATCTTTCACGTGGTTAGCGGATATTTTCACAAGGCCAACATAAGCAATCAGTAACGCGATGGTCACTATTGGCGTTGCGGCAGCACCAAATACATCTTTGGTCCAACCCACCCCGTAATAGACAAGAGCACTAATGACGCACAGACCGAGAATCGTACCAGTAAAAGACAATAAGCTTTGTACCAAGGTAGGATTATGACGACGCGGTAGCCCAGTCATACCTGCTTTACAGGCTTCAAGGTGAACAATGTAAATGAGTGCGATGTAAGAAATAAGCGCAGGAAGTAGGGCGGCTTTGATGACTTCAACATATGAAATGCCTACGTATTCCACCATTAGGAATGCTGCCGCCCCCATGATCGGTGGCGTTAATTGGCCATTGGTTGACGCTGCGACTTCTACCGCGCCCGCTTTGGTTCCAGGGAATCCTACTCGCTTCATCAAAGGAATGGTAAAGGTCCCTGTGGTCACAACGTTGGCGATAGAAGATCCTGATACCAGCCCTGACAAGCCAGAAGCCACAACCGCCGCTTTTGCTGGCCCACCTTTCATATGACCAAGTAGCGAAAACGCAACTTTTATGAAATAAGCGCCAGCGCCTGCTCGCTCTAACATGGCACCAAACAAGACGAATAAGAAGACGAAAGAAGTCGATACACCCAGTGCGACGCCGAATACCCCCTCGGTAGTCAACCATAAATGCGACATCGCTTTATTCAAGCTTGCCCCTTTATGTGCAATGACGTCGGGCATATGTGGTCCTGCAAAAGTGTAAAGCAGGAAAACAGCAGCAACGACCATTAATGGTGGCCCAAGAGCGCGTCGGGTCGCTTCAAGCAATAAAGCCATCCCCGTAACCGAGACGACGATATCAACGGTGGTTGGTGCGCCTGAGCGGCCAGCGAGTTCAGTGTAAAAAATATAAATGTAGGCAGCAGCAAAACTTCCGGCAAGCGCCAATATCCAATCGATAAGAGGAATATGGTCACGCGGAGAGTTCTTCATTGCTGGATAAGCCGTGAAAGCAAGAAAAGTGGCAAAAGTGAGATGAATCGCTCGTGCTTCCGTGTCGTTCAATACGCCAAAATTGAAAATAAATGGTAGCGGAGAGGCATACCACAATTGAAATAGTGACCAGCAGAGGGGAACAAACCATAAAATTCGGCCTTGTAAGCCTACTGGGCGGCGTGCTCCTGTGTCTGACTGAGCTACCATCTCTTGCACATCTTGTGACGGAGTATTATTCGTCGACATGTACTTTTTCCTTATTATTGATGGTCCTGTCTGTTTTTTGTTTCGAGAACCCGGCTTCGTCTCTATGAGTGTAGTGAATAGAGAGAAGTTTGCTGTCGAGTGTTTCGCTATATGATCCAGCTCATTAGTAAAAATGATTGGTGAATAAGCCGTTATTTTTTAGGTGAGTGAGCTCGACTTTGGAAAAGCCGCTCGATTGATACTGAATGATGAACACTCAGTTACCACACTCAGAAAGAAACCATCTTTTCTCACTGAGTGTGGAGGTACACCCAAGTTTTCAATTTAACTTGGGTGTAGTAAGTACTTACTTAAGTAGACCTACTTCTTTGTAGTATTTCTCTGCACCTGGGTGAAGAGGGATAGAAAGACCTGCTTTCACCATGTCTTCTTTTTTCAGGTTGGCAAATGCAGGGTGCAGACGCTTGAATGTACTGAAGTTTTCAAATACGGCTTTCGCAACGTTGTATGCGACTTCATCTGATACATCTGACGTTGTTACCATTGTTGCCGCTACGCCAAAGCTGTTAATGTCGCCATCAGTACCACGGTACATGCCAGCAGGAACCGTACTAAATGCATAGTATGGGTTGTCAGCAACAATTTTATCGATTTCAGGGCCGGTTGCAGACACAAGCTTAGCATCACATGACGTGGTTGCTTCTTTGATTGAACCGTTCGGGTGCCCAACCATGTAGATGAATGCGTCGATCTTGTTGTCACATAGGGCTTGAGAGCGCTCTGAGCCTTTTAGTTCTGAAGCCAGCTTGAAGCTGTCGTTCGTCCAGCCCATTGCATCCATAACAACGCCCATTGTCGCGCGGTCACCAGAACCTGGGTTACCAATGTTTACGCGTTTCCCTTTTAGATCTTGAACGTTTTCAATGCCTGAGTCGGCACGTGCGATGATGTTAAAAGGTTCTGTATGAAGAGAGAACATTGCACGTAGTTTGTTGTACGGGCCTTGTTCAGCAAACTTACTTGTACCGTTGTAGCCGTGGTATTGCCAATCCGATTGCACGATACCAAAGTCTAGCTCGCCAGCACGGATTGTGTTGACGTTGTAAATTGAGCCGCCAGTTGATTCAACAGAACAGCGAACATTGTGGTCTTTACGACCTTTGTTTACTAATTTACAAATAGCACCACCAGTAGGGTAGTAAACACCCGTAACAGAGCCAGTACCGATAGTAATAAACTCTTGAGCGTTAACTGCGCCTGCACCCATAACTGCTGCTGCGATGGCGCCTACTTTAAGAAGTTTGTTAAATGCCATGAATTTCCCTTCCTTATATTCATTATTAACCCGGAAATCGCCATATCCAAGCCGCATGAACTTGCTTGGAAATATAAATTATTTCAGGAGTTTCCTCTTTGGAAACGGCATCTTTTTCAATCCGATCGTTTGAAAAAGCGAAAGAATCATAACAAAAAATTGGCAGAAAATTATCTTTTTGTTAAAAGAATTAGCGAAATAATCTAAACTTTTTACAGTTTTAATGGTGAGAAAAATAGAGGGTTGTTCTTTATTTACAGTAGGTTATGTTAATTTCTTCATGATGATCAAAAAAATGCACACTGAGAGGATTATCACGCTTTTTTAGGTAATCGCAGTGTGTAATAAGGCAAAAAATTAACATTATTTATGGGCTACAAATTCGAATGAGTTTTGTAGCCCTGAGGTATTCAGTTAGCCTGCGTATTCAAAAAGCTCGCAAACAGATTGGAATAATTGTTCAGTTGTTACTGTTTTTGTTGGTGTGATGAAGATAGTGTCATCGCCAGCAACGACACCTAAGATCCCTTCCGATTTCCCTAAGGAGTCTAATAGGCGTGCGATAAGTTGGGCTGCGCCAGGACCTGTGTGGATAACAACTAATGCGGCATTATGATCAATGTCCAAAACCAGTTCACGCAGTGAGCTACTTACGGTTGGAACGCCGAGTTCAGCAGGTAAACAGTAAACCATTTCCATTTTTGCATTGCGGGTACGAACAGCACCAAATTTGGTCAGCATACGAGATACTTTAGATTGGTTGATGCTCTCGAAACCTTGTTGTTTCAGTGCATCGACGATTTCACCCTGTGAACCAAAGCTCTCTTCTTTTAATAAGGCTTTAAAAGCGCGGACTAAGTTATCTTGTTTCTCTGAATTGCGCATAGTTGTCATTATTCTCTCATTTGGAATAGCAATTTTGCATATTCTCGCATAGATATTCAACTAGTACCAAGTCTACACAAGATAGTGTTAATCCAGTCACTGTAAATCATAAATAGTATGCCATTTTGGTGGATGAGATTTCTTGTGTTTTCAATATAATGAGAGAATAATCAGCCCCTTATTTGTAGCACGTCAGTGGTGAGTTGCGCGAGGTCGCAAAGCTAGCGTTAATTGATTGTAATCAAGTTGTGATTCCGATAGTTTTGTTTTTACTGGTTACAAAACACCCTACGAATACGTTTATATAAGAGAAATACTCTCAAGGAGAACTACATGAAAGTAGCCGTTATTGGTGCCGCTGGCGGCATTGGTCAAGCCCTTGCCCTTTTGCTCAAGAACCGCCTTCCTGCTGGTTCGGATCTGGCTTTGTATGATATTGCCCCTGTTACGCCAGGTGTGGCAGCAGATCTTAGCCATATCCCTACGCCTGTTTCGATTCAAGGTTATGCTGGTGAAGATCCAACTCCTGCACTTGAAGGAGCGGATGTGGTTTTGATTTCAGCTGGTGTAGCTCGTAAACCTGGTATGGATCGTGCGGATCTGTTCAATGTGAATGCGGGTATCGTTAAATCATTAGCAGAAAAAATTGCCGTTGTGTGCCCAACTGCATGTGTTGGTATTATTACTAACCCGGTTAACACAACAGTACCAATTGCTGCTGAAGTTCTTAAGAAAGCGGGTGTCTATGACAAACGTAAACTATTTGGGGTTACCACTCTAGACGTTATTCGTTCAGAAACGTTTGTTGCTGAGCTAAAAGATAAAGATCCAGGTGATGTTCGTGTTCCTGTTATTGGTGGTCACTCTGGCGTCACGATCCTTCCACTACTGTCTCAGGTGGAAGGAGTTGAGTTCACAGCAGAAGAAGTGGAAGCTCTGACAAAACGTATCCAGAATGCGGGTACAGAGGTTGTAGAAGCCAAAGCTGGTGGCGGCAGCGCGACTCTATCTATGGGTCAAGCGGCGTGTCGCTTTGGTCTAGCACTTGTACGTGCGCTTCAAGGTGAAGAAGGGGTTGTTGAATGTGCTTACGTCGAAGGTGATGGCGAGCATGCCACATACTTCGCACAGCCAGTGAAGCTAGGTAAAGACGGCGTAGAAGAAGTGCTAAGCTACGGTGCACTGAGTGACTATGAGAAATCAGCGCTTGATGGCATGTTAGAAACGCTAAATGGCGATATCAATATTGGTGTTGAATTCGCAAAATAAGCGCCTCTTTATACAGAGGGAGCCATATTGAAGTAGAAAGCCGATCTTTGAATCGGCTTTTTTGATCTTTTCACTTTGTTTAACGTAGTACTTTCTGATCTTACTAACCTCAGCTTGGAACAAGAGAGCCTACATTGCTTCATTTATGAACGGTTCTGTATATCCCGAGTCGGGGATGAATACGTTCTTTAGGAGGCGATGATGGAAGCAAATCAAATTCGCAAAGGCATGGTGGTTGAGTGTCAGCAAGGGGTGGGGACAATTATCGTGGTTGATCGTGAAGCGGAGACTGTGCTTTTGAGTAAACAGGGTTCAGAAGAGCAGTTAGCGGTAAGCTTTGATGAGATAGAAGATAATCCGCAACTGCATGGCAATTGTGATCGCTATTACTAGGCACTATGCTAGTACAGGCTTACGTGGTAGATCGGTTGTAAGATTACAGCGATTAAAAGTAAGCAACAAAAAAGGAAGAGTTTCAGTGCTCTTCCTTTTTTAGGGTCTGACGTTTACGGCTAACTTGTACGCTTCACTGCCATGTGAGCCAAGGTAACTAGCGCTTGCTTATAATCCGATTCAGGAAGAATCGTGAGTTCAGCAATCGCTTTATCTGCTTCATCGAGTGCTCTTTGCGTGGTGTACTCTAAAGAACCTGCGTCTTTCATTACCGCAAGGATTTCTTCAAGTCGATCCATTCCGTTGGCTTTTTCTATGGCCTCACGAATCATCAGTGCATTCTCTGGAGTAGTATTTCGCATTGCATGAAGTAGGGGAAGCGTTGGTTTGCCTTCAGCCAAATCATCACCAACGTTTTTACCCATATCCTCACCGTCAGACGTGTAATCCATCACGTCGTCGATCAGTTGGAAAGCGGTGCCTAGATATTTACCATAATTTTGTAGTGCGACTTCGACTTCTTCTGGTGCTTCGTTCAAGATGGCACCAATTTGGGTCGCAGATTCAAACAAGCGTGCGGTCTTAGAGTAAATGACCTGCATGTAGCTTTCTTCTGTGGTGTCAGGATCATTGCAGTTCATTAACTGCTGAACCTCACCCTCTGCGATCACATTAACTGCTTCACTCATTAGCTTAAGGATCTTCATTGATCCTAGCTCTGTCATCATTTGAAATGAGCGAGTATAGATAAAATCCCCAACAAGTACGCTAGCGGCGTTGCCAAATGCAGCATTGGCGGTCGCTTTACCACGTCGCATATCTGATTCATCGACGACGTCATCATGCAGCAAAGTTGCTGTATGGATGAACTCGATAAACGCCGCCGCCATGGTATGTCCACTACCTTGGTAGCCAAGTGCACGCGCTGACAATATTGCCAGAAGCGGTCTTAGGCGTTTGCCTCCACCACTCACGATATAAAAACCGAGTTGGTTGATTAAAGAGACATCAGAATTTAGTTGGGCTTGAATTGTTTCATTCACTTTTGCCATGTCATCGGCAGTAAGCGCTTGGATAGTTTTAAAATCCATCGTATATCCGGCTGAAGTTAGACCCTGCAAGGCTTATTCGAATTGTATAATTGTCGAATAATACACTAAAAAACGTTGATTAATACATTACTAAAGGGCATGATTGCCGCACTTTTCTTTGGCGATTAGCTTTTCGCCAATTATTTCAAAATATGGCTTGTCATAGGGGCATCTCTTCTGTAGAATCTGCGCCCTATTGATGATTAGTTTAGCGCACACCCTAGCTCAAGTAATGATTGCAGGCTGTGCGGAAAAAGCGGAGTAAAATATGTACGCTGTTTTCCAATCTGGTGGTAAACAACACCGTGTAAGCGAAGGTCAAACTCTTCGTTTAGAGAAATTAGACGTTGAAACTGGTGCAACTGTAGAATTTGATAAAGTTCTTCTTGTTGCTAACGGCGAAGACATCAAAGTTGGTGCTCCTCTTGTTGAGGGCGGCAAAGTTGTTGCTGAAGTTGTACAACACGGTCGTGGCGATAAAGTTAAAATCGTTAAGTTCCGTCGTCGTAAGCACTCTCGTAAGCAACAGGGTCACCGTCAGTGGTTCACTGAAGTGAAGATCACTGGTATCAACGCTTAATCTATTAGGAGAGTTCAACAATGGCACACAAAAAAGCTGGTGGTTCTACTCGTAACGGCCGCGATTCAGAAAGCAAACGCCTAGGTGTTAAGCGTTTCGGTGGTGAATCTGTTCTTGCAGGTAACATCATTGTTCGTCAACGTGGTACTAAGTTCCACGCTGGTAACAACGTAGGTATCGGTAAAGACCACACTCTATTCGCTCTTACTGAAGGTAAGGTGAAGTTCGAGGTTAAAGGTCCTAAGAACCGTAAGTTTGTAAGCATCGAAGCTGAGTAATTTAACCTTTTGGTTAATTATTTGAGCTTGATAGCTGAATTTAAAAGCCCTGCCTATTCGGCGGGGTTTTTTATTTGTAGCAGTCGACATATCTAAGTTTCTTGCCTCAACGTTTTGGTTTTAGGTCTCTGGGAGCTTAGATCTGTCATCTGCTAGAATTGATTGATGGCAAATGAGATTTAATCCACGCACGAAGTAGTCGGAGTAAAAGATGAAGTTCGTAGATGAAGCGGTAGTAAAAGTTCAGGCTGGTGACGGCGGTAGCGGCGTTGTTAGTTTCTGGCGTGAAAAATTCATCACCAAGGGCGGCCCTGACGGCGGCGACGGTGGTGACGGCGGTGATGTATACATCCAAGCTGATGAAAACCTAAATACCCTGATCGATTACCGTTTCCAACGCTTTTACGAAGCAGAACGCGGTGAAAATGGTCGCGGTGGTAACTGTACGGGTAAACGTGGTAAAGACATCACGATGCGTGTTCCTGTAGGTACGCGCGCAGTTGATATCCACACTAACGAAATCGTTGCAGAAGTTGCTGAACACGGCAAAAAAGTAATGGTCGCGAAAGGCGGCTGGCACGGTCTTGGTAACACACGTTTTAAATCTTCAGTAAACCGTGCACCTCGTCAGAGAACGCTGGGTACAAAAGGTGAAATTCGTGAAATCCGTCTAGAGCTATTGTTGCTTGCGGATGTGGGTATGCTTGGCCTACCAAATGCGGGTAAATCTACTTTTATCCGCGCAGTATCAGCAGCAAAGCCAAAAGTAGCCGATTACCCATTTACAACTCTAATCCCAAGTTTGGGTGTTGTGAGTGTGGTTCCTGAGAAGAGCTTTGTGGTTGCAGACATCCCAGGTCTTATCGAAGGCGCTGCTGACGGTGCAGGTCTAGGTATTCGTTTCTTGAAGCACCTTGAGCGTTGTCGTGTATTGCTGCACATGATTGACATCATGCCGATTGATCAGTCAGATCCAGTTCAAAATGCGTTAACGATCATTGATGAACTTGAGCAATACAGTGAGAAGCTTGCGAATAAACCTCGTTGGTTAGTATTCAATAAAACGGATCTAATGCCAGAAGAAGAGGCGAATGAGCAAATTCAAGCGATCTTGGATGCGTTAGGTTGGGAAGATGAGTACTTCAAGATCTCTGCGATCAACCGCGCAGGTACGAAAGAGCTTTGCTACAAGTTAGCTGAATTTATGGAAAACCTACCTCGTGAAGAGGAAGAAGTTGCTGAAGAAGATAAAGTTAACTTCATGTGGGATGATTACCATAAAGACGCAATGGCAGGTAAAGACGTTATCACTGAAGATGATGAAGACGATTGGGATGATTGGGACGATGAGGAAGACGACGGTCACGTTGTTTACGTCCGCGACTAATCGCTAGCACATTCATTAAAGCCGCAATATTTATTGCGGCTTCAGATTGATGACGAACCCCGCTTTTTAAGCGGGGTTCTTTTTTGGAAGCGACCGTAGGTCGCGATCGCGATATTTTTTGTTATATCGTGCGCAGAAGTTTCCATTCATTACATAGGCATACAGAAGCAAGTATTTGCCTTATTTCTGCCATGTTTAAGCCCATTTTTCGTAGATAACTCATCACCAACGCTATCTTCTTGATGTTTTGAGCTGCTGCTGCCAACCAACATTGCATTTGCACATTGGCTAGACCTCGAAAGCGAGCATAACGATGACCATGATGTTGCTTGGCGTCTGCGAAGCTCCGTTCTACGGTTTCACTTCGACGTCGATAAGTCTTTTTTCCGTAGGAAGAGAGCCGCATTTGATTTGCTCTCTCTACTGCATCGCTATAGATATGCCGAGCAATCACTTTCTTCATGTTTTTGCTTTGAGTGCAGTCATTCCTCATTGGACAGAACGCACACTCTTTGGGGTCTGAATGGTATTCTCGGTAGGCATCACGTGATGTGGTTTTATAAAGCAACTCCTGACCATTCGGGCATTGGTAGCTGTCTCTTTGTGCGTCGTAAGTAAAGTGTTTCTTTTTGAATGTATTTTTCGTTCTCGATGGGCGTCGATAACCGAACACGCCAAGAATACCTCGACGTTCAAGTGACTCCGCCACTGGGGCGGTAAAGTAGCCTGCATCCAGTCCAACAGCTATCGGGTTCAATTGGAATGTGGCAAGCGTGTAATCTAAGCGTTGAACGTAAGGTTGTGAGTCATTGATGTTACCTGCAGTGGTATAGGTATCGAGGATAATTCCGTGTTGACCATCAACGGTTCTATGGTCGAGATAGAAGAAGCCTTGTGGCTTATTATCACGAGTCATGAAGCCACTCTCTGGGTCAGTAGTACTGGTTTTAGTATTCTTTGTTTTTGACTCTGATCCGCGAGCCTTAAGCGGCTTCTTGCCCGCTATTTCTCGGTCTAACGTGACGTCTTCATCCAGCATATCAAGATAGGCACTCGCGCGAACCGCCGTGACTTTATTGGTGTGTTTATTCTTGTTGGCGTTCGCTTTGAGATGAGTACTGTCCGTAAAGAGCTCTTGACCCGCGACCAAACCTTTCGATATGGCTTGCTCTACGATATTAATAAAAATACGTTCGAATACATCCGTGCCATTAAAGCGACGAATGCGGTTTTGGCTGAGAGTAGATGCGTGAATGACTTTCTCTGTTAATGACATCCGTAAGAACCAACGGTAAGCGACATTCACTTCAATTTCTTTAACGAGCTGACGCTCACTTTTTATGCCAAAGATGTAGCCAAGTAAGATGATTTTGAAGAGACGAACAGGGTCAACAGGTGGACGCCCATTATCTTTACAATAAAGATGAGCGACTTCATCACGAATGAATTCAAAGTCGATAGCATTATCGATTTTACGCACTAAATGGTCTTTAGGAACCAACTGTTCCATCGTTACCATTTCCAGTTCGTATTGTTGCGGAGTCGGTTCTTGAAGCATGTCGGAGTATCCATATTTCGATACCCCTATTAGATCAAAGGTCTAGCTTGAAAGCTAGACCTTTGTCAGCAGTCTGAAGCCGCAATATTTATTGCGGCTTTTTTTGTATCTAAATCATGTTTACAGAGTGTGATTTGCGGCACAATAACACTCCGTTTAGGGCCAAAAGGATTGAGATGTCTTTATGACAATGGAAGTTATGTCGTCAGAAGAACTGGCAAGAATAAATCAAAGAACCATTTCACGGCTTGTCGCACAAGCTGGTCAAATGCTGCTCGCGCATGGTGCCGAAAGTACCTTGGTGAGTGATATTATGCGTCGTATTGGTCTCGCTTGTGAGGTCAACGAAGTGGAAGTCGCGTTATCGGCAAACGCATTAGTCGTCACAACCGTGATGGGTGATCATTGTATTACCACGACGCGAAGCTGCGCAGATCGCGGGATCAATATGCGGGTGATAACACAGATCCAGCGGATCTGTATTATGATGGAACGCGGTCTTCTTGATGTAAAAATGGCGCAGAAAAAGCTTAACACCATTAGCCCAGAACGTTATAACCGTTGGTTAGTGGTATCCATGATAGGCCTTTCTTGTGCGGCATTCAGTCACCTTGCGGGAGGGGATTTAGGCGTGTTTGCCATGACATTCCTTGCTTCCGCTGGTGGGATGATCGTTCGACAAGAAATTGGTCATCGCCACTTTAATCCTCTACTTAATTTCGCGGTTACCGCTTTCGTTACGACGCTTATTTCTGCTCAAGCCGTGATCTTCGAAATTGGTAATTTACCGACCGTCGCCATGGCATCATCGGTATTGATGTTGGTTCCCGGTTTTCCACTCATTAACTCAGTTGCCGATATGCTGAAAGGGCACATTAATATGGGGATTGCTCGCTTCACAATGGCCAGCTTGCTAACGCTAGCAACTTGCCTCGGAATTGTCGCTGCGATGGAAGTAACGGGTATTTGGGGGTGGATGAGCTAATGAGTGCCTTTGATTTAGCCTTAGGGCTCTTAAACGATATGTTCTTCGCAGCTATTCCTGCGGTTGGCTTTGCAATGGTATTTAACGTGCCACAAAATGCACTTAAGTATTGCGCGATGGGCGGTGCGATTGGTCACGGTAGCCGGTATTTGATGATGCATTTCGGGTTATCAATTGAATGGGCAACGTTTTTCGCTGCAACGTTAGTCGGCATGATTGGCGTGCTCTGGTCACGTCGTTTCCTCGCTCACCCTAAAGTCTTTACTGTTGCAGCGTTAATTCCGATGGTTCCGGGCGTATTTGCTTATAAAGCGATGATTGCCATGGTGGAGATAAACCACTTAGGTTATTCGCCGGAGCTTATTGCGACGTGCATGGAAAACTTTCTTAAAGCGATGTTTATTATTGCAGGTTTGGCGGTTGGCTTAGCCGTTCCGGGACTGTTATTCTATCGTCGAAGACCCATAGTTTAAGGATCCAACATGATCATCAGTATGATTGCTGCGATGGCAGACAACCGAATCATCGGCAAAGACAACCAGATGCCTTGGCACCTTCCGGCCGATTTTGCATGGTTTAAGCGCAGCACCATGGGCAAACCTGTTGTGATGGGGCGTAAGACTTATGACTCTATCGGGCGTCCTTTACCTGGTCGATTGAATATCGTAATTAGTCGCGATGCTTCACTTTCAATTGAGGGAGTAACAACCGTAACTTCGATTGAACAAGCGCTTGAGGCTGCAGGTTCGGTAGAAGAAGTGATGATCATTGGCGGTGGTGCTATTTACGCGGCTTGCCTGCCAATGGCAAACAAACTGTATGTGACTCATATAGAAGCTGAAGTTGAGGGAGATACTCAGTTCCCACGATGGAGCAATGACTTCAAAGAAACCTATTCTGAAGCGTACCAAGCGGATGAGAAAAACGCTTATAACATGCGTTTTACGATTTTAGAAAAGTAATCGAATTGAATAAGAAAAGCACCGAGTTCTCGGTGCTTTTTTGTATGAATAAGTAGTAAAGGAGTACGATTAACTTAGCGCTTCTTGAGTAAAGACTTGCTTATCTTCCCAACGAATCATAGTTAGTGAACCCCCCAAACGCAGCCAGTATCAAGGCCAATAATGCTCTCACCAATATGCCCTTGCAGCGCTGCCCAGTGACCAAATAGAACGGTTTTTTCTAGAGGTACTCGTTGTGGCAGTTTAAACCATGGCACAAGTTCGTCTTCTGACACTTCTTGCGGTGGTAATTTACAGTCCATATCCAAGCGACCATCAGGTAAGCAAAAACGCATACGAGTAAACGCATTGATGGTGTAGCGATAGCGGTCGAGCCCTGAGAGGGAGTCATCCCATAGGTCTGGTTGGTTGCTGTACATGTTTTCGAGCAGCCAAGACAATTGCTCACTTTGAATGATGCTTTCTACTTCACGAGCGCAGGCTCTGGCTGTCGGTAAGTCCCACTGAGGTGAGATACCTGCGTGGCACATAACAAACTCTTCATGCTCTTCTAAAAGCGGTTGTTGGGCAAGCCAAGCCAGTAGTTCTTCTTTGTCTGGCGCTGAGAAGATAGGTGCGGTTTTGTCCTTATCTTTGACTTTCTTCAATCCTTGTGAAACCGCCATAAGGTGTAAGTCATGATTTCCCAGTACGACTTTAGCGCTGTCACCAAGAGACTTTATAAAACGCAATGTTTCTAGTGACTTAGGTCCCCTTGCTACTAGGTCGCCAGCAAGCCAAAGCTGGTCTTCTTGTTTTGAGAATTTAACATGTTCTAGTAGCTGCTGTAATTCATCAAAACAGCCTTGGATATCACCAACAATGTAGGTAGCCACTGAGTCTCCTGATTAATTTAAGACGTTTGGAACAGCGAGACGGAATGGTTCGATCTCGGTAATAAATTCCTGTCCCTTTTCATCCAGCATCACGTAATGGCCTTGCATGACCCCAACGGGCGTTTCTATTGCAGTACCACTATTGTAGGTGTATTCATCGTTACTCGAGATGAATGGCTGCTGACCGACAACACCATCTCCCTCTACGGTCATTTGTTTGCCATTGGCATCGGTAATCAACCAACGTCGGCTGATCAATTGTACGGTTTGTTGGCTGAGGTTTTTAATGGTAATGACGTAAGCAAAAATGAAACGCTGAAGTTCTGGGTTGGACTGTTCTTCGATGTATTTGGTGTGAACTTGTATTTTAATGCAAGGTTGAATGACGTCCATGTACACTCCTTGATATACGTAATACCAATCGTAGTAAATAACACTTATTTATTGTGATTAGTATAGTAATAAGCCAAACCGGTAAAGGTTTGGCTTATTGTTATCGTTATTAGTGCTGCGGATTGTCCGCTAGCCAGTTCGCCATCGCGACAAACTGTTGCAGCGTTAGGTTTTCTGGACGCATGCTTGGATTAATACCTAGCTCTTCCAGAACCTCAACACTTAATAGTGATTTGTAGCAGTTACGAACGGTTTTGCGGCGTTGGTTAAACCCTTCGCGACAAACACGGTCCAACAAACGAAGATCTTTTGCTGGATGTGGCAGTACTTCGTAAGGCACCAAGCGAACAACCGCAGAGTCCACTTTTGGTGGTGGAACAAACGCTGTTGGTGGCACTTCTAGTACAGGAACAACTTTACAGTAGTACTGCGCCATTACCGTTAAACGGCCATATGCTTTACTACCAGGACCAGCTGCTAAACGGTTAACCACTTCTTTTTGAAGCATAAAGTGCATGTCTTGAACATCTTTATGGAATTCAAACAGGTGGAACATCAGCGGCGTAGAGATGTTGTAAGGCAAGTTACCAAAGATACGTAGCTTGTTGTTTGGCTTCACGAGTTGGTTGAAGTCGAAACGCATCGCATCGCCTTCATGAATCGTCAGTTTGTCTGCCAATTCTGGGTGATTACGTAAACGTTCTGCCAAGTCGCGGTCTAATTCAATAACCGTGAATTTGTCGACTTCACGACCAACAGGCTCGGTGATTGCACCAAGGCCAGGGCCGATCTCAACCAGGTTTTGACCTGGTCTTGGGTTAATTGCTGATACGATGCCATCAATAATGTATGGGTCGTTCAGGAAGTTTTGACCAAAACGTTTACGCGCTTTGTGTCCTAAATGGACATCATTTCTCATTGTTTCTTCTCTACCAATTCTATCGCATGCGTGAGCGCTGTTCGGAAGCTCCCTGTATCCGCTTGACCTGTCCCTGCCAGTTCTAATGCAGTACCGTGATCTACCGAGGTTCTTATAAAAGGTAGACCAAGAGTAATGTTTACTGAACGACCAAAGCCTTTGTATTTTAATACTGGCAACACTTGGTCGTGGTACATACCTAAAACAGCATCAGCATCGTTTAAATACTTTTCATTGAAAATAGTATCTGCCGGCAATGGGCCGATCAGATTGATTCCTTTTTCTTGTCGAATCTTTTCCAATGTTGGAGTGATGGTTTCGATCTCTTCTCGACCTAAACAGCCATCTTCTCCCGCATGTGGATTTAGCCCGCAAACATAGATGTTTGGCTTCGAGATGGCAAATTTTTCTACAAGGTCGTTATTCAGAATATCGATGATTTTTTCTAATCGTTCTTGCGTGACTGCTTTGGACACATACGCTAAAGGAATATGCGTTGTGACTAATGCAACGCGCAGACCTTCGGTGGCCAACATCATTACAACCAGTGGTGTGTTGGATTTCTCGGCGAAGAATTCGGTGTGGCCGCTAAAAGCGACACCAGAGCGATTAATCACCCCCTTATGTACAGGGCCGGTGACAATAGCATCAAATTCATCATTCATACAGCCCAAAGCGGCTCTTTCTAACGTTTTTAGTACGTAGTGGCCATTGGCTTCATTGAGTTGACCTGCAACGACATTTTCTGCCATCTCTATATGGTCAACAATCAACGTGCCAGCTTTTTGCGCTTTTGGCGCTTCTTTAGGATTGTAATCAGTCAGTTGGACATCAATGCCAAGTAAGTTAGCTCGTGTCATCAGCATATTTTTGTCGGCACAAACCACAATTTGGTGTGCCCAGTCTTCTTTCGACAGGGCAAGCACTAAGTCTGGGCCGATCCCCGCAGGTTCCCCTGCGGTTACCACGATTCGGCGAATCGGATTAGTTGTCATCATTGTCATCCACGATTTCAACGAACGCACTCGCGCGTAGCTCTTGCATCCATGCGCCAGCTTCTTCATTAAATTTACGGTTAAATAGAATACGGTATGCTTTGTTTTTCATTGCTGAGTCGGTGCGGTCAACTTGACGGCGATCGAGTACTTCAACAATGTGCCAGCCGTGAACCGTCTTGAAAGGTTCGCTGATCGAGCCAACAGGCAACGTTTCTACTTGGTGTTTAAATTCTGGTACGTATAAATCAGGTGTTTGGTAACCTAACTCACCGTCTTGTGCCGCTGAACCTGGGTCTTGGCTGTACTGTGTTGCAAGTTCAGCAAAGGTCGCTTCACCTGCTTTAATGCGACGAACAAATTCATTTAGCTCTTTTTTCGCACCATCATCACTTAGGATAACGGTCGGTTTGATCAGAATGTGACGAGCGTTGACTTCGGTTACCGCGACAGTTTCAAGACCTTTTACATCTTCAATCTTTAGAATATGGAAGCCTACGCCACTGCGGAATGGGCCAATGATGCTGCCTTTGTTTTGCATCTTGATTTGGTCAGCAAAGATGGTTGGCATTTCTTCTTTACGCATCCAACCCCAATCACCACCTTGCAGTGCTTTTGGACCTTTTGAATAGGTGTAAGCCATTTCAGAGAAATTAGCGCCGTCTTTTAGTTTTTTAACCAATTCATTGGCTTCTGTTTCAACCTCTGATTTGTCTTTATCATCATTGAAACGCAATTGGATATGACCAATTTTGTATTGGACAGTCGCGTTAGTTTGTTGAGAAAGCTGCTCGGCTAATGAATCCACCTCTGCCGGTAGAATGTTGATACGGCGACGAACTAATGCATTGCGAGCTTCGGATGCAGCAAGTTCTTTGCGGATTTGCTCACGAAACTCTGAGTAGCTTAATCCCTCAGTCTGAACAGAAGCGGACAGTTGCTCCACCGTTTGATTGTTATTGCGCGCAATCTCTGCAATCGCTTGGTTTAGTCGGTTGTCATCGATACGTACACCAATGCGCTCGGCTTCTTGGCCTTGAAGGGTGTCAATAATGAGTTTTTCTACAACTTGATCTTTTAGCACGCTTGCAGAGGGAATGTTCTGACCACTTTGACGAGCGTTGGCTTGCAGCGTTTTCATCGCCGTATTGATGTCACTTTGTAGAATTACACCATCGTTTACGATGACAGCAACCTTATCGAGTTCGACCGGCGCCGCTACAGCACCGCATGAAAGTAGGGTTGTGAAAATGATCGATTTCCAGATTTTCATTTAAAATTCCGTTAGTCATGTCAATTAAGCGTCTTGCTATTGGTTAAGACGCTTAAATCGATTAATTGTTCAGATAGAATGGACGACCGTATTTGATCGCGTTGTCTGACCCATCTAGTTCTTTCGCTGCTGTTGCCGCTCTTTCTGAGGTTGCAAAGCCTTGAATACCAAAGTTTACACTGATGTTATTTTCGTACTCTGGTGACGCATCTTCGCTGCCAATAACATCGCCTTCCCAACCAAGTAGTTGATTTGAGTAAGTAAAGCCAATGTACCAGCAATCTGATTGATAACGCAGGCTCGCAAGCCATTCCAATGTGTTACTTTCATTTAGATCGTAATAGTACTGACCGCTTGCCGACCATCTTGGGTTAAACTCGTACGCTGTGACAATACCAGCCTGAGAGATGCCTTTGCGTGTCACTCTTGACCAGTCTGTTCTCGCGTCATCGTTATTTTGTACGGTGTTAGTAATGTAATCCAAAGTGACATAACGATAGTTACCTTGGATAAAGCCGCCCTCATACTGATATTCCAGCGTGCTGTTGGCGAGTTGCATTTCGCCAAGGTCGACATCGTATTGAATACCACCGTGATAGAACAAGTAGTCGTTGTAGTTGAAGTCAGTCTCTATGGCCCAAGAGGAGTAATTGGTTGCGCTTGAATCAGACGCATTATCTTGAGACTTCTTGTTAAATTTCGTGTCTTTGTTGATGTAATAAATTTGTCCAAATGAGATGTTTAGACGTTCTTTATAATCTTCATCGAAGAAGCGAGTACTTGCACCGTAGCTCAATTGGTTGGCGGCGGCGATGAAGTCTAGACCACTGTATCGACGGCTACGGAACAAACCGTAATAATCGGTTTGCAGTTGTGTTGTGTCATAGTCGTAGATATTCGACTGATCTTCTTCAGGTATATACAAATACTGAATTTGAGGTTCCAGCGTTTGTGTATAGCCCTCGATAAAAGTGGTATCACGCTCAAGATATAGCTGAGCATGAGAGCGGAACTCTGGAATTACGCGTGATACGTTTTCATCTAACTGACTCTTGAGTTTTGCGTCAGTTAAGTCTGATATGTCTTGCGAGTAGTATGTTGAAAGAACGCGCGCTTCGGTGGTCCATGTTGCCCACGTATTCGATAATGGAATGGTTAATCCAGGCTCGATATGTACACGCGTCGCATTTGGTCTATCGGTGTCTTCAACCTCAAATCGGCTAATTTGGCTTTTTACGTCAAAGTTAACGTAGTCACCCCAAAGTGGTGTGTAGTAATTCAAATCAAATTGAGGAAGTAAGCGATATGGCTTGTTTTCGTCCGGTAATAAGATTTGGAAATCACGGACAGTCAAAGAGGCGTCCCAAAAATCAGAGCGATATTTCACCTGACCTTCTTGGATCAATTGGCCATCTTCGCGATTACCAAGATCAGAGCTGAGGTCACGGAAGTAATCGATGTCGCTGACTCTCGAGTAATCGGCTTTTACCACCCAATGCTTGTTGATGATGCCATCGTGCTTAAATTGATAGCCCCAACGTGATTCATCTTGATACTTTTTATCGCTGTTCATGTACTCAGTTTTGATTTCACCTTGACCCCAACCATCGGTGAGGTAGCGAAAATCAGCATCGAGTTTTGTACCACGTTGCTGCATATATAACGTGGTCAGTGTCATGTCGTATTCTGGGGCAATATTCCAGTAAAACGGCACTTCAACCTCGAGACCATCACTTGAGCCATAGGACAATGATGGGAAAAGGAAACCGGTCTTACGGGTGTCGCCAATCGGCATAGTTAGATAAGGCACATAGAAAACAGGGACATCAAGTATTTCAAAGCGAGGGTGATGCAGTGTTGCTGTTTCTTCATCTTGATCAACATCGATACCTGATGCCACTAAGCGCCAAGAGTTATCGCCTTGAGGGCAAGATGTGATAGAGCCATCTTCTAGCTCATAGACAGATTGGCCCGTGCGTGCAATATACGCCGCGGTTCCTCGTCCTTGCTGACATAGGAACTGGTAATCGGTGTTTTCTAGTGAGAACGTGTCTTGATTGATGTCATTCGTTACACGATCAGAGCGTGCTTTAACTTGTCCATCATTGAACGTCACGTTACCTTCGGCGACAACGACATTATCTTGCTGATGAAGCGTCACGCTATCAGCGGTAATTTTTTTCGGACCTTGTGTTACTTCAACATTGCCCGAGTACTGTGCTTTGTCACCGTTGATTGCTTGTAGGCTGTCAGCTTGAACAACCACAGGGGCATTGAGTGCGTCCTCCTCACCACTTGCTGTGACCAGACATTGATCTGTGGTGGGCATTTCCTGCACACTATCTTGTATATTCACTTCAGCTTGTGTTGTGGGTACAAGCAAGGCGGTGCTGATAGAGGCCGCTAAAAATGTGCGGGAGAAATGTTGCATTGAATTGAACTTTCCTGTGTCACTAATACTCGATGGCTATAGGGCTAGTTGTTCCCGCGCAGAGATAGCCAAAATGAATCAACAATCATTAGTATTTATCCCAGAGCATGGGTACGCTGTGGCATAATATTACTGACGATCGCTGAAAAGATGGGCAGGTAAAAAGACCTGACCAAATTTAAACTAATTCCATTATCATAAAGGAAATCGTTGCGTCCGGCACTATAAGACCGCTGTCGTCGATAAAAATTCATTGATAGAGAACACATAATGCAGATTTTTGGCAAAATATTGGGTGCCTTTTTTGGCTTGTTGCTCGGTGGCCCATTTGGTTTGTTGCTTGGTCTATTTATTGGACATCAGTTTGATAAAGCTCGTCGATTGAGCCAAGCGGGCTTTTCTACTGGCGGTTTTGGTAAGGGGCCAAGCCAAGCGCAGCGACAAGAAGAGTTTTTCAAGGCGGCATTCGCGGTAATGGGACACGTGGCAAAAGCAAAAGGCCAAGTGACAAAAGAAGAAATTCAATTGGCTTCTGCCATGATGGAACGCATGAATTTGCATGGCGAGCAACGTCGTGCGGCGCAAGATGCGTTTCGAGAGGGCAAAGAAAGTGACTTCCCGCTTGACGATGTATTGATGCGGGTAAAAATTTCATCTTCTGGTCGTTTTGACTTGTTGCAGTTCTTCCTTGAGTTACAGATCTCTGCGGCATTTGCCGATGGTGCGGTTCATCCAAGTGAACGCAATGTACTGCATAAGATCGCACGTGGCTTAGGCTTTTCATCTGAACAATTAGAACGACGCTTGCATATGCAAGAAGCGGCTTTTCGTTTTCAAAGCCAAGGTGGTTTCCATGGTCAACAAGGCCAATATCAGTCATCAGATTGGCAGCAAGCTTCTCAGGCGGATAAGTTGGCAGATGCGTATGAAATTCTGGATGTGTCATCAGACGCAGATAGCAAAACCGTTAAGCGAGCTTATCGTAAATTGATGAATGAACATCATCCAGATAAATTGATGGCGAAAGGTTTACCGCCAGAGATGATGAACGTCGCGAAAGAAAAATCTCAAGAAATTCAAAACGCTTATGACCTGATTAAAAAGGTAAAAGGTTTTAAATAGACCTCGGATTTTTATCAATCAATGAAGAAAAGGGCACTCAGTGCCCTTTTTTGATTCTTGGTGTCTTTGGGATCTTAGAACGAGTATTTGGCCCACAGCTGTCTTTTTGCTTTTAGGTTACAGGTGTCCAAATGCTTTTTTTAAGGAATCAGAGAGTCAGAGAATTAAAGAAAGACTACTGTACTTGATTTAAGCTCCAGTCGTACTCGTATGTCACCTTTCCAGAGAAGTTTTTGTACTGCGGTGCGTACTCGGAGATATGGTTGAACAGTTGTTTTTCACCACCAAAGTCATTGGCAAACCATTCATAAATTGACGACAGTTGCGCGGTGTTACCTTGAACAGAGACGCCTTTTTTGCTGTTGATGAATGTTTTTGCGGCGTTATCGAGTAGCGCTTGTGTGTTGTCTGCGGTAAATGCCTGAGTTTGAAGATTTGGGCAGCCTAAACTCGCACAGTTCACGGCATAATGGGTTCGTGGATCATTCCAAATCGGGCGCAAAATTCGGTGTTCGATGTCGTTTAAAGTCAGACTTTTACCGTTAATCACCACCACGTCTTCTCCCCAAGGCCCAAAGCTAAATAAGCCACCAAGTTTAGTAATTGATTCGACAGGGTAGTTGTCTAGGATTAGCTTTACCGTGATGGCGTTGTAAAGGTTCACCCAATACGCGTATTGTTCTGCTTGCTTGTATTGCAAAGGGTCGAGTTTCGCCAGTCGTTGGATGTACTGCTTCAATGTTGCTTTGTCGGTAGAAGACACCTTGTTATAGCGAAATAACGCATTTTCGCCTTGTTCAACGAGGTAAGTATCGAGCAGTTGCTGCCACTCTTGATGAGATATTTGGTTTTGGTTCGCTTCATTTGATTGCTTCCAATACGGCCATAAATCCGATTTAGGAGCAGAAAATGTCGAAAACGACACGAGGGCACACAATAGCAAGAGTAGACGCTTCATAGGGAATCCTTAGGGCTTAACCTTATTGATAGTGTAGACCTCTACACGATGGAATTTCTTTCCTGAAATTCTGGGAATAAAGCGAAAAAGGCTGGCACATACCAACCTTTTTTTGCTTGATTGAGAATCGAATTAGCTTAAGAAACTTGGAATATTCGCTTCGTACTCCGCAATCTTATCTTCGTGTTGCAAGGTTAGGCCGATATTGTCTAAACCGTTTAGCAAACAATGACGACGGAATGAGTCGATTTCAAAACCATACTCCTTGCCGTTTGCACGAACCACATTGGCTTCGAGATCCACTTCCACTTCAGCGCCCTCATGGGCTTCAACGAACTGGAAAATTTCATCCACTTCTTGCTCTGTAAGACGAACGGGCACCATTTGGTTGTTGATTGAGTTGCCGTAAAAAATATCGGCAAAGCTTGGGGCGATCATCGCTTTGATGCCGTAATCGGCGAGTGCCCACGGCGCGTGCTCACGAGATGAGCCACAACCGAAGTTTTCACGTGCGAGCAAAATAGACGCGCCTTTATAGCGTGGAGCGTTCATTACGAATTCTGGGTTTGGCTGCTCGCCAGCATCATCTAGGAAACGCCAGTCATGGAACAAGTGCTTCCCAAAACCAAGGCGCGAAACCTTTTGTAGAAACTGTTTAGGAATGATCGCATCGGTATCGACGTTGGCGGCATCTAGAGGCACAACCAAACCAGTGTGTTGTTTAAAACCTGACATCTGTTCTTTCCTCTAGTCCTGTTTATCAAAAAAAGCCAATTCACGAATATCAACGAAGTGACCCGCAATCGCTGCAGCCGCTGCCATCGCAGGGCTCACTAAGTGGGTACGTCCATCACGACCTTGGCGACCTTCAAAATTACGGTTTGATGTTGACGCACAACGCTCATGAGGTCCAAGACGGTCGTTATTCATCGCTAAACACATGGAGCAGCCTGGTAAACGCCACTCAAAGCCTGCTTCTTTAAAGATAACGTCCAAACCCTCAGCTTCCGCTTGCGCTTTGACTTGCTCAGAACCAGGAACGATAAGTGCTTGAACGTGAGCAGCCACTTTACGGCCTTTTGCTACGTCTGCTGCTGCACGCATATCTTCAATACGTGAGTTAGTGCAAGAGCCAACGAAGACTTTATCAACGTTGTAATCCGATAATGATTTGCCTGATTCTAGCCCCATGTAAGCGAGCGCTTTCTCTGCTGATGCTTTTTCTACTGGGTCTGAAAAGCTTTCTGGTGCTGGAATAGGTTGGTCTACCGCAATCACTTGTCCTGGGTTAGTGCCCCAAGTCACCTGTGGTTTGATATCTGCTGCGTTTAGCGTTACGACGGCATCGAACTGGGCAGCATCATCAGTTTTTAGCGTTTTCCAATACTCAACGGCAGCATCAAAATCCGCCCCTTGAGGAGAAAACTTACGGCCTTTGATGTATTCGAATGTGGTTTCATCAGGTGCAATCAAACCGGCTTTTGCGCCTAGTTCAATCGCCATGTTACATACGGTCATACGACCTTCCATAGAAAGATCAGTGATGGCTTCGCCACAAAACTCAACAACATAACCGGTGCCGCCGGCAGCCGTGGTTTCACCGATAATGGCTAACACGATATCTTTTGCAGTAATACCCGGTGCAACTTTGCCTTTTACTTCGATTTTCATCGTTTTTGCGCGCGCTTGTTTTAGCGTTTGTGTTGCCAATACGTGCTCAACTTCCGACGTACCGATACCAAAAGCGAGTGAACCAAACGCACCGTGGGTGGCGGTGTGTGAGTCACCACAAACAATGGTCATGCCCGGTAGAGTAATCCCTAGCTCTGGGCCCATAACGTGCACAATACCTTGGTACTTGTGGTTAATGTCGTAAAGGGTGACACCGAACTCTTCACAGTTTTTCGATAGCGTTTCCATTTGGATGCGCGCCATCTCACCAGAGGCATTAATGTCTTTGGTGGTGGTGGAAACATTGTGGTCCATGGTGGCAAACGTCTTGCTCACCTGACGCACTTGACGACCTTTCTCACGCAGACCATCAAATGCTTGAGGAGAGGTCACTTCATGAACCAAGTGTCGATCAATATAAAGAATTGGGTTTTCACCCTCAGCGGCGACGGCGACGTGCGCATCGTAAACCTTTTCGTAAAGCGTTTTAGCCATGCTCATTTACTTCCATGTAATTATTATGAATTTAGAATGTACTCAGCGATTTTATCGCCCATCTCTGACGTTGAAAGTGCTAGGTTATCACCCGCAAGATCACCGGTTAACTCTCCAGCAGAAAGCGCTTTAGAGACGGCGTTTTCAATATCGAGTGCCGCCGCTTCTTCGCCAAGGCTGTAACGCAGCATCAAGGCTGCTGACAAGATTTGAGCGACAGGGTTTGCGATATTCTTACCTGCGATGTCTGGTGCACTGCCGCCTGCTGGTTCGTACAGACCGAATTTGCTTTCGTTTAGGCTTGCTGATGGCAGCATACCCATAGAACCCGTGATCATCGCGCACTCATCAGAAATGATGTCGCCGAAGATGTTCGAACACAACATAACGTCAAACTGAGCAGGATCTTTGATTAGCTGCATGGTTGCGTTATCGATATACATGTGGGATAGCTCAACATCAGGGTAGTCTTTGGCAATCTGCTCAACGACTTCACGCCATAGGATGGAGCTTTGTAGAACATTCGCTTTATCGATTGAACAGACTTTCTTACGGCGTAGACGAGCGGATTCAAAAGCGATTTTTGCTATACGTTCGATCTCAAAACGATGGTAAACCTCGGTATCAAACGCTTTTTCTGTTGACCCCTCACCTTCACGCCCCTTTGGTTGGCCAAAGTAGATACCACCAGTCAATTCGCGTACTACCACGATGTCGAAACCACGGCCAGAGATGTCTGCTCGTAATGGTGAGAACGCTTCTAGACCCGCATGGATTTGTGCTGGGCGAAGATTACAGAACAGTTGGAAATGTTTACGTAGCGGCAGCAATGCGCCACGCTCTGGTTGGTCGTTGGCAGGTAAGTGCTCCCATTTAGGCCCACCGACAGAACCAAATAACACGGCATCAGACTCTTCACACGCTTTGACGGTACTCTCTGGAAGTGGGCAACCGTGATTATCGATCGCGATACCGCCAACGTCATGTTCATCTCGTTCAAACGCAATGCCGTGTTTCTTTTCGATGGCATCCAAGACTTTGTGGGCTTGCGCCATTACCTCTGGGCCAATACCGTCACCAGGTAAAACGGCAATTTTGTATGATTTGTCTGTCATGTTAATCCTTTAAATTTTTTATTTTGGAGCATATCTAAATGAATTTGGTTGAAGTCTGAGGTGTGGTTCAGACTCCAATGAATCCCATTAAACGGTCGCAATTTTCTTTTGTTTCATTTCTTCGATGGTATCGGCACGATGGATGCTATTAATGACGTGCAATAGCGCCTGACCAGAGGCTTCTACGATGTCGGTTGAAACGCCAGTTCCGTGGTACTTGCGGCCTTTGTAATTAGCGATGATGTCAGCCTGACCAAGCCCATCTTCCCCTTCGCCTTTCGCGGTTAGGTCGAACTTGTCTAGCACGATCTCGTAACCTGTCACTCGGTAGATACATTGGTATAGCGCATCAACCGGACCATTACCGACGGCCGCTTCAGATTTTTCCACATCACCACATTGCATTTTTACACTGGTGGTGGCCATGACACTGCCAGATTGCACGCTTAGGTAGTTCAACTTGTAAAAGTCGTCTTCTTCACGCAAGTTCGAGAAGTGCATTAGGGCTTCTAGATCATAATCGAACACTTGACCTTTACGGTCTGCCAGCTTCAAGAAGTCCTCGTATAATGCGTCTAGGTTGTACTCTTCGTCTTTGTAACCCATTGCGTCCATGTGGCTCTTCACGGCGGCACGACCACTGCGACTGGTTAGGTTTAGCGCCTGGTTCTTAAGACCAATCGATTCTGGCGTCATGATCTCGTAAGTATTTTTGTTTTTTAGCATGCCATCTTGGTGGATACCTGAAGAGTGGCTGAATGCGTTCGCGCCAACGATCGCTTTGTTGCTTTGGATCGGCATGTTGCATAGCTGGCTAACGAGTTTACTGGTGCGATGAATTTCATCATGTTTTAGCCCCGTGTGTACGCCCATAAACTCTTGACGCGTTTTAAGGATCATTGCGATCTCTTCTAGAGAGCAGTTGCCTGCCCGTTCGCCGATACCGTTGATGGTCCCCTCAACTTGACGCGCACCGGCTTGTACCGCTGCAATTGAGTTGGCGACAGACATGCCTAAATCGTCATGACAGTGCACGGATATGATTGCTTTATCGATGTTAGGCACACGGTTAAAGAGTGTTTGAATGATACCGCCAAACTCGCTTGGTACTGTGTAGCCAACCGTGTCAGGAATGTTGATGGTGCTCGCGCCCGCATCGATAGCGGCTTCAACCATGCGACATAGATTGTCGATGGGAGTACGGCCTGCATCTTCACAAGAAAATTCAACGTCATCGGTATAGTTGCGAGCGTGTCTAACGGCTTTAACCGCCATTTCTACGACATCATCATAGCTGCGTCGTAATTTGTCTTGGACGTGAACCGTAGAAGTTGAGATGAAAGTGTGGATTCGAAACGCATCCGCAACTTTTAGCGCTTGCGCTGCCGCATCGATGTCTTTTGCGACGGCACGGGAAAGGGCACAAACTCGGCTATTTTTGATGTGCTTTGCGATGGTTTGTACAGATTCAAAATCACCTGGAGAAGAGACAGGGAATCCCGCTTCGATAACATCAACGCCCAGCCTTTCAAGCGCATAGGCAATTTGCAGTTTTTCTTTAACCGTCAAGCTTGCTGACAACGCTTGTTCGCCATCACGCAATGTGGTGTCGAAAATAATGACCTGATCGTTCATGTTTGCATCCTTCATGATTTTTACACTTTCGCGTAAGTTAATCGTTTACTTCCAGTATTTAGATATAAAAAAGCCCGCATTTTCATGCGGGCTTCTTAGAAGATGTGTGGTTATTTTTCTTCCACAGCCTACCCGCGCGAACTGGTCACGATCAGGAGGAGGTTAAGTAGGATAGAAAAATGTGCTGACATAGTTGTTAAGCATTCCACAAAATTAAGTTAACAAATTAGTACCGCACTCTATGGAACACGTCAACCCCAAAGACGATTTTTTGTTCATATCGGATCAGTAGAGTGAAAAAGAGGGCCGCCAAAGTGAGTGGGGAACAGAGATCGATAATGATAACTTTTGCCTTGTTTTTCTAGTGACACGGAGCAAAGTCACACGCTTTGCGACCTAGCACACAAAGGGCTCAATTGGGTTACGACAATTTTCTAAGACGATTTATAGTGAAGCTGCGCATCGCAAGATATACGGGCTTTTTGATTAGAGTGAATAGGTTGGAAAGAATGGTTCTCGCAAAACAATTTGGACGTTTCGTGTTGAGTCTCTCTCTGGTTAGCTTACCTGGGTGTCAGCTACTTCAACTCGTGAATAAGGATGAAACGCCATCTTCAGTAATGATGAGCGATCATGAGCAAAGTATTCGAGTGATCAACGAACAGATGGCTCAATACCTGAGTGAAGACGGACGTGAATCATTTTTGAATCAGATGCTGGTGGCGTTGGAGTCAGATAATAGAGATCGTTTTAAAGGTAAAGATCCAGAGACGTACTCTTGGTGGAACATTCTCGTTCAGCCAAACCAATGGAAAGAAGCAGAAATAAAGCAAGCTACGGTAAAGGGGGTTGATACCTCTTACCATTTTGAGTTTATGGATGTGCCTTACCGCGCTAAAACTACGCTTCATTTACTTGCTCACCCTGACACAAATAGCCTTAGGGTAGGGGAGTTGAGCAAAGACGAAGATTTCAATGCTATTGCCAAAGTAGAAGGGGAACCTTGGTTGCTCGTTGAGCAAGATGGAATGGTTAAGGGTTATATTCACCAAGAGTACGCGCGCAGTAATGTTTTAGACCATGATATTTTGTCTACCAAGCCAAACGAATTGCTTGCTCGCAGTGAAAATGCACGCCAGATAACCTCGAAGAGTGAGCTATTTGGTCGTTATACTTGCCGTGACTTGGTGTATGAGCTCACTAAGGATGAACGTGTTACCACTGCGTCCCTAAGAGCGTGTCGTAAGCAGAGAAAAATTTGGTATATCGATGTTCCTGAGACGAATACCAAGCCCCTTTAAGTGGTGTCTTATTTGTATCAATGTATAAAAGCATGATGCCCATAATGTTGACGTGTCACTAATTCTCCAACATCTCGTCATGTTGCTGTCATTTCAAACGCCTACTTTGCAGAGAGTGTCAAAGTACAGGAAAGCGACATGCGAACTATTGAGACCATTGCACTGCCTATCGCCACGATTGCGAAATTTGACGTGGCGTTTTCCCACATTTGTTTACGCCATCGTTTTAGCTTACCCGTTGCCAACGTAAGTAAGGGGATTTCACACAGTGGAGACGGGCACCTTTATCTTGTTATTGGACTATTAGCTTGGTTGCTAGATAAGCAACATGGGCAATGGTTTTTATGGGTAGGCTTGGTTGCTTTTGCAATGGAACTGCCCATTTACTGGGTTCTAAAAAACAGCGTTAAACGCCGTCGACCGAAAGAGTTAAGCGAACACCTTCCTGCATTCATTACACCATCAGATCGCTACAGTTTGCCCTCAGGCCATACGGCTGCAGGGTTTGTCATGGCGAGCGTGATTCACCATTTCTATCCAGAACTAGGGGCGTTTGCCTTTCTATGGGCGAGCCTCATTGGCTTGTCGCGCATATTACTTGGGGTCCATTTCTTTACTGACATTATTGTTGGCGCGGTGCTAGGTAGTCTGTGTGCTTCTTTCGCAATCGACATAGTAGGAGTAAGTGGATGAAAATCCTATATGGAGTTCAAGGCACTGGAAATGGTCATATAGCTCGAGCGCGAGCGATGGGTGAAGCCTTTAAAATGCACAATGTGCAGGTGGATTTTTTGTTTTCTGGTCGTGCACCCGAGAAGTATTTCTCAATGGAGGCATTTGGTGATTATCAAACGCGTCGTGGTTTTACGTTTGAGACTAAAAAGGGCTCGGTCAGTTATACCAAGACAGCGCTTAGCAATAATTTGATGCAGTTTTTCAAAGAGGTAACACAACTTGATCTCTCTTCTTACGATTTAGTGATCAATGATTTTGAACCCGTATCGGCATGGGCCGCTCGTAAGCAAAAAAAGCCCTGCATTGGCATTAGCCATCAGAACGCTTTTCGCTACTCAGTGCCACTTAAGGGAGCGAATTGGATTGATAAGTCCGTTATCGAATATTTTGCGCCTGCACAACACCATATTGGGCTGCATTGGTATCACTATGATCAGCCCATATTACCACCCATCATCCATACCTCATCAGAGGTGAGTGATAAGGGGGACTTTGTCTTGGTGTATCTGCCTTTCGAGGCGATTGAGGACATCACGGATCTTCTTTTTCACTTCAATCAGCAGCCATTTATTTGCTATCACCCTGATGTGATGGAATCTTCACAAGTCGAAAACATCGAGTTGCAACCCTTGTCCCACGGTCGTTTTCAACATCACTTACATCGCTGCCGTGGCGTGATCGCGAATGGAGGATTTGAGTTGCCCTCAGAAGCGCTCTCTCTAGGTAAGAAACTGCTGCTAAAACCTTTAGCAGGACAGTTTGAACAACAAAGCAACGTTGCAACATTAGAGCAATTGGGGCTAGCGACATCCATGGACAGTCTCGATATTTCTTCGGTTCGCCAGTGGCTCAGAGACTCACATGTAGAAAGTGTGACTTATCCTGATGTCGCGAAAGCGATAGCACATTGGGTTGTTGAGGGGGATTGGAACACGCAAGCTAAACTTGCCGACAAGCTTTGGCAGCAAGTGGATTTTCCTAGTTATGTGTCCCATTTATGAAGCTTATGACTGTATTGTTCGATAGGCTTCTTCCCTGATCTTTGTCTGCATAATTTAGCGTTCATTATCTCGTTGGTCAGTGAATCATTCGCAATAATTCTTAAATGTGCAGGGTAATAATAATGTGGCTAAATGTATTGTTTGTGTCGCTATATTTTGTATAGATACGATAAATACTTGATATGAAATGGCTAAAAACGCATTTTTATAGTTTTTTATGTTTTAGTTAAATATTTGATTTGGTTTAACTAAATACCTAATAGACTAAAATTTAGTGATTAAATGTCAATCTAGTTGCGAAACCCTAATTGATTCGTTGATAGTACGGTTCAGTTCGGAAGTATCCGAAATATAAATATAACAGTAAGTTCGGTTTTCTATTCCACAAGACACGAGCAGAAAAACGTTGCCATGTATTGGTAAAAGTAAGCCCTGTTCGTCTAGAACTCATTGAACCAAATTGATGATTTAAGAGGCGCACTCAATGTTAGAAAAAAAAGATGCGATGAGCGCAATTGCTAGCTACCGTATGGAAAGCACACTTCGTGGTGTTGATTTAAACCTACTGACGGTATTTGATGCTGTCATGCAAGAGCAGAACATTACTCGTGCTGCACACAATCTTGGCATGTCACAGCCTGCAGTAAGTAACGCGGTTGCTCGCTTAAAAGTCATGTTTAATGATGAGCTTTTCATGCGCCAAGGCCGTGGTATTCAACCGACTCAACGTGCTCGTCAATTGTTTGGACCAGTCCGTCAAGCTTTGCAACTTATCCGCAATGAACTACCAAGCTCTGTTTTCCAACCTGAATCTTCAACTCGTCTGTTCAAACTTGCGATTTGTAGCCCATGCGACATGCGCTTTGCACCACGCATTATGGCCAACATCAATGAACAAGCACCAAGCGTACAGCTTCATCTCGATGCCGAGTTTGATCGCCTTCTTTCGGAGCGTATGCGTTATCAAGAAATTGACTTCGTTATCGACTATGCACGATTCGATGATCAAGGTTTTTCAAGCACAGAAATTTTTAAAGATGAGCTTGTTGTGATTGCCTCAAAAACACATCCACGTATTCAAGGCGGTGTTTCTGCAGAGCAACTGATCAATGAGAAACACGCGAAACTATCTCGTGTACATGGTCAACGTAGCTTCTCTGAGCAAGCATACCGTGAGTTTGATTGCCAAGCGGCGTATGAGGGTTCAAGCCTAAGCAATTTACTTTACGTGGTGAGCCAATCTGAACTTGTCACTATTGCACCACGATGGATGGCTGAAAATGCAGTAAACAGCAGCCAACTTCAAATCTTAGACTTACCATTTGAAAACAAAGAAATCAGTGGTTACCTAAGTTGGCATGAGTCTAGTGAAAAAGATAAAGGCCACATTTGGCTACGTGATCAGTTAATGATCACCTGTGGTGAAGTTGTTGCGCTGAAATAGGTTTATTTTCAGCCTGATCAACTGGTCAGACTGGACTTGTAATCATCAATTTTTACAATTCCTTGGCCCCGAGAGCATCTTGTTTCTCGGGGTCTTTTTATGTCTGCTAATTAATAGTTGAAACAGCAACTTAACTTGATTAAACCTTCGACAGTTAAATATGTACTAAGCTCTCATTAGTGATAGTGCTCTCTTAATAATGATAAGTTTGACAATGGTCAGTTGCGTTTTTAGGTGCCGAGGTTACACTTGTGCGCTCAAAGAGCTTACGACTGTAAGCCAAAAGGTAATGTAAAGAATGGCCAAGTTAGATTTTCATATCGTTAAACGTATTCGTGAACAA
Source organism: Vibrio alfacsensis (assembly GCF_019670485.1). Lineage (NCBI taxonomy): Bacteria > Pseudomonadati > Pseudomonadota > Gammaproteobacteria > Vibrionales > Vibrionaceae > Vibrio > Vibrio alfacsensis. The sequence goes on from NZ_AP024165.1 coordinate 350,712, forward strand.
ATTGCGAAAGGTAGTACTCGTGTTGCGCTAAAACATAAAGTTGGTGACACATGGCAAGGTATTACATGGGAGCAATTTGGTCAGCAAGTGGATGCTTTGTCGCTTGCACTTTTGGCTCAGGGATTGGGCGTTCAAGATAAGATCGGTATTTTCTCAAACAACATGCCGCAGTGGACCATTGCTGATTTCGCAGCACTACAATTGCGTGGTGTGACGGTTCCTATCTACCCAACTAATACAGCAGCGCAGTCTGCTTACATCATCGATAACGCAGACGTAAAAGTGCTGTTTGTTGGTGAGCAACCACAGTTTGATGCAGCAGTCAGTATCTTTGATCAATGCCGTCAACTTGAGCTTATTGTTGCGATGTCTGATGAGATCGAGCTTGGTGAGTACAGCTTTGCGATATCTTGGAACGACTTTATGGCAAAGGGTGATGAAAGCCGTCACGTTGAGCTAGAGACTCGTTTAGAGCAAGCGCAAGAAGATGATCTGCTGACTCTGATTTACACGTCGGGCACAACAGGCCAGCCGAAAGGTGTGATGTTGGATTATGCAAATATCTCTGCACAACTTGAAGGTCACGATCAACGCTTAAGCCTGACAGAAGACGACGTATCGCTATGTTTCCTACCACTATCACATGTATTTGAGCGTGCGTGGACATTCTACGTACTCTATAAAGGCGGCACTAACTGTTACCTGCAAGACACGATGCAGGTTCGTGACGCATTAAGTGAAGTTCGCCCAACGGTAATGAGTGCTGTTCCTCGTTTCTATGAGAAAATTTTCTCTGCGATTCATGAAAAAGTATCTCGTGCACCGTTCCACCGTAAGATCATGTTCACTTGGGCTGTGAATATGGGCGCGAAGATGGCGGCATGCCATCAAGAAAAACGTGAACCATCATTGGCGTTACGTAAATCTTACGCATTGGCCGATAAGATCGTACTGAGCAAATTACGAGCGTTGCTAGGTGGACGAATTAACTTTATGCCATGTGGCGGAGCAAAACTCGATGAGACTATCGGTCGCTTTTTCCATGCGATCGGCATTAACGTCAAGCTCGGTTATGGCATGACAGAAACCACTGCGACGGTTTCTTGCTGGGATGATCAATGTTTTGATCCAAGTTCTATCGGTATGGCGATGCCGGGAGCACAAGTTAAGATCGGTGAAAACAATGAGATCTTAGTGCGCGGCCCAATGGTAATGCGCGGTTACTATAAGATGCCAGAAGAAACCGAGAAGACATTTGATGAACATGGCTTCTTAAAAACGGGTGATGCTGGTTACATTGATGAAAATGGTAACTTGTTTATTACCGATCGTATTAAAGAGTTGATGAAGACATCAAACGGTAAGTACATTGCACCACAAGTTGTGGAAGGGGCTATCGGTAAAGATCACTTTATCGAGCAGATTGCCGTGATTGCAGACACACGTAAGTTCGTGTCGGCACTGATTGTTCCTTGTTTTGATTCTCTGGAAGAGTATGCAAAAGAACTGAACATTGCGTATCACGATCGTGTGGAATTGATCAAACACCATCAAATCGTTGAGATGCTTGAAAAGCGCGTGAATGACTTACAAAAAGAACTGGCTAAGTTTGAGCAAGTTAAGAAATTCAAACTGTTACCAAAAGCGTTCTCGATGGATGATGGCGAATTGACCCCAACACAAAAACTTCGTCGCAAAGTCATTAATGACAAATACCAAGATGAAATTGAAGAAATGTACAATGAAAAGTCGGATAAAAAGTAATTTAGACGATTTTAAATTGTAGATTGATGAAAAAATCCCCATGTGTACATTGTGCTGCTCATGGGGATTTTTTATGCTCGGATATAACGGATGCTTATCACCTTATTCAAGCGAGAATAGGACGATGGTCTCTATTTGATGAAATTATCTACTCTATTTCCCATCGTTCTTCTTTTCTAGTTCTGAATTTACCTCTCTAAATAGCGGCTAACCCTGCCTTTATTCTTATTTGCAGTATCTTGTTCAAAATTAGACCAATGTCGCGTTAGACCCATTGATAATAAAACGTTACATTTGTTGTGGTAACTTGCGTGTTGTTATGACAGGCGCAAGACATAGCTGAAAACGCGGAAGTATTTCGATTAGGCTACGAATAAGACCTAGACTATGTAAAACCAGACCAATCCGTTGGCCTTATGGTGAGGTACTGGTAAGGAGAGCAATTATGACAGCGATGTTGTCAGGTGCAGAGATGGTAGTTCAGTCTCTGATAGAAGAGAATGTAGAGCAAATTTTTGGTTATCCAGGCGGCTCCGTTTTGGATATTTATGACGCACTGCATGCTAAAACCGATCAAATCAAACATGTATTAGTGCGACATGAGCAAGCGGCAACACACATGGCGGATGGTTATGCCCGCGCAACAGGTAAACCAGGTGTGGTGCTAGTGTGTTCAGGCCCTGGAGCGACAAATACGATTACCGGTATTGCGACAGCCTATATGGACTCGATCCCCATGATCGTGATTTCAGGTAACGTGCCAAATAACCTGATAGGCAATGATGCTTTTCAAGAGTGCGACATCGTTGGTGTCTCTCGTCCTGTGGTGAAACACAGTTTTTTGGTGAAAAAAGCAGAAGATATCCCTGAAACGATCAAAAAAGCGTTTTATATCTCGACGACTGGTCGACCTGGTCCGGTTGTGATTGATTTACCAAAAGACATTTTAAACCCGCAAATCAAGCTTCCTTATGAATACCCTGAAAGCATTTTGATGCGCTCCTACAAACCGACGACCTCGGGTCATAAAGGTCAAATCAAGAAAGCGCTGAAAGCTTTGGTTGAAGCCAAAAAACCTGTGCTATACATCGGTGGTGGCGCTGTCATTTCAGGAGCTCATGAATATATTCAAGTTCTTTCGGATCAATTAAATCTTCCGGTTGTCAGTACTTTGATGGGATTAGGGGCTTTCCCTGGGACTCATAAACACTCACTCGGTATGCTTGGCATGCATGGCACATATGAAGCCAATATGGCGATGCACGAGGCAGATTTGATTTTTGGTATTGGTGTTCGATTTGATGACCGTACGACTAACAATCTTGAGAAGTACTGTCCAAACGCCAAAATCATGCATATCGACATCGATCCATCTTCGATTTCCAAAAACGTTAAAGTGGATCTGCCTATCGTAGGTTCCGCTGAAAAAGTATTGGAACACATGGTTGGGTTGCTTAATGATCAAGGACTAGCGAATGATAGAGCGGCTCTAGATTCTTGGTGGGATGCCATCCAAGTTTGGCGCGATCGTCAGTGTTTAAGTTATGAAAAGTCAGAAGAACGGATCAAACCTCAGCAAGTTATTGAAACACTGCATAAGCTGACAAATGGTGATGCGTACGTTGCCTCTGATGTTGGTCAGCATCAAATGTTTGCAGCCTTGTATTACCCATTTAATAAACCGCGTCGCTGGATCAACTCTGGTGGCCTAGGCACCATGGGCTTTGGTTTACCTGCGGGTATGGGCGTGAAGTTTGCCATGCCAGAAGAAGAAGTCGTGGTGGTTACTGGTGATGGTAGCATCCAGATGAATATTCAAGAGCTATCGACGGCAATGCAATACGATATTCCGGTGAAGATCATTAACTTGAATAACCGATTTTTGGGCATGGTAAAGCAATGGCAAGACATTATTTATCAAGGCCGTCACTCTAACTCATACATGAGCTCCGTTCCGGATTTTGCCGCAATTGCAGAAGCTTATGGTCACGTCGGCATTCGTATTGAAACGCCAGATCAGCTAGAGGCTGGTTTGCAAAAAGCGTTAGATATGAAAGATCGTCTGGTTTTCGTTGATATCAATGTTGACGAAACTGAACACGTATACCCAATGCAAATTAAAGGCGAGGGTATGGATAAGATGTGGCTAAGCAAAACGGAGAGAACTTAATATGAGACACATTATTTCTTTGTTATTGGAAAACCAACCGGGCGCATTATCTCGAGTTGTGGGGCTATTCTCTCAGCGTGGTTACAACATTGAATCTCTAACGGTTTCCCCTACGGATGATGAAACCTTATCGCGCCTCAACATCACAACGACATCGGATGAAATGCAACTTGAACAAATTCAGAAGCAACTTAATAAGTTAATTGATGTGTTGAAAGTCCAAGAAGTTACCGAGTTTGATCACATCGAACGTGAGCTTATGATGGTAAAAGTCAAGGCGAGTGGGTTCGCTCGAGCCGAGGTTAAACGAACCGCTGATATCTTCCGTGGTCAAATCGTTGATGTTACTTCTGCCCAGTATACTGTGCAGTTGGCAGGCACCAGTGAAAAGCTCGATGCTTTTATCCAAGCCATTTCTGAAGTGACCGATGTGGTTGAAGTGGCGAGAAGTGGTGTTGTGGGGATAGCTCGTGGTGAGCGTGCTCTAAAACCGTAACGGAGACCTCACGGTAGATTTTTCTGATGTGCGGTATTTATCATTATTTTATTGAGGCCATCCTATTAGGGTGGCTTTTTTATAGAGTAATCTTCTTTAATTACGCTCAGATTTAGGATCCAAATTGCCGTGCTATTGTCCGACTAAGTCATTTTTTCTGAAATTGTCTTATTCAACTTTTTTGATAATAAACAATGATATGATGATCGCTTAGTGAATTCATACGATAGGCGTACATGTGAAAATTAGAAAACTAATCGGATCATTGCTAGCAACGACACTTGTGCTTAGTGCGCTTATTTCTGTTTATTACTATCAGAAGTATCAAGCTTTGCTCGTTAATAATATCGAGAGCACAGCAAAAGAAGCCCTTCATCAGCTTTCCTATTCGGAACGAGAATACAGCAACATTAAAGATCAAATGGTGTCCATTAGCGATCTTCTTGCTCATAGTCAGAGTCTTTACGATTACGTTCGTGAACCCAGTGACACACATCGCTTGATCTTGCAGAAAGTTTGGCGGTCAGTTGCGGTGAACCAAAAGTGGTACACCCAAATCCGTTTTCTTGATAGCGCAGGTAAAGAGAAGATAAAAATTAAGTATGATTTTTCCTCTGGAATTGCGCTTGCTACCCCGATTTCTAAGTTAGAAGACAAATCACCTCGTGCATATTTTCAAGATGCGACAGCTCTCGCCAACGGGAAAATAGGCTCATCAGGGATTGAGCTTGAGCGAGAGAGCGGTGAGATTGTCTACCCATACCGTCCATCCGTTCGTTTAGTTACGCCCGTTGCTATAGATGAACGAAGAGTCGGGTATCTCGTTTTAAATGTTGATATCGAGTACCTTTCTGCTCGGCTTAATTACTCCCCAGTACGAGATTTCAATATTGAACTGATTAATCAACAAGGCTTTTATGTGGCAAGCGTCCATCAAGACAAACTGTATGGCAATATCATCCCGGATCGCTCGCGTTTTAACTTGGGTCTAATACACCCCAAGGTATGGCAAAAATTAGGCTCAAACAAAATGGGCTATGAATACGATGGCAAAAGATTAGTCGTGTTCAATACGATTAATTTTGTGCCGGGCGAGTCCTTATACTTGGTTGTTGATCTTGCTGATACTCAACTGAGTGAAAGAGCGCATGATGAGATCGAAAATCTGGTTCAAGAAGCGAGCTTGATGCTGAGCTTTGTCTTGGTATTCGCTTTACCCATCACTGCGTTAGTTTGGCACTATCGACGTTTTAGTGTGGAATCAAAATTAGCCCGTGCTGCGCTTGATGGTATGACCGCGGTCATGATCTCTGACCCATCGCATCGCATCATTATGGTCAATCAAGAGTTTGAGAACATGATGGGCTATGCGTCCGGGCGAGTGCGCGGCTGGAATGCGCATCAACTGATTTTTCTTCCGGTGGATATAGAAAACATTCTGGCCATTTGGAACAAACTAAGCGTAGAGCAAGTGTGGGAGGGGGAAGTGCGTTGTCGTACGAAACTCAACCATGTATTTACGGCGATTATGCGTATTCAAGCCATTATGGCGAAGCCTGGTAAAGTGAGCTACTACATCACATCCCTTGTTGATATATCCGAACGCAAGCAATTAGAAGAGAAACTGCGTAATTTAAGTGAGAAAGACAGTCTGACCGGATTGTGGAATCGCCGAAAGTTTGAAGAGCAGTTACTCTTTCATGCCAATGTTATCGAGCGTTATCCTGACATGCAAAGCACCTGCCTCGCGTTGATTGATATTGATCATTTTAAAAAGGTCAATGATCAACTGGGTCATGATGAGGGCGATAAGGTCATTCGACAAGTCGGTGAAACGTTACTAAATGGCGTTCGTAATACCGATATTGTGGCTCGTGTGGGAGGAGAAGAGTTTGCAGTAATTATGCCTCACACGACGATGAATGAGGCCAAAATTGTATTGAATCGGCTTAGAATCGCGGTGGAATTGAGTAATGAACTACCAGTAACAATCAGTGTTGGCTACAGCGATTTAACCGCAGACCGAACACACAGTTATAAATGTGCCGATATTGCATTGTACGACTCGAAAAATGCGGGGAGAAACCGTATCTCTGTTTGCCATAGTTTTGATGATACCGCTTAAATCTCAAGCCGTATCATCAAAATAAAAAATCGGGAAAGCCCGATTTTTTTGGATCTTTTGAACTTACTAGGTCGAACGTATTAAGCGATTTCGAGAATGTTTTCGATGCGCTGCATTGTATTGAGGAGGTGCTTGTCTAATAGTTCGCTTGCCTCTTCACTATTTTTGGCAAGTACAAGTTTCATGATCATCTCATGCTCTTGGATATTAAACAGATCATCTTGCGTTGAGTTTAATGTTTGCATTGCATAGAAGCGGTAACGCTTGATTTGGTTAATCAAATCCGTGAAGAACTCAAACATGTTTTTCGAGTCTGCGCCCTCAAGCAGTGAAGCGTGAAATTGATGGTGCTTATCTTCCCATTCTTTCCAGCAAAAGGTCTCATTAAAGTGCAGACGAGACAGTTTGTGATATGAGGTGAGTACTTCCAATTCCCAATTTTCATCGCCAGCTAAGATCGCCTTTTTCAGCAGCACTGAAGAAATCACACGCAGGCTTTCATAGAGGTCGTTTAACTCTTTTTTGCATACTGGAGCAACCCAGCAACCTTTCTGAGGTTCAAGTATTACGTACTTACTCCAAGACAATAGTGCTAATGCTTCACGGATTGGTGATGCGCCCACGTTGTACTTTTCTTTCAGATCCGCCACGACAAGCTTTTGACCTGGTTGGAGTTCACCTGTCAGGATATCTTGACAGATCATCTTTGATACTTTGTCGGTAAGAGTGGGACTAGACACAAGCTGCCTCATTGAAATTTTATCGTATTGATAAATTAAACGGTACGTAGTTCTGTTGTGAGTGATAATATAGCGTACTGATTATGAGGGCAAGATAAAAATATATAAAAAAAGAGGGCATAAGCCCTCTTTTTTATTTAACTGCTGATTGAATTCTTCAGTCTTATAGAACGTGTACAGACGCAGTGTTTGTTGTGCCTGAAGCAACTAGAGCACCAGAAACCATTACTACGATGTCGCCTTTGTTACCTAGACCAGATTCTAGAGCAAGTTCTTTACCCGCTACGTAGAACGCATCAGTGTTCTCGATAGAATCAACAACGACTGGAGTAACACCTTTAGTAAGAACTAGCTGTGCAGCAGTCTTAGTGTTAGTTGTCAGTGCTAGGATGTTTGCAGTTGGGAAGTACTTACGTACTGAACGTGCAGACTTACCACCTTCCGTTGCAACAACGATTAGTGGGGCAGCCAATTTCTCAGCTGTGTCTACCGCACCTTTACATACTGCTTCAGTGATACGTAGACGTGGGCTATCTAGACGTGAACCTAGCTCAGCTTTTAGTACAGAGTCTGTACGTTTAGCGATTTGAGCCATGATTGTTACTGCTTCTACAGGGTACTTACCTTTAGCAGTTTCACCAGAAAGCATTACTGCATCAGTACCATCCATTACTGCGTTAGCAACGTCGCCTGCTTCTGCACGAGTAGGACGTGGGTTGTTGATCATAGAATCAAGCATTTGAGTTGCAGTGATAACCATCTTACGAGCACGGTTACACTTCTCGATCATCATTTTCTGAGCGAAGATTACTTCTTCTGCTGGGATTTCAACACCTAGGTCACCACGAGCAACCATGATGCCGTCAGAAAGCTCTAGGATCTCGTCGAAGTTATCAACGCCTTCTTGGTTTTCGATCTTAGAGATGATGTGGATGTTCTCGCCGCCGTTTGCAGCAAGTACTTCACGGATTTCTTGAACGTCAGAAGCTTTACGGATGAAAGAAGCAGCTACGAAGTCAACGCCTTGCTCACAACCGAACTTAAGGTCGTTCTTATCTTTTTCAGATAGAGCAGGTAGGTTTACAGAAACGCCAGGTAGGTTAACACCTTTGTTTTCACCTAGAGCACCGTTGTTAAGAACTTTACACTTAACTTCAGTTTCAGTTGTAGAGATAACTTCCATCTCGATTAGACCGTCGTCTACAAGGATAGTGTTACCAGCGTTTAGGTCGTTAGCAAAACCTGCGTAAGTTACTGCAACTTTGTCTTTGTTACCAACAACTGAGATGTCAGTTGTGAAAGTGAATTCTTGACCAGCTACTAGATCTACGTCGTTGCCGCCTTCTAGTTTGATAGTACGGATTTCTGGACCTTTAGTATCTAGAAGGATAGCTAGCTGTTTGCCAGTGTTCTTCATTACTTCACGGAAGTTCGCGATACGAGTGCCGTGCTCTGCGTAGTCACCGTGAGAGAAGTTAAGACGCATAACGTTCATGCCTGCGTTTACTAGTTCAGTTAGCTTCTCTACAGATTCAGTTTTAGGGCCAATCGTACATACGATTTTGGTCTTTTTCATGGAAGATACTCTCCGGTAAGTATAGTTACAATTTGAAAGTCGGTATTTACTCTGAAGTAGGGGCGTTTTTGGTGACATTTAGTGCCTGACACCTACCGATTTTTCGCCACATTATTGGAACTTCAGGTTCTGAAAGTCTTTCACCAAGTTTAGTCATTTTATGACTAAAAGTTCGGCGATTTTGGTTACTATTTTGTGACTAATGCCGCTTTATATGCAGTAAGTTGCAAAAAAATAACCGTCAATTCTGTAATTTTTTTTCTTTTCGGTCGCGAATTCTACCACTGAATGAATCCAATATCACTGTTTAAGAATTGTCTTAGGACAAGGTTTTATCGAGAATTATTAATTTTTTAGATCGAAATAAATAGACTAAAAAGTTTCGGTTTGACTATAATAAGTTTCACATCGAAACTTAAAAATAAAATTAAAATGTCGAAACGAAACACTCAACTAAGAAGACATGCCATTTCTAACCTAGTAAATGAACTGGGTGAAGTCAGTGTTGATGAACTGGCTCAGAAGTTTGAAACCTCTGAAGTCACAATCAGAAAGGACTTAGCTTCTTTGGAGAAAAATGGTCAGCTCTTACGTCGTTACGGTGGTGCGATTGCCATTCCTACCGAAGTTATTCATGAAGAAATGAGTCCGGTAGTTTCGACTCGAAAGTTAAAGCTCGCAAAATCAGCTGCAGCTTTGATCCGAGATCACAATCGGATTGTTATCGACAGTGGCAGTACAACGGCGGCACTCATTCAGCAATTGAACGATAAACGTGGCTTGGTTGTGATGACAAATTCGTTGCATGTCGCCAATGCTTTGAATGAATTAGAAAGTGAACCGACGTTACTTATGACCGGTGGCACGTGGGATACCCATTCAGAATCCTTTCAAGGCAAAGTCGCCGAATCCGTATTGCGAGCATACGACTTTGACCAGTTATTTATCGGCGCAGATGGGGTCGATCTCGAGCGTGGGACCACAACATTTAACGAGTTGGTTGGCTTAAGCAAGGTCATGGCTGAGGTGTCACGAGAAGTCATCGTGATGATCGAGTCTGAGAAAGTGGGACGTAAGATCCCTAATTTAGAGTTGGCTTGGCAACAAATTGATGTGCTGATTACCGATGCAGACTTACAGCCTGAACACAAAGAACAGATTGAAGAATATGGCGTAAGGGTTATTTGCGCTTAAAAACCGAATTATCTTTACCTTCCCAAACCAAAGTGGCCTTTGCTTGCTGCCTCTATTGGAATGATACCAAGCAAAGTAAGTGATCAGAGTTAGCGTGCGTTATCACAAGCTAAAATGACCCGTTACTTACTACGATTGTTATTGAGCCAGGGAAGAACAAAACTATAAATGGAGAGAAAAACATGTGTGGAATCGTAGGTGCAGTAGCACAACGAGACGTTGCGGAAATTTTGGTAGAAGGCCTACGCCGCTTAGAATATCGCGGATATGACTCTGCGGGAGTGGCGATTGTCGATGGTGACGCTAACCTAACGCGTATTCGTCGTTTGGGTAAAGTGCAAGAGCTTGCTGATGCCGTTGAACAAGCAAAGGTGATTGGTGGTACTGGTATTGCGCACACACGCTGGGCAACCCATGGTGAACCATCAGAAGTCAACGCGCATCCACACATGTCTGGTGACATCGCGGTGGTACACAACGGCATCATTGAAAACCATGAATCGTTACGAACGTTACTTCAATCTCGTGGCTACGTTTTTGAATCTCAAACCGATACCGAAGTGATCGCTCACTTAGTTGAGTGGGAGCTGCGTACATCAGAAACACTACTTGAAGCGCTACAGAAAACGGCGAAGCAATTAGAGGGGGCTTACGGCACGGTTGTCATGGATCGCAAAGACCCATCTCGAATCGTCGTTGCTCGCTCTGGTAGCCCAATCGTCATTGGTTTTGGTGTGGGTGAGAATTTCCTTGCATCAGACCAACTTGCTCTTCTTAACGTGACACGTCGTTTCATGTACTTAGAAGAGGGGGATGTTGCAGAAATCACTCGCCGCGAGGTGGCTGTGTTTGATGCAACGGGTGAGCGTGTCGAGCGTGAAATTGCAGAATCAAACGCAGAACATGACGCAGGCGATAAAGGTCAGTACCGTCACTTCATGCAAAAAGAAATCTATGAGCAACCAACGGCGTTGATCAACACAATGGAAGGTCGTATCACGGCAGATTCTGTTGTTACTGAAGCCATCGGTGTCAACGCGGCAGAAATCCTGAGCAAAGTAGAACACGTACAGATCGTCGCATGTGGTACCTCTTACAATGCTGGTATGACCGCACGTTACTGGTTTGAAGATATTGCGGGCGTGAGCTGTGACGTAGAAATTGCGTCTGAATTCCGTTACCGCAAGTTTGTAACGCGTCCTAATAGTCTGCTGATCACGCTTTCTCAATCAGGTGAAACGGCGGATACACTAGCTGCACTTCGCCTTGCAAAAGAGAAAGGCTACATGGCGGCAATGACCATCTGTAACGTAGCTGGTTCTTCTTTAGTGCGTGAATCTGACTTTGCATTCATGACTCGTGCAGGAGTGGAAATTGGTGTGGCTTCAACCAAAGCGTTCACCACTCAGCTTTCTGCATTACTCATGTTAGTGACGGCGCTTGGTAAACAGCAAAACCGCATTAGCAAAGAAAAAGAAAAAGAGATCGTAGAAGCACTACACGCGTTACCGAAGCAAATCAATGCCGCCCTATCTTTTGAGAAAGAGATTGAGGAACTGGCGACGGACTTTGCGGATAAGCACCACACATTGTTCTTAGGCCGTGGCGAGTTCTACCCAATCGCGATGGAAGCGTCTCTTAAACTGAAAGAGATTTCTTATATCCATGCCGAGGCATACGCAGCTGGTGAGCTAAAACATGGTCCTCTCGCACTGATTGATGCTGACATGCCAGTTGTTGTTGTTGCGCCAAGCAACGATCTGTTGGAAAAACTGAAATCGAACGTAGAAGAAGTACGTGCTCGTGGTGGCTTGTTGTACGTATTTGCAGATGAAGACGCAGGCTTCGAAGCGGATGAAACGATGAAGATCATCAAGATGCCACACGTTAGTGAAATCACAGCGGCAATCTACTACACAATCCCAATGCAGCTTTTGTCTTACTACGTAGCGCTGATCAAAGGTACCGACGTAGACCAACCTCGTAATTTAGCAAAAGCGGTAACGGTTGAGTAAGGGTTAGTTTGAAACAAAGAACCGAGGTTTTGCCTCGGTTTTTTTGTATGTGTTAATAATGGTAGCTTTAATGAGGTGGCATTAATCGCACGGCAGTACGCGTTATCAGTGTGCAGACAAAGACATTTCTGATGGGTATGACGAAAGAGACTACAAGCATTTTTTTATAAAACTAAGTTCTTATCAGTGCGGTCTCAACGTTGATACAAATCAACTCTGGCAGGCTGAGAGAGGCGTAATTTTATGTGACGTTATTGTCTAGATGGAATGACATAAAATGGCTTATAAACACTACATTCGAGAGTTGCTAGGACTCGCTGTAATCATTTCTGTTGTGTTTGGTGTGCTGGGTATCCTATTGGATATCTTTGCTCTGACGGCGTGGTATGAGCACCAGAATAGCATCGCGAATACGTTCTTTCATGAATCGTTCTACTTTGTCGCGTTCTTGATTCCGCCATTCTTTTTGTGGCGAATCATTAATCGACCTACCTTAGTATCGGCAACTCAAGAATATAAAGCCCGAGCTTTAGAGTTAGAGAGGGCGGTCAGCACGCATTGAGTTCTAACTGACAGGATGTAGTCCATAGGTAGTCCAGAGGGCTAAAAACGAAAAAAGCCTGACAGCGAAAACGCTCTCAGGCCTTATGGAATTTGGTGGCCCCTCCCAGACTTGAACTGGGGACCAATCGATTATGAGCGAAGTCCCGAACCCATACGCCGTGGAATCAACATAGCATCGATGCCCCGAATCACCTTGCCAAATTGCATAACCCTATACCCTGCAAGATTTCTGCTGCCATAGTACGTGGTCTTGATTTAGCTACGAAAGCCGGAGCTTCTATGTATCAGCATGTGGTATCGGAAAGTACCAAGAGAACAGAGATGCATTACTGCTCTTAGTGAAAGACCTGCAAAGCTGACATAAAAGGACTCAGTAGAAATTTGGTCTTTGATGGCTTATGTAGCAATCACATTTAATCAGGGTGATATCAGTAGTGGTATCGCCTTTTTTCATATCTGCAATATAGGAAAATACTTCATGAAAAATAACGCACTTTCAGTTTATGGCCCACTGGTAAAAAGCCGAATAAGTATGAGGTTGAGTTTAGTGTCGAGAGGGCTAAACGGGGCTGTGTAATTGGTGCCATTATTGGCTCTAAAGTCCATCCTCTTGGTACGCCAGTCAGTGCAGTCGTTGACGGTGTTTTGGGTGCTGTATTTTTTTTGGGGGGGTATCTAATTTAAATGTTCGATGTACAGTAGTACATCGAACTGACTTTAATTTAATCGAGCAAGGTAAAGTATGATTATAAAGTTTGTTTTGTTCTAATTTTTTTAGAGATTGTTCTGAAATCTGATGGAGAACAATAGAAATTTTCTTTGAATCGTTTACAAAAGTAAGATGAACTATTGAAACCTGATGAAATAGCAATCTCACTAATTGTTAGATCTGTTGATAACAACAAGTTTTTTGCATTTTTTAATCTAATGTCTAAAACGAAAGAACTTAAGCATGTATTATCTAGCTTTAATAATCTATAGAGCTTTGATTTTGACATAAATAGAGAAGAGCTTATATTTCCAACATTCCATTTGTTTTTTATGTCTGAGTTTACTAATGACTCAACTTTATTTTTTATGCTTGTTTGTTTGTTTTTTCTTTGGATTCCATCGCTGAGTGCTAGATCTTTGTTTTTATTGATGGCGTCTGTTATATAGAAACTTAGAGATTTTAAAATTAGCTCATCATTGTCTAACTTTATTCTTTTTATTTTGTTTGTAGCTTCTATATAATTCGCAATTAATCTAGAGGAGCTGTTACTTGATACAAGTTTGTGTTTATGTAATATCACCTCAATTTTCCTAGTGCTTTTTTGATATAAAAAAATAAATATTCGTTTGTTCTTTGGTAAGTATATCACCGAGTTTGGTTTTATAATGATAAGGTTACCATCATAAGATAATCTTCCATCACAATTTACGGATATAATGTGCTCCCGATTAAATGTGGAGTTATATTTAAAATATTCATATTGAATTGATAATATTTTTCTTGATATTATGTTCATACTTCCCTCTTAATATTTCTCCATGCCATTTTTGAGGTATTGAATAAAAAAAACCTTGGCCGAATGCACCCGTTGATTTAACTAGTGATGAGTGTGTAGCAGTTTCTATACCTTCAAAGATAAGTCCTTGTTTTGTAAATGGCATTAATACATAGGATAGCGCTTGTATTGCCATTAAATCATCACCATTATAATGTAAAAATCTTTTATCTATTTTTATCATATCCCATTGTATTTTACCAAGGGAGAGATTAGCGCACTCATTGTTTTCATGATAATCATCAAGCCATATCATGATTCCATTTTCTTGTAATAAACTAATATTTGAATTTATATCATTTGAAGATGAATAACAGTTTAACTCATTTATTTCAAGAGCGATATTTCTTGAGTTGAATGATAATATTTCTTCGACAAATCTTCTATCAGAAAGACAAGATAGAGTGATATTTATAGATACAGTGCTTTCTATTTTCAAAAGCTTGGATGAAATAATTTGATTTAGGCATAGCTCTTTTATAAAGTCATCGCCAATGTTCTCAAAAAAGTCCTGGCTATTATATGTCTCACCAGTTTGAGAAGTTACGCGTGATAAAATCTCATAAAATTGAGTAGTACTTTCAGATAAATTACAAATAGGCTGGAACAAAAATTCAATAACAGCAGATTGCTGACCTTTTGTTACTATGACGCCATCTCTCCTGTTTACAAAGTTATACATATAATGATTCCTTATTATGATGATTTTATAAATAACCAACGATTTATTCTATATCAACTTTTACCGGAGCTTCTAATGATATGTCTATTTTGCATGTATATCGCATCAAAAGTTAAACGCTTATTATATAGGGTCAAAAAAATGACTGGTATTGATAAGGTTTTTGTTAACTTTAGTAATAACAAAGCTCAATGTTGATAGGTTGTTTTATTTGTGTCGATAAGTAATTTTTATCGATGATAATTGTCTGCTTTTTAA
Source organism: Vibrio alfacsensis (assembly GCF_019670485.1). Classification (NCBI taxonomy): domain Bacteria; kingdom Pseudomonadati; phylum Pseudomonadota; class Gammaproteobacteria; order Vibrionales; family Vibrionaceae; genus Vibrio; species Vibrio alfacsensis. Next base: position 365,843 of record NZ_AP024165.1, read on the forward strand.
AAAGAAGTAAGGTAGTAATTTGTTACTTGTTTTATAAATACATAATTATTAGTGATGGTTTTCATTGATATTAATTTGTCAGGCGTATTTTTTCGTGATAGATAAAAAACGATCAAAAGGAATTTTGATAGAAATTAATAAATATATGTCATATGGTTGCTAGTACAGTAATAACAAGCTATTTTCCGCTTCGAATTTTTCCACTCTGTTTTCTAACAAATTAATAACCCTGCATGGTTGGCAGACGAACTTAACTTGTAAAAACTAGATGGAGCAATAAAAATGAAAAACTTCGAGAAAATCATTGAGAAAAATACCGCTGAATTGAAAACAGGCTCCAATTGCCGTCGTCGACGACGGTATCCGCTAGCGAACTCTATCTGCATTTCTCAGTACAATTTCATCTGATACCAGTTAGCCAACTCAGCGCCCACGTACATAGCAGAATCGCACTACAGCCAGTTAGGGCAGAGTTATCCCTGATTCGAGTATGAATATCAGTCTAGTGTGTTCTGGTTGGTTCTAGCCCTGAGAGTGAGTCTGAGGTGGCTCTAGGTGAATGGCTTTACGATAAAACAGACCAATTACCCTGAGATGGTAATTGGTCATTAGAATGCTGTTTTCCCCAGAACTATCAGCTTCATTAGCTTTTGGATCATGGGTAGTCATTCCCTCTCTGAACTAGGTATCTAATTTATATCTATATAATCACTTGTACCTAAGGGAACGGATGTTAGTTATATTTTTGTTGGTTCAGGCGACGAGTTTTTCTATGCTCCGGCTTTCTGTAGCAGGAATGGGTGTTAAGCTGGCATCAATTGGCTCAGATATCCCTTAGACAGACGAATGTGGGTTCTGTTGGCGGATATCGGATTGAGATTGGAAATGTGGTTCTGTGGTGACTACGTGGAGAGATTCGGTTAGGTAAATGGACCAGAGCTTACCGGAAGTCGCTGTTGTTTAGGTGAGGGGACCGGATATGGACCGGACTAGAAAAGCAAAAGGCTCGTAGATTTCTCTACGAGCCTTTCTAAATTTGGTGGCCCCTCCCAGACTTGAACTGGGGACCAATCGATTATGAGTGCAAATAACACGTAATTCACGGGTTATAATGCCTTATCGATTGATTTCATTTTTACTCACTTAAGCGCTAATAAACAATTACTTAATTGAAGATTGCAATTCATTGTTCTTCATGGTCGTTACCAAAGATTCATCGTCTGAGGTAGTCCATAGGTACTCCAGCGAGAGCAGGAGTGACAATGAGTTGTGTACGTCGTTTTAAGTTTACGGAGAAGAAACTCTCAAGTTTGTCCAACAACAAAGTCGAACAAGTAGTACGTTTTTACGATACTGAAATGGATGGATTGATTGCCATACAACGCCCTTCAGGGGTATTAAGTTACGCCGTCTATAAGAAGCCGAAAGGGGCGAAGAGTCCCGTTACCGTTCTGATGGGTAAAGTTGGTACGGTTTCGTTAAGCCACGCACGAGAGCAAGCTCAAGAACACATTAGCACGATATTGAAAGGTGACAATCCAAATTTGATGATGCGTGAGCGCAATCAAAATGGGTTAACTCTACAAAAGGCGCTTGATGAGTATTGTGAACTGAGAAAAGACAGAGTGAACGCTAATACTTTGCTGCAATATCAAAATGCAATACAAAACTATTCCCCCATGCTCCTAAAGAAAAAAATAAAAGATATCACGTTTGAGGAAGTATCAGATGTGCACAAGAAGATCAGTAATGGTCAGTGCTCATGGATACAATCAAATGGAAAACGCTATCGGATGAAAAAGCCTAGCCCCAGTCAAGCGAACTTATGGGGCGGGCCATGCGCGCCATTATCAATTATGCGATGGATAACTGGAGAGGGGCAGATAGACGGCAGTTGATCACAGAAAATCCAATGCGAGCTTTAAGTGTGAACCGCCTATGGAATAAAGAGTATCCCAAATCGACGCGAATTCATGAAAGTCAATTAGAGCGTTTTTTTGACACGTTAGAAGAATTTCGCACTCGAAGCGTTCGTTCGCAAACAGAAATTGCCATTTCTTATGCGCTTGAAGTGGCACTGTTTACGGGCTTGCGAGCTACGGAAGTCATTTCGTTAACGAAAAGGCAGGTAGACTTTAAAGAGGGAGTATTTTATCTACCGAAAACCAAAAATGGCGATCCGTTGGTATTACCATTAACTCCGCATGTGGAATCTATCTTGTTTGCCCGTTATCAATCAGTGCCTGAGAACTGTGATTTCTTGTTTCCCTCCGCGAATTACAGGCAGCATATTCGCGAGTCTAGAAAAACCATTATTAATCTTAAACGTTTGTCTGCTAGTGATGGGCAGGAGGCGTTGAGCCTCAATTTTCATGATATGCGACGGACTTTTGCTTCCTTGGCGGAGACCTGTAATGTGGGCAAATACATGATCAAGCGGTTGATGAATCATCGCTCAGGCGGAGGAGGTTGCGATGTCACTGGTGACTATATGCACTTTTCTCATAAAGATATCTTAAAAAAATCCATTGAAATAGAGCGGTACATTCTCAAACAAGGTCGCCAGTTAAGTGACAATGAATCAGACAATTTAAATGACGAGTTACGGCGAGTGCTCGACGAGCTTGATGATGAGGCAAAGCGCAGTTGGTTAGCGCTTATGAATAAGTGATGAACGATTTTTGTGACGGGGCTAGCTCAGAGGAAAGACAGTGAATCTATTTCTCTGATTAGCGTCACTTTTCCAGAATGGAAAGTGTGGAGGTAATCTTGCCTATCACGTCTATTACATCTTTAAAGTGCTGTAAAAGACTAAGGAAGATGAAATCACGCCGAAGTGTGGCTCTTCGGGCTTGAATTCGGTAGGTATATCTCATAGAACGATGTCAGCTATTTAAACTGGTTTCGTTAACGATGTGGGGTGTGCTTAACAACCAGTTTGCACTGCGAGCGTTGCTTTAAACCTCTTCTCACGCATGTGGGTCGGTGCATTTTTATTTTATTACAGAAGCGACATTGAGCTAATCATGGTTATATAGGGAGAATTAAGTGCAGGCTTATTTACTCTCAATAATTCTGCACTTAAGTTTGAATCTATATATAGATTCCCCTTGTCGAAACTCGCTTGTAACAACCCCATTAACCTTGTCAATGTGTGTTGTTATTCCTGATAAAGTAGAGATGTGTTCAAATTCATCCTCTAACACAGTATCTCCATTTTGGATTGCGTATCCACCAATGTCTGTACTTAAAATATCAACTTTGTCGTTTAGAAAATAAATCCATCCAGTTTCAATTGATGGGTGAGAGCCCAATGTTTTTGGGAATTCTAGGACGTGGCAGATTCAGGAGTATGTTGAATCGCCTCTATTTTGGAATTCTCCATCGCTTGCAAGCGCAGTAAAAGTAGCCAGTATTAAACTAACAATCTTTATTTTCATTTAATTGAACTCTTTTTAATATAAGTCAATCAGTTTTTACAGGTCAGTTTTTAGTAGAGTCAAAATTCAAACCAAAAATCATTTGGAATAGAAAAACTATGTTCTCGATGATCTAGATAAGAATAATGACTTCATTTTTATTAGCTTAACAATGGCCGCAGACATGTCAATGCTATTTATAAAATACATGTTAATTTTAAGTAAGAGTCTAATTTTGATCCACATTGTTCATATTTGATGTTTATATAGCTAGCATGTTTTTCTCCGCTTTTATATTAATAGCGGCGACATGATTTCCGCTTTAGTTTTTTATTAATAAATGAAAAATGGGTAGGAGTAGGTAGGATCTTATTTAGCTATCTTCACAATGCCTGCATTGATGCTTTGTCGTAATAGCGTTTAAAGAAATCTACTCGGAAGTAATAATCTCCATATTTTATGCTTCCGCCTTTGCGCATTTCGTTAGCAACAAACTCTCGGCCCTTTTTTGTCGTCGGCACAGCATAATCCATGTAGATCATGCCAAGACCACCACCATCAAACGGCGGTCTACAATACAAGGTATGGCGCACTGGAGTTCCATTAACCAAATAGGTTTTGTGTTTTTCGAAGTCTTGACACATCTTGGAGCCAGAATGATATTGGATCTCTAGGCGGCCTTGGCTGTTATAATCGAGGCTGAGTTTTGAAAAAATACCATTAGGTCGATCACACAGCCAAGATTCATAGGACGGACTTTCCGCATCGTCATAGTGTGGAACAGGACAACCCCCCATCACTGTGTACCAGAGCTCACTAGCTTGGATGGCGGTAGAAAAAGCCAAAGTGGTAAATAAAAGAGTTAATTTTTTCATCGGTATACCTAAGGCTAACGAACATAGTGGATGATGTATTTATTATTAAACTTTCTCACAAGTAGTTGTGTTTATCGCAGAGTTACCATTAAAAAACGTGTAGACTGTTAAGGTTCGACCTCCGAATGTCAGGATGATGTCATTGCATTGATGAATTGATTCACCAATTTTCTCAAAGTGGCAGACATATGGTTGTGAGAAAAGGAATTTATCTTGATCCATGATAACTGCAGTACCACGGTTAACGCTGACTTCTAGTTTGACCTCGCTGCTACCTGTAAATCGCGCTATTGCCCCCCAGTTAACGGTTCCGCTTTGATCATGTTTACAAATCATATTTGGTAATGATGCTTGAGCAATAAATGGAAGAAATGCTGCCGCTAATAATGCTCTCTTATACATTGCTTGTCTCTTTATTACGGACTTTGTTTAGGTCGGTGTTCTTTGAAGATTCGGTCATGTTATTTGTCTGCTATTATTTTTTCAGTTAATGCAGCACCAGTTATACTAACATAAATAAATTTTTATCTGAATCATAAATAGTATAGTCATCCTAAAAATATCGGTGATAGCATTATTTTTCCAGGTTGAGCTATATAATACTTGTTACAAATAGATTTAAAAATAATTTTGATGTAATTAGAATAGGAGCTAATTTTTATCAAAGCTATGGAAGTTAAACAAATCGAAATATTTGTCGATATGATAAATATAAAACCAAGCACATACCTACTGGTTGGATGGTGAGTAACCCTGCAACATATCCATTTATATTAATTTAAATACTAAATACAACACAAATACCACATATTGAGAATCGCTCCTAAGGCAATTTTTAGAGAGAACTTTAATAGATATGCATTGACTAGGTTATGAAAGTGCTTTGTTTACCTAATAATTAATAGTTTAGTTTTGGTTCTGAAGTGTTAGCCGCTTGAAGCTGCGTAACTACTAAATGAATTGAATTTGGTTAACTAGATGTCGAACAAACCCACATTAACAGCCTAGGAATGAGTATCTACCCAGAATGATTTTGGCAACGCCACCATGCTAGATTTTGTACTGCACAGGAAACGCAAATCACGCTTTATAATACTTTCTCATCTGCTCTCACTCCCCCTCATCGATGCATTGATATAAAAACGCTTCAGTGTAATTTACAGCTCATTGTTCCTCATGACTACTACCGAAAGTTCATTCTCTGAGGTAGCCCAGTGATAAAGGAGTCCCTGTGGGTTGTAAACGCTGTTTTAAATTTACCGAGAAGAGGCTTTCTGAACTTTCTGACTATTTGAGTAAAACTAAAGTGCGTATTTACGATACTGAAGTTAGTGGGTTGGTGGTTATTCAACAGCCATCTGGCTCTTTAACTTACGCCGTATATAAAAAACCGAAAGGCGCGAATCGACCAGTCACAGTTCTTATCGGGAAAGTAGGCGCCATTTTACTTAGCCAAGTACGAGAGCAAGCACAAGAGCACATTGTGGCAATGCTGAAAGGAGAGAATCCCAATCGTCTTGCTCGTGAGCGCAATCAAAGTGGATTGACCCTAGAAAAAGCACTCGCAGAATATGGTGAATTGAAGAAAAAAGATGGCGTAGACTCTTCAACATTTAAACAGTATCAGCGTGATATTCACAATTACTCGCCTTTAATTCTCAAGAAAACAATCAAAGACATTACTTTTGAGGACATCATTGAAATACATAAGAAGATCACAAACGGGCAGTGTTCGTGGATTCAACCAGATGGCAAATGCTATTCGATGAGAAAGCCTAGTCCCAGTCAAGCTGATGCATGGGGGCGGGCAATGCGCGCAGTTATTAATTATGCAATGAACAATTGGAGGGGAGCAGATAGGCGTCAGTTGATTCTGGAAAATCCAGTGAGGGTGTTAAGTGTCAACCGGCTATGGAATAAAGTCTCTGGCAAAGAGAGTCGAGTTCATGATAATCAATTAGAACGTTTTTTTGATACGTTAAATGTCTTTCGCTCTCAAAGCGAGCGTTCGGCGGTTGAAATTGCGATTACTTACGCCTTGGAATTGGCCTTGTTTACTGGGTTGCGATTGATGGAGATTTTCACCCTAACCAAAGGTCAGGTGGATTTTGATGAGGGTAAACTTTATCTGCCTAATACAAAAAATAGTCATCCGTTGGCGTTACCATTAACGCCTCATGTTGCATTGATTTTGCGTTTGCGTTTTGATGCTGTTCCTGATGACTGCGATTTTTTGTTTCCCTCAGCAAAGCATGACAAACACATTTGCAACCCTCGAAAAACCATTGCGAATCTGAAATGTCTATCTGCTATTAATGGGCAGGAGCCTTTGAACTTAGATTTTCACGATATGCGACGAACTTTTGCTTCCTTGGCGGAGGCCTGCAATGTGGGCAAATATATGATCAAGCGGTTGATGAATCATCGCTCTGGCGGTGGTGGTGATGTCACGGGTGACTATATGCACTTTTCTCATCAAGATCTCTTAAAGAAATCAACGGAAATAGAGCGGTATATCCTTAAAAAAGGTGGTCTGTTATGTGAAAAGGATTCAGAAAGTTTGAACAAAGACTTACGTCGAATATTCGACGAGCTTGATGATGACGCAAAGCGCAACTGGTTAGCACTTATGGCAAAGTGAAGCATGCTTAAAGGGACAGCTAACCCCTTAAGCATGATTTGATTGTCCCGCTATTCGGTACTTAGAGGTATTTAGCTCGGTATTCCTCTAATGCATCTTCTTCCGTGTAGTCTTTTGCGGGAAACCACCGTTGTACTGCGCCTGTTTCTTCGTCGATGATTAAAATAGTGTATCCGTTACGTTTCGCCAAAAGGCGAAGTGGTTCTATAGACATAGCAATTCTCCTTGCAGTGAGAGTGAAGTGAAATAGCGCGCTACAAAATCAATCTAACAAACTCGACTTGGCCAAAAAGGATTTTACAAGAAAAAATCACAACATTATTTGTGAGAGGTTTTTATGGGTGTACAACAGATGCCTCCGTTGAGGCAGGCAGGCAAAAGCCGATAAGGAGAATACGAATCAAGGTCGAGAAATAGCGCCTCTTGGATTTCTAGGAACGAAATCAGAAAAGAGCAGACTCAGCCTTACCAATGACCCGTCTAATTACTAGTGTTAGGCGGGTCTTTTCTTATCCATGAAATTCTGCTTTGCTTATCAAGAAATGCTTTAGCTACAATTTAATTTATTGGGTTCTAGCGGGAGAAATCGTATGGATATGATGCTAGCGTGGTGCTTCATTGCTCTTATACCTGTAATGACGGGCTTTTTGACGCTATACATGGTAAAACGGCGAAGTCGAGACTGATAGCGTGTTGACTGACGAAATGGACATTGTTTATTACCACACTGTACGGTGCCTCCTCTAATCTGTTCCCTAGCTCGTTTGCATTGATAATCGACTCATCGCTGCAAATGCGGTTTTCACTTGCCATTGAAGTTGCTTAATTTCATTGGAGCAACACATTCCCATTTCTTCTCTTTTTGCTTTACATCGAGCATTAACGCAAAGGCGTTTAAAAACGCGCTCCACAGCGCAAAAGGAGAAAAATCATGAAAAGAAAAAATGTATCGCCAATCTCACGATTCGAAGTTCCTAACTTTGCTGAAGCGCCGTAGAGCGACTAGGCAACGTTTTCGAATCGAGGGAAAAGAAAGCGATTTAAAGATGTACTCAAGTGCATCATCACTTCGTCTAATTTTTTTAGAAATTAGACGAAGTATTCGAGCTCGCGTTAAGCCTGTAGTGGCAAGGGCTCAAAGAACTTACTCTTTAAAAGTATCGAGAAGTTCGAGCGCTATTTGGTGATTGAGAGTGACAGTAGACTGCAAATGCGCGGTGCTGCTGTTCCAATGCCAACTCAATACATAGCGTTTAAAAGACATAAGACAACACAGTATCACTGATGGAGGATGCAATAAGCCGCTCGTAGCAGTCTACTACGCCATTAGTACGAACGAGTCCAACGTGGAAAACGTTCAACATAGAAAGTGAGGATGCAAAAAGCCCATTTGCTCTCAGATAAGAGAGAACACTTTCACTAACAGACGTCATCATTTATCGAAACAGCCGTGATTGATTAAAATCTTCGTGCTGCGCATATACAATGTGTTGTTTGTCTTGCTCCTACCCCTCTAATGCGATAAGCGCGTCAACCGTTCGCCTTGATGGAATGGTGTCTCTCCAAAATAGAGGCCGAACATTCTTTTGCGTGAAATTCTCATCCCTATCTCAGATATACAAAGGAGTTAGCGATGAGAAGAAGACAATACATTGGTCATTTACCAAAAGGGCCGAGAAATTTTACCAAGCCGAATTTCAATTTGGCTTCGAAAGACATGGTGAAAGCGCTCATTAATGCCAGCTATGAACAGCAAAGCGGGAAAAACAGTAATACCCATCGAGCACGTCGTCCAGCTATTAAGCAGTTCATTACTTTTATCAAAGACACGACGTCGATAAAGCGACTGAATGACATTGAAAAGCAGCATGTTTACCGCTTTGGTGAGTTTCTAAAAAACTGCGCTGATGAAGAATTGATGTCACCAGTGACGGCGCGTGATTACTTATCTCACGTTAATCGTGCACTTGCGCAGGCAAGAGGCGATGAAGCCTGTGTGGTGAATGCGACGAAAGATTTAGATTTCAATCCCAAGCCAGGCATTGCCACGGTCGATAAATCCGTCTCTGATGCGCTGCATGAAAAGGTATTGGCACAGGTGTCACCTGAGGTAGGCTTTGTGATGCAATTGCAGCGTGCATTGGGTATCAGGTTTCGGGAGGGGGCGCTCTTTGATGCCTCTAGAGTACTGAAAGAGATCCGCAAAGGCTTAGTGCCAATGTTAAACCTCGGAACAAAAGGCGGCCAACCACGAGCACTCCCTGAAATTACGGACGAAAAGTATCAGCTATTGCTCCGTGTGGAACAGTTTCAAAAGTCGGTAGGGCACATCTCGCTCATTCCCCCAAAGCAGTCATTTAAAGCGTTTCAAACCGAGGCATGGCGCCAAACCAAGCAAGCCGACGAAAACTACCTCAGCCATGGGGAGCGGAAGTATTGGGCTTGCGAGACCTATTTCCAAGAAATGGGAGTGCGATGCCCAGTGCAAGCGGGTGTCGCGCACGGTAAAGCGCATTATAAGTACATTGCCAACGTGCTTGATATCAGCGAAGCGGAGGCCAAAAAGCGCGACCATGCAACTCGTTTGAGGATTTCGAAGCTACTTGGGCATCACCGAGTGACCATTACCAATGCATATCTTGGTTAGGAGAAAGTAGTGAACGCACACACCAAAAAACAAGTCCTAACGATCATGGCTCCTTACCACAAGCGCGGTATCCCTTACCGTAAAAAACAAGTCAAGCGCTTGCTGATGATATTGGATGATATTTTCAAACATGAGCCTTATGTGGCCGAGCAGTTAGAACGAGTAGGGCGACGACAAATTAGTGGCTATTGGGAGCGTACGAAGCATGAGAGTGCACAGGTTCGCAAAGAAAAGTTTGCCATCTTGAAATTGTTTTTTGAAATGGCAAACCTAAAAGGGGGCGTGCCAAGACCCAAATTATGGGAATAAGCGAATCGTGAAATCAGCCAAAAATAAAATAGGAAAGTAAAGGGGCAAATACCGTTCTGATTTGCTATTCGTTCGAGCGCGATCGCAAAGTTGTACGTAGATTATCATTCAAAAATGGCGTTTCGCTAGGGTATTGCATAAATGATATAAGCCAAAAAGTGAGAACAATGTATGTGTCCAGCACTCAGTATTTTAGATAGCCAGTTATATTTGACACGAAAAGAAGTGGCAAAATTGCTGAAAGTGTCGCCCGGGACATTGGCCAATTGGGCAACGGATGGTAAAGGTCCTCAATTTGTCAGGCTTGAGGGAAAAGTGTGTTATCCCGTTGATGAACTTAAAGTCTACCTCAACCAGAATGGCTTAATGTAATTGAAGTCGAACATGTGAAACACCTAATGGCATTTGTCGTTAGGTGTTTTTTTGATCTTGGGCCCGTCTGCTACACTTTAAAAGCACATGCTAGAACAATGATTTAAAGCGCTAAAGTAGTTCCACGGTAGTCCATAGGTAGTCCAGAGGGCTAAAAACGAAAAAAGCCTGACAGCGAAAACGCTCTCAGGCCTTATGGAATTTGGTGGCCCCTCCCAGACTTGAACTGGGGACCAATCGATTATGAGTCGACTGCTCTAACCACTGAGCTAAGGGGCCTTAATAGGTGAACGATTATAGGGGAAGCGTTGCAAGGTGTCTAGACACTAGATAGGGCAATTGCGCTTAGTTTTTATTCACTTAGTATCGTCAATAATAAAAAAGGTGACCTAGGGTCACCTTTTTTGATTCTAATCGCTTGGATTATTCGTCTAAGAAGCTGCGCAGTGTTTCTGAACGGCTTGGGTGACGAAGCTTACGTAGAGCTTTTGCTTCGATCTGACGGATACGTTCACGAGTAACGTCGAACTGCTTACCCACCTCTTCTAGAGTGTGGTCAGTGTTCATGTCGATACCAAAGCGCATACGAAGTACTTTCGCTTCACGTGGCGTTAGGCCTGCAAGGACATCTTTTGTCGCCATTTTCAGGCTTGTCGCTGTTGCAGAATCTAACGGCAGTTCTAGCGTTGTATCTTCGATGAAATCACCTAGATGCGAATCTTCGTCGTCACCGATAGGTGTCTCCATAGAGATAGGCTCTTTAGCGATTTTCAGAACTTTACGAATCTTGTCTTCTGGCATTTGCATACGCTCTGCCAGTTCTTCCGGTAACGGTTCACGACCCATCTCTTGTAGCATTTGACGAGAGATACGGTTTAGCTTGTTGATCGTTTCGATCATGTGTACCGGAATACGAATCGTACGTGCTTGGTCTGCGATAGAACGAGTGATAGCCTGACGGATCCACCACGTTGCGTAAGTCGAGAACTTGTAACCACGACGGTATTCGAACTTATCTACCGCTTTCATCAGACCGATGTTACCTTCCTGGATAAGATCCAAGAATTGTAGACCACGGTTGGTGTATTTCTTCGCGATAGAAATTACTAGACGTAAGTTCGCTTCAACCATCTCTTTCTTCGCACGACGAGCTTTCGCTTCACCGATAGACATGCGACGGCTGATATCTTTAATGCTTTGTACAGTCAGAGATGTCTCTTCTTCAATCATTTTTAGTTTCATGATTGAACGACGAATCTCTTCTTCACTGCGTTTGATCTTTTCTGCGTATGGTTTGTCTGAAGCAAGCACTTCATCTAACCAAGCATCATTTGATTCATTACCAGTGAACAGTGCGATGAATGATTTCTTCGGCATTTTGCCGTATTCAACCGCAGCTTTCATGATTAAACGTTCTTGTGTGCGAACACGATCCATTGCTGTACGCAATTCATTCACTAGGTGATCGAACTGTTTTGGCGTTAGACGGAACTCTTTAAATACGTCTAGCATTAGCTCGTTAGCAACGGTTGCTTTCGGGCTTTCGTAGCCGTGCTCGTTGATCGCAAGCTGAAGGTTTTGGTAAGTGCTACGTAGCTGGTTGAATTTCTCAAGCGCTAGCTCAGGATCAATACCTACGTCTTCTTCTGTTTCCGATTCTGAATCGTCATCGCTGTCTTCATCATCATCTTCAACGTCTTCTTCGTCTTCATCTTCAAGATCAGTTTCAGACAATTCAGAACCGATGTGCGTTGCCGTAGGTGCAGCAGTATCTTCTGCATCAGGATCAACGAATCCAGAGATCAGGTCTGTAAGGCGTAGCTCTTCAGCTTGAACTTTGTCGAACTGCTCAAGAATGTAAGGGATAGTGCCTGGGTATTCAGCAACAGACGATTGAACTTGGTTAATACCTTCTTCAATGCGTTTTGCGATGTCGATTTCGCCTTCGCGAGTCAGCAGCTCAACAGTGCCCATTTCACGCATGTACATACGTACTGGGTCTGTTGTACGACCAATTTCACTTTCTACGCTAGAAAGTGCTGCTGCTGCAGCTTCAGCTGCATCTTCATCGGTAATGTTTGTGTCATCGTTCAGAGCAAGATCATCAGCATCTGGGGCAGTTTCTACTACCTTGATACCCATGTCGTTGATCATTTGAATGATGTCTTCTACCTGTTCTGAATCTACGATTTCAGCAGGTAGGTGGTCATTTACTTCGGCGTAGGTCAGATAGCCTTGTTCCTTGCCTTTAATAACAAGTGACTTTAGCTGTGACTGCGGATTTTGATCCATAGACGGTATCCAACTTCGTAATCTGGTGAAGGAATCAGTATGCGAAATGCAAACCACTTACTATAACAAATTAAATTGTTGCTGACTAATTAATCAGGGTTACGCTTTCAAGTCTCTCATGATTAAATCTTGAAGCTCCCTTTTTTCTTCGGTTGATAAACCGACACTTCTTGCTTTGGCCTGCAGGTTTTCAATTTGTCTTTCTACGCACTGGGCAATGATTTTGTCCAGTGAGTCAAAAAATACTTCTTCTTGATTGTCTTCATCGAGGGGGATATCCCAGCTCGCAAGACGAGACAGAAGTGTCTCATTTTGGCTGTTGCGCCAATGCTCTAATAATTGGCCTGTGTTGATATGGGGATGCGATTGACATTTATCAAGTACATCAACAAATAAACTTAAACCTGGTATGGATAACTCTTTTACGCTTGAGAGATCCGGTACCATTTGAGCATAGCTCGGATTTTGGATAAGTAGAGCGATAACCTCACGCATTGGCGTTCGTTTGATCTCTTTATGCGGCTGAGGTCGAGTATCCGTATTTTTTCTACGAGCCTGACGTAAGTTGTTGTCAAACCCCGTACGCTCATCCAAAAGTTTTTCAAGTAACTCTTGAAAGTATGGGTCAGGAATTTTGTCGATCAAGGCACTGGCGTAGGCCCTGAGTGCTGATTTACCCTCATGATTCCCTAAATTAATTTGGTGAAGTTCAATGAGGTTGTCAAACAAGTAACTTGATAGTGGCGTCGCGTGCTCTATTTGCTGCTCAAGTGCCGCTTTACCATATTTACGTACGTAGCTGTCAGGGTCCTCACCATCTGGTAGGAATAAGAACTTCAACGTATTACCCGTTTTTAGGTACTGAAGCGCATTTTCCAATGCACGCCATGCCGCTTCTTTACCAGCACGGTCACCATCGTAACAACACACTACAGTATTGGTCTGACGGAACAACATCTGAATGTGATCGCCCGTGGTGGATGTTCCGAGTGAAGCAACAGAGTAATCTACGCCATACTGGGCCAGCGCCACAACATCCATATAACCTTCAACCACTAAAATTCGTGGCGGTTCACGGTATGCTTGCAATACTTCATACAGGCCGTAAAGCTCTTTACCTTTATGAAATATAGGCGTTTCTGGTGAGTTGAGGTATTTAGGTGTGCCATCGCCAAGTACCCGACCACCAAAGCCAATTACACGCCCACGGCGATCTCGAATAGGGAACATAATACGACCACGGAAGCGGTCGTAGCGGTTACCTTTTTCGTTTTCAATCAACATGCCACCGGTTACCAGCATGTCTTGATTGTCTTTTTGTTGGCCGAAGTTCTTACGAACTAAATCCCACTCATCAGCAACATAGCCAATACCAAACTTTTGAACTATCTCACCGGATAGGCCGCGGTTTTTAAGGTATTCAATCGCGACTTTACTTGCCGGCTGTTTGAGTTGGTTACGATAAAACTGCCCAATACTGCCCATGAGATCGTAAAGGCTGCGCTTTTCGCTGCTGCTTGCTTGTGGGCCTGATTGGGATTGTCCACCACCGCTTCGCTGTTCTCGCGGCACATCTAGCCCGAGGTAGGAAGCTAACTCTTCTATGGCTTCGACAAAATCGAGTCGTTCGAACTCCATAACGAAGTCGATGGCATTGCCGTGCACACCACATCCAAAACAGTGATAGAACTGCTTCTCTTGGCTGACGCTGAAAGAAGGAGTCTTTTCATTGTGGAAAGGGCAGCAAGCACCGTAGTTTTTGCCTTTTTTCTTAAGTTTCACGCGTGCGTCGATGATGTCGACAATATCAAGCCGAGCTAGGAGATCATCAATAAAACTGCGAGGGATGTGTCCAGCCATAAAACCTAACAAAAAAAGAAACGAATGAGATAGGTAGATAAGTGAATAAAGCAATCGCACAAGGGGTGCGTATCAAATCAGTTATCCAGATACAAACAAGCCGTGCGTTCCAAAGGATAGCACGGCTTGCTGCAATTGGGTGGGATGTTAAGCCAATTTAGCGCGAACTAAACCGCTCACTTTACCCATATCTGTACGCCCTTGAATTTGTGGTTTCAGAACGCCCATTACTTTGCCCATGTCTTGCATGCCAGCTGCACCAGATTCAACAATTGCTTTCTCGATAAGAGAAGCCACTTCTTCATCTGTCAGTGGTTGAGGCATAAAGTCCTCAAGAACGGTAATTTCTGCTTGTTCCACATCAGCAAGATCTTGACGACCAGCCGCTTCATATTGCGTAACAGAATCGCGACGTTGTTTAACCATTTTAGTCAACACAGCAATAATGTCGTCATCGGACAGAGTGATCTGTTCGTCAACTTCACGTTGTTTAATTGCTGACAGGGCTAAACGAATAGTGCCAAGGCGCAATTTGTCCTTGGCTTTCATCGCTAATTTTTGCTCTTCTTTGAGTTGATCAATCAGAGCCATAACTAAATTCCTTTCGGGAGCTCAGTTATTAGTACAGGCGAACGCGACGAGCGTTTTCGCGAGCTAGCTTCTTAGCGTGACGCTTTTGAGCTGCTGCTTTAGCGCGTTTGCGAACTGTAGTTGGTTTTTCGTAGTGCTCACGACGACGCACTTCAGAAAGGATACCTGCTTTTTCGCAAGAGCGCTTGAAACGACGTAGTGCAACGTCGAACGGTTCGTTTTCACGTACTTTAACTACTGGCATATGCCTTTCACCTCAGGGGTTATTCGTTAACGCTGGCGTTCAATGGACCAAATCACAATTGTTTGATCACTTACCAGCTTGATCAAAAATGGTGCGGAATTTTAATCCGATCACAACAGCTTTGTAAAGCCTTTTATCGTTTATTGTCTGTACAAAATTTGTTTGAAAGGGAAAGGCAGGGTAATATGACGCCCAAATTTCCTCTAGACAGAAAGCATACTGAGAAAACCATGCGCATTATCGGTATTGAAACCTCTTGTGACGAGACAGGCATCGCAATCTATGATGATGAAAAAGGCTTGTTGTCACACCAATTATACAGCCAAATTAAGCTTCACGCAGACTACGGTGGTGTTGTGCCTGAGTTGGCTTCACGTGACCATGTTAAGAAGACCATACCTCTTATTAAAGAAGCGTTGAAAGAAGCAAACTTAACGCCGAAAGATATTGACGGAGTGGCGTACACGGCAGGTCCAGGTTTAGTTGGTGCGTTATTGGTTGGAGCAACGATTGGTCGCAGTATTGCTTACGCGTGGGGAGTGCCAGCCGTACCTGTTCACCATATGGAAGGTCATTTGTTAGCACCTATGCTCGAAGATAACCCTCCACCGTTCCCATTTGTGGCGGTATTGGTGTCAGGCGGCCACTCTATGATGGTTGAAGTAAAAGGCATTGGTGAGTATAAGATCCTTGGTGAGTCAATTGATGACGCCGCGGGTGAAGCATTTGATAAAACCGCTAAGCTGATGGGCTTGGATTACCCAGGTGGTCCATTACTGTCTAAATTGGCAGAAAAAGGTACGCCAGGTCGCTTTAAGTTCCCGCGTCCGATGACGAATGTGCCGGGTTTGGACATGAGCTTTTCTGGTCTAAAAACCTTTACAGCGAACACGATTGCAGCCAACGGTGATGATGAACAGACCCGTGCAGATATCGCTTACGCATTCGAAGATGCGGTATGTGCAACACTTGCGATTAAATGTAAGCGAGCACTTGAGCAAACCGGCATGAAACGCATCGTTATTGCGGGTGGTGTGAGTGCAAACCGTCGCTTGCGAGCGGAACTTGAGAAGTTAGCGAAGAAAGTTGGCGGCGAAGTTTACTACCCACGTACTGAGTTCTGTACAGATAATGGTGCAATGATTGCGTACGCTGGTATGCAACGCCTGAAGAATGGCGAAGTGTCAGACATGGCTGTAGAAGCACGTCCGCGTTGGCCAATTGATCAACTCAAGCCGATTGCGTAGTCTTGATTAAAATGATTCGTTAATTTGAAAGGTCTCTCAATGCAGAGACCTTTTGTTTATGGTCTCTTTGGACATCGTTTAAATGATGGATGCATTCAAACCGACACATGGAAATAAGCATGAACAAATTTGAAATTGAAGGTCAGTCACTCGCATACTTAGATAAGGGTAAGGGGCCAGTATTACTGTTTGGCCACAGTTATCTTTGGGATAGCCAAATGTGGGCGCCACAAATCGAAGTATTGAGTCAATCATATCGCTGTATTGTGCCAGACCTTTGGGCGCATGGTGAGTCCGATAACGCACCGAGGTCTATGCGTTCGTTGGTGGATTATGCTCAGCACATGTTGGCATTGATGGACCACCTAGAAATCGAGCAATTCTCTATTGTTGGTTTATCGGTTGGTGGTATGTGGGGAGCTGAGTTAACTTCTCAAGCGCCACAGCGAGTGAAGTCCTTGGTATTGATGGATACTTTTATCGGTTTAGAGCCGGAAGTGGCACACAAGAAATACTTCACAATGCTTGATACCATCGCTGAACTTCAGTCTGTGCCTACATCGATTGTGGAAGCGGTAACGCCATTGTTCTTTGCTAACAATGCTGAACAAATTAATCCCGAACTTGTTGCATCATTTAAACAGAGCCTTGAATCATTACATGGCGAGCGAGCGGTTGAAGTAGCTCGAATGGGTCGCATGGTATTTGGTCGTCGTGATGTGATTGAAGATTCTGAAATGTTTACTTTACCAACCTTGATTGCCGTTGGTCGAGAAGACAAACCGCGTCCAGTGTTTGAGTCTTACTTGATGAGTGATTGTATTACGGGCAGCAAGCTGGTGGAGATCCCACAAGCAGGACACATTAGCTCACTTGAACAATCAGAATTTGTGAATCAGATGCTGATGGATTTCTTAAATAGCGTGCACGCACAGTAGGGAATGAATCAACCCTAAACTAAAACTCGGTATTATGCCGAGTTTTTTTCTGCCAGTTTTTTCTCACCGATCTTGGGTTCTTCACCAGAAAGTAGTCGTCGAATGTTTTGGTGGTGTTTAAAGACAATTAAACAGCACAGCATGGCAACAGGTAAGGTGTATTGCGGCTTAAACATCCAAGCATAGAAAGGCGTGACCAGCACTGTCACTAAAGCGGCAAGTGAAGAGTAGCGGAACAATACGGCCACTAAGAGCCATGTGATCATCACCAGACCAGTCAGGTCTAATCCGATAGGTGCAATTGCGCCCAATGCGGTCGCGACACCTTTCCCACCTTTAAAGTGGAAGAAGATAGGGTACATGTGACCTAAACAAGCCGCTATGGCGATGACCCCAAGAATAATTGGGTCGATACCTAAGAAATAGCCTCCCCAAACAGGGATGGTGCCTTTGAGCATATCGCACAGCAGCACAGATGCAGCAGCACCTTTGCCTCCGATTCGTAGAACATTGGTGGCTCCAGGATTATGAGAGCCGACGTCACGAGGGTCTGGCAGTTTTAACAAACGACAAATCAATACCGCGCTGGAGATCGAGCCCAGCAAGTATGCGGCCATTGTCATTATGAGAGCCAGTGCGTCCATAGAGGTCCTTGATGGATTGGAAATTAATGCTCAGTTCCAGAGTAGTTGCTATCATAGCGCGATTTCGCGGTGATCAAAATCACTCTCTGTGATTGAACTTGCATTATGAATTTTCTTGTATATAAAGGGGCTTCACCGCTTCTATACCCAAGCGACTTTTTCGTTCTTGCTAATTGGCTGTCGGTCACAGAGGTGGCTCGGGTATAGAATTTTACGATCAAATTGCCCTAAATGGGTATCCGACCTCTGAAACAGAAGGACACAAGATGGCTCTGGATAAAGTCTTTATTGAACAACTTGAAGTGATCACGACAATCGGTGTTTACGATTGGGAACAGCAGATCAAACAAAAGTTAGTTTTAGATATCGAAATGGCGCATGACAATAAGCCTGCGGGCAAGAGTGATGATGTTCAAGATGCTTTGGATTACTCACAAGTGAGTGACGCGGTATTGAATCACATCGAGAATGGTCGCTTTTTGTTGGTAGAACGCGTGGCAGAAGAAGTTGCAGAGCTGATCATGCAACGCTTTTCTGTGCCTTGGGTGAAAATTCGCTTAGCGAAACCGGGGGCGGTTCCTCAAGCTCGCGCCGTTGGTGTCGTGATTGAACGAGGCCAAGCATGATAAAAGCCTATATCGGAGTAGGTACGAACATTGATAGAGAGCGACATGCGAAGATAGCTTACCAAGAGTTACAGCAATTAGGCTCTGATCTTTGCGTATCGCCGATATATGAATGTGAGCCTATCGGGTTCAGCAGTTCTTGTTTTTATAATTTTGTTATCGGCTTCTCTACGCATTTATCACTTGACGATCTCAGCGAACGTCTACGTGAAATTGAATACAAATGGGGACGAGAAGAAGATGCACAAAAGTATCAAGATCGTACGTTAGATCTCGATATCGTTTTGTTTGGTGAGTGTATTTCGCAACAAAAACCTGAGCTACCTCGCAGTGATATTTATAAATATCCTTTTGTCACAAAGCCTCTGTATGATCTTGAACCTCATTTGGTTATTCCGGGTGATGGACGAACAATTGCAGAGGTTTGGCTAGCGATGCAGCCTGTCGACTCACTCAAACCCGTTTCTTTTTCTTTTTAATTTTGAGCTATTTACATGAGTTATTTTGAAGCCTTTATTTTGGCTCTTATTCAGGGGCTTACAGAGTTTTTACCGATCTCTAGTTCAGCACATTTGATCTTGCCTTCGGCGATTTTTGGTTGGGAAGATCAAGGCTTGGCATTTGACGTTGCAGTTCACGTGGGGACGTTAATGGCGGTGGTGATTTACTTCCGTCAAGAAGTGATCACCCTGTTTCGCGCACTATTTGGTTCGATCTTTAAAGGCGAGCGCAGTAAAGAATCTAAGCTTGCATGGATGATTGTGATCGCGACAATCCCTGCGTGTGTGTTTGGCCTATTGATGAAAGACATCATCGAGGTTTACCTGCGTAGTGCTTACGTCATTGCAACCACCACTATCATTTTTGGCTTGCTACTTTGGTGGGTAGATAAGAACGCGAAACTCATTGCTGATGAGTATCAAACTGGTTGGAAAAAAGCCCTGTTCATTGGTATTGCGCAGGCTCTAGCGATGATCCCTGGTACATCTCGCTCTGGCGCAACCATTACCGCTGCGCTTTACCTTGGCTTTACTCGTGAAGCTGCCGCTCGATTCTCATTTTTAATGTCTATTCCGATCATCACGCTAGCGGGTGGTTATTTAGGGATGAAACTTGTGACGAGTGGTGAACCTGTGCACGTTGGTTTCTTATTGACAGGCATTGTCACGTCATTCATCAGTGCGTACATCTGTATCCACTTCTTCTTGAAGATGATTTCACGCATGGGCATGACGCCATTCGTTATTTACCGTCTAATTCTAGGTTTTGGTTTATTTGCCATTTTATTGAGTGCGTAACTAGCCGCTCGATGAAGAACACCGCTCTACCAAGAACGTCAGATAAATTCAAAATGCCCACTCAGTTGAGTGGGCATTTTTTTGGTTACTTGTTCGTATTGGCGTCGGGTTTATTTCTCGCGATGCAAACCGCCTCAATGCGACGTTTTTCTTGTTCATCACGAATAGCAGGCCCTTTGAAGCCATCTTTGATGATCGCTTGAACATCAACGGATGCTGCTGCTTGGTAAGCTCGCATAAACAAGTCGGCTTGCGGATAAGGTTGGTCTTCTAATCCTTTGCGCCCAGCATGGTCGGCTTGGCAGCAAATTAGAATATCTTGCAAACGTTCGGGCTTGCGCCACACGTCAAATTTATTGAGGATCTTGATGACAGTTTGTGGCTTTAGCTCCTCAGCACGATGAATATTAGAATGCTGTTCACATACCATTAAGGCTAAATCTCGGAACTCATTGGGAACTCGAACGCGATCGCACAATCTTTTGATCAGTTTTAATCCAGTATGGCAGTGCATTTTGTGGCTTGGCCATTCACTTTCTGGTGTCACGCCTTTCCCTAAATCATGCACTTGTGCCGCAAACCTAACGGGTAAGGAATCACTCAGTTTGGCCGCTTGCTCAGCGACCATTAAGGAGTGTATTCCGGTATCGATTTCTGGGTGCCACTTCTCTGGTTGAGGAACACCAAATAGCGCATCAATTTCTGGAAGAACAATGGCTAACGCGCCACACTCTTTTAAAACGGATAAGAATACGTCTGGACGAGAGGTTGAAAGTGATTTGTGCCACTCTTGCCACACTCGTTCTGGTGTTAGTGTGCTTAATTCTCCGTTTTGAACCATATCGCGCATCAGTTGCATGGTTTCTTCTGCGACGCGAAAATCGAGGTGTGCCAGTTTTGCAGCAAAACGAGCCACCCGGAGTACGCGCAATGGATCTTCGATAAATGCCGCTGAAACATGACGAAGTACTTTTGCTTGCAGATCTTTTTGGCCGCCATAAGGATCATAGAGTTTACCCTCGTTATCCATTGCCATGGCATTGATGGTCAGATCGCGTCGAATCAAGTCGTCTTCAAGTGTGACACTTTGATCAAAGAAACATTCGAATCCCGTGTAACCGGCCCCCGATTTTCTTTCAGTGCGTGCTAGGGCGTGTTCTTCTTTTGTTTTTGGATGAAGGAATACGGGGAAGTCTTTGCCAACGGCGGTATAACCTTGGCTGAGCATGATCTCCGGGGTTGAACCCACCACGACCCAGTCTTGGTCATAACTACGGATTCCGAGCAAATGATCTCGAACGGCGCCACCAACTAAATAAACTTGCACGAATTACCTCTGAATTTATCGATATGACGTTGGACATTGTAGCAAGCAATGATACTTTTCTTTACTCCTAAGATCAGATGCTAGCCTACTTTGCCCAGTTTTGATGTTATGCGTTGTTTTTTTACTGGAGATCCTAATGTATAAGGACTTTTTCGGGTTTGTTGAACTGCCATTTTCGATTGTTCCAAACTCGCGTTATTTGTATTTAAGTCAGCGCCATAAAGAAGCAATTACGCATCTTCAGGCGGGGTTAGGTGATGGCGGTGGTTTTGCCATGCTAACGGGCGAAGTGGGTACAGGTAAAACCACGGTCGCAAAAGCGATGTTGGCGAATCTAAATGAAAATACTAAGGCTGGGTTAATCCTTAATCCGACATTTTCTAGCCGCGATTTACTCGAAGCGATTTGTGATGAGTTCCGTGTGGCTTACCCACAAGATGCGACCTTGAAGCAACTTAATCAGGCGATCCATGGGTACTTACTCGATAATCACAAGTTGGGTTGGCAAACCCTATTGGTGATCGATGAAGCCCAGCATTTAGCCGCTGATGTGCTTGAGCAATTACGACTGTTAACCAATTTAGAGACGGACACTAGAAAGCTACTTAAGGTGTTATTGGTTGGTCAGCCAGAACTGCAAAGATTGCTGCAAACGACTCAGCTTCGTCAGCTCGCACAGCGTATTACGGGGCGCTATCACCTTCTACCTCTTGATGAGAAAGAAACTGCGGATTACATCGCCTTTCGTTTGCATACCGCTGGTGGCGATCAGCAACTGTTTGATCGGAGTTCGACCAAGCTCATTGCCAAATACAGCCATGGCATCCCTCGTTTGATTAACCTGATCTGCGATAAGTCGCTTAACCTGAGTTACTACAAAGGTAATCTAACGGTGGATAAGCAGACGGTCACTCAGGCTTGTGAAGAAGTGATGCAGTTCCAAGCGGAGATCTATCAACAGGATAAGCCGAATCAGACGTTTGAATGGCCTGTCTGGGGCTCAGCCGCTATTGGTGTCTTAGCCGCTCTTGGCATTGGATGGGGAGTGACGCAGCAACTGACGTTTAAGCCAACATTGAGTGCCCAGTCGCTCAATTCCGCGCAAACAGAGCTTCAGGCGAGTTTGCCAAGCGTGAATGAGCATTCCATGAGTGAGCCGCTCTTTTACGACCAGCTAGCTAATGAGCAGCTAACGAACGAACAGCGTGATTTATTGTTGGAACAAAACCAATCGAGTCTCGCGATTAATGAGCTTTATCAGCTTTGGGGTTATCGTGCATCAGTGCGCGACAACTTATGCTTGTCGGAGCCCCAATCGACGATGCGCTGTCAGCGTAAAATGGCAACCTGGCCGCAATTGGTGCAGCAAAATCGCCCTGTGGTGTTGGAGCTCAATTACCAAGGTCGAGTTGGCTATGTGATTTTGTTCGCGATTGGTGACGGCAAAGTCGAGGTCCTTAATGGCAGCGAGCGCTTACGTTTACCGATTTCCTGGTTAAAACCTCTGTGGCAAGGCAATATTCTTGAGCTGTGGCAAGCTCCACTCAAAGAGACGCTTCGTTTAGATATGGAGGGCCCTGCCGTGGCGGTCCTTGATCAACTCTTAGCGCAGGCTGTTAATGAGCCTGCGATTGGAACTGAAAAATTCGATGCAGCGCTTCGTGAGCGTGTCGAACTGTTTCAGCGTTGGCAGGGTATTCGTGTGGATGGCATTGCTGGTCAACGAACTTTGGAGCTATTACAGCAAGGCGTCCAACCTGACGCACCAGAGTTAAAAGAAATTACAGAGGAGCAGGCGTAATGTCAGTCATCAAACATGTTGGGCTCTTCTTATTGCCTGTGACGATAACCGCAGTTGGTGCCGCTTGGTATCTGGAGTTGTTTGCTTTAGAAACTCCGACCGCAGTTGTGGAAAACAACGCGACTCAAAAAATCGAACTTAACAAAGCAAACAATGTAAACAATGCCCTCTCTGCGATTAAACCTATATTCGAAGTATTAAGTTACCCAGAGGCGACACAGCTTGTCCAATTATCGCGTGAATGGCCAACGGTTGACTCTCCATTAGATATGGATAGCTTTGCCGGTGAAACGTACACGAGTAATGAGTCAGTGCAAGATGAAATCGAGCAGTTTGCATCGGATGGACAAGTGAAGAAAGCGAGTCCAACGATGCAAAGCCAAGATGATTTAGGGTTATCTCTCGATGAGCTCGACTTGTCTTCTTTGTCTCCAGACTTAGCGTTAAAAGTTGAAAATGCATTGACGAACTCAGCTCAAACACCTGAACGTCAATTGACAAAAATGGATGATTTAGAGCGAGACGCGCAGGAATGGCATGGTCGATTGCCGGCACTTAACTTACAAACTCACATGTACTCAAGTGATGTAAAACGACGTTGGGTGAAAATCAATAATACCGAGTATTACCAAGGTGACGTCGTGGATGGGCAAATCACGCTAAAAGAAATTCAGCCGCAAGCCGTCATTGTCGAATTCCAAGGCCAGCAAATTCGTATTCCAGCGTTGTACGAGTGGAAAGGGTAGTTGCGAGTCGTATTCTCTTCTGAAAACAAAAAGCCAGTCGATAGTCGACTGGCTTTTTCATGTAATTTAGCTTTTTATTAGAATCGAGCTTGAGACGATTATGCCCAACCTGCTGGCGATTTCTTTCTACGAGGAACCACGTGAGGAAGAAGCAAACCGAATAGCAGACCAAGACCGGCAACACCGCCACCGTAAGTGAAGTACTTAAGCAACATGTCGTCTTTTTGCGTGTCTAGCTTCGCGCGAAGTTCGCGGTTTTCTGTCTCTACTGAAGTCAGTTGTTCACTGATTTCTGAATACTTCTTCTCGAGATCTGAAATCTGCTGATTACGAGTCTCTAAAGACGTCACTAAACCTGCTTTTTCCGTGTCTGAGTTTTGACGAGCATTCGCCAGTTGAGCTTTGACTTCGGTTAGCTCTTTTTCGATACGCGGCAAACGGATTGCCATGCTCTCTTGCTTGGTCACGAACTTGTTTTGAACCCAACCAGTACGGCCACGAGCGTCACGAACTTGCGTGTAACCTGTGTCTTTGTTGGTTTGCAGAAGTTGTACTTTAGAGCCTGCGTTAACACTACCAATGATACGGTAAGTGTTGTTTGGACCAGAGTGCATAAAAGTGAATAGGTCATCAGAAATATAACGGTCTGCCGCTAGTGCCGCTGGCGCTGCTAGCAACGTAAACAAAACCGTGATGAATAGTTTTTTCACAATAAATCCCTTAACGATTTTCTTGGATACAGCTTAGGCACCGTATGATTGGAGCCGGAAATAGACGAATAGTATGCAGTTTCAAACGTTGGTGCAACAAAGAAGGGAGGCGAAGCCTCCCTTTCTGTGCGTTTGAGTCAATAATGACAAAGCGCTTACATTGTATTGACTCAGAGCGTCAGTGCCAACATGCTCTTACGAGAACGCTGCTTGGATGCCGTAGAAGAATACAACCGCCAATAGTGCGCCTGCTGGTAACGTAACGATCCATGATGCCACGATGTTACGAACCACGCCTAGGTTAAGTGCTGCGATACCGCGAGCAAAACCTACACCTAGAACCGCACCAACAAGAGTTTGAGTTGTAGAGATAGGTAGACCAGTACCAGACGCTAGAACTACAGTACATGCTGTTGCTAACTGAGCGGCAAAACCACGGCTTGGTGTTAGTTCAGTGATACCTGTACCAACGGTTGCCATTACTTTATGACCAAGCGTTGCAAGACCAACGACGATACCAAAGCCGCCTAGAGGAAGGATCCACCATGCGATTGTGCTCTTCGCGGTCACTTCACCCATGTGTTCAACCGTTGAAACAACAGCAGACAGTGGACCGATCGCGTTAGCTACGTCGTTTGAACCGTGAGCAAATGCCATCGCACACGCAGTGATAACCATAAGTACGCTGAAGATACCTTCTACGCCAGCAAAGCCACGGTCTTCTTCACGGTTTGCGAATTTCTTCTGAATGTAGAAGTAACCACCAATCATAACTGCTGCTGAAACGACACTTGCCCATACCCATGCTTCACCGTTCGTTAGGTGAAGACCAACGTGTTTTAGGCCTTTTTTGATCGTTACTAGTGCAATCACCATAGTCGTGATGAACATGTAAACCGGTACAAAACGTTTTGCGTTGAATAGTGGGTTCTCTGTATCAAAGATCAGACGCTGCGCGCTGACAAAGATGACGTAAGCGAAGAAGCCAGAGATAACCGGAGTAATGATCCAGCTACCAACAATCCCTTGAACACTGCTCCAGTCGACAGCTTCAGTACCTACAGACACACACGCAAAACCGATGATCGCACCGATGATTGAGTGAGTAGTCGATACTGGCCAACCCATGTAAGAAGCAAGAAGTAGCCACGTACCAGCTGCAAGAAGCGCTGACATCATACCGTAGACAAGAACGTCAGGTTGGCTAGCAAATAGAGATGTTTCGATAACACCTTTACGGATAGTGTCGGTTACTTCACCACCAGCAAGATATGCACCCGCAAATTCGAAGATCATCGCAATGATGATCGCTTGTTTTACGGTTAGCGCTTTTGAACCTACAGATGTACCCATCGCATTGGCTACGTCGTTCGCGCCAATACCAATTGCCATCATGAAACCAAAAATCGCTGCAACAATAATCAGGACAGTGCCGTAGTTCGCAAGGATATCCATCGTAATACCTAGTTGTTTTATAACAAGCGGAGCAAAATTTGACGCGCATTAACCCATTAGACGATGAAAATAGTCATCGTCCATGTGACAGGCGCTAATCGTGCTCTTCGTTATGTCGTTAACTTATGTTTTAAGATCGAGATAGCATGACTTCCAAACGAGCACCTACGCGCTGCGCTTGGTCGGCAATACCACCTACCCATTCAAGAATCTTGTACAAGAACATGACATCGATAGGGTTCATGTCAGATTCAATTGCCATTAATTGTTGGCGTAATTCAATCTGCATTGCATCGGTGTCATCTTCAATTGCGTCCAACTGATGAATCATTTCAGCAACGAGCGTTACTTCACGGCCTTTGAAGCCGGTCTCTAGTAATTCATCAAGTTCGTTGATTACTTTTTGCGCTTGGTTAGCCGCATCAAGACAACGTTGAACGTAAGCGAGGAAGTTTGGTTGGAGTGCCTCAGGAATGACAAGTTGGCGACCATATACACGGCCAGCAATATCTTTTGCCAAGTTCGCTAGTTTGTCCTGTTGAGTGAGTAGCTCAAGCATGTCTGTACGATCGACAGGCATAAACAAACCGCGAGGCAGTTTTAGACGAATTTCACGTTTTAGCACGTCCGCTTCTTTCTCTAGGTGAGAAATTTGAGCACGGATTTCAGATGCTTTTTCCCAGTCACCCTTAGAAGAAACTTCAAAGAACTTAACGAGGTGTGAACAACATTCGTTGACACACACAACGTGGCGTTGCAAAGGCTTAATAGGGGACTTTGCAAATAACCCCATAATTGTATTTACTGGCATGGTCATTCAACCTAATAGCTATAACCTTAAAAAAACATACACCATTTCTTGGCGAAATGTTGAACGGATGGCTATAAAGGCGCGCATGTTAACGCATTCAATGGCTCTTTAAAACTGTTTTAGATCATCATTCTGGTGATATTTCTTTCTTGCCGAGGGGGAAAATAGGCAATATCCTGTTTCTATCTGCTTTGAAAGGTATGGCTATGGAAACCGAGATAGAACTGAAGTTTTTTGTTTCTCCAGAATTTTCAGAAACTTTGAAAAACAAAATTTCTGAAACCAAAGTACTTCAGCACAGTTGTCGAGACTTGGGTAACACTTACTTTGATACCGCTGATAACTGGCTACGCAAGCACGATATTGGCTTAAGAATTCGTCGTTTTGATGATGTATTTGTTCAAACAGTAAAAACAGCCGGGCGTGTTGTTGCGGGTCTTCATCAAAGACCAGAATATAATGCTGAGCACATTAATAATGATCCTGAGCTCACACTTCACCCATCTGATATCTGGCCAGCAGGTAAAGATATCGCCACGCTGCAATCTGAACTTACGCCTCTTTTTTCGACCAACTTCACACGTGAACAGTGGTTAATTGGTATGGCTGATGGCAGTCAAATTGAAGTAGCCTTTGACCAAGGGGCGGTTATTGCCCAAGGTGAAGATGGTGAAGAAAGACAAACGCCAATCTGCGAAGTGGAGTTAGAGCTAAAATCGGGCCAAACGGATGCGCTATTTACCCTTGCTCGCAGTTTGTGTGAATCAGGTGGTATGCGCCTTGGCAATATGAGTAAAGCGGCGAAAGGTTATCGTTTAGCAACAGGTTATGCGGGTGATGAAGTCAAGCCACTGGCGTTAGTCGACAGTACCAAGCACGACACCGTGGAATATTGCCTTATTAATTCTTTAGAGCACGCTCTTGCACATTGGCATTACCACGAGCAAATTTACACCGAACGTGATTGTGTTGAAGCGTTGCGTGAAATTGTTAATGCCATTCGTTTTATTCGTCAGACATTTACTATCTTTGGCAGCATAGTACCACGCCGAGCGAGTGCGATTCTGCGCCAAGAAATGAAGTGGCTTGAAGAAGAGCTAGAGTGGCTCGATGAGCACGCGCATTTAGAAGAGTTGTTGGATGATAAAGGTAACGTACTGCGTAAGCTTGATGCGCGTAAGTTCCTTGTATCAGAGCTTACTCAGCAACTTGAAGAACTGCCAAGCCGTGAACAGGTATTGGAATTGTTGAGCTCTGCGCGTTACACCGGACTTCTCTTAGACTTGAGTCGTTGGATTTTGACCCGCGGTTGGCAGCCGTTTTTGGACGATAAAGCCCGCGAGAAGATAACCAGTAACATTCAACCATTTTCCGTTATGCAGTTGGATCGAACATGGGCAGAGCTAATGGAAGCATTTCCTGCAGAGCGTCAGTTGTCTGCGCAAGAATACATCGATCAGCGTTATCGTTTATTACGTAACTTGTATACGGGCATCGGTTTTGCGAGCTTGTACGATGCGGAAGAGCGCAACAGTTTCCGTTTGCCATGGGCTGATTTGGTGCATGGTATCGATGATCTCTTAATGCTAAATCATCTATTGCCAATGGTGGGTATGCTTGAGGACGAAGAGCAAGAGCAATTAGAGCGTTGGTTGACGCGTCAAGAGCGTTCTATTTTACATGCCATGGATCAGACTCGCGCTATCGGCGTTGAAGTTGAGCCATATTGGCAAGAGTAAAGATGAAATAAAAAATAGAATAGGGCCTTGAGCCCTATTTTTTTGTGTCTTTTTTCTGATGGTTTAATTCATTTTCGATGTTTTGCAGGCGCTCTAAGATCTGCCCTTGTCGTGCCAGTACTTGTTCTAATAATTTCTCTTTGTTTTTTGAACGATGATCTTGTTGACGTGTTGGCGCTGTCAGTAAGGAGGTGATCAAACCAGAGATCATACCGAATATCCCCACACCACAAATGATAATGAGTACAGCGAGTACTTTTCCTGCCGCAGTGACTGGGTAGTGGTCTCCGTACCCTACGGTTGATATCGTGACAAAGGCCCACCAAAGCGCATCACTGCCCGTTTGAATGTTCGATTCTGGGTTATTACCTTCAATGAACAACATGGCACTTGAGCCCAGCGTAATCAGCACTACCATCAATAATAATATCGAAGCGAGCGTTGTCTCTCTGCGGTTTTGACGTAGTTGAAAAAGAAGAAACCTAGACGAACGCAGCACAAGAATGACACGCAATATATGAAAGAGACGTGCATAGCGAAGAGGTTCAATCATTGGGATGCTTGCCACAAAATCGATCCAGTGTTGCTTAATATATGCAGTTCGATCTGTGGCTCGGATCAAATCTATCGTGAGCTGTAGAATAAAAATGCTACAGATTATGAAGTCTAGACCGATAAGAACTTGACGGGTTTCGTGTTTAAGTGGAAAAAACAATAGGCCAGAGATCACAAATAGCGCCATAAATGACAGTATTAGCGATAGTAACCCCATAGGTTTTGTGCTGTCTTTGATATGATTGCTTTCCATATGGAGCTCGAAATAACACAATAACTTTTTAACGATAAGTTATAGAAATATAAAGAATCGGTGGAGAACTGACAATGGAAAAGCTGACATTTAAGCCGTGGGAAAGAGTGATATCCGACATTAAACTTATCCCTAAAATGGTCATGCTGATGGTGTTCAGTACCGTCTTAATCGTGGCAAAGCAATTGTGGGATGCAAATACATTTCATGATTCATTATTAGCAGCCACACACAATGAGCAAATTGCCCAACAACACTATGAAGCTTACTTGACTCAAGTCGCATGGCAGACCGCGATCTTGATTATTGTCTTTGTTGTATTATTGCTTGCTGCTGCACGAGTGATGCTACGTCAGACGCAGTATTTAAGTGAGGCCATCAAGCTGATGGCTAGTAAAAACCTTTCAGTGCCCTTTGATATGGACTGTAAAGATGAATATGGCGATGTAGCTCGTGAGCTAGAGATAACACGCCGCCAACTGCACGATGTGATTCAGCTGCAGATCACTGCATCTGATGAGTTAGCAACACTCACTGAAGTCATGACGATGAGCATGTCAGAAACCAAAGACTCGGCGCAAGATGAGTTCAACGAAATCGATCAGTTAGCGACGGCCATGAGTGAAATGTCCTCTACGGTTCAAACTGTGGCAGAGCATGCTCAAACGGCGTCATCGCTCACGGAAAAAGCCTCAAAGCAGGCGGTGACTGGGCAGCTGTTCTTGCAAAAAACCATGTCTAAAATGAGTGAGCTTTCTACCGACATTAGTTCTTCTGCTAATGCCGTCAATCAAGTAGAAGAGCGCGTTGAAGCCATCGGCAGTGTTGTTGGTACTATTCAAGGCATCTCTGAACAAACCAACTTGCTCGCTTTGAATGCGGCAATTGAAGCGGCGCGTGCTGGTGAAGCGGGGCGTGGTTTTGCGGTTGTTGCGGATGAAGTTCGTAATCTTGCTCAGCGCACTCAACAAGCAACGATTGAAATTCAAGAGATGATTACACAGCTGCAAAATAGCGCAGAGTCTGCCGTTGAGCTCATGGAAAAAAGCGTGGTGGAAGCTGCAGAGGGCGTAGAGCTTGTGTCCAATGCGGGTACTGAGCTAGATGGTATTGTCGGTCAGGTTACCCAAATTAACGACATGAACTTCCAGATTGCGACGGCATCTGGTCAGCAAAGTAGTGTCGCAGAAGAGATGAGCCAAAACCTGACGAATGTTCGAGAGCTGGTTGAGGGCTCAGTGGTTGTCATGACTGAACTGCTAGAAACTGCAGAAATGATGCAAAACAATGCTGGCGAACTTGATAAGAAGATAAACTCATTCCAAGTTTAATCTCGCTTCGCTTTGATAAAACGCCCGCAAACATTTTGTGGGCGTTTTTATTTGCCTTAACTCTGGTATAAATAGAGTGTGCTTTTCAAACAAGGAAGAAAAATGCAACTGCCATCGTCACTGATTTCTGTCGCGGATTCTGCCGTTCAACATGCGGAAAATGCAGGATACTTTCAACATTGGCCAACAGAAGTTGCCGAACAATTTCATTTTGTGTCTGGTCTTAGCAAGTTCATTACCGAAGCGATTCATCGCGATGAAAAGCTCGCGCAAGATTTGCCAACAATGCTGATAGAAAACAGTCGATCGTCTACTTATCGAGAACGTCTTGCTGCGCTATTAGCAGAGTGCCAAGATGAAATGTCGGGTCATCGTGTATTACGTCAGTTCCGCAACCGTGAGATGGTTTATATCGCGTGGAAAGACTTTACTCATGCTTGGACGTTGGAAGCGTCTCTTCGTCATCTGTCTCAACTGGCCGAAGCGATGATCTTCGAGACTTACCAGTGGCAGTACAAGATTTGTTGCAATGAGTGGGGCACCCCAACCAATGCTGCTGGTGAAGCGCAACCTATGCTGATTATTGGTATGGGAAAGCTAGGCGGTGGTGAACTGAATTTTTCTTCTGATATTGATTTGATCTTCACTTATCCAGAGAACGGTGAAACTCAAGGGGCGCGTCGCAGCATAGCCAATGCTCAGTTCTTTACTCGTTTGGGTCAGCGCATTATCAAGGCATTAGATCAACAGACTTTTGATGGTTTCTGCTACCGAGTCGATATGCGCTTACGTCCATTTGGGGAAAGTGGGCCATTAGTGATGAGTTATGCAGCCTTGGAAGATTACTACCAAGAGCAAGGTCGCGATTGGGAACGTTACGCCATGATTAAAGCGCGAGTCATGGGGTGCGAAATGTACCCACAATATCAAGAGTTGCGCCAAATGCTGCGTCCGTTTGTATTTCGCCGTTATATCGATTTCAGTGCGATCCAATCTTTGCGTCGTATGAAGTCGATGATCAGCAGTGAGGTGCGCCGTCGAGGCCTAAGCAATAATATTAAATTGGGTGCCGGTGGCATTCGAGAGATCGAGTTTATTGCGCAAGTTTTTCAACTGATTCGAGGGGGGCGAGAACCCTCATTGAGAGGCCGTGGGCTACTGGAAACCTTAAATGCCATTGGCGAATTGGGCTTACTTGCGAAGCACGAAGTGACGAACCTTGAGCAGGCGTACAAGTATTTACGTCAACTTGAAAACTTATTGCAAGCCATGGCGGATAAACAAACTCAAACCTTGCCTGATTGTGATGAGGACCGTCTTAAGCTTGCGACGGCTATGCGTTTTGAATCGTGGGAGGCATTGGTTATTCAAACCCAGCAGCATATGAGCAATGTACACAATGTGTTTGAGACGCTCATTGGTGATGACGACGATGACGAAGCGGAAGCGGTGCCGCGACACTTTCATGAACTATGGGACATGGCAGCCAAATCAGATGTGTTGGAGCATGTTCTGCAAAATGACATTGATGCAGATAATCCGGCACAGTTGGCAAAAACCATCATGCAGTTTAAAACGGATCTCGCGAAGAAGACGCTTGGCCCTCGTGGACGAGACGTATTGACCAAGTTGATGCCGAAAGTCTTTAATGCGGTTTTTGCTCATCCAGATGCCCAGTTTGGTTTACCACGTGTTTTGCATTTGCTGCACAATATTTGTACGCGTACTACTTATCTTGAACTGTTGGACGAACACCCTGCAGCGTTAGTTCAATTGGTTCGTTTATGTACCGCAAGTCCGATGATTTCCGAGCAGCTTTCACGCTATCCAATTTTGCTTGATGAGTTGATTGATCCGCAGCACCTGTACAATCCAATCCCGTTAGAAAGCTACCGAACAGAGCTACGAGATTTTCTTGCGCGTATTCCAGAAGATGACATGGAACAGCAAATGGAAGCGTTGCGCCAGTTTAAACAGATTTGCATCTTGCGCATTGCTGCCGCCGATATTGCAGGCGTATTACCTGTGATGAAAGTGAGCGATCACTTAACCTACTTAGCAGAAGCGGTGGTTGAAGCAGTGATCAATCAAGCTTGGCTCCAAGTGTCCGAAAAGTATGGTGAACCCACTCACGTAAAAGACCGTGAGGGGAAAGGTTTTGCCGTGATCGGCTACGGGAAAGTGGGCGGTTGGGAGTTAGGTTATAACTCGGATCTTGATATCGTGTTTATGCACGATTGCCCAGTGAGCGTCTACACTGATGGCAAAAAAGAGATCGATGGTCGTCAGTTTTATCTTCGTTTGGCGCAGCGAATTATTCATATTTTTTCTACCCGAACGGCATCAGGCATTTTGTATGAAGTCGACACTCGACTACGTCCATCGGGCGCATCAGGCCTATTAGTGAGTCCAACTGACGCGTTTGATGATTATCAACATCAAGATGCTTGGACGTGGGAGCATCAGGCGTTAGTGCGTGCGCGTATGATCTATGGCGATGAGCCGCTTGCGATTGCTTTCCACAACACGCGTCATGATGTGCTGTGTAAAGCGCGCGATCAAGGTGCACTGAAGAAAGAAGTGGTCGATATGCGCGAGAAAATGCGTGGCCACCTAGGTGGTAAAAAGTCCGGTCGCTTTATGCTTAAACAAGATCAAGGCGGCATTACCGACATTGAATTTCTCGCTCAATATCTGGTGCTCAACTACAGTCACAGTAAACCAAAACTGATCCGTTGGTGCGATAACGTGCGTATTTTCGAAACCTTAATTGCTCAAGGCGTGATGGAAGAAGATCAAGCGATGCAATTGACGCGAGCCTACACGTCTATGCGTGACGAAATTCATCGTCGAAATTTGTTGAATCTGGATGCTGATGTAGCAGAGGACAAGTTTGTGGCTGAACGAGAGTGGGTGAAACATGCATGGAATCAGTGGTTCTCTTAACCCTGAGGTTCTGCCTAGAAAAAGGCTGTGTTAAACTCACTGCGATTAAATTTTTGGAGACCAATAATGAAACCAATTCTACCTGATTACAGCAGCGCGGGTGTGCTTATCATCGGCGATGTCATGCTAGATCGTTACTGGTATGGCCCGACTGGACGTATCTCTCCTGAAGCGCCAGTACCTGTTGTAAAAGTAGAAAACAATGAAGAGCGTCCTGGTGGTGCAGCGAACGTTGCGATGAACATTGCGTCATTAGGTGGTCATGCTCACATTGTTGGTCTAACAGGTATGGATGAGCCAGCAAAAGTGCTTACAGAGACGCTCACGTCTTTGAAAGTGAAGTGCGATTTTGTTGCTTTACCTGAATACCCAACCATCACGAAGTTGCGTGTCATGAGCCGTGGTCAGCAGCTTATCCGTCTTGATTTTGAAGACAAATTCGAAAATACGGATCCTGAACCTGTCATTGCTCGCATGGAAACGGCGCTTTCAAGTGTAAAAGCTGTGATTTTGTCAGATTATGCAAAAGGTACGTTGGAGCATGTTCAGGCATATATTCAAAAAGCGCGAGCGGCGAATGTCCCTGTCTTTATCGATCCAAAAGGTGCAGACTTTGAACGCTACCGCGGTGCGACACTACTGACTCCAAACATGAAAGAGTTTGAAGATGTTGTCGGCAAAGTGAAGTCAGAGCAAGAGCTAGTGGAAAAAGCACTGGCATTGGTTGAAGAATTTGATTTCGAAGCCTTGTTGGTGACACGCAGTGAAAATGGCATGACGTTGATTCGTCGTGGTCAAGAGCCGTTCCATCTACCAACCCAAGCAAAAGAAGTGTATGACGTGACAGGTGCCGGAGATACGGTGATTTCTGTATTGGCGTCGTCAGTTGCCGCGGGCAAATCATTCGAAGAAGCGTGTGCATTAGCGAACGCGGCAGCGGGTGTTGTGGTTGGTAAACTGGGTACATCAACGTTATCTGAAATTGAATTGGCGGAAGCGGTGCACGGCAGTCAAGATACGGACTATGGTGTGATCACAGAGCAAGCCTTGATTGAAGCGGTGAAGAAAGCACGCGCGAAAGGTGAGAAAGTGGTGATGACCAACGGGTGTTTTGACATTTTGCACGCCGGTCATGTTTCTTACCTAAACCACGCTGCAGAGTTAGGCGATCGCCTCATCGTTGCCGTCAACACCGATGAGTCGGTAAAACGTCTAAAAGGTCCAGGTCGTCCTGTTAATCCAACCGATCGTCGCATGGCGGTACTAGCGGGTCTTGGCGCTGTCGATTGGGTGGTGCCGTTTAGTGAAGACACACCACAACGTTTGATCTCAGAAGTGTTACCAAGCATGCTTGTTAAAGGTGGTGACTACAAACCAGAAGACATCGCGGGTGGTAAAGAAGTGATTGCGGCTGGTGGTGAAGTTCGTGTCCTGAACTTTGAAGATGGTTGCTCAACCAGTGAAATCATCAATGCAATCAAAGGTGGTAAGGGGTAATCCTTATTCGCCAAACTGATTGTTAACACTGATTGCTAAAGGTCGCTTTCGAGCGGCCTTTTTATTTGGCATTGCTAAAGTGTAATAAAAACGCCAGTGGGAAAACCAACTGGCGTTTTGCATTTGTTTAGTTAGATAAACGAATGTTCATATAAATAAATGCTTAGATAAACAGACTGTTAGCTTGCTGGTTTTAGGCCGGCATTCACATCTAGGATATCTTGCTCACTTAACGTACCTACTGCTTGGCGAAGCTGAAGTACACTTAGAATGTAGTCGTAACGAGCGTTAGATAGATTTTTGTTTGCATCGTATAGACGGCGTGTTGAATCTAGTACGTCGACGATAGTACGAGTACCAACATCAAAACCCGCTTCAGTTGCTTCTAGTGCCGAGCGTGCGGAAACTACAGACTGCTCATACGCTTTTAGCGCACCGATGGACGCGTTGATGTTGTTGTTTTGCGCGCGAACATCTTTAACGACGCTACGGTATTCTTTCTCTAGATCTTCACTTGCAGCAACATACGCGAACTCAGCTTGTTTGGTTTGCGAGGTAATGTTGCCACCCGTGTATAGCGGCACCGCTAGATTCACGCCGATGTTAAAGCCATCAGTGGTGTTGTCGTTAATACTTTCAGCCTGATCAGAATAGTTGTAACCACCATCTAGCGATAGCGTTGGCAGGTGACCAGAGCTTGCTAGAGAGATATTGTCACGAGCGATATCTTGAGAGATACGTGCTGATAATAGGCTTAGGTTGGTTGTTTTTGCTTCATCAACAAGAACATCGGCAGAGCTACTTGAGCGACTTGCAGAGAAACGTGCCGTATCCAGTACGTTTAGGTTTTTGTGCTCTTGGCCTGTGATTTCACGTAGAGACTCGTAGCTATTGATCAGAGAGTTCTGTGCCAATATTTCATCCGCAAGTACGCCATCGTACTGTGCTTGAGCATCGTGTACGTCGGTGATTGCCGATAGACCGACTTCAAAACGTTGTTTGGTTTGCTCTAGCTGACGGCCAACCGCTGCTTTTTCTGCGCGGACAAAAACTAAGTTATCTTGCGCACGTAGAACTTCGAAGTAAGCCTGTGCAACACGAAGAATCAGACCTTGTTGAGTCGCCGCGTATGACGCATCTGCCTGACGAGCAGATTTTTCTGCCGTATCTAGCGTGATCCAAGATGCACGGTTGTACAGTTCTTGGGAGAAGCCAACGCCTGCAGATAGAACATTTTTATCATTTGAGATACTGCCGCCTGCATCAGGGTCAGTATCACCACGAGTCAGGTTGTAACCCGCAGTCAAGTTGATTTGTGGCAATAGGGCACTGCGGCTAGAAGTGATCGCTTCAAAAGCTTTGTCACGTTGTGCAGCAACGCTGAGTAGCTGAGGATCGTTTTGTTTTGCTAAGTCATAAATTTCAGCAAGAGAGTCTGCCCATGCAGACGTACTCATACTGCCTAGCGCTGCACTGATAAATAGTGGAAGCAGTTTTTTCATTTTCCATTCCCGCGGTCAATAGATTGGTTAATTCTCAGTAGTTTAACTCAATTTGAACGATATTTACTCTAAACTTTGCACTTTTTTACATGTAATTGCCCATCTGTGCAATAAAATTATTTGCAAAGGCTTAAAATTATTTGTAACGATTGTACAAAAAGTTGAGCCAAGTCCTTTGAGCAAGTCAATAACAATGAGTAAACTACAAGATTCACTCAGAGAGGTGCTCGATGCAACAGTGTGACAAGCAACAGAATCAGTTTACTTCCCAAGATGTGGAAATAATCTCAAAGGAAACCGTATTCAAAGGTTTTTTTAAAATGGTGAAATACCGTTTTAAGCATAGATTATTTGCTGGTGGTTGGAGTGGGATTGTCGAACGAGAGATGTTCGAACGTGGTCACGCTGCCGCAATGCTTCCGTATGATCCTATTACGGATCAGGTGGTGATCATTGAACAGATCCGCGTTGGCGCCTTAGAGCATCAGCATCCGTGGCAACTCGAAATTGTCGCGGGTATGATTGACCGAGACGAAACTGCGGAAGAGGTTATTCGTCGTGAAGCGGTAGAAGAAGCAGGTATCGAAGTACAGCGAATGGCTTCTGTGACCTCCTATTACCCATCTTCTGGTGGTTGCTCAGAAAAGCTCGATGTCTTCGTCGGTGAAGTGGATGCATCTAAAGCGTATGGCATTCATGGTTTAGACTATGAAGATGAAGATATTCGAGTACATGTGATCAGTCGTGAAACGGCGTATCAATGGGTGAAAGATGGAAAATTCGAAAATGGTGCTTCAATTATTGCACTGCAGTGGTTGCAGCTTAACCATCAGGCATTGACATCACAGTGGGGGCACCCTGAACAAGCGGAGAGTAAATAATGGTGCAAGCAGCAGTAAAACAGCGTTACCACGTTGACTTAGCGGGTCTAATGAGAACTTACGAGACCAATTACGCTAAGCTGAATGCTTTGCTGCCTGTTTCCGCTGAAGTTGGTGATGTTCGTTGTTATCAAGCTGCGAACATGATTTACCAACTGACCGTGAATGAAATCACAAAATACACTACGGTTGTTGAGATATGTCAGAGTGATGACACGCCGGTATTTCCTTTACCGACAATGTCTGTCAGGCTTTATCACGATGCGAGAGTTGCGGAAGTATGCTCAAGCGGAGCGTTCTCTCGTATCAAGGCGAAATATGATTATCCCAACGATCAGTTGATGCAAAAAGATGAAAAGCATCAACTTAATACGTTCCTTGGGGAATGGCTGACATTTTGTCTACGAAGTGGGATAAGTAGAACCCCGCTTGCCTTCAATTGATTGTCATGTCATTACAGGATAATAACTAAAAAAACGAAATAGTAGACGAGTCAGGTTTTCATTTTGCAATCATCAAGTGACAGCATCAAGCTTTTACAAATTACAGATACTCATTTGTTTGCCGCCGATGAGGGGAGCTTGCTTAGCGTAAGAACCGCAGATAGTTTTTACGCGGTGGTACAAGAGATTCTTAAGCGTCAGGTGCAGTTTGAATATATCTTTGCAACTGGCGATATTTCACAAGATCATAGCGCAGAGTCTTATCAGCGCTTTGCGGATGGGATTGCGCCGTTAGGAAAAGATTGTTTTTGGCTTCCGGGTAATCATGATTACAAGCCAAACATGAGCAGTGTGCTGCCATCTTCTCAAATTCAAACGGTAGAGCATTTATATCTGGGTGATCACTGGCAAGTGATTTTATTGGATTCACAAGTTGTCGGTGTTCCACATGGTCGACTCAGTGACCAGCAACTTTCTTTGCTTGAAGAAAAGTTGGCTGAAAACGCTAATCGACACACACTTGTCTTGTTGCATCACCATCCACTTTTAGTGGGCAGTGCTTGGCTTGATCAACATACGCTAAAAGATGCCGATGCTTTTTGGCAAGTCGTTGATCGTTTTGATAACGTAAAAGGCATTGTGTGCGGTCATGTTCATCAAGATATGAATGTGGTTCATCATGGTATTCGTGTGATGGCTACCCCATCGACTTGTGTTCAGTTTAAACCAAACTCAGACGATTTTGGGCTTGATACCTTATCGCCAGGCTGGCGAGAAATAGAACTTCACCAAAGTGGTGACATCACGACCCAAGTTAATCGCCTAAGTGAGGGGCAATTCCAGCCAGATTTCACCTCAAACGGATACTAATCTAACTTATTGCCCGAACCTGTTGTTCGGGCTACTTTTTTACGTGAGGCTCCTATGAGTAAACCCTCATTACTGCTGTATATTCATGGTTTTAACAGCTCTCCTCTTTCGATGAAAGCAAACGTGATGAAAGCGTACTGCGAGCAACATCGTCCAGATATCAAAGTTATCGTTCCTCAATTACCGTGTTTTCCTCAACTTGCAGCGCAATGCTTGTTAGATATCATTGAACAATACAAGAATGACTTTAACATTGGCTTAGTCGGAAGCTCGTTGGGTGGCTATATGTCAACATGGTTGAATGCTCAATTTGGATTTAGAGCGGTGGTGGTTAACCCTGCGGTGAAGCCTTATGAGTTGCTCGTGGATTACTTAGGCGAGCAAACTAACCCATACACGCACGAAACCTATACACTTGAAGCCTGTCATATTGACGAGCTAAAAGCTCTTGATGTACAAAGCATCGCATCGCCTCAGTCTTTCTGGCTTTTGCAACAAACAGAAGACGAGGTATTAGATTATCGTCAAGCGGTCGACAAATTTGCGCAAGCGAAACAAACAGTAGAAAACGGCGGTGATCACAGTTTTATTGGCTTTGAGCGTTATCCTGCGCAAATCATTGAATTCCTGAAACTGTAACAATAGTGAGGCGATTGGAATAGGCTCATAGTTTTTAGTGCGATATCCAACCGTTTCTTGACATAGTTGGCCTGCTTTCCGACTATGTTTTGCCAAAAGATCTTAAGGGCGTATAAGCCCGACCCATTTTGTTTGCTTTTTCTCGTAAGAAACGAGAGGCAGATGAAGTGGCTTTTTCGTTTCTCGAGCGCGGAGCACGAACGGTGTCGTGCTCGAGATACAAGTAATCATTGAGAACAATTCCGTATTATGACTGAACAATATAATGCTGGGGCCATTGAAGTACTGAATGGCTTGGAGCCAGTACGTCGCCGACCAGGGATGTATACGGATACAGCGCGCCCGAACCATTTGGGCCAAGAAGTTATCGATAACAGTGTCGATGAAGCGCTCGCCGGACATGCCTCAAAAGTACAAGTCATCTTACATGCAGACCAATCACTAGAAGTGATCGATGATGGTCGAGGCATGCCAGTTGATATCCACCCAGAAGAGAAAGTATCAGGCGTTGAACTGATACTATGTAAGCTTCATGCTGGTGGTAAATTTTCCAACAAGAATTACCAATTCTCTGGTGGTTTGCACGGTGTAGGTATCTCGGTAGTAAACGCACTGTCTAAGCGCGTTGAAGTGACCGTGCGCCGTGATGGTCAAGTGTACGATATTGCTTTTGAACATGGTGAAAAGGTTGAAGATCTAACGGTAACAGGCACATGTGGTCGCCGTAACCGTGGTACTAGCGTGCACTTTTGGCCTGATGCTAAGTACTTTGATTCAGCAAACTTCTCAGTAACTCGTCTCGTTAATAATTTACGTGCAAAAGCGGTACTTTGCCCAGGTTTAGAAATTACATTCACAGATAAAGTGAATGGAAAAGATTACCAATGGCTCTACGAAGATGGCCTAAAAGACTATCTGGCTGAGGGCGTAAAAGGCTATCCAGTAATGCCAGAGGAACCATTTACGGGGGAATTCTCTGCAGAAACGGAAGCGGCAAATTGGGCAGTGATCTGGCAGCCTGAGGGCGGTGAGATGATCACCGAGAGTTACGTGAACCTTATCCCGACGGCTCAAGGTGGTACGCACGTAAACGGTCTTCGCCAAGGCCTATTGGATGCGATGCGTGAGTTCTGTGAATTCCGTAACCTACTGCCTCGCGGTGTTAAGCTAACCGGTGATGACGTATTCGACCGTTGTTCGTACGTGCTGTCGGTTAAGATTCAAGATCCTCAGTTTGCAGGCCAGACCAAAGAGCGTCTGTCTTCTCGTCAAACCGCAGCGTTTGTATCAGGCGTAGTAAAAGACGCATTCAGCCTGTGGTTGAACGAAAAGCCACAATTGGCTGAACAGTTAGCGGAAGTGTGTATCGCGAATGCACACCGTCGTATGCGTGCGAGCAAAAAGGTTGTACGTAAGAAAGTCGCATCAGGTCCGGCACTGCCAGGTAAGTTGACGGACTGTTCTGTGCAAGACCTTAACCGCACAGAAATCTTCTTCGTGGAGGGTGACTCGGCGGGCGGCAGCGCCAAACAAGCACGTGATCGTGAGTTCCAAGCGGTGATGCCACTGCGCGGTAAGATCCTAAATACGTGGGAAGTGTCAGCAGACCAAGTTCTTGCATCTCAAGAGGTGCACGATATTTCAGTCGCTTTGGGTATTGATCCTGATAACGATAATCTGGATGGCTTACGCTACGGTAAAGTTTGTATCCTTGCCGATGCGGACTCGGACGGTCTACACATTGCAACGCTGCTATGTGCGCTGTTCACGCGTCATTTTCGTGCTCTTGTTGAAGCTGGTCATATCTATGTCGCCATGCCGCCTCTATACCGTATCGACTGTGGCAAAGAAGTGTTCTATGCCCTAGATGATGACGAGAAAGAGGGTATTCTAGAACGTTTGTCTAAGAAGAAAGCCAAGATCAACGTGCAGCGATTCAAAGGTCTGGGTGAAATGAACCCTCTTCAGCTGCGTGAAACCACCATGGATCCAAATACGCGTCGTCTGGTTCAGTTAACCATTGATGATTCAGAAGCGACTATGGAAATGATGGACATGCTGCTTGGTAAAAAACGAGCAGATGATCGTCGCTCTTGGCTACAAAGCAACGGCGATATGGCAGAGGTTTAACGGATGTCTACAGAAATTACTTATGATGGCGTTGAACAATTGCCAATGCGCAAGTTCACCGAAGACGCTTATCTGAACTACTCGATGTACGTAATCATGGACCGTGCATTGCCTTACATTGGCGATGGCTTGAAACCGGTTCAACGACGCATCATTTATGCAATGTCGGAGCTTGGTCTTTCGGCATCAGCAAAATACAAAAAATCGGCACGTACCGTTGGTGACGTGTTAGGTAAATACCACCCGCATGGTGACTCAGCATGTTACGAAGCGATGGTATTAATGGCGCAGCCGTTCTCTTACCGTTACCCTCTGGTGGATGGTCAGGGCAACTGGGGTGCGCCGGATGATCCGAAATCATTCGCGGCAATGCGTTATACCGAAGCAAAATTGTCTAAGTTTGCGGAAGTTCTGCTAGGCGAATTAGGTCAAGGTACAGTTGAATGGCAACCTAACTTTGATGGCACGATGAAAGAGCCTCAAATGTTGCCAGCACGCCTGCCTCACATCTTGCTAAATGGCGTCACTGGTATTGCTGTTGGTATGGCGACCGATATCCCGCCTCACAACGTTCGTGAAGTAGCGGAAGCAACCATTCATTTGATCGATAATCCTAAAGCGGATTTGTCCGATGTAATGCAGTTTGTGAAAGGTCCCGATTATCCAACGGAAGCCGAAATTACATCACCAAAAGCGGAAATCGAGAAGATTTACCGTAACGGTCGCGGCAGCATCAAGATGCGCGCAGTATGGCATAAAGAAGGTTCCGATATTGTTATCACTTCTTTGCCTCACCAAGTATCGGGCGCAAAATTGCTTGAGCAAATTGCGAACCAGATGCGCGCTAAGAAACTGCCAATGGTTGACGATCTTCGTGACGAATCGGATCACGAGAACCCAACGCGTATTGTTGTCGTGCCTAAGTCAAACCGTGTCGATTGCGACTTGCTGATGAACCATTTGTTCGCATCCACGGATCTTGAGCGTAGCTACCGAGTTAACTTGAACATGATTGGTTTAGATAACCGTCCTCAAGTTAAAGGCCTAGTGCAAATTCTGTCTGAGTGGATCGAATTCCGTCGTACAACCGTGCGTCGCCGTTTACAGTACCGCCTAGATAAAGTAATGGCTCGTCTACACATCTTGGAAGGTTTGTTGATTGCTTACCTAAACCTAGATGAAGTGATTGAGATCATTCGTACAGAGGACGATCCAAAAGCCGTACTGATGGCTCGTTTTGGTATTACTGATATTCAGGCGGATGCGATTTTAGATACCAAACTTCGTCACTTAGCAAAACTCGAAGAGATGAAGATCCGTGGTGAGCAAGATGAGCTAGAGAAAGAACGTGAGAAGTTAGAACAACTACTCGGTTCTGAGCGCCGTCTAAATACACTACTTAAGAAAGAAATCAAAGCAGACGCAGAGAAATACGGTGATGACCGTCGTTCACCAATGGTTGAACGAGCAGAAGCAAAAGCATTAACCGAGCGTGATCTCGTACCAAGTGAGCCAATTACGGTTGTTCTTTCTGAGAAAGGCTGGATTCGTCACGCGAAAGGTCACGATGTTGATGCAGAAGGTTTGAACTACAAGTCGGGTGATAACTACCTAGCGCACGCGCGTGGTAAGAGTAACCAGCAAGCGGTGTTCTTTGGTAGTGATGGTCGAAGTTACTCATTGGAATCGCATTCATTGCCGTCCGCTCGAAGTCAAGGTGAGCCGATTACTGGCCGCTTGAACATCACGGCAGGCAGCAGCATTCGC
The DNA here is from genome assembly GCF_019670485.1 of Vibrio alfacsensis. Taxonomy (NCBI): domain Bacteria; kingdom Pseudomonadati; phylum Pseudomonadota; class Gammaproteobacteria; order Vibrionales; family Vibrionaceae; genus Vibrio; species Vibrio alfacsensis. Next base: position 409,249 of record NZ_AP024165.1, read on the forward strand.
CAAGTGATCATGGGTGAAGAAGATCAGTTATGGTTAGTGGGCTCTGATGCAGGTTACGGCTTTGTGTGTAAAGGTTCTGAATTACTATCGAAGAACCGCAGTGGTAAAGCACTTGTGACGTTACCGGCGAACTCTGAAGTGATGACGCCAAAAACCATTGCCGATTTGGACTCAGATGAAATCCTTGCGATCACGAATCAAGGTCGCATGTTGTTGTTCCCAATTAAAGACCTGCCGCAGTTAGCGAAAGGTAAGGGCAATAAGATCATCAATATTCCAGCGGCAAAAGCGAAAGAGCGAGAAGAGGTTCTGTCTCACTTGATGTCTCTGCCACAAGGGGCATCGCTAACATTATACGCAGGTAAGCGTAAACTAGGCCTTAAGCCAAGTGATTTGGATAATTTCCGTGGTGAACGCGGTCGCCGAGGCAGTCTACTACCGAGAGGCTTGCAACGCGTGACGCGTATTGATGTTGAGATGGGCGTAAGCACCGACGCATCAGAACAGCCAAGTGATAGTGAATAAGCATCCATATCCTAGTTAAAAAAAATCCCAGCCAGTGGCTGGGATTTTTTTATGCTTCTTGTTTGTCTTCAGCGATAGTGACTTTTAATGTCATTTCTTTTCCTTGACGAATGATCCCTACATCAACCGTGGTTCCTGGTCTCAGGTCGGTAACAATATCCATAACACTTTGGCGACCCTGAACTTTTGTGCCATTGATGCTAATGATAATGTCTTGCTTCTGGAAGCCAGCTAAACTCGCAGGACCATTTGGATCTATGCCGAGAACGACGATGCCGCCGATATGTTGATTACCAAGTAGGCGCGCGGTGACAGCATTGATGTCCTGACCATCGATACCAATATAACCACGGATAACTCGACCATCGGCAATGATCTTTTGCATGATTTTATTCGCTAACGGGTATGGGATGGCAAACGATATTCCATAGGTTTCTAAATCTGTCGCTTGTTGGAATGAAGCGGTATTAATCCCGACAAGTTCACCTTGTGTATTGACTAATGCACCACCGGAGTTGCCCTCATTAATTGCCGCATCGGTTTGAATAAATGCTTGTCGACCATCACTAATGGATGAGCGTCCTGTCGCGGAAATGATGCCGAACGTGGTTGTTTGGCCTAGGTTATATGGATTACCAATCGCAAGAACCACATCACCGACTTGAGGTGTGTATGTTGTATTCAGTGGGATAACAGGAAGATTCGTACCATCAACGCGCAAGATAGCGATGTCTGTTCGTTTGTCGGTACCGACAAGTTGCGCAGCGGCTGCACGACCATCTTGTAGGGCGACCACAATTTGATCGGCTTGAGCGACCACGTGGTAGTTGGTAATGATGTAGCCTTTTTCACTGACGATGACACCAGAGCCAAGCCCCTGAGTGGATAACTTGCTTCGATCATGTTCAACGTATTTACGGCTGTATATATTCACCACTGCAGGTGCCGCTTTCCTAACGGCTTGGTTAAAAGAGACCTCAAGGGAGGCGATATCACTTGGCTGTGGATCAACGAGCGCGGCAGGGATTACGTTGCTACGTAGTGATGGGACGGCAAGCAACACAATGATAGCGGTCGCTAAGCCTAAAAAGACAGAACGTAACAAAAAGCTAAGCATATCCTCTCCATGCTTGAATGCCAAAATGGCATAGAAAATTGAAAGATAGCATTACATTGATAAATAACAAAAGGGCAGTATGCCATCATACTGCCCTTTAGAGAGGTGGTTCAAATGATTAACGCACGATGAGATAGATCGTTTGGTCTCCGCGTTGAATATTCAGCGCTAAAACACCTTTGTGATTTTCTGCAATCGAGCGCAATTCTGCTAGGTTTTTCACGCGTTTTCGGTTTACACCGATGATGATATCACCTTGTTCTAGCTGATATTGAGCGGCAGGTGAATTTTCTGTCACGCTGGTGACTTTCACCCCTTGGATTGCATCACCAGGAGCGGTATTGCTTAACTCTGCCCCTTTTAGACCCTCATGCAGTGTTTCAGCTTTGGCTTTTACGGTGCTGGCTTCACCCAGTGTCACCTTGAATGATTTATTTTTGCCATCACGAATCACGCCAAGAGATATCTCTTTTCCTGCACCTAGTGTTGCGACTTTTGCTCGAAGTTCAGAGAACGTTTCAATGGTTTTACCATTGACGGAGATAATCACATCCCCCGCTTTTAACCCGGCTTTATCCGCCGCACCACCTGGCACAACTTGGCTTACGAATGCCCCTTTGCTCGATTCATAACCGAGTGCTTCCGCAAGCTCTGAGGTCACCTCGCCACCTTGAACGCCTAACATGCCGCGTTTAACTTCACCAAATTCCAAAATCTGATCTGTGAGGTTTTTCATCATGTTTGATGGAATGGCAAAGCCAATGCCCACGTTACCCCCGTTCGGTCCTAATATCGCAGTGTTGATACCAATCAGTTCACCATTTAGATTCACAAGGGCACCACCTGAGTTACCACTGTTAATCGCGGCATCGGTTTGGATAAAGTTTTCAAAATTCTCGACATTTAAGCCGCTTCGCCCAAGTGCTGAAACAATGCCTGACGTAACCGTTTGTCCTAGGCCGAATGGGTTACCGATCGCCACAGTAAAATCACCCACGCGAAGCTTATCCGAGTCCGCTACTTTAATTTGAGTCAGATCTTTGGCTTTTTCTAACTTCAGTAGCGCAATGTCAGACATTTCGTCCCCACCCACGAGTTCTGCATCGTACTCACGGCCGTCATATAAACGAACACGAATCTCATCAGCGCCTTTGATTACGTGGTAATTTGTGACGATTTGGCCTTTTTGAGCGTCAATGATTACGCCGGAACCTAGCCCTCGGAAAGGACGCTCACGGGTTTGTTCTGTTGGGAACTCTGGCCCAAAGAAAAACTGAAACTGCTCAGGGATGCGACTGGTTTGAACTTGCTTCCCCTCTACTGCAATGCTGACCACGGCTGGGGTCACTTTTTCGAGCATTGGAGCAAGGCTAGGCAATTGTTGCCCATCAACACTTAATGGAAGTGCTGCTGATACAGTTATTGGGGTGATGATTGAACTCAAGCTTAAAGACAGAACGGTTAACGCAAGCAAAGGTTTTTTCATCGAGTAACTCCTCTTGATACAAGTCTGCCAAAAAGAAAAATCCTAACCACTATTAACATAGGAATGGGTCGGGAAAGTCAAAGGGGATGGCAGTTCACTGCAATTTAGAGATGAGTTATGGAAGAAAGTTCAAATAGGGCTAACACAAATTAATAAAAAATGCGTATGAATTAGCCCTATTAAAGGGGATGGGGAGTTAAGAGGCTTTTGCTGTCACAACATCAGGAGCATTAATGATTTCTTTTTCCTGATCTTTCAAAAGACCGGTCGCACCGTTAGCGTAGTCTTTTGGTTGCTCGTTAGCATCGGCTTGATCTTCTTCAATCTGCTCCGATGACATTGCCGTTTTCTTATCGAATGGGTTGTCTTGTTCTGGCAGATTTGGCAGAAGCTCAGAAGAGGTCTTCGCCATGTGCTGATAGAGCTTAGTGTAATCTTTACCCAAGGTATCCAGCATTTCTGCGGTTTGTGCAAAATGATCAACGAGATCTTGACGTTGTTGTTCTAGCTCAAATTTTGCTGATTCCAGCTCTTTTTGCACAGACTTTTGTTTTTTGTATCCTGGGGTGGTTAGTCTACTTACGACCACGCCTACGATGGTTCCGACCAGCAAACCCGCAACGGCATAAATCCAAGGCATAACTGCTCCTTATAGTTGTATTTAACAAGTCTTTTACTACTTAGTTACACGCAGTGCTTGACCATGTTACTATGGCTTGCACAGTCGATAAAGAAAAATAGAAGCGATGTTTCCGGAGTGCAAGTACCCTCTACAGAATGAAACAAACTGACTGTTGCGTGACACATTTTCTCTGTACCTCTGATACGACGTAATGCTATGACACCATTAAAACGATACCAAAGAGACATTGCAGAACATGGATTCCAGCCTGATGAAGCTCAACATGCTGCTGTTACCGCTTTAGATAAACTCTATTACGCCATTGCGGAATTTCAAACTGCTCCCATCCCTCAGCTTAGCACCTGGCAAAAGTTGCTTGGCAAGAAAGCGGAATTACCCGAACCACCCAAAGGCCTGTATTTTTGGGGGGGGGTGGGGCGCGGAAAGACCTATCTGATGGATGCCTTTTATGACGCTTTGCCAACAGAAAAGAAAATGAGAGTGCATTTTCACCGATTTATGTATCGCGTGCACGATGAACTCAAGCGGTTGGGAGAGGTAGAGAATCCACTGTCGAAAGTGGCTGACCAATTTAAAAAGGAAGCGGATATTGTCTGTTTTGACGAGTTCTTCGTGTCCGACATTACTGATGCCATGATTTTGGCGACGTTATTACAAGAGATGTTTAAGCGCCAGATGATTCTTGTTGCGACATCCAATATTGAACCGGAAAACTTGTATCGCAATGGCCTGCAACGCGCTCGTTTTCTTCCTGCTATCGCATTAATTCAGCAGCGCTGTGACATTCTTAATGTTGATAGTGGTGTGGACTATCGCTTAAGAACCTTAGAACAAGCAGAGATTTATCATTACCCACTTGATGAGCAAGCTGCAATCAATCTAAACCGCTATTACCAACAGTTAATTGGCGAACGAAAGGTCGCGAGTAATGTGATAGAGATTAATCATCGTGATATTGCTGTCATGGAAGCCAGTGATGGCGTGCTGCATGCGACGTTTGAGCAACTCTGTCAAACCCCACGTAGTCAGAATGACTATATTGAAATCTCGCGCATCTACCACACCGTATTGTTAGGTGGTGTCAAACAGATGGATGGCAAAATGGATGATGCAGCAAGGCGTTTTATTGCGTTGGTCGATGAGTTCTATGAACGTAACGTTAAATTGATTATTTCTGCAGAGGTCGCAATGCCATTACTTTACTCGGATGGCCTGCTGGAGTTTGAGTTTAAGCGTTGTTTATCTCGCTTGACGGAGATGCAGAGCCACGATTACCTCACGAAAGAGCATCTGGCTTAAAATAATCAGCAGTTCTAAAAAAAGAGAAGAAAAAATTAGTGATTTGGCGCAAAAAAAGGTGATTTTTTCTTCGGTCTTCTCTATAATCCTGCGACCCACCGTTACTGCAGACCTGATTATCGAAGTTATTTCGACATAGAAGGTCGAGAGAACCAACGACTCGAAGGGGTGATGACTGGGCTCTTAGACAGTGTGGGAGCACTATTGGGTGTTCCTTAAAGTTTAAATTTTAATTAACGGGTTATTATTAGCATGAAAACTTTCGTTGCTAAACCAGAAACTGTAAAACGCGACTGGTACGTTGTAGACGCAGAGGGTAAAACTCTAGGCCGTCTAGCAAGTGAAATTGCATCTCGCCTACGTGGCAAACACAAAGCTGAATACACTCCTCACGTTGACACTGGTGATTACATCATCGTTATCAACGCTGAGAAAGTTGCTGTAACTGGTAACAAAGCTAAGAACAAAGTGTACTACCGTCACTCTGAATTCCCAGGTGGTCTAAAATCTATCACTTTTGAAAAGTTGATCGATCGTAAACCTGAGATGGCTCTTGAGCTTGCAGTTAAAGGCATGCTTCCACGTGGTCCTCTAGGCCGTGCTATGTACCGTAAGCTTAAAGTTTACGCGGGCGCTGAGCACAACCATGTTGCTCAACAACCACAAGTACTAGACATCTAATTGGGGATTTCGAAAATGGCAGAGAATCAATACTACGGCACTGGCCGTCGCAAAAGCTCAGCTGCGCGTGTTTTCATCAAACCAGGCAGCGGCAACATCGTAATCAACAAGCGTAGCCTTGATGAGTACTTCGGTCGTCCAACTTCTCGCATGGTTGTTAAACAACCTCTTGAGCTAGTTGAACTAACTGAGAAGCTAGACCTATACGTTACTGTTAAAGGTGGCGGTATTTCTGGTCAAGCTGGTGCTATCCGTCACGGTATCACTCGCGCTCTTATGGAGTACGATGAGTCTCTACGTCCTACTCTACGTGCAGCTGGTTACGTTACTCGTGACGCTCGTTGCGTTGAACGTAAGAAAGTTGGTCTACGTAAAGCACGTCGTCGTCCACAGTTCTCTAAGCGTTAATTTCCACTTATCGGGAATTATGCTGGTCCAGAGTTATTCTGGAAACTGTGCATCAAAGCTCGGCTATATGCCGGGCTTTTTGTTTTTCTAGTGTTTTAAAACACGCCTCTTCAAGTCACCTCGTGTCACACGCTTTAATTAATATCATCGCAACATTTCTTCGTTTTATAAGCCGAGTTTTTGTTACTTCATGTGCTACAACCTTGTTCCTATAGAAAGGCGTAGTACATAGCAATTGCTGCTCAATACATTGCCTAATCACCTGAAAATAACCGATTTAAGGGGAAATTAAGCTCTCTTTTTACTGTTATTGATTTCGCTTTCTTGTTGCAAATCACATCTATTTTTTAGAATTTTACTGCTTTTGTGACGGCGTGGGCGATTCGCCTCACAAATGTTACAAAAAGGTAGCTTTATCTTGTCAAAAAGTAGGGTTTTCTTTATCATTTCTCCCCAATAAATAGAACTAAATTCATTATTTGTTAGCCATGCTCTTATTAAGCGGAATAATAATGATCCAAAGGGAGCAAATGGGAGAATGTTTGGATGAGCAACGCGCCTTTAAATAACGGTCGCAGGCGTTTTCTAACCGCTACAACGGCAGTTGTTGGTGGTTTAGGAGCAGCTGCCGTCGCCGTTCCTTTTATAAAATCATGGAATCCGAGTGCCAAAGCAAAAGCGGCTGGCGCGCCGGTTGAAGTGGATATCAGTAAAATTGAAGCTGGCCAGATGGTCCGAGTTGAGTGGCAGGGTAAACCTGTATGGGTCGTACGCCGAACTCAAGAAGTGGTGGATAACCTAAAGAACATTGATGGACAGCTTCGCGATCCAAAATCAGAAATGGAACAACAGCCAGTTTACGCTCAGAACGAGTATCGCTCGATAAAACCTGAGTTTTTTGTGGCGGTTGGCTTCTGTACTCACTTAGGTTGTTCACCGACTTACCTACCTGATACCTTTGCTGAACAAGTTCAGGGTGTTAAGTCTGGTTTCTTCTGCCCATGTCATGGTTCTAAGTTTGATATGGCTGGTCGAGTGTTTCAGGGAGTGCCTGCTCCACTGAACCTTGTGGTTCCTAAGCACATGTATTTGAGTGACACGAAGCTCATGATCGGTGTTGATGAGGGAGACGCATAATGCAAGCACTATTAGACTGGGTAGAAAAACGACTTCCAGCGATGAATGCCTATAAAAAGCATTTGTCTGAATACCCAATGCCAAAGAATTTCAACTTTTGGTACCTTTTTGGTTCTTTGGCGATGTTGGTGTTGGTTAACCAAATCCTAACGGGTATTTGGCTGACAATGAACTACGTACCGTCTGGTGATGGCGCGTTTGCTTCTATCGAATACATTATGCGCGACGTTGAGTACGGTTGGTTGCTGCGTTATATGCACTCAACAGGTGCGTCTGCGTTTTTCGTGGTGGTATACCTGCACATGTTCCGTGGTTTGATTTACGGTTCATACCAAAAGCCTCGTGAGTTATTGTGGATCTTCGGTATGTTGATCTTCTTAGTTCTCATGGCTGAAGCGTTCATGGGCTACCTATTACCATGGGGTCAGATGTCCTACTGGGGTGCGCAGGTAATTATTTCTCTGTTTGGGGCGATTCCTGTTATCGGTGATGATTTAACGCTTTGGATCCGTGGTGATTACATCATCTCTGGTGCAACGTTGAACCGTTTCTTCGCACTACACGTTATTGCACTGCCTATCGTGCTACTTCTTCTTGTTGTGCTACACGTATTGGCGCTGCACGAAGTTGGTTCTAACAACCCAGATGGTATCGAGACTAAGCTACCAAAAGGTTCAATGGGCGACGATTACGAAACGCAATTCAAGTTCCACGATTACTATACGAAGAAATACGACATCATCGATTCTATTCCTTTCCACCCTTACGGTACGGTTAAGGACTTGGTTGGTGTGGCTGGTTTCTTGTTTTTCTTCTGTTACGTGCTGTTCTTCAACCCTGAGATGGGTGGGTACTTCCTTGAGCCGCCTAACTTTGAAGCTGCAAACCCACTGAAAACACCTGAGCACATCGCTCCGGTATGGTACTTCACTCCGTTCTACGCAATCTTGCGTGCGGTTCCAGACAAACTATTGGGTGTTATCTTAATGGGTGCGTCGATTGCAGTACTGTTTGTTCTACCGTGGTTGGATCGCTGTAAAGTACGTTCTTACCGTTACCGCAGTAAGATCCACCTATTGAATATCGTTCAGTTCACTATCGCCTTTATCGCTCTAGGTATTTTGGGTGCATTACCGGCAACGCCGCTGTACACAATATTGTCTCAGATCTTTAGCTTGTGTTACTTCATGTTCTTTGTATTGCTGTTCTTCTACAGCAAAAATGAAGCGACCAAACCATTACCAGAGAGGGTGACATTCAAATGAAGAAGTGGATTGTAATTCTATTTGCTATGTTGCCATCTCTTGCGATGGCAGCGGGGGCCAACGTACCGCTAGATAAGGCAAACGTGGACCTAACAGACAAAGCGTCGCTGCAAAATGGTGCGAAGCTATTCATGAACTACTGTTTTGCTTGTCACTCTACGCAGTATCAGCGTTACGAGCGAGTGGCGACAGATTTGGAGATCCCAATTGATCTAATGAAAGAAAACCTTATTTTCGATCCTGAAGCGAAAGTAGGTGATCTTATGGTCAATGCCATGCCAGCAAAACAAGCCGGTGATTGGTTTGGTGCTCCACCACCAGATCTTACGTTGGTGGCGCGAGTTCGTGGTGCAGATTGGTTGTATACTTATTTACGTGCTTTCTATGTTGATCCATCTCGTCCATTTGGCGTGAACAACTTAGTTTTCCCAAGCGTGGGTATGCCACATGTTCTTGAAGAGCTCCAAGGCATTCCAATGCCAGTTTATGGCACAAAAGTTGTCGATGGTGAAGAAGTCCAAGTGGTTATTGGTACAGAAACTAACGGTACTGGCGAGCTGAGCGCTGGAGAATACGACAAAGCGGTCGGTGACCTAGTGAACTTCCTTGTTTATTCAGGTGACCCGGTTCAACTAGAGCGTCATGCGCTGGGCTGGTGGGTAATGGGCTTCTTAGTTCTATTAACTATTGTTGTCGTGTTGCTCAAGAAAGAGTATTGGCGTGATGTGCATTAATTGTGCTATCATACCGTGCTAATTCCCAATTTTAATTGATGGATAATGGAGGCTTAGCCTCCATTATTTTTATTTGTAAGTGTACTGGAGGGCTCCATGGCTGTAGCTGCCAATAAACGTTCTGTGATGACTCTTTTCTCAAGTGCATCAGATTTGTATAGCCATCAGGTTCGCATCGTACTAGCTGAAAAAGGCGTAAGTGTAGAAGTTGAGCTTGTTGATGAAGCAAACCTTCCTGCTGAACTTGTAGAGCTAAACCCATACAAATCAGTGCCAACTCTTGTTGACCGTGAGCTAGCTCTTTACGATTCAAAAATCATCATGGAGTACTTGGACGAGCGTTTCCCTCATCCACCTCTAATGCCTGTATACCCAGTTGCACGTGGTAACAGCCGTTTGATGATGTACCGTATTGAACGTAACTGGTACTCACTCGCTGAAAAAGTTGTTAAGGGTAATGCTGAAGAATCAGAAAAAGCACGTACTAAACTACGTAACGATCTTCTGACTCTAGCGCCAATCTTCGCTGAATACGAATACTTCATGAGTGAAGAATTCAGCCTAATTGACTGTTACCTAGCTCCACTACTGTGGCGTTTGCCTCAACTAGGTATTGATCTTGTTGGCCCTGGCTCAAAAGAGATCAAAGTTTACATGAACCGTGTATTTGAACGTGATTCATTCCTTGCTTCTCTAACTGAAGCAGAGCGTGAAATGCGCCTAGTTCGCTAAGCGATTTAGATAACACGTTATGGATATTGCAAAAATGACTGCTCGCCGTCCGTATATGCTTCGCGCATTTTACGAATGGTTAGTAGACAACGACTTAACTCCTCACTTGGTTGTTGACGCAACATTACCGGGTGTACGTGTGCCAGTTGAGTTTATTCAAGATGGTCAAATTATTCTGAATATTGCTCCTCGTGCAGTCGGACAGCTTGAGTTGGGTAATGATGCGATTACTTTCCATGCTCGTTTTAGCGGTCGTCCGCATTCGGTTATTGTGCCGATGTATGCGGTTCAAGCGATTTACGCTCGCGAGAATGGCGCAGGTACCATGTTTGAACCTGAGGAAGCGTACACTCATATTGAGGAAGAGGGGATTGTTGAAGAAGAGCAATCACCATCATTTACAACAGTGAGTGGCGGTTCAGACACTGATGAGTCAGAGTCTGAGGAGGAAGAAGCGCCTCGTCCAAAAGGTCGACCAAGCTTAAGAGTTATCAAATAAAAAAAGCAGCACTCGTGCTGCTTTTTTATTGCGATTTATTTACCTTTCAAGACAGTGCTTACCTACTCAAGCGCTTCTTTTTCAGCTGCATTCACTTCTGTCGCTTCACCATATTGAAAGCCTTTGATTACTTGTTTTACACCTGAGATATTACGTGCAATCTCTGTCGCTCGTTCACTCTGTTTTGGTGTCACGTAACCGAATAAGAAGACATCGCTATCTTCAGTGATGACTTTGACTTTTACGCCATTAAGCTCGCTATCGGTGAGAAGTGCGGATTTCACTTTCGTTGTAATCCAACTGTCGTTGCTGATTTGAGTCACGCTTAGCGGCTCTTTTTGCTTAATTTGGTTGTGAATATTTTTCACGCCCTCAATATCACGAGCTCTGCGTTCAAATTCATTGATCAGCTCGTCGGTAGGCGCCTGCCCCATCAGCACGACCGTTCCGTTATACGAGCTTGCGACAATACGAGTTTTGCCTTTGAAAGGTGCTTTGTTACCAATGGCGGCAATTTCGAATTCGATATTGTTATCTTGCCAAATTTCTTTGGTTGTACGTGTATCAGTGACGATATTGGCAGTGGTTGCAGCCCCTGCGATAAACAAACCAGCACAGCCGCTCATGCTAAGCGCAGCGCATAAAATGACAAGACTACGTATCATAATTCTAAACTCTCAATATTGATTATTCTTCGTGAGCGGGGAAAAGTACTTGGTCGATAAGATCGCACAGGCAGTGAAGGGTCACCATATGAACTTCATGAATTCGTGCGGTACGATGCGATGGGATACGAATCTCAACATCGTGTTCACCTAGTAATCCTGCCATCTCACCACCGTCTTTACCCGTCAAGGCAATAATGGTCATATCGCGTGTTACTGCGGCTTCCATTGCTTTAAGAACGTTTTTGCTGTTACCACTGGTTGAGATCGCTAATAAGATATCGCCAGGTTGGCCAAATGCGCGTACTTGTTTAGAAAAAATCTCTTGATAGTGATAGTCATTTGCTACAGCGGTCAGTGTTGTGTTGTCAGCCGTTAATGCCATTGCTGGTAGGCTTGGGCGCTCTGTTTCGAATCGATTTAAAAGACAAGATACAAACTGTTGCGAGTTCGATGCACTACCACCGTTACCACAGCATAGAATTTTGTTGCCATTAAGTAGGCTTGAGACCATCGCTTGGGCAGCATGAGTAATGGCATCTGGAAGTGCTTCCGCTGCCGCAATTTGAATTTGAATACTTTCAGTAAAGCTGTCTTTAATGCTGTCTAGCATTGGTTATCCTTCAGAGATTGCATTTTGTATCCAGTTAATGTCTCGCCCCTCATTGTGAATGGCAATCACATCAAACCGATAATCTAAATTTTGAGCGTTGTATTGCTTTTGTCGAAGCCAAATATGCGCTGTTTTTACCAGCTTACGCATTTTAGCGTAAGTGACCATTTCAGCCGCTGACCCATAATGGTCGTTTTTACGGTATTTGACCTCCACAAAAACAATAGTTTCACCTTGTTGGAAGATTAAATCAATCTCGCCGACTTTTGTCAGGTAATTTTGTTGGAGAAAACGTAAGCCCTGGCGTTGCAAGTATTGCTTAGCCAGGGCTTCATATTGGTTTCCGATATGGCGTTTACTAAAGAGCACCGCGCTCCGCCCAACTGAGTTCGCGTTGAACGACACAGTTGTTATCAATACTCAGTACCCCAGTTTGCCCGCTGGTTGAGTAGCCAGGAACGGCTTTCATCTGTGGCAATTCACCAATCAGTTTATACGCATCCATACCAAGTGCTTCTAAGCGTTTTTCCATATTCGATTGCTCAGACCATAGTTCATTCATTTCAGATGCAATGGTTGGGTCGGCATTGATCAGCAACGGAATGTCACTGTACGTTACGCCTGAAAGATCTTCATACGTTGTACCACCAGTATTACTGCGGGAGTTCGAAAACAGTTTAGGCGGCTTAGCGTCAGGGTTAATGGCGACCTCAATAAATGGCTTAATAAGCGTAAGCTCAGAACTTCTTGCTACGATATATACCGCATCAACATCTCTTCGGCTACGAGGTTGGGTTTCTAACGGGATGCGCATCAAGGATTGCATTTGAGCAATACGCTGTTGGCTTTCTTGTAAACCAAAGACGTCGTTGATGTTCTTTTGTAATTGGCGCTTATCGCCAAAGTAACTGGTTGCAACCTTGTTTGAGCTGTATTTATCCCATTCTTCATCAAATGCTTTTACAACACGCTGCCCATAACTGCCAGTTGGAGCCAAAATGAGTGGATAACGGTAGCCTTGACTGAATAGGTATTTCGCCGCCTGTGCCACTTCCTGTTCTGGTGATAGCGCTAGATAGCACATGTTTGTGCCAGGTTGGACATCCTCTGGAATGTTGAGAGCAAGCGCAGGTATTGCAACGCCTGTTTCAGAACCATCGAGCGTGGATTGCAATAACTCGACGTTTTCTTTTTGTAGTGGGCCCACTACAAAATCGATGTTTTCATTGATCAGGCGTTGTTTGATTTCATCAGCGCTGTACGCATGTGTATCAATGACGGTTAATGTCGCGCTTGGATCTCGAGTTGCATCATTCATCATGGCAAAGATAAAACCATCACGAATGAGCTGAGCTTGCGGTGCAAACTTACCAGAAAGTGGCAATAACAGTGCGGTTGCGTTCGGTTTTACAATGTCTAGTGACAGAATGCTTTGAATTTCACTTGGCGTATAGATGGCTGCTGGATGCGATGGATTTTCGCTAAGCCAACGCTCTAACGTTGTTTTTAACTGAGGAATGTTATTCGCCAGAGTTTTGGAGTAAATCGCTAATTGCAACCAACCGTCTAGTACTTCTTCACTTGGATCGGTTTGCAGAGCGGTAAGTTCGTATTCTGAATAGCGGGCAAAATTCATCCAAATGCGGCTAGAGATTTCACGTTGCTCGGCAGATGACGCATATTGGCTTTCTGAAACCAACTGACGGTTGGCTTCAAAAGGCTGGTTTAAGCTCTGGTAGGCCTCCGCGCGCAGGGAGTAGTAATCTTTCCATTGCTCACTTGGTAGTTTCCACCAAGGTTGGAAATTGAGCAGTTTCAGCAATTGTGAGTAATTGCCTTGTTTTTGCTGTATGGTCGCGCGGGCCAGTTGCCACTCGGCTTGCTGAACTTCGGTCAATTGTTGACGAGCAAGACGTTTGATGAGCAGTTCAGCTTGATCCCATTCATTGGCTTGGATCGCTGCTTTTGTTGCCATGATCAACCAGTCGTTTTGTAAGCTACCTTCGGTGCTGTCCGCTTGAATCATGTAGCTCTGAGCTGATTGTGTAGGCTCAAGAGTAATGTCTACGCTATTTGGTTGGCGCGGTCCTGAAGAACAGGCTGCGAGTGTAATTGCCAGTGCAACTGGAGTAAGTAAGCGTGGTACACTGAGTCTCTTATGGTTCATCATTGCCGTGAGTTCTCTATAATTTTGTACAAAATTGTCTCTATATTAATCGTTGAAGTGATGGTAAACAAATGACAGATAAAAATAAGTTGCCGAATGAGGGGCCAACTCTCTACATCGTACCGACTCCAATCGGAAATTTAGCGGATATCACTCAACGTGCTATCGAAGTTCTGTCTACAGTGGACATGATTGCTGCTGAGGATACTCGACATACAGGCAAATTACTGTCTCACTTCAATATTCAAACCAAAACTTTTGCACTGCACGATCATAATGAACAGCAAAAAGCGCAAGTTCTGGTTGAGAAGTTATTATCAGGTCAGTCTATCGCACTCGTCTCTGATGCTGGTACACCGCTAATCAGCGATCCAGGATACCATTTGGTGACAAAATGTCGTCAAGCGGGCGTTAGAGTTGTGCCGCTTCCTGGTGCGTGTGCGGTCATTACAGCGCTAAGTGCTTCTGGCCTCCCGTCGGATCGATTTAGCTTTGAAGGTTTTCTACCACCGAAAAGCAAAGGCCGTAAAGATAAGTTCTTAGAAATTGCGTCTGTTGAACGTACTTGTATCTTTTACGAATCGCCACATCGAATTTTAGACTCTCTACAAGATATGTTAGACGTTCTTGGCTCAGAACGAGAAGTCGTATTAGCACGTGAGCTCACTAAAACCTTTGAAACTATTCAAGGAATGCCTCTTGGTGAGCTTATTGAATGGGTGAAAAGTGACGACAACCAACAGCGTGGAGAAATGGTACTCTTGATTCATGGCCATCGTGAGTCTAGTGACGAGAGCCTACCTGATGAAGCAACGCGCACGCTTGGTATTTTGACCAAAGAGTTACCTCTTAAGAAAGCGGCAGCACTGGCGGCAGAGATTTACAACGTAAAGAAAAATGCATTGTACAAGTGGGGTTTAGAGAATCTAGGCTGATTTAAGCGATAGATTTACCACCATAATGTCATGGGCCGATGTGAATGCATCGGCCCTTTTTTATTTGAAACAAACTTTGTCTTCGAAATATCGTCATCAAGCAAAGCAAAGCAAAGCAAAGTAAAGAGAAGAGAGGAGAAGATAAATAAACGCTTTGCTGTTCCCCTGCACCTAATGTAACGCCAAAGTATCGTCTAAAAAAACATCATTTGATTCGCGCATTTCATCATATCTGTGATCTGACTAGACTCTGAGAGGATAACTCTATACAATCCGCCCTCGGAGCTGACTGGGTAGTCGCTGCTTTGTTGATGTCCTTCGGGAGACTGACGTTGAGGTCCCTTTGGGAGACTGACGTTGACGTCCTTCGGGAGACTGACAAAGGGGAGGAAAGTCCGGGCTTCATAGAGCAAGGTGCCAGGTAACGCCTGGGGGGCGCAAGCCTACGACAAGTGCAGCAGAGAGAAGACCGCCGATGGCTCTCTTTTTCGTTAGAGAAAGGGAGAACAGGTAAGGGTGAAAGGGTGCGGTAAGAGCGCACCGGACGACTAGTAATAGTTCGTAGCAGGGTAAACTCCACCTGAAGCAAGACCAAATAGGCCTCCACATTGCGTTGCTCGCGTAAGGAGGCGGGTAGGTTGCTCGAGCCAGTGAGTGATTGCTGGCCTAGACGAATGGCTACCGCCGCGCAAGCGGAACAGAACCCGGCTTATGTGTCGGCTCCACCTATTCGAGACCCATCATTACTTTATGTAATGATGGGTTTTTTGCATTTTATTGACGTAAACTATGTCATTGCCAATAAACTTGGCACTAAATCACGTCTAACTTTAGACTTCTAGTGGCGATGATGTGGGAAATCAGTACACTAAAGAATCGCTTCAAGATCATTCAACGAGAAAGCTATGACCGAAACCTTCCAACATATCTCCGTGTTATTAAATGAATCTATCGATGGCTTGGCTATCAAACCTGACGGTATTTATATCGACGGAACATTTGGCCGCGGCGGTCACAGCCGGACGATCTTGTCAAAATTAGGCGAAAATGGTCGCCTATACAGCATCGACCGTGACCCACAAGCGATTGCTGAAGCAAACAAAATTAACGACCCTCGTTTTACTATTATTCATGGCCCGTTCTCAGGCATGGCGCAATACGCACATGATTATGATCTAGTGGGTAAAGTTGACGGCGTACTGCTTGATCTTGGTGTATCGTCTCCTCAACTTGATGATGCGGAACGTGGCTTTAGTTTTATGAAAGATGGCCCGTTAGATATGCGTATGGATCCAACGTCAGGTATTCCAGTGTCTCAATGGCTGATGGAAGCTGATCTTGACGACATTACTTGGGTTATTCGCGAATTTGGTGAAGATAAACACGCACGTCGTATCGCTAAAGCCATTGTTGCGTACCGAGAAAATGAAGAAAACGAGCCAATGGTTCGTACTGGTCAGTTAGCAAGACTGATCTCGGAAGCGGCACCAAAGAGTTTCAAAGAGAAAAAGCACCCTGCGACTCGTGCTTTCCAAGCATTTCGTATTTACATCAATAGTGAATTAGAAGAAATTGATACAGCATTAAAAGGTGCAGCGAGTATCCTCGCTCCAGAAGGACGCTTATCCGTAATTAGTTTCCATTCACTAGAAGATCGCATGGTGAAGCGTTTTATTCGCAAAGAAAGCAAAGGTCCGGAAGTGCCGCATGGTATCCCTATGACGGAAGCACAAATTCAGGCTTTAGGCAGCGCGAATATGAAGCCAGTTGGCAAAGCAATTAAGCCAACGAAACAAGAAATTGAACTCAATCCGCGTTCTCGCAGCTCTGTGTTAAGAATTGCCGAAAAGCTTTAATTGCTATGACGAAACCCACTCCTAATCTTGCTAAATTGATTGCAATAGACTTGCTTACTGTTGGTCGTTGGTCTTTGGCGTTGATGCTATTGATATTTGCATCTGCGATGGGAGTGGTTTTTGCTACCCATCATGCGCGTCAAGCTATCACTGAAAAAGATCTAACATTGGTTGAACGAGAACGTCTGGATAGTGAATGGCGCAATCTGATGTTGGAAGAAACTGCGCTTGCAGAACATAGCCGTGTTCAAGACTTAGCCAAAAAGGATCTTGAAATGAAGCGTCCAGATGGCGATAAAGAAGTGGTTATCACGCTAAAATGATTGGAAAAAGAGCCAAATCTAAACAAGGAAAACCGCGCACTAAGTTAGCGACAAAAGAGAAAGTTGCCGCAGCGAAGTCGCAAACTCCCCCTCCAGAAACTGATCCTGTTGAGCCTGAGTCATTTTTGATTCGCTGGCGTTTTCAATTGCTGCTATTTTTTGTCTTTTGCGCTTTCGCTCTTTTGGTAGGTCGTGTTGCATATATTCAAATTATTGAACCAGATAACTTGATAAAGCAGGGCGATCTGCGTTCTGTTCGCGTTAAAGCTATTCCATCCGCTCGTGGCATTATTTCCGATCGTAATGGTGAGCCTCTTGCGGTTAGTGTACCGGTAGAGGCGGTATGGGCCGATCCAAAAACGATTTTTAAAGAGGAAGCGCTAGCTCGAACCCAAAGTTGGTATGCGCTTGCCGATGTTCTTGGTTTGAATCGACAAGAGTTGATCGACAAAATCAAGCGTAACGAAAATCGTCGCTTTATCTACCTTCAGCGTCAAGTTAGCCCAGCGATGGCGAACTATATCCGTGAGCTCAAATTGCCGGGTGTCGGTCTAAAGTCTGAATCTCGTCGTTATTACCCTGCGGGTGAAGTTAGTGCTCACCTGGTCGGTGTGACAGGGATCGATGGTCATGGTCTTGAGGGGGTCGAGCGCAGTTACGATAAATGGTTAACTGGAGAAGCGGGTAAGAAGACCATCCGTAAAGATCGATATGGTCGAGTTGTAGAAAACATTGCCTTGGAAGAAAAACAAGAAGGTAAGCCGCTACAACTGACCATTGATCAACGTTTACAAGCCATCGCTTATCGCGCAATCAAGCAAGCTGTTGCTGACCATCGAGCGACATCAGGGTCAGCGGTAATGCTCGACGTTAAAACCGGAGCCGTATTGGCAATGGTGAATGCGCCATCATATAACCCAAATAATCGCAGCGACTGGCAAAGTTACAAGATGCGCAACCGAATCATAACGGATTCGATGGAACCAGGTTCCACCATTAAGCCATTTGTTATCTTAGCGGCTTTAGAAAATGGGGTGGCGGATAAAGATACTGTGGTGGACACCGGCAATGGTATTTTGCAGTTAGGCGGTAGTCGAGTTCGAGATGTGTCGAAAGTGGGTAAGGCGAGTCTCACTCAGATCTTGAAAAAATCGAGTAACATCGGTGTGACTAAGTTAGCGATGCAAATGCCTGTCGAAGCGCTTTTAGGGTTGTATAACTCTGTTGGCCTCGGAGAGCTTTCTGGGCTTAACTTGATTGGGGAAGTGACGGGTATTTTCCCAACTCGCACACGTTGGTCTCCTATTGAGCGAGCAACGATCTCATTTGGTTATGGTCTGTCGATTACACCCATTCAATTGGTTCATGCTTATGCGACGTTAGGTAACTTAGGTAAATATGAGCCTGTCCATATGATCGAGAGCAACGATATGGACATGTCTCGTCAGGTGGTGAGCAAAGAACATGCACGTCAAGTATTGGATATGCTGGAAACGGTAACACAAAAAGGCGGTTCTGCACGTAAAGCGGCGGTGCCGGGTTATCGTGTCGGCGCTAAAACCGGTACCTCGCGTAAAGCGACAGCGGGTGGATATAGCGATGAATACATTACGTATACCGCCGGTCTTGCGCCTGTCAGCGATCCTCGAATTGCACTTGTCGTTATCGTCAATGAACCACAAGGTGATGACTACTACGGTGGTTCGGTTGCATCTCCCGTCTTTTCTGAAATCATGAAAGGCGCGCTGCAAATTTTGAACATTGCTCCTGACGAAAATAAATTCCAACAATAAGCCGTTTACTGATGTGTACTGCTTATTAGACACAAAATTAAGAAAAGCTGAGCGAACGCTCGGAGAACAAATATGACCAAAGCCATTAGTATGGATACGCTGCTTTCAACGTGGGTTGATTGTCCAAGCTTGTCATCCATTCGTGTCTCTGAATTGGAACTCGATAGCCGAAGAGTTCAATCAGGCACAACGTTTGTTGCTCTTATCGGCCATGTCGTCGATGGGCGTAAGTTTATCCCTGCCGCTATTCAACAGGGCGCGAACGCGGTTATCGCGCAAGCGTGTGGAGAGCATTCACATGGCGCCATTGACATCATTGAAGATGTGCCAGTGGTTTACATTGAGGCGCTCGATAAGTGTTTATCTGCAATGGCTAGTAAGCTTTATTCTTATCCAGAGATGGCGCTGATTGGTGTTACTGGAACTAATGGCAAAACCACCATTACTCAGTTAATTGCCCAGTGGATGGATTTGGTTGGCTCAAGCGCTGCGGTAATGGGCACGACAGGTAATGGCTTTCTCGCTAACTTGAAAGAGGCGGCAAATACGACAGGTAACGCTGTTGAAATTCAAAAAACACTCGCGTCACTTGCTGAGCAGAATGCGAAATACACAGCACTTGAAGTTTCCTCTCATGGCTTGATTCAAGGTCGTGTAAAAGCCTTGTCTTTTGCGGCGGGGGTCTTTACCAATTTGAGTCGCGATCATCTAGATTACCACGGCACCATGGAAGAGTACGCCAACGCGAAACGGATGTTGTTTACTGCGCATCAATGTGAGCAGGCGATCATTAACGTCGATGATGCGGTTGGTGCAGCTTGGGCGAAACAACTTCCTAATGCGCTAGCGGTGTCACTCAAGCCAAATTCAGAATTTGAGCAGGCCGTCTTTGCTAATCATATTGCTTACGCTGAATCAGGTATTTCGATTGAGTTTGATGGCAAGTTCGGTGACGGTACGTTGTGCGCACCACTTATCGGGGAATTCAATGCGGCTAACCTAATGTTGGCATTGACCACTTTGCTTAGTTTGGGTTTTGATAAACAAACGTTATTGGCAACGGCCGCTAAACTGCAGCCGGTACTTGGCCGTATGGAGTTGTTCCAAACGGTAGGGAAAGCAAAAGTGGTTGTGGATTACGCACACACGCCGGATGCCTTAGAAAAAGCCTTACAGGCTCTGCGAGTGCATTGCCAAGGTGAGCTTTGGGCTATTTTGGGCTGCGGTGGTGATCGTGATGCAGGCAAACGTCCAATGATGGCAAAC
This sequence comes from Vibrio alfacsensis, assembly GCF_019670485.1. Classification (NCBI taxonomy): domain Bacteria; kingdom Pseudomonadati; phylum Pseudomonadota; class Gammaproteobacteria; order Vibrionales; family Vibrionaceae; genus Vibrio; species Vibrio alfacsensis. Next base: position 429,393 of record NZ_AP024165.1, read on the forward strand.
ATCGCCGAACGTCTAGGGGATAAGGTTGTTCTAACGGATGACAATCCTCGCAGCGAAGACCCCGCTCAGATAATGAAAGACATGCTTGCTGGCTTGTCTAACCCTGCACAAGCGATTGTTCAGCATGACCGTTTTAAAGCGTTGTCTTACGCGCTAGAAAATGCCGCATCACAAGATATTATCTTACTCGCTGGCAAAGGCCATGAGGACTATCAAATATTGAATAGCGGAACCATTCATTACTCTGACCGCGAATCCGCGATGCAACTCTTGGGGCTTTCGTCATGATCTCTATTACGCTTTCTGAAATTGCCAACATTACGACTGGTGAGTTAATTGGCAATGATATGTCTATCGAATCGGTCTCAACGGATACGCGCGCCATCGAACAAGGGGCATTGTTTGTCGCCTTGGTTGGCGAACGATTTGATGCACATGACTTTTGCCAACAGGCGATTGAGTCGGGGGCGGGAGCCTTGCTGGTGCAAAAAACGCTAGATGTGAATGTGCCACAAGTGCTTGTCGCAGATACTAAGGTCGCATTGGGTAAGTTAGCCGCTTGGATTCATCAGTCGTGTCAAACGTCAACAGTGGCGATCACAGGAAGTTGTGGCAAAACCACGGTAAAAGAAATGGTTGCGAGTATTTTGCAACGCAAAGGCCGAGTGTTATTTACCGCAGGTAACTTCAATAATGATATTGGTGTCCCACTGACGCTACTGCGTTCGCAACAAGATGACGACTATGCGGTGATCGAACTCGGGGCCAACCATATCGGTGAAATTGCTTACACGACCCAATTGGTTAAACCTGATATTGCAATGGTGAACAATGTCGCGGCAGCGCACCTTGAAGGCTTTGGTTCTATTGATGGCGTTAAACAGGCCAAAGGCGAAATCTATCAAGGACTGCCTGTGGGTGGTAAGGCAATTGTAAACTTAGATAGCAATGGCGGAACGCTATGGGAAAGCGTGTTAGCGGATAAGGAAGTCATCACGTTTTCATCTCACAACACAGAGGCGGATTTTTATGCCTCTAATATTGTGATGAACTCTGCAGGCGAAGCGAGCTTTAACCTACATATCGCAGCAAGTTCACAAGAAATTGAACTGTCTCTGGGTATTATCGGTCAACATAACGTTGCCAATGCTATTGCGGCTTCCATTATTGCACTGCAATTTGGTGCGACGCTTGAAGACGTGCGCTTAGGTCTTAAGCACTTAAACAAAGTCAAAGGCCGCGTTGAGGTCGATGAATTGAACGATAAGATTAAACTCATCGATGATAGCTATAATGCGAGCGTGCCCGCGATGAAAGCGGCAGTTGACTTGCTAGGTGCATTCCAAGGTGAGCGTTGGCTAATTTTGGGTAATATGGCGGAGTTAGGGCAGGAAAGTCTTGCACTTCATCGTCAAGTCGGGGAACATGCTGCCCCACAAAAATTTGAACATGTTCTCACGTATGGTACAGACGCAAAGGTGATCAGTGAGCTTTGCGACGGTATTCATTTTGAGACGCATCCAGAGATGATTGACTACATCAAGCAGCATCTAGACCTATCTGCACCAGAAAACCACACACTACTGGTTAAAGGTGCGAACGGCGCACGTATGTTTGAAGTCGCTGCTGCTCTGAAGGAGTATTATTAATGATTATTTGGCTTGCTGACTTGCTACAGCCATACCTCTCTTTTTTCCGATTGTTTGAATACCTCTCTTTTCGAGCAATCCTAAGTGTATTGACTGCGTTAGGTCTGTCTTTATGGATGGGACCAATCATGATCAAGCGTCTTCAGATGCTACAAATTGGTCAGGTTGTTCGTAACGAAGGTCCGGAATCCCATTTTAGTAAACGTGGCACGCCTACAATGGGCGGTATCATGATCTTAGCAGCAATCACCATTACCATTCTTTTGTGGTCAGATTTATCGAACCCGTATGTATGGGCGGTGCTAACTGTTTTACTTGGTTATGGTGCGGTCGGTTTTGTGGATGACTATCGTAAAGTCGTGCGCAAGAATACCGATGGTCTGATTGCTCGCTGGAAGTACTTCTGGCAATCGCTTATCGCCTTTGTTGTGGCTTTTGCGTTGTATGCATATGGTAAAGACACCGCCGCCACTCAGCTTGTGGTGCCATTCTTTAAAGACATCATGCCGCAACTTGGTTTGATGTACATTATCCTGACTTACTTTGTCATTGTCGGCACCAGTAACGCGGTAAACTTAACTGACGGCCTAGATGGTTTGGCCATCATGCCGACGGTTCTCGTTGCTGCGGGTTTTGCTGTGATTGCTTGGGCAACGGGTAACGTGAATTTCTCAGAATACCTACATATTCCATACTTACCCCATGCTTCTGAGTTGGTTGTCGTATGTACTGCCATTGTTGGTGCAGGTCTAGGTTTCTTGTGGTTTAACACTTACCCAGCACAAGTGTTCATGGGCGATGTCGGCTCACTAGCACTTGGTGGTGCGCTTGGTACGATCGCGGTACTGGTTCGCCAAGAGTTGGTTTTGGTGATCATGGGTGGTGTATTTGTAATGGAAACGCTGTCGGTCATCCTACAGGTTGGTTCTTACAAACTTCGTGGTCAGCGTATTTTCCGTATGGCTCCAATTCACCACCACTATGAACTTAAAGGTTGGCCAGAGCCTCGTGTTATCGTGCGCTTCTGGATTATTTCTATGGTTCTTGTTTTGGTTGGTCTAGCGACATTGAAAGTGCGTTAATCGCACTTTCCAGAACAAGATAAACTGTGTGAACAAATATGGAACGTTGGCAAAACATACGTAAAGTCGTCGTTGTAGGGCTCGGTATTACCGGGCTCTCTGTCGTTAAACACCTAACAAAAAACCAGCCTCAGCTGACGGTAAAAGTCATTGATACTCGTGCTAATCCTCCGGGTGCAGAGCACCTGCCTGCTCAGGTCGAGTTGTACAGTGGTGGTTGGAATATTGAGTGGCTAGCAGATGCTGAGTTAGTGGTGACTAACCCCGGAATTGCCTTAGCAACGCCAGAAATTCAAACGGTACTTGCTAAAGGTACGCCTGTTGTTGGTGATATAGAACTGTTTGCTTGGGCGGTACAGAAACCTGTTGTCGCGATTACCGGATCGAACGGTAAGAGTACAGTGACGGATCTGACAGGTGTGATGGCGAAAGCGGCAGGATTAACCGTTGGTGTGGGTGGCAATATTGGTGTGCCCGCGTTGGACTTGCTAGAAAAAGACGCAGACTTGTATGTGCTTGAATTATCCAGTTTTCAATTAGAAACCACGTCGAGCTTAAAGCTAAAAGCGGCGGCGTTTTTAAATCTTTCTGAAGATCACATGGATCGCTACGAAGGAATGAACGATTACCGAGCATCGAAGCTGCGTATCTTTGATAATGCTGAGTTAGCCGTCGTTAACCGTGATGATCAAGAAACATTCCCAGATGTTGAAATGCCATTGGTGACGTTTGGCAGTGATGAACTCGCGTTCGGTCTCGAATCAGATGGTCATCGTACTTGGTTAGTTGACGATGGTCAGCGTGTGATTGCAAGCGATGAGTTAAAGCTGGTGGGTAAACACAACTTAGCAAATGCATTAGTTGTACTGGCTCTACTCAAAGCGGCGGATGTTGATTACCACAAGGCTTTGAATGCACTGAAAACTTACACGGGTTTGACACACCGATGCCAAGCAGTTGCGGATAATCGCGGTGTAAAATGGGTGAATGATTCCAAAGCAACCAATATTGCAAGCACTATGGCTGCGCTTTCTGGGCTCGAATCCAAAGGTAAACTGTATTTGCTTGTTGGTGGCGTTGGGAAAGGTGCGGACTTTACACCGTTACGACCAATCTTAGCGACACTCAATTTACAGCTTTGTTGTTTTGGTGCAGATGGCGATCAATTTATGCCTTTGCATGAATCCGCCATTCGCTTCGATACGATGGAAGATGTGATTCAGCAAATATCTTCGCAGTTAAAAACAGGCGATATGGTGATGCTGTCTCCGGCATGTGCTAGCTTTGATCAATTCGATAACTTTATGGCAAGAGGCGATGCATTTGCAGCTCTTGCTGAGAAATATGCATAATTAAAGGTCACACACTTCGTGGGTTTAGGTAACGTTAAACGCAGCATTGGTACTTGGCTTAAGCATCCTGCACCAGAGGCGCTCTTTGATCGTCAACTCGTCTGGATTGCGCTGGGTTTGATGTTAACTGGCTTGGTGATGGTGACCTCTGCCTCCTTTCCTATTAGCTCACGCCTGACGGATCAGCCATTTCACTTTATGTTCCGTCACGCGACGTTTCTTGTTTTGGCGCTTGGCGCTTCTGCCGTTATTCTTCAAGTACCGTTACAGCATTGGTTTAAAAAGAGTCACTACTTATTGTGGCTCTCATTTGGTTTGCTTATCATCGTTTTAGTCGCGGGCAAATCCGTTAATGGTGCCTCACGTTGGATTCCTCTTGGCTTGTTTAACCTACAACCTGCCGAGGTAGCCAAACTTTCATTGTTTGTTTTTATGTCCGGTTATTTAGTGCGTAAACAGGATGAAGTTCGCCAGACATTCTTTGGTGGTTTTATGAAACCCATCATGGTGTTTGCTGCGTTGGCTGTATTACTTTTAGGACAACCAGACCTGGGAACCGTAGTCGTAATGTTAGTGACGCTGTTTGGCATGCTATTCATTGCTGGGGCTAAGTTAACGCAGTTTTTAGCATTAATGATCGCCGGTATTGCAGCGGTGGTGGGGCTTATTTTTATTGAGCCTTATCGTATTCGTCGTGTTACGTCATTTATGGATCCATGGGAAGACCCATTTGGTAGTGGTTACCAACTTACCCAATCATTGATGGCTTTTGGTCGTGGTGAGTGGTTTGGCCAAGGCCTTGGTAACTCGATCCAAAAATTAGAATACTTGCCAGAAGCGCACACTGACTTTGTGTTTGCCGTACTGGCAGAAGAACTTGGCTTTGTTGGTGTAGTTCTAGTGCTGATGCTAATTTTCAGCTTGGTATTGAAAGCCATTTATATTGGTAAACGCGCCTTTGAAGAGGGCGAACTGTTTGGCGGTTACCTGTCGTTCGGTATTGGTATTTGGTTTGCGTTTCAAACGCTGGTCAACGTAGGTGCTGCGGCAGGTATTGTACCAACCAAAGGTCTTACTTTACCGCTGATCAGTTATGGTGGCTCAAGTCTCATTATTATGTCCGTCGCAGTATCTATATTACTGCGTATTGATCACGAGTGTCGTGTAAAGCGCGGCGAGAAAGAATCAGAACAACAAGTCAATGAAGAAAAATAAACGTTTGATGGTGATGGCTGGTGGAACTGGCGGTCACGTATTCCCAGGGTTGGCGGTTGCTAAACAGTTGCAAGAGCAAGGTTGGGAAATTCGCTGGTTAGGAACGGCGGATAGAATGGAAGCGGATTTAGTTCCGAAACATGGTATTGAAATCGACTTTATCAAAGTAAAAGGTCTACGAGGTCAAGGCGTTAAGCGCCTTCTTGCGGCACCATTTCAAATTATCAATGCCATCAAGCAGGCTCGTGCTCATATGAAGCGCTGGCAACCAGATGCGGTACTTGGCATGGGTGGCTACGTGAGTGGTCCTGGTGGCATTGCGGCTTGGATGAGCGGCATTCCTGTTGTTCTGCATGAACAAAATGCTGTCGCAGGTCTAACGAACCAATGGTTGTCGAAAATTGCTAAAAAGGTATTTCAAGCGTTTCCAGGTGCTTTCCCTCATGCAGAAGTGGTAGGTAACCCAGTTCGAGAAGATGTGACTCAATTAGTATCGCCAACTGAGCGCATGCAGGAGCGACAAGGCCCGATTCGTATTTTGGTTATGGGGGGGAGTCAAGGTGCTCGCATTCTAAACCAAACGCTGCCAGAAGTGATGGCAAAATTGGGTGAGGATTACTGTATTCGTCACCAAGCAGGCAAAGGTGCGGCGGAAGAAGTGAGTGCGGCATATCAAGCAAATAGCGTAGTGAATGCTGAAGTCACCGAGTTTATTGATGACGTTGCTGAGGCTTATTCATGGGCTGATTTGCTGGTTTGTCGTTCAGGTGCCTTGACCGTTTCTGAAGTTTCAGCGGCAGGTGTCGGTGCTATCTTTGTTCCGTTTATGCATAAAGACCGTCAACAAGCGTTGAATGCTGATCATCTTGTAGACTGCGGCGCAGCGAAAATGATTGAACAACCAGATTTAACCGTTGAGTCGTTGACCCAACAGATCCAACGATTGGATCGACGAGCTTTACTTACAATGGCTGAGCAAGCGCGTGGCGCTGCAAAATTGAATGCTGACCGAGTTGTCGCACAAGCTATTGTCGCTTTGACCGAAAAGCGCTAACGAATAACTGAGAATAGAATTAATGACAATCCAACATACACAAGACTTAGCTCAGATTCGCGCAATGGTGCCAGAGATGCGCCGCGTGAAATCCATCCACTTCATCGGTATTGGTGGTGCGGGCATGAGCGGCATTGCAGAAGTGCTGTTGAACGAAGGCTACCAGATCACAGGCTCTGACCTATCAGAGAACCCAGTGACAGAGCGTTTAGTCTCTAAAGGTGCGACCGTCTTCATTGGTCACCAGGCAAGCAATGTTGAAAAAGCCAGTGTTGTTGTGGTTTCAACGGCGATCAACGAAGAAAACCCAGAAGTCATGGCGGCACGAGAGTTGCGTATCCCAATCGTTCGCCGTGCAGAAATGCTTGCTGAGCTGATGCGCTTCCGTCATGGTATTGCGGTTGCAGGTACGCACGGAAAAACGACCACAACCGCACTAGTGACACAAATCTATTCTGAAGCGGGCCTTGATCCAACGTTTGTAAACGGTGGCCTTGTGAAGAGTGCGGGCACGAATGCTCGTTTAGGCTCTAGCCGTATTCTGATTGCAGAAGCGGATGAGAGTGATGCTTCATTCTTGCATTTGCAACCTATGGTAAGCATCGTGACGAACATTGAAGCTGACCATATGGATACCTACGGTGGCGACTTTGAAACACTGAAGCAAACCTTTATTGATTTCTTACACAATCTACCGTTTTACGGCCAAGCGATTGTGTGTATCGATGATCCTGTCATTCGTGAGTTGATCCCACGCATCAGTCGTCAAGTGATCACGTACGGTTTCTCCGAAGATGCTGATGTGCGTATTGAAAATTATCACCAACAAGGTCAGCAAGGTAAATTTACGGTTGTGCGCGAGGGCCGCGCAAACTTAGATATTACATTGAATATCCCGGGCCGCCACAATGCGTTAAATGCCTCAGCCGCGATTGCAGTCGCGACAGAAGATGACATTAATGATGATGCGATTTTAAAAGCCATGGCAGGTACGCAAGGTACTGGTCGTCGCTTTGATCATCTTGGTGAGTTTGATACCGGAAATGGCCAGGCAATGCTGGTGGATGATTACGGTCATCACCCCACAGAAGTTGGTGTCACAATTAGTGCAGCTCGCAGTGGTTGGCAGGACAAGCGATTGGTTATGATTTTCCAACCGCACCGTTACAGCCGAACTCGTGATCTATATGATGACTTTGCGAACGTACTTGAACAAGTTGATGTGCTGATTATGTTGGATGTGTACGCGGCGGGAGAAAAACCAATCGCAGGGGCTGATGGACGCGCGCTATGTCGCACAATTCGCAGCCGAGGCAAAATAGATCCAATTTTTGTTCCAGAAATTGAGCAATTACCGTCTGTTTTAGCTAACGTTATACAAGATGGCGACTTGATCTTGACTCAAGGAGCAGGGGATGTTGGTAAAGTGGCCAAACAGCTTGCCGCTCTTGAGTTGAATGTTAATAAGATGCTTGAGCAGTAGTGAAATCTGACGCAAAGCTCAGAGAAAGACCTAGATCTCGATTTTGCGTCAAGAACGTTGTGAATTATCGCTATCAGTGTTTGATAGTTTACAAGAGCTCAGTATAATCCCAAGGTTATAGTCAATACTTTTACTGCTGCAACGTATGACAGTAAAAGGATGGGGCAAAGTCAGGAAACGAAAACGTTGTTGAATGTAGCACTGAATGAAGAGCGGCCTAAATCGGATCATAACCGAGGTCGCCAAGAGAAACTCTTGGGTGCGGTATTTTTCGTCATCGTTGTGACCTTAATTAGTTCCGTTTTGTACTCAGCGATCAGTTGGATGTGGGATGACCAAAGGTTACCTCTCTCCAAAATAGTACTTCAGGGAAAACTGGAGTATGTCACTGCGGACGATGTCCAATCGGCATTTGGCAATATCGACCATATCGGTACATTTATGTCGCAAGATATCGATGTACTGCAACAAAGCGTCGAAGCGCTTCCGTGGGTTGCTCATGCAGCCATACGAAAACAGTGGCCAGATACGGTAAAAGTATTTTTGACAGAGCATCACCCAGAAGCCATTTGGAATGGTATTGAACTGTTGGATGGCAACGGTTTTGTATTTGAGGGGGATGTCGGCCTGCTAAAGGAAGAGAAAGTTAAGTTATATGGACCTAAAGAAACTGGGCCGGAAGTCTTGCAAACCTACCGCGAACTTCGACCGAAATTTCAAAAATTAGGTTTAGCTATATCGTCTCTCGTTTTGAATGAGCGACGAGCTTGGCAAATCATCCTTGATAACGGTATTCGACTAGAGCTTGGTAAAGAGTCACTGGATGAGCGTATAGAGCGCTTTATTTTACTCTATAACAAGCTTGGCAGTGATACGCAAAGAATCAGTTATATCGACCTCAGGTACGATACAGGAGCCGCGGTTGGCTGGTTTCCTGAACATGAGTTAGAACAAGAGAGTACAGATGACTAAGGTCGCTGATGACAATATTATTGTTGGCCTTGATATAGGCACTGCAACCGTTTCAGCTCTAGTGGGCGAAATTCTACCGGATGGCCAAATCAACATTATTGGTTCGGGTAGCAGCCCATCACGCGGCATGGATAAAGGCGGCGTGAACGATTTGGAATCGGTTGTAAAATCAGTACAACGCGCAATTGATCAAGCTGAGCTAATGGCAGAATGCCAAATTAGTCGAGTATTCATTTCGTTGTCTGGTAAACATATCGCAAGCCGAATTGAGAAAGGCATGGGCACCATATCGGATGAGGAAGTCTCTCAAGAAGATATGGATCGCGCTATCCATACCGCAAAATCGATTAAAATCGGTGATGAGCAGAGAATTCTTCACGTAATTCCTCAAGAGTTCACCATCGATTACCAAGAGGGCATTAAAAACCCGCTTGGCTTATCTGGAGTAAGAATGGAAGTGAGTGTCCATTTGATCTCCTGCCATAATGATATGGCACGCAACATTATTAAGGCAGTAGAACGCTGCGGCCTGAAAGTTGAGCAACTCGTATTTTCTGGGCTTGCTGCAAGTAATGCAGTAATCACCGAGGATGAAAGAGAGCTTGGGGTTTGTGTGGTTGATATTGGCGCAGGCACGATGGATGTTTCTATCTGGACCGGCGGCGCACTTCGCCATACGGAAGTATTTTCTTACGCAGGAAATGCGGTTACTAGTGATATTGCTTTTGCTTTCGGTACACCAGTGAGTGATGCCGAAGAAATCAAAGTCAAATATGGTTGTGCCCTAAGTGAACTAGTCAGTAAGGATGACACGGTTAATGTTCCAAGCGTTGGTGGTCGACCTTCTCGTAGTCTGCAACGTCAGACCTTGTCGGAAGTGATTGAACCACGATATTCAGAGCTAATGGGACTGGTTAACCAAACTATCGACTCTGTACAAGCGAAATTGCGCGAAGAAGGTATTAAGCACCATCTCGCTGCGGGTGTTGTACTCACCGGCGGCGCAGCGCAAATCGAAGGAGTGGTAGAATGTGCGGAACGCGTATTCCGTAATCAAGTTAGGGTTGGCAAGCCGCTGGAAGTTAGTGGGCTTACTGACTATGTAAAAGAGCCGTATCATTCTACGGCAGTTGGATTACTTCATTACGCAAGAGATATGCAGTCTAGTGACGATAGCGATTATAATGAACCTAAGCGTTCATCGTCGTCAGTTACTGGCTTTATCGGTAAACTGCGTAATTGGATAAAAAATGAGTTTTAACCTGAGTTGCAGGATAAACGGAGACAACACATGTTTGAACCGATGATGGAAATGTCTGACGATGCAGTAATCAAGGTCGTTGGGGTTGGTGGCGGCGGTGGTAACGCTGTTGAACACATGGTGCGTGAATCCATCGAAGGAGTGGAATTCATCAGCGTCAACACTGATGCGCAAGCACTTCGTAAGACAAGCGTTGGCAATGTCATCCAGATTGGTGGTGATATCACTAAAGGTCTGGGTGCCGGTGCAAACCCTCAGGTCGGCCGTGAGGCAGCTCTCGAAGACAGAGACAGAATTAAAGATTCCCTAACTGGTGCCGATATGGTGTTTATCGCAGCAGGTATGGGTGGTGGTACAGGTACTGGTGCAGCACCTGTTATTGCTGAAGTGGCAAAAGAGCTTGGCATTCTGACTGTTGCGGTTGTAACAAAACCGTTCAGCTTTGAAGGCAAAAAGCGTTTGGCATTTGCAGAGCAAGGTATCGATGAGCTGTCTAAGCACGTCGATTCATTGATCACAATTCCAAACGAGAAGCTACTGAAAGTTCTTGGCCGCGGTGTAACGCTACTAGAAGCTTTTGCAAGCGCGAACGACGTTCTTAAGAACGCGGTTCAAGGTATTGCAGAGCTAATCACTCGCCCAGGCATGATCAACGTCGACTTCGCAGACGTACGTACAGTGATGTCTGAAATGGGGCATGCAATGATGGGTAGCGGCATCGCGAAAGGCGAAGACCGTGCAGAAGAAGCGGCTGAAATGGCAATTTCTAGCCCACTTCTAGAAGATATTGATCTAGCGGGCGCGCGTGGTGTTCTAGTTAACATCACTGCTGGTTTGGATATGCGTCTTGATGAATTTGAGACAGTGGGTAACACAGTGAAAGCATTTGCTTCTGACAATGCGACAGTGGTTATCGGTACTTCTCTAGATCCAGATATGACAGACGAAATCCGTGTAACAGTAGTCGCGACTGGTATCGGTAACGAGAAAAAGCCTGATATTACACTAGTGGCTGGTGGTAAGGCGAAAGTTGCGCCAACTGCAGCACCACAAGTGCAACAGCAAACAATCGCACCGCAAGCTGAAGAGAAACCGGCACAGACTTTGCAGTCTACTCCAATGCAAGAGAAAGCACAGGTAACTCCTCAGTCTACAAATACCGTTTCTTCTTCGGTTCCTGCTAGTCAAACGTCAGCAGCACCTAAGCAAGAGAAAGAAAGCGGCTATTTAGATATACCGGCATTTTTGCGTCGTCAGGCTGATTAATCTTTAACCCGTAAATTTGACATGGCTCAAAATTATGGTAGCATTCACGGTCGACGTTACAGACGGCCGTGTTTTGTAGCATTTTTTAGAGAGGCAAGCAGATGATCAGACAACGTACTCTGAAAGAAATAGTGAAAACAACTGGTGTGGGTCTCCACTCTGGTCGTAAAGTCACACTTACTCTGCGCCCAGCTGCTGCAAATACAGGTATTATTTACCGTCGTACAGATGTAAATCCACCTGTAGATTTTCCAGCTGATCCGGCATCTGTTCGTGACACAATGCTATGTACAGCATTAGTTAACGATCAAGGCATTCGTATCTCTACTGTCGAGCATTTGAATGCGGCACTTGCTGGTATGGGTATCGACAACATTGTTGTTGAAGTTGATGCACCTGAAATTCCTATTATGGATGGCAGTGCAAGCCCATTCGTGTACTTGCTTCAACAAGCAGGTATCGAAACGCAAAATGCACCTAAGCGTTTTATTCGTATTAAGAAACCAGTTCGTTTTGAAGATGGCGATAAGTGGGCAGAGTTTGTTCCATTTAACGGCTTCCGTATGGACTTCGAAATTGATTTTAACCACCCTGCGATTGAATCAGACGAGCAACGTCTTATGTTTGATTTTTCATCTCAAGGTTTCGTTCGCGAGATTTCTCGTGCTCGTACGTTCGGTTTCATGCGAGATATTGAATACTTACAATCCCAGAACCTTGTTCTAGGTGGTAGTTTTGATAACGCGATCGTTTTGGATGATTACCGCATTCTTAACGAAGAAGGTCTCCGCTTTGAGAATGAGTTTGTTACTCATAAAGTACTTGATGCAATTGGTGACCTTTACATGTGTGGTCATGCGATTATTGGCGAATTCCGTGCTTACAAATCAGGTCACGGTTTAAACAACCAACTTTTACGTGCTGTTCTTGCTGATCAAGAAGCATGGGAATGGACAACATTCGAAGAAGAAGTTGGCTCACCAGTGGCTTTTGCAGAACCTAACATGGTGCTTGCGTAATTTACAGACGCAAATGAATTAAAAAAACCAGGCTACGGCCTGGTTTTTTTGTATCTGGTAGTTATTTACTACGGTTGGTACTCATCACGATTTGACTGGATTTAGATTGTGAGAGATTAGAGTTCGCTTTTCTTCTCGGCCATGTCCGCCAATCGTTTTAAACGCTCTTGAATTTTAGGTGGCGCCATATCCGCAATGATCATTAATGAGTTAGCTGCGGCTTCTGTTAGTGGAGGGCGTTTTGGTCGGTCATCATGCTCAAAGCGATTCCGATACAAAGATGGGTTGATTCTTACCTCAACACTCATCAGCTTCGCGTAGCCTTGTGTTCTCAGTTTATTCAGGATCATAAGGCGATCGTAGTCGATCTTCATCTTTAATGAAGCGCTAGCCACGTCAATGAGCAAATGTCCGTTACGGATATTGGCTACCCGGCAGTGATCTGCCGTGCCTTTAGGTAGGATATCTTGCAGTGCTTGATTGAGTTGCAAGATATCTCCAGCGTGTTCTTGGATCTGCTTAAACTGAGATTCGGCAATAAGATCGTCTGTTGAAGTGGGGCGATGATCACGCATAGGTAAAATCTAATTTTGTGGGCTTGCCGTTATTCTAGAGCAGCTTTCTTCCTAGGTATAGTTTACATTATGGCCTTTATTTTCAGCTCAACTAGGTATCTTGAATTCAGTTAGCCGAATCGGATTGCTTTTAATGACAAAGTTTACGTCCCTGTATCAGGTAAATACTGGCGAATCCGTCATCACTTTGTTAAAAAACTTCCGAGTGCTTCAAACAAATACGTCTATTTATGGTTGTATTGATGAAAAATCCTTACACTAAGCCACATTGATTCAAAGTTAAGCCTTGAAATATGGATGTTTGAACTCAATATCTTTGATAAATGATTTATCTCAGTATTCTTAGTTCCAAATTGGTAGAGACTGAAAGCATTACGAGTAGATCGGGAACGGTCTGATTAAAGAGAGATTCACGAAAAATGATAACTAAGCTACTGACAAAAGTTATTGGCAGTCGCAACGACCGAACACTGCGCCGCCTTAGAAAAATTGTAAAAGAGATCAATAACTACGAACCAACATTCGAAGCGCTTTCGGATGAAGAGCTAAAAGCGAAAACTGTTGAGTTCCGTGAGCGTCTAGAGCAAGGCGAAACTCTTGATAAGCTACTTCCAGAAGCTTTTGCTACGGTTCGTGAAGCATCGAAGCGTGTTTACGGTATGCGCCACTTTGACGTACAGCTTATCGGCGGTATGGTTCTGAACGCAGGCCAAATCGCGGAAATGCGTACTGGTGAAGGTAAAACTTTAACTGCAACTCTTCCTGCTTACCTAAACGCATTGCCAGGTAAAGGTGTCCATGTTGTTACGGTGAACGATTACCTAGCAACTCGTGACGCGGAGACAAACCGCCCACTATTTGAATTCCTTGGTATGACGGTTGGTATTAACGTACCGAACATGCCCCCTCAAGCGAAGAAAGAAGCGTACCAAGCTGACATCCTTTACGGCACAAACAATGAGTTTGGATTTGACTATCTACGTGACAACATGGCTTTCCGCAATGAAGACCGTGTTCAACGTGAGCGTTTCTTCGCAGTAGTCGATGAGGTGGACTCGATCCTTATCGATGAAGCTCGTACCCCTCTTATTATTTCAGGCCCTGCTGAAGATAGTTCTGAACTGTACACTCGTATCAACTTACTTATTCCGCACCTTCAAAAGCAAGATAAAGAAGATTCAGAAGAATACCGTGGGGATGGTCACTACACTGTCGATGAGAAGTCTAAGCAAGTGTACTTGACTGAAACGGGTCAAGAGTTTGTAGAAGAATTGATGGTGAAGAATGGTTTGATGGAAGAGGGCGACACGCTTTACTCTCCAACAAACATTAGCTTACTGCATCACGTTAACGCAGCTCTTCGTGCGCATGTCCTGTTTGAACGTAACGTAGACTACATCGTCAATGATGACGGTGAAGTGGTCATTGTTGACGAACATACTGGTCGTACAATGCCTGGTCGTCGTTGGTCTGAAGGTCTTCACCAAGCGGTTGAAGCAAAAGAAGGCGTTAAGATTCAAAACGAAAACCAAACGCTGGCATCGATTACTTTCCAGAACTACTTCCGCCTATACGAAAAGCTGTCAGGCATGACAGGTACCGCAGATACAGAAGCATTCGAATTCCAATCTATTTATGGTCTAGAGACGGTGGTTATTCCAACCAACAAACCTATGATCCGTAACGATATGCCAGATGTGGTTTACCGCACAGAAGCAGAGAAATTTGCTGCAATTATCGAAGATATTAAAGAGCGTGTTGAAAAAGGCCAACCATCTCTTGTTGGTACGGTTTCGATCGAAAAATCAGAGCTTTTATCTAACGCACTGAAAAAAGCAAAAGTTAAGCACAATGTACTAAACGCTAAGTTCCATGAAAAAGAAGCAGAAATCGTAGCAGAAGCCGGTAAGCCTGGTGCAGTTACTATCGCAACAAACATGGCGGGTCGTGGTACTGATATCGTGTTGGGTGGTAGCTGGCAAGCAAAAGTGGAAACACTAGAAAACCCAACTAAAGAACAGATTCAAGAAATCAAAGCTGAGTGGAAACAAGTTCACGATCAAGTACTAGAAGCTGGTGGTCTACACATCATCGGTACTGAGCGCCATGAATCTCGCCGTATTGATAACCAGCTACGTGGTCGTTCTGGTCGTCAGGGTGATGCCGGTTCATCACGTTTCTACTTATCAATGGAAGATTCTCTACTTCGTATCTTTACTTCTGATCGCATGGCTAGCCTTATCCAAAGCGGTATGGAAGAGGGTGAAGCGATTGAATCTAAGATGCTATCTCGTTCAATCGAAAAAGCTCAGCGTAAAGTTGAAGGCCGTAACTTCGATATCCGTAAACAGCTTCTTGAATACGATGATGTGGCGAACGATCAACGTAAAGTCGTTTACGAACTGCGCGACGAATTAATGAACGTTGATGATATCAGCGAAATGATCGAGCAGAACCGTGAAGACGTTATTACCGCGATCATTGACGAGTACATTCCACCACAATCTTTAGAAGACATGTGGGATGTTGAAGGGCTTCAAGAACGTTTGAAAGCTGACTTTGATCTTGATGCGCCAGTTAAGCAATGGCTTGAAGAAGATGACAAGCTGTATGAAGAAGCGTTACGTGAAAAGATCATTAACCTAGCGGTTGAAGTATACAAAGCGAAAGAAGAAGTTGTCGGCGCTCAAGTTCTGCGTAATTTCGAGAAATCGGTGATGCTTCAAACTCTCGATACGCTATGGAAAGAGCACCTTGCGGCGATGGATCACCTCCGTCAAGGTATCCATCTACGTGGTTACGCGCAGAAAAACCCGAAACAAGAGTACAAGCGTGAATCGTTTGAACTGTTTGAAGGTCTTCTAGAAGCGCTTAAGACTGATGTGATTACCGTGCTATCACGTGTACGAGTTCAGCAGCAAGAAGAAGTTGAACGTATGGAAGAGCAGCGCCGTGCTCAAGCTGAAGAAGCAGCACGTCGTGCTCAAGCTCAGCACGCTGCGGCACAAAACCCATTAACGGAAGGCGAAGAACCGGAAGAGGCAAACCACCAACCAATGGTTCGTGATGAGCGTAAAGTGGGTCGTAATGAGCCTTGTCCATGTGGCAGCGGCAAAAAGTACAAACAGTGTCACGGTAAAATTGACTAATACAGTCAATAGACAGAAACAAAGAGTCGCTTAGGCGGCTCTTTTTGTATCAACAGATCTAGGAACAAAAACGATGAAACGAATTCACATTGTTGCGGCGATCATTTTTAATCAAGATAAGTCGCAAATATTTATTACCAAGCGACCTGATGATAAACATAAAGGCGGCTTCTGGGAGTTTCCTGGTGGAAAAGTAGAAAATGGTGAAAGTGCTGAGCAAGCAATGATTCGTGAGCTTGAAGAAGAGATTGGCATTCAAGTCACAGAGCAAACTTTATTTGAGCATCTTGAGTATGACTACCCAGAGAAGTCTCTAAAGTTTGATTTTATGCTTGTCTCTCAATTTGATCGCCAGCCCTATGGCCGAGAGGGGCAAGAAGGACGCTGGGTCGATGTTGGCGCATTACTTGATTATGTCTTTCCGGAGGCAAACGTACCGATTCTGGAGCGCGTAGTTAAAGAGTTTTCTTAGCTCACGGCTAACTGCCTTGTGGTTAACATCGGATATTGTTAGTTTAAAAACATTCAGCGAAACGAAGAGAACGAGTGAAAGCCTCGTTATCCAGAGAAGGAGAGAAAGCGCAATGGTTCGTATTGCAATCGCAGGAGCTGCAGGCCGAATGGGCCGCAATCTAGTTAAAGCCTCACATCTACATTCAGAAGCCTCGGTTACCGCTGGCTCTGAACGTCCAGAATCATCGTTAGTTGGTGTGGATATTGGAGAATTGTGTGGTGATGGCAAGTTTGATGTTTTTTTGACAGATGACTTGGCCAAAGTAATCGACAACTTTGATGTCGTGATCGACTTTACTGCTCCAGTGAGCACGCTAGCGAATCTAGAGCTGTGCAAGCAACATGGTAAGAGTATCGTCATTGGTACAACAGGCTTTAGTGAAGAAGAACGCGAACAGATTGATGACGCCGCTAAGCAAGTGCCTATCGTAATGGCTCCAAATTACTCAGTAGGTGTCAACCTTGTCTTCAAGTTACTTGAGAAAGCTGCAAAGGTGATGGGGGAGTATTGCGATATCGAGATTATTGAAGCGCATCACCGCCACAAAGTCGATGCGCCATCTGGAACCGCTATTGGTATGGGTGAAGCGATTGCTGGCGCAATGGGCAATAAACTCAATGATGTTGCGGTATACGCACGTGAGGGCATTACGGGTGAGCGCACTAAAGATGAAATTGGCTTTGCAACAATTCGCGCTGGTGACATCGTTGGTGAGCATACTGCGATGTTTGCTGATATCGGTGAACGAGTCGAAATTACTCATAAAGCGACAGATCGCATGACGTTCGCGAATGGTGCGGTGAAAGCTGCAGTTTGGTTGAATTCTAAACCATCAGGCTTTTATACCATGACCGATGTTCTAGGGTTAAATGAGCTGTAAATACATAATTATTCGCCGGCGCAAGCCGGTTTTTTTATGTTTGCATCTATACATGTAAATAAAATGAGTGTGATTTTCTTCGTTTTACCACTGACTTTAGTTTGATTTATGCTGGCTTTTTGGTGTTTTTACTTTGTAGTGATTAAAAATTGCAGTTGTTTTCTTGTGGCGAACGTTTGCGTGAAAATATCATAGAAATATGTGATCTCTGATATGTTCAATTTTGTAAAATTAATAAAAGTGGCATCTTGATAGGGAAGTGGTTATGTAAAACTTACTTTTTTGGGTCTTTTTGTGTTGAAATGACCTTACTTTCCAGAAAAACATAATTTATTTTTCGAGCGGTATTGACAGTTTCTAAGTCCATCCTTAGAATACCGCCAATTTGTCAAAAATACCTGTTTATGTAGATATTCAAGGTATAGGAAGGCATATTTGCAACTTAATTTATTTTTTATGCATTTTTATTCTGGAGGTTGTCTTGGGTAAATTAGCACTGTTAGTCCTAGAAGATGGGACAGTGTTCCGCGGTGTGTCCATTGGAGCAGATGGTATTTCCGTTGGTGAAGTTGTTTTTAATACCTCGATGACGGGGTACCAAGAAATTCTCACTGATCCTTCCTATTCTCAACAAATCGTTACTCTTACTTATCCTCACATTGGCAATACCGGAACCAATTCCGAAGACGAAGAATCCTCTTCAATCCACGCTCAAGGCCTTGTGATTCGCGATCTCCCTCTTATCGCTTCTAACTTCCGTAATGAACAATCCCTTTCTGATTACCTTAAGTCGCAAAATATCGTCGGCATTGCAGACATCGATACTCGTAAGCTAACTCGTATCCTACGTGAGAAAGGTGCGCAAAACGGTTGTATCGTTGCAGGTAACAACCTAGATGAAGCTTTGGCACTAGCGAAAGCAAAAGAATTCCCAGGCTTGAAAGGAATGGATCTTGCGAAAGAGGTTACAACAAAAGAAGCGTATCAATGGAAACAAGGTTCGTGGACGCTTGAGGGTGGACTTCCAGAAGCGAAAGACGACAGCGAATTGCCATATCACGTTGTTGCCTACGACTTCGGCGCAAAACGCAACATCCTGCGCATGTTGGTTGACCGAGGCTGCCGCCTAACGGTTGTTCCTGCTGAAACTTCAGCAGAAGAAGTTCTGGCTCTAAATCCAGATGGCGTTTTCTTATCAAACGGCCCTGGTGACCCAGAACCATGTACTTACGCGATTGAAGCGACAAAAGTATTCTTAGAAAAAGACCTGCCAATCTTTGGTATCTGTCTAGGCCACCAAATCCTTGCGCTAGCATCGGGTGCACAAACAGTGAAAATGAAGTTTGGTCACCACGGCGCAAACCACCCAGTAAAAGATTTGGAGCGTAATGTTGTGATGATTACGTCGCAGAACCACGGTTTTGCAGCAGACGAAGCAACACTACCTGAAAATCTACGTGCTACTCACGTATCGCTATTTGATGGCTCTCTACAAGGTATTCACCGCACAGACAAGCCAGCATTTAGCTTCCAAGGTCACCCTGAAGCGAGCCCAGGTCCACACGACGCGGCACCGCTATTTGACCACTTTATCGAACTAATCAAAAAACACAGCGCTTAATTCGGAGTAGTAGATAATGCCAAAACGTACTGACATTCAAAGTATTCTTATTCTTGGTGCTGGTCCGATTGTTATCGGTCAGGCATGTGAGTTTGACTACTCTGGCGCACAAGCGTGTAAAGCACTGCGTGAAGAGGGTTACCGAGTTATCCTTGTGAACTCTAACCCTGCAACCATCATGACTGATCCAGACATGGCGGATGCAACTTATATCGAGCCAATCCAGTGGGAAGTGGTTCGCAACATCATCGCGAAAGAAAAGCCAGATGCAGTTCTACCTACAATGGGCGGTCAAACAGCATTGAACTGTGCTCTAGACCTAGAGAAGCATGGCGTTCTTGAAGAATTCGGCGTTGAGATGATTGGTGCAACGGCTGACGCTATTGATAAAGCAGAAGACCGTTCTCGTTTCGATAAAGCGATGAAGTCTATCGGCCTTGAGTGTCCACGTGCGGATACGGCTAAAACCATGGAAGAAGCTTACGGCGTTCTAGATATGGTTGGCTTCCCATGTATCATCCGTCCATCATTCACGATGGGTGGTACAGGCGGTGGTATCGCTTACAACAAAGAAGAGTTCGAAGAAATCTGTCGTCGTGGTTTGGACCTATCTCCAACCAACGAACTTCTTATCGATGAATCTCTTATCGGTTGGAAAGAGTACGAGATGGAAGTGGTTCGTGACAAAGCGGACAACTGTATCATCGTATGTGCGATTGAAAACTTTGACCCAATGGGCATCCACACGGGTGACTCAATCACGGTTGCACCAGCGCAAACACTAACAGACAAAGAATACCAGCTAATGCGTAACGCATCTCTAGCAGTACTGCGTGAGATTGGCGTTGAAACTGGTGGTTCTAACGTACAGTTTGGTATCAACCCGAAAGATGGCCGTATGGTTATCATCGAGATGAACCCACGTGTATCTCGCTCTTCTGCTCTAGCTTCAAAAGCAACGGGTTTCCCAATCGCTAAGATTGCAGCGAAACTAGCAGTTGGCTTTACGCTAGACGAGCTAATGAACGACATCACTGGCGGCGCTACGCCAGCATCATTCGAACCAACCATCGACTACGTAGTAACAAAGATTCCTCGCTTTAATTTCGAGAAATTTGCTGGTGCTAACGACCGTCTAACGACGCAAATGAAGTCAGTTGGTGAGGTAATGGCAATTGGTCGTAACCAACAAGAGTCACTACAAAAAGCACTTCGCGGTCTAGAAGTAGGCGCTACTGGTTTTGACGAGATGGTTGACCTAGATGCGCCAGACGCACTGACGAAAATCCGTCATGAGCTGAAAGAAGCAGGCGCAGAGCGTATTTGGTACATCGCGGATGCATTCCGTGCGGGTATGTCAGTAGATGGCGTATTCAACCTAACGCAAATCGACCGTTGGTTCCTCGTTCAAATCGAAGACATCGTTAAACTTGAGCAAGAGCTGAAAGCGAAAGGTTTTGCAGGTCTAAACAAAGACGAGTTAATCAAGCTTAAACGCAAAGGTTTTGCGGATGCGCGCCTATCTAAGATTCTCGGTGTTGCGGAAAGTGAAATCCGTCGTTTACGTGACCAATATGACATCCACCCAGTCTACAAGCGCGTAGATACTTGTGCCGCTGAGTTCTCATCTGATACGGCTTACATGTACTCATCTTACGATGAGGAGTGTGAAGCTAATCCTTCAGACAAAGACAAGATTATGATCCTCGGTGGCGGTCCAAACCGTATCGGCCAAGGTATTGAATTTGACTACTGTTGTGTACACGCATCACTAGCGCTACGTGAAGATGGTTACGAGACGATCATGGTTAACTGTAACCCCGAGACCGTTTCAACCGACTACGACACATCTGATCGTCTGTACTTTGAACCAGTAACTCTGGAAGACGTACTAGCGATTGCTCGAGTAGAGAAGCCAAAAGGCGTTATCGTTCAGTACGGTGGTCAGACTCCACTTAAATTAGCGCGTGCACTTGAAGCGGCTGGTGTACCTATCATTGGTACTAGCCCAGATGCAATTGACCGTGCAGAAGACCGTGAGCGTTTCCAAGTTGCTGTTGACCGTTTAGGTCTTCTACAACCACAAAATGCGACAGTAACGACGATGGAACAAGCGGTTGAGAAGTCACGTGAAATCGGCTTCCCTCTTGTTGTTCGCCCATCATATGTTCTTGGTGGCCGTGCAATGGAAATCGTATACGATGAGCAAGACCTACGTCGTTACTTCAACGAAGCGGTAAGCGTATCAAACGAATCTCCAGTACTGTTGGATCGCTTCTTAGATGACGCAACAGAAGTGGATATCGATGCTATCTGTGACGGTGAGCGCGTAGTCATCGGTGGTATCATGGAGCATATCGAACAAGCGGGTGTTCACTCAGGTGACTCAGCATGTTCGCTTCCTGCATACACGTTAAGCCAAGAAATCCAAGACAAGATGCGTGAGCAAGTTGAGAAGCTTGCATTCGAATTGGGTGTACGTGGTCTAATGAACACGCAGTTTGCGGTAAAAGATAACGAAGTGTACCTCATCGAAGTAAACCCTCGTGCTGCTCGTACTGTACCGTTTGTCTCGAAAGCAACAGGCGCACCGTTAGCGAAAATCGCTGCACGTGTAATGGCGGGTCAATCTCTTGAAGCTCAAGGCTTTACGAAAGAAATTATCCCTCCTTACTACTCAGTGAAAGAAGTCGTACTGCCATTCAATAAGTTCCCTGGCGTTGACCCACTATTGGGCCCTGAAATGCGCTCAACGGGCGAAGTGATGGGTGTTGGTACCACATTCGCAGAAGCTTATGCGAAAGCTGAACTTGGCTGTGGCAATGTATACCCTGAAGGTGGTCGTGCACTATTGTCTGTTCGCGAAGGTGATAAGCAACGTGTGGTAGACCTTGCGTCTAAGCTAACGAAACTTGGTTACCAGTTAGATGCAACGCACGGTACTGCGGTTATTCTAGGTGAAGCAGGTATTAACCCTCGTTTAGTAAACAAGGTACATGAGGGCCGTCCACACATTCTAGACCGCATCAAGAACAACGAATATACCTACATCGTAAATACGGCTTCTGGTCGTCAAGCGATTGAAGATTCTAAAGTTCTACGTCGCGGTGCGCTAGCAGAGAAAGTGAACTACACCACGACACTAAATGCTGCATTTGCAACATGTATGGCACATACCGCAGATGCGAAAAGCTCTGTAACCTCTGTTCAAGAGTTGCACGCGAAAGTGAAAGCGAGCTTAGAAGCTTAATCAAATAAAAATCAGTAGGCTCACTAATTAGAGCCTATATGACAACCTCATTGCCCGCTCATTCGAGCGGGCTTTTTTGTCTCACTATTTTATTGATGAAAATTTGGAATAGGTTGATATCTCGAGTTTCCTTTTGGCCTTATTGATATCAGTGCTACCGTTGCGGTTCTTCCGATACAAATTTTGACAAGGATGCATAAGTGGAAATCACTTTTGAGATTTTAATTGCTCTGTTTTTTGTCGCATCAGCGGCTGGTTTTATTGATGCCATGGCTGGAGGAGGTGGTTTGCTGACGCTTCCAGCACTATTAGCAGCAGGTCTCAGCCCAACTCAGGCTTTAGCAACGAATAAACTGCAAAGTTCTTTTGGAAGCTTTTCCGCTAGCTTGTACTTTGTGCGTAACGGAATTGTCAGCTTGAAAGAGATGCGACTAGCCATTGCTTGTACATTTATTGGCTCAGCTATTGGTGCAGAAGCGGTGCAATTCATTGATGCCGGTATATTAACAAGCCTTATTCCTGTGCTGTTGATTGCGATTTCCCTTTACTTTTTACTTGCTCCAAGCTCGAAAGCGACGAACGATGAGCCAAAGATATCTGAAGCCATGTTCGCTTTATGTGTTGGTGGTGGCGTTGGTTTTTACGATGGTTTTTTTGGCCCGGGAACGGGGTCTATTTTTGCACTTTGTTTTGTTGTGCTTGGTCAATTCTCGTTAGTTGATGCAACTGCTCGAACTAAAATACTGAACTTTACCTCAAACATCGCGGCGCTACTTTTCTTCATTTTGGCTGGCTTGCCGGTATGGGAAATTGGTTTGACCATGGCGGTAGGTGGTTTTATCGGTGCTCAGCTTGGTGCCAAAGTGGTCGTGACTAAGGGGCAAAAATGGATTCGACCACTTGTGATTACCATGTCTATGTTGATGGCGGCAAAACTTCTTTGGCAACAACATCAGCAATGGCTTCTATCATGGTTTTAATACGATTATTACGGTAGGCGTTATGTCGTAAACAAATACTTATTGGCCGAATGAGAGAGGATAGCTCTTCAAATTCGTAGCAATATTGAGGGGCAATCTTTAGCGTCTTTATAATGGATTTCGGTATGAGGGCGGGTGCCATGCCCCCTAATGCTAACTGGGCTGCGGCTGTATATGAATCCATTTCCATTAAGGGCTGAATATTGTGTTTGGACAATACGGCTTGTTGATAGGTATTGGCTGGGTTACTTAAATCATTGGTTAAAATAGCGGTTGGCAGAGAGTCTAAGGCGTGTTTGCTGATGATAGAAAAGGGTTCATCGGCCAAATGGAAACTCATGAGCCCATGATGTGGTGGTAAGTAGCCAGCACAAAAGCCCAGAGTTGCTCTGCCTGATTTTACATTTTCTACGATGCGTGGCGTGTGATTGGTTGAGATGCGAATGTAAGGATCTTGTACTAAACGGGTTTCCATGATCAAACTAAGATAGCCTGCAACTAATGTTTCAGAGCAATCGAGTTTTATCAACGAGGTGTCTTCCAGTTCTTGCTGGTCGTAGATTTGTCCTCTTAACTCATTGAATGTGGGTTCGATCGTACGGATAAGAGCAATGGCGTCGGAAGTCAGTTTGATGTGACGGCCATGTGGTTCAATCAGTTTTTTACCCAGTTTCTTTTCTAAATTAGCAATTCGTTTACTTACGGCCGATTGACTAATGTAGAGTTGGCTGCCTGTATGACTCATGGTTTTTTCTTTACTCAAAACCAAGAGTGTTTCAATGCTTTCCAATAACATGCTTATCCATGAATGTTGGGAATGATAGCCCAATATAAACAAGCTTTAAGTCAGAAGCGAATGGTGTTTATAGAAACAAAAAAGAGCCATTTCATATTGGCTCTTTTTAGTGAATGGGTTTGCGAGTTATTAGCGATTAATGGCAAAGGTCGGTAAAGATAAGTGCCAGCGAATAGCGCCGAGGCGGATCACTAATGTTGAAATGACACCGGCCAAGAGTGCAGCAGAATGGTCATATCCCATAGTCAACGCTGTAGTATGGAAAATACCACCAATGATACACGCCGTCGCATAGACCTCGCTTCTCAGTACCATCGGGACTTCGCGAGCCAGAACATCACGAATGATACCGCCACCACAGCCAGTAATGACGCCCATGATAACTGCAACCATACCTGACGCGTTGTAAGCGAGGGCTTTCTCAACACCAATCCCAACGAATACTGCTAGGCCTATCGCATCACAAACGGGCAACACCCACCAAGAAAGGCGCTTGGGACGGCGTACCAATATCATGGTGAGTAAACAGGTGATGAAAATGACCCAAAGATACGTGG
Source organism: Vibrio alfacsensis (assembly GCF_019670485.1). Taxonomy (NCBI): domain Bacteria; kingdom Pseudomonadati; phylum Pseudomonadota; class Gammaproteobacteria; order Vibrionales; family Vibrionaceae; genus Vibrio; species Vibrio alfacsensis. The sequence goes on from NZ_AP024165.1 coordinate 454,068, forward strand.
TATCAGTAATCCAGAATACAGGGGTTGCGCCGAGAGCCATATCGCGAATCGTGCCACCTCCGATGGCTGTGACACAACCGAGAACGATAACGCCGAAAGGATCCATCTTTAGTCGGCCTGCGAGCAAAACGCCAGAAACCGCAAAGACAGCAGTACCGAATAAATCGATCATATAAAGCAGCATGGAGTCCATGTTACTTGGTACCTTATAAACAAATTGTGGGGAACAAAAATTGGACGGAAATTTTACGGGATTTCCGACGAAAACGTTAGCGTTTTTGCCTTACGCTTTCAAAGTGTTCACACACCTCTGTGATCGCGTTTAAAGTTCTGGGGGTTGGACGGTTAATCCAGTCGGAGTTGAGCGTCCAAGTATGGCTATTTTTGAGTGCAGGAATCTCATCTTTCCATGTTACCCACATTCCATCATGGCTCATTGCATGCCGTGATGTAAACAGGACTTCAGGTTGACGAGTGATGACTTGCTCTATGCTCACTTGTGGGTAGGGGGCATTGCCCTTGGCAAAGATGTTGTTGCCACCACAAAATGTAAAAACTTCACTTGGCCAGTTTTTTCCTGCCACAGTGATGATTGGTTTTTCACTGAGTTGATAGAAATAACTGACTTTATCTTCGGTATTGTATTTTTCTTTTAGTGCTTCTAATTGTGCTCGAAACGATGCTGCCGCTTTTTGACCAACTTCGGGTTTCTCACTGTACAGGCTTAACTGTTCGATATTTTTAGCGATGTCTTCAAGCGAACCCGTGGTTGAGTAGTAAATCGGAATGCCAAACTGCTTGAGTTTATCGAGTTCTTTGGCTGGATTACCTGCAGGCCAAGCGATAACTAAATCGGGTTGAAGGGCGATGATGCGTTCGAGTTTAATGCCTTGATAGTTTGATACTTTTTCTAGGTCTTTGGCTTGCTCGGGGTAGTCACTCATCTCACTGACCGCAATCAGCTTGTCTCCAAGACCAGCTGCATAGGCGATTTCTGTTGCATGTGGCGCTAGGCTGATGACTCGTTGAACAGGTTCATTGGCGAAAGAAACAGCTGAGAAGATAAGAGGAAGGGCAAAGCAAAGATTTTTCATTATAGTCCTTGATAAATGAATCCGAGAATTAGGCTTTGGATAATTATCCAAGCAAAGATACGCCAAACTATCAGTGTTTGGATTTGCGCGAGATGAATGGCTGATGGTGCAATACGACCACCAAGTTTTGCACGTTCGGCTCGCAGTCCTTGATATAACGCAGGGCCGCCAAGTGATAATTGAAGCTTGCTACCAATTGAGCACAACAACCAAGCTGGCCCTGGAAGTGGCCAAGATTTCGCTTGTTGAATCATGGACGTGAAAATACTTGATACGTTTTTACCCACACCAATGAACATTGCGAATAATCGTAATGGAATGATTTCTAGCGCAGCTGTTAATTTAATTACCGGCTTACCAAATGGGGAATATTGACGACGACTCGGCGACCACGCTCGAGCAAGTTCAGCTGTAAGGCGATACATCAGAGCGCCAATTCCACCAGTCAATCCGTACCAGAACAATACGCACACAACGTTACGTCCGTAGCCCATGATGATGGTCTCAGCGCCTGCTTTGCCAATCCCTAATAGCGACAAGCTCTCTGTATCGCGGTTAAGGTAAGGTTTGAGTAGCGCTCGGCACTGTGCTTTGTTCTCTTTCGACATTGCGGTGACGAGTTGTTTCGCCAGTGATTCGTTGTTTCGCCAGTCAAGAGCAATAAGCAGTAATGCCAGCTCAAATAAAGGCGCTTGCCAAACTAAGGGCTTCATCGCGAGCAGTAATATCAAGCAAGGCACAAGCATGAGAAGAAGTGCGAGTCCGCCAGAGAGAATGCTTTGTGAGTAGCTGTGGTTGTTATTAACTTTGCTCGCCAGTTGTTCGGCGAATTTATGCCAAAGCGTCACTGGGTGAGCAGAGTGAGGAATGGGGATAAGCAGGTGAAATAACAAGGCGCCCCACATGACGAGGAGCGCACCATTGGCATAAAATTGCTGAAAGGTTTCTTCCATGAAATCTGAGAGACTTACTTAGTCAGTTCCAACATTTTGAACACCATTTCTGAAGAGCTTTTCGCTGCTAGCGGTAGGAATTCTTCGAAGCTCATTGGCGATTCTTTGTCTGCTACGTCAGAAATAGCACGAACAACCACGAATGGCGTGTTGAACTGGTGACAAGTTTGCGCAATAGCTGAAGCTTCCATCTCTACTGCGATAACAGATGGGAAGTGTTTACAAATGAACTCTTGACGCTCTGCAGTGCAAACAAACGCATCACCAGTACAAATAAGGCCGCGAACTGCGTGAGTATTTTCCATTTGAGCCAGTGCTTTTTCAGCAAGGTCCATGAGTTTTTCATCTGCTTTGAATGCAGCCGGTTGACCTGCCATTTGACCGATTTCGTAGCCAAATGCGGTGACGTCTGCATCGTGATGACGAACTTCAGTCGAGATAACGACATCGCCTAGGTTTAGGCTTGAGTCAAAACCACCCGCTGAGCCGGTGTTGATCACTACATCTGGTTGGTATTCGTCTAGCAGAATGGTTGTGCCGACTGCTGCCGCTACTTTACCGATCCCAGACTGAAGCAGTACCACATCAACGTTGTTGATTTGACCAGAGAAAAACGTACAACCTGCTTTGTTTACGGTTTGGCAGTTTGTCATAGCTTCTTTCAGGATGGTGACTTCTTGTTCCATTGCACCGATGATACCAACTTTCATAACACTCTCTTTCGATAAAAATTTACGTTGGCGAGAGTATACCACTCTGTACCAACATGTGATCGTTATTTGATTAACTCAGCATTCGTTAACAGTGAACGTAATTGATCGGCACGCTTGCGGTTCACACCAAAATCAGAGTAACCCACTCGTGATTCAGAACGAACAATCAACTTATCGCCCTCAATTTTCAACTCTAAGTCGTCCACAAAACGCATGATCTTGGATGTGCATTCAATACGTAGATAGTTATCATCTTTCACAGCGGTTTTGGCTCCAGGGAGTTTTAGAGCGACTTGTTCAATCGCTTCGATGGTAACAGAATCATTTAGAGTGAACGGCGTAAGGTTGTGTTCTTCACGGGAGTCTTGGGTTGAAACGCAGTTTGGTTTGTCACCACAAGGTGATAGAGAGCGATCGGTCATGGTTGTTATTCCTTGGCTGCAAGCAGTTAAGCCGAGCAAAGTGATAGAAAGGAGAGCGGCTTTTTTCATGATTCTATTCCTTATATTAGGAATTTAATTATATGTAATAAAAGAAAAAAGGATCCAACAATAAGATCCTTTTTGAGATGTTAGCTGTGATTAAACTTCGAGATAATCGAGAATGCCATCTGCCGCTTTTCGGCCCTCATCAATGGCAGTGACGACCAGATCAGAGCCTCGTACCGCATCACCGCCAGCGAAGATCTTTTCGTTGCTGGTCTGGAATTGGAATTCTTGCTTCGCAGGGGCTTTGATACGACCCCATTGATCTAAATCGACATCAAACGGTGTTAACCATTCCATTTTGTGTGGTTGGAAACCAAACGCCATGATCACGACGTCTGCCGGTAGAACGTGCTCGCTGCCTTCGACGGGTTCCGGACGGCGACGACCCGCGTCATCAGGTTCACCGAGCGCGGTCTTTACGACTTTCACTCCTGATACGTGACCTAGAGCATCCACTTCAATCCCGAGCGGTTGCAAGTTGAACATGAACTTCACGCCTTCTTCTTTGGCATTTTTTACTTCACGACGAGAACCAGGCATGTTGGCTTCATCACGGCGGTAAGCACATACAACGTTTGACGCCCCTTGGCGGATAGAGGTACGAACACAGTCCATGGCGGTATCACCACCACCCAATACCACAACGCGTTGTTTCGCCATGTCGATAAAAGGTTGGTTGTGCTCTAAATTCATTACTTTGTAGGTATTTGAAATCAAGAATGGCAGAGCATCGTAAACACCGGGTGCGGTTTCGTTTTCTAATCCAGCCCGCATATATTTATAGGTGCCAACACCTAAGAAGATCGCATCGTACTCATCAAGTAATTCTTGCATTTGTACATCTTTGCCCACTTCCACGTTCATGCGAAATTCAATGCCCATTTCAGAGAAAATACGGCGACGGTTTTCCATCACACCTTTCTCCAACTTGAATGATGGAATACCGAAAGTAAGTAGGCCGCCAATTTCTGGATAGCGATCAAATACTACGGGTTTTACGCCATTACGTATTAATACATCAGCCGCAGCAAGTCCTGCTGGGCCAGCGCCAATAATGGCCACCTTTTTGTCGGTCCACTCCACTTTGGACATATCTGGCTTCCAACCCATCTCGAAAGCTTTGTCGGTAATGTACTTTTCAATGTTGCCTATGGTGACTGCACCAAAGTCGTCATTTAAAGTGCAGGAACCCTCACACAAGCGATCTTGTGGACAGACTCGGCCGCAAACCTCAGGCAAGCTGTTGGTTTGGTGTGAAAGTTCTGCGGCTTCAAGAATACGGCCCTCATTAGCCAGTTTCAGCCATTGAGGGATATAGTTGTGGACTGGGCACTTCCATTCACAATATGGGTTACCACAATCCAAGCAGCGATCGGCTTGTGCGGTTGCTTGCTGCCTGGTAAACGGTTCATAGATTTCAACGAACTCGATCTTACGAATTTTGATGGGTTTCTTCGCAGGATCTACGCGTTGAACATCGATAAATTGATAAACGTTCTGGCTCATGATTCAAACATCCTCCATGATTACTGGGCTTGAACGCGCAGTTCTGCGGCACTGCGACTCTGGTGACCAAGTAGCGTGCGTAAGTCCGCTGCTTGTGGTTTCACTAAGTAGAACTTTGGAATCCATTCATCAAAGTTCGCTAAGATATCTTCTGCGTGGCTAGAGCCGGTTTCTTCAAGATGTTCGGCAATCAGACCGCGTAAATGTTCTTGATGGATGTAGAGATCCGACAGAGAAATCGCTTCAACTGATTCGTGGTTCACGCGACCTTGGAAGTCTTGGTTCTCATCCAATACGTAAGCAAAGCCGCCGGTCATACCCGCGCCGAAGTTCACGCCTGTCGCGCCAAGAATGGCAACAATACCGCCCGTCATATACTCACAAGCGTTATCGCCTGCACCTTCAATGACGGCAATTGTGCCCGAGTTTCGCACGCCGAAACGCTCACCTGCTTTACCTGCCGCAAATAGCTTACCGCCAGTTGCCCCGTACAGACAGGTGTTACCAATGATGGTCGCTTCATTACACTTAAATGTCGTGCCTTGGTGTGGCTTGATAACCACTTTACCACCAGCCATGCCTTTACCGACGTAGTCGTTCGCATCACCTGTGAGGTAAAGTTCTACGCCACCCGCGTTCCAAACGCCAAAGGATTGCCCTGCGGTTCCATCTAGGTACAACTTGATTGGCGTTGCCGCCAAGCCTTGGTTACCGTAACGCTGAGCAATTTCTCCCGATAGGCGGGCACCTACGGAACGGTCAGTGTTGATCACGTTGTAGAAAAAGCTAGCAGATTGGCGTTTCTCAACCGCTTGCAACGCATCTTCTATGATTTTGTTGTTTAGTTCTGCTTTATCAAATGGTTTGTTTGGCTGCGTCCAGTAAAGAGGAAGCCCCTCTGGAGAGACTGGAGCCTCAAGGATATTAGACAGGTCCAACTTGGTTTGTTTCGCTGTTAGACCATCAACGGTTTCCAACAAATCTGTACGACCAATTAAGTCCGTCAGTTTCTCAACGCCAAGTTCAGCAAGCAATCCGCGCACTTCGTCCGCCAGACCAATGAAGTAGTTCATCACCATTTCTGGCAGACCTTTGAAGTACTCTTTACGCAGCGTCTCGTCTTGAGTCGCAACCCCAGTAGCACAGTTGTTGAGGTGACAAATACGTAAGAACTTACAACCCATTGCCACCATTGGCGCCGTACCAAACCCGAAGCTTTCCGCACCGAGAATCGCCGCTTTCACCACGTCTAGACCGGTTTTTAGACCACCATCTACTTGCAGGCGGATCTTATGGCGCAAACCATTCGCTACCAGCGCTTGTTGTGTCTCTGCCAGTCCTAGTTCCCAAGGGCTACCGGCGTATTTCACTGAAGTTAGTGGACTTGCTGCGGTGCCGCCGTCGTACCCAGAGATAGTAATGAGATCAGCGTAAGCTTTGGCTACACCCGTTGCAATGGTGCCGACGCCTGGCTCAGAGACTAGCTTCACCGAAACCAGGGCATTTGGATTGACTTGTTTAAGGTCGAAGATCAACTGAGCTAAATCCTCAATCGAATAAATATCGTGGTGCGGAGGAGGGGAGATCAGAGTGACCCCTTGTACCGAATAACGCAGTTTAGCGATTTCTGCCGTAACTTTGTGTCCTGGTAACTGACCACCTTCGCCTGGTTTCGCCCCCTGGGCCACCTTGATTTGCAGTACATCCGCATTAGTTAGGTAATGAGGCGTTACGCCAAATCGTCCCGATGCAATTTGCTTGATGCGCGAGTTACGTTCTGTACCGAAGCGGCGTGGATCTTCACCACCCTCGCCTGAGTTTGAGTGACCGCCAAGACGGTTCATCGCCATCGCTAATGCTTCGTGCGCTTCTGGGCTGAGTGCGCCAATGGACATCGCCGCAGAATCAAAGCGTTTAAAGAGTTCAGTGTTAGGCTCAATTTGCTCTAAAGGTAGCGGGGAGCCTGATTTTTTCAGTGCCATTAGGTCACGCAGCATGGAAATAGGTCGCTGATTTACCTGCTTAGCAAAACTGTGGTAATCGCTACTTTTACCTGATTTCACCGCGGTTTGCAGTGTGCTTACTACGTCAGGGTTGTAGGCGTGGTATTCACCATTGTGGACGTATTTCAATAAGCCACCATGCTCAATGGCTTTGCGTTTTGCCCATGCTTTACGAGAAAGGTTGTATAAATCTTGTTGGAAGTCTTCGAAGCTTGCCCCTTCAATTCGAGTCGTTACGCCTTTAAAGCACAAGTCGACCAGTTTTTGGCTCAAGCCAACCGCTTCAAACAGTTGTGAACAGCGGTAAGAGGCGATGGTCGAGATCCCCATTTTCGACATGATCTTGTAAAGACCTTTGTTGATGCCGTGTTGGTAGTTTTGCATCACATCGCGATAGTCTTTTTCTAGCGCTTTATCATCAATCAGCTTACCTAATGCTTCATAAGCAAGGTATGGATAAACTGCAGTGGCACCAAAGCCAAGCAAGACGGCAAATTGGTGCGGGTCACGTGCTGTGGCGGTCTCAACAACAATGTTGGCATCACAGCGTAAGTTTGCATCGATCAGACGAGTTTGAACCGCGCCAACTGCCATGGCAGCAGGGATTGGTAGCTTGCCTTTGACTAAAGCACGATCCGATAACACCACGAGAACCGTCCCCTCACGCACCACTTGTTCGGCTTGGTCGCACAAATCATCAATGGCTTGTTTGAGATCTTTCTGCTGTGGATCGTAGTTGATATCGAGAATGGTATTACGGTAGTGATCGTCTCCAAGTTCGAGTAACTGCTGCATGTCTGAGTAAAGCAATACCGGTGAATCGAAAGTCACTCGGTAGGCGTGACCATCGGTTTCGCAGAAGACATTCATCTCCTGACCGATGCTGGTCGCCAATGACATCACGTGTTTTTCACGCAGAGGATCGATTGGCGGGTTGGTTACCTGAGCGAACTTCTGACGAAAATAGTCGGTAATTAAACGCTCTTTAGAAGATAGAACGGCCATTGGTGTGTCATCACCCATAGAACCGACCGCTTCCTGTCCCATATCGCCAAGGACACGCAGTACTTGATCGACTTCTTCATTGCTCATGGCAAATTGCTTTTGGTAAGTCTTAAGCAAGTCTTCGTCAAAGCTGCGTTCGCCCACTTGATCTTCAGGTAGCTGAGAAAAAGGCGTGAGTTTACGAACGTTGTTTTCCATCCATTCGCGATAAGGGTGGCGAGACTTCAGATCGTTATCGATCTCACTTGATTGCCAAAGTTTGCCTTTGCGTGTATCGACAACCAACAGTTCGCCTGGGCCCACTCGGCCTTTTTCGGCTACTTCATCGGGCGCATAATCCCAAATGCCAACCTCAGAAGCTAAGGTAATGAATTTATCTTTGGTGATCACATAGCGTGCAGGGCGCAGCCCGTTACGATCTAAGTTACAGGCAGCGTAACGGCCATCGGACAGTACGATGCCAGCCGGGCCATCCCATGGCTCCATGTGCTTGGAGTTGAAGTCATAGAACGCACGTAGATCCGGATCCATGTCTGGATGATTTTGCCATGCTGGTGGCACAAGCATGCGCATGGCTCGGAAAATATCCATCCCGCCAGAGAGGAACAGATCCAACATGTTATCTAGGCTCGAAGAGTCTGAACCCGTCTCGTTAACAAATGGTGCTGCAGTTTGAAGATCTGGCAACAGTGGCGATGAAAACTTGTAAGCACGAGCTCGCGCCCATTGGCGGTTACCTTCAATGGTGTTGATCTCACCATTATGAGCGAGGTAGCGGAACGGTTGAGCCAGAGGCCAACGAGGTTGAGTGTTGGTTGAAAAGCGCTGATGGAACAGGCAGATAGCAGACTCCATGCGTAGATCAGCAAGATCAAGATAGAAGCGCGGTAAGTCCGCAGGCATGCACAGACCTTTGTAGACCAGTACTTGTGTCGATAGGCTACAAATGTAGAAATCAGGATCTTCTGTGATTTGTTTCTCGATGCGACGGCGAGCAATGTAAAGTCGACGTTCAATGTCACGCTCGCGCCAACCTGCTGGTGCAGAAATAAAGACTTGCTGAATATTGGGAAGTGAATCGGCGGCGATAGGACCGAGGACTTCAGAATTGGTTGGGACCTCGCGCCAGCCTGCGACGGTTAAGGTCTCTTGGGCGAGCTCTTTATTAATAATGTCTTTAGAAATCTGTGCTTTTACAGGGTCTTGGCTAAAGAAGATCATCCCTATGGCGTATTGTTTACCAAGATTGTAGCCGTTTTCTTCGGCAATAAGACGCAAATAAGAATCGGGCTTTTGTAGAAGAAGTCCGCAGCCATCACCTGTTTTCCCATCGGCGGCGATACCTCCGCGGTGGGTCATGCGGTCAAGTGCAGAAATTGCTGTACGAACCAGCTTGTGACTTTGCTCACCTTCCATGTGTGCGATTAAGCCAAATCCACAGTTGTCTTTCTCAAGACTTGGATCATAAAGAGCCATTGCAATTCTCCCTTTGCTTATCTGCCATCCCGACAGATATATCAACACTACGCGAGTTGATAACGATGACTAACTATGCGTCATTTTTATGATTTAATGAGTATACATGCAATAAAAGCTGTAAGTTATTTTAACAAAATCTGCGCGTTTTATTTGCACTAACTTCACAAGCTATAGCTTATGGTAAAGAAGGTCAAGTTATTAGTGAATCATCGCGCCAATATGCGATTTACCGTTTATTTGGCTAAATTTATTGTTTTATATCAGTAAGATAAAAAATTAACCGTTACAAAAATGCAACATTTGATTTTGCGTGAATAAAAAAAGACCAGCATCAAATGCTGGTCAAAATAAAAAGACTGGAAAGAACTGTTTTCTTTCTTCGCTACCAACCATCGATACTGTTGATGGTTGGATTTAATACTCAGAAAGAGGAAGTGAGAACACTCCCTTTACGCAGAAAGCATCAGTGAATCTGCTTTTGCTTCTAGGTTTGTACTACCCATGAGATAGTCATCGATAGCACGAGCACATTCACGCCCTTCGTTGATACAACGAACAACCAGAGATTGGCCTGTTCGCATATCACCAGCAGCAAATACGCCTTCTTGATTCGTCGCAAAGCCTTGAGTTGCTACGTTGCCGCGATCATCTAAAGCGACATCCAGTTGAGCAAGCACACCTGTTGGTTCTGGGTGCAGGAAGCCCATCGCTAGGAATGCCATATCACATGGGATCACACGCTCGCTGCCTTCAACTTCTTTGAAGCTTGGGCGCTCGCCAGGTTTCGCATCTTGCCAAACGATATCAGCTAAACGAAGACCAGTGACTTCACCTTTGTCATTGCCGATGAACTCTTTGGTTAGGATGTTCCAGTGACGATCAACACCTTCTTCATGAGACGTCGAAGTACGTAGGATCATCGGGTACTGTGGCCATGGCATATTTGCAGGGCGTTTCTCTGGTGGAATCGGCATGATTTCAACCTGAGTGATGCTTGCTGCGCCATGGCGGTTTGATGTACCTACACAGTCAGAACCCGTATCACCACCACCGATAACGACAACGTGTTTACCCGCGGCGTGAAGTTCTTCACCTTTAAGATCCATGTCGTTGGCACGGCGGTTGTTTTGACCTAGGAATTCCATTGCGAAGTGAACCCCTTTTAGTTCACGACCTGGAACGGGTAAATCACGAGGTACGGTTGAGCCACCCGTTAGTAGAACTACATCGAACTCTTGACGCAGCTGCTGAGCATTCACATCAACACCAACATGTTGGTTAACTTTGAATTCGATACCCGCTTCTGCCATCAAGTTGATTTTGCGGTCAATCACATCCATACCCAGTTTGAAGTCTGGGATACCAAAACGCAGTAGACCACCCACTTTCTCGTCTCGCTCGAATACAGTCACAGTATGACCAGCGCTATTTAGTTGCTCGGCAGCCGCAAGACCTGCAGGACCTGAACCGATGATCGCAACAGTTTTGCCTGTGCGAGAGCGTGGTGTTTTTGGTTTGGCGTACCCTTCACGGTACGCCGTTTCTACGATGGTCTTCTCGATGTTACAAATCGTGATTGGATCTTGGTTGATGCCTAGTACACAAGCACTCTCACATGGAGCTGGACACACACGACCAGTAAACTCAGGGAAGTTATTAGTCGAGCTTAGAATGTTCCATGCCTCTTCCCAGCTATCACGATAAACCGCGTCATTAAACTCTGGGATGATGTTACCGATAGGGCAGCCGTTATGACAAAACGGCACACCACAATCCATACAACGAGAAGCCTGAGTATTGATCTTGTCACCAAACTCCTTGTTCAGAACAAATTCTTTGTTGTTCTTAATGCGTTCAGCTGGGTCGATCTTCTGTGGCAGTTCACGACCATGTTCTAAAAATCCAGTAGGCTTACCCATTATACTGCCTCCGCTTGAGTTTCGTTTCCTTGAGACTGCGCTTCAGCTTTACGCTTTTGAAGTACTGCTTTGTAATCACGCGGCATCACCTTAACCATAGAGGCTAAGCTTGCTTCAAAGTTGTCTAGGAAAGACTGAGCGACTTCACTTCCTGTGAATTGAACATGCTTGGTTAGCATGTCGAGTAATAGATCTCTGTCTTCTTGCTCGATAGGGTCTAGGTCAACCAACTCTGAGTTTAGTTTTGACTCAAAGTCACCTGATTTATCCCATACGTATGCGACACCGCCACTCATGCCGGCTGCAAAGTTACGACCTGTTGAGCCAAGGATTATCGCAGCACCGCCAGTCATGTATTCACAACCGTGGTCACCAACACCTTCGACGACGACTTTCGCACCTGAGTTACGAACACAGAAACGTTCACCAGCCATACCGCGAATGAAAGACTCACCTGAAGTTGCGCCGTAGAAACATACGTTACCAACCACGATGTTGTCTTCCGCGACAATGCTCGACTTCGCATCTGGGTATAGCACTAGCGTGCCGCCGGACAAGCCTTTACCCCAGTAGTCGTTGGCATCACCTTCCACTTCGAACTTCACCCCTTTTGCTAGGAATGCGCCAAATGACTGACCCGCAGAGCCTTTGAACTTAACGTTCATTGGTTGAGGCAGGCCTGCGTCTTTGTAGACTTTCGAGATTTCGTTCGACAGCATAGTACCCGCAGAGCGGTCCGTATTAACGATTGGGAACTCGGCATTTACCGCTTCACCTTTCTCTAGTGCAGGAATGGCGGCTTGAATCAGTTTGCGATCCAAGACATCTTCTAAGTTGTGGTTTTGCTGTGTTTGATTGAACACGCCATCCGCTTCGCGCGCTTGTTCAACGTGAAGAACTGGTGATAGGTCAAGATTCTTGTATTTCCAATGAGATACATCTTGGCGAACTTTTAGTTTCTGTCCTTGACCAACCATTTCGTCGATCGTACGGAAACCAAGTTCAGCCATGATTTCACGGAGACCTTGTGCCATGTACTGGAAGAAAGTTACGACATCTTCTACGCGACCATCAAAGCGTTCGCGAAGTGTCTTGTTCTGAGTTGCGATACCAACTGGGCAAGTGTTCTTATGGCACTTACGCATCATGATACAACCCTCAACCACTAGGGCTGCGGTTGCCACGCCCCATTCTTCTGCACCTAGTAGTGTTGCCACTGCAAGGTCGCGAGGTGTCTTCATCTGGCCGTCCGCTTGAACCACGATACGGTTACGCAGACCGTTCTTCAGTAGCGTTTGGTGCGTTTCTGCCAAGCCAAGCTCCCAAGGCAGACCAGTATGGCGGATTGAAGACATTGGAGATGCACCCGTACCGCCGTCGAAACCTGCGATAAGCACAACGTCCGCTTTCGCTTTCGCGACACCAGAAGCGATCGTACCTACGCCAGCTTCTGATACTAGCTTCACGTTCACACGACCAGCGCGGTTGGCGTTCTTCAAGTCGTAGATCAGCTGAGCCAAATCTTCGATTGAATAGATATCGTGGTGTGGCGGTGGCGAGATAAGGCCAACGCCTGGAGTCGAGTGACGTGTTGCCCCGATCCAATCATCTACTTTATCACCTGGTAGCTGACCACCTTCACCTGGCTTCGCACCTTGAGCCATTTTGATTTGCAGCTCTTCCGCATTAGTTAGGTAGTAAGAGGTTACGCCGAAACGACCTGAAGCTACCTGCTTGATTGCAGAGCGTTCCCAATCGCCGTTCTCTTTGCGCTCGAAACGCATTGGGTCTTCACCGCCCTCACCAGAGTTCGATTTCGCGCCAAGGCGGTTCATCGCAACAGCCAGTGTTGAGTGGGCTTCGTAAGAGATAGAGCCGAATGACATCGCACCCGTCGCGAAACGTTTCACGATGCTTTCAATTGGCTCGACTTCGTCGATAGAGATGGAACCTGCTGGGTTCTTAATAAACTCAAGTTGGCTACGCAGGGTTACCGCGTTGTCACCTTGCTTATCGACCGCTGTTGCGTATTGCTTGAACTGTTCGTAGTTCTTGTTACGCGTAGACTCCTGCAGTAGAGAAATGGTTTCTGGGTTGAACAGATGCTTTTCACCACGCTGTTTCCATTGGTAAACACCGCCAACATCCAGCATTTGGATTGGGATTTCGCGTTGTGGGTAACCGATACGGTGACGGATCAGCACTTCTTTCGCAATGTCGTCTAGTGTTAGACCTTGAATGCGCGAAACGGTACCGGTGAAGTACTTGTCTACCACTGATTTGTGGATACCCAAAGCTTCGAAGATTTGCGCGCCGTGGTACGACTGAAGCGTTGAAATACCCATTTTCGAGAAGATCTTCAGAAGACCGCCATTGATCGCTTTACGGTAGTTGTTGAACAGATCGCGAGGGTTCGCTTCTGGATCCAACTTCTTCGTACGTTGAAGTTCAATGATGGTTTCAATCACTAGGTAAGGGTTAACCGCATTCGCACCGTAACCAAGTAGCGTTGCAAAGTGGTGTGTTTCACGCGCGTCACCGGTTTCAACCACGATGTCACACTTCGCACGTAGACCTTTGCGGATCAAGTGGTGGTGCACGGCACCAACTGCCAGCATTGCAGGGATCGCCGCGTGGTTTGAGTTCACTGCACGGTCAGTTAGAAGGATGATTGAGTAACCATCGATAACCGCGTCTTCTGCGTATTGGCAGATACGTTTTAGTGCACGCTCAAGCTTGCCTTCATCTTCATTGGCTTGGAACACGATATCCAACGTCTTCGCTTGTAGGTGCTCGTTATCGATCGCACGCAGTTTTTCAAGCTCAGAGTTCGCCAAAACAGGCGATTCTAATTCGACTTTCTGACAGTGAAGTGGTGTTTCAGTCAGAAGGTTTTGGTCTTTACCCAAGTAGGTGTTCAGCGACATAACCATACGCTCACGGATCGGGTCGATCGGTGGGTTAGTTACCTGTGCAAACAGCTGCTTGAAGTAGTTTGAAAGATGCTGTGACTGATGAGATAGAACCGCAAGAGGCCAGTCGGCACCCATTGCTGATAATGGCTCTTTCGCATCATTCGCCATTGGAACGATGATTTCGTTTACTTCTTCAGTGCTCACACCGAAAGCTTGTTGACGGTGTAGCAAACGCTCTGGAGAAGGTTGGCTGAACTGGTTGCTCGCATCTGGCAGTTTCTTCAAGCTCAGTAGGTTTTCTTCTACCCACTTCTCATAAGGCTGCGCTGTTGCGATGGTGTCTTTCACTTCTTCATCAGAGATGATGCGACCTTGCTCTAGGTCTGCAACGAAGATACGACCTGGTTGTAGACGACCACGGAACTCAACGTTCTCTGGCTCAATATCCACAACACCAGATTCTGATGCCATTACGAGGAAGTTGTCTTTGGTCACTGTGTAGCGAGAAGGGCGCAAACCGTTACGGTCTAGTGTCGCACCAACTTGAACACCATCAGTAAAACATACTGAAGCAGGACCATCCCATGGTTCCATGATGTTCGCGTGGTACTGATAGAACGCGCGACGTTTAGGGTCCATGTTTTTGTTTTCTTGCCATGCTTCCGGGATCATCATCATCAATGCGTGTGGCAGGCTACGACCAGAAAGAACGAGGAGCTCAAGTGCCATGTCAAAGTTAGATGAATCCGAGCTGCCTTCCTGACAGATTGGAAGAAGCATGTCGATTTCAGCCTGAGTAAATAGGTCTGATTCTAAGATTGCTTCACGGGCTTTCATCCAGTTCAAGTTACCGCGAACTGTATTGATCTCACCGTTGTGGGCAATGTAACGGAAAGGCTGTGCAAGACGCCATTTCGGGAAGGTATTGGTAGAGAAACGAGAGTGTACCAGTGCCAGTGCAGTCACCATGGTTGGGTTTTGCAGATCAAGGAAATACTGAGGTACTTGCTCGGTTGTTAACTGACCTTTGTACACCAATGTCTTGTAAGACATGGAGTTAATGTAGAAGTCGTCACCAATGTTCGAAACGCTTTCTAGGCAAACTCGCACTGTGTAGTTACGAAGTACGTACAGTTTGCGTTCTAGCTCTTCAGGTGTGATGCCAGGGCCACCAGAGATAAACACATGCTCAAACTGAGGCTCAGTGCTTAGCGGGTCAGCACCGATCATTGAGTTGTCGGTTGGCAAAACGCGGTAGCCGATAACTTCAAGGTCTAGACGCTGTGCGTTGCGTTCTAGAATATCTCGGCATTGTTCGCGTTTGTATTCGTCTTTCGGGAAAAGAACGACACCAACACCATACTTTTCAAATGAAGGCAGTTTAATGCCTAGCTTAACGGCTTCTTCTAATAGGAATTCATGAGGTTTTTGTAGCAAGATACCCGCACCATCACCGCTGCATGGGTCGCAGCCTTGACCACCACGGTGTTCCATGCGAGCCAGCATATCTAGTGCTTGAGTCACTACTTCATGAGATTTACGGTTTTTAAGGTGAGCAACAAAACCGATACCACAAGCGTCATGCTCCAGCTCCGGAGTGTACAGACCCTGTGAATTTTGCTCTCTATCTACCATAGATACATCCTTCCAGTTCAATGTCGACGCAAGAATTCCAGACAGATCTTGGCTGTCTTGTACGTTCTGTACGTCTTGTCCTTTATATTTATGATTCGAAACCGACCTAGGTTGGCCGGTTTTGATTCCTTTCCGTATCTCGCAGGAAAAGTATTGCGAGAAAAACAATCCTTGGTGATATCCCTTAGTTTATTGTCACAATTTAGTGACTTATATAGGTGGGGGCGGGATAACGCCGACAAATCTTGTCGTTGATAGTGTAATAAAATCTAAAAAAACGACTGCTTTGTGTAAGTATCCTACAATTTTGTGACTTCCGATTGCAATGAAAAGTCGCTTTTGTGACCCAAATTTTTCGTTTAATTATGCATTTTTTGTTTAACATTTGCGCAACAATGCCGGTTTTGAATTGGTTTTATGCAGTTTTATTGATTTCGTACCGTTCCGTGTTTGTTTGAATTGATTAGAATTGCCTGTTTTTTCTTGCAGGGATGTAATTTAGTTACACTAATCGTAGTGAGATTTATTACGGTTTACTATTGGTGAGAATCTATGCAGTTACATGAATTGGTCAATACGCTTGGCCAAGATCTTCAGCGTCGTTATGGCGAGAAAGTTCATAAGTTGACTTTACACGGTGGCTTTAGCTGCCCAAACCGCGACGGCACGATTGGTCGAGGCGGTTGTACATTTTGTAATGTTGCTTCGTTTGCGGACGAAGAGGTGCAGATCCAAAGTATTCATGATCAATTAAAGGATCGAGCTGGTGAGATTCACCGTGCGAAAAAGTACCTTGCATATTTTCAGGCTTACACCAGTACCTATGCAGAAGTTCAAGTGCTTAAGAACATGTATGAAGAGGCACTGAAAGCCGCTGATATTGTGGGTTTATGCGTGGGGACGCGTCCCGATTGTGTTCCTGATGCAGTATTAGATTTGCTCTCTGGCTATGTAAACCAAGGCTATGAAATTTGGTTAGAACTGGGGCTGCAAACGGCGAACAACAATACGCTCAAGCGCATCAACCGTGGTCATGACTTCGAGTGTTACGCAGAAATTACCAAACGTGCTCGGGCACTAGGCATTAAAGTGTGTACTCACCTGATTGTCGGCCTACCAAAAGAGACTCGAGATGACAACGTCGACACGCTGCGTAAAGTGTTAGAAGTGGGTACAGATGGTATTAAGCTTCATGGGCTGCATATCGTTGAGGGTAGTACGATGGCGAAAGCGTGGCGAGCAGGAAAACTGGAAGCGCCAGAGCTTGAAGAATACGTTGCGATCGCCAGTGAGTTGATTCGTATGACACCCAAAGAGGTGGTTTACCATCGAGTATCTTCTGCTGCCCGTCGTCCAACTTTGCTCTCTCCTCTATGGTGTGAAAACCGCTGGTTGGCGATGACGGAGATAGGACGAGCGCTTGATCGAGAGGGTGCCCAAGGCAGTTTGAATGGTGATGCGTTTCTCTATACCAAGCCTGAACTAAAATCTGAATAATCCAACGAGAGCGAGCGTCGATGTATGCCTCGCTCTTTTTATATACAAAGCGAATTCATACTTTCCGTTATTTAGACGCTTGCTTTGTGACCATTTGCTATAAGTTGATCACAGACTGTTTAAACTCAAGTATTAAACACGTTACACTGCGTGGACTTGAGTGAACTCTTGCGCTGGCCCTGAAGCGTGTTAGTTCTTCATCGTATCATCCAGAGAATCAAACAGAATGTGTCAAATTCAGACACAGATGGATGCCTATCTCAATCAAAGGTTCAGGGCTCTTTGTCATGCTTATTCCATGGAGTAGTGAATGAAGCCCATGAAAAATCTCGCCCAGTATTATGTTGATCTACTTGTTAAGCTGGGGATTGTCCGTTTCTCAATTTTACTTGCATTAGCGCTGGTGGCTTTGGCCGTTGTTGTTCAGGTGGGTATTACTCTAGCACTGCAAGGTAGTGTGGGTGATATCGACTTGGTTCGTTCGGTCTTTTTTGGCCTATTGATCACGCCTTGGGCGGTGTATTTTCTTTCCGTTGTGGTTGATCAACTGGAAGAATCCCGTCAACGTTTGACCAAATTGGTATCGAAGCTGAAAGACATGCGCTCACGCGATCAAGAGTTGAACTTTCAGTTGCAACAAAACATTGAAAAATTGAACCAAGAGATCGAAGAACGAATTAAGGCAGAAGAAGGCCGTGAAGAAGCGATGCAAGATCTTGAGAATGAGGTCTTTCAACGTGAGCGTACACAGGTTGAATTAGCTGAGCGTACTGCGCTGCTTCGCTCTTTTATTGATGCGTCGCCCGATCTGATTTATTACCGAAATGCGGATGGCGTTTTTTCTGGCTGTAACCGAGCAATGGAAGAGTTAACCGGTAAGAAAGAACATCAACTCGTCGGGTTAAGCCCATGGGATGTCTATAGCAAAGAAGTCGCAGAGCATATCGTCGATACAGACCAGAAAGTGTTCGATGATAATCAAGCGATCACTTATGAGCAGTGGCTTGATTACCCTGATGGCCGTAAACATTACTTTGAGCTGCGTAAAGTGCCTTTTTACAGCAAAGATGGCCGCCACCTTGGTTTGGTCGGCTTTGGACGCGACATTACGGAACGCAAGCGCCATGAAGAGTCATTAGAGAAAGCCAGTCGTGACAAAACCACTTTTATCTCAACCATTAGTCATGAACTGCGTACCCCTTTAAATGGTATTGTGGGTTTGAGTCGAATGTTGCTCGATAGTCAACTTACGGAAGAGCAACGCAAACACATGCAAACCATCAATGTCAGCGCAATCACGCTCGGTAATATCTTCAATGACATTATCGATATGGATAAGTTTGATCGTCGAAAGCTGGAACTGTTGCCAGCCCCACTTAACTTTGAAGATTTTGTCGCGGAGATAGAAAGTATTTCCGCACTGATGGCGGAGCAAAAAGGGCTACGCTTTGATTTAGAACGCTTGAGCGCTCTACCACAGGTTATCGAAGTGGATGCGACGCGTTTGCGTCAAGTCATTTGGAATCTTGTTAGTAACGCGATGAAATTTACCAAAGAGGGCGGTGTGGTCATGACCGTCAGCGCAGAAGTCGATGAAGATTACGCGACCATCATTATGGAAGTTGAAGATACCGGTATCGGCATCCCGGAAGAAGAACTCGATAAGATTTTTGCCATGTACTATCAAGTGAAGTCAGGCAAAGACAATTTACATGCGGTAGGTACAGGCATCGGCTTAGCGGTGTCTCAGCAGTTGATCAATATGATGGATGGTGAAATTACCGTCGCGAGTGAAGAGGGGTTTGGCAGTACCTTTACGGTGTCTATCCACATCCCTGTTGTTGAACAACAAGCACCTGCCATTGATGTTAAACGCGAGAGCGTGCACCTGAATATCTTCATGGTGGAAGATATTGAGCTGAATGTTACGGTTGCTAAATCGTTACTTGAAAGTTTAGGTCATTCCGTGACTGTCGCAATGACAGGTAAAGAGGCACTGGTGAACTTTGTTCCAGAAGAATATGACTTAGTTTTGCTGGATATTCAGCTGCCCGATATGACTGGCTTTGATGTTGCAAACTACT
This sequence comes from Vibrio alfacsensis, assembly GCF_019670485.1. Taxonomy (NCBI): domain Bacteria; kingdom Pseudomonadati; phylum Pseudomonadota; class Gammaproteobacteria; order Vibrionales; family Vibrionaceae; genus Vibrio; species Vibrio alfacsensis. The sequence goes on from NZ_AP024165.1 coordinate 473,359, forward strand.
ATCGAGAGCATTACGACACTTTACCGCCGTTGGTTGCACTTACGGCCAATGTGGTGAAAGAGCGTCGTGAGTACTTGGATAATGGTATGGATGATGTGATCAGTAAACCATTGGCCGTTCAAGCAATTCAAACCGTCATTGATAAGTTTCTTTTACAAAATGATGAGAGCAAACCGATGGTTACTTCGATCTCCGATGAGGTTGAAGAGAGTGTTGTTGTCTCATCACCTATGATTAATACACATTTGCTCGATCTGGATATGTTAGAGTCTTATGTAGACATCGTCGGCGTAAAACCTGTTTACGATAGCATCAATATGTTTGAAAAAATGATGCCTGACTATATTGATGTTTTGGACTCCAATATGATGGCCAAAGATCAAGAGGGTATTGTTTCCGAAGCGCATAAAATAAAAGGTGCGGCAGGATCGATCGGCCTTAAACACATTCAAAGCGTTGCACAGAAAGCGCAATCACCCGATATGCCTGCTTGGTGGGAAAACATTTCTGATTGGGTAGAGGAAATAAAAAACGAGTATCAAAACGATATTCAAGTCTTAAAAAGTTGGTTGGAACAGAGGAAGTAACATGAAAAAATTTGCATCGGTAGCATTAGCCATAGCATTGCTGGGTGGTTGTAGTACCACGCCTCAAGTGGCGTGGCATGAAGATAGTCAAACCACGATAAACAAAGTGAATGTAGAGCTAAAAAGTAACCTTTGGGTAAACTTGATGCCGACTATCGGAGAAGTACAAGAGCAGAATGTCCATGGTGCATTGTACTTGCAAGCGAATAGTGAACTTCCAGCTAACCTAACTGTTGATACCTTGATCATTAAGCAAGGGGATTCCGAGTGGGAGATCGACGGTGACTTACTCGAGTTGCGCACTCACACAGAAAATCAATGGGAAGTTGCATTCGTATGGCAGATTGAAGCCGATATGGAAAAGCGCGTTGATCTAGCGCTGCTACTCGATGATGCAGGTAACAAAGGTTGGTTAGTCGAGAAAGGCATTAAGATCGACAAGGTTTACTAGAACCGTCAAACAGCAGATAGAAAAAGGGCTTGCTCATTGAGCAAGCCCTTGTTGTTTGTACTGGGCAGATTAGTCTTCTAGATCGCCACAGAAGCGGTAACCTTCACCGTGAATTGTCGCGATGATTTCTGGTGTACCTGATACAGATTCGAAGTGCTTACGAATACGACGAATAGTTACGTCTACTGTGCGGTCGTGAGGTTTAAGTTCACGGCCAGTCATCTTCTTAAGAAGATCTGCACGAGTTTGAATCTTACCTGGGTTCTCACAGAAGTGCAGTAGTGCACGGAACTCTGAGCGAGGCAGTTTGTAGCTTTCACCAGCAGGGCTAACAAGAGAGCGGCTGTTGATGTCTAGAACCCAACCGTTGAATACGTATTTCTCTACAGAGCGTTTTTCTTCTTGTACTGCATTCGTGCTCATTGAGCGGCTTAGCAAGTTGCGCGCACGGATAGTCAGTTCACGTGGGTTAAATGGTTTGGTGATGTAATCATCAGCACCAATTTCAAGACCTAGGATCTTGTCCACTTCGTTGTCACGACCCGTTAGGAACATTAGAGCGATGTTCGCTTGCTCACGAAGTTCACGAGCTAACAGCAGACCGTTTTTGCCTGGAAGATTAATGTCCATGATCACCAAGTTGATTGTATTTTCAGACAATACTCGGTGCATTTCTTCGCCGTCACTGGCTTCAAAAACAGCGTATCCCTCTGCTTCAAAAATACTCTTAAGAGTGTTACGAGTTACTTGCTCATCTTCAACGATAAGAATCTGCGGGGTTTGCATTGGCGGTACCTAAATTTGTGACAAAATTGTGCTAATAGAATAAATTCTAGGCAAAAATATAACATACAGGTAATGTGATTTTGATAATAAAACAACTTGTTCAAAAAAACACTTCTTTAAGTTATCCGCCTTCCTTGGAATTTTGCCAACTCACCAGTATCCAATGGCGACGTTTATTCTATAGGGTTGGCTTATCTTTCATTTTCATGCTTTGACATAAGCTGAAACATAAACCCCCTAAGATATGGAGCGGATTTTATATTGTTAACAGCATGCTAACAATGCTCAAATGTTAATTCCATTCACTTTGTTGATTTACATCAATTGATGAATTGTAACAGTTATTAATCGTTTAAGAGTTATGATAGAAAAAAGTAACATGAAGATAGACGCATCGTTATGGCATGCTTATTCAGACCCATTCTTTCATTTTTACCGGAAATGGAATGAGGTTAACTATGCGGTGATAACTGCTTGGAACCCTTATAGCAATTTGCGGTCCAAAGAAGAGAATTGCATAAATAATCATAAGCTAGAGGAACAACTGTATCACGTTGATTATGTGCCGGTTTTAGTTGGTGATAAGTTTTTTGAGTGGTCTGAAGAAAGTTACGCAACAGCGGTGTCTGTTGAGATGGCCGTTCAATTGGCTAATCATTTTCAGCAAAATGCGATTTACTATGTCATGAATAACGAACTCTATTTGATTGTCTGTGCTGACCCTAAGGTTATGCATGAATTAGGAGATATTAGGCCACGGCTTTTATAGACGAATACCACTCAGCAAAGTGTCGCTTTGATGAGACAATTCACGGAGGAACCATGAGAGACATAACACCAGATATTTGTGACCAATATGAAGAGCAAGTGACGCAGTTGAGTTTACCATTGCAAAACTACGGTCAACGCGCTGCATTTTTTGGAGAAATCGTTACCGTGCGTTGTTATCACGACAACTCTATGGTGCGAGAAATATTGAGTGAAGATGGCACTGGCAAAGTATTGATTGTGGATGGGCATGGTTCCTGCCAACGAGCCCTATTAGGTGATCAGTTGGCCATTCTTGCTATCGAAAATGGTTGGGAGGGGATCATTGTCTATGGTGCGGTTCGAGATGTGGCTCAGATGTCGCAGATGGACATTGGTATTCAAGCATTAGGAACTTGTCCGTTCAAAACAGAGAAGCGCGGTATGGGCGAAGTCAACGTTACATTGACCATGCACAATCAAATTGTGCAACCAAAGCATTACGTATACGCGGATTGGAATGGGGTGTTGATTTCGAAAGACGAGCTATCGTTTTAAAAGCGAAAGCCTAAGCCAACTTCAAAACCTTGTTGCCAATCTTGATAGTCCAAAGTGGCGTGAAGATCTAAGTTGTCAGTGATCTTTACGCGGCTTGATACTTCGGCTGCAAGGCTACGATCTTCTTCACGGAGGCCTTCAAGTGCCTCTCCTTTATAAGAGCGCACAGTACTTTTTACAGTAACGCGATCATTAAAATGATAACTGATCCCACTTAAAAAGCCGCTCTGATTCTGAGTTGGAGAGTTGTTAACTCGAGCACCAACATACAGATCAACGGAATCAAACAGTTCATACGCGTAGCCACCATCAATATTCCACACATCGAAACTGTCGGTTTGGTAGTTTTCACTAGAAATGAAGAGCTTATGAGGGGATGGTGCCGTTTTACCTGGCAACGGCGGTAATTCGGTCGCAACAGAAATGGCAGGCACAACAAATAGTAACAGAAAAATCCATCTTTTCATGTTAACCACTCCTTGTGTCTAACTTTGTTATTAGTATGTGCTAAAAGCTTCTCACTATTAAAGCATAGAATATGAAAGCCGGCTCATTAAATTATGATTTAATTTGATCCTATGAATCTTGATCACAGTTAATGTGCTGTTAAATTCTATCAGTTTAATAGCGGCAATCCCTTTTGAATATCGTCAACGCGTGTGATTTGAAAATGGACTCTTTTGAACGCTTAGTGAACACGAGAAAAAAGGAAATATCAAAATTTTGCGTTTAAGTTATTGTTAACATTGGTTAATTTATCTGTATTGGTGAGGTGGGTATTGCAGCGTGACGGTAAAATAAACAATTTTTAGTTGACTCTGTTTAGGAAACTCGGTAAACGTAGAGTTAAGCAAACACATAATTATCGTTGAATATTTATTTATGACATCTCTCAGCCAACTAGTAATGACCACAACCATTATTATTACCGACACGACATATGTTGGGGCAGGCTGCTGAGCGAAAGAAATTCACAAAAAAGGCCTGTATCCAACAAGATACAGGCCTTTTTTTATACATTTTTAAACAGAATTTAGACAGATTTAAGAAAATACATCGGAGGAAGGGATGCGAGTATTGAAGTTTGGCGGCTCATCATTAGCAGATGCAGATCGCTTTTTAAGAGCGGCGGATATCATCGCCAATAATGCACAGCAAGAAGAAGTCGCGGTGGTGCTTTCAGCGCCAGGTAAAACGACAAATAAATTGGTGGCTGTGATTGAGGGAGCGTTACGCAATGGCGAAGCAGAGCTGCAAATCAACGAGCTAGAAGCATCGTTCAAGGCACTGTTTGCAGATATCCAAGCTGTATTACCAAATATCGATGGTGCAGCTTTCGACAACCAAGTTAAAACGTCACTTTCTCAACTTCGCCAGTTCGTTCATGGCATCAATCTTCTTGGTATGTGCCCAAATAACGTCAATGCACGCATCATCAGTAAAGGCGAACGCGTTTCGATTCAGCTGATGAAAGCGGTATTGGAAGCGAAAGGCCAACCAGCGCATCTAATCGATCCCGTTGAATACCTATATGCAAAAGGCGATCATCTTGAAGCGATGGTCGACGTTGAGGTATCTACTCAGAATTTCCGCCAAAACCCTCTTCCTCAAGGTCATGTGAATATCATGCCAGGTTTCACTGCCGGCAATGCAAAAGGTGAACTTGTTACACTTGGTCGTAATGGTTCTGACTATTCTGCGGCGGTTCTTGCGGCGTGTCTACGTGCAGATTGTTGTGAAATATGGACTGACGTTGATGGTGTTTACAACTGTGACCCGCGTTTGGTTGAAGATGCTCGCTTACTTAAATCTCTTAGCTACCAAGAAGCGATGGAGCTTTCTTACTTTGGTGCATCCGTTCTGCATCCAAAAACCATCGCACCAATCGCACAATTCCATATTCCTTGTCTGATCAAAAACAGCTTTAACCCTCAAGGTGCCGGCACGTTAATTGGTCAAGACACAGGCGAAGATAACCTAGCCATCAAAGGTATCACGACACTAAACGACCTAACTATGGTTAACGTGTCTGGCCCGGGTATGAAAGGCATGGTAGGCATGGCTAGTCGTGTATTCGGCGCAATGTCATCTGCAGGTGTGTCTATTGTTCTGATTACTCAATCTTCTTCTGAATACAGCATCAGCTTCTGTATTGAAGCGGACGACAAAGCAAAAGCACAGCAAGTATTAGCAGATGCGTTTGAATTAGAACTTAAAGATGGATTATTGGAGCCAGTTGAGTTCATCGATAATGTTTCTATCGTGACGCTAGTTGGTGATGGCATGCGAACTTCTCGTGGCGTGGCATCTCGCTTCTTCTCATCTCTTGCAGAAGTGAACGTAAACATTGTAGCAATTGCACAGGGCTCATCTGAGCGTGCTATCTCAGCCGTGATTCCAGAAGATAAGATCTCTGAAGCAATCAAAGCGTGTCACGAGAACCTATTCAACTCTAAGCACTTCCTAGACGTATTCGTGGTTGGTATTGGCGGCGTTGGTGGTGAGCTGGTGGATCAGATCGAGCGTCAACAAGCGAAGCTTGCGGAAAAAGGTATCGTAATTCGCGTATGTGGCTTGGCAAACAGCAAAGGTCTTCTACTTGATAGTGAAGGTCTACCACTAGAGCATTGGCGTGATCGTATATCGGCAGCGACAGAAGAATTCAGCCTAGCGCGTTTGATTTCTTTGGTTCAACGTAACCACATCATTAACCCAGTATTGGTTGACTGTACGTCAAGTGAAGATATCGCGAATCAATACGCAGACTTCCTAGCGGCAGGCTTCCACGTAGTTACACCAAACAAGAAAGCAAACACAGCAAGCATGGCCTACTACCATCAGCTTCGCGATGTAGCGCGCAGCTCTCGTCGTAAGCTGATGTACGAAACAACCGTAGGCGCGGGTCTACCGGTAATCGAAAACTTACAAAACTTAATTTCAGCGGGTGATGAATTAGAGCGCTTCAGTGGCATCCTTTCTGGCTCTCTGTCATACATCTTTGGCAAGCTAGATGAAGGCATGAGCCTAAGTGAAGCCACTAACATCGCTAAGCGAAACGGTTTTACGGAACCGGATCCTCGTGACGATCTATCAGGTATGGACGTTGCGCGTAAGCTCCTGATCCTCGCTCGTGAAGCTGGCATGTCCCTAGAGTTAGAAGACGTTGTGGTTGATCAGGCTCTTCCTCCAGGCTTTGACGACTCAGGCAGCGTTGAAGAGTTTATGGAACGTTTACCAGAAGCGGACGCGTACTTTAAAGAGCTGTCGGCGAAAGCGGCAGAAGATGGCAAAGTACTGCGCTACGTCGGTGAAATTGTCGAGGGTAAATGCACAGTAAGCATCGCTGCAGTCGATGAAAACGATCCGATGTTTAAGATCAAAGATGGTGAAAACGCACTGGCTTTCTACAGCCGCTACTACCAACCAATTCCACTAGTACTACGTGGTTACGGTGCGGGTACTGAGGTCACGGCTGCTGGCGTATTCTCGGATGTGATGCGCACTTTGGGTTGGAAGCTAGGGGTATAACAACAATGAGTTCAAGTGATATGGATGTAGTGGTTTATGCCCCAGCATCAATTGGTAATGTAAGCGTTGGCTTCGATGTTTTGGGGGCGGCAGTGTCCCCAGTTGATGGCACACTTTTGGGTGACCGAGTATTGGTTAAGTCCGGAGTTGAGTCGTTCACTCTGAAGACTGCTGGTGATTTTGTTGAGAAGCTGCCAACCGAGCCGAAAGAGAACATCGTTTACGATTGTTGGGTGGTGTTTGCTCGTGAGCTAGACAAAAAAGGCGTCGAGCTAAAACCACTTGAGATGACGTTAGAAAAGAACATGCCAATTGGCTCAGGATTAGGCTCAAGTGCATGTTCTATCGTTGCTGCATTAGATGCATTGAACCGATTCCATGGTCAGCCGCTTAATGAGACAGAGTTGCTAGCACTGATGGGGGAGATGGAAGGTAAGATCTCTGGTGGTATTCACTACGATAACGTCGCGCCATGTTATCTTGGCGGTGTGCAATTGATGCTTGAAGAGTTAGGCATCATCAGCCAAGAAGTGCCTTGCTTTGACGATTGGTACTGGGTGATGGCGTATCCGGGTATCAAAGTATCCACAGCAGAAGCGCGTGAGATCCTACCATCTCAATACCGACGACAAGATATCATTGCTCATGGTCGCCACCTTGCAGGCTTTATTCATGCGTGTCATTCTGGTCAGCCAGAACTTGCTGCAAAAATGATCAAAGACGTGATCGCAGAACCGTATCGTGAGAAACTGCTTCCAGGTTTTGCGAATGCACGTCAATACGCAGCGTCTGCGGGAGCATTGGCTACCGGTATTTCTGGCAGTGGGCCGACACTGTTCAGTATTTGCAAAGAGAAAGATGTCGCTGAGCGAGTTGCTCGCTGGTTAGAACAGAACTACGTACAAAACGAAGAAGGATTCGTCCACGTTTGTCGTCTAGATAAGCAGGGGTCGAAAGTAACAGGAAGTGAGCTATGAAGCTTTACAATATAAAAGAAAATGATGAACAAGTTTCCTTTGGCCAAGCCGTTCGCCAAGGATTAGGCCGTAACCAAGGTCTATTTTTCCCATCGGAATTACCAAAATTTGAAGACATTGATGTGCTACTGGCAGAAGATTTTGTGTCCCGTAGTACTAAGATTTTATCGGCGTTGATCGGTGATGAACTAGCGGAAGAGCAGGTTAACGCATTGGTTGATGCTGCATTCCAATTCCCAGCACCAATTAACCAAGTAAAAGATGGTGTTTACGCACTGGAACTTTTCCACGGCCCAACGCTCGCGTTTAAAGACTTTGGTGGCCGCTTTATGGCGCAATCGCTGGCAGCCGTTTCAGACGGTGGCAAGATCACCATTCTGACTGCAACTTCTGGCGATACTGGCGCAGCCGTTGCGCACGCTTTCTACGGAATGGAAGACATCAACGTTGTGATCCTTTACCCGAAAGGCAAGATCAGCCCGCTGCAAGAGAAGCTATTCTGTACGCTTGGTAAGAACATTCACACTGTTGCGATTGATGGCGACTTCGATGCCTGTCAGGCTCTGGTTAAGCAAGCTTTCGATGATTCTGCACTGCGTGAAGAGATTGGTCTGAACTCTGCAAACTCAATCAACATCAGCCGTTTGATGGCGCAAATCTGTTACTACTTTGAAGCCGCTGCGCAAATGAGCAAACAAGAGCGTGAAAACCTAGTAGTGTCTGTACCAAGTGGTAACTTTGGTAACCTAACTGCTGGTTTACTGGCAAAAGCACTGGGTCTGCCTATCAAACGTTTCATCGCGGCAACTAACGCTAATGACACCGTGCCACGTTACCTAGAAACGGGTCAGTGGGCGCCGAAACCAACGGTTGCAACAACATCGAACGCAATGGACGTGAGCCAACCAAACAACTGGCCTCGTATCGAAGAGCTATGCCGCGTGAAAGAGTGGGGCTTGGAGACGCTAGGTAAAGGTGCTGTGTCTGATGAGCAAAGCGCTCAGTCGGTGAAAGACCTATACGCACTGGGTTACCTGTGTGAACCTCACGGTGCGATTGCGTATCGCGTTCTTGAAGAGCAATTGCAAGACGGAGAAACAGGCCTGTTTCTATGTACTGCACACCCTGCGAAGTTCAAAGAAGTCGTAGATGACATTCTACAATCAGACATCGATCTTCCTGCGCCACTCGCGAAACATGCTGTGATGGAGTTGTTATCAGAAGATCTAAACGCAGATTTTGATGCATTAAAACAAGTGCTACGTCGCGTGCAGTAAGTATTACAAGAGAGAAATACTTAAAACGGTGGAGCAGTGTCTCCACCTTTTTATTTTTGAATGCAAAGAAAAACGGCGCTCTCAGAGCGCCGTTTTTAAAATCTTACTGAAAGATGTCTTTATTATAGAGACTCAGTAAATGTACGAGCGATTACGTCACGTTGTTGTTCTGCAGTTAGCGAGTTGAAGCGTACTGCGTAGCCAGAAACACGGATAGTTAGCTGTGGGTAGTTCTCTGGGTGAGCAACTGCATCTTCTAGAGTTTCACGCTTAAGAACGTTAACGTTAAGGTGTTGGCCACCTTCGATGCGTGGAGCTGTTTCGATTGCTACTTCGCGGCTTTCGTATTCACCTAGATCGCTGATTGCGATAACTTGGTCAGCTTCGTAAGTTGATGCTGCTGCAACACAACGTGCTTCGTTTTTCTCGCTATCTAGTAGCCAGATTGAGTTTAGTAGTTCGTCGTTAGCTGCTTTAGTAATTTGGATACCTTGGATCATTACTGTCTCCTAGACCACTTCTGTGGTGATTATTGGTGTTAATTTTCGAATTTTTGTTGAGCTAGGTATTATATAGCCAATATCCATTATATTAATATTGATTTAGGTCAAAAAACAACTAAAAACCTTAATTTTTTGGAGGTAATTTTCTTGAGTTAAATCAATAAAACGTTTGAAAACATACTATTTACAATTTATTTGATAATATAAAAAATATTTAAAAGTTAAATTTGTTGTAAATTTACTACATATTTAGTTCAAATTTCAACCAGTGGAATGCAACCCTCTGTATTTTGGTAATCATACTGAAAGTCAAAAGTGATTAAATGACAAACATTAAAAATAGACTTGGAAATAAATTTATTGGTGCTCATGTGTCTGCCGCTGGCGGTGTAGATCAAGCCCCTTTACGTGCAAGAGAAATTGGTGCAAATGCGTTTGCTCTATTTACGAAAAATCAGCGTCAGTGGGTAGCAAAACCACTGGAAGAGAAAACCATTCGCGCATTTAAAGCCAATTGCAAGATGCTAGGGTTTAGCGCCGAACATATTCTTCCGCACGACTCTTACCTGATTAACTTGGGCGCGCCCGAAGAAGAAAAGCTTAACAAATCACGAGCCGCGTTTATTGATGAGATGGAGCGCTGCAACCAACTTGGTTTGACATTACTGAACTTCCATCCAGGCAGCCATTTAAAGAAAATATCTGAACAAGAGTGTCTAGCGACCATTGCTGAGTCGATCAATCTTGCCCATCGAGCTGTACCGAATGTCATCGCGGTAATAGAAAATACGGCTGGGCAAGGCACAAACTTAGGTTGGAAGTTTGAACACCTTGCAGAAATCATTGATCAAGTCGAAGACAAAGAACGTGTCGGTGTTTGTTTAGATACATGCCATACTTTTACTGCGGGTTATGATTTACGCACGAAAGAAGATTGTGAACATACATTTGCTGAGTTTGATCGTATCGTTGGTATGCACTATTTAAGAGCAATGCATCTTAATGATTCAAAAGTAGAGTTTGCCAGCAAGGTGGATCGCCATCATTCACTCGGTAAAGGTGAAATCGGCTGGAGTTGTTTTGAATATATAGCGAAAGATCCGCGATTTGATGGTATCCCATTGATTTTAGAAACCATTGACCCAGATATCTGGCAGCAAGAAATTAGCGCACTGCGTCAATACCATCTAGATGAAATGGTGGGTGAGTCATAGATTGAAAAAGTTGGCATCTTTCTTTCAATATCTTTCTTTCAAGTAAAGAGTAGAGTTTTAATTGAATACGTAGCATGACCATTTTGGTCGTGCTAACTAGGAGGATGTCGTTATGTCTCGACCTGTATCTTTTGTTTCTGCAACACAATCTCGACGTGTCGTTCGTTTACCCATGCCTAACCGACATATTACAGGACCGGGACATTTTCGAACGCCTCAGCGTCATTAGCCTATTTTTGCCGTTTTTAGTCATTGTTAGTCAGAGGCAAGCTTTGTCTGTTTGAGTTTCGCTCGTTAGAATAGAGAGAAATGATAGGACAGGAACTTTCCATGAATCAGTTACCCACTTGGCACGATGTGATCGGCGAAGAAAAGCAACAGAGCTACCTTATTGATACGCTAAAATTTGTTGAAGCAGAGCGCGCGTCAGGCAAAGCAATTTTTCCTCCAGAGGAAGACGTGTTTAATGCTTTTCGTTTTACTGAATTTGGTGATGTGAAAGTTGTAATATTAGGGCAAGATCCTTATCACGGTCCGAATCAAGCTCATGGATTGTGTTTCTCTGTGTTGCCTGGCATTAAAACACCCCCATCTTTGGTGAATATGTATAAAGAACTCGCGCAGGATATTGATGGGTTCCAAATTCCGCAGCATGGCTTTTTGCAACGTTGGGCAGAGCAAGGAGTGTTGCTGCTCAATACGGTATTGACCGTAGAACAAGGCAAGGCACATTCGCACTCAAAAACCGGTTGGGAGACGTTTACCGATCGAGTCATTGAGGCGATCAATCAACATCAGCATGGCGTCGTATTCTTACTTTGGGGAGCGCACGCACAGAAGAAAGGACGTTTTATTGATCGTTCAAAACATCATGTGCTTGAAGCTCCACATCCATCGCCACTTTCTGCACATAGAGGCTTCTTTGGCTGCCAACATTTTTCCCAAACCAATCAAATTCTTGAGCAACAAGGCCTAGAGCCGATTAACTGGCACTTACCGGTAGCGGTATAGTTTTCTGAGCAATTTTCAATCGCTTGTTTGAAAGAGTACAGCGAACGTGACATTACGATCGCTGTTTTTTTGAGCGATGTCGAGACGAGGGGATGTTTTCTCATATACACTTATTAAAAGTAGGTGTAATGGAGAAGCTCTATGATGATTGAACGAATTAGACGTGAACACGGTTATATGGTTCGTCTTTTGGCGATACTTCGTCATAAACTGAATGAAATAAAACAAGAACATGCCATCAACTACTCTTTGGTGAGTGAGATTGTAGATTATTTGTCTAATCATTCGGAGAAAGTCCATCACCCTAAAGAAGATATCTTGTACCACTATTTTCTAGAGCATTATGGGCAGCAAAAAACCATTGAAAATCTTGAGTTAGAACATAAAGAGCTGGCGGAGAAAACGAAGCAGTTTGCATTGGTCGTAGAGATGATTTTACAAGATGCGGTTGTTCCTCAAGAAATGTTTACTCAGCAACTAGAAGATTTTATTACGACTCAAAAACAACATCTTGATTTGGAGGAAAGACAAATTCTGCCATTGATTGAGGAATTGTTTACTAGCGAGGACTGGCTGAATGTTGAAAGTCAGTGGCAAGAAAGCGAGGATGACCCAGTGTTTGGTGACACGATTGCTGATCGCTATAAACAGCTTGCAGAACGTGTACGCCAAAGTAATGTTGAGTTTGTGTAGTAGCAATACGCAAGGTAATCGTTTGCTTTTTTGTGTTTTTATGCGTCAAATTCTCATTTAGTGAGAATTTATATGAATTTTATTTTGAAGAATAAAGAGTCAAAAGTAGGTTTAATTCTCATCAGTTAAGAAAATAGTAATTTGATGTTTTTTCGATACAAACAGAGCAATGGTTTGATGTATCGAAAAAGTACAAAAGGCACCCTTAGGTGCCTTTTGTGTTCATTATAGTTTGATATCTTCTAAGGTTATGTCATTACAAACGTCTAACTCTCGAAGCTCTCTGAGTAAGTTACGTCGGTCATTCATTTCTTCAATTTCGCGCCATTTGCGCTTCATTCGTTTATTGCGAGAGCGAGTTGCTGAGGTAGTATCTAGGTCAAATACATCATCGAGTTGAAAGCCTTCCATAAGCCACCTTTCCCTTTTCTTTATCCAAACTTTGTAGTCAGTTCGTGTGGAGCTTTTTTAGTACCACAATAGGGAGGAGCATAACTGCGATAGGTTTCGCATTTGTGTCTCTAACATGACAGTTTCGTGTAAAAGTACTTCTAGAATCACATTTTTATGACTAGAGAGTGCATAAAAAACAAACATATGAATATACGAAATCGTTTAAATCGACGAATTATTTATGTTAACGCAAAGTGTAGTAGTCCCCATGAATAACAGGATCATGTAGGAGCCGTGTTACTTTGTTAGAAGCGGGGAAAAACGCAAATGGTCCTTAGAACAAGAAATAGTTGAAAGCCTTAAGATACCAGACTTTTTTGACCAGTTAAGTTGCAAATATACTTTCGTCTTTCGCCCGTTTATATTTTTAAATCATCGTTGTTATGTTGGTTTTTTGTTGATTGACCATTTGTTTTGTTGTTAATTTTTAGTGAGTTTCTAGTGAAAAATTGCACCTAAGTGTAAGTTGTTGCATATTGATTTTTGCTGGCCGAGCCTGCATTATCCGCCCGTCAAAAAATACGCTGGTACGTAACATGGATGCATGAAGCGACGTTTACGATTCTAGATTGCGCAATAAACATTACTCAAAAAGCTAAGCACACTTTGACACTTAGCGGGCAATCTAGTGGAGAGCTTGGAAGCAAAAGCTAGCGCAACTCACTTTGAGGTACACATGACAGACTTAATCAATTTGATGAACGATCTCCTTTGGGGTTCGATTCTGGTTTATCTTCTTGTTGGTGTAGGAATCTACTTCACCGTTCGATTGGGATTCATCCAATTCCGCCACTTCGGCCATATGTTCTCAGTTCTTAAGAACAGCCGTAAAGCAGACAAAGCTGGTATTTCTTCTTTCCAAGCGCTTTGTACTAGTCTTGCTGCTCGTGTAGGTACAGGTAACATGGCTGGTGTCGCTGTTGCTTTGACTGCTGGTGGCCCAGGTGCAATTTTCTGGATGTGGTTAATTGCGATGCTTGGTATGGCGACGTCGTTTGCGGAAAGTACGCTAGCGCAGCTATACAAAACCAAAGATGATGATGGCAACTACCGTGGTGGTCCTGCTTACTACATGGAAAAAGGTTTGGGCATGCGCTGGATGGGCGTGCTTTTCTCTGTTTTCCTTATCATCGCTTTTGGTTTGGTATTCAACGCCGTTCAAGCAAACTCTATTGCAAATGCGATGAGCAACGCATTTGGTTGGGATGATTTATACGTAGGTATTGCGGTTGTTGCACTATCAGCGGTGGTTATTTTTGGTGGTATCAAGCGTATCGCGAAAGTTGCAGAGCTAGTTGTGCCTGTTATGGCATTAGCGTACCTTGCGCTTGCACTGTTCGTTATGTTCGCAAACCTAGATAAGTTACCTGCCGTTCTGATGCTTATCTTTAAGAGTGCTTTTGGCTTACAAGAAGCAGCCGCTGGTGGTTTAGGATACGCAATCGCACAGGCGATGATTAACGGCATTAAGCGTGGTCTATTCTCGAACGAAGCTGGTATGGGTTCTGCGCCAAACGCCGCAGCATCAGCGACACCTTACCCGCCACATCCTGCGTCTCAAGGTTATGTTCAAATGCTTGGTGTCTTTATGGATACCATCGTTATCTGTTCTGCTACCGTAGCTATCATCCTAATGTCTGGTGAGTACGTAGGCCAAGCAACAGAAGTGACGGGTATTGAACTGACTCAGCGAGCATTAAGCTCTCAAGTTGGTGAGTGGGGCAGTATTTTCGTTGCTGTCGCGATTTTCTTCTTTGCATTTACTTCGATTATCGCGAACTACTCGTACGCCGAAACAAACCTTATCTTCTTAGAGCATAACCATAAAGCCGGTTTAGGTCTTTTCCGCGTGGTTGTTCTTGGTATGGTGATGTTTGGTGCATTGGCATCTCTACCAGTGGTTTGGTCATTGGCTGATGTATCAATGGGTCTAATGGCGATAGTGAACTTGGTGGCAATTCTATTGTTGTCAGGTATCGTGATTAAGCTTGCTAAAGATTACAATCGCCAACTGCGCGAGGGTAAAGTGCCAACATTTGATGTGAATGATTTTCCAGAGTTAAAATCACAACTAGAAGACGGCATTTGGCATAACACGAAAAAAGAAGATTAAGTTGATGCCAACCCATCGTTGAAAACTATCAACACGATTCAAAAAGCCATGCAGACAATGCATGGCTTTTTTTACAGCCAACATATCTAAATAGTTGTTTGACATAGATAACAGTATCTGTGTTTTTATTTGATTTGTTTAGATTGATAGTCTAACTTTAATTTAGATAAGTTAATTGGGTATTGTATGGAACACTTTTACCATCTTGTAGCAACTAGTCGATCAATAGAAATTGGTGACATTGAGTTAGGTGATCCACCAGGTTCATCAGACTTCACCGTGAGTAAACCCATGCACTTTGATGGCGTTAATCTGTTGTTTACCTCTAACGGTGAGCCAGAGTTCTATGCCAATGCGTTTATTATGAGCCGTCGCATTGTAGAAGGGGTTAAAGATACGGAGCCAACTTCGTATGCTCTGCTTCGCTTTTTTCGATATTTAGGAAAGAACAATCTCAATTGGAATGATGAGAATGAAGAACTTGAGCGTTACCCCATTTATCTCTTCAGAAATTATTTAGACAAACAGATTGCTAAAGGAAACATGCGCCGAAGTGTCGGGGCATCGACCTTATCTGTGATCCGAAGATTCTATGTGTTTTGCTACCGTCATGGTTATGTGGAGAAGTTGCCGTTTGAGGTGCATGGTCACAATAAGTACGGCCAAATGCTGACGGACATTACCATCAAAAGTCCGAAGCAAGAAACCGAACTCACCCCAATGAATGACTTGGACATAAGGCACATTCGAGACAATTGGCATCGAGCGGGGATCTCTGGTGAGTTTCGACTGTTGGTAGCGACTGTAATTAATTCAGGTCTAAGAGCGATTGAGGTCGCTGATATAAAGCCTCGCCATTTTAAAGTACCCAAAGGTTTTAAGGGCAAAACCTACACCGATATCAAGATTGGCCCTTCTCATGGCTGCTACACCAAATACAGCAAGAACCGCACAATTTCGATGCCTGTTTGGTTAATGGAGCAAGTCACTCAATACTGCGAAAGTGAGCGGTACAAGGAGCGTAAACGGCTCTACTTTTTCAATACGGGTGATGAAGATGCGCCTGTATTTATTACAAAGGAGGGGAATCGATTTAAAGAAGAGGGGCAACGGTCAAATTCCATTGATACGCTATGGGGGCGGTTAAGAAATGCGATTAAGGAAAACAGCAACCCTCACTTCGACCACGATTTCCATGATACGAGAGCGACTTATGCGGCTAATAAGCTCGACCTGTTGCTCAATATACCCGACTTGAGCACGACACAGGCGCTGAAACTACTGAAAGATGAACTTGGACACAAGGACTTATCTGTGACCATGCGTTATTTAACGCATTGGGAAGGTAACCCAACCAAGAACCAAGTGCCTGAGTTAATGATGGCGTTATTGGAAGAGGAACACATCATATGACGGAGAACTTCGACTCAGATAAGCCTGATAACGTTCGTACCTATCGCTCCATTCCGACCGATGAAATGCAATCAGATAACCCACTGTCCAAGATTCATCAATGGAAATATATTTGGGTATCAGGGAATGGGGGAAACCGCACATGCGACTTCAAAGGGTGGCTTAAATACAGCACCAAAGAGCATGTGTCTTTGCTTATTTCCAAGTTTGAACAATCAGGTTGGGCAGAGGCGAGTAAAGTCAGAAACTTTCAGCATATTGATAACATTTTAAAGCATAACTTCACTAGTCAATCTCAAAAGCGTAAGTCTAAGGTCGAGTTCTCACCAGAATCGTGTGTGAACTATATTCAGGCTGTATGGCTATCTCAGCGAACAACAGGTGTCGGATTGCATGGTAAGCCGATAAAAGCCAAAACGTTGGGATGGTTGGCTTCAAACTACAATTCAATCTTAAAGAAGTTTGGTTTTGGAGATATACCTAAAGCAACTCGCAATCTAGATACCGCGAGTGCATCGTTAGATTCCAATAACTACACAAAGAAAGAGTTAAAGCGTATCGCTCGTGCGCTGTTATCGGATAGAAAATTACTTTACAAAGAGTATTTAGATAAGACCATCAGCGAATATAAGCGTGAAATTGCATTTAATCGTCTGATATGCAATGCGGTGTTCCTCTATGTGTATTACACCGCAGTGGGACAAGCAGAGGCGCTGAACACCTTTGTGGTGGAAGACAGTTGGAGTATTGATAAGGCAGGAGGGAACCGAATATCGGTAAAAGGCTTGAAAACTCGTGGCTATAAAGAAGAATCTCGTACCTTTGCTCCAAGAGCGGTATCTAAAACTTTTTTTGAAGAACACTTCGAATTGTCGAAGCTTAATGCTGTCGATTTGGGGTTAGATAAGCATTATCTTTTTACACGGCGAAATGGTAATCAGCCAACGCCTATGAATCTCAATACCTATATTGCAAGTCTAATGACACGCTCGGTTTTACTGCAAACAATGAAAGCGGCAAATCCAGATTTTTCTTTAACCTGCGAACGCTTGAAGTCATCCATTAAGCAGTACGCCGAAGAAAAGCTGGGGCGACAAGGCGCGATGGAGAGCAATCGTAATACATCTGAAAGCACATGGAATAATTCAGACTACAGTAAGAACTCAAAAGCCTTAGCACATCGTGAATTGGCTTTTGGAACAGCCACACTCTTTGCGTTGGGCAGTAACCCAACTGGAGGGGTTACTGCCGCGATAGCAACCACGAAGGCACAACATTGTGAGGTTTTGTCTAGTGAAGAAGTCGATGCCCTTAGAGCGTCTTCTAGCGAGCCTGTGGACGCCATCGCTAACGGAGGGGTATGTAAAGGTGAAGATGTGCCGCAAAAACGTGAGTTTCAAAAAAGCAATCTAGAAACGGGATTGTTAGATGATGACGATGTGAAAAATACTGCTTGTGGCTATGTCATCAAATGCTTTATGTGCCGAAATTTTGCTGTTGTTGATGAGGTTCATGACATTTGGCGTTTGCTGTCGTTTGAGTTTCGTCTCAATGAGGCGGTAGCCGCCCATAAAAGCCTTGACCACTTCATTAAGAATTTCAGTGAGGTGAAATCAGCGATTCGAGACATAAAGAAACGCTTCAAGAAAAGAAACCTCAAGGCAGCGGAAAAATACCTAGAGCGGCAAGGTTGCCATCCTCTTTGGGACGAAGATTCTATTCAAGATATTTTTAAGGGGTAAGCATGTACAGTATTAGCCATGACCACGCACTGTTTAAAAAATACGCTTTGCCTATTGACGAAGCTTACCCTATGCCGACTGCAAGAACTGTAGTCAGCGTAAAGCGAGATGGCAGTCCAGCTTCTTACTTTGAAGATGATGCTTGGGATTTTAACGACCTGTTCAACACCAAGAATGAGAAAAAATCGAACTACACCTTAACGTTCCAAGCCCAAAAGCATAACCCCAAACTGCTTTTAGAGTTTAAGCAGCGAATGTATTGGTTGATATGGGGCGGCAAAGACACTTTGCTGAGTATGGAGGGGAAAACCTTCAGGAAGATTGAGCAGGTTAAAGATATACAGGTTCATGTCGATTTACTACTGAGAGTGTTTGCGAATACTGCCAATAACGCTTTTTCTTATATTTCAAATGACATCGTATTTTCGCAAATCAAAGAGTCGTTACGTGGATGGAGTGAAAAGTCCTGTGCTACGAGACTGAATGCTCTCAGTGTACTCGTTCAAGTTAATTTACATTTTCCAGAGAGGGCTAGATTTCACATTCCCTACCAAGAGGGTGAGACTGCAAGAAAAGTTTCCAAGAAATATGCCGCTCATGGTAAAGGGCATTTTCCGACAGTCATCCCCGTTATTTATGAGCAATACCTTTCTCGTTTAATTCAAGATGTAGAGTCTGCTTACCGAGACTTTTTGGGCGGTCGAGACCTCGAATCGGAAGTCGAGGCGGAGTATCGCTCATTGCAGACTGAGCATGATATCGAACAAGAAATCGAAACTCTGTATCAGGAACTCATTGTCGATATTGAGGTTGAGGAAAAAGCAAAAAACAGCGGCATTTTCCCTCAAGAGGTACTTGATGACTATCGAGATAAAGCTAAGGACGAAGTTGAGTCTATCTATCGCAGTAAAGCTCATAGAGGCGTTATTGATGCCTATAAGAAAGATAATGTTTTATTGGATGTGAAAGCGTATGCCCAATTAAAAGGGGTGACTGAAAAGCAAGCCATTGATGCTTTTAGAATGATTGAAGGAGCGTGTTTTGGCGCTTGTTCGGCATTCACGGGAATGAGGATAAGTGAATTAACCCAGATTGAGGGTGACTCATACAAAGAGGTTGATATTGATGGCGTAAAGCTTTGCACAATGCGTTCGTGGACGGATAAGTTGGATAAGCTAAGTCGTGAGGATGCATGGGCGTGTGCGCCAATTTGTGAGAAAGCGTTATTAATACTAACGGTACTCAATGATAAATATCGTTCTGTTTCAGGTGATATTCACCTCTCGCCACGGTTTTCGCTCAAAGGTGAAGGAAAGGGATGGACAGGCGACACTATTCATCGTCAGTTAAAAGATGCCCAACTCCATACTAAGAATTTACGCCAAATTTTCTACGATTACAGTCTTCATATCGATATTCGCTACCTTCCAGAAGAAATGGATGAGATTTTTAACCTGCTAAACCCCATCGTCCACGAGAAGCTTAGCCCAATAAAGGAAAATGAGCGTGGAGAGCTGTATTGGCGCTTTAATACTCACTCTTTAAGACGGACGTTTGCTCATTTTGTGGTCGGTCATGGGCTAGTGTCATTAGCCTCGTTGAAGCATCAATTTAAGCATATACACCTTGCGATGACAGCCATTTATGCGAGTCATTCTGAGGTTCTGACGTTACTAGGCATTCAAAACCCAGCCAAAATTAAAGAGAAAATCCAAGAGCAAGAAATAGAGTCTCACGCTGAGTACCTTAAGGACATGATTGAGCATCCAGAAGAGCAGTCAGGTGGCTTCATGAAGTTCATGAGTGGAGAGCCTATGGTGGTTGGTGACGCTAGGTTTAATCAGTTGGTTGAAGACACGAAAGGTGCAAACAAATCGACAGGGTTTGGAACTTGTTTTTCTGGTGAGCTATGTAGCATGGGGCATTTGTTTGAGCCTTCTAAATGCGTAGGCAGAGACTGTGAGAACTTAAATGTAAACAAGGTTGAAGCTGAAAACTGGGTGATAAGGCGAGAGAGATGTATTGAAAAAATTGAAAAAATGAAAGAAATGGGAATGTTCAACCGCAGTTCACTCGCTACGCAACTAAGTGATATAAGGACTGCGGAAAAAGTGATGGCTGACCATAACATTCAATTTGAAAAATATCGAGTAGAGGCTCTGTAATGGCGACGGTGGCAACAAAGCTAGAGAATGCGTTTAAGGCTCTTTTGAAAGAGGGCAAGAAAATCAGTCCTTATGCTGTTGAAAGGCGAGCAGGAGTTTCTAATGGGTCGTTGAAGAATCATATTGTTCTGCTTGAGAAGGTGTTAGCAGAGAAAGAGAAGTATGCCACTGACCCAACCAATGTAGGGGTTGTAAAGGCTAGAGCTAATAAAGCTAAGGCAAAGGTTTCAAAGGATAAGTACCAAGAGGTTTTGGATAAAAACGAAAAACTTCGAGCTGAGAACGAGCAGTTCAAAGGTGAACTGAAGGTAATGGCAGATAAAGTCGCTCAGATGACTTGGGAGTTGCACCGCTACAAAACCAAAACACGCAAAGACTCAACAAACGTACATAACTTGAAAGCATAAATTGAAGAGCGACTAGTAGGTGTGTTTGCGGGGCATGTAACACGGAATTGCCCCAAAATGAGTTATAGCCAAGCAACGAAGGTGGTCAATATGCCGTACAACCCCATTTTGTTCTCTACGGCATATCTATTGTCAACAGTATGACAATCTCATCTAGTTATTTTACAGCATACTCTTCGAAAATAGCCTTACCAATTTCATTAATAACTTGATTACGTTCTGGCATAGAAAGGTTGGTTTGTGTCAGGTAGATGCTAATGATTAATGGCTCGCGCTCGTCAGTCCAAATTGCTGCTGTAATACCGCGCGAACCGTTAGCTCCTGCACCAGAACGATCTGCAATAGACCACCCTTTTGGTAAAACAGAACGGAGTAAAGAATCGGAAACAGTGTTCCCTTGCATCCATTCCTTAAGTTGTTTTTTTGAATTTTGAGCTAATACATCTTCGAATAAAATATGATATAGGGTCTTATTCATCGCATTTGGCGTCGTTGTATCACGTAGGTCATCAGCTTTGGCTTGGTTTAGTTCAGGTTCAAAACGATCTAATTGAGTTACTTTATCTCCGATCAAACGTAGAAAAGCAGTGACACCCTGTGGGCCTCCGATGTGCTTTAAGACTATGTTTGCAGCAGTATTATCACTAGTCTTCATCGTAGCTTCACAAGCATTTTCAATGGTAATTGAACTGCCAACCATGTTTTTTGTTATTGGTGACCAAGCGATTAGTTCATCGGATTTTACTGGCGCCATTGTACTTATATCTAAAATGTCTCTATCAGAGTCCTGTAGCATTTTTGCACATGCTAATGTCTTGAATGTACTCATCATAGGGAACCTTTCATTCCCTTTATAGTGCCATTGTTGATCCGTTGAATCTAAAACTGATACGCCTATGCGTCCCAAGGTGCGTTGTTCTATAGAATAGAGCGAGTCGTTCAATGTTGAAGCGGTCGATAAAAAAGAAATGAACAAACAGCTCGAAAGTAAGATTGATTTTTTCATGATAACTCGACTATTTATGTAATAAGACTGAATTTACGGAGCGTAATAATACAGCCCGAAAGATATAAATCAACAGCGGGTCATATTAAGTTTGTATGAAAAGATGAGTGTGTTTATGGAGCGTTATTTTCTGCTCGACTTAGGATGAAGGAAGCGCTATCTGAATCTCATACGCATAAGTCAACTATAAGTTGTGAATAACTCATTTCTGTCCAAAAGCGTGTTACGGGTGGCCTACTTAGACAGGTGGCCTACTTAGACTTGTGATCACCAAGCGATTCTGTCGTATCTAGCAACAGAACTTGATACCCACGGAATGACTTCCCAATGGAAAAAATTTAGATAAGCTATTAAACAGAATTACAAAATAAACCGATCTAATTTTTTCCGTTTGTGAGTAAGAAAAATGCAAGAAGTTAGATTTAGGAGGGAAAAGTTAGATATTTTGTGTGTAGCCCTTGTGCGTAAAGGGATTCCTAACTTTTTTATCTAACTTTATGTTAAGGGTATTTTCTTGTACTCTAATGAAAAATAGAATTAGGGAAGTTTACAGCCATGCTTATCGTCGTTTCTCCAGCAAAGACACTTGATTATGAATCACCGCTTGCGGTCGAAAAGTTCACTCAACCGGAGTTGGTTCGCTATTCAAAAGAGTTGATTGAAGTTTGTCGCCAACTAACTCCTGCTGATGTTGCGTCTCTGATGAAAGTCAGTGATAAGATCGCTGATTTAAACGTGGGTCGTTTCCAAGAATGGAGTGAGACCTTTACGACAGATAATGCGCGCCAAGCTATTCTGGCTTTTAAGGGTGATGTATACACTGGTTTAGATGCAGAAACCTTGTCAGAAGCGGATTTTGATTACGCACAAGATCATCTGCGTATGTTGTCTGGTTTATATGGTTTGTTGAAGCCGTTAGATTTAATGCAGCCATACCGCCTAGAGATGGGGACAAAGCTTGCCAATGAGAAAGGCAGTAACTTGTACCAATTCTGGGGTAATGTCATCACCGATAAGCTGAATGAAGCGATTGATGCTCAAGGCGATAATGTATTGATCAACCTTGCGTCGAATGAATACTTCAAAGCGGTGAAACCAAAGAACCTGGATGCACAAGTGATTACGCCAATCTTTAAAGATTGTAAGAATGGACAGTACAAGGTAATCAGCTTTTACGCGAAGAAAGCGCGTGGCATGATGGCTCGCTACATCATCGAAAACCGTATCGAAAGCGTTGCTGACCTCACTAAGTTTGATGTTGCGGGTTACTACTTCGTTGAAGAAGAATCGACACCAACTGAGTTGGTATTTAAGCGTGAAGAGCAGAATTAAATCAGAGCCGAAGAGTACGGCTTTTAGCGAATAGACAGTCGCCAGTTAGTAGAAATGAAAAAGGGTTGGCAGTGCCAACCCTTTTGTTTTTCTCGTAGATAAAATCTAACAAGACTACTTCTTCTTAGCGACTTTCTTTTTCGCTACTTTCTTCTTGTCGTCTTTTTTCTTTTTCTTCTTAAACACAGGCTTTTTGTGTTTAGGGCGCATCTCTTTCACGAAACGCTCTTTGATGTCTTCTTTTACGTAGCGAGCAACGCGATCAAGCATAGGCTGATCGTGCGCTTCCACGATAGAGATTGCATTCCCTTTTTTACCCGCGCGTGCAGTACGACCAATACGGTGAAGGTACACATCTGCCGTACGTGGCATGTCGTAGTTAATTACGTGAGATACATCGGGTAAATCAATACCACGTGCCGCAACGTCCGTCGCTAGCAGTACATTCACAGTGCCGTCACGGAATCGTGCAATCGCGTTGTTACGGCGATCTTGCGGCATCTCACCTTGGATCCAAGAGCATGGGATTTGTGCACTTTCCAGTTGAGCGCGAAGCTCACCCAAACGTTCACGAGTTTTCAAAAATACAATCGTGCGTTCAGCTTGCTGCGTGATGATGTGTTTGAGTAGCTCAAGTTTGTGCTCGGCATTATCTGCGCGGTGATACCACTGAGCGATCTTCTTGCGTTCACGCAGTGAAGACTTCGCGTCAATTTCAGCAGGTTCATTCAGTAGATCGGCAGTGAAACCCTCAACACCTTTACCCTCTAATGTTGCAGAGAACAAAAGTGTTTGCTTGCGCCAGCGACACTCAGCAGATAAACGGTCGACGGCTGGGGCGAAACCCATGTCGAGCATGCGGTCTGCTTCGTCTAGAACAAGCCACTCGATCGCACGGCAGTCGAAACGTTCTGCATCAATGTACTCGCGAAGACGACCTGGTGTAGCCACAACGATATCTTGTGTGGTTGCTAGGATGTCAGCATGCTCTTGGTATTGTACGCCACCAGTGATGGTGAAGATGTTTAGCTTGGTATTTTTTGCGAGTGCTCGTGCTTGATCGGCTATCTGCATAGCAAGTTCGCGAGTTGGCGTTAGGATCAAGATACGCGCTGGTCCAGGCTTGCGACGCGGGAAGTCTTGCAGGTATTGTAGTGCTGGCAGAACAAATGCCGCAGTTTTACCTGTACCTGTTGGTGCTGACGCTAGAATGTCACGACCATCTAACGCTTGTGGAATCGCTTCAGCCTGAATTTTGGTTGGGCGTTCGTAACCCATCTCTTCAATGGCATCAAGTAGGTTAGGGTCTAGATCAAGTTCAGCAAAGGTTCTGATCACAATGAGTTCTCCGCAAGCAAAGCTTGGTTAATGGTTCGCCAAAGCAGCATAGAATTTAAAAAGGTCGCACATTATAAAGTGAATGGTGATAAGGATCACATGTTATTTCACATCTTAAGATAAAACTCACGAGTTAGCAGCGTAAAGTCATCGCTGTACCCCTCATTTGAATGAATAACGAGCTCCGATTCTTGAGTATCACAAGCTTGTTTACTTAGTTCAAATAGTAATCGATGCACAGGCTTTTTCTGTGATGGTTGCACTCGACAAACCCGCGATAGGCACCAGCCATCGGCTTTTGCCATGGCGATAAATTGCTCCCCCTCCGTGATCGGTAAAACGAAACTGGCTTTGCCGGTTTTGTCGAGCAGCGTATAGCAGCGTTTGAGCAGCTCATCGTGCTTTAGGGTGTTGGTGTGTCGTGCTGTAGCTCGTTGGCTTTGTTTAGATTGTTCGCCACTATTGAAGTAGGGAGGGTTACAAATAATACGATGGAAAAGATGCGTGGGCTCAAATTGATTAATATCGCTGTGTATCACTCTCAGTCGGTTTGACCAAGGCGATAGCTCGAAGTTATTTCGAGCTGCCTCGACAGCCGTGGATTCAATGTCTAGAGCGGTGATAACTACGTCAGGAAAGCGCTGAGCACACATTAACGCTAATAAACCAGTCCCTGTTCCAATATCCAAAA
The DNA here is from genome assembly GCF_019670485.1 of Vibrio alfacsensis. NCBI lineage: Bacteria > Pseudomonadati > Pseudomonadota > Gammaproteobacteria > Vibrionales > Vibrionaceae > Vibrio > Vibrio alfacsensis. The sequence continues at coordinate 498,351 of NZ_AP024165.1, forward strand.
TGTTGCTTCTAGGCGGGCATTTCGCCCATGCTCCAAGCAAGACGCCATCGGTGCTTACAGGCATCCCGCTTTCGCCGTCACGAATCGAGAATTGCTTAAAGTTAAAACCTTTTGTTTTAAATGGTTCCGTGTTCATTCTGTTTACCGTTGTTCATCATCTATGGCTTTTGTTTTCCAAGGACTTTTTTGTCATTCACTTTTATTTTAGAACCAGTGTTTAGGTTAAATATTATACATTTAGAAAGAACGACGTCGTCATTTAAGTTAATAATACTGTTGTTTCGTGTTTGTATGGCCTTGTGTATCGTTTGTTGCTTTTTGGTATGTTGTTTTGTTTGGTTTAAAGTTCCGCTTTAATTATTCAAGGTAGTGAATATGACTGCTTTTGACTCATCAAACTAAATTAATGTGGTGTTTTTTTCTTTATGGTTGCCAAATGTTGAGCATTTCGTCATTATGCGGCAAAACATAGAGACAAAGCCACGATTATCTATTAGCCATGGATTAATCAAAAGTGGCCATGCATACACAACATTCGATTAATTAAAAAGTAAGGGTTATCTGTGAAGCAGACGTTAAAACTAACAGATATTATCGCATTAGGATTTATGCTTTTTGCGTTCTTTTTGGGTGCTGGTAACATCATTTTTCCTCCTCTAGCGGGTCAGCTAGCAGGCGATCACTTGATGCCAGCAATGTTCGGTTTCTTGCTAACAGCGGTAGGTCTACCTCTTATTACTATCGTTGCTATTGCTGTTGCAGGCGGCTCTTGGGATCATTTAACTCAAGATCTTCCTAAGAAAGCGGCAGTGCTAATGGCGGCGTTGATCTTTATCATCATCGGCCCTGCTTTTGCTGCACCTCGTACAGGTCTTGTTGCTTACGAAATGGCTGTTAAGCCTTTCTTTGTTGATGCCGCTCAAGCGCATCTAACCATTTTTTCTATCTTGTTCTTTGCAGTAGCAATGTTCTTTGCTTGGTCTCAAGGTAAGCTTATCGATGTGATCGGCAAAGTGCTTACGCCTGCATTGTTTATTGGCCTTATCATTCTAGCGGTTGCGGTATTCGCTGACCCGCAAGGCGAGATGATTGCAGCACAAGGTGAGTACCTAACGCAGCCTTTAACGAAAGGTTTCCTTGAAGGCTACAATACGATGGATACGTTTGGTGCACTTATGTTTGGTATGCTGATTGTTGACGCATTGCGCAGTAAAGGTATTACAGAACATGCAGCAACGACGAAGTACCTAATCTTTGCTGGCTGTATTGCGGCGGCTGGATTGGCATTTGTTTACATCTCACTGTTCTACCTTGGCGCGACGAGTGCAACTGTAGCGGCGGGCGCTGATAACGGTGGTATTGTTTTAAGCCAGTACGTTCAAGCATTGTTTGGTCCTTACGGTCAGATCGTTCTTTCGATTATCGTGCTTCTTGCGTGTCTAACAACGGCGATTGGCTTGATCTCTGCGTGTGCAGATTTCTTTAGCTCAAAGACTTCTGTGTCTTACAAGCAATGGGTTGTAATCAACGGTGTGGCTTGTGCGATTGTTGCTAACGTTGGCCTTGCTCAGTTGATCGCGCTTTCTGTTCCTGTTCTATTTGCATTGTACCCAGTGGCTGTAGCGCTAATTGCATTGACGTTTGTTCGTAACCGTCTACCAAATCCACGCACGGCTTATCGTATGGTTCTACTTGTATCGCTTCTATTTGCATTGATTGATGCAGCGAAAGTTGCGGGTGTGGATGTTTCTGCATTTAACATGCTGCCACTATTTAGTATCGGTATGGGCTGGTTGTTACCAACTACTGCTGCAATTGTATGTTCTTTTTTCTTGGCAAAATCTGCTCAACAAGAACTAACGGAAGAAGCAGCATAATTGCTAACACGTGATCTCGTCCTAAAACACGTTGAATAAAAAAGCCCGGTGAAGAAATTCACCGGGCTTTTTGTTTGTCTTCTGTTTCGTCAACGTTGGTGCTGACTGTAGTGTGTCGTGATGATTATAGTGTGTCGCGATGGCTATAGTGTGTCGTGAAACTCCACTAACACTTGTTCACACCATTTCTCGATGCGCTCATCGCTGAGTTCGTATTGGGAGTCTTCATCCAGTGCGAGGCCAACAAATTGACTGCCATCTTCTGTCAGCGCTTTTGATGCTTCGAACTCGTAACCTTCATTTGGCCAGTAACCGATGAAATGTGCGCCCGTTGCTTTGAGCTCATCATGAAGTAAACCCATTGCGTCAAGGTACCATTCGCCATAGCCCTCTTGGTCACCTAAACCAAATAGAGCAATGACTTTTCCTTTCAGTGGCGTGCTTGCAATGTCTTGCCAAATCGCACTCCAGTCTTCTTGGATTTCACCAAAGTCCCAAGTTGAGATGCCAATCAGTAGCAAGTCGTAGTCTGCCATCAGTGATAGCGGTGTCTCTTTCACGTTATGAATGTCGACAAGGTCAGCACCAATGATGTTGCGAATTTTTTCTGCTGCCATTTCGGTGTAGCAGGTGGTTGAGCCGTAAAACAGTCCGATTTTCATGATATTCATCGTTTTTATGTTGCTGTTATCGTCGATTCTAACCATAAACTGGGGAAGATTGCAGCGAATATCCTTAAAGGGATGATTTTTTTATGGTATTGGTTGGGCAGGTGTCTTACTCTCAGTACTGTAAATATAAACAGATAAAGGTGCGTTCATGACAGCACAACAGACTGTCAATCAACAAGATTTTGGGCTTGTTGAGCAATTTTTAGATGCGATGTGGATGGAGCGTGGTCTATCAGAAAATACGTTGGCTTCTTATCGAAATGATTTGATGAAATTGCTTACATGGATGGCGAAAAATAACTACCGCCTCGATTTTATCAGCTTTTCAGGGCTTCAAGAATATCAGGCATATCTTGTAGATTTGGAGTATAAACAGACGTCTCGCGCACGTATGCTATCGGCAATTCGTCGTTTGTTTCAATATATTCACAGAGAGAAAGTGCGATCGGACGATCCAAGTGCCTTGTTAGTGAGTCCGAAATTGCCACAACGCTTGCCAAAAGACATCAGTGAAGAGCAAGTGGACGCATTATTGGATGCGCCGGATCCGAATGATCCCATAGAGCTTCGCGATAAAGCTATGTTAGAGCTGCTTTACGCCACGGGGCTCCGTGTTACAGAGCTTGTCAGTCTGACAATGGAAAATGTTAGCTTACGTCAAGGCGTAGTGCGTGTAACAGGTAAAGGTGGGAAAGAGCGTCTTGTGCCTATGGGGGAGAACGCGGTCGATTGGATTGAAACATTTATTAAGCAAGGCCGGTCTGCACTATTGGGTGATACCACGTCGGATGTTGTTTTTCCAAGTAAGCGAGCGAGACAAATGACTCGCCAAACCTTTTGGCATCGTATTAAATATTATGCGGTGATTGCCGAGATTGACACAGACCTGTTGTCGCCGCACGTATTGCGCCATGCGTTCGCAACGCATTTATTGAACTATGGTGCAGATCTCAGGGTCGTACAGATGCTCTTAGGGCATAGTGACTTATCGACTACGCAAATTTATACTCACGTGGCGACTGAGCGATTGAAGCAAATTCACAGTCAACACCACCCAAGAGCATAATGATGGTTTGTTTCATTTATTCATGATCTTATTGGATGAAACGATTTTATTTTAAGGTGAACTTAATGCGTGTATTACGCCAACTAACTCTGCTGACTTTACCGTTTTTCGTAACCGCTTGTGGTGCTGAAGAAAGTCAGGCAAAAACGGAAACTCCAGCACAGCAAGTCGCGCCAGCGGCAAAACACAACTTTGATGAAGCGGCGCTAATCGCGAAGTTCTCGAAATTGGGTGTGTCGATTCTTAACATTCAGCCGGCTGATATCCCTGGGTTGTTAGAAATCCAAACCAATGGTGGTGTGCTGTTCGCATCGAATGATGGTGACTACTTTATTGCTGGTACACTTTACGCGATCGATGATAATGGTGGTTACAAAGATGTGATTGCTGAGCGCCAAGCTCCAATCAATGCTGAAAAGATTGCTAAGCTTTCTGATAGCGCAATTGAATACAAAGCCGATAACGAGAAATATGTCGTAACGGTATTTACCGATATCACATGTGGCTACTGTGTGCGTCTACACAGCCAAATGCAAGGTTACAACGATCTAGGCATCACAGTTCGTTACATGGCATACCCTCGCCAAGGCGCAACGGGTTCTGTTGCCGATCAAATGGCGACCATTTGGTGTGCAGAAGATCCTAAATCAGCAATGCACAATGCAAAAGTTGACCGTACTTTTGATAATCCAGCAAAAGATCTTAAGCAGTGTAAAGAAACGATCAAATCTCACTATAACCTAGGTCGTGAGCTTGGTATTTCTGGTACGCCAGCTATCTTCTTGCCAAACGGTGAGTTAGTCGGTGGATATGTTCCGCCAGCAGAATTGCTAAAACGTTTAGAGCAACAATAATCCTCTAAGGAGTAGAGCCAGCAGTGTTCGCTGGCTCTTTTCAAATATGATAGAAATTCAACGACGTCCCGAACCAGATCTTTCTCTTCTTCCTGATTCTATTCCTCAAATTCTTAAGCGCATCTACATCAATCGTGGTATTACGGATGTCGCACAATTAGAGACCTCAGCCCGTGGCTTGCATTCATACCAGCAGTTAGGTGGCATTGATCAAGCGGTGGAACTGCTCTTTCAAGCCATCAATAAGCAAAAGCGCATTATCGTTGTGGGAGATTTCGATGCCGATGGTGCAACGAGCTCTGCGCTATCGGTCCTTGCACTGCGTATGCTAGGCAGCAATAACGTCGATTATCTTGTTCCGAACCGTTTTGAAGATGGCTATGGTTTGAGCCCAGAAGTGGTCGACCAAGCGCTCGAATTGGGCGCTGAGATGATCATGACTGTCGATAACGGCGTGTCGTCGATTGATGGCGTGCGCTACGCCAAAGAGAATGGTATTACAGTATTGGTGACCGATCATCACTTGCCGGGCCAAGTGCTTCCTGAAGTGGATGCAATGGTAAACCCGAACTTAGACAGTTGTGCTTTTCCATCGAAAGCATTGGCGGGGGTTGGTGTCGCGTTCTATCTCATGATGGCGCTATGTGTGTACATGCGCAAACAAAACTGGTTCGCGCAACAAGGAATGCAAGAACCAAAACTGATGGAGCTGATTGATCTCGTTGCACTTGGCACAGTAGCCGATGTTGTGCCGCTTGATGAAAACAACCGTATTCTCGTGCACCAAGGCTTGCAGCGTATTCGTGCAGGTAAAGCTCGTCCTGGAATTCAAGCTTTGATTGAAGTCGCGAAACGCGATGCTCGTCGGTTGGTGGCTTCTGATTTTGGTTTTGCTCTTGGACCTCGAATCAATGCAGCGGGCCGTTTGGATGATATGTCTTTCGGTGTTGAGCTGTTGATGTGCAACAACATCCACGCAGCACGCCGTATGGCCAGTGAATTAGACGGTCTTAATCAGACGCGTAAAGAGATCGAAGAGGGCATGAAGCAAGAAGCAATGGCTTTTTGTGAACGTCTTCAGTTTGGTGAAAATACCCAGCTTCCGCATGGCTTGGCTTTGTTTCAACGTGATTGGCACCAAGGCGTGATTGGGATTCTGGCATCACGTATTAAAGAGAAATTCCATCGCCCAGTCATCGCTTTTGCAGATGGAGGCGAGGGGACAATTAAAGGTTCTTGCCGTTCGATTCCCGGCTTGCACATGCGTGATGCGTTAGATTTTATTGATACTCAGAATCCAGGTTTGATCATCAAGTTTGGTGGTCATGCAATGGCGGCAGGTTTAACCATTAAAGAGCAAGACTTTGAGCGTTTTAGCCGTTTGTTTGATGATGTGGTGAAAAAAGAGCTCGATGACGCCGCACTGAAAGGTGTGATCCTCTCAGATGGTGAACTAAAGCCAGAAGAATTCTCGATGCACATTGCGGAGCAGTTGCGTTCGGGGGGCCATTTGGGCAAGCGTTTCCAGAGCCTGTGTTCGATGGTGAATTTAAGGTATTACACCAAAAGCTAGTGGGGGAGAAACACCTTAAACTGATGCTAGAGCCTCTTTACAAAGGTCATCCAACCAATGTGATGATTGATGGCATTGCGTTTAATATCGATTTACGCCGTTGGCCGGATGCGTCAGTGAAAACGGTACGTTTAGCTTATAAGCTGGATGTGAATGAGTTTCGTGGCAATCAATCTTTGCAGCTGATGATTGATTACATTGAAGCTAAGTAACGCCGGTTTGTGACAGATTATGGGCGCGGTTATCGTAAAGTGGGGTAAAAATACCCTAACCGCGCTCACTCTAATTGCAATCTGATTTCCCACTCTAAATTTTCCTGTATCTCCGTCACATTTTTCAGTAGAATTTCTCGGTTAAATTCTATTCTAAAATGTTGAGCCAACATGTTTGAAATCAATCCTATTAAAAACCGTCTACAGGACGTGTCTGAGCGCACGAATGTCCTGAGGGGGTATCTTTGACTATGACGCGAAGAAAGAGCGTCTAGAAGAAGTAAACGCAGAACTTGAACAACCAGATGTATGGAATGAACCTGAGCGTGCACAAGCATTAGGTAAAGAACGTGCATCTCTAGAAGCGGTCGTGGAAACCATCGATCAACTAGAGCAAGGTGTAGAGGACGTTGAAGGTCTTCTTGAGCTGGCTGTTGAAGAAGAAGATCAAGAAACGTTTGACGAAATCGAACCAGAACTTGCTGAGCTTGAAGAAAAGCTAGGTCAGCTTGAATTCCGTCGTATGTTCTCTGGTGATCACGACAGCTCTGATTGCTACATTGACTTGCAAGCAGGCTCTGGTGGTACAGAGGCACAAGACTGGACCAACATGATGCTACGTATGTACCTTCGTTGGGCTGAAGCAAAAGGCTTTAAGTCTGAGGTGATCGAAGTCTCTGAAGGTGAAGTTGCTGGTCTGAAAGGTGCGACAGTGAAGATCTCTGGTGAGTACGCTTATGGCTGGCTACGCACAGAAACGGGCGTTCACCGCCTAGTTCGTAAATCGCCATTCGATTCAGGCGGCCGTCGTCATACGTCATTTGCATCTGCGTTTATCTACCCTGAGGTTGATGAAAACATTGCTATCGACATTAACCCTGCAGACCTACGTATCGATGTATATCGTGCATCAGGTGCAGGTGGTCAGCACGTTAACACCACGGAATCTGCGGTTCGTATTACACACGTTCCTACCAATACGGTGGTGCAGTGTCAGAATGACCGTTCTCAACACAAGAACAAAGATCAGGCAATGAAACAGCTTCGAGCGAAGCTATTTGAGCTTGAATTGCAAAAGCAAAACGCGGAAAAACAAGCTAATGAAGACGCTAAGTCTGACATTGGCTGGGGTAGCCAGATCCGTTCTTATGTACTGGATGACTCTCGCATTAAAGACCTCCGTACGGGCGTTGAAAACCGCAATACTCAAGCGGTTCTTGACGGCGATCTGGACAAATTTATTGAAGCTAGCCTGAAATCAGGCCTATAAAGCTTTTCACCGACAAAAACAGGATACATCGAAAATGACTGATGCTGTTCAAAACGAAACTGTACAAGAAGCCTCTACACAAGAAGAGAATAAGCTGATTGCTGAGCGCCGCGCTAAACTGGATGCAATCCGAAAGAGCTGCAAAGCAAACGGCCACCCAAACGACTTCCGTCGTGACGCACTAGCGGGCGACCTTCAAAAAGAGTTCGGTGAAAAGACTAAGGAAGAGCTAGAAGAGCTTAACCACGTAGTAGCAATTGCTGGCCGTATTATGGCTAAGCGTGGTCCATTCCTAGTGATTCAAGAAACGTCTGGCCGCATCCAAGCTTACGCTGACAAAGAAGTGCAGAAAGTACTGAAAGATCAATATCAAGGTCTAGATATCGGTGACATCATCGGTGTTAAAGGTGCGCTACACAAATCTGGTAAGGGTGACTTATACGTAAACATGGAAGAGTACGAGTTGCTAACCAAAGCTCTTCGTCCACTGCCAGAGAAGTTCCACGGCCTAACAGACCAAGAGATGCGTTACCGTCAACGTTACGTAGATCTGATCGTTAACGAAGATTCTCGTAATGCATTTGTAGTTCGTTCTAAAGTGATGTCTGCAATCCGTAACTTTATGATCTCTAAACAGTTCATGGAAGTTGAAACGCCAATGATGCACGTTATCCCTGGCGGTGCGAGTGCGCGTCCATTTATCACGCACCACAATGCGCTAGACATGCCAATGTACTTACGTATCGCGCCAGAGCTATACCTAAAACGTCTAGTTGTTGGTGGTTTCGACCGCGTATTCGAAATTAACCGTAACTTCCGTAACGAAGGTCTTTCTCCACGTCACAACCCTGAATTCACTATGATGGAATTCTACATGGCGTACGCGGATTACAAAGATCTGATGGATCTGACTGAAGAACTACTAAGTTCAGTCGCTCTAGAAGTGCTTGGTTCTACATCAATGCCTTACGGTGAAGACACGGTTGAGTTTGGTGGCACTTACACTCGTATGAGCATGTTCGAAGCCATCAAGCACTACAACCCAGACCACGCGCAAATCCAAGCGCTAACAGAAGAAGACATTCAAAACCGTGACCTAATGGTTTCTATCGCGAAATCTGTTCACGTTGAAGTAGAACCTTTCTGGACATGTGGTCAGCTTCTTGAAGAAATCTTCGGTGAAACTGCTGAACCTAAGCTAATGCAGCCAACGTTCATCACTGGCTACCCAGCGGATATCTCTCCACTGGCTCGTCGTAGCGATGATAATCCATTCTTCACAGACCGCTTTGAGTTCTTCATCGGTGGCCGTGAAGTAGCGAACGGTTTCTCTGAGCTTAACGATGCAGAAGACCAAGACGCGCGCTTTAAAGCACAGGTTGAAGCGAAAGAGTCTGGTGATGACGAAGCAATGTTCTACGATGCAGACTACATCACTGCACTAGAGCACGGCCTACCGCCAACAGCAGGTCAAGGTATCGGTATCGACCGTTTAGTTATGCTATTGACTAACACGCACACTATCCGTGACGTGATTCTGTTCCCAGCAATGCGCCCACAAGCGTAATTTCTGTTTCAGCATAGAATTTTAAAACCACCTTCGGGTGGTTTTTTTATTTTTAAAATTCGAGCAATTTCAAATAATTAATCTAACATAGTGAGAGTTTATGTGATTCCTTTTTCGCAAATTCTCAATCTATTGCATAGTCTTAATATTGAGACAGACGAGCGTGACCTTTGTCTCGATAATGTAACCCGCTCACAAGGGTGCTTTGTGGGGATACGAATTTTCAATAAAGAATAAGGGTTAGTGAATGGCTGGGCAGTTTAAGATGGATTCCATTCCGGGCTCACTGGTTGTAGTGGGTGGTAACTATGAACCTTGGTTATCGGTTCTAGAACAAGTGGGATGGAAGTGTCACCAAGTCGGTGATCTACGTAAAGCTAACACGCTGTTGGAAGATATTGGACCATGTATCGGTATAGTTGACCTCAGCCATGATGAGTTCAGCCTTAATGGTTTAGCAAACTTAGTGAGTTCTCATAAACATGTGCGTTGGTTGGCGTTTATTCGCGAATCCCAGCTTGGTGTGGATACGATTTGCCAATTCATCGTTAACTTCTGCATTGATTTTTTTACCGCCCCAATTCCCGATGCACAACTACTAAGTACCATTGGTCACCAACTGGGTATGCTTAAACTTGAAAAGAAAGTATGGCCAAGTTTTGGTAATAGCTTAGATATGGGCTTGATTGGTGATTCAATCCCAATGAAGCGCTTGCGTGATCAAGTAAAGCGAATTGGGCCAACGGATGTCAGCATTCTCATTTATGGCGAAAGCGGTACTGGTAAAGAGGCCGTTGCTCGAGCGATTCATAAAGTCTCTTCCCGTTCTCATAAGACATTCTTATCGATTAACTGTCGTGCTCTCAATGAGCAGCGCTTTCAGGCAGAGGTCTTTGGTATTGGTGCGGACGAAAGTATTGGTCCTTGCTTACTAGAGCAAGCAGATGGTGGGACCGTGTTACTCAATGACATTCTCACCATTTCAAAAGATCAGCAAATGAACCTCTTAAGGTTTCTTCAAGAGGGAACGATAGAGACAATTGATGGTATTAAGAGTGTGGATGTACGCATTCTTGCGGCAAATTCATCGGATGTGGAGAAAGCACTCATAGACGGTGATTTTAACGAAGAGCTTTATCATTACATCAATGTTTTACGCATCAATGTTCCTAGTTTGAAAGAGAGAGCAAGTGATATTGCGTTGTTGGCTTGCTATTACCTGCAAGAGTTTTCAAAAGAGTATAACTCCCAAGCAAAAAGTTTTTCAGAGGATGCAATTAAGTCTTTAACGCGTTATTTTTGGCCTGGTAATGTTCGTGAGTTAATGAATCAAGTGAAGCGCGCAGTATTAATGTCGGATAGCGTCTTGATTGAAGAGCATCATCTGGATTTACCGCAGCGCAATGAAGTAAAACGCAGTTTGAAATCAATACGAGAAAAGAGTGAGCGTGATGCGCTGATGGTGGTGTTGGAATCGCACTCCGGTCAAGTATCAAATGCGGCGAAAGAATTGGGTGTGTCTCGTGCAACTATGTATCGATTGTTAAATAAACACAATTTGATTTCAGAGCATACCGTATAAAGCTTTGGCATTGAGGTATCTAAAGTTTAAAAAGGAGCGTCATTACGCTCCTTTTGTATGTCTAACGTTTATACATCTACCGTTTATATCTACTCTCTATAAATTCACCATCTATAAATCTAAGGTGTGGTATCTGATATTTGTCATATCGTGGTACACCGTTACTCCAATAGGTAGTTACACCAATAGATAGCTTCACCAATAGAGAGCTATACCAATAGATAGTTACACCGTAGAGAGCTATACCAATGCTAATCAATAGCAGGATATCTTTTGAGGTGTTAGTTTTAACGTTATCGAATCTATTTATAAAATTTCGTATTTAATATATTCATTTGGTGAATATGTTATATCAAAAACAATATGCAACTAAGTTTTAGCGCATTGCTTTGTTTTTGAATAATTATGAGTGAAATGATTGATTATTAATCTCTATTGCTTACAATTTAACCGTAGCTCAAAGAGCTATACCCTATCAATCACGGATTAATTTTTAGCTAGGAGGCGCAAGATGAAACATTACGTTGTTAACCACATTGCTTGCGCTGATCGTATGCCGATTGTTCGAACCACCTTTAAGGCGAACAATCTGGACGTTATTAGCACTCAAGACAAAAATTAGTCCGTAACCTACCTATTTTGACTAGGCTGCGGGAAAGTAGCAGCTTAGTATCGAAAGAATCGATCTGCTTGTATCCGCGCTACTTTTCCCAGTCGCTTGTTTATCGCAATTTGGAGAAAAGTTATGCGTCATTCTATATATTTAAAGCTCGCCACTTTATTAGTAAAAGCGGATTTGATCCGTGAAGAGAAGCAGTGGCAGCGCGCCGTTCGTCGTAGTAGCAAAAATATTCCTTGGCTGAATGCTCACTTGCTAAGAGATATGGGATTGGATTCTGAGGGGCGAGCTATTTTGACTCGCACACCGGATGAAGTTCAAGTCGATCGCAGAGTTCGCCATCTTCGTCGTGTGTTAACTTCGCGAATACTGACGTAAGCAAAAGCCCAAGTTGAAACCCGGCGTCATTCGCTGGACTCAATGATGGGCTCCGTTAACTGGCTGACCTTGATGGTCAGCCGTTTTTTGTTTTATGGGCAAGGATTGGAGTAAATTGTGCTGATTGATTGGATTTTTATCAGCAATTCATCGCTTAAATTGATGTTGATGCTGTCAATGTTGGCTTTTAGCTGTTTTAGGTTGGTCGCACCAATGATGTTGGAAGCGACAAACGGACGTTGATTGACAAACGCGAGAGCCATTTGGGCGGGGTCTAAGTCGTATTCTTTTGCTAGGTTCACATAGGCTTCCGTTGCTTTTATACCTTGAGGTGTAAAGTAGCGAGCGAAACGTTCCCATTTTGTACAGCGAGCGCCTACAGGTTTTGCTCCATGGAGGTACTTTCCACTTAAACAACCGAAAGCGAGAGGAGAGTACGCTAATAACTGAACACCTTCGTAATGGCTTATTTCCGATAAACCAATTTCAAAGCTCCGGTTGAGCAAGTTGTATGGATTTTGAATGGAAATAATGCGTGGTAAATTGTGTTTTTCTGCAAGGCGTAACAACGACATCACTCCCCAAGGCGTGTCATTAGAAACGCCGATATACCTTACTTTTCCTGCTTTCACTAATTCAGTTAGAGCCTCTAAGGTCTCGATTAAGGTAACGTCTTCTTGAGATTCAGGATAAGGGTAGTTGAGTTGACCAAAGCAGTTGGTTTGACGCTGAGGCCAATGCAATTGGTATAGATCCACATAGTCAGTTTGTAAGCGTTTTAAACTGTCATTGATTGCGGTGTGAATATGGCGACGATTGAGGCTCATATTCTCTCGAATATAAGGCACATTGCGCGGACCTGCGATCTTAGTGGCGAGGATGACTTTCTCGCGTTTACCGCTTTTCGCTAACCAATTGCCAATGTACTGCTCGGTGAGTCCTTGTGTCTCAGCTTTCGGTGGTACGGGATACATCTCGGCAGTATCAATGAAGTTCACCCCATGATCGAGAGCGAAGTCTATTTGTTGAAATGCTTCATGCTCGGTATTTTGTTCACCAAACGTCATTGTACCAAGGCAGATCTTGCTTATTTCGAGTGAGGAGTGCGGAAGTTTTGTGTATTGCATTTCACGTCCTTGAAGAATCATTGACTGAATAATAACCAATCGTCGTAAATCACGAGTCACTCTAGCTTGTGATAACGCTCGATAACGTCGTTTTACCTGCGCTACCTCTGCCACTCACTTACTGTGATTGGTATAAGTCATTTCAATATAGGGGATTTCTACACGCCACCGCAAATGCTTTCCGTTCTGAATTGAGATGGCTCGAAAGCTCAGAATTGTAGAGCTACACTTAAATCTTAAAGGAGGTGCATTATGCAGATACATCAACTGGACATGTGGGTGCATGGCCACCACAAAGACTCCTACAAGACACCTAAGGTTTTTGTGATCGGTTGTTCTGATGTCTCTGACTATCTACTAGCAGTGGAATATAAGCATCAACTAGAGCCGATCAAGGACGGCGAAGATCCGATGCATTTTGGATCGCTAGAGTTGGTGAAAGAACAGCTGCTTAGGTTAGGGATTGATAAAGCCTATCTGAGATTACGTAACGCTTATGAAGAGTTTGGCAATGAAGGGGCGGCTTCATATTGCGATATTGAGTTATCTCTCGTTACTCATTAAATAAGTTTGTTTAACTTAAGCTTGTTTAGCTTAAGACTGTTTAACGAAAGTTATTCAACTCAAGTTTGCTGAACACTAATATAGTGTCTAAGCAGGATCTGCTCAGTAAATTGTGTTCTGAGATAGAATCCACGAGGTAATGTTTTGATCGGTTTACCATTGGCGCTGTATGCTTCCGTTAATGCTTTAGCGTTTGCCGCTTTTGGACGGAGGTGTAGCGCCTCTCCGTGTCTTGCAGAAATTTGATCAAACTTTCCTAGCACGATCAATTCCATGAGCTCCTCCCAATCACTTCTTAAAATGTGCTCTTCTTCTTGATTAGGAGACCAGATTAAGGGGCTGCCGACACGTCGCTCTGATAGGGGAATCTCACGCTCACCTTCAACAGGAACCCAAAGTACGCGAGACAATTTGTTACGTACGTGACTGGTTTCCCATGTTAGGCCGTGCACACCAGTGAGTGGTGCGACGCAAACAAAGGTGGTCTCTAATGGTTTTCCAGTGTAACTGATCGGAATGCTTTTAAGCTCAATACCTAGCTTGGTAAAATCTTGCTGTGGTTTACTGCCAGCCACAGCCCCTAGGTGCCATTCCAGTAATTGTCCCACCCAGCCTTTATCGCGTTTAAGGTTATCAGGTACTTTCATACCAGCTTCCTCTGCAAGTTCTGCAAAGCTTAGGCCTGCGATGTCATGCGCGCGTTCCATTAGTTCCGCTTCAGATTGTGGTTCTGGTTTCATAACTCTTGTAGTGGTAAGACAAAATTGGATTCTAACAAATTACGCGTATTGGCACTGCCTAAGATTTCAACGAACGGGACAAATATCGATCCATCCATAACTTATCCACAGTTTGGTGTAAGTCATAAAAGATCCTTTCTTGAGCTGGATGAATTAACAGGGGTTACTGCTCCGATTGAGACTTGATTTTCCGTTGTTTTAATGAACTCATACCAGTTAAATGTGGATAAATAGTCTATTGAGCGATCTTTGACCGATCTGAATTTGGCGAAAAGATCATCAGTATAATTTGTTCTTATTATTTACGTAATTCTTGTTTTTTTGATTTTATATCAATAGTTTAAGTTGGAAATTAAAATTTAATAGTAATGGTTGAAGTAATTGTTATGACCAAAAATATTTATGGATAGGCTTTTCTTCACAAAGTTATTCACAGAAAAGGTGAATAAATGTGGGCTAGGTCTCAAACTGGTGTTGATAAAGTCCAGTTTGGTCAAAAGATATCCAGAATCGGTGAAATGGTAATAAATCTTGCTCATATCACATCAGTAAGTTTGCTAGTAATGGGGATATGTGGAAAAATCACGGTAATATAAAATTATTCATAGAGGTTAGCCGGTGATAGATGGCGATGGTTACCGACTGAACGTTGGTATTGTAATCTGTAATAACCATGGTCAGGTCTTCTGGGCTAAACGATACGGGCAACACTCATGGCAATTTCCACAAGGTGGGATTGACGAAGGTGAAACTCCTGAACAAGCCATGTTCAGAGAGTTATATGAAGAAGTCGGTTTGACGAAAAAAGACGTCAAGATCATTGCAACAAGTCGTCATTGGTTAAGATATAAGCTACCAAAGCGACTCGTTCGTTGGGACTCTAAGCCTGTTTGTATCGGCCAAAAACAGAAATGGTTTCTGCTGCGATTAGAGAGCGATGAATCTCAAATCAATATGCAGCGAGGGAAATCCCCTGAATTTGATGGTTGGCGCTGGGTGAGTTATTGGTATCCAGTTAGGCAAGTTGTTTCTTTTAAAAGAGATGTCTATCGCCGTGCAATGAAAGAATTTGCATCTTTAGCTATGCCTTTTCGCGAACGCAAAACGAAAGGTAAAAGAAAAAAGCTGCGTAGATAGAGGATTAACATGCTTAGTCAGCTAAGGGATATAGTTGAAAAAGTTTCCCGAGTCGATGATGTACACTTGGCTCTTGATATCTTAGTAAAGGAGACCTGCTCGGCCCTTTGTACTGAGTGTTGTACTATTTATCTTGCGAATGAAGAAATGCAGCGCCTTGAGTTAATGGCAACTCAAGGCCTTATTTTTGAAGGCAAGAGCATTCATATTGATTTTAATGAAGGTTTAGTGGGGTTGGTTAAGCGCAGTGCAGAACCACTAAATCTTGCAGAAGCTTTCACCCACCCTGATTTTAAGTTCTTCCCTCAACTTGGTGAGCAGGCCTATCACTCATTCCTTGGCACGCCCATTATTTACCGTAAAAAAGTGTTAGGTGTTCTTGTTATCCAACAGAAAACACCGCGCTTGTTTAGTGAGATGGAAGAGTCTTTCCTTGTGACTTTATCTGCTCAGCTTGCCGTTTTGATTGCACATGCTCAAAACCTAGGTCATTGGCAATTAGCATCTAAGCCTCGCGTTATAAAAGGTTTGCCTGCATCAACAGGTGTCGCCATTGGTGAGTTTTGGTTTGATAATACTCAGCCTTGTTTGCATGATGTATTTCCTGCATCTACGTTGGATAAAGAACGCGAACATGAGCTCCTAGCTGTTGCCGTGGAACGAGCGTTGAATGATTTTCGACGCATGAGAAAAAAGCTGGATAGTGAAATTAATAAAGATGCGTTGGCAATCTTTGACCTGTTTACTCACTTGCTCAATGACCCAATGCTTCGTGGCGATCTTAAAAAGCAGATAGAGAAAGGTGACCGAGCCGACTGGGCGCTGCGTCAAGTCGTTGAAACGTACTCCAATCGTTTTGCGCGTATGTCGGATGTGTATCTTCGTGAACGGGCACAAGACATCAAAGAACTTGGTCAGCGACTGTTGTATTTTTTGCACAATAGTGAACAAGAACATTCCGCAATTGATCGTCCTGTGATTTTAGTTGCGAATGAACTCACCGCAACGCTATTGGCTTCTATTCCAAAGCAATATTTACTTGCTGTTGTTTCGTTAGAGGGGGCCGCAAATTCTCACGCCGCTATTTTGTCGCGTGCGTTAGGCGTTCCTGCCATTATGGGAGCCCCTCTCAATACTGAAGCCGTCGTGGGTAAACTAGGGATTGTTGATGGCTATACAGGTGAGGTGTTTCTCGAACCGAATCGTCAACTTTTGCGAGAATACCGCAGCTTAGTCAATGAAGAATCAGAGCTGTTTGCGATGGTCAATAAAGACCTTGCGTTACCAGCAGTAACCCAAGATCGGCGTCATATTGAAATATTACTGAATGCAGGTTTAAGTGCCGATAGCAATATTGCCATCAACCAGGGCGTTGATGGGGTAGGGCTATATCGAACTGAAATTGCTTTTTTACTTCAGCATCACTTTCCATCCGAAGATGAGCAGTATCATCAGTACCAAGCCATATTGAATAGCTACCCAGATCAACGTGTGGTGATGCGCACTCTGGATATTGGTGGTGATAAGCCATTACCCTACTTACCAATAGAGGAAGACAATCCATTTCTTGGCTGGCGTGGTATCCGTTTTACTTTGGATCATCCGGATATTTTTCTTATCCAATTGCGAGCTATGCTAAGAGCGAGCGCAGACAGCGGTAATTTGAGCATTTTGCTTCCTATGATTTCAGGGATCAAAGAGCTCGATGATGCCGTCACGCTAATCAATCAGGCTTACAGTGAAGTCGTGCTATTGGATGCCCGTATTCAGGCGCCAAAGGTTGGGGTAATGATAGAAGTCCCATCCATGGTATATTTGCTGCCGTCCATCGCACATCGAGTTGACTTTGTGTCGGTCGGTACCAACGATTTAACGCAATATTTATTAGCGGTCGATCGGAACAACTCTCGCGTTGCTGATGTCTATGAATCTATGCATCCTGCCGTGCTGTTAGCGTTAAAGCAAATTCATGATGTGTGCGAACAATATCAAGTACCCGTGTGTATTTGTGGGGAGTTAGCTGGCGATCCATTTGGCGCTCTCTTGCTATTAGGCTTGGGCTATCGCAGCTTGAGTATGAATACCTCTAACGTGGCTAAGGTGAAATACTTGATTCGTCATAGCCAACAAAAAGAATTAGAAAAACTCGTCGAGCAAGCACTGTCATGTTCTTATGGGGAAGAAATTCATCAGATGATGCATGATTTCTTTGTTCAACAAGGCTTTGCTGGCTTTATCCGTGCTGGTAAGAAGTAAATAATCGTGACCATCTCTTTATTTTTGTTGTTGCTGGCGCTAGGCGCTTTTGTTGGTGTCATGGCTGGCCTATTAGGTATTGGCGGTGGTCTCATTGTTGTACCTGCATTGCTTTATCTTCTGCCTTTTGCTGGTATCCCTACCGAAATGAGCATGCATATCGCTCTTGCAACGTCACTTGCGAGCATTATTGTGACTTCAGGCTCTTCAGCAATGAATCACCTTAAACTCGGCAATGTTGATATGTTTGTTGTGAAATGGCTCATGCCAGGCGTTATTATTGGCGGGTTTGTTGGCGCAAACGTTGCTGAGTTTATTCCTACCCATTATTTACCGAAAGTGTTTGGCGTGATCGTGTTGTTTTTGGCGCTACAAATGTTTCGTTCTATTCGCTCCAAAAGTACGAAGCCAATGCCAAGCAGCCCTGTTACGATGATGTATGGCACGGGAATTGGTATTGTATCGAGTCTTGCAGGAATTGGGGGTGGATCATTATCGGTCCCTTTTTTGAACAAGCATGGTATTGAAATGCGTAAAGCCGTGGGGTCTTCTTCTGTTTGTGGGTGTGTGATTGCGATATCCGGTATGATTGGTTTCATTTTACACGGCTATAACGTAGAAAATTTGCCTGAGTACAGTATCGGGTATGTCTATCTTCCTGCTCTTGTCGCGATCGCAATGACCTCAATGCTCACGACGAAAGTGGGGGCAAAGTTGGCGACGACCCTTCCAACTGCGGTATTGAAAAAGATATTCGCACTATTCTTGATGTTTGTTGCAGCGAGTATGCTGCTTTAAGTTTGTAGCTAAGTGACTTCAAGATGCAGGGTTCAGGGTTTTGTTGCTGAATTAAGCACCTTGAGCTTACTTAGATATATTGGTTTTACTAGTAATTAGAAGAGAATGATTTATGTCTCAGGGATACTTTGAATTTCCCAATATTGACCCGGTTTTAGTCTCTATTGGTCCTGTTTCTGTCCGTTGGTATGGTTTGATGTACCTTATTGGTTTTATGTTTGCATTATGGTTAGCAAACCGACGTGCTGATAAGCCTGGTAGTGGTTGGACTCGTGAGCAAGTCTCTGATTTGTTGTTTGCAGGGTTTCTTGGGGTTGTGATTGGTGGCCGCGTTGGCTATGTCATTTTCTATAACTTTGATTTGTTTTTAGCTGATCCGCTGTACCTGTTTAAAGTATGGACCGGTGGCATGTCTTTCCATGGTGGGTTACTTGGTGTTATTACTGCTATGTTCTGGTATGCACATAAAAACGCTCGTACGTTCTTTGGTGTGGCCGATTTTGTTGCTCCGCTCGTGCCATTCGGGCTGGGTATGGGCCGTTTGGGTAACTTTATGAACAGTGAACTATGGGGACGCGTGACGGATGTGCCATGGGCGATCATCTTCCCGAACGGTGGTCCACTGCCTCGTCACCCATCACAACTTTACGAGATGTTCCTTGAGGGCATTGTTCTATTCTTTATCTTGAACTGGTTTATCAAAAAGCCTCGCCCATTAGGGGCGGTGTCAGGGTTATTCCTCGCTGGGTATGGTACATTCCGTTTCCTAATTGAGTTTGTCCGTGAACCTGATGCGCAACTTGGTTTATTTGGTGGTTATATTTCGATGGGACAAATCCTATCTTCACCAATGATCATTTTGGGTATTTTGATGATGGTTTGGGCATACAAACGTGGTCTTTACCAAGACAAAGCGAAAGTAGAAACGAAGTAAGGAATTGGTGTGAAACAGTATTTAGATTTGTGTCAGCGTATCGTTGACCAAGGTATTTGGGTTGAGAACGACCGTACAGGTAAGCGTTGTCTTACAGTTGTTAATGCGGACTTGACTTATGATGTTGCCAACAATCAATTCCCATTGGTTACCACTCGTAAGAGTTTTTGGAAAGCGGCAGTGGCTGAATTACTCGGTTACATCCGAGGCTACGATAACGCGGAAGATTTCCGTAAATTGGGCACAAAAACGTGGGATGCGAACGCAAACTTAAATGACGCATGGCTGAACAACCCATACCGTAAAGGTGAAGACGATATGGGGCGTGTATACGGCGTTCAAGGTCGTTCATGGGCGAAGCCAGATGGCGGTCACATCGACCAACTGCGCAAGATTGTCGATGATTTAACGCGTGGTGTGGATGACCGTGGTGAAATCCTAAACTTCTATAACCCGGGTGAATTCCACATGGGCTGTTTGCGTCCATGTATGTACAGCCATCACTTCTCATTGTTAGGTGACACGCTGTACTTAAACAGCACGCAGCGCTCTTGTGACGTTCCTTTAGGCCTGAACTTCAATATGGTTCAAGTGTATGTATTCTTGGCGATCATGGCACAGATTACAGGTAAGAAACCTGGTCAGGCGTACCATAAGATTGTTAATGCACATATTTACGAAGACCAGCTAGCGCCGATGCGAGACATCCAGTTGAAGCGCGAACCTTTGAAAGCGGCAACTTTCCACATCAACCCAGAAATCAAATCGCTAGAAGATTTGGAAACATGGGTCACACTGGATGATTTTTGGGTTGAGGGTTACGAACATCATGATCCTATTCAGTATCCGTTTTCAGTGTAAAGAGTGTTTTTAATATAACCAACACAAAAATAAAAATGGGCTGACCTCAATGGGCAGCCCATTTTTTATATCCAAATTGGTGTGGTTGTTTTTAATGAATGATGAGCACAGTGCTCACTTACTGTGATTGGTTGATTCGAGGTACGGTGTGGAAGGAGCAAAAAAGAAAAAGCCCGCAACCGGAGTTGCGAGCTTTTGAGTAAAGCGATGGTAATCTTTCTGTTATACAGTTAGCGCGAGGATAGCACCAGGAAGCACTAGGAAAATCGTTAGCAGGTATGCTGCTACAACGGCCTTGTTCTTCACTGCCATCTCAGAGATAAGCTCTGCGCATTTTACTGGAATCTCACGTAGGAACGGGATACCAAAAATGAGTAATGTCGCTAGGATATTGAACGTTAGGTGTACCAGAGCAATCTGTAGTGCGAATACTGCGAACTCGCCAGATACCGCCGTTGCTGCTAGTAGAGCCGTAATACATGTACCGATGTTTGCACCTAGAGTGAACGGGTAGATGTCACGTACTTTTAGAACACCTGAACCAACTAGTGGAACCATTAGACTTGTTGTCGTAGAAGAAGACTGAACAAGTACCGTTACCACCGAGCCTGATACGATACCGTGGATAGGACCACGACCGATAGCGTTCTTAAGGATGTCACGTGCACGACCAACCATTAGGCTCTTCATCAGCTTACCCATAACAGTAATAGCTACGAAGATAGTACCGATACCTAGAGCGATTAGTGCTACACCACCCATAGTGTCACCAAACGTAGATAGTGGCTCTTTAATTGCGCTTACTACTGGTTTAGTGATTGGCTTGATGAAGTCAAAACCGCCCATGCTCATATCACCTGTTTTTAGTAGTGGTGATACCAGCCAATGAGATACTTTTTCTAGAATGCCGAACATCATTTCCAAAGGAAGGAAGATCGCAACAGCAAGTAGGTTAAAGAAGTCGTGAATTGTTGCGCTGGCAAATGCACGTTTGAATTCATCTTTACAACGTACGTGGCCAAGCGAAACAAGAGTATTCGTTACTGTTGTACCGATGTTCGCGCCCATTACCATTGGGATAGCGGTTTCTACAGGTAAGCCACCTGCAACCAAACCTACAATAATAGAAGTAACGGTACTTGACGATTGGATCAGTGCCGTCGCCACCAAGCCGATCATTAGACCTGCGATTGGGTGAGAGGCAAATTCAAATAGTACTTTAGCTTGATCGCCAGTCGCCCATTTAAAGCCGCTACCAACCATAGATACTGCTAGAAGAAGCAGATATAACATGAATGCCAAGTTAGCCCAGCGTAACCAGCGAGTCGTGCTCGAAATCGGCGCTGCTGTTGAAGTAGCTTGGTTCATCATAATTTTCTCCGTGGACCTTTCAGTTCGTTTATTTGGTCTGTTGTTGAAACTGCGGGCGATGTTAGAGAACAAATATTTCAGTAATATTACAGTTCAGTTTCTATAGAGGATTTTTATTATTCTTTTTAATAGTTATTCGTTGTTGAAAAATAACTTAAGCATAAGGTGTTGATTTTTAATGGGTTTAATTATTGATTTGAATGTTATTGTTTTTTTGTTTGAGAGTAAAAAACTGCGCTTTGCTTCAAGTTTTATGACAGTTTGAAAATTGTTTTTTCGGTAAAAGTTGTCATTATGCTGAAGAGTGTGAGGTTTTTCCGAAATTATTGTTTGTCGGTGTCACATTTGATATAAAAAGTGTCATCTTCTTTTTAGGGATTGGCGATGTCGCATTTAAATTATAATCACCTCTATTACTTCTGGATGGTCTGCAAGCAAGGGTCGGTAACTAAAGCTGCAGAAGCATTGTTTTTGACACCGCAAACGGTGACAGGACAAATTAAAGCGTTCGAAGAACGTATGAAAGGCAAGTTGACTAAGCGAAATGGTCGTAGTGTAGAGCCAACAGAATTAGGGCAGTTGGTTTTTAAATACGCAGATCGTATGTTTGGTTTGAGCTATGAAATGCTCGATATCGTCAATTATAGTCAGCATTCTAATATCCTATTTGAAGTAGGTGTCGCGGATGCACTCTCAAAGCGTTTGGTCAGTAAAGTTCTCATGACAACGGTGCCAGAAGACAATAGCATTCACTTGCGCTGTTATGAGTCGACGCATGAATTACTTTTAGAACGACTTTCTCAGCATAAGTTGGATATGATCCTTTCTGATTGCCCTGTCGATTCAACACAAAGCCCAGGCTTGTACAGCAAAAAGTTAGGTGAATGTAGTATGAGCTTTTTCGCCTCTTCAGATGTTCCTGATGTTAAGTTCCCAGAAGTTTTAGAGAAGAAGAAACTTCTGATCCCGGGAAGTCGAACGGCTATGGGACGTAAGGTTCTGCAATGGTTTGATCGACAGGGGTTACAACCGGATGTATTGGGAGAGTTTGATGATGTTGCGTTAATGAAAGCGTTCGCACGTTATCGTGATGACGTTATCTTTTTAGCGCCAACGGTTTACATGTCAGAGATAGAAGATGATCGCAGTTTGCAGTTACTTGGGCATGTCGAAGATTTAAAAGAAGAGTATTACGTTATCTTTGCCGAACGAATGATCCAACATCCTGCGGTGAAGAACGTGTGTGATGCAGATTTTGGTCAAATGTTTGAATGAGTAAGTTCCGTTGCTTGTTTAAATAGATTACTATCGAAAAATTATAAAATTCTTGCAACACAACAAGCTAGCCAGTAATAAGATAAGTACGTTGTCGCTAGAGGCCTAACTATGAATTTACAAGATATGGAGCAGAACTCCGAGAAAGCTGTCGTATTACTTAAAGCGATGGCGAACGAAAGACGTTTACAAATCCTTTGTATGTTGCATAACCAAGAGTTGTCCGTTGGGGAGTTATGTACAAAGTTAGCGTTGAGTCAGTCTGCATTATCTCAGCATCTAGCATGGCTTCGTCGTGATGAGTTAGTTGCAACAAGAAAAGAAGCACAAACGGTCTACTACACATTGAAAAGTGATGAAGTAAAAGCGCTCATTAAGACGCTTCATGCCCTGTACTGCACAGAAAGCTAATAGAAAAAAACTGAAGCACAACACAGATGTTTGACTTCGAAAAATGTGAAAAGCTGGCACTGCCGGCTTTTTTAGTGCCTAACGTTTGAGGTTGAGTGAAATTTAGATATAAAAAAACCGGCAAAAGCCGGTTTTTTCTTCACTGTAAAATCAAATTTCTATTATAGAGCTTTGATTTGTGCAGCGAAACGAGACTTATGACGTGCAGCTTTGTTCTTGTGAACAAGGCCTTTAGTCGCCATGCGGTCTAGGATAGGTGTAACTACAGCGAATGCAGCAGTTGCAGCTTCTTTGTCGCCTGCTTCGATAGCAGCAACAGTTTTCTTCATGTAAGTACGCATCATTGAGCGACGGCTAGCATTGTGCTGACGACGTTTCTCAGCTTGGATAGCGCGCTTCTTAGCAGATTTACTATTTGCCAAGGGTCTAACTCCCAAAAACTTATTTCTATGACAATTTAAGGGCGAGGAATATCCCCTATTTGCGCTTAAATGTCAAATGATTTGTGCAAAAACCCATCGAAACCAAAACAAGTTTTGGTAAGAAAGGTTATCGCGGTTAAGATGGCGGGGATTCTAACAGTATTTTTAGACCAATGCTAATAATTATCCGCTAGATCTAACAATAAGCGGATATATTTTTAACTCAGATTTGGAGCTTTCAAAGGCTTAGAGGAATAGGGTTGGTTATCTAATGGTGATATACCGAGGTTAAAGTGAGTAAACGACTGCTCAAGTCTGGCATGATCGTCAGTGCTATGACATTAATATCTCGCGTTCTAGGCTTAGTTCGTGATGTAGTGGTTGCAAATTTAATGGGCGCAGGCGCGAGTGCTGATGTCTTCTTTTTTGCAAATAAGATCCCTAACTTTCTACGCCGACTGTTTGCAGAAGGTGCATTTTCTCAAGCGTTTGTTCCCGTATTAACGGAAAGCCATGCTCAAGGTGACATGGATAAAACCCGTGAACTGATTGCTCGCGCCGCAGGTACACTTGGGGTCATTGTCTCTATTGTTACTTTGTTTGGTGTTCTTGGCTCAGGAGTGGTAACGGCGTTATTTGGTTTTGGCTGGTTTCTTGATTGGATGAATGGTGGTCCATCGGCTGAGAAGTTCGAGCTTGCCAGCGTTATGCTAAAAATTACCTTTCCTTATTTATGGTTCATTACGTTTGTCGCGTTATCCGGAGCCATTCTTAATACTTTAGGTAAATTTGCAGTCTCTTCTTTTACGCCAGTTTTCCTCAACGTGATGATCATCTTTGCGGCTTGGTTTATTTCACCGCAAATGTCACAACCTGAGATCGGCCTTGCGATAGGGGTATTCCTTGGGGGCTTGGTTCAGTTTCTATTCCAAATCCCTTTCCTTATTAAAGCGGGAGTGATGGTGAAACCGAAATGGGGTTGGCGCGATCCTGGCGTAGTTAAGATCCGTACCCTAATGATTCCTGCTTTATTTGGTGTTTCAGTCAGCCAAATCAACTTGTTGTTCGATACCTTTATTGCCAGCTTTTTACAAACCGGTTCGATCAGTTGGTTGTATTATTCAGATCGCTTGTTGGAATTCCCATTAGGTCTTTTTGGTATTGCTATTGCGACGGTTATTTTGCCAGCATTGTCACGTAAACATGTGGATGCGCACAGCGAGGGCTTCTCCGATACGATGGATTGGGGGGTACGAATGGTCACTTTGCTAGGCATCCCAGCGATGCTTGGTTTGATGGTGCTCGCAAAACCAATGTTGATGGTGCTGTTTATGCGTGGTGAGTTTTCACCACAAGATGTTCATCAAGCGTCTCTCTCGTTACTAGCCTATGCATCAGGTTTGCTTAACTTTATGTTGATTAAAGTGCTTGCGCCGGGTTACTACTCACGACAAGACACCAAAACACCAGTGAAGTACGGCATTGTTGCGATGATAACAAATATGGTTTTCAACGCTATTTTTGCCTATTTCTATGGTTATGTTGGATTGGCTATCGCAACGGCGTTATCGGCATTTGTTAATATGGCCCTGTTGTATCGTGGGCTGCATATTGCTGGTGTGTATCAAGTCTCTAAACGTACGGTCTTATTTATTGCTCGCCTTGTGATTGCTGGCGGCGCAATGGTTGCTGCGATCTTGTGGCAGCTTGAAGACATGTCCGTATGGTTAAACTGGAGTTTTGCTCATCGTAGTGGCGTATTAGGAATGCTGGTTGCGTTGGGCGCTGCGGTCTATCTCGCGGTCGTGTTTTTACTCGGTGTACGTTTTAAAGACCTAAAAGCTGGGACAGAATAAGGTTGATTGGTATATAATCCGTCAGTTTCACACAGTGCAAAGTTAAACAGAGGCATAAAGCAGTATCCAATGGAACTGATCAGAGGCATTCACAATATCAAGACACAGCATCATGGTTGTGTGTTGACTATTGGCAATTTCGATGGCGTACATAGAGGCCATCAACAAGTATTGCAGCAAGTGTCTGACCAAGCGAAGAAACTTGCGTTACCATCGGTTGTGATGACCTTTGAACCTCAGCCAATGGAGCTGTTTGCTCGAGAAAAAGCACCAGCAAGGTTGACACGCTTGCGAGACAAGTTTGTTCAGCTGAGTAAGCTCGGCATAGATCGCTTGCTTTGCGTTAACTTTAATCGTCATTTTGCCGATCTGACCGCGGAGGAATTTATCCGCGACTTGTTGGTGGTTCGATTGGGTGTTAAGTTTCTTGTCGTAGGTGATGATTTCTGTTTCGGTAAGGGCCGCACAGGAAACTTCGCTATGCTGCAAGAAGCGGGGGAAAAGTACGGTTTTAAAGTCGTCAGTACCCAAAGTTTTTGTTTGCAACAATTACGAGTCAGTAGCACGGCTATTCGAAAAGCCTTGGCTTGTGATGATTTGCATTCTGCCCAAGAGATGCTGGGAAGAGATTACAGCATCAGCGGGCGCGTTTCACACGGAAGAAAGTTAGGTCGAACCATAGGGTTCCCGACAGCAAATATTCCGTTGAAGCGCTGTGTATCTCCGGTTTCCGGAGTTTATGTTGTTCAAGCGCTTGGCTTAGGAGATAAGCCGATTGGTGGCGTCGCTAACATTGGTCAAAGGCCAACAGTAAATGGCGTTCGTCAGCAGTTAGAAGTACACTTATTCGACTTTCATGCTAATTTGTATGGCAAGCAGCTAGAAGTAAAACTTTTGCATAAACTTAGAGATGAGCAAAAGTTTGAGTCGTTTGAAGCACTTAAACAACAGATTGAATTGGATGCTGAAGCAGCAAGGGTGTGGCTGCGTCAGCTTAAGCGTTGAGCGGTTTATTCCACCGTGCAACATAATGTCTAATTTTCGCCCAATATAACGGAATTAAGAATCGATGAGTGAGTATAAAGATACCCTGAATTTACCTGAAACAGGGTTTCCAATGCGCGGCAACCTGGCCAATCGTGAGCCAGAAATGCTTGAGCGTTGGTACAAAGAAGATCTTTACGGTGAAATCCGTAAAGCTAAGAAAGGCAAAAAGTCATTCGTACTGCACGATGGCCCTCCTTATGCGAACGGTGACATTCACATTGGTCACGCACTAAACAAGATTCTTAAAGACATTATTATTAAATCCAAAACACTTTCAGGTTTTGACGCACCATACATTCCAGGCTGGGACTGTCACGGTCTACCAATCGAATTGATGGTAGAAAAGAAAGTAGGTAAGCCGGGTCAAAAAGTGACGGCAGCTGAATTCCGTGAAAAATGTCGTGAATACGCGGCAGGTCAGGTTGAAGGTCAAAAAGAGAGCTTTAAGCGTCTTGGTATCATGGGTGAGTGGGATAAACCATACCGCACGATGGACTTCGCAACAGAAGCGAACATCATTCGTGCGCTTGGTAAGATCGCAAGCAAAGGTCACCTACTGAAAGGTTTTAAACCAGTTCACTGGTGTACAGACTGTGGCTCAGCACTTGCTGAAGCGGAAGTTGAGTACAAAGATAAAGTATCGCCATCTATCGACGTTCGCTTCAAAGCGGCTGACGAAGCGGCACTACTATCTAAGTTTGAGCTAACTGAAGGTCATGAAGGTCAAGGTGACGTATCTATCGTTATCTGGACAACAACACCTTGGACACTGCCTGCAAACCGCGCAGTATGTCTACGTGATGATCTAGAGTACGTGCTTATCCAAACAGAAGGCGACAACGCTGAGCGTATCATCGTTGCTGCTGAGCTAGCGAAAGACGTAATGGACCGTGCGGGTATCGAGCACTTCCACAACCTTGGTTTTGCTAAAGGTGCGGATCTAGAGCTTTGCCAGTTCCAACACCCATTCTACGATTTCACTGTACCGGCGATCCTTGGTGATCACGTTACGACTGATTCAGGTACTGGTGTTGTTCACACTGCACCTGGCCACGGTCAAGAAGACTTCGCGGTTGGTAACAAATACAACCTAGAAGTAGCAAACCCAGTGGGTTCAAACGGCGTTTACCTACCTGATACAGAGCTATTTGCTGGTCAGCACGTATTTAAAGCGAACGATGCAGTAGTAGAAGTACTGAAAGAAAAAGGTGCACTGCTACACCATCACGCATACGAGCACAGTTACCCACACTGTTGGCGTCATAAGACTCCAATCATCTTCCGTGCAACACCTCAATGGTTCGTATCTATGGACCAAGCTGGCCTACGTGCTAAAGCACTAGAGTCAATCAAGAGCGTAGAGTGGATGCCTGAGTGGGGTCAAAGCCGTATCGAGGGTATGATCGAAGGTCGCCCTGAGTGGTGTATCTCTCGTCAACGTACTTGGGGTGTGCCAATTGCTCTGTTTGTTCATAAAGAAACAGCAGAACTTCATCCAAATACACTAGAGCTCATCGAGAAAGTGGCTCAAGTAGTAGAAGAAAAAGGCATCCAAGCATGGTGGGATATTGATTCTGTCGAATTGCTAGGTGACGAAGCAGAACAGTACGAAAAAGTACTAGATACGCTGGACGTATGGTTCGATTCAGGTGTGACTCACTTCTCTGTTGTAGATGCTCGTGAAGAGTACAACGGTAACAGTGCGGATCTATACTTAGAAGGTTCTGACCAACACCGTGGTTGGTTCCAGTCTTCTCTCATTTCATCTATTGCAATGAAAGACGAAGCACCTTACAAGCAAGTACTGACACACGGCTTCGTTGTAGACGGTCACGGTCGTAAGATGTCGAAATCTATCGGTAACGTGGTTGCGCCAAAAGACGTAACTAACAAGCTAGGTGCTGACATTCTTCGTCTATGGGTTGCTTCTACAGACTACACTGGTGAAGTTGCGGTTTCTGATGAAATCCTAAAACGCAGCGCAGATGCGTACCGTCGTATTCGTAACACTGCACGTTTCTTCCTTGCGAACCTAAGCGGCTTCAATCCTGCAACAGACATCGTTCCTGCAGAGGAAATGGTGGCACTAGATCGCTGGGCGGTAGGCCGTGCGCTAGCTGCACAAGAAGAAATTGTAAAAGCATACGGTGAATACAACATTCACGCGGTAACTCAACGTTTGATGCAATTCTGTTCAATCGAAATGGGTTCTTTCTACCTAGACGTAATTAAAGACCGTCAGTACACAGCAAAACGTGGTGGCCACGCTCAACGTAGCTGTCAAACTGCGCTTTACTACATTGTAGAAGCACTAGTGCGTTGGATGGCGCCAATTATGTCGTTTACTGCAGACGAAATTTGGAACGAAATGCCAGCGTTGCTTCCATCTGGAGAGAACCGCGACAAGTTCGTATTTACGGGTGAATGGTTCGATGGTCTATTTGGTCTTGCTGAAGGTGAAGAGCTAAACAACGAATTCTGGACTGAAATCCAAGCAGTTCGTGGTGCAGTGAACAAACTTCTAGAAGATGCTCGTAAAGAGAAAATCATTGGTGGTGCACTTCAAGCGGAAGTGACGCTATTTGCTGATGACGCACTTGCTGCGAAAATCAACAAACTAGAAGACGAACTACGCTTTGTATTGCTAACTTCTGGTGCGAAAGTGAAATCACTAAGCGAGAAGTCTGATGCGGCTCAAGCAACGGATATCGAAGGTTTGTTCGTTGAAGTGGCAGCAGCAGAAGGTGAGAAGTGTGACCGTTGTTGGCACCATACCGCTGATGTAGGCACAATCGAAGGTCACGAGAAAGTTTGTGGTCGTTGTGTGTCTAACGTTGATGGTGAAGGCGAGCAACGTAAATTCGCATAATTGCCTAGAGCGATTGAACTTTTATTAAAATTGACAGCCCCAGTATTTACTGGGGCTGTTTGTAGGTAAAGTAATGAGTGAAAAAGCACTGACGTTAAAGCAATCTGGAGTTCGCTGGTTATGGCTTGCGATTCTGATCTTTATTGCTGATATTAGTATCAAGTTGGTAGTGATGGATAACATGGGTTATGGGTGGGCAAACCGTATTGAGGTTCTGCCATTCTTTAACTTATTGTATGTTCATAATTATGGTGCAGCATTTAGCTTTCTGAGCGATCAAGCGGGCTGGCAGCGTTGGCTGTTCACAGGTATTGCTTTCGTCGTGACCGGGCTATTGACTTACTGGATGAGCAAACTGCCTGCGAAAGAAAAGTGGAATAACATTGCGTATGCCATGATCATTGGTGGCGCTGTCGGTAACGTATTTGACCGTGTTGTACATGGTTTTGTCGTTGATTATCTAGACTTTTTCTGGGGCAGTTATCACTGGCCTGCGTTTAATTTAGCGGATATGGCAATTGTTATCGGCGCGGCAATGATCATCCTTGATGGTTTCCGTAAAAAGGATGCTGAGTCATAATCTTTTTGCGATATAGCGAATAACCCTAGGCGCCGTCCGTTGATTCGGGCGGCGCTTTTTATTATGTTGGAGCCAATCAGCGTGTACTTTAAATAGAACGTTGGATAACCCGAGAACAAGGAAGCAGTAACGTGACAATAATAAAGAGTGATTCGGCAGTAACTTTGCATTTCACCATCAAGATGAAAGATGGGTCGGTTGCAGACAGCACGCATAATATGGGGAAACCAGCGAAGTTCGCGATGGGGGATGGCAGCCTAAGTGAAAACTTTGAGCAGTGTTTGTTAGGTTTGAAATCTGGTGAGCAAAAGGCAATTGAGCTAAAAGCGGAAGACGCATTTGGCATGCCTAACCCTGATCATATTCATCATATGGAACGCACCAAATTTGTTGGTGATGCAGAAGTGGAAGTCGGTACGATCATGGCGTTTAGTGGCCCAGATGGTATGGAAATTCCAGGGATCATTACTGAAATTGCCGGAGATTCAGTAACGGTGGACTTTAACCATCCACTCGCGGGGCAAGACGTGACTTTCGAAGTCGAAATTTTGTCAGTAGAATAGCGAACCAAATAAAAGATAACTTCCATGAGCAATGAAATGAAAATCCTGTTAGCTAACCCACGTGGTTTTTGTGCTGGTGTTGACCGTGCGATTAGCATCGTAGAACGTGCGCTAGAGATGTATCAGCCACCAATCTATGTTCGTCATGAAGTCGTGCACAATCGTTTTGTCGTCGAGGGCTTAAAACAGCGTGGGGCAATCTTTGTTGAAGAGTTAAGCGAAGTGCCAGACAACAACATTGTGATTTTCTCTGCTCATGGTGTGTCACAAGCCGTTCGGCAAGAAGCGAAGTCTCGTGATCTAACGGTGTTTGATGCGACCTGTCCGTTGGTAACCAAAGTTCATATGGAAGTCGCGCGGGCGAGCCGTCGTAATATGGAAGTGGTGCTGATTGGTCATGCTGGTCACCCAGAAGTGGAAGGCACTATGGGCCAGTACTCCAGCGAGACGGGGGGCATGTACCTTGTGGAAACGCCAGCCGATGTCGAGAAGCTCAAATCGATCGTGAAAGATCCATCGGATCTGCACTATGTAAGCCAAACGACCTTGTCTGTTGATGAAACGGCGGATGTGATTGAAGAGCTACGCCGTGTATTCCCAGACATTCAAGGCCCGCGTAAAGACGACATCTGCTATGCAACGCAAAATCGTCAAGATGCCGTGCGTGAGCTTTCTAGTGATGTGGATGTCATGATTGTTGTGGGCTCTAAGAATTCCTCAAACTCAACACGCTTAAAAGAGTTGGCTGAAAAGCTAGGTACGCCAGGCTACCTAACGGATTGCCCTGAAGACATTAAGCCAGAATGGTTTGAAAGCAAATCTAAGGTGGGAGTGACCGCTGGCGCATCGGCACCTGAAGAGCTGGTAAATCAGATCCTTGAGCGCATCAAAGAGTTGGTCGGTGCTCGCTCAGTGGATGAAGTTCTTGGCCGCGAAGAGAACATGTTCTTCGAAGTACCAAAAGAGCTACAAATCAAACAAGTTGACTAATACAGCTTAATTAAATAGAAGAGAGGCGACCATGGTGTCGCCTTTTTTGTTCGGTTGGCTCTTGGTGTTGATGAGAGCGACAGTATTGATGATCGCACAGCATTCATGAGCGAATAGTAATGATTATCGTGCGGCATTAATGGCTAATACCAAGCATTTCTTTAAGCACTTTGAGGTAACGACGGCTTACTGGGATCTCAAAGCCTGTTTTGGTAATGATTTCTGCCAGTCCATTTTCTAGTAGCTTAATCTCACTGATGGCCTTGATACTCACTAAGTACTGGCGATGACAGCGTACTAGCGGAGTTTTCTCTTCTATGGTTTTGAGTGTGAGTTGTGTACTGGCCGTTTGGCTTAAAGAGCGTACATGTACTCCACTAATGTCACTGTAGGCACACTCGACCGTTTCGGTAGCCATGATCACAATGCGGTTATGTCCAATGCAAGGGATTTGATCTAAGCTATTAGGCGCAATACTGGAGAGTTGTTGAGCCAGTGACGATTGGTTGAAAGCTTTGTGGAGGCGTGCCACCGTCTTATTGAGGCGACATGGATCGACAGGCTTAAGCAGGTAATCAAAGGCATTGTCTTCAAAAGCCTGAATGGCGTATTGATCATAGGCAGTGACGAATACCACGTACGGCATGGTGTCAGGATCAAGCATACCTAAAAGTTCAATACCAGTAACCTGTGGCATTTGGATGTCGAGAAATACTACGTCCGGCTTTAGTTCATTGATTTTCTTCAGTCCGACAATGGCGTTAGCGGCATCGCCAATGACCTCAATTTGACCAGTTTCATTTAATAATTCTGCCAGCTCTTCACGAGCAAATTGTTCATCATCAATGATGAGGGCGGTTAACATCCAGGGCTACCTTAGGGTTCAATTTATTGTACGCGGCTTAAAGACGGAATGATAAAGCTCATTCTGGTAAATTGGTCCTGCTGATGCGTAATTTTTAGCGCTGAATCACGCCCAAATTGATTTGCTAACCGTTTATCGACAATTTCCATCCCCAAACCAGAATGATTCTCTTGCGGTGCTTTATAACTGCCTGCGTTGTCTTCTACGGTAATGAGGTAACCTTTTGGGTGAGGGCGGCTATAGATTTGCACTTTCCCCCCCTCGAGCATGTTGGAGATACCATGTTTTATCGCGTTCTCTACCAGAGGTTGCAACGTAAAGCTGGGTAACTTGATATCAAGTAATTCTGGATCAATATTAATATCTACATCTAAGCGGTCGGTAAAGCGGGCTTTTTCTATGCTCAAATAAGCGTTGACATGCGCAAGTTCCTCTTTGAGCGTGACGGTATTGATATTTTGTTTCAAGTTACTGCGAAAGAAGTGCGATAAGCTCTGAATCAACTCTCTCGCTTTATCGGGATCGCGGCGTGTAATCGCACTGATTGTGTTGAGCGCATTGAACAGAAAGTGCGGATTCACCTGAGCGTGCAGCAGTTTGATTTCTGCTTGAGCTAACAATGCTTGCTGTTGCTGGTAATCCCCATATAGGATTTGGCTCGATAATAACTGAGCGATCCCCTCTGCCATGGACATATTTGCGGTTGAGAAAAGTTTTCGTTTTGGCTCGTAAAGCTTAATCGTGCCCACCACCTCTTTGCCTGCGCGTAATGGGATGATCAACGCTGAACCCAATTTACAGTCTTTTGCGAGAGAGCATTGATATGGATGTTCGCTGCCATCGAGATAAATGATGTCATTTTTTTCCATTGAATCTAACGTACTTTGCGAGGAGATCGGCGTATTTGGCCTATGATGGTCATCCCCAATACCAACGAATGCGAGTATCTTTTTTTGATCGGTGATCGCAACAGCACCAACCTTGGTTTCTTCATAAATAATACGAGCGATTTTATCGGCGTTTTCACTATTAAATCCGGTACTTAAAATACCAACTGAGCGATCAGCAATACTCAGAGCTCGTCGAGAAAATGTGGCGGAGTACTTTTCAAAGATGGTTTTACGATCTTGTAGGATACTCATAAACAAAGCAGCACCTACCGAGTTGGCGATGATCATTGGTGCTGCAATGGCTGAAACGAGTTCATAAGCTTGGCTGAATGGTTTTGCTACTGCGAGCAATAATGCCATTTGTACGATTTCGGCGATAAAGGTAATGCTGAATACCACGCTAGGGTTAAACAGCATCGCTCCTTTGTTGCGCTTGATTAAGTAGACATGTAATAAGCCGCCAATTAACCCCTCTGCGGTTGTAGAGATCGCGCAGGCTAGGTCCGTAAATCCACCCAAGGTATAGCGATGAATCCCGCCAGTTAAACCAACGGCAAAGCCGACAACCGGTCCTCCAAACAACCCGCCCATCACCGCGCCAATGGCTCGTGTATTAGCGATTGCATCGTTGATTTGTAAGCCAAAGTAGGTGCCTAAGATACAAAATCCAGAAAAGAGTACGTAGCAAATAAGCCGATGACTAAGACGAGAAGAGATGCTCAGTAGTGGCAAGATGATCGGCGTTTTACTCAGCATATAAGCCAGCACTAAGTAAACACACATTTGCTGTAATAGGGAGATGACCAGTTCCATAATGAACCTAACCTAAAAATGATGCGGTTATTGTAACGTAGAAGAAAAACAAAAAGAGCCTGCGATGTGCAGGCTCTTGGTTTCTTCCAGTCATAATAATGAATGGGTTAGCGAGCAACGATATGCGTTATGCAGTTTCTGAGGCTGCCTGTGGTTTGTCTTCATCGGCAAGATCAGTTTCCCCTTTGCCTTTAGAAGTCTTGATTACATAGCCTGTTACTGCAAGTGAGAACAAGATACCAGCGATAGTTGAAACTTGAATTGGCAGACCAAAA
Source organism: Vibrio alfacsensis (assembly GCF_019670485.1). Taxonomy (NCBI): domain Bacteria; kingdom Pseudomonadati; phylum Pseudomonadota; class Gammaproteobacteria; order Vibrionales; family Vibrionaceae; genus Vibrio; species Vibrio alfacsensis. Next base: position 532,664 of record NZ_AP024165.1, read on the forward strand.
CCTAGCGTACTGTTGTTGAGGATAAACGTCACACATACTGTTGTCATAAATACCGCAGGTACTGTTGTAATCCAGTGTAGTTTGTTATGACGTAGTAGGTAAGCTGAAGCAGTCCAAAGCATCATGACGGCTGTAGTTTGGTTGGCAAAACCGAAGTAACGCCAGATAATTCCGAAATCAACTTGTGTGAGAATGCCACCAATAACGAACAGAGGTACTGCCATAAGTAGACGGTTACGCAGTGTTTTTTGTTCCATGTTGAAGTATTCAGCTAGGATCAAACGGCTAGAGCGGAACGCGGTATCACCCGATGTGATTGGTAAGATAACCACACCAAGGAAAGCCAACACGCCGCCAAACGTACCAAGAAGTCCAAATGATGCGCTGTATACCACGTTACCAGGACCACCATTTTTCACCGCTTCAGATAACGCGTCTAGTGAACCGAAGAAAGACAGAGCGATAGCACACCAGATTAGGGCAATAACACCCTCACCAATCATTGCTCCATAGAAAACGAAACGGCCATTTTTCTCGTTTTCCATACAACGCGCCATCAAAGGAGATTGAGTCGCGTGGAAGCCAGAGATCGCACCACATGCAATAGTGATAAACAGTGCAGGCCATAGAGGCATATCGTTCGGGTTCAAGTTAGTGAACATGTCACTCACTTGGAAATCACTCATTACCGTATGCTCACCAGAGAAAGCAACTGCCGTCATTAGGCCGACAGACATAAAGATCAGTAGCGCACCAAATAGAGGGTAGAAACGGCCAATGATTTTATCGACAGGAACGATAGTCGCCAGAATGTAGTAACCAAAAATCAGTACAACCATCGTCGTCATACTAACGGTTAGGCTGGTTTGTTCGTTGATTAGGTTCGTGATCATGCCTGCAGGAGCAGAAACAAAAACCACACCAACTAGAAGCAGTAGGACAATGGCAAAGATGTTCATAAAGTGTTTTGCGCCATTACCTAAGTAGCGACCCGTAATTGTTGGTACAGAAGCACCACCATTACGAATAGAAAGCATGCCCGAGAAATAATCGTGGACGGCACCTGCAAAGATACAGCCAACTACAATCCAAAGCATTGCCGCAGGACCGTATAGCGCACCCATGATTGGGCCGAAGATTGGGCCGACACCAGCAATGTTAAGTAGTTGAACAAGATAAACTTTTTTAGTTGGCATGCGAACGTAGTCAACACCATCCGCTTTAGTATGCGCAGGTGTCTTACGATTCTCGTTGATGCCAAAAACTTTCTCAACGAAAGCGCCGTAGATGAAGTATCCGCCGATGAGGGCAGCGACACAGGTTAAAAACCACATCATAACAATAGTCCTTGGGTTATGGTTTGAAAGAGTAATTTTAAAATCTCAAGGTGCATGGTATTCGCCTCTGTTGTTCTGTGCATTTGCTTAGTGGGTGAGTGGTCGAATAGAGAAACGAGTGGTCGCTATGGTGATTAAGTGGTTTTAACGTTTGCTTGAGTGGAGAGGTGCCCTGTATGAGTGGCGGTATTCGATATTTAGTGGTTGTGGCTGATGCTCAACGGTTGTTTCAATGAGATAAGCGGTAAAGATAATAGAATAGTGGTAAGCTTGTTTTTAAAACAATCAGTTAAGGAATAACAATGAAAAAAGCAGCGTTAGGGTTGGCGTTAGTTTTACTTGCTGGGTGTGCGGCAACAACGGAAGAATTAGCGCAGTCTGGTGATTGGTATCAAGTCGGTTACCAAGATGGCGTTGCCGGCCACACGTCACGTTCAGTGAAAGAACTACGTGCATTGGGGGATGTTAAACAAGGCGATTATGATCAAGGTTACCTTGAGGGTGTCGCGGAATATTGTAATCCCGATTTTGCTTATCAAATGGGCCTCTCCGGTCAGTATTACGAGGGAGTATGTGAAGGTACGCCCCAAGCGCAAAAGTTCCGTATGGAATGGCAGCGTGGTTGGAACGAGTACAATAATTAGTGCTGTTTCATAATCAAGACAACGTTAGGCTTTGTTAATCTTCTGACATTTGAATTTTATTGATTTGATGTACTAATGGCATGAGATTGAATCACAAGTGAAATGAAAACATGAAGAAAGTCTTATTGGTCGGATTGGCATTGCTCCCTTTAACCGTTGGTGCGACGAATGTGCTGAAAGAGTCGATAAAAATGAAGCGGAATTACGACCACAACAAGCATCGTATTACCAATTCAATTAATCACACGAAGCGCAATATCAAGGAGATCACCGATGGCACTTATGTGGAAAATCAGGTGAAGCGTGAAGTGAACCAAACTACGCGTAAGTACACCAATAAAGTCGACAATGTTAAGAACATGACCAATCCCGAACACATCAAACGCAAAGCGAATGACAAGCTCAATCAAGAGTTTGATGAGTGGTTGTATGAAGATTAATTATTGATATTAAATGAAAAAGGAGACCTTGTTGTCTCCTTTTAGTTTTGAATGGCTTAGGTTATCCCAAGTTGAGGTTAGATAAATTCGACTCAGTTATTTGGGCTGGTGGCTTTCTACCGCTTTACGTAGAAAACCGTCTTGATGATGTAGATGTGTCCGAGCGGAATCGATATCAAGATCGGTCAGGATCATTAAGATCGCTAACTTCACTTCGTAATCAGTCTGTTTAAGTACTTCAGTTGCTTGCTCTTTGCTGCAATCGGTCGCTTGCATCACAATACGCGCTGCTCGTGCAACGAGCTTGTTGTTGGTTGCTTTTACATCCACCATGAGGTTTTGATAGCTCTTACCTAAACGGATCATACTTGCTGTGGTCAGCATGTTCAGAACCAGTTTTTGCGCAGTGCCTGATTTCAAACGTGTTGAGCCCGTCAATGCTTCAGGCCCGACTACTGGGCAAATTGCGATGTTAGCAATGTCTGCAATTGGAGAGTCTGGATTACAAGATAGCGCTACCGTTGTCGCGCCAATCTCATTGGCGTACTCCAAACCGCCAATTACATAAGGTGTGCGACCACTGGCGGCAATGCCGACCACGACGTCGCGATTGGTGAAATCGATGTCTTTCAAATCTTGCTCGCCTAACGTCGGAGAGTCTTCCGCGCCCTCTTTCGCTTTGAGGATGGCCTCTGGTCCGCCAGCGATTAGACCAATCACCATTTTGTCAGACACGCCAAACGTTGGCGGGCATTCCGATGCATCGAGCACGCCTAAGCGGCCACTGGTACCAGCCCCCATATACACCAAACGACCTCCAGCTTTAAATGCGTCGGTAATGTTGTCCACCGCGAGGGCAATTTCTGGCAGCACTTTTTCCACCGCGAGCGGAACGAGTTTATCTTGTTGGTTAAGACGTTGAACAATGTCTAAAGATGGCAGCAAGTCGATGTCCATTGTATCTGGGTTACGCCCCTCTGAAACAAGGTGAGCAAGAGCAGCAATAAGTGCGTCATTTGTCATAGTGGTTTAAGCCTTTTGAATACTGATTTCGATTATTTTTGTCGCTGTATCTGGAACAACGTATTTAGTTTTTAGGATAAAGCACACCGAGAGAAGCAAGACGGCTTGCCCCAGTCACTTCCGGTAAATTGCTCGGCAATCCGTTGATGTGTCGCTGAGCAAGCCAAGCAAACGCCATGGCTTCCATATAGTCGCTATCCACACCTTTGTCGTTCGTTGTTGCGACTTGCCACTGAGGTAGGAGTTCTATCAAACGTTGCATGAGTAGTGGGTTTCTCGCACCACCACCACACACTAATAGCTGAGGCGTTTGACCATGAGTGAACTTTTCAACCTCGTTTGCAATAGTCACCGCCGAGTACTCACAAAGTGTGCGTTGTACATCTTGCGCAGAGGCATTGTGAAGTGCTATCTGTTTATTCAACCAATCGGTATTGAACAGCTCTCGTCCAGTGCTCTTTGGTGCTGACATGGTAAGGTAAGGTTCTGCTAAGAATTGAGCCAGTAAAGCTGCATCAATATTGCCTTGCAGAGCAAATAGCGCGTCTTTGTCGAAGCTTTGTCCAGTGTGTCGTTCACACCATGCGTCCATCAACATATTACCTGGACCAGTATCGTAGCCAATCACTGCTTGTTCAGGATGAAGTACCGAGATATTGGCAATACCACCGATGTTAAGTACCACGATGGTGGAGTCTTGCATCGCAAAAATGCTTTTATGGAAAGCCGGGACGAGTGGTGCGCCTTGACCGCCCAATGCCATGTCTTTACGACGAAAATCTGCCACGGTATCAATGCCAGTCTTAACCGCAATGATGTTGGCATCGCCCAGTTGGGTGGTGAAGGGAAGATCACCAGTTGGCTGGTGGAACACGGTTTGACCATGATTGCCAATGGCTCGGATTTGCTCAGCGGAATAGCCAGATTTATCTAATAGTTGTAAGACCGCATTAGCAAACAGGTGTCCAAGTTGGTGGTCGAGTTCACCAATGGTTTTGAGATTCGTGTCTTGCCCAGTACAAACCGATAATAGCGTCTGCTTAATATGAGCGGGCATTGGGTAATCATCGTGTGCGATCAAGCGAACATGGTTATTTTCAATTTCAACCAGTGCGGTATCTACGCCATCCATGCTGGTTCCAGACATCACGCCAATGTACAGATTGTTAAGATTCACAGCCGATTCCGTCAATTCTTCGATTCACTTATTGTAAAGCAATTCTGAAGCGAATAACCTCTTCGAATACGAGATATTCAGCCGATTTTGAGGAGAAACAATGGGACCGTTATGGGTTGATGTTGCAGGCTACGAACTGACTGCAGAAGACAGAGAAATTTTGGAACATCCAACGGTTGGTGGTTTGATTTTATTTACACGTAACTACCACGACAGCAAGCAGCTTCAAGCTCTTACCCAGTCTATCCGTAAAGCGGCGAAACGTCCGATTTTGATTGGTGTTGACCAAGAGGGCGGGCGCGTTCAGCGTTTCCGTGAAGGCTTCTCTCTCATTCCAGCGGCAGACGAATATGCCAAGCACCAAAATAGTGAGGAACTGGCACGTATGGGTGGTTGGTTGATGGCAGCAGAGCTGATTGCTCATGACATTGACCTAAGTTTCGCGCCTGTGCTGGATAAAGGTCATCAGTGTAAAGCGATCGGCAGTCGAGCTTTTGGTGAGGATCTGGATACCATTTTACGTCACAGCACCGCGTATATGCAGGGCATGAAGAGTGTCGGTATGGCGACTACGGGCAAACATTTCCCGGGTCATGGTGGTGTAATTGCTGATTCACACTTAGAGACACCATACGACGAGCGTAGCGATATCTTTGAGCAAGACATGGCTATCTTCAAAGCGCAAATTGAAGCTGGCATCTTGGATGCGATGATGCCTGCTCATGTCATTTTTCCAAACTATGATGACCAACCAGCGAGTGGATCTGAATATTGGCTTAAACAAATCCTGCGCCAGAAACTGGGTTTTAAAGGTTTGATCTTCTCTGATGATTTGACCATGGAGGGAGCTGCAATTATGGGTGGCCCTGCCGAACGTGGCGCACAAGCATTAAACGCTGGCTGCGATATGCTGTTGGTTTGTAATAAGCGCGATGCGCAAGTTGAGGTGCTTGATAATCTACCAATCACTTCTGTTCCCCTAGCTGATGCCTTGTTGAAGAAACAGAGCTTTTCTCTAAGCGAGCTAAAACTTTCGCAAGAGTGGAAAGATGCCTCTGAAGCTATGAAGCGATTGATTGGCTAGCCATCTCACCCCTGAATAATGGTTTGTTTAGGGTGAGACGTAAACTTTCTAAAACATCCATTTAAAGCCGAAGTGCTCTGCATTTCGGCTTTTCTTTGTGTGTAAATTTAAATTTACAGTAAATGTTTTTTATTGTGTACGGTTGTAATTCTTTTATGGCCTGTTATCTTGTTGATAAAGCTTAGTTGTCTCACCAAGGGATTGGTTGGTCGTAAACATAAATATACAGGTCAAAGTTATGCAAAGAAGTGAATTGAGCAACATCAACATCAGCGAAGAACAAGTTCTGATCACACCAGAGGAGCTAAAAGTGAAGCTTCCTCTTAGTGAAAAAGCGCGTCGTTTTATTCAAGAGTCTCGTCAAACCATCGCTGACATCATTCACAAAAAAGATCATCGTCTACTCATTGTATGTGGACCATGTTCTATCCATGACGTCGAGGCAGCGAAGGATTACGCTAAGCGTCTAAAAGCGCTTTCAGAACAACTAAGCGATCAACTGTATATTGTAATGCGTGTTTACTTTGAGAAACCTCGAACCACGGTTGGTTGGAAAGGCCTGATCAATGACCCACACCTAGATGGCAGCTTCGACATTGAACACGGCCTGCATGTTGGTCGTGAACTGCTGGTTGAATTGGCAGAGATGGAAATCCCGCTGGCAACAGAAGCGCTTGATCCAATCAGCCCGCAATACCTTGCGGATACCTTTAGCTGGGCTGCGATCGGTGCTCGTACGACTGAGTCACAAACACACCGTGAGATGGCAAGTGGTCTTTCTATGCCTATCGGCTTTAAGAATGGTACGGACGGCAGTTTGGCAACCGCTGTCAATGCGATGCAAGCGGCTTCTTCTAGCCACCGTTTCATGGGTATTAACCGTGAAGGCCAAGTCGCGCTTCTGACTACGCAAGGTAACCCGAATGGTCACGTGATTCTGCGTGGCGGCAAGCAAACTAACTACGATTCAGTATCGGTCAACGAGTGTGAGCAAGAGATGGCGAAGTCTGGTCTTGATGCTTCACTGATGGTGGATTGTAGCCATGCAAACTCACGTAAAGATTACCGTCGTCAGCCATTGGTCGCAGAAGACGTGATTCACCAAATCCGTGAAGGCAATAAGTCGATTATTGGCTTGATGATTGAGAGCCATATCAATGAAGGTAATCAATCTTCTGACCTAGCTCTTGAAGAGATGAAATACGGCGTATCGATCACTGACGCCTGTATCAATTGGGATTCAACTGAGGCACTATTACGTCATGCACACGAAGAGCTGGTGCCTTTCTTAGAGAATCGTCTAAAAGGCTAATAATACGGGATTTAAGGAACATCAATGGCAGTTGAACTTAACGCATTACGCGATCAGATTGATGCAGTCGACAAGCAAATGTTAGAGCTATTAGCTCAGCGTTTAGCACTAGTAGAGAAAGTGGGTGAAGTAAAAAGCGAACACGGTTTGCCAATTTATGCCCCAGATCGTGAAGCGGCAATGCTAGCATCACGACGAGCTGAAGCTGAAAAAATGGGGATTCCTCCACAGCTGATTGAAGACATTCTTCGTCGAACTATGCGTGAGTCTTATGCCAGTGAGAAAGATTCCGGTTTTAAGTGTTTGAACCCAGAACTGCGCTCAGTGGTCATTATTGGTGGTAATGGTCAATTAGGTGGCCTGTTTGGTCGAATGTTCAAACTATCTGGTTACCAAGTTAAAGTGCTGGGCAGCAAAGACTGGGATCATGCCGATGACATCCTAAAAGATGCGGGGCTAGTGGTGGTTACAGTGCCGATTCACCTAACAGAAGGTGTGATTGAAAAGCTAGGTAACCTGCCAAAAGACTGCATTCTCTGTGACCTGACGTCTATCAAGTCCAAGCCTTTGCAAGCAATGTTGAATGTACACCAAGGCCCGGTTGTTGGTTTGCACCCAATGTTTGGCCCAGATGTGCCGAGCCTAGCTAAGCAGGTGATTGTCTACTGTGACGGTCGTGGTAGCGAGCAATACCAATGGCTACTGCAACAGTTTGGAATTTGGGGCGCAAGTTTGTGCCAAATCGATGCGCAAGAGCACGATCATGGTATGACTTTGATTCAGGCGCTGCGTCACTTTACGTCCTTTGCTTACGGCATGCACCTAAGCAAAGAGAATCCGAACATTGAACAGCTGTTGAAACTGAGCTCGCCAATTTACCGCTTGGAGTTAGCGATGGTAGGGCGTCTGTTCGGTCAGGATCCAAATCTTTACGGTGATATCATTCTTTCATCGCAAGAGAACATCGACATGATTAAGCGTTTCCACCAACGCTTTGGTGAAGCTTTGTCTGTTTTAGACAGTAAAGACAAGGCTGAGTTTGTCGAAAGCTTCGAACAAGTGAGTGACTGGTTTGGTGATTACTCGCAGCAATTCATGAACGAAAGTCAGAACTTGCTCAAACAGGCAAATGACAATATCCATCGTGGATAAGAACAGATTTTGAATGTAAAAAGAGCAGCTTATTCGCTGCTCTTTTTTATGTGTGAGGTTAAGTAAAAAGAACCAAAGAGCGGACTCAGTTGGTCGCGGTTTCGGTCTTCTCTTCGCTGGATACTGTGCTGATGCTGGTATCACGGTAAGGTGAATTGGTTAGGTTGATTTGCAGACGAACGACATTATCAATCAACTGCACCAATGGACCCCATTTCACTTTCTTTTCTTTTTCGAACACGTAGTTAAAGTTTTCTGGTGTCCAATCCATCAAATATTGAGGGTTTAGAGCTCGTCCTAAAAAACGTACTTCATAGTGAAGGTGTGGACCCGTTGAATTTCCAGAGTTACCACATTGTGCGATCACATCCCCTTTACTAACAAACTGCCCACTCTTAACCTTGAACTTGCTCAGATGTGCATAAGAGCTTGAAAATCCGAATGAATGACGCAGAGTTAAATAGTTACCATAACCTTTGTTGCTAGGACGAACGGTCTCGATTACGCCATCCGCAGGAGCAAGGATCTGTTCACCACGTTTACAGGTGAGGTCAATACCAGTATGGACATGGCGCTTCCCTGATATTGGATTGACACGACTGCCATACGAAGATGAAATTCGTTGGTAAGTCATCGGGCTATCGTTTGGAATTAATCGGAACATGGTCGCACGAACTGCTGAATCTATCGCTGCGGCATCAATGCGTTCTTCCAATGCGAGGCTATGTTCTTCACTGGCTAATTCTTCATCAGCTAAACCTAGAACGGATTCCACATCAAAAACTCGCTTCCCAAGTAATTGAATTTGATTGTTCTTGTCAGTGAGAGATTGAGAAAGCGTGTGGTTGGTATCCAATTGCTCCTCATACAGCGCAGTGATTTGTGCTTTTTCGCTTTCAAGTTTTGCTATTGCTTGATTGAGTGTTTCTGCATTTTGAACTTGCTGTTGGTTCATATGCCAAGCCCCACCAATAACGGCAGGTAATGCAATGAAAGAGACACAAATTGTAAGGGTCGAAAGGCGACCCAATTTAAATTGCTTACGCCCGTCGGTGGTTGGGGTTTGCGTGGTATTTTGTTTAGACATGATTATTGTTACTAGGCATTCAATTTTTTATTGTTTCCCCTAAATCTGAAAGATGCTCTAACTCTCGATTCAGGAGCTCGTTATTGCCTATATTCAATTCTATAAATCGTTTTAATTGGCTAATACTATTGATGTCTATGTTGATAATCTTTAATCGAACTTCATGACTATTTATTGAAACGATACTAGCAATCAGTTGAATTACTTGTTCAGATTGAATAAATGAGAAACGAATACCTACCGGATGAGACGTATCAAGTTCAGTTACCTTTGTCACTTTTAGCAGTAAGCCGTGCAATGAAAGGTCTTGAATCGTCGCCTCTAGAGCTAAGTCATTTTGCTCTATGAGAGCAGGAACTTGATAGATAATGCGTGAAAAGCGTCGTTTCTCTGTCATAGAGCTTTCTCGTAAGTCATCAAAGAAGCTGAAGACTATATCAAATAGAATAAAAATTGTTCAATTATTGTTCTGAAAATGTCGAGGAAGCACAAGGTAACGTTCGCGAAAGGTCAAATTTAATATTGAAAAAATATCAATCTGAGTCATTTATGCAACATATACAACAAAGGTCGCTATGATAGCGACCTTTGTACGAATTACAAGCAAGTAAAAGAGTAATTCTGGTAGGATAATTCCTACCTAGTATATTACTTCGATACGCGCTTGTATTTGATGCGGTGTGGTTCAGCGGCTTCAGGACCAAGGGTCTTCTTCAGCCATTCCATGTACTCGTTGTAGTTACCTTCGTAAAAGTTAACTTGACCTTCATCGCGGTAGTCGATGATGTGCGTAGCGATGCGGTCTAGGAACCAGCGGTCATGCGAGATAACCATTGCACAGCCAGGGAACTCTAGTAGTGCTTCTTCTAGTGCACGCAGTGTTTCAACGTCAAGGTCGTTGGTTGGCTCATCGAGTAGCAGTACGTTACCGCCAGCTTTAAGCAGTTTAGCAAGGTGCACACGGTTACGCTCACCACCAGATAGCTCACCGATGATCTTCTGTTGATCTGAGCCCTTAAAGTTGAAGCGTGAACAGTAAGCACGAGCTGGGATTTCGAAGTTGTTGATCTTGATGATGTCAGCGCCTTCAGAAATCTCTTGGAATACGGTGTTTTTGTCGTTCATTGAGTCACGGAACTGCTCAACAGACGCCAGTTTCACTGTTTCACCCAGTTCAATCGTACCTGAATCTGGTTGCTCAGTGCCACTTAGCATCTTGAATAGCGTAGACTTACCCGCACCGTTGGCACCGATGATACCCACGATCGCACCTTTAGGCATGTTGAATGATAGGTCATCAATAAGAACGCGGCCGTCGAATGACTTAGTTAGGTTCTTCACTTCGATAACTTTATCACCTAAACGCTCACCTGGCGGGATGAACAGCTCGTTGGTTTCGTTACGTTTCTGGTGCTCAGTATTTTGCAGCTCTTCAAAGCGTGCCATACGAGCTTTAGATTTTGCTTGGCGACCTTTAGGGTTTTGACGAACCCACTCAAGTTCTTTCTCGATAGTTTTCTGACGAGCTTTTTCTTGAGACGCTTCTTGTTGTAGACGCGCATCTTTTTGCTCTAGCCATGAGGTGTAGTTACCTTCCCATGGAATACCCTCACCACGGTCAAGTTCTAGGATCCAACCTGCTGCGTTATCTAGGAAGTAACGGTCGTGGGTAATCGCAACGACAGTACCAGTGTAGTCCACCAAGAAGCGCTCTAGCCATGCAACAGATTCCGCATCCAAGTGGTTGGTTGGTTCGTCGAGTAGTAGCATATCTGGCTTTTCTAGAAGAAGACGACAGATTGCTACACGGCGACGTTCACCACCTGAAAGGTTCGCGATTTTTTGATCCCATTCAGGAAGACGAAGAGCATCAGCCGCGCGCTCTAGCGCGTTGTCTAGATTGTGACCATCTTTTACTTGGATCAGCGCTTCTAGCTCGCCTTGCTCTTTTGCAAGAGCATCGAAGTCAGCGTCAGGCTCAGCGTATGCCGCATATACCGCATCTAAACGCTTAAGTGCGCCAGCAACATCCGCAACGGCTTCTTCAACCACTTCACGAACCGTTTTAGACTCATCGAGAACCGGTTCTTGTGGAAGGTAACCGACGTTAAGACCTGGTTGTGGGCGTGCTTCACCATCGATATCAGTGTCGATACCCGCCATGATTCGTAGCAGCGTTGATTTACCTGCGCCGTTCAGACCTAGAACACCGATTTTTGCTCCAGGGAAAAAGCTTAGAGAGATGTCTTTAAGAATTTGACGCTTAGGTGGCACGATTTTGCTCACCCGCGACATGGTATATACGTATTCAGCCATTGCCGATCGTTCCTAAATTAACTGTCAATCAAAGCCACCATTTTATACCAACTCCCTGAGTTTTGTTACCGCATTGCAAGAAATTCCTACCGAGTGTGATTTCTTATTCATTGCTGACCGGAAACTCACAACGTTAGGGTATACACTTTTCTTGTTCGCCTTTAAATCAAAGCCAATCGTTCATTTTGATGATTGAATTGATGGGAATCTATTTGAGTTTAAGGGCTCTAAAGTTTTACGAGTACAACATTTATTACATCAAGTCGCTTTACAATCAGAGGCAGATACGATGTAAATAGATGCATATAAGGAATTATCTATCTGGCTTACACCGCCTTTTTAGTAAAGCCTGTAATAGAGATATAAAATAACGTCTGAGGAAAATGACGCACATGAAATTCAACGTCCCTGAATTGGCTAAGAAAGTATGTTATGCAGCCGCTTTGTGTGCGGTTAGCGTGACAACGAATGCTTCGCCAAGTTTGGAAAAACAACGCCAAGTGTATGAGCAAGCACAAAGCCTATTAGATAAGAATGATATCGATGGTTATTTATCCATTCGATCTCAAATCGCCAATTACCCACTGACGCCTTATGTGGACTATCGGGTATTTCTGAGGCAACTCTCGAGTAAATCACCACAACAAGTTGATGAATTTATCAGTGAGCATGACGCGTTTCCATTCTCTCGCCGGATCCGCGCTCCTTACTTAAATAATCTCTATCGTCAAAAAGACTGGGAAACCATTACAGAGTTCCAGAAAGTGGAACCAAGTGGTGAGCGTTATCAATGTATCTTTTATGTGGCTCAGCTAGAACAAGGGAAACAAGTTGCGGCCTTTAAAGGGGCTGAGCACATGTGGTTACGTGGCAAGAGCATTGCTGACGAATGTGACCCGTTGTTTTCCGCGTGGGACAAAGCGGGTGAACGCACTGACGAATTGATTCTTCAACGAATGTTGCTGGCGTTTGATGCGCGTAACGGCGGTTTGATGAGTTATCTGCAGAAATTACCCGAATCGGCTAAAGCGAAACAGCAGGCCAAGGCAATGAAAGCGCTGTTCGATAAGCCAGAAACGGTCGCTGCATTTGCCAAGAAGCAACCAGCGAATGAATTCAACCGTGCTCAGAGTGAATACGCGTTAGAAAAATTAGCGCGTAAGGATACCAAAAGGGCGCAAGAAGCTTACGCTGATGTTGTGAAAGGTCAGAAGTTTTCCCCTGAGAAAGCACAAGCACTGGCCGATTACATCGCAATTCGTTTGATTCGTACCGAGTCTGATTCATTGGCGAAATGGCGTGATGACAAAATCAAAACGAGCCAACATTTACCATTAGTTGAAAGCCGTATTCGTCTGTCGATTCAAAATGGGGATTGGCGTGGTGTACAGAAGTGGATCGAAGTGCTCGATGATAAACATCAAGCATCATTGAAATGGCAATATTGGCAAGGACGAAGCGAGATAGCTTTGGGGGATGAGGTTACGGGTAAACAACGCCTCGCTAAATTGGTTGGTGAGCGGAATTTTTACAGCGTGGCTGCGGCAAATGCAATTGGTCAATCCATAAAATACCCATCCAGTACTCTTAAGTTAGATAAGAACGTTATCCAACCCTATCAACGGTCGTTAGTACGTATTGAGGAGTTGATAGAGACGGACAAAATTGCCGCAGCTAAAAGTGAATGGGCACATTTATTAAGACGCGTGTCAAAAGAAGAAAAAGCCATGTTGGCCGCTTATGCTTCTTCAAAACGTTGGCACAACTTGACGGTAACGGCGAGTATTCAAGCCAAAATGTGGGACAATATTCCACTGCGATTCCCAATAGCGCACCGTTGGTGGTTTAACTTCTATGCGGAGAAACATGATATTGATCCAATCACGATGATGTCGTTGGCAAGACAAGAAAGTGCGTTGGATTCAGAAGCGCGTTCACCCGTAGGGGCGAGAGGTCTTATGCAAATCATGCCTGCAACGGCGAAATATACTGCGCGTAAATACAAGCTGAAATATCAAGGTACCGAAGAGCTCTACAATGTGGGTAAGAACATAGAAATCGGAAGTCACTATCTGCAAGGTTTGATGGAAGATTACGATAATAATCGTATTTTTGCGCTTGCCGCTTATAATGCAGGACCAAACAGAGTAAAAACATGGCGAGAGCGAACGCAAGGAAAAGTGGATGCTTATTCCTTTATTGAGGCCATTCCATTTAAAGAGACGCGGGGTTATGTACAAAACATTTTGATGTTTGAAACCTACTACCGTGATCTTTTGGGCGTCGATGGTTCGTTTCTGACCCAACAAGAGGTCAATACCAAGTATTGAAAGAGGTAACTTGATGTCACACGAACCAGAGTACAAAGACTGGCAACAGATTGTCGAATTAATCCGTTCTAGTGCCAACGATCAGCAGCATGAGATGCTGTTGACCATGCTAATGACGCCGGATGAAAGAGAATCATTAATTGCACGCGTGAATATTCTTAGTGAATTGCTAAAGGGTGAGCTTTCTCAGCGTCAAATCAGTCAAATGCTTGGAGTGGGAATTGCTACCATCACTCGTGGTTCGAATGAGTTAAAGTCGAAGTCCGATGCAGACAAAGACAAACTCAAGACATTATTAGAGCAGGGCGCTCAATAATTTTTGAGTCGAACTCTCTGAGTTACAGATAGCAGAAAGGGCGGAGTTTTCCGCCCTTTTTAATACTTTCTTTTTAGTTTCGTTACAGGTTGGCAGGGAAGTGCTCTGGGTTCGTAAATGGAATCAACGCTAAAATCAAAGCTTGATGGTACACCGAACTGCGCGTCAGTTGGTTTTGAGTCAGTAGGCTAATCGCCCCACCTTTTTGTTTGATGTTGTCGGTGCCAAATACCTCATCCATCACATCCCCAAGTTCATTGGCATGCTTAAGCTTCTGGAGTACTTCTGGTGGCAACATCAGGCTTGCAGAGCGAGATTCTCCGCGATGAGTATCAGACTCAATCACCATCCAAGCAAAAGTAACGTTTTCCTCAATCCCAGCTTCCAACCCCACATAGAAATCAGCATTTGGCGTTTTAGCTTTGGCATTGCGAACTCGATTCAATGCGCCAAGGTGAGTCTCCTCATTCGACATCGGCTGATCGGCGACTTCACTAGGTACACTGACACCAACAAACTCAAAGCTTTGCTCTGGAAAAGCGCTTTGAAAAGCACTTTCTACCGCTTTGATTTTTGCAGGGTTTAAGGAAGCAATTGCGACTTTTTGGGTTGCCATGATCTTTTTACCTACTATGTTCTTTTTGCTTAGCTTGTCCTTTTTACCGACCACCGTAAATTAACTCAGTTTTACTTGGGTTGGTTTGATGTTTTCACTAGGGTAACAACCCAGTACTTTCAAGTGCTTAGTGATCTTGGTTAACTCATCTAAAACGTGCTGCATTTCAGTAGAACCGAGGTGTGATTCGAGATCCACATAGAACATTTCCTCCCATGGGTTACCCATGATTGGACGTGATTCTAGCTTGGTCATGTTGATGCCGTAGCGCTGAAGCACTAATAGTGTTTGAACCAACGAGCCTGCCTCTTGCGAAGTCGACATGATAAGTGTTGTCTTGGCTGGAATTTGCGTTGACACTTCTACCGGTTTACGGGCAACCACGATAAAACGCGTATGGTTTTCGGTCTGGTTTGCAATGTTACCTTGTATGGCTTGTAGTCCATAAAGCTTACCACTAGACGCATTTCCAATGGCTGCAACATCATCTCGATTCAATTCTTGGACTTTTTGCATCGCATCTGCAGTACTTGCGCAAGACTCGAGCTTCACTCCTTTCATACGGCTTAAAAACTCGCTGCATTGCTGGTGTGGTTGAGGGTGTGAGTATAGTGTGTTGATGTTCTCAAGCCGAATGTCTTTGGTTGCCACGAGGCAGTGTTCGATTGGTTGAGTTAACTCACCAACGATGTATAGCGTAGTGTGCTGCAGTAGGTCGTAGACTTCATTGATAGAGCCAGAGCTGGTATTTTCAATTGGCAGAACGCCGTAGTCGGCATGACCCGACTCCACCGTTTGGGTGACCTCCTTGAAGTGGTCACAGTTGAGTTCAATCAGTTCGGTGTTTTTACGACTGAAATATTCACGGCTTGCGAGATGAGAATATGAGCCTTTTGCCCCTAGGAAAGCGACACGAGCTAATGGTTTTCGACTTTGCTGAGGATTAACAAGGTTTTGTAAGTAGCTTTGTTGAAGAAGAACGGAATCTTCAATGATTGTATGGAAAAGTTTGGTGATGTACTGAGCGTCGAGTTCGTATTTATCACGGCCATTGGTGATCAGTTTTACTAGAAGCTGCTGTTCACGGACAGCATCACGAACCGGTTTTGATGTTTGAACTTTGCTTTTGGCGACTTCAATGCTGAGCTTGCGGCGCTCTGATAATAAGCTAAGAAGTTGGTCATCAAGTTCATTCAAACGTAAACGAATTTCTTCTAGGGAAATAGGTTGGTCAGTCATCAATTCTTTCCTTATAAAAAAGCCCCCCATTTTGGGAGGCTTTCTGTTTGTTTTTGACTTTTCTTTCACAAACGAGTTCGCCCCTCCAACTATGGGAGGAAAAAGAAGTCAAAAATAAACAGGTTGGTTGATAGCATAAATAGTGCTTAGTTTGTGAGTGTTTAAACACAATAAGCAAGCCGATGAAGAGCGTCAAGCAAAAAAATAGCGCCTTTCGGCGCTATTTCCTCAATCTGGTCAGTTTACTCTTCTTCTTCCACTAGCTCAGGTTTGCTTGCGCGGCGAGCTTCAGGTTTGTGGGTTAGCTTGTTCAGCTGTCGTTCTAATTTTTGCTCCACTTCGTTGATCGCTGCGTAAAGGTCTTCATGAGTCGCTGAGGCGATTAGTTGTCCTTTAGGTACCTTAATAACCGCTTCGAATTTCTTCTGTTTATTTGGTTCCTCACTGAATGTTGCTTGGCATCCAATGATGTCAACTTGCCATTTCTCCAGCTTTTTAAATTTGCTCTCAATATGAGCGCGGATTGCAGAGGTGATTTCGATGTTTTTACCAGTAATGTTCATTGTCATAAATATTTTCCTCTGTTTCATCCCTCATGGGTTGAATTCAGATTACCGCTCTGAGAGGAAAATAATGTGATCTATATCACTATTTTGGTTTGATTTTTTGAGTTAAAAAATGAATGTGATCTCACTCAAGAACTATTGTGATTAATGTGAAAAGTACTTGTGATCGAGTGCAGAATCATTACATTGGATAGAGTACTTAGCTGAAAACCCCCCCGTTTTTAGGGACTTTATACGACCTGTTATTTTCGTTAGTTAAAAAATGACCAGTATAAAAGTGTGATGCACATCTCAACCTGTTCGGGAGTTGCTAATACCAAAGCTGCTAATATCAAAGCATAGTTTTTTGAAGCTCAGTCCCTTTGAAACACATTCTCTTTGAAACAGATTCTCTTTGAAACAAAGTCTCTGTGAAACTTAGCATTTTTGATGCCGCTCAATTAGAGAGCGGCGTTTTTGTATTTGGCGTTTGACTAATCCTGCGCAACGGTGTCATAAAAACAGGATCGTCAGGTACGAGTAGTACGTTATCCAAGCTTTTAGCTAAATCTAGGCTCTCAAGTTGTTTGTAGATCACGTAATATCGATTCACGTTAGTTACGTACCTCACTGTTTCACCTAAGCCACTTCGCATGACTACTTCTACATTGTGAAACCATATGTTGGGATCATACCCTCGTTGCGCGGCGCGCTTACGCATCCTTTCGACATTACCCGGCCCCGCGTTATATGCCGCAAGCGTAAAGTACATTTTGTTCTGCTTAGTGATGGCGTCATCGCTAAAATAATATCGACGTAGAAAAGCCATGTATTTTACACCCGCATGGACGTTATTTTCTAAGTTACGAACATTTTTTATATTGACGTTAGGATCACTGGCAGTGCTCGGTAGAATCTGCATGACTCCCACGGCACCTCGACTTGAAACGAGACTGTTATCAAACCCTGATTCTTGATAAGCAACAGCTGCAACCATTAAATAATCAAAATCATATTTGTCGGCGTAGCGAGAGAATAGTGAAGAGAGTTTTTCAAGCTGGGCGATTTTTTTAGGGTTGAGCGCTTTATTGAGCCAGTTTGTATTGCTGATGTACTTACCGTAAATGACGTTGCCAAGTAGCGTGCCAGATTTAGACGTTCGAATGAATTTGTTCACTATTTTCATTAACTCTGGGCTATCGTGACGCATTGCCCATGCAATTTTGCCTCCGGTACGGATCGGGATTTTTGTTTGGGCACGTATGTCATTCATGACGTTCATCCATAGCTTTGCTTTGTGACTGTCGAGAACGATGGCTTTTACATAGCCATTATTGAGCATTCCGACAAGCTCATAGTCTTGGAGTGTTTCTTCGATGAAATGAACAACAACGGGCGCTAACCCCTTTTTGTTGAGCTTCTTATTTAAAGCCTGAATACTCTCGAAGTAACTGGAACTGGCACGTAACCAAATTTCTTTCCCACTGAGTTGGTCTATATTAGTCATGACAGGAGTTGCTTTATTCGTGACGATCCATTCTTCAATACCCGTCATAATTGGGTCACTAAAATCGACTTTATCTTTACGTGTATTTGTGATGGTTAGATTTGCGACGACAAGATCCCCTAAACCTTGCTCCAATGAGGGAAGTAATTCATCTCTTGATACAGGGATAATTTGAACGTTGAGTTTTGGCTTTATCTTGCGTAATTCTTTTTCAAAATGAGCTAAGAGTTCGGCACCAATACCTTTTGGTTCACCACCCTCAATATAATAAAAACCTAAATCGGCAGAGACTAACACCCGCAATACATTTTTTTCTTTAATGACATCGAGATCGCCGGTGTATGGCGGTTGTCTCAAAGGAGACAGCTCTAATGAAAAAGCCGTTGCGGAGAGGAGAAGTAACAGACTTACCCATAATTTTGATAGTGTCACGCTCACGTCCATGTTGGCGGTGAATGAGAACTTTAAGCATAAGTAGTGCTTTAAAAACCATCAAGTTATCGGGGGGAATTGAATGCGGAGACAAAATGAAACCGCCGCAGTTTGAGCTGCGGCGGTAAGGCTTATTTGATAGGGTTTAACTTGATGAGTTCTTCTGTGTGAGCAATAGCGTCATCGAGTTTAAGCTGTTTATAAGCTTCAAGTTGGATTTTTAGAGATTTGCGAGCGGCTTCAGTATTAGGGTATGCCTTTTGAAGCTCTTGCGTGCGGTTTATTGCAGCAATCCATGCTTCGCGACGCAGGTAAAAGTCTGCGGTTGCAAGGTCGTATTCTGCTAAACGGTTTTTCAAAGCCACCATACGTTTTTGCGAATCTTCTGCATATGGACTATTCGGGTAGCGCTCAAGTAGCTTTTTGAAGTCATCAAATGCTTTTTTTACCGGTTCAGGGTCTCGGTCACTACGATCGACACTAAATAGATCGTGCATGAAATTGCGATCTTGTGCCATGTGGGTTAAACCGCGCATATACAATACCCAGTCCATTTTAGAATGCGTTGGGTTTAAACGCATAAAACGAGAGATGGTGGCTAAACCTAACGCAAGATCATCGTTTTTGTAGTACGCGTAAATAAGATCAAGTTGTACCTGTTCAGAGTAGGCACCAAATGGGTAGCGAGAGTCTAGTGCTTCCAACTGTTCAATGGCAGATAGCCAGTTACCGCTTTGCAGAGAAGTTTGCGTATCTGCATAGAGTTCAGATGGTGGCACATCAGGAACGATTTCTTCTTTGCTTGCACAACCAAACAGAAAGGATACCGCTAAAAGGCCTATTAAAGTCTGACGTTTCATATCAGGAGTCTGTTCCTTGAATCTAAATATTTCTTAAGCTGCCGTTACTTTCTTTCCAGTAACAGATACAATGATGTAATAGTCTATTTTTCCACAGTCGTGAGCATTAGTCTCACAGTTTTTAAAAAAGTTCGATATGGCTCAGCAGATTGTTTTAACCAACACAGTAAAAGATAGCCAGTTAGGTCAACGTTTAGACCAAGCTATCGCCGAATTATTCGCTGACTTCTCTCGCTCGCGCCTGAAAGAATGGTTGCTCGATGGGAAAGTACAAGTGAATGGTGAAATTGTCACTAAACCTCGCACCAAAGTAATGGGTGGCGAGGAAATTACCTTGCAAGCCGAGTTAGAAGATGAGCAGCGCTGGGAAGCGCAAGATATTCCTCTTGATATCGTGTACGAAGATGAAGACATCATCGTCATCAATAAACCTCGTGATTTTGTCGTACACCCTGGTGCAGGCACGCCAGACGGCACGGTACTTAACGCATTATTGCACCATTACCCAGACATTGCAGAAGTGCCTCGTGCAGGTATCGTACACCGTCTGGATAAGGACACCACCGGTCTAATGGTGGTTGCGAAAACAGTACCCGCTCAAACTCGTTTAGTACGTGCGTTGCAAAAGCGTAACATTACGCGTGAGTACGAAGCGATTGCGATCGGTCGTATGACGGCGGGTGGTAAGGTGGCGCAACCTATTGGTCGTCACTCTACTAAACGTACTTTGATGGCAGTAAGCCCTATGGGGAAAGAAGCCGTGACGCATTACCGTGTTGCGGAGCATTTCCGTGAGCATACGCGTATTCGTCTACGTCTTGAAACGGGTCGTACGCACCAAATCCGTGTGCACATGTCTTACCTACAGCATCCGCTGCTAGGTGATACGGCATATGGTGGTCGCGCTCGTATCCCTACCGGTGCTTCTGAAGAGTTGACGGCGATGATTCGTGGTTTTGATCGTCAAGCTTTACACGCGGTAATGCTGCGTTTTGAACATCCTATTACTGGTGAGCAGCTGGAGTTCCACGCTCCAGTTCCAGATGATATGGTCATCATGACAGAAGCATTGCGTAAAGATACAGAAGAGTACGGTCTGCCTGACGAGTTCTAATATGAAAGCGATTGTTCCTAACTGGCCTGCACCGAAACACGTAAAAGCCTTCTCCTCTACAAGAGTAGGAGGTTTTTCGAGTAGCCCTTATAAAGGGTTAAACCTTGGTGCGCATGTTGGGGATGATCTGTCTATCGTTGAAAAGAACCGAGACGGGTTGGTGCAACAGGCTAATATGCCTACTGCGCCAATTTGGTTAAACCAAACCCATTCTACTGTTGTTGCTCAAGTGAACGCTCCAACTCAACGAGTACTTGATGCTGATGGGGTGTTCACTTCGTCAAGTTATGTGGTGTGTTCTGCAATGACAGCAGATTGCTTGCCAGTGCTACTGACGAATGTTCAAGGTACTCAAGTGGCGGCAGTGCACGCAGGTTGGCGAGGTTTAGCAAATGGTATTGTAGAAAATGCGTTAGATTTATTTTCAGGTAACGTTATGGCGTGGCTTGGCCCTGCGATTGGCCCTCAAGAATTTGAAGTCGGTGAAGAGGTTCTGCAAGCTTTTGTAGATTTTGATTCACAAGCTCATCAAGCCTTTACTCCTCGTAATATTGAAGGGAAGTGGCTGGCGGATATGTCCAAGCTTGCTACTCAACGTCTTAATAAAGCTGGTGTTACTCAAGTGTTTGATTCCGGATTGTGTACTTTCCAAAACAGAGAAGACTTTTATTCCTATCGCCGTGATGGTGTGACTGGTCGACAAGCCACTTTTATTTGGATTGAAGATTAACTACACCGCAAAATAGTAGAGATGCAAAGCGTTATTTTTGCAAAACTATCTTTATTTATTCTCCCCTTGAAATTCCTCCGTTGTGTATCCATCTTTCTAAGTGTTAAAAGAATTTTCTTCAGTTGAGGTTAGGAAAGAAGATATGCGTCTTGATAGATTCACAAGTAAGTTTCAAATCGCTATCTCTGATGCTCAGTCACTAGCGTTAGGGCGCGATCATCAATATATCGAACCAGTGCACCTAATGGTGGCATTGCTTGATCAGAACGGTAGCCCAATTCGTCCACTACTAACCATGTTAGATGTCGACGTAACTCATCTACGCTCTAAATTGAGCGAAATGTTAGACCGACTGCCTAAAGTCAGTGGCATCGGCGGTGATGTTCAGCTGTCTAGCTCTATGGGTACACTTTTCAATTTGTGTGACAAAGTAGCTCAAAAGCGTCAGGACTCCTACATCTCGTCTGAAGTCTTTTTGCTTGCTGCATTAGAAGATCGCGGTCCACTTGGTCAGTTGTTAAAAGAGATGGGTTTGAGCGAGCAAAAAGTTAGCCAAGCGATCGAAAAGATCAGGGGTGGACAAAAAGTCAATGATCCTAATGCGGAAGAACTTCGCCAAGCGTTGGAAAAGTTTACCATAGACCTTACCGAACGCGCAGAGCAGGGTAAGTTGGATCCGGTAATCGGTCGTGATGATGAAATCCGTCGTACTATCCAAGTGTTGCAACGCCGCACGAAAAACAACCCTGTGATCATTGGTGAACCAGGTGTGGGTAAAACCGCTATCGTCGAGGGGTTGGCTCAGCGCATTATCAACAATGAAGTTCCCGAGGGGCTGCGTGGTCGCCGTGTGTTGTCATTAGATATGGGCGCACTTGTTGCCGGAGCTAAGTATCGTGGTGAGTTTGAAGAGCGTTTGAAATCGGTATTGAATGAACTCGCTAAAGAAGAAGGTAACGTCATTCTGTTTATCGACGAGCTTCATACCATGGTTGGCGCGGGTAAGGGCGAAGGCTCTATGGATGCCGGTAACATGCTAAAACCAGCATTGGCTCGTGGTGAGCTCCACTGTGTAGGCGCCACTACATTGGATGAATACCGCCAATATATAGAGAAAGATGCGGCACTTGAGCGTCGTTTCCAAAAAGTGCTGGTGGATGAGCCAAGTGTCGAAGATACGATTGCGATTCTACGTGGCTTGAAAGAACGTTATGAGCTTCATCATCATGTAGAGATTACCGACCCAGCGATTGTGGCAGCGGCAAGTTTGTCGCATCGCTATGTTTCGGATCGTCAATTGCCTGATAAAGCAATCGACCTTATTGATGAAGCCGCTTCTAGTATTCGTCTACAGATCGACTCTAAGCCAGAATCGCTAGATAAACTCGAACGCAAAATTATTCAGCTGAAAATTGAGCAGCAAGCACTAAGTAACGAGCACGATGAAGCAAGTGAAAAACGCTTGGACGTGCTTAACGACGAGTTGAATGAGAAAGAACGTGAATACGCAGAGCTAGAAGAAGTATGGAATGCAGAAAAAGCAGCACTATCTGGCACACAACATATTAAAAGTGAGTTAGAGCAAGCCCGAATGGATATGGACTTTGCACGCCGAGCCGGTGATCTAAACCGCATGTCGGAACTGCAATATGGCCGTATTCCTGAACTTGAAAAACAGCTCGATCTTGCTACTCAAGCTGAAATGCAAGAGATGACGTTGCTGCGTAACAAAGTGACGGACAATGAGATTGCAGAAGTACTCTCTAAGCAAACGGGTATCCCCGTTTCTAAAATGCTCGAAGCAGAAAAAGAAAAACTGCTCCGCATGGAAGAGGTATTGCACAAACGCGTGATTGGTCAGGCGGAGGCGGTTGAAGTGGTATCAAATGCGATCCGTCGAAGCCGAGCAGGATTGTCCGATCCAAACAAACCGATTGGTTCCTTCTTATTCTTAGGTCCAACAGGTGTGGGTAAAACGGAATTGTGTAAGACACTCGCGAGTTTTATGTTCGATAGCGAAGACGCAATGGTACGCATTGATATGTCAGAGTTCATGGAGAAACACTCTGTGGCAAGACTAGTTGGTGCGCCTCCGGGTTACGTTGGTTATGAAGAGGGTGGTTATCTAACAGAAGCGGTTCGCCGTAAACCTTATTCTGTCATCCTATTAGATGAAGTAGAGAAGGCACATCCTGATGTGTTCAATATTCTGCTGCAAGTATTGGATGATGGTCGACTAACTGATGGTCAGGGTAGAACGGTTGATTTCCGTAATACTGTAGTGATCATGACATCGAACTTAGGTTCAGCTCGCATCCAAGAGAACTTTGCTACTTTAGATTACCAAGGTATTAAGAATGAAGTGATGGATGTGGTCAGTAAACACTTTCGCCCAGAGTTTTTAAACCGTGTTGATGAAAGCGTGGTCTTCCATCCTCTTGGCCAAGAGCACATTAAGTCGATTGCTTCTATTCAGCTAGCGCGTCTAGCGAAACGCCTAGAAGAAAAAGGTTATCAGTTAGAGGTATCTGACAAAGCGCTCGATCTGATTGCTCAAGTTGGTTTCGATCCTGTGTATGGTGCGCGACCTCTAAAACGTGCAATTCAACAGAATGTTGAGAATCCATTAGCGAAATCAATCTTAGCTGGCCAAATATTGCCAGATAAGAAAGTACAGCTGATTGTGAACAATGACCAAATTATCGCTCACCAGTAATTTCACTAATGCAGTGAAAAGTGAGACGAAGTTCAAGGTTTAGGGGGCGGTAGCCCCCTTTTTGATGCACTTTTATCGGGTTTTGATTGTTTTCTATACGAACAAACCAAAAAGATAAGTTTTTTTGAAAAATAGGGTTGTGTTCCTAAACGAACTCCCTATAATGCGCCTCCGTTGTCACGGGAAAGCAAACAAAGCGACGTCGAGATAACAAGGTCAGTGAGTTCGAAAGTAACTCACAGAGAAATAACTTAAAAAAGTGTTTGACACGATAAGTTATCTCGCTAAAATGGCCGTCCACTTTGAAGAGAACTTCAGAGTGTGCTCTTTAAAAATATAGACCTATCAATCTGTGTGGGCACTCGTTGATGATAATCCAATTAGAAACTTCGGTTTCAAATTAGGTTTCAATGAACTGAGTGACCAAACGAGTCGAAAGACTTGGCACAGTCAATTCATTATCGTTCTGTTGGAACGATAATAGCTTTAAAATTACTTCTTACTTTCGAGTAAGAGCAGTTTTGAAGTCAGTATTCATTGAGCCGAACAAAATCTTAAATTGAAGAGTTTGATCATGGCTCAGATTGAACGCTGGCGGCAGGCCTAACACATGCAAGTCGAGCGGCAGCGACAACATTGAATCTTCGGAGGATTTGTTGGGCGGCGAGCGGCGGACGGGTGAGTAATGCCTAGGAAATTGCCCTGATGTGGGGGATAACCATTGGAAACGATGGCTAATACCGCATGATGCCTACGGGCCAAAGAGGGGGACCTTCGGGCCTCTCGCGTCAGGATATGCCTAGGTGGGATTAGCTAGTTGGTGAGGTAAGGGCTCACCAAGGCGACGATCCCTAGCTGGTCTGAGAGGATGATCAGCCACACTGGAACTGAGACACGGTCCAGACTCCTACGGGAGGCAGCAGTGGGGAATATTGCACAATGGGCGCAAGCCTGATGCAGCCATGCCGCGTGTGTGAAGAAGGCCTTCGGGTTGTAAAGCACTTTCAGTAGGGAGGAAGGTTCATGCGTTAATAGCGTATGGATTTGACGTTACCTACAGAAGAAGCACCGGCTAACTCCGTGCCAGCAGCCGCGGTAATACGGAGGGTGCGAGCGTTAATCGGAATTACTGGGCGTAAAGCGCATGCAGGTGGTTTGTTAAGTCAGATGTGAAAGCCCGGGGCTCAACCTCGGAATTGCATTTGAAACTGGCAGACTAGAGTACTGTAGAGGGGGGTAGAATTTCAGGTGTAGCGGTGAAATGCGTAGAGATCTGAAGGAATACCGGTGGCGAAGGCGGCCCCCTGGACAGATACTGACACTCAGATGCGAAAGCGTGGGGAGCAAACAGGATTAGATACCCTGGTAGTCCACGCCGTAAACGATGTCTACTTGGAGGTTGTGGCCTTGAGCCGTGGCTTTCGGAGCTAACGCGTTAAGTAGACCGCCTGGGGAGTACGGTCGCAAGATTAAAACTCAAATGAATTGACGGGGGCCCGCACAAGCGGTGGAGCATGTGGTTTAATTCGATGCAACGCGAAGAACCTTACCTACTCTTGACATCCAGAGAAGCCAGCAGAGATGCAGGTGTGCCTTCGGGAACTCTGAGACAGGTGCTGCATGGCTGTCGTCAGCTCGTGTTGTGAAATGTTGGGTTAAGTCCCGCAACGAGCGCAACCCTTATCCTTGTTTGCCAGCGAGTAATGTCGGGAACTCCAGGGAGACTGCCGGTGATAAACCGGAGGAAGGTGGGGACGACGTCAAGTCATCATGGCCCTTACGAGTAGGGCTACACACGTGCTACAATGGCGCATACAGAGGGCAGCCAACTTGCGAAAGTGAGCGAATCCCAAAAAGTGCGTCGTAGTCCGGATTGGAGTCTGCAACTCGACTCCATGAAGTCGGAATCGCTAGTAATCGTGGATCAGAATGCCACGGTGAATACGTTCCCGGGCCTTGTACACACCGCCCGTCACACCATGGGAGTGGGCTGCAAAAGAAGTAGGTAGTTTAACCTTTCGGGGAGGACGCTTACCACTTTGTGGTTCATGACTGGGGTGAAGTCGTAACAAGGTAGCGCTAGGGGAACCTGGCGCTGGATCACCTCCTTATACGAAATGGATAGTTTGCTTTCACTTTTTAAAAGTGAAGACAAATGAGTCTCGATGAGTGTCCACACAGATTGATATGGTTTAGATTTCAGAGCAAAAGATTGGTTCTGCATAAAATGCTGAAACGATTTTATGTGGGGCTATAGCTCAGCTGGGAGAGCGCTTCGCTGGCAGCGAAGAGGTCATCGGTTCGATCCCGATTAGCTCCACCACTAGCTTTATTGCATCTATTTTATGATGCAACACAGTGTCCCGTTCGTCTAGAGGCCTAGGACACCGCCCTTTCACGGCGGTAACAGGGGTTCGACTCCCCTACGGGATACCATCTTTAAGCACACTTTCTTTTAATAGAAAGCAGAGTGTTTTTAAAAATGGTTACTTCATGAGAAGTGATTAGCTCTTTAACAATTTGGAAAGCTGACAAAACAAATCTTGTCTTAAATAGATAAGCATTTGTTTGTAAAGTTCTCAAAGTATTCATTTCGATGAATACACAAAAACACATTCAAGTGTTCTTGGGTTTTGCGAAAGCAAAACATATTTGAGTCCGGCAAAATCGATAGCTATCTCGCTCATTCAAATAATGAGATAGCAACTTTGGTTGTTTAAACAACAAACTCAAGATTTCTTCTGAAACTCTTTGGGGTTGTATGGTTAAGTGACTAAGCGTACACGGTGGATGCCTTGGCAGTCAGAGGCGATGAAAGACGTAGTAACTTGCGATAAGCCCAGATTAGGTAGTAACAACCATTTGAGTCTGGGATTTCTGAATGGGGAAACCCACTAGCATAAGCTAGTATCATTAACTGAATTCATAGGTTAATGAGGCGAACCGGGGGAACTGAAACATCTAAGTACCCCGAGGAAAAGAAATCAACCGAGATTCCGAAAGTAGCGGCGAGCGAAATTGGACTAGCCCTTAAGCTTTATATGCGTTAGACGAACGGTCTGGAAAGTCCGGCGATACAGGGTGATAGCCCCGTAGTCGACAACGCACATTCAGTGAAATCGAGTAGGGCGGGACACGTGATATCCTGTCTGAATATGGGGGGACCATCCTCCAAGGCTAAATACTACTGACTGACCGATAGTGAACCAGTACCGTGAGGGAAAGGCGAAAAGAACCCCTGTGAGGGGAGTGAAATAGAACCTGAAACCGTGTACGTACAAGCAGTAGGAGCAGGCATTACGTCCTGTGACTGCGTACCTTTTGTATAATGGGTCAGCGACTTATATTCAGTGGCAAGGTTAACCATCTAGGGGAGCCGTAGGGAAACCGAGTCTTAACTGGGCGTTCAGTCTCTGGATATAGACCCGAAACCAGGTGATCTAGCCATGGGCAGGTTGAAGATTGAGTAACATCAATTGGAGGACCGAACCGACTAATGTTGAAAAATTAGCGGATGACTTGTGGCTAGGGGTGAAAGGCCAATCAAACCTGGAGATAGCTGGTTCTCCCCGAAAGCTATTTAGGTAGCGCCTCGGACGAATACTACTGGGGGTAGAGCACTGTTAAGGCTAGGGGGTCATCCCGACTTACCAACCCTTTGCAAACTCCGAATACCAGTAAGTACTATCCGGGAGACACACGGCGGGTGCTAACGTCCGTCGTGGAGAGGGAAACAACCCAGACCGCCAGCTAAGGTCCCAAATTATTACTAAGTGGGAAACGATGTGGGAAGGCTCAGACAGCCAGGATGTTGGCTTAGAAGCAGCCATCATTTAAAGAAAGCGTAATAGCTCACTGGTCGAGTCGGCCTGCGCGGAAGATGTAACGGGGCTAAGTAATAAACCGAAGCTGCGGCAATGAAGTTTACTTCATTGGGTAGGGGAGCGTTCTGTAAGCCGTTGAAGGTGTGTTGTAAAGCATGCTGGAGGTATCAGAAGTGCGAATGCTGACATGAGTAACGATAAAGGGGGTGAAAAACCTCCTCGCCGGAAGACCAAGGGTTCCTGTCCAACGTTAATCGGGGCAGGGTAAGTCGACCCCTAAGGCGAGGCCGAAAGGCGTAGTCGATGGGAAACGGGTTAATATTCCCGTACTTCTTACAATTGCGATGGGGGGACGGAGAAGGCTAGGTGGGCCTGGCGACGGTTGTCCAGGTTCAAGTGCGTAGGCTTAAGAGTTAGGTAAATCCGGCTCTTTCTAAGGCTGAGACACGACGTCGAGCTACTACGGTAGTGAAGTCATTGATGCCATGCTTCCAGGAAAAGCCTCTAAGCTTCAGATTGTAAGGAATCGTACCCCAAACCGACACAGGTGGTCGGGTAGAGAATACCAAGGCGCTTGAGAGAACTCGGGTGAAGGAACTAGGCAAAATGGTACCGTAACTTCGGGAGAAGGTACGCTCTTGATGGTGAAGTCCCTTGCGGATGGAGCTGACGAGAGTCGCAGATACCAGGTGGCTGCAACTGTTTATTAAAAACACAGCACTGTGCAAAATCGTAAGATGACGTATACGGTGTGACGCCTGCCCGGTGCCGGAAGGTTAATTGATGGGGTTAGACTTCGGTCGAAGCTCTTGATCGAAGCCCCGGTAAACGGCGGCCGTAACTATAACGGTCCTAAGGTAGCGAAATTCCTTGTCGGGTAAGTTCCGACCTGCACGAATGGCGTAATGATGGCCACGCTGTCTCCACCCGAGACTCAGTGAAATTGAAATCGCTGTGAAGATGCAGTGTACCCGCGGCTAGACGGAAAGACCCCGTGAACCTTTACTACAGCTTGGCACTGAACATTGACCCTACATGTGTAGGATAGGTGGGAGGCTTTGAAGCAGGTACGCTAGTATCTGTGGAGCCGTCCTTGAAATACCACCCTTGTAGTGTTGATGTTCTAACGTCGACCCCTTATCGGGGTTGCGGACAGTGCCTGGTGGGTAGTTTGACTGGGGCGGTCTCCTCCCAAAGAGTAACGGAGGAGCACGAAGGTGGGCTAATCACGGTTGGACATCGTGAGGTTAGTGCAATGGCATAAGCCCGCTTGACTGCGAGAATGACAATTCGAGCAGGTGCGAAAGCAGGTCATAGTGATCCGGTGGTTCTGAATGGAAGGGCCATCGCTCAACGGATAAAAGGTACTCCGGGGATAACAGGCTGATACCGCCCAAGAGTTCATATCGACGGCGGTGTTTGGCACCTCGATGTCGGCTCATCACATCCTGGGGCTGAAGTCGGTCCCAAGGGTATGGCTGTTCGCCATTTAAAGTGGTACGCGAGCTGGGTTTAGAACGTCGTGAGACAGTTCGGTCCCTATCTGCCGTGGGCGTTGGAGAATTGAAAGGGGCTGCTCCTAGTACGAGAGGACCGGAGTGGACGAACCTCTGGTGTTCGGGTTGTGTCGCCAGACGCATTGCCCGGTAGCTAAGTTCGGAATCGATAACCGCTGAAAGCATCTAAGCGGGAAGCGAGCCTTGAGATGAGTTCTCCCTGATACTTTAAGTATCCTAAAGGGTTGTCGGAGACTACGACGTTGATAGGTCAGGTGTGTAAGTGCTGTGAGGCATTGAGCTAACTGATACTAATTGCCCGTGAGGCTTAACCATACAACACCCAAAGGGTTTTGATGGACTCAAAGCAAGAACAGACTTGATTGTGTAGAGAACACAGAAACAGCTTTCCAGATTAAAGAATTTGCTTGGCGACCATAGCATTTTGGACCCACCTGATTTCCATTCCGAACTCAGAAGTGAAACGAAATAGCGCCGATGGTAGTGTGGGGTTTCCCCATGTGAGAGTAGGACATCGCCAGGCTTTAAATTTAAGGTAAACGCGTTGAACGGCGATTACCGGATAGAGAGAAATCTCTGTCACCGTGTGGAGCGGTAGTTCAGTTGGTTAGAATACCGGCCTGTCACGCCGGGGGTCGCGGGTTCGAGTCCCGTCCGCTCCGCCATTTATTCGAGAGTCGTCTCATTAAAAACGAACAACAGGGGTGTAGCTCCAATTGGCAGAGCAGCGGATTCCAAATCCGCGTGTTGGGAGTTCGAATCTCTCCACCCCTGCCATCTTCAAAGCCTCAGCAGAAATGCTGAGGCTTTTTTGCATTTCAACATTTGTATTTTTTAGTATATATCTAATACCAATCTGGAAAATTAACTGGTCAGGTCTATCCATCTTCTCGAACACATCTTGGAGACCCTGGTGGAGCACTCCAAAAAACTATTCCAAGCACTACACACTTTAGAGACGATATCTTCGTAATCCGAAAAAGACTGATTGGCAAGATAGTGTTGTCTCAACCAACTCCATACTTGTTCTATGGGGTTTAGCTCTGGAGAATAGGGTGGGAGTTTGATGACACTGATGTTCTGAAATTCATCGGCAATATCTTCGGTGTGCCATCCTGCGCCATCCATAATGACGACGGCATGACGTCCTTTTTCGGTGACTGCGGAGATCTGCTTAAGGTGCTCAACCATAATCTCTTTGTTAACCCAAGGAACAACCATTGCTTCTCCGATCCCTCTAGTGGGGCATACTGAGCCAAACAAATAAGCATACTCAAATTGCTGTTGTTTTACCGCTCTCGGCCTTGAACCACGTTCAGCCCAAAGTCGAGTTGTCGTATTTTTCTGGCCAAATCTCGCTTCATCTTGAAACCAGACATCAACGCTCTCAAGTCCCATATGGCCTGGGATCTTAAGGATCGTTTCGATTTTGAATTTTTTTAAAATCGTCTTGGATTTGTTGGGATTGTTTAGGGTGCTTGGAGCGGGAAGTTATCCAAGAAAAGCCCATATGATTGAGCAAATAATAAATGGAATCTGGATGGTAGTACTTACCAAACTCTTCGGCGATATAGGTATGGATGTCAGCGCCAGTTAACCTGCCCCCAGATAAATCCTCTGCTCGATTCTTTATGTATAGGCTTAATTGCTCACGTTGTTGAGGATTAAGGAAAGCAGGCCGATCCGTTCTTGGTTTTTCTTGCAACCCATCAAGGCCATCCTCAAGGAACGTTTGTACCCATTTGTTGACACTAGTTCTACTGACTTTAAGGAACTTGGCAATTTGGGTGCGAGAGTGACCATCTTTAAAGTGGGCCAACGCAAGTAATCGCATCTTCATTTGGATAGATTTTTGTTGGCTAGCAAGCTTTTTAAAGTCAATGTTATCGAGGCTGTCCATAGCATCCGTTTTTACGAAAAAGTAATCGCATCAATTAGATCATATTTTTACTTAGATTGGTATAACCCCGATACTGGGAAAAATGACATTCTATGTTACTCGTACTGCGTTCAGGTCGGTGACAAGTTCTTTAACGGCGTGAAGCATACTGAGATGGCGAAACTGATTAAGCAGTGTCGCGATCAGGGGTTAATGAAAGATGAGGAAATGCTAAAGCGCAAACAACTAGCTAACAGCACCAAGGGCTACAAGGTCAATTTCGACAAGTTCATTCAGGAATTGCTAATCAAGGAAAAAGCTCGTGGATTTATCGACGAGTGGCCTGAGCATACCTTTATTTATGCTCACTTCTTACGGGCTGATATTGCCTCATTTGAAGAATTTTGGAGTATCGGTGCGAAGAGTAAAAACCATAAGAACTCTTTTACTGCGGTTCAAGGCTCGATCACTTCGGGCCGTGGCTCTTATGGCATTGATCTAGCATCTATTGGTCGCAGTAAGTATAAGACTGAAAACACCAAGTTCTATACAGGTTCGAGCAATACCTTTGAAACCAAGGTGCGCTTTATCGACACATTGCTGTTAAGCAGTAAAGCCTCGCTTGATGACATCGGTGAGCTAGTGAGCATTCCTAAGATGACACTGGCTGACGGTATGATCTCTCGTATGGATGATCTGTATTGTGAAGATCAGAGCTTGTTTGATCGCTACGCCGTTCGTGATGCGGAAATTGCCTTGAAATATGGCTTACAAATGCAGAGGTTTGCATTAGTCGATATGTGTGAAGATACGGGGCTAGAACTGAAGCAGTTGCCCTCGACACTTGGTAACTTTGCTGTGTCATTGTTCAAGCATACATGTGGTGGTGTGAATGAAATGCACGAGTTCTTGGGGTACGAGAAACGCAAGGGTGAGTATTACCATGCTAAGAGTAATGGAATACGCAAATCTGTCACGATAGCCAAGACAGTGAGCCGTGAGTATACCGACGCACTAGCCGTGAACTGCTTCTATGGTGGAGCGAACTTCGGAGCGTACTTTGGGGTAACAGAGCAAGGTGACTATAACGATTACGACTTATCGGGTGCCTACACGACCGCTTTAGTCGATATTCTCGAAGCTGATTACCCGAACTCATTTGAGTCGAAGAACATTGAAGACTATCTCGGTCATACCATGGGCTTTGCTTATGTTCGTTTCAAGCATCCAGAGGGCACTAAGTGGGGGCTATTGCCATGTCGTACTGATTTGCGTGGTATCTACTACCCATTAGAAGGGGCAACATACGTGACAGCTCCAGAGTTGCAATTGGCTCATGATGCTGGTGTGGAAATTGAGATTCTTCATGGTCAGGTGATCCCTTGGAAACAAGGCTCTGTATCTCAGTTCAAGGCATTCACTAGGATCATCCGTAAGCAACGTTCTAAGTATAAAAAAGAGGGCAATGAACTGTATGACCAACTTTGGAAGTTGATTGGGAATACCCTTTACGGAAAGGTCGGGCAGGGACTTCGGGAAAAGTCTGGTTTCGATGTCTCACCAGGATTAAGCAGTAAGATTCCATACTCACCCGTGACCAATGCTCATTATGCTGCTCATGCGACGGGGTTTGTTCGGCCACAATGATGGAAATTATCCGTAAGCTTACGATGGATAATGACGTGCAAATCGTCAGTGCAACTACGGATGGGTTTCTTACTAATGCTACGCCTGAGCAATTGGGAAATTGTCTAGATGGTCCATTGGCAAAACGCTTTCAACGTATCTGTAAAGAGGTCAGCGGTGAAGATATGATGCAACTCAAGCACCATGCAAAGCAGATTATCTCGATGAAGACTCGTGGGCAATTAACCACTGAACTAGGTAACACTAAGCCTGTATGCGCTAAAGCAGGGGTTAAACCACCGAAAGGTGTTAACGAAAATGCTTGGATGGTCGAGTTGTTTTTAGACCGCTATCCGAAACAGAAGATTGAACGTAGTCATTTGGCTTCGGCTCGTGATATGTGGTTAAAGGAAATGGACTTGGTTAGCATCCACACCGAGCAAACGCTGAACCTAGAATGGGACTTTAAACGTCGCCCTATAAACCCACGTATAGTGAAAGTTCGTCACCCTGTTAGCGGTGAAGTGGTAGAGCATCTATCGTTCGATACTGTTCCATGGAATACCGTTGATGAGGGTTTAGACGCTCGTACTTACTTCGACGAATGGCGTGTAAATAACTGCTTAAAGGGAATGGATGATTGGGATAACTGGATGGACTTCTACAAGGTTCGTCGCTACTTCAAGGGTACAGGTGTTAAGTACCTAGAAGATGGCTCAGAGGGCATCTTTAAAGTGCAGATGTTACGTGCTATCACTCAGGGGAAATGGGGGCTGCCAGAAGCTCCGCAACGTGCTCCCCGTGGCCACTATGACAAGATGGTAGCGATGTTTGATGCTGATGGTATCGAGGGTATCACCAAGCAAGACTTAGCTAATAGCAAGGGACGTAAGTTGCTTGAATCAGCGTTACCAATTACGACTCGTATGCTACCACTATTGTCTTGGTTTGCTCGTAAGTATCCGATGGTGGATTTGACCTTGGTGCTTCACCCTGACGAGGTTGATGAAGCGGTATTGATGCTTGAAGAGTACAATCTTAAATGTACTGAAAAACTTGTTGCTTAGTATGCAGTAAACGAATGAAAGCCTGATTTCGTAAGGGATCTGGCTTTCTATTTCATAATAGGTAGTAGCAATGTAGTGGAACGATTGCTGTCATTCCTTGCTGTTGTAGTGGAGATATTGCCCCCGTGATGGTTCTACTCATGCTGGTGAACAATTGCAGCAATGTTCCTATTGCTTGCTATAACTGGTTCTGAAATTCATCTAGCGGCTTGGTATGTATTATCTTGTCAGCGATCTTGCAATTGATGGGTAAGATTCATAGGTATACGTTTAATTCACTTTTGGAAGTCAGAAACAGGAGGTGTACGGTTAAATTGTGAGCGGTTGAGCTTGAGTGAGTCTGATTTTGAAGTTACATCACATTCAGTGCAATTGTTTTCTTATATGTTCTCGACAAAATACCAGTATCAATTCTTATAGGAATCATGAATAACTTACAGATATTGAACTTCGCACTTTCAAGTTGAACTGGTATTTCAACTATCAAATATTTGTGTTTTGGAGGTTAGTAATGGGATTTTGGGATACGGTTGGAAAAGCTGCTAGCACTATTGGAAAAGAAGTCGTTAAACAAGGTGGCGATGCTCTTGAGCGTAGTAAGCAATACCGAGAGCAATGTGAAGATATGTCAGATGATCAGCTTGTTTCCGTTATAAAGCGTGAACGAAGCAGAACACCCTTGAAAGCAGGTGCAGCTAGCGGAGAGCTTAAACGACGCGGTTATGACCAAGATACAATAACATTCATGGTTCAAAATAGCTAAAATTTGAGGGCATTTAGATGGGATTCTGGAAAAAGGTAATTGGTGGTGCGGTGATTGGTGTAGGTGCGATTGCAGCAGCGCCTTTTACTGGTGGTGGTTCAATTTTAGGCGCAGCAACACTTGCTAGCTCGCTAGCTGGTGCAGGAGCTGTAGCTGCCGGAGCTGGTGTTGCTGGAGCAGCCGCAGGTGCCGCTTTGGATTCGAGAAGTAAAGATAAGCAGCAGAAAAATCTTCAACAAGCTCGACAACAAGGCAAGCAAGAATCTGATGCAGAAAATGCTATTGCACTTGAGAAGCTGCGTGATGAACTAGCTGTGATTTTACGTGATATTGAAGTGAGGGAAAGCTTCTTGCTCACGGCGTTCGCAG
This sequence comes from Vibrio alfacsensis, assembly GCF_019670485.1. Lineage (NCBI taxonomy): Bacteria > Pseudomonadati > Pseudomonadota > Gammaproteobacteria > Vibrionales > Vibrionaceae > Vibrio > Vibrio alfacsensis. Next base: position 567,686 of record NZ_AP024165.1, read on the forward strand.
TAGGCATTTGTGCTGCAAATGCTGACCACGAAATTTGTGGTGACGAGCGTGCAGAACTTGTCGAACTCGTTGCAGGTCTAGGCAAAGAAAACGTTTTATCGAAGGCAACACTACAGCGATTGGATGCTTGGTTTAACAATCCGCCGAATCTCAACACCGTGTGGCAAATGATTGAAAAGAATAACTTCAACAATCCTGAACATATCGTCATCTTTGATAAGATCGTACATATGGTGATATGGGCTGATGACGAGCAAAACACTCATGAAGAAGAGTTCATTGAAGCTTGGAACAGTTTAGCGGCTTAAGGTTGAGATTGTTATGGATGATTTACACAAACTAAAAGCAAGAAGAGCAAAACTACGTCAACTTGGAAAAAGTTCGCATATACGTCCTGTACCCAACAATGTCGATACCAATCGACATTTAGATGGTGATATTGACCAAAGCACTCTGGCTTTTGCCGATATGTCTCAAGAGTATTCTCAGCGCATACAGAACGTGGACGTTTCTGTTTCACGTGAAGAGGTGCAAGCGTTATTCAAATCTTTTGATGACAACATAGATTCGCTCGATCATATTTTGGAACCCGTCTTTTTAAGCTTGTTAGATGGAACGATGCGAGCTTTTAAGGTAGGGACAAAACAGGGGATCACTGCGACTCGATTGTATAGTGAGTGTAAATCATTCAGTTACGACAACCCCAATGTTCATGCTCCGATGCTCGATAGCTATACCGAGTATTTGAATGAACAAGAATATATCAAGGAGCATGCTAGTAGAGCTCAATATAACAAGGGGAAATTAGTTTATCACGATGATTCGATCGCAATGAACATGCGTGATAGTTCTAAAATGAGTAAAGCTCATCAAGATCATTTTAATGGGGGCAAATTGCCACCGATGGCTATGATGGTAGCAAAGAAATTTATGAAAGCGGTGCTCATGCTAAAGGGGTTGATAAGTCTAGCCAAAGGACGGAAATCGATCACGCTGTACCGTGTGCAGTGATCTGTAATAACCTGAAAAAAAACAAAGCGCTTACCGACGCAGATATAAAAGAGATAATTAACTCCGAAGAAAATCTGGTCGCCACTAGCTTCGAAAACAATCGCGGCAAAGAAATTGGTAAATCAGACAAGACTGAGGCTCATCTCAGAGAAGAAATTGACAAAGGATACATTGTAAATAAAAAGGGTAATAAGGTTCGCGATCTTACCGATGAGGAATTGGTAATTAGACAAAACATGGCGAACAAAATGAGTGAAGCACAGAAAGAAATAGATTCAAAAACGAACAATGCCGTACTAAAAAATTTATTTTCAGCAGACTCAACAATCAAAAAAAATGCCGAAGATGAGTATGAACTCCTTCAGTCAAACCAAGGTAAAAAAATAAACGATAAGAACAAACAAAAGTACGTAGAAAAAAAGCTCCAAGAAAGAAAAGAAGTTCGTTATAGAATGGCAAAAGACGCCAGAGGTGCTGCGGCAAATCAATCACTCGGTGACATCATTATCTTCATGATTAAACCCTTGTATTATGAGCTAAAAGATTGTTTTGTGCAGGGTATCGAAAAAGGTGTCAATGCCAAGTCATTTAAATCTGCACTGTCCATTCGTATGAACAGAATGAAAAAACACATTCTTGCTCAGGCTGGAACTTCGCTGAAAGATGGCATGTTCTCATTCATCAAAAAATTTATTTCCATGCTATTGGAAGGCATAGTCAATTGCTTTGTGGGCGTATTCAAAAATATTGTTCGGATGATCAAAGAAGGGGTTAAAATCCTCATGCAAATCGGCCCAGTGCTGATGGATAGCAACAAAACCATGGCAGAAAAAGGCGATGCACTGCTCAAACTCGCTGCCAGTTCACTCACCATTTTTGCCAGCATTGGAATCGAAACTTGGCTCAATTCTATCAATATCGGTGAACCATGGTCGATTATCATTTCATCCGTACTAACCGCTGTATTAACCACACTTACAATGTACCTGCTTGATAAAATGGATTTGTTTGGTCTGAAAAAAGAAGCAAGATTGAATCGTATTGATGAAATACTTTCTCTCAAAGTAGAGGAAAGCAGAAATGAGATGTTTACTATGGTCAATGGTCTTGCTTAAATTTTTTATTTTGGTAGATGGATTTTGTTCAATTTCAAACCCTGATAATGATAGGAGTGCAGCGCGACGACTATGAGTGATTACCTGAGTGTCATTGTCTGCTGAATGTGTTGGAAGATTGTCGGTGGGATGGTTTCGCTAATCGCTGGTGGAATTGCCGCAATGTACCATTGCTACATTCATAGTCGGAAATTTAACTCTAAGCCTAGACGTGGTGCAAGTTGGCTAGTGATTCTCGATACGACTTGTCGATGAAATGCCGTGGTGAGCGCATTGCAGTGCATTAGCTTGCGAAATCTCCATACGGTACAAGCCAACATAACCAAGGGTGGTATTCGGTTATATCTTTATAGAGCGTAACCCATGGATTCCAAATCCGCGTGTTGGGAGTTCGAATCTCTCCACCCCTGCCATCTTCAAAGCCTCAGCAGAAATGCTGAGGCTCAGACTGCTGACAAAGGTCTAGCTTTCAAGCTAGACCTTTGATCTAATAGGGGTATCGAAATATGGATACTCCGACATGCTTCAAGAACCGACTCCGCAACAATACGAACTGGAAATGGTAACGATGGAACAGTTGGTTCCTAAAGACCATTTAGTGCGTAAAATCGATAATGCTATCGACTTTGAATTCATTCGTGATGAAGTCGCTCATCTTTATTGTAAAGATAATGGGCGTCCACCTGTTGACCCTGTTCGTCTCTTCAAAATCATCTTACTTGGCTACATCTTTGGCATAAAAAGTGAGCGTCAGCTCGTTAAAGAAATTGAAGTGAATGTCGCTTACCGTTGGTTCTTACGGATGTCATTAACAGAGAAAGTCATTCACGCATCTACTCTCAGCCAAAACCGCATTCGTCGCTTTAATGGCACGGATGTATTCGAACGTATTTTTATTAATATCGTAGAGCAAGCCATATCGAAAGGTTTGGTCGCGGGTCAAGAGCTCTTTACGGACAGTACTCATCTCAAAGCGAACGCCAACAAGAATAAACACACCAATAAAGTCACGGCGGTTCGCGCGAGTGCCTATCTTGATATGCTGGATGAAGACGTCACGTTAGACCGAGAAATAGCGGGCAAGAAGCCGCTTAAGGCTCGCGGATCAGAGTCAAAAACAAAGAATACTAAAACCAGTACTACTGACCCAGAGAGTGGCTTCATGACTCGTGATAATAAGCCACAAGGCTTCTTCTATCTCGACCATAGAACCGTTGATGGTCAACACGGAATTATCCTCGATACCTATACCACTGCAGGTAACATCAATGACTCACAACCTTACGTTCAACGCTTAGATTACACGCTTGCCACATTCCAATTGAACCCGATAGCTGTTGGACTGGATGCAGGCTACTTTACCGCCCCAGTGGCGGAGTCACTTGAACGTCGAGGTATTCTTGGCGTGTTCGGTTATCGACGCCCATCGAGAACGAAAAATACATTCAAAAAGAAACACTTTACTTACGACGCACAAAGAGACAGCTACCAATGCCCGAATGGTCAGGAGTTGCTTTATAAAACCACATCACGTGATGCCTACCGAGAATACCATTCAGACCCCAAAGAGTGTGCGTTCTGTCCAATGAGGAATGACTGCACTCAAAGCAAAAACATGAAGAAAGTGATTGCTCGGCATATCTATAGCGATGCAGTAGAGAGAGCAAATCAAATGCGGCTCTCTTCCTACGGAAAAAAGACTTATCGACGTCGAAGTGAAACCGTAGAACGGAGCTTCGCAGACGCCAAGCAACATCATGGTCATCGTTATGCTCGCTTTCGAGGTCTAGCCAATGTGCAAATGCAATGTTGGTTGGCAGCAGCAGCTCAAAACATCAAGAAGATAGCGTTGGTGATGAGTTATCTACGAAAAATGGGCTTAAACATGGCAGAAATAAGGCAAATACTTGCTTCTGTATGCCTATGTAATGAATGGAAACTTCTGCGCACGATATAACAAAAAATATCGCGATCGCGACCTACGGTCGCTTCCAAAAAAGAACCCCGCTTAAAAAGCGGGGTTCGTCATCAATCTGAGCCTCAGCAGAAATGCTGAGGCTTTTTTGCATTTCAACATTTGTATTTTTTAGTATATATCTAAAAATCTTTCAGATGGCCTCAATCATTACTTAAGATGATTAGAACTCCGCTTCCTGTTATGATCCGTAGCGAAAACCAATAATTAGGAAGTGATCTTATGCCACATTTACGATTTCGTGCGGTAGAGCCTCAAATGGTTCAAGCGCTATCAAAGCCTCTTATTGACGAATTAGAACCTCTAATGAACTCCCCACGTGAAGACTTTACGTTCGAATACATTTACAGTACGTTTTTTAGCGAGGGTGAAGTGAGTGGTGCTTATCCGTTTGTTGAGGTGCTATGGTTTGACCGTGGCCAAGAAACTCAAGATAAAGTAGCAAAAATCATTACAAACCAAGTTCGATCTGTGGTTGGTGAAGATATTAATGTCGCGGTAATTTTCACTGCACTTTCTCCTAATGGCTACTATGATAATGGTGAGCATTACTAAGGAATAGGTGATATGAAGCTGGGACTCTTTTTTTGTTTAAGTGCAATATTCTCAGTTTCAATAAATGCAACTCCGTGGGAGCAGGTTCCTGGTCCCACAAATAATATCTCCTCATCGATAGGTAGCTATGCAAATGGCTGTTTAGATGGGGCTCAGCCTCTCCCTCTAGATGGCGTTGGTTATCAAGTATTACGTAGTAAAACGAAACGATACTATGGGCATCCGCATTCCATCCTGTTTATCGAAAAATTATCCCAAAAAGTACAACAAGAGCTCGACACTACATTGCTTATTGGTGACTTGTCTCTTGCGCGTGGTGGGCGATTTTCCTCTGGGCACTCTAGCCATCAAACGGGATTAGATATTGATATTTGGTTACGTTTGGCCGATAAGCCTCTTTCTTATAATGAGCTTCAGCTTCCGACACCAATGAGCGTTGTTGACCTAAAAAATTATCAAATTTTGGAACATCGCTGGGAAGATCGGCACTTTGATATTATTCGTTATGCGGCACAAAGCACTGATGTCGCACGTATCTTTGTTCATCCTGTGATCAAAGAACAATTGTGTAAAGAAGCTCCGAATAATGACCGTTCTTGGCTACGTAAGGTCCGTCCGTGGTGGGGGCACCATTATCACTTTCATGTGCGATTAGTGTGTCCTGAATCTAGTTTAAATTGTGTGAATCAAGCTCTTCCACCTCAAGGGGATGGCTGTGGGGCTGAGTTAGCGAGTTGGAAGCCCAAAGCAGTTTTAGAGCCTAGTACAAATAAGAGGAAGACAAATAAAGTAAAACAGAAAAAGAGAAAGGTCATACCTGCACAATGTCAGCCTTTGATATCAATGCGATGATTTTGTTTAATGTTTAATGTTTAATGTTTAATGTTTAATGCTGAAAGATAGCTCGCATATGTGTTTCTTTTATGAAACTGGAGAAACATCATACTTTTGGCTACATTGAATAGTACCAGCTTAAATTTGTATTTAGCTGAAATTGCGATAACTCTGCTTTGGGAGCTTTCATTACAATTTCCTTTTTCAACTATATGTCTGATGATAAGGGATACGTAACAACATGGATAGATGTACGCAGACGGGCTTGTGAATTCGCCCATTGAAGACTTAATCAAGGACAAAACCATGACTATGATTTGTGCAAAAGAGTTTGCGGAGTGGTTAAGACACAGATTTAGCAGTGATACGAAAGGGGTTCTACTGACTCGAGAAGATGTCAATCATCTTACTGGCCGTCAGCGCCTTGATCCCGGCTTTGTTAATGATGTGCATTACGAACTAATGCAATACGGGATGGCTTTCGTTACAGATACAAGCCGTGAAAATTTTTATCTTGTTCCTGTTTCTCAGGCAGAGAATTGGCGGGAAAGGTTAGAGTATCACTTTGAAAAAGAGCTATTTTGCAATATCTATCCTATTGAAAAATCGGGTTAAAAAAAGGTTCAACTTTGAGTCAAAGTTGAACCTTTTTAAATTATGCTAACCCTTGAATAATCACAAACTTCTCAAGCAATTGATCTTCTGTTTCTACATGATTTGGGTCAGTGATAATGCATTTTGTTATTGGACAGACTGACTGACAGGTTGGTTTTTCGTAGTGTCCTTTACATTCAGTACACAATGCAGGATCAATTTCGAAAATACTGTCGCCCATGCTGATTGCACCATTTGGGCATTCCGGGTCGCACATGTCGCAGTTAATGCATTTATCTGTAATAAGTAACGCCATGATTACTTACCCGTTGGGTTACGTGTGTCCTGACCAGCGTTTAGGTTACGCATTAGTAGGCCGTACTCTAGATCCATATCTTGAGGAACTGGAATAAATACAAAGTGGCCGTTACCTTTTGCGTCTTCAATTGATTCTGACTTTCGGTTTTCCATCGCTTCTAGTGTGAAGATCACGTTGCCTTTTGGTGTCATTAGCTCAAGGCTGTCACCCACTACAAACTTGTTCTTAACTTCAACTTCAGCTAAATCACCGCGACGTTTACCAGTGAACTCACCAACAAATTGCTGAGCATCAGATACTGAGTAACCGTAATCATAGTTTTGGTAACTGTCGTGAGTGTGACGACGTAGGAAACCTTCTGTGTAGCCACGGTGAGCTAGGCTTTCTAGCGTACCCATTAGGCTTTCATCGAAAGGCTTGCCAGCAACGGCATCATCAATCGCCTTACGGTAAACCTGAGCTGTACGAGCACAGTAGTAGAAAGACTTAGTACGACCTTCAATTTTAAGAGAGTGAACACCCATTTTAGTTAGTCGTTCTACGTGCTGGATTGCACGCAGGTCTTTCGAGTTCATGATGTAAGTGCCGTGCTCATCTTCAAATGCCGCCATTTTTTCTTCTGGACGGTGACTTTCAGAAAGCAATACCACTTCGTCAGTTGGTTTACCGCGACCGATAGTGGTTTCAGGGCGTTCGTCAGCAACTTCGATTGCTTGAGCTTCGTTTGGATCGAATGCTTCAACAATTTGACCAGCGTCGTTTTCTTTGCCTTCTTCTACTTTGTATTCCCAACGGCATGCGTTAGTGCAAGTACCTTGGTTAGGGTCACGTTTGTTGATGTAACCAGACAGTAGGCAGCGACCTGAGTAAGCCATGCATAGAGCACCGTGAACGAAAACTTCTAGTTCAGTTTCAGGACAGTGCTCGCGAATTTCTTCGATTTCTTCTAGAGAAAGTTCACGAGAAACGATCACACGCTCAACACCATTCGCAGCCCAGAACTTCACAGTTGCCCAGTTTACTGCGTTCGCCTGCACAGACAGGTGAATTGGCATTTCTGGGAACGCTTCGCGAACCATCATGATAAGACCTGGATCAGACATGATAAGTGCGTCTGGGCCCATTTCTACTACAGGCTTAAGGTCGCGAATGAAAGTTTTAAGCTTAGAGTTGTGCGGTTGAATGTTGCATACCACGTAAAGCTTTTTGCCTAGGGCATGCGCTTCGTTGATACCGATTTGTAGGTTCTCGTGGTTGAACTCGTTGTTACGTACTCGCAGGCTGTAACGTGGTTGACCCGCGTAAACTGCATCAGCGCCATAGGCGAATGCGTAACGCATGTTTTTAAGGCTACCAGCAGGGGACAGTAGCTCTGGTACGAATGCTTTCTCTGTTGTCATTGCTCAATTCTCTTAGTATCTGATCACAAGTCAGGCCAATTCCACCTTATGGAAATGGGGCGCAAATTTTACGTCAAAATGTGATGAGTGACTAGGAGAATTATGAATTGTATAAAAAACGCCCTCCATCTAGGGAGGGCGTTGTGTACAAATTTTACTCTAAACTAAGCGTTAGGGTTCGGTAATCCGCCTAACGCATCGTATAGATTTGGCAGGAATGCACTGAACTCACCGCACATTAGAGAGAAATCAGCATCAAAACGAGCGGCTTGATCTTCACGTGGAATATCATCGTTTTGATCTTTTAGTTCATCTGAGAATTTAAGGCGTTTGATGCCAGAGTCTTCAGCCATAATGAACTCAATACGGTCTTGCCAGTTCAGGGCTAGCTTAGTCACCACTTTGTCTGCAGCGATATGATTGCGAATTTCATCCGTTGTCAGTTCCTGTTTCTTACAACGAATCACACCGCCTTCTTCCAGCACAGACTTAAGCTCAGCTTCGTCCATCATAGAAATGCCTTGTGGCGTGTTGCCCGTTTTCACCCATTCAGTCAGAGTTGTCTCGATCGCAACTTCAGGGATGGCAGGAACAACTGGCAAGCTGCCCATTGTCTTGCGTAGTAGTGCCAATACGTCTTCTGCTTTTTTGTAGCTGCTCGCATCTACTAGGATGAAGCCTTCTTTTGGCATGATCAAAACGTAAGTATGGCTGCTGCGGCTAAATGCTCGTGGAAGAAGATCCATTACGATGTCATCTTTTAGGTTGTCTTTTTCTTTCTTCTTAAGAGGACGACCTTCTTGCGCTTCCATCGCATCAACTTTGGCATTCAGTGACTCTTTAATCACAGATGCTGGCAGCATTTTCTCTTCTTTCTTAGCACAAATCAGAATGCGGTTTTCGGAAACGTGAGTCATCATGTCGCCATGTCTTCCCATTGCGCTAACCCAACCAAATTTTTGTTTATCTTGGCTGCCACAAGGGGTGAATCGAAACTCTGCTAGTTGAGTCTCCAGTTGCTCAGCGTTGAAATTAACCTCTCGGTTAACACGGTATACCAACAAGTTTTTAAACCACATAAATCTTCTCTAGGCTTGATGAGGAGGTGCTAATAATAGGGAATTTTGGTGTCGATGTCCTAATAGAAATGCAAAATATCAGAATGAACCCCAAAAGAAAGTTATATGAAAATTTGTTTTCAAAGGTCACAAAAGTGTCATAATTGGTGGTAATAATGTTTATGCATAGAGGGGCGCTTTGTCCTTAAATTCATTAGCTAAACTAACATAAGGTTATTCAATTATGTCTAGAAGGATTCTAGTTGTTGAAGACGAAGCTCCGATTCGCGAAATGCTGTGCTTCGTGCTTGAACAGAAAGGTTATCAAGCAGTCGAAGCAGAAGATTATGATACTGCGGTAACCAAACTGGCTGAACCCTTCCCTGATTTAGTCTTGCTGGATTGGATGCTACCAGGTGGTAGTGGTATCAATTTTATCAAACACATGAAACGTGAAGAGTTAACTCGTAATATTCCAGTTGTAATGTTAACCGCACGTGGTGAAGAAGAAGATAAAGTGCGTGGCTTAGAAGTGGGCGCAGATGATTACATCACGAAACCTTTTTCGCCAAAAGAATTGGTCGCACGTCTTAAAGCGGTTATTCGCCGTGTGACTCCGACAGCACTCGAAGATGTGATTGATGTACAAGGCTTGAAATTGGACCCGGTTTCTCACCGTGTTACAGCGAATGATGAGCCAGTCGATATGGGGCCAACAGAATTCAAAATGCTGCACTTCTTCATGACACATCAAGAACGTGTTTACAGCCGTGAGCAGCTATTAAATAACGTATGGGGTACTAATGTGTACGTTGAAGATCGAACGGTCGATGTGCATATTCGTCGCTTACGCAAAGCGCTTGAAGCCGCTGATCATGACAAATTGATTCAAACGGTGCGCGGTGCGGGTTACCGTTTTTCAACGAAAGCATAAGGTCGTAAGCAGCTTATCAATACCATTTCCGGAGTAATGAGTGGTTGAAAGATTAACGTGGAAAAAGCTGGCCTGGGAGCTGGCTTTTTTTTACACCCCTTGGGTGATTATAGGTTGGATATTTGGTTATATGCCGTGGTTGCTTTTAGCTGCCACGGCTTTGCAGCTTGTGTGGCACTTGCATAATCAAGTTCGTTTATCTGCTTGGTTATGGGATGAGAAGCGTCTGACTCCACCATCGGGTAGCGGCAATTGGGAATCTCTGTTTAACGGTTTATATCGTTTGCAGCAGCGTCAGCGTCGCAAACGCAAAGAGCTCACTAACTTAATCCGTCGTTTCCGCAATGGTGCAGAATCACTACCCGATGCAGTGGTGGTATTTCGCGCTGAAGGCAACATCGTATGGTGTAACAAACTGGCACAACACCTTTTGGGTTTTCATTGGCCGGAAGACTCTGGACAACCTATTTCCAATCTTATTCGTACTCCAGACTTCATCAAGTACATCAGTAAACAAGATTTTTCTGAACCGCTAGAGATGCGCTCGCCGCTCAACGTAGAACGAATGTTAGAGCTGCGTATCGTACCTTACACAGAGGGTGAGCACTTGATGGTCGTGCGTGATGTCAGTCAGCTTAAGCAGCTGGAAGGAATGCGTCGAAACTTCTTTGCTAACGTTTCTCACGAGCTACGAACACCAATGACGGTTTTGCAAGGTTATCTCGAGATGACGGAAGATCCGGACATGATTGTTGGCCCAATGTGGACGAAAGCGCATGGTGTGATGACAGAGCAGCTTAATCGCATGAACAGTTTGGTTAATCAGCTTTTGACGTTGTCGAAGATCGAAGCAGCACCAATGCATGAATTGGAAGATGAAGTTAACGTACCAAGTATGCTGGAAATACTTGAGAAAGAAGCGAACAGCTTGAGTGGCGATGATCAGCATCAATTGACATTTGATGTTGATTCTACCTTACATGTTCTTGGTGATGACGATCAATTACGCAGTGCGATCTCTAACTTGGTATACAACGCAGTAAAATACACGCCGCCAGGTGCTCATATTAATGTACGTTGGTACCAAACGGCTCAAGGCGCTTGTCTTGAGGTAGAAGACAGCGGAGATGGGATTGAACCGCAACACTTGCATCGATTGACGGAACGTTTTTATCGTGTAGATAAAGCACGTTCTCGCGATACAGGGGGGAGTGGCCTTGGCCTCGCTATTGTAAAACATGCGCTAAGCCATCATGACTCTCATTTAGATATCCACAGTGAAGTTGGCGTTGGTAGTAAGTTTTCGTTCGTTCTACCAAGCCGTTTGGTGGTAAAAAAATGAGTGCTGTCAGCATGCGATTTAAATCTGTAATGTTGGCTACTTTGCTATGCTCGAGTGCAGCGTTAGCACAGGATACGAAGCCATTACCGAACTACCAAAAAACAACGGGTATAGCCGGTAACTTATTGTCTGTTGGGTCAGATACTTTGGCTGGGATGACGACGCTTTGGGTGGAGGAGTTCAAATCCATTTATCCTAATATTAACGCCCAAGTTCAAGCATCAGGCTCATCGACTGCCCCACCTGCTCTGACAGAACAAACCGCTCAATTTGGTCCTATGAGTCGTTCAATGCGTTTGCGTGAAATTGAAGCATTTGAACGAGTTCACGGCTATAAACCAACGGCTTTAAGAGTTGCTATTGATGCCATTGGTATTTTTGTGCATCAAGACAACCCGATTGAGGGACTCAATTTCAATCAGTTGGACGCGATGTTTTCTGCAACGCTACGTTGTGGCGAGAGTGAGTTCATCACAAACTGGCGCCAATTGGGCATTAAAACAGAGTGGGCGAAACGTAACTTGCAGCTCTTTGGGCGCAATTCTGTTTCTGGTACTTATGGTTACTTTAAAAGTAATGCATTGTGTGGTGGTGATTTTAAAACACGTGTAAATGAACAACCCGGCTCGGCCTCAGTTGTTCAATCAGTGGCATCGACGATCAGTGGAGTCGGTTACTCAGGTGTGGGTTATCGTGTTGCTGGTGTTCGTTTAGTGCCAATCGCGAAATCAGGGGAGCACTATATTAGCCCTACGCGAAAAAATATCGTGACAGGTAAGTACCCACTATCACGTTATCTTTATGTATATATTAATAAACATCCAGACTATCCATTAAGCCCGATAGAATCTGAGTTCATTCGTTTTATATTCTCATCACAAGGGCAAGCTTTGGTTGCAAAAGATGGTTACGTACCTATTACTGCAGATTTAGCGGCATATGAGTTGAAGAAAGTCGGCTTATAAGCCGACTTTCTTCAATTAGAATGTTAATTGCCATCCTACGTTATTCCAACGAAGCTGTTCCTCTTCTAGGTCTGCTCCTAGTAACTTATTTTGTTCCAACCAATTATCCTCAGAGCAAGTAAGTCGCCACTCATCGTCTAATACACTCAGGGTTAACTCTGGCAGCGGTTCTTCACTGCGTTGACCATTGACGACAATAGAAAGGCGTAAAACTTTAATTAAATTGATGATGTCAGTTTGCTTGTAGAGGTTGAATTCCGGCAATTCATTGAGCTTTAACGATTTTCGTTGAAAACGAGCGAGTGTGGCTAGGAGTAATTGTTGCTCCCGATTGAAGCCAGGTAAATTGGAGTGCAGTAGAATATAAAACGAGTGGCGATGGAAGCCGCGCAAACTAATACTTAAACCAACTTCATGCAAAAGTGCGGCCCATTCTAGCAAATCGAACAGTTCACTTTTTTCTTAATGCCAAGTTCTGAACGGACGTTACATAGCATTTCGCGTGCATGGCCTTTCACTCGTGCTGCGTGTTCAATATCAACAAGGTGCTTTTTAGCGAGATTTTCTGTTGTGCGCATGCGAATGTCTGAACGCGCAAAACGCTCTTCCATCTCATAGAGTAAACCTTCTCTCAATGCACCATCAGAAAAGAACATTTGATTGATTTTTAATGATTGGAATATGGCTGACAAAATCGCAACACCGGCAGCAAACACAGGTTTACGATCATCGGTAAGACCTGCTAAATCAATATCATCTATTGAGTCAAATTCACAAAGGTGCTCGATTAACTTTGTTAATCGCTTATTCGTGATTAAGCCATCTTCATAGCCAAGGCCAATCAGGACTTCTCGAATGGCTTTTATTGTGCCGGATGAACCTAGGGCAATATCCCAGCCTTTTTTCTTGTATTTGTTTGCAATGGATTCGAGTTTTTGCTCGGCCGCTAGCATCGCTTTGTTGAAGTTCTTACGCGATAGTTTTCCGTTGCTGAAAAACTGTTCGTTGAAGCTGACGCATCCCATTTGCTTACTGTTGAGCAACTCAGGTTCAAACTCGTGGCCAATGATCATCTCCGTACTGCCACCGCCAATATCTACCACTAACTTTGAGTTGGATTCGACTTGAGTATGGGCTACACCAAGATAGATAAGGCGAGCTTCTTCTTCACCAGCAATGATTTCAATGGGAAAAGGTAACGCATCTTTCGCTCGCTGAATGAATACGTGTGCGTTGTTAGCTCGACGAAGTGTGTGAGTTGCAGCCACTCTAACATTCTCGGCTTCAAACCCTTGTAAACGCTCTGCAAACATCGCTAGGCATTCTAATCCTCGCTCCATCGCCGCATGGCTAAGATTCAATTCATCATCGAGGCCCGCAGCCAAACGGACGCGCTGTTTGTGGCGACTGACGAGTTGTAAATCACTCCCCACCACTTTAGCAACTACCATATGAAAGCTGTTTGAGCCTAAATCAATGGCTGCGATATGACGTACATCTTGTTCAAGTCTCTGAGGCATCGTGTTTTTGTTTTCTTACTTGTTTTTCTATATTTTTAAGATAGTCGTAGATAGCGATTTGTGAGCGAACTTTTTTACGGTTACCGCGAGGAATGTAAGTGTTACTCATCTCTTTATCTATCAATCGAGCTTTTACCGTGTCAGTAAAGTGGATGTTGATGATATCGATAATTCTTTGTTTCAAGCGAGGGTCTCGAACTGGTGCCGTGACCTCAATACGATGATCGATATTGCGAGTCATCCAATCTGCTGATGATATATAAACTTGAGGATCGCCATCATTATGAGTGATTACGACGCGAGGGTGCTCTAAAAAGCGATCAACAATACTGATGATGCGAATGTTTTCACTTACTCCGTCAATGCCAGGCACTAAAGAGCACATACCCCGTATAATCATGTTGATTTTTACACCTGCATTACTTGCACCATAAAGTTTATTAACGATACCCTTGTCGACTAAATTATTGACTTTGATGGTGAGTGAAGCCTTTTTTCCTATCCTCGCGTTGGCTATCTCAGTATCAATTAATCGGTAGATTCGTTTCCGAGAATTTCTTGGAGAAACAATGAGGTGTTCGAATCGAACTGGCCTATAGGGGTTTTCAATGTAGCCAAAGACATTGCGAACTTCATTGGTTATGTCTTGATCGGCGGTTAAAAGAGCGAAGTCGGTATAGATACGCGCGGTCTTCTCATGGAAGTTACCTGTACCAATATGCGCATATCGAATGATATCCCCATCCTCACGTCGACTAATAAGCAATAGTTTGGAGTGTATTTTAAGGCCAGGCGCGCCGAAGACGACGTGGACTCCAGCATCGGTAAGAACTTTGGACCATTCAATATTGGCTTCTTCATCGAAGCGGGCTTGGAGCTCGACCACAACGGTAACGTTCTTTCCGTTGTGAACAGCATCAATCAATGAGTGCATCAAACGTGAATCTTTTGCTACCCGATAGATGTTGATCTTTATACTCAGCACTTTGGGATCAAAAGAGGCTTGGCGTACGAGTTCTGATATGTGATCAAACGTGTGATACGGGTAATACAGTAGAATGTCCTTGGCTCGAATTGCATCAAAGCTGTTGGGGTAACCCTCAAAGTCGGCGCATTTCATCGGAGGGAGGGGCTTGTTTTCTAAGTAATCTCGGCCAACATTAGGAAAGCCAATGAAATCTTTAAAGTTATGATAGCGACTACCAGGAATTAAGCTGTCGTAATGAGATATTTTGAGCTTGTTGCATAAAAAGTCGAGCATCTCTTGTGGCATATCACGCTCATAGACAAACCGAACTGGCATTGCAGTGAGACGTTGACTTACGCCTTCTGACATTTGTTCAAGTAAGCTGTATTCTATTTCTTGTCGCAGATCGTAATCGGCGTCTCGAGTCATTTTCATCGCGTAGCCGTTGAGTTCATCGTAATCGAAAAAGCCTTTAAAAAGCTCATCTAAGCAGTATCGAATAATATTATCGAGCAAGATGATCGTTTTTCGGCGCTTGCCCTTTTGCTCAGGCACCATGACAAAGCGAGGTAAGTGGTCAGTAGGGATTTCTATTAGAGCGTATTGCGATTGCTCGCCTTTTTTTAGATCTACGGCGATATAAGCGTATTCATCTTTGAGAAACTGTAAGACATCAATGTCATCTTTCATGAGTAAAGGCGTGATGTGCGGCATGACATCATTACGAAAATATTTTGTTATCCAACGTTTTTGAGCATCATCGAGTTGTGCTTCATTGACTAAAAAGATCCGGCGCCGTGCCATTTCACGAATTAGATCGCCGTAGAGTTCATCAAACTGCTCATTAAGTTTCAGAGCCTTGGTTTGCATCTTACTTAGTAGGTGTTTGGAGTTATCAGTGACCCCGCGCTCTTGGTTGATCAAAATTCGACGCTTTACGTCGGCAAATCTTACCTTGTAGAACTCATCTAGATTATTAGAAAAGATGCCGAGAAATCGAATGCGCTCAATTAAGGGGACTGTTTTGTCTGCGGCCTCTTGCAGAACTCGTTCATTAAAAGATAGCCAACTAAGTTCTTTTTCTATATAGAGTTTCTCTGAGCTCATAATCCTACCTAATCTAAAAGTGAAGCATTCCATGCTCACGATGGAAAAAAGACAAATGTGAACATTATGAGATTTTCGTTACAGATTTATTTCATTCTACATATTGCATAAGAGTTGTATTCTTTTCAGTTGTTTAATGTGATCTGTAATATAATTGTCATCTTAACGACATATTCTAGTACTAAGTCAAAAAGGGTAGAGAGATCAATGGCACAGGCCGAGTTTTCATTGCAGGAAAAAGATAAGAAACGATTGTTCAAAGATCGTTTAGTCCGATTTGCAGTGACCTCAGGTGGCATCGGTGTTCTCGCCGCACTTGTGTTGATCTTTGTTTACCTTGCTATGGTGATCATTCCTCTGTTTTCTGATGCAGAGATCGAAACCAACTATGCTTCTCGCGCGACTTATTTTGGGAAGCCCCTCGCAATTTCTGTTGATGATTACTCTCAAATTGCTTTTGAATTGACCTCAGATGGCCAACTCCGCTTTTTATCTTTAGATGACCCTAATAAGCCCGCGTTGTATGAACAGCAAGTGGCAAAAAATCCTGTTGCTTTTTCCCACTCCGCGCCAGGGCTTGGGTGGTATGGTTTGGTGGACGGGAATGGACAAGCCCACATCTTCAAGCCGGAATTTAACGCAACCTTACGAGAAAATACTCGCCCTCCAGAGATTATCGATCTGCAATCAAGTATGAATATGCAGCTAACCGACAAGCACGATCCTGTGACCTTATTTGCCTTTAGTGCGAATATGGACGCTTTGACGTTAGTATGGCAAACGCAGAGTGGTTTGCTTAAAGCGCGATGGCAAGAGATGCAGGGATTGGGGATGTCTCCAACTGTTGTGGAGTTTGCTTTTTCATCGGCGTTTGATAAACCTGAACAAATGTTGCTTACACCTGATGGACAAACCTTGTATTTACGTGCGGGCTCAGAGCTTATTGTTTTGGTTAAGCAGTCGGATAAGTTTGCTGTTCGAGAAGTGGTTGATTTAACTGAGGGGGACCAAAAGCACTCTGTGAGAACCATGGATCTTTTAGCCGGTGCGTATTCACTTTTGGTGACTCACAATGACGGTAAAGTGTCGCAGTGGTTTGATACGTTGCAAGGTGATCAGCGAAAGTTAACCCATATTCGCGATTTCAAATTAGCGTCGGAGGTGAAGTATCTGCTTCCTGACTCCCATCGCAAAGGCTTTTATAGTTTTTACACCAACGGCACATTACAAAGTCACTACACGACAAGTGAAAAGTTAGTTCTGTTTGAACGAGCGTTTCATCAGGCTCCAGCTATTGCGGCAATGTCGAATAACGAACGCTATTTGATTACGTGGCAAAATAACGAGTTAAGTGTTACTGAGGTCGATAATCCTTACCCAGAAATCTCATTGTCTTCCTTGTGGCAAAAAGTGTGGTACGAGGGCTATCCCGAACCGGAGTTCGTGTGGCAATCGACGTCGGCAAGTGATAACTTCGAAGCAAAATTCAGTCTTGTTCCCATCGCATTTGGCACCATTAAAGCGGCGATGTTCGCGATGCTGTTTTCAGTGCCACTTGCCGTATTGGGGGCAATATACACCGCGTATTTTATGTCGCCGCGGATGCGCAGAGTCGTTAAACCATCCATTGAGCTGATGGAAGCGCTACCTACCGTTATCATAGGTTTTCTTGCTGGGCTCTGGTTTGCCCCGATTGTTGAAGATCACCTAATTACGGTGGTGGTGTTATTGTTCGTATTGCCTTTAAGTACCATGGTTATTGGTGCGTTGTGGGCGCTACTTCCTCAGAGGCTGCGAAATCAGCTTCCTAATGGTTGGCATGCGTTGGTATTAATGCCTGTTCTATTGCTACTTATCGTTCTGGGAATATGGGTTTCTCCGACGCTTGAACAGCACTTTTTTGGCGGTGATATCCGACTCTTTCTTACCGATCATGGCATTGGTTTTGATCAGCGTAACGCGCTTGTGGTTGGCCTTGCGATGGGGTTTGCCGTCATACCGACGATTTTTACTATTGCAGAAGATGCGATTTTCTCCGTGCCTAAGCATTTGTCAGATGGCTCCCTTGCGCTGGGAGCGACACCTTGGCAAACCTTGATTTATGTGGTTTTGTTAACGGCGAGCCCTGGTATTTTCTCCGCCATAATGATGGGATTGGGGCGCGCGGTGGGAGAGACCATGATTGTACTAATGGCGACAGGCAACACACCATTAATGGATTGGAATATATTAGAGGGGTTGCGAAGTTTGTCGGCAACGATAGCGGTAGAGCTACCTGAATCTGAAGTGGGAAGCTCACATTATCGATTATTGTTCCTCTCTGCATTGATTTTGTTTGTCTTCACTTTCGCGGTGAATGCGTTGGCTGAGTGGGTACGTCAACGACTTAGGGATAAATATCGTGCGTTGTAATGATTTAAAGAGAGAGTGAGTGGGCACGTGTTAAATTGGATTCGTTCTGGCGCACCTTGGATTTGGCTGACGGGGGGGGCGGTAAGTATCAGCTTGCTCTCAGTTTTAGGTTTGTTGTTGTTAATTGGTTGGAAAGGTCTGACTTATTTTTGGCCTGCACCCTTGTATCAATGGAATGTTGCAGCGCTCACCCCTGTGCAAGGCGAAGTGCTGGATAAAAACTCAATACTCGTTGGTCAAATCTATGAGCGTAGTTTTGTACCTAAGAGCTATTTACCAGAAGATGCTCGAAATAAACTGGCCGATGATGAAGAGTTTGCCACGCGACTCAACATTAAAATTGCCAATCGAGAGCTGTATCCTGCCGATTTTATTTCCGTACTAAAAATGCAGTTGGATGAACCTACTACGCCAAGCGAGTGGGTGGTGATTGAGCGCAGCAGTGGCGGCTACTTCTTTGGCAAAATTGTCGCGTTTCAAGATGGACAAACACGCTACGAAAATAACATCCAGGATTTGTTGAACAACAAACTGGAAGATGCGGAAAGATTGCGCCGTGAGATTGATATGCTGGTGGATGATCAAGTGAAAGATCTGGGCTGGCAGCTGGAGCAATTGCGTCTCGCTAAACGTAAGCATGAGCTAAACAACACGATCACTGACGAATTTTTAGCTGATAATAGCAAACAGAAAAATGCACTCGAACAAGAGTTGGCTGAGCTTGATGTCCAACTTGATGGTCTGCGGTTAGGGATGTCTGATTACGCTCTAATCGTTGAAGATATGATGGGGAAACAAGTCGGCATACCCTTGAAAGACATTTTGGACTATTGGTATCCAAATAGCATGTCATTGCCAGAGAAAGTGGCACATTGGGGAAAACAAGTTTGGAAGTTCTTATCAGAAGATCCTCGCGAATCTAACTCTGAAGGTGGGGTATTTCCCGCGATATTTGGCACTGTTTTTTTGGTGATCATCATGTCGATAATCGTCATGCCCCTTGGTGTTGTGGCTGCCATTTATTTGCATGAATACGCTAAAAATAACGCGTTGACCCGAATTATTCGAATTGCGGTTATAAACCTTGCAGGTGTTCCATCGATTGTTTATGGCGTGTTTGGTCTCGGCTTCTTTGTTTATACGATCGGAGCCTCAATCGATAACGTATTTTACGCAGAACGATTACCTGCCCCAACTTTTGGTACGCCAGGTTTGCTTTGGTCTGCATTGACGCTTGCTGTATTGACATTGCCTGTTGTTATCGTCACGACAGAAGAAGGTCTGACCCGTATTCCTAACTCAGTGCGACATGGTTCACTTGCGTTAGGCGCTACACAGTTTGAAACCTTATGGCGTGTGGTTTTGCCTATGGCGACCCCTGCCATTATTACCGGTTTAATCTTGGCGATTGCGCGTGCGGCAGGCGAGGTGGCACCATTGATGCTGGTGGGAGTAGTGAAGCTGGCCTCTAGTTTACCCGTTGATGGGCAATTCCCTTATGTGCATCTAGAAAGAAAATTCATGCATTTAGGTTTTCATATCTATGATGTCGGCTTTCAGACCTCGAACATCGAAGCGGCGAGACCTTTGGTTTACGCAACTTCATTCCTACTCGTGACCGTGATTGTCGGGCTAAACTTAACGGCAATTAGCATTCGAAATAATCTACGCGAGAAGTACAGAACGTTGGGACAAGATTAAGCATGTTTAACTTTGATAACACATTAGGTTATGAACCGCCATTAGATGTGCATAACCTAACGGATGAACAAACCGCTATTTCAATTGAAAACCTGAATTTGTTTTATGGCCAGGCTCAAGCGTTGCATGATATTTCGATGCGTATCCCTCGTGGTCGAGTGACCGCGTTTATCGGCCCATCTGGTTGTGGAAAATCAACGCTTTTACGCTGTATCAATCGTATGAACGATTTGGTTGAGGGCTGTAAAGTGACCGGGAAAGTTCGACTGCATGGTAAAAATGTTTATGACCCAAGTGTTGACGTGGCAACCTTGAGACGTCGAGTCGGTATGGTGTTCCAACGACCGAATCCATTCCCGAAATCGATCTATGAAAATGTCGTCTATGGGTTACGCTTACAGGGTGTCAAAAATCGACGCAGCTTAGATGATGCGGTAGAACGCTCGTTGCGCTCTGCGGCACTGTGGGATGAAGTCAAAGATCGCCTACATGAAAATGCCTTTGGTTTATCTGGCGGGCAACAACAACGTTTAGTTATTGCCCGAGCTGTTGCTATTGAACCTGAAGTGCTGCTGCTTGATGAGCCGACCTCAGCTTTGGATCCAATATCAACTTTAACCATTGAAGAGCTTATCAACGAGCTCAAGACTCAATATACTGTAGTGATCGTCACTCATAACATGCAACAGGCAGCGCGAGTGAGTGACCATACTGCCTTTATTCATATGGGAAAATTGATCGAATATTCGGATGCAGACTCAATTTTTACCTCACCAATGAAAAAGAAAACCGAAGATTACATCACGGGGCGTTACGGTTAGCCCTAATTTTATTTAAAGGAACATCATGCATTTTGGACGCCATATCTCTGGGCAATTTAACGTTGAGCTAGAATCCATTCGTACCCATGTTTTGACCATGGGAGGATTAGTCGAGCAGCAGTTGTCTTATGCTATTCAGGCTTTGAATAAAGAAGACGTTGAACTGGCACGAAAAGTGGTGCGTGATGATCACAAAGTGAATGCGATGGAAGTCTCTATTGACGATGCTTGTACTCGTATCATTGCCAAACGCCAACCTACGGCAAAAGATCTACGTTTGATTATGGCGATCATTAAGACCATTACTGACCTTGAGCGCATTGGTGATGTAGCGACTCGTATTGCCAGAGTGGCGATTGAGAGCCCATCCTCGAAAGAACGCCAATTTCAAGTATCACTAGAGCCATTATGCCGTCAAGCTATCCAGATGCTGCACCAAGTGCTCGATGCGTTTGCACGCATGGATGTGGAAGCGGCTGCGGAAGTGCATAAATTGGATGATAAGCTGGATGCTGAATATGAAGCGGTAGTTCGTCAATTGATGACTTATATGATGGAAGACCCTAAAAATATTCCTCACATATTGCAAGTTATGTGGTCTGCACGTGCAATCGAACGTGTTGGCGATCGATGCCAGAATATTTGTGAGTACATTATTTATTTTGTGAAAGGCAAAGATGTGCGCCATCTTGGTGATCAAAGCATTGATGACGCATTAAAGTAGTACTAAATACAGCGTTCGACATTTTTGTATTACAGATAAAACCCACAAAAACGGCACGGTAGTGTCCGTAAAGATGTGGGTTTATCATATTTGAAGAGAGATGCCATCCTTGGCAATGGACTTCTTATATGAACGTTTATTTAAACGTGAACTGTACACCTACACCGCCAGCTACTTCAGATGATGAATATTTACCTGACGATTCGTAGTGGAATGTACCTGATAAACTCACCTGATCCGTTAACCCATAAGCGCCACCTACAGCGACAGCCTCTTTACTACCAGCAAAGCCAACACCTGCACCAATAGCCAGTTCCCCATTTGTCGCATATGGGCGAGCGTTGGTCACCGCATGCAAACTGGCACGAATCCCATCCATTTGCTCAGCTTGTTCATTCAAACGGTAATCGTATTCTCTCGCAAGGTTTTCTAGATGATTTAAGCGATCATCAGTAGGGTTGTTCTCAATTGGATTTGATGGCAACTGAGGCGTCGGACGATCTGGAATATTTGGAATGCCGTTGTCTTTTTCCGGCAAGGTTGGCTGCTCTGGTGCGGCTTCAATTGGCGGTGTTGGTGATTGGTCTGGGTGTGGACGATCAGGTACTCCAGGAACGCCATTGTCGATCTCAGGTAGAACTGGTTGTTCTGGCACACCTTGAATTGGGTTTGTTGGGGTTCCTGGATCTGGACGGTCAGGTATAACCGCTGCAAATGAGCTAAATGAAGCAAGTAGGGTACAGGCAGCGGTTAACTTCGCAATGTTGTGTGTCATGTATGAATTCTCAATCAATAAACGAGGGACAGCATCCATACTGCAGCAATCGCTTTTCTAATATCCCGTAAAAGCAGGGCTATCTTATTGAGAATAAATAATTATCACTAAGTGGTTATTGTTATTTTAATTATAAGCTTCACTTATCACCTTGCTGCTTCAATCCTTGTTGAATCAGATCGGTTAGCCAGTTAATTAGAGGATTATTTCGGTTGCGGACATGCATATGAGAGTGCACAGATTTCAGTTGATATTGGCCGTTTATAGTGACATCTATGGCCCGTAAACCTGGAAATTGTTCGATGGGAAAAAGGTCTGAGTGGGGAAAATACATATCAGTTTGCTTGACTACGTCAAGTATGGCGGTGACCATTTCTGAGCGAAACCCAATTGTATGTTCGATACCCATCTTGGTGAGTAATTCTGATGCATAGCTAAACTTATCGTTCCATCCTGGAGAAATCAGAGAGGCAATTGGGTAACCAGCGAGATCTTCTGGTTCAACATGGGGCTTGGTAATTGGATGGCCGCTACGAACAATAATTCTACCTTTTAAGTCGAGCAGTTTAGGAGTGTAAATTTCTTTATTGGAAAGAATTAACTCATAGTTCACGCCGAATAAAGTTTCGCCTTTTAAAATTTCTTCTATAGTACTATTCGACCAACTGACTAATTCAAGTTGTGCATTTGGTGCTAAAGTTTGCAGTTGCTTGAAGAGAAAGCCTGGGAGGCATGTCATGGTAATTGGTGCAAGCGCAATACGAATCTTATTGTTGACTTCTGCAGGATCAAACTGGTGTGACCGGTTGATTGCTCCAGCTAAGCCATCAATATGAGGAGTGATGTCGTTTGCGAGTAATTCTGCAAAGGGGGTGGGCTCAAGACCAGTTTTGACTTTAACAAACAACTCATCATCGAAGTGATTTCGTAGTTTTTGTAGCGCCTGACTGATCGCAGGCTGAGAAACAAATAAGCGCAGCGAGGCTTTGCGCATATTTCTCTCTTGCATCAAAACCATAAATGTTTTGATTAAATTGAGATCGAGAGTGTAAAACAGGTCTTTTGCCATGAATAATCTCTAATACTTATCGGGAACAAATGTTTGGTCTTCGATAGGCGCTCGAATGTAACCGTCTTTGTTCAGCTCTGGTAACGCGATTTGCGGATACTCAATTTCTTGATATTCAATGTGACTGAGTAGGTGGCTAATGCAATTGAGTCGAGCTTTCTTTTTATCATCAGAGGGAACTACCCACCAAGGACAGTTTTTCGTATCTGTGTATGCAAACATCTTATCTTTGGCTTCGGAGTATTCTGCCCAGCGATTGCGTGATTCTAGATCCATTGGGCTGAACTTCCAGCGTTTGATTGGAGTATTGATGCGTTCGAGAAAACGCTTCTCTTGTTCTTCATCCGAGACTGAAAACCAGTACTTAATGAGAATGATGCCAGAGCGCTGCAGCATACGTTCGAATTCAGGACAAGAGCGGAGAAACTCTTCATATTGGTCTGGAGTGCAAAAGCCCATGACTTTCTCTACGCCTGCTCGGTTATACCAACTGCGGTCAAACAGAACAATTTCTCCAGCGGCGGGTAGGTGGGCCACATAGCGTTGAAAGTACCACTGGGTTTTTTCTTTCTCGGTGGGGGCAGGGAGTGCAGCGATGCGGCACACGCGAGGATTGAGCTTTTCCGTAATGCGCTTGATTACACCACCTTTCCCAGCTGCGTCTCTGCCCTCGAATAGAACCACTACCTTTAAGCCTTTGTGCTTCACCCACTCTTGTAGCTTCACCAACTCAATTTGTAGTTGTTCTAGCGCGTCTTCGTATTCCTTTTTTCTTAATTTTGCCATTATTGAACCTCCATCCTTAGTTATCAATATGTTAGCACTCGATAGTCAAAGAGGGAGGATCGTTATGTTTATTTGAGAGCTGTTACCATGTTTGCAATGGCTTCTTGGCTAGTGATTGGGATAACAAAATCATCGATATCCGCCGCGCCCATTTTGCTTTGACCAGAGGTGAATGTCATGTGACTAGGACGAGTGGTTTTTCCAGACAGATGCACTTCCGTAACCTGGGTTTGTTCAACTAAGTGGTTTACGTTATCGGCGTTTATTCCGGCTCCCGCCATGATCGCAATACGACCTTTCGCCTTCGCTACTAATACTGTAAGCACATCGATACCTTGTGGTGCTGATGCCGCTAACCCCGATGTCAAAATACGTTCGCAGCCAAGGCTGATGATTTCTTCGAGTGCTGTTTCTGCGTCACGGCATTGATCAAACGCTCGGTGGAATGTCACCCCTAATCCGAGCGCTTGGGCAAATTCACACAGCGCTGTTGCATAAGGCATGTGAATGTCGCCGTCTTGAGTCAATACCCCCAAAACGATACCGTTCAAACCAGCGTGGTGTGCGGCTTCAATATCCCAACGCATCATTTCTATTTCTTCTTCGCTGTAGAAAAAGTCGCCTTGGCGTGGGCGAATCATCGCGTAGACCGGAACGGAAGAAAGCTTAGCGGCTTGCTGCATAAATCCATAGCTTGGAGTTAAGCCACCCAAAGCAAGTGAAGAGCAGAGTTCGATGCGGGTTGCACCACCAGCAATGGCATTGTGCAGGGATTCGATGTTATCAATACAGACTTCAAGTTGAGTGTTCACGAGGTTGTCCTGAATTATTGTAATTACAACAAATACTAGCAGGACGAAAGGGGAGAATCTGTACTAATACCGAGGGAAATAGAGGTAAACTTTTTGCGTGATGCTTGCCTCTTTTGCTATTCGAAAGCGCAGATAAAAAGAAAGCCCAGAGCGAACTCTGGGCTTTTTTATGACTTTACTTAGACTGATTGGCGTTTGCGGTTTTTCCGCGATAGCTTTTGCTTTATATATACATCCAACCAACTCGCCCGTTGAGCTTGGGCGGCAGTGTCTATTACTTGCTTAGGTCGTCTGCGTGCTCAGATAGGAACGCTGCAACACCTTTTGGCGATGCGTCCATACCAGCTTTGCCTTCTTCCCATTGTGCAGGACATACTTCGCCGTGCTTTTGGTGGAAGTTTAGAGCGTCAACCATGCGTAGCATTTCATCGATGTTACGGCCTAGTGGTAGGTCGTTAACTACTTGGTGACGTACAAGACCGTCTTCGTCGATTAGGAAAGAACCACGGAAAGCAACGCCCGCTTCTGGGTGCTCTACGTCGTAAGCTTTACAAATTTCGTGCTTAACGTCAGCGATTAGAGGGTATTTAACTTGACCAATACCGCCATTCTCAACTGGCGTGTTGCGCCATGCGTTGTGAGAGAATTGAGAATCGATTGAAACACCGATTACTTCAACGCCTTTCGCTTGGAAATCTTCGAAACGGTTGTCGAATGCGATTAGTTCAGATGGGCAAACGAACGTGAAATCTAGTGGGTAGAAGAAAACAACCGCTTTCTTACCTTTAGTGAACTCAGCAAAGTTGAAGTTTTCAATGATTTCACCGTTACCTAGAACAGCTGCAGCAGTAAAATCAGGGGCTTGACGACCTACTAGTACCATTTTTTTGCTCCTAAAAATTATGGTTTGCTCCAAACCGAATTCAGTTATTTCAGTTTGGTCCGTGTTTGTGCGAGACAAACTATAGTACAGATTGTAGTATTGAAAAAAGCGAAATAAATAGATTGAGTTAATCGAAAAAAGCGATAAAGCCAAAACTATTATCTCGATCACTAGAACAGCAATAGATACAAATAGAATTATGAATAAATGGCCTAGCTTGAAGCAGTTACACTATTTGGTCACTTTGCACGAAACGCGACATTTTAGCGATGCGGCTGAGCGTTGTTTTGTTAGTCAATCTACGTTGAGCAAAGGGATCCAAAATCTTGAAGAGTTGATTGGTTGCCCGCTTTACGAAAAGAAAGATAAAAAGAGTCCACTGGTTTTTACCCAAGCTGGTGAATTGGTGGTGCAGCAAGGTCGCGAATTACTCGCGAAAGGACAAGATTTGGTTGAGCTTGGCCGTTTGTGCCAAGGTGATGACATGGAAGGTCAGCTAAAGGTGGGGTGTATTCCTACTATTGCGCCTTTTTTACTTTGCGATCTAGTTCAAGAGGTGAATTACCGCTTTCCTCAACTGAATTTATTGTTGCGCGAAGATACCACGACGAATTTGTTGCAGGCGTTGCGTCATGGTGAGTTAGATGTGCTGATTTTGGCACTGCCCGTAGAAATCGATGGGATGGAAAGTCGTGTGGTGGGGCAAGATCCATTCCGCATGGTAATCAGTGCAAATCAAGCGGATTCTGTCCCAGTGCCTATTCGCTATGCTGATCTTCCTAATGAATCGGTTTTCTTATTAGAGAAAGAACATTGTCTAACAGAGCATGCGGTATCGGCATGCAAATTAACCGATAAAGAGAAGATCAATCCATTTACCGCAACCAGTTTGCATACGTTGGTTCAGATGGTCGCGAATGGCTTAGGTACCACGTTTATCCCGCAAATGGCCATTGATCACGGCTTGTTGCATAACCAGAATCTGGTTGTCATTGACCCTCCTGGTCAGCAAGCGTATCGCAATATTGGTTTAGTGTGGCGTCCAAGTTCGTCACGCTCCAACACTTTTAATCAATTGGCAGATCTCGTTTCCGAATTGCTATAGCGATTAGTATTAGCCTGTATAACCTCAATGTAACTTAAAAAGCACACTGTAAAAAGTGTGCTTTTTAGCATTTTATTCTGCCCGTGAACTTTGACTTGTAAAATTTCACAGACAAACTTTCATGAAGATTTCATAAAATAGTGAAATTTCACAATGTTAATTTTACACATTTTAGCTTTGAAAGCGTTTGAGTTGCGTTTAACTTCCTTATGCTAGCCCTTGTGAATACAAGGAATTTCTCCTCGTCTTACTATTCATACGCCTGTTTGAATTCAAAAAAAGCCTGAAAAATTATTGTAATTAAATTACGTAATTAATTACAAATAACCATCAAAAATCAAACACTTGTTTGATTCCGGATAAAACTTCAAATTTAACGTTTTGTTTACTTTGGGGGTTTCGCTTAAACCGCTGTTGGTATAGCTTAATTAAAGGCTTGTAAGACTTATGTCTAGATTGAAAAAGTAACTTAGGTTGCGCAAGGTATAGACATAACGAAGCGAAGTGAACACCAAATCAAAGGATGTAATTTGTTGTTCATAACTTACAAATGTAGCTTTAGGCTGACTGCCCAAGATGGATAAAGCACGTTAAGGATGAATGATTATGCTTGCTCAGACAGAACAAAAAACACAACAACTAAAGCAAACCCAAGGCATGCTTGAGGTGAATGGAGTCGTTGCTCCTGAACATCAAGCAATTTTCCCTGTTGAAGCCCAAACCTTTTTATCTCTACTGTGTGAAAAATTTGCCGGACGTGTTGAACAGTTGCTGGAAGCACGAGAAGAAAAGCAAGCATGCATCGACGCTGGTGAACTGCCAGACTTTCTAGCAGAGACACAAGACATTCGTGAGGGTAGTTGGAAGATCCTTGGAATTCCGCAAGATCTGCAAGATCGCCGAGTGGAGATTACCGGGCCAACCGATCGCAAGATGGTGATTAACGCTCTGAATGCGAATGTAAAGGTATTCATGGCAGACTTCGAGGATTCGATGTCCCCTGCGTGGAGTAAAGTTCTGGATGGTCAAATTAACTTGCGCGATGCTGTTAATGGCACCATCAGCTACACCAATCCTGGCAATGGCAAACACTATCAGCTGGAAGAAGACCCAGCGGTGTTGATCTGCCGTGTTCGCGGACTGCATCTAAAAGAAAAACACGTAACGTGGCACGGTCAGATCATTCCAGGTGCGCTGTTCGACTTTGCTCTGTACTTCTACAACAACTATAAGGCGCTACTGAAAAAGGGAAGCGGTCCTTACTTCTACATTCCAAAACTGCAATCGCATCATGAAGCGAAGTGGTGGAGCGAAGTGTTCCATTTCACCGAAGAGTATTTCGGTTTGGATACAGGCACCATCAAAGCCACTGTACTGATTGAAACTTTACCAGCCGTATTTGAAATGGACGAGATTCTGTTCTCTCTGAAAGAGCACATCGTTGGTTTGAACTGTGGTCGTTGGGATTACATCTTTAGCTACATCAAAACACTGAAAAACCACCCAGATCGCGTACTACCGGATCGCCAAGTGGTGACTATGGACAAGCCATTCCTCAACGCTTACTCAAGATTGTTGGTGCGTACTTGTCATAAACGTGGTGCATTTGCGATGGGCGGCATGGCAGCCTTTATTCCGGCTAAAGACCCACAAGAAAACCAAAAAGTACTGGATAAGATCCACAACGATAAATCGCTAGAAGCTAACAACGGTCATGACGGCACTTGGGTTGCACACCCAGGTTTGGCAGACACCGCAATGGAAGTGTTCAGTGCCACATTGGGGCTGCGCACCAACCAATTGGACGTGAGCCGCTCAGAAGACGCACCAATCACCGCCGCAGAGTTACTTGAACCGTGCGAAGGAGAACGTTCAGAAGAGGGCATGCGCCATAACATCCGCGTTGCGCTGCAATACATCGAAGCTTGGATCTCTGGCAACGGTTGTGTGCCGATTTACGGACTGATGGAAGACGCTGCAACGGCAGAAATCTCCCGCGCTTCGATCTGGCAATGGATTCAACACGGCAAGTCGCTCGACAACGGATTGAAAGTCACGAAAGAGCTGTTCGAGTTGTACCTGAAAGAAGAGATTGAAATCGTGAAGCAAGAAATTGGCGAGCAGCGCTACCAAGCCGGTCGATTTGAAGAAGCGGCAGACTTGATGGCAAGGCTCACCACCAGTGATGAATTGACCAACTTTTTAACTATTCCAGGTTACGACTACTTGGATTAACCCAAAGATTTAGAACACTAATTTATTTAACTAATACATGTTTATTTAACCAATACGTGAAAGATTCGAGGCAGATAAGGATGTACTGCCTGAGAACGGAAAACTCAACGCACATGCACAAGTGCACATTATAAGAGGGATAGACCAATGACTAACTTAACTCGCCGCCAACAAATTGAAGCTTTGGAAAAAGATTGGGCAACCAACCCACGCTGGAAAAACGTAAAGCGTACTTACACAGCAGAAGAAGTGGTAGAACTGCGTGGTTCTATGGTGCCAGCGAACACAATCGCACAACGTGGTGCTGACAAACTTTGGTCACTGGTCAACGGTAGCTCAAAGAAAGGCTACGTAAACTGTCTTGGTGCACTGACGGGTGGTCAAGCCGTACAGCAAGCGAAAGCGGGTATTGAAGCGATTTACCTGTCAGGTTGGCAGGTAGCAGCGGACAACAACACCGCTTCGACGATGTACCCAGACCAATCTCTATACCCAGTAGATTCTGTACCATCGGTAGTAAAGCGCATCAATAACTCATTCCGCCGCGCAGACCAAATCCAGTGGTCAGCGGGTAAGTCGCCAGAAGACGAAGGCGGTATTGATTACTTCCTACCTATTGTAGCGGATGCAGAAGCCGGTTTTGGTGGTGTACTTAACGCTTACGAGCTAATGAAATCGATGATCGATGCAGGTGCGGCGGGTGTTCACTTTGAAGACCAACTGGCATCCGTGAAGAAGTGTGGTCACATGGGCGGTAAAGTACTGGTTCCAACTCAAGAAGCAGTGCAAAAACTGGTCGCGGCTCGCCTAGCAGCGGACGTTGCTGGCACGACAACGCTGGTTATTGCGCGTACCGATGCAAACGCAGCAGACTTGCTAACGTCTGATTGCGACCCGTACGATAAAGATTTTATTCAAGGAGAGCGTACACCAGAGGGTTTCTACCGTGTTCGTGCAGGTATCGACCAAGCTATCTCTCGTGGTTTGGCTTACGCGCCATACGCCGATCTCATTTGGTGTGAGACAGCGACGCCTTGTCTAGAAGAAGCGCGTAAGTTTGCAGAAGCGATTCATGCAGAGTACCCAGACCAACTGTTGGCATACAACTGCTCGCCTTCATTCAACTGGGAGAAAAACCTAGACGCAGAAACCATTGCTAAGTTCCAACAAGAGCTTGCAGATATGGGCTACAAGTACCAGTTCATCACGCTAGCAGGCATCCACAATATGTGGTTCAACATGTTCGAACTGGCACACGCTTACGCACAAGGTGAGGGTATGCGTCATTACGTTGAGAAAGTTCAGCGTCCTGAGTTTGAAGCGGCAGAGAAAGGCTACACATTTGTAGCGCACCAGCAAGAGGTAGGTACGGGATACTTCGATAGAATGACGAATACCATTCAGGGTGGTAACTCATCAGTAACCGCACTGACGGGGTCGACTGAAGAAGATCAATTCTAAATGGGTTGATGGTGAGATAAGCTACCCGATTTAGAGCGATAAACCCTCTCACTCATAGCCGTTAGCGAGTATATGCTAACGGCTATTATATTTAGAGCCATTAACCAGTATATTCAGAGCGGTTTACTTATAAAGTTAGCCGCTCTTTTTGTTTGCCCTAGTCAGTATCGATAATAGTCGTTGAATTACTCGTTGGGCTCTATTTCTTCTGGCTCCACTTCTTCTTGTAGTTCTAGTAAGTTAATCGCAATAGTGACAAAGTCCGTGTCGGTAATGATGCCGACTAAGTTGCCTTTGCTGACGACCGGTAGGCAACCCACCTTGTGTTTTTGCATATAAATGGCGCTTTCTTTCAGTCCCGCTCTTGGTTCAGCGGTCATGATGTTAGTATGCATAACATCTTTGAGCGGAGCATCGAGTGTAAATGAGAATTCGTCTTTGTCGGTATGTAAACTCGATTCTTTGGCCGCGAGAATATCACGATGTGTTACCAAGCCCTGTAAGTGCTTGTTTGTATCGACGACAGGAATATGTCGAATATCGAGTGCTTCCATCATGCTTTGAGCATCACGCAACGTATTGGTACTCAATAGCGTATGAGGGTTGCGTGTCATCATGTCTTCAACCTTGATCATAGAGACCTCCAGAGGCGTTGTCCTTTACCTAAATATAGAGAAAATTTTGACCTATAACTGGGACCTAACTCGTTTTTCGCCAATAAATAAAAGTTAATAGACGGAGATCAATTTGAGCGGTCAATGAGCGGTTTGTTTACATAAAACAGGTGAGTACAAGCGGACAAAAACGAAAGGACTGTAGAGGTAAACGCGATGTAAGCGCTATCATAAATAACCAAAGCTAAGGCGCTGAAACCTTAGCTTTGGTTACTCTTAACTCTGTCTAAAATGAACACAGATAAGACCATAGGCTTTTGCGTCAACACATCGACCAATAAAGTTCTTGTTAGGGAGGTTTACAGCACACAAGCGCGGAACTTGTTTTAGCTTACACGCATCTTGCAACGCTTTTAACGTCTCTTGCTCAGAACTTGCTAACGTATTGGCAGAAAAAGAAATAACGGCGGCGCTGAATAGCGTAATTAACATCTTCATACTTACCTCAAAAATTCAAACATAGAGCAAATTGCTCTTAGTCAATATAGTCTAAAAGTAAACTTACTGAGTGATTTGATAATAATAAGGTCTGCCGATTTATATCGACATGTCGTGGAACAATACGCTCTTCATGTTTTATTACACTCTTAGTCAGCGCTTTTACCGTTAATCAAAGGGGATTTGCTTGCTATTGCAGCATGTAAACATATACTAGTCTGCTGCGAAAAACTCGTCGCAATTTTATCGTCGTCTTTGACGTGATTTGACCAATAGATAAGACAAGTAACATGCAAGTATCAGATTTCCATTTCGACCTTCCAGATGAACTCATCGCTCGTTACCCTCAACCAGAGCGTACCGCTAGCCGATTGCTGCAAATGGACGGCAATACTGGCGAGCTAGTGGATGGCACATTTACGGATGTGTTGGACCATATTCAAGCCGGTGACCTCGTGGTTTTCAACAATACCCGCGTTATCCCAGCTCGTATGTTTGGTCGCAAAGAATCAGGCGGTAAACTTGAAGTGCTGGTTGAGCGAATGCTCGATGAAAAAAGCATTTTAGCGCATGTACGCTGCTCTAAATCACCAAAACCTGGCTCGACAGTGATTGTCGGTGAAAACGATGAATACTCGGCTGAAATGGTGGCTCGTCATGATGCACTGTTTGAGCTGAAGTTTAACTCTGATAAGACGGTTCTTGAAATATTGGAAGAAATTGGCCATATGCCACTCCCGCCATATATTGACCGCCCAGATGAAGACGCAGATAAAGAGCGTTACCAAACGGTTTATAACCAAAAACCAGGTGCGGTAGCGGCACCAACAGCAGGCCTACATTTTGATGATGTACTGCTAGACAAAATTAAAGCGAAAGGTGCGGAGTTTGCTTATGTTACTTTGCACGTTGGCGCAGGCACATTCCAGCCGGTAAAAGTGGATAATATTAATGATCACCATATGCATGCGGAGTACGTTGAAGTGCCGCAAGAAGTGGTAGACGCAGTCACTGCAACCAAAGCTCGCGGTGGTCGAGTGATCGCTGTTGGCACGACATCGGTGCGTTCTTTAGAAAGTGCAGCACAAGATGCACTAAAGAAAGGCACTGAGCTTGTCCCATTCTTTGGTGATACTGAGATCTTTATCTTCCCTGGTTACGAGTACCAGCTGGTGGACTGCTTGATCACTAACTTCCATTTACCAGAATCAACCTTGATTATGTTGGTGAGTGCATTTGCAGGTTACGAGAACACCATGAACGCTTATAAGCATGCGGTAGAAAATCATTACCGTTTCTTCTCATATGGTGATTCAATGTTTATCAAGAAAAAAACGAACTAACGGTATTTTATGCGTTAATAGCGAGTTAAATGTGCCTACTTACGTTGGTAAGCGCAGCTCTTGCTCTTCAGCGGTAATATTGTGTTAGTTAGTTTTTTAAATGTTTACGAGTGCTAGCAGTAAGCTAGGAAATAAAACAGAGTGTCTGTTTTGTCTCTCGCATGGAAAAGCGACCGCTCCTTAAAGTGGGGATTTATCCCCGGATACACAGTCAGACTGTTTCTCTGACACCCGGAGGCATCGTGAAATTAAAATTCGATCTTAAGAAGAAAAACGGCAATGCGCGTCGTGGTCAACTGACTTTCGAACGCGGCACTGTTCAAACACCTGCTTTTATGCCAGTTGGTACTTACGGTACGGTTAAAGGCATGACACCAGAAGAAGTGAAAGGTACTGGCGCAGAGATTCTGCTTGGTAACACTTTCCACCTATGGTTGCGTCCTGGCCAAGAAGTAATGAAAATGCATGGCGATCTGCATGATTTCATGAACTGGCATGGCCCAATTCTTACCGATTCAGGCGGTTTCCAAGTATTCAGCCTAGGTAAAATGCGTACGATTACCGAGCAAGGTGTTCACTTCCGCAACCCTGTAAACGGTGACAAAATTTTCATGGACGCAGAAAAGTCGATGGAAATCCAAAAAGACCTAGGTTCAGACATCGTAATGATCTTCGACGAGTGTACGCCATACCCTGCGACGCACGACGAAGCGAAAAAATCGATGGAAATGTCTCTACGTTGGGCTCAACGTTCACGTGACCACTTCGATAAACTAGAAAACCCGAACAATCTGTTTGGTATCGTTCAAGGTGGAGTTTACGAAGACCTACGTGACGTATCGGTTAAAGGCCTAACTGAAATCGGTTTTGATGGTTATGCCGTCGGTGGCCTAGCAGTAGGCGAGCCTAAAGAAGACATGCACCGTATTCTAGAGCACACTTGTCCTCAACTACCTGAAGACAAGCCTCGTTACCTAATGGGCGTGGGTAAACCAGAAGACTTGGTTGAGGGTGTTCGCCGTGGTATCGACATGTTTGACTGTGTAATGCCAACGCGTAATGCACGTAATGGTCACCTATTTGTGACTGGTGGTGTGATCAAGATCCGTAATGCGAAACATAAAACGGATACAACACCATTAGATCCGCACTGTGACTGTTACACTTGTCAAAACTACAGTAAGTCATACCTTCACCACCTAGAGCGTTGTAATGAAATCCTAGGTGCTCGTCTGAATACTATCCATAACTTACGCTACTACCAGCGTTTAATGGAGAGCATTCGTAAGGCGATTGATGAAGATCGTTTCGATGAGTTCGTACAAGAGTTTTACGCTCGTCGTGACCGCGAAGTTCCGCCACTAGGCGAAGCATAAAAAAATTAAAGCCTTTGGCATGTCGCCAGAGGCTTTTGCTAATAAAGTAGGCAAACGCACAGTTTTTTTGAGAGAGCGATCTCTATTAGCTGTTCTCAGACTTGAATCTCAATTGCGAATGCCCAACTTGTTGGATTATCAATAAAATATAATGAGGATGTTTTAATGTTTATTTCTCAAGCTCACGCAGCAGCTGAAGGCGCACCAGCAGGTGGCGGTTTTGAAATGCTAATCATGCTAGGCATGTTCGCGGTGATCTTCTACTTCATGATCTACCGTCCACAAGCTAAGCGTGTAAAAGAGCACAAGAGCCTAATGGCTTCTATGGGCAAAGGTGATGAAGTTCTTACCAGTGGTGGTCTAGTGGGTAAAATCACTAAGATTGCAGAAGATAACGACTACATCTCAATTGAGCTAAATGCAAACAATGAAGTTGTGATCAAAAAAGATTTCATTACTGCAGTGCTACCAAAAGGTACGCTTAAGTCTCTATAAAACAGCCAAAGGATCCTCGCTGTGCTAAACCGTTACCCTCTATGGAAGTATTTGATGGTATTTTTTGCCATCATCACCGCCGCGTTATACGCGCTTCCAAATATCTACGGTGAAGATCCGGCTGTTCAAGTTACAGGGGCGCGTGGCGCCTCTGTAGATATGTCAACGCTGGATGCTGTCACTAAAGCTCTTGATAAAGAGCACCTTTCTCATAAATCCATTGCTCTCGAAAATGGATCAATCCTTGTTCGCTTCAATGACACTGATACACAGATCAGTGCACGCGATATTATCAGCGAAGCGCTTGGCAAAGATAAAATCGTTGCCCTCAACCTAGCACCATCGACACCACATTGGTTAGAAGCGATCGGTGCATCGCCACTTAAGTTAGGTCTTGACCTACGTGGTGGTGTTCACTTCTTGATGGAAGTGGACATGGATGCCGCAATGGAGAAGTTGGTCGGCCAACAAGAAGAAGCATTCCGTAGTGAACTTCGTGAAGCGAAAGTTCGTTACCGTGCGATTCGCCCATCGGGTCAAGATGGCGTGGAAATTTTGTTGCGCAATGAAGAGCAACTTGCCGAAGCAAAAGCAACGTTAGAAAAGAATCACCCAGACATGAACTTTGTTGAGTCTGATTCTGACGGTCGTTACGCTCTTGTCGCCACTTTTACTGAGCAACGTTTGCAAGAGATCCGTAACTACGCGGTTGAACAAAACATCACGATTCTGCGTAACCGCGTGAATGAATTGGGTGTTGCTGAGCCGTTGGTTCAACGTCAAGGTGCAAGCCGAATTGTTGTTGAACTTCCAGGTGTTCAGGATACCGCTCGTGCAAAAGAAATTCTTGGCGCGACAGCGACACTTGAGTTCCGTGAAGTCGATGATAAAGCTGACCTAGCAGCGGCGGCAAGTGGCCGAGCTCCTGCGGGCAGTGAAATCAAAATGGACCGTGATGGTCGTCCAGTCGTACTTAAGAAACGCATTATTCTTGGTGGTCAAAGTATCACAGATGCAAGCTCAAGTGTTGATGAATACGGCCGTCCACAAGTTAACATCTCGCTAGACAGCGAAGGTGGTAATAAGATGTCTGCGTTCTCTAAAAAGAACATCGGTAAGCTAATGGCAACCGTATTTGCAGAGTACAAAGACAGTGGCCGTCGTACGCCAGAAGGCAAAGTTATTCTTGATAAATACGAAGAAGTTATTAACCAAGCAACGATTCAATCGGCTCTTGGTCGTAACTTCCGTATTACCGGTATTGACTCTGCAGCAGAAGCTCACAACCTAGCACTTCTACTGCGTGCTGGTGCGCTTATTGCACCTATCTCTATCGTTGAAGAGCGCACCATTGGTCCATCAATGGGTCAACAAAACATCGATATGGGTATTCAAGCATGTATCTGGGGTATGGTTGCGGTAATGATCTTTACCCTGCTTTACTACCGTGGTTTCGGCTTGATCGCGAACGTGGCACTGATGGCAAACTTAGTGCTTATCATCGGTATTATGTCGATGATTCCAGGTGCGACGATGACCTTGCCAGGTATTGCCGGTATCGTATTAACGGTTGGTATGGCAGTTGATGCGAACGTACTGATATTTG
Source organism: Vibrio alfacsensis (assembly GCF_019670485.1). NCBI lineage: Bacteria > Pseudomonadati > Pseudomonadota > Gammaproteobacteria > Vibrionales > Vibrionaceae > Vibrio > Vibrio alfacsensis. The sequence continues at coordinate 604,098 of NZ_AP024165.1, forward strand.
AACGTATTCGAGAAGAACTTCGCGAGGGTCGTAGCCCTCAACAGGCGATTCATCAAGGCTACGCGAACGCGTTCAGCACTATCGCCGACGCGAACATCACCACACTGATCACGGCAATTATTCTATTCGCTGTGGGTACAGGCGCGGTGAAAGGTTTCGCGGTAACACTATCTATCGGTATCTTGACCTCTATGTTCACCGCAATCATTGGTACACGTTGTATCGTGAACTTGGTGTACGGTGGCAAGCGCGTTAAGAAATTGTCGATCTAAGGCTGGGAATTATTATGTTTCAAATTCTAAAAGCAGAGAACACGATCGACTTTATGCGTTGGTCGAAAGTTGCATTCGCATTTTCGATGGTCATGATCGCTGCATCTATCTTTACGCTTTCAACCAAATGGTTGAATTGGGGGCTAGACTTCACGGGCGGCACGCTTATCGAGGTTGGTTTTGAACAACCAGCAAACCTTGAAGAGATCCGTGCTGCGCTAGATGCGAAAGGTTATGGTGATGCAACCGTACAAAACTTCGGTAGTGCTCGTGATGTAATGGTACGTCTTCGTCCTCGTGATGACATCTCTGGTGAAACTCTGGGTAACCAGATCATTGGTGCAATCAAAGAGGGGACAGGTGAAAGCGTAGAAATGCGTCGTATCGAGTTTGTTGGTCCAAACGTAGGTGATGAACTAACAGAAGCGGGTGGCTTGGCAATTCTTGTGTCACTGATCTGTATCTTGATCTACGTATCGATGCGATTCGAATGGCGTCTTGCAGCTGGTGCGGTAATGGCATTGGCTCACGATATCATCATCACACTCGGTATCTTCTCGTTCTTTCAAATTGAAGTTGACCTAACCATCGTTGCTGCACTATTGACGGTTGTCGGTTACTCACTTAACGATACCATCGTCGTATTCGACCGTATCCGTGAGAACTTCCGTAAGATGCGTAAAGGTGACTCTATTGAAGTGATTAACAGTGCGATCACGCAAACGCTGAGTCGTACATTGATTACCTCAGGTACGACCCTGTTCGTAGTTATCGCTCTGTTTACGCAAGGCGGTGCGATGATCCACGGTTTTGCTACGGCGCTATTGCTTGGTATCACCGTTGGTACTTACTCTTCTATTTACGTTGCGTCAGCACTGTCTCTAAAACTGGGTATCCAGAAAGAGCACTTGATGCCACCACAAGTAGAAAAGGAAGGTGCAGAGTTTGATGAGATGCCATAAGGCAACTTGAGACGTTTATAATAAAAACCGCTGACTATTCAGCGGTTTTTTTATGTTTCGGTTTTCTAACTACAGAACTCTTTTGCCACAGAGCCTTCTTTCCCACGTATTCTTTCAAAGACATGGGTTCAAAACCCCGAAAAACAGACATAAAAAAGCCCCACTCAATGAGTGGGGCCTTGTTAAAAATTCATCAGCATGATGAGTTAAGCATGATTTAAAATCTTACTTAAGGATTGCGCTATTACCGTTTTCACGGATGTGCTTAAGCATTGATTTAACGCCACGAGCACTTGAAGCAACAACGTTACCAGAACTCATGTAATCAGTACCGCCAGCGAAGTCAGTTACGATAGCGCCAGCTTCACGAGCGATAAGTTCACCTGCAGCCATGTCCCAAGGTTTTAGACCTAGCTCGAAGTAACCATCAACGCGACCTGCAGCAACGTAACATAGGTCAAGAGCAGCAGAACCACTACGACGGAAGTCTGAACATTCAGTAAATAGAGAACCAACGATCTTGATGTAAGATTCAGCGTGTTGTTTCTGTTTGAATGGGAAACCAGTCGCTAGAACAGTACCTTGTAGGTCTTTAAGTTGAGCTACACGGATACGAGCGTTGTTTAGCTGTGCGCCTGCACCACGTTGAGCCGTGAACAGATCATTTTGCATTGGATCGTATACACAAGCCACTTCAGTTTTACCTTTGAAGCGAACTGCGATAGATACTGCGAAGTGTGGGTAACCTTTTACAAAGTTATTAGTGCCATCCAGCGGGTCGATGATCCATTGTACGTCTTTATCTTTACCTTCGATAAGACCAGCTTCTTCAGCTACGATGCAGTGCTCTGGGTAAGAGTGCTTGATAGTATCGATGATGATAGCTTCTGCTTCTTTGTCAACGTTAGTAACAAAGTCATTAGTGCCTTTTAGTGAAGATTCAATCTTATCTGTGTTTTCTAATGATTTAGCAATGTGATTGCCTGCCTTTCGCGCAGCGCGAATAGCAATATTTAGCATAGGATGCATACGAATTTCCCAACGGATGTTAAAGAACAAAATGAAAGCGGCGGCGAGTATACCAGAGATAAATCAAAAAGGAAGTGGTTATTTTTTGTTCATCAACGCAAATGTGTTCGAGAACCTATCGTGATGCAGAGCACCAAACGACGAGAATACGGCTAGAAAACCGCTTCACTATAGGGTGTGTAAAAAAATTATGATAACATCCATCGGTTTTAATTTAGGTGGCATACACAGATGTTGGATCAAGTAAAAATCGTACTCGTCGGAACTTCACATTCAGGCAATATTGGCTCGGCTGCACGAGCAATGAAAGTCATGGGGTTAAGCCAATTAGTATTAGTTGATCCACAGTGTGAAGTCGATGAACAAACCCTTGCCCTTGCAGCAGGTGCAGGTGATATTGCTCAAAACGCAACAATCGTAAGTACGCTCGAAGAAGCGATTGAAGATTGTGGCCTTGTTGTTGGTTCTAGCGCTCGCTCGCGCACATTAGAATGGCCAATGCTTGAGCCGCGTGAGTGTGGTGAAAAGTTTGCAGTAGAGGGGCAAAAGCACCCTGTCGCATTGGTATTTGGCCGTGAAAGAACTGGCCTAACCAATGAAGAACTGCAAAAGTGCCATTATCATGTCTGTATCCCTGCAAACCCAGAATACAGCTCACTCAACTTAGCCATGGCAGTACAAACACTAAGCTATGAAGTTCGAGTTGCCCATCTAAATTTAGAGCAAAGTAAGTACACGCCAACTGAGCCAGAAGAATACCCTCGACATAAAGAACTAGAAATGTTCTTTGAGCACCTTGAAAAGGTCATTGTGGAGACCCAATTTATTAATCAGGAGCAACCAGGTCAGGTAATGAACAAACTACGACGTTTGTTTTCACGAGCTCGACCAGAAGCGCAAGAGCTCAATATATTGCGCGGTATTTTGACTTCGATTGAAAAGAAATTCTGAGCAAATAATAACCACTTTAGGTGTGGGGATGAATACCTGACTAAATTAGTCAAATAAATACTTGACCGTTTTAGTCAGGTATGGAAAAATCCTAATCATTACAAACCATGTGGATACGGTGTGGAATGAAACTTACATCTAAAGGAAGATATGCGGTGACAGCCATGCTGGATGTAGCACTGCACTCGCAACAAAACCCGGTACCTCTTGCAGACATCTCAGAGCGTCAAGGGATCTCGCTCTCTTATTTAGAGCAGCTTTTTTCAAAACTACGTAAAGCAGGGCTTGTTGCAAGCGTTCGTGGTCCTGGTGGTGGTTATCGACTTGGTGCCAGCGCACACAGTATCGCTATCGGTACCGTGATTGCTGCTGTTGATGAGTCGGTCGATGCAACTAAATGCCAAGGCAAAGGAGATTGCCAAGGTGGGACTCGTTGCCTAACCCACACTCTGTGGCGCGACCTAAGCTCTCGTATTAGCGACTTCTTGAACAACATTACGCTCGGTGAGCTAATGACAGACAATGAAGTATTAGAAATTTCTGATCGTCAGGACATTGATCTGGCGGTGACTCATGGGCTATCAAACAAAAATACAACCGCCGCGCCCATCGGTGTAAACGTCCGCTCATAGCGGTCAGCATTTTACATTGGAGTAGAGAATGAAACTGCCGATTTACCTTGATTATTCCGCTACATGTCCAGTTGATCCACGTGTTGCTGAAAAAATGGTTCAGTACATGACGATGGATGGTACATTTGGCAATCCAGCTTCACGCTCGCACCGTTATGGCTGGCAGGCAGAAGAAGCTGTCGATACTGCTCGTGAGCAAATTGCTGACCTATTAAATGCAGATCCACGCGAAATCGTATTCACATCAGGTGCAACTGAGTCTGACAACCTTGCAATCAAAGGTGCTGCTCATTTTTACTCTAAAAAGGGTAAACATGTAATTACATGCAAAACCGAGCACAAAGCCGTTCTTGACCCATGTCGTCAACTAGAGCGTGAAGGCTTTGAAGTGACTTATTTGCAGCCTGAATCAAATGGTCTTATTGATCTAAACAAGCTTCAAGAAGCAATGCGTGAAGATACGGTTCTAGTATCAATCATGCACGTAAACAACGAAATTGGTGTCATTCAAGACATCGCGGCTATTGGTGAGCTATGCCGTGAACGTAAGATTGTGTTCCATGTGGATGCTGCACAGTCTGCGGGCAAACTGCCAATCGACGTTCAAGAATTGAAAGTTGATCTAATTTCACTGTCTGCGCATAAAGCTTACGGCCCGAAAGGTATCGGTGCACTTTACGTACGTCGCAAGCCTCGTATCCGTCTTGAAGCGCAAATGCACGGTGGCGGTCATGAACGTGGTTTCCGCTCGGGCACGCTTCCAACTCACCAAATCGTGGGTATGGGTGAAGCGTTCCGTGTAGCAAAAGAAGACATGCAAAAAGATTACGATCACGCACTAGCACTTCGTAACCGTCTGCTAGATGGCGTGAAAGATCTAGAAGCAGTAACCGTGAATGGTGACCTAGAACAGCGTGTTCCACATAACCTAAACGTGAGCTTTGCATTCGTAGAAGGCGAATCTTTACTGATGTCGTTAAAAGACCTAGCAGTATCTTCTGGTAGTGCTTGTACATCAGCGAGCCTAGAGCCATCTTACGTACTTCGTGCTCTTGGTCTAGATGACGAGTTGGCTCACAGCTCTGTACGTTTCTCATTTGGTCGTTTCACGACTGAAGAAGAAATTGATTACGCAATTGAACAAATCCGCGTTGCAGTGACTAAGCTACGCGACATGTCTCCTCTATGGGATATGTATAAAGAAGGGATTGATTTGAGCACGGTTGAATGGGCTCACCATTAATCTCAGGGATTGAAATAGAGGATTCGAGGTAATTTATCATGGCATACAGCGAAAAAGTAATTGATCACTACGAGAACCCACGTAACGTTGGTTCATTTGACAAAGAAGATCCATCAGTAGGTAGCGGCATGGTTGGCGCTCCAGCTTGTGGTGACGTAATGAAACTTCAAATCAAAGTGACGCCTGAGGGCATCATTGAAGACGCGAAATTCAAAACTTACGGTTGTGGTAGTGCAATCGCTTCAAGCTCACTGGTAACTGAGTGGGTGAAAGGCAAGTCTATCGACGAAGCGGCATCTATCAAAAACTCTGAGATTGCAGAAGAGCTAGAACTTCCTCCTGTGAAAGTTCACTGCTCAATCCTAGCGGAAGACGCAATCAAAGCAGCAGTTGCTGACTATAAGAAAAAACACCAGGAATAAGTATTCCGTATATAATGGGGTCTTGAATTAAAGCCCCCATTCAAATCGTAATTTAGACAGACGTAAGGTGCAGTATGGCCATCACAATGACAGAAACAGCGGCGAGTCGCGTAAAAGCATTCCTAGATAACCGAGGCAAAGGTATCGGTTTGCGTCTTGGAGTGAAGACGACAGGCTGTTCCGGTATGGCTTACGTGCTTGAGTTTGTAGACGATCTTAATGAAGAAGATGAAGTGTTCGATCATTCGGGCGTGAAGATCATCATCGATAAGAAAAGTTTAGTGTACCTAGATGGTACAGAACTGGATTACGTAAAAGAGGGATTGAACGAAGGTTTTGAGTTCAACAACCCGAACGCGAAAAGTGAATGTGGTTGTGGTGAAAGCTTCAACGTCTAATTGATTGTCCTTCTGGGCAAACGAGTCCAGAAGGCTTTACTAGGACCCGATCTTAATGAATCACTTTGAATTATTTGGGCTACCAAGTCAGTTTACACTGGATGGTAGCCTTCTTTCTTCCCAGTTCCGAGAACTACAAAAACGCTTCCACCCAGATAACTTTGCTACTGCCTCAGAGCGTGATCGTCTCATGGCGGTGCAAAAAGCGGCGCAAATTAACGATGCGTATCAAGTGCTTAAGCACCCAATCTCTCGCGCTGAATACATCTTGGCTGAAAATGGCACAGAGATTCGTGGTGAGCAACAAACCATGCAAGATCCGATGTTTCTTATGGAACAAATGGAACTGCGTGAAGAACTGGAAGACATTGCTGGCAGCTCTGATCTGGAATCAGCGCTTTTTGATTTCGACGCGAAAGTCAGCAAAATGTACAAGCAGCATTTGGCGAGTGTAGAACAAGAACTTCAAGATGGTCGTTGGGCGGAAGCCGCGGACCGAGTTCGCAAACTTAAATTCATTGCCAAGCTAAAGAACGAAATTGAACTGGTTGAAGATAAACTTCTCGGCTAGTTAGCGTGACAAGGACCCATCATGGCACTACTTCAAATCGCAGAACCGGGCCAAAGCTCGGCACCTCATGAGCATAAGTTAGCAGCAGGTATCGATCTCGGTACAACAAACTCGTTAGTTGCATCTGTGCGCAGTGGTAACGCAACCACCCTTACGGATGATCAAGGACGCAGTATTCTGCCATCTGTTGTTAATTACACACAAGAAACCGCCCTCGTTGGTTATGATGCGAGAGAAAAAGCGGAGCAAGAACCAGAAAACACCATTATATCGGTTAAACGTTTGATGGGACGTTCTCTGAAAGACATCCAAGCTCGTTACCCATCTTTGCCTTACCAATTTAAAGAGAGCGATAACGGCTTACCAATTTTGCAAACCGCTCAGGGTAATAAAAACCCGATTGAAGTGTCTGCAGACATTCTTAAAGCACTAGGCAAACGTGCTGAAGAGACACTAGGTGGCGAGTTGGCTGGCGTAGTTATTACCGTTCCTGCTTACTTTGATGACGCTCAACGTGCAGGTACAAAAGATGCTGCGAAATTGGCGGGTCTTCACGTACTACGTCTGCTTAACGAACCAACAGCGGCTGCGATTGCTTACGGTCTAGACTCTGGTCAAGAAGGCGTGATTGCCGTTTATGATTTAGGTGGCGGTACATTCGATATCTCTATCTTACGTTTGTCGAAAGGCGTCTTTGAAGTGTTAGCAACAGGCGGTGACTCTGCACTCGGTGGTGATGATTTTGACCATCTATTAGCGGATTACCTAATGGAGCAAGCAGGCCTAGAAGCGCCACTTTCTGCTGAGAAAAACCGTGCACTACTGAACATAGCAACGGCGACGAAGATTGCTTTCTCTGAAAAAGACAGCGTTGATGTTGACGTGTTTGGTTGGAAAGGCTCAGTGACTCGCGAGCAGTTCGAAGATCTGATTCGTCCGTTAGTGAGGAAAACCCTGATGTCTTGCCGCCGTGCACTGAAAGATGCTGATGTGGATGCGGAAGATGTACTTGAAGCCATCATGGTGGGTGGTTCAACACGCACATTGCTCGTTCGTGAAATGGTAGGCGAGTTTTTTGGTCGTACACCACTGACAAGCATTAACCCTGACGAAGTCGTTGCAATCGGTGCGGGTATTCAAGCAGACATCCTAGCGGGTAATAAGCCTGACTCTGAAATGCTGCTTCTGGACGTTATTCCTCTATCTCTTGGTATTGAAACCATGGGTGGCTTGGTTGAGAAAATCATTCCACGTAACACCACCATTCCTGTGGCTCGCGCACAAGAATTTACCACGTTTAAAGATGGTCAAACGGCAATGACGGTGCATACCGTACAAGGTGAACGTGAGATGGTTGATGACTGCCGTTCATTGGCTCGTTTTTCGCTGAAAGGCATCCCACCAATGGCGGCTGGTGCAGCGCACATTCGCGTGACTTACCAAGTAGATGCAGACGGTCTATTGTCAGTTACTGCGATGGAGAAGAGTACGGGCGTTCAATCAGAGATTCAAGTTAAGCCATCTTACGGTTTAAGTGACAATGAAGTCGCGAATATGCTTCGTGACTCGATGACTTATGCGAAAGAAGACATGCAGGCGCGCGCATTGGCCGAGCAGCGTGTCGAAGCTGACCGAGTGATTGAGGGGCTGATTGCTGCGATGCAAGCTGATGGTGATGAACTACTATCAGAGCAAGAGAAACAAGCGCTATTGAAAGTGATTGAAGCACTGATTGAACTGCGTAACGGTGAAGATGCGGATGCGATTGAGCAAGGCATTAAAGATACCGATAAAGCGAGCCAAGACTTTGCGTCACGCCGTATGGATAAATCAATTCGAGCTGCACTGTCAGGTCAGTCAGTTAATGATATATAAGAGATAAGTAGTTATGCCTAAGATTATTGTATTGCCACACGAAGATTTGTGCCCAGAAGGTGCGGTGTTGGAAGCAAAAACGGGTGAAACCGTTCTAGATGTAGCACTAAAAAATGGCATTGGTATTGAGCATGCGTGTGAGAAATCATGTGCATGTACCACTTGCCATGTGATCATTCGTGAAGGTTTTGATTCACTAGAAGAAAGCGAAGAGCTAGAAGACGACATGCTTGATAAAGCATGGGGTCTGGAACCAGAATCTCGCCTTGGTTGCCAAGCAAAAGTGGCCGATGAGGACTTGGTTGTTGAGATTCCAAAATACACGCTAAACCACGCGTCAGAAGATCATTAATTCTGCCCCTTAATCGGGGGAAGCAAAAGGAAAGTGAGCAATGAAATGGATAGATTCTCGCGACATCGCGATTGAGCTTTGTGACAAGTTTCCAGATGTGGATCCTAAAACGGTACGTTTTACCGATCTTCATCAATGGATCATGGAGTTAGAAGAGTTTGACGATGAGCCAAACCATTGTAACGAAAAGATTCTAGAAGCCGTTATCTTGTGCTGGATGGATGAAGCGGATTAGCGCTCAGTTCGGTGAGAAACACAGCCGAGTTAACAATTCTTACTAAAAAAAGCGGACCCTATGGTCCGTTTTTTTATCAAATTGACATTTTTACCCTACATAATGCTAACATCCGTGAGTTATTAAAAAGAAGCGGCGTAGGTAACGCCGTTATAAGACAAGGAGAAACCATGTCTACACAGATGTCTGTATTTTTAAGTCATGAACCTGCCGCTCCACACTGGGGTGAAAATGCGTTGCTTTCGTTTGTAGAAAATGGCGTAACTATCCACGTAACAGCAGGGGATGAACTCGATTCTATTCAACGTGCATCACGTCAACTTGATGGCCAAGGTATCCATTCTATTTTACTGTCTGGTGAACACTGGGACCTAGAGAGCATTTGGGCTTTTCATCAAGGATACCGCAATCCGAAAAAACACGGCGCTTTAGAGTGGACAGCATTGTCTGAGGAAGACCAACTCGAACTTCATGCTCGAATTACGGCAACGGACTTTACTCGCGATATCATCAACAAAACAGCAGAAGAAGTGGCACCTCGTCAATTGGCAACCATGGCTGCAGAATTCATCAAATCTATCGCACCTCAAGGCACCGTAACGGCTCGTATCGTTAAAGATAAAGATCTACTTTCAGATGGCTGGGAAGGCATTTACGCTGTTGGCCGTGGTTCTGAGCGTACGTCTGCAATGCTACAACTGGACTACAACCCAACAGGTGACGAAAACGCGCCAGTATTTGCGTGCTTAGTCGGTAAAGGCATTACGTTTGATTCAGGTGGCTACAGCCTCAAATCATCAAATTTCATGACAGCAATGAAAGCGGACATGGGAGGTGCAGGTACCATCACTGGTGGTCTTGCACTTGCGATTCTTCGTGGCCTGAACAAGCGTGTGAAATTGATCCTTTGCTGTGCAGAGAACATGGTATCTGGTCGTGCACTTAAGCTGGGCGACATCATCACTTACAAAAACGGTAAGACCGTTGAGATCATGAATACGGACGCTGAGGGTCGTTTGGTTCTTGCTGATGGTCTTATCTACGCCAGTGAGCAAAAACCAGAGCTAATCATTGACTGTGCAACACTTACAGGCGCTGCTAAGAATGCGCTAGGTAATGATTACCATGCATTGATGAGCTTTGACGATGAACTCTCCCACCAAGCGCTAACGGCGGCAAACCAAGAGAAAGAAGGCCTATGGCCACTGCCTCTTGCGGAGTTCCACCGAGGTATGCTTCCATCAAACTTTGCTGATCTTTCTAACATCAGTTCTGGTGATTACTCACCTGGCGCCAGCACCGCAGCAGCATTCTTGTCTTACTTCGTTGAAGATTACAAAAAAGGTTGGTTGCACTTTGATTGCGCAGGTACGTACCGTAAATCAGCATCAGATAAATGGGCGGCGGGCGCAACGGGTATGGGTGTTCGCACTCTTGCTTGTTTCTTGAACGAACAAGCGGCTAAATAAAACTTTTGCCAGTGCAGATTGATGTCTGTACTGGTATAACCAAAAGGGACGAAAAGTCACTTAGGTCTAAAACTATTATTACAAGTACAAAAAGGAAACTTTATGGCTCTAGAAAGAACGTTTTCAATTGTTAAGCCTGACGCTGTAGAACGCAATTTGATTGGTGAGATTTACCACCGTATCGAAAAAGCAGGTTTACGAATCGTAGCAGCAAAGATGGTTCATCTGACAGAAGAACAGGCGAGCGGTTTTTATGCAGAACATGAAGGTAAAGAGTTTTTCCCTGCTCTGAAAGAGTTCATGACATCTGGCCCTATTATGGTTCAGGTTCTTGAGGGGGAAGACGCGATTGCTCGTTACCGTGAGTTAATGGGTAAAACAAACCCAGAAGAAGCGGCATGTGGCACCATTCGTGCGGATTACGCTTTGAGTATGCGCCATAACTCCGTTCATGGTTCTGATAGCCCAGAGTCTGCAGCACGAGAAATTGAGTTCTTCTTCCCTGCGTCCGAGATTTGCCCACGCTAATCTTGCCTTGTACTCGTTTTATTGTTGAGCCTCGGTTTTATCCGAGGCTTTTTATTATCTGCCAATCAACGTGAAAGATGAATAATTGTTGGTGAAAATTTAACCGTCATGATTTTAATGCCTTAGCGAACTCAGGGTCTTACAACCCTTGTTGTGACTGCATAAAGGCTGTACAATTCGCGCCCTTATTCTTGTTTCAGTCATTGAGAGGCAACATGACTACTGAAAAAATCAATCTACTCGACTTTGATCGCAAAGGCATGCGTCAATTTTTCGCGGAAGAGCTAGGCGAAAAAGCGTTCCGTGCGGATCAGGTTATGAAGTGGATATACCATTTCGGTGTTGATGACTTCGACAACATGACGAACATCAACAAGAAGCTGCGTGAAAAGCTACATCAAAAATGTGAAGTGAAAGCACCTATCGTCTCTGAGGCTCAACATTCATCTGATGGCACCATTAAATGGGCGATGAAAGTAGGCGATCAAGACGTAGAAACGGTTTACATTCCAGAGGATGACCGTGCGACACTTTGTGTATCTTCTCAAGTGGGTTGTGCATTGGAATGTAAATTCTGTTCAACCGCGCAGCAAGGTTTTAACCGCAACCTGAAAGTATCAGAAATCATTGGTCAGGTATGGCGCGCTGCTCGCGAAGTAGGTTTAGAGAAAGAAACAGGTCGTCGCCCAATTACTAACGTAGTAATGATGGGCATGGGCGAACCACTTCTGAATATGAAAAACCTGATCCCAGCATTAGAAATCATGCTTGATGATCTTGGTTTTGGCCTATCAAAACGCCGTGTTACCGTTTCGACTTCTGGTGTGGTATCTGGTCTTGATCAGATGACAGGCAAAATCGACGTAGCATTAGCGATTTCTCTTCACGCACCAAATGACAAGTTGCGTAGTGAAATCATGCCAATTAACGATCGCTGGGATATCCAAGAATTTTTGGCATCAGTTCGTCGTTACATTGCTTCATCAAATGCAAACCGAGGCAAAGTGACGGTTGAGTATGTGTTACTTGATCATATCAATGATGATATGGATCATGCGCGTGAATTAGCGGAGTTGATGAAAGGCACGCCTTGTAAGATCAACTTGATTCCGTTTAACCCATATCCAGGTTCTCCGTACAAGAAACCGAGTAATTCGCGAATTGACCGTTTCCAAAAGACACTGATGCAATATGAACATACGGTTACGATTCGTAAGACTCGTGGTGATGACATTGATGCAGCATGTGGTCAGTTGGTAGGCGATGTTATCGACCGTACGAAACGTACAGCGGCACTAAAAGCGGCTCGTGGTGCAGATACCATCGATGTAAAAGCAGTATAAATTGCAATGAATCATGAAATAGCCAGAGCATCACGCTCTGGCTATTTTGTATGTTGTATATGGAATGTAACCTGCCGCTTACAGTGTGGTTGGTGTGAAATGTTGTTCACTGTGTCAATTTTTGGACAAAAGCTTGAGCTATCTGTTAATTTGGACGGAAAGAGTTTTTGTCTTTGTTATACATTCGCTTATTATGGTGATCTATAGCACTGACAATACACAGTATTTTCTCCAATACGCTTTGCTGAATCTTTGCAAGTCGTGCATTCATACAATAAGTACTGTGAATTTCTAACAGATTATTTTGGTTAACGCGTTTAGGCTAGCTATCTTTAAATGAGGCTTAAGAACAAAAACGAAAATAAATAACCGTGTTAGCCACCCAACAGATTAAATATCACCATTATGACTGAACAAGAAAAGACGAATGAAGTGCCGCTTTCTATGGAAGCTGGGACACTATTAAAAAATAAACGCGAATCTCTAGGTATGACTCAGAAGCATGTTGCTGATCGCCTAAGACTTCGCGTTTCTGTTATCGAAGACATTGAAAACAATCGATTTGAATCGCAACAGGTTGCGACGTTTACTCGCGGATACCTTCGCTCATATGCAAAATTGGTTGGCCTTGATGAAAAGAATGTTTTGGCAGCTTTAGAACAACATTCTGAGGTACATGTCCAAGAACAAGAAACAGAAATGCAGAGCTTTTCTCGCAAAACAAAGCATGAGAAACATAATAGCCGTATCATGTTGCTCACTTGGGTCATTGCCATTGTTATTGTAGGCATTTCTGCGGCTTGGTGGTGGCAAAACCAGCAAGAGGACAGTCTTACTCAAGTTGTCTCTGAATCAAGTTTAGACGCAGAACAAATGGCGGTGGACATTGAAAAAATCGATAGCATCAGCGCGGATGAGTTAATTGCTAGCACGCCTGCAGAAATTGCACCAACGATGGTTGAATCTGTTGTTGAAAGTGAGCCAGCACCAGTGTCTGCTGCTGATGATTCTGCACAAGCAGTGACAGCAGAAGTGGTTGACGCTGTTGCCACTGATGCCTCTGAAAATGAGCCTGCGATGGTGGAAGTAGCAGAAGAGTCTTCAGAGCCGTCGGTGGTTGTTCCTGAGGGGATGACGTTGCTTACTATGAAGTTTGCGGCTGACTGCTGGATTCAAGTAAAAGATGTTAACGGCAGAACACTCGTAAGTGGTACTCGTAAGCCGGGTCAAGACGTAGAACTTGCCGGAAAAGCCCCTTTTAAAGTGATATTAGGCGCACCAGAGGGAGTAACAATGACATTTGCAAGTGAACCTGTCGACCTTTCTGGGTATACTTCAGGCAAAGTAGCTCGATTCACATTACCGTTATAAAGAATTATGCAACACGAATCTCCTATTATTCGTCGTAAATCAACGCGTATTTACGTGGGTGATGTGCCAATTGGTGATGGTGCACCAATTGCTGTACAGTCAATGACGAACACCCGAACGACTGATGTAGAAGCAACAGTCGCACAAATCCGAGCTTTGGAAAAGGTAGGCGCAGACATCGTACGTGTTTCAGTACCAACGATGGATGCAGCGGAAGCTTTCAAGCTTATTAAACAGCAAGTATCTGTACCGCTGGTGGCGGACATTCACTTTGACTACCGTATTGCGTTGAAAGTCGCAGAATACGGGGTAGACTGTTTACGTATCAACCCAGGCAATATCGGCAACGAAGAGCGTATTCGTTCGGTTGTTGATTGTGCCCGTGACAAAAACATCCCAATCCGTATTGGTGTCAATGGCGGTTCTTTAGAAAAAGATCTGCAAATGAAATACGGTGAACCAACGCCAGAAGCTTTGGTTGAATCGGCGATGCGTCATGTGGATCATCTTGATCGTCTTAACTTTGAACAGTTCAAAGTGAGTGTAAAGGCATCAGATGTGTTCCTTGCGGTGGATTCATACCGTCTATTGGCAAAACAGATCGATCAACCTTTACACCTAGGTATCACTGAAGCGGGTGGTGCGCGTGCCGGTGCGGTTAAATCATCCGTTGGTTTAGGCATGCTGTTGGCCGAGGGTATCGGTGATACACTCCGCATTTCTCTGGCAGCAGATCCTGTTGAAGAAATCAAAGTCGGCTTTGATATTCTTAAGTCTTTGCGTATTCGTTCACGTGGTATCAACTTTATTGCTTGCCCAAGTTGCTCTCGTCAAGAGTTCGACGTGATTGGCACGGTAAACGCGCTAGAACAACGCCTAGAAGATATCATCACCCCTATGGATGTATCGATTATCGGTTGTGTTGTGAACGGCCCAGGTGAAGCTGAGGTTTCACATTTAGGTCTAGCAGGCAGTAACAAGAAGAGCGCATTCTACGAAGACGGTAAGCGTCAGAAAGAGCGTTTCGATAATGATAACCTTGTGGATCAGCTGGAAGCTAAGATCCGTGCGAAAGCGTCGGTATTGGACGAAGAAAATCGCATCCAAGTTAACGTACAAGATTAATCTCAACGAGAATTACGGTAAGTATTGTGGCAAAACCAATCCAAGCAATCCGAGGCATGAATGACTGCCTCCCAACTCAATCTCCACTGTGGCAAAAACTTGAAAACACAGTGAAAAATGTAGTTAGCGCATACGGTTATAACGAAGTGCGCATGCCAATCGTTGAGGTAACGCATCTATTTAGCCGCGCGATCGGTGAAGTGACCGACGTGGTTGAGAAAGAAATGTACACGTTCGAAGACCGTAATGGCGATAGCCTGACGCTTCGTCCTGAAGGTACAGCAGGCTGTGTGCGTGCAGGTATTGAAAATGGCCTGCTATACAACCAAGAACAACGTCTATGGTACATGGGCCCAATGTTCCGTCATGAGCGCCCTCAAAAAGGTCGCTACCGTCAATTCCACCAATGTGGTGTGGAAGTATTTGGCCTAAACGGTCCAGATGTAGACGCAGAACTTATCATGATGACGGCTCGCCTGTGGCGTGAGCTAGGCATCGACAAGCACGTACGTCTAGAGCTTAACTCTATTGGTTCTCTAGAAGCGCGCGCAAACTACCGCACAGCGCTGATCGAATTCCTAGAGCAACACATGGAGGTTCTGGATGAAGATTGTAAGCGTCGTATGCACACTAACCCTCTGCGCGTTCTTGATACTAAGAACCCAGATGTTCAAGCGATTTTAGGTGACGCACCTCGCCTTTCTAACTACTTAGATGATGATTCTAAGCAACATTTCGCGGGTCTGTGTGAACTTCTTGATGCTGCTGGTATCGAATACACCGTTAATGAGCGTCTTGTTCGTGGTCTTGATTACTACAATCGCACGGTATTTGAGTGGATCACTGAAAGCCTAGGTTCACAAGGTACAGTATGTGGTGGTGGTCGTTACGACGGGCTAGTAGAGCAACTAGGTGGTAAAGCAACACCTGCAGTTGGCTTTGCGATGGGCCTAGAGCGTCTAGTTCTCATGCTAGAAACGCTGGAGCTAAATGATGTTCGTCGTAGTGTTGATGTTTATGTCGTAACCGCTGGTGAGGGCACGATGATGGCGGGTATGAAGCTAGCAGAGCAGCTTCGTGAAGCAATCCCAGGCGTTCGCGTGATGAATCACTTCGGTGGTGGTAACTTCAAGAAACAGTTTAAACGCGCAGATAAAGTGGGTGCTGTAGTAGCATTGGTTCTGGGCGAAAACGAAGTCGCAGATAACACCGTAGTACTGAAAGATTTAGCCGGTGGTGAGCAAGAAACTTACAACCAAGCAGAAGTTGCAGAGAAGATCGCAGCACTGATCTAAGTCTTTTAATAAGCTAAAGATTATATCTTAATTCGTAATAGTAAGGCTCCCAAGATAGGAGCCTTTCGACGAAATAGGAACAATGGCAGCCCTTGCTGCCATTTACATGTTTTAAGAGGACAGGAAGTGGAACTTTACGATACTGAAGAACAACAAGTTGAAGCCATTAAAGACTGGTGGAAAGAAAACGGCAAAGCCGTCATTATCGGTGCTGTTGTTGGTTTAGGTGGTCTATTTGGCTGGCGTTACTACCAGGATTCTGTAGTTCAGGCGAGTGAAGCAGCTTCTCAAAGCTACACAACAGTAATGAATGCTTTACAAGTTAAAGGCGCAGATGCTCAGGCTGATATTCAGGCGTTCATTGACTCAAATGAAGTGAAAGAATACTCAGTACTTGCTGCTCTTCAGCTAGCAAAAGTGCAAGTGGATGCGAAAGACCTTGCTGCTGCGCTTGAGCAGTTAAAGTGGGCGCAAAGCAACACCAAAGATGCCGCGCTATCTCCACTTATCAGCTACCGTATTGCGCGCATTGAAGCAGAAATGGGTAACCTTGATGCGGCAAATTCTGAACTTAGCAAAGTAACCGATTCAGCTTGGACTGGTCGTATTGCTGAGCTTCGTGGTGACATTGCACTTCGTCAAGGTAACAAAGAAGCAGCATACACAGCGTACACAGAAGCTCAACAAGCAGCAGATGCTAGCCCAACGTTACAAATGAAATTGGATGACTTGGCCAAATAAGGACCGCATTGGATGAAAAGAGTCTTTAAGAAAGCCTTACTCGGGGCGTTAACAGTGGGTATTCTAGCTGGTTGTGCTAGCGAGGAAGATACCATTGTAATGGCTCCATTGCCTCAAGTAGACAGCCAGTTCACGCCAAGCAGTGAATGGAGCGCATCGATTGGCGGTGGTGTTGGTCAATACTTTTCTAAGCTTTCTCCTGTTGTCGCAAATGATATGCTGTTTGTGGCAAGCCGCGATGGTCTAGTAAAAGCGCTAGACCCTGAAAATGGCAAAGCACTTTGGCAAGTTGACTTAGAACAGGATGTTATTGCACGTCTCTCTGGTGGTATTACAGCAGCCTATGAGAACTTATACATTGGTTCTGAAAATGGTGAAGTGATTGCGCTTGACCAAGAAACGGGTGAGGTTCTTTGGCGCGTTGCTGTTGGTGGTGAAGTACTTGCTAAACCAGTAGCAGATAGTGGATTGATCATTGTGAACACAAGCCGAGGCACCTTAATTGCCCTGGATGAAAGCACGGGTGAACAACGCTGGGCGCTGAGCACTGAAGTACCAAACCTAACCTTACGTGGTGACAGTACACCAACTGCAATCGGTGGCGGTGTGTTTTGGGGTACGGCGAATGGACGTCTCGCGGCAGCTATCGTTGACCGTGGTCAATTGATTTGGCAACAGCCAGTAGGAACGCCAAAAGGCGCGACAGAGATTGATCGCTTGGTTGACGTTGATGCTTCTCCAATCGTTTTAGGCGGTACTCTTTTCACTGTGGGCTATAATGGTCAGTTAATTGCGATTGACTTACGTTCGGCAAACCCAATTTGGAAACGTAATTATTCATCAGCGAATGATCTCGCCACAGATGGTAGCCGCGTTTTTGTCATTACAGAGAAAGATCACATCGTAGCTGTTGATGCTCGTAGTGGTACTGAACTTTGGGAAAACAGCAAGTTAGAACATCGTCAGCTTACCGCACCGG
The DNA here is from genome assembly GCF_019670485.1 of Vibrio alfacsensis. Lineage (NCBI taxonomy): Bacteria > Pseudomonadati > Pseudomonadota > Gammaproteobacteria > Vibrionales > Vibrionaceae > Vibrio > Vibrio alfacsensis. The sequence continues at coordinate 621,891 of NZ_AP024165.1, forward strand.
TGATCATTGATAACTACCTTGTTGTTGGTGATACGTTGGGTTACTTGCACTGGCTCGATCGCTCTACGGGTGATTTCGTTTCACAACAATATGTGGATGACAGCGGTTTTGCTGTTGGTCCAACGTTGTTATCCGATGGTTATGTCATTACAACACGCAATGGCGATGTAAAGAAACTGACCATCAACGAATAATATCGTGATATAATTCACATTCGGCTCCTGGCTGGTAACAGTTAGGAGCCGTTTTGTTGTTTGAAATTATTAAAAACCGGATGTGGTTATAGGTAAAAAGCTGGTTTGATTTGGCATTGGGCAAGTCGTTACCTATAACTACAGAAGATAGATTATTGTAGAGGTTGTTATGGTACCTGTTGTTGCTCTTGTAGGGCGTCCGAACGTAGGTAAGTCGACACTATTTAACCGATTGACTCGCACCCGTGATGCATTGGTTGCGGACTTTCCAGGCCTAACTCGAGACCGTAAATATGGTCAAGCAAGACTTGGCGAAGAACACGAATTCATTGTTGTTGATACCGGCGGTATTGATGGTACAGAAGAAGGCGTGGAAACGAAGATGGCACAGCAATCGTTAGCAGCAATTGATGAAGCTGACGTAGTGCTATTCCTAGTGGATGGTCGTGCAGGTCTGACGTCTGCGGATGAAGCAATTGCGGCTCATCTGCGTAAAATTGAAAAGCCAGCAATGCTGGTTGTAAACAAAATTGATGGTATTGATGCTGACGCTGCTTGTGCCGATTTTTGGCAGCTTGGTGTTGACGACATGTACCAAATCGCTGCGGCGCATGGTCGTGGTGTAACGGCATTGCTAGAACGCGCATTAGCGCCATTCTTCGATGATTTACTTGCCAGTGAATCTGAGCAAGGTGAGATTGAAGATCTGACTGAATTCGAAGACGAAGAACTAGCGATCGAAGATTACACCGAAGAAGATGCAGAAGCAGAATTCAAACGTTTACAAGACCAGCCAATCAAATTGGCAATCATTGGTCGCCCTAACGTTGGTAAATCAACACTGACAAACCGAATTCTTGGTGAAGAGCGCGTTGTCGTATACGACATGCCAGGAACCACTCGTGATTCTATCTACATTCCAATGGAACGTGATGGTCGTGAGTATGTGTTGATCGATACAGCGGGTGTACGTCGTCGTGGTCGTATTAACGAAACGGTAGAGAAATTCTCCGTGGTTAAAACGCTTAAAGCAGTAGAAGACGCAAACGTGGTTCTATTGGTGATCGACGCACGTGAAAATATTTCTGATCAAGATCTGAGTCTACTCGGTTTTGCCTTGAACGCTGGTCGTTCTATCGTACTAGCGGTAAACAAGTGGGATGGTCTAGACAATGACGTGAAAGAAAGAGTGAAGAAAGAGCTCGACCGCCGTTTAGGTTTCGTTGATTTTGCTCGTATTCACTTTATTTCTGCACTGCACGGCACAGGTGTTGGTCACTTATTTGAATCGATTCAAGAAGCTTACAAATCAGCAACGACTCGTGTTGGTACTTCTGTACTGACTCGTATCATGAAGATGGCAACAGATGATCACCAACCACCAATGGTGCGTGGTCGTCGTATCAAACTGAAGTACGCACACGCTGGTGGTTACAACCCGCCAATCATTGTTGTACACGGTAACATGGTTCGTGATCTGCCTGATTCATACAAACGCTACTTGATGAACTATTTCCGTAAGTCTCTGGAAATTATGGGTACACCTATCCGTATTAACTTCCAGAATAGCGATAACCCGTATGAGAACCGTACGAATAAGCTGACGATTTCACAAGAACGTCAACGTAAACGTATGATGTCTATGGTTAAAAACCGCAACAAGTAATCGACACTGTTTTCAATACCCAAGTTTAGGCTTGGGTATTTTTTTATGTATAGAAAATTGAATATGACTATCACCGCAACAAAGATTCGTTTCTGCCACCAAACTTGGCAATTGGAAGCACAAATTCAACTCGTTCAATCAACGGAAAGCGTCACTTACGTTATTACGGATATCACCCCATTTCATCCCGTCAGCCATATTTGGCCAGATCATCCGGCAGATAAAGGCTCGGTAGTATTTAATGGTCAGGCATTTGAAGTGATAGATTGCCAAGTAGGCGCCGTGGAACTTGTCAGTGGAGAACTGTATGTTGGCCGTGCAATTCCTGTAAAACGTGATACGCAGGGCTGGGTGTTTGTCGTCGTGCATGTTTTATCTTATACCGATGCGATCAATGTTGGTGATGTCATCTCGATCGACGTTGATAAAGAATATCAACTCGCTCTTAGTCGAGGTCATAGTGCTGGGCATTTAGCGTATTTGGCACTGAATAAGGTATTGGCAGAGAAGTATTGGCGTAAAGATGCAGATCGTAAAGACCCGCATGGAAACTACGACTTCAACAGCTATGCACAAGAAACCAGCTTTGTTACCCCAGATAAATGTCTTGATACCTATCGTCTAGGTAAAACTCTACGCAAAAGGGGCTTAAATAGCGCAGATATGCTGTCTGATCTAAAATTAATAGAGCAAAAAGTGAATAACCAGCTCATTGATTGGATCCAGCGAGGCGTAGAGATCAAGATCAACTGTGATGGTGAACATCTGACAGATTCACGCTATTGGCAATGTGATCTAGGTGAAAGCCAAATGGCTGTGATCCCTTGTGGTGGAACGCATGCAAGCCACCTTAGTGACTTCAATTCTATTACCGTCACGTTAATAGAAATTGATTCCCAAACTATCGAAATGCACAGCAATGTAAACAATGGATACTAGGTTGCTATTCTTTTATTAAACTCTAATTTAAACCAATATAACAACGGTAATTAGATTTTTATCCCATCTAAAATCGAGATACAGAATATGTAACTTATGCTTTCGGCGTGTGTGTATATAAATATTCTTTTAAGGGGTGATCGCTGATCAAAGGGTAAATATCAGAAGATCAGATGAAGATCTTTTTCTACATCAGCGATCAGTGGTTTACTTTTTGTGATCTGGATCAAACTTGTAAAGATTAAAACCATCAATACTGACATTGATCAAATCATACGAAATCGTATAACTCGGTGTTGAGCGTTGTAACAAGCTAAAATGATCAGTTATTTACTGTGATTGGTATCATTTAGTGGTACTGGTATAAATTATGGAGAGAAGCATGCAACAAAACATCTGCCCAAGCTGTGACGTAGAACTAGAGTGGACAGGTCAATACCACTGTAATCAATGCCATTCTGATTTTCAAAAGGTAGGGTTTTGCCCCGATTGTGACGCAGAGTTAGAAAAGCTACAGGCGTGTGGGGCAGCCAATTACTTTTGTAATAGCTGTAATGAGCTTAAATCAAAATCTCGAGTTCGATTTGAGTTCCAAAAAGTGGTGACAGGCGAATAGAGTGTTAAGTACTAAATAGAATGATAAGTACCAGATTTTTAAGAACTAATAGGTTGGTACAAACTAGTTTACGGTAGAGCGAAGCTCACCATCGGCCAATCGGGTGACTAAAACGTCGCCCGTTTTTGCGTCTGATGCTTGAGTAATGACTTTGCCTTGCTCGGTTTGTGTAATCGAGTAGCCACGTTTTAGCGTTGCTAATGGGCTGACGGTATCGAGTTTTTCCGCTGCGAGCGCAAGTTGGTGACGCATGGTCAGTAATTTACGATCCATCGCATCCATCAATTTCTGTTCGACCCGATCAAGCTTCGATTTTTGCTCAGCAAGTCGTTTGTTAGGGGAGTTGAGTTGCAAACGATGGTGTTTTCGTTCTACGGCTTGCTGATGAGTCGAGATGAATCGTTGCATAGCGCGTTGCAAGCGCATATCTAATTCATCTAATTGTTGCGACTGGCGTTGCAGTTGGTAGCTCGGGTGTTGGCGTTCTAAACGATGCGTCAGTTGAGCGACTTGCTGTTTTTGCTGCGTAAAGTAGTAACGCATCGCACTCGCGAGTTTATGTTGACGAGTGACCAGAGCTTGATCTTTATGGCTGTTATCACGGCTGACCAATTCAGCTGCGGCAGATGGTGTCGGTGCGCGCATATCAGCGACAAAATCAGCAATTGTCACATCCACCTCATGACCAACCGCACTGATGATCGGAATTTGGCTTGCGGCAATCGTACGAGCAAGTATTTCATTGTTGAAGCACCACAAGTCTTCTAACGAACCACCGCCACGACCAACAATCAATACGTCACACTCATCACGGCTATTTGCACGACCGATTGCTTGAGCAATTTGAATCGCTGCGTCTTCGCCTTGCACCATGGTTGGGTAAATCACCACGGGTAGCGATGGATCACGGCGTTTCAATACGTCTAAGATGTCGTACAGCGCGGCACCAGTTTTTGAGGTGATCACACCAACACGCTTGGGATGCTCTGGTAAAGGTTGCTTATTAGTTTGAGCAAACAAACCCTCCGCAGCTAGCTTCATCTTAAGGGCTTCAAACTCTTGTTGCAGACGTCCATCACCTTCGGGTTGCATACTTTCGATGATCAGCTGATAGTCACCACGCGGCTCATACAAAGAGAGACGAGCTTTAACGAGAACTTGATTACCGTTAGCCGGTTTGAAAGTGACGCGACGATTGTTACCACGGAACATGGCACATTTAACTTGAGCGCGGGAATCTTTAAGCGTGAGATACCAATGGCCAGAGACAGGCGCAGAGAAGTTGGAGATCTCTCCGACGAGCCAAACAATCCCCATTTCGTTTTCGAGTAACAGACGCACTTCAGCATTGAGACGAGAAACCGTGAAGATATTTTGATTGGTCTGGGAGAGCACAGCTAATTCCGTAGACGTGAGTATGGAAGTTAGCGGCAATATAATACATATCAAGGGGGTAAATGCAAGAAAAAAATTAAAAAATTTGTGGTCAAGCGATTACGTTAACCGTATAATCCCTCCGCAATATCTAATCCAAATGTAGCCCACTACCTAAAACGGGTTACCCTCATTATGCGAAACGATGAGACTGGATTGTTCTTTTTACTCCTCTAATTGTGAGATATTGCAAATGCTAAGAATTGCCAAAGAAGCGCTGACATTCGATGATGTACTACTCGTGCCAGCTCACTCCACCGTTCTCCCTAACACAGCTGATCTTCGCACTCAGTTAACGAAAAATATTAGTCTGAACATCCCTATGATTTCTGCGTCTATGGACACAGTGACGGAAGCTCGTCTTGCGATCGCACTTGCGCAGGAAGGTGGCATTGGCTTTATCCACAAAAACATGTCTATTGAGCAGCAAGCTGCTGAAGTTCGTAAAGTTAAGAAGTTTGAAGCTGGTGTGGTTACCGATCCTGTAACCGTTAATCCAGATGCGACAATCGCTGATGTGGTTGCACTAACAGACAAACACGGCTTTGCGGGTTTCCCTGTTGTTACTGAAAACAATGAGCTTGTAGGCATTATCACTGGTCGTGATGTTCGCTTTGTTACTGATCTTTCTAAGAAAGTATCATCAGTAATGACAGCAAAAGAAAACCTTGCAGCAGTTAAAGAAGGTGCAACTCGTGAAGAAGTGCAAGAGAAGATGCACGAAGCACGCGTTGAAAAAGTACTGGTTGTTAATGATGAGTTCCAACTAACAGGTATGATCACTGCGAAAGACTTCCATAAAGCAGAACGTAAACCAAACGCATGTAAAGATGAGCGTGGCCGTTTACGTGTTGGCGCAGCAGTTGGTGCTGGTGCTGGTAACGAAGAACGCGTTGCTGCTCTTGTTGAAGCGGGCGTTGACGTTCTACTTATCGACTCTTCACATGGTCATTCTGAAGGCGTACTTAACCGCATTCGTGAAACTCGCGCGGCTTACCCAGATCTAGACATCATTGGTGGTAACGTTGCGACTGGTTCTGGTGCTCGTGCACTCATCGAAGCAGGTGTAAGCGCGGTTAAAGTTGGTATCGGCCCTGGTTCAATCTGTACAACTCGCATCGTAACGGGTGTTGGTGTTCCTCAAGTAACGGCAATCGCTGATGCAGCAGAAGTTGCAAACGAATACGGCATTCCAGTGATTGCTGACGGCGGTATCCGTTTCTCTGGTGACATCTGTAAAGCAATCGTAGCTGGCGCATCATGTGTGATGGTTGGTTCTATGTTCGCAGGTACAGAAGAAGCACCGGGTGAAGTGATTCTGTTTAACGGTCGTTCATACAAAGCTTACCGTGGCATGGGCTCTCTAGGTGCTATGTCTCAAGGTTCTTCAGACCGTTACTTCCAATCAGACAATGCGGCAGACAAGCTGGTACCAGAGGGTATTGAAGGTCGTATCGCATACAAAGGTCGTCTAAAAGAAATCGTACACCAACAAATGGGTGGTCTACGTTCAAGCATGGGTCTTACTGGTAGCGCAACGATCGAAGACATGCGTACGAAAGCTGAATTTGTACGTATCTCTGGCGCAGGCATGAAAGAGTCTCATGTTCATGACGTTCAGATCACGAAAGAAGCACCAAACTACCGCCTAGGCTAATGCCAAACGGTGTTCAGATTTAGTAAGAATTAATCTGACGTAAACGTTTGCTTTTTTCCTTGAAGCATTAATAAGAGGCGGGTAAACTCGCCTCCGTTTTAATAACCTATAACTTCGAATTTTTTCGGGGTTTACGATAAGACTGCCAAAATGACTAAAAACATTCATGACCAACGTATTCTGATCTTGGACTTCGGTTCTCAGTACACTCAGCTAGTAGCACGCCGTGTACGTGAAATCGGTGTTTACTGTGAGCTATGGAGCTGGGACGTTGAAGAATCGGACATTCGTGAGTTCAACCCAGACGGCATCATCCTATCCGGTGGTCCAGAAAGCGTAACAGAAGCAAACTCTCCTCGCGCACCGCAATATGTATTCGATTCAGGTGTACCTGTTTTAGGTGTATGTTACGGCATGCAGACGATGGCAGAGCAACTAGGTGGCCGAGTAGCGGGTTCTACTGAACGTGAATTCGGTTACGCACAAGTGAAAGTTTCTGGTGAATCTGCACTATTTAAAGATCTTGAGCTGACTCAAGACGTGTGGATGAGCCACGGCGACAAGGTAGTGGAAATTCCTGCTGACTTCGTAAAAGTAGGTGAGACAGAGACTTGTCCTTACGCTGCTATGGCGAACGAAGAGAAGAAATACTACGGTGTGCAATTCCACCCAGAAGTAACGCACACTAAAGGTGGCTTACAGATGCTAGAGAACTTTGTTCTTGGCGTATGTGGTTGTGAGCGTCTATGGACGTCAGAATCTATCATCGAAGACGCGGTTGCTCGCATTAAAGAGCAAGTAGGTGACGATGAAGTTATCCTAGGTCTATCTGGTGGTGTTGATTCATCTGTGGTTGCAATGCTGGTTCACCGTGCAATTGGCGACAAGCTAACATGTGTGTTTGTTGATAACGGTCTGCTTCGTCTGAACGAAGGTCAGCAAGTGATGGATATGTTTGGCGATAAGTTCGGCCTAAACATCATTAAAGTTGATGCTGAAGATCGTTTCCTAAAAGCACTTGAAGGCAAGTCTGATCCAGAAGAAAAACGTAAGACTATTGGTCACGTATTCGTAGACGTATTTGATGAAGAGTCTAAGAAACTTAAGAATGCGAAATGGCTAGCACAGGGTACGATTTACCCAGACGTAATCGAATCTGCAGCGTCTAAAACGGGTAAAGCGCACGTGATTAAATCACACCACAACGTGGGCGGTCTACCTGAAGAAATGGCAATGGGCCTTGTTGAGCCACTACGTGAGCTATTTAAAGATGAAGTACGTAAGATCGGTCTAGAGCTTGGTCTTCCATACAACATGCTTTACCGCCACCCATTCCCAGGTCCTGGTCTAGGTGTTCGCGTTCTTGGTGAAATCAAGAAAGAGTACTGTGACTTGCTACGCCGTGCTGACGCTATCTTCATTGAAGAGCTACATGCAGCAGACCTATACAACAAAGTATCGCAAGCGTTCACGGTATTCCTACCTGTACGTTCAGTAGGCGTTATGGGTGATGGTCGTAAGTACGATTGGGTTGTATCACTGCGTGCGGTAGAAACCATCGACTTTATGACTGCGCATTGGGCACACCTACCATACGACTTCCTAGGTAAGGTTTCTAACCGTATCATCAACGAAGTAGATGGCATTTCTCGCGTGGTTTACGATATCTCTGGTAAGCCACCAGCGACTATCGAGTGGGAATAATTCCTGACTAGATAACTGAAATCATGAACCAGCCTTCGGGCTGGTTTTTTTGTATCAGATGCGTGTTGCTCATGCCAAGTTCAATCATTATTTGAGCTGAGTATTGATGGCTTGGGCACTCATGACTGGGCCGCCCATTGCTTAGGTTCTCATGATTTGGGTTCTCATGATTTGGGCATATTCGCTGATTAAGGTGTATGAACGCCGTGTGATAAGTGTCGTCGTTAGTCCCATGAGTTAACCGCTATTCATGTCTTGCTTTCAGCAATTTTCACAATAATTCGGCACAATAAGTCGAAAAATGGAGGTTGGCATAATGTGCAGTGAATTGGGATATTCGGGATGTGATTGGCTAAAACTTGGTCTAAAAAACCATAAAGAATTTCTTTTTTAGGTGGGTCTTTTTTTATTCACTTAATTGCCTATTTGCGCAATCTAAGTTTCCAATAACGTCTTTTCTCTTTTGTTTGGTCGTCAATTAAAATTCGCGCGCAATTTTTATCAACATTTTTGAAATAGGTACGCTTACATGTCGACTAAACTGGCTAACCCAGCACCTCTAGGTCTAATGGGTTTCGGTATGACCACGATTCTGCTTAACATTCACAATGCAGGATTTTTCCCAATTGACTCTATGATCCTAGCGATGGGTATCTTCTACGGTGGTCTTAGCCAAGTTCTTGTTGGCATGATGTGCTTCAAGCGTGGTGATACTTTCGGTACAACGGCATTTACTTCTTACGGTCTGTTTTGGCTAACACTAGTTGGTCTAATCGTTATGCCTTACATGGGTCTACCAGCAAGCCCAGCAAGCTTCATGGGTTGGTACTTGCTACTATGGGGTATTTTCACAGGATTCATGTTCATTGGTTCTCTATGCTACCCAGTAGCGAAGCAAGTGGTATTTGGCTCTCTGACTATCTTGTTCTTCCTACTAGCAGCGCGTGATTTCACTGGTAGCGAACTGATCGGTACGATTGCTGGTTTTGAAGGTATCTTCTGTGGCGCAAGTGCAATTTACTTTGCAATGGCTCAAGTACTAAATAACGAGTACGGTCGTACGATTCTTCCAATCGGCGAAAAGCAAAAGCCTCAAGTCGCTACACAAGAAATCGCCGCTTAATCACCCATTGATTAAACGAAAAAAGAAAGGGTTAGCCAATGGCTAACCCTTTTTTAATACCCGTTATTTGGGTCACTGCTTTTTCTTATAGACCTGCCAACCCGTAAGGGGAGGGGGCCAAATCAAACGTTAGGTAGAGGGCTGTTCAACCGTTTCTGTTGAATCACTGTCTGCCGTTGGGACTTTACCCGTTTTACGCTTGTATTTTTCTTCCCAGTAATGCGCACCTTTAATACCAAGTGCAACTGGGTTGAACGTGTATTCTGTTACGCCTCGCTTTTGCTGATCTTCGTAATCAGCCAGTGCTTTTAATGCTGGTTTCGACATGAAGAAGATGATCAAAATGCCGACAATGTTTAACCAAGCCATTAAGCCAACACCCACATCACCCATTGCCCACGCAAGGTTTGCTGTCTTCACTGTGCCGTAGAATACCGCCGTAATCAGAATGACTTTAAGAATGAACATTAAACCGTTTACTTTGAAAGTACGACGGATGTACGCGATGTTCGTTTCTGCGATGTAGTAGTACGCCAGAATCGTGGTGAACGCGAAGAAGAACAGCGCAACCGCAATGAATGGCTTACCAACCCCAGGTAGGGCACTTTCAATCGCCATTTGAGTGAATACTGGGCCGTTTGCACCGATGCCTGCAGGGAGGTTCTGCACTAAGAATACGCCCTCTACAGCATCATGTACGTTGTAGGCACCGGTAATAAGAATCATAAATGCCGTCGCTGAACACACGAGCAAAGTATCAATATAGATTGAGAACGATTGAACCAGACCTTGTTGAGCCGGGTGATCGACACTTGCCGCGGCTGCCGCATGAGGCCCTGTACCTTGACCTGCTTCATTAGAGTAAACGCCACGTTTTACACCCCAACCAATCGCAGCACCGATACCTGCCATTGGCGTAAAGGCATCCCCTAAGATCATGGCAAAGATTCGTGGTACTTCACTGATATTAAGTAAGATAATAACGAACGCAGAGATGATGTAAGCAAGCGCCATGAAAGGCACCACAATCTGCGTAAAGTTGGCAATACGTTTTACGCCACCAAAAATGATGAAAGCAAGAATGACACAGACAACCGTACCAGTGAGAATTTTAGCGAAACTGAAAGTACCGATAGCGGTTTCAATCATGTCACCAGAGCCAAATGCCGCCTCTACGGCATTACCAATGCTGTTTGATTGAACGCCAGGAAGTAGAACACCACAAGCAAAGATGGTGGCAATAGCGAAAATCCATGCGTACCACTTTTGGCCCATTGCTTTCTCTATATAGTAAGCAGGACCGCCGCGGAATTCACCCTCGTCTTCTTCCTTATAAATCTGTGCTAGCGTTGATTCTGCGTATGCCGTCGCGGCACCAAAGAAAGCAACCACCCACATCCAGAAGACCGCACCAGGACCACCAAAACCGATAGCCGCGGCGACACCTGCAATATTACCTGTACCAACACGGCCAGATAACGAAACAGCAAGTGCTTGAAAAGACGAAATCCCTTTGGCAGAACTTTTTCCAGAGAGTAGCAAGCGCCACATTTCAAAGAAGTGTCTAATCTGCACAAAGCGCGTCATGATGGAATAGAACAAACCCGCACCTAGGCACAAATAAATAAGTACCGGACTCCAGATAATTCCATTCAGAAAATCAACTAATGACTGCATGAGTATTTTCCCTGTTTGTTATGGTTGTGGTTGTTTTTCGTACAACACATTACCCTTTTTTGTAATGCAATTGTTAATCTTTTTCTCTGTTGCTCGTTTGTAACGTGATGGTGGACACGAAATGGTTAAAAATTGTTAATAATAGATGGTTGTTTTGTTGGGTGGATGAACATTGCTTTAAATGGCATTAAATTGATTGAATATGCAGTGTTTTGTAATGCAGAATATCAATGCATTTTTTAGTGTTATCTTCGGTTTGATATAAGCTAGATGGATTAATAAGCTATCTGTTGCGCTGTTGCGCTGTTGCTCTGGGGCTGATATTGATATTGATATTGGTGCAGCGGCACGGGTGAGCAGAACCTGACTCGTAAAGGTAAATGAAATGCCAATCATCAGGCATAACGACTTAGGTCCAACTCTGATTCATCGCTTATGCTACATTCCAAGCCTTGCATGATTGTGGCCAGAATGTGTGCTGAGCCGCATGCCATGGTCCAACCTAAGGTGCCGTGGCCCGTATTTGTAAACAGATTCTCATATGGGGTTGCTCCAATAATCGGGGTTCCATCGGGTGTCATTGGCCGAAAGCCTGTCCAAAACTCCGCTTGGTTAAAGTCACCACTTTTAGGGAAAAGATCACGGATGACCATCTCGATGGTGTTTTTACGCTTTTGTGGTAGGGACGAGTCAAAGCCAGCCAGTTCTGCCGTTCCAGCAACACGGATTCGGTTATCAAAGCGAGTCATGGCGACTTTATAGGTTTCATCCATCACCGTTGAGCGTGGGGAAAATTGCTCACATTCAATCGGAACCGTCAGTGAGTATCCTTTGACAGGATAGACTGGAATATTGATTTTAAGCTGTTTGAGTAATGCCGTTGAATAACTGCCAGAAGCAAGTACAAATTGGTCTGCTTTAAACAGTCCGCAATTGGTTTGGACACCCATGATCTTTTTGCCTACCGTGATCCAATTACTGACCTCTGTATTGAACTCAAACCTGACACCTTGGGCTTTCGCAAGCTCTGTTAACTGTTGACAGAACTGAAAACAATCCCCAGTTTCGTCGTCTGGTAGGTGTAAGCCACCGACCAGTTTTTCTTGTACTAACGCCAGTCCAGGCTCTTGCTCAATGCACTCTTTTACGCCCATCAACTGAAATCGAGTACCGCTCTGTTCAAGTAATTTGAGATCTTTTTCGATTGCATCGAGTTGTTGCTGAGTACGAAACACTTGCAGCGTGCCCAATTGTCGCCCTTGATAATTGATCGCGTGTTCATTCCTCAGTTGCTCTAAACAAGCTCGGCTATGATTCGCGATCGACAGCATACGTGCTTTGTTTTTCTGATACCGAGGCAGCGTACAATTAGCGAGCATTTGCGTGGCCCAACGAATCAGATCTGGATTGAGTGAGGGTTGGATTTTGAGTGGGGCGTGTTCTTCGGTTAACCATTTTATGGCTTTACTAGGGATGCCTGGTGCGGCCCAAGGGGAAGAGTAACCGTAAGATATTTGTCCAGCGTTGGCAAAGCTGGTTTCCATCGCGCTGCTTGGCTGGCGGTCAATCACCGTAACCTGATAGCCAGTTTGTGACAAATACCAAGCTGAGGTTAAACCAATAACACCGCTGCCTATTACGATAACGTCCATTGATGCGTCCCACACATTTACGATGTTGCGCAGTTTGTCTTCTTTACCTTTTGTTAACAATCGATATAAATTACATTCAGCGTTTAGAAAAACTATAGGCTCAAGGATGAAAAGTAGCATCGTTAGTGGATTATGGTTGTTTACTCAAGTGGCGGAGTTTCCGAGTTTTACTCGAGCCGCAAAGGCTCTGCATCTGACGACGGGAGCGATCAGCCAGCAAATTATTCAATTAGAACAACAGCTCGGTTTTACTTTGTTTGAACGCCACTCGCGCGGGATTACACTCACGGTTACTGGGCATCAACTATTGAAGTCAACTTCCTTTCATTTTTCAGAGCTCAGTAAAACGCTGGATGATCTGCAAACAGAAAAACCGAGTAACGAAATTCGCCTTAAGTTAACGCCATCTTTTGCATTTAAGTGGTTGGTTCCTCGATTAGAAAGTTTTCATATTGAAAACCCTGACTTGCAAGTTCAAATCTACGCTGAGGGGGCGATCGTTAATAGTGAACTCAGAGACTATGATGTTGCGATTGATTATGGGCTTCACCCTTATCGAGATGCGAGTGCAGAGCTCATTCTTGAAGAGCGACTTTTGCCTGTAATGAGCCCAAAGTACCTAGAAGATCATGGGTGGCTAAAAGCCTTGAAAGCCTCTGAATATGAATGGGGCAAGGCAACATTATTGCATGATGCAATGCCATGGGAGAGCGCAGCACGTGATCATGAATGGTTGTTTTGGGCATCAAGTATGGGCTTAGCGTTCAAAACGGATGTGGGGCACTTCTTTAATCGTACTGACATGGCTATCTCTGCGGCAGAAGCCGGGGTTGGTATCGCCATGGCACGAATGGCGTTGGTTGAGGATGAGCTGAAATCGGGGCGTTTAGTCTCGCCCTTTGAGCCTATTGCGGCGAATGCGGGATACTATTTGATCACCAATACAATAAGCGCGTCAACCAATAGGTTTCGGCGATGGTTGAAACGACAAATCGCAGCTTAAAGCGAAACCGCTAGAAACAAGATTGTGACCGTTAGCAAGTATCTTTGCTGAAAAAGTAGGCAGTATATTAGATGATCGCCATTCACATAAATATTCAAGGAAGATACATGAAAGACGAAACACTCTCGATCCATTTTGGATACGAAACCGACCCCACGACAAAATCTGTTGCGACGCCTATTTATCAAACCGTGGCTTATGAGTTTGACAACGCTCAGCATGGGGCCGATTTATTCAACCTTGAAGTACCGGGCAATATTTACACCCGCATCATGAACCCAACCAATGATGTACTGGAAAAGCGCATGGCCGCTTTAGAGGGCGGGATTGCTGGATTGGTGGTTAGCGCTGGCAGTGCTGCGATTAACTATGCCATCTTAACCCTTGCTCAAGCGGGCGATAATATTGTCTCGACCCCGCAGTTATATGGGGGAACTTATACCTTGTTTGCCCATATGTTGCCGAATCAAGGTATAGAAGTGCGTTTTGCAAAAGATGACAAGCCAGAAAGTTTGGCTGAGCTTATCGATGACAACACCAAAGCCGTTTACTGTGAAAGTATTGGTAATCCAGCAGGCAACATCATCGATTTAGAACGTGTTGCAGAACTCGCGCATGAAAAAGGCGTGCCTGTCATTGTCGATAATACCGTCGCCACTCCGGTATTGTGTAAACCCATCGAATTTGGTGCAGACATTGTGGTTCACTCCTTAACGAAATACGTTGGTGGGCATGGCACAACATTGGGCGGCATTATCATTGATTCAGGTAAGTTTCCATGGGCAGAGCATAAAGCGCGTTTTCCTGTCTTTAATCAACCTGAGCCGTCTTATCATGGCGTGGTTTATACCGAAGCATTTGGTGAAGCCGCCTTTATTGGACGCGCTCGAACCGTTCCGTTAAGAAATACTGGTGCGGCACTATCACCGATGAACGCCTTTATGCTCCTACAGGGGCTAGAAACCTTATCATTGCGCATGGAGCGTCATACAGAGAATGCGCTTAAAGTGGCTGAATACCTCAGCCAGCATGAGCAGGTGAGTTGGGTGAGTTATGCTGGTTTACCAAGCTCACCACATTATCCTTTGGCAGAAAAATACATGCAGGGCAAACCATCAGCCATCTTATCATTTGGCCTAAAAGGGGGGTATGAGGCGGGGGTTCGTTTCTATGATGCACTGAAAATTTTCAAACGTTTGGTCAATATTGGCGATGCCAAATCGCTTGCGTGTCACCCTGCATCCACCACTCATCGTCAGCTTAGTGAGGCAGAACAAAAACAAGCGGGTGTTGCACCAGAGATGATCCGTTTGTCTGTTGGTATTGAGCACATTGAAGATATTTTGGCAGATCTGGAGCAAGCGCTACAAGCGTAATTGTCGGTACTTATATTGGCTAGATGGTCAATTCATAAAGCTTTTAGTCACCCATAGGCCAGCCTTAATAAAAGCTGGCCTTGTTTTATTAAAGCATTGATTGTTAATCTTTTTATAGTTTTTGGGTTGCCATGATCCAAATGCTTTTCAATATTTCGTTTTGCGATATTCCCAAAAAGCGCCTCATCCTGACTATGCTTACAAAATAACCGCATTGGAGGCGCACACATGTCCTATATGTTCCACCGTCACTGTCACGCCAAGTTACCCACTATTGAACGGGGAGAGGGCGTCTACTTATTTGATCATCAAGGCAAAGCGTACTTAGATGCCTGTGGCGGAGCCGCCGTGTCCAATTTGGGTCATAGCCATCAAGCGGTCAAACAAGCCATGTTGGCGCAAATAGAACGAGTGCCGTTTGCCCATACGGGCTTTTTCACCAACCAAAATAGTGAACGCCTCGCGGAGTTGATTTGCCAAAGAATGCCATCACAGTTCAACCACGTTTACTTGGTCAGTGGCGGATCTGAAGCGGTGGAATCAGCGTTAAAGATGGCTCGTCAGTATTTTGTTGAGAGGTCGCAACCGCAAAAAAGGTATTTTGTTGCTCGCCAACAAAGCTATCACGGCAACACGTTAGGGGCGTTAGCGGTTGGCGGAAACGAATGGCGACGCGAACCGTTTAAACCCATCTTGTCTACTAGCCATCATATCCCCCCTTGTTATGCCTATCGCCATCAGCACCAAAATGAATCAGAAGAGGAATATTCTTTGCGTGCCGCGAATGAGTTGGAAAACAAAATCAAAGAATTAGGCGCAGAGAATGTCATGGCTTTTGTCGCTGAACCCATTGTTGGAGCAACGGCAGGGGCGGTTCCTGCCACGCGAGGCTACTTTAAGCGGATCCGAGAAATATGCGATCGCTATGATGTGTTACTTGTCATGGATGAAGTCATGTGCGGCGTTGGTAGAACTGGAACTTTTTTTGCTTTTGAGCAAGAAGAAGCGGAGCCTGATCTCGTTTGTATGGCGAAAGGGTTAGGCGCTGGTTATCAGCCGATCGGTGCGGTCGTTGCGAATGACAAGGTTTATCAAACCATAGCAATGGGCAGTGGTTTTTTCCAACATGGACATACCTTTATGGCGCATCCCGTTGCCAGTGCCGCCGCTGTTGCCACGCTTGAGGCGATTGATGATCAAAACCTATTGGCTGCGGTGAACCATCAAGGTGAGAGACTTCGTCAATCGCTAGAGGCTTGTTTGGCAGATTGCCCTTATGTGGGGGACATTCGGGGCAAAGGCTTATTCTTAGGCATTGAACTGGTGGCCGATAAACAAAGTAAAACGCCTCTCGCGGTCTCAAGCAATGCGGCAAAACACGTAAAGCAACAAGCCATGGCCAATGGGCTCATGTGTTATCCAATGGCAGGGACTATTGATGGCATTAATGGGCATCATATTTTGCTTGCGCCGCCATTTATTATTGAGAATCACCATATTGAAGAGCTGGTGGAGAAACTTGGACGCACACTCAGCGAGGTCTCTCAAGCATGGTAATGGATAGCCCGTTAGAACGTTCAAAAGTGGCGATAATCGTTGCACCTAATGGCGCTCGTAAGACCAAGCACGATCACCTCAATTTACCGATGAGCATTGATGAAATGGTCGCCGAAGCGAAAGCATGCCAAAGGGCAGGGGCTGCCATGATCCATTTGCATACCAGAGATACGCTAGGCAATCACTCGCTTGAAATCAAAGACAACCTAGAGATGTATCATGCCGTAAAAGATGCACTTGGTGATGCAATGCTGGTTCAGCTAACCACGGAAGCGGTCGGCATGTATTCTCCTCAGCAACAAATCGCCTTGATTGATGCGGTTAAACCGGAGGCGGCGTCTTTTGCATTGCGAGAGCTTTTTCCTGATGAACAAAGTCAGAATCAAAGCTCGGCGTTTTTTCATCGGATTGCTGAACAGGGGATATTAAGTCAAATCATTCTGTACGATCAAAACGATATAGACCGGTATTTTTTTCTGCGAGAGAAAGGTTTATTGCCAGATCACTATCAACACGCATTGGTCGTGCTTGGACGTTACCAAAAAGAGCAACAATCTTCACCGTGGGATTTACGGGCGTTGAATCTCGCGCGTTTTTTTAATTCAGACTTTTTGATTCCAGAAGTGCGCTGTGCAGTATGTGCATTCGGAGCACGAGAGCAAGATTGCTTAACCAGTGCCATGTTGCTAGGGCTCGATATTAGAGTCGGCTTTGAGAATAATCACTTCAGTGCAAATGGCGTTGCGGCCCACAGTAATGCTGAGCAAGTGGAGAAGTTAAAAGTGCTCAGTCAGCAATTGCACATACCTTTGCATGATGCGGCGAGTTTACGAGAAGCGATCAAAGACACAGAAACAGAGAGAGGGAAAAAGAAAGAAAAAGAGCAAGAAAAATAAAAAGATAAAGGCCCCATCAGGAGCCTTTAATCGAAAATATTAACGTTCAGTTTGCGCAGCTGGTTGGCGAGCAGGATGTTTAATAAACACCGCCACGATCGCGGCAATAGCAAGTGCAAAGCAGTAGTATGAGTTCGCCACTACTTCTAATGGTGACAATTTGAACACTGAACCAAGCAGCAACACCTGCGCTCCGTAAGGCAGTACGCCTTGTACAACACAAGAGAAGATATCCAATAAACTGGCAGAGCGGCGAGGTGTCACGTTGTTCTCTTCTGCCAGTTCACGTGCGACGCTGCCAGAAACAATGATCGCGACGGTGTTATTAGCAGTACAGGTGTTGACCATAGAAACCAAGCCCGCAATACCGAGTTCACTTGCGCGACCGTTGGATTCTTGAGAATGGCTAGAGCCAAATGAACGGATAATGCGAGTCACAAAGCCAGTCAGAAACGCTAAGCCACCTTGGCGGCGCATGAGCTCACTGATGCCACCAATCAGCATCGACAATAAGAAGATCTCTTGCATACTGCCAAAGCCAGAATAAATGTCTTGAGCGTAATTGGTTAGGCCGTAATTCTCTATAGAAGATAAGCTCACGCCGCCTGCTAAAAGAATACCAATGGTTAGAACCACGAATACGTTCATGCCAGACACCGCAAGGATCAGGATAGTGACGTACGGCAGTACTTTTAGCCATTCAATCGGGCCAGTTTCTGGTACTTGAGTTGCAGTACTGTTGAACGCAAAGATCAGCAATGCAACCAACGCCGCAGGCAACGCAATACGAATGTTCTCTTTAAATTTATCTTTCATTTCACAACCTTGAGAACGCGTTGCTGCGATAGTTGTGTCTGAAATGATGGATAGGTTGTCGCCAAACATTGCGCCGCTGAGTACCACGCCCGCCGTTAATGGAAGGCTCATGCCTGCCGATTCAGCAATGCCGAGCGCGACGGGAGCCACGGCTGCGATTGTCCCCATTGAGGTGCCCATTGCCGTTGCAATGAAAGCAGAGATCAAGAAGATACCCGGTAAAATCATGCTGGTAGGAATGGCAGATAAGCCAAGGTTCACGGTCGCATCAACGCCACCGGATGCTTTTGCAACCGCAGCAAATGCCCCCGCTAATAGGTAGATCATACACATCGCAATGATGTCTGGATGACCAACACCACGCATAAAGTGTTCGATAGAGCGGTTTAACTTATCTTTACTCAGCACCAACGCTAAGATCACCGCTGGTAACGCAGCGATTGGAACTGGCAATTGGTAAAACGCGAAATCGACACCTTGCAAAGATAGGTAAGTGCCCACGCCAATAAACAGCGCGAGAAAGACGGCCAAAGGCAAAAGTGCAATCGCTGATGGTGCAATTGCTTTATTAGAATTTTTTGAACCAGACATGTGAACGACAACATAAACAAAAATAAAGGTGAGCAGACTAATCGGACACCAGTTTGTTGTCAACGTCTAGACGTCTAAATGGCTGCTTATTTTTGCGTAGGAAAATAACAAAAAAAGCTCAAAGTATCTATTTACTTGATACTCTGAGCTTTTATGAGCCTTCACTTTAAAGCAAGGATCTAAGATTTTTTTCGTTTAAGTAACGCGATGATCATGATCGAGAAGAGAATAGCAGCGATGATCCAAACTGCGTATTGGTGCTCAGAATAAAGGTGGGTGATTAAGCCTAAGTGTTCAAAAGCGATGTTGGTGAGGAAGCTGAACACGGCAACCCAAATCGTGGTTGCGAGCGCATTACCTAATAAGAACTCTTTACGTGGCATTTTAGCTATCCCACAAGCGAGCGGCATAAATTGCTTCATACCTTCAATAAAGCGACTAACAACCAAACAGGCAGGGCCATATTTTTGAATGGTACTTTGTAATTTCTGCATTTTGGGCCCGGAAATATAGCCTTTCTTATCTAGCCATCCTTCAAAATAGTAACCCACTAAGTAGCCACAAGTATTCCCCAAAAAGCAACTTAACCAAGACACCACCATGACGGCGGTCAGGTTCATCACATGCTCGGATGAAATGATGGAAGCGGCAATCATTAAAGATTGGCCAGGCATGGGAATACCGAGCCCCTCAAGAAAGATACTGACGATCAGTGCGAGATAACCATATTGTTCAAGCAATGGCTTCATGGCCATCAGCAAATCGTTAATGTGTTCCAAGGGTTTTCCTCTCACATAAGTGGAACGAAGTTGCTGTCATACGCCTGTTCGTTCGCTTGGTCAATCTTGGCGCTGTTGTCACCATCAAAACTGACACATTTTTGATAATAGTGGTGCGCTTTTAATCGCTCAGCAAGCGTGTTGATTGAACATGTTTTAATCACTTAAACCGTAAGTGCAATTTAATGGTGTACATTCTTTTCATCTTTCACTATTATACTCGCCATCTGGAGGGGTTCCCGAGTGGCCAAAGGGAGCAGACTGTAAATCTGCCGGCACTGCCTTCGATGGTTCGAATCCGTCCCCCTCCACCATATTCTAAAAGCCAGCTTATTGCTGGCTTTTTTCATTTCTGATGATTTAAAAACCCACAAAAAAATAAATATACTTTATTTTCAGTTGTTTATATTTTTGATGTTACCTTTCCCTTCTAATTGAATGTGTATGTGATAAAATCTCGCCTCAGTTTATGGGGAAATAACATGTTCACTTACGTTAGTTTATTTAGTTCTGCTGGAGTTGGTTGCTTTGGCTTAAAAGAGCTTGGCTTTAAATGCATTGCGACCGCAGAGCTTCTAGAAAAACGCATAAATATCCAGAAATACAACAATAAGTGTGAGTTTGAATCTGGCTATATTTGTGGCGATCTAACGCAACCTAAAACGCATGATGCCCTCTATGCGGAAATCAACGCATACAAACACCTTAAAAATATCAAAGATGTGGATCTTGTGGTTGCGACGCCGCCTTGTCAGGGCATGAGTGTCGCTAACCATAAAAAGAACGAAGAGCTTGGCCGCAACTCGCTTGTTGTTGAGTCATTGCGTATTGTGAAAGAGCAAAAGCCACGATTCTTCATCTTTGAGAACGTGCGTGCATTCTTAAAGTCGACCTGTACCGATTTGGATGGGGTAGATAAGCCAATTAATGAAGCGATTCACACGAACCTCGCACCAGATTATTTAATAGAGAGTAAGGTACTCAACCTGAAAAACTATGGCGCGAACTCAAGCCGAACTCGTACCCTTGTTATTGGTGTTCGACGCGATCAAAAAGGTGTGACTCCGTTGGATTTGTATCCAGACTTCCGCCCTGAAAAAACATTGCGTGAAGTGATTGGTCATCTCCCAGCATTAAATACGATGGGGGAATTTTCTAGTGATGATTTCTTTCACTCGTTTCGTCCATACAAAGAAAACATGTACCCGTGGATTGCAGCCACGCCATATGGAAAAAGCGCATTCGATAACCCTGAAGACCACTTAAAACCGCACAAAATTGAGGACGGTAAGATTGTCTTAAACCAAAGTAAGAACGGTGATAAATATCAGCGTCAACTTTGGGACAGAGTTGCGCCATGCATCCACACTCGAAATGACTGCTTGCCGAGTCAAAATACCGTTCATCCGGTAGATCATCGTGTGTTCAGCATTCGTGAACTGATGTTAATGATGTCTATTCCTGAATCATTCCAATGGCTTCCATCGGGCTCTATTCCGGCTAACTCTGCGGATTTTGAAACCAAAAATCAGTTTAGAAAAAAAACGGAAGTGAACATTCGTCAGTGTTTAGGTGAGGCGGTTCCGAGTGCGGTATTTGGTGAGATTGGTAAAAAAATCCAAAAGCTAGAGTTACCAAAACTGTCTAAAAAAGACATCGCACAAACGATCAAGCAACATCAACTTGAAAACGCGGAAAGCTTGTATCGCTTTGTTGAGCAAAACTGGACGCAGTACGCACGCCAAGACATGTTCAAGATCTGTGAACTGGCGAATGCGGAAAGGCTGCATACCGCGGCTTATTACACCGATCAAGAGATTTGCTTTTCTGCGATAGCACCGTTGCCAGAGATCAGTGCCGAGAACATTCGAGTGTTAGAGCCCTCTGTTGGTGTGGGTAATTTCTTGCATCAAATCGTGAAGAAGTACCAAGGAAAGCGTCTCATCATTGACTGCGTTGACATCAACCAAGAGTCCATCAAATTGTGCCAGTTGCTTGTCAGTAAGTACCTTGCCAACGAGAACGTGACGTTTAACTTCTATAATGAAGACTTTCTGCTTTGGGATGTGAAGAACAGCTATGATGTGGTGGTGGGTAACCCGCCATACATGAAAATCAAAGAGGCGGCGTTGCTAAAGCAATATCGTCGTGGCTTGTCGAATCAAAACACCAATAATATCTTTTCGTTTTTTATCGAGAAATGCAGTCAAGTGGCAAAACACGTCTCGTTGATTGTACCTAAAGCATTGCTTAATGCCCCTGAGTACACTAAAACGCGAGAGTTGTTGGAGAACTACACATTACTTCACATCAATGACTACAACGAAAAGGCATTTGACGTAAAAATTGAGACGGTTTCCATCACGTTTACGACGGTAAAACCCAAAGCAAGCAGCAAAGTCACGGTGTACTCTTACTTGAACAAAGACTTTCTTTGCTTGGAGCAAGATTACCTAACACACACCTACTTCAATAGTTGGCTGTTATACCGAAATGATTGGTTTGACAGTATCTTTGATACATTGGAGTTCGGTAAATTTAAGGTGTTCCGAGACCGTCAGATCACAAAGCAACACACCAAAGAAGCTGGAAAATATCGCGTGATCAAATCCCGCAATATTGGCAATGGAGAGATCAAAAACATCGACAATTACGATTGTTATGTTGATGAACTGAGTGATTTTGCCGTAAGAAAGTATCTCGATTCTGATGTCATTCTTGTACCGAACCTGACTTATAATCCGCGTGCGGCTCGCCTGCCAAAAAACAGCATCGCAGATGGTTCAGCGGCCATTTTGTATTCGGAAGAGTGCCCGAAAGATGAAGACATCGCGTACTTTTCTAGTGACGAGTTCAACAAGTTTTACCGCATCGCGAGAAACTACGGAACGCGTTCCATGAACATTGATAGCGTATCGGTGAATTACTTTGGCATGAAACGCCGAAGCTGATTTTATTAAGTCTGTACCCAAAGGCCAGCCATCCACGTGCTGGCCTTTTTTTGTATCATGCGCGGGTCTTTTTGTGTCACGCACTACTGGAACTCTGCGCTTGTTAACTGTTTAAGCGCTTCAATCGGTCTCAGCTCGGATGTACGTATTGGTGCGCCAGGTGAGGGGTATCTTCCTCCATCTGGGCGAAATCTTGTTGGTGTGTAACGAGTTTGAATGTCGCGAGCGAAGATAAACCCAATCGGATACCAAGCGTTGTTCTCTTCTCGGATGGTTAAACCAAACACCACCACGTCGTATTTCTTGAGGAGGTTA
This sequence comes from Vibrio alfacsensis, assembly GCF_019670485.1. Lineage (NCBI taxonomy): Bacteria > Pseudomonadati > Pseudomonadota > Gammaproteobacteria > Vibrionales > Vibrionaceae > Vibrio > Vibrio alfacsensis. The sequence continues at coordinate 644,837 of NZ_AP024165.1, forward strand.
AATTGCCCCTCGCTGTACAAACGTCGGCCATAGATAGCATCATCATCAATGGTTCGTTGAATGATTTTATGCGCATGACGCTTGGGTACGGTTTCTGTTTTGACATCAATCACTAAGTTGTTGAGTCTAAAGTCACAATCATCAATGGTTAAGTAATTGTCACGGATGTTTTGTCGCCAATCTTCCCCCATTAACTGACAAAAACAGAACTCGCCAAGAAAACCAATCTGGTTTCGTTCATCAGAGCTAAAGTGTGCCACCTCAAAGTGATGTTTAATGTGGTGCTCTCTTTTTTCAGATTCCGCTTGAGCAGCGTCGATCATTTCTTTGGTAAAGCCAACTGACGTCATCATTCCCTCTCTTTTCGTCTTTGGTGTCCCACAAGTTTCTAGCCGTGAGCTTGGGGTGTTTAAATGGCGATAGGATGGCGTCTATCTCGCGTAGCGTTATCATCCATCGCCATGAAGCGATTGTGTTGCTGAGCGTTTTATTGCACGTATTCTTCTGCTAATCGATGGCGGATCTCAGCAACGCCCATACCATCTAACAGCAACTCTTTATCTAAACCAATGTTCACCACACGCATGAACTCTGCAAGGCTATAAAATTCATCTTTCTCTCGGTATACAGACTTCTCAATGCTATCGAGCTTAGCCAGCAGTGCGACCAGTTGATAAGACTTAGAGATTTGCTGTGTATTTGCATTTGGGTGTGCAAAGTCCAAGTGTTGTCCAGAGGTAATCAGAATTAGGTTCTCGAACGTATCGGAAAGCTCTGGAAACTGGTGTTTAGGAAAGATGTGATGAACATTATTCGCTTCCAATTCTCGGTAGCGGTTGATCTCGCTTTTTCCATCGTGGTAGCGCTTGATGTGTTTCTTCGCACGTTCGACTTGGTAGATCTCAGTGGCGGTGTCTTCAGGAAAGCTCGCAAGGAACGTACTTCTTGGCGTACCTTTTGGCTTATCATGATCCCTAAAGTTCACTCGGTTATAAAACAGCTCATGGTATGAGATCGGAGAGCCGGAAAGGCGGCCTGCTTTTGTGCCGTAGTTCGATTGATCAAACGCCAATGGGTTGAGCACCTTAGAGAAGATTCGGCGACTTTCCGTCAAACCGTTGATCGGCGTATGCTCAATAATAAAGTTGCAGTAGTGCTCTTTTAGATGAGTAAAGCTGTTTGCGTTTGGCGCAGCAAAAAAGCGGTCAAACTCGCGCTTTAAGCCGCTATCACTCAGCACTTTATTAAGGTAGATGACCAAAAACTCCAGCGCCTTTTTCTCGCCCGTGGCAATAAACTGCAAGATGCTTTCATTTAGTACGACATAGCGTTTTGCACGCCCCGTAGACTCAATGGTTTCGATCAATTGGGCATACTCAAACAGTTTTACTGGTTGAGACGCGACCTTATCATACTCACTCGCTGCACCAGGGTGGCTGATCGATGGCTTTTGGAATTGGTTAACCATCACGGTATCGAGCTCTTCCGATTCCATCAGATCTCGGATGGTAAACGACTCATTTCCACGCTCGATGTACTCTAAAATCACTTCCGCCAGTGAGCTAACCACATCAGGGGTACATTTTTGGTCAATATAGCGGCCATTTCCTGAGATTCTTAGGTCTAGGTTTAGTCGCTCAAAATGCTGACAGATGGTTTCCTTGATTCTTTTCATTACGTTATCACTCCAAACTATAACTATAGTTTTATAGTTGCAATTATAGTGGATACTGTCAATTTAATTTTTTATACATGCTAAAAATGGGCGATATTGTTTGTTTTTAGTACAGTTTTGGCGGGGCTTTAATACAAAAAACATAGTGTCAACTATAGTTTGTTTGGTTTTAACTATAGTTGGATGTTCGGACTTACGTTGGGTTCATTAAGTAATGCTAATTAGGGAAGAGGGATGTTGATTCGTGGGGTATTACCAACTTCGCCAACTAGTTCGAATTGGCCGTCTTATCTCCATTTTTTAACCTATCGAAGAAACGTGTTCTCTGTTAGAGTCACCGTCAACTACGCTATTGAATAAAGCCACCCATAGATCGCATGTAATTGATGGATTTTTATTCACCCTTAGAACTCATTTTAGGAATCCCTAGTGACTAACAACGAAATTTTACGTCGTATCCAACACGCGTTAAACCTTAAAAACGCACAGATAATGAAAGCTTTCGGGCAGGCCGAAGTTACTGTGGCTCACGATAAAGTGGCAAACTGGTTAAAAGATGAAAGCGACAAATCTAGCGTTAAGATGAAGGATCAAGAGTTAGCGGTATTCTTAAATGGCTTTATTAACCTCAAGCGAGGCAAAAAAGACGGCGAGCAACCTAAACCAGAAGTCGCGTTGACCAACAACATGATTCTCATGAAGCTGCGCATTGCGCTAGACATGAAAGCAGAAGATGTGTTGGACGTATTAGAAGTGGTTGGTATTAGTTTAAGTAAATACGAAATTGGTGCGTATTTCCGCAAGCCAAACAACAAAAACTACAAACAGTGTGAAGACCAACTGCTGTGCGACTTCTTAAATGGTGTGCAGTTTACCAATCGTCCCGATTCTGAAGAGTTTACGGGGTAATTTTTATCTCGAATCGAACGTGGTAATTGATTAAAAAAGCGAGAACCATTTCATTTGGTTACTCGCTTTTATCATGTCAAAGACCGATATTAGAGCTTCACAATCACGTCTACTCTTTGTCTTTCTTCAGTAGGTATCGATCAGACCACGCTGAAATCTGGTCGGCTTTTAGAATCAAGGCGCAAACCGCCCCCTATGACCCTACCAAGATAAACCCAAGCTAAAACCTTAAGCCAGTTAGGGGCCTCTATTCTGGTCAAGCTATTCTAGACATCTTGTAGTGATTCACTAAAACTGGCCACGGATATAGAGTTTTTCCATACTTTTGGTCATGCGAGCAGGGGCTCGACTGACGCTATTAGTAACACGAATTTGCCCCTTTCCTTTTTAGTTAAGGCTATCTGTGGTAGGACAACTAAAGATATTTGCCTTATTTATTCTAATGACAACAGCTATACGCTCTTCGCAACCTCTACCTGATGATGAATAGCGCTATTTACAAACCAACCAATGCCATAACGGCTCTTTTCTTGTACTATCCCTAGCAAATTTTAACTCCCAGTGATGCCAAAGAGGAAAAATACAATGAAATCAGATATGTACTCAAAGTTTGCGCATGAGTATGACGAAGTTATTCAAGACAATATTTATAATGCAAACTTGGAACGACCAACACTTCAATCAATGCTACCAACATTGGTAAACCTTAGTGTGGTTGATCTTGGCTGTGGGTCCGGTGTTTATGCACAATACCTTCTTGCTCAAGGTGCAGCTAAAATTACTTGCATTGATTATGCTGAGGAAATGGTTCAGCTGGTTGCAAGAAAAGCTGAGCTAGCTGACGTAAAGAATAGAGTTAACGCTTATGCGCAGGACCTGTCAAAAGGGCTGCCAAATGAAATAGATGCAAGTGCTGACTTGGTGATCTCTCCCCTGATGGTTCATTATCTCGAAGATCTCAATCCACTTTTTGTCGATGTCCATCGTATTCTTAAAACTGGAGGATCATTTGTATTCTCTACTCACCACCCATTCGCGGACTTTGAGTGTTCCAAGTCAGGAAATTATTTTGAGCGTGAATTAGTTCAGCAAGAGTGGGATACAGTAGGTAAACCAGTGCAAGTTAAGTTTTACCGTCGCTCATTAACAGAGCTCACTAATGCTCTAACTCAAAATGGTCTAATAATTACGCAAATTTCAGAAGGTAAAGTAGACGAAAAAGCAAAAGATATGGATAGTGAAACTTACAATTACCTATCCAACAATCCTAACTTCATCTTCATCAAGTGTCAGAAAATATAAGGTCTGCAAAACTTAAACGTTTTTTGGTATCCAGCTAGCACCTTGGTTGGTCAATATAAAACTAATCCTACAGCGTGTTGTGGCTAAAGGAGTTTGCCCACGCATTCGAAACCCATACATAAACTAATCCGTATTTCGCTAATATAGCAAAATCACTAGCTCAAAAATGTCCAAGAATGTGTTTGGTCAAAGGTAAGTTATTGGCAGGTATCGCTGAGAGTGAGTATGGCGCGAATACAAAAAGGCCGCTAACCCGAGAGTTAGCGGCCTTTCCAAACGTTTGGTGGAGCTGGCGGGAGTTGAACCCGCGTCCGAAAACCTTTCATCATTGGTACTACATGCTTAGTCGATCTTTAAATTCACCACCAACCTGCGAACCGACACGCTAGTTGATGACTATCCTGAATTATAATTCGTCGTTCATCTCTCAGGCGGGAGAATCCGGACTAGCGCGTTTGGGTTTGATCCCTCGTTGGTCCCCGTCTTACGTGCGGAAGCTAGGGCGAGAGAGCTCTGAGCAGGTTATTAAGCTGCTAGTGCGTAGTTTTCGTCGTTTGCGACTATTTTTTTGCGGTTTGTTAACGAGGCCTACCGCACCTCGGCATGCACCTCAGACTTCTGAATTCCCGTCGAATCCTAAATCAGCCCCAGAGGTAATACCCGCATAGTAACAGAAAAGTGTAAGCTGTCCAGTACTATGCGTCTAAGTGGTCAAGTTTAACGCAGTGAGCTCTTCATCACACGCGCTTTTTCACGAGCCCAATCTTTTTCTTTCAGATCAGTACGCTTATCGTGCAGTTTTTTACCTTTAGCCACACCGATTTTGATCTTCACCCAAGAGCGAGACCAGTAAAGTGATAACGCCGCTAGCGTCATACCTTCACGGTTGATGCGACCAAGCAGGTTGTCGAGTTCTCGACGGCTCATAAGTAGCTTACGCACGCGCGTCGGGTTCGCAACAACGTGAGTCGATGCTTGATTAAGAGGAGTAATAGTCATTCCACTGACAAAAGCCTCTCCGTCACGCATAAAGACGTAGCTTTCTGCGATATTGGCTTTTCCTTGGCGAAGGGCTTTTACTTCCCAACCTTGTAGCTCCAAGCCAGCTTCAATTTCATCGTCAATGAAGTATTCGTGGCGAGCTTTTTTATTAAGCGCGATAGTGTTACTACCCGCTTTTTGCTTTGATTTTTTCTTTACCATAATGGCCTCATTATACGGATTGGAAATTGGTTAGGAAATCCTTTTATTTGCGCTATCGTCGAATAAAAGTAAAATTGGCGCAAGCCTTAAACACGTATGCGTATCGAGAGGAGAGTGTATGAAGCAAATTAGCCGTTCTGCTTTGGTGTCTTTTAGTGCAGAGCAGATGTTCGATCTGGTCAATGATGTTTCTAAGTATCCTGAGTTTCTTCCTGGTTGTTCAGGTTCACGAATCCTTGAGTCTTCGAACAGTGCTATGGTGGCTTCTGTTGATGTTGCAAAAGCAGGTATCAGCAAAACGTTCACAACCTCTAATGAGCTTATTCCGGGTCAGGCAATTATGATGAACTTGGTTGACGGGCCTTTTAAAACCTTACGAGGTGGTTGGCTGTTTACGGCGCTTGATGAGCAAGCATGTAAAGTGGAACTGAAACTGGAGTTTGAGTTCTCAAGCAAAATGATCGAAATGGCATTTGGTAAGATTTTTAATGAGCTGACCGGTAACATGGTGAATGCGTTTACCAAGCGCGCAAAACAGGTGTACGAATGCTATGAGTATTGAATCGGATATGATTCATGTGGAGGTGGTGTATGCGCTTCCTCATGAGCAACGAGTGTTCAACTTGGTGGTGAACAACCAAGCGACGGCAGAAGAGATCATCCGTCAATCGGGCGTACTAGAGTTGTACCCTGAAATTGATTTAAACAAAAACAAAATTGGTGTGTATAGCCGTAATGTTCGTTTGGATGCGACGGTTCGAGATAAAGACCGCATTGAGATTTATCGTCCGTTGCTGGCGGATCCAAAAGAGATTCGTCGTAAGCGTGCTGAACAAGCAAAAGCGGCGGGCAGTGCCGATCCTGTGACAGGCGGAAAGCCAAATACATTACGTAAAAGTGACTGATTCTAAATGGGATCTTGAGATACAAAAAAACCTCGCTTGTGCGAGGTTTTTTTATGAAATGAGTTACTGAATTTGCTCGTAAAACGCGTCGCTTTTCGGGTAATCACCAGTAATATCCGCTAAGGTACCTTGATCGTTGAACTGAACGATAAGATCTCTTTGGATTGGGTCACCATGGCCCGGGGTATGATGGTAAATGTAGTACCAAGTATTTGGGTAGCCATTTTCGATCAGCATAGGAGAGCCAAGAACGAAGCGAACCTGTGCTTTAGTCATCCCAAACTTTAATTTATCTACCGCACTTTGCTCTACGTAGTTGCCTTGGTTGATATCAATGCGATAAACCAGTTTTTCTAATACCGAACATCCTGTCAGCAATGTCATTGCTAATGGTACGGCAACTAACCACTTCTTTAATTGCATAATAATTTCTTAGTAACCTTTAAAATACTGCGCTGATAATAAACAAGCTCGACGCAGATGTAAAAAGCTATGCGTCGTATAGTAGGATATCTGACAACGAATTTTGAGTTGAGTTGCATTTATTGGTTGATATTGCGTGATAATTGGCAGGACTTGACGAGGTGGTGTGAAATGCACTTTTTGATTGATGGTTGTCTCGGTACAAGCCGATTTGTGATATTTGGTGAGCCATTGCTTCTTGCTGTGGCTCACCAATGAATCTTAAAGTCTCTAAGCGGCGATGAGTAACTCTTTGGCGTTGGCTAGCGTAGAGTCTGTGATTTGGCTTCCCCCCAGTAGGCGAGCCAGTTCTGCCACACGTTGCTCTTCATCTAGCGTGCGCATTTGAGTTTCGGTTTGACCACCTTTGGTGTGCTTGGCCACAAACATTTGTTGATGACCACAGCCCGCGACTTGCGGTAAGTGTGTGACACACATGACTTGCGTTGATTCGCCCAGTTTACGCAGCATTTTTCCAACGACAGCGGCTGTTGGGCCACTGATACCTACGTCTACTTCATCGAAGATCAGGCTAGGTGTATCGACTTTCTGTGCGGTGATCACTTGGATCGCTAGCGAGATGCGCGATAGCTCACCACCCGATGCCACTTTCGCAATTGGCTGAAGAGGCTGCCCAGGGTTAGTGGAAACCAAGAAACATACGCTGTCCATACCCAGTGGTGATGGGTGGGTGTTCTCATTAGTCACTTCAATGCTGAACACGGCTTTTTCCATGCTTAGCTCGTGCATGCTTTGCGTGATTAGCTTGTTCAGCTCTTTGGCATAGCGGCTACGTGATTTATGTAATTTTTCTGCTTGGCTGAGGAAGCTTTGATATTTTTGGTCAACTTCTTGAGCCAACTCATCCAGTTTTTCGTCTGAACAATCAAGCGCTTCAATTTGTCCGAGCAGATCTTGATGGTGCTGGTAGAGTTCATCTGGCATGACATGGTGTTTGCGTGCCATTGACATCACTTTAGAAAAACGCTCTTCGACATAAGCCATGCGACCAGGATCAACATCAATACCATCTAGGTAGCTGCGCAGTTCGTTTTTTGTTTCTTCAAGATGAATCATGGCTTCTTCGAGCATGTTTGGCAGCTCTGCCAGTTTTTCGTCTAACTCAGCAAGTTGATTTAGGGAGTGATTGGCCGATTGCAAAATACCAAGCGCATTGACTTCTTCACCTTCGTAAATAAGTTCGATGGCTTGTTGGCAGGTAGCGGCAAGTTCACCACTGTTGGACAGTCGTTTGTGCTCTTGTTCGAGCTCTGCAAATTCTTCTTCACCTAGCGATAACTCATTCAGTTCTTTGATTTGATATTCAAGCAACTGTTTTTGTGCCTGATTCTGCTGGCTGTTCTCTTTAAGTTGCTTAAGATGATTGTCCGCTTGACGCCAATTCTGGTAAGCACTGCGAGTGCTTTTAAGGAGATTTAGGTGCCCTGCGTATTGATCGAGCATCGCCATTTGGTAGTCGCTTTTCATTAACTGATGATGTGCGTGCTGACCATGAATGTTGATCAAAAGCTGCCCAAGAGATTTGAGTTGAGAAAGAGGAACTGGGCTGCCATTAATAAAGGCTCTTGAACGGCCTTCTTTTGTGATGATACGTCGCAAAATGCATTCGCTGCCATCAAGAAGATCATTGTCTTCTAGCCAGCGAGAGGCGTGCACGTTGTTGTCCAGCAAAAAGGCGGCACTGACTTCGGTTTTCTCTTCACCTTGGCGTACCATGCCCGCGTCGGCACGTCCCCCTAAACAAAGACCTAAGGCATCAATCGCAATGGATTTACCTGCACCGGTTTCACCTGTAATGGTGGTCATGCCCTTTGAAAGCTCGAGCTGTAAAGACTTAACAATCGCAAAATTATTAACACTTAGATGCGCCAGCATTTTTATTTACCTGTATAACTGAACAATACTGTATAAGAAAACAGTATATACTGTTTCTTTATACAGTAAAGTAATCAGGTGAAATTTGTGATTAATTTCTCTATATAACCAGTAGCTTGGGTGGTTTTAGGTTTCAAAATTGGGCGGAAAGAAGGGATAACAGGGAGAGAAATCAAGCCGATGTGAGGGCATCGGCGTTAATCTGGCTAAGCAGTGCACAGATCTAAGTAGTGCACAGATCTAAGCAGTGCACGTATTTAAGTAGTGTACGGATCTAAGTAGTACCCGGATCTAAGTACGATAGGGTCTAAGTACTGCGATGTCTACGCATGTGAGAAAGCGTTACGATATGAAAGCATTAGATCTCTAGAACAGTTTGCTCGACCAACCTAGCTTGTTTCTGAGTACGTGGTAGTAGCTGTAGTCTTTCGGATGGATCAGTTTGAGCACATTCGGGCTCTGGTAGATGTGGATTTCATCACCAGGGGAGACCGGCAAAGAGACTTGTCCATCACAGCTGACTTCTTGTGTGCCGCGATTCTCGGGAGAAACCACAAGTTTAATACGGCGCTTTCCATCCACAACGAGCGGTCGGCTCGATAGCGTATGCGGAAACATTGGCACAAGAGAAATGGCGTTTAAGCTCGGCGAAAGGATTGGACCGCCGCCAGATAATGAATAAGCCGTTGAACCCGTAGGTGTTGAAACGATCAGGCCATCTGCGCGAAGTGAAAATGCGAAGCTGTTGTCGATATAGACCTCAAACTCAATCATGTGAGCGACTTGGCCTGGGTGCAAAACTGCTTCATTTAATGCTGCATTGTGGCTTTTGATTTGCCCGTGGCGATGAATTTCAGCCTCTAATAAGAAACGTTCTTCTTCAATGTATTCGCCGTCTAATACTGCTTTTAGGGCCGTTTTAAAATCGTCGGGGTTGAGGTCGGTTAAGAACCCAAGGTTGCCTCGGTTTACACCAATAACAGCGACATCAAAACGTGATAAGATACGAGCAGCACCTAGCATGTTGCCGTCGCCCCCAACAACAATGGCGAGATCGGCAATTTTGCCTAGTTCAACCATGCTAGCAAATTGGCCTTGCGGGATATCGTCTAAAATAGCGGCAAGGCGATCATCGATAAATACTTGGTAACCCTCAGAGGTCAGCCATTCATAAAGCTCTCTATGAGTTTGAATAGCCTGCTGATCACGGGGTTTTCCGATAATTGCGATCACGTTACATGGGTTTTTCATAGCATTTCCGCATTAAAGAGGCTTGAATCAGGAATCTTCATCCCCATAATAATGGCAAGTTACCTAAATATGCGAATTTTTATGTGGTTAAAGCTCGTAAAACGTGCGCAGCTTTAAGGACATTAAGTTGAATTCTGGAGATATCATGAGCAACGAACAAAACAAAGTTACTGAAGAAGAGCTTGATCAAATCATCGAAGAAGCAGAGAAAGTAGAAGCAGCAGCTCAAGATGCACAAGCGGAACTTGAAGACATTGGCGATGAGAAAGACGCAATGATTGCTCAACTTGAAGCTGCGATTCTATCGAGCGAAGCAAAAGTAAAAGATCAGCAAGATGCGGTTCTCCGTGCGAAAGCGGAAGTAGAAAACATGCGTCGTCGTACCGAACAAGAAATCGATAAGGCACGTAAATTCGCTCTAAATAAATTCGCTGAAGAACTTCTTCCTGTAATTGATAACCTAGAGCGTGCTATCCAAGCAGCAGACACAGAGAGCGAAGCGGTTAAACCTCTTCTTGAAGGTGTTGAGCTAACGCATAAGACGTTTGTTGATGTTGTAGCTAAGTTTGGTTTGAAAGAGATCAACCCTGAAGGTGAAGCGTTCAACCCTGAATACCACCAAGCGATGTCTATTCAAGAAAGCCCTGATCACGAGTCAAACACGGTTATGTTTGTCATGCAAAAAGGTTACGAACTAAACGGCCGCGTGATTCGCCCTGCAATGGTTATGGTTGCTAAATAATTAAGTAAGCCACTGATATAATTAACTTTAAACGCCCGCTGTTTATCCGCGGGCGTTTTTTATTTCAAACATGATCTGAAAACGTACAGCGATATTCACCTCTCTGAATATGGCGAAAATATCGAAATTTGATCCTCTTCAAAAAATTTCTTATTGGTGATTATTTTTCCAAACCGGGGAAATGTTTCCTCTCACCTGCTTATCTATTGAGTGTTCTCTCTATAAGTTACTGTTATGGCTCGGGTTCAAAATTAAATTCTGAATATGAACGCATTCTAAGTGATTTACTTTTGATTATTTTAATTAACAATTAAGTAAATACTCCCTTTATTTTGTAACCTTAGTGTGTATTATTTGCGACCTCTGCTGTGAAAAGCAGTCGATGTAACTACAAAAACGTAAATAGTAAACACAACATTTTGGGAGATTTACGATGGATAAATCGCTTTCTGGAAAAATATTTATCGGCTTATTTGCTGGTTTGCTGATCGGTACTGCGATTCAGTACTTGCTTGGTGGCATTGCCATTTTTGATACTTACTTATTGGGCGCAGCAGAAGGGGCTGGAGGCATGTTTGTCTCTCTTATTAAACTGCTCGTTGTGCCTTTGGTTTATGTGTCTATCGTGTGCGGTATTGTTGATTTGAAAGACATTACAGCGTTTGGTCGCCTTGGTGGTAAAACTTTTGCTCTCTACATTTTTAATACCATTATCGCAATCACAGCAGCACTGACGGTGGGTCTTATATTTCAACCTGGCGCAGATGCGCATTTAGCCGGAACGATTTCAGAAACGGTGAAGCTGACGACAACAGAAACACCAGATATCTTTTCATTGGTGGTGAATATTGTCCCGAGCAATCCAATTCAGGCATTTGCAAATGGTGATATGCTGCAAATCATCTTCATGGCGATTTTGACCGGTCTTGCTATTCAAGCTTTGGATTCTCGTGGAGGTCCGGCTATTCGTACTTTTAAGATGGCGAATGAAATCATGATGAAGCTGGTAGGCCTTGTGATGAGCTTAGCGCCTTACGGTGTGTTTGCGCTGATGATCCAACTTGGTGCGACGTTAGATGCGAATACGCTGTTGTCCGTCGCAGGTTATGTTGGTCTTGTGGTCGCGATGCTAGTGTTTTGGATCTTCTTCTTCTATCCAATGGCGGTTAGCGTAGCCACGGGCATGTCACCAAAGACGTTCTTGCGTGCAACTCGTGAGCAAGTGCTGTTTTCACTCTCGACGGCCAGCTCAAATGCGACGATTCCGGTCACGATGCGTACATTGACGGACAAGCTGAACGTCTCAAAGTCGGTTGCGGGTTTTGGTGTTCCTCTTGGCGCGACCATGAATATGTCAGGTGTCTCTATTTACATTGCATTGGCAACCATCTTTGTCGCTAACGCGTTTGGCCAGCCAATTAATACCGCCGATGTGTTTACTCTTGGTGTGACGATTCTTCTTCTATCGATTGGTGCTGGTGGTGTTCCTGGTGGTGGTATTGTGATGGTGGGTGTTTTGCTTCACCAATTGGGGTTACCACCAGAGGGCTTAGCGATCATCGCCGCGGTTGATCGAATCAACGATATGTTCTGTACATCGTCTAACGTAGTGGGGGATACCGCAGTAAATACCATCGTTGCAAAATCGGAAGGTGAGATTGGTAAAGAGGAAGAGATTCGCCCGGAACCAGCGCCAGCAAGTGCATAATTTGTAATTCATTCTCATTCAAAGCGAGGTCAAGTGCCTCGCTTTTTCATTTCAGTGAAAAAATCGCATTTTTTTTTATTTTCTCCCTTGAAAAGCCATTTGCAGCCCTTATCTATTGGGCATAAGAGAAGCAAACAACATTATTTTTGTTTGTGAGTAAGGGTTGAATCCCAATTCTACGTCCCCACATAGGGGATATAGCAAAACGAAAATAGAATTTATTCGGAGATAGCCAGATGGGTAAAATCATTGGTATTGATTTAGGTACTACTAACTCATGTGTTGCTGTACTAGACGGCGACAAACCACGTGTAATTGAAAACGCAGAGGGTGAGCGCACCACTGCATCGGTTGTTGCATACACCGACGGTGAAACGCTAGTAGGTCAACCTGCAAAACGCCAAGCAGTAACTAACCCAACGAACACGCTATTTGCAATTAAGCGTCTTATTGGTCGTCGTTTTGAAGACGAAGAAGTTCAGCGCGATATCGAAATCATGCCTTACAAAATCGTTAAGGCTGACAATGGTGACGCTTGGGTAGAAGCACAAGGCCAAAAAATGGCGGCTCCTCAAGTTTCAGCTGAAATCCTGAAAAAAATGAAGAAAACGGCTGAAGACTTCCTAGGTGAGGAAGTAACTGGTGCTGTTATCACCGTTCCTGCTTACTTTAACGATGCACAGCGTCAAGCAACAAAAGACGCTGGCCGTATCGCAGGTCTAGAAGTTAAACGTATCATCAACGAACCAACAGCGGCTGCTCTAGCATACGGTCTAGACAAGAAAGGCGGCGACCGCACTATCGCGGTATACGACCTTGGTGGTGGTACATTCGATATCTCTATCATCGAAATCGATGAAGTTGAAGGCGAGAAAACATTCGAAGTTCTAGCAACTAACGGTGACACTCACCTTGGTGGTGAAGACTTTGATACACGTCTAATCAACTACCTAGTAGACGAGTTCCAAAAAGAGCAAGGCATCAACCTTAAGAACGATCCACTAGCAATGCAACGTGTTAAAGAAGCAGCAGAAAAAGCGAAAATCGAGCTTTCTTCTACTTCTCAAACTGACGTAAACCTACCTTACGTGACTGCAGACGCGACGGGTCCTAAGCACATGAACGTGAAAGTGACGCGTGCGAAACTAGAATCTCTAGTTGAAGACCTAGTACAACGTTCTCTTGAGCCACTAAAAGTTGCTCTAGCTGACGCTGACCTATCTGTAAACGACATCACTGACGTAATCCTAGTGGGTGGTCAGACTCGTATGCCTATGGTTCAGGCGAAGGTTGCTGAGTTCTTTGGTAAAGAAGCTCGCCGCGACGTAAACCCTGATGAAGCAGTAGCAATGGGTGCTGCAGTTCAAGGTGGTGTTCTTGCGGGTGACGTGAAAGACGTACTTCTACTAGACGTTACTCCACTGTCTCTAGGTATCGAGACAATGGGCGGCGTAATGACTAAGTTAGTTGAGAAAAACACGACTATCCCAACGAAAGCGAACCAAGTTTTCTCTACAGCAGAAGACAACCAGAGCGCGGTAACTATCCACGTTCTTCAAGGTGAGCGTAAGCAAGCGTCTTTCAACAAATCTCTAGGTCAATTCAACCTAGAAGGTATCCAAGCTGCACCACGTGGTATGCCACAAATCGAAGTGACTTTCGACCTAGATGCGGATGGTATCCTACACGTTTCAGCGAAAGACAAGCAGACTGGTAAAGAGCAGAAGATCACTATCCAAGCTTCTGGCGGTCTAAGCGACGAAGACATCGAGAAAATGGTTCAAGAAGCAGAAGCGAACAAAGAAGCGGACAAAAAGTTCGAAGAGCTAGCGGCTGCACGTAACCAAGCTGACCAAATGATTCACGGTACTCGTAAGCAAGTAGAAGAAGCGGGTGAAGCGCTACCTGCAGACGAGAAAGAGAAGATTGAAGCAGCTATCTCTGAGCTAGAAACTGCACGTAAAGGCGATGACAAAGAAGCGATCGACGCTAAAGTTCAAGCGCTAATGACGGCAGCTCAAAAGCTAATGGAAATCGCTCAACAACAAGCTCAAGCGCAACAAGCACAAGGTGCTGACGCTGGTGCACAGTCGAAAGACGATGACGTAGTTGATGCGGAATTCGAAGAAGTTAAAGACGACAAGAAATAATATTTCTAACTAGGCGATTTATAGTCGCCTAGTGTCTAAAAACTTTTGTGCGCGGGCGTTTGGGGTGACTCTTACGCCCGTCTGTTTGTCAAAGCTGTCTTTCTAGTTAAGTATTTTGCAATGAGTGCACTTACCTAGAATGATACAAACACCAAGCGGTGAATCAATGCCGTTTGCAGTAATTAATTGGTGACGAAGAACATGTCAAAACGTGATTTTTACGAAGTATTAGGCGTAAGTCGTGATGCCTCTGAGCGCGATATCAAGAAGGCGTACAAGCGTCTAGCGATGAAATTCCACCCAGACCGTAACCAAGGTGATGAGTCTGCTGCGGACAAGTTTAAAGAAGTAAAAGAAGCGTACGAAATTCTCACTGACTCTCAAAAGAAAGCGGCGTACGACCAGTACGGTCACGCAGCATTTGAACAAGGCGGTGGCGGCTTCGGCGGCGGTTTTGGTGGTGGCAGTGCTGATTTTGGCGACATCTTTGGTGACGTTTTCGGTGATATCTTTGGTGGCGGTCGTCGCGGTGGTGGTCAGCAACGTGCACAACGTGGTTCAGACTTGCGTTACAACATGGAACTGTCGTTAGAAGAAGCGGTTCGTGGCGTATCGAAAGAAATCGAAGTACCAACGCTGGTTCACTGTGATACCTGTGATGGCAGCGGTGCGAAGAAAGGCTCATCAGCTGAGACTTGTGGCACTTGTCATGGTCACGGCCAAGTTCAGATGCGTCAAGGTTTCTTCGCAGTACAACAGACCTGTCCTACCTGTCACGGTAAGGGCAAGATCATCAAAGATCCATGTAACGAATGTCATGGTCAAGGTCGCAAGCAAAAAACGAAGACACTTAACGTTAAGATCCCTGCAGGTGTTGATACTGGCGATCGCATTCGTCTATCTGGCGAAGGTGAAGCTGGAGAAATGGGCGCACCAGCAGGTGACTTGTATGTACAAGTTCACGTGAAAGAGCACCATATCTTCGAACGTGACGGTAACAACCTGTACTGTGAAGTGCCAGTAAGTTTTGCAATGGCAGCGCTGGGTGGTGAAGTTGAAGTCCCAACACTGGATGGCCGTGTTAGCCTAAAAGTACCGACAGAGACGCAAACTGGCCGTATGTTCCGTATGCGTGGTAAAGGTGTGAAAGGTGTTCGTGGTGGCGGTGTGGGCGACCTAATCGTTAAGCTCGTTGTTGAAACTCCAGTCAACCTAAGCTCTCGTCAAAAAGAACTGCTACGTGAGTTTGAAGAGTCTTGCGGTGGTGATGCAGCAACAAAACACAAACCAAAATCGGAAGGGTTCTTCAACGGTGTGAAGAAGTTCTTCGATGACCTAACCAGCTAATTGCTCAGTCAGTCGAACGTATTAAAAAAACCTGCCTTGTGCAGGTTTTTGTTTTTCTTTATTTGTCATTTCCTTTTCTATTCGTTTTTCCTTTCTATCTCAGCTTGAGGTTACCTATTCCAACATGCGCTTGGTGATTCCACATTGGTTGACGTTAGGGTGATTTTCTTTACCCCTGATGGGAAGCATGGGTCTTTATCTTGTCCCAAGTCGGCTTTTGCCGTTGCTTCTATGGTGTAGGCCAGCGTTGCTGAACTTACGATAGAAAAGGTAAAACGATCAGAGTCTGAATCGCAAATCAAACAATGCCCACCTGAAACAATCCCACGCCAGTGATAACTGCCGGTGTAAGCTCGTTCGAGTGCCAATTGAATCCGACTGATGTCGCTTAATGCGACGGTTCGGTGTGAACTTATGGCATGTCGGGTGTAGGACGGGTAGGCGATCGTGGCGAGTAACCCAATGATCACAACGACAATAAGTAATTCGAGCAATGTCATTCCTAATAATGGTCTGTTGTAGCGATTACAACAAGAACTTCGAATCATGACGAGTAACTTCCTTTTCACTTTTCGACCTATTTTTGGCAGGTGGTAGCATCGAATCAAGATGAAATCGTGGTTGAAAAGCCAATTGCATAGGAATTTGGGAAATGCGTCGCGGGTTTACGTTATTGGAACTGATGAGCACCGTTGCTGTGCTGAGTATTTTGTTGGTTTATGCGGTGCCCTCTTTTCATCGGATATTTGAAGCCAACAAAATGCAGCGCCTTGCGGATGGGCTTCATGGCTTTGTTATCCAAAGTAAGTCGGAGGCGGTCTTGCGTCGTCAGCGACTATGGGCGCATATCATTATTGCTGAAAGTGATTCGAGTGATGGAAATTGGCGAATAGAACTCACCAATCGCTCAGCACCCGGTATTGGGACGGTAATACACGCTTTTTCTGGTCAGCCATTTCAAGGAATTTCACTGACGGCAAGCTACGCCTCTGACCAGATCAGCTTTGATGGGATACATGGCCGTCCATCTTCTGGCAACATCCGTTTTCATCCTAGTGGAGAATCATCGAAGGCACTTAAGTTGGTTTCGCATACATTGTCTGCCCGTGTTCGAATATGCAGTGATGATCGGCACAAAGAGCATTATGGTTATTCAACGTGTTCATAAAGGTGCAAGATGATTAAGCAAGAAGGCACAAGTCTTATTGAATTTCTTTTAGCCTCTAGTCTTGGTGTGATTGCACTTGGCGCCGTCGGTTCTCTGTACATCAGTGGTCAAAAGTTGACGTTGGAGCGCACGCAAGAGTTGTTGTTATTGCAAAATACAGCCAGTGTTTTGCAAATGATGAAAAACGACATCCAGCGCGCGGGGTTTGATGGAGGTGGTGGCCGTTCAATAAAAATCTCGGGAGCAGAAAATACGGTATTTACCTTGAGCGGCCCTGACTTTGGATTGGTTGCTTACGCCTATCTTATTAGTGCGTCCGGCGCTTCTACGATTTATAAAAATGTGGTGTATGAGCAAAGGGAAGACTCACCTAATGCGCTGTTTATATGTGAAAAGAAACAACCTTCAGTCATGAGTACGCTCGAAGTGACCAATATGGCGGCAACACGGTCTTGCAACAGATTGTTTGATAATAAAGTGATTGGTGTCAGTAAGTTTGAACTGAGCGAAGAAACGGTTGCAAGTGAGCATGCCAAAAGTGCAGTGGTGGAAGTCGCCTTAGGTACCTATTTAATCGGCGCATTGAGCATCAATACTGAGCAGTTTTTTATTGTAAAACAAAGGAACTGGCAGGAGTGAAAACGCAGCAAGGGGCAGTGGTGTTATTGGTAGCTAGTGTGTTGTTAGTTGGGGCATTAATGATATCGATGGCGAGTTATAAACCGCTTTTTTATCAAATAAAAAGATCAAATAACGAGATTGAGTCTCGGCAGGAATATTGGCTAGCAGAAGGCGGTTTAGAGTGTGCGCTTGCCATTAATAAAGCCAATACGTCATACCTACCAACGGCACAAGATTATTCTCGTTGTGAGCCGAGCCAAGTAGCTGCAACTCGGTCGCTTACCAATGCCTCTCATTTTGAAGTGACATCGAATGTGAATGGCCGAGTGGCACTAAAAAAACACATGAGAGTGATAGGGCGTCCTATTGGTGCTATTCAAGCTCGTTCAGATTTGATGTTGATTGGCTCATACCAAGTTGTGCCTGAATTTATCGCCCCTAATGTGTGTGTTTCTATCCGTTTTCAACGTTCGCTGATATTGCGAGGTGGTTTTGTTACGTTAAATCCCACCGGGCATCGTTGTGCAAGCGATGCTATGACCAATACTCAAAAATATGGTCTTTGTCCTCTAGGCGCAGAATATTGTGATGATACGAGGGCACCTAATGACTATCGTGTTGCACTATCAAGTCATGATCCTAACTATATTGGCGATGGCAAAGTATTTGAGCATGATGTTGTTTACGACTCAGAGTTTGATCCATTTGAAGCCGTCTTTGGTGCGCCACGCAGCCAATTAACCGAAATAAAACGCGGATTTGAAGTGGTTTCTGGGACGGTATCCAGCAGTGGCGACGGGCATTTATCGTGCGCAGATAAGGTCGAGCGAGCTTTTACTTATAGTGACAAAGTGTGGGTTGAAGGTGATTGTGATTTAGAAGCGGGCTTGGGCGTTGCTTTTAATGCGCAGCCTAAATTGCTAGTGATTGAAAATGGCCTTTTGTCTGTCGCAGGGGCAGATACGTTTCCCGGCACCATCTATCACTTATACACGTCGGCGGTGGGCAATATGACCGCGAAGTGGACGCCTGAGGTGTCGAATACATCCAATTTAGGCCCACTTTCTGCCGCAGAAAAAGCAAGACTGACTTTTTTTGCTTCGGGCTCATTTAGAACGCTCGGTGGGTACATTTTTGATACTGAGGGCGGGTTAAGTGTTTTTTCATCGTCGATGGATTTGACGTTTGATTCTGCGGCAGTCCCCAATGATCATGAGCGTATCGATTGGTTAAGGGGGTCGTGGCGTGACCTCTAAACAGCAAGGCATTAGTTTGATTGAAGTGCTGATGACGTTTCTGCTCATTGGTGTCGGGGCGTTAGGCCTTATTAAATGGCAGGCGTATATGGAGCGAGAAGCGGATTATGCCATAAATAGCATTAATGCATTGCGAGTAGCAGAAAATCAACTGGAACGGTTCCATACTCGCGGTGCGTCTGGTGCGCTTTCTACGATCCCAATTGTTCATTTTGATTCGATTGCGACAGGATCTAATACTGTTGGAGCGTATCGTGTGCGATGGAATGTTTCAGCCCCAACGGTTTCTGCTTCACTCAAGACGATCGTGATTACGTCCAGTTGGCAAGATCGGATGGGCCGGACAAAATCCATACAACTGGAGACAAAAATCACGCGATATAGCGAGTTCGATGAGTAGGGTGAAGCTTAGCCGATTGGTGGTGTATTCACTGATGTTTATTTGTCGGAAATATTCGTAAAATCTATAAGAAAAGGTGCTAGTTAATAAACTGTTTTTTTACTGTTAGTGCGAATGATGTGCTACTGTGTTTTTTTTGTTTCATTGGTATGGTGTTTTTGCAAAATATGTCTCCAATTATGGAAAAAATCGCAGAACCTTGTGCTTTCTTTATGACTATTGAATAAAATGCTTGGTTGAAAATAGGCCGTTATAATTATTCAAATAGGCCATGGCACCAACATCATTCATATGGAGTTACCATGAGTAACCAAGCTGTTAATAAATCGCCATCACCGAAGCCGAGCGGTATGGACCGTTTTCTGAACTTTATCGAGCGAGCAGGTAATAAAATTCCTGATCCTGCGATTTTGTTCTTCTGGGCACTAATCATTACTTGGGCTGCGTCTGCACTTTTGTCGAATGTTTCTTTCGACCTTCTAAACCCTCGAACTGGCGAAGCTCTAACCATTACTAACCTTTTAACAGGCGAAGCACTAGCAAGTTTCCTTGCTAACATGGTGACAACGTTCACAGGCTTTGCTCCTCTAGGTATCGTACTTGTTGCGATGCTAGGTGTTGGTGTTGCTGATTCATCTGGCTTCATCACGACTGGTCTTAAGAAGATGCTGAACTTCACGCCAGCAAAACTTCTTACTCCAATGCTAATTCTTGTAGCAATCGTATCGCACACTGCGGCGGACGCGGGCTACGTTCTGGTTATTCCTCTTGGTGGTATCATCTTCCACGCAGCAGGTCGTCACCCTCTAGCGGGTATCGCGGCAGCGTTCGCAGGTGTATCAGGTGGTTTCTCTGCAAACTTCATCCCTTCAGGTATTGACCCGCTACTTGCTGGCTTTACACAAACAGCGGCACAGGTTCTAGACCCTGAGTACATTGTTAACCCACTAGCAAACATCTTCTTTACTGGTCTATCTTCAGTAATCATTGTGGCTATCGGTTGGTACGTAACAGAAAAAATCATCGAACCTCGTCTAGCGAATACACCAATTGACGAAGACGCAGAGAAAGCACCAGATCTAGGTACTTTCACTGAGCTTGAGTCTAAAGCGTTCCGTTACGCTGGTTGGGCTATGATGGCAGGTATCGCACTTCTTGTTGTTGCGCTTATCCCAGAAAACTCAGCGCTTCGTTCGCCTGAAGGTGAAATTACTGCGTTCTCTGCGCCAATCATGAAGTCTATCGTTCCACTGATCTTCATTTTGTTCATCATTCCAGGCTACGTTTACGGTCGAGTTTCTGGCACGTTCAAGACAAGTAACGACATCATCAAAGCGATGGCAGACACGATGTCTACAATGGGCGCGTACATCGTAATGTCGTTCTTCTGTGCACAGTTCCTATCTGCGTTTGCTCAATCAAACATTGGTACGATGCTGGCGCTATACGGTGCGGAAGGCCTGAAAGCGATGAACCTACCAGGTGAAGCAACGATCATCGGTATGATTCTTCTAACGGCTTCTGTAAACCTTCTAATCGGTTCTGCATCTGCGAAATGGGCACTGATCGGTCCAATCCTTGTGCCAATGCTAATGGCTGTTGGTATCTCTCCAGAGCTATCTCAAGCGGCTTACCGTGTAGGTGATTCTGTATCGAACATCATTTCACCTCTGATGGTATTCTTCCCTCTAGTGGTGGTTTACTGTCAACGTTACGTGAAGTCGACAGGTATCGGTACGCTAGCATCACTAATGATGCCATTCTCGATTGCTATGCTGATCGGTTGGTCTCTATTCCTAGTGGTTTACTGGATGCTAGGCATTCCTCTAGGTATCCAAGCACCTTACACTTACACGATGTAATTACAGTCGATTACTATCCAAAGATAGAAAAGACTATCCAAAAATTGAAAAGCGCAGGTCGAGAGGCCTGCGCTTTTTTGTTTTCATCTTTCTAAAAATGGCGATGGCTTCTTCTGTAGCGATGCAAAAGTTAGTGATACTATTCTTGTTTGATGAATCGTTATTTTCTCTGGAGTTCCTTTGTCTGACCTTTCTTTTTCCTCTCAAGACGAATTGTTTATGCGCCGAGCGATGGAGCTTGCTGAGCAAGCTGAAGCGGAGGGTGAAGTTCCTGTTGGGGCTGTTTTAGTTAAGGATGGAGAGATCATTGCAGAGGGCTGGAATCGCTCTATTTGCGCCCATGATGCGACCGCTCATGCAGAAATTCAAACCTTACGTAAAGCAGGGGAAGCGCTACAAAATTACCGCTTACTGGATACCACGTTGTACGTAACGTTAGAGCCATGTCCAATGTGCGCAGGCGCGTTACTTCATAGCCGAGTAAAACGTGTCGTGTACGGTGCTCCCGACTTAAAAGCTGGTGCCGCAGGAACGGTATTAAACTTGTTTGAAAGCCAAGCAGCGTATCATTACGCAACCGTAGAAAGGGGTCTACTAGAAGCGGAGTGTCGCACTCAGTTACAGGCGTTTTTTAAGCGTCGTCGTAAAGAAATAAAAGCTCAGAAACAAGCGCAGAAAGCATTGGAAGAGGGGCAAGGAGTAAAAGAAAAAGAAGAAGATAAAGGCGAGTAGGTCGTGCGTTTATTCTTGGACAATACAGGGATTGTTTTTTAGCAAACACCTACTTTGCAGTAGATGTTTGCTTCAAGTTATCAGTGGTTCACTAGGTGAACAAAAACACGGTTACGTGCACTGACTTTCTTTTTAATGCCGGTAAGCGTGCGCTTACGGCGGTTAGCAGCCACTGTCTTATTCAAACGTTTTGACTGCACTCTGCGTTTTCTCATAACCAGAACCTCTTGCAGACAACGAACACGCTCTCCGACACTTATACGAGTAAGCGCCTGATACATTATCAATAGTTGGCATTCTTGAGATGCATACTTATGGATGATGGTGACATCAGATCGAGGAGAGGTGACACAAAGGACCCATTGTTTCTGTTTCTTTGACTTTGGCTAGAAAGCGAAGTGTTGGGAGTTAGAAACAAGTCCGAAAGACGCGATTCTAGTTAACTTTTTCTGTTGACTCAATAAAAAAATAGCGAGCCATTCGCTCGCTATTTTCGAAAGGTTTATTCCACCGTTGTTGGCGTTTGTTGCTCGGTTCCCGGTATGCTTTCTACTGCTCCAGAAATTTGGTCTGTCAACGTTTCAACGGCGCCAGAAACCAAGATATTCGGGTCTAATGGCGGGATGACTTGAAGCTCACTGGTGTCTTCTTCAACCGCAGGTTTCTGACTCACGTGTCCAATGATAGATTGGTAATAACGACGAATATTTTCTACGTAGTTACGGGCCTCATCACCACGCGCATAACCATAACGTGTTTGGCTATAAAAGCGCTTCTGGCGTAGTAGGGGTAGTCGTTCTTTTACATCGGACCAAGCATCAGGATCACCGCCTTGTGCTTTGGTGAGGCGACGCGCATCCATCATGTGGCCGTAGCCAACGTTGTAAGATGCAAGAGCAAACCAAATTTTTTCATGATCGTTGATAGAATCCGGAACACGGGCAACGATACGACGTAGATACTCCACACCACCACGAACCGATTGTTCTGGATCTAGACGGTCAGTCACACCCACGCTCTTCGCCGTTGGTAGGGTTAACATCATCATGCCGCGTACCCCTGTTGGTGATTTCGCTTTTGGTTTCCAGTGAGATTCTTGATAAGCCAGTGCTGCAATCAATCGCCAATCGAATTCTTCACTGTATTTTTGGAACAATGGTGCCCATTTCGGCAGTGTGTTGTCTAAGGCTCGGATAAAGGCGCGAGTATCCACATAGTCGAATGCTTCGATATGGCCGATGTATTTTTCTTCTAATGTCGCTAATTCACCGGACTGTTTGATGTTGCCAAAAAACTCTATCAGCATTGCGTATAAGCTTTCATCTTCCGATCGGCGGGTAAACCATGATACTGGTTGATCTTCGGTTAGCTCGAATGCCAAGGTTAAGTCTGGATATAAGCGTTGTGCCAATGAGAGCTCAACAGAGTCGGTGACGGTAAAGCGTAACTCTCCAGTAGATACCTGTCTTAGGAGATCGCGAGTGTCGGCGTTTCCAACAATCTCAAATTGAAGCTCTGGGTGCTCTTTTTGTAAATCCGTTAACGTAGGAACAAATTGTGACTGTTCGACGATCTGTAGCGTTTCGGCTCCCGCACTCAACTCTCCTTCTTCGGCATTTTTGTCTTTTGCTTTTTGGTAGCCAATGAGCTGCTTGAGATCGCGTGGACGAAGTTGGCCTTTCTTATAAACCACTTGTTGGCTTACATAGTAATAGGCAGGAGCTGGACGAAAACGTTGTACGGCTTGAGAAGTTTGAGTCAAGCCCGTAGCAATGATGTCGATGTCACCTTTTTTAAGGGCTGGGAACAGTTCTGCTTGGCGAAAAGCCGGTTTAATCTCCAGCTTTACGCCCAGTTGTTCGGCAAATTTACGCGCCAGTTCATAATCTAGACCTGCCGGGCCATCTGGACCAATGTAATAAGAGAGTTGGTTATTTAGCGTGCCAACACGTAGAACCCCACGTTCTTGGATTTGCTCGAATTCACTTTTAGGTTCTGACTCAATCTGACAGGCAGAAAGTAAAAGCACAGTCGCGAAAAGTAAGGCGCTGCGCTTGAGTCTATTGAACTGACTTATTTGCATTAATTGGGTACGTCTCAATAAATTTCTAGTTGCCTTTATATCAAAGCGTGCCGATGGGGCAAAGTGAATCAAGCAGATAGAGTGCGACATTGTGTGATTTATCGACATTTAAGTCGTAAATCAAATTTGACGAAAAAAATGACGCAAACGGTTGCTTTTGATGTTACATCACAAAAACAATTGCTATATAATGCGCTCGCAACGAAGAGGTGGAATCGGCATAGGTTTGAAAAACCTTCGGGAATAGCTTCGAAGAAAACAGTATAACCCACTGAATTTATTCCAATATCACCTTAATCACTTGCAACAAGAGACCTAAGCACATGAGAATTTTGCGTGGCTCCCCAGCTCTTTCTGAGTTTCGTGTTAATAAACTACTGGAACTTTGTCGTGAACAAGATCTGCCTGTCACTGGCATTTACGCAGAGTTCATGCACTTTGCAGATCTAAAGTCTGACCTTGATGATCAAGAGTTGGAAAAACTGGAAAAATTGCTGACTTACGGTCCAACGATCGAAGAGCATGAGCCAGAAGGTCTTTTACTTCTTGTTACTCCTCGTCCGGGCACCATTTCGCCTTGGTCTTCTAAATCTACTGATATCGCCATCAATTGCGGTCTAGACAAAGTAAAACGTCTTGAGCGCGGCACGGCATACTACGTAGAAACATCGACACCTCTTAACGACGCACAAATTGCAGACGTAAAAGCGCTTATCCATGATCGTATGATGGAAGTGACGTTTACTGATTTCGATGCGGCAAATGCGTTATTCCAAGCGGCAGAGCCAGCACCTGTGGCAGACGTAGATCTATTAAACGGCGGTCGTACTGCGCTTGAAAACGCAAACGTTACCCTAGGTCTTGCACTTGCAGATGATGAGATCGAATACCTTTACGATGCATTCGTAAATAAACTAGAACGTAACCCGACTGACATTGAACTGATGATGTTTGCACAAGCGAACTCAGAGCACTGTCGTCACAAGATCTTTAATGCAGATTGGACTATCGACGGCGTGAAGCAAGAGAAGTCTCTGTTCAAGATGATCAAAAACACATTCGAAACCACGCCTGAAAACGTACTGTCTGCCTACAAAGATAACGCAGCGGTAATGGTAGGTTCGGATGTTGGTCGCTTCTTCCCGAACCCAGAAACTCGCCAGTACGGTTACAACCAAGAGAAAGCGCACATCCTAATGAAGGTGGAAACGCACAACCACCCAACGGCTATCTCTCCTTGGCCGGGCGCTTCTACAGGTTCTGGTGGTGAAATCCGTGACGAAGGCGCGACTGGTATCGGTGGTAAGCCAAAAGCGGGTCTAGTTGGTTTCACAACGTCTAACCTACGTATTCCTGGTTTTGAACAGCCATGGGAAACAGATTTCGGTAAGCCGGGTCGTATCGTTAACGCCCTAGACATCATGCTAGAAGGCCCACTAGGTGGCGCGGCGTTCAACAACGAATTTGGTCGTCCAAACCTACTTGGTTACTTCCGTACTTACGAAGAGAAAGTTAATTCTCACGCAGGTGAAGAGGTTCGTGGTTACCACAAGCCAATCATGATTGCTGGTGGTATGGGTAACATCCGTGATGAGCACGTTCAGAAGAAAGAGATCCCAGTCGGCGCAAGTCTAATCGTTCTTGGTGGTCCTGCAATGAACATCGGCCTTGGCGGTGGTGCGGCTTCTTCAATGGCATCTGGCCAATCAGCAGAAGACCTAGATTTTGCTTCTGTACAGCGTGAAAACCCAGAGATGGAGCGTCGCTGTCAGGAAGTGATCGACCGTTGTTGGCAGCTTGGCGAGCAGAACCCAATCGCATTTATCCACGATGTGGGCGCAGGTGGTATCTCTAACGCACTTCCAGAGCTTGTAGACGATGGCGAACGTGGTGGTATTTTCCAACTGCGTGATGTACCAAACGACGAACCAGGCATGAGCCCGCTTGAGATCTGGTGTAACGAATCTCAAGAGCGTTACGTAATGGCAGTTGCGCCAGAGAATATGGAAGTATTCGACGCGATCTGTAAGCGTGAACGTGCACCATACGCGGTAGTAGGTATCGCAACTGAAGAGCGTGAGCTGAAACTTGAAGATTCACACTTCGACAACACGCCAATCGACATGCCAATGGATGTGCTTCTTGGTAAGACGCCTAAGATGCACCGTGATGCGAAAACGCTTAAAGCCAACAACCCAGCGGTTAACCGTGACGGTATCGAGCTAAACGAAGCCGTGGATCGCGTTCTACGTCTTCCAACGGTTGCAGAAAAAACATTCCTAATTACTATCGGTGACCGCACGGTGACTGGTCTTGTTGCGCGTGACCAAATGGTCGGCCCGTGGCAGGTTCCTGTAGCTAACTGCGCAGTAACAGCTGCAAGCTACGACACTTACCACGGTGAAGCAATGTCGATGGGTGAGCGTACTCCTGTTGCTCTACTAGACTTCGGTGCTTCAGCTCGCCTAGCGGTTGGTGAAGCAATCACCAACATCGCTGCGACAAACATCGGTGATATCAAACACATTAAACTGTCTGCAAACTGGATGTCTCCAGCAGGCCACCCGGGTGAAGATGCAGGTCTTTACGAAGCAGTGAAAGCGGTGGGTGAAGAGCTATGTCCAGCACTTGGTCTGACTATCCCCGTGGGTAAAGACTCAATGTCGATGAAGACTAAGTGGGAAGAGAATGGCGAGCAGAAAGAAGTAACTTCTCCGCTATCTCTAATTATCACTGCGTTTGCTCGTGTTGAAGATGTTCGTAAGACAATCACACCTCAGCTTCGCACTGACAAAGGTGATACCTCGCTAGTTCTTATCGACTTAGGTAACGGTCAAAACCGTCTAGGTGCAACAGCACTAGCACAGGTTTACAAGCAGCTTGGTGATAAGCCAGCAGACGTAGACAACGCAGCACAGCTAAAAGGTTTCTACGAAGGCGTTCAAACTCTAGTAGCGAATGACCAAGTAGTGGCTTACCACGATAAAGGTGATGGCGGTCTATTCGTTACTCTTGCTGAGATGGCATTCGCGGGTCACTGTGGTGTGAAAGCTGACATTGCTGACCTTGGCGAAGATACTCTAGCAGCACTATTTAACGAAGAGCTAGGTGCAGTACTTCAGGTTAAGAACGATGACCTAGACGCTGTACTTTCAACGCTAGCAGCAAATGGCCTAGAAGCGTGTTCACACGTTATCGGCTCTGTGGTTGGTGATGGGGCAGCATCTGATGAGTTAGTGATTACTTCTGGTGACACAGTCGTTCTAGAACGCAACCGTACTGAACTACGTACTATCTGGGCGGAGACAACGCACAAGATGCAAGGTCTACGTGATAACCCAGCATGTGCTGACCAAGAGCACAAAGCGAAGAAAGACAACTCAGACCCTGGCCTAAACGTTAAGCTAAGCTTCGATGTAAATGAAGACATTGCAGCACCGTACATCGCGGGTTCTATGGTAAATACTGGCGCTAAGCCTAAGATGGCAATCCTACGTGAGCAGGGCGTTAACTCTCATGTAGAGATGGCTGCAGCCTTTGACCGTGCTGGCTTTGAAGCAACGGATATTCACATGAGCGACATCCTAACGGGTCAAGCTGTACTGGAAGAGTTCCAAGGCCTAGTGGCGTGTGGTGGCTTCTCTTACGGTGACGTTCTAGGCGCTGGTGAAGGTTGGGCTAAGTCTATCCTGTTCAATGAACAAGCTCGCAACCAGTTCGAGGGCTTCTTTAAGCGTGAAGATACGTTCTCTCTAGGTGTGTGTAACGGCTGTCAGATGCTATCGAACTTGAAAGAGCTAATCCCAGGTGCAGACCTATGGCCACGCTTTGTTCGTAACGAATCTGAGCGTTTCGAAGCCCGTTTCAGCCTAGTTGAAGTGCAGAAGTCTGACTCTGTATTCTTCGACGGCATGGCTGGTTCTCGTATGCCGATTGCAGTGTCTCACGGGGAAGGTCGCGTAGAAGTGCGCGATGCTGACCACCTAGCTGCGATTGAAGCATCAGGTACGGTTGCCGTTCGTTACGTGGACAACCACGGTAACCCAACGCAGCAATACCCGAACAACCCGAACGGTTCGCCAAACGCAATCACAGGTCTAACGACTCAAGATGGTCGTGTAACTATTATGATGCCGCACCCAGAGCGTGTATTCCGTACAGTCGCGAACTCATGGTCTCCAGAAGGTTGGGGCGAGAACGGTGCTTGGATGCGCATGTTCCAGAACGCACGTAAGAACATCGGTTAATACTGTTTATCTTTGTAAAATGAAAAGCGCAGATCAAAAGGTCTGCGCTTTTGTTTTTCACAATGAAAAATTCTCAGATAGACTTAAAAAAATCGCGCAAAGCAGAATCAATTATGCTCTAATACCGCGCTTACCAAGGGATGGTGTTAAACAGCTCAGCTTAGATGGAGTTATCAAGTTGACCGAATCCCTGATTAATCCCTTAGGAATTGAAAAAATGTCTAAAAATCCAAAATTTGCTATTCGCGTAACTGAAAAACGTAACGGTTGGAGCGCGGAAATCACTCGCCAAGTTACTTCTCGCAAAGTGGTTGTATCAAAACGTGAAACTGGTTTTGACAGCGAAGAGAAAGCACAAGCTTGGGCTGAGCAAGAACTAGCAGGTTTTATCCAAAACCAAGTTGTTCGTAACGAGCGCAAAGCGGTACAACGTCAAGAGCGTGAAGCAGAGCAACTAGCGGCAAAAGTTCGCAAAGAAGAAGCTCGCAAAGCGCGCGCAGCAGACTCTGACGACGAAGAGTAATTGCAACAAAAAGCCCTGAATATTCAGGGCTTTGTTTTATCCATCATTTACACAATTGTTGTTATTTACACATTATTTGTGTCTAACGGGATTTGACCTGTCGTAACTTGGTCTACATCAAATTCTGTTAACTCTTCAATGTAGCTTTCTACGGCTTGCTCAACGATTTCATCGTCTTGCTTAAAGTAAGCGATATGGAAAATCGCATCCCCTTCGTTAACCAAAGGCAGCGTCTGCTGACCAATCACGATACCACCTTTAGGTGCTAGTAGCTCAAGTTCATCATGGCCTAGCGGTGAGCTGATGTAAGCCAGTGTTTCACCCTCTTCAACCTTATCACCCAAGTTCACCACGGTACGTAGAATACCATTACCTGAAGCACGAACCCAACTGGTTGATTTCGCGATGATCGGCTCTGGAAGCTTTTTACGGCTCGCACGTAGCATACCAATCGCCTGCATTACGCGCTGAACACCTAGTACGCCAGCTGTGATCGACAGTGGATCGAAACGCAACGCTTCACCCGCTTCGTACGTCAGTACTGGAATATCACATTTTTCTGCTTCACTACGTAAGGAGCCATCACGCAGTGCTGAATCCACGATCACCGGCGTTGCAAATGCTTTAGCAATGCGCAATGTTTCTGGGTTGCTTAGGTTTGCACGGATCTGCGGTAAGTTGGTACGGTGAATTGCGCCAGTGTGCAAGTCGAGAATGTAATCACAACGCTTGGCAATGTTGTTAAAGAAACCATGGGCCATACGAGATGCAAGTGCACCTTTCTCACTACCTGGGAAACAACGGTTTAAATCGCGACGGTCTGGCAAGTATCGAGACTTATGGATAAAGCCAAACACGTTGACGATAGGCACAGCGATCACTGTTCCTTTTAGTTTCTGTGGGTCGAGTTGGTTGATCATCTGACGAACAATTTCTACGCCATTAAGCTCATCACCATGGATTGCCGCGTTCACCATTAAAACGGGACCGGCTTGTTTGCCGTGAATGATTTCCACAGGAATAGACAGCGGAGAGTGAGTGTAAAGCTGTGCTGCTTCAAATTCTGTCTCTAGTCGTTGTCCTGGTTGTACTTGATGCCCGAGTAGCTCAAATACTTTGCTTTTTTTACTTCTGGCCATAAACCATCTCTGTCAAATACGTTATCAACAATGTAACAACTGGTTCAAAATCACACTAATCATTCTACTTAAGGTTACGACAAATATATTTGTTCGATAAGATTAAATATTCATCAGATGTAGTCTATCTATTAGTTATTATGCGTAACTATCTAATTTTCAATATATAAATAATTATAACTCAACCGTGGAAAATGCATTTTATGAATGCTTTGGTGTCAAAAATAATACGGCTCGTTTTTTACTAAAAATGTGTCTTTTCTCCCCGAGTTATATCGGCTAATATCCGCGCCGAATTTTTGACCTAGTATTTTATATAGAAACAGAGGCTTTGATGAAAAAGGCGATCGCTAAAATTGGTGCGATGACTGCAGTAGCAGTGTCACTTTCAGGTTGTGTAGGCAGCAACGCAGTAACGGGTTACGTTATGGGCTTTAACCTAAAAGCTGTAGACAACCGTTACGCTCGTGGTGGCCTAAACATGCTAATGGCTCCAATTTACGGTGTTTCGGTTGCGGCTGACTACATTGTGTTTAACTCGCTAGAGTTTTGGACAGGTAAGAACCCACTAAACGGTAAGCCACACATTTTTGATACAAAGATGGATACATACATCGATGTAAACCACCAGTTAGATAAGTCTCTAACGACAGCACCTATCGGTCCACTAACCAATAACCGTGTTATCGAGCAAGGCCAAATGCAGCAGCTTGATGAAAATACAGTTCAGATGGACATCACTTACAACAACGGTGAGAAAGCGACGCTAATGGGTGTTCGTGATGGTGAGTTCGTAACTTACTACATCGATGGTGAAGTCGTTGCTAAGACTTCTATGGATGAGCTAGCGGCATACGCGCAAACTCGTGCATAATTTGTGAAGTGCTTTTAACAGCAAACTCGCAATAAAAAAGGGTGCCTCGGCACCCTTTTTCGTATTTGTCGTATCTGGTCAGGATTACGCTTTTTCAGGAATGGCTGCGAGTAGTGCAACCATTTGATCCCAGAACAGTTGAACGGTATCAATTTTCACTTTCTCATCCGGAGAGTGAGGGAACTTGATGGTTGGACCGAAAGAAACCATGTCCATGTTCGGATAAGGTTCTTTGAATAGACCACACTCAAGGCCAGCGTGGATAACCATGATGTTTGGTTTGTGACCGTAGATACCTTCGTACATGTCACGGAAAATCGCCATGATTTCTGAATCTGCATCAGGTTTCCAACCTGGGTAAGCGCCAGAGAACGCGATTTGAGCGCCAGCTAGCTCAGCCACTGATTGAAGCATCCCCTCAACTTGGCTACGACCAGAATCGATAAGTGAACGGATCAGGCACAATACTGTTACTTTGTTCTCTTCTGTCGTGATAACACCAACGTTTAGAGAAGTTTCAACCACACCTTCAATTTCGTCACTCATACGCATTACGCCGTTTGGACATGCGTTTAATGCTGCGATGAAACGTTGTTGATCGGCAATCGCAAACACTTGTGCATCAGTAACGATGTTTTCATTGAATGTGACGATATCCGTTTCAACTTTCCCAAGTTCTGCTTTTAGCAGCTCAGAGTAGTAGTTAAAGAGCTCAGCCAGTTTTTCTTGGTTTTCTGCTGGAAGCGCAACAGTGATGAATGCTTCACGTGGAATAGCATTACGTAGACTACCGCCACGGAATTCAATCAAGCGAAGATCAAGTTCTTGAGCATGGCCAGCTAGGAAGCGGCCGATCAGTTTGTTTGCGTTGCCACGACCGGTGTGAATATCACAACCTGAGTGACCGCCTTTCAAACCTTTTAGTGTCAGTTGGCGAGTAACAAAGCCTGCTGGAATTGCATCACGAGTGATATCGAATGTCATTGCGCCATCGATACCGCCAGCACAACCCATATACACCTCGCCTTCTTGTTCAGAGTCGGTGTTTAGTAGAATATCACCCTCTAACCAACCAGCTTCTAGGCCAAACGCACCGGTCATACCAGCTTCTTCATCGATGGTTAACAGCACTTCGATAGGGCCGTGTTTGATGTCTGTTGATGCAAGAACGGCAAGACATGATGCCATACCGATACCGTTGTCAGCGCCTAGCGTCGTGCCTTTTGCTGTTACCCATTCACCATCAATGTAAGGTTGGATTGGATCTTGAGTGAAGTCGTGAGCAGTGTCTTCGTTCTTTTGTGGCACCATATCAATGTGCGCTTGAAGAACCACACCTTTTCTGTTTTCCATACCTGGCGTGGCTGGTTTTTTAATAAATACGTTGCCAGTTGGATCGCGGCGGACATCAAAACCTTGCGCTGTTGCCCAGTCAACGATGTATTGAGCTAGTGCTTCTTCATGTTTTGACGGATGAGGAATGGAACAAATCTTATCAAAAAACTGCCAAAGTGGAGTAGGTGATAAGGTACTGATCTCAGAATGGAATTCAGACACGGAAGACTCCTTTTAAGGTACTTAGCCACATATAAACCGTAGATTTAATGTGCGTTTAGCAGTAAATGCTGAACGGTTGTGGCTTTAGAATTGCCTGCAAGCATACCACTAGAAAGGTAAAGCGAGTAGTCGTGGAGTACATGAAATCGCTATATGGTTCGTTGGTAAAGCCAAACGACTGATCGTGGCTTCGCGTAAATGACTTGTGATATCTGCATTTTTTGTCACTTAACATGGTTAAAGTTATGCATTAACTAAAACGAGGTCTCAACTGAATTAACAGAACTGTAATTTAGTTACAGTTGTGATTTGATCCTGGTCATGTTTTTGCTTTTATGTGATCTTTCTCACTAAAATAGTTGTAATTAAATTTCTAAGTGGTATATTTATAACCAGCTTCCAAAAAGAAGAATGAAATGCTCAAAGGATGAGTCCGTTTATCGCCTCCATGGAACCGAGAAAATCAACGAAAGTGTTAATTGATTTAGAAGGTGATATTTATGAAAGGTTTACCAAGTGCAATGTTCTGGACAAACAAATCTGTTTACACCGGTAACTTTGTATACCCAACAAGCTTTGGTTACTAATTGCAACCAACGCATGTGACTTGAACAGTTTGTTCACCCCTATAAATTGGAATTTTTTTTCAGTAATAGTGCTGACATGATTCGCCGCCACTCAATTTGAGTGGCGTTTTTTTATCTGTCGGTTTTTCTTGTCGATTATTTTCTCACCACTAAGCCTATCTTCTGCGACCATGACACTGACACTCTTCGGTGTGACGCAAATTCTTGAGTATTTAAGACATAAACTCGCCGTATTCTGCTTGAAAGTTTATTACATTGTTCAGTTTGTACTCATCCTAATGAGCCGAATACGATTCTGTTACTCGTTGTTTATCAAGCTTTATAACCATCATGGGTGCCAATCACTAGCAGATGAGTTTCATATCTAAATAAAAAAATCGTATTAGAGTGAAAATTCTATCTGGAATTTGTTATTTGATAACTTTATAATTCCAGCCAATCGATTACGCAACCGTTTACTTTTTACCTTTTACAGGATTAACTCATGCTCGAAAGGCTTTTTAAACTTAGTGAAAATGGCACCAATGTGCGCACTGAGATCATCGCTGGTGTTACCACCTTCCTTACCATGGCTTACATCATCTTTGTAAACCCAGCTATCCTAGCGGATGCAGGTATGGATCGTGGCGCTGTGTTCGTTGCGACGTGTCTTGCAGCGGCAATTGGCTGTTTTATCATGGGTTTAGTGGCTAATTATCCAATTGCCCAAGCACCTGGTATGGGACTCAATGCTTTCTTCACTTACTCTGTTGTGTTGGGCATGGGTTACACGTGGCAAGTGGCACTTGCTGCAGTATTTGTTTCGGGCTTGCTGTTCGTTGCTCTAAGCGTATTTAAGATCCGAGAGTTGATCATTAATTCTATCCCGCTGTCACTTCGCACTGGTATTTCAGCAGGTATCGGTCTTTTCCTTGCTTTTATCGCACTTAAAAATGCCGGCATAGTGGTCGATAACCCAGCGACATTAGTTTCTATGGGTAACATCACATCACATCAAGCCGTGTTTGCTGCTATTGGTTTCTTCTTGACGATTGCACTTGTTCACCGAGGTGTAAAAGGCGCGGTGATGATCGCAATCCTTGGGGTGACAGTATTAGGTTTAATCTTTGGTGATGTGCAATGGGGCGGCATCATGTCGACGCCACCAAGCTTAGCTCCAACGTTTATGCAATTAGATTTTTCTGGTCTATTTGAAGTTGGCATGATCTCGGTTGTGTTCGCATTCCTATTCGTTGACCTTTTTGATACTGCTGGCACTTTGGTTGGTGTTTCTCAAAAAGCAGGTCTAACCGATGAGAAAGGTAACATTCCTCGCCTAAGCAAAGCGCTACTTGCTGACTCAACGGCAACATCAGTTGGTGCTCTATTAGGTACATCAAATACGACGTCTTACATTGAAAGTGTGTCTGGTGTAGCAGCGGGTGGTCGTACCGGTCTAACAGCAGTTGTTGTTGGCGTACTATTTATTCTTGCACTGCTGTTCTCTCCACTTGCAGGTATGATTCCAGCTTACGCAACATCGGGTGCGCTATTCTATGTCGCTATTTTGATGCTTTCTGGCCTTGTTGGCATTGATTGGCGTGACTTAACAGAAGCGGCTCCAGTTGTTGTGACCTGTTTGGTTATGCCACTGACTTTCTCTATCGCAGAGGGCATTACCTTAGGCTTTATCGCTTACGCTGCTATTAAGTTGTTTAGTGGTAAAGGTCGTGAGGTGTCGATGAGTGTTTGGATCATGTCTGCTATCTTCATCGTGAAGTACATCGTAGGTTAATCCGGTTTGTGATGAAGCCAGTATGATGAGCTCATACTGGCTTTTTGCATTTTCGTGTTTTCTTTAAAATTCATTCGCTTTCTTTTTGTATTGTTCATCAAACTCGATTTTTCTCTGCAATATGCAGAGAATTTTGATATCAGCGTTGGTATTAATGGAGTGTTTCGGTAGAATAATCGTTTGCGCAGCTTGAAACCCCGATTTCCTTTGGTGTGGAAAGTTTAGCTTGATGTGTTTATTCAGCATGCCAAGCTAAATTACGGGTATGCATATTTTGAAATTATTAGGTTATTACAATGAGTAAAAAATTCATTATCACTTGGGATGCGATGCAGTCTTACTGCCGTGAACTGGCTGAAAAACAAATGCCAGCTGAGCAATGGAAAGGTATTTGGGCGGTGAGCCGTGGTGGTTTGGTTCCTGGTGCTATTTTGGCTCGTGAGCTAGGTATTCGTTATGTTGATACGATTTGTATCTCAAGCTACGATCACGATCATCAACGTGATATGACCGTACTGAAAGCACCTGAGGGTGACGGCGAAGGTTACCTAATCATTGAAGACCTAGTAGACAGTGGTGACACTGCACGTAAATTGCGTGAAATGTACCCGAAAGCGAAACTTATCGCGGTATGTGCAAAACCATCGGGTAAAGAGTTGCTGGATGACTACGTTGTAGACATCGCTCAAGATACTTGGATTGAGCAACCATGGGATATGTCTATCCAATATGCTGAGCCAGTAAACCGCAAGCAAAAGTAATCCGAAACTAAGATTCTTGAGAAATGCCCCTTTATAGGGGCATTTTTTTTATTATGATTACAGTTATTGCTCATATTTAGAGATCTTCCTATGTCCGAAGACGTCAGTAAAAATCTTTCCGAAGCGCTGTTTGTCAATCACAAGCAGGCTAAAGAAACGTCCGCACTTACTCAGTACATGCCTAGTAGTCAAAAACTTCTTGATGAACGAGAAGAGCATAAAGAGCACGCTTGGTATCGACACTTAAGACGCTTACAGTGGGCATGGCAGGGCTTGTCTCCTATTGAAATGGAGAGCGTACTGTCGAAGATTGCCTCCTCAACGCATTCACGTACCCATGACCAATGGCTAGACACGGTGATGGGATATCACAGTGGCAACTGGACATTTGAGTGGATAAAACTAGGAATGGAGCATCAGCGTCGAGCGGAAGAGTTAGGTGGTGAAGATGCCGCTGATGAACTGTTCTCTGCTTCATTGTGTTTTAGTATTGCGGGTTACCCGCATCTGAAAAACGATAACTTAGCTTTGCAGGCACAAGTGTTGGCGAATAAGGCTTATTCAGAGGGGGCAGAGAAAACAAAATACACCATCAAACGGATTGAGGTGCCATATCAAGGGCGGAAGATCATTGCAAATTTGCACCTGCCACGCACAGATAAACAACTACCGGTTGTGATGGTTAGTGCTGGTTTGGATAGCTTGCAAACGGACATGTGGCGTTTATTCCGCAACCATCTCGCACCAAAAGATATTGCGATGTTAACGGTGGACATGCCCTCAATTGGTCATAGTTCTCACTGGCCACTGACTGAAAACTCCAGTTGTTTACACCAAGCCGTGTTGAATGAACTGTACTCGCTGCCTTGGGTCGATCATCACAAAGTGGGGTTGATCGGTTTTCGTTTTGGTGGCAACGCCATGATTCGCCTTTCTTTTGTTGAGCAAGAGAAAATTAAAGCCTGTGTGGCATTGGGCGCACCCGTGCACGATATTTTTACGTCGCCTAAAAAACTGCAAATGATGCCAAAGATGTATCTCGATTTATTGGCGTCTCGTATCGGTAAAAATGCGGTCGACATAAATAGTATGGCAGGGCAAATGATGGCTTGGTCATTGAAAGTACAGGGTTTTTTAAGTAGTCGTAAAACGAAAGTACCCGTCCTTGCTTTGAGCCTTGAGGGTGATCCAGTTTCGCCTCACAGTGATAATCAGCTCGTCGCTCTGTTTAGTCAGTATGGACAAGCAAAGAAAATCAGCTCAAAGACAATTACAAAAGGGTATGAGCAATCCCTCGATTTAGCTATAAAGTGGTTAGAAGACGAATTATTGAGATGACAAACCGTTTAAATTAGTGAAGAGTGGTAATAGTGAGCAAAAATTAAGCTCATGATAACTAGAAATAATCATTCTTGGGTAGAAGCTATCCTTACAATAGAAACGGAGATTCTTATGTCAGAGACAAGTCAGGGCCCAACTCACTTTCGCTTAATGTCTAAGTTAAAGGCGGTGGGGCCATACCTTCGGGAGCCTCAATCACAAGAGGGGCGCTATTATTTCGATTGTTTGTCTGTTTGCGTAGACGACAAAAAGTCGCCTGAAAAACGTGAGTTTTGGGGCTGGTGGATGGATTTGGAGTCCACCGATGGCGGCTTTACGGCGAAATACCACATAGGTAAATACAATAAAGAGGGAGAGTGGGTATCCGAGGCATTGCCGAAAAAGGTGGTGGAAGAAGTGTACCTCACTCAGAATACGTTCCACCAAAAGTTGGTGGATACATTGGAAGAGCACTTTAAACTGGACGTGGAATATCACACGGAATCGTTTGATTTCGCCTAATTTGACGCTTTTCTCCTCCCGTAATACAAAAAGGTGCGTTTTCGCACCTTTTCTGCTTGTTAAATCCCCATTTGATTGCTAAAACATCCACTCTTTATTTGTTTTTCATATCAGAAGACATCATGACAACGAATCAACAGAATGCAGTTGTTTCACAACCTCAAACCGTCGTTGTGAAACTAGGTACAAGTGTGCTGACCGGCGGCACTTTGGCGTTAAACCGTGCTCACATGGTAGAGCTGGCTCGTCAATGTGCGGAGCTTAAAAAACAAGGCCATTCAGTAGTAATGGTTTCGTCTGGTGCAATTGCAGCAGGCCGTGAGCATCTTGGATACCCCGCACTGCCCAATGCGATGTCAAGTAAGCAGTTACTTGCCGCTGTCGGTCAGAGCCGTTTGATTCAGACATGGGAGTCTCTGTTTGGTATTTATGGCATCAAAATTGGCCAAATGCTGCTGACACGCGCCGATTTGGATGATCGTGAGCGTTTCCTTAATGCTCGTGACACCATCAATGCGTTGGTCGCGAACGATATCATTCCTATCGTGAATGAAAACGATGCCGTAGCAACTAATGAAATCAAAGTGGGTGACAACGACAATTTATCTGCGTTAGTGGGTATTCTATGTGGTGCAGACAAATTGTTGCTTCTAACGGACCAAAAAGGTTTGTTCACCGCAGACCCACGTAAAGACCCAAATGCTGAGCTTATCAAAGAAGTAAAAACCATCGACGATACGTTGCGCAAAATTGCAGGTGGTAGCGGTACAACGCTAGGCACTGGCGGTATGGCGACTAAACTCCAAGCGGCTGATATTGCACGTCGCGCGGGCATTGAAGTGATCATCGCAGCAGGTAGCGCACCGA
This sequence comes from Vibrio alfacsensis, assembly GCF_019670485.1. Lineage (NCBI taxonomy): Bacteria > Pseudomonadati > Pseudomonadota > Gammaproteobacteria > Vibrionales > Vibrionaceae > Vibrio > Vibrio alfacsensis. The sequence goes on from NZ_AP024165.1 coordinate 682,680, forward strand.
ATGTTATCTTTGATTCATTAAGTTCAGAGCCGCAAGGCACGCGTTTCCTACCTTGCTCTGAAGCACTAGAAAACCGTAAGCGTTGGATCCTTGCCGGTCCAGCAGCAACGGGGGATATCATCATTGATGACGGTGCGGTTAACGCGGTCGTTGGCAAAGGCAGTAGTTTGCTTGCGAAAGGCGTTGTGGCGGTTAGTGGTGATTTTGCCCGAGGTGAAGTGGTACGTGTGACTAACGCTCACGGAAAATTGGTTGCTCGTGGCATTAGCGCTTACTCAAATGAAGACCTAGCAAAAATTGCAGGCAAACACAGTAAAGATATCATCTCTATCTTGGGCCACGATTACGGCTCAGAAGTCATTCATCGTGATGATCTTGTTGTCATTCAAGAATAGGAATTGAGGGTAACAAAGTGGATTTAACGAATATGGGCAAAGCTGCAAAAGATGCAGCTTTCGAATTGGCGACAGCGTCAACCGCACAGAAAAACCAAGCGCTAGCGATCATTGCTGATGAGCTAGAAGCGAATGCTGCTGCTATTTTAGCGGCCAATGCAAAAGACATCGAACTAGGCCGTGAAGCAGGTCTAACCGATGCACTACTGGATCGTCTTCTATTGAATGAAGAGCGTCTCACTGGTATCGCGAATGATGTTCGCAATGTGATTAGCCTAAACGATCCTGTGGGCAGCGAAATTGACAGCAAAGTGCTAGAAAACGGCATGTCTCTGTCTCGTCGCCGTGTACCACTTGGTGTCGTCGGTGTGATTTACGAAGCGCGCCCGAACGTGACGATTGATATCGCTGCATTGTGTTTGAAAACGGGTAACGCAAGTATTCTACGTGGTGGTAAAGAGACGTTCTTCTCTAACATGGAATTGGTGAAAGTGATCCAATCTGCGTTAGCAAAAGCGAACTTGCCAGCGGCATCAGTTCAGTACATTGAAAAACCAGACCGCGAGTTGGTTTCTCAACTGCTTAAGCTAGACGACTACGTCGATATGATCATCCCGCGTGGCGGTGCTGGACTACACAAAATGTGTAAAGAGAACAGCACCATTCCAGTCATCATTGGCGGCTTTGGTATTAGCCATATTTTCGTGGACGAATCAGCTGATCTAGAGAAGTCTCTTAACGTGGTTGAGAACTCAAAGGTTCAGCGCCCATCTGCGTGTAACTCTCTAGACACTTTGCTTGTACACGAACAAGTCGCTGCACAGTTCCTACCAATGATCGTTGAACGCATGAACGATACGGTGACCTTTGTTGCTGAGCCAAAAGCGAAAGCGCTGATGGCACAATCAAAACAAATTCGTGATGCGGTAGAGGGCGATTTTGATACGGAATGGTTAAGCTACACCTTGGGCGTTAAAGTGGTTGCTGACGTAAAAGAAGCCATTGACCATATGCGAGTGCACAATGCGAGCCATTCTGATGCGATCATGACAAATAGTTTGGTGAACTCAGAGTTATTCATCAATTCAGTGGGCTCTGCTGCGGTTTACGTGAATGCGGCAACACGCTTTACTGATGGTGCTCAATTCGGCTTAGGTGCTGAAGTTGCAGTATCAACGCAGAAACTGCATGCACGCGGCCCAATGGGCTTAGAAGAGTTAACCAGCTACAAATGGGTTGGTAAGGCAAACTACCTAGCACGCAGTTAACAGAAACTGTCTGATATTGATTGAAAAAGGGGCAGAGATGCCCCTTTTTGTTTTCTCTAAGATGGCATTCCGCTACACTAGTCTTGCTTTTGGGACGACCCTAAAGCCACGATATTTGGAGGTGACATGCATTGTCCTTTTTGTTCTGAGAACGATACAAAAGTAATAGATTCCCGCTTAGTTGCAGACGGCCATCAGGTTCGTCGTCGTCGCCAATGTCTGGCTTGTAGCGAACGCTTTACGACGTTTGAAACGGCAGAATTGGTGATGCCGAGAGTAATTAAGTCTAATGGTAATCGTGAACCCTTTGATGAAGATAAAATGGTCGGCGGTATTCAACGAGCACTAGAAAAACGCCCAGTGAGTGCGGATTCTATTGAGCTGGCAATCAGCATGATTAAATCTCAGTTGCGTGCTACAGGTGAGCGTGAAGTACCAAGTGAGATGATCGGTAACTTGGTGATGGATCAACTTAAAGAGTTGGACAAAGTTGCCTATATCCGCTTTGCATCGGTTTACCGTAGTTTTGAAGATATCCGCGAATTCGGTGAAGAAATCGCTCGCCTTGAAGATTAATTGAATGATGGTTCAATTCACAAAGACTTCAGAATTTACCTCTCAAGATTTCGATATGATGTCGCGCGCGCTTAAGTTGGCCCAGCGCGGCATTTATACCACCGCTCCAAACCCGAATGTCGGCTGCATCATTGTTCGCAATGGCGAAATTGTCGGTGAGGGTTATCATTATCGCGCTGGTGAACCTCATGCAGAAGTGTTTGCTTTGCGTATGGCCGGTGAAAAGGCCGAAGGCGCGACCGCTTATGTGACACTTGAACCTTGTTCTCACTATGGTCGCACTCCGCCTTGTGCTGAAGGGCTAATCAAAGCCAAAGTCGCTCGCGTTGTCTGTGCGATGGAAGACCCAAACCCGAAAGTCGCAGGGCGCGGTTTTCAAATGCTGCGTGATGCAGGGGTAGAAGTTCAGGTCGGCTTGTTAGAAAGTGAAGCCAAAGTACTGAACCGATCTTTCATCAAGTTTATGCAGACGGGCATGCCATTCGTTCAATTGAAAATGGCAGCGAGCCTCGATGGGCAAACCGCCTTGAGTAATGGTCAGAGCCAATGGATCACCTCCCCGAAAGCTCGCCAAGATGTCCAGCGTTATCGCGCCATGAGTGGTGGTGTACTCTCGACCAGTAAAACGGTAATGGATGACAATGCCTCACTGAATGTACGCTGGGATGACCTCCCCTTAAGCGTGCAAGTGCAATACCCTCAACAACATGTGCGTCAGCCTTCCAGGGTGATTTTAGATCGCCAATCTCAACTCCGTGATGATCTAAAGTTATTCAATACCGATGGTGAGCGTATTATTGTCAATCAAAATGGTGATATTGCTCCTAAGCTGGATAAAGTTGGTCAAATTGATTTGGCAGCGACATTAAAAGTGATTGCCGCTGAGCATCACATCAATCACTTATGGGTAGAAGCCGGGGCAACACTCGCGAGTTCGCTTATCAAAGCCAATCTAGTCGATGAATTGATCGTTTACCTCGCACCTAAGTTGATGGGCAGTGATGGCCGAGGTTTGATAGGGGCGCTTGGTTTGAGCAACATGGCTGATGTCATCGATTTAAACATTACAGACGTTCGAATGGTCGGAGTGGATATTCGTATCACCGCCACCGTCACAACTAACCCGAGTTAGAAAGAAGCATTATGTTTACAGGAATTGTAGAAGCAGTTGGTAAGCTAGCTGCGATTACGCCAAAAGGCGAAGATATCACCGTTACGGTGGAAGTCGGCAAATTAGATATGTCTGACGTTAAGTTGGGTGACAGTATTGCTACAAACGGAGTGTGTTTGACGGTAGTGGATTTTGGTAGCCATTACTATAGCGCCGATCTGTCATTGGAAACGCTAAATAAAACGGGGTTTGCTGCCTACCAAGTTGGCGACAAAGTGAACCTTGAGAAAGCGATGCTGCCAACCACTCGTTTTGGTGGGCACATTGTGTCTGGCCATGTGGACGGTGTTGGTGTGATTGTGGAGCGCAATCAAGTTGGTCGCGCGATTGAACTTTGGGTAGAAATGCCTGAAACGCTAAGTAAGTACGTGGCGGAGAAAGGCTCAATCACGGTGGATGGCATTAGTCTAACCGTCAACGATCTACGTAAGAATGGCTTTAAATTGACGATCGTGCCGCACACTAGTGAAGAAACGACGATTGATCAATTTCATGTAGGCCGCAAAGTGAATCTAGAGGTGGATGTGCTTGCTCGTTATATGGAGCGCTTACTGCAAGGTCAGCAAGAACAAAAGCAAGAATCGCGTATCACAATGGAGTTTTTGCAGCAAAACGGTTTTGCATAAGCTAAGCAGACCACAGTCACAGAACATCATAAGGTCAATTGACTTACATGTTGGTCCGTTCAAACTCGAATGAAATGGTGTTTCAAGACTTGGCAAGGAAAACCAAGTTCGAATCGCATTGCTGCCAACAATAAATTAAGAATAACGGGGAGTAGGTTATGCCAATCAGCACGCCACAAGAAATTATTGATGATATTCGCGCGGGTAAAATGGTCATCTTGATGGATGACGAAGATCGTGAGAACGAGGGCGACCTGATCATGGCTGCCGAACATATCACACCTGAAGCCATTAACTTTATGGCGACATATGGTCGTGGATTGATCTGTCTGACCATGACAAAAACGCGCTGTGAAAGCCTAGGCTTACCACCGATGGTACAAGACAATAACGCACAGTACACCACTAACTTCACGGTTTCTATTGAAGCGGCTGAGGGGGTGACAACGGGTATATCAGCGGCTGATCGTGCTCGCACAGTGCAAGCTGCGGTTGCATCAAATGCAAAAGCATCGGATTTGGTTCAGCCGGGGCACATTTTCCCACTTGCAGCACAAGACGGTGGTGTGTTGACTCGCGCAGGTCATACTGAAGCGGGCTGTGATTTGGCTCGTTTAGCGGGGCTGGAACCTGCATCGGTCATTGTTGAAATCTTAAATGACGATGGCACGATGGCGCGCCGTCCTGATCTTGAAGTCTTTGCCGAAAAACACGGTTTGAAGTTAGGTACAATCGCGGATCTTATCGAATATCGTAATAACACCGAAACCACGATTGAGCGTGTGGCTGAATGTAAGCTGCCGACGGAATATGGTGAGTTCAAGTTAGTGACCTATAAAGATACCATCGACAATCAAGTTCACTATGCCATGCAAAATGGCGATTTAACCGAGGATGCCCCATTAGTTCGAGTGCATCTTCAAGATGTCTTTACTGATGTTCTTCGTAGTGATCGTAATGCTGAGCGCAGTTGGACGCTAGATAAAGCGATGAAGCGTATTGGTGAAGAGGGGGGGTTCTTGTGGTTCTTGGCCATGAAGACTCAACAGATTTGCTGATTCACCGCGTAAAAATGTTCGAAGCGCAAGATAAGGGTGAAGCACCGACTCTTGCAAAGAAACAAGGCACATCGCGCCGTGTAGGTGTGGGGTCTCAAATCCTTGCAGATTTGGGGGTTCATGATATGCGTTTGCTGTCATCAACGAATAAAAAATATCACGCATTAGGCGGTTTTGGCTTAAACGTGGTTGAATACGTTTGCGAGTAATACTAGAACGATTTAAACCTAGCCATAAGCACACTGATTTTGTTTGTGGCTAGGCGTTCGTGACTCGCCTCTAATTTCCATTAGATATTGCTCACAAATTTGTGCTAGAATCCGGCGATTCTCACTTGATGAACAATTTTCACTTATAAATACAGTTAAAGGAAAGCTTATGAAAGTGATCGAGGGTGGCTTCCCAGCGCCAAATGCAAAAATTGCTATCGTTATTTCTCGTTTTAACAGTTTTATTAACGAAAGCCTACTTTCTGGTGCGATCGATACACTAAAGCGTCACGGACAAGTAAGCGAAGACAACATCACTGTTGTTCGTTGCCCTGGTGCCGTAGAACTGCCATTGGTAGCTCAGCGCGTTGCTAAAACTGGTAAGTACGATGCAATCGTATCTCTAGGTACAGTAATCCGTGGCGGTACACCTCACTTTGACTATGTTTGTAGTGAATGTAACAAGGGTCTAGCACAAGTGTCTATGGAGTATAGTCTTCCAGTAGCATTTGGTGTATTGACTGTTGACACTATTGATCAAGCGATTGAACGCGCAGGAACCAAGGCTGGTAATAAAGGTGCAGAGGCTGCACTAAGCGCACTTGAAATGATTAATGTACTATCTGAAATTGATTCCTAATGGGGGCCAGTGTGAAACCAGCCGCACGTCGTAACGCACGTCAATTCGCTCTACAGGCGATCTATTCATGGCAAATTACTAAAGAGAATGTTGCCAAGATTGAAGAACAGTTTTTGTCTGGCGACAAATACGATGAAGAAGAACTTCATGCATCAGAGCCAGCACTCGCTGCTCCTGAAACTGACGTAGCTTACTTCCGTGAACTACTAAGCGGTGTTGTACTTAGCCACCTAGAGCTAGATAGCAAAATCCGTCCATACGTGTCTCGCCCAATGCAAGACTTGGACATGATGGAACTTGCTCTTCTTCGCCTAGCTATGTACGAGATGACTCGTCGCGAAGATGTTCCTTACAAAGTGGTGATCAACGAAGCGATTGAACTTGCAAAAGTATTCGCAGCAGAAGACAGCCACAAGTTTGTGAATGGTGTGCTAGATAAAGCAGCGCCACACGTACGTAAGAAATAATGATTTCTTGAATAAAAAGGTCAGCATCTGCTGACCTTTTTTGTATCGAAGATAAAAGATCTATGTCTGGTGAATTCAACCTTATCGATAAATACTTTGTTGGTCGTCAAAACCAACGTAAAGATGTTTACCTTGCGGCTGGTGATGACTGTGCATTAGTGAAAGCACCTGCGAACGTTCAAATTGCCATCAGTACTGATACTCTAGTGGCTGGTACTCACTTTCTCACCGATGCAAACCCTGCTTGGGTCGCGCATAAAGCTTTGGCTTCTAATATCAGCGATTTAGCGGCGATGGGTGCAACGCCTGCATGGGTCAGTTTTGCATTAACCATGCCTGAGCCTGACGAAGCGTGGTTAGCCCCTTTTTGTGATGCGTTTTTCGAACTGGCGAATTACTTTGGTATTCAACTTATTGGTGGAGACACCACCAAAGGCCCATTAAGTCTCACGTTGACCGTTCAAGGCTTTGTTCCTGAGGGCAAAGCATTAACACGCTGTGGAGCAAAGGTTGGAGATTGGGTCTATGTCACGGGCAACTTGGGCGACGCAAAAGCAGGGCTGGATGTCATCCTTGATGATGCGCTTCGTACGAGAGTTGCAGCAGAGTCGCTTGAGAAAGCTCACTATCTAAGTACGCCACGAGTATTAGTTGGTCAGGCGCTCATTGGACTGGCTTCTTCTGCGATCGATATATCGGATGGCCTCACTTCTGATGTTAAGCATATCCTTAAGCGCTCAGAGGTCGGGATCAGCTTAGATGTCTCTCAATTACCAATATCTTCTGAATTAGTGCAATTTTTAGATGATAAGGTCAGCGCGCAGCAGTATGCTTTGTCTAGTGGCGAAGAATACGAATTATGTTTTACCGTACCAGAGCACAATCGAGGTTCTTTACAAAGTGCGCTCTCCCATGCTGGCTGTAAATTTACCTGTATTGGTCAAATCCGACCTCAAGGGACGTTTGAACTGCATGATAATGGCCAAAAATTAGATTGGGAGCTCAGTGGCTTTGACCACTTTAATTGATTTTAATGCATCTTAAGTGATTTTCGTGAATCGCTAGCCTAAGATTGAAACCAAATTTGTTGTATAGGTTTAAGGATATGACCAACCCTTTATCTCTGATTTCATTAAAGAATCCATGGCATCTTTTAGCCACAGGGTTTGGTAGTGGGCTATCACCTGTGGTTCCCGGTACGATGGGGACACTTGCTGCAGTGCCGCTGTTCTTGCTTCTTGCACAGCTCCCTTTCCCTATCTACGTGGTTGTTGTGCTTATCTCCTGTATTATTGGCGTTAAGATTTGTCAGGTGACGTCCGATGATATGGGCGTTCACGACCATGGCTCCATCGTGTGGGATGAATTTGCTGGCTTTTGGATCACCATGAGCCTAGTACCAGCACTGAACATTCCCCTTACTGAGTGGAAGTGGCTACTGACAGGCTTTATCCTATTTCGATTCTTCGATATGGTAAAACCATGGCCAATCGGTTGGTTAGACAAACGTGTCCATGGCGGTTTGGGGATCATGATTGATGATATCGTGGCCGGTATCATGGCAGGTATTGCGCTGTTTTTAGTGGCTAAATACGCGGGTTGGATGCAGTTTTAACGGTCTAACAATGAATAGACAAACAAAAGGGATGCCGCAAGGCATCCCTTTTTGTTTTAAGTGTCTTTTTTGACGTTTGCTTTGCGCTAGCTTACTTGGTTTACGTAGCGAGTCGCTTACTTAGCGACGTAAGCGTTGATCGATTTCTCGATGCCTTTTGCGTCTAAGCCAAGCTCTTCGTGTAACTCGTCTTGTGTTCCTTGAGGAATGAAGCGATCTGGCAAGCCAAGGTTTAGTACAGGCTTGATGATCTTATTTTGCATCATAAACTCAATAACGCCTGCGCCCGCACCACCGGCAATCGCATTCTCTTCTAGCGTGACAAGCACATCATGCTCGGCTGCGAGTTGACGAATGAGTTCTTCATCCAATGGTTTAACAAAGCGCATATCGGCAACGGTTGCGTTTAGGTTTTCAGCCGCTTCTAGCGCGTTACCTAAGAAAGTACCAAAACTCAGAATCGCGACTTTTTCACCTTTACGAACGATACGACCTTTACCGATTTCAAGTGCAGTGAAGTCTTTTTCGATTTCCGTGCCCATACCACTACCACGAGGGTAACGTACGGCACTTGGACCTGTGTGCTTGTGGCCGGTGTAAAACATTTGACGGCATTCGTTTTCGTCACTTGGTGCCATGATCACCATGTTCGGAATACAGCGCATAAAGCTCAGATCGAACGCACCTTGGTGAGTTTGACCATCTGCGCCAACCAGACCTGCACGGTCGATAGCGAACATGACAGGTAAATCCATGATCGCAACATCGTGGATTAACTGATCGTAACCACGCTGTAGGAAAGTCGAGTAGATGGCTACGATAGGGTGATCGCCCGCAATCGCCATACCTGTAGCAAGCGTCACAGCATGCTGCTCAGCGATTGCTACATCGAAGTATTGGCTTGGGAACTCTTTCGAGAAACGTACCATGCCAGAGCCTTCGCGCATTGCTGGTGTAATCGCCATTAGCTTAGGATCTTGCGCTGCCATGTCACACAGGAAGTCACCGAAGATCTTCGAGAAACTTGGCTTACCACCACTGCTTTTCGGCAAGCTATTATGCGATGGATCGAACTTTGGTACGCCGTGGTAGCCGATGGGATCTTTCTCTGCAGGTTCATAACCTTTGCCTTTCTTGGTCATGATGTGCAGGAATTGCGGACCTTTCAGCTCACGCATGTTTTTCAGTGTTTTCACAAGCTCATTGACATCGTGACCGTCGATAGGGCCGATGTAATTGAAGCCTAACTCTTCAAACAGTGTACCAGGAACGACCATGCCTTTTAGGTGCTCTTCAGTACGACGAACCAACTCTTTGATTGGTGGTACACCAGACAGTACTTTTTTACCGCCCTCACGGATAGAAGTGTACAAGCTGCCAGATAGCACTTTTGCCAGATGGTTGTTCAGTGCGCCAACGTTTTCTGAAATCGACATTTCGTTGTCGTTCAGGATGACCAACATATCTGAATGTACATCACCTGCATGGTTCATGGCTTCAAATGCCATGCCTGCGGTAATGGCACCATCACCAATCACACTCACGACCTTGCGGCCCTTTCCTTCTTTTTGAGCGCTGATGGCCATACCAAGACCAGCACTGATAGAAGTCGATGAGTGACCGACAGAAAGGGTGTCGTATTCGCTCTCTTCACGCCAAGGGAAAGGATGAAGTCCATCTTTCTGGCGGATAGTTGGCATCTGATCACGACGACCTGTCAGGATCTTATGTGGGTATGCTTGATGACCAACATCCCAAATTAATTGGTCGATAGGCGTGTTGTACACATAGTGTAGAGCAACGGTTAGCTCTACCGTTCCTAAACCAGAAGCAAGGTGGCCACTGGATTGGCTCACTGAGTTTAGCAGATACGTTCGTAGTTCATTGCACAATGTTGGCAATGTTTCTTTTGGAAGAAGACGCAACTCTTCCGGTGTATTTGCTAACGCCAGTGTCGGGTATTTTGAAATATCAAGAGTCATATAAATGCGCGCTTATAGTGTTAGTTCTTGCGCTCGATGACATATCGGGCGAACTCTTCTAGTAACTGAGTATTGTATGGAATCGCTTCTAATGCTTGAAGTGCTTCCTGTAAAAGAGTGTGAGCTTTCTCCATTGCTCCCTCTAATCCTAATAAAGATGGGTAAGTGCTCTTATTCAGCTCTTGGTCTGAACCTTGAGGTTTTCCCAGCGTTTCAGTATCACTGATGATATCTAGAATATCGTCTTGAACCTGAAACGCCAAACCGATTGCATTTGAATAGCGTTCAAGGTGTGGTAACACTTCCAATCCTTTCTCGCCAGCTGACAACGCACCGAGTTTTACCGCACAGTTAATCAGAGCTCCGGTTTTGTTGCGATGAATTTCTTCCAATTCTGCGAGAGAGACCTGACGGTTTTCGGCACCTAGGTCAAGCGCTTGGCCTAAACACATCCCGCGAGCACCTGATGCTTGAGCAAGGGCTTGCACCATTTTTATACGGTATTGCTCGGCATTTGGGTTCAGATTACCCTCAGCTAGGATCGTAAAAGCAAGAGTTTGCAACGCATCACCGGTTAGTATTGCCGTCGCTTCATCAAATTTGATGTGGCATGTAGGCTGACCGCGGCGTAACTCATCATCATCCATAGCAGGCAGATCATCATGAATGAGAGAGTAGGCATGAATGCACTCGATCGCAGAGGCAGAGGTATCCAGATCCTCTGGCTTGCAGCCAAGCATTTGGCCTGTAATGTACACAAGAAATGGACGAACACGTTTACCGCCAAGTAAAAGGCCGTATTTCATTGCTTGGATCAGTGGCTGTTGTTGGTGAGGCAAGTGCTCTAGCCATAGATTCAGTTGTTGATTATTTCGTTGTTGATAAGACGTCAATGTCTCTTGCATTACATTGCTCACTACTGATAGTTAATCCGACTCAGGGGTGAAGTCACTCAGTGGTGCTTCGTCATCTTCACTAAGAAGAATGCTGACGCGCTGTTCTGCATCGCTCAGCTTCGTTTGGCCTGCACGAGCCAATGCAATACCACGTTCAAATTTGCGTAGAGCATCGTCTAAGGCAAGATCGCCACTTTCTAGTTGATCAACCAAGCTGTCTAGCTCTTCAATGGTTGCTTCAAAGGTCATGTTTTCTGGTTTTTTGACCGCCATCTTTTATCTGCCTTAATCAAGCCTCTAATCGAATGCACGCAAGTTACCTTAGCCTAGTAACTTGGTCAAATTTAACCTCGTATAATTGTCACAAATTTAGCGCTAGATAAGGCTTGGTGACCATCGGATAACAATAGAAAACAATCCAAATGATCTTTTTGTGACCTGTTAACCAAGATTTTTCTAAAAATTCTGTTTTATCTGTCGATACAAGTAATAATTCGCCCGTGTAGGCAACTTTTGAATATTGCGTGAGGAGTGCTTTGTGGATTTAGCAACCTTAATAGGTCTGATTGGTGGTTTTGCGTTTGTCATCATGGCGATGGTACTTGGTGGTAGCATCGGTATGTTTGTCGATGTGACCTCAATCCTTATTGTTGTTGGCGGCTCTGCATTTGTGGTGTTGATGAAATTCACCGTTGGGCAATTCTTTGGAGCGACAAAAATTGCTGGCAAGGCGTTTATGTTCAAAGCCGACGATCCAGAAGACTTGATTGCTAAGATCGTTGAGATGGCAGATGCGGCTCGTAAAGGCGGATTCCTTGCGCTGGAAGAGATGGAAATCAACAACAGCTTTATGCAAAAGGGCATTGACCTATTGGTCGACGGTCATGACGCTGATGTTGTTCGTGCCGCTTTGCAAAAAGACATTGCATTGACGGACGAGCGTCATACACAAGGGACGGGGGTATTTCGGGCATTTGGTGACGTTGCTCCTGCGATGGGGATGATTGGTACGCTGGTCGGCTTGGTGGCGATGCTTTCAAACATGGACGATCCAAAATCGATCGGGCCTGCAATGGCCGTTGCGCTTTTGACGACGCTATACGGTGCGGTACTCTCTAATATGCTGTTTTTCCCGATAGCCGACAAACTGTCACTTCGTCGAGATCAAGAAACGTTAAATCGTCGTCTTATTATGGATGGCGTGTTGGCGATACAAGATGGCCAGAATCCAAGAGTTATCGATAACTACTTAAAGAATTACCTCAATGAGGGTAAACGTGCTCTTGAAATTGATGATTAGTCAGGGGCCTGATAATGGATGAAGATAATAAATGTAAATGTCCCCCTCCTGGCTCACCGGCATGGATGGGGACGTTTGCTGACTTGATGTCTCTTTTGATGTGTTTCTTCGTGTTGCTACTTTCATTCTCAGAGATGGATGTACTGAAGTTCAAACAGATCGCAGGTTCGATGAAGTTTGCGTTTGGTGTGCAAAATCAACTGGAAGTGAAAGACATTCCCAAGGGAACCAGCATCATTGCTCAAGAGTTTCGTCCGGGCCGTCCGGAGCCAACTCCGATTGATGTCATTATGCAACAGACGATGGACGTAACGCAGCAAACCCTCGAGTTCCATGAGGGAGAATCCGATCGCGCGGGTGGTACAAAGCGTGATCAAGGTAAGCTGACTGGGGGACAATCGCCAGAAACGTCAACACAGAATAATCAATCAGCAGAAACAGACATGCAACAGCAGCAGTCTGAATCCACCTCGCAAGAGATGGAAACCTTGATGGAAAGCATCAAGAAAGCGTTAGAGCGTGAAATCGAGCAAGGGGCGATCGACGTTGAAAACCTTGGTCAGCAGATCGTTATTCGGATGCGAGAAAAAGGAGCATTTCCTGAAGGTTCTGCATTTTTACAACCTAAGTTCCGTCCTTTAGTGCGTCAAATCGCGGAATTGGTGAAAGACGTGCCGGGCATAGTGCGTATTTCGGGTCACACGGATAACCAGAAGATTGACTCGGAGTTGTATCGTTCAAACTGGGACTTATCTTCCCAACGTGCGGTGTCTGTTGCGCAAGAGATGGAGAAAGTTAGAGGTTTCTCCCATCAACGTTTGCGTGTTCGTGGCATGGCGGATACTGAACCACTGGTCCCGAATGATTCTGATGCCAACCGTGCACTCAATCGCCGTGTTGAAATAAGTATCATGCAAGGTGAACCTCTCTACAGTGAAGAGGTGCCCGTCATTCAATAGCTGAGTATTGGCGATTGTGCTCAATTGACCTCTCGATGCGGATTTAGAGTGTAATGACGGATCGCCGTTTGTGGAATACGACAGAGTAGAGTCGTCAGTTGCTTCCAACGTATATACTAAAAGCGAGCGTGAGCTCGCTTTTTTTGTCATTCCATTTCGCTTAGGTGTATAATCTTGCGCCTTTAAAGTGAGCACATGAAAGTACGTGTGAACAACACGCGCTTTGCTGCGTATAAATGCTTTATGCAGAGTGTCACTCATTGTTGATTGCGAAACTAACCTGCGAACAAAACTATGAAATTTATTGTAAAGCCCCATCCAGAAATTTTTGTTAAAAGTGAATCGGTGCGCAAGCGCTTCACAAAGATTTTAGAGTGTAACATTCGTAACATCGTGAAGAACCGAACCGAATCTGTTGCGGTATTCAACCGTCGTGATCACATTGAAGTGACGTCAGAGAAAGATGATTTCCACGCGGAAGTCTTGGAAATCCTGACACACACGCCAGGCATTCACCATGTTCTAGAAGTAAAGCAGTCTGATTTTACCGATCTGCACAACATCTATGAGCAAGTGTTAGAGCTAAGCCGTGAAACGATTGAAAACAAAACGTTTGTGGTACGTGCGAAACGTCGTGGTAAGCATGACTTTACGTCTATCGAGCTAGAACGTTATGTTGGCGGCGGTCTTAACCAAGCGGTTGAAAGTGCACGCGTGAAGCTGCATAAACCAGACGTAACGATCAACGTTGAAGTGAATAATGACAAACTAAATCAAGTATTGGCGCGTCATAAAGGTCTAGGTGGCTTCCCTCTAGGAACGCAAGAAGATGTATTAAGCCTGATTTCTGGCGGTTTCGACTCTGGCGTATCAAGCTACCTTCACATCAAACGTGGTTCTAAAGTTCACTACTGTTTCTTTAACTTAGGTGGTCCTGCTCACGAAATCGGCGTTAAGCAGGTTTCTCATTACCTATGGAACAAATACGGTTCTTCAGCAAAAGTACGTTTTATCTCAGTGGATTTTGAGCCTGTCGTGGCTGAGATCCTTGAGAAAGTTGATGATGGCCAAATGGGCGTTATCTTAAAGCGTATGTTCATGCGTGCGGCTGGTAAGGTTGCAGAGAAGTTTAAGATTGAAGCATTGGTGACGGGTGAGGCTCTAGGCCAAGTTTCAAGCCAAACGCTAACTAACCTTCGCCACATCGATAACGTCACTGATACGCTGATTCTGCGTCCGCTTATTAACTGGGATAAAGAAGACATCATTAACCTAGCGCGTGATATCGGTACAGAAGACTTCGCTAAGACAATGCCAGAATACTGTGGCGTTATTTCTAAGAAGCCTACGGTAAAAGCGATCAAAGGAAAACTGCTCGCAGAAGAAGAGAAATTCGACTTCAGCATTCTTGATCAAGTGGTACAAGAAGCGCGTGTTATGGACATTCGTGATATCGCGAAAGAGTCTGAGCAAGCAGCACCTGAAGTAGAACAAGTTCAAGCGGTAGAAGATCACGCTATTGTGTTGGATATCCGTAGTCCTGAAGAGGAAGACGATAACCCACTGGAAATTGATGGTGTTGATGTTAAGCACATCCCATTCTATAAGCTAAGTACTCAATTTGGTGATTTAGATCAGTCTAAGACTTACCTATTGTACTGTGAGCGTGGGGTGATGAGCCGTTTACAAGCGCTGTACTTGCAAGAGCAAGGGTTTAACAACGTAAAAGTTTACCGCCCGTAAGCTTGTTGAAAAACAAATAGCTAAAAAGCGCTAACTGAGAAATCAGTTTGCGCTTTTTTCGTTTCATAATCTGAAAAACGGGTCGCAATGAGGTGATAATATTGAACGCAATCGTATCTTTTGGAATTAGTATTGATATAACGATAATTAATCCGAAATCGAGATGAATAAGTGATCTTAGTGCCAATGTTTTGTTACGGGCGGGGAGAATTGTGCAGATAAAAAAACACCGCCAAAAAAAGGCGGTGTAACAAATTTGACAGACAGGTCAAAATAAATACAGGAAGTATATGTTTTGTCACAAGAGTCATGCACAAAACATCATGGTAGAAATCTACCTAACTCGAAATACGAGTTTGCAAACACAACATCGCAACAACGAACCAATTGATTCACAAATAGAATCAAGCCGTTCAGGCTCGTTTTGCGGGGTGAAATATAGAATTTATCTGGCTGTTCGACAACGGACATTTTATAATGTTTCAGATAAAAAAAACTAATCCTACTGAGGTCCTATATGTCTCGCAGATTGCCTCCACTAAATTCACTTCGAGTGTTTGAAGCGGCTGCCCGCCATCTTAGCTTTACTCGAGCTGCCGAGGAGTTGTTTGTGACTCAAGCGGCCGTGAGTCACCAAATTAAAGCTTTGGAAGAGTTCTTGTCTTTGAAACTTTTTCGTCGTCGTAACCGTTCGTTATTGTTGACGGAAGAGGGACAAAGTTACTTCTTAGACATAAAAGATATCTTTACTTCGATTGCTGAAGCAACTGATAAGGTATTGGAACGCAGCGAAAAAGGTGCATTGACGATCAGTTTACCACCAAGCTTTGCCATTCAGTGGCTTGTTCCTCGGTTAGCGCATTTCAATGCTCAAGAGCCAGATATTGATGTTCGTATCAAAGCGGTAGATATGGATGAGGGCTCACTGACAGACGATGTCGATGTTGCTATCTATTATGGTCGAGGTAATTGGCCAGGTTTGCGTGCGGATAAGCTCTATCAAGAGTTTTTGATCCCACTTTGTTCACCTTCGTTACTTTTAGGTAACAAACCATTAGAATCTTTAAGTGATCTCAAGTTACATACTTTGTTGCACGATACCTCACGTAAAGATTGGAAACAGTTCGCACGCCAGCACAATGTGGATGGTGTCAATGTGAACCATGGTCCTATCTTTAGTCACTCGACGATGGTGCTACAAGCTGCTGCTCACGGACAAGGGGTCGCACTGGGTAACAACGTGCTTGCTAAGCCAGAAATGGAAGCGGGCCGTTTGATTGCACCATTTGATGAAGTGTTGCTATCGAAAAACTCTTTCTACGTTGTCTGCCATGAGCAGCAAGCGGATATGGGGCGTATCGCCACCTTTAGAGACTGGATGCTTGCAACGGCGAGAAAAGAACAAGAGGAAGTACTGGATGAGCCATTGGATAGTTGAGGGGCCTAAAAACGGACCACTGTTTATTTTTGCTCATGGCGCAGGTGCAGACATGGATAATGATTTCATGAGCGCCGTTGCCAAAGGGTTAGTTGAGCAAGGGGTACGAGTGGTACGTTTTAATTTCCCTTATATGGTTAAGCGCGGTGAAGATGGTAAAAAGCGCCCGCCAGATCGAGCTCCCAAACTGTTAGAGGCTTATGAAGAAGTGATCACTCACTTTACTTCCCAGCCTATCGTTATTGGCGGTAAATCGATGGGCGGTAGAATGTCGAGTTTGCTCGCTGACAATGCGTTGGTGGCTGGTGTTGCATGCTTGGGGTTTCCATTCCATCCGCCAGGTAAGCCTGAAAAATACAAAGGTGAGCACCTAGCGACAATCAACAAACCGACCCTTATTTTACAAGGTGAGCGAGATACCTTTGGTAAGCGAGAAGAATTCGAAAGCTTTACGTTTTCTGAGAAAGTTGCGGTGAGTTTTATGCCTGATGGTGACCATAGCTTTAAGCCTCGTAAGCGTTCAGGCTATACAGAGGCGGGTAATATTGCACTCGCTGTTGAGCAGCTAGCCGCTTTTATTAAAGAGGTGTACAGTGAAAAGTAAGTGGTTACTCTCATTTACAGGCATTTCAGGTCTAATATCTGTGGTATTAGGTGCTTTTGCTGCGCATGGTTTGAAAGCGAAATTGTCGCCTTATTTGCTTGGTGTTTTTGAAACCGGCGTTTTATACCAATTCATCCACACGTTGGCGATCGCGTTTTGTGCGGTTTTGGTGCTGGTCAATTTGGGACAAAAAGCACAAAAATATTTTTTCATTGCCGCGATTTGCTTTATCATCGGCATCTTTTGTTTTAGCGGCAGTCTTTACGCGCTGGCGCTGACGGGCATTAAGTGGCTCGGACCAATCACTCCAATGGGGGGATTTATGTTCATGATCGGCTGGTGTCTGTTCTTTATTGCTGCGTTTAATATCAAAGAGGTCTCCAAGTGAAACAACTAATGCTCTATTGCCGTGCTGGCTTTGAGAAAGAGTGTGCTGGTGAAATTCAGGACAAAGCAACACAGTTGGAAGTGTATGGCTTCTCTCGTGTGAAGAAAAACTCAGGTTATGTTGTCTTTGAGTGTTACCAGGATGGAGACGCCGATAAACTAGCAAAAAGCTTAGACTTCAGTGCGCTAATTTTTGCTCGTCAAATGTTTGCCGTTGCTGCTGAGTTTGAATCGTTACCAAGTGAAGACCGCATTAGCCCAATTCTTGCTGAGTTGTCTGAAGTGGCATCATTTCCTCGTTGTGGTGATTTACGTATTGAAACGCCAGATACGAATGAAGCGAAAGAGCTGTTGAAGTTCTGTCGTAAGTTTACCGTACCGATGCGCCAAGCAATGCGCGGTAAAGGTCTGATGTGGAACAAAGACAACGCGAAAAAACCAGTGCTGCACATCTGTTTTGTGGCACCAGGTCACTGTTATGTGGGTTACTCATACCCGGGTAACAACTCGCAGTTCTTTATGGGTATTCCTCGCCTTAAGTTTCCAGCAGACGCACCAAGCCGTTCAACACTGAAGTTGGAAGAAGCTTTTCATGTATTTATTCCTCGTGAAGAGTGGGATGAGCGTCTAGCACCGGGTATGTGGGGCGTTGACCTAGGTGCGTGTCCAGGTGGTTGGACTTACCAATTGGTGAAGCGTTCGATGTTCGTTCATTGTGTTGATAACGGTATGATGGCAGACAGCCTCATGGAAACGGGTCAAATCAAGCACCACATGGTGGACGGCTTTAAGTTTGAACCTGACCGCAAGAACGTAACCTGGATTGTGTGCGATATGGTTGAGAAACCAGCACGCGTGGCGCACTTGATGGGACAATGGCTGCTGAAAGGCTGGGCTAAAGAAGCGATCTTTAACTTGAAGTTACCAATGAAAGGTCGTTACGATGAGGTACTTCAAGATCTTGAGAACTTAAAAATGTTCCTGATCGAGAATAAAGTGAAGTTTAAGCTGCAAGCTAAGCACCTGTACCATGACCGTGAGGAAATCACGATTCACATCCAGTGCCTATCGAACATTTCCCCGCATTAATTTTAGCGAAATGATGCTGTAGAGATTTCAGATTCAAAAAAGCGCCCATTTTTGTCGGCGCTTTTTATTTGTCTGACGTCAGTGATTGGTCAAAGATCCTGATGGTTAATCCGAGTTTATTCCGTTTTATTTGGGCCAGTGAAACGAATATCTTGCAGGTTGAAGCCAAGCTCAATATCGCATTTAAGTGCCGCAACGCGTTTACATAAACGTGCTGACTCAATATGTTCATCAAACTTCTTACGATACTTAGGCGCAAGATCGTCACTGGTATAAGCCACTTCAATATCTTCATATTGCGTCAAGATGTCTTTCGCTGCTTTCGGTCCAACCCCAGGAATGCCAGGTACTTGGCTTGAGCTGATCCCCGTTAATCCCCAGTAATCGGTCAGTTGGCTTGGTTTCACACCAAATTCTTTTTCAATAAAAGGCTCATCCAACCAACGATGCTGAAAGTAATCACGAATTTGAAGCGTCGGGGAGAGCAGTTGGCAATATCCCTTGTCTGTCGAGACAATCGTGACCTTTTCGCCGTGGCTTGCTACCTTGGTTGCCAGTGTCGCCACTAAATCATCGGCTTCATCCCCCTCGGACAGCAAAGAGTCTATCCCTTGCTCCCACCATGCTTGTTGGATGGCATCTAAACCTTGCATTAGCGGTTCGGGCATTGGTTTACGGTTTTGTTTATATTCAGGAAGAATGGTTGCGCGCCAACCACGGTCTTGTTCATGGTGATCAAACACCGCAATGATATGGGTTGGTTGAGCCTCTGAAAGGATACGCGACAGTGTTCGACCTGTTGTTGTGATGGTTCTTGCTATGTCGGTTGGATCGGGCTGTGCAGAGTGCACGCGGCGGATCAAATTTAGAGCATCGATGATAACAAGATGAATAGACATAATGACTTAGCAACAAAAAAGGGGCGTAATGCCCCTAGTGTAACGAAACTACGCTGTTCTATCGAGTCGCTTTTTCTGGATGAGCGATTCGGTAGCAAGGTTCGTAAGCGGTACCGCCTGGAAGTTTCATTCGATGTTGTTCGACGAAGTCTTGGAGCAAGATATCCAGCTTGTGCATCAATGAAGATTCACCATTGATAACAAATGGGCCTTTTTGCTCGATCTCACGGATTCCCTCGGCTTTTACGTTACCCGCTACGATACCAGAGAAAGCTTGACGCAATGTGGCCGCCAATACTTGAGGTTTCTGGTTTAAGTTTAGATTTAAGCTTGCCATCGATTCATGGTTTGGCTCAAACGGCAGTTGGAACTCAGGTTCTATTTTGAGTGACCAGTTAAAGCTGTACGCGTCACCTTTCTCTTTTCGGTGCAGTCGAACGTCTTCCATTGACCGCTTCATAATACGAGCCACTTCCGCTGGATCATCAATAACGATCTGGTAGTGTTTTTGTCCCTCTTCACCCAGTGTATCGGCAATAAAGGCATCAATGGAGCGGAAGTAGGCCTCACTCTCTTTTGGACCAGTCAGTACGATTGGCATTGGCTGATCAGCATTTTCTGGATGCATCATGATGCCCAAAATGTACAGCAGTTCTTCTGCTGTTCCTGGGCCACCAGGGAAAATGACAATGCCATGTGCCATACGAACAAAAGCTTCGAGACGTTTCTCGATGTCTGGCATGATCACCAGCTCATTCACGATTGGGTTTGGTGGCTCAGCGGCAATGATTGACGGCTCGGTTAAACCTAGGTAGCGCTGCTCGGTGTAACGCTGTTTAGCATGACCAATTGCGGCTCCTTTCATTGGGCCTTCCATTGCACCCGGCCCACAACCTGTACAGATATTAAGTTCACGCAAGCCTAGCTCGTTACCTACTTCGCGAGTGTATTGGTATTCGGTCGCATTGATCGAGTGACCACCCCAACAAACCACAAGGTTAGGCTCAATACCGGGGGTTAGCGCACCAGCATTACGCAAAATACCAAACACAAGGTTCGTAATGTGGGTGGCGTTAGTGAGATTCAGTCGCTGGTTGTCTGCAAGGTGCATGTTGACGTAAACAATGTCACGCAAAACAGAGAAAAGATGCTCTTGAATGCCTTTGATGATTTCACCATCGACAAACGCGTGCTCTGGGGGATTCGCCAGTTCCAGCTTAATGCCGCGCTCACGGCGCACAACGTTCACATCAAAGGATTGGTGTTTATCAAGCAGCTCTTTCGAGTTATCGGTATGGCTGCCAGAGTTGAGTACCGCGAGTGTGCAGTTGCGGTACAGTTGATAAAGATCACTCGATGCCGTTTTCTTTAGGCGTTCGACTTCGAGTTGAGATAGCAAATCCATGCTACCAGCAGGGCTGATATGAGTAATCATAAGGCCTCCTTGCTATTGCAATCTGTAGAGGAAAAACACCAGTGCTCTGACTAATTTATTCGTATGGTTAGAGTGTGTCGTCTGGTGGACATTATTTTATGGTAGACAGCGATCTATAGTAGACATTGTCTTATGGCGTCTAATTAGCTTAGCAGACTAACAGAAGAGAAATGTGATAACTCATTGAAAATTTGAGGCTATTGTAGAGTAAATGCTAAGAATACGGCTTGTTTGTTGCTTTTTTGAACAGCCTTAGTTCCAGTCAACTTGGTTTGGACCGCGCTGTTTTGCGTTTCTTTGCATCACTCCTAAGCGATCCAATACATATTCTGGTGTGTCAGATTCTTTAAATGACGTTGAAACAGCAGTGAGCGTGATCATGATGTTTTGCTCACGGAACTTAAATGGCAATTTGCTGATATCCTTTTGGATATTCTTCATTAACTCAAGGGTATATTCTTCAGATTGTTCTGGGATAAGCAGAATGAATTCTTCACCTCCAAAACGAGCCACGGTATCCGTTTTCTCTGTTCGTTTTAAAATGGTTCGCGCAATGATTTTTAGTGCTTTATCACCAGCGGTATAACCATAACTGTCGTTGATGGCTTTAAAGTTGTCGATATCAAATAACACGGCGCGCAAATTTTTCTGCGAGCGAATCCAACGGCGATACTCCAACTCCATGCGATCGGCAAAAGCGGCTCGGTTGTACACTTTCGTCAATGGATCTTGCAACATACGCTGCGCTTGGTCTTCTAACCGGCGGCGGTAGTCTTGCGTTGTTTCAAATACGGATTCGAGTTGGTTCTTATTGTAATTCAAACGATCTTGAAGTGCTTGTTCACGCGCTTCCGCCATTTTAAGGCGTTCTGTTAACGAAGCCATTTGAGCGAGAAGTGGTGTCATTTCTTGTTTGAGCTCAGAGATGTCATTCGCTTGTGTTAATGACTTCTGGCTAAGGCTGACCAAATTTGTCATCTCAGCGTTCAGTTCTTGTCGGTGCTCAAAATAGTTTTGATGCTGATCGACATTTTGGTGCGCGGTTTTTAGATGGTTAGCAAGAGAAGCATTGAGCTGCTCTAAAAATTGTTCTGATGCTTTTCGTTCTGCTTTGGTTGCATCGATGACGAGCTTAAGCGTATTTAAGGTTAAATCGATCAACGATTCTGCATTGGTACCTAGAAGCAACTTTGAGCGAATTTCTAGCAATTGATCTCCGGCATCACCATCAAAATCCAGCTCAGTAATGGTGTGTTGTAAGTCGCTTGCCAAACACTCAAGTTGAGGTTTATCTGGACCATTTTCTAGGTCGGATAGATTCAGACGAGAGTTGGTTGTGATGATCTTTAGCGCGCGTTCATAGATGCTGAGTAGCTTGATGGCTTGATCAACATTTTTATCGCTATTTACATCGGAGAAACTCATCAAGTTACGCAGTTCTCGCTTGAGTTGCGCCGGCAAACCTGTGATGCGTTGTAAGGTCGCGCCACTGTGTTTGACTTGATCGGTCAGGTACTGGTTTTGCTTGCTAACGGTTTGTGAATGCTGCTTAAGCATCCTTTCTAGGACCGCGAGGCGAGGGATAAGCGAACTGATGTCTTTTTGATGCTCGAGTTCTTGCTGAATCTCGAGCAAATAATCAGTGACGTGCGAATTTGAACCATGGCAGGCAGAAGCCAAGGACGCCACAACGCGTTTGAGAACTTGTTGCTCACGTTTAAATTTGAGCGAACTATCACGATGAGTCAGGCGGAGTTGGTCAAGTTGACAACTCAGCTGATGAAGCTGTGATTGAATATCGGATTCCAAGATTCCCATGAAACGAATGCAGTTAAGTCCATGTACTACTGACAATTAAGTGATGATAACAAAAAACGTAATAGCGTCATCATTTGTTTATGCTTAACGGGCGGGTAATTATCCATTTTTTAATATTTTTTTGATATCGTCCTCATTCTTGTACGAAGAATGAACCTTTATTAGACCTTGATTAATCGCATGTTTGCACGCCGTTCTAATATCATCGGTTGCAAAACTTGCCGCTGGTGCGTTATCGATCGCTTTTAAGAAGACCCAATGGCTCTGTTTATCTTTCAAGCTCACTTCACGGGCAACGTGTGTGGCAAGCAGCAAGAGATCCAACAGTTCTTCATCGTTAATTGCTGTGTAAGCTCGAGGTAAGAATGGGTAGTCACTGATCCCCATACGAATGGTTCTATTGACATTATGTCGCTGTGCAAATTCATCAACCCAACTTTGGAATTTCTCAAACGTTGCTTCACCAGACGTATTTCGGTCGGCATTGGGTTCAATATAAAGTAAGTTCGCATCCGAGAAATGGTATAAGCGAGTTGGTTTCGTCACTCTTTCTGCTAAAAATTCACCAAAGGCTCGCTCTAGTTCTAGGCCCGCTTTGTATCCGTGTTGTACGTACATACTGCGTAAAAACGGCAAATCAATCATCACAAAACGAAGGCGGTCGTTCAGCGGCTCGTGAATTAATTCCCCCATTTGCCATTGTTCGAACGTGTCGCTGGATTTCTTTAATGAATGAGACAGTTTCACATTGAGCATGCGGAGATTACGCAAGCGAGAACGTGAATGTGTAAAGAGGTCATTACGTAATTTGCCTATTTCTGCCATTTGCTTTTGCATGATCACACCACGGCGCATGATAAACAGGAACATCACCAGCACGGTAATAAATAACGCAAACGAGATCTTCTGAAACTTGCGGTGTTCCATTTCGACCAAAGACAGCTTATCGGTTTGACTAACATAGTGAATACTCTGTTCTGCAAACTCTTTTTGCTGACGAAACGCATCTTCACTAATTTGGTTAAGCTGCTTTTGCTCCAGGCGAACAAGATTGATGTACTTCTTAAATGCTTGTAAAGAGGTACGGTATTCTCCGACTTGTTCGTAACCTAACCCAAGTAATCGGTAAGATTGTTGTTTAATAAAACCATCTGCATTGGGCAGTTTTTCTAAAATATCGAGCGCTTTATTCGCATTTTCAATTACTAACTTACCATCATTTTGATGGTAGGCGAGTCCTGAATGCAATAATGCTGCCTTGGCTTTTAAGTCAGGGAAGTCTGTGTACTCTAACAATTCTGTCGCGCGATTAAGATACTGGTCTGCCAAAGGGTAGTTATATAGCTGTAAGTATGTTGCCGCGAGACTCAAGCGGAGATTGATACTGCGACCGATGTCTTTATCGGTGCTTGGGTGGTCCATGACGTTGAAATAGTGGACAAGTGCTAAGTTATATTTACCTTGGTAGAAGTAAACATCGCCCATTTTTTCGAGTACGTGAGCCAATATTGGCGAATTAGGATAAGTGTCATAAAAATCGGCCGCTTGAGATAAATATTCAATAGCTTTGTCGTACACTCGGCGTTCTTTAAATAATCTCGCCAACAATCGGTTTACTTTTGCTAACTTACCGCCGTTGTCACTTTCAATGGATTGCCAATAGGCGTATAGCAGTTCTGAGAGCGCAAGGTTGTACTTTTTGCAGTTGAGATAAAACTCACCGACCGCAGTGTGATAATCGATCAGTGTCAGTTCGGAACGAATATTGCTGAGAATCGTTTTTGCTTCAGTGTAGTAGCGTTCTGCATTGAACATATCACCATTGTGTGAGGCAAGAAGTGCACGTTGCATGATCAATCGATAGCGTATGCTGTCAGTGCGCAAGAGAGAGGCATTATTGCTTTCGATTTGCTGTTCAATGTGATTAAGGTTTTGTTCGCCCGTTGCATAGTCTTTATTGCTTAACCATAACATTTGGTTTCGCATTAGCTGCACATCTAGGCGCATATATGGGAGTTGATATTCCGTTGCCAACCTTTCTGCTTCATTGAGGTTTTCAATCGCTCCTCGAATATCTCCCATCGCAAAGTCAGCCTGAGCAATGATTTTGTGCGCTTCAATAGTGCTGTTTGGCGTGCGAATACTGCGATCTGTCTCTTCGCGAGACATCGCAGATGGACTTCCATTCTCTTGACGTTCCGTTAATTCGCGTTGCAATAAGTAGTTTTTGGCGACTTGCTTGGCTTGTGACGGATCAATCTCTGCCAGCTGTTGAGCTTCATTGAGTAAAGCGGAAGATAAAATGGTCGCGTGAAGTGGCTGTGCTAATAATAAGCAAAGAAAGCCAATCAGCCTGATGAAAAGACGCGAACTGTCCCCAAACATCCTTTTCGTTCCCTCGAACTGTGTCGTTTTTGAATGTGCAATATTAGAGAAAAACACCCAGCAATCCAACTGATTGCTGGGTGTTTTAGAACATTATTGACGAGCCATGCGATTGTTGTGTGTGGGCTTATCTTGTTCAGTTGAGCGGTAAGGGTTGATATCCAAGCCTCCACGGCGAGTGTAACGTGCAAAAACCGTGAGTTTACTTGGTTGGCTGTATTTCATTAGGTCAGTGAAAATACGTTCAACACACTGCTCGTGGAATTCGTTATGCTCGCGGAAAGACACAAGGTAACGCAGCAGCTTTTCACGGTTTAATTTCGCACCTTGGTAACGAATTTCAACGCTACCCCAATCAGGTTGGTTGGTGATTAGGCAGTTTGATTTTAATAGGTGGCTGTGAAGAATTTCTTCGACCTGCTCTTCACCCGCAGCCCCCTCAAGTAATGTGGCATCAAAATCGTAGTCAGTGATTTCGATGTCTTGATCGTCAATACATTCCCCTTCCATCGTGACGATAGGTTGGTTGGTGTAGTGGTTCACCGGGTTTACTTCCACAAGTACTCGCTCGCCTGCGCATGCTGACAAATCTTGAATGAGACGCTCAGTCACTTCTTCCCAGCTTGTGAAACGCGTTTGGTTGTAGCTGTTTAGATACAGTTTGAATGACTTTGACTCAATCAAGTTTGCGCTGGTTGCAGGAATGTACACTTCACCTACCGCAACTTGAGGTAAGCCTTTACTGTTTAGCCAAGAAAGCTCGTAGAGTGTCCAGATGTCATGGCCCAAAAACGGTAGGCTATCGCCTAGCTCTAAGTCATCACGGTTTAGACTGCGAGGAACGGGTTGCAGCAAGCTCGCATCGTATTGGTTTGCGTACTCGGTCTTTTTACCCAGAGTCAGGCCAGCGAGCTCTTTAGCGTCAGAATATTTGCTCATACTTTGTGGTCATTTTCGATTAGAATGACGAGAATTTTACTTAATCCGCTGAACAATTGCCATCTGGCAGACACCGCTATCTGATAAATAAGGAATGAGGAGACCTTCATGACCCAGACCGTTACTCAGGCTCTACTGGAGTTTAGCCTGCGCTATCAACAAGCTTGGCAAGACGAGCACAATGAACTGCCACGCAGTGAAGAGCTTGCTGATCTTGTTTCTCCATGTGTAGAAGAGAAACGTGATGAGGCCGTATTATGGAAAGTGTGTCCTCGTGAAGACGTGGCGGATTTTACTAACGTTGAGAATGGTATTGAGCTCACGCTGCATGAAGACATCAAGCTTTTTTATGGATCTCAATACAGTGCAGATATGGACGCTACTTGGCAAGGCAATGGTCTAACACTATTGCAAGTATGGAGTGATGATGATTTTACTCGCTTGCAAGAGAACATACTTGGTCACCTAGTGACTCAGCGTCGCCTAAAACTGAAGCCAACAGTATTCATCGCAGTGACAGACGCAGAGTTGGACGTCATTTCTATCTGTAACTTGACGGGTAATGTGATTCTTGAGCGTCTAGGCACCAGTAATCGTGATGTGCTTGCAGACAATGTGATTGAGTTTCTAAACAAACTCGAGGCTGCGGTGTAAATATGTACGTTGTTGAGTTGCAGTTTGAATGTTTTGATAACACCACAGTAAGCGCAGTTGATAAAGCGATTAACGGCTTGATGGATGCTTTGCGTTACAACGGGCAGGTCCTTGGTCGTGAGTTTCCTATCGTAATGGGAGATGGCGAGTTTTATGTGCGCGTAGTGTGCCCAGAGCAAGACAGCTTGCACCCTCGTTACCATTCTGATTTCGTCAAAGTCTGCTTAAATCGTTTGTCAGAAGCGTCTTTGCTTGCGCCTAAAATGCGCATGTTAGGTCGTGACTTGAACTCAGAAGAAGCCGCAGAAGATGAAACACCGAGCTGGCAAGTGCTTTACACCACTTATGTTCATACGTGTTCTCCGCTGCGCAGCGGTGAGACATTATTGCCGATTCCGCTATACCGTAATGGTGCGACACTCAATGGTGACCATAAAGCGGTGGTGAAGTGGCAAACTGAGTGGCAAGCATGTGATGAAATTCAAATGGCGGGCGGATGCCGAGCTGAACACGCTGCGCTGCATGAAATTTGTGATGCTGACAGTGTGTTGTTCCGTCGTGGTTGGGATTTACGTGGTCGTATTGAATTCCTCACTAAGATCCCGACCTATTATTACCAATATCGAGTCGGTGGTGAGTCGCTTGAAGCAGAAAAGGCGCGCAAGTGTCCAAAATGTGGTGGTGAGTGGCTACTTGATGAGCCTTTGCATGACATTTTTTACTTCAAGTGTGATGACTGCCGAGTTGTTTCTAACATCTCTTGGGACCACATTAAGTAGCTTAAAATAGCGCAGATCCAAACGTTGATGAGAAAAGTAAAAGGGCTGATGTTTCCACATCAGCCCTTTTGTTTTATTTTGTTTCGTCTTGAAAGGTGTTTTCGTGTTGGATTACCAACCTTTAACGACACCACCTTTGAAGATGTCTTTCGCTGCTTCGTAAACTTCATCGGTTTGGTACGCTTTCACGAAGTTTTGTACGTTAGCGGCTTGGACGTTGTCTTCACGAGCTACGATTAGGTTTACGTAAGGAGACTCTTTGTCTTCAACGAAGATGCCGTCACGTTCAGGTGTGAGATCGATTGAGCTCGCGTAAGTTGTGTTGATGATAGAAATTGCAACATCGTCAAGAGAGCGAGGAAGTTGTGCGGCATCCAGTTCTACGATAGTGATGTTTTTTGGGTTACCTACGATGTCACGCACTGTTGCTAGTAGATCGACGCCATCACGCAGCTCAATCAAACCTTGTTGCTCAAGAAGCAGTAGAGAGCGGCCTAGGTTAGTGGGATCGTTTGGTACCGCGATTCTTGCTCCCTCTTGAACTTCGTCAACCGATTTCACTTGTTTAGAATAGCCTGCGATAGGGTAAACAAAAGAGTTGCCGGCGGTCACGAGCTTGTAGCCACGATCTTCTACTTGTTGATCAAGGTATGGCTTATGTTGGAAAGCGTTGATATCAATAGACCCATCATCCAATGCGGCGTTTGGTGTCACGTAATCCGTGAAAGTGACAAGTTCGACATCCAGGTTGTATCTTTCTTTAGCAACTTTTGCAGCAACTTCTGCAACCTGAGCTTCTGCGCCAGCCATTACGCCAACTTTTACGCTGTTGTCATCAGATTGCTTTTCACCACAACCAGCAAGAACCAGTGCAGAAGCGGCAGTTGCAACAGTCAAAAGACTCTTAAGGCTAAATTTCATGTTTATCTCCTTATAATTGGTATTTTCAATTCTTATCTATGGTCTACGCGGCGTACGATGGCATCACCAATAGACTGAATAATTTGTACGAGTACGATGAGCATTACTACCGTTACGGCCATGATCACTATGTCGTAGCGGTGGAATCCATAACGGATCGCAACGTCACCTAAACCACCGCCGCCAACGGTTCCTGCCATTGCGGAGTAGCTTACTAAAGTGACTAGGGTAATCGTTACTGAGTTAACAATAGTCGGCATCGCTTCGGGAAGCAGAACTTTTGTGATGATTTGTACAGGTGTCGCGCCCATCGATTGCGCTGCTTCTACTAAGCCTGACGGTACTTCTAATAAGGCACCTTCAATCAATCGAGCCACAAATGGAATGGCGCCAATAGTCAATGGAACAATGGCTGCGGTTGTACCGATAAACGTTCCCACTAACAGCTTGGTGACCGGGATAATTGCCACCATCAATACGAGGAAAGGCACCGAACGACCGATGTTAACGATCGCGCCAAGTACGCGGTTCAGTTTGGTGTTTTCGAGCAAGCCACCTTTTTTAGTGGTGTGCAGAATGACACCGAGTGGAATCCCCACAGCAAAACCGACGATACCCGCGACGGCAACCATGTAGATGGTTTCCCAAGTCGCGCCCAGAAGTAGGTTGCTGTTTAGGCTCAGCCATTCAGAAATCGTATTAAAGGACATAGCCAAGTACCTCTACTTTCACGTTGTGCTCACGCAGGAATTCAATCGCTGCGTTATCGTCTTGTTCATTACCGAACAGCTCCGCGACCATCATGCCGAATTTCACACCACCGGCGTAATCGAGGTCAGAGCTTAGAATGCTGACATCAATATTAAATTTACGAGCAATTTGCGTCATGAGAGGTGCATCCACCGTAGCGCCTGTAAATTCAAGGCGAACGAGAGGGTAGCTGTTTTCTACGCGTGTCGCCTGTAAGCGAGATTGATAGTCTTCTGGGATAGAAAGATCCAACGTCGAGCGGATGAACTGATGTGCGAGTTCCGTTTTAGGATGTGCAAAGATATCGCCGACCGTGCCTT
The DNA here is from genome assembly GCF_019670485.1 of Vibrio alfacsensis. Taxonomy (NCBI): domain Bacteria; kingdom Pseudomonadati; phylum Pseudomonadota; class Gammaproteobacteria; order Vibrionales; family Vibrionaceae; genus Vibrio; species Vibrio alfacsensis. The sequence continues at coordinate 712,003 of NZ_AP024165.1, forward strand.
TTTCAACTAATTCGCCATCACCGATGATCGCCACTTCATGACAGATGCTTTTCACCACTTCCATTTCGTGGGTGATCAAAAGAATGGTGATCTCAAGTTTGCGGTTGATTTCTTTTAGTAGTTCTAGAATGGATTGTGTTGTCGCTGGATCCAGTGCGCTGGTCGCTTCGTCACACAACAAAACACTTGGATCAGAAGACAGAGCACGTGCAATGGCCACACGCTGCTTTTGACCGCCACTTAGGTTTGCTGGGTAGCTCTCGTGCTTGTCCGAAAGGCCAACCAGTTTAAGTAGCTCCGTCACTTTTGTTGTGATTTGCGATTTCTCTTTGCCTGCTAACTCAAGAGGGAGAGCCACATTGTCGAAAACGGTACGAGATGACAGCAGGTTAAAGTGTTGGAAGATCATCCCAATGTTACGGCGGGTTGCACTCAGTTGCTTTTTACCGAGTTTAGTTAGGTCAACGCCATCAACGATAATGGAGCCTGAGGTCGGGGCTTCCAGCATATTGACACAGCGGATTAAGGTACTTTTACCTGCGCCCGATGCGCCGATAACACCAAAGATAGTCCCTTTAGCGATGTCTAAGTTTATGTCCTTAAGGGCAAGAATTTCCTTACTGCCTTGGAAGAACACTTTATTGACGTTTTTTATTTCTATCATGTTTCAACCTGCACAGAGATACTGGGAACTTCACTGTTAAAAACGGCTTTTAACAGGAGTAAATTTTGAACTTTATCTCAATTCTCAGTTGATGCTATGGGGTAAGCGAAATGAAGTCAATAGATATTTTTACGTCTAGACGTCTAAAAGTCCTGGTTGCTATTTTGTAAGGGATGTTACTACGGGGGAGGAGATATAAGAGGGAAGTGTTGCTTTTCAGATTTACCGATTCTCAAGCAATAAATCAATAGTTTTGTCTTGCTTTAACACGAATTAGATAGTGTTGAAGCGTATAAGGTATGTAATAATCTAATCAAACCGAGTAAATAGAGAAATATGTTTTGGCAAAACCAGCTGTTTTTATCGATCGTGATGGCGTAATTAACGTTGATCATGGCTACGTTCATGATGAGCATGATTTTGAGTACATTGACGGTGTGTTTGAGGCGACAAAAGCGCTAAAAGATCAAGGCTACCTACTAGTACTGGTGACGAACCAATCAGGTATCGGACGCGGTAAATACAGTGAAGATCGTTTCTTGTCATTAACTCAATGGATGGACTGGAACTTCGTTGACAATGGCGTTGAGTTCGATGGGTTTTATTATTGTCCACATCATCCAGAGCATGGCGTTGGCGAATACAAACAAGATTGTGATTGCCGCAAGCCAAAACCAGGGATGTTCATTTCTGCACGCGATTTCTTGAAGATCGATATGGCGAAATCAGTGATGATTGGTGATAAAGCTGAAGATATGATGGCTGCTGAAGCGGCAGGCGTTGGTACCAAGATTTTAGTGCGTACTGGTAAGCCTGTTACAGAACAAGGCGAAGCGCTAGCTACGGTTGTACTTGATAGCATTGCAGATGTTCCTGCATACCTAAACAAGTAGTTTTTACTATTCATTGAGATAAGGGAAGCCACTGCTTCCCTTTTGTTTGACTCCCTCTTTTAGTTTGATCACTTATGAGCAAAAAACTCACTATTCTTGATATCGCTAAACTGGCTGGCGTAGGCAAATCGACGGTCAGCCGTGTGCTTACCAATGATCCCAAGGTAAAACCACAAACGCGTGAGAAAGTGGAACGAATCATTCATGAGTCAGGTTATGTGCCATCAAAATCGGCACAGTCAATGCGTGGCGGTAGTCAAAAGGTGGTCGGTGTGATCATCTCTCGTTTGGATTCTCCATCAGAAAACCGCGCGGTCGGTACCATGTTGAATGCCTTGTACTCGGCAGGGTATGACGTGGTGATCATGGAAAGCCAATTCGACCGCGATAAAACCAATGAGCATTTGGATGTGCTTAAACGTCGTAATGTCGATGGGGTTATCGTGTTTGGTTTTACTGGGTGTGATGAGCAAGCTTTGGCAGAGTGGGGCAATCGCATTGTCGTGATCGCGATGGACACGCAAATGGTTTCCTCGATCAACTACGATAACCAAGGCGTTATCGATATGGCGCTCTCTCATCTGGAACAGCAATCTATTTCTCGTATTGCCTACATTGGTGTTGATCCAGAAGACCGTACCACCGGTCTCGCTCGCCTAAATGCTTACCAAGCTTGGTGTGAACAAAAGCGCATCGAACCTTGCTTCCAAACTGGCAAGCTCAACCATGAAAGTGCTTATCAGCTGGTGGATCAAGTCCTTCAATTTGATACGCAAGCCATCGCTTGTGCCAGTGATACCATCGCTCTTGGTGTAATTAAACGTCTGCAAGAAGTGGGACGTGAAGATGTGGTGGTTACCGGTGTTGGTGGTAGCGAATTACTGTCTTTTCTCTTCCCGAATGTCTTCAGCGTGGATCCGGGCTACTCTCATGCTGGTGAAAAGGCGGCTAACATGCTGATTAATCAATTAAATGGTGATGAGTCTGTGGTGCATTTTACCCAGCAGCCTATCTGTCATTAATCCACCTTTCGATGATCTGCTCTAAAATTATACTGTGATCATTCTCAATTAATGGGACTGTTCCCATTTTGTTTTTGAATGCGAAATGGCACTATTAAAATCATCAAATGGGAATGTTCCCATTATAAAAATAAAACGATGAATTGAATGTATCCAATACAGGGTGGACAAAGTTATGAGTAAGATTGCGCGTCAAGAGGTACAGCGTCTTATTGAGCTGGTCGGGGGATCGGACAATATTGCCAGTGTAAGCCACTGCTTAACTCGCTTACGTTTCGTGTTGAATGACACAGACAAAGCCGATATCAAACAGTTAGATGCACTGCCTATGGTTAAAGGCTGCTTTACCAACGCAGGTCAGTTCCAAGTGGTGATCGGCACGGAAGTCGATGAGGTATACAAAGTACTGATCGAGCTGACGGGTAAAAGTGAAGCGAGCAAAGATGAATCTAAGAACGCGGCTCGTCAAAACATGAATATCGTCGAGCGTGGTATTTCCCACCTTGCTGAAATCTTTGTACCACTGTTACCAGCGATCATCACCGGTGGTCTGATTCTTGGTTTCCGTAACGTGATTGGCGACATCAAGATGTTTGATGGTCAAACGCTCACGGAAATCAGCCAGTTTTGGGCAACAGTACACTCTTTCTTATGGCTAATTGGTGAGGCGATCTTCTTCTTCCTACCGGTTGGTGTGTGTTGGTCGACAGTGAAAAAACTCGGCGGTACTCCGATTCTGGGTATCACATTGGGTGTCACGTTGGTTTCGCCACAGTTAATGAACGCCTATCTGATTGGTAAGCAAGTGCCAGAAGTGTGGGACTTTGGTTTATTCGCCATCGAGAAAGTAGGGTATCAAGCGCAAGTGATTCCGGCCATGTTAGCGGGTGTCGCCTTGGCGTTTATTGAAACCAACTTGAAACGCATCATTCCGTCTTACCTTTACCTAGTGGTCGTGCCGTTTGTCTCTATCATCGTGTCTGTGATTCTTGCGCACTCTATCATTGGCCCATTCGGTCGAATGTTGGGTGACGGCGTTGCTTTCGCAGCAAAAGCAGCCATGACAGGTGACTTCGCGATGATTGGCTCAACCATCTTTGGCTTCCTATACGCGCCATTGGTGATTACTGGTATTCACCACACCACCAATGCGGTTGATCTTCAACTGATGCAAGAGCTCGGCGGCACGCCAATTTGGCCTTTGATTGCACTTTCAAACATTGCTCAAGCGTCTGCAGTAGTCGGCATCATTATCATCAGTAAAAAACACGGCGAGCGTGATATCTCAGTACCTGCGGCTATCTCTGCTTACCTTGGTGTGACTGAGCCAGCGATGTACGGCATCAACTTGAAATACAAATTCCCAATGCTGAGCGCGATGATCGGTAGTGCGATTGCCGCTGCTATCTGTGGTAGCGCAGGTGTGATGGCGAACGGTATCGGTGTGGGCGGTTTGCCGGGCATCTTGTCTATCCAACCACAGTTCTGGGGCGTATTTGCTCTGGCGATGTTGGTGGCGATTGTGGTACCAGTGGCACTGACCCTTGTGTTGTATAAGCGTGCGCAAATGAAAGGCGAGTTAGAAACCGCTAGCGCGTAATTCGAACTGAGGCAGCGATTTGGCTGCCTCGTTTATCTCTTCGTTTTTTTAAGATTTTTAAGTTTCCGTTTAATGGTAAGTGAGCGTTAGAAATGGCAATGACCAAGCATGATGAGAGCTGGTGGAAAACCGCAACCATCTACCAAATTTACCCAAAAAGCTTTTGTGACAGTGGAAGTAAAGGCACGGGCGATATTAAAGGGATCATTTCTAAACTGGATTATCTAAAACACCTTGGTGTGGATGCGATTTGGCTGACGCCGGTTTATCAATCGCCAATGATCGACAACGGTTATGACATTTCCGATTACTATGCGATCAACCCAGATTTTGGCACCATGCAAGATTTCGATACCCTGTTGGCTGAGGCTCACCAACTGGGTATTCGAATCATCATGGATATCGTGGTCAACCATACTTCGACAGAACACAAGTGGTTCCAGTCAGCATTGGGTGACAAAAACAGCCCTTACCGTGATTACTACATCTGGAAAGATCCGGTTGATGGCGCAGAGCCAAACAACTGGCAATCTAAGTTTGGTGGTAACGCTTGGGCACTGGATGAAAAAACGGGTCAGTACTATTTGCACCTTTTTGCTAAAGAGCAAGCGGACTTAAACTGGGAAAACCCGGTAGTGCGTGAAGAAGTGAAAGAAGTCATCAGCTTCTGGGCAGAAAAAGGTGTCGATGGTTTCCGTCTTGACGTTATCAACCTGATTTCCAAGCAACAAAACTTCCCAAGTGACGATATTGGTGATGGTCGCCGTTTCTACACCGACGGCCCGCGTGTGCACGAATACCTTCAAGAGATCAGTGAAGCCGTGTTCCAAAAGTACGGCAGTGTGACGGTGGGTGAAATGTCTTCCACCACGCTAGAGCATTGTCAGCAATACTCAGCGCAAGATGGCAAAGAGCTATCAATGGTGTTCAATTTCCACCACCTGAAAGTTGATTACCCAAATGGTAATAAGTGGACGAGAGCGCCGTTTGATTTCATCCAACTGAAACAGATCTTCAACCATTGGCAAACCGGCTTAAATGGCAAAGGGTGGGGCGCGCTATTTTGGTGTAACCACGACCAACCACGGGTTGTGAGCCGATTAGGTAACGACGAACAATACCGTGTTGAATCTGCCAAAATGCTCGCGGCATCGGTGCACATGATGCAAGGTACACCTTATGTTTATCAAGGTGAAGAGATCGGAATGACCAACCCAGGTTACACCGAAATCAGCCAATATCGCGATGTTGAAAGTACGAACATGTACGACATCATGGTCAATCGCGATGGCGTATCTCACGACGACATGATGGCGATTTTGGCACAGAAGTCGCGAGACAATTCTCGTACACCAATGCAATGGAACAGCGCGAAACACGCGGGTTTTACTGAGGGTACGCCGTGGTTAGAGGTGGCTCAGAACTATTCTGAGATCAACGCGGAAGCCGCGATTGCCGATTTGAACTCGGTGTTCTACTTCTACAAGCGTCTGATTGAACTGCGTAAACAGGTTCCGGTGATCACTGATGGTCGTTACGAGGACCTGCTGCCTGAGCACAAACGTATTTTTGCTTACGCACGTCAGAACGATAAACAAACGCTGCTATGTATCAACAACTACTACGGTGAAGAAGTGGAGTGCGTATTACCAGATCGTTTTGATATGAGTAAAGCAAAGAACCTGCTTTCCAACTATCAAAATGCGACCAGCTCGATTGCTTCTAATCACCAAGTATTGCGTCCTTACGAAACTCGCATCTTGCTGATTGAAGAGTAAAAATTAAGCTTCCCCTAAAGATTTCGGTCCTAAACAAAAGGCTTTGGAGTGCTCCCCAAAGCCTTTTTGTCTTTAAGTCTTATGAACCGTAGCTTACAGAATAACGATGCGGTTTGTGGTTCATCGCAAGGACAAGGTTTAGCGCAAAGGCACCAAGAACCGACAAGCCGATAACCCACGGAGTGACGAAGAAGAAAGACGCAAACAAGATACAAGCATCTATCGCCATCTGAGATTTGCCTACCGAGATACCAAACTTGTCCTGAATGAATAAACATAGGACGTTGAAGCCGCCCAAACTAGAGCGGTGGCGGAATAGGATCAGCATTCCCAAGCCCATCAAGAGCCCACCAGCTACGGCGCAGTAAATCTCATTGATAGATTCCAGTGAAATCAGTAAATACAGATTATCGGCAAAGACAGAAACCAAAGCACCAGAAATGGCACTGTTAATCGCAAAATGACGGCCAAAACGTTTCCAAGCCAATAAGTAAAAAGGGCAGTTGGCTAAAAAGTACAGCACACCAAAGGTAAAAGGTGTAAATTGACTAATAAGCAGAGCCAATCCAGTTGTGCCCCCAGTTAAGAGGTTGGCGGATTGGAGAAAAAAAACGCCTTGAGCAACCAAAAAGGTCCCCGTAAGAATTGCTATCCAGTCTTCTTTTCTTGAGTGTTTTTCCATCTAATGTGCAGTCATTGGAGATAAATTGGGCATGCATAGTAGTAAAAAGGTGACCTTTTCGGTAGCTAGAGGGTAAAATTTGCGGTAAACCTATGTAATTGTTGTTTTACAGGGTGTAAAGCGCAAAATTGACACTTAATCAAACATGGCGAAGTGCTTGCCATATCGGCATGATATTTTTTACTTGTCATCATGAAAAAACTGCATGAGAAAATGGTAAATTTCTCTTTATGACCTAGATCAAATTCTGTAGAATGCGCGCTATTAGAGTGACGAAAACGTTTGCGTTAGGTCATTATTCAGTTTTTTTGCAACTTTCAGTACTAATCTGAGTCAGGAGATACAGATGCTTAAGCGTGATATGAACATCGCAGATTACGATGCGGAACTGTTCGCAGCTATCCAGGAAGAAACCCTTCGCCAGGAAGAACACATTGAACTTATCGCTTCTGAAAACTACACAAGTCCACGTGTAATGGAAGCGCAAGGTTCACAGCTAACGAATAAATATGCGGAAGGCTACCCAGGCAAGCGTTACTACGGCGGTTGTGAGTACGTAGATAAAGCTGAAGCACTCGCTATCGATCGTGCATGCCAACTGTTCGGTTGTGAGTACGCGAACGTACAGCCTCACTCAGGTTCTCAAGCAAACAGCGCAGTTTACATGGCGCTTTTAAACCCAGGCGATACCGTTCTAGGTATGAGCCTAGCACACGGTGGCCACCTAACTCACGGCTCTCCTGTTAACTTCTCTGGTAAGCACTACAATGTGATTCCTTACGGTATCGACGAAGCCGGTCAAATCAACTACGACGAGATGGAACAATTAGCGCTTGAGCACAAGCCTAAGATGATCATCGGTGGTTTCTCTGCTTACTCGCAAATCGTTGATTGGAAGCGCATGCGTGAAATCGCAGACAAAGTTGATGCTTACCTATTCGTAGACATGGCGCACGTTGCGGGTTTGATCGCTGCAGGTGAGTACCCAACGCCAGTACCACACGCTCACGTAGTTACAACAACTACGCATAAGACACTTGCAGGCCCACGTGGTGGTCTAATCCTGTCGAATGCGGGCGAAGACATGTACAAAAAGCTGAACTCAGCAGTATTCCCTGGTGGTCAAGGTGGCCCTCTAATGCACGTTATCGCTGGTAAAGCAGTAGCGTTTAAAGAAGCAATGGAACCTGAGTTCAAAGCTTACCAAGCTCGCGTAGTGAAAAACGCAAAAGCAATGGTTGGCCAATTCCAAGAGCGTGGCTACAAGATCGTATCTAACGGTACAGAAAACCACCTATTCCTAGTTGACCTAATCGACAAGGATATTACAGGTAAAGATGCAGATGCAGCACTAGGTGCAGCAAACATCACAGTAAACAAGAACTCTGTACCAAACGATCCACGTAGCCCATTCGTAACGTCTGGTATCCGTGTAGGTACACCAGCAATCACTCGTCGTGGCTTCACTGAAGAAGATGCGAAAGAGCTAGCGAACTGGATGTGTGACGTTCTAGATAACATCGGCAACGAGGAAGTTATCGAAGCAACGAAACAGAAAGTTCTGGAGATCTGTAAGCGTCTACCAGTTTACGCGTAACTCTCTTCATAGAGTGAGCCGATTTCGTTGTTGAACATACTCGTTTGCTAGAAGCAAACTCCGTGTGTTCTCCTAGAGCTCGACTCATCTATTTCGAAAGTTCACTCAATTTAAAGGTCCTCATTTGAGGGCCTTTTTGTTTTTCTAGCGTATGGAAATATCAGCTTAGAGTGCACTGAAAGCTGATTCCTGATATCGCCTAGGCTCATTCGGAATGACAGTGTTTTAGACTGTGTCTACTAGCCATGTACAAAAAAGGTTGGCACAGAGCCAACCTTTGGTATTCGTAAATGAACGTGAGCTTATTTCACTTCAATGCCTTGTGCTTGCATGTCGGCATGGTAAGAAGAACGAACAAATGGGCCGCACGCTGCGTGGGTGAAGCCAAGTTCTAGTGCGATCTCTTTTAGCTCATCAAACTCTGCTGGTGGAACGTAGCGCTCTACCGGCAGGTGGTGACGGCTTGGCGCAAGGTACTGACCCAGAGTCAGCATGGTGACACCGTGTGCGCGAAGGTCTTTTAGTACTTCTACGATCTCTTCTTTTGTTTCACCAAGACCCATCATCAGGCCTGATTTAGTCGGTACATTTGGATGCTGCTCTTTGAATTTTTGCAGCAACTGTAGCGACCACTTGTAGTTCGCCCCTGGGCGAGCTTTACGGTACAGACGAGGTGCCGTTTCTAGGTTGTGGTTGAAGACATCTGGCGGGTTGTCTTTCATTAGATCAAGCGCAACGTCCATGCGACCACGGAAGTCAGGAACTAGAGTTTCAATCTTGATGTGTGGGTTTAGTTCGCGGATTTCACGGTTACAGTTTGCAAAGTGCTCTGCACCACCATCACGCAAGTCATCACGGTCTACTGAAGTAATAACGACGTACTTCAGCTTCATATCTGCGATGGTTTTTGCTAGCTTTTTCGGTTCTTCAGCTTCAACAGGAAGCGGACGACCATGGGCAACGTCACAGAATGGACAGCGGCGAGTACAGATCGCACCTAGAATCATGAAAGTGGCCGTACCGTGGTTAAAACATTCAGCGAGGTTAGGGCAAGAGGCTTCTTCACACACAGAGTGAAGTTTGTTCTTACGCATCGCTGATTTGATGTCTTGAATACGTTGGCTGTCGGCTGGTAGCTTGATTCTCATCCAATCAGGCTTACGTAGCACTTCTTTCTGCTCTGTCGGCATGTTCTTTACGGGAATCAATGCCATCTTGTCGGCGTCGCGGTATTTAACGCCCTTTTCCATCTGGATTGGTTTGCTCATGCTTTATTACCTTGAGAAGGTGCTTCTGTGCTGAATTTTACTTGCTCATAATCAAGCAAAGTAACGAGTTCTTCTATTAATTGTTTTTCTACGGTTTCGATGTTTTCTGGTCCGCCAATTTGACTGACCTGAACCATTTCCATTCCCTCATAGCCACATGGATTAATACGTAGAAATGGCGTCAAATCCATATTTACGTTCAATGCCAGACCGTGGAATGAGCACCCTTTTCGAATACGAAGACCGAGAGAACATATTTTTTTATTGTCGACGTAGACGCCTGGAGCGTCTGGTCGTGCGGCAGACTCAATATTGTATGCCTTTAGGGTGTTGATCACGAGGTTCTCAATGTGAGTAACGAGATCTCGCACGCTTAATTTTTTGCGGCGCAGGTTAATCAAGAAGTATGCAACCAATTGGCCTGGTCCATGATAGGTTACTTGACCACCTCGGTCACTTTGTACAACAGGAATATCCCCAGTGTTAAGCAGGTGCTCGGCTTTGCCAGCTTGTCCTTGAGTAAATACTGGGTTGTGCTCTACCAACCAAACTTCATCAGGCGTGTCGTCTGTTCGTTGATCGGTAAATTCATGCATCGCCTTCCATACAGGCTCATAATCTTGGCGTCCAAGTCGTTTCACAACAAGTTGGTGTTGCATGGGAATTCCTGTCGCTAATATATAAAGTTTTTGGATTATAAACCGGATGCCTCTGATGCTCTACACTTGAGTAACAGATTTTTAACTGAAAGGTGAGGTGCTTTTGATTATCTGTATGATAAATAAAAAGAAAGCAGCCGAAGCTGCTTTCAAAAAAAATTTAATTTATCAAAAAATTATAGAACCATGCGTACGATGTCGATTTCACCCAGTTCTTTGTAAAGGGTTTCAACCTGCTCGATAGATGTTGCAGTGATATTGATCGACACCGAGTGGTAGTTGCCCTTAGCACTTGGTTTTACTGTTGGGCTGTAATCACCTGGAGCATGGCGCTGGATAACTTCAAGAACAAGTTCTGGAAGTTCAGGCTTTGCATGACCCATTACCTTGTAAGTAAATGAACAAGGGAACTCAAGCAGGTCTTTCAATTTTGCATCAGAGTTGATGGTTAGCATATCGGTAACTCCAGTTGGTATTCGTTGCGGTGCGAAATAGTACAGTCAAATTAGGGTGAACTCAAGATCATACCCAAGCATCTATACGTCGCTTGAGTACAGATAACAAAGCCGCCCTCGTTGGCGGCTTTGCTGACTTGTTTGTTGCTCAGAAGCGACGCTTAGAAGAAGCTCTTAAACAACAATACGATGTAGTCCCACATGCGGCTAAATAGGCTGCCTTGGTCGACAGTTTCTAGTGCCATTAGTGGGTACTCAGCAATATCTTCACCATCAATTTGGTAGTATAGCTTACCAACTACATCACCCTTGTTAATTGGGGCTTCTAGCTCTTTTTCAAGTACGAAACTTGCTTTTAGATTCTTTGCTTGGCCACGAGGTAGCGTTACGTAAGTATCTTCATCAAGACCTAGTGCAACAGTATCTTTGTTGCCCATCCATACTTTTTCTTCTACGAATGTTTCACCTGCTTTATGTGGTGCAACCGTTTCAAAGAAGCGGAAACCGTAGCTCAACAGTTTTTTACTTTCTGCTTTGCGAGCATTCGCATCTTTGGTGCCCATTACAACCGCAACTAGACGCATTTGGCCCTCAGTTGCTGAACTTACTAGGCTGTATCCTGCATTGCTTGTATGGCCGGTTTTGATGCCGTCAACGTTCATGCTCTTATCCCACAGTAGGCCATTACGGTTGTACTGTGTGATGCCGTTGTATGTGAATTTTTTATCAGAGTAAATACGGTACTCATCTGGAACATCACGGATCAGAGCTTTGCCTAATAGCGCCATGTCGTATGGTGTTGAGTACAGATTCGGATTATCTAGGCCATGAACGTTAGCAAAATGCGTGTTCTTCATGCCGATGGTGTTTGCCCAAGCATTCATCAGATCAACGAATGCATCTTCAGAACCAGCAATGTGCTCGGCCATTGCAACACATGCATCATTACCAGATTGAATGATGATACCGCGGTTAAGGTCATGAACTTTAACGGTTGTACCCACTTCGATGAACATTTTTGAAGAGTCAGGGAAGTTTTTTGCCCAGGCATTTTGGCTGATGGTAACGTCGTCGTCTTCTGAAATGTTGCCACGAGCCAGTTCTTGTCCAATGACGTAGCTGGTCATCATTTTGGTTAAACTAGCTGGAGACAATTTTGTGTTCATCTCTTTCTCAGCAAGTACTTTACCTGAATGGTAATCCATCAGTACGTAGCCTTTTGCTGCGATTTGAGGCGCGTCTGGTACCACAATTGGTGATGCAAATGCAGATTGCGCGATGGTTGCAGATAGGGCAACCGAAGATACGAGAATAGTTCTCACAAGCTTATTTTTATTCATGGTAATTCAAATTTTTGGGTTAACTGCCGACATCTTAACAGAAACCGCTCTTATGTAAGAGAGGCTCTATATAGAAATTCATGACACCATTATTTGGCGTGGTATTTTTTGATAAACGCGGACGCATAACCGAGCAACTTTACTTTATCTAGCGTGGCTTGCGTCAGAGAGTAGTCAGTATATGGACCTAACAGTAGGCGATGGGTCTCTTGAGTGCTCTCTAAGAACGTATCAGTATCGAGCTTTTGACCAAGCTCTGACCCTAAAGTTCGTGCGCGATCTTCATATTTTGATGAAGCGACTTGAATGACGTATTTAGGATGAGCTGCCAGAGATTTTTCATCGGTTGGTTTATCAACCGTGATGACTTCAATTTCAACGTTTGCGGTCCCGGTTTTGACTACGTCAAGTTTATGCGCTGCTGCGTAGCTTAAATCAATAATGCGACCTTCATGGAAAGGGCCGCGATCATTAACACGTACGATTGTTGACTTGCCGTTGTCGGTGTTAGTGACTTTGACAAAGCTTGGTAAAGGCAAGGTTTTGTGCGCTGCCGTCATCGAATACATATCGTAGATTTCGCCGTTTGACGTGAGATGGCCTTGGAATTTTTTGCCATACCAAGATGCACGGCCTTTTTCCGTGAAACCTTTTGCGTCACGGACGATTTTGTAATCCTGACCTCTTAGATTGTAATCGCTGTTACCCCCTAAGCTGTATGGTTCGTATTTTGGGTGGGCATCCTCAATGTGCTCGACCGATAGTGGCTTATCTGGAGCAACATCGGATTCGAGTTCATAACGGCCATCCTGTGTTTTTTGGTCGGTGGAAGAACACCCTGCCAAAATCACAGCAGAAAAAACCAAGGAATATAGAGCGCGTTTTTGCATGGTCTAGGTCGCCTTAGAGAATGCTTTTCGGTGCGTGTGAATAGACATTAGAATGCCAAAGCCAGCCATTAGCGTCACCATTGAAGTGCCACCGTAGCTGATGAGCGGTAAAGGTACGCCTACAACCGGTAGGATGCCGCTTACCATGCCGATATTCACAAAAATATACACGAAGAAGCTAAGTACAATACTGCCTGCCATCATTCGACCAAACGCGGTTTGCGCTTGGCTTGCGAGATAAAGACCTCGTCCAATGATAAATAGATAGATGGCTAACAGGCAAAGGAAGCCAATCATACCCCATTCTTCAGCAATTACAGCAAAGATAAAGTCAGTATGACGCTCTGGAAGAAACTCTAACTGGGATTGAGTGCCATGTAACCAACCTTTGCCGGAAATACCACCAGAACCGATTGCGATTTTACTTTGGATGATGTGGTAACCCGCGCCTAGAGGGTCCGATTCAGGGTTGAACAGCGTGCGAACGCGAACTTTTTGATATTCACGCATCAGGAAGAACCAAAGAATTGGAATAAAACCACCTAGCCCTATTGCGGCTGCGGCGATAATTTTCCAACTGATCCCGGCAAGAAAGATAACAAAGATGCCCGATGCGGCAATAAGAATCGACGTGCCTAAATCAGGTTGCTTTGCGATAAGGATAGTGGGTAAGCAGACCATGATCAGTGCAACGATCAAGGTTTTGAATGTCGGGGGAAGCGGTTGGCGACCAATGTAACGTGCCACCATCAAAGGGACTGCAAGTTTGAGTAATTCGGAGGGTTGGAATCGCACAAAGCCTAGATTGAGCCAACGCTGAGCGCCTTTGGATGCTTCTCCAAAGAAGAGCACACCAAATAGTAAAACGACACCGCCAATGAACATGAGAGGCGCAAGGTTCTCGTAGGTTCTGGGGGACAATTGGGCTAAAACCAACATAACGACTAAAGAAAGGACCATACGCATAGCTTGGCGATCCATCATCGCCAAGCTTTGGCCACTTGCGCTGTACATGATGACTAAGCCAAATGCCATCAGCGCAAGTATGCCGAGTAGGAGGGGCAAATCGATATGGAAGCGTTCAAACAGGGCGCGGTTCTTGCCTGTAGAGGGATCCATTTTCATTATTGCCTTGCCTCCTGTTTTGTATTTGCTTGCTCTTTATCTGGCTTGATCTCTTCTGGTCCAAGAATGACACGGTCAAATATTTTTCTTACTACTGGTGCACCGTTACTTGAACCACCACCGGCATTTTCAAGGACAACCGAAACCACGACTTGAGGATCATCAAAGGGTGCAAAACCGATAAAGAGCGCGTGATCTCGCAGATGCTCGGCGACCTCATCTGCGTTGTACTCTTCGTCTTCGCCCAAGCCAAAGACTTGCGCGGTACCGGACTTACCGCCGGTTTGGTAGTTCATGTTGTAGAACGAGCGTCGTGCGGTACCTTTTGGACCATGGTTAACCAAACGCATCCCTTCTTTCGCCATGTCCCAGTATTTTTCAGGAACATTTTGAATCGGAGGGTAAGTCACGTATTCCGAGTTTTTTTGATGCTCAAAGTCACTGCCGTTATCAATGGTCGCTTTTAATAAGTGCGGTGCAGTAACGGCACCGTCATTGACGAGTACAGAAGTCGCTTTAGCCAGCTGCATTGGTGTTGCAGTCCAATAGCCTTGCCCGATACCGACTGGAATGGTGTCGCCTTTATACCAAGGTGTTTTATGACGTGCCATTTTCCAATCACGGGTCGGCATATTGGCTTTACTTTCTTCGTAAATATCAATCCCAGTGTAGTCGCCAAAGCCGAACATCATCATCCAGTTCGATATGCGGTCGATGCCCATATCATAAGCGATTTGATAGAAGAACGTATCGACTGATTCTTCAATGGACTTGATGATATCAACGCGGCCGTGTCCCCAGCGAAGCCAGTCTCGGAATGGACGCGTGTCGGAGTTAGGAATGCGCCAGTAGCCAGGGTCGTTTCGTGTTGTTTTAGGCGTGACTACCCCTTCTTCCAAAGCGGCGACCGCCATAAATGGTTTAATCGTCGAAGCTGGAGGGTAAATACCCAGCGTAGTTCGGTTTACCAGTGGACGATTCTTATCGTTCAATAGGGCACGGTAGGCTTTACCTGAAATGCCATGCACGAATGCATTTGGATCGTAAGATGGGCTTGAAACCATCGCGAGAACGCCATTATCTCTCGGATCGAGAACTACCGCACTGCCTCGTCGCCCATCAAGTAGCTGATGCACGTAAAGTTGCAAGTTAATATCAAGGTTCAAGACAATGTCTTTTCCCGGGACTGGCGGAACGTATTTTAAGGTACGAATGACGCGACCACGGCTGTTAACTTCTACTTCTTGGTAGCCCGCAGTACCATGCAACAAGTCTTCGTAATACTTTTCGATACCTAATTTACCAATGTCACGTGTGGCTTGGTAGTTTGCGTCTTTATCTTCTCGAATAAGACGCTGCATATCGCGATCATTGATCCGAGACACATAGCCAATCACGTGAGTGAGTACTTCACTAAATGGATAGTAGCGTTTTAGTGTGGCGCTGATTTCTACCCCGGGAAAACGGTATTGATTAACGGAGAAGATAGCGACTTGCTTTTCATCTAGCTGAGTAAGTAGAGGTACCGATTTGAAGCGACGAGTGCGTTTACGCTCACGTTGGAATCGTTCAATCTGGTCTGGTGTAATATCAAGGATAGTTTGAAGCTCCTTGATCGTCCCATCAATATCTTTGATTTTTTCTGGGGTTAATTCCAAATTGAAGACAGGGCGGTTTTCAGCCAGCAGAACCCCGTTACGGTCATAGATAAGACCACGGTTTGGGGCAATAGGCACCACTTTAATGCGATTGTCATTTGAACGGGTTTTGTAATCTTGGAATTGGTTGACCTGGATGTTGTACATGTTGGCCACCAGCAGTCCCATTAAAACCACGATACCAAGAAATGCAACAATAGCGCGGCTGGCAAACAGGCGCGCTTCGGCTTGATAATCTCGGATCTGACTGCGGCGTTTACGGATCATTAACGCAAGTCTCTAAAGCTAGGCAACGATTATTCTCGGTGGTAAGGGTGGTTGGCAGTGATGCTCCACGCTCGGTATAAACTTTCCGCCATGACGATACGAACAAGCGGATGTGGTAGCGTCAATGCAGACAAAGACCAGCTTTGATCGGCTGCGGCTTTACATGCAGGGGCTAGTCCCTCAGGGCCGCCAATCAAGATGGAAACATCGCGACCATCTAGCTTCCAAGCCTCTAGCTGTTCAGCAAGTTGTGGGGTATCCCATTTTTTGCCAGGAATATCGAGGGTTACGATGCGGTTTCCTTTAGGCACAGCAGCAAGCATCGCCTCGCCTTCTTTTTGTAAGATACGAGCAATGTCTGCATTCTTGCCACGCTTACCTGCTGAAATTTCAATCAGCTCAAGTGGCATATCATGTGGGAAGCGACGACGGTATTCCTGGAAACCTTCCTCGACCCACTTAGGCATTTTTGTGCCAACGGCAATGAGTTGGATTTTCAAAGATTAACCCCAAAGTTTTTCTAGTTGGTAGAGTGAGCGTTGTTCTTCTTGTAGGACGTGTAGCATTGCGTCACCCATATCTAGGACAACCCATTCACCGTCACTTTCGCCTTCCGTGCCAAGAGGTTCAAGGCCTGCTTTTTTTACTTCAGATGCGACATGGCCAGCAATTGATGAAACGTGGCGTTTAGACGTACCAGTGCAGATCACCATGAAATCAGTCACACTTGATTTGTCTTTCACGTCTAGAATGACAATATCTTCAGCTTTCATGTCGTCAGCTTTATCAGCTAAAAAGTCTTTAAGTTCTTCGCGAAGCACTCAATTTTCCTCGGGTTATTCTCTTAAATCTGTCATCGTTTTAATCATTCAAGTTAAAACGGGTGCGCACTATACCATGCTTTGAAATCTAAATTGCCAGCTTAATATCAGGAGAGCAGGTTTCTAAACTCAATTGATGGATCGTTGGCCACACCGAAATCTCATACTGCGTCTTCGCTTTGATTTCAGCATTGGTCAGTAGCGACAGTAACGCGTAAATTCGGTTTGCAGAAAGGCGGGTCAGTGCGGCATTGTAAAATGGGCGCTTATTTTGCCAAACGCGATGTTTTTCGAACATTTGAATCATGCTCATTTGAGTCAGATCTTGGTGCATCGTCAGCAGTTGGTTAAACTCTTTTTGTATGCTTCGGATCAAAATAATCGTTTCGACACCTTCAGCTTCCAACTGACGCAAGATTCTCTGTGCACGATTTGCTTTACCTGCAAGCAGGGCATCGATCCAATGGAAAGTCGTAAAATGGTTGTGTCGACTTAACGCTTCTTCTAAACGAACAACCGTTAATTCGCCATCTGGGTAGAGTAGAGCCAGTTTTTCTAAACTTTGGGCAAGCGCAAACAGGTTCCCCTCGTGCCATTGCGCCAACATTTGCAGTGATTGTTGGTCTGCTCTTAGCCCCAAAGTGCGGCAACGAGCTTGAATGAACATCGGTAGACGTTGAAGATCGGGCGTTAAACAACTGACCCAATCTCCCTTCGCACTCAGTGCTTTAAACCATTTTGCATTCTCTTGTGCTTTTGTTAGCTTACTGCCGATGAGCACCAACATGACGTCATCGTGTAACATTTCGCATAGGGTTTGCAGTTCTTTGCTTACGGTTGTGGTAACGCCACTTTCAGGTAACTCAAGCTCAATGATTTGGCGACTAGAAAATAGGCTCAACGCTTGGAAGCAGTCATACACTTGGTTCCAATCTAGGCTCGCATCTACCGCAAAACGGTGCTTTTCCTCGAACCCTTGCTGCTTCGCCGTCTCTTGGATTGCTTGGCGACTCTCTTGAATAAGCAGAGGCTCGCTGCCGAAAATGAGGTAAACCGGTTTTAGGTGTTTAGCTAGTTGTTCAGCCAGCTTGTCGGCAAAAATTCGCATGTTATCTTACAAAGTTGTCTTTTTTGGGGCATTAACGGCAGTGTCTGCCTCGTATTCTGCGCGTACTCGGCCAAGCTGACGCATGATTTGTGCCGCAGCTTGTTGACGCATTTCGTCTTCAATAACGTCACGCTCTACGGATTTAGCCAAGGCGGTTAGCGGGTTATCAAGGTAATTACGGGTGACTGCCGTCATAAAGTTTTGCGCGCCAAGCTCTGGGATGGTAACTCGATATTTAACGACGTAGGTCAGCTCTTTCTCGGCAGCGCGGCTGTTTTGGTAAAGTGAAAGTGTACGCTCTTCTAACTCTGCGCTGACCAAATAAAGGTTTGGAATATTTTTGGATGGTGCGACTAAGTCTACTTTATTTAACTCTAACTGCGCATGTACCGAGCGGGTGAGTGGGCTGTACTCATCGTAGCTGTTGAATGACATGGTGTGCAGCTCTTCCGGAACGGAATACTCGCCACGAAGGTGAAAACCACAGGCAGAAAGAAGCCCCGATAATACCAATACCACTGGTAGTTTAATCAAAGAGAAAAAGCGCATTGATTGTATTCATCCTAAATTGAAGGGGTTATATACCAAAGCAACCTCAGATTCTTAGCGCAGAGCTCAATATTGTTGAAGTCACTTGGGTATATTCACCTAAAACCATTCACTATGAATGGATTGAGGCAAATAAACAGGGTGATGACTCACCCTGTTAATAGACTCATACTGAACGAGTTAGTTCGTTCGGTCTTGAGTGATTGCAAGCTGCATTTCGTTTATCGCGATTGACTAGTTTGCAACGATGTTCAGAAGTTTGCCAGGAACGTAAATGACTTTACGGATCGTTAGACCATCTAGGAACTTCTTCGCATTTTCATCGTTAAGACCAAGCTCACGAACTTGCTCTTCTGTTGCGTCAGCAGCAACCGTTAGTTTCGCACGTAGCTTACCGTTGATCATAACAACAATAGTTTTCTCGTCTTCAACCAGTGCTTTTTCGTCAAATGTTGGCCAAGTTGTTGAATCAACATCAGACTCACCCAGTGCTACCCACATTTCGTAAGAGATGTGTGGAGTGATTGGGTAAAGCATGCGAACAACGGCTTTTAGCGCTTCATCAAGGATTGCACGGTCTTGCGCAGATTCTTGAGGCGCTTTTGCAAGCTTGTTCATCAGCTCCATGATCGCAGCGATTGCTGTGTTGAACGTTTGACGACGAGCGATATCGTCCGTTACTTTCGCGATAGTTTTATGAACGTCACGACGAAGTGCTTTTTGGTCGCCAGAAAGTAAGCTTGCATCTACTGCTTGTGCTGCACCTTTTGAAGAGTGCGTGTGAACCAGTTTCCAAACACGTTTCAGGAAGCGGTTAGCGCCTTCTACGCCAGACTCTTGCCATTCAAGCGTCATGTCTGCTGGAGACGCGAACATCATGAATAGACGTACGGTGTCAGCGCCGTACTTGTCTACCATTTCTTGAGGGTCGATACCGTTGTTTTTCGACTTAGACATTTTGATCATGCCTGAGTGTGTTACATCACGGCCTTCTGTGTCTTTAGCAGAAGTGATGCGACCTTTACCGTCACGCTCAACAGCAACATCTGTTGGTGCAACCCACTCTTTACCGCCTTTCTCGTTCTCGAAGTAGAACGCGTCTGCTAGTACCATGCCTTGACACAGTAGTTGCTTGAACGGTTCGTCAGAGGTCACGTAGCCAGCATCACGTAGCAGTTTGTGGAAGAAGCGAGAGTACAGTAGGTGCATACAAGCGTGCTCGATACCACCGATGTACTGGTCTACTGGTAGCCAGTAGTTTGCTTTTTCTGGATCTAGGATGTCGTCAGCCTGTGGTGAACAGTAACGTGCGTAGTACCAAGAAGATTCCATGAACGTATCGAACGTGTCAGTCTCACGTAGAGCTGGTTCACCGTTAAATGTTGTCTTCGCCCACTCTTTGTCAGCTTTGATTGGGCTAGTTACGCCGTCCATTACCACGTCTTCTGGAAGAATCACTGGCAGTTGGTCAGCAGGTACTGGGTGAACTTCACCATCTTCAGTCGTTACCATTGGGATTGGAGCACCCCAGTAACGTTGACGAGATACACCCCAGTCACGTAGACGGAAGTTAACGGTCTTAGTGCCTTTACCCTCAGCTTCTAGTTTCGCTGCGATTGCGTCGAACGCCGCTTGGAAGTCTAGGCCGTCGAATTCGCCTGAATCAAACAGTACACCCTTTTCAGTGTATGCCGCTTCAGTTACGTCTAGCTCGCTACCATCAACAGGTTTGATGACAGGCACGATGTCTAGGCCGTACTTGGTTGCGAATTCGTAATCGCGTTGGTCGTGTGCAGGTACTGCCATTACCGCGCCTGTACCGTAATCCATCAGTACGAAGTTTGCGACGTAAACAGGAACTTCACGGCCGTTCAATGGGTGAATAGCAGTAAGGCCAGTCGCCATACCTTTCTTCTCCATTGTCGCCAGTTCTGCTTCCGCTACTTTGGTGTTTTTACACTCGTCGATGAATTTAGCCAGCTCTGGGTTGTTCGCTGCTGCGATAGTTGCAAGAGGGTGGCCTGCTGCAATGCCCACGTACGTTACACCCATTAGGGTGTCAGGACGCGTTGTGTAGACTTCTAGGTCTTGCTGACCATTTACTGCAAACTTCAGTTCTACGCCTTCAGAGCGGCCAATCCAGTTGCGCTGCATGGTTTTAACCATTTCTGGCCAACCATCAAGCTTATCTAGATCATCAAGAAGCTCTTGTGCGTATTCAGTGATTTTAATGAACCACTGTGGGATTTCTTTTTGCTCTACAGGCGTGTCACAACGCCAGCAACAGCCGTCTTCAACCTGTTCGTTTGCAAGAACTGTTTGGTCGTTTGGACACCAGTTAACAGAAGACGTTTTCTTGTAAACCAGACCTTTTTCGTACAGCTTAGTGAAAAACTCTTGTTCCCAACGGTAGTACTCTGGAGTACACGTTGCGAATTCACGATTCCAGTCGTAACCAAAGCCAAGTAGCTTAAGCTGGTTCTTCATGTATTCGATGTTTTCATAAGTCCAAGGAGCAGGCGCAGTGTTGTTTTTTACTGCTGCGTTTTCTGCAGGTAGACCAAACGCATCCCAACCGATAGGTTGCATCACGTTTTTGCCTTGTAGGCGTTGGAAACGAGATACTACGTCACCGATGGTGTAGTTGCGCACGTGACCCATGTGCAGTCGACCACTTGGGTATGGGAACATGGATAGACAGTAGAATTTTTCTTTATTTGGGTCTTCACTTACAACAAAGGTCTTGTTGTCATCCCAGTGCTTTTGAACTTTTTGCTCAAGGTCTTGTGGATTATATTGTTCTTGCATCGATGGTATCCGGTTATCTTGGAATTTGTGAGTTCGGTTAGAACAGACTTTAATAGATCATCATAGAATACCTAAAGCTAGGGATCACAACAATAGCCAATCTATACCCATGTACCTTGAATTGGTGCTGGCAGTAGAAAGATGGAGGTCAGTTATGCCTAAACGTAAAGCAGGTTATGAGGAAATGTTTGAGGATGTCATTGAAACCTTGAAACATAGTCCGGATGAAGTTAACAAAGTATTCGAAACGTCGGGTAAAGTCGTTGATGCTGCCAATGATATGACCAAAGATGAGCTCTCACTCATATCCGCTTATGTAAAAGCCGATTTGAAAGAGTTTTCGGACAGTTATGAAGAGGGAAAAAGTGGGCCTTTCTATCTCACGATCGCCGATTCAATCTGGCAGGGGCTGCTTGATATTACTGATCGAACTAAAGTTGAGTGGGTCGAGTTGTTTGATGATTTAGAACATCAAGGGTTATATGAAGCGGGAGAGGTGATTGGTCTCGGCACTTTGGTGTGTGACAAGTGTGGTCATAAAACCACATACAATCATCCAACCATCATTATTCCATGTACTAAGTGCAACCATACGGGATTTAGTCGTCAATCATTAAAGCCGTAGCGTACGTTAACCATCAATGAACAAAAAAGTGCACATAAAAAAGAGGCGTTTGTCGCCTCTTTTTTCATTTTATTTATGATCTTTTCTTTCTAGGTAACCACCAAGCCAGCAATAAACTCAGGGCTGCCCAAGCATACAGTGGCCAAGTACCAACGATACGGTAAGGGGTTTGCCCATCTGTCGGTGTTAACTCTGCACGCAGTACGGCGGTTTCAAATTGAGGGATTTGCTCAATGATTTTACCTTTATGATCGGTGACAGCCGTAAGTCCATTGTTAGTTGAACGGATCAACGGTTTACCCAACTCAAGTGCACGCATACGTGCGATTTCCATATGCTGCAGTGGGCCAATAGAATGACCAAACCATGCATCGTTAGATAAGGTAAGAATAAAGTCAGTGTCTGCTGTGACATTTTGACGTACCTGATCGCTAAAGATGATCTCATAGCATAGCGCTGGGTCCATGTGCTTACCATTCGCAACAATATTTGGCTGAATGAAATCGCCACGACTGAATGATGACATAGGCAAATTAAAGAACGGAGCCAATGGTCGAAGAACCGCTTCAAATGGGACAAACTCACCAAATGGCAGTAAGTGATGCTTGTGGTAGCGCTGGCTCATATCAAAGCTGTAGTCACCATATGGCGTAACACCCAGTGACAGAATGCTGTTATAGAACTGGCCATCTTTGCCTTGATTGACGATACCTGTGATGATCGCGCTGTTATTCATCTTAGCTGCGGCATCAATATTTCTTAAGAAAGATGGCACTTCGATTTCAAATGCAGGAATAGCAGCCTCTGGCCAGACGATGATGTCGGCATCCCAGTTTTCACGCGTGAGATCTGCGTATTTCATGATGGTTGGCCAGCGTTGGCTCGGTAGCCATTTTAGGTTCTGGTCAACGTTGCCTTGGATAAGTGCAACCTTGGTGATGTCTTCTGTGCGAGGGGTAACCCAGTCGTATTGGCGGATGCCAAAACCAGCACTTAATAACACGGCAGGGATGATGATCATTAACCACTGCTTGTGAATCCATGCGTAAGCCAATGCACCAGCACTGATCATGATGAACAGGGTTAATAGCTCTACGCCACCAATAGGCGCAAAACTGGCAAATGGCGCGTCAATTTGACTGTAACCAAGCCATAACCAAGGAAAGCCAGTCATTACCCAACCACGTAGCCAGTCTGTCACTAGCCACAATGCAGGTGCGGCAAGTAACGCTTTGCTTAGGGTAAATTCAGGGAAGAATTTGTTGCTGAGCCAAGCAAATAAACCGGTGTATACCGATAGGTAAGCGATAAGTAGGCCCATGAGGAATAGGTTGGCGATCAGCGGCATTCCGCCAAAGCCAGCTATGCTGACGTAAACCCAACTTACACCTGTTGAGAATTGGCCAAGGCCCCATGCGTAACCAATCCATAACGCACGCTTAGGCGATTGGTTCGCAAGAAGAATAAGAAGGATGGCTGGGCTCAATATGGCAATAGGCCACAATTGATATGGAGCAAAAGCTAGGGTAGTTAAAGCGCCAACAAAAGCGGCCACTAAGGGCCGCTTGAGGCGATGAAAGAGTACATTCATCATTATTGTTTTTTCTGATATTCCCGAGAGGGTATCGCGTTACTCTTGAGTGGCTTCAACCAGAGTTTCTTCGTCTGGAATCGTCACTTGAAGTTGAATGACACGACGGTTATCGGCTGCGGTGACCTTGAAGTTGTAACCTTCAATTTCAACCAATTCGCCACGAGTTGGTAAGTGGCCAAAGGCCGTCATCACCATGCCGCCTACGGTATCCACTTCTTCATCACTGAAGTCGGTACCAAATGTCTCATTAAACTCTTCAATGGTTGTCAGAGCTCGGACAGCAAACGTATGTTTGCTTAGCTTGCGAATATCGGATTCTTCTTCGTCATCGAATTCATCTTCAATATCCCCGACGATTTCTTCAAGGATATCTTCAATGGTGACAAGGCCAGATACGCCTCCGAATTCGTCGACAACAATCGCCATGTGATAACGTTCTTCACGGAATTCTTTAAGCAGGCGGTCGACGCGTTTACTTTCCGGTACGACAACTGCAGGTCGAATTACTTCTTCGATATCAAATGGGTTACTGCCTGAGCCCAAGTATTTGAGTAAGTCCTTCGCTAATAGAATGCCCTCCACATGGTCTTTATCTTCGCTAATTACAGGGTAGCGAGAGTGCTGAGCATCCGTAATCAGAGCAATCAAAGTATCAAGATCGTCTGTGCGCTCAACTGTCACCATTTGCGAACGCGGGATCATAATATCACGCACACGCATTTCGGAGATTTCCATGACACCCTCAAGCATGTCGCGGGTGTCATGGTCAATTAGGTCATTGATTTCTGAGTCACGGATAACATCCACAAGCTCTTGGCGATCTTTAGGTTCGCCTTGAAATAGTTGACCTAGACGTTCAAAGAAGGACTTTCTACTCGGACCTTCTGCCTTTTCTTTCTTACCTTCTTTAGAAGAGGGAGAATTATCTTCGTTCATTGTTTCTCAATTAAGTAACGCTACCAAAAGTGTGATAGCTCACATAGAAAGACGAACACGAGGTTTTCACCTAGGTGAGCATCTTTCACAGCAGAGTAACGTAAAGTTACTCTTTTTCAGCAATGTATGGATCTTCGTATCCCATACCTTGCATGATTTCTGTTTCGAGGGACTCCATCTCTTCAGCTTCGTCATCCTCGATATGGTCATAACCTAGCAGATGCAGGCTGCCGTGTACAACCATATGAGCCCAATGTGCTAGTAGAGGCTTATTTTGCTCAATTGCCTCTTTTTCAACAACTTGACGGCAGATAATTAAATCGCCTAATAAGTCCATTTCCATGCCTGGTGGTACTTCGAATGGGAATGAAAGCACATTGGTTGGTTTATCTTTACCACGATATTCGTAGTTTAGCTCGTGACTTTCTTTTTCATCAACAATTCGAATCGTTAATTCTGCTTGTGGTTGAAAAAGTGGAATGGTTTTATCTAGCCACAATTGGAAGTCTTGCTCAGAAGGTAACCCCTCTTCATTTTCGACTGCCAGTTGCAGATCAAGTTCAACTGCCATGGTTATTCCTTAGTTGCCGTTATTTGTGCGCTCAGTTCTGCTTTAGCGGCTTCGAGCAGTTGTGCATCACGTTCTTCACGACGGCGTTTTTCGAACTCTTTACGTTCTTTCTGGTCTTGCGCTTCCCATTTCTCGTACGCGTTAACGATACGGGCAACGACTGGGTGGCGAACCACATCGTCGGCTAGGAAGAAGTTAAAGCTGATGTCATCGACTTCGCTTAGCACTTCAATCGCGTGACGAAGACCTGATTTTGCGCCTCGAGGTAAGTCAATCTGCGTCACGTCACCTGTGATAACGGCACGAGAGTTGAAGCCGATACGTGTAAGGAACATCTTCATCTGCTCAACGGTCGTGTTTTGGCTCTCGTCAAGAATGATGAATGCATCGTTCAATGTGCGACCGCGCATGTAAGCAAGAGGGGCTACCTCAATGACATTACGTTCAATCAGTTTTTCTACGCGCTCAAAGCCCAGCATTTCAAATAGGGCATCATAAAGAGGACGTAGGTATGGATCGACTTTCTGGCTCAAATCACCTGGTAAGAAGCCCAATTTCTCACCCGCTTCAACTGCTGGGCGAGTTAATAGAATGCGACGGATCTCTTGGCGCTCTAGTGCGTCGACTGCTGCCGCTACCGCGAGGTAAGTTTTACCAGTACCTGCGGGACCAATACCAAAAGTGATGTCGTGCGTCACCATGTTTACCAGGTATTGAGCCTGATTCGGAGTGCGTGGCTTGATCACACCTTTTTTGGTTTTGACGAAAACTTCTTTACCGTGCTCGATATTTGATTCGGTATTTTGTTCAAGAACGCCAGACTCTTTGATTGCCAGATGGATTTGCTCTGGTTCAATGTCAGGTGTGTTACCGCGAACAGGTGCAGTGTCTACGTAAAGGCTTTTAAGGATATCTAATGCAGCGGTGGCGGTATGAGGTTTACCGACAATAGTGAAAAGGTCGCTACGATGGTTAATTTCGACGCCTAAACGACGTTCTAAGTGCTTGATATTATCGTCGAATGGACCGCACAGGCTTGCTAAACGGCGGTTATCAGAAGGTTCTAGGTTAATTTCTAGAGTTACGATTTTATTGCTCAATGTTGCCTCTCATTTTTTGCCATTTTACGAGAGCCTGATAACGACCAGGCTCTCAATGGCTTTGATACCAATACCATCAATCATATTGGTATATTACGAGCTTATGGCGTAAAAGTCGCTACACCTAGCTCATCTTCGCGACGTGTTTTCGCCATCATTTGCATTGGTGAAATCACACTACGAAGGTCCATGTCTTTTTCTGTACGTACTAGCTCACCACGTAGTGAGTTAGCGAATACATCGGTAATTTTCACGTCAACGAACTGACCAATTAGGTCTGCGTTACCTTCAAAGTTTACTACACGGTTGTTTTCTGTACGAGCACGTAGCTCCATTAGATTCTTCTTAGAAGGACCCTCAACCAGAACGCGTTGCTCAGTACCTAGCATTAGGCGAGAGTAGCGCATTGCTTGTGTATTGATGGTTTGTTGTAGCTCGTATAAACGTTCTTTTTTCACATCTTCAGCAAGGTCACAAGGGTAATCTGCCGCTGGTGTACCTGGACGAGGAGAGAAAATAAAGCTAAAGCTCATATCAAAGTCTACATCTTTGATTAGCTTCATTGTGTCTTGGAAATCTTTGTCTGTCTCACCAGGGAAACCAACGATAAAGTCAGAACTGATTTGAATATCAGGACGAGCTTTACGTAGTTTACGGATGATCGACTTGTACTCAATCGCAGTGTGAGGGCGCTTCATCATAGTAAGAACGCGATCACTACCACTTTGCACAGGAAGGTGCAGGAAGCTCACTAGCTCTGGCGTGTCTTCGTACACTGCGATGATATCATCTGTAAACTCAAGTGGATGGCTTGTTGTGAAGCGAATACGGTCAATACCATCGATAGACGCAACCAGACGAAGCAGTTCTGCAAATGAACAAATTTCACCGTCGTGCATTGGGCCACGGTATGCGTTTACGTTCTGGCCTAGTAGGTTTACTTCACGAACGCCTTGTTCTGCAAGCTGTGCGATTTCGTAAAGAACGTCATCCATTGGGCGGCTAACTTCTTCACCACGAGTGTATGGTACTACACAGTAAGTGCAGTATTTAGAACAGCCTTCCATGATAGATACGAATGCAGTTGCACCTTCAGCGCGAGGCTCTGGCAGACTATCGAACTTTTCGATCTCAGGGAATGAAATATCCATAACAGGGGCTTCATCTGACAGAGATTGTTTGATCATCTCAGGTAGACGGTGAAGCGTTTGTGGGCCAAAGATCACGTCAACGTATGGAGCACGTTCACGGATATGGTCACCCTCTTGAGTTGCTACACAACCACCTACACCGATAACAACGCCAGGTTTTTTATCTTTTAGTGTTTTCCAACGGCCTAGCTGGTGGAAAACTTTCTCTTGCGCTTTTTCACGGATCGAACAGGTGTTGAGTAGAAGTACGTCTGCTTCCTCTGGCTCTTCAGTCAGCTCATAGCCGTTTGCAGCATTAAGCAGGTCGGCCATTTTTGATGAATCGTATTCGTTCATCTGGCAGCCCCAGGTTTTAATTAGCAGTTTCTTACTCATCTCACTTTCGCTCGTTCAGTTGTACTTAAATCGGAGAGCTTTTGCTCAAATAATAGCCGCCATCTCGGCGGTAAGCGGCGTATTGTACTGCTTTAAAAAGCACCTGACTAGTGATCTAATAAATTCTCTGCAAACCCTGATGAAATCTAGGCTTTTGCCTTATACAAAGCAGGGTTTTTGGGTGAATCAGCATCGATATATGGATGAGGTTTACATTGAAAGCGGCTAACTAATTGATTCTTTGTAAGCTGGGCAATTTAGTTCACGCAGGGATAAAGAATTTTGTAAAAACTGCACTGGAACGTACAATTAAAAAACGCCAGTTAATCAATACGATGAAGAGCAAGAAAATGAACAAGTATGACATCGCCGTAATCGGTGGCGGTATGGTTGGGGCAGCCGTTGCCCTTGGGTTTGCCAAGCAAGGCAGAAGCGTTGTGGTGGTGGAAAGCATGGAGCCACAAGCATTTGATGTTTCCCAACCGTTAGATATTCGAGTGTCGGCGATCTCTCATCAATCTGTGAAGCTACTTGATTCATTGGGCGTATGGTCTGCGATAGAAAGCATGCGCGTATGTCCTTATCGTCGTTTAGAAACATGGGAACATCCAGAGTGTCGTACGCGTTTTCATTCTGATGAGCTTTCATTAGATCAGTTGGGTTACATTGTTGAAAATCGCTTAATCCAACTCGGTCTTTGGCAAGCGTTCGCACAATACGACAACTTAACGGTCATGTGTCCAGAAAGGCTACAAAATATTGAATTTAATGACGTAAACCTCGTGACACTAGAAAGCGGCCAGCAGTTCGAAACTCATTGGGTGATCGGTGCCGATGGTGCGAACTCGAAAGTTCGTCAATTCGCTGGCATTGGTGTAACTGCTTGGGATTATCGTCAACACTGTATGCTGATCAACGTGAAAACCGAACTACCGCAACAAGATATCACTTGGCAGCAATTTACCCCATCGGGTCCTCGCTCTTTCTTGCCTTTGTGCTCTGTTCATGTCGATGGAAAAGAATTAGGGCAGGGGTCGCTTGTTTGGTATGACTCTCCAAAGCGTATTAGGCAATTGTGTTCAATGACGAAATCTCAACTTAGAGAAGAGATCCTCCGTCATTTCCCTGCTGAGTTAGGCGATATTGAAGTTTTACAGTTTGGCTCATTCCCACTCACTCGTCGCCATGCCCAAAGCTATTCAAACAAGAATTGCGTGTTAGTGGGGGATTCAGCTCATACGATTAATCCACTAGCCGGACAAGGCGTCAACCTCGGCTTTAAAGATGTTGATGTATTGCTTGCGGTTACGGATCAGCAAGAGCAACTCAACGATGTGTTGTTAGCCCAGTATGAACGTGCTCGCCGTCCAGATAACTTATTAATGCAAACAGGGATGGATGTTTTTTACAAAGGCTTTAGCAATGATCTAGGACCATTGAAGTTTGTTCGTAATGCAGCTCTAAAGTTGGCTGAAAACTCTGGGCCGATCAAAGCACAGGTATTGAAGTACGCGTTGGGTATGTAAGCGTTAGATAGATAAAAAGTAACAGATAGAAAAAAAGCGAGCCATGAGCTCGCTTTTTTAATTCGAGAGTTCAAAGAACTCCCGAGTCCAGAATCGGAAAAAATAAAAAACCCAGCAAATTAATGCTGGGTTTTTTAATCATGGTGCGGTCGGAGAGACTTGAACTCTCACACCTTGCGGCGCCAGAACCTAAATCTGGTGCGTCTACCAATTCCGCCACGACCGCATCGTGTTTTTTAGTTACTAAGGCAATTGGTATAACCTTAACAACGTTTTGTAATGGCAGGGCTACCTGGATTCGAACCAGGGAATGGCGGCATCAAAAGCCGCTGCCTTACCGCTTGGCGATAGCCCTACAGGTCTTAGTCTTTCAGCTAAGTGCTCTCCAATTAAGGAAAGTAATGGTGCGGTCGGAGAGACTTGAACTCTCACACCTTACGGCGCCAGAACCTAAATCTGGTGCGTCTACCAATTCCGCCACGACCGCGCTTTGAATTTACGGAATCAATAGTTAATAGTATAAACTATTTCTTCAAATAAATGGTGGCTACGACGGGATTCGAACCTGTGACCCCATCATTATGAGTGATGTGCTCTAACCAGCTGAGCTACGTAGCCAAATTTGTACTGTTCATTAAGATGGTGCGGTCGGAGAGACTTGAACTCTCACACCTTGCGGCGCCAGAACCTAAATCTGGTGCGTCTACCAATTCCGCCACGACCGCATCTTAATGTTTATTGTTGAGAGAATTGGTAAAACCTCAACAACGTCCTTTTTCAAGGAGAATAATGGCAGGTCTACCTGGATTCGAACCAGGGAATGGCGGCATCAAAAGCCGCTGCCTTACCGCTTGGCGATAGACCTACAGCGCTCTAACAAAAGAGACTTTAATAATGGTGCGGTCGGAGAGACTTGAACTCTCACACCTTACGGCGCCAGAACCTAAATCTGGTGCGTCTACCAATTCCGCCACGACCGCATAATTACTGAGTAGACTCAATAATCAAAATAGTGGCAGGTCTACCTGGATTCGAACCAGGGAATGGCGGCATCAAAAGCCGCTGCCTTACCGCTTGGCGATAGACCTACAGGCGATAGTCAAAAGACATATCAATTTCAGAAAAGTATGGTGCGGTCGGAGAGACTTGAACTCTCACACCTTGCGGCGCCAGAACCTAAATCTGGTGCGTCTACCAATTCCGCCACGACCGCGACTTTTCTTTCAATGTTTAGATCAATTGGTGAGATCTAAATATTGTTGTAAATGGTGGCTACGACGGGATTCGAACCTGTGACCCCATCATTATGAGTGATGTGCTCTAACCAGCTGAGCTACGTAGCCAAATTTGTACTGTTCATTAAGATGGTGCGGTCGGAGAGACTTGAACTCTCACACCTTGCGGCGCCAGAACCTAAATCTGGTGCGTCTACCAATTCCGCCACGACCGCATCTTAATGTTTATTGTTGAGAGAATTGGTAAAACCTCAACAACGTCCTTTTTCAAGGAGAATAATGGCAGGTCTACCTGGATTCGAACCAGGGAATGGCGGCATCAAAAGCCGCTGCCTTACCGCTTGGCGATAGACCTACAGCGCTCTAACAAAAGAGACTTTAATAATGGTGCGGTCGGAGAGACTTGAACTCTCACACCTTACGGCGCCAGAACCTAAATCTGGTGCGTCTACCAATTCCGCCACGACCGCATAATTACTGAGTAGACTCAATAATCAAAATAGTGGCAGGTCTACCTGGATTCGAACCAGGGAATGGCGGCATCAAAAGCCGCTGCCTTACCGCTTGGCGATAGACCTGCAGGCAATAAATATATGGTGCGGTCGGAGAGACTTGAACTCTCACACCTTGCGGCGCCAGAACCTAAATCTGGTGCGTCTACCAATTCCGCCACGACCGCATATATTTATTTAAATTGTTTCAAGATGGTGCGGTCGGAGAGACTTGAACTCTCACACCTTACGGCGCCAGAACCTAAATCTGGTGCGTCTACCAATTCCGCCACGACCGCATCTTGAATTTTATAATCATTAGTTAATTGGTAAAAACTAACAATTTTGTATTCTTATAAAAAGAATGGTGGCTACGACGGGATTCGAACCTGTGACCCCATCATTATGAGTGATGTGCTCTAACCAGCTGAGCTACGTAGCCATCTTTTTGAGCGAGACAATATAAACCTTCGCGCTCTAAGTGACAACCCTTTATTTAAGGAATCTCACTTTGAAATAGTGGCAGGTCTACCTGGATTCGAACCAGGGAATGGCGGCATCAAAAGCCGCTGCCTTACCGCTTGGCGATAGACCTGCAGATAGTAGTATTGCTACTACTTAAAACATGGTGCGGTCGGAGAGACTTGAACTCTCACACCTTGCGGCGCCAGAACCTAAATCTGGTGCGTCTACCAATTCCGCCACGACCGCATCTATTCCTAACCATTCTTATAGAAAGAATCTTTAGGAATGGTGGCTACGACGGGATTCGAACCTGTGACCCCATCATTATGAGTGATGTGCTCTAACCAGCTGAGCTACGTAGCCATAACCATGTTTTTCGTTCTCGTCGCCTTGTTGCCTTGTCGTCGGGAACGGCGCGCATTATGCGAATTTGAGTGAGAACCGTCAACAGTTTTTTTTAATAAATCTCTTAAAATTCATCGTTCGCTTCCTTTTTAAACAAAGAGGCGCGTTTATGATCTAAAACTGGAAATAAAATGGCTTGTAGCCGGAGACTTAATATATCGTCATTTCATGAGACAATAAAAAAGCCAGCACGGAGGCTGACTTTTTGGATTAATAAAGCGGTTGAATTATATCCACTTAATTATACGTTGAAGCGGAAGTGAACAACATCACCATCTTTAACGATGTATTCTTTACCTTCTAGACGCCATTTACCTGCGTCTTTCGCACCACTTTCACCGTTGTATTGGATGAAATCGTCGTAACCAACAACTTCTGCACGGATAAAGCCTTTTTCGAAGTCAGTATGGATCTTACCTGCTGCTTTTGGTGCTGTTGCACCTACAGGAATCGTCCAAGCGCGAACTTCTTTAACACCAGCTGTAAAGTAAGTGTGTAGGCATAGTAGTTCATAACCTGCACGGATAACGCGGTTCAGACCTGGCTCTTCAATGCCTAGATCGGCTAGGAACTCTTCACGCTCGTCGTCTTCAAGTTCAGCCATTTCTGACTCAATTGCAGCACAAACAGGAACAACAACGTTGTTTTCTTTTTCTGCGAACTCACGAACAGCGTCAAGGTATGGATTGTTTTCAAAGCCATCTTCGTTCACGTTAGCGATGTACATGGTTGGCTTAAGTGTCAGGAAGTTTAGGTAGCCAACAGCTGCTAGTTCTTCTTTTGATAGCTCAACAGTACGTGCCATACCACCTTCTGTTAATACAGGCAGTAGTTTTTCTAGTGTTGCTAGCTCAAATTTTGCGTCTTTGTCGCCGCCTTTTGCTTTCTTTGCGTTACGCTGAATTGCGCGTTCACAAGAATCAAGGTCAGCCATTGCTAGTTCTAGGTTGATAACTTCAATATCTTCGATTGGAGATACTTTACCTGCAACGTGAACAATGTTGTCGTTTTCAAAACAGCGTACAACGTGACCGATCGCATCAGTTTCACGGATATTTGCTAGGAATTTGTTACCTAGACCTTCACCACGAGATGCACCAGCTACTAGACCAGCAATGTCAACGAATTCCATTGTGGTAGGTAGTACTCTTTGTGGGTTAACGATCTTCGACAGTGCATCTAGACGTAGATCTGGCACAGGTACCACGCCTGTGTTTGGTTCGATGGTACAGAACGGGAAGTTTGCTGCTTCAATGCCCGCTTTAGTTAGTGCGTTAAACAGAGTTGATTTACCAACGTTAGGTAGACCAACGATGCCACATTTAAAACCCATGATAGTAACCTTATTCAGCTTTGAACGTGTGTAGGCGATTTTGTGCTTTAGATAGGCCATCCTTAATTAGGATATCCAGACAGCGCACTGATTCATCAGCTGCGGCATCTAGTAGCTCTTGCTCTTTTGCTGGAGCTTTGCCTAGTACAAAACCTGCCACTTTATCTTTGTGTCCCGGATGGCCAATGCCGATACGAAGACGATAAAAATCTTTGTTATTGCCCAATTTGCTAATCGTATCACGTAGGCCATTGTGGCCCCCGTGACCGCCGCCTTTCTTAAACTTAGCCACACCTGGTGGTAAGTCTAGCTCGTCATGCGCGACCATGATCTCTTCAGGATTAATTTGATAAAACTTCGCTAATGCAGCGATCGCTTTGCCTGAAAGGTTCATAAAAGTCGTTGGGATCAGCAAACGGAGATCCTCGCCGTTGACCATAATGCGTCCAGTTAGGCCAAAGAATTTTGGTTCGTTCTTCAGGGTAACGTTGTGAACGCGTGCTAATTCTTCTACCACCCATGCGCCCGCGTTGTGGCGAGTTTTGGCGTATTCAGGTCCTGGATTAGCAAGACCGACGAGAAGTTTAATTTGTTGAGTCAAGGTTAGGATCTCTCTGGAATCTCAAAAAAGCGCAGTATGATAGCACAGAAAAGTCGCAGGGCGCGACCAAGTGATTTTCTGTCTGTAAATATACCAAAGCAATCTCTAGGGGGATTTTATTTTATCTCTAGAAGTTACTTGGGTATACATAGAAATAAAAAACACCCCAAAGAGGGGTGTTTTTAAAATCAGATCATCTGAAACGTTCGGATTAGTTGAACATTGCAGAGATTGACTCTTCGTTGCTGATACGACGAATCGCTTCAGCTAGCATGCGAGATAGGCTTAGTGTAGTTACTTTGCCTGTTGCAGCCATCTCTTTAGATAGAGAGATAGAGTCAGTTACGATAACTTGGTCAAGAACTGAGTTCTTGATGTTGTCCGCAGCGTTACCAGAGAATACAGCGTGAGTTGCGTAAGCGAATACACGCTTAGCACCGCGCTCTTTTAGTGCTTCAGCTGCTTTACATAGAGTGCCACCTGTATCGATCATGTCATCGACGATCACACAGTCACGACCTTCAACGTCACCGATTAGGTTCATTACTTCTGACACGTTTGCGCGTGGACGACGCTTATCAACGATAGCAATGTCGATGTCGCCTAGTGCTTTTGCTGTTGCACGAGCACGAACAACGCCACCTAGGTCAGGAGAAACCACAACAGGGTTTTCTAGACCACGAGATTGCATATCTTCTAGAAGTACAGGTGTACCAAAGATGTTATCAACTGGTACATCGAAGAAGCCTTGGATTTGCTCTGCGTGTAGGTCGATAGTAAGAACGCGGTCAACACCAACGTTAGATAGGAAATCAGCAACAACTTTTGCAGTGATTGGCACACGAGCAGAACGTACACGACGATCTTGGCGAGCGTAACCGAAGTAAGGAATTACTGCAGTGATACGGCCTGCTGAAGCACGGCGCATTGCATCAATCATAACAACCAGTTCCATTAGGTTGTCGTTAGTCGGTGCACAAGTGGATTGAATGATGAAAACATCGCTACCACGAACATTTTCATTGATTTGAACTGCTACTTCGCCATCAGAAAAGCGAGAAACAGATGCATCACCAAGAGAAATGTAAAGACGATCAGCAATACGTTGGGCTAGTTCAGGTGTTGCGTTACCAGCAAATAGCTTCATATCAGGCACGGTGGAAACCTCAGGTTTGCGTCCAGTTTTAATTAGGTCGGTTTTGGGCTGATTGGTATTCAGCCAAAGTCTCTTTTAGTGGCGAAACATTGCGCCCTTGGGCGACGAATGCCGAGACATTATCAGAGAGTTGTGCAAGGATGGTTTCTGCTTCGGATTTGCTCGAAAATTCTGCAAAAACGCAAGACCCGGTCCCCGTCAATCTTGACGGCGCGTATTGTAGCAGCCATGAAAGTTGCTTATCAACCTCTGGGTAGAGCATTCGTACAATTTTTTCGCAATCGTTTACGCTTGGAGCGTTCAAAAGCGTCTTTAAATCACGTTTTGGTGTGTTTCTAATCAAGTCTGGGTGACGAAATATGTCTGCAGTTGCAATAGAAACGTTAGGTCGCACGACTAAATACCATTTTTCTTTGGGTTCTGCGGGTGAGAGTTTCTCGCCAACGCCCTCTGCGAAAGCAGAAAAACCTCGAACAAACACTGGGACGTCTGCGCCTAATGCCAAACCAATCTCTGCAAGTTCATTATCGCTAAGGTTCAGTTGCCATAAATAATTGAGGGCAACCAACGCCGTTGCTGCATTGGAAGAACCTCCACCAATTCCGCCGCCCATCGGTAGGATCTTATGTAGATCGATATGTGCACCGTATGAGCAATTCGCGAAACGTTGAAGTGCTGTTGCTGCTTTCCAGATCAAGTTGTCTTGCAGAGGAACGCCCTCTATCTCAGGAGAAATGCTGATCTCACCAGAATCGTTAGCTTGTATTGTCAGTTCATCGCCGTGATCGAGGAATTGGAATAGAGTTTGTAATTCGTGGTAGCCGTTTTCAGTGCGGCCATTGATATAAAGAAAGAGATTCAATTTCGCAGGTGATGGCCAGCGGGTTGAAAGATCGATCATTGGGTGATGTTCCATTTTGTGATCACTAGATTAATTTTTACGTCTGAGGTGGTCAGTTTTAGCCTATTTGGCAGGGGAAGTGTTTGTTGATGCCATTCGACATCAGCATAACGTTGGTAATTGATGTTCCAATCATTCAAACCAATTTGTTTATCTAGCGCTTGTAGAGTGTTGGTTGAAGACAATTGGAACGAGTCAGCGTCTGTTGGCAGGCCGAGTAACCAATTCGGCATATGATCGACAGGAATCATTAGTCCCGTTAAACGATAAATCAGTTGGTTTGCGTCACGGGCTGTGAGCACTTGGTCGTCATAAGTTTCAACGGTTGCACCTTGCGGGGTAATCGTGAGCTTTAATGCCGTTTGGCCAAGTAGGGTGGTTAAGCGTAATTGACTTAACGTAGAAGAATGCTGCCAAAAAAAGTTTAAACTTTGTCTTTGGTCTGGCCCAATGTAGCCAAGTTTGCCGGTAGCTTGAAAGTGATTGATGGCTTCTAGGCGTTGTTCGTGCGCTTGCCACTCTACACTGGTGACGCTTTCAGGAACGGAACTACAACCCGCGAGTACAATGCTCGACAAGAGCATGATGAGAAAGGAGCGTAAGGTCATGTTTGATGGCTTATTAGTCAGTTTCATCGGTAATCGCTCACAACTATAGCATTGAAAAGCGGAGCGAAGGAAAACAAATCCGGGTTACCCTTTCAATAAATGCGTGCTTACAGTAAAATTCTGAACCTATTTTATAACCGATCTCAGAGATACCACGTTAGATGTCCTTGCTTGCTATTGGAATCAATCACAATACAGCGTCTGTTGACTTGCGAGAGAAAGTGGCGTTCGGACCCGATAAATTGGGGCCAGCACTTGAGCAACTCAGAGAGCACGAAGCCGTAAACGGCAGTGTGATTGTTTCAACCTGTAACCGTACCGAAGTGTACTGCGACGTTAAGCAAGGAGCGCGAACTAAGCTTATCGACTGGCTAGTCCAGTTTCATCAAGTTAATCAAGAGGACTTGATGCCGAGCCTTTATGTCCATGAAGAGCAAGCGGCGATTAAGCACTTGATGCGTGTTTCTTGCGGCCTTGATTCGCTGGTACTGGGTGAACCTCAGATTTTGGGCCAGGTAAAACAGGCGTTTTCAGATGCACGTAACCACCAAGCGGTGGACGCATCTATCGATAAGTTGTTCCAAAAAACATTTTCAGTCGCCAAACGTGTTCGAACCGAAACGGATATTGGCGGTAATGCGGTCTCTGTCGCTTATGCAGCCTGTACTTTGGCTAAGCATATTTTTGAATCTTTGGCTGATTCAACCGTTTTGCTCGTTGGCGCGGGTGAAACCATCGAGTTGGTGGCGAAACATTTAGCGTCGAACGGCTGTACCAAAATGATCGTCGCCAACCGAACCAGAGAACGCGCGTTAGGTTTGGCTGAACAGTTTGGCGCTGAAGTCATTAGTTTGACTGAAATTCCAGACCATTTACCAAGAGCGGACATTGTTATCAGCTCGACAGCGAGTCCATTGCCTATTATTGGCAAGGGGATGGTTGAAACGGCCTTGAAAAAGCGTCGTCATCAGCCAATCTTGTTAGTGGATATCGCCGTGCCACGAGATGTGGAGGCACAAGTTGGCGAATTGAGCGATGCTTACTTATATTCGGTGGATGATTTGCAATCAATCATTGATAGCAATATCGAACAGCGTAAAGTTGAAGCAATTCAAGCTGAAGCGATCGTAAGTGAAGAAAGTGCCGCATTTATGACTTGGGTGCGTTCACTGCAAGCGGTCGATAGTATTCGAGACTATCGCAAGTCAGCCAACGAAATTAGAGAAGAATTGCTCAGTAAGAGTTTGCAATCATTAGCAATTGGCACTGATCCAGAAAAAGTGCTGCGCGAACTTAGCAATAAACTCACAAATAAACTGATTCATGCTCCAACTCGCGCATTGCAAAGTGCGGCAGAGCAGGGCGAGCCAGCAAAATTAACGGTTATCCGCCAAACTCTTGGCTTAGATGATCTATAACTCACGCTTTTTATTAAGAAAACGACACTATGAAAGCCTCTATTCTAACTAAGCTAGAATCGCTAGTAGAACGCTACGAAGAAGTTCAACACCTTCTTGGTGATCCTGATGTAATTGGTGATCAGAACAAATTCCGAGCTCTATCAAAAGAGTACTCTCAACTTGAGGAAGTCACCAAATGCTTCCAAGCTTACCAACAAGCTCAAGATGACCTTCTAGCCGCTGAAGAGATGGCAAAAGAAGACGACGAAGAAATGCGTGAAATGGCGCAAGAAGAGATCAAAGACGCGAAAGCGGCGATTGAACGTCTGACTGATGAGCTGCAAATTCTACTTCTTCCTAAAGATCCAAACGATGATCGTAACTGTTTCTTAGAAATTCGCGCAGGTGCGGGTGGTGATGAAGCAGGTATTTTTGCGGGCAACCTATTCCGTATGTACTCAAAATTTGCGGAGAAAAAAGGCTGGCGCGTTGAAGTCATGAGCTGCAACGAGTCTGAGCAAGGCGGCTACAAAGAGATGATCGCGAAAGTGAGTGGTGACGGCGCATACGGCGTGCTGAAGTTTGAGTCGGGCGGTCATCGTGTACAACGTGTACCTGAAACGGAATCTCAAGGCCGTGTGCATACCTCTGCTTGTACCGTTGCAGTGATGGCTGAAATCCCAGAAGCTGAGTTACCAGAAATTAAAGCGGCTGATCTGAAAATCGATACATTCCGTGCTTCAGGCGCGGGTGGTCAGCACGTTAACACCACGGATTCTGCAATCCGTATTACCCACTTACCAACGGGTACCGTTGTAGAGTGTCAAGACGAACGTTCACAGCATAAAAACAAAGCGAAAGCGATGCAGGTGCTCGCCGCTCGTATCGTACAAGCTGAAGAAGCTCGTCGCGCAGCTGAAGTATCTGATACTCGACGCAATCTACTTGGTTCTGGTGACCGCAGCGACCGTATCCGCACATACAACTACCCACAAGGTCGCGTTTCTGATCACCGTATCAACTTAACGGTATACCGTTTGAATGAAGTGATGGAAGGGGATCTTGCTAGCTTGATTGAACCTGTGATTCAAGAGCACCAAGCGGATCAGTTAGCGGCGCTAGCAGAGCACGGCTAATCGATGAGCCCAGTTCAATCTATTGAGCAAGCACTGAAAAGTGCGACGGCAACGTTGACAGAAGGCGGCAAGGAGTCGCCTTCTCTTGATGCTGCTGTACTTCTTTGTCATGTTCTGGCTAAGCCACGATCGTATCTCATGACTTGGCCAGAAAAATTATTGGAATCAGAGCAACAAGCTCAATTTGAAGCTCTGTTAGAAAGACGCATTGCTGGTGAGCCAGTGGCTTACATCATCGGCGAGCGTGAATTCTGGTCTCTCCCGTTAAAAGTGTCACCATCGACGTTAATCCCAAGGCCAGATACCGAACGTTTAGTTGAGCTGGCACTGGACAAAACGTACCAACAATCTGGGCCTATCTTAGATCTAGGCACGGGTACAGGGGCGATTGCTTTAGCGTTAGCTTCAGAGTTACCGGATCGTCAAGTGATGGGGGTAGACCTAAAGCAAGAAGCGAAAGAGCTTGCCCAGTTAAATGCAGCGCAACTGAATATTAAAAATGTGACGTTTGCTCAAGGTAGTTGGTTTGAACCTATTGCCTCTGGAACAAAGTTTGCTTTAATTGTCTCCAACCCACCGTACATCGATGAACAAGATCCGCATTTGTCTCAAGGTGATGTTCGTTTTGAGCCAAAATCGGCATTAGTTGCGGATGAAAATGGCTTAGCGGATATTCGTCATATCTCTGATCTTGCTCGTCAATATTTGGAAGAGGGTGGGTGGCTCGCCTTTGAACATGGTTATGATCAAGGTGAAGCCGTTCGTGAGATTATGGTTGATTTCGGCTTTGACCAAGTCGTGACAGAAAAAGACTATGGCGACAATGATCGAGTGACACTTGGTTGCTATCAGCCAAAATCATAACGAGCAAGTCAGCAGTCACTTATAAAAGAGAAATGAAATGTACGTAGCTCTAAAACACATTCACCTAGTCACGATCGCATTGAGTGCGACGTTGCTATCGCTTCGATTCGCGTTGTTGATGATGGACTCTCCAAAACGCAATAATCGCTTCCTGAAAGTTTTTCCACACATCGTGGATACGGCATTATTGCTGTCTGGTATTGGCTTGATCATGGTGACAGGGTTTATTCCGTTTACGGATACCGCGCCTTGGCTAACCAATAAAATCACGTGTGTGCTTGCGTACATTGCTCTTGGGTTCTTTGCACTTAAGATGGCTAAAAACAAATTATTAAGAATTTTTGCCTTTTTCGGTGCGCTAGGTTGGCTAGTCATGGCTGCCAATATTGCAGTATCTAAAAATCCAAACTTATTTGGGTAATCTTCATGCTTGAGTTTTTTGACGAAGATTTTGACAACATGGCACTGGTTGAGGGAGCGTTGGAACTAAACCGTTCCATTAACCCAGATACCAATGTGCACTGGGCGAAACTAGAATTGGAACGCCTTTACCAAGAAGCAGAAGCTATCCTCGTTCATGAAAGTGATGAAGAACAACGTTTTGATTCTTTCTTACGCCTGTTCTTCTATGAGTGGGGCTTTAAAGGGGATGAACAGGAATACTTCATCTCTGATAATAGCTTTATCGATAAAGTGCTAGAGCGCAAAAAAGGCATTCCGGTCAGTTTAGGGGCTATCTTACTATACTTGGGTAATCGCTTGGGCTTTCCAGTAAAGGGTGTGACTTTTCCTACCCAGTTCTTATTGAAAGTTGATTGGATGCACAAATCTCCGGACTATATTAACCCGTTTAACGGTGAGTATGTCGGAGAACGAATTCTTCAAGCTTGGTTGATTGGTCAAGAGGGACCTCTTGCAATTTTAAAACCGGAGCACTTTGAAGAAGCGGATAACCCGACGGTTATTGGTCGCTGGTTGGCGTTGATTAAAAGTGCTTTACTCAGAGAAGAGCGATATACGCTGGCTCTGCGCTGTACGAATTTGGCATTGACGTTTGTACCTGATGACCCGTACGAAATTCGAGACCGTGGCTTTATTTTTCAGCAACTCGAGTGCCACCAAATTGCGGTTTCTGATTTTCAGTACTTTATTGACCAATGCCCAGATGATCCGTCTTCAGAGCTACTAAAATCACAAGTTAATGTGATGAGCGAAAAGGCAGTCACACTTCACTAATTTTATCGATGTGCTAAATAATCAGCGTGTCGAGGACAGAACAAAGAGAATCAAAATGGAACAGAAAATCGTTAATATTGGTGACATTCAAGTTGCTAACGATAAGCCGTTTACCCTATTCGCAGGTATGAACGTGCTTGAATCACGCGATCTTGCTATGCAGATCTGTGAACACTACGTGAAAGTGACAGATAAGCTAGGTATCCCATACGTATTTAAAGCGTCGTTTGATAAAGCTAACCGCAGTTCTGTTCATTCATACCGTGGTCCTGGCCTAGAAGAAGGTATGAAAATCTTCCAAGAGTTGAAAGATACTTTCGGTGTGAAGATCATCACAGACGTTCATACTGAAGCGCAAGCACAGCCAGTTGCTGATGTGGTTGACGTAATCCAGCTTCCAGCATTCCTTGCTCGCCAAACTGACCTTGTTGAAGCAATGGCGAAAACAGGCGCAGTGATCAACGTGAAGAAACCTCAATTTATGAGCCCAGGTCAAGTGGGTAACATTGTTGAGAAGTTCGCAGAGTGTGGAAATGAAAACATCATTCTTTGTGAGCGCGGTTCTTGTCACGGCTACGACAACCTAGTGGTTGATATGCTTGGTTTTGGTGTGATGAAAAACGCATCGAAAGGCAGCCCAATCATCTTTGACGTAACGCACTCACTACAAATGCGTGATCCATCTGGCGCTGCGTCTGGCGGTCGTCGTGAGCAAACAGTTGAACTTGCGAAAGCAGGTCTAGCAACTGGTATTGCAGGTCTATTTATTGAAGCGCACCCAAATCCAGATCAAGCGCGTTGTGATGGTCCATCTGCGCTGCCGCTAGACAAACTAGAACCGTTCCTAGCACAAATGAAATCACTAGACGATCTAATCAAGAGCTTTGCAGACATCGATATCAAATAGTCGGTTGTTGTGAATGTTTAAATGAAATGGTCAGCCTGTGTGCTGGCCATTTTTGTATCGACACATTCATTCTGCCTCACTATCCTTTTCTCGCTTCTCGCTTCTCGCTTCTCGCTTCCTTACACCATTTTGATTATGTCTATAATTTGCTTAGATTTGCGGCGAACTGGTTCGCTATGAGCAAAGTGCGTCGCAGAAACATGAAATCAATACCTTAGTGATTTACACTAGCGCCAAGTTTGCGTGTTTTAGCACAATGAGAACCCCGTTTCTTGATTGCTGATCGCGTAATGCAGTGGACCCCAGACGATAAAAAGGTAAAACAATGAAGCAACGCCTGATTGTAAAAACCGCTTTAAGTGCCGCTATCTTGGCAACTCTTGCCGGATGTGCCACGCAACCAGCACATGAATGGAATGAAGACACAACTTACAAACTGACAGTACTGCACACCAATGACCACCACGGTCGCTTTTGGCAAAACAAGTATGGTGAGTACGGCATGGCGGCGCGTAAGACGCTGATTGATGAACTGCGTGCAGAGATTCAAGCCGAAGGCGGTGGCGTGCTTCTACTATCAGGTGGTGATATCAACACAGGTGTTCCTGAGTCTGACTTACAAGATGCTGAGCCTGACTTCAAAGGCATGAGTAAAATTGGCTACGATGCGATGGCGCTGGGTAACCACGAATTCGATAACCCACTGGAAGTACTGTTCAAACAGCAAGAGTGGGCAAACTTCCCAATGCTGTCTGCCAATATTTACGACAAAGAAACCGGCGAGCGATTGTTCCAACCTTATGCCATGTTCAACAAGCAAGGCATCAAGATTGCCGTGATCGGCCTTACGACAGAAGACACTGCAAAGCTAGGTAACCCAGAGTACATTGGTCAAGTTGACTTCCGTGATCCGAAAGAAGAAGCGAAGAAGCTGATTGCTGAACTGAAGCAAACTGAAAAGCCAGACCTTATCTTTGCAGTGACACACATGGGTCACTACGAAAATGGCAACCGTGGTGTAAATGCTCCCGGTGACGTGGCGTTGGCGCGTTACCTAAATGAAGGCGATTTGGACATGATTGTGGGTGGTCACTCACAAGAGCCTGTATGTATGGAAGGGCCAAACGTCATTCAGAAGAACTTTAAGCCGGGTGACGAATGTAAGCCAGATGAGCAAAACGGTACTTACATCGTGCAAGCGTACGAGTGGGGTAAGTATGTGGGTCGTGCAGATTACGAGTTCCGCAACGGCGAGTTGTCGATGGTGAGCTATGACCTGATTCCCGTGAACTTGAAGAAGAAAATCAAAGTGAATGGTGAATCTCAAC
Source organism: Vibrio alfacsensis (assembly GCF_019670485.1). Taxonomy (NCBI): domain Bacteria; kingdom Pseudomonadati; phylum Pseudomonadota; class Gammaproteobacteria; order Vibrionales; family Vibrionaceae; genus Vibrio; species Vibrio alfacsensis. The sequence continues at coordinate 755,131 of NZ_AP024165.1, forward strand.
GTGTCTTGGTTCAAGATGAAATTGCACAAGACTCGGCAATGCTGGATTTTCTTCGCCCTTACCAAGAAAAAGGTCAGGGTCAGTTGAATGTAAAAATTGCCGAATCTAATGGCAAGCTGGAAGGTGACCGCAACGTTGTTCGTTTCCAACAAACCAACCTTGGTCGTTTGATTGCCACTGCCCACATGGAGCGCGCTAAAGCAGACTTTGCGGTAATGAACTCAGGCGGTGTACGTGATTCGATTGAAGCGGGGGATATCACCTACAAAGACGTGCTGACGGTTCAGCCATTTGGCAATATGGTTTCTTATGTCGACATGACGGGTAAAGAAGTGCGTGAGTATCTGAATGTTGTCGCAACGAAACCGGCTGACTCTGGCGCGTATGTTCAGTTTGCTGGTATTTCAATGACAGTAGAAAACGGCAAAGTATCGAACGTATTGATCGGTGGTAAGCCACTTCGTCTCGATGGTGAGTACCGCTTTACGGTACCAAGTTATAACGCTTCTGGCGGTGATGGTTATCCGAAAATTAATACTCATCCAGGTTACGTAAACACGGGTTTTACCGATGCAGAGGTATTGAAAGAGTACTTAGAGTCACACAGCCCAATTGACGTAAATGAATACGCACCGTCTGGTGAGATGATATATAAGTAATCGAGTGAGTTGATGTAAAAAGCGATTGACTCAAACTTGTTGATCCCATTAACTTAAAGCGCTGTTTCCAACGAGGAGCAGCGTTTTTTGTTTTATAAGGAGAATCTTGATGACTCCGGCCATTAATCTTGCGAAAAAGAAAAAAGTGTCACACACCATTCACCAATATGAGCACGATCCAAGAGCAGACAGCTATGGATTAGAAGCGGCAGAGGTATTGGGACAAGATCCGAAGAAAGTTTTTAAAACCTTATTGTTCTGTTTGAACGGTGAGCCAAAGAACCTTGCGGTTGCGATTATCCCGGTTGATCAAAAGCTAAACCTAAAATTGGCAGCGAAAGCGGCGAAGGGCAAAAAGGCTGATATGGCCGATCCGGAAATCGCGCAAAAGACCACGGGGTATGTAGTTGGTGGGATCAGTCCATTGGGGCAGAAGAAAGCACTACCGACTTTTTTGCACGAAAGCGCAACAGAGCAAGACACAATCTGTGTGAGTGCAGGTAAACGCGGGTTAGAAATTGAGTTAGCCCCGAACGATTTGTTGCTTTTAACTCGTGGTCAATTTGCACCTTTGTGTTTGTAATTGACGGAAAGATAAAGAAAAAGGACGCGATTTAGCGTCCTTGTTGATTTTTGAGCATCTGAGTTATTTTTTCAAACTCAATGTTCCGCCTGAGCGTTTTGTCGGCTTACTTGGCTTAGTTGAATTTGGGTTCATGTAATGCTGCTTAGGCTTACTCGGTGTGTGTGGTTTGCCGTGATCGTCTTTCGCTTTGCGATGTTCGCCTTGAGGTTTCGGAGAGTAATGCTCTCTTGCTGGGCGTCCACTTTCATTATCATGCTGACGACGTTGTTGGCCTTTTTTCGAGCTAGGTGCGTGGCGGAACTCATCAGCATTGTTACCACGGAATGTACGTGTTTTTTGGTTACGACGTGCTGTAGAGCTTTGGTTTTCTTCACGGCTATCAAACAGCTTTGCATCTGTTGCTTTGCGTATGTGACGACCTTTAGCGTCATTTTTTGAGGCTTCTTCTGTACCGACCGAACCCTCGCACATTGCAAGTATCTCAGAGACTTCGTCATCAGTTAGGTAACGCCATTTACCATTTGGAATGCCATCAATTGAGATATTCATGATGCGCACGCGGCGTAGCTTGAATACTTCATAACCCAGCGCTTCACACATTCGGCGAATCTGACGGTTCAATCCTTGCGTTAAAACAATACGGAAAGAGAATTTTGTCTCTTTTGTGACCTTACATGGCAAAGTGACGGTATCAAGAATGTTAACGCCACTGGACATCTGCTTGAGGAATTCGCCAGTAATCGGTTTATCGACACGAACCACATATTCTTTTTCGTGGTTATTCCCTGCGCGAAGGATTTTATTGACGATATCGCCATCGTTGGTCAGAAAAATCAAACCGTCTGATGGTTTATCTAAGCGACCAATAGGGAAAATGCGTTTTTTGTGGCCGATAAAGTCCACGATGTTTCCGGGAATATCACGCTCAGTGGTACAAGTTATGCCCGTTGGTTTGTTCAATGCAATGTAAATAGGCTTCTCTTTTGTCGCCACTGGTTTGCCATCGACACAAACATCATCACCTGGCAGAACTTTCGTTCCCATTTCAGGTTGCTGACCATTAATAGTCACTCGGCCTTGCTCGATCAAACGGTCCGCTTCACGACGTGAGCAGAACCCAGTTTCACTGATGTATTTATTTAAGCGTTTTGCGTTGTCTTGGGACATGTTGTACTCCTAACGTTTCACAACGGCGGTTAATCGAAGTTGCTTGCTCTGTCATGCAGGTCAAGCAGAATAAGGTCGGGCATTCTAGCATTGAGCATCTGGTTAACCTAACCGTTTTTGATGGCGCTCTCGGGTTTCCATCTTCTTCTCAGCACTTTTTCTTAAAAGCACGTAAACGGCACCACTACCACCATGAAACTTTTGTGCGGTATGCACACATTGCACTTCTCGTATCTGTTGCAACCAACTACTTACAAAGCTTTTCATCAATGCTGGTGGATTAGAGCGCTCACCGCGGCCATGTACTATTGTGACGGTGCGAATGTCCATCTCAATGCACTGCTTGAGGAATTTTACAATTTCATCGCGTGCTTCTTTTAATGTCTTACGGTGCAGATCAAGGCGAGCTTGAATTGGGTACTTACCAAGGCGTAGTTTGCGGTACACACCATCTTGTACACCATCACGCTTAAACTCGATGAAGTCATCGGGTTTGAGCATGTCAGCATGATCGATAGACAGGTATTCGGGGTCGTCTTCTGTCAACCAAATTGCAGCTTCACGCTTTGCAAGGTGAGCATCAGTGACTTGGTGCACTTTTTTATGTTCAGCGGTATCGTGGTTGATTGGCTTCACGTCGCCCATCATCTGTTGAAACAGATCAAAATCGTCGTCTTGAGACATAACGGCAATCTCATAAAGATTAGGATAAGTAGAGGTAATTATATCAAGGACGAGTGTGATTGGATCAATAAAAAACCGGAGTAGGCAAGTGGCCAACTCCGGTGCAAAGCGTATCTAGAGCTAAGCGAGATCTAGTGAGGAGATTTGTCGTTCATAACCTTGTAGATGAAGAAACCGCCGTAAAACAACATCAGACTAAATGCCCCAAAGATGACTACCATTGATGACAGTCCAACCGCATTACCAAATAGGAGATCGAGCCAAAAGTCCATGTGTTTCCTCCAAGATTGTTCCGACAAGACTCAAGGTAATTGTTGGTGTTTTTTTATACACTGATCTGGATCAATAATGTTACCAAGGTTAATAAGCTGTGTTTTATTGTGAGTTCTTAGTCACATTTTACGTGCTAGTGTTTAGTAATTAACCAAACAAACCTGAGGGTTACTTTTTTTTGTAAAAAGCACTTGCGTCTCTCAGGATAATCCGTAATATACGCATCCGTTGACGGGGATAAGTCCTCAGTTAAACAACTCGGTGAATAGCGCAGCTTGGTAGCGCATCTGGTTTGGGACCAGAGGGTCGGGGGTTCGAATCCCTCTTCACCGACCACTTTTAGAAAGCCTGCTCAATGAGCAGGCTTTCGTCGTTTTAGCGGTTGCAAATGTAACTTTGATAGTATCGAACCAAATGGGGTTCGCCTGAAGTTAGAACATGGCTCTTCACCGACACATATTGAGAAAAAGGCTCTACAGAAATGTAGAGCCTCAGACTGCTGACAAAGGTCTAGCTTTCAAGCTAGACCTTTGATCTAATAGGGGTATCGAAATATGGATACTCCGACATGCTTCAAGAACCGACTCCGCAACAATACGAACTGGAAATGGTAACGATGGAACAGTTGGTTCCTAAAGACCATTTAGTGCGTAAAATCGATAATGCTATCGACTTTGAATTCATTCGTGATGAAGTCGCTCATCTTTATTGTAAAGATAATGGGCGTCCACCTGTTGACCCTGTTCGTCTCTTCAAAATCATCTTACTTGGCTACATCTTTGGCATAAAAAGTGAGCGTCAGCTCGTTAAAGAAATTGAAGTGAATGTCGCTTACCGTTGGTTCTTACGGATGTCATTAACAGAGAAAGTCATTCACGCATCTACTCTCAGCCAAAACCGCATTCGTCGCTTTAATGGCACGGATGTATTCGAACGTATTTTTATTAATATCGTAGAGCAAGCCATATCGAAAGGTTTGGTCGCGGGTCAAGAGCTCTTTACGGACAGTACTCATCTCAAAGCGAACGCCAACAAGAATAAACACACCAATAAAGTCACGGCGGTTCGCGCGAGTGCCTATCTTGATATGCTGGATGAAGACGTCACGTTAGACCGAGAAATAGCGGGCAAGAAGCCGCTTAAGGCTCGCGGATCAGAGTCAAAAACAAAGAATACTAAAACCAGTACTACTGACCCAGAGAGTGGCTTCATGACTCGTGATAATAAGCCACAAGGCTTCTTCTATCTCGACCATAGAACCGTTGATGGTCAACACGGAATTATCCTCGATACCTATACCACTGCAGGTAACATCAATGACTCACAACCTTACGTTCAACGCTTAGATTACACGCTTGCCACATTCCAATTGAACCCGATAGCTGTTGGACTGGATGCAGGCTACTTTACCGCCCCAGTGGCGGAGTCACTTGAACGTCGAGGTATTCTTGGCGTGTTCGGTTATCGACGCCCATCGAGAACGAAAAATACATTCAAAAAGAAACACTTTACTTACGACGCACAAAGAGACAGCTACCAATGCCCGAATGGTCAGGAGTTGCTTTATAAAACCACATCACGTGATGCCTACCGAGAATACCATTCAGACCCCAAAGAGTGTGCGTTCTGTCCAATGAGGAATGACTGCACTCAAAGCAAAAACATGAAGAAAGTGATTGCTCGGCATATCTATAGCGATGCAGTAGAGAGAGCAAATCAAATGCGGCTCTCTTCCTACGGAAAAAAGACTTATCGACGTCGAAGTGAAACCGTAGAACGGAGCTTCGCAGACGCCAAGCAACATCATGGTCATCGTTATGCTCGCTTTCGAGGTCTAGCCAATGTGCAAATGCAATGTTGGTTGGCAGCAGCAGCTCAAAACATCAAGAAGATAGCGTTGGTGATGAGTTATCTACGAAAAATGGGCTTAAACATGGCAGAAATAAGGCAAATACTTGCTTCTGTATGCCTATGTAATGAATGGAAACTTCTGCGCACGATATAACAAAAAATATCGCGATCGCGACCTACGGTCGCTTCCAAAAAAGAACCCCGCTTAAAAAGCGGGGTTCGTCATCAATCTGAGGCTCTACAGAAATGTAGAGCCTTTTTCGTTTTTGGTGATATTTGTTTGGGACCAGAGAGTCGGGGTCTGGTGCGCCAGTCCGATGGAAGCTTAGTCCTCTGAAGGCCAAAGCGAGTCGAATCTCTAGTGCACGTCCATGCTATGACTCAATCACTATTATATATCACAATGAATTTTGTGAGTTTTTCCTAATGGCTCGATATCAAAACCTTGCTTTTCGAGCAGTTCGATCAAATTGTCTTTCCCTAGCAAGTGTAAACTCCCGACTACAATCGTATAGCGCCCCATTTTTTTAGGCAGTACGGATCCTGTGGTTAACTTTTCTGCCCAATCGCGGTTACGTGCATACAGAAATGCTTCGTTAAACGCGTCACTTGATTCCTCACTCATAGCGACTTGTTCAAGTGACTGTCCATCCCCGTTTTTCCAACTATCAATTAAACATTGCACAAGTTTTTCACCACCGTCGAACTCATCAATCGACGCCAGCAGTAACTCTTTCCCACCATCGGGTTGGCTGGTTAAGAGGTCGATTTGAAATTGCAATGATTCTAAAGGAATAACGTCGATATGTTTCGTTTCCGCAAGGTCTATGAGGTGCATATCGACCCCTTGATCTGGCTTATAGCCAAGCTGATTCATCAGCGACATTTGAATAGTGAGGGCGGAGGCCCAGGGCGGCGCATCAAGCAATTGTCTTTCTTGAAAACCGAGCTCGGTTGCAATTGCCGCTAAATGCATTCGTTCTTTTTTGCTTAGTACGTCTTTGGCATAAATGGTCGGTGCTGGATAAATGACGTTTTTTGCATCATGGATATTCGCTTCGATAATCAAGCCATCACTGTTATCAAGAAACTGGGTTACGGCTTTTGGCAGTGGGTACATGCTGCTATCGCCCACATGAACCGACCCAATGATCATGTATTCAATCTCCCCTTTTTTTGCTAACCAATGCTGAGGTTCTGCATGAGCGCCATGAGATGACAAAAATACAAAGAGAGATGAGATAACTGACAAGAGTCGAAACATATTTTGCTCCTCGAATTCAATATGCATCTTATCTATATCATGCTTCGGCAAAAACGTCATTTTTAAAAATATTGACGAGTTTTGACGATAAGGAAATGAGAGTCAATTCACAAAAGCGCTCCAATTGAGTTTGTTGTAAATGAAGCACCAAGTGGCAGTTCGTGATCAAAATCTTATAAAACACATGTTCACACAAAGAAATTTGTGACATTTCTCGCAACAAACTCGTCAAAAAAATATATTCGTTTTTGACGTTTTTGTTAAGTTGTTGAATTTATTTGTTTTATGTTTTTATGCCATTAGTCAAGTTTGACCTGGATCACTTCTTAATTTTATTAATTTTACGCTTAGAAATAACTGCTTGTATGTTGAATACAACTGTTAAGCACCTCGTATTTGGGTGCACATAAATTTTGATAAATGTCGTTTTGAACCACTGACTTTTTGGGGAAAGTAAGATGTTGAAACATAGTCTGATTGCTGCTTCTGTTATTGCTACATTGGCAGGTTGCTCTTCACTACAGAATTCTGAGCAACAAGTTGTAAACTCTCTGGCTGACAACCTTGATATTCAATATGAAGTATTAACTAACCACGGTGCTAACGAAGGTCTTGCATGTCAAGACATGGGTGCAGAGTGGGCGTCTTGCAATAAAGTAAACATGACATTGGTTAACCAAGGCGAAGCGGTTGAGTCTAAAGATTGGGCTATCTACTTCCACAGCATCCGTCTGATTCTGGATGTTGATAACGAACAATTTAAAATCTCTCGTGTAACGGGCGATCTACACAAGCTAGAACCAACAGACAAGTTTGATGGTTTCGCTGCTGGTGAAGAAGTGGTTCTTCCTCTTGTCGCTGAATACTGGCAGTTATTTGAAACTGATTTTATGCCGGGTGCATTTGTTGCAGCGCCAAACGCTGAACCTAAGATGATTGCGTCACTGAACACAGAAGATGTGGCATCTTTCGTGACTGGTCTTGACGGTAACAACCTAAAACGTACTCCGGATGACAACAACATCATGGCAAATGCTGTCTCTCGTTTTGAGAAGAACGAAGATCTAGCAAAACAAGATGTATCTACGACGTTACTACCAACGCCAATGCACGTGAAAGCGGGCCAAGGCACAGTAGACATCGCAGGTGGTATTGCGCTGCCTAAAGACGCATTCGATGCGGCTCAATATGCAGCAATTCAAGATCGTGCAGAAGTGGTAGGTGTGGATGTTCGTGGTGATGTTCCTGTTAGCATCACGCTAGTTCCTGCAGACTTCACCGGTGAATTGGCAAAATCTGGTGCTTATGATATGAGCATCAACGGCAATGGTATTGTGATTAAGGCGTTTGACCAAGCAGGTGCGTTTTACGCAGTACAATCTATCTTTGGCCTGATAGATAGCCAAAATGCTGATTCTCTACCACTACTGTCGATTCAAGATGCACCTCGTTTTGATTACCGTGGTGTGATGGTGGATGTCGCTCGTAACTTCCACTCTAAAGACGCAATTCTTGCAACGCTTGACCAAATGGCAGCGTACAAGATGAACAAACTTCACCTTCACCTAACCGATGATGAAGGCTGGCGTTTAGAAATCCCGGGTCTGCCTGAGCTGACAGAAGTGGGCGCTAACCGTTGTTTCGATTTGGAAGAGAAAAGCTGTTTACTGCCTCAGCTAGGCTCTGGTCCAACGACAGACAACTTTGGCTCTGGCTACTTCAGCAAAGCAGACTACGTGGACATCCTAAAATATGCGAAAGCACGTAACATTGAAGTGATTCCAGAAATCGATATGCCAGCGCACGCTCGTGCAGCGGTAGTATCAATGGAAGCGCGTTACGACCGTCTCATGGAAGAAGGTAAAGAAGCAGAAGCGAACGAATACCGCCTGATGGATCCTCAAGATACATCGAACGTCACGACGGTTCAGTTCTACAACAAGCAAAGCTTCATCAACCCATGTATGGAATCTTCAACTCGCTTTGTTGATAAAGTGATTTCAGAAGTAGCAGCAATGCACCAAGAAGCGGGCGCGCCATTAACGACATGGCACTTCGGTGGCGATGAAGCGAAGAACATCAAGCTAGGAGCGGGCTTCCAAGACGTTAACGCAGAAGACAAAGTAAGCTGGAAAGGCACGATTGATCTGTCTAAACAAGACAAGCCATTTGCACAGTCTCCGCAATGTCAGACGCTAATTACAGACGGCACAGTAAGCGACTTTGGTCACCTACCAAGCCACTTTGCAGAACAAGTCTCTAAGATTGTGGCAGAGAAGGGCATTCCAAATTTCCAAGCTTGGCAAGACGGCCTTAAGTACAGCGAAGGTGAGAAAGCATTCGCGACAGAAAACACGCGTGTTAACTTCTGGGACGTTCTTTACTGGGGCGGCACTTCATCAGTGTACGAGTGGTCTAAGAAAGGTTACGACGTGATCGTTTCTAACCCAGATTACGTGTACATGGACATGCCATACGAAGTTGACCCGAAAGAGCGTGGTTACTACTGGGCAACGCGTGCAACAGACACTCGTAAAATGTTTGGCTTTGCACCAGAGAACATGCCTCAGAACGCAGAAACGTCTGTAGATCGCGATGGCAACGGCTTTACGGGCAAAGGTGAAATCGAAGCGAAACCTTTCTACGGTCTATCAGCACAGCTTTGGTCAGAGACAGTACGTAACGACGAGCAATACGAGTACATGGTATTCCCTCGCGTACTCGCAGCGGCTGAGCGTGCATGGCACCGTGCTGATTGGGAAAACGACTACAAAGTGGGTGTTGAATATTCGCAAAACTCTAACCTTGTAGACAAAGCAGCGCTAAACCAAGATTACAACCGCTTTGCGAACGTACTTGGTCAACGTGAACTGGCTAAGCTAGAAAAATCTGGTATTGACTACCGCCTACCTGTACCAGGTGCGAAAGTGGAAGATGGTAAGCTAGCAATGAACGTTCAATTCCCAGGCGTAACACTTCAATACTCTCTGGATGGTGAGAACTGGCTAACTTATGCAGACAATGCTCGTCCAAATGTGACTGGTGAAGTCTTCATCCGCTCGGTATCTGCGACAGGTGAGAAAACAAGCCGCGTGACTAGCGTGAAGTAATGTTGTTAAGGTCAACAGACCTTAATCATTCACTAAATTCATTGTTCTTTACTCAAAGCCCTCAACTTATGTTGGGGGCTTTATTTATTTTGAGTAGGAAAATAAGTGTGATCAATGTCTTGTTATTTTCCATCAATAAATAAGTCACTCGTTTAGAACCTGATATTTATTGTGATCTTGGTTTTGATTTAACGTGCAAATAAACAACTTATCCCGATCGTCATCACACTTTTATTTTTGATGCATTTTTAGGTAAATGCATAAGTTGCTGTATATAAAGGTTTTATTTTGAATAAAAAAATATGAATTTGAAACAGATCACTGTTCCAAGTGATTTATTTTTCAATGCGAATTAATTCTAGCAGTATTGCCGGCGTCAGGGAGGCACATCCCAAAGTTTGCGGTGGGAGGGAAGTGATACCCCATTATACAACCGCATAACGTGAACAAATAAAGGCAGTAATTATGAAAAACGTTTTCGCACTAAGTGCACTATCTCTTGTTTTCGCTTCTAGCGCTTTCGCTGGTTCTTCTTACGTAACGGGTAATGTTCAGTTCCACTCTGATCTACAACCTAATGCGACATCTACTTTGGAAGCTGGCCACACTTTCGATACAGGCACAACAATCCTAACTGAGTTTGACGGTATTTCTCTTGGTAAGTACGACAATAAAGCAATTCAAGACTCAGGCCTTGGCAACTCACCATACATCACATTAGGTATCGAGCAGAGCTACTCTTTTAATGACAACCTATGGGTTGCTGTTGGTTACCACCACTTACTAAACAATGGCGAGACTGTACAATACCGTCCGCTGGTTAAAATTGGCTATAACTTCGATAACGGTATTGCTATCAGCAACCGCACTCGTTACCACGACGTAAAAGATGGCAATGATCAACTACGTTTTGATAACCGTATTGGTTACGCAGTGAATGAAGAGCTCGCATTAAGCTACAACAACGTTTATGTACGTACAGACAACGCTGACAACTCGATGGACCACGAGCTACGTGCAACGTGGACACGCAGCGGTGTTCAACCTTACTTCGAGTACCGCAACCAAGGTAATGGTACGGACTTCACTAACAACGCGTTCGTATTTGGTGCGTCTTACGGTTTCTAATGAGTCCTAGTTGTTCATAGTTAATGAACACATTATAAGCTGAGCAAATGCTATTAGCTTTACGAGCGACCTTGATACGATAGAGGTCGCTTTTTTCATTTTGTGAAATGAAGAAAGGATCGCCTTAATGATTTACTGGCTTGGGGATGCAGCGGAGTGGTGATTCATTAACTCGATAATTTAACGACGTGTTGATGGAAAGGCTTAACTAGATTAGATCAACGCAGTTAGGGAAAATGGCCCGCTAAGGGGAGTTGCGAGCCATAATCTAAAAGAGGCGCGTTAACGCATTGGTGTTTCTAGCAACTGAATGGCTCTGTCTACCGCGTTATTGATCACTTCATTGCTGTCTAGCTTTCCAGAACCCGCAGGGCCAAGAGCACAAGCAAATAACGCCAACTGTTTGTCAAAAGGCAAATTCAGTTGATCATATAAGTTTTGTCGAATCTTGGCGTGTTGTTCTGGTTCCTGATTAGCAAGGCTAACAAGCGTGTCATAAATAAGTGCTTTCATAAATTTTCCTTTTTATTGCACGGGGTGCATATCCATTTTATGGTGTTATGCGCAATAAATCAGGAGAGTCAGTCACACAACCACACCTTGCTGTAAGAAACTTTCACAATAATCGTGATCTTACTATACCCAAACAACTTGAGGTTACTTGGGTATGTAAATTACTGGTCGTTCCCTTTGTGGTAGCGGTATTCGTACACTTGACCTTTTTCGTTGTAGGCGTATACAGCGTAACTGTCTTTTTTATCACCATATTCCATGCCAGGAGATCCCATTGGCATTCCTGGAACCGCAAGACCTTTCGCATTTTTAGGTGGGTTTTCCAAAAACGCTTTAATATCGTCGGCAGGAATATGACCTTCAAATACATAGCCATCAATTTCTGCGGTGTGGCAAGAGTAAAGCTGTTCGTTCTTGATGCCTAAATCGCGTTTGATCGCATTCATATCATCATGCAGCTTTTCTTCTACAGTAAAGCCGTTCTCTTCCATGTGTTTTGTCCATTCGCCACAGCAGCCACAGTATGGCGATTTGTGGTTGATGACATCAGCAGCTAATACGTTCGCCGATGTGACAGCAAGCATTGTAAAGGTCAATAGTTTCAACTTCATAGTATCCTCGAGAAGAAGTGTCGCTTACTTAATGGTAAACAGTCGTAGTCGATTTGCGTTACTGACGACCGTGATTGAAGACAGTGCCATCGCTGCGCCGGCAACGACAGGACTGAGCAAAAATCCAAACGCTGGGTAAAGTACGCCTGCAGCGATAGGGATACCCAACGAGTTATAAACAAAGGCGCCGAACAAATTTTGCTTCATGTTCTTAAGTGTAGCGCGAGAGAGTTCAATCGCATGTACGACGGCCATTGGTGATGTATTAAGAATGGTCATTTGTGAGCTTTCGATTGCTACATCACTGCCACTTCCCATTGCGACGCCAAGATCAGCCAACGCAAGGGCTGGTGCGTCATTGATGCCATCACCGATCATTGCAACCGTACGGCCTTGAGATTGCAACAATTTGATGTGTTGTGCTTTCTCGTCGGGCATCACTTGAGCAATGACTTCATCAATGCCGAGTTCCTTGCCGATGGCGTTGGCAACATGTTGGTTGTCGCCAGTGAGCATGACGGTTTTAATGCCCTGCGATTTTAATGCAGACACCGCTTGTTTAGCGTCAGGTTTAATCGGATCAGCGATGGCTATTAAACCAATCAATTCGTTATTAAGCGCGACAGCTACAGGTGTCCACGCGTTATTAGCACAATCTTCAATCGCTTGTTCCATTAGGGTGGTATCAATCTGTTGTGCCTGCATAAATTGCAATGAGCCAATGAATAGCGGTTGTGCTTGATAATGAGCAGTGATGCCACGGCCACGAATGTTCTCGAATGCGCTTAACTCAATACTTTCTGTATTGTGTTGCTTAGCGTAATCACACACAGCTTTTGCCAACGGGTGCTCCGATTGACGCTCTGCTGCGTATGCCAGAGCCAGTAAGTGCTCTTGGCTGGTGGCGTGAGTAAACACTTGCTGCACACTCGGTTTACCTTGAGTCAGCGTCCCCGTTTTATCGAATACGACGGTGTCGATTTTGCTCGCCAGTTGCAGTGCATCGGCGTCTTTAATCAAAATGCCTAGTTCTGCGGCTTTACCGACACCAACGGTGACTGACAGCGGTGTTGCCAAGCCTAGCGCACAAGGGCAGGCGATAATTAGCACGGTGGTAGTGACCACAAGCATGTAGCTGGCTTTAGGCTCTGGACCTACAGCGAACCAAACCAAAGCGGCAAGAATCGCAATGCCGACTACGACAGGAACAAACACCGCTGAAATCTGGTCTGCTAGTTTGGCAATGGCTGGCTTACTGCTTTGTGCTGTACGAACCATGCGAATGATGCGAGCCAGCATGGTATTAGCTCCAATGCCTGTCGCCTCAATGATTAGTGCGCCGTCAGTATTTAATGTGCCTGCAGAAACTGGGGTATCTTGCACTTTTAAAACAGGGATAGGTTCACCAGTCAGCATGGACTCATCCAAGTAAGACTCGCCTTGAACAACGACACCATCAACGGGCACTTTCTCGCCGGGCTTAATGCGCAGTTTCATGCCTAATGTGATTTGTTCAACCGCGATTTGTTGATCGCCACTTTCGGTAATCACGGTAGCTTGTTGAGGTTGCAGGTTAATCAGTGCCTGCAGTGAGCGTGTTGTATTTGCCTTTGCTTTGGCTTCTATATAGTGGCCAAGTGAAATCAAACCAATGATCATGGCACTGGCTTCAAAGTACACATGACGTGAAGCAAGTGGGAACCAGTCAGGAAAAACGACGACGAGCATAGAGTAAAACCATGCCGCACCCGTACCTAAAGCCACGAGTGTGTCCATAGTGGCGCGTTTGTGAGTGGCCGCTAACCATGCGTTAGTAAAAAAGTGTTTACCTGCTGTCGCGAGTAACAATAGACATAGCACACCAATGATGCCCCATGTCAGTTGATCATTGGTATTACGAATCATCATATTACCGCCGAATAGCCCCCACAACATCAGTGGTGCACCTACTACCAAGCCAGCAATCGCATCAAGCTTAAAGCGTTTTTGCTGCGCAAGTTGTTGAGCCGTTTGCTTTTCTTGTTGAGTTGCAGCGTCTTGTAGAATTTCTGCTTGGTAACCTGCTTGTTTTACAGCATCCATAATCGTTTGTTGAAGCGCCTCAGAATCTTCAACGGCAAAGACGAGTGCGCTTTGCTCTGCAAGGTTCACTTGCGCTTTTTCAATGCCTGTGACGTTAGTGAGTGCTTTCTCTACGGAAGAGACGCAGCTTGCACATGTCATGCCTTGAATCAGCATTTGCAATTGAATACTTGCTGGTGGCACCTGAACATCATCAATGTTGCTTTGCTTTTCTACCGGCTCAGTTTTTGGTGAGTTTTTTTCTTCTACTTCAATCGAATCAAGGCTGGCGGTATAGCCGAGTGTTGCCACGAGATCGATCACTTGCTGCTCTGAGAGTAGTGTTGTGATATCGAGTTGGGTTGTCGAAGCTTGAAACGCGATCACGTCTTGGTTCGATTCTAATAACGAAGACAGTTTTTTTACACAGCCGCCGCAACTCAATCCACTGAGGTGCATTTGGTATTGATGTCCAGCGTGATAACCCAGAGATTCGATCGATTCAACAATGGAAGAAAGTGCCGCGTCGGTTTTTAGTTCAACCATTGTTGGGGACAAATTAATGATCTCCACACTATGGTTGGCATGTAAAGCGTTCTCCACTTTTCTTGCACAACCCATGCAGTTGAGCCCTGACATAGGTACAACGAACTGATACATAATTTGTCCTCATTAATACGAATGTGGTGAGCATAAACCTTACCTCAAGGGTAAGGTCAAGTGCCATGTTGGGAGTGCAATGCTGTTTGGTTAAGGTTCATCCATCGCTGCAAACCTATGATTGTTATCAGGGAGGGGGACAAAGGCTCAGACTTATTGGTATTTCTACCGCCAATCGGCACTGAATGATTGTAGAATTGACTTACGGTGGTAAAATGTCGCCACTTTTATCCTTGACATAACAACGAGCGCAGGCTTGTTGATCATAATCCTAAGGAACTCAAATGACGGTTAAAACTCGTTTTGCTCCTAGCCCAACTGGCTACCTTCACGTTGGTGGTGCTCGCACAGCACTATACTCTTGGCTATTCGCTAAAAACAATGGCGGTGAATTCGTACTACGTATTGAAGACACGGACTTAGAGCGTAACTCTCAAGAAGCGGTTGACGCGATCATTGAGGGTATGGAATGGCTAGGTCTTGAGTGGAACGAAGGTCCTTACTTCCAAACTCAACGTTTTGACCGTTACAACGAGATGGTTGATAAGCTACTTGCTGAAGACAAAGCCTACAAATGTTACGCATCTAAAGAATTACTAGATGAAGTACGTGCTGAGCAAGAAGCAAACAAAGAGATGGCTCGTTACGATGCTAACCATCCAAAGATCAAAGCGGCAAATGATGCAGCGAAAGATGGTGATCCATGCGTAATTCGTTTCCGCAATCCAAAAGACGGCAGTGTGGTATTTGATGATCAAATCCGTGGTCGTATTGAGATCAGCAACACGCAAATGGATGATCTGATCATCCGTCGTACTGATGGCTCACCAACGTACAACTTCTGTGTAGTGGTTGATGACTGGGATATGGGTATTACTCACGTTATTCGTGGTGAAGACCATATCAACAATACGCCTCGTCAGATCAACATTTATGAAGCACTTGGTGCACCAGTACCAACATTTGCTCACTGTGCAATGATCCTAGGTGATGATGGTGCAAAACTGTCTAAGCGTCATGGTGCGGTATCAGTTATGCAATACCGTGATATGGGTTACCTACCAGCGGCATTGAACAACTACCTAGTGCGTCTTGGTTGGTCTCACGGTGACCAAGAGATCTTCTCTCAAGAAGAGATGATTGAATTCTTCAGCCTAAATGCAATCTCTAAATCTGCATCTGCATTTAACACTGATAAACTACTATGGTTGAACAACCATTACATTAAAAACTCTGATCCAGCGTACGTAGCAGAACATCTGCAATGGCACCTAGATGAGCAAAAACTGGATGTAGCTAATGGCCCTGCTATCACAGAAGTGATCAAGCTTGTGGGTGAGCGTTGTAACACACTGGTAGAACTTGCTGAGCAAATTCGTTACTTCTACGAAGATTTCTCTGAGTTTGAAGCGGGTGCAGCGAAGAAACACCTACGTGGTGTTGCAAAAGAACCTCTAGAAGCGGCACTAGCGAAAGTTGAAGCTATCACTGAGTGGACAACAGAAAACCTACACCAAATGATTGCAGACGTATGTGCTGAACTTGAAATTGGTATGGGTAAGATCGGTATGCCACTACGTGTAGCAGTAACAGGTGGCGGTCAATCTCCATCAGTTGATGCAGTAATGCAGCTTGTTGGTCAAGAGCGTTGTATCGCTCGTATTAAGATGGCACTTGCATTCATTGCTGAGCGTGAAGCAAACGCATAATTACCCATCTATTATGAAAAACCGCGGTAACTTCCGCGGTTTTTTTGTGCCTAAAACGATTTTATCTCGAACAAAATTTAACCATAAAAGTTCAACAGACCTTAATATTGAACAAAATTGAATTAGTTTTTCTAATCAATATATAACCCTCCTAAATGTTTAATCCCCACTTTCATTCGCGCTATCTTTCTGAAATTAAAAATAATTCTAAAAGTTCCATAGTTATCGTCTCATTAATGAGAAATAAATTTGCTTTACGTCATCTATTTTGAATTTTTAGGCAAACGTTTGCCCTGTTGTGGTTGCTAGGTTTGGTGTGGCATGGATCACATAAAAAGTGGTTTTTCGATGACATTAAATTGACAGAGTTGGGATTTGTCTTGGGATTTCTTGGAGTTATAGTGCTCGGCGTCAGTGAGACATACCCAAGTAACTTTTAACAATACGAAAGGAAGTTACTTCGGTATCACACTCAAAGGAACTGAATAAAAAATAGAAATACAACGTCAGTTAGGCGACGCATTTCGTTAACGAACAAAAAGAACTTCTTTTAGAGGAATCAATAATGAAAAAACTAGCAGCGGTAATTTCAGCGACACTACTTATGGCATCTGCAGCACACGCAGAAGTGTACGTGGGTGGTAAAATGGGTAAATCATGGATGGACGACGCTTGTGTTGCTGGTCATGCATGTGACAAAGATGGTTCTACGCTAGGCGCTTTTGTTGGTTACGAAATGAATGACTACTTGTCTGTAGAAACTGGTTTCGAAAACTTAGGTGATTTCGACCAAACTGGTTTTGGTGGCCATGTTGAAGCGATTACACTTGCACCAAAATTCAGCCTACCAATTACTGAAGATATCGCACTTTACGGTAAAGTTGGTGGTGCCTACCTAATGACTGAGGGTAAAAACGATTACTCTTACCTAGGCGCAGCAGGTGTTGAATTTAACGTTAGCCATAACGTAACAGCACGTGCGGAATACCAAACAATCACAGACATCAACAACGATGTGGTTAAAGCTGCGGGCAACACAGCAACACTAGGCGTATCATTCAAGTTCGGCGGTAACGATGAAGTTGTCGTTGAAGAAGAGCCAGTGGTAGCAGAAGTCGTTGAAGAAGTGGTTGTTGCGCCAGTTGTTGTAACTAAAACTTTCGAAACTCAAACAGTTGGCACTGATAGCTTTGCTTTAAACAGTACAGAGCTTAGCGCAAACAGCGCTGATAAACTGAACGATCTTGTTGCATTCCTAAATGAATACCCACAAGCAAATGTTGATGTGATTGGTTACACAGATACGTCTGGTTCAGCGGCATACAACCAAAAAGTATCAGAGAAGCGTGCTGAGTCAGTGGCTCATGCTCTAGTAGCGAAAGGCATTGATGCTTCACGTATCCACGCTCGTGGTGAGGGTGAAAACAACCCAATCGCTTCTAACGATACTCGTGAAGGTCGTGAGCAAAACCGTCGTGTTGAAATCGTAGTCCCTGAGTTTGATTACCAAGTTCAACAGTAAGAGTATGGTTATCGCCAATAAACGTATTTATTAGCGAATCATTGACAGAAATATTTTCGCCCCAAAGTGTTCGCACTTTGGGGCTTTTTGTTGCAGTTAATCTTATCAACTCACCTACCTGTCAGTTTAAGAGAAGTAGGCGGTTGTAGTAGGTAAGATTATGGCATTATTTTAGATCTATGCTGCTCAGCCGTCCCATAAAGGTTAATATTTCTAAGTTATCTTTGTGTGCATCAAGCAGCGCTTTCTTCGTCTGCATGTATGCCGCTAATTTTCCGTACTTGTTGATGGAACGAACAACCGTTTTGTATTTGTATTCGCCAGCTTCATCAAACTCACGCCATTTCGCGATATAACACGTGTCACGGTTGTCTGGGTTTTCGAGCGTAGGATTGGGTTTATGGACGATCTTTGGTTCAACGCTGTGCGGTAGGCGAGTCATTAAGTATGGATCTTTTAATAGTCGACGCCAAAATTTTCCCCACATTTCGCTGCCTAATTCATTGCGCAGTTTGATGGCTTTTTTGAGTCCTTTTTTTTCACCAATACGCACAAAGCCGACTGAACGATGCAAGACGGTATCTTCAGGTGTGTGAATATGAATCTTATAGGCAGTCTTGCCTTTAGATATAAAACGGTGACCCGTATTTGTAATTAAATTGCTCTTAGACATAATGCTAACTAATACTTCTATTAATAGCTGAAAGGGTAAGCAAAACTCATAGATAATTAAAGTAATAAAACATAAAACTGTAAATAGTGTGGGCGCGAATTCTTTTTGGGGCGAGAAAGTGAAAAAGCTCACTTGCAGAGAAAACCGTACTTCTAAAGAAAACCGCACTTACAAAGCCCTTTCACTTACAAAGAAAAGGGGGCTTCAAGTTATATATCCAAGTGGCGTCAAGGTACAGGATTCAGTGGTACGCCCCTGAGACTATTTAGGGATAGAAAAATATTAATTTTGCTAATATGTGAGTGGCGCCCCCAGTAGGATTCGAACCTACGACCTGTCCCTTAGGAGGGGACTGCGCTATCCAGCTGTGCCATGGGGGCGCGAAATTTAATGTCTATGATATTAAAAATCTATCTTATTAAAAAGCAATGTTATTAAAAACTAAGCAGTTAAAAACTACGCAGTTAAAAACATCGCAGTAAAAAAAACAGAGTTGTTAAAAACCGAGATTAATAAAACTTAAGTCACTAGACCATTAACCGGTAAAAAAACAGGCCCAAGACAACGAGCGATGAGTTTTACTCAATAATCTTATTCAACACATCGCCAATTTGAACACTTGATGCGAGATTTGGTTGATCAATAGTGAGCTCCGCTTCGTGTTCATAGACGCGTGAAACCGTCATTGTAATTTCGCTTTGAGAGACTTTATTGCGTGGCAGTCCACTTTGGTCGATAAACGATGCGGTGTGCCAAAGTTGGAGTTTATCACCATCTTTTACCCCGTGCATGCGACCAAGATCGATAGTGACTGTGTTACCAAACACCGCAACCACCTCTGGAAGGGTGATTTTGCAAGAGAGTTCGGATTCTAAATCCAACATGATGTTACGGCTAACGCGGAGCATCATTTCCCCATAGGTAGAAGCCCAAAAGCGAGCACTGCTGGTATCAACTTGGCTGGTTTTTGCAAATGGCCAACGCGCGACTTCACGGTAATTTTTGTGGTACACCTCATGACCAGTCTTGCCATCGTAGACTTTCATTTCCAAAGCAAATTGGCGATTGATCACATCGTCTTTCAGTAATTTTGCATCAATGGTTGCCGTTAGGTCGGTGATTTCACCGCCAATAATGTACTGGGCCCCATTATCTTGTGCGATCATAGTAGTGCGTTCTGGATGGCGACTATTGATCGAGTAATCGGTGGTACCGACGGATACAAAGCTTCGCGATGTTTGGTCTAACTGACGATTGATGACTTTACTGAAATCATCTCCTACACGATAGATTTGTCCCATCACGGCCTGCTGAGGCGAAATGACATCGATGTTTCCAACGAGAACCGTTTTCTTGTACTGATTCACGTGGCAACCCGTTGCCGATGGGTAAATGTCCACACGAATCCTTAACTCCATTTTGCCGCTGCGTTTTCGTTCTGATTCGACAAGAATGTAGCGGACTTCATGGTTGGTAAATAAGTATTCTTTGCGGTTCTCTTCAAGTAAGGGCATTAAGTTACTGATACTGCCAATATCTGCACCTGAAAAGTTAACCGCTTTAAATAGTGCATCTTCTAAAGCGTGTAATCTTGCCGCCTCATCAGAAGATACAATTGTGGCAACGCCGGTCACTTCATACCAAGAGGCAGCCGCACGAAAGGGCAGAAGAAGTATCAAAGCAATTGAAATGGTGCTCAAAAATAATTTTTTCATGGTTTATGACCGTTTGGGTATAGATATTGCTTTACCAATTTCAATGAAGTTTGGTGGCTTGTTGTCTGTTTGATTGCAAGAAGAAAAGCAAAGACTGTTCCAAGATTACGTTTCTTCAGTAGAGATGCAATGAAATAGCAGTCACACCTAAGATTATCTGGAGAATCAAACCATGAAAAGATGGCTTGTTGCCGCATCGATGATGACGCTATTAACATCGTGTGCGTACTCACCGATTTACAATGGTAAAGAACCGTATTCCGGCAGCCAATTTATGCTGATGGACAGTCCTCGCCATACGATGGACTTCTTTATTGAAAGCATGACCGAAGAGCTGATGGTATCGAATGTTGCTGTTTCATCGCGCACGCCGATTGCGATCACTTCTTTTGTTGATCTGCAAAATATGGATGCTACCAACTGGTTAGGTAATTCGGTGTCTGAGGGATTTATTCACCAGTTTCAACGCCGTGGTTTTAAGGTGGTTGATTTTAAAACGACGGGTTCAATCCAAGTGACACAACAAGGTGACTTTGCCTTAAGTCGTGATTGGCAAGATCTTGCTCAAGAACAGCAAGTTCAATACGTTCTGACAGGCACAATGCTGCGCCAAGAGGGCGGGGTTTTGGTGAATGCACGAGTTGTGGGTATGCAAAGCCGGATTGTGGTGGCAACAGCACAGGGCTTCCTGCCTGCCGATCGTATTGGCCGTGATTTAGATACACTCAACAGTATTCGCACTCAAGATGGCGTACTTATTCGCTCTGATCCAACGATCCGTCAACCGTATACCGTGATTCTCCGCCCGTAGGAAAACAACATGAAAAAGTTATTATTTATAGTAGCGACATTGGTGCTAGTGGGTTGTCAGCCACTGCAACAGATGCGACAAGATGAAATTTTAGTGGCGGTGGGCTACGCAAGCGTCAGCGAACAAACGGGCCGTACGGTTGAAGAAAAACGTGTTCGCGCAATGCGTGCATCAAAGATCGATGCTTACCGAGAACTTGCTGAGCAGGTGTATGGTATGCGAGTCAGTGGCCGTGCGGAACTTGCCGATCAGCGTTTGGGTGAAGAAAGTACGACTGGTGCCGTGGATGGTGTGATTCGTGGCGCGGAAGTGGTGCGCAGTTACTTAGTCGAAGACAGTTATGTTACAGAACTGCGCTTAGATATCCGTAAAATGGATAAACTTCGCGACTATGGAGAAGTGCAACAAGTGCCTGAGAAGCGTCAGCAGACTTTGTTCTAGTACTATTTCGTTCTACAACAATTTCGTTCTAGTACCGCTTCGTTCTACTACTACTTCACAAACAGATAATCTATTTGAGCGGCAGGTTGGCAACAATCGGTCGCTTTTTTATGCGCGGTACTTTTTTTTTGTGCTCGGTGCATTTTGTGCATGTTCGATGCTTTTGGCTTTTGGCTTTTTGGTTATAGGTTATTGGCTAGAGATTAGCGTTTACTGGCTGAAAGGTGGTTTCGATAGGTTTTGATAGATCGTTAAGTCGTGGGGGTAACGGAAAGCATTACGCTTTGATGTTGGTGCCTAAAGTAGAGATGGTGTGTGTTTTTCCACCAGCGTTGTACGTCATGCCGATTTTGCCATGAGTGTGTTGAAGCATGTTGTTGAGTTTATTGAAGCTCAATTGCGCGCGATTAAGCGATTCACCATTTGATTGATTGACTTGTTGGCAATCCAAAACGATCGATTGAATCTTCGCGACAACCTGACTTAGGTTTTCATCTTCGGTAAGTTGATTGACATGCGGGTGAGAGGCGATTCGCTGATCAGTGGTTCGCAGTTGATCAATGAGCGTCATTTTTTCTTTAGCCAGCTTTTCAATCTCAGCAGAGACACGTGCGGTGATCGCTTGTGTTTCTTGGCGCAAAACATCAGAAAGTGCCTTAGCATTTTCTAATTGAAAGTTCACCAGATCGACTAATGCTGCCATAAATACTTACCTTGAGCCTAAGTCAGTTAGCTGTCGCTGTGCAGTTCGTTTTCAAACTTGATGATGTTGTCAGCCAGTTTCTCTGGATCAACTTTGTAAGAACCGTTCGCAATGGCTTCTTTTATTGCTGCGACTTTAGCGGTGTCATACGCTGGTGAAGCTGCCATATCCTGTTGGAGTTTACTGACGGCTTTACCTTGTTGGCTTAGTGATACCGCATCTTGTTGAGCTGGCGCTCTTTTTGATTCTGTCGCGCTAGATGCCGAAGAATCGTTACGCGCAGGCGCACGACTGGTCGTCGTCATCATTTGTCCTGAGCGTATGTTGTCTATACCTGCCATATTTCAACCTTATACTTGAATCGTAACACTGGTATCCAGATTATCGACGGTGAGCAAAAGAACTTTAGTGTTTTTTTGCATTTTAATTGGTTTTTTGCACTTTGATTAGAGACGCTAAGCCATACGAATTAAAGCAGTTAAAAAGTCACCGTAATTTCTGCAATACCGGTTACTATTCCCTCTATTATACGTTGAGACTTATCATTTTTCACTCTTACTTGATCACCGGATGATCCGTCTTGAAGGGCTGTGCCTTGTGTTGTGATCGTCATGCCTGATTTTATGGCTTTTATCGTCACTTTTTCATTGCGGCACACGACACAGACGTCATTACGTTCGACTACGTCACCCAAGCGCACGTTGCGCTTAAGTTTTGAGCCCACGACTTGTTCGTAGTTTGTAAAGCCGTCTTTACGAAAACGTTGCAGTTCTATCATGGAGGTAGTGACATCGGAGGCGCTGATGATCTCGCCTCGACCAAGTTGTCGAGTAGAAACGATCATGGGTACGGATGCTGAGATCCTGACAGGGACATACACTTTCCAATTATCGGCAACACACTCAACGAGAACATTAATGTTACTTCTTGTGCTACTGGTTGATGATGCCGAAGTTTCAAGTGGTTCAGGGCAATCGGTGGCTTTGATACGTGGATCAATATTTGCCGCATTGGCTGATAATTCTCCTCCCGCTGGTTGCTCTAGCGTGCTAAGAATGTGCTGTTCTGCAGCGGTTTTAATTTGGTCAAGTTGGCTTTCCGTTGCTGAATGAACAAAAAAGCTAAACATACTGAGCATAATGCCGATAGACTTAGCGTACTTTATAAAGACCGCTCTACATATTGTCATGGTTAATGGTGTCGACATTATATTATGGTGCGCCATACTGTTTCCTTGGTATTATGCCTGCCAGTGGTAGAGTATCATTTAAAAACAAAAAGTTTGAGATGGAGTTGAGCATATGACGGGGATTCTTGATTCGGTGAATCAGCGTACGCAACTCGTCGGCCAGAACCGATTGGAGCTATTGACTTTTCGGCTGATGGGACGACAGCGCTACGGTATCAACGTATTCAAAGTAAAAGAAGTGTTGCAGTGCCCTAAGTTGACCATGATGCCAAATCTTCACCGATTGGTGAAAGGTATTGCTCACATCCGTGGCCATACCGTATCTGTTATTGACTTGAGCTTGGCTATCGGCGGTCGCCCAACGACGGATATTGACAAATGTTTTGTTGTGATTGCGGAGTTCAACCGCACTATTCAAGCATTTTTAGTGTCTTCGGTAGAGCGTATTATTAATATGCATTGGGAAGCAATTTTGCCACCACCAGATGGTGCAGGCAAAGCTCATTACCTAACGGCAGTGACGAATATCGACAATGAATTGGTTGAGATTCTCGATGTAGAAAAAATCTTAGCTGAAATTGCACCAGTTGATGAAACCATGGATTCGAGCATTGGTGAAGAGATCGCCGTAGCAGAACAAGCGAAGCCAATCGTAAGACGCATTTTAATTGCGGATGACTCCACCGTTGCTCGTAAGCAAGTTGAACGTGCTATTACTTCAATTGGTTTTGAAGTTGTCTCTGTGAAAGACGGCAAAGAAGCGTACAATAAGCTCCTCGAAATGGCTCAACAAGGCAGTATTTACGATCAAATTTCATTGGTTATTTCTGACATAGAAATGCCTGAAATGGATGGATATACATTGACGGCCGAAATTCGCAGAAATGCGGAGTTGAAAGATCTTTATGTTATTCTCCACTCCTCATTGAGTGGTGTTTTCAACCAAGCAATGGTTGAACGCGTAGGAGCTAACAGCTTCATTGCAAAATTTAACCCAGATGAATTGGGTAACGCGGTTAAATCTGCATTAACACAATAAAAGAGACATTAATGACTGCTATTACAATCAGTGATCAAGAGTATCGTGACTTTAGTCGTTTTCTGGAATCACAGTGTGGCATCGTGCTTGGCGACAGCAAGCAATACCTTGTACGCAGTCGTCTGAGCCCGTTAGTATCAAAGTTCAATTTAGGTTCTTTATCTGACTTACTGCGCGATGTTGTCACCGGACGCAATCGAGAGTTACGCATTGCTGCGGTGGATGCCATGACGACGAACGAAACACTGTGGTTCCGAGATACTTATCCGTTCACGGTTTTAGCTGACAAACTTTTACCTGAAGTGGCTGCAAGTAAACGTCCAATCAAAATTTGGTCTGCTGCTAGCTCTTCCGGGCAAGAGCCATATTCGATGGCAATGACGATTCTGGAAACGCAGCAACGTAAGCCAGGGTTATTGCCAAGCGTGTCGATCACGGCAACGGATATTTCTGCAAGCATGTTAGATATGTGTCGCGCGGGTGTATACGACAACCTCGCATTAGGACGCGGTCTTTCGCCTGAGCGTCGCCGTATGTTCTTTGAAGATGCTGGCGATGGCCGCATGAAAGTGAAAGACAATGTGAAACGGTTGGTGAACTTCCGCCCGCAAAACCTAATGGACAGCTATGCTCTATTGGGCAAGTTCGATATTATTTTTTGCCGTAATGTGCTGATTTACTTCTCACCAGAGATGAAGTCAAAAGTGCTTAACCAAATGGCAAACAGCCTCAACCCGGGTGGTTACTTACTACTTGGGGCATCAGAATCACTGACAGGTTTGACGGACCGATTTGAAATGGTGCGCTGCAATCCAGGCATTATTTATAAATTAAAATAATCGCCCCCTAAATAGCGGATTATTCATTTTGCTCACAAAGCCTGACCTTGCGCCAGGCTTTTTCTTTGTTTTCTCTTTTCTTTTTATTACTTCGCTTCTTAATTTCCTTATCTCATCATTCAACACGTTTTTACCCAATTCAAACAATAGGGTGTATATTTTGAAAGGATTGAGCTGATTACTCGATTTGATATGACATTCTATTAATCAGTCTGGCTTGTTACTCGCTTGGCTTATTACTCGCTTGGCTTTTTACTTGCTTGGTTTTTTACTTGCTAAGTAACGACTTAAAAGCAAAGCGAGTTGAAGTAATGGACCAGCAGCAGGGGCGTTGTTTTAGCTTTAACTTTAGCTTTAGCTTTAGCTTCAGTTTTTGGCACGCTACTTGCTATTTAATTGTTAGTAACGGTCAGTTCTTAATGTAGAGGCGCAAATGGCTATATCTTTTGACAATGCACTGGGCATCCATCAACACACAGTGGGTGTACGTGAGCGTAATGCGGAGGTGATTTCCACCAACATCGCACAAGCGAACACACCGGGTTATAAATCAAGAGGTTTAGACTTTGCTAAGGAATTACAGGCGGCAACATCTGGGGCAAGTATTGGTCTTAGCCGTACAGATGGTCGGCATATTCCTGCCACTGCAACGTTGACTGGGGATAAGTTATATCGCCTTCCAACACAACCTGATACGGGTGATGGCAACACCGTTGATTTGGATTTAGAGCGTAATTTGTTTATGCAGAACCAAATTAGACACCAAGCATCACTCGACTTTTTAGGTGGCAAATTCAAGAACTTAACCAAGGCAATCAAGGGACAATAATTTAGATGAGCTTATTTAACGTTTTTAATGTGACTGGTTCTGCAATGAGCGCTGAGTCTGTTCGTCTGAATACGACCTCAAGCAACTTGGCGAATGCGGATAGTGTCAGCAGCTCTGCGAAAGACACGTACAAAGCGCGCCATGCTGTCTTTGGTGCTGAGTTAAGTAACGCCATGCGTGGCGGTGATACGGTGCCAGTGAAAGTGTTAGGTATTGTGGA
Source organism: Vibrio alfacsensis (assembly GCF_019670485.1). NCBI lineage: Bacteria > Pseudomonadati > Pseudomonadota > Gammaproteobacteria > Vibrionales > Vibrionaceae > Vibrio > Vibrio alfacsensis. The sequence goes on from NZ_AP024165.1 coordinate 781,388, forward strand.
AAGCGATAAACCGCTAAGTGCGGAGTACAACCCAGATCACCCACTCGCGAACGAAGAGGGTTACATTTATAAACCTAACGTTAATGTGATGGAAGAAATGGCAAACATGATTTCAGCTTCTCGTGCATACCAAACCAATGTGCAAGTGGCCGATTCAAGTAAACAAATGCTGCTGCGTACGCTGCAGATGGGTCAATAAGGATAAGGGGGTAGCGTATGGCCGGAATTAATAACGTTGGTCAAAGCGGCTTGTCCTATCTCGACCAGCTTAAAAGTTTACAAGAGAACAAGAAAACTGAAGAGAGCACAGGTAAGCAGGACCTAAAACAGGAAGACTTCCTATCTTTGCTCACCAAGCAATTGTCTCAACAGGACCCTTTTAAGCCGGTAAGTAACGACCAAATGATTGCCCAAATGGCATCATTTGCGACCGTTGATGGCATTGGCAAGATGAATTCTCAGTTTGAGAGTTTGAACTCATCAATGACATCAAACCAAGCGTTACAAGCTTCTTCTTTGGTAGGACGTGACGTATTGGTTCCTGGCGCGGCGGGTGTGAAGCAAGATAACGCCACGATGGCGGCAATGGTTAAGCTAACGCAACCTATCGACAACTTGTTTGTTCGTGTGGAAAACGAAGCTGGCCAATTGGTTCGTACTTTTGAGGTAGGTGCGAAACCCGCTGGTGACACTCGAGTGCTTTGGGACGGAAAAGATGAAAGCGGAAATCCAATGCCTGCTGGTAAATACAATGTGAAAGCATCGGGATTGGTAGAGGGCGCATCGCAAGAGTTCCCTGTTTCTACTTACGCCAATGTAAATAGTGTATTGCTAGGGAAAGGCGACGGAAACGTATTACTCAATTTGGCTGGTTTTGAATCGCCAGTTCGACTTGCAGAAGTTTTGGAAGTTGGCAAAGCGTAATCGATAGCCGCCCAGATTAGGAGAATTTAGAATGTCATATGTATCTTTAAGCGGGTTGTCCTCCGCTCAATTGGATTTGAACACCACCAGTAATAACATTGCGAACGCCAACACATACGGCTTTAAAGAGTCGCGTGCAGAGTTTAGCGATGTGTACTCAAACTCTTTGTTTACCAACTCAAAAACTACCCCAGGTGGTGGTGCGCAAGCGAACCAAGTTGCGCAGCAGTTCCATGAGGGATCGAGCATTTATACGAACAACCCAATGGATTTGCGTGTTGCGGGTTCTGGCTTCTTTGCCGTCGCGAAAGACCGAATGGTGCCGCAACAAAATGAAATGACGCGTAACGGTGCATTTCATTTAAACAAAGACAACTACATGGTGACAGCAAATGATGAGTTTTTGCTCGGTTATCAAGTAAATAAAGACACTGGTGAAGTGACATCTTATGAGCCTCAACCACTAAAAATTCCAGCTGAATTTGGTAAACCAAAACAGACGGCGAATATTGAAGTGGGGGTGAACCTTCCTGCAAATGGCGATTTGAAAGATCCTACACAGTTTGATTTTTCAGACCCAGATACATACAACCGTTCGACTTCTTCGACCATTTATGACTCGATGGGTCAGTCTTACAAGTTAACGACGTACTACTTGAAAGACCAAACTCAGCCAAACACTTGGCAAACGTACTATACCGTGACAGATAAAGCGGGTGAAAAGCCACTCAATATTGCTAACGGTGACGCAGCAACACCTACGGGGCATGTTGGCCACACTATGAAGTTTAACAACGATGGTACGTTGGCAAGCTTGAATAATGGCCAACCGATTACTTCGGTAGCATTGGGCGATCCTGCAAGTAACCCTGCGCCAATTGATTTAAATGGTGCAGACGCAATGCAAACATTGAACTTAGGTTTGGATTCGGCAACGCAATTTGCTGCGCCATTCGAACTGACTAAATTTGATGAAGACGGTGCAACAACAGGCTTCTTAACGAAGATCGATTTTGACGAAAACGGCAGCGTATTGGGTACGTACTCAAACGGTGAAAACGTAACATTAGGCCGTGTAGCACTAGTACGTGTTCCTAATGAGCAAGGTCTAGATAAGAAAGGCGGCACTCAGTGGGATTCAACGCAGTTCTCAGGTGATAAGATCTGGGGTGAATCAAACAAAGGTTCTTTCGGTACGATCAACAACGGTATGTTAGAGCAGTCAAACATTGATATGACTCAAGAGCTGGTGGACCTGATCTCTGCTCAGCGTAACTTCCAAGCAAACTCACGTGCGTTAGAAGTTCATAATCAGCTGCAACAAAATATCCTACAGATTCGCTAGTACGCTAGCCCGATAATCTGTTTGATCAAGCGAGACGAGTTGTTGCCGTTATTGCTTGATAACATCATGACATTCATCTGATGCTCAACCTGAACAAACCTCACTTCGGGTTGAGCATGTTTTGATCTCTCACTTGCCGCAATTGCCGCTTTGTGGATCAAAGTTTTGCCTCTCCTGCGATTTATCCCTCTTTATTTTTTCTCAAACGTATCTTCTTGCAGTCAAGTTTTTGATTAATAACGTTATTTTAATATTGGCATAACTCTTGCTTTTTTACTCCTTGTACAGAGACTTTTGGAGTAATTTATGGATCGCGCACTGTTTCTCGCAATGAGTGGCGCTAAGCAAAATATGCAAGCCCTACAATTGCGTGCCAACAACTTGGCAAACGTGAGTACAACTGGCTTTCGTGCTGATTTAGCGCAAGCTCGTTCGATGCAAGCTTATGGTGATGGCTTACCGTCACGCGTATTCAGCATGACAGAACGTCCGGGGCACAACTTTGCTCAAGGCAGTGTGATCACAACCGGTCGCGATCTTGATATTACGGTTGAGGGCAATGGTTGGATTTCTGTTATGGACCAAACCGGCAAAGAGGGTTTAACGCGTAACGGTAATTTAAAAGTCGATCAAAATGGCTTGCTAACTAACGCGAGCGGTCATGTGATTTTGGGTGAAAATGATGCGCCAATCACCCTGCCAATCCCTGTATCCAAAATCGAAATCGGTCGTGACGGCACCATCTCTGTACTGCCTCAAGGTGCGCCGGCTGAAGAACTGGAAGTGGTTGATCGTATTAAGCTTGTGCGCACAGACGATCAAAATTTGTTTAAAGATACCAATGGCTTATTCCGCCATAAAACTCCAAACCAGCCTTACGAAGCAGACGGCTCTATCGGTATCCAAACGGGTGCGATTGAGGGCAGTAACGTCAATGCCGTAGGTGAAATGACCGCTCTGATTGACCTACAACGTCAGTTTGAAATGCAGGTAAAAATGATGAGCACCGCTGAAGAGATGGATAAATCTTCAGATTCATTGCTTCGTATGAGTTAACAGAGTTAGAGGTTCACAATGCATCCAGCACTATGGGTAAGTAAAACGGGTTTAGATGCCCAGCAAACCAATATCGCAACGATTTCAAATAACTTAGCGAACGCCTCAACCGTCGGTTACAAAAAGAGCCGAGCGGTATTTGAAGATTTGTTTTATCAGAACATCAACCAACCAGGTGGTCAGTCTTCTCAGAATACTGAGCTTCCAAGTGGTTTGATGCTGGGTGCGGGCTCTAAAGTGGTCGCGACGCAAAAAGTACACACGCACGGTAACGCACAAACCACCACTAACGCGCTCGACATGATGGTGGAAGGTGATGGTTTCTTCCAGGTGACGTTGCCAGACGGCAATATTGGTTATACCCGTAATGGTCAGTTCACGCTAAACGGCGAGGGTACATTAGTAACGGCTGGCTCTGGCTACGCAGTTGAGCCTGAGATCGTGATCCCAGAAGATGCGATTTCTATTACGGTTGGTACCGACGGTGAAGTATCTGTTCGTATTCGTGGTGAACAAAACAACGTGGTTGTGGGTCAGTTAACGATTACCGACTTCGTAAACCCCGGTGGTCTTGAGCCAATCGGCCAGAACCTTTACCTACCAACGGGCGCGAGTGGTGACCCACAAGAAGGCGTTCCTGGTCTAGATGGTTTGGGTGAGATTCGCCAATCCATGCTTGAAGCTTCAAATGTGAACGTAACGGAAGAACTGGTCAACATGATCGAAGCGCAGCGCGTTTACGAAATGAACTCAAAAGTGATCTCATCTGTCGACAAGATGATGAGCTTCGTGAACCAACAACTGTAATGACTAGGATTTAAGGAGCCAATGATGAAGCGTTTTTCTCTACTTGCACTTATTGTCACAATGTCGGGTTGTGCGATGCTAGAACCGATTGAAACCGATGAGGTGACTCAAGCGACCACAGTGGTGGATGCCGTTGAGGGTGATAAGTCGAAAGAAGAGAACAGTGGCATCATTGACACTTTGCGCGGTAGGACCGATCCGCTGGCTGGCGATCCTGCTTGGGCACCAATTCACCCAAAAGAAAAACCAGAGCACTATGCTGCTGCGACAGGCTCGCTATTTAGCGCTGAGCATATCACCGACCTTTATGATGACTCCAAGCCACGCGGTGTGGGTGACATTATTACCGTCACGTTAGATGAAACCACGCGTGCGACGAAAAGTGCGAATGCTGATCTTTCTAAAACCAACGATGCGAAGATGGAGCCTTTGTCTGTCGGTGGTCAAGAGCTGCAAATTGGCGGCAAATACAACTTTTCCTACGATCTAAACAACACCAACACCTTTGCGGGCGACTCTTCTGCGAAACAGAGCAACAGCATTAGCGGTTACATCACAGTAGAAGTCATTGAAGTACTGGCAAACGGCAACCTTGTGATCCGTGGTGAGAAGTGGATGACACTGAATACTGGCGATGAGTACATTCGTCTAAGTGGCACCATTCGCCCAGATGACATCAGCTTTGATAATACGATAGCGTCAAATCGCGTCTCTAATGCAAGAATTCAATACTCTGGCACTGGTCTACCACAAGATATGCAAGAGCCGGGATTCTTGGCACGATTCTTTAATGTAGCCTTGTAAGACACCGCATCGACGGCAATTTGACAGCAAGAGATTAAGTAACATGAAGAGAGTCCTATTAGCACTGTTGAGCGTTGCGCTATTTGCAACCACAGCCCAAGCCGCACGTATTAAAGACGTCGCGCAAGTGGCAGGTGTGCGTAGCAACCAACTTGTGGGCTATGGCTTGGTTTCTGGCTTACCGGGAACGGGAGAATCTAACCCGTTTACAGAGCAAAGCTTTGCGGCAATGCTGCAAAACTTCGGCATTCAAATGCCGCCTGGCACAAAACCGAAAATCAAGAACGTTGCCGCAGTTATGGTAACAGCTGAGTTGCCTCCGTTTTCAAAGCCGGGCCAGCAAGTCGATGTGACGGTTTCTTCTATCGGCAGTGCAAAAAGCCTGCGTGGTGGCACCTTGCTACAAACTTTTCTAAAAGGTCTCGACGGCCAAGTCTATGCGGTCGCACAAGGCAACTTGGTGGTAAGCGGTTTCAGTGCTGAGGGCGCGGACGGTTCTAAGATCGTCGGCAATAACCCAACCGTCGGTCTTATTTCTAGTGGGGCAACGGTAGAGCGTGAAATTCCCAACCCATTCGGTAGAGGTGATTACATCACCTTTAACTTACTAGATTCTGATTTCACCACCGCGCAGCGATTGGCAGATGCGGTAAATAATTTTCTTGGTCCACAAATGGCAAGTGCCGTTGATGCCACTTCTGTGCGTGTGCGAGCTCCGCGTGACGTTAGCCAACGTGTGGCTTTCTTGTCGGCTATCGAAAACCTAGAATTTGATCCCGCAGATGGCGCAGCAAAGATTATCGTTAATTCTCGTACTGGCACGATCGTTGTTGGTAAGCATGTCCGTCTGAAACCTGCTGCGGTGACGCATGGTGGTATGACAGTGGCAATCAAAGAAAATCTCAATGTAAGCCAACCAAACGGCTTCTCGGGTGGTCAAACGGTTGTTGTGCCTGACTCAGATATCGAAGTGAATGAAGAGAAAGGCAAGATGTTTAAGTTCGAACCGGGCTTGACGCTTGATGATTTGGTACGTGCCGTCAATGAAGTTGGCGCAGCACCGTCGGATTTGATGGCTATCCTGCAAGCGTTGAAACAAGCAGGTGCCATTGAAGGCCAGTTGATTATCATCTAATCGATTAGGAGGCAAACTATGGTTAACAATCCTAACGATATCGGTTTTATTCATGATATCAGCTCTCTGGATACCTTGCGCCAAAAGGCGGTGAAAGAGGGCAAAGAGGGAGAACAAGAAGCGCTACGTGCAGCGGCGCGTCAGTTTGAATCCATTTTTACCTCGATGATGTTGAAATCGATGCGTGAGGCAAATGAAGGTTTTGAATCAAACTTCATGAGCAGCCAAAACGAAAAATTTTACCGCCAGATGTTAGATGACCAAATGGCGAGTAATTTGAGTGCTTCCGGCTCAATGGGTTTAGCTGATATGATTGTTGCCCAATTGAGCGTAGGCCAGGGCGATGACAAGAGCGAAACGACGATGCGTGATGCGGCAAATACTGCGGTAGAGTATCGTCGAGTGGACACTAAGAAAGCACGTGAGATAGAGCAACGCTTGATTGAATCGGGTCAGCTAAATCGCTCAACGTCAGAAACAACGCGAGCAGGATCTGAACCCTCACGATTTGATACACCAGAATCTTTTGTTCATTCAATGAAGCCATACGCAGAACGTGCAGCTAAAGCTTTGGGTGTTGAACCGTCACTATTGCTTGCTCAAGCTGCGCTAGAAACCGGTTGGGGACAAAAAGTGGTGAAGAACGCGCGTGGCAGCAGCAACAATCTATTTAACATCAAAGCGGATCGTAGCTGGCAAGGTGATAAAGTGACCACTCAAACACTTGAGTTCCACGACAATACACCTGTAAAAGAGACCGCCGCGTTCCGTTCTTACTCGAATTACCAAGACAGCTTTAACGACTATGTTCGCTTCTTGAATGAGAACCCGCGTTACGAAACGGCTCTCCAGCAACGTGGTAATTCAGAGTCTTTCATCCGTGGTATCCATAATGCGGGGTACGCAACGGACCCCGATTACTCAAATAAAGTACTGCAAGTGAAGCAGAAAATTGAGAGTATGTAATTCAATCCGATCTTGGATGCTTAAATACTTTTTGAGAAGGCTTGCCACAGTGCAAGCCTTTCTTTTTGTACGCTTTCTCGCCCGCACTTAAACTGGCACACCTTTTGCTAATTGCTAACTAGGTGATCGGTCAATACCGATTTTATTTCGTTTTTGGAGGCATGTATGGCGTCAGATTTGTTGAATGTGGGTACACAAAGTGTGCTTACTGCTCAGCGACAGTTGAATACAACTGGTCATAACATTTCTAATGCTAATACAGAGGGTTACAGCCGTCAGTCTGTTATTCAAGCTTCTAATGACCCGCGCCAGTTTGGTGGTTCGACTTATGGTATGGGCGTGCATGTGGAAAATGTTCGCCGCTCTTGGGATGAGTTTGCCGTTAAAGAGTTGAACCTTTCTACCACAGAGTACGCCAATAAACTTGATAACGAAAAGAACCTTGATTTGCTGTCGGGTATGCTGTCATCCGTATCATCAAAGAAAATCCCAGAAAATTTAAACGAATGGTTCAATGCAGTCAAAACCATGGCTGACACGCCAAATGATATGGGTGCACGAAAAGTGGTGTTGGAAAAAGCGGGTCTGCTTAGTGACACACTTAATGAGTTTCATGAAACCGTTCGTCAGCAATCAGACATTGCCAACAAGTCCTTAGATATGGGGATTGAACGAGTGAACCAACTGGCGATTGAAATTCGTGATATGCATCGTTTGATGATGCGTAATCCTGGTCCACATAATGACTTAATGGACCAACATGAAAAGCTGATCAAAGAGCTGTCGGAATACACCAAGGTCACTGTAACGCCACGCAAGAATGCGGAAGGGTTCAATGTGCACATTGGTAATGGTCATACGTTGGTTTCTGGTACAGAAGCCAGCCAGTTAAAAATGATTGATGGCTCGCCAGATGTTCATCAGCGTCGTCTTGCGATGGCTGAGGGCGGTGGTATTAAGGCGATCAAAGCGGATGACATTGATGGCAAGATTGGTGCCACTCTAAGAATGCGAGATGAGCACATCCCTCAGATTATGGATGAACTAGGACGCCTAGCGACAGCATTCTCTAGTGAAGTGAATCATTTGCAATCGCAAGGTTTAGATCACTACGGCAATGTTGGGGATCCATTGTTTACCGACGTAAACTCAGAGCGATTAGCAACCTCACGCGTGATTACTGGACCACAATCGACAGCAGATATGGCGGTTTATATTGATGATATTAGCGCGCTGAAAGGCGGTGAATATTCATTACGTTACGATGGTGATCGTTATAGCGTGACCAAGCCAAATGGTGAAACAGTCAAAGTGGATACTGATTCATCGGGGAATGCTTTTTATCTCGATGGGATGCGTGTAGAAGTGCGCAATGAGCCTAAAGTGGGTGAGCAAGTGCTTCTTCGTCCTACGCGAAGCGGTGCTGCGCAAATGAAAATAGAAACGACAGATCCAAAGGCGATTGCCGCACAAAGTTACGAAGCGTCCACCACGTTTGCTCAAGGTAAGGCCAAATTTGAGATCATCGATGCTGGTGATTTACGTGAATTTGAAGTTGTTGTGTCTCCAACGGGCGATCAATTTGCCGTTACGGATACTCAAGGGAATGTGGTGTTGGCGCCCCAACCATACCCACCGACGGAGCCAGTTTCCGTGTCACTACCAAGCTCACACCCAAATTATAAAAGTGGTGCTGCAACCGTATTTGAATTGACGGGTGGTGCATTGGCAAACGATAAGTTTACCGCCAACTTAGTCCCATCTGAGGGTGATAACGGTAACTTGCGAAAAATGCTAAACATTCAAACAGATAAAAAGATGAACGGCAACGAGTCAACAATGCTGAGTGTGTACTTTAACCTCAATACTGATGTTGGTTTGAAAGCGTCTACGGCGACCCGTTTGTCTGATGTTGCTCGACTTGAGAATGAAGCCGCGCAAGAGCGTGTTGCGTCGATTTCAGGGGTAAACCTGGATGAGGAAGCGGCAAATATGATGAAGTTTCAGCAAGCCTATATGGCCTCATCACGAGTGATGCAAGCTGCAAACGACACCTTTAATACCATTTTGCAGTTGCGATAAAGGAGGCTGTAGATGTTAACGCGAATTTCTAGCTTCCATAATTACCAATCGGTTCAAAATGACCTGCGTCGTCAAGAAAACAAGGTTCATCATAACCAAGCGCAACTTGCCTCGGGTAAACAGCTGACCAAGCCAAGTGATGATCCGTTAGCGACTCACTACATCCAAAGCATTGGGCAACAAGAAGAACAGTTAAAACAGTACCTAGATGCGATTGTATTAGTCCGTAACCGTTTAGAAAACCAAGAAGTCGTTATTGCTAATGCTGAGCAATTTACCGATGAATCTAAGCGTATTTCGATGGAAATGATTAACGGTGCGTACTCTGCTGAAGATCGCGCGGCGAAAAAGCGTGAACTTGAAGAGTTAGCGAATAACTTTTTGGCGCTGGTGAATACACAGGACGAAACCGGAAATTACGTGTTTGCGGGTACTAAACCAAAAAGTCAGCCATTCTTCCGTGATTATGATGGCACAGTGGTTTACACCGGTGATGACTATCAACGAAAAATGAAAGTTGCGAGTAACATAGAGCTGGGAATTAACTACCCAGGCAATCACTTGTTTACTGAAATACCAAACCCATTTGGTGATTTTGAACCTCAGTATGATTTGAAAGATGGTTCGGAGCTGTTGCTTGCTCAAGCGAACACACGTTCACGTGATGAAGCCAATTATAAGGTCACATTCGTTGATATGAGCAATGGTAAGTTTGGTTATCAGCTAGAGAAAAACGGCGACGTGGTTCAAGTGGATGATTATTCACCTATTGATGGCATTCAATATGAGGGCGTTAATATTCAGCTTAAAGGACAAGTGACGGCTGGAGATAGTATTACGCTTGAGCCAAGAAAAACATTCAGCGTTTTTGATTCGTTTAAAGAAGCCATGACATGGTCAGATAGCTCCGTTTCGGATGCGTCGGCGACGGCAAAATTGCATCAAATGACAGATGAGTTTCAAGCAGCATTCATTCATATGAACAAAGTGCGCACGGATATTGGTGCAAAGTTAAGCACGCTAGATATCCAAGAGCAAAACCATGAAGACTTCAATTTGTCTTTAGCGAAAGCCAAAAGTAACTTTGAAGATTTGGATTACTCAAAAGCCGTGATTGAATTTAGTGAAAACTCTAGAGCGTTACAGGCGTCTCAGCAAGCGTTTGGTAAAACGAAAGATCTTACCTTGTTTAACTATATCTAAATTTAATTATATCTAAGTTTAATTATTTCCAAATTCAATTGTTATAAATTCAAAGACATATATACACAAGTAAAGAGTAACGCTCATTGCGTTAGTACTCTTGATGATTTCGAGTTTTCATTCCATGCCTTATGTGCGATGCCTTAAGTGCGAAGTGATGATTCATCAACAATCGTTGAGTTTTGACGCGGCATGTTTTTACCGAAAGCGGCAATCGGAAAAGTGGCAAATTCAGTGGCAAGAGAAAAAACTGAATCGCGCGCGACGATTTGAGTGTATCTAGCAAGATGAACATCGAATGCAAGGTTTTCTGTTTGTTTTAACTTGTTGTTTTTAGTTGGTTTTACGTTTTTGTTTGGTGGTTTGTATAAACTGGCACGCTAATTGTATTTACCATGTAAGAACCGATTTACTAGATTCTAATTCCTGCATTTAGGCAGAGTTTTAGTAAGAAATTTTCGGCTAGCGCTTATCAAATAGAGTGAAAGCAAGGCTGGCCGCTTCGCATAAGCTTGCGAACTCAACAGGAGAGTAAAATGGCTGTAACAGTTAGTACCAACGTCTCCGCGATGACCGCGCAGCGTTACTTAAATAAGGCGACCAATGAGCTCAATACCTCAATGGAACGTCTATCATCAGGTCACAAAATTAACAGCGCGAAAGACGATGCTGCAGGTCTGCAGATTTCTAACCGTCTAACCGCACAATCTCGTGGTCTTGATGTAGCAATGCGTAACGCGAACGACGGCATCTCAATTGCACAAACTGCTGAAGGTGCGATGAACGAAGCAACCTCAGTGATGCAGCGCATGCGTGACTTGGCACTTCAATCTGCGAATGGTACGAACTCTCCTGCAGAACGCCAAGCGATCAATGAAGAGTCAATGGCTCTGATTGATGAACTCAACCGTATTGCAGAAACGACGTCATTTGGTGGCCGTCGCTTGTTAAATGGCTCATTTGGTGAAGCCGCATTCCAGATTGGCTCCAACTCAGGTGAAGCTATGATCATGGGATTGACCAGCATCCGTGCTGATGACTCTCGTATGGGTGGCACAACATTCCTAAGTGACCTAGGCAAGGGTAAAGATTGGGGTGTGCCTGCAGATAAATCTGATCTTACGATTACTTTGCCAGATATGGGCGAAGATGAAGACGGCAACGTTCAGGATTTGACCATTAACATTAACGCGAAAGCGGGTGATGATATTGAAGAACTGGCGACTTACATTAATGGTCAAAGTGATTTGATCAATGCCTCAGTAAGTGGTGATGGTAAGCTGCAGATTTTTGTTGCAGAACCAAATGTAAAAGGCGCAATTGATATCTCTGGAGGTCTTGCATCTGAGTTAGGTTTCAAAGGTGTACCTATTGATACCACCGTTCAAGATATCGATATGACTACCGTTCAAGGTTCTCAAAATGCGGTTGCGGTTTTGGATTCTGCGCTGAAATATGTGGATTCACAACGTGCAGATCTGGGTGCGAAGCAAAACCGTTTGAGTCATAGCATCAATAACTTGGCAAACATCCAAGAGAACGTTGATGCATCAAATAGCCGAATTAAAGATACTGATTTTGCGAAAGAAACAACGCAAATGACTAAAGCTCAAATATTGCAACAAGCAGGAACGTCGATTCTTGCTCAAGCAAAACAATTGCCAAACTCTGCGATGTCACTATTGCAGTAGTTTACCTAGCCTGCATTCAATTTTTCCAGACGTGGTTAAGAATACAGGCTTATGGCAAGCAACGTTATAATAGAATGTGCGGCTCTCTCATCTCTCACCTGCCAATCATTTTCAATGTAAGGTTGCACTCGGTGTGCCGGAAATGTGTTTATTTCTCTTGATCTCCACATAGGCTCTGGCGACCAACCTAGCCCCAGTTCTCTCAAAGGAAAAGGGGCTTTTTCTTTCCTATCGCTCTACCTAACGATCTAACCTGCAAATTTCATTAATGATGTTCCCTAACTAATGGTTGCTCCAACTAACTGCTGCCTAACTAACTGCGGCTGCTGGTTTTGTTTGTTTTTTGCACAAGCCACCACTTGGCGTACATCTGAGAAACTTGAGCGATTTTTTCTACTTTTCTCCCATTTTTCTAGCTAAATCTCACTAATCCACTTTTTTCGATTTTTTCCTAAAGCTTCTGATATACGAGTCGTTAATAAAAGTAACTTTGAGAGAACTACTTGGTTTTCCGAGACGTCGGAAACCGCTACATCGGAAAATCAATTGGAGAAATCACCATGGCAGTGAATGTAAACACAAACGTATCAGCAATGACCGCTCAGCGTTACCTAAATAGCGCAAACTCAGCACAACAAACGTCAATGGAACGTTTGTCTTCAGGTTCAAAAATCAACAGCGCAAAAGATGACGCTGCGGGTCTTCAAATTTCGAACCGCTTGAACGTGCAAAGTCGTGGTCTTGATGTGGCAGTTCGTAACGCGAACGATGGTATCTCTATTGCACAAACAGCTGAAGGTGCAATGAATGAGACAACCAACATTCTGCAACGCATGCGTGATCTTTCTCTACAATCGGCAAACGGCTCAAACTCAAAAGCAGAGCGTGTTGCGATTCAAGAAGAAGTGACCGCGCTAAACGACGAGCTAAACCGTATCGCTGAAACGACCTCTTTTGGTGGCAACAAGCTACTAAACGGTACGCACGGCTCTAAATCTTTCCAAATCGGTGCAGACAACGGCGAAGCAGTGATGCTTGAGCTAAAAGACATGCGCTCAGACAACAAAATGATGGGTGGCTTGAGCTACCAAGCAGAAAATGGCAAAGACAAAAACTGGAATGTCGCTGAGGGTAAAAACGACCTTAAAATCAGCCTAAAAGACAGTTTTGGTCAAGAGCAAGAAATCAGCATTAACGCGAAAGCGGGCGATGACATCGAAGAGCTAGCAACTTACATCAACGGTCAAACAGACCTAGTAAAAGCATCAGTAGACCAAGATGGTAAACTGCAAATCTTTGCAGGTAACAACAAAGTTGACGGCGAAGTGTCTTTCTCTGGCGGTCTATCTGGTGAGTTGGGCTTCGGTGAAGCGAAGAACGTAACGGTAGATACGATTGACGTAACCTCAGTGGGTGGTGCGCAGGAATCTGTAGCTATCATTGATGCGGCACTAAAATACGTAGACAGCCACCGCGCAGAGCTAGGTGCTTTCCAAAACCGTTTCGATCACGCAATCAACAACCTAGACAACATCAATGAGAACGTGAACGCGTCGAAGAGCCGTATTAAAGATACCGACTTCGCGAAAGAAACGACTCAAATGACCAAGTCACAAATTCTATCGCAAGCGTCAAGCTCAATCCTTGCGCAAGCGAAACAAGCGCCAAACTCAGCGCTAAGTTTGTTAGGTTAAGCCTTAAAGATCATCGACGATATAAAGCGAAGCCAAGCCAAGCACAATGCTTGGCTTTTTTATGCTCTGAATCCTGCACCTTGAAAACACTTGGGTATGTTATCTGAATTGAAACGATGTTTTCATAATCAGGTAGGGTGGCATTTTTTCACTCATAAAAAAAACGCTGCCAATGGCAGCGTTTTTCGTGTTCGACGAAGTAAAAAATTACTTAGTTACACGTAGAACTGGAGTTTCACCAACAGTTACAGAACCAGAAAGCTTGTTCAGCTCTTTGATTTCGTCCATGTTAGAGATAACAACTGGAGTTAGCGTTGACTTCGCTTTCTCTTCTAGAAGAGCAAGATCGAATTCAATTACAGTGTCGCCAGCTTTTACAGTTTGACCTTCTTCAGCGATACGCTTGAAGCCTTCGCCTTTTAGTTCAACAGTATCGATACCGAAGTGAACGAAAAGCTCAACACCGTCGTCAGACTCGATAGAGAACGCGTGGTTCGTTTCGAAGATCTTACCGATAGTACCGTTTACAGGAGCTACCATTTTGTTACCAGCAGGTTTGATAGCAATACCGTCACCAACGATTTTCTCAGCGAAAACAACATCTGGCACATCTTCGATATTCACGATCTCACCAGACAGTGGTGCGATGATTTCGATTGCACCTGCGTCAGCGCTGTCGTCAGATACTAGCTTCTTAAGTTTGTCAAACAGACCCATTGTGTCATGCTCCTAACGTTTTATTTAATTCTGTCGAATTATAGTATACCAATCTTACGAGATAGACGACTTTTTTTAACCGCCTATCTCATTGGAATTCGTTGATTATTGAGTTTTCTCTGCGATGAACTTCTCTACTACTGCTTCGATTTCCGCCGCTGTAGGTAGTGCAAGAGCTTCTTCAGCCATTGCTTTCACTTCTGCAAAGTTAGAGTTACGGATAACTTTCTTCACTGCAGGGATAGAGATACCGCTCATAGAGAACTCATCTAGGCCCATACCTAGAAGTAGAAGCGTTGCACGTTCATCACCTGCAAGCTCACCACACATACCAGTCCACTTACCTTCAGCGTGAGAAGCGTCGATAACTTGCTTGATCACAGTAAGTACTGCCGGTGATAGTGGGTTGTATAGGTGAGAGATCATCTCGTTACCACGGTCAACCGCTAGTGTGTACTGAGTTAGGTCGTTTGTACCGATAGAGAAGAACGCAACTTCTTTCGCTAGGTGGTGTGCGATCGCTGCTGCTGCTGGCGTTTCAACCATGACACCGATTTCGATTTCTTCGTCGAATGCGTGGCCTTCAGCGCGTAGTTCTGCTTTGTACTCTTCGATTGCTTTCTTAAGCTCACGAATTTCTTCAACAGAGATGATCATTGGGAACATGATGCGTAGCTTACCGTGTGCAGATGCACGTAGAATACCACGTAGTTGGTCACGTAGGATTTCACGACGATCCAAGCTGATACGCACTGCACGCCAGCCTAGGAACGGGTTCATCTCTTTTGGAAGATCCATGTATGGTAGATCTTTGTCGCCGCCGATATCCATAGTACGGATGATCACAGCTTGACCGTTCATTGCTTCTGCAACTTCTTTGTAAGCGTGGTATTGCTCTTCTTCAGTCGGAAGTGCATCACGGTCCATAAACAGGAATTCTGTACGGTACAGACCAACGCCTTCACCGCCGTTACGGATGATGCCGTCACAGTCTTTAACCGTACCGATGTTACCGCAAACTTCTACGCGGTGACCGTCAGTTGTTTCTGCGTGTAGGTCTTTTAGCTTCGCTAGCTCTTCTTTTTCAGCAAGGAATGCAGCTTTAACCGCTTTTGCTTCTTCTACTTCTGCATCTGATGGGTTTACAACAATCTTGTTGTTCATCGCATCAAGAATCAGCATGTCGCCGTTCTTAACTTGCTTAGTGATGTCGTTAGTACCAACGATCGCTGGAAGTTCTAGTGAACGAGCCATGATTGAAGTGTGAGAAGTACGACCGCCGATGTCACAAGCAAAACCAAGCACGTAATCTAGGTTGATTTGTGCTGTTTCTGATGGCGTTAGATCGTAAGCTACTAGGATAACTTCTTGATCGATATCGCTTAGCGAAACGATGTTGATGCCTAGTGCATTTTTAACAAAGCGAGAACCGATATCACGGATGTCAGTTGCACGTTCTTTTAGGTATTCGTCATCAAGAGACTCAAGAGCACAAGCTTGCTCTTCGATAACTGTATGGATAGCGTGATCCGCAGTCATCTTGTCATTTTTGATAAGTGCTAGGATTTCCTCTTCTAGCTCTTCATCTTCAAGAAGCATGATGTGACCTTCAAAGATCGCTTCTTTTTCTTCACCGAACGTTTCAAGCGCTTTTTGCTTGATGGTTTCTAGTTGAGCAGAAGATTTGTTACGAGCGTCGAAGAAACGCGCAACTTCAGCTTCTACTTGGTCGTCAGAAATAGTGTTTGTGTTTAGGACAATTTCATCTTCTTGAAGTAGTAGTGCTTTACCGATTGCAATACCAGGAGATGCTAGGATGCCTGAAATCATAGCTTTACCTTAAGTTTGGTCAACTTTATAAAACGGGAGAATAATGGTGCGCTAACAAATAGTCTTAGCTTAATTTTGAGTCTATTTCCAACAAAGCCATTTTGCTTTCACAAAATGGCTTCTGAAAATAGGAGACCGTATTAGTGTAGCTCATCCATTAGAGCAACTAGGTGGTCAACAGCTTGTTGAGCTTGAGGGCCTTCAGCTGAAATAGTAACTAGAGTACCTTTTACTAGGCCTAGTGTTTGTAGCTTGAATAGGCTCTTAGCGCTAGCGCTTTTACCGTTAGAAGTCACAGTGATGTCCGCGTCGAATGCTTTAGCTTCTTTAACGAACTGTGCAGCTGGACGAGTGTGAAGACCGTTTTCTGCTGTGATTTCTACTTGCTTCTCGTACATGTGATATACCCCAATAAATGTATTTTTTTGTTAGTTGTGACTAAGTTTTAGCTTAACCGCTTTATATCTTGTGCGCTAGCACGGGAGAGTTCAAAGCGTTTCAGAACTGATACTAGTCAAAAGTTTGGTGATTACGCAACTGTTTGCGTGCGTGACCACACTGAAACCTTTTTTGTTAGATTCTTTATTTTGAACCTTAAAATAAAACACCCCGATATTACCAAAGGTGAGGCAAGGATCAACAAAAAAGCCCCTGACCGGGGCTTTTTTAAACGAAAAATTGATTTGACCACATATTACTGTTGGTTCTCTTTCTCAGTAAATATGCCTGCAAAAAGCGCGGTACTTAGGTAACGTTCACCAGAACTTGGAAGCACGGTGACAATTGTTTTTCCTGCAAATTCAGGTAGTTCCGCGAGGCGATTTGCGGCAACGACAGCTGCACCAGAGGAGATGCCTGCAAGGATGCCTTCTTCTTCCATTAGACGTCGAGCCATCTCAATGGCTTCTTCTGAAGTCACTTGCTCTACACGGTCGATAAGCTCTAAATCTAAGTTACCAGGGATGAAGCCGGCACCGATACCTTGGATTTTGTGTGGTGCTGGTTGGATTTCTTCACCTGCTAGTGCTTGCGCAATAACTGGAGATTCTGCTGGCTCTACCGCAACAGAGGTAATCGCTTTGCCTTTTTCGCCTTTGATGTAACGGCTTGTACCAGTGATAGTACCGCCTGTACCTACACCTGCGACAAATACGTCGATTTCACCATCGGTTGCTTCCCAAATTTCAGGCCCCGTCGTTTTTTCATGAATTTCTGGGTTCGCTGGGTTGTTGAATTGCTGAAGAAGCAGATATTTTTCAGGGTTGCTTGCGACAATTTCTTCCGCTTTTTCAATCGCACCTTTCATACCTTTTGCGGCTTCAGTAAGTTCAAGGTTTGCACCTAGTGCTTTCAGAAGTTTACGACGCTCAAGGCTCATGGACTCAGGCATCGTCAGTGTTAGTTTATAACCGCGAGCTGCTGCTACGAATGCAAGTGCAACACCTGTGTTACCACTGGTCGGTTCAACGAGCTCTACACCTGGCTTAAGTGTGCCAGCCTTTTCTGCTTCCCAAATCATGTTCGCACCGATGCGGCACTTAACGCTGAAGCTAGGGTTACGTGCTTCGATTTTTGCGAGAACTTTACCTTTGCTCACTTTGTTTAGGCGAACGAGAGGGGTATTACCAATAGTAAGAGAGTTGTCTTCGTAGATCTTGCTCATAGTGATGTTCCTTCATTACACGATTTGTGAATATGATTAGAAGAATATGCCGTATGAAAACATGGGAAAAGGATTAAAAAGTTATATCTTATGAGGTTGGTCGAGAAACATACAAAATAACGGGGGAGTGCATTATCACTCCCCGTATTTTTAGAAAAACTGTCTATCGCTGATGTTTAAACTCAGCCACCCACATCGCTGTTGCACCACAGACAGCCACAGGCATAACAATGAGGTTAAGAATAGGAATGGTGGTAAATATCGAGACCAATACACCGAATCCATAGGCTTTGCCTTGTTTCTGTTTCAATTTGTAACGCATATCATTAAATGAAACTTTGTGATTATCGAATGGGTAATCGCAGTATTGAATAGCTAACATCCAAGCCGTGAAAATAAACCACAAGAATGGGCCGACTGTCTGACCTAGTGCAGGGATCAGTAATAGCAAAAACAGACCAATTGCTTTTGGTAATACATAAAGTAGTTTGCGCCATTCACGGGCCATCACGCGAGGTACATCCTTGATGAGTGCTGCAAAGCCGTCGTCATTGACTTTTTGTCCTGTGAGGGACTCTTCTACTTTCTCTGCCAACAACCCATTAAAAGGCGCGGCAATGAAGTTTGCTAATGTACTGAAAAAGTACGAGAAAGTGGCAAGAATAGTCAGTACCAAAATCGGCCACAAGAGATAAGTTAACCAAGATAAGAATTCTGGTAGTTGTCCGACCCAACCATCAATCCACACGTCGAGATGCGAGAATAGGTAGAAGATCGCACCACCCACGAGCAAAATATTGGCTAATAGGGGCAACATGACAAAGCGTCGGATCTCTGGTGAGAGTGCAATCTGTATTCCATACAGAAAATAACCGAACCCGGTTCTTGATTGATTGTTTAGAGTCATATTGGTTTTGTTCTTTGTAAGTGAAAATTCATTGTACTTAAGCCAGTAATTCTTTCAATGCTCTAACAAAAGATGCCTTGTAAAGTGGAATCGTGGCAAGAATCACAACAAAAAATGGAACTTCTTGCATTAAGTTGTTCTAAACCTACATATAGTTTTGGTAAAGTAAAAGCATCATTCGGATTTATTACACTTGAGTGACCACTTGAGGATGTATAAGTGGTTAGAACAAGTAGATTGAGAGTAAATAATGCAGGAATTGCGATTCGTACTCATTGTTGTTGGCGCACTAGCCATCGCCGCATTGCTATTTCATGGCTTGTGGACAAGCAAGAAAGAAGGCAAAGCAAAATTTGGTAACAAGCCATTAGGCAAGTTGGACGTTGACCAGATTGATAAGGAAGAGCAAGAGCGTGATTTTGCTCGTGGTCCAGAAGACGATTTTGAAATCATTCGCAAAGACCGTAAAGAACCAGATTTTGGTGTTGATAACGACAATGTATTCGACAATAAGTTCGTTGCTGACCCGCTTATTGACGATGTTCTTGAGGCAAAAGAGAAACCTCGAGAAGAAGAAGCCATTCCAGCATTCATCGCAACAAAATCGGTTGATGATGTAGAGCCGTTAATTGCAGAACCGTTAGCTTCAGAACCATTGATGACCGAGCCTGTTAAACCTTTTGTCGAAGATGAAAAAGTTGAGCCGGTGTTTGCCACGCGCGAAACGGTAGAGGTGCCGGAGATTAAAGAGTCACCGGGAAGTATCGAAACGCCAGCTGCTGTAGCATCAGTTGAAGCGGTTGAAGAGCCTAAGCCGGAGCCGGAAATGCAAGTGATTGTATTGAACGTGCATTGTGCCGGTGAGGAAGCATTTGTTGGCACGAAGCTTTTTGACAGTATGCAGCAAAATGGACTGATCTATGGTGAAATGAACATTTTCCATCGCCATGAAGATTGGGAGGGGAATGGAAAAGTTCTCTTTAGTGTGGCGAATATGATGCACCCAGGTACATTGGAACACGATGACCCTGCAGACTTTTCTACAAAAGGCATTTCATTCTTTATGACTCTGCCATGTTACGGCCAAGCAGAGCAGAATTTTAACCTCATGCTGCGCATTGCCCAGCAGATAGCTGATGATATGGGCGGTAACGTGCTTGATGATCAGCGAAACTTGATGACACCAGATCGATTGGCATTATATCGTCGTCAAATTGTTGAGTTTAACGCCGCTAAGGCATAACCTTAACACCAAATAATGATAGGGCTCCGTTAGGGGCCCTTTTTCTTAGATTAACATCCTCATTGATGACCATACACAGGGCTTTAATATGTCTGAATCAGTACTTCAGCGACTAGAAGAGCTAAAAGAGTCGCTGCACTACCACGCAGTTCGTTATTACGTGGAAGATAACCCAGAGATCCCAGATGCTGAATACGATCGTATGATGCGCGAACTATTGGATATTGAAGCTGAACATCCAGAATTGATTAGCGTGGATTCTCCTAGCCAGCGTGTCGGTGGAAAGCCGTTGTCTGAGTTCAGTCAAGTGACCCACGAAGTGCCAATGCTGTCGTTGGACAATGCCTTTGATGATGAAGAGTTGAATGGTTTTCAGAAGCGAGCGCAAGATCGAGTCGTTGGACAAACTATTAAACAATATTGCTGCGAACCCAAGTTGGATGGTCTTGCTGTTAGCTTGTTGTATGAAAATGGTGTACTTGTTCAGGCAGCAACACGTGGTGACGGTACTACAGGGGAGAACATCACGGAGAACGTTCGAACCATCAGTGCTATTCCGTTAAAACTGCAAGGTAATGATTGGCCAACGCGTTTGGAAGTTCGTGGTGAAGTATTTATGCCAAAAGCGGGGTTTGAAAAGCTTAACGAGATAGCCCGTAAGAAAGGCGAAAAAGTCTTTGTTAACCCTCGTAATGCAGCAGCAGGCAGCCTACGTCAATTAGATTCGCGGATTACCGCTTCGCGCCCACTGAGCTTTTATGCATACAGCGTAGGTGTGGTAGAGGGCGCGACGCTTGCAACTAGCCACTATGAGCGTTTTCTACAAATCAAATCTTGGGGCTTGCCAATGTGCCCAGAAACCAAGCGCGTAGATAGCTTGGAAGAAGTAAAAGCGTACTATCAAGACATTCTTGCGCGTCGTGAAGCGTTGGCGTATGAAATTGATGGCGTAGTGATCAAAGTTGATGATATTGCCATTCAAGAGCGTCTTGGTTTTGTTGCCCGTGCCCCACGCTGGGCTATTGCTTACAAATTCCCAGCTCAAGAAGAAATCACAACACTGAATGAGGTTGAATTTCAGGTTGGGCGTACTGGTGCGATCACGCCAGTAGCGAAACTCGAACCCGTATTTGTTGGCGGCGTAACGGTCAGCAATGCAACGTTACACAATGCTGATGAAATTGCGCGCCTGCAAGTGATGGTGGGTGACCAAGTGGTGATCCGTCGAGCTGGTGATGTGATTCCACAAGTCGTGTCAGTCATTAAAGAACGTCGGCCTGACAACGCCCGCGAAATTATTTTCCCAAGTCTTTGTCCTGTTTGTGGTTCGCATGTAGAGCGTATCGAGGGTGAAGCAGTAACACGTTGTACCGGTGGCTTGGTGTGTCAGGCTCAACGTAAAGAAGCGTTAAAACACTTTGTGTCTCGTAAGGCTTTAGACGTAGATGGGTTAGGTGAGAAAGTCATAGAGCAGTTAGTCGATCGCGAAATGGTGGAAACACCTGC
Organism: Vibrio alfacsensis; assembly: GCF_019670485.1. Classification (NCBI taxonomy): domain Bacteria; kingdom Pseudomonadati; phylum Pseudomonadota; class Gammaproteobacteria; order Vibrionales; family Vibrionaceae; genus Vibrio; species Vibrio alfacsensis. The sequence continues at coordinate 802,961 of NZ_AP024165.1, forward strand.
AGACCTGTTTAAACTGTCTGCGGGCGTACTAACGGTTTTAGAGCGAATGGGGCCAAAGTCTGCGACCAACATCGTCAATGCGCTTGAAAAGTCAAAGCTGACGACTCTGCCACGCTTTTTATACTCACTAGGTATTCGTGAAGTAGGGGAAGCAACGGCAGCAAATTTAGCTCAGCACTTTAAGAAACTCGATGTCATTCAACAAGCAACAGAAGAACAGCTTATTGAAGTGCAAGACATCGGTGTGGTTGTGGCAAAGCACATTACGACTTTCTTCGGTGAAGAGAAAAACCAAGCAGTGGTGAGCGACCTATTGTCCCAAGGTATTCATTGGCCAGAAATCTCGGCTCCTCAAGCGGGGATCGAACTGCCATTGGAGGGCAAAACGGTTGTGTTGACGGGCACGCTTTCTCAGCTTGGCCGTAGCGAAGCAAAAGAGGCATTGCAAAACTTAGGCGCGAAAGTGACAGGTAGCGTCTCGAAAAAAACGGATATTCTGTTTGCTGGTGAGAATGCCGGTTCGAAACTTGCGAAAGCTCAAGAGTTGGGGATTGAGATTCAAACGGAACAAGACTTGCTCAATTTGATGAAATAACCCATAAATTCGATTTCTAAATCGTCATTAAAGCCCCACGTGCTAGTCACTTGGGGCTTTTTATTTGCGATTAAAAAGTCCCCATTTTTACATCAAAAAATTTGTTAATTTCTTTTCAGTGATCAGGATCTCTCAATCAATTATTGTTAACTCTGAAATATCACTCTGCGATCAGCTTCAAAATTAACATGCCTGCTTGTATTTAAGTATTTGATTTAAATGAATTTTGATTTTTATGTGAATCAAATATTAAAAATAAGATCTAGATCAACAAGTTATATGGAACTTTGGCGTGGCTCATATTTTTTTAGAAAAAAAATAAGTTCCATTTGGATGTTTTTAGTTACGAAGTTAGTCTTAGACACATGGATACACGGTGTGTATGCAGGAACTAAAAATAGAACCGATTTAGAAATGATGAGGTTCACACAGGAATTTACTTCTCCCCTTCGGCGGCCAACTAAAGGTGAGAAAGAAAAATACAGCTATATCCATTTTTAGGAGTTTTTCCATGGACAAATTTTTTAAAGTATCTGCTATTACTGCTGCAATGATGGGCGCAGTTGCCACTGCTCCAGCAATGGCAGAAGACCCAGTGGGTCCTGCTTATGCAGCAGAAGTGTCAGAGTTTTTCTCTGAGTCTACAATCAGCGGTAACCTTAACTTTTGGATGCGTTCTCGTGATCGTGGCAATGTTGATGCAAATGGTAATGACACTTCAAAGGTAACAAACTTAGATCACGGTTCTATTTTTGCGAACCTTGGTTTTAATTCTGGTTACGTTGGTGATGTTGCAGGTCTTGATGTTGTTATCTACAGCACATTTGATATGTGGCAAAACGGAAGCCCAGACCACGAGATGAACTTTTGGGATGTAAGCTCTCCATACGGTGACGGTGTTGTAGGTGAATGTAAGGAACTACAAGAAGATCCTAAAAACCCTGGTCAAGTAATCGAAGTAAACTCAAAGTGGAACAAAAACTGTTCTGACAACGGTGTTTCATTCGCGACTGTAGCGGCTAAGTTCAAGTTCGGTGAATCAGGTACTGCTAAATTGGGTTACTTCCAACCATCGGTTCCTAGCTCGTTGGGCGTTAACTGGTCATTCGCACCTGGTACTTACCTAGGTGGTGAAATCGGCGGTAACATCGGTGGCTTTGATTTAGGTTTGGTTGTTGCGACAGAATATAAAGCTCCTTGGTTCAAAGAAACTTACGAGTTCCAAACTACGAAAGGTGAAGACGCAGGTACTCTATACTCTGTTGGTGGTCGCTACACTCTAGATAACGGCATTTCTCTAGATGCAGCGTACGGTGGTCTTTCTGATGGTGACCGTTGGAACGCTCACTTCAAAGTTAAAGGTACAACCGAGGGTGGCCTATACTGGTCTCCACAACTATACATTGTTGATGACAGCGAACAGTACGATAGCACAGCATTCCAGCTAGCTCTTTTAACAAGCTTCTCTTCTGGTCAGTACTCATACCGTGCTGAAGCAACGTACACGGGCGCAGATTCAGGTGACCCGAAAGTGGTTGGTAACATGTCTTACCGCCTAACTAGCCAATACGGCGGCTCAAACGGTGCTTACGAAATCTGGTGGAACAACCGTTCAGACTTTAACCATGATGAAGAACTAGCGGTATTTGGTTCTGTATCTCGCGATTTCTCTGACATCGGTGGCAAAGGCTTTAGCGCAGGTCTAAGTGCTGCATACGGCTTCGGCTCATCTGCACAAGGTTACGATGATCTATCAGAATACGCATACAGCCTATTTGCAAACTACGCAATCCAAGCTGGTGCTCTAGAAGATGCTAACATTAGCTTCTACTACACTAACTACTACAACGACACAAATGCTCCAAACTGGACTGGTTACACTAACTTGTTCCAAGACGAGGAAGATTTCAAGTTAATCCTTGCTATTCCTTTCTCAGTTAAATAATTGAACTGAAAGCGTAAAATAGTGTCTAAAAAGCTGAGCAATCGCTCAGCTTTTTTTATTTTCAAAAGTAGGGGAACACAATGAAGAAATTTCTAGTTATTCCTTTTGTATTACTAACCCTCCAAGCATGCAGCAGTACCCCTCAAACTCCAGAAGAATACTGGTTTTCTCAAGGTGAGCGGTTTGGCGCAAATGGGTACCAATATGACAATCATGTTTTGGCAAATTTAAAAGAGAAGACACCTTTTGATGAAGCCTCATATAAGCAAGGTTATGAATCTGGAAAAGCAGAATACTGTGACCCATTTAAAGCATTCGAAAAGGGTATTCAAGGCATTCGATATACCGATCAATGTGTTGGTCAACCAGAGGAAGTTATGATCAAGGCTGAGTGGCAAAGAGGATGGGATGCGTTTATAGGGGCCGACTTCTATAGGCGTTAATCAGACTGACTGAATCCACTACATTAAAAAGAAAGTTTATCTAATGGTAGTTTCTACCAACAGATAAACTTTCTTTAAGGCAATAACTATTTATATTTACCACCATAAATGGTGCATAGTTCTCTTGGGAGATGCTTCACTGTACCGTCACTGAAAGTGCAATCAATCCCCGCACCAAAAGCATGACCGCCGCCACTTTGAGCAAAAGAAATTGGAGCCGCAAAAATGAAACAAGCGATGATTAAAGATATAACCTTTTTCATGATAAGTCCTCTTTCATAGAAATTGGCCTAGCACTACCTTCGTAAAATTATTCATTCATCCTTTTTTATTCTAAATATCATTCCTAATATTTTTAAGTCATTAGCAGATCAACGTCATCAACAATTACATTTCTGTAAAAATAATAACTATTTGCCGTTAACGCTCCTCTTAATCGAACTTGCTGAATTCGTGTCAGAGATACGTGTGCTCTTAGTGAGAAAAGAGCGATGCAAGCGTGTTTTTAAGGAGAATGACTACAGGCTTAAAGCACGTTGTGTCAATGAGTTCTCATGCTGTAAGTATGTATTCAGACCCGGAAAGATCAAAAATTAATTCAATAATAATAAATTTTTTAAATTAAATTAGTTACATATTATTCTATGTGACAACTAGGTAGGTTATTGATTTTTCGTTTGTAGGTTAAAGCGATAACGTAGGGCAGGATAGTAATTATTAATATTTTTATTACTTAATTATCGTTGGCAATTAAATAAAATATTAATATATATTGAATTGGATGCGTTGTGGTTTTTTTGAGATTATTGCTTCCTATGATTTGGCATAAATTTGAATAAACTTTTTTAACTTGGCCGTACTGGCCATTATTTTGGTTTAATTAATAAAGTGATGCCGTCAATGTCGATGATTTCTACTTTTTCTCCTGCAGGTATGGGATGTTCAGTGTATGCCGACCAGGTACTGTCACCAATTTTAAGACGATTGATTCCGGCTTGAAAATCTTCTTCTAGGATGATGGTAGTGCCAATGAGTTGCTTATGTTTTTGATTAAGATTTCTTTGTTCATCGTGTTTTTTGTCATTGGACCATTGCCTGCGCCACCACAGCCAAGTGGTGAGTAAGCTAAAAGCAGCAAAAGAAGACCACTGAACCTGCCAACCAATCGGTAATAGTGAAAGAATCACCCCGACAATTAACGCCGAAACTCCTAGCCAAAGGAAGTATCCGGCTGTGCCAAGTAACTCAATTGCAAGCAGGGCCAAACCAAATGCGATCCAATGCCAATAACTGATGCTTTCTAATACGCTAAACAAATCCATTATTCTTTGCCTTGTTTAAACATTTCTGCGACACCGGCTATTGAACCCATTAACCCAGTCGCTTCTATTGGCAGCATAATGATCTTCCCGTTTTCTGCTTGTCCTATACTTTTTAATGCCTCGGTATAGCCTTGCGCAATAAAGTAGTTAACCGCTTGCATGTCGCCTTGTGCAATGGCATCAGACACCATTTGTGTTGCTTTTGCCTCTGCCTGTGCTGCACGTTCTCGTGCTTCAGCATGTAAGATTGCAGACTGTTTTTCACCTTCCGCTTTTAAGATCTCTGATTGTTTTTGACCTTCGGCGCGCAAGATTTCTGCTTGACGCACACCTTCGGCCTCTAGAATTTCTGCCCGCTTGTTACGTTCGGCTTTCATCTGGGCATTCATCGCAGCAGTCAGATCCGCTGGTGGTTGTACGTCTTTGATTTCTATGCGAGTCACTTTGACGCCCCAAGGGTTAGTTGCTTGGTCTACGATAGTGAGCAGCTTGGTATTGATCATGTCACGTTGACTCAGCATTTCATCGAGCTCCATAGAGCCGAGAACGGTACGAATATTGGTGAGCGTTAGGTTTCGGATAGCGTGTTCTAAATCATTGACTTCGTAAGCTGCTTTAGCAGCGTCGATGACTTGAACAAAGCCGACGGCATCAATAACGACATTCGCGTTGTCTTTTGAGATGACTTCTTGTGCCGGAATATCAAGCACTCGCTCCATCATGTTGATTTTTTGTCCGACTCGGTCAATAAAAGGGATAATGAGGTTGAGGCCTGGTTTCAAGGTGTGGGTATAACGACCAAATCGTTCTACTGTCCAATTATTGCCCTGTGGAACCGTTTTTACCGCAGAGGCAAGGATGATCACGGCAAGGACGACGAGAAAACCGATAGTAATCAGTGAGTCAACTGGCATAATTTATTCCCTTAAATGCATATAATTTGGTTCATTTTTGCGCATATTGAATCATTAAACAATCGAAGAAATGCGAACTGGCGCTTATTCCAGACAGAATAAAGGCCGGAATAATCCAGCCTTAGTACGACATTACTCGTTGTTTTTACGCTCTGCCATTTCGCTCATCAGTAAAGAATTGAGTAGAGCTGACGGCGATATTTACTTGCTAAAGCATTGCCTTGACCAAGAGCACTCAGGATATCCATAAAGGTTTTCTTTACTTCTCCATCTTGCGCGCCTAGGTTGGCTTTTAGAATGTTCCAAAGCAGTTCAAGCGCTTCTTCATCTCGGCCTACTTGGTTGTATTGCACTGCGAGTTCACAGGCTAATTCAAGGTTGCTAGGGTTAGCAGTGTGCTCTTGTTCAAGTCGCTGCAGTTCTGGGCTATCTGCCGCTTGAAGATGCAAATCCAGTTTTGCGATTAAGCCTTTGTAATAGTTGTCTTGGTATTCAAGAGGGATGGCCGCTAATAGGTTTTGCGCTAAGTCGAACTGTTTGGTTTCTAATAAACAATCTGCGGTAGCTAGCTTCACATCACCACGGTTTTGAAGTTCTTCTGAAAGAGTTTGCAGAATCGTTAGTGCTTGAGCATGTTCGCCCTGCTGTAGTAACTCGCTTGCTTGTTTTAACTGCATTTCATCTTGGCTTGGAAGATGTTTGGCAAGCATGGCGGAAATCGCGTCGATAGGTTGTGGTCCGCCTAAACCATCAACAGCCTGACCATTAATGAACATCGCAACGGTAGGTAGTACTTGAACACCGAACTGAGAGGCGAGCGCTGGTTGCTGTTCGCAGTTAAGTAAAGCAAGTGTAAAAGCGCCGTTGTATTGCTGAGCTAGCATTTGTAGATCTGGTATCATTTGTGCGCTCTCAGGCTGAGCATTGGCCCAGAAGTGAACGACTACCGGAGTGTTCATTGATCCTTCGAGCACTTCACGGAAATTTTGTTCTGTTAACTCAACGATAAATGGGGATTGCATCAGAGTATCCTTGCTTTTGTTCTCATCTTTGATTGTAGATATGGAGTTGATCTTTGGGAAATTCAAGTGAGATGTTTCGCGTAACGTCACACACTATTAAAGAGGTTATTTAGGCACAAAAAAGTAGACGCAAAAAGGAAAAACGCTGCCGAAGCAGCGTTGTCCTAATAGCAAGCGAAGATGCTAAGAAATGAAAAATTATTGCCTTTCGCTAAGTGTGGTATCAAAAGAGGATGAACATGGTCAACACTACACCCACACTAAGCCAGTTAAGCTGATTTAATGTCATTGTTGTCTCGAAAATGTACAAAACAGAAATGGGTGTCGATACCAACTCTAGAGTGAGTATCTACATCATGTTCAGGCAACGGTAGATGTAAACACTAACTAGAAATTGATTCGAATGATGAGGTTTTTTAACCTACATGCTTAGAATGGCATCACATTGTTACGTTAAAATTACATAATGACAAAAAATATTTATGCTGCCTGTCGCAAAATCTTATCAAGGATGCGAGTCGGGAGCAGTCGCTTTAGTACCGCAAAGACTTTGGTCGGGGTGGTGATACGATAACGTATTTTAGGATTATCACTGGTTAAAGCATGTAGAACGGGTTTGATACAAGACTCGGGAGGGAGGACGAATTTGTTGTTTGACTTATCATTGTCTAACCGTCGTTTTTGGCCATCATAAGCCGCTTTGTGCGGGCTGTTTTCCACATCTATCCATTGCTCAAAGGCTTTTAATGCATTCTGTCTGAATTGCGTTTCAATTGGGCCGGGTTCAATCAATGCAACCTTAATGTTGGTATCCATGAGTTCTAGGCGAAGTGTGTCTGTCCATCCCTCTAGGGCAAATTTAGAGGCATTATAAGCCCCTCTATATTTCATTGCGGCAAAGCCGAGTACAGAGCTGTTCTGAATGATGCGACCTTCCCCTTGTGCTCGCATATGAGGTAGAACTTCTCTGGCAAGCTGGTGCCACCCAAAAAAATTGGTTTGAAATTGCGCTTGCAATGCTTGTGTTGGAAGATCTTCGAGTGCACCCGGTTGACCGTATGCACCATTGTTAAATACCGCATACAAGTTACCATTTGCCAGTTCAAGCGCATGACGGACACCATGGGTAATACTTTGTGGATCATTGAGATCAAGCTGAATACAGGTTAATCCCTCAAGATTTAAGCGTTCGACGTCTTGTTTATTTCGACAAGACGCAATCACATGGAAGCCATGCTTTTGTAATGCATGGGCACACACGTAACCAATGCCAGTTGAGCATCCGGTGATAAGAACTGTTTTTTTCATGTGATAAGGCTCATTGAGGGGCAATGAGCCTTATCATTCAATAGCTTCGGTCTTGAAGCAAGTGTTTAAGTGCGGGTTCTACTCTCGAATAACTGAATTTAAATCCGAGCTCGGTCAGTTTTTTGGGTTTTGCGCGTATGCTGTCAAACAAGAGGCAAGAAGATTCTCCCATTGCGATACTCATTACCCATTTTGGCGTAAACAGAATGTGCGGGCGTTTGAGTGTTTTTGCCAGTGTACGACTGAAAATACGATTACTAACAGGGTGAGGTGCGCATAGATTGAATTCTCCATGAGCATGCGGTGTTTCGAGGAGGTACATAATGGCGCGGACCATATCGAGTATATGAATCCAAGGCATGTATTGCTGGCCATTGCCGATAGGTCCACCTAATCCAAGTTTGTAGGGCAATAGCATTTTAGCTAGCGCGCCGCCATGGGAGCCAAGTACGACACCGGTTCTGAGAATACATACGCGAGTTTGATCTGATTCAGCACGTTTAGCTATTTGCTCCCAATGGGCACAAACGGAATGGGCAAAAGCATCGCTGTTGACGTGTAAGCATTCATCAAATGGGTGGTCTTGTTGATCGCCATAATAACCGACAGCTGATCCGCTAATAAAAACAGATGGTGGCTCGGTACTGGCATGAATTAATTCAACAATTCGCTCAGTGACTTTCCAACGGCTCTTGCAAATGATTTCTTTTTGCTCTTGCGTCCAACGTTTATCCGCGATGGGTTCCCCAGCAAGGTTGATGACCGCATCAACATCATTTAAATCTTCTATCGCGTCAAGAGAATCTAAATATTCAATATTGCCGACATCAGCATGCTGTAGACGTTGCTTTGCTTGTGCAGGGGTGCGAGTTAACAACATGACTTTATGGGTGGTGAGAAGCTTTAATAATTCGGACCCAATAAAGCCAGTTCCTCCCGTCAGTAATATTTTCATATCTATCCTTTGAACATAAAAACTATGCTCACAGTATAGCTGTTGTCTATCAAAAGTGATCAATTCAATGACTTGTGATGTTGATTTTATTACTAATTTTTGCTTGTTTGGTGCAAAACAAGGGGTAGTGCAAAGTAAGGTTTAGCGTAAAGCAGGGCTTATCGGACTTAAGCTCCCATTTGAGTGAAGATAACAACGTATTATGTAGTCTTTAGTTTGCTCATATTGTGTTTGGGTAAGCACTTAGCTCAAAGAGCGATGGGATCTTTTGTTTGAGACAAAGGACAAACGATATTGAAATTAACTGTGAGTGCGTGTGATTTGGCTATAGGTGTCATTGCATATCCGTAATCAGAGGCTTATTCTTTGATAAACAAAGAATCATTAAGGATGTCATAACATGCCGTTAGTTGCGTGCCCTGTATGTGAGAAGCAAATATCGAAACGCGCTCATACTTGCCCTGGTTGCGGAGAACCCGACCCTCTTAATCATCTAGCGAAATCCAAGTTTGTTTCGTTTATTTTTTGGACAATTATTTTGGTTGGAGCGGCTTACATCGCCTGGTTTTATCTTGTACCGATGCTGGTGGAGATGCTTCGACATAAGTAATTAAGTGGCACAAGTAATTAAGCGTCATAATTAGCTAAGTGCCATAAGCCATTCAGCAATGTGGTCCAGAGTTGAGGCTAAGTAGTATGGGAGACCAGTTGAGCTTCTGTAGGAATACCGTAGAATACCCTCAAACTTTTTGAGGAGACGATGTCGTGAAACTCTTTTTTGCCTCAGATTTGCATGGTTCATTACCAGCAACAGAAGAAACCATTCAGCTGTTTTTAGCGTCTGGTGCGCAGCACTTGATTTTGCTCGGTGATACATTAAACCATGGCCCGAGAAACCCGATCCCTGAGGGCTACAACCCAACTCAAGTCGCGGAGTTACTCAATCAGTATAGTGAGCGCATTATTTCTGTTCGTGGTAACTGTGATAGTGAAGTGGATCAGATGCTATTGAACTTTCCAATGATGGCAGATTACGCTTGGCTCTTACTTGAATCAGGGCAACGTATGTTTTTAACGCATGGACACTTGTACAACAGTGCTAAGCGTCCACCATTGCGTAGCGGTGATATTATTGCTCACGGGCACACCCATGTTCCGGTCGCTGAAATGCAAGAGGAAGCCGTGATTTTCAATCCAGGCTCAATGACGTTTCCTCGTAATGGTTTACCACGAAGCTATGGCTTGCTGGATGGGAATACTCTCACGGTGAAAACGCCGGATGGTGAAGTCTTGGCTCAGACTACGATTTGAGAATCGTTTAATCGTTCGAAAATAATGGGAGCAATGCGCTCCCTATTTTGTATCTGAATGTCCTAGATGACGTTCTGGATCAATGAGGTCTCTTACGCGTTGCTTGAGTACCTTCGCTTCAGGGAAACCGCCGTCTTTCTTGCGTTCCCAGATTTGATTGCCATTACAAAAAATCTCAAAACGTCCTCCTGTGTCTGGGTGCAGACTGACGGTTTCAATCTCTTCACTAAAAGTATGCAGTAGCTCTTGTGATAACCAGGTTGATCGAAGCATCCAATTGCACTGCCGGCAGTAATAAATGTCGATGATGGCTTTATCCATGATTTCTTTCCTTTATTTAGAGTCTGTTGCTCTTTAAATCTGAATCTTGCAGCGGTTTGCCAATCGTTAAAGAAGCAATTTAAAGCCGACCGCAAAGGTAAGGATCTCAAACGCTACCTTGATGATTCGATTGCTGTATTTCATTGCTGCCCAAGCACCTAAACTGCCACCTAAAAATGAACTAAATAGCAATACAGGTAACCAAGCCCAATGAATGGGTGCGCCTGCTTGTACGACAGCGATACCACCAATGCCATTCCAGAATAAACCAACACAAATCATAGTGTAAGCGACGGCTTGTTTGTAATCGTAACCGAACCAACGGACAAGGAATAAGGTGACCAGTAATCCTGAACCTGCGGTAAGGGAGCCGTTGATTATTCCAATTATCATCAAGCCCAAGCCGCCAAAAACATAACCCAGAGTATCGCGATGAGTAGCCTGCTCAGTTTGTCCGAGGTCCTTTTTGAAACGGGAGTAAATACCAAGAGCAAGAATCATTGCACCAAGCATTTTTTCAGCGAGATGATCTGAAATTTGAACAATGATGTTTGCGCCGATGATAACGCCGATACTGCCAACGAAAATGAGATAAAGTGCCGTGTTTAGTTTTATGGTGCCTGCTTTTAGGTGCGTACTTGCGGCCCCTAATCCAAGGGCGACGGAAGCAACTTTGTGCGTACCAAGTGCGACCGAAAAGGGTAAGCCGAGAAAAATCAAAAGTGGGAATTGCAACAATCCAGCACCACCACCAGACAGTGATGCGAGGGTGTTGGCAGCAAGAGAGCCGAAGAAGAGTGTAAGCGTATTTAGCCAATCCATGTGCAAAATAAAAGGGGCGTCATCGCCCCTTTCTCATTGAATCATTATCAATTTCTAAACAGTACCGTAGAACCGTGGTTCAAACTAGTCAGTAGGAGTGTTTTTTCGTTAACTACATCGATACGACGGCTTTGCTCTGCATCCAATTTGAATATTTGAGTGATTAAACGTAGTTGTGCTTCTGAGAAATCTTTGGATTGAGACGCTGAAACGTCCTTAAACTCAGATGGTGATACCAACAAGTAATTGTCACTGATTTCCCATCGGCCACGTTCGGATATGTTGATGGTTGAGTCAGCGGTATCGCCATCCTGAGCAAATAATTTGATATTAGCCACGCGGATATAATCACCGTTTGGTAAGTATTTAACGTTTGATTCTACATTCACACGACGTAGTGGGCCGACTTCGCTATCAGACGCAACATCATCGACAATCAATGTCACCATGTTCGATTGCCACTCATTGGATGTTAGGACTTGCTCCAGTTTTAGGTCGCTGCCCCAATACAACCAACAGCTAAAAAGAACGGACACTGCGAGTAGCGCAGATGCAATTTTAATTTTCATCTCATCTTCCTCTAATTACAGATGTCTGCTGGGTCAGTTTGATTAGCAAAAATGCGCAGCGTCACATTCTCATAGGAGTGTTCACTACCGTGGATATAGTTGAGGATCAACTGGTTATTTTGTCCTCCAGTTGCGATCACTTTCGTTGGTGAGGAGTCTTCAACGTGGTGTTCAACATAACTTTTTATGCATTGCTCAATTGATGGGAGCCAAGCGTTAAGTTGAGGGTGGTTGACGGGGGTCATAATTGGCACATTGTGATATTCGCCAAGTTGACGGAATTTAGATTCGACAGGATTGGTAAATAGGATGACGCACAGAGGTAGCAAAAGAGCAAACAGTACGAGAATGCGTGCTACCCATTTTTTAGATGATATTTCAGATGGGGCTGGTTTTGCTTCAACGGACACCGTGTCGGCACTCTCCGGAACGTCGAGAGAGGCATCTGATTGGTTTGAAGTCTCTAGCTCAGCAGTAGCGGCGTCATTTTCAATGTCTTCGTCATCGTTGGTGAGTGATGTATCCGAAGATAATAGATTTAAACGTTCGACAGAACAAATGAGTTGGTAGCCTCGCTTTGGTACCGTTTTGACAAACTCAGGTGACTTTGTCGAATCTTTTAACATCTTGCGCAGTGTCGAGATCGCTTGAGTGAGGCTTGAGTCGTCCACTTCAAAACCTTGCTCACGCCACACGAACTCGTGCAGTTCGTTACGGCTAATTACTTCGTTAGGTCTCTCAGTCAACATGAGAAGTATGCGGCTTTCGTTACTTCCTAGTCGTACAACTTCGTCGCCACTCTGTTGATCTGCGAGCGAATTGCTATTTGGGTCAAAGACAAATCTTTGAGCAAGTAGAAATTTGGTGCCGATGTTTGTCATTTAGCTCTTCTTAGGTGGTGATGTTTTGATTTATTGTGATTCTCATCACAAAGGTGGGGAGCGCAATGGGCTCTCTTTTCGTTTTAGATACTTTTAGGTCCGTAGGATAATCAAAAATATCTAAAAAAACACTGTTTTTGCTAACATTGACCTTGAATTTACATTTGTCAGCCGCATGTTAATGACATCTTAGTTAAGCAATTTGATTTAAATTTTGCTGTTCGGGCTAGGTTAATTAAGCCCCCTTAGTTTAGATGTTATGGAGTAAACATGAGCGAAACCGTATCTCAAAACAAAGAAACTCGTGGCTTTCAGTCAGAGGTAAAACAGTTACTTCACCTGATGATTCATTCTCTTTATTCAAACAAAGAGATTTTCTTGCGTGAATTGATTTCTAACGCGTCAGATGCATCAGATAAACTTCGTTTCCAAGCGCTATCAAACCCAGATTTATATGCGGGTAACGCTGATCTTGGCGTTAAGCTTGCGTTTGATGAAAGTGCAAACACGCTGACCATCTCTGACAATGGTATCGGTATGAGCCGTGAAGATGTCATTGAGCACCTTGGGACCATCGCCAAATCAGGAACAGCAGAATTTTTCTCAAAACTATCTGATGAGCAGAGTAAAGACTCTCAGTTAATTGGTCAGTTCGGTGTTGGTTTCTACTCGGCGTTTATCGTGGCGGATGCGGTTACTGTTCGCACACGTGCAGCAGGCCTTGCGGCTGACCAAGCGGTTCAGTGGCATTCTGCAGGCGAGGGTGAGTACACCATTGAGAACATTACAAAAGATTCTCGCGGCACTGACATCGTGCTTCATATGCGTGAAGAGGGTAAAGAGTTTCTCAATGAGTGGCGTCTACGTGATGTGATCAGCAAATACTCTGACCATATCGGTATCCCAGTTTCTATCCAAACGGTAGTTCGCGACGAAGATGGTAAAGAAACGGGTGAGAAAAAGTGGGAGCAAATCAATAAAGCACAGGCACTTTGGACGCGCAACAAATCAGATATTTCTGATGAAGAATACCAAGAATTTTACAAACACGTTTCGCATGACTTTGCCGATCCGCTGACGTGGAGCCATAATCGTGTAGAGGGCAAGAACGACTACACAAGTCTTCTTTACATCCCAGCGAAAGCGCCATGGGATATGATGAATCGTGACCATAAATCAGGCTTGAAACTGTATGTTCAACGCGTGTTTATTATGGATGATGCAGAGCAATTCATGCCATCTTACCTACGCTTTGTGCGTGGCTTGATTGACTCAAATGATCTACCTCTGAATGTCTCGCGTGAAATTTTGCAAGATAACAAGGTTACTCAATCACTGCGTAACGCATGTACTAAGCGTGTGCTGACTATGCTAGAGCGCATGGCGAAGAATGATGAAGAGAAGTATCAATCATTCTGGAAAGAGTTTGGCTTGGTCATGAAAGAAGGTGTCGCAGAAGACATGGCCAACAAAGAAAAAGTAGCTGGTCTATTGCGTTTTGCTTCAACAGAAGTCGATTCAGCAGAACAAACCATTAGCCTTACTTCTTACATCGAGCGCATGAAAGAAGGCCAAGATAAGATTTACTATCTAACAGCAGATAGCTACGCAGCCGCGAAAAACAGTCCTCACCTAGAGCAGTTCAAAGCAAAAGGCATCGAAGTGATTTTGATGTTCGACCGCATTGATGAGTGGTTGATGAACTACTTGACGGAGTTTGATGGTAAGCAGTTCCAATCCATCACTAAAGCGGGCTTGGATCTCAGCAAGTTTGAAGACGAAGCAGAAAAAGAGAAACAGAAAGAAACTGAAGAAGAGTTTAAGTCTGTGGTCGAGCGTACTAAGTCTTACCTAGGCGACCGTGTGAAAGAAGTACGTACAACGTTTAAACTTGCTACAACACCCGCTGTTGTTGTGACGGATGATTTTGAAATGGGTACGCAGATGGCGAAGCTGCTTGAAGCCGCAGGTCAAGCAGTACCAGAAGTGAAGTACATTTTTGAAATTAACCCTGATCATGCACTTGTTAAGCGTATGGCTGATGAATCGGATGAAGAAGCGTTCGGTCGCTGGGTCGAAGTATTGTTAGGTCAAGCAATGCTCGCTGAGCGAGGCTCGATGGAAGATCCAACGCAATTTGTTGGTGCTATTAACAAGCTTTTGACTAAGGTTTAATAGTAAAACATCGGCAAAAAGCTCGCGATCTGCGGGCTTTTTGTCTGTAAACGCATAGATTCACACTCAATGTGTTGAGTTAGTAGTCAATACGATAGGAAAGCTGGCATCGCTAACATTCTTTAGTCTTAATCTGCTCATTGCTCGATAAACCTGTGTTAGAATCTCAAACTTGAATGTGATTAATAAGGCGTGTATTTTTGTTCGCCAATACGTTATACCGAAACTTATCGTCGCAAGTGCTTCCAAGGCAAGATGTCGCAGAAGCCCAGCTGTTGTGAGCTTCGGTATAAATCTTAAATATTAAAGAGGATAAATCATGCGCATCATTCTTCTAGGTGCTCCAGGTGCAGGTAAAGGCACACAAGCAAACTTCATCATGGATAAATACGGTATTCCACAAATCTCTACTGGTGATATGCTTCGTGCTGCTATCAAAGCAGGTACAGAGCTTGGTAAACAAGCTAAAGCTGTTATCGACGCTGGTCAGCTAGTTTCTGATGAAATCATCCTTGGCCTAATCAAAGAGCGTATCGCTCAAGATGATTGTGCTAAAGGTTTCCTTCTAGATGGTTTCCCACGCACTATCCCTCAGGCTGATGGCCTAAAAGAAATGGGTGTAGACGTAGATTACGTTATCGAATTTGACGTAGCTGACAACGTGATCGTTGAGCGTATGGCTGGTCGTCGTGCTCACCTTCCATCAGGTCGTACTTACCACGTTGTTTACAACCCACCTAAAGTGGAAGGCAAAGATGACGTAACTGGTGAAGATCTTGTTGTTCGTGATGATGACAAAGAAGAGACAGTTCGTGCACGTCTAGGTGTTTACCACGAGCAAACTGCACCACTTATCGAGTACTACGGTAAAGAAGCAGAAGCGGGTAACACTAAGTACCTGAAATTTGACGGTACTAAGCAAGTTGCAGAAGTAAGTGCAGATATCGAGAAAGCACTAGCATAAATTGCTACCAGCAAAATTTGATATTTTGATATATTTGAAAGCGGCCTTAGGGTCGCTTTTTTATTTTGTTTGTCGATGTGGTGAGCGATTTGCTTTAATGCTCCGTACAAACAACGCTGTTTACCATGAATAGGATGTTATGAAAAACAATAATAAACAAGGCGTGTTATTGGTGAATCTTGGAACGCCTGATGAGCCAACCGCCCCTGCGATAAAACGCTTTCTGAGCCAGTTTCTCCACGATCATCGCGTGGTAGACATGACGCGTTGGCTTTGGTGCCCAATTCTTCACGGTATCATTTTACCTGTTCGAGCCCCAAAAGTAGCCAAGCTATATCAATCGGTATGGATGGACGAGGGATCGCCTTTAATGGTGTACTCAAAACGTCAAGCAGAGAAGTTGCGATTGGCTTTAGACATGCCAGTTGAGCTTGGTATGACTTACGGTAACCCAAGTCTGCAGTCGGGCTTTGAAGCACTTCAAGCGCAAGGCGTAGAGCATGTGATTGTCCTGCCATTGTATCCACAGTACTCGGGCACAACGACCGCTGCAGTATCCGACGGTATGACTAAGGCATTCAAAAAGATGCCTGTGATGCCTGAGTTTAGCTTTATTCGTGATTATCATAACCATCCAAAGTACATTGCGGCATTAGCTCAGTCAGTGCGTGAACATTGGGATGCAAATGGTCAAGGTGATTACTTGCTGTGCTCCTACCACGGTATTCCGAAGCGCTATGCAGACAACGGCGATATCTATCCTAAACATTGTGAAGAGACGACCCGTTTGTTGGGAGAGGTGCTGGGTTTGAATGCAGACCAAATAGGGATGACCTATCAGTCACGCTTTGGACGTGAAGAGTGGCTACAGCCATACACGGATAAGACATTAGAAGTGTTACCAAACCAAGGTAAGAAGACGCTCAACGTGATTACACCGGCTTTTTCAGCAGACTGTCTTGAAACGCTTGAGGAGATTTCGGAGGAGTGCCGCGAGATCTACTTAGAAGCTGGTGGTGAGAGCTTTAGCTACATTCCTTGCTTGAATGACAACGATGAGCATATCGAGATGATGGTCGAGTTAGTTCGTTCTAAGCTTTGACGCTAATTTGTTTGACATCAATCTATCCCGAATTAATTCCAACGTAGTTTGGGGTGACAGAAACGAAAAAGGGCCGCAATCGCGACCCTTTATTTTATGTGTACTTTATACCAATCACATTAAGCAACTTGAGTTTGTTGCTCTTCAATTTGTTCTGCTGTGCTATGTGTGTTCTCTGCACCGTGCATCCAACGCACTAGCGTATTGGCAAATAGCAGTAGAATAATGCCTGAAATGGTCGCAGTGACTGCAATACCACTGAAGATAGCTAAGGCACCAAGTTCACCAACGTGTGAACCAACATAACCAGCAACGTAGTTTGCGATAGCATTACAACCAAACCACGCACCCATCATCAACGAAGCTAGACGAAGTGGAGCAAGTTTTGTTACTAGAGACAAGCCAATTGGGGATAGGCACAGTTCACCAAGAGTATGGAAGAAGAATGCGCCGACTAGCCATAGCATTGATGTTTTCGCAGTAGTGTCGCCACCCTGTTCCATCACTGCACCAACCATACATAGGAAGCCTAGTGCTAGGAAGAACATTGCAAATGCAAACTTCATAGGTGAGTTTGGCTCACGTTTACCAAGTTTCACCCATAAAACGGCTAATACAGGTGCAAGAGTAATAATGAAGAATGGGTTTAATGATTGGAACCACGCCGCAGGTACTTCGAAACCACCAATCATGCGGTCAGTGTACTGCTGTGTGTAAATATTCATTAGACCGCCAGCTTGTTCAAAACCAGCCCAGAAAACGATAGTGAATAAACTCATTACCAGGATAACTTTAATGCGGTCTACTTCTTCTTTCGTTAGCGGTTCTTTTTTCGCTGACTTTTTAAGCGCAAGATCGCGCTTAGCTGCTGGTTCACGGCCAATATCACCAAGCCATGATTGAGCCATTGTCATTTGCATTACAAGGCTGATAAGCATACCAACACCCGCTGCCACAAAGCCTGCTTTCCAACCGAATTCGTTTGTTACTGTACCAGATACCACACCAGCAAGTAGCGCACCAATATTAATACCCATGTAGAAGATAGTGAACGCGCCATCACGACGGTTGTCGCCTTCATTATAAAGGTCACCAACCATAGTAGAGATATTTGGCTTAAATAGACCGTTACCTGCAATTAATAGCCCAAGACCTAGGTAAAATGAGTGTAGAGAGCCTAGTCCAAGTGCATCTGCTGGTAGTGCGAGGGTAAACTGACCGATCGCCATTAATGCACCACCAATTAAGATAGAGCGGCGTTGGCCTAAGTAGTTATCCGCAAGGTAACCACCAATAAGAGGCGTGATGTAGACTAGTCCAGTATAGATGCCGTAAAGGTCTAGAGCATCTTTAGTCGACCAGCCAAGGCCACCGTTCATTGTTGCATCAGTGAGGTACAGAACGAGGATTGCTCGCATTGCGTAGTAAGAAAAGCGTTCCCACAGTTCAGTACCGAACAGTAAGAACAAGCCACGTGGGTGGCCAAAGTATTGATGTTGGTTTGACATAAGCTCTTCTAATAGTAGTTATTACATTTTTTAACGGAAACTACGTATACATCGCAAATTTGGTGCTGACAAATAATAAAATTTCACGTGTCGATTCAAAAATATTATTAAGTCGCTGTTTTAGGTTGTTTTTGTGGGTAAATTGTCGGTGTCTTTGGTGTGTTACAAACTTACATTTCATTTTTGGCTATAGACGCGGAGAGGGATTTTTACATCAGACCAATCATCTAAATGTTCAATGGTTGACCGTTTTGTAATTGATTGTTTTAATGCCCATGACTCATCTTTGGCTTAATGCTAGGATGAGAAAAAAGGAATTGGCTAGAAGAATATGAAACGTTGGTATTTATTATATTGTAAGCGCGGTGAGCAGATTAGAGCGAAGCAACACCTTGAAAATCAAGGTGTCGAGTGTTTCTACCCAACGGTCGATGTAGAGAAAATCTTGCGAGGCAAGCGTCAGAAAGTCGAAGAGCCGCTGTTTCCGTGTTATATATTTGCTCGATTTGACTACGAGCAAGGGCTGAGTTTTACAACGGTACGTTCCACTCGCGGTGTGGTGGATTTTGTTCGATTTGGTGCGCAGCCAAAAGAGATCCAAGGTGACCTGATCTATGAGTTGAGGCTGTTGGACAAGTGTACTGATGAACACGCCAGCTCAGAGAATATTCCCCAACCAGGAGATCAGATACGCGTTAAGAGCGGTCAATTTGCTGGTATTGATGCGATCTTCCAAGAGCAAGATGGTGAAAAACGATCCATTATGCTTGTCCAAATGATCACTAAACGCGTGCCAGTGAGCATTGATAACAGCGATTTAGATTTGAAATAGTGTATATCCAGATTGATATAATTTCATTCAAACATAAAAAAAGAGGTGCGAAAGCACCTCTTTTTGATCGTATCTATTTTGTCTGTCTTTTTTGTTTGTTTTTCTTTCAAGGGTTGATGGAACGGAACCAACCCTTATTGATATTACTTAAAACTAGTAAGCATCGTTGTGAACGGTCTGTACGGCACGACCAGATGGGTCCACGCAGTTTTGGAATGATTCATCCCACTCAATTGCTTTCGCTGAAGAACACGCTACAGACGGCCCACCAGGAACACATTCAGCCGCAGATGGTAATGGGAACAACTCTTCAAAGATCTCACGGTATACGTAACCTTCTTTTGTGGTTGGTGTGTTGTAAGGGAAACGGTATTGTGCGGTTTCCATTTGTTGGTCTGTCACTTTTTGCGCCGCGACTTCTTTCAGTGTATCGATCCAACTGTAGCCGACACCATCAGAGAACTGTTCTTTCTGACGCCATGCGATTGCCTCTGGTAGATAGTGCTCGAAGCACTCGCGCAGAATGTGTTTCTCCATTTTGCCGTTGCCACACATCTTGTCAGCAGGGTTTAGACGCATTGCGACGTCAATAAATTCTTTATCTAGGAATGGGACTCGTCCTTCAACGCCCCATGCTGCCAATGATTTGTTTGCTCGGGCACAATCGAACATGTTCAAGGCAAGCAGTTTACGTACGGTTTCTTCATGGAATTCTTGCGCGTTTGGTGCTTTATGGAAATAGAGGTAACCACCAAAGATTTCATCGGCGCCCTCACCAGATAGCACCATCTTAATACCCATCGCTTTGATCTTACGGCCAAGTAGGAACATTGGTGTCGAAGCTCGGATCGTTGTCACATCGTAAGTTTCAATGTGGTAAATGACATCACGAATTGCATCCAACCCTTCTTGAATGGTGTAAGTCATTTCATGGTGAACGGTACCAATTTGCTCTGCAACTTCACGTGCAGCTTTTAGATCTGGTGCGCCCTCAAGACCAATCGCAAATGAGTGCAGTTGAGGCCACCACGCTTCAGATTTTTCATCATCTTCAATACGCATTGCTGCGAATCGTTTTGCTACCGCAGATGTGATAGAAGAGTCCAATCCACCGGAAAGAAGCACGCCATAAGGTACGTCAGTCATGAGTTGGCGTTTCACTGCCGCTTCTAACGCTTCAGTGAGTTCTTCTTTGCTTGTGGTATTGCCTTGTACCGCAGCGTATTCATTCCAATCGCGAATGTAATAACGTTGTGGTTCAGAATCTGAGCTACTGTAGTGACTGCCAGGAGGGAACTCGCTCACGGTTTTACATACTGGCACAAGCGCTTTCATTTCCGATGCGACGTAGTAGTTACCATGTTCATCATAACCTTGGTAAAGAGGAATGATACCAATGTGGTCACGGCCGACTAGATATTCATCTTTTTCTTCATCGTATAGTACGAATGCAAAAATACCGTTTAGTTCTTCAAGTAAGTCAGCGCCCATGTCTTGGTAGAGTGCCAAGATCACCTCACAGTCGGAGTCCGTCTGGAATTCGTATTTGCCCTCGTAGCGTGCGCGAATTTCTTTGTGGTTGTAAATTTCACCGTTCACAGCAAGGATGAGTTTTTTATCAGGGCTGTATAATGGTTGCGCACCACTATTTAAACCTACAATCGCCAAACGCTCATGCGCTAGAATTGCGCGATCTGATGAGTAAATACCAGACCAATCTGGGCCACGATGACGAAGCTTTTTCGACATCTCAAGTGCGATAGGGCGCAATGCTGCGGCATCGCTTTTAATGTCTAAAATGCCAAATACTGAACACATACAACATCCTTTTTAAACTAAACAATATTTAATCGGTATAGATTCAATTTGCCATTCTGAGTAAAAAAAGCAACGTTTTGTGATTAAAAAAATGATAAAAAGGCTTGTTGGTTAGATGTTATTTAATTTATTGGCCTGTTTAATGGATGAAATCAAGGTTTGGTATAAAAAGCGTACAAAAAAGCCCTCTTTATTGTCAGAGGGCTCAATAAGTGGTCAAGTGAATAGCGTTATTTCATCGGACTAAATTGAGGTTGGAGCTGTTCGCAAACATGGCGAGCGAAACCGCTACCTGCCTCATTATAGATATTAAATGCGGCATCAACGCCATTTTCGAGTAAGCCCTCAAGTTGGTCGGGGTACTCGGCAATTGCGGCAATTTGGCCTTTGTAGTTCCGACTGTGCAATTGTTCGAGGGCGGTTTGGTTACCCTGATGGTGTGGCATTGCAAGTAACACCATTTTCACGTTGCCGGTGTCTAAGATCCGTTCCCAAAAATCAGGGTCAGTTGCATCGCCAGCAATAACATTACGACCTTCTGAGCGATGTTTGTGCGCCGCATCTTCGCGAACTTCGACCCCAAGAGAAATCTTGCCATAGCGGGCGCGTAGTTCGTCATAAGCACCAGTACCAATTCGTCCCATTCCTAAAATTAGTACTTGTGCATGACCGGGATTGATCAACTGATCGCGTTGATTGAGTTTTTCTGCTGCGGTTTCTTGCAACCACTTTCCTGAGTGCTGGTAAATCTGATGGCCTAGTCGATTGAGTGGCGCAGAGATGATAAAGGAAATAGAAACCGCAACCGCAATGGCGGCAAGCATATCGTTAGGCATCCATCCCATCTTGTAAGCCAAACCACCAACTATTAAGCCAAACTCACTGTAATTGAACAGCGATAGCGACGTCAGCAAAGACGTGCGTACACGGAATTTAAAGTAATTAATGGTGAGGAAGTAGAGTAGGCCTTTGATTGGTAAAAGCAGGATAAATAATAGCGCTAAGCCAATACCAGTAAAACTGAGCGATGCGGACAAACCGATATTCAGGAAGAAGCAAACCAAGAACAGTTCTTTCATATTGAACAGCGATTTGGAAAGCTCTGATGCTTTTCGGTGTCCGGCAAGTAACATTCCAAGGATCAGCGCACCTAAATCTGGTTTCATTCCTACGAGTTCAAACAATCCAGCACCAACAACTAACGCAAAGAAGATGCCAAATAGCACCAACATCTCGCCGTGACCGACTTTGTCTAGCAACTTGTAAAACAATGGACGTGCAAGCGGCAGCGCAAACAATCCTATTGCGTACCATTCTGGAATTTTGCCTGTTGAAGCGGTAAGGAAGACGACGGCAAAAATATCCTGCATAACGAGGATACCAATGGCTAGCGTGCCGTATGTGGCATTCATTTCACCTTTGTCTTGCAGCGTCTTAACGGCAAAAACGGTACTAGAAAAAGAAAGGGCAAATGCCAATAGTAGAATCTGGGTGTTCTCCATGCTTGCTAATGAAGATAAACCTAATAGTTTTAAACCGATCAGAACCAGCGCAAAAAAGAGAGTAGAAAGAATATTGTGTGCAGTGGCTCCTCCCCAAATTTCTTTAGAGAGTAGAGTTTTGACATCCAGTTTTAAACCAATGGTAAAGAGAAGAAGTGTTACACCAAGGTCAGCAAGTGTGATGATGACATCGTTACTTTGAAAGCCGAAAGTATGCAAGCCAAAGCCTGCGAGTAAAAAACCGACTAAAGGAGGAAGGTTGCATTTAAGCGCAACGAAGCCCGCAAAGAATGCGGTTGTTATCAGAATTATTTCCATACTATTGAGTGATAGTCCTTATAAACAAAAACGGGCTGTGAAACCACAGCCCGAATTGTAACTCAATTAGTTGTATAAACTTAGTCTTCTAGTAACTTTTGTAACAAAACTCCGTTTAACATTGCGCGTTTTATCATTGCAAATGCACCCATGGTTGGTTGCTTATCAATATGAGATGCGACGATAGGAAGTTCGTTATGGAATGTTTTTAGAGACTGATTTTCAACGTTGCGTCTAATCGCAGGGAAAACAATTTCTTCAGCCGCAGTAATGTCACCGGCGATAACGATTTTTTGTGGGTTAAATAAGTTAATGGTGATAGCAATGGCTTTACCCAATTGATTACCCACACGCACTAAGCTTTGTTTAGCCAGTTCGTCGCCGTTTATGGCATGGTTACACACGTCTTCGATAGTAATGTGTTCAAGTTCCGTTAAGCTTGATTCGTAGCCTTGTGAGATGAGCTGTCTTACTCGTTGCACAATCGCTGGGTTTGCTGCCACGGTCTCAAGACAACCAAAGTTGCCACACTGGCACTGTTCTCCAAGTGGATCGATTTGAATATGGCCAATCTCACCAACGTTACGGTTAAAGCCTAAGAATACTTGTCCATTTACGATGATGCCTGCACCAGTACCACGGTGAACGCTGACTAAGATTGAGTCTTGGCAATCTTGGCTCGCACCGAAGTAATGTTCGGCTAAAGCCATGCCACGTACATCGTTACCGACAAAACATGCGGTATTGAACTTCTCACGGATGATTTCACCCAATGCTAGATTGTCGATATCCGTATTTGGCATGTACTCAACAACACCCGTAGTCGGGTTTACTAAGCCTGGTAAGGTAATACCAATCGCAATCAGCTGTTCGATCTTATCTTGGCAGCGACTTTCGAAGTCTTTAAGTAAGTCGATAAGACCAGAGATAAGATCAGCTTGGTTTGTGTAGTGCAACTCATGTTGGTCAGACGCTAATGCGGTGCCGCTTAGGTCGTATAAACAGAATTGGACGTAGTCGCGACCCAGTCGAACGGCGATAGAGTGGAAAGGTTTGTCTTCAGTGGTCAAAGAAATCGCTCTTCGACCACCGGTTGAAGCTTGTTGAGCGACCTCTTTGATAAGGCCGCGTTCAAGTAATTGACGGGTTATTTTGGTAACACTTGCAGGTGCAAGCTGGCTTACATCAGCCACCTGTATGCGGGAGATAGGACCTTGTTGGTCAATCAACCTATAAACAGCAGCACTGTTTAATTGTTTTACTAAATCTACGTTACCAATCTGTCCGCCATTCATGCTTAATTTTGCTCGTATTGTCCGTTAACAACCGTCGCTTTTACATTGAAGTCACGATCGAAAATAGTCAGGTTTGCCACCATTCCTTTTCGAACTCGGCCAAGACGATCCTCAACACCGATTGCGGTAGCTGGGTACAACGTAGCCATTCGTAGAGCTTCATCTAAAGCGATGCCTGCGTGCTCAACCGAATTTTGAACTGCTTCGATCATTGTTAGGGCTGAGCCGCCTAGTGTGCCGTTTTCATCAACACACTTACCATCCTTGTAATATACTTTCTTACCAACAAAAATAAAGTGATCCATGTCCGCACCTGCTGGAGCTGTGGC
The DNA here is from genome assembly GCF_019670485.1 of Vibrio alfacsensis. NCBI lineage: Bacteria > Pseudomonadati > Pseudomonadota > Gammaproteobacteria > Vibrionales > Vibrionaceae > Vibrio > Vibrio alfacsensis. The sequence goes on from NZ_AP024165.1 coordinate 827,212, forward strand.
GTCGGTCACCAAAACAAGCTTTTCGCCTTTGATTTTGTGGGCAATTCGGATGTTTGCATAATCAACGTGGAAGCCGTCAGCAATAATGCCAGCGTAAACTTCAGGAGTGTCATAGATTGCACCGACTACGCCAGGTTCACGACCAACCATTGGTGTCATCGCATTAAATAGGTGAGTTGCGAACGTAATACCCGCTTCAAAACCCTCGCGTGCTTCTGCGTAGGTTGCGTTAGTGTGACCAATTGACACCACGATACCCGCCGCTTTTAGACGTGCGATATGTTCAGGATCATTTTGCTCAGGGGCAAGGGTTACTTTCGCAACGATATCCGCATTTGCACAGATGAGGTCGATCATGCCGTCGTCTGATGGACGGATAAAATCAACGCTGTGAATGCCTTTTTTCGCGACATTAAGGTAAGGACCTTCAAGGTGTAAACCTAACGATTGGTTTTGGTACTTATTATGGTATTCACGCGCAGCGCTTAGAGCTGCCTGCATGTCTTCATCGGAAGAAGTGATTAGGGTAGGAAGGAAGCTTGTACAGCCAGACTTAAGGTTAGCTTGGTGCATAATCTGCATGGTTTCTGGTGTGATTTCGTCATTTAACATCACTCCGCCACAGCCATTAAGTTGAAGGTCAATAAAACCTGGGCTCAGATTCGCACCGTTCAGGTCTTTAACTTCAATACCGCTAGGTAGTTGGGCCTCTGGCACCACAGATTGGATTTGACCGTTTTCAATGATAACCGCATGGTTAGTTAGAACGTCACTACCGGTATAGATTTTACAGTTACTTAGCGCGTACATAGTCAGCTAATCCTTATAAATGAGAATTCAATTTCTGACGTGCTATCTAGGTGATGACTGTGTGAGTCATATGGATTACTTAGTTTGTATCACTGATTTAGATAGCAGGCCACATACAGCAAGCCGCGTTTTATCAATGTTGTTATCATTGTAACCATCTGAAAAGTTGGAATTTAGTTCGATTTTATGATTATTTCTCAGAGCGAAGTTACAGCGATCGAGCTTTAATATACATAAAGTAACACTGATTCTTTCTTGCATAAAGTGCGAGAATATTATCTTTAAAACGCCATTTTTTCGTATAATAAAATAAGTTTTATGATCTCGCTAGCAAAAACCTTTGGTGAGGGCAAAATCTGGTGATTATGATCACAAACAATGAGGTTTTAATTTGCGGAGCAAAATTAATATCATAAACTGATAGCGACTAAATTGAACGACTGAAATAAGTCATTCGACAAAACATAAAATCCTATAGGGGGAACTTAAGGTGAATATTCTTGGATACGCGCAGAAGTTAGGTAAAGCTCTTATGCTTCCTATCGCAACGCTTCCAGTTGCAGCGCTTTTACTACGTTTGGGTCAACCTGACCTGTTAGATATCGCGTTTATGGCATCTGCTGGTAACGCAATCTTTAGTCAACTACCACTATTATTCGGTTTAGGTATCGCGATCGGTCTTTCTAAAGATGGTCAAGGTGCAGCTGGTCTTGCTGGTGCAGTTGCTTACTTCGTACTAACCGCTACTGCAGCGACAATCGATGCAAGCGTTAATATGTCATTCTTCGGCGGTATCATTGCAGGTATCATCGCTGGTCACTCTTACAACGCTTTCCACGCTACTCGTCTTCCAGAGTGGTTGGCATTCTTCTCTGGCAAACGTCTAGTACCAATCATGGCGGGTCTATTCTCGCTAGTAGCTGGTGCAATTGCTGGTGTTGTATGGCCAACAATCCAAGGTGGTCTTGACGCGCTAGCACACGCAGTTTCTACTTCTGGTGCTATTGGTCAGTTTGTATACGGTACGCTTAACCGTGCACTTATCCCTGTAGGTCTACACCACGTACTAAACTCTTACTTCTGGTTCGGTATGGGTACGTGTCAAGAAGTGCTAGTTTCTGGCGCAACAGCGGCTGGTCAAGCTCTTCCTGCTCTACAACAACTTTGTGTTGACCCAGCTCTAGCTAAGACTCTTGTTGCTGGTCAAACTCACACATTCGAATTCGCTAACTCTGTAACTCCAGAAATCACAGCAACAGTTAAAGAAGTAACTGAAACTCTGAAATCTGGTGACCTACACCGCTTCTTCGGTGGTGATAAGAGCGCTGGTGTATTCATGAACGGTTTCTTCCCTGTAATGATGTTCGGTCTACCAGGTGCGGCGCTAGCTATGTACCTAGCTGCACCAGTTGAGAAACGTAGCCAAGTTGGTGGTGCACTATTCTCAGTAGCATTCTGTTCATTCCTAACAGGTATCACTGAGCCTCTAGAGTTCATGTTCGTATTCCTAGCGCCTGCTCTATACGCAATCCACGCAGTATTTACAGGTCTATCTCTAGTAATTGCAAACATGCTTGGCACGCTACACGGCTTTGGTTTCTCTGCAGGTCTAATCGACTTCGTACTGAACTACGGCCTTGCAACTAAGCCACTAGTATTGTTCGCAGTAGGTCTAGGCTTCGGTGCTCTATACTTCTTCACATTCAGCTTCGCAATCCGCGCTTTCAACCTGAAATCGCCAGGTCGTGAAGACGACGATGAAGCGCCAGCGGCACCAGCTGCAGGTGATGCGAAAAAAGGTGACCTAGCACGTCAATACCTAAAAGCACTAGGTGGTCACGATAACCTAACTTCAATTGACGCGTGTATCACTCGTCTACGTCTAACGCTGAAAGACCGCTCTGTTGCTGACGAAGCAGTACTTAAGAAATTAGGCGCGAAAGGTGTGGTTAAACTAGGTGAAAATAACCTACAAGTAATCCTTGGTCCTCTTGCTGAAATCGTTGCTGGTGAAATGAAAGCAATCGGTGCAGGTGAAGACCTATCAGATGTAAAACTTCCTTAATTACATCTTAACGACTCTCTATAAAGACCTCCCTCGGGAGGTCTTTTTTTGTCTATATGAATGAAATCCACGTTATTGCTTAGCTAAGTAGAGAAATATTGTCGTTTTAAGGACGGTTCTTGTTGTCTAATCGATAAGAATTGTGGATCATTAGGAACAATGCACTCTGCAAAACCAACCTTGGCTGCAGAGTTCCGTTTTCTCTGACAATACTAATATTTTGAGGTGCTATAGATGAGTGAAACTGATGCTCGTCCATCAAACTTTATTCGCCAGATCATTGATAAAGATCTAGCGGATGGTAAACACACTAGCGTGCATACTCGATTTCCGCCGGAGCCAAATGGCTACCTGCACATCGGTCATGCTAAGTCTATCTGTTTGAACTTCGGTATTGCTCAGGACTACCAGGGTCAATGTAACTTGCGTTTCGACGATACAAACCCTGAAAAAGAAGACATCGAATACGTTGAGTCTATCAAGAAAGATGTAAACTGGTTGGGCTTCGAATGGGATGGTGAAGTATGTTACTCATCAAACTACTTCGATAAGCTTTACGAATATGCAATTGAATTGATTAATAAAGGCTTAGCGTATGTTGATGAGCTAAGTCCAGAGCAGATTCGTGAATACCGTGGTACGCTAACGGCGCCGGGTAAACCAAGCCCTTACCGCGATCGCCCAATCGAAGAAAACCTAGCGCTATTTGAAAAAATGCGTGCAGGTGAATTCGAAGAGGGTAAAGCGTGTCTTCGTGCGAAGATCGATATGGGTTCGTCATTCATGGTAATGCGTGACCCAGTGATCTACCGTGTACGTTTTGCGACTCACCACCAAACGGGTGACAAGTGGTGCATTTACCCAATGTACGACTTCACACACTGTATCTCTGACGCATTAGAGGGCATTACGCACTCGATTTGTACACTAGAGTTCATGGACAACCGTCGTTTGTACGATTGGGTACTTGAGAACATTACGATTGATTGTCGTCCACACCAGTACGAATTCAGCCGTTTGAACCTTGAATACACGGTGATGTCTAAACGTAAACTAAACCAACTTGTGACTGAGAAATTAGTTGATGGTTGGGATGACCCTCGTATGCCAACCGTTTCTGGTCTACGTCGTCGTGGTTTCACACCTGCATCTATCCGTGAATTCTGTAAGCGTATCGGTGTAACGAAACAAGAGAACATGATTGAGTTCGGTTCACTAGAATCTTGTATTCGTGACGATCTAAACGAAAATGCACCACGTGCAATGGCGGTTTTAGATCCAGTAAAAATCGTTATCGAAAACTTCGAAGAAGGTGCGGTAGAAACACTGACTGTTGCTAACCATCCAAACAAGCCTGAAATGGGCGAGCGTGAAGTACCATTTACTCGCGAAGTTTGGATTGAGCGTGAAGACTTCCGCGAAGAAGCGAACAAGAAGTACAAGCGTTTAGTTCTAGGTAAAGAAGTTCGTCTGCGTGGCGCATACGTTATCCAAGCGGAACGTATCGAGAAAGATGCAGAGGGTAACATTACAACGATTTACTGTACTTATGATGCGGACACGCTAGGTAAAAACCCTGCAGATGGCCGTAAAGTAAAAGGTGTTATTCACTGGGTATCTGCGGATAAAGGCTTACCAGCTGAAATTCGTTTATACGATCGTTTGTTTACTGTTGCTAACCCAGCGGCTGCAAATGACTTTGCTGCGACAATTAACCCAGAATCACTTGTGGTTCTTAACGGTTTTGTTGAGCCAAGTTTGGTGGCTGCAGAAGCTGAGCAAGGCTTCCAGTTTGAACGTATGGGCTATTTCTGTGCAGATTCAAAAGATTCTTCAGCAGAGAAGTTAGTGTTCAACCGTACGGTTGGTCTACGTGACACATGGGCGAAAATTGAGAATCAATAATCTCAGTTAACTGCTGAAAAAATAATTGCTATAAAAACGCCAGCTTAATCGCTGGCGTTTTTTATATCAAAAAAAACGCTGGCCATTGCCAGCGTTTAAAACATTTATTTTAGAAACGTTCTCGATTCTATTTGTTTGGCTTGTGTGCGTCAGGGTTCTGTTTACACGATCCGTCACCACATTTACCGTAAAGGTAAAGGCTGTGGTTTGTTAGCTTCACGTTGTATTTAGCCGCAATTTCGCGTTGACGTTGTTCAATCACGTCATCAGAAAACTCAATAACTTCACCGCAATCAAGACACACAAGGTGGTCATGATGATGTTGAGTTGACAATTCAAATACGGATTTACCACCTTCGAAGTGGTGACGAGTGACAATACCAGCATCATCAAACTGGTTGAGTACACGATAAACTGTTGCAAGACCTATCTCTTCACCTAGATCAATCAACTTTTTGTACAAATCTTCAGCACTGATGTGCTGGCAGTCTGGCTGCTGAAGTACTTCTAGAATTTTTAGCCTTGGAAGGGTTACTTTTAAGCCCGCATCCTTCAGCGCCTGATTATTATCTGACATATACTTTCCCGTTGGATCATCTGCAGCGATTTAACAGAATTTAATATGCTTACCATTATAGGCGAAGCACCGTGAACATTAAACCACGAACTTCAAAGGGTTAATAGATTCTTTTTGTAAATTGGAAACGGGTCGATTATATTACAGATCAGACCAGTTACAAATTGATAACATTGAATCGAAAATACTATGGATAGGTATGAATAAGCGACTTGAAAAAATATATAAGCCAGGGATAGTTAAGTTTTCGCTCAATATTTGGCCGCCATTTTGGGGGGCAGGTATTAAAATCTTACATATTTCTGATGATTTTAGAGTGGTTAAAGTTCGTCTGAAGCTTCGATGGTGGAATAAAAATGCGAATCGGACTCAGTATGGGGGGAGTATTTTTTCACTGACTGACCCAATTTATTCATTAATGCTGATGGGTATTTTACGTGAGGAATATTACGTATGGGATAAAGAAGCCAGCATCAATTTTATTAAGCCTGGGCAGAGTGACTTGTTTGCCGATTTTGAAGTCACAGACAGTATGCTTGATGAAATCTACCAATTGACGCGAAATGGTGAGAAGTGTTTCCCTGAGTTCATCACACATGTAAAAGATAAAAACGGAAATGTGGTTTCTGAAGTGCAGCGCAAGTTGTATGTGAGGAAAAAGCCTCAGTATCGTGAAGAAGAGGTCGCCACAGAGGCGCAGTAGTTGTTAACCGTAATTGCTAGTAATTGCGAAAGCTATCAAGTTGAGGCTAAATAACTACCATACTTGCGATATTTTGCATAAAAAAAAGACCTCCGAAATAGAGGTCTTTTGATGTCAGAATGTATTCTTAACCTTCGAGTTCAGCTAGGCACATTTCTTCGTAGATTTGTTTTACCCAGTTCTCAACGCGTTGTTCTGTTAGCTCTGGTTGACGATCTTCGTCAATACATAGACCAACAAATTGGCTGTCGTCGCCTTCAACTAGCGCTTTCGATGCTTCGAACTCGTAACTGTCTGTTGAAGTGTGGCCTAGGATAGTGCCGCCTTTCGCTTCAACGATGTCGCGTACAGTACCCATAGCATCACAGAAGTACTCTGCGTAATCTTCTTGATCACCACAACCAAAGATTGCAACCAGCTTGGTTGAGAAGTCGATTTGCTCAAGTTCTGGGAAGAAATCATCCCAATCACATTGCGCTTCACCGTAGTACCAAGTAGGGATACCTAAAAGAAGAAGATCAAAGTTATCAATGTCTTCTTTGCTGCTTTTTGCGATGTCTTGAACGTGAACTAGTTGTTTACCTAGTTGCTTTTGAATCATCTTTGCAACGGCTTCAGTATTACCTGTGTCGCTACCGAAGAAGATACCTACACTTGCCATAGAGTCTATACCTTTACATTGTTTTGTTACTGGCGATGGCGGAGCGGTAATTAGCCTAGCCCCGAACCTTCCCAGCTGAGTTGAATAATGCCTTTAGCAATGAAACCAGCACAGCCAAGGAAAAGAACTAACCACACAATACGACGACCGAAAACCGGTACATTACCTTCTTTCAGAACATCTTTTATTGCCATCCCAATGAAAAAGAAGATAGCAGCAAAAAGAAGATCAAGCCCAATAGACTCGAGCATATCCATATAGTCGTATAGCATAGTCATCCTTTATGCCAAAAATTCTTGGCCGCACTATACCACTGTTAATCCGTAAAGTTAATGGACTACGAGAGGGGTTATTTCAATATTCTGGCGTTGTTTTTCTAATTTGTTAACTTGAAATGTGTTTCCTGATCACGCGTAGAACTTCAGCTGGTTTTTCTGCATGTAACCAGTGCCCAGTATTGGCGATAATGTGTGCTTTTGCATTATTAAATTGTCGCTTCACTGCTGGTTGATGCTCGGGCATGAGATAATCTGAATCGCCACCTTTAATGAACAGAGTGGGGATATCAGTTGGAGTAATCTCTTCCCATCCGATAATGTTGGTGTAATTTCTAAGTAAGCTACCTACATTAAAACGCCAATCCATTTTGCCGTCATTATTAAATAGTGACTTAGATAAAAACTGCCTAACTCCATCGATCTCGATATGTTGAGCGAGAATCGTCATCGCCTGTTGTCGGTTAGTCGGTTGCTCTGCGATTACCGCTTGAAGTCCACTAAACACATTCTCATGGCGATTCGTATCGTATGCCACTGGAGCGATATCCAAGACCATAAGCTGTTTGACCAGTTGTGGAGCAATATCAGCGACTTTCATGGCGACTTTTCCTCCCATAGAGTGTCCTATCACGAGTGCAGATTGGACGTTTAAATGGGTAATTAACTCAACGACATCTTGCGCCATGGAAGGATAATCATGAACATTGGTGTGAAATGACAAACCATGATTTCGCAGATCAATACTGATCACGGAATGATCTTGAGAAAGATCGCGTGCCAGTAAGCCAAGATTACTGAAACTTCCAAACAATCCATGAATCAAAACAACCGTTTGGCCTTGGCCTTCTTGTTTATAGTTGAGCAATGCTGACATTTTATCTTATTCGTGATGGGTTTAACGTGGAGTATCCGTGAGGATCTCGTTATAATCCCCCAGAGTTTAAACATTGAGAATGTGAAAAGCGAATGAAAACAATTGAGGTTGATGAGGATCTATACCGTTTTATTGCAAGTCAAACTATGCATATCGGTGAAAGCGCCTCGGATATTTTGCGACGCCTTTTAAACCTTGATGGCCAGTTGCAGGAAGCAGAACTTGCTCCTGTTATCGAGCAGCCTCAAGGTATTGTAGTAAGTAAAGATGCGGGTAAAACAGATTCTGTAGACTTAGTGAAAGAGATGCGTTCTCTGCTGATTTCTGATGAATTTGCCGGATTAAAGAAAGCGATTGATCGCTTCATGTTGGTGCTATCAACCTTACATCAATTGAATCCAGAGGGTTTCTCTCAGGCGACCAAAGTAAAAGGACGCAAGCGTGTTTACTTTGCTGACAATGAAGAAACGCTATTGGCGAATGGCAATACTACCAAACCAAAAGCAATCCCAGGAACACCGTTTTGGGTAATCACGAATAACAACACCAGTCGTAAACGACAAATGGTTGAACAAGTGATGGCTAATATGGAATTCCAACCGGACTTAATAGAAAAAGTGACAGGTTCAATTTAAGAAACCTGATAGAAGCCTCATAATGTGTAGCGTTTAGCGGATATTATGAGGCTTTTTTGATTTTGTAAGTATATTTTTAGAAAGGATGTCAAACATGGCTATGCACCCTCGTGCTGGGCAAAAAGCGCAGCAGGAAGATCTTCACAATATCCCAGCACTCGTTGCTAACTACTTCTTACTTCAACCAGATGCGGCGAATGCAGAACACAAAGTTCAATTTGGCACTTCTGGCCACCGCGGCACCGCAGATAAGCACACCTTTAACGAAAGCCACATTTTAGCGATTGCTCAAGCGGTAGCGGAAGTTCGTGCTGAGCAAGGTACAACGGGTCCACTGTTTGTGGGTAAAGACACGCATGCGTTGTCGGAGCCTGCGTTTTCTAGTGTGATTGAAGTGCTGATTGCAAATGGCGTGAAAGTGATTGTGCAGGAAGACAATGGCTACACACCAACGCCGGGTATTTCCCATGCGATATTAACTTACAACATCACGCACGATGACAAAGCAGATGGTATCGTAATTACACCATCTCACAACCCACCACAAGATGGCGGTATCAAATACAACCCGACGCATGGTGGCCCAGCAGAGGCTGAACTAACTCAAGCGATCGAAGATCGTGCGAACGCTCTGATTGCTGAAGGTTTGCAAGGCGTTAAACGCCTACCATTAGCAGAAGCGAAAGCATCGGATCTATTTGTCGAGATGGACTTGGTGAAACCATACATCGATGATCTAGTGAACGTTATCGATATGGAAGCCATTCAGAAAGCAAATATTAAGATTGGTGTTGATCCACTAGGTGGCAGCGGTATCGATTACTGGCGTCAAATTGGCAAGGCATACAACCTAGACCTCACACTAGTGAGTGAAGCGATTGATCCATCTTTCCAATTCATGTCTCTAGACAAAGATGGCGTAGTGCGTATGGACTGTTCTTCGCCTTACGCAATGGCAGGTTTATTGGCACTTAAAGACGAATACGACTTGGCATTTGGTAACGACCCTGACTATGACCGTCATGGTATCGTAACGCCAAAAGGTTTGATGAACCCGAACCACTTTCTAGCAGTGTGTATCGATTACCTATACCGTCATCGTGATGCGTGGGGTAAAGACGTTGCTGTTGGTAAAACGCTAGTATCAAGTGCTCTGATTGACCGTGTTGTGGCTGATCTAGGTCGCGAGCTTTGCGAAGTACCTGTTGGTTTCAAATGGTTTGTTGATGGCCTATACACTGGTAAGTTTGGTTTTGGCGGTGAAGAAAGTGCGGGTGCGTCTTTCCTTCGTAAAGATGGCACGCCTTGGTCAACAGACAAAGATGGTATCTTGCTATGTCTTCTAGCAGCAGAGATCACGGCAGTAACAGGTAAGAACCCACAAGACTACTATGAAGAGTTGGCTGCTAAGCATGGCGAGTCTAAGTACAACCGTATTCAAGCTGTAGCGAATGGCCCACAAAAAGACGTATTGAAGAAGTTGTCACCAGAAATGGTTGCAGCGGAAACACTAGCGGGTGATGCAATCACTGCACGTCTAACGCACGCTCCAGGTAATGGTGCTGCAATTGGTGGTCTTAAAGTAACGACAGCTAATGGTTGGTTCGCTGCTCGCCCATCAGGCACAGAAGACATTTATAAAATTTACTGTGAAAGCTTTAAAGGTGAAGAGCACCTAAAACAAATCGAAGCAGAAGCACAAGAAATTGTTAATCAAGTATTTGCAGCCGCAGGCCTGTAATCGAGACGGTATTTTCTTTAAGGGCTGACCATGTGTCAGCCCTTTTTTTCGGCTCTAAGTACTAAACATTTATTTTTCTGTGTTCCCTGTATCGGCATGATTAGGCCAAGAATCTTCAACGATGAACCAAAATTGACCGTTTTGAGTTTGAGCGTGAATAAATCGATTTGATGGTTTGTCGATTGGCGTTAAGTACTCATTGGTACCAATTACCCATTGTGGCTTGGAAAGGGCGTAAAGTGGTTCGCCGATTTGCTCCCATTGGCTTTGATAGCACCAATAGCCAGTGACCTGATTAGGATCTAAGTCGTAGCCTAAGCAAGCTTTAGGAACGTTTTCTCGACTAAAAGGATTGATGTAAAGCCGCCCTTGTATCAGTAAGCGTTCAACAGGGTTTTTATCCAATAGCAATTGTTGATGAAACTCTTCCCTTTGGCTCATTTTGAGCTGATGAGTCAACATACGATCTAACTTTTTGTGCAATTGGTCGTGAGCGTTCGGCCCATACCAAATCCCCTGATGTAACAAATAGAACTTAATCGCAACTTCCCAGTGTTCGTATTCTTCGTCTTCAAGATTTTTAAGTATTAAATCAACCGCCCCAATCGTTCGACCCTTTGAGTCATTCAGTTGAATTTCATCGGCAATGAACTCATACCGTGATGAATCAGTCAGGAGTTTGGTGCAAAGGTGTTGGTATAAGAAGCCGAGTCGAGAGTTCCCATTATAGGTTTCATCTCTTGACAGGGGTAAGGTAGGGATATTATCAACAGTGATAAAAGGGGGAGTGACTTTGAAGAGTGGAGGCGTGTTAGCAATCCATTGATAAAAGCGTTGTAGTGAGTTCATCCATTGTCCTTGTAATTACGAGGAAAGCACTTATTTACCCAAGCACTTATTTGCCTATGCGACGTTAAGAGGTTTGGCTAAGTGACGAGCGCTGAATCTTGTCTCTTTGAGTTACTTGAATGTATTGTATCGAAATTTTTTCAGGTTGGGGATGCCACAACTAGCATCCTGATTGTGGTTCGATATACACTTCCAATAAGCTAAAAATATTGGAAGTGATAATGAATAATTTACAGCTAGAAAAGATCCTGAACGAGAAATTATCCCCTCAACTCATTAAAGATTATGCACCTAACGGTATGCAAGTTGAGGGTAAATCAGAAATCAAACGTATCGTAACTGGCGTAACCGCTTCCCAAGCATTGATTGATAGAGCCATCGAGGTAGAGGCTGATGCATTGCTTGTTCACCATGGATACTTTTGGAAAGGTGAACCAGAGCCCATTCGAGGAATGAAAGGAAAGCGTATTCGCAGCTTGATTAAAAATGATATTAATCTTTACGGTTACCATTTACCGTTAGATATTCATCCAGAATTAGGCAATAACGCTGAGCTTGCACGTTTGTTGAATATTAACGTGGAAGGTGGGCTAGAAGGTCACCCACAGTCTGTGGCAATGTTTGGTCGTTTGAAACAAGCGATGACTGGTGCTGAGTTCGCAAAAAAAATCCAACGAGTATTAAACCGTGAGCCTCTGCATATCGAGCCTAACAATGCCGACAAATTGATTGAGACGGTAGGTTGGTGTACAGGGGGCGGACAAGATTACATTGAGCTTGCTGCACAGCATGGTCTAGACGCTTTCATCTCCGGTGAGATTTCAGAGCGAACAACTTACACTGCTCGAGAGTTGGATATTCACTATTTTTCGGCAGGGCATCATGCAACTGAGCGTTATGGCATCAAAGCGTTAGGTGAGTGGCTCGCAGCAGAACATGGGTTGGATGTAGAGTTTATCGATATTGACAATCCCGTTTAAGTTCAAACAGAAAGGGTTGCGATTTACATTGCAACCCTTTTTTGTTTTTCTTAGAGCTTAGATCTTAGAGCTTATTCGCGCTCATGCAGAGGAGCAAAATCGCGCTGACTTTCACCCATGTATAGCTGACGAGGACGACCAATACGGTTTAGTGGGTCGCTGTGCATTTCGTTCCAGTGAGCAATCCAACCGATAGTACGAGAAATCGCGAAGATTACCGTAAACATCGAGACTGGAATACCGATCGCTTTTAGGATAATACCTGAGTAGAAGTCTACGTTCGGGTATAGCTTCTTAGATACGAAATATTCGTCAGAAAGTGCAATACGTTCAAGCTCCATCGCTACATCTAGTAGTGGATCTTTAATGTTTAGCTCTTTTAGCACTTCGTGACAGGTTTCACGCATCACAGTAGCACGAGGGTCGTAGTTTTTGTATACGCGGTGACCAAAGCCCATTAAACGGAATGGGTCGTCTTTGTCTTTTGCGCGCTCTACAAATTCAGGAATGTTATCGACACTGCCGATTTCTTCAAGCATCTTCAGACACGCTTCATTCGCACCACCGTGAGCAGGGCCCCATAGAGAAGCAATACCTGCGGCAATACAGGCAAATGGGTTTGCACCAGATGAGCCTGATAGACGAACCGTTGATGTTGAAGCGTTTTGTTCGTGGTCTGCGTGGAGCGTAAAGATTTTATCCATCGCACGAGCCACAACTGGGTTCACTTCGTACTCTTCACATGGATTAGCAAACATCATGTGCAGGTAGTTTTCTGCGTAACTTAGATCATTACGAGGGTAGATAAATGGTTGGCCGATAGAGTACTTGTAACACATCGCCGCCAGTGTTGGCATTTTTGAGATGAGTCGATACGCGGCAATCTCACGGTGCTCATCATTATTGATGTCTAGTGAGTCGTGGTAGAACGCTGCTAGTGCACCAACAACACCACACATCACCGCCATTGGGTGAGCATCACGACGGAAGCCATGGAAGAAGCTTGCGATTTGCTCATGCACCATAGTGTGGCGAGTTACGGTTGTTTTGAATTGCTCATATTGGTCACGGGTTGGGGCTTCACCGTATAGCAGGATATAACAAACTTCTAAGTAGTCTGCGTTATTGGCTAATTGATCAATCGGATAACCACGGTGCAAAAGAATACCTTTGCCGCCATCGATATAAGTGATTGATGATTCACAAGATGCAGTGGCAAGAAAACCAGGGTCAAAAGTAAAGTAACCATTGGCTCCCAGTTTACGAACGTCAATTACAGGCGTACCAATAGTACCATCCATAATTGGTAGCTCGATTGGCGCATGACCTTCAACATGAAGGGTCGCTTTCTTATCCGCCATAACAATCTCCTTTGCTTATTATTTAATCCGTCCAGGATGTTTATGTGCCATTTTTGTACTGTTGTTAAAGCTTAAAGTCAATTTTTCTCCATCTTTGTGTGCACTTGTTATGATTTTTCTCATGAAAATCGTTAAAAATCTGTTCTATGTAGCATAATTTGTTACATCAATTGTATTAGAATGTTGCTAGCCGTATATTGGCTCAGAAAATTTTGGTTAAATCCTTATAAGTTCGGGTCTAAAAACAAAAGTGAGGTTTGTTTATAGCACTCGACAGTTAACAACTCATTTACAATTATCTCTTGGATTGTTGGGGTTATTTGTTAATCAATTGTTAACTTTTGCACATTTGGAAGCTGAAATTGGTTATAACAATAAATGCTCAATGGAGCTGAGTGAGCAAGCCCGTGAAAGAAAGAAAGTCAAGACCTGTTAATTTAGATTTACAGACCATCCGCTTTCCCATCACAGCAATCGCGTCAATCCTACACCGTGTCTCTGGTGTGATTACGTGTGTTGCGGTGGGTATATTACTTTGGTTACTGTCCATATCTCTGTCATCCCCGATAGGTTTTATGGAAGCCGCAGACATTGTTGATGGCTTCTTCGTGAAACTGATTCTATGGGGCATCCTAACTGCACTTGCCTACCATATTGCTGGTGGCGTTCGTCATCTATTGATGGACTTAGGTCATTTCGAAGAGCTCGAATCAGGCGCGATGAGCGCTAAAGTTACGTTCGGTGCAACTGCAGTGCTATCACTATTGGCGGGGATCTTGGTATGGTAAAACACGTATCTTCATTTGGTCGTAATGGTGTGCACGATTTCCTACTTATTCGCGCGTCAGCCATCATTATGACGTTATATACGATTTATCTGGTGAGCTTTTGTGCTTTCTCGGATATCTCTTACGCATCTTGGACCCAATTCTTTGGTGGTACATTCACTAAAGTCTTCACCATGTTGGCCCTTGTTTCCGTTCTTATCCATGCATGGATTGGCCTGTGGCAAGTGTTAACGGATTACATTAAGTGCGCGAAACTTCGTGGCGCACTACAACTTGGTGTAATTGCCGTGCTATTCGGTTATGTCTTCTCTGGTCTATTTATTTTGTGGGGTGCGTAAGTGTCTATTCCAGTTCGTGAATTTGATGCCGTAGTAATCGGCGCTGGTGGTGCGGGCATGCGCGCTGCACTGCAAATTTCAGAGCAAGGCCTATCTTGTGCTTTGCTGTCTAAAGTTTTCCCAACTCGTTCTCATACGGTTTCGGCGCAAGGTGGTATTACCGTTGCGCTAGGTAACTCGCATAAGGATGATTGGCAATGGCATATGTACGACACAGTAAAAGGTTCAGATTACATCGGTGATCAGAATGCGATTGAGTACATGTGTAAGAACGGCCCTGAGTCTGTTATTGAGCTAGAGAAGATGGGCTTACCATTTTCTCGTTTTGATGATGGCTCTATTTACCAACGCCCATTTGGTGGCCAGTCTAAAGAGTTTGGTGGTGAGCAAGCTGCACGTACGGCAGCGGCAGCGGACCGTACTGGTCACGCGCTTCTTCATACTCTCTACCAGCAAAACGTAAAACACAAAACCACGATTTTCTCTGAATGGTACGCACTAGACTTGGTGAAAAACCAAGATGGCGCAATCATGGGTTGTACGGCTATTTGTATGGAAACGGGCGAGATTTGTTACTTTAAATCGAAAGCAACCATCCTAGCAACAGGTGGTGCGGGTCGTATCTATGCGTCTACAACCAATGCTCATATTAATACCGGTGACGGCGTTGGTATGGCGCTGCGCGCTGGCGTTCCGATGCAAGACATGGAAATGTGGCAGTTCCACCCAACAGGCATTGCTGGCGCAGGTGTTCTAGTAACAGAGGGCTGTCGTGGTGAAGGTGGTTACCTTCTAAACAAAGACGGCGAACGCTTTATGGAACGTTACGCACCAAACGCGAAAGATCTTGCGGGTCGTGATGTTGTTGCGCGCTCAATGATGATTGAAATCCGTGAAGGTCGTGGTTGTGATGGACCTTGGGGACCACATATTAAGCTGAAACTGGATCACCTAGGTAAAGATGTTCTTGAGTCACGCCTACCCGGCATCTGTGAACTTTCACGCACGTTCGCTCACGTTGACCCAGTTAAAGAACCAATTCCAGTTATCCCTACGTGTCACTACATGATGGGCGGTGTACCGACTCAGGTTTCTGGTCAAGCGATCAAACAAATGGCTGACGGCAGCGATGTTGAAGTTCAAGGTTTGTATGCTTGTGGTGAAATCGCATCAGTATCGGTACATGGTGCGAACCGTCTAGGTGGTAACTCACTGCTTGACCTTGTGGTATTTGGCCGCGCAACAGGCCTGCACCTTGGTGAAACATTGGCAGCGCAAGCTGAGGCTCGCCCGGCAACAGAATCTGATATTGAAGCGTCTCTTGCACGTACCATGCGTTGGGAAAACAGTAAAGGCGGCGAAGACCCAGTTCAAATCCGCAAAGATTTACAATCTTGTATGCAAAATAGCTTCTCGGTATTCCGAGAGGGGGACGCAATGGCGACCGGCCTAGAAGAATTGAAAGTCATTCGAGACCGTCTACAAAATGCACATCTTGCTGATAAGTCCTCAGAGTTCAACACGCAGCGTATTGAGTGTCTTGAATTGGATAACTTGATGGAAACGGCTTTCTCGACAGCGGTCGCAGCAAACTACCGTACAGAAAGCCGTGGTGCACATGCCCGATTCGACTTCCCAGAGCGTGATGATGAGAACTGGCTATGCCACTCAATTTACAACCCGGAAACAGAAGCGATGACCAAGCGTGATGTAAATATGACGCCGACCCACCGTGAGGCGTTCCCACCAAAAGTACGTACATACTAAGAGGAGGAAATGACGATGAAACTTAACTTCTCTTTGTATCGCTACAATCCAGATGTTGATACAAAACCATACATGAAAGACTATGTCCTTGAAGTGGATGAAGGTTCAGACATGATGGTTCTGGATGCACTTATTCTGCTAAAAGAGCAAGATCCAACGATTGCATTTCGTCGCTCTTGTCGTGAGGGTGTATGTGGTTCAGATGGCCTCAACATGAACGGCAAAAATGGCTTAGCGTGTATTACTCCACTTTCTGCTTTATCTGGCGAACAGATTGTCATCAGACCGCTACCAGGGCTACCAGTAGTGCGCGATCTTATCGTTGACATGACACAGTTCTATGATAACTATGCAAAAGTTAAGCCTTTCTTGATTGATGACGGCGCGTTGCCACCATCAAGAGAAAACTTACAGTCACCAGATGAACGTGCACATTTAGATGGATTGTACGAATGTATCATGTGTGCATGTTGTACGACTTCTTGCCCATCTTTCTGGTGGAATCCAGACAAATTTATCGGCCCTGCTGGTTTACTCGCGGCCTATCGTTGGTTAATTGATAGCCGAGATACGGCAACTGATGAACGTTTGTCCGATCTTGATGATGCATTTAGCGTTTTTCGTTGCCATGGCATCATGAATTGTGTAAGTGTTTGTCCTAAGGGGCTAAATCCAACGAAAGCTATCGGACATATTAAGTCGATGCTGGTGAATCGTTCGATTTAATTAACAACAAAAATTGCCGACCTACTTAGGTCGGCTCTTAATAGCTCGGCGCAGACCGAAGCAAACGTGAAAACTACTGGTTAAGGGAAAATATGCACAACGGCGTGATGAAGGCATGGCTCGAGTCTTCACACTTGGCTGGCGCCAATGCAACGTATGTAGAGGACCTCTACGAACTGTATCTAAGTGATCCCGATCTGGTAAGTGAGGAGTGGAAACGCGTATTTGATGAGTTGCCTAAGAACTCAGAAGAAGTGGTTGAACAGCCACATTCGCGTGTCCGTGACTACTTCCGACGACTCGCTCAAGAAACAAAGCATTACAGTGTCCAAGTTAGTGATCCAGATGTCGACGCTAAGCAAGTAAAAGTTCTTCAGCTTATCAACGCATACCGCTTCCGCGGTCATGAAGCTGCAGAGCTCGATCCTCTAGGTCTATGGCAACGTCCACCTGTGGCGGAGCTGGACCCTGCATTCCACAATCTCACCGAAGATGACTTCGCAGAAACTTTCAACGTAGGTTCTTTTGCCGTTGGCCAAGAGACGATGCAGTTGAAAGATATCTACTCAGCACTGAAGAAGACTTACTGTGGTTCTATCGGTGCCGAATACATGCACATGACTGACACAGAGCAAAAGCGTTGGATTCAACAACGTTTAGAGTCTGTCGTAGGTCAGCCATCTTTCGATAAAGACGAAAAACGTACATTCCTTGAGGAGCTAACGGCTGCTGAAGGTCTTGAGCGTTACTTGGGCGCTAAATTCCCAGGCGCAAAGCGTTTTTCACTAGAGGGTGGTGATGCACTGATTCCGATGACAAAAGAGCTGATTCGTCATGCTGGTAAGAGTGGCATGCGTGAAGTGGTTATCGGTATGGCTCACCGTGGACGTTTGAACATGCTGGTCAACGTTCTTGGTAAGAAGCCACAAGATTTGTTCGATGAGTTTGCGGGTAAACACGATGATACATGGGGTACGGGTGATGTTAAGTACCACCAAGGTTTCTCTGCTGACTTTGCGACACCAGGTGGCGATGTTCACCTTGCGTTAGCCTTTAACCCATCTCACCTTGAGATTGTAAACCCAGTCGTTATCGGTTCTGTGCGAGCTCGCCAAGATCGCTTAGGTGATTTTGAGGGCAGTCGCGTGCTGCCAATCACTATTCATGGTGACTCAGCGATTGCTGGTCAAGGTGTGGTAGCAGAGACATTCAACATGTCTCTTGCGCGTGGTTTCTGTGTCGGTGGTACAGTGCGTATTGTTGTAAACAACCAAGTTGGTTTTACAACCTCTAACCCTCGTGATACACGCTCGACCATGTACTGTACTGACATCGCGAAGATGGTGCAGGCGCCTATTTTCCACGTTAATGCTGACGATCCAGAAGCGGTCGCTTTCGTAACACGTATCGCATTGGATTACCGCAACGAGTTTAAGCGTGATGTTGTGATTGATTTGGTTTGTTACCGTCGTCATGGTCATAACGAAGCGGATGAGCCGAATGCGACTCAGCCGTTGATGTACCAGAAAATCAAGAAGCATCCAACGCCTCGTAAGCTATACGCAGATGTATTGATCGACAAAAACGAATCAGACATTGAAGTCGCTACACAGCTTGTTAATGAATACCGTGACGCACTGGATAAAGGTGAAGTTGTGGTAAAAGAGTGGCGTCCAATGGCATTGCATTCGGTTGACTGGTCTCCGTATCTAGGTCATGACTGGGATGTTGCCTGGGAAAGCAAGTTCGATGAAACACGTCTAAAAGAACTTGGTCAGCGTCTCATTCAATACCCGGATAGCCATAAGCTACAAAGCCGTGTAAACAAGCTTTACAACGATCGTGCTGCCATGATTAGCGGTGAAAAAGCGATCGATTGGGGTATGGCAGAAACGTTAGCTTATGCGACGATCGTCGATGATGGTAAGCGTATTCGTATCTCTGGTCAGGATTCAGGCCGTGGTACTTTCTTCCACCGTCACTCGGTGCTGCATAACCAAAATGACGCAAGTACCTACATTCCGCTTGCTAATATTCATGACAAACAAGGTCCATTCCAAGTCTTTGACTCAGTGTTGTCTGAAGAAGCGGTATTGGCATTTGAATACGGTTACGCAACGGCAGAGCCAAGTGGTCTAACAATTTGGGAAGCACAGTTCGGAGACTTCGCAAACGGCGCACAGGTTGTGATTGACCAATTCATCTCGTCCGGTGAGCAAAAATGGGCTCGTCTGTGTGGCTTGACGATGCTTCTTCCACATGGCTATGAGGGTCAAGGCCCTGAGCACTCCTCAGCGCGTCTTGAGCGTTACTTGCAATTGTGTGCGGAACAAAACATGCAAGTTGTAGTGCCATCTACGCCAGCACAGGTTTACCACATGATCCGTCGTCAGGTGGTGCGTCCGATGCGTCGCCCACTGATAGTTATGTCACCTAAGTCGTTACTGCGTCATCCACTTTGTACATCAACATTGGAAGAATTGTCTGATGGCACATTCCAACCTGCAATTCCGGAAATCGATAATCTGGAAGCAAGCAAAGTGAAACGTGTTGTGTTCTGTTCTGGCAAAGTGTATTTCGACCTGCTAGAGCAACGTCGCAACAACGAACAAGATGATGTAGCTATTGTGCGTATTGAACAACTGTACCCATTCCCGATGGAAGAAGTACAAGCGGCGATTGCACAATACACGAACGTTGAAGATTTCGTATGGTGTCAGGAAGAGCCTCAAAACCAAGGCGCTTGGTACTGTAGCCAACATAACTTCCGTGCTGCTATTCCAGCAGGCGCAGATCTTAAATACGCAGGTCGCCCAGCTTCTGCTTCGCCAGCAGTAGGCTACATGTCGGTGCACTTGAAACAACAAAAAGCGTTGGTTGAAGACGCTCTGAATGTGAACTCAACAACTTCGAATTAAGAACTAGAAGTTAAAGGAAGAAACAGTTATGACAATTGAAATTCTGGTTCCAGACTTACCTGAATCAGTTGCAGATGCAACCGTAGCGACATGGCACAAAAAACCAGGCGACGCAGTAGAGCGTGATGAAGTTCTGGTTGATATCGAAACGGATAAAGTGGTGCTTGAAGTTCCTGCTCCGGAAGCCGGTGTTCTAGAAGCAATCATTGAAGAAGAGGGCGCAACAGTCCTTTCTAAACAGCTAATTGCAAGACTTAAGCCGGGCGCAGTTGCGGGCGAACCAACAGCAGACACGACAGAAGATACGCAAGCGTCTCCTGACAAACGTCACAAAGCAACATTGACTGAAGAAACTAATGACGCGTTAAGCCCTGCAGTTCGTCGCCTTCTTGCTGAACACGGCTTAGAGGCAAGCCAGGTGAAAGGTTCTGGGGTTGGTGGTCGAATCACTCGTGAAGACATTGACGCGCATCTTGCTAACGCAAAAGCCGCACCGAAAGCAGAAACACCTGCGGCGGTTGAAGCGCCAGCAGCGGCTCGCAGTCAAAAACGTGTTCCAATGACGCGTCTACGTAAGACAGTGGCAAACCGTCTTCTAGAAGCGAAAAACAACACGGCAATGCTGACCACGTTTAACGAAGTGAACATGAAGCCAATCATGGACCTTCGTAAGCAATACAAAGATCAATTCGAAGAGCGTCATGGCATCCGTTTAGGCTTCATGTCTTTCTACGTGAAAGCTGTAACTGAAGCGCTGAAGCGTTACCCAGAAGTAAACGCGTCAATTGACGGTGATGACATTGTTTACCACAACTACTTCGACATCAGCATGGCGGTATCAACGCCACGCGGCCTAGTGACGCCAGTTCTAAAAGACTGCGATACCCTAGGTTTTGCTGATGTTGAAAAAGGCATTAAAGAGTTAGCAATCAAAGGCCGTGACGGCAAGCTAACGGTGGATGAGCTAATGGGCGGTAACTTCACTATTACTAACGGTGGTGTATTTGGCTCATTGATGTCGACACCGATCATCAACCCACCACAATCTGCAATTTTGGGTATGCACAAAATTCAAGAGCGTCCGATGGCGGTGGATGGCAAAGTAGAAATTTTGCCAATGATGTATCTCGCCCTATCTTACGACCACCGTTTGATTGATGGTCGTGAATCAGTGGGCTTCTTAGTAACGATTAAAGAGTTACTAGAAGATCCAGCACGTCTGCTATTAGACGTTTAATATCGCTAAAACGTCGAGTTGCCTGTGATGACTCGACGTCTACGGTAGCTAAGGCTAGACTGGCTCAGCGTCTGGCCTTCACTTGAACTGCTCGGATATACAATAAGCAGTTGATTTGAGAAGACCCTACAGATGTACCGCAATCATAGCGGTGTTATGGAAATTATAATTCCCTTAAGGGAAAAACAAACGGAATATCAAAATGAATTTGCATGAATACCAAGCCAAACAGCTGTTTGCAGAATTCGGTTTGCCTGTACCGGAAGGCTACGCATGTGATACGCCACAAGAAGCTTTCGAAGCGGCGGGTCGCATTACTACTGAAAAGAAAGTTGTAAAATGTCAGGTTCACGCTGGTGGTCGCGGTAAAGCGGGCGGCGTTGAGCTACACGACACCAAAGATGGCGTAAAAGAATTCGCACAAAAATGGCTAGGTAAGAACTTGGTGACTTACCAAACAGACGCAAATGGTCAGCCTGTTACTAAAATCCTTGTAGAAGAAGCGTCTAACATCGCCAACGAACTTTATCTTGGTGCGGTTGTTGACCGTGCAACTCGTAAGATCGTTTTCATGGCTTCGACTGAAGGTGGGGTGGAAATTGAAAAAGTTGCGGAAGAAACGCCGGAGCTAATCCACAAAGCAGCAATCGATCCATTAGTAGGCCCTCAGGCTTACCAAGGTCGTGAGCTAGCGTTCAAACTTGGTCTTGAAGGTGACCAAATTAAACAATTCGTTAAGATCTTCATGGGTCTTGGCACTATGTTCTCTCAGTACGACCTAGCGCTACTAGAGATCAACCCACTGGTGATTACTGGCGAAGGCAACTTACTGTGTCTTGACGGTAAGATCAACATCGACTCAAATGCACTATATCGTCAGCCTAAGCTTCGTGAAATGCACGATCCTTCACAAGAAGACGAGCGTGAAGCGCACGCAGCTCAGTGGGAGCTGAACTACGTAGCACTAGATGGTAACGTTGGCTGTATGGTTAACGGCGCGGGTCTAGCGATGGGTACAATGGACATCGTGAACCTACACGGTGGCAAGCCAGCGAACTTCCTAGACGTAGGTGGCGGTGCAACAAAAGAACGCGTAGCTGAAGCATTCAAGATCATCCTATCTGATGACAACGTGAAAGCCGTTCTAGTAAACATCTTCGGCGGTATCGTTCGTTGTGACATGATCGCAGAAGGCATCATTGGTGCCGTGAAAGAAGTCGGTGTAACGGTACCTGTTGTTGTTCGTCTAGAAGGGACTAATGCTGATCTAGGTCGCGAAGTTCTTGCTAATTCTGATGTTGATATCATTGCTGCTGAGTCGCTAACAGATGCTGCTCAGAAAGTTGTTGCTGCTGCGGAGGCTAAATAATGTCTGTACTAATTAACAAAGACACTAAAGTAATCTGTCAGGGCTTCACTGGTGGTCAAGGTACTTTCCACTCAGAGCAGGCGATTGCTTACGGTACACAAATGGTTGGTGGTGTATCTCCAGGCAAAGGTGGTCAAACTCACCTTGGCCTTCCTGTATTTAACACAGTACGTGAAGCGGTAGAAGTGACTGGCGCAACGGCTACAGTAATCTACGTCCCAGCACCATTCTGTAAAGATGCAATCCTAGAAGCAATCGATGCTGGCATTGAGCTCATCGTAACAATTACGGAAGGCATTCCAACCATTGATATGATCGATGTGAAAGTGAAGTTAGAGGAAACTGGCGTTCGCATGATTGGCCCTAACTGTCCGGGTGTTATCACGCCTGATGAGTGTAAGATTGGTATCATGCCTGGTCATATCCACAAGAAAGGTAAAGTGGGCATCGTTTCTCGCTCAGGTACACTAACGTACGAAGCGGTTAAGCAAACGACTGACGAAGGCTTTGGTCAATCTACGTGTGTTGGTATCGGTGGTGACCCAATTCCAGGTTCAAACTTCATCGACATCCTGAAACTTTTCCAAGAAGACCCTGAAACAGAAGCAATCGTAATGATTGGTGAGATCGGTGGTACTGCGGAAGAGGAAGCTGCGGCTTACATCAAAGAAAACGTAACGAAGCCAGTGGTTTCTTACATTGCGGGTGTTACGGCTCCTCCTGGTAAGCGTATGGGTCACGCAGGTGCAATCATCTCTGGTGGTAAAGGTACGGCAGAAGACAAGTTCGCAGCACTAGAAGCAGCTGGCGTTAAGACTGTAAAATCTCTAGCTGAGATTGGTCAAGGTCTGCGTGAAGTGACGGGTTGGTAAGATAAACCAAATAACAAGACACAAAAAGCCTGCAACGTTGCAGGCTTTTTTGTTTTTTATTTTCAATAGCTTAATTTTTTCTAATAATCTAAGCTTTGCGTCGGATCAGCTGGCTTAACATAAACAAACTTGTCGCACTAATCACAACGGATGGGCCTGCAGGTGTATCAAAGTGCCACGAAAGGCTTAAGCCCATGAGCACGGCGATCGAACCAATGATTGAAGCGAAAAAGGCCATTTGCTCCGGTGATGATGATACTTTACGAGCGGTTGCAGCTGGGATGATTAATAGGGAAGTCATAATCAGTGCACCAACAAACTTCATGCCGACTGCGATTACTACTCCCACCATTAGCATTAGAACTAAACGAACCAAGTCAGTATTTACGCCCTCGACAGCGGCTAATTCTTCGCTAACAGTACTTGATAGTAAAGGACGCCAGAATATATACAAGCATGCACTAACGGCAACAACACCAGCATAGATGAACATCAAATCTTGAGGAGATACCGCAAGTAAATCACCAAACAAGTAGCTCATAAGATCAATACGGACATTGTCTAAGAAACTCACTGAGACTAAGCCGATCGAAAGCGCACTATGGGCCAAAATACCGAGTAGGGTGTCGGTAGCAACGAGCTGTTGTTTTTGCAGAGTCACCAATAGTACAGCGAGTGCTAAACAGCAGACTAATAAGGCGAGATATAGGTTTATATTGAGCAGAAAACCAAGCGCCAGTCCCATTAAGGAAGCGTGTGCTAGTGTATCTCCAAAGTAGGCCATTTTGCGCCAAACCACGAATGAACCTAGTGGACCTGCGATAATTGCAATACCAATACCGGCCAGGATTGAGGGTAATAGAAATTCAATCATGTTGATGATGCCCGTGTGAATGGTGAGTGCAAGCGTTCGCATCCCCTTTTACCGGTGAACCGGATAAGTCGTGATGGTGATGTTCGTGATCGTGGTGATAAAATGCCAAAGATTCTCGTGTTGCATTGCCGAATAGCGCAATGTAGGAAGGATGTTGTGTAATCGTCGCAGGAGAGCCTGAGCAGCATACATGATGGTGGAGGCAAATGACGTCATCGGTTTTTGCCATCACTAAATGCAAGTCATGGGATACCATAAATACGCCACAATCAAAGCGATGGCGAATGCTTTCAATGAGGTCATATAAATCAATTTGACCTTGAACATCAACACCTTGAGCAGGTTCGTCAAGCACAAGAAGCTCTGGCCGTTGCAATAAAGCTCTAGCTAACAATACACGTTGGTTTTCACCGCCAGAAAGTCGATGCATATTGCTGCCAATCAGATGATCGGCTCCGACAAGTTTAAGTGCTTCAATACATTCTTGTTTACTGTATTTTCCTGCCAAATTTAAAAAACGGATAACGTTTAGCGGCAGTGAGTCATTAAGCTTCAGCTTTTGCGGAACGTAACCAATTTTTAGTTTGCGCTTTTTAGTCAATTGGCCACTGGTTGGCTTTTGTAGACCTAAAATAACTTTAACTAATGTCGATTTTCCCGCTCCGTTGGGACCAATTAGGGTGGTGATTTTGCCCTTTTCTAATTCCATGGTGATATTGTCGAGAACTCTACGCTCATCGAATTCGACGCACAGTTGTTCAAGACGGACTAGTGAAGACATGAATGAAACTCATTTGCAAATCAATTGTGTTATAATGTAACATTATGGCACTTTCAACGCCATACCCCAAGTAAAACTATGAAAAGAACTATAATTCTTGCAGTCTCAGTAATGTTAGCTTTGCCTGCTCATGCGGTAACGGTTTTAACCAGTATTAAGCCGATTCAAATGATCACAACTGAGCTGACGGATGGTGTTACGACTCCCGATGTCTTACTCCAGAATAATGCCTCGCCACACGATTATGCACTGCGCCCGTCCGACGTTAAGAAAGTGGCATCAGCAGATCTCGTTATTTGGTTTGGTCATGATCTTGAACCGTTTTTGGAAAAAGTGGTGACTGACAGAGACAATACTTTAACATTGAGCCAAATCCCGGATTTGTCGTTACGCGAGTT
Source organism: Vibrio alfacsensis (assembly GCF_019670485.1). Lineage (NCBI taxonomy): Bacteria > Pseudomonadati > Pseudomonadota > Gammaproteobacteria > Vibrionales > Vibrionaceae > Vibrio > Vibrio alfacsensis. Next base: position 852,719 of record NZ_AP024165.1, read on the forward strand.
TGGTAGTGAGCATAATCATGACCATGATGGCCATCATCACGGTACTCATGATCCGCACTTTTGGTTAGGAATTGCGCCAGTTGAGCAAGTGGCAAATGTTATTGCCAACAAACTTGCGGAAGTGGATCCAAGCAATGCGAATGTCTATGCTAAAAATTTGCAAAAATTCAAAGAACAGCTTAAAGCGACAGATGCAGAGATTAAGCAGCAGCTTACGCCTGTCCAAAATAATGGCTATTTTGTCTTCCATGATGCTTATGGATATTTTGAGGAGCGTTACCAATTAAATCAATTGGGGCACTTCACCGTATCTCCAGACCGTAAACCAGGAGCCAAAACACTGATTCATATTCGTAAAACGCTTGCATCTGGTGAGGTTGCTTGTGTTTTCTCAGAGCCTCAATTTACCCCGGGAGTGATTGAGAGTGTTATGCGTGGGAGTGATGTAGGAACTGGTGTGCTTGATCCTTTGGGTAGCGAGATTGAAGTGCAGCCTGGCAGTTACTTCGTGTTTCTCAAAACGCTGTCAAATAACTTTAGTCAGTGCTTGCAGAGTAAGCAGTAATACGTCTTACATCTTAAATTGAATCTGTATTTATCGTGATCTCACAGTAAGAATTGCAACCTTAGTTAAGGCGATACTTTTATCCGGCAGTATTTAAGATATTATTATTCATAATTAGCCGCTCAAAATAACTACATAGGCCTTTAGATTTACGTCTAACGAGTACTAGAGCGGCTCATCATTATTGAATAAAGGATATTCATCTTGCTGCGTTATTTGTCCCAAGTTTTACTGGGGCTCTTACTTTCATTCCCAGTTTTTGCTTTGAATGGTTCAAATTCCATATTTTATCCTCTACCAAGCCAGGCAGAGGGTACGTTCGTTGCAGCAAAACAGCTATTTCTTGGGGCCCAAGGGGGATTGTGGATTCACGATGTCCATGGCCGGGTGCTCTTTTACGATGGTCAAAATACACTGCCGAAGTCCGGTAGTTTTCTGCATCACCAAGCTGAACAGCTAACCTTTCACAAAGGCTCCTTTTGGACATTCGTTGAAAATGAAGTTTATCAAGCTTATCCAAATCAAGAACGACAGCTAATTTTTAGTTTGAATCCAGGTGCACAAATTCGAAAAATTGGTGCTTCAGGGAATTACATTTGGGTGAGCGATGGCGCGAACTTCTACACTTATGACCTTTCAACTAACGAGCTGACATCGACCTCTTTATTGCACTTGTATCAACACAGCAACAACAGCTATGTTTACATTAATGACGCAATTTTTATAGAAACTAAGTGGGTGCTTGCTACAACATCTGGTGTTTATTTGTCAGATGGTGAGCGGTTTAACCATGTTACGAGTTCTGGTAAGAATTACATCGAAAAAGTGTATTACTCACCAGCTCGGCGTGAAATATTAGTCGGAACCTTAAAAGGCGCACTTGTTTTTAATATTTACGATCCGAGTCAGCCAGTGGTTCGAATTGGTGAATCGCATGTGCTGACGTTTGCTGAAAGCAATAAGGAATATTGGATCGGTACGGAACATGGCTTGTATTTGTACTCGTTTTTAACCGGTGACATTACTAAAGTCGCACCGGCAAGTTTTTTAGAGTTGGAACTCGCCGATACAAAGATTTACGCCTTACTCAATGACAACATGGGCGGGATGTGGATCGCAACCAATCAAGGCATTCGTTATTATTCGCTGTTCAGTAAGCAGTTTGAGCGTATTGTTTTTAGTCGCCATGGCTCTCAGTCACTCTCAGGGCGAATTCGCCAAACAGAAGTCGGTTCAGATGGTTCGCTATGGTTCTCAGACGATCATAGGTTGTACCGCTCGACACCTACGGGGATCTATCAGGTGCTTCAAGTGCCATCGAGAATTAATGCGTTTACTTTGCTTGATGGCTATCTTTGGTTAGCGACATCTGAGGGCCTAGAACTTAGGAGAATGGAGGACTATAACCTCGTTACCTTACCTTTCTTATCCCAATTTTCAGAGAAAGCTATTGATCATATTGTTTCTAATGATGCCCAGCAGATCTGGCTTTCAAGTGGCTACCATTTATTCAATCTCAATATTGAAAAACAAAAGGTGCACAGTTTGGGGAGTGATTGGATTGTAAGTCGATACTTACCAGCCAAGCTTACTCAGCTATATGCTTATGATTCCTCGCTACTTATTGGTACTGACCACGGTGTGTATGAATATGATGGTGAAAGGATTCGCTTCAATGATTTTTCTCAGCAGTATGGTGAATCAGTCGATATGGTAACCGCGGCTGATGGTGCTCAGTGGTTTGCCTCTTCTTACGGTGTATTCAAAACGGTTCCGGGGAGCAGGCTAAAACAAGTGGTTGAACTTAGTGTGCCGAACTCTCGACCTGCTTGTATGGTTAGTGATGAAAAAGGTGTTTGGTTATCATCTTCTGTTGGTTTGAGTTATTACCGACTGTCAGGTCAATTGCTTACGCATTACCCGTCATCATCGGGCTTGATTAATAACGAATTTTTGATGGGAGTCTGCGATATACGTCATGGAGACGGACGTGAAAGAACATTATTTTTTGGCTCTCAATATGGTTTGGTTAAGGCGGACGCGTCAACGCTATTAGTCTCAAACACTCCGGAGTCAAAGTTGATCGTTAGTCAGGTCGTATTTGAAGATAACGTTGTAGAGGTTGGAAGCGCACAATTAGAGCGAATGGAATTGCCTTATGGATCGTCGTTGAGTTTTTTATTCGGAGTAATGCCTTATCCTGACCGACAAAACATATATTACCGATTGAATGAGGGAGACAATTGGCAGGTTCTTGAAGGTCGTCAGTTGACATTGGAACACTTGAATACGGGGAATTACCACCTTCAAGTGAGTAATGATGCTCAGAGAAAAGATAATCAAGTGGGCTTGGAAGCTCGGTTTACCGTATTAAAACCGTGGTATTTATCTAAGATAGCGATCATTGGGTTTGTGATAACTTCATTGCTGTTTGTCGTGGTTGTTGTGTATTGGCGTTCTCGATATGTTGTACAAGCAAACCGAGAACTGGCTGCGCAAGTAACGTTAAAAACAAATCAGTTGAGGCATCAAAGCCGGGTGCTACTAAATAGCAATCAACAACTCAGGAAACAAATTCAAGTAAGAAACTTATTGGTTGATCACGTTGCACTCTCGATTAAAGCGAGTATTGACTATATTGCGGAAAATAGACTCAACGACCTTGATACGGCCACTAGTGACCATTTGTCTAAGACATATTGGCAGCTTAATGAATTGAAGCGTGCACCTGAGAGCAATAATGGCTACAGCCAAAACTATAACTTGAGCCAAATTACCCAATCTATTGTTGATGTATGGCAAGAAGACTTCCATAAAGTGGGCATTCGTGTCGATCTTCATGATGAAGAAAAAGCCCACAGAATCGCCTTGGTAAGCTTTAATCTTGATGTCATTTTTAACAGTATATTCGCGAATGTGATTAAGCGCTCTTTTCGTGGGCAATCACTTAAAGTAATTATTGAAGACAACGATGAGACCATTTCACTGAGTTTTATTGACCATGGCAGTCAATTGTCGAATAAAGCGGTGAATTCACGCTTAATGAATAACAGTGATTTAAGCATTGATAACCTGAAAGATTTAGTCGACGCTAGCGGCGGTGAATTATCAATATTTACCTCCGATGCGCAAAATAAGATTCAGATATTCTGGCCACGAGCTCAAGAACAGGTTTCTGTTGAGGAAAACATAACGGAATTTGTTGACGAACCTCAGCAAGAAGAAACCATGACAGCGGAGAGAGAGTGGCTGTTAAAAGTCTATCAGTTAGTCGATGAACATTATCATGATGCCGAGTTTGGAACTGCATCAGCGGCCAAGATGCTCTTTATGTCTGAACGAAGTCTTCAACGACGATTTAAATCGGCTTCTTCAAGAACGTTAAAAGATTACCTGACAGAGGTAAGATTAGAAACGGCTTGTGAGCAATTGCTTGCGGGGGAGAAAATCAGCGAAGTGGCATTCAACTGCGGCTTTAATGACCCATCGTATTTTAGCCAGAAGTTTAAACTGCACTTTGGTTTGCCCCCATCAAAATTTGCAATGACTCAAGATAGCCAAGCGAGTGTGTAGATGCTGCCATAGATTTCTTGTTTAGCCCAGCCTAGTCGCTGGGCTTTTTATTTTTGTAAGAGACATCATCGAGTGTGACTGTTAAAGGCCCCTAAGCTTCGGTGCCGCATTCACATCTTAAATTAATTCATATAAATGTGTGTGCGACTTTTAGCGAGGGCTTTGCGTTGACGGGCATATTAGATGCTAGCTTGTTTAGAGAGAAAGTAGGGCAAGTTTAAATAGTGAGTACTAGAATGCGCATTGAATAGCATAGCAAGTATTAGGAAAGTTCTTGAGATAAGAGATAAGAGATAAGAGATAAGAGATAAGAGATAAGAGATAGAAAAAAATATCGTGGTATAGCCGGGGGGACTATACCACGGGTGTCAATGACACCTTCGCTTGCTGCCGGAGTGGCATGTTTCCATGCCACCTCTGGAATTCAATTGAGAGGTTGCCCTCTCGATGGATTAACTATACGAGGACTTACTTATTTTTCTTATAAAATTAACGACATAATTATATGATTAATCCGACAATACGCCAAAATTGCCTTAAAGCGTTGTTTTTAAATGAGTTTATTTTTATCCTTGATTGGTTAATCTTTGCATTTTCGATGTTAAAGTTTGATTTAATGTTAATTTTGACAAAAGTAACGAGGTTTTTATTTACGATTTTGACGAGTTGTTTTACTAAATCATTCGTAAAATCTTTGATTTCACACAATGAATATTAGTGCACGGAAGAGTAAGATTGGATATTATTCTTAATAATAATATTTATCATTTTCACTACTATTGAAGGCCGTTATGAAGTTATCAGAGATTAAGCCTGGCGAAACAGCAACGATTCGACTTTTGGAAGGTTTGACTTCCGATGTTAGAAAAAAGCTGATGGTAATGGGTTTACTTCCTAATACTGAAGTGAAAGTTATTCGACGAGCTCCAATGGGGGACCCACTGCAAGTCGAAGTGCGTGGCGTTTCAGTTGCGCTGCGTGAAGCTATTGCACAAAACATCGAAGTGGAGCGCGCATAATGCAATACCAAATTCTTACAGTCGGTAACCCAAACAGTGGTAAAACCACATTATTCAATGGACTGACTGGTGCTAAGCAGCAGGTAGGTAACTGGGCTGGCGTAACGGTAGAAAAGAAAACGGGTCAGTTTAAGCACGCAGGTGATGACTTTTTACTGACAGATCTTCCAGGTATTTACTCTCTAGATAGCGGTAATGATAGCAATAGTATTGACGAGTCTATCGCATCACGAGCGGTCCTGACTCATCCAGCGGATCTGATCATCAACGTTGTCGATGCCACGAGCCTTGAGCGCAGCTTATATATGACGCTACAACTGCGCGAGCTTGGTCGTCCGATGATTGTTGTGTTGAACAAAATGGATGCGCTTAAGCGTGAACGCCAAGTCATCAACATTGCAGAACTAGAAAAGACATTGGGCTGCCCAGTGGTGAGTTTGTCTGCAACTAACAAAGCACAAGTTGCTGAGTTTAAAGAGAAGCTACATAAATCTGTCGTTCAAGGTGTTGCTCTTAAAGATGTGTCATTGAACTATGGCGAGCAGATGGAAGCGGCGATCGATAACGTCTCTAATCTTTTTAATGATCAAACTGTTTCTCATCGTGCTTTGGCGATTCGTGCACTAGAGAAAGATGCTCTAGTCCTAAATAGTATGTCCGATGCTGATCGTAATGTGGTTGAAAACGCGATTGTTGGGCTTGAACTTGATGTCGATTTGCATGTTGCTGATACTAAATACACGCATCTTCATGAAGAGTGCAAAAAAGTTCGTCGTAGTGAAGGCAAGCTAAGTAGAAGTGTTACTGAAAAACTTGACCAGTTCATCTTGAATAAGTGGGTGGGCATCCCATTTTTCTTTGTTGTGATGTACTTGATGTTCATGTTCTCTATCAATATTGGTAGTGCGTTCATTGATTTCTTCGATATTGGCGTCGGTGCTCTATTGGTTGATGGTGGTCACCATCTTTTAGACGGTCATCTACCTGTTTGGTTAGTGACGATTATCGCTGATGGTATCGGTGGTGGTATCCAGACGGTTGCTACCTTTATTCCGGTGATCGCATGTTTGTACTTGTTCCTAGCCGTGCTTGAAAGTTCAGGTTACATGGCTCGCGCAGCATTCGTGCTTGATAAAGTGATGCAGAAAATCGGCCTACCGGGCAAAGCATTTGTACCGCTAGTTCTTGGTTTTGGTTGTAACGTGCCGTCAATCATGGCGACTCGCACTCTAGACCAAGAGCGTGAACGTAAACTGGCTGCATCAATGGCGCCATTTATGTCATGTGGAGCACGTCTGCCTGTATACGCTCTGTTCGCAGCGGCATTCTTCCCAGGATCTGGTCAAAACATCGTATTTGCACTTTACTTGCTTGGCATCGTCGCTGCGATCTTTACTGGTCTATTTCTTAAGCATACGCTTTACCCTGGTAGCAGTGATACGCTAGTGATGGAAATGCCAGACTACGAACTACCAACAGTGCAAAACGTTGTGATCAAGACTTGGCAAAAACTGAAACGTTTTGTGCTAGGCGCAGGTAAAACAATCGTCGTTGTGGTTGCGATCCTCAGCTTTTTAAACTCTCTTGGCATGGATGGAAGCTTTGGCAACGAAGACAGTGAAAACTCTGTGCTTTCTAAAGCAGCACAAGTCGTTACTCCTGTATTCTCACCAATCGGCGTTCAAGAAGACAATTGGCCTGCGACTGTTGGTATCATTACTGGTATCTTCGCAAAAGAAGCGGTAGTCGGCACGCTTAATAGCTTATACACCACACCAAGTGATGGCGAAGAAGCGGAGTTTGATCTAATGGCTAGCCTAGAGGAGGCGGTAATGAGTATCCCTGAAAACCTTGCTGGTTTGAGCTACTCTGATCCATTGGGCATTGAAGTGGGTGACCTAACCGACTCAAACGCAGTCGCGGAAGATCAAGAAGTCGATGCTTCTATCTTCGGGAATATCAAATCTCAGTTTGCTTCTGGCAATGCAGCTTTTGCTTACTTGATCTTTATCCTATTGTACACACCATGTGTGGCGGCGATGGGGGCTTACGTACGTGAATTCGGTCATAAGTTCGCACGCTTTATTGCGGTATGGACAATGGGCCTCGCGTACCTATGTGCAACGTTTTACAACCAGTTGACGCATTTTGCAGATAGTCCAATCACCAGTGGTATTTGGATCGCGGTGATCGTGGCAATCTTCCTTGGTACTTACCGCGTATTTAAGCGAATTGGCAAGAAACAACAAGGTGCACTAGAGGTGCAAGTCGTATGATTTTAAAAGAGCTTTATCAATACATTGCAGACAAAGGAACCGTCTCCCAGTCAGATCTGGCTAAGCAGTTTGGGATGAGTGAAGATGGTGCCGACGCAATGCTAAGTGTGTGGATTAAAAAGGGTAAAATTAGCCGTCTAGTCGACACCAATAAAGCTCATGACGTGACTCGAGTACGCTACTCGGTGACCAAGCAAGATGGTCTATCTCTGACAGTGACCATGTAGCGACTATCAAAATTAGTCACGTAAAAAGTCATCACGTAAAAACGACAAAGCCGCATCAGTAATGATGCGGCTTTTCTTTGGCTGTTTTTTTGAGCTCTGGTGATAACAAGTCAGAATGACCAGTTATGTACTCTTAAAGATCAGTTTTTAGTACTAATGAACAGATGTTCAAAACTATTGGTGTAACTCAGGCCTTTTGGAAAATAGAACTCAGTGACAGCACGTTTTTAATACGGCCAAGCATTTCATTTTGCTCTTCTTCTTTACGGAATTCACCTTTGGTGTTGCCCCAAACCGGCCCTGGCCATGCAATGTCATCTTTAAAGCGAGCAATGTGGTGAATGTGCAGTTGTGGCACCATGTTGCCTAGAGCACCAAGGTTTATCTTGTCAGGACGAAATGTCGCTTCCAGTGCTTGGCTTACCGCTTGAGATTCGAGCAAAAACTGCTGTTGCTCTTGCATTGGCAAGTGGTGCAGCTCTTTTAGGTTTGCACGTTTCGGTACCAAGATAACCCACGGTACGGCATTGTCTTTATGCAGAAGGGCCACACAAAGCGGGAAGTGACCAATGACAGTGGTATCTTTTGCTAATTGAGGGTGCAGTTCAAAACTCATTATTATTGTCCGGTTTGAATTGGATGAAATCAGTATACGTCAGATAAAACAAAAGGTTGACGCTTTCACGTCAACCTTTCTAATTATATCGAATTCTGATTCGTTTCTTACATGCGCTCTAGAGTATTGATACCTAGTAGAGACAGACCTTGCTTGATGGTCTTCGCTGTTAGTGCTGCAAGTTTCAGGCGGCTTTGTTTTACTGCTTCGTCTTCAGCAACTAGGATCGGGCATGCTTCGTAGAAGCTAGAGAATTGACCTGCTAGTTCGAATAGGTAGCTACACATGATGTGTGGTTGACCTTCACGAGCGACAGATTGAACCGCTTCTTCGAACTGCATAAGTTTTGCGATAAGCGCTTTTTCTTTCTCGTCAGTGATCTTGATTTCACCTTGTAGCTCATCCATAGACACGCCAGCTTTTGCGAAGATAGATGCTACGCGAGTGTAAGCGTATTGCATGTACGGAGCAGTGTTACCCTCGAACGCTAGCATGTTGTCCCAATCGAACACGTAGTCAGTTGTACGGTGCTTAGAAAGGTCTGCGTATTTAACCGCTGCCATTGCAACAGTATTTGCGATCGCTTTCTTCTCGTCTTCAGCCAGTTCTGGGTTCTTAGATTCGATCAGCTGCGCTGCACGAACTTCTGCTTCATCAAGAAGATCTGCTAGACGAACCGTACCGCCCGCACGAGTCTTGAATGGCTTACCATCTTTACCTAGCATCATGCCGAACGCGTGGTGTTCAAGAGAAACAGATTCTGGGATGTAACCTGCTTTACGAACGATAGTCCAAGCTTGCATTAGGTGCTGGTGCTGACGAGAGTCGATGAAGTAAAGCACACGATCTGCGCCGAGTTCTTCATAACGGTATTTCGCACAAGCAATGTCTGTTGTGGTGTATAGGAAGCCGCCGTCGCGTTTTTGAACGATAACGCCCATCGCTTCGCCGTCTTTGTTCTTGAATTCTTCTAGGAAAACAACTTGTGCGCCGTCATCTTCAACTGCAAGACCTTGTGCTTTAAGATCTGCTACGATTTTAGGTAGCATGTCGTTGTACATGCTTTCGCCCATTACGTCATCACGCGTAAGAGACACGTCTAGACGATCGTAGTTACGCTGGTTTTGGATCATGGTCACGTCTACCAGCTTCTTCCACATCTCTGCACAGAACTCGTCACCGCTTTGCAGCTTCACTACGTAGCCGCGAGCTTTTACTGCAAACTCTTCGTCTTCATCGTAGAGCTTTTTCGATTCACGGTAGAAACCTTCAAGATCAGCCAGTTCCATAGAAACTTCGCCAGACTCTTGTTGCACACGTTCAAGGTTCGCAATAAGCATACCGAACTGAGTACCCCAGTCACCGATGTGGTTCGCACGGATCACTTTGTGACCTAGGAACTCAAGAGTACGTACTACCGCATCACCGATAATGGTTGAGCGTAGGTGACCCACGTGCATTTCTTTAGCAACGTTTGGTGCAGAGTAGTCAGCAACGATGGTTTGTGCTTCTTCTGCCGCTACGCCAAGACGCGAGTCAGCAAGTGCTGCTTCAGCTTGCTTTGCTAGGAACTCTTCGCTTAGGAAAATGTTGATGAAACCAGGGCCTGCGATTTCTGTTTTGCTCGCAATGCCATCTAGGTCTAGAACATCCAGTACTTTCTGTGCAAACTCTCGAGGGTTAGTACCCAGTTTTTTAGCAACGCCCATTACGCCGTTTGCTTGGTAGTCACCAAATTGTGGCTTCGCTGATTGACGAACGGCTGCAGGGCTGCCTGCAGGTGCGCCAGCGGCTTCAAGAGCCTGAGATACTTTGTCATTAATAAGTGCTTGGATATTCACACGCGTTTCCTTCAATTCAAGGACGAAGAACCCGGAAAAGTAAGTGCCGAGTTCTGTTGGAGTTCACAAAAATGGGGGTAATGATAACAACTTTCTTGCTTTTCATACAGAGAGGAATTGGGGAATTTTAGACTTTTTCGATTGAATGGAAATGTTCACGCTAGAATCCAAGGCAATGCGTCAAATCTACTCGTTTTAAGTCGTTTGGGTATCGGCCATTTTAGGTTTACTATGGCGCGCAAAGTAAAGAAACAGCAGCCTTATTAATAGAGAGCCATGATGACGACTCAACTTATTGAAAAACGTTTAACACCAGAATTAATGATTCAAGATCTCGATGCTTTTATGGCAAAGATAGAAAACTTGGCTTCGATGCTGAGGTTGGATCTAAGTTTTGCTCAAGCGGATCATATTGCACTTCGTATTAATGATGCTGAGACTGCAAAAGCAGCGCATCAAGCTTGGAGCCAACATGGAAAAGTGATTTCTCAAGCTAAAATCAATGGCCGTCCAATTGTTGTTATTGCATTTGAACAAGCATTGGAAAGCCGCGGTTGGAAGATTGAGTGTTTAGAGCTTCCATACCCTGCCGAGGGTAAATCATACCCAGCAGAGAGTTGGGAACATGTGGAGTTTGTGATTCCATCCCATGCTGAAACAGCAGACGATTTTTTAGCTGACCTGAAACACACTTACCCTGCATTTGGTGAGCGCTATGAACAGTTGGAAGAGATGGGCGTAAAGATCAAACTATCGAGTCCGAAAGGAGAGGGCGAGCGCTTAAACAACCCTACGGTTGCATTTAAGTATCAAGGTATTTGCATCAAGTTACACCCGCATTCACTCAAACGTATTGTGGAGTCTGAGCAGGTTTAATAAGCGAGCTTTTGATCGACTAGATAGTTCTTGAACGACTAGATAGAAGAAAGGGTTGCTGAGCACTGCAACCCTTTTGTATTTAAACGTTAGATGTTTAGAGAATAACCGTCTTGTTTCCGTAAACAAAAACATGGTCATTGAGCACTTTGTTTAATGCTTTACTCAATACATTCTTCTCTACGTCTCGGCCTGCTTGCGCCATATCTTGAGCACTGAATGTGTGATCAACGGGAATAACATCTTGTTTAATGATCGGACCCTCATCGAGGTCGTTAGTGACAAAATGTGCCGTTGCACCGATGATCTTTACGCCGCGATCATAGGCTTGTTGATATGGTTTCGCACCAATGAATGCCGGTAAGAAACTGTGGTGAATATTGATGATTTTATGACGATATTTTTCCACAAACGTTGGGGTTAGAACACGCATGTATTTGGCCAATACCAAGTAGTCTGCTTCATATTGACTGATGACTTCCATCATTTTCTGTTCATGCTCTTCACGAGAAAGATCTTCGTGTGTTACGTAGTGGTATGGGATGTCAAAGCGCTCAGTAAGACCTTGAAGTTTATCGTAGTTACCGACAACGGCTGCAATTTCCACATCGAGGCTACCGTCATAGGTCTTCATCAGAATGTCACCCAGACAATGTGCTTCTTTTGTCACGAGAATAACAATACGTTTACGACGAGAACCCAATAGGCGACGTTTAGCACCTTGGGGTAAGGCTTGGTCTAAATCAGCAAGAAATGTTTGATCGTTGAAGTAGCCCTCCAACTCCGTTCTCATGAAAAAGTGCCCACTGGTATTATCAACAAACTCGCTGTTGTGAACGATATTTAGCTGATGTTTATAACAAATATTGGTAATTTTTGAGATCAAACCCGGAGCATCGCTGCAGTGGGTTAACAGTGTTTTCTTTTCCATAAGTCAGATACTTCCTTGCATTAATATATTCGCTTACGACATACATACTCAGTTTGGTTGTATAAATCGTACTGCAATCTGACTTCATAAATAATCTATTCTTGCTATGGTTTCAACAAATTATCAGTGTTGAGGCATCTTCGGGTCGTTTGCAGGCTGATGTCACTCTTAAACGTCTGATATACTCACGGCAATTTTTCTCAATAGATCTCAGGCATGGTCGCAAAAACATTTTCTTCTGAAGGCGCTTTGGGCAAAGCAATTCCGGGCTTTCAAGCTCGCCAGCCGCAAATTGATATGGCAGAAGCGGTCAGTCAAGCGATCAAGGAACAAACTCAGCTAGTGGTTGAAGCCGGAACGGGGACAGGCAAAACTTTTGCTTACCTTGTGCCTGCTCTACTGAGTGGCAAAAAAGTCATCATCAGTACAGGGTCAAAAAACTTACAAGAGCAGTTGTATCATCGCGATTTACCGTTAATGGTGCGTGCGCTTGGGTTCTATGGACAAGTTGCGTTGTTAAAAGGGCGCTCCAACTATTTGTGTTTGGATCGACTAAGCCGACAGATGGTTGAAAGCCATACCAATGAATCAGACCCTACATTATTGACCCAACTGGTCAAAGTACGATCTTGGTCATCGGAAACTAAGACCGGCGACTTAGGCGACTGTGAGGATTTGCCTGAAGACAGTTTGATCATTCCTACTATTACATCAACCAACGACAATTGCTTAGGCAAAGACTGTCCAAGCTACACCGATTGCTTTGTTTTGAAAGCACGTAAACGCGCGATGGATTCCGACATCGTAGTCGTTAACCATCATCTGTTTTTGGCCGATCTGGCGATCAAAGAAACGGGCTTTGGTGAATTGATCCCGGAAGCGGATGTGTTCATTTTTGATGAAGCGCATCAGTTGCCAGATATTGCGAGCGAGTACTTTGGTCAAACCGTGTCGAGTCGTCAAGTTCATGAACTGGCGAAAGACATCGAAATCGCCTATCGCACCGAAGCAAAAGACATGCGTCAACTGCAAAAGGTGGGCGATAAATTGATGCAAAGTGCGATGGATATGCGCATTGTTCTTGGTGAACCTGGTTTTCGGGGCAACTGGCGAGAAGCCATGCAATCGGGGTCTATCAAGCGGGAATTGGTGCGTTTAATCGACAGCTTAGATTTGGCGATTGATGTATTGAAGTTGGCTTTGGGCCGAAGCCAATTGCTAGATACTGCTTTTGAACGAGCGAACCTGATCAAAGGGCGTATTGATCGCGTGTGTGATGTGGATATTACCGGTTATTCCTATTGGTATGATACCTCACCACGTCATTTTGCTTTGCACATTACTCCGCTTTCAGTAGCGGATAAGTTTCATGAGCAAATCGAAATCAAGCAAGGTGCGTGGATATTCACCTCGGCAACTCTCGCGGTGTCGGGTGACTTTAAGCATTTTACTGAGCGATTGGGCCTGAAGCCTAAGCAGCAGTTCTCGTTACCGTCTCCTTTTGATTACGAGCAGCAAGCTCGCCTGTGTGTACCGCGTTATTTGCCAGAGCCCAATAGCCCGGGTTTAGCCGATAAACTGGTGCGAATGCTTGCGCCGGTCATTGAAGAAAATGATGGTCGTTGTTTTTTCCTATGTACTTCGCACAGCATGATGCGTGAGCTTGGGGAGCGTTTCCGAGAAGTGCTCGATCTACCCGTGCTTATGCAAGGTGAGATGAGTAAACAAAAGACCCTTGCCGAGTTTATGGAACTGGGTAATGCACTGCTGGTGGCGACTGGTGCATTCTGGGAAGGGATCGATGTTAGAGGTGATGCGCTGAGCTGTGTTATCATTGATAAATTGCCGTTTACTGCCCCTGATGATCCGCTACTCAAAGCCCGAATCGAAGACTGTCGATTACGTGGTGGAGAGCCATTTGCAGAAGTACAAATCCCTGATGCGGTCATCACGTTAAAGCAGGGGGTAGGACGTTTGATTCGAGACCAAAAAGACCGTGGAGCGTTAATCATTTGTGATAACCGTTTGGTGACGCGTGATTATGGTGGCATCTTCCTCGGCAGTTTACCGCCAATTCCAAGGACTCGGGATTTGGAACGAATAAAGACATTCCTGAAAACAGAACAATCTGTCACAGACTAAATGTGCTGTGGCATTAATAAATCAAAGAAGAATTGTAGAGAGTTACATGAGCGCAAAAATTCTTGCTATCGATACAGCAACTGAAAACTGTTCAGTTGCGCTACTGGTTAATGACCAAGTGATTTCACGCAGTGAGGTTGCTCCTCGTGACCATACTAAGAAAGTACTGCCTATGGTAGACGAAGTACTGAAAGAAGCGGGTCTGACTCTACAAGATCTAGACGCATTGGCGTTTGGTCGTGGTCCAGGCAGCTTTACTGGCGTTCGTATCGGAATTGGTATCGCACAAGGTTTAGCATTTGGTGCTGACCTACCAATGATTGGTATTTCGACATTGGCTGCGATGGCGCAAGCTAGTTACCGCCTGCACGGTGCGACAGATGTAGCTGTCGCTATTGATGCGCGTATGAGTGAGGTTTACTGGGCTCGTTACACTCGCCAAGAGAACGGTGAATGGACAGGTGTAGATTCAGAATGCGTGATTCCACCAGCCCGTCTAGCAGAAGAAGCGCAAGCGGACGACAAAACGTGGACTAAAGCGGGTACTGGTTGGGATGCCTATCAAGAAGACCTTGGCAAACTGCCATTCAATTTAACGGGGTGTGATGTGCTTTACCCTGATTCGCAAGATATCGTGATTCTTGCTAAGCAGGAACTCGAGAAAGGCAATACCGTGCCAGTTGAAGAATCGAGTCCGGTTTACTTGCGTGATAATGTGACGTGGAAAAAACTTCCGGGTCGCGAGTAGTCTTATTTTTTTATCGAAACTTTATTTTTATCAAGACTTTATCTTTATCAAAACTTAGTTTTCATATAAATAATACAGGGCGAATGCCTTGTCTTTTTATGGAGTGTTATGGCGTCTATCAATGGTTTACCTCCTGCGTTAATACCCGGTGCGAATCGTACCAATAAAGTCGGTAAAAAGGGGCAGGTAAAGAAAGCGCAAGATAAGCAGAGTGTTGGTCAACCCTCGAAAGTGGCGAACGCTGTCGCGTATTCCATAAAACAAGTAGACGAATCGCAAATTCACCGTGCTCAAGTGCAATATGATTTACCAGAGGGGCAGGCACGTAAAGCAATGGAAGAGTATATGGACGTTATGAATCGAGCGAAAAAAGAGGAACTTGCTCAATTGCTTGGTGTCGATATCTATGTGTGAAGCACCTCAACACCATAAATATGGCGGGGTAACATAGCGAGGTTTTATGAAGTTTTCTGGACGTATTTTACTGGTGGTTGTCTCCGCTTTTTGGTTATCTGCTTGCAGCTCACTTCCTGAAGAATTAAATGCGAGTACTGAGCAGGTTGTGACGGATTATAAAGTGTTCGCTCAGAAGCAAGGTCAGGCGACGACGGATGTTCGCCTCGGTGGCGTTATCGCGAATGTTGAGAATCTACAAAACAAAACTCGTCTGGAGATCGTTAACCTTCCGATCAACAAATCAGGTAAGCCGGATTTCAATCAAGAGCCAACAGGTCGTTTCGCGGTTTATTTTGATGGCTATTTGGAACCCGTTGCTTTTAGTGAGGGACGACTTATTACGGTCGTTGGTAAAGGCGCAGGGGAAGAACAAGGTCGAATTGGTGAGCATCGCTATGTTTTTCCAATTATCCAAGGTGATGGATATCGCTTATGGAAGATAGAAGAACGTGTGCGAATGTACGATACCCCAACTTATTACTATCCATGTTATTCCATTAACTGCCGCATGTGGCGAAATGATTTTCCACAAGATGGCAAGGTGATCAAACAGGTGAAATAATCCGAGATGAATGAACGCTATTTCACGTTACCAAGTGGGACGATGGCTGCACTTGAAATCGGAAACGAAAAAACGACTGACACTTCAGTCGTTTTTCTTCATGGGTGGATGGATAATGCTGGAAGCTTCAAAGAGTTGATGATTCACATTCATCGACTTAACCCTAAACTCCATTTATTGGCGCTCGATCTGTTTGGTCATGGTAAGTCTAGCCATAAATCGTTCGATAACTATTACCCATTTCATGACTATATTGATGATTTGCACCAGTTATTGGTTGAATTGTCGCCAAACAGATTGGTCTTAGTAGGGCATTCTCTTGGTGCTTTAATCGCAAGTTGTTATAGTGCAGCGTTTCCTGAGCAAGTTGAAGCATTGGTGCAAATTGAGGGAGCTGGGCCATTGGCAGAGCCTCCATCGAATGCAGTGCAACGTCTGCGTGATGGTGTACTGAGCAGAACGCGACAACGCCGTAAATCAGAGCGAGCTATCGCCTCCTTAGAGTTGGCGGTAAAGCTACGTATGCAAGCCAACCACCTTACCGCTGAGCAGCTATTACCTATTGTTGAGCGTGCGACCGTATTACGCGACAACCAATGGTATTGGCGACACGATGTTAGGCTGAAATGTGCATCGCTTTATCGTATGTCACAAGAGCATGCGAGTGCGGTGACTAGCCAAATACGTTGCCCTCACCTTATCGTATTGGGAAATAAAGGATTCCAGCATCTACAGTCTCATCAAGTCGATTGGGGAACCAACCCTCCTGAAGTGGTCTCCGTTGCTGGTGGGCATCACTGCCATTTAGAGCAAACACTCGAAGTCGCAGAGCGAATTCTTGGTGTAGTTAACAAAATTTAAACAAGTGTTTGAGAGTTACGTGCTCAAGCACGTTTGCTGTGCTGTAATAGTGCCCATAATAAAAAGGACGCTATTTTTTAGCCAGTTATAAACGAGGAGTAACATCGTGGATAAACCATGGCTTTCACGTTATCCAAGTGACGTACCTGAAACCATCAATCCAGAGCAATATGAGTCTTTGGTTGAAATGTTCGAGCAGTCTGTACAGAAATACGCAGACCAGCCAGCATTTATGAACATGGGCTCAGTCATGACCTTCCGTAAATTGGAAGAGCGTAGCCGAGCATTCGCTGCCTATCTGCAAAATGATCTGAAGCTGAAAAAGGGCGACCGTGTTGCTCTTATGATGCCGAACTTGCTTCAATACCCAGTTGCGCTATTTGGTATTTTGCGCGCGGGTTGTATTGCGGTGAACGTAAACCCCCTTTACACGCCTCGCGAGCTTGAGCATCAATTGAATGATGCAGGCGCAACAGCGATTGTTATTGTTTCTAATTTTGCGAACACACTCGAGCAGATCGTTGAAAATACACCAGTGAAACACGTGGTGTTAACCAGTCTTGGCCAAATGCTACCGCGCGCGAAAGGTACGCTTGTCGACTTCGTGGTTAAGTACGTAAAAGGCATGGTACCTAAGTATGATCTTCCTGGTGCAATCTCAATGCGTAAAGCGTTGCACAAGGGGCGTCGCCTTCAGTACGTGAAGCCGTTTATGTCTGGCGATGATATCGCATTCTTGCAGTACACTGGTGGTACAACCGGTGTGGCGAAAGGCGCAATCCTGACTCACCGTAATATGATTGCAAACGTGATGCAGGCAAAAGGTGCCTACGGCCCGGTTCTTTCTCCAGGTCGTGAACTTGTTGTTACTGCGCTGCCGCTGTACCACGTATTTGCACTGACAGTGAACTGTTTGCTGTTTGTTGAAATGGGTGGCCGCAACCTGCTGATCACCAACCCGCGTGATATTCCTGGTTTCGTCAAAGAGCTACAGAAATACCCATTTACGGCTATTACTGGTGTAAATACACTATTTAATGCACTTGTGAACAACGAAGATTTCCATGAACTCGATTTTAGTAATCTTCGTCTTGCTGTTGGTGGCGGCATGGCCGTTCAACGTGCTGTTGCTGAAAAATGGCAAAAAACAACGGGTTGCTACTTGTTAGAGGGTTACGGCCTAACAGAATGCTCTCCACTTGTTGCGGCTTACCCACACGATCTGGTTGAGTACAATGGCTCTATCGGTTTACCTGTACCATCAACAGAAGTGCGTATTGTTGATGAAGAAGGTAACCCATTAGCAAACACAGAGACGGGTGAGCTACAAGTTCGTGGTCCGCAGGTAATGCAAGGCTACTGGCAGCGTCCTGAAGCGACCAAAGAAGTGATCAACGAAGACGGTTGGTTATCAACGGGTGACATCGTTAAATTTGACGACCAAGGTTTCTTGCACATCGTTGATCGTAAAAAAGACATGATTCTTGTGTCAGGCTTTAACGTGTACCCGAACGAAATCGAAGACGTGGTTGCATTGCACGGTAAAGTATTGGAAGTGGCTGCAATCGGTCAGCCTCACGAAGTCTCTGGTGAGTTGGTTAAGATTTACGTGGTGAAACGCGATCCAAGCTTGACCAAAGATGAAGTGATTGCACATTGTCGCCAACACCTAACAGGCTACAAAGTGCCGAAATTGGTTGAGTTCCGTGAAGATCTACCAAAGACTAACGTCGGTAAGATCTTACGCCGTGTACTGCGTGAAGAAAATGACGCAGAACTTGCGAAGAAGAGCGCATAAGCGGATTTCTTTGTGCAACAATCATTTATTGCCAAATAGTGTTAGAATGCCAGCGTTTTGCTGGCATTTTTTTATAGCGAGAAGCATGTGAATTATCAGATCATTACGAAAAACAAAGACCTAGAAGAAGTTTGCGCTCTAGCCAGAGAAGCAGACGTGGTTATGCTCGATACGGAATTTGTCCGCATCAGGACTTACTACCCGCAACTAGGTCTGATTCAGCTTTTCGATGGCAAACAACTTTCTTTGATTGATCCGACAGAACTGACGGACATGACCTCTTTCATTGATCTGTTAAAAGACACGTCAGTATTGAAAGTATTGCACGCTTGTGGCGAAGATTTGGAAGTATTCCAGAATGCCTTTGGTTGTACACCATTCCCGATGGTAGACACACAATTGATGGCGGCATTCCTTGGTCACGGTCTCTCTACTGGCTTTGCTACTCTGGTGAATGAGTACTTAGGTGTTGAGTTAGACAAAAGTGAATCTCGCACTGATTGGATGGCACGTCCACTAACACAAAAGCAGTTAGATTACGCGGCGGCGGATGTTCATTACCTCATGCCCCTGTACGAGACGTTACTTGATAAAGTGACGGAAGCAGGCTGGTGGGATGCTGTACAGCAAGAAAGTGACTTACTGGTATCTAAACGAATTCGTAGCATCAATGAAGAGAACGCCTACCTTGATATTAAAGGAGCTTGGCAGTTAAGACCATCTGAACTTGCGATTCTTAAGCCGCTAGCAACGTGGCGCTACCGTGAAGCTATCAAACGTGATTTAGCGTTGAACTTTATTTTTAAAGAAGGCGATTTGCTAACGGTTGCTCGTTTAGGTTTAACGGGTTTTAAGAAGATGGAAGCTGAGGGTATCGACTTACGAGCGATTAACCGCCACGGGGCTAGAATTGCGGCCATCGTGAAACAAGCGAAGCAGACCCCAGCGGATGAATACCCAGCCAAACTTGAACGTTTGATGGATTACCCAGGTTACAAGCAAGTCTTCAAGAACATGAAAGATGTAGTGAAAACTGCATCGCAAAAATCAGGTTTAGCGACTGAGTTTTTAGCGTCTAAAAAACAGATAAACCAAATTATTAGTTGGGTGTGGAAAAAAGACCGAGATCCAGCACGCTTACCCGATGTGATGCAAGGCTGGCGCCTTGAACTTCTGGGTGAAAAAATGAATAGCGCTCTGAAATAAAATAAATAAAAAAGGTTGGCACTATCGCCAACCTTTTTTGTAACACGCATATGTAACTGGCTTTGAAGCCAAAACCTATTTTCAACAACCCGAGCACACTAGTCATCAATTCTGAATCACGCTCGTGCCTCGCTGTTCAGAATGACGAAGGGGTCTTGAGTCATTCCAGCGAACCTAAGTGAGACTAGGAATCTACTGGCAGCTTGATTTGAATTCAAAACCTCTTATCAACAACCCGAGCACACTAGTAATCGATTCTGAATCACGCTCGTCCCCCCCTGTCCAGAATGACGAAGAGGACGACACTAAAGCAAAATCGAAAAGTGGTTTACTTCTCATCGTCTGGCAGTTTCACGTTCAACTCAAGCACTGAAATGTCATCATCTTTGTGCTCAAACGTTAAATCGACCATGTTTGGGTCAATCGCTACGTATTTACTGATCACCTTCAAAATATCCTCTTTAAGTTGAGGTAGATAAGAAGGCGCTGGATCATTCTGGCTACGACGTTCCGCGACAATGATCTGCAAACGCTCTTTTGCTAAGTTTGCCGATGATTTCTTTTGTGGGCGGAAAAATTCTAATAGTGACATGTCTAGCCTCCGAACAGTCGTTTAAAGAGTCCTTTCTTCTCCTCAGTAAGGAAACGAAATTCTACTTGATTCCCTAGCAAGCGCTCTACGGTATCAGAGTAAGCCATACCAGCGTCAGTGTTCTCATCAAAGATCACTGGTACACCTTTGTTTGATGCGTTTAGCACCGCTTGGCTTTCTGGAATGACGCCCAGTAATGAAATATGCAGAATTTCTTCAACGTCTTGTACGCTTAGCATTTCACCTTGGTTAACACGGCCAGGGTTGTAGCGTGTAAGCAGTAGATGCTGTTTAACTGGCTCTAGGCCTTGCTCTGCGCGCAAAGATTTTGAGTCCAAAATACCGAGAATACGGTCAGAATCACGTACTGAAGAGACTTCAGGGTTGGTCGTTACGATCGCTTCATCCGCATAATACAACGCCATCAGAGCACCTTGCTCGATGCCTGCTGGAGAGTCACAGATGATAAAATCAAAGCCCATGGTATCTAGCTCATTGAATACACGTTGCACACCATCTTTTGTTAGTGCGTCTTTATCACGTGTTTGGGAAGCTGGAAGAATGAACAAGTTGTCTGTGCGTTTGTCTTTGATCAACGCTTGATTTAGCGTTGCTTCGCCGTTGATTACGTTAACAAAGTCGTAAACGACGCGACGCTCACAGCCCATGATCAAGTCGAGGTTACGCAAGCCGATATCAAAATCGATCACCGCAGTCTTTTTCCCTTTCAGAGCCAGACCCGAGGCGATGGCTGCGCTTGAAGTGGTTTTACCAACGCCACCTTTGCCAGACGTTACTACAATAATGCGTGCCATTTTATTTCCTTTTTAGACTAAATCGTGAGTGTTTCTAGAAGTAATGATTCTTCGGCTTTACTGATCATGACTTTCTTTTGCCAATACTCACTCTCAATTTGATCGCTAAGCCAGTAATCTCCTGCTATAGAAATCAGCTCAGCTTGTAAATCGTGACAAATAATTCGAGCTTCTTGTTGCCCGCTTGCTCCTGCAATCGCGCGTCCACGAAGGGTGCCGTGGATATGGATCGAACCATCGGCTATCACTTCGGCCCCGGCACTGACATGAGCCAGTACGACTAAATCGCCATCTTTAGCATAAATCTGCTGACCAGAACGAACAGGTGTGCGGACGATTTTTGTCGGAGCCATCTTAACCGGGGCTTGCGCTGGAGACTTGCTCGCAGACATTATGGCAAAGCCTGCTTCAGAGGCGAGGTTTTGAGTCCGTTTATCTTTGCAACCTGTGACGCCGACAGGAATAAAGCCTGCGTCAGCGATACCTTGCTTGAGTTCTGTGAAATCAATATCGCTTTCTACTTTTGCTATATTGATAACCAGAGGCGCGGATGCAAAGAAAGAGGGCGCTTGAGAAACCTTTTCTTGCAAAAATTCGACAGTTTTCGCGATCTCGCTATCAGGAAGGTGTAAAACTGACAACGTAAAACTGCTACCTTTAAGGTCTGGTGAATGGGTCATCGTGGACTTCTTGCCTTTATTGAAAGAGCGTTGCCTTAAACTAGGTCTGTCATGTTATATTTCATCCTTTGACGCAGCAAGTTCTCGAGTGAGCAAATAAGTGAATTAATCTCAAATTTGCTAACAAGTTTGCGAGAATTTTACGTTTTCAACTTAATCCACACTGAAAGTGGGTAAATCAGCACAAAAGGCTTGTCATGCTTTGTTCTATTTATAAAAGCTCCAAAAAAGAAGGCACTTATCTCTATATCCCGAAAAAGGACGATTTTTCACAAGTTCCTGACACCCTGATGCAAATGTTCGGTAAGCCTATGCCGGTCATGACCATCAAACTTGAAGGTCGTACTTTAGCGCAAGTTGATATCGAAAAAGTGAAAGCATCACTGACAACGGATGGCTTTTTCTTGCAACTGCCACCACCACCAGAAAACCTATTAGAAAAATACAAAGAACAAAAAGCCCAGCAGAAAGGCGAATAATCACTCGCGCTTCTCATCTGGGAACACTGCCTCGCTCAAGGAGGGCGATATGAAAAAGATACTGGCAGCCATGCTCAGCGTTGGTATGTGCACTTCAGCCTTTGCAAGCAGCGAGGGCTTTGATGACTACCTCAATAAATTGCGTGCAGAGGCCCGTGATAAAGGCATTTCAGAACAGGTGATCAGCGCCGCTTTTGCAAATGTGGAATATAAACCACGCGCAGTGAAAGCCGATCGCAATCAACCAGAGAAAAAACTGACTCTGGATGAATACATTCCTAGGGCGGTTCCTGAATGGAAAGTAAAGCAGGCTCGATCGCTTTATAAAGAACACTATGCTGAGTTAAAACGCATTGGTGACGAATATGGCGTGCAGCCTCGTTTTATCGTAGCACTGTGGGGCGTGGAAAGTAACTTTGGTAAGTTTACCGGAAACTTCCGTGTGATCGATGCGTTGTCGACCATGGCATTTGAAGGTCGCCGTGAGGAGTTCTTCCGTAAAGAGACCATGGCAGCACTGCAAATCTTAGATGAAGGTCATATCGAGCTAGAGAGTTTTAAAGGGTCGTGGGCGGGCGCGATGGGCCAATGTCAATTTATGCCAAGTTCATTTTTGCGCTTTGCCGCAGATGGTAATGGCGATGGCAAAAAAGACATCTGGCAATCAGAGGCCGACGTCTTTGCGTCTACCGCGAACTATCTAAGCGAATCGGGTTGGGACGACAATTTTACATGGGGTCGCCAGGTAAAAGTACCACACGGCATCGATCATAATCTGCAAGGTCGCGAAGCTGAGAAAGGTAAGTATCTGCAAGAGTGGAGTAAGCTTGGTATTACGAAATACGATGGCAGCCCACTTCCTAAATTGGACGAAGATATCAAAGCTTGGCTGATCATGCCTGATGATGAAAATGGTCGAACTTACTTGGTGTACAACAACTACAATGTGTTGATGAAGTGGAATCGCTCTTACTACTTCGCATTAGCGGTAAGTCATTTAGCTGACCGCATAACATTCTAATTTGATGCATCTATGAATTTTAAAGGGGCTCTTCGGAGCCCTTTGTTTTCTGTTTTTTAAATGAGGTTTGCGTGTTATCTGAACGTGCTGCACAAATGGTGATCTTCTCTGCGTTGATCAAACATAAAAACTTTACCGCCGCGGCAAAGAGCCTAGGTGTGTCTGTTTCTCACGTCAGTAAACAGCTTAGCCAGTTAGAAGCTTCTTTAGGTATCAAGCTCGTACAGCGTACCACTCGTAGCTTCACGCCAACGGAAGCGGGGCAGACGTTTTATCATCATTGTCAGCAAGTGGTACAAGCGGTGAGTAGCGCCACCTTTGAGATGGAAAGCCAGCGTGATGAAGTCGCCGGTTTGGTACGTCTTGGTCTATCGCAGTCTTTCGGAACCTTGCACATTATTCCTGCTATTCAAGAGCTCAGAGAACGTTATCCCCAGTTACAGGTAGAAGTGCATTTGTTCGATTACAAAGTCGATATGCTCGAAGAGGGCTTAGATCTATGGATCACCAACAATGAGCATTTGCCTGAGGGGTATATCGCGCAGCGCTTGGCTGATAGTCAATTTGTTGTGGCGGCATCGCCAGACTACTTAATGAAGCATGACACACCGACCGAGCCTAACGACCTGTCACAACATAACTGTCTAATTTACCGCAGCTGGGAGCGTGATTACACCAGTTGGGCGTTTACCAATCACGAGCAAGATCTCAACGTGAAAGTATCAGGTAACTATTCGGTAGATCTGGCTGAGGCGGTGCGAGATGCGGCGATTGCGGGTTGGGGAATCGCGTATCTTGCGACGTACTTATTGGGTGATGAATTCCGAACGGGGAAATTGATTCAGCTGTTGCCAGATTGGCGAGCGAGCCAAACCATGCCGTTTTATGCGGTGTATCCAAGCCGTCAACATATGCCGAAAAAGATTTCTGCTGTTATTGAATTTATCAAACAAAAGATAGGATCGCCTTGTCATTGGGATCAGCGTTTAGCACCGTATATTTCATTGCCGAAATAGAAAACCCATAAAGTGATTTACATCACAAAATTTTTCTTGTTTCAGAAACATATTTTCCATATGGAAACAATAAGCAAATGCAAACGTTTATCTTGATGTAATTCAGTAAGTTATTTTTGTGTGCAAATAATATACAGCCAACATTTTCAGGTTGTTAACATACCCGACTTGCACCAATTTTTTCACTCTATACAATCCGACGCCTTTCCTGTTCCCCCTTTTTGTCGGATTCATTTTATGAACTCAATTCTTGGTATTGTAGCCATTCTATTCGTAGCATGGCTGCTTTCGACTAACCGTAAAAACATTCGTTTTCGAACGGTATCTTTAGCATTTGCTTTGCAAATCATCTTCGCGTTGTTGGTGCTGTATGTCCCTGCAGGTAAAGATGCGCTAAACGCAGTCACTGGTGCGGTGTCTAACCTAATCAACTACGGCCAAGAGGGGATTGCATTCCTATTTGGTGGCCTAGCAACTGGTGGCTTTACGTTTGCGATTAACGTTCTTGGCATCATCATCTTCTTCTCTGCTCTTATTTCTGGTTTGTACCACATCGGCTTAATGCCAAAAGTGATCAACTTGATTGGCGGTGGTCTACAGCGTTTACTCGGCACAAGCCGTGCCGAATCTCTCTCTGCAACCGCCAATATTTTTGTAGGTATGATCGAAGCCCCGTTGGTTGTAAAACCATACCTAAAGCACATGACGGATTCACAGTTTTTTGCTGTGATGACAGGGGGATTAGCATCGGTTGCAGGTGGTACTCTTGTGGGCTACGCATCGCTAGGTGTGGATCTTAACTACCTAATTGCAGCGGCATTTATGGCTGCACCAGCAGGCTTGTTAATGGCTAAGATCATGATGCCAGAAACGGACACGACAACACCGGATATCGATTTAGATCAGATTGAAATGCCTCGTGCGACAAACGTTGTTGAAGCCATGGCCGATGGTGCAATGTCTGGATTGCGCATTGCAGTGGCAGTCGGTGCAACGCTTTTGGCTTTCGTGAGTGTTATTGCGATGCTAAATGGCATGCTAGGTTGGTTTGGCGGCTTATTTGGCATGGAACTGAGCTTCGAGCTTGTACTTGGTTACCTATTTGCGCCAATCGCATGGTTATTAGGTATTCCATGGAATGAAGCAGTTGTGGCGGGTTCGTTGATTGGTAACAAGGTTGTCGTGAATGAGTTTGTCGCGTTCATTCAATTAATGGAAGTGAAGTCTGAACTAAGTGCACACTCACAAGCTATCGTAACATTTGCTCTGTGTGGTTTTGCGAACATTTCGACCATGGCAATGTTGATCGGCGGTTTAGGATCACTGGTACCAGAGAAACGTGCGTTTATCTCGAAATACGGTTTTCGTGCAATTGCTGCAGGCGTGATGGCAAACCTGATGAGTGCATCCATTGCGGGCGTGATTCTAAGCTTGTAATGGTTTGAATTGGTCATTGACCGATAAACGAGAAAGGCTCCGTCAGGAGCCTTTTTAGTAGTTAGAGAATATTACTTGGCTGTGTGGAATTGTTCACACGCTAACATGGTGTTCTCAATTAGGCTTGCGACTGTCATTGGGCCTACGCCACCTGGTACTGGTGTGATGAAGCTAGCGCTCTCGCGTGCTTTATCATACTCAACGTCACCAACAAGTTTGCCAGATTCAAGACGGTTGATACCCACATCAACGACCACGGCACCTTTTTTAATCCACTCGCCAGGAATGAAGTTTGGTTTACCTACTGCTACCACCACTAGATCGGCCTGACGAACGTGACCTTCAAGATCTTTAGTAAAGCGGTGACACGTTGTCGTTGTGCAGCCTGCTAGCAGTAACTCAAGCGTCATTGGGCGACCAACAATATTAGAGGCGCCAACCACGACAGCGTGTTTGCCTCGTAGGTCAATGTTATAACGGTCAAGCAGCGTAATGATGCCTTTTGGTGTGCAAGAGCGCAGTTTAGGAATACGTTGTGCTAAACGGCCGACATTGTATGGATGGAAACCATCCACATCTTTCTCTGGATGAATACGTTCAAGTACATGCGTGGTATCGATACCCGCAGGAAGAGGTAATTGAACTAAGATGCCATCAATTTCTGCATCATTGTTTAATTCATCAATGAGAGATAACAGTTCTGCTTCTGATGTTGTAGCAGGAAGGTCAAAAGACTTAGAGATAAAGCCCACTTCCTCACAAGCGCGGCGCTTACTGCCAACGTACACTTGAGAAGCCGGATCTTCACCAACAAGTACAACCGCAAGACCAGGAGCACGAAGGCCTGCCTCTACGCGAGCTTTCACGCGTGCTGCCACTTCTGATCGAACAGTTTGGGAAATAAGAGTTCCATCTATATTTTGAGCAGTCATGACTTTCCTTTTTAAATTGAGAAGGCAAATTATTTGCGGCGCATTGTCGCAGAAAATCTATTTAACATCCATACGCAAACGTTTGCTTTGTGGTGTTTTTGAACATTCATCGCTTCGGTGGCCTTTTTTTAGGCATTCAGAACAGAATGTTATGAAAACCCATTGATTTCAGCGTTTGAACTCGTATAATCCTGTCCCTGTAGCGCGCCCTTAGCTCAGCTGGATAGAGCACGTCCCTTCTAAGGATGTGGTCATAGGTTCGAATCCTATAGGGCGTGCCATTTATTTAGAAACCCCGATAGCTCTATGAGTTATCGGGGTTTTGTCGTTTTTAGCGGTCATAGTCACGTTTATAGTCTACTAGAGACCTGAGATATGTTGATTCTAGTGACTCATCGGTTAATCAATTTGGTAAAAATGACGGTTGCCGAGAGCTAAAAGCTCTCGGTTTTCTTATTCTTCATTCTCTATTTAATGCTCAAGTTCCGGGTCTTTTTCTGGTGCCGTTTCGATAACTTTTACCTGCATAATACGGTTGCTTTTTACGTGTAGAATTTCAAATTGCCATCGTTGGTAATCCACCTTCTCCCCTTGAGTTGGAACGCGCCCAATTAGCCAAGTAAGGAAACCATTAAGCGTTTGGAACCCCTCACTTTCTTCGCCCTCAATACTACTCAACTCAAGTTTGTATTTGAGCTCATTAAGGGGAATAAGCGCATCCATAACCCAACTGCCATCTTTTTGTTTCTTTGCCCAAATTTGTTGAGGGGCCATGCCCAGTTCGCCAGCGATGGATTTTAACAAATCATAATGGGTGACGAGCCCTTGTACGTCGCCATACTCATCAACAATGAACACCATTTCCGTGCTGGTTTGTTGCATGTGGTTAAGTAGCGGCAAACCTTTCATTGATTCAGGAACAAATCGTGAACGTTTGAGTAGTTTCGCTAAGCGAGAAATAGAGAGATCATTGTATTCATCTAGCAATACCTTGGATGAAATGGTACCTATGATGTTATCAAGTCCGCCTTTACACACGGGCCAAACAGAGTGCTGGGTTTGACGAAGATTTTTCAAAATAGTATCGAGTGGCAAATCCAAATCTAGGTAGTGCATATCGCAGCGTGGGGTCATGAGCGAGAGTGCAAGACGGTCATTGAGATGGAGCAAATTTCGGATCATTATTTGCTCTTGAGGTTCGATGGCGCCACATTCTGAGCCCTCGCTCATCACCGCAAAAATGTCCTCTTCGGTGACGATTTCTCCATTATTGTTTTGACGAAATAACTTGAGCATCGCATCAGTAGAGGTGGTCAGTAGCCAAACGAATGGTCTTGTTATTTTTGCAAGCCAGTGAATTGGATACGCAACAATCAGAGCAATATATTCGGCGTTGTTCTGAGCAAAGCGTTTTGGCACTAATTCACCAATCACTATCGCGAAGTAAGTGATGACCACCACCACAATGGCAGTGGCTAAAACGGTTGCAACCTCACGTTCTAAGCCCTGGGTGACTAGCCAGTGCTCAAAGGGAACAGAGAGTGTCGCTTCACCAAAAATGCCGCTTAAGATACCAATAACGGTGATGCCAATTTGAATGGTAGAAAGGAATTGTGTGGGATTGTTTTTCAGTTGCAGAGCAAGGCGGGCAGAAGAGTTATGTTCGGCAAACTTTTTCAGTCGACCGCTTTTGGCCGTGACTAACGCAATCTCCGACATGGCGAACACACCATTGAGTGCGATTAATCCAACCAGTAATAAAATGTCCATGTAGTTTTCCAGTGATATACACACTTAAAGTTTAATTTGATTTAAAACAGAGAAATGTGAAGTGGTGAATAAATCATCACGCTGTAACAATCGAATGCCTTATTAAAAGGATAGAATTTGTTTATCATCCTTGCTTAGTGTTCTGGTGTGATTGGTTCTGTTACTTAGATTGGATTCTGATACACTACGCGCCCATTTCCTCTGTTGAGACGTTTCTATGCCATTTTCTAAGCTTGGTTTAAGCACACCTATCACCGATGCGGTGAAGGCGCTGGGTTATGAAAAACCGACTTCTATCCAACAAAAAGCCATTCCAATTGTTCTGCGTGGTCGTAATCTGATTGCTGCAGCACAAACGGGCACGGGTAAAACTGCAAGCTTTGTATTACCGATTTTAGAAAAACTCAGCACAGGCGAGACGCAACGTAAAAAACGCGCACGTGCGATCATTTTGACACCAACTCGCGAACTTGCTCTTCAGGTGCATCAAAGCATTGAAGCTTATGCTCAAAATTTACCGTTACGCTCAATGGCGATGTTTGGTGGTGTGGATTACGCGCCGCAAAAACAAGCACTGATTGAGGGGGTAGACATTGTCGTGAGCACCCCAGGCCGTTTGATTGATTTATATGGTCAACGTGCTATTCACTTCGATGAAGTTGAAATGTTGGTTCTGGATGAAGCCGATAAAATGCTTGATATGGGCTTCATTGATGCGATCGATAAGATTGTTGATTGCATGCCTGAAGATATTCAAAGCTTACTGTTCTCTGCGACACTATCGAATCCAGTTCGTGATCTTGCGAAAAATGTCATTGTTGATCCAGAAGAAATCACGATCGCGAAACACAGTGCATCGAAATCAAACATCAAACAATGGATCACGACAGTAGATAAAGACATGAAGTCATCGCTGCTTAGCCATATGTTGCAAGAAAATGAATGGTCTCAAGTGTTGGTGTTTATCGAAACCAAACACGGTGCTGCGAAGCTTGTTACTCAACTAGAAAAGCGAGGCATTGCTGCAGAAGCGTTCCACAGTGGCCGTAATCAACGTGTACGCCAAGAACTGATCGAGCAGTTTAAAGCAGGTAAGATTCAATACTTAGTGGCAACGGGTGTCGCGGCTCGTGGTATTGATATCGACAATTTACCAGTAGTGATCAACTACGATTTGCCATTCCCTGCAGACGAATATGTGCATCGCATTGGTCGTACAGGTCGTGCTGGTGCGCAAGGTGAAGCGATCTCATTGGTATCGAAAGACGACTTTAAAAATCTATGTATGATTGAAAGCCGTTTAGGTCATTTGTTAGAACGTGTAGAAATTGAAGGCTTTGCGCCAAGAAAGCCTGTGCCAATTTCCATTTTGAATTACGTGCCTAAAAATAAACGTAAACCCCAAGATAAATAATACGCTTTACTTCTTAAGCCGCATTTCGATGCGGCTTTTTTGTTTTCTTTGTTTTCTTTGTTTTCTTTGTTTTCTTTGTTTTTTCATACTCTAGCTTTTTGAAAACCGTTTTTGCCGATAGAACCACGACAGTCTCACATTTGGTTTTATGTTCTTGCCATTATTTTGATTTAATTGACTTTAATGGTGGAATGTTGGCGTTCTTGTCTTACGCTTTATTTATCGCGTAGTAGTCTGAGTTAATGTTCTGTCAATTTTTGTCGTCTGATTTGCAGATGATAGGGAATAGGCGCAGACTTTTGCGCCTGCTATTCAATGCACAAATGAGGCACGAATGAAAACGGGTGATAAGCAATTTGCTGTAATTGGTCTTGGCCGCTTTGGCTTGGCTGTATGTAAAGAACTGCAAGACTCCGGCTCCCAAGTATTGGCGGTAGACATTAATGAAGAGCGAGTTAAAGAAGCCGCTGGGTTTGTTAGCCAAGCGATTGTGGCGAATTGTACTCAAGAAGAGACGGTTGCAGAGCTTAAATTAGACGATTATGACATGGTTATGATTGCCATTGGCGCCGATGTGAACGCAAGCATCCTGACGACATTAATCGCAAAAGAAGCGGGCGTAAAATCGGTTTGGGTAAAAGCGAACGATCGTTTTCAAGCTCGCGTCCTACAAAAAATCGGTGCAGACCACATCATTATGCCTGAGCGTGATATGGGGATTCGTGTTGCACGTAAGATGCTCGATAAACGTGTTTTAGAGTTTCATCCATTAGGCAGTGGTCTTGCGATGACAGAGTTCGTGATCGGATCTCGTTGGATGGGCAAAACACTTGGTGATCTTGCCTTATGCAAAGTCGAGGGGGTTCAAGTACTCGGCTTTAAACGCGGCCCAGAAATAACCAAAGCACCAGAGTTAACAACAACGTTGGAGATCGGTGATTTAATCATTGTGGTCGGCCCACAGGACAAGTTGGCCAGCAAGTTAAAATCACTATGAAGCAGTTTCATCAAAGAGGCGTTTTTTACGTCCCAGATAGCAAACAAAAAAATGCGAAAGGTGACGAACCACGCATTATATTGCTGAGCTTTCTCGGTGTGTTATTGCCATCAGCGGTGCTACTGACTTTACCCGTTTTTTCTGTGACGGGGTTGTCCATTACGGATGCGTTATTTACAGCCACCTCGGCGATCAGTGTGACTGGTTTAGGGGTCGTGGATACAGGGCAGCACTTCACGTTAGCGGGTAAAATTCTGCTCATGTTTTTAATGCAAATCGGTGGATTAGGTCAGATGACATTATCTGCCGTTTTGCTCTATATGTTCGGAGTACGCTTAAGTTTGCGTCAGCAGGCTCTTGCGAAAGAAGCGCTCGGGCAAGATCGCCAAGTTAACTTACGTCGATTGGTCAAAAGGATCGTCACGTTTGCGTTGGTGGCAGAGGCGATAGGTTTTGTCTTTCTTTCATTCCGTTGGGTTCCTGAAATGGGATGGCAGACAGGAATGTTCTATGCGCTTTTCCATTCTATCTCAGCGTTTAACAATGCCGGGTTTGCACTGTTTTCTGACAGCATGATGAGCTTTGTTAATGACCCCGTTGTGATCATAACCTTATCGGGCTTATTTATCTTTGGTGGCCTTGGGTTTACCGTCATCGGTGATCTATGGCTGAATTGGCGTCGTGGGTTCCACTTTTTGCATTTACACACCAAGATCATGCTTATCGCGACACCAGTACTGCTTGTCGTTGGCACACTACTGTTTTGGCTTTTGGAAAGACACAATCCGAATACGATGGAATCTCTACCCGTGGCAGGGCAATGGCTCGCGGCGTTCTTTCAATCTGCAAGCGCGCGCACTGCGGGTTTTAATAGTGTCGATTTAGCACAGTTTACTCAGCCTGCCTTGTTAGTGATGATCGTTCTCATGCTGATTGGCGCTGGGTCCACCTCAACGGGTGGTGGTATCAAAGTCTCGACTTTTACCGTCGCGTTTATGGCGACATGGGCGTTTCTTCGTCAAAAGAAACACGTGGTGATATTTAAACGTACGGTAAACTGGCAAACCGTGACCAAATCACTGGCGATCATCGTTGTAAGTGGTGCGATTCTAACCACTGCGATGTTTTTACTGATGATCACTGAGAAAGCAGCTTTCGATAAGGTGATGTTCGAAACGATATCGGCATTTGCTACGGTAGGGTTAACGGCCGGGTTAACGGCAGAGCTGTCGGAACCGGGTAAATACATCATGATTGTAGTGATGATCATTGGTCGTATTGGGCCTTTAACATTGGCTTATATGCTTGCGCGTCCTCAACCAACATTGATTAAGTATCCAGAAGACAATGTATTAACCGGTTAATTTATTTAAGAAAACGGTATTTTATTACTCTTAATGCGGGCTTCTCTACGTGTAAAATAGTAGAGTCGGCTCGCATTATTTATATGTACTTTGATTTATATCGAGTGAATGGCACGATTCTCATCCTCACTACATTCGGTCGCCTCTCTAAGTAGCGTAATCTATTAGCAGGTTATTGATTATCAAGGATGGACCATGTCTACAAATCTTCAGTTTGCTGTCGGGAAAATATGCTCAGAGGCACTCTTCATGGTGAGGGCGAATCTTCTTGCTATCACTATCGCATGCATTCCATTGATCGTGGTGCATGTCTTTTTTATCACTCAGTATCAATCAGCGATGATGCAGGCAGAGCCGAACTTCAGCGGTGGGTTCTTTTTCACAACACTGGTGCTTTACCCCTTGGTGGCGGCAATGGCTGCCGTGCGGATTCATCGAATCTATTTGGCTCATGAGTATATGCAATCTGCACTGGATGTAGTGCGTTTATCAATGCGAGAGCTCCGCTTTATAGGTTGGTGGATTTTGTTCGGTATATCCATGATCGTGACGCTTGGGTTACCGTTATTTACGATTACTTTTTTGGTGGTCTCAGAAAGCGGCGACGTTAACAGTGAGTTATTGATAAGCATCATTACTCTGATTTCGAGTATCCCCGCATATTGGTTACTTTCTCGTTGGTCACTGGTGCTTCCTGCAACGGCATTGGATCACGAACCACGCGGCCTTGCGCATTCATGGCGAAAAAGCCGTCCTTACAAAAAACAGATTTTCATTTTAATGGGTGTCATTCCACTGTTGGCAGGCACAGTGAGCCAACTTGTTTTTGCTCAGTTTTCTCACATTGGCATTATGCTTGTTTCTGGTCTGCTCTTTGGTGTGTTTGGGGCTTATCAAATTGCATTGTTGTCATTGAGTTATCGAACGATTGTGGATATTGAACGATCTCGCTTCAGCAAGGAATCTGAGCCTCAGCAGAATAACGAAGAGTTTCCTGCCTAGTTAAAAGGCTGCACTTTTCTTCAGGTTTACAGCGCTTTGCTTCAGGCTCATTGTCGCAGAGCGCTCTCTCTACTCATCGCTTGTTGTTTGGATATTTTTTTCTTTCATCATTATTCTCTTTAGCGCGCGAATACCCCTGTATATTTCGTGGCTGAAAGTGACTTGATACACGGCGTATACTCATTAACAGGAAGTCGTATTTAAGGAATCATTATGTCCATCTGGAAAGGGGTACATTTTACCCATCGGTTCAGCGAACTGCCGTCGGCATTCTTCACGAGTATTGCTCCCCAACCTTTAGATAATACTCGTTGGGTCGCTTGGAATCGCGAGCTCGCATTGCAATTTGGTTTGCCAGAACATGCAGGTGACGAGGTCTTGAGTGTATTTTCTGGACTAGAGGATTTTGCGCCATTTTTTCCGTTAGCAATGAAATATGCGGGCCACCAGTTTGGGGTATATAACCCAGATTTAGGTGATGGACGTGGTTTACTTTTGGCCGAAATGCAGCATAAAGATGGGACTTGGTTCGATATTCATCTTAAAGGAGCAGGGCTGACTCCATACTCACGAATGGGCGATGGTAGAGCGGTTTTGCGTTCGACTGTTCGTGAATATTTGTGTAGCGAAGCCATGGCAGGTCTTGGCATCCCAACCACTAGAGCGCTGGGGATGATGGACAGTGATACGCCTGTTTATCGAGAAAAAATGGAATATGGCGCGTTGCTAATCCGGCTAGCAGAAACCCATATTCGTTTTGGTCACTTTGAGCATTTTTTCTATGCCAACCAACTGAGCGAACAAAAGCTTCTTGCAGATAAAGTGATAGAGTGGCATTTCCCTCAATGCTTGGCAGTGCAAAAGCCCTATGCTGAAATGTTTGAGTGCATCGTAGATAAAACCGCAGTGATGATCGCGTATTGGCAAGCTTATGGTTTTGCGCATGGCGTGATGAACACCGATAACATGTCGATATTAGGTCAGACTTTCGATTATGGTCCGTTTGGCTTCCTTGATGATTATGATCCCAATTACATCTGTAACCATTCAGACTATCAAGGTCGTTATGCATTTGAACAACAACCTAGAGTCGCATTGTGGAACTTGTCAGCGTTAGCACATGCTTTGTCACCATTGATTGAGCGAGAGGATTTAGAAGCCGCACTTGGGAGATTTGAAGTTCGACTTAGTCAGAAATTCAGCGAACTCATGCGCGCTAAGCTAGGGCTTCACACTAAGGTCAGTGACGATGGACGTCTGTTTGAAACCATGTTTGAGCTGCTGCATCAAAACAAGACTGACTACACGCGTTTCTTCCGTGAACTCTCTTGTCTTGATATTAACTCTCCTCAAGCTGTCATTGATTTGTGTATTGATCGAGAAGCGGCAAGTGCATGGCTGGATCGGTATCTTGCTCGCTGTGAATTAGAAGTGGACGAACAGGGGGAACGTGTGTCAGTAGAGAGTCGCTGTGCAAAGATGCGTCAAGCGAATCCTAAATACATTTTACGTAACTACCTCGCACAACTTGCTATTGATAAGGCCGAAGAGGGGGATTTCAGTGAAGTAAATCGACTCGCTGAACTGCTAAAGCGTCCTTACGATGAGCAAATGGAGTGGGATGAATACGCTAAACTGCCACCGGAGTGGGGCAAAAAAATGGAAATTAGCTGCTCTTCTTAAATGTGTCATTTATTTACCCATCGCGTTTTGCCGTCGGAGTGGGTTTTACCCTTTATTATTCCTTATTATTGTTTCTCTGTGTTGTGGGTATCAACATGATGCCAACAATGCAAATGACACCAAAAATCATGACCAAGTAATGAATCGTATTGGGGGATAAAAACAAAAGAGGTGTGAATGTTTACACTTCTTCATCTATGGATTTGCACTCAGGTCGCCTTGGATCTGGCTTTATTCTTCTATCATAGCCAATCCATTTTTTTCTACTTTTTCGGCGATCTTCTCTTGAGCGCCGTTCTTCTTGGAACAGGCCATCGACCTCAACCGTATCTGTAATGACGGGAATTTTAGTTTTTTCGCCCATATCCATATGAACCTTTCTGCTTACATAATTCAAAGTATGGTTCAATTTCATACTGACAACAAGCGTTCGTTTGTACGTTAATTAACCCGTTTCTCATTGGTTTGATAGTGTGCATTTTTTGTATCAGTTTTTTTGAGCAACATTCGATTGTTCCATGAAAAGTTGGATATGGTTGTTGTTTTCTCATAAAGCACGTTTAATGGCTGCTTTTTCAAATTCAGCGACTTGCACTTCCAGCTCACAACTTGCACTTCTTATTGATGCCTTTTTAATATCTATTGAATGTTAATATTTTGTAGTCATGACTGGGGTGTTAGTTTTCAACTCTATGGAGTAAAACAAGAGCAAGATCTCTTTTTGGGTTTTTCAATAAAAAAAGCTGTCGATTCTCTTGAAAAAGTCGCTATTGTCCCCATTCTAGATATGCTGGCGGGGCAAAGTGGACGGGTGTCTTGTATTTTTTGTCCAATTTTGTGTCGGTATTCGAGAATTTAGTGCAGACAATGTCCACATAGTGGCTATTGGCTCGACAGGGTAGCGACAGATCGCTAGAATGTCGCGTCTAAAAATTCTGTCCTGAGGCTAATAGGAGATACCTTTGGCAATGTGCTGAAGATATCACTGATTAGTCCGGTGTTGATTTTCAACATCGATACTCGATTTAACTTAGGTGTTCGGACAGAACACTACACAAGGATGAAGCGTGAACTCACAGAGTCTCGCTCATACGCTCGGGAAGACCGGGCCACTTTAGAGGTTTATATATAATGCAAGTTACTGTTGAAACGCTAGAAGGCCTAGAGCGCCGTCTAAACATTACTGTTCCAGCTGCAAACATCGAAGACGCTGTAACAGCTGAACTACGCAACATCGCTAAAAACCGTCGTTTCGATGGTTTCCGTAAGGGTAAAGTGCCTCTAAAAATGGTTGCTCAAATGTACGGCAAAGCTGTACGTCAAGACGTTCTTGGTGAAGTTATGCAACGCCACTTCATCGAAGCGATCGTAAAAGAGAAAATCAACCCAGCTGGCGCACCAACTTTTGCTCCAGTTGAAAACAACGAAGGCGCAGATCTAGTGTTCACTGCAACTTTCGAAGTTTACCCAGAAGTTGAGCTAAAAGGCCTAGAAAGCATCACTGTTGAAAAACCAACAACAGAAGTGAATGAAGCAGACGTAGAAGAGATGATCGAAACTCTACGTAAGCAACAAGCTACTTGGGCAGAAGTTGAAGAAGCTGCAGAAGCTGGTAAGCGTGTAAGCATTGACTTCGTTGGTTCTATCGACGGTGAAGAGTTCGAAGGCGGTAAAGCTGAGAACTTCCCACTAGAAATGGGCGCAGGTCGCATGATCCCAGGTTTCGAAGACGGTATCGAAGGTAAAACTAAAGGTATGGAATTCGAAATCGACGTAAACTTCCCAGAAGATTACCACGCTGAAAACCTAAAAGGTAAAGCGGCTAAGTTCGCAATCAAAGTGAACAAAGTTGAAGCTCGTGAACTTCCAGAACTAAACGACGAATTCGTTGCTAAGTTCGGTGTTGTTGAAGGCGGCGTTGACGCACTTAAAGCTGAAGTTCGTAAGAACATGGAGCGCGAACTTAAGCAAGCTATTAAGAACCGCATCAAAGAGCAAGCTATCGACGGCCTAGTTGAGCAAAACCCAATCGACGTACCAGCTGCACTTATCGATCAAGAGATCCACGTTCTACGTCAACAAGCTGCACAACGCTTCGGTGGTAACCCAGAAGCAGCTGCACAACTTCCACGTGAATTATTCGAAGAGCAAGCTAAACGTCGCGTAGTTGTTGGTCTTCTACTTGGTGAAGTG
This sequence comes from Vibrio alfacsensis, assembly GCF_019670485.1. NCBI lineage: Bacteria > Pseudomonadati > Pseudomonadota > Gammaproteobacteria > Vibrionales > Vibrionaceae > Vibrio > Vibrio alfacsensis. The sequence goes on from NZ_AP024165.1 coordinate 889,811, forward strand.
ATCAAGTCTGAAGAGCTAAAAGCAGACGACGAGAAAGTAAAAGCGCTTATCGAAGAGATGGCAACAGCTTACGAAGATCCATCAGAAGTTATTGCTTACTACGAGCAAAACGAACAAATGATGAACAACATGCGTAACGTTGCTCTAGAAGAGCAAGCTATCGACGCGATCATCGCTAAAGCACAGGTTACTGAGAAAGAAGTAAGCTTCAACGAGCTACTTAACCAACAACCTGCTGCTTAATAAGCATTATCTTGCGTAGAAGGTTGACTTAGCGTTAACTATTCTGCTAACAATGGTCCGTATGATACTCATCATCCGGGCCATTTATTTTAGGGACATAAGAATATGAGCTACCAAGAAAAAAATGCAATGTCGCCAATTATTGACGCGCTAGTACCAATGGTGGTTGAGCAAACTTCCCGTGGCGAACGCTCTTACGACATCTATTCACGTCTGCTTAAAGAGCGCGTGATCTTTTTAACGGGTCAAGTGGAAGACCACATGGCAAACCTTGTCGTGGCTCAGCTACTTTTCCTAGAATCTGAAAATCCAGATAAAGATATTTTCCTATACATTAACTCTCCAGGCGGCAGCGTAACTGCGGGTATGTCAATTTACGACACCATGCAGTTCATCAAGCCAAATGTAAGTACTGTATGTATGGGTCAAGCTTGTTCTATGGGCGCATTCCTGCTTGCTGGTGGTGCACCAGGTAAGCGTTATGTTCTGCCTAACTCACGCGTGATGATCCACCAACCACTTGGTGGCTTCCAAGGTCAGGCTTCTGATATCCAAATCCATGCTCAGGAAATCCTGACTATTAAGCAAAAGCTAAATAAACTATTAGCTGAGCACACTGGTCAGCCTCTTGAGGTGATTGAGCGTGATACCGATCGTGATAACTTCATGTCGGCAGATCAAGCAGTAGAATACGGTATTGTGGATGCAGTGTTGAGCCGTCGTGGCGAGTAATTTAGCCAGCGCAATTTGGCTAAATTTGATATACACTCATTCATAAAGAGTAAAGGCTAAGAGGTTAGCGAATGACAGATAAAAGCAAAGAAAGTGGCAGCGGCAAATTGCTGTACTGTTCTTTCTGTGGCAAAAGTCAGCACGAAGTTCGCAAGCTAATCGCAGGTCCGTCAGTTTACATTTGCGACGAGTGCGTCGACTTATGTAACGATATCATTCGCGAAGAAATCAAGGATGTTCTCCCTAAGAAAGAATCTGAAGCGTTACCAACGCCAAAACAGATCCGTGAACACCTTGATGACTATGTGATCGGACAAGATTACGCGAAAAAAGTGCTCGCAGTTGCGGTATATAACCACTACAAGCGTTTACGTAATGGTGATACAACGAGCGAAGGCGTGGAACTTGGTAAAAGTAACATCCTTCTTATCGGTCCTACAGGTAGTGGTAAGACGCTACTTGCAGAAACGTTAGCTCGATTCCTGGATGTGCCATTTACAATGGCTGACGCAACGACACTAACCGAAGCAGGTTACGTTGGTGAAGACGTTGAAAACATCATCCAGAAGCTTCTGCAAAAATGTGATTACGATGTAGCTAAGGCTGAACGCGGCATCGTATACATTGATGAAATTGACAAGATTTCTCGTAAAGCTGAAAACCCATCAATTACGCGTGACGTATCTGGTGAGGGTGTTCAGCAAGCGCTACTAAAACTTATTGAAGGTACGGTTGCATCGGTGCCACCACAAGGTGGTCGTAAGCATCCGCAGCAAGAATTCCTACAAGTGGACACATCTAAGATCTTGTTCATCTGTGGTGGTGCATTTGCAGGCCTTGATAAAGTGATTGAACAGCGTGTAGCAACAGGCACAGGTATTGGTTTTGGCGCAGAAGTGCGTTCTAAGAACGAAACCAAAACTGTAGGTGAACTATTTACTCAGGTTGAGCCTGAAGATCTAGTGAAATACGGCCTGATCCCAGAATTCATTGGTCGTCTACCAGTAACAACAACGTTGACTGAGCTTGATGAAGAAGCGCTAATTCAGATCCTATGTGAACCGAAGAACGCGCTAACTAAGCAATATGCCGCTTTGTTTGAACTGGAAAATGCCGAGCTTGAATTCCGTGAAGATGCACTTCGTGCTATTGCTAAGAAAGCAATGGAACGTAAAACGGGTGCTCGTGGTCTACGTTCAATTCTTGAAAGCGTTCTACTTGAAACCATGTATGAACTGCCATCGGCAACCGACGTAAGCAAGGTTGTTATTGATGAATCAGTGATTAATGGTGAGTCAGAACCGCTGCTTATTTACAGCAATGCCGACAGCCAGGCCGCTGGAGCAGAATAAAATCAGCATCAATTAAAAAGGAGGTAAGTAATTACCTCCTTTTTTTATTTCTCTTATTGAATCCAAACAATTAGACCCCATATACTGGCTTAAGTAATACGTTAAACGTGAAAGCGGAAGAGAGAATTATATGAACTTGGAACGTTCCGAGCGTATCGAGATCCCGGTATTACCTCTACGTGACGTAGTGGTCTACCCACACATGGTTATTCCATTGTTTGTCGGTCGTGAGAAATCGATTAGCTGTCTAGAAACGGCGATGGAAACAAACAAACAAGTTCTGCTTGTGGCACAAAAGCAAGCTGATACTGACGAGCCGACCGTTGATGACCTATTTGAAGTAGGTACGGTAGCGACGATTCTCCAACTGCTTAAGCTACCAGATGGCACAGTAAAAGTGTTGGTCGAGGGTCAGCAGCGTGCGAAGATCAATCACTTTAAAGAAAGCGACTTCTTCCTTGCTGAAGCGGAATATATCGTTACGCCTGAGCTAGATGAACGTGAACAAGAAGTGATTGTACGTAGTGCGATCAACCAGTTTGAAGGTTTCATTAAGCTAAACAAAAAAATCCCACCAGAAGTACTGACTTCGCTAACGGGGATTGAAGAAGCGGCTCGTTTGGCTGATACCATTGCTGCACACATGCCATTGAAGTTGGTGGATAAACAGCAAGTTCTTGAAACAGTAGATATTTCAGAGCGTCTTGAGTTCCTGATGGGACAGATGGAATCTGAGATTGATCTTCTTCAAGTTGAAAAGCGCATCCGCGGCCGTGTTAAAAAGCAGATGGAGAAATCTCAACGCGAGTACTACCTGAATGAGCAAATGAAAGCGATTCAGAAAGAACTTGGTGAGATGGAAGATGCGCCAGATGAATTTGAAGCACTGAAGCAAAAGATTGAAGAATCTAAAATGCCTCAGGACGCACGCGAGAAGACAGAACAAGAGCTACAAAAGCTTAAGATGATGTCGCCAATGTCGGCTGAAGCGACCGTGGTACGTAGCTACATCGACTGGATGGTAAGTGTGCCATGGGCGAAACGCTCGAAAGTTAAGAAGAACCTTGCGAAAGCAGAAGAGATTCTAAACGAAGATCACTACGGTCTAGAGCGGGTTAAAGAACGTATTCTTGAGTACTTAGCGGTACAAAACCGTATCAACAAGCTGAAAGGTCCGATTCTTTGTCTTGTAGGGCCTCCTGGTGTCGGTAAAACGTCTCTAGGTCGTTCTATTGCGGCTGCGACTGGTCGTAAATACACTCGCATGGCTTTAGGTGGCGTGCGTGATGAAGCGGAAATTCGTGGTCACCGTCGTACTTACATTGGTTCGTTGCCAGGTAAGCTCATTCAGAAAATGTCGAAAGTTGGCGTTAAAAACCCTCTTTTCCTTTTGGATGAAATCGACAAGATGTCGTCAGATATGCGTGGCGATCCGTCTTCTGCACTGCTAGAAGTACTCGATCCGGAACAAAACAACGCATTCAACGATCACTATCTAGAAGTGGATTACGATCTGTCTGACGTGATGTTCGTAGCAACCTCGAACTCGATGGATATTCCGGGCCCGTTGTTAGACCGTATGGAAGTGATTCGTCTTTCTGGTTACACAGAAGACGAGAAGCTAAACATTGCGAAGCGTCATCTTGTTGATAAGCAAGTACAGCGCAATGGTCTTAAGCCACATGAAATTACGATCGAAGATTCGGCAATCATCGGCATTATTCGTTACTACACACGTGAAGCGGGTGTGCGTAGCCTAGAGCGCGAAATCTCGAAGATCTGTCGTAAAGCAGTGAAGAACATTCTACTAGATAGTAGCTTGAAATCTGTGACGGTAACAATGGACAACCTAAAAGAGTACTTAGGTGTTCAACGTCATGATTTCGGTAAAGCGGACGACAGTAACCGCATCGGTCAAGTGACAGGTCTAGCTTGGACACAAGTAGGTGGCGATCTACTGACGATTGAAACCGAAGCGATGCCAGGTAAAGGTAAGTTGACGCAAACAGGTTCACTTGGCGATGTCATGAAAGAGTCGATCCAAGCGGCAATGACGGTTGTACGTTCGCGTGCTGAGAAGCTGGGTATTAACTCAGACTTCTACGAGAAGCGTGATATCCACGTACACGTTCCTGAAGGCGCAACACCAAAAGACGGCCCAAGTGCGGGTATTGCAATGTGTACTGCACTGGTTTCTAGCTTGACAGGTAACCCAGTTAAAGCAGAAGTCGGTATGACAGGTGAGATCACACTACGTGGTGAAGTCCTACCTATCGGCGGTCTTAAAGAGAAGTTGCTTGCGGCGCACCGTGGTGGCATCAAAACAGTCCTGATCCCTAAAGACAATGAGCGTGATTTGGAAGAGATTCCAGACAACGTCATTGCTGACCTTCAAGTGATTCCAGTACAGTGGATTGACGAAGTTCTTAAAGTTGCACTAGAGCGAGACCCGACAGGCGTTGAGTTCGACGCTAAAAAATAGTGATGTGCAGCAAAAATAAGTAAAACTTTACGCTGATAGGCTCAAAAAGGCTTGTCAGCGTTTTTTTTGGAAGCTAACTTAAGCTCGATAGCTGTCAGCCCTTGAAATATAAGGGGTGGCACATTTTTTCTTTACAATGGAACGAAAGTCATCACAAAAATAATCACAGATGACATTAAGGGGAAATCACAGTGAATAAAACTCAGTTAGTAGAACAAATCGCACAAAACGCAGATATTTCTAAAGCATCAGCTGGCCGCGCTCTAGACGCATTCATTGAAGCAGTAAGTGGTACGCTTCAGTCTGGTGACCAAGTTGCACTTGTTGGCTTTGGTACATTTAGCGTACGTACTCGTGCAGCTCGCACAGGTCGTAACCCTAAGACTGGTGAAGAAATCCAAATCGCAGAAGCGAAAGTGCCAGCGTTTAAAGCGGGTAAAGCGCTTAAAGACGCTTGTAACTAATTTCTTGTAACTCTTCTTTCCTAGTGATGTCTTATCGATAACGCAAGGTAGAGTTTACAAAGGCTGTTGCGTGATTTTTGCTCAAACGGTGCGTTTGGAACAAAAATTTACAAACAAAGAGCCGAACTTTTTTAAATTATGCGCATCCTACTGATGCGCATTTCTTTTTCTGATATTATTGCGACATTATTTCTATTAGAAGCAGTTGGCTTCATTTGTGGAGAGCAGTTAAATTATGATGGATCGACTACGCGAAGGCGTGAATAGCATCGCGGTCAAAATTATCCTTGGACTTATCATCCTATCTTTCGTTTTCGCAGGTGTAGGTAGCTACGTTGCTGGCGGTAACAATAATGTTGCAGCGAAAGTTGGAAATACCGATATTGCTCGTGGTGAGTTCGAGATGGCATACCAAAATGAGCGTAATCGCATGCAAGCTCAATTGGGTGATTACTTCTCTCAAATGCTGGCTGACCCTGCATACGTGGAATCTTTCCGTAAATCCGTTCTAGATCGTATGATCAATGACGTATTGCTTGATCAACAAGCAGAAGCGTTAGGTCTGCGTATTAGTGACGCTCAAGTCCGTAGCATGATTCTAGAAATGCCTCAGTTCCAATCTAACGGTAAGTTTGATCAAGAGGTCTACCAAGCGTCTCTACGTCGTGCAGGCTTCTCTCCAGACTCATTTGCAGAATACATGCGTCGTGAATTGGTTCGTGAGCAACTATTGAACGCGCTGCAAACCAGTGAGTTTACGCTACCTGGCGAAGTTCAGGCAGAAGGCAAACTGCTAACTCAAACTCGTGACGTTCGCACTATCACCATCGATTTGGCGGAGTTTGCGAAAAAAGTAGATCTTACTGACGAAGAAATTCAAGAGTACTACAAAGCGAATCCAGATAACTTTACTCGTCCTGAGCAAGTAAAAGTTGCTTACATCGAGCTTTCTGCTGAAGCGCTTAAGAAGCAAATTCAAGTTTCTGACGCAGACGTTAAGAAATACTACGACGAGCATCTAGATAAATATTCAACAGAAGAACAACGTCGCGTTGCTCATATTCTTGTTGAGGGTGATGATGAAGCGAAAGCCCAAGCGATTCTTGATGAGCTAAATGCAGGCGCTGATTTTGCAACTGTCGCAAAAGAAAAATCGGAAGACTTTGGCAGCGCTGAAAACGGTGGTGATCTAGGTTGGATCGAGCGCGATGTGATGGATCCTTCATTTGAAGAAGCGGCATTTGCACTTAAGAACCCTGGCGACATGACAGGTTTAGTGAAATCGGACTTTGGTTACCACATCATTAAACTAGAAGAGCTTAAAGGTGCTGTTGCGAAGCCTTACTCTGAAGTTGCAGCAGAAATCAAACAAGAAATGATTGACCAAAAAGCCGTTGATCAATTCTATGAGCTACAAAGTGAGCTTGAAAAGGTGGCATTCGAATACCCTGACTCTCTAGACGATGCGTCTAAAGCGGTTGGCCAAGCAGTGAAAACAACGGATTTCATCTCTCAAGTTGATGCTCCAGAAGTTCTGAAGAACCCAGCGGTAATTCAAGCGATTCTAAGCCCAGAAGTGAAAGAAGATGGTCTGAACTCAGAAGCGATTGAAATTGCACCTGAGCACATCATTGTTGTACGTGTTGAAGACGCTCGTGATGAAACGGTATTACCACTAGATGAAGTGAAAGGTCAAGTTGTTGCTGAACTGTCTCGTGTCAAAGGTGAGCAAGGCGCAATTGAACTAGGTACAAAAGTTGTTGCAGCGCTTAAAGAGGGCAACACGGATATTCTTGCTGAAAACAATCTAGCGTTTGGTGAACAAGAATCGATCGACCGTCGTTCTCCTTTAGCAACAACGGTATTTGCAATGGCAAAACCAGTTGATGGTAAGCCAGTGTTCGGTCAGTCAAAAGATCTAGACGGTAACATCGTTGTTATCGAACTTGACGCCGTTCATGCAGAGCTTGATAGTTCATTAGAACAGCAAGTTGCAATGCAAATGCTACGTGCATCAGCTCAGCAAGACTTGTCTTCTGTGGTTGCTGTACTTCGTGAAAATACAGATATTGAATATTTTGTTGTGAGCAACTAAGCATTCTTGATGTAATTTGCATGTTGACAAAAACGGGCCGCATTCGCGGCTCGTTTTATTTTTTTCGGTAGTCACTTTCATGCCTAGATTGGCTTTTTTAGAGTAGTGTCGATGGTTCGCTAGCGGATACCAATTGGAGTAAATAGCTGGCGAGATGAATACCTAACATAGCCATAAAAGGGAAAAAACATGAAATGGATTTTAACAATAAGCTTAATGTTGTTGAGCTCTTTAGCTTGGGCTACAGACAGCCAAACTGGCAGCGCAGAGACATCAAGCAATAAAGCAGCAAAGTATGACGGAATTGAAATTACCGTAAACGTGAATACCGCTTCGGCACAAGAAATTGCGAGTTTGCTTAACGGTATCGGTGAAAAGAAAGCACAAGATATCGTTGATTACCGCAAGGAGCATGGGCCATTTAAAACGGCTGCAGATTTGACGAATGTAAAAGGTATTGGCGATGCTACCGTGAAGAAAAACGAGGATCGAATCCTACTTTAACGGTGTCGTTCGCGTAAAAATCAAGACTTAATAAGCATACCTTGATTACTGAGAAAACAGATAAATCAGTTTCATCCGATTACTGCTGTCCCGAGCCGATGACTTTTAGGGTTCGGGCTTTTTTGTTTATTGTTGCGAATGATTAGCCAAAAACACGACGCTTTAAGCCTTTTTCTATGCACACCATTGTTAAGCCTCCAATCGCGCCAATCAAATGGGCGTCAATGGCAACTTTTGCGCCAATCATTACTGTAGTGCTTACTGAGGGGCCATAGATCTGCTCCCAAGCAATTTTCGCAATAAGGCCACCCACTAACAGTAAACTGCTTCTTCTACCCTCGAAAACTTCTCTTAGTGCCCAAAAGCCAAAAAGTCCATGCAATACACCGGATAGACCGACATAAATAGACAGGCTGGTAAATAGATTTATCGTTCCAACAAAAGTACACAGCAATATAAAGACAACGAGAAAGTTGCGCATGGTAGGACGAAAAATAAAACCAATGATCCATAATGCAGCAATGTTCATCCCGAGGTGAGCAAAGTTGGTATGGGTGAGATTTCCTGTTACGATTCGCCACCATTCACCGTGGCGTATATTGTAAGCGTGCCATTCGGCAAGGCTTGCCATCGGTTCGAATTGAAGTATTAAACAGATAATGCTGATGATGCTCAGCAATGTATAAAGGTTCACACTATGTCTCGTTATTGTTCTCAATGTGGAAAATCACGCAAAGCTTGTATTTGCCAATGGGTTGTACCGCTAGGAAACGAGGTTGAACTTATCATTCTTCAGCATACGAGTGAAGAACATCGTCCTCTGGGTACGGCACGGATTCTCAATTTGAGTTTAAATTGTTGTACTTGTCTAATTGGTGAGGATTTTTCTAATGATGCATTGCTCAATGAATATCTTGCCGATGACCACTATCAACACTTTATTCTGTACCCGTCGGAATCTTCGCTTTGTCTGTCTGAACTTGCCAATAGTAGCGTGACAGGACAAAAAAAAATGCGTCTTATCTTGCTTGATGGTACGTGGAAGAAAGCCTACAAAATGTGGCAGCTTTCGACTAATTTACACGGCATACCAACGGTCAAGCTACCTGAAGATCTTCAAGGCCATTATACGATTCGTAAAGCACCATCTGAAAACAGCTTGTCGACAGTAGAGGCGGGTTACTACGCTTTAAGCTTGCTTGAGCCAAACAAAGATTTTTCACCGCTTTTGAATGCTTTTGAAAAAATGATTGAGTTTCAAATCGCCCAGATGCCTCCGGGCGTATTTGAGAAGAACTATCTGAAAGGTGAGTAGTTTATTGCAAACGTAAATAGCTTATTGTTGAACGCTTGATTTACAACACACGGTTTACAACGCGTTGTTTATAAAACATTGTTTATAACACAATGGAAGAGAACAACTGGCGATGAAGTTTTTGGGCATGGCCATCGGTCATTGCAGAGATATAGTCCGCGATAACACGCATTTTTGCACTCTCGCACTTTGCTTGTTGCCATAATGAACATGTGTGCTGTGGCAGCAGGCGCTCTGGGTCTGCACTTAGCGCTTCAAACAAATCCATGATGATCTGTTGCCCCTTGTACTCAACAATCTGAACTTGATGCACTTGAATTACATACTTACTAACGAAGTGCTTGAGCACTTCAAGTGCTTTTGCCATTTGTGGCTCTAAACAAGCGTTCCATGAAAGTAATGGATTACGGAAAGGCTCATCAACGACTTTAATCGAGATACTGGTGAGCAGGGCGTTAACGATACCGCCAATCGCATCTTTGCGTTCATGGTGTTTGCCACTAAATAGCATCTGGCCAATGGAGCCAATGTGAGTTTCGAACCACGGGTCACCGCAATCTGCCAGTTTGCTTGCCGCTCCCTCTTGCCATTGCTGACGAGTCACCATGCCCAGAACGATGGCATCTTCTAAATCATGCACGCCATAAGCAATGTCATCGGCCAACTCCATGATGGAGCAGTCGAGCGATTTAAAACGTGTTTTACTGTGCTCTAAATCTGAGCTTGGTCTGCAACGCATTTGGCTCAGTAACGCTTTATCTTCATCCGTTAATGGGGCAATGACCCAATCAAACAGATCTTTGTCACAATCGTAAATGCCTTTTGCAGGGCTCCAGTCTTTTGCTTTGAGTTTGCGTTGATGTTCAACCGGGTTCGGTAAACGCTCTGAACGCGTCTGGCTGAGTAGTGCAGGGTACTTGATGAGACCAAGTAAGGTTCGGCGCGACAAGTTCATTCCGAAGTGTTCGGTATATGGCTCCAATTTGGTCACAATACGAAAGGTTTGCGCATTGCCCTCAAAGCCGCCGTGATCTCGCATCATGTAATTCAGCGCCACTTCGCCGCCATGTCCATACGGTGGGTGCCCAATGTCGTGAGCGAGACACAAGGAATCTATTAAGCTGTCAGATGGCAGTAAATCTCGAAACTCAGGCTGTTTCTTCTTTAACTGTGCAACAATGCCGGTTCCGAGCTGTGCCGCTTCTAACGAGTGGGTCAGGCGAGTACGATGAAAGTCCTCTAAGCTGTTGCCATGAACTTGGGTTTTTGCTTGTAAGCGTCGAAAAGCCGCGGAGTGTAGGATCCGTGCGCGATCTCGTTGATACGGGCTACGGTGGTCATCACGACGAATTTTATGCTCATCATCATGGCGTTCTTGCCACTGGCTTGGTAAATCAAATGACACGGGACTCTCCGTTAACTAGCTGATTTCATCTAAAGATAACTCAAAGCTGGGCGCAAAGGTATGGAGGAAATATTTCATTTCAGGGGTTTTTCTTTCTTGTAACGTGATGTCGAGACGTTTTTTTGCCAGAGCAAACTCGTGGTTGCCTGCACTGAGTTCTTCTAAACATTTTAAGTAGGCACAAATGGAGTCGGCTTGTTTGACGATCTTAGCGTCTTCTTCATGGGCGGAATGAGAGAGGAGGTAAGGTGCAAAATCATCTTGAAACTCTTCCGGCAACATCGAGAGCAGTTTTTGCTCCGCTGCAGCTTCTATCTTCTTATATTCTTTTGCAATTTCTGGGTTGTAGTATTTGACCGGTGTCGGCAAATCCCCCGTTAATACTTCACTTGAGTCATGATACATCGCAAGAATAGCAATACGCTCTGGGTTTAGGGTTCCGCCAAATTTCTTGTTTTTAATGAGAGCGAGGGCGTGAGCAACAAAGGCGACTTGCAGGCTGTGCTCAGACACGTTTTCTGGCGAGACTGAACGCATCAAAGGCCAGCGTTGGATCAGCTTCATGCGTGCCAAATGGGCAAAAAAATGGCTTTCTTTCATTGCTCTCTCCTGTCTACCCACATATTCAGCTCTATGTTGAGATGTGGATATTAGATATGAAAAAGGAGCTCACTGGGAGCTCCTCTAAGCATATGAGAGATCAGCAGTAATTACTACTGGCTGTACGTCGATAGGAATCGCTCAAAACGTCCAATTGCCGTTTCAAGGTCTTCTACGTGTGGCAGCGTCACGATACGGAAATGGTCAGGCTTAGGCCAGTTGAATCCCGAACCTTGCACAAGAAGCACTTTTTCTTGTTTCAAAAAGTCGAGCACCATCTGTTGGTCGTTCTTGATGTTGTACATCTTAGTATCAATTTTTGGGAACAGGTACATTGCGCCTTTTGGTTTTACACAAGAAACGCCAGGTACTTGGTTGATCAACTCCCATGCACGGTTGCGCTGTTCAAGTAAGCGGCCGCCCGGTAAGATCAACTCGTTGATGCTTTGGTATCCGCCTAGTGCCGTTTGAATGGCGTGCTGCATCGGTACGTTGGCACATAAGCGCATAGAGGAAAGCAACTCTAAACCACTGATGTAGCCTTGAGCGAGGTGCTTTGGCCCTGTTAGGAACATCCAACCGCCACGGAAACCACAAACGCGGTACGCTTTAGACAGGCCATTAAATGTCATCACCAAAACATCATCAGTCAATGTTGCAACGGATGTGTGTGTCGCACCATCGTAAAGCACTTTGTCGTAGATTTCGTCGGCAAAAATGATCAGGTTGTGCTGACGGGCGATTTCAATCACTTCAAGTAGGAAATCACGATTGTAGACCGCACCCGTTGGGTTGTTTGGGTTGATCAGAACAATACCGCGTGTTTTTGGAGTGATCTTCTTTTTAATGTCGTCTAGATCTGGGTACCAGTCCGCACCTTCATCACACATATAGTGCACAGGTGTGCCACCAGACAATGCGACAGACGCCGTCCACAATGGGTAATCTGGCGATGGGATCAGCATTTCGTCACCGTTATTCAGTAACGCTTGCATTGCCATGACGATCAGTTCAGAAACGCCATTGCCCACATACACGTCTTCGACATCCAGTGAACGAATGCCTTTACGTTGGTAGTGCTGTACAACGGCTTTACGTGCAGAGTAAATGCCTTTGGAATCACAGTAACCTTGAGACGTTGGTAGGTTACGGATGACATCAACCAGGATCTCGTCTGGGGCATCAAAACCAAATGGGGCAGGATTGCCGATATTTAGTTTTAGGATTTTATGCCCTTCTTCTTCCATGCGCTTAGCATGTTTGAGTACAGGCCCCCTAATGTCGTAGCATACATTGTCGAGTTTTGACGACATCCCGATATTTTGCATTGCGTAATTCCTAAAAAATCGTTAATTTCTTTATTAAAATACAGTAATTTGATATTTATTAGAATAAATATCTGTAAATTATCCTGTTGCTGGCTAATTTTTGTTCGGCTTCAATCACAGGATTTTGCAAAAGATCGCATACCACCTTGATTTGCTTTGGGTCTAAACTTAGAGTAGCCGTCAGTTATTCCTTATCCTCACGTATTTCGAGGTTGATTTGTCACAGTTCCATCAAGCCGTAAAGAGAATTATCGAGCGAGTTCAGCAAGCGGAAGGCAATCAAACACGTCTAGTCGAACCTCTAAGTGTGAAACCAAATTTCGCATTTATTGATTGGCTAGAGGCACAACCACTTTTTCCCAAGTTTTACTGGCAGTCCCGTGATACTCGTGAAGAAGTTGTTGCTCTTGGGCAACTCCATACATTCGTAGAACCTGGGCCTGCTTACACCATTCTGGGTGAGGGGCAGCGAGTTTGGGGTGGTCGTTCATTTGATGGCCAACATGAAAAAAATCGCCGTTGCATGCCGTCGTTCTTTTTTCTGCCACAAATAGAATTGATACGCTTTGATCAGCAATGGTCTCTTGCCGTTAACATTTCAGACGATAAAACTCGTACATTAGCTGGTTTGCAGAAACTGGTTTGTGATGTACAAAGCCTAGCGCCCGTTTCGTCGCACATTTTATCTATCGAACATTCGCCATCGGAATCTCAGTGGCATGAACTAGTTGATAAGGTGCTGACTGGGATTAAAAACGATGACTTCAAGAAAGTGGTCTTGGCACGTAAGTCTTCTGTTCATTTAGACACAGAACTCAGTGCTGCTCAGTTATTAAAAGCCAGCTATTTAAATAATCACCATAGCTTCCATTTTTTGTTTAGCTTAGACAGCAAGCACAGCTTTATGGGCTCGACGCCTGAGCGACTTTACTCCCGAGTTGGGCATGAACTTCATACCGAAGCGCTTGCGGGCACCATAGGCCGTGGTAGCAACGCTGCAGAAGATATGGAATTGGCAAATTGGTTGTCGAATGACTCGAAAAATCTCAACGAAAATCAATATGTCGTAGACGATATCATCGAGCGTTTACAACCTCACTCTGAAGCGGTTGAAGTCGATAAAGAAGCGAGTTTAGTTCGATTAAGAAAAGTGCAGCATCTCAAGCGTCATATTCATGCGCAATTACACTCTGGAATAAACGGTGTTCAACTGCTTTCTGCTCTGCAGCCCACAGCGGCCGTAGCCGGGTTGCCGCGTAAAGAGTCGATGCAGTTTATTCTTGATAATGAGCCGTTTGCTCGAGGTTGGTATGCCGGGTCTATGGGCTATATTAGCCATGAACGCGCTGAATTTTGTGTCGCCATTCGAAGCGCATTGATCCTAGGGGATCAAGTTCAGTTATTTGCAGGAGCAGGTATTGTTCCAGGTTCGATTGCAGAGCATGAATGGTCTGAGTTAGATAAAAAGATGTCGACATTACTTTCACTTATTTCAGAACACCCACCGCTAGGGGTGGCGTCATGAACGTCGATCAAGCGGTACTTAACCGTATTTGGTCTGAAACCATCTTATTGGAATTGAACCGTTGTGGGGTAAATCATGTTTGCATCGCACCGGGATCTCGTTCAACCCCTCTAACTTTAGAAGCGGCCGATAACCCGAACCTTACGATTCATACTCATTTCGATGAGCGTGGTTTGGGATTTATGGCGCTTGGCTTGGCAAAAGCAAGCGATGAGCCGGTTGCAGTGATCGTGACATCGGGCACCGCGGTGGCAAACTTGCTACCAGCAATTGCAGAGGCGAAGCTAACGGGTGAAAAACTGGTGGTGTTGACCGCTGACCGACCTGTTGAATTGGTGGGTTGTGGTGCAAACCAAGCGATTAACCAATTGGGCATTTTCTCTGGGCACGTTTCTGACAGCTTAAACTTACCAAGTCCGGCGTTATCGACACCGTTGAATTGGTTGCTGACCTCTATTGATGAAGTCATGTTTACTCAACGCCAAAAGGGCAGTGCTGTGCATATTAATTGTGCATTTCCAGAGCCGCTTTATTCAAATGGTGAGAAAAACGCTTATCAGCCTTATCTTGATACGGTTGCTCGTTGGCGAAATAGTACAGCGACATATTGCCAACGTTTTCTGTCTCAAGGCGTAGGCGAACTTCCTAGCTACGGCGACAAAAAAGGCGTGGTTGTTATTGGTAGTTTGCCTTTGCAGCAAGCTCAGGCTGCAACAGCATTTGCTGAAACAATGGGGTGGCCAGTATTTGCTGATCCACAAAGTGGTGTAAGCTCGAATTGGGCCTACTATGATCTGTGGCTTCAGCATGAGGTGTTTGCGCAGCAATTAGGCGAGTGCGATCTGATTGTACAGTTCGGTAGCCGAATTATCTCTAAGCGTTTAAACCAGTGGATTGAGAAACAAGTCTCTTTACACTCACAGGTTGATTATTGGCTGATTTCTTCTCGCCCAGAGCGTGACAACCAGAGTCACTTACCTCAGACGCATTGGGTGGCAGATCCTTGTCGTTGGGTAAGTCATACGGCTTACACTGAGTCTCTGTATGCTGGTTGGGCAGATCAATTAGCGGAAGATATTCAGAGAGTTATTGAGCAGTCGAATCAACTGTTTATCTCAAATCCTAAAACAGAACTAAGCGAAATTGCATTAGCCGTCGATATTAACGTACGCGCTCAAAATACAGATTTATTCTTGGGCAACAGTTTGTTTGTTCGCTTTGTCGACATGTTTGGCAAGCTTAATGCTACAGACGTTTTCACAAATCGAGGTGCGTCCGGTATTGATGGTCTATTCGCAACGGCCAGTGGCGTGCAACGTGCACGACAAAATCCATTGCTGATCTACATTGGTGATACATCTGCGCTGTACGACCTGAATTCCTTATCTTTGTTTACACATACGAAGTTGCCGACCGTCATCGTGGTGACGAATAATGATGGTGGTGCCATATTCGATTTGCTGCCTGTTCCCCAGTCTCGTCGTGAGCAATTTTATCAGATGCCACATGGGTATGAATTTGAGCATGCGGCAAAGCAGTTTGGTTTGAGTTATCTAAAGCCAAGTTCATTGGAAGAATACCAACGTGCTGTGAATGAACACTTAGCAAACGGTCAGAACGCACTGTTGGTAGAAGTGCAAACGCCGGCCAATCAGGCTGCTGAGCATTTAAAGGCATTTAATAAAAACTTACATGCTCTATTCTGAATACTATTCCGCAACTGAAAAACACCAAAGTGGCAATCAGCCCACTTTGGTGTTTTTGCATGGGTTGCTTGGCAGCGGGTTAGATTGGCAAGCATGTTTAAGTGAACTCTCTCAATATCATCGAGTAACCATTGATCTTCCTGGTCATGGACAAAGCCAATCGGTTCATTGCAGTGACCTGAGTGATTGCTGCAAACGGCTCAAATCCACACTATCTTTATTATTTCCCTCACAACAATCTTTTATTCTGATTGGTTACTCAATGGGGGGACGAATTGCAATGCATGGCCTTGCCCATCAATGTTTCCAAGATCTCAATATGAGAGGGGCGATCATTGAGGGGGGAAACTTTGGGTTGCAAACTGTGTCAGAAAAACAAGCAAGATTGGAAAATGATACTTATTGGGCTGAGCGCTTTAAAACTGAGCCACTTGAGTGCGTTTTGAACGATTGGTACCAACAGCCCGTGTTTTCTTCACTAAACCATGAGCAAAGACAAACATTAGTGGCAAAACGAAGTGCTAATCTTGGCTCGGCGATTGCGAATATGTTGCTTGCGACCTCTTTATCGAAGCAATCCTATTTGCTGCCAACATTGCTGAAACAAGCAGTACCACTCTATTACTTATGTGGTGCGAAAGATAAAAAATTTAGCCAATTGGCCGAAAACTGCGGATTGGCGTATCGACAAATTGAAGGGGCTGGGCACAATGCCCATCAAGAGCAACCTGCGCAGTTTGCGATGCAAATAAATCAAATAATTCATTCTCACTTTAGTGAGAGCAACGAGAACAATGGGAATCACCATGGCTAAAACAGTAGGCATTTCTGAAGAAGAACTTTACGCTCCAGTTCAATGGAAAGATTGCGGCGAAAAATATGAAGACATTCACTACCATAAATCGGTAGATGGTATTGCAAAAATTACCATTGCACGTCCACAGGTGCGTAATGCATTCCGTCCTCAAACCGTAAAAGAAATGATTGATGCACTTGCAGATGCACGTTACGACTCAGGTGTCGGCGTTATCATCCTAACGGGTCTTGGTGAAGATGCATTCTGTTCTGGCGGTGATCAGAAGATCCGTGGTGATTACGGCGGTTACAAAGATGATCAAGGTACGCATCACCTAAATGTGTTGGATTTCCAACGTGATATTCGTACTTGTCCAAAACCAGTGATTGCGTCTGTTGCAGGTTGGGCGGTTGGTGGCGGTCACGTGCTGCACATGATGTGTGACCTAACGATTGCGGCTGACAATGCTCAATTTGGTCAAACAGGTCCTAAAGTTGGCTCTTTCGATGGTGGGTGGGGTGCGTCTTATATGGCTCGTATCGTTGGTCAAAAGAAAGCGCGCGAAATCTGGTTCTTATGTCGCTTCTACAATGCTCAAGAAGCGGTAGACATGGGCCTAGTAAACACCGTGGTTCCGCTAGCGGATCTAGAAAAAGAGACCGTTCGTTGGTGTCGTGAAGTGCTACAGCACAGCCCAATGGCATTGCGTTGTTTGAAAGCGGCATTGAACGCCGACTGTGATGGTCAAGCTGGCCTGCAAGAACTTGCGGGTAACGCGACCATGATGTTCTACATGACAGATGAAGGCCAAGAGGGCCGTAACGCATTTAACGAGAAACGTCGCCCAGACTTCGATAAGTTCCCTCGTAACCCATAACCCGTATAAAAGAGAGGAGCCATGAGCTCCTCTGTTTCGTTATTCGTCCTGAGCGCCTCGCCTTCTGGGAAGCTAATGACTTTTCTCATTGCGGTGCTCAGGTTATGTAGCATTACATAGGATTCGAATTATGCGTAAAGCGAAGATTTATCGTTACTGCTTGCCGATGGATAGTGGCGTAATACTGCGTGATAACAAGTTAACTGAGCGTGTCGGTTACATCATTGAGTTGATTGAGGGTGACAAGCTGGGCCGAGGTGAAGTGGCGCCTTTGGTTGGTTTCAGTCTTGAAAGCACACAAGAAGCGGGCGTTCAACTTCAAGAGCAAGCAGAACGTTGGGTTGCTCATTTACCGATCGACTATAAACATATGTTCCCGTCGGTTGCATTCGGTTTATCGATGGCCCAGTTAGAGCTAACTGGTGGCTTACCTGAGCAAGGTCAGTATCAAGCGGCGCCATTATGTAATGGCGATCCAGATGAGTTGATCCCAAAACTGAATGAAATGGAAGGCGAGAAAGTCGCGAAAGTAAAAGTTGGGCTTTATGAGCCTATTCGTGACGGCATGCTTGTAAATCTGTTTCTTGAGTCTATTCCACAGTTAACGTTACGTCTTGATGCAAATCGTGCATGGACACCAGAGAAAGCGCAACAATTTGCCAAATATGTTGCCCCGTCTCTGCGCCAACGCATTACTTTCTTGGAAGAGCCGTGCCGTTCCCCGGGCGACAGTTTGTCGTTTGCGATAAATACTGGCATTGCGATCGCATGGGATGAAACATTACAGGATGCTGTGCGTCGTGAAGATTTTAGTTTAGAAGATCTGACAGGTGTAAAAACCATCATCATTAAGCCGACATTAATTGGTTCCGTTGATTTTTGTATTAAGCTCATTGAAAAAGCCAAATCGCTAGGGATGAAAGCCGTTTTAAGCTCAAGTATTGAATCCAGCCTAGGCCTCACTCAACTTGCCCGTTTCGCGCAATGGCAGTTGCCTGATGAGATCCCAGGATTAGATACAATAAGCTTATTCAAAGCGCAGCTCGAGCAAGGTTGGCCGAAGTGTGAACTTCCAATTGTTCCTCTATCAGAGCAGGAGTTAGTGTGGCATTCAGCATAGACACTATTGCGAGTGCACCATGGAAGTATTGGGCTCAAGTGAGCCCTTTTTCTATTGCACTTGAAACCACCACAGAGTCATTTAGTTGGCAGCAATTGGCGGCTCGTGTCGACCGATATACTCGCTATCTTCAACTGCAAGGTGTGACGGCTGGGGATGTGGTAACGTTAGTGGGCAAAAACCAAGTAGAAACACTTTGGTTTTACCTGGCGAGTCAGCAACTCGGCGCGATTGCTGCGTTGACCATGTCACAGCCTATAGAGGCACTACAAGGTAAGCTAACCACTCTGTATAAATCAAATCAGCAACGCTTTGTTTGGTTTGCTGATAACGCGGCGACGGCATATTCAGAGATGCAACTATCACAACTTGATGTTACTTTGCTCTCCTATCCTGTGATTGAAAGCACCGAGCTCACTTTCTCAGCAGAAGATTACCAACACGATACACTCGCCTCTATTGTATTCACTTCTGGTTCGACAGGGACACCCAAAGCTGTTGCTCATACGCACAGGCAGCATCTTGCTTCCGCTCAAGGTTTATTGAGTGAGTTTAGATTTAATCAGCAGAACACGTGGTTGCTCTCCTTGCCGCTTTACCACGTTTCTGGACTTGCGATTGTCTATCGTTGGTTGTTTGCTGGTGCAACACTTAA
Organism: Vibrio alfacsensis; assembly: GCF_019670485.1. Classification (NCBI taxonomy): domain Bacteria; kingdom Pseudomonadati; phylum Pseudomonadota; class Gammaproteobacteria; order Vibrionales; family Vibrionaceae; genus Vibrio; species Vibrio alfacsensis. The sequence continues at coordinate 909,010 of NZ_AP024165.1, forward strand.
GGTTGGAAGTGGCAATCTTACTGAAGACATCATTGGTGCATCTCACGCATCTTTAGTCGCGACACAGCTCAAGCGCTTATTAGATGGGAAAGTTGAGCTGTCTCTTACGCATGTTCTGCTTGGAGGTAGTCATGTTGCCCATGAATTGGCATTAAGCGCGACTAAGCAGGGTATAGAAACTTGGCTAGGTTATGGCATGACGGAAGCGGCATCTACCGTAACGGCCAAACAAATTGACCGTATGAGTAATGCGGGACATCTTTTGAAAAATCGTGACATTAAGTTAGTCAATGAAAGGATTTATATTGGCGGTCAGACGCTTGCAAAAGGATACTTTTATCAAGGAGATCTTACATCGCTAGTGGATGAACATGGTTGGTTTGACAGTAAAGATCTTGGTGAGTGGCAAGGCAATGAACTCAAGATCATTGGTCGTGCAGATAACCAGTTTATCTCTGGGGGTGAGAACGTTCATTGTGAAGAGATTGAAGCGGTATTGAATAGGATTGATGGTGTTACTCAAAGTATTGTGGTGCCGATGGAAGATGCTGAGTTTGGTCATCGCCCGATAGCGGTGCTGCAAACCGACACGATGGCAACTAAGGACGAATACGAGATGCATTTACGAGCGCATCTTGAAAAGTTCAAATGGCCGATAGCCTACTACGTAATGCCCCAAGCCTTATTGGAAAGTGGAATTAAAGTATCGCGTAAAGCGGTGAAAGAATGGTTGCAACGCGAGCTAAAACAGTCGATATAGACGCAATGATCTAAAAGGAAATGCTAACAACATAGTCAATTTTGCTATGTGTTAGTTGGAAACGGAATTTCTTATCCTTATAACTCTGAATTATAATCATGCTTAAAGATTAGGAAATTAAGCATAAGGTTCAGGATGATCAAATTCGTGTTAGCTGCATCGGTGTTTTTGCAAATTGGTATTGCAGTTAGCAGTGAGGGATTAACGCGTTCGCTCGCTGAGTTGACCGCCTTTCTCGTTGCGATTGCTTTAGTGTTAGTTCATAAAAGCCAACGTGTGCGAAAGGACGATCAAACTCAGCCTCAAAAAACGGCCCGTAATTAGCGACAGACAAATCAGCTAATCAGTAACCATCCTAATGATGTCGTAGAGATCAGTACCCACAGGGTGACACCAAACATCAGGGGTTTCGCCCCGGCAGATTTCAATTTTGATACTGAAATACTGCAACCAATTAAGAATAAACACACCACAAGCGCTTGTTTTGCGATAGCGAAGATACCTTGATAAATCGCTTCAAACTGAGGGAAGAAATCGCTGAACGCAATCGCAGCGCAGTACCAGAAAATGAAGTAAGGTATAACTAACTTACTTTTACTCTCATCCTTGTTTCCACGAGAAAAAATGACTGCGCTGATCAGAGCCACTGGAATGATCCATAATGCGCGCGCCAATTTTAGTGTTGTCGCTGTGGTTAGCGCTTCCTCTCCGTAGGCTGAGGCCGCCCCCACCACTGATGAAGTATCATGAATAGCAATTGCCGCCCAAGTGCCGAACGTGTGTTGATCAAGACCAAGTGCATGACCAATGACAGGGAAGATAAATAGGGCTAAAGAGTTGAGAACAAATACGGTAGCGAGGGCTAGCCCGATTTGTTCGTCTTTTGCTTTGATCGCTGGCGCTACAGCTGCAATCGCACTGCCACCACAAATGGCGGTACCAGACGCAATTAAGTAAGCGGTGGTTCGCTCAAGCTTGATGGTTTTGGCGATCAACATACCAATGACGAGCGTGCCGACAATGGTGGCAATGATTAGGCCAATACCATCAGAGGTGACAGCGAGCGCTTCTTTAAAATGAATACCGAACCCTAAGCCAATAATGGAATAAGACAGCAGCTTCTTCGTGAATGAAGCGATAGGAAGCTCTGTAGGCACAAGGCTAAAACTGGCTAAAAGGAAACCAATGACAAGCGCAATAGGAGAAGACACAAAAGGGGTGAAGCAAAATAGCAGTGCCAACCCAAAAGGGACATTTTTAATATTCAAAGGGGCAGTTCGAGTTAGTTAGATGAAAGTTTGAGTATATCGCAACGCGAATGATCAGAAAGTCTTAATGATCTGAACCTGCGTTCAGAAAAACTAAACGAATGTTCAATACCACTGAATCTGTCTTTCATGATTACCGCCAATCGCCCCTTAGAGCTTTCACTTTTTCAAACATCGCTTGAGCTGTGGCATCTTTTGGTGCGACAGGAGAACCTGCTTCAATTTCCAACTTAGACCAGAAGCGTGTCGGCAACCCTGAACAAGCGCGGCCTTTTGCACGACTGAAATAACTGCCCCATAAGCCTTTTAATGCCATTGGGATAACAGGCACTGAGCTACGACGAAGAATAATGTCGATGCCTCGCATAAACTCGTTCATTTCGCCATCTGAGGTGAGTTTGCCCTCAGGGAAAATACAGACGATATGTCCCTCATTGAGTGCTGTTTCTACATCGCTAAAAGCACGGCGAATGGAGGTGCGATTATTTGCAGAAATAGGGATAACTCCGGTTCGGCGGAGGAAACGTCGTAATGGGGGTAAATTGGCATAATCTTCCTCCATGACAAAGCGAATCAATCGTGGGCACACGGCGCTTAATAATAGTGCATCCATATAACTCACGTGGTTACACACCAATAACGCACCGCCATGTTCAGGCAAGTGATGGAGATTTTTATGTTTTACGCGGTAAATAGTGTGAGTCAGCATCCATACAACAAAGCGCACAACGAAGATCGGGATCTGCAGAAAAATATAGGTGGCCACCAAGAAATTCAATATGGCTAAGAGCGCAAATAGCTGAGGAATGCTCATTTCAAGCACGCTCAAGCAAATAATTCCCAGTATGGCGCTGCCGACCATGAACAAAGAATTAAAGATGTTCAGTCCGGCAATAACTTGGGCACGCTCTGTTTCTTTGGCTCGATGCTGCATAAGGGCATAGAGAGGAACAATGAATAAACCACCCGATATACCTATCATCAATAAATAAAAGAACAGCGGCCACAGATCAGCGTAGCGAATGAACGCCAATAACGTGTGGAATCTTGGTAATTCATCTGGGATGGATGTCGCCATCAAATAGCCGAAAATCGTGATGCCTAACGCTCCAATCGGAACAATGCCAATTTCAATACGGTGGTTTGAAAACCAGTTGCAGGCCAATGAGCCTAAGGCAATACCGACTGAAAACAGAGCGAGCAGGAAAGATACGGCCGTCTCTGTACCGTTTAAATACACTTTGGTGAAGTTTGGAAACTGAGTTAAATAAGCCGCCCCCAAAAACCAAAACCAGCTAATGGCCATAATGCATTGGAAAACGATACGATCAGATTTCGCAATAGAAAGGGTATGTTTGGTTTGTTTATACGGTTGCCATTTAAATTGAATATCTGGCGCACTAGATGGTGCGAAAGGGATATGCCGACTGGCTAAATAACCAAGTAATGCAAAAATGACCACGCTAAACGCAGCAATATACTTAGCATTTTCAGCTGAGGCGATGAAACCCGCACCAATCGTACCAATCAGAATCGCTATGAATGTTCCTGCTTCAACGAGAGCGTTACCAGGAACCAATTCTTTGTCTGAGAGTTGTTGCGGTAATAGTGCGTATTTTACAGGACCAAAAAAAGCGGATTGTGTTCCCATAAGGAAGAGCAGAAGTAGCAAAATGCTATAGCTTTCAGTGATAAAACCAATCGCACCGACGGCCATAATGGCGATTTCAAATAGCTTTACCTTACGAATAAACCATGATTTTTCGTATTTGTCGGCCAGAACACCGGCGGAAGCAGAGAAAAGAAAAAAGGGCAGGATGAAAAGTCCGGCCGCTAAGTTTATAAATAAGTTGCTCGAGATTGGTAGTGCGCTTGAACCAGCAAAAGCAACAAACAGCAACAGTACATTCTTGAAGATATTGTCATTGAAAGCGCCAAAAAACTGAGTGATGAAGTAAGGCAAAAACTTTCGTTGACGCAATAAGGACGACTGGCTGTCTGATGACATGAATGCTCCTCGATTACCAGTTAGTCAGGTAATTGGAAAGGAGGTTGTTGATGAGCTCTTTTCCATCTATTGGTTCACTAGAGAAGAACTTGTCATCAACACTGAGTAACGTTATTCCATGAACGCCGGACCACAATACACGACTTGCCTGCAGTACCTCGGATCCCGAACGGTGAGGCGCAATTTGTGTAAGCAGTGATTCCAGCATGCCTGTCATGCCATCAATGCGCTTAGCATGCCACTCGGGAAGTTGTGCGCCATTCATATTGTGTTCGAATACAAGTTGCCAACGATGGGGGTGCTGCTGTGCAAAATCATGGTAACAGTAGGCAAGCTCGAAGAGTGCCTGTTGAGCATCTTTACTATTCTTGGTTGCCTTTACGGCTTCTTGCTGTAACTCATCTAGAGTTTGCGCAACCGCGTGCAGAAGCAATAAATTGTAGTTACCAAAAATATTGACTAATGTGCTTGGTACATAACCAATCAAGTTGGCTATCTTACGAAGGCTTAGTTCGTGGTAAGAATGCTCATCTAAAAACTGTTTGACTGTGGTTAAGGTCAAACTGATTAGCTCTTCTCTGGTGTGATCGTTTCTGCGCGCCATAATCTAAAACAACTTATTGAACATCGTTCAATATGATAGACAGCTACGGAATATGCGTCAATAAGCTAGGGTAGTGAGATGTGTAAGGCTTTGGCAATATTCTGATACATGTCTTCTTATTTGGATTGTTTCATTGTTCCGCCATCGGGGGTATGATGCCAACATGTTCATCTTTAGCATGAGTTCATCTATTCTTTATGAGTGAGCTGAATGCTGAGACACTTATCGTCAACACTAAGGATAACGATGAAACGTTTATTTTCGATTGTTGCTTTACTGATGTTTACTGTCGCCGTTACGCCGATCGCGGAAGCGAAGAAATTCGGTGGTGGTAAATCGTTTGGTAAGAGTTACAAAACTGCGCCTGCTCCTAAACAGCAGCAACAAAACACAAATACCATTGGTAAAGAACAAGGTGCTAAATCATCAAGTAAAAAGGGCTTGATGGGTGGTTTACTTGGTGGTCTTCTTGCTGGTGGTCTATTGGCCGCATTCTTTGGTGGTGCGTTCGAAGGTATCCAATTTATGGATATTCTTATCATCGGTTTGATTGCTTTCGTTATCTTCAAACTGATGCGCGGTATGCTTGGCGCCAAGCAAGGCAGTATGAATCAGCATCGTCAGCAACCTGCATTTGGCGGCAATGCGTCTAAGTTTGAGCAACCAAACATGCAAAACTTTGAGCAGCAGCCAAACACAAATGCGGGTGGTTTTGGTGGTTTCGGTTCACAAACTGATATCCCACATAACTACCCACCAGGTTTTGACCAAGCAGCATTCATCAATGGCTCTCGTGAGCACTACCGAATCTTGCAAGGTGCATGGAACCATAACCAGCTGCACACTATCGAAGAATACGTATCTCCAAGCCTGTTTGAAGACTTGAAAGCAGAACGTGCGAAGCTAGATGGTGAACAGCACACTGATGTGATGTATGTTGATGCAGAGATCGTACGTGCAGACTACGATGCGAGCAAAGCACAATTAAGCTTACAGTTCAGTGGTCGTTACCGTGATGCACAAGAAGGTATCGAAGAAGAAATCGAAGATATCTGGCACCTAGAACGAGATCTAACCGTGCCAAATGCGCCATGGTTGATTGTTGGTATTCAAGGTTAATCACCGACAGCGTTCAATTTAGTCTTAATAAAATCCCGCTTACTAGCGGGATTTTTTGTATCTGTACTAATCTAAACAACTCTTGAACACTCTTTTGCTCAATTGTTTGTTCAAGCCATTTATCATAATCTTCTGAGCATCCTGTATTCGAATTGGTATCAATATCAGGATTAAGAACAATGATAGTAAATAGTGATTTATTGATAGTTTTCACTTTGTTCTGAAGCATTTTCCCTACGCCAACTCAAAGTACTTAATTTATTTGGTATTACCTTGATCACTTTGGCGTGTTTGAATTGAGTATTGCTTTGCTTGATTCTCACTGTCTTACTGAGAGAAATCTCTTTATATGAAAGGTACGTGGGTATTAATGGTACGCGGGGAATATTAAGTGAACAAGAAAGGAAAGGATTATATCTGTGGTAAATGACAAAGATCTGGGGAGAGATCCACAAGCGTGGTTTGAAAAGTTAGGTGCACAGAACGAAAAAAGCCAGCTCGATGAGCTGGCTTCTTAATATGGTGGAGGGGGACGGATTCGAACCATCGAAGGCGGAGCCGGCAGATTTACAGTCTGCTCCCTTTGGCCACTCGGGAACCCCTCCAGGGTATTTTTTATGCTTCATAGAGCAAACTTAAAAAGTGTTTTCCCAACGCGCTTTTCAAGCAATTTCTCACGACAAAGTCATAAGAAGAATATGGTGGAGGGGGACGGATTCGAACCATCGAAGGCGGAGCCGGCAGATTTACAGTCTGCTCCCTTTGGCCACTCGGGAACCCCTCCAGGGTGTTTTTTTATGCTTCATGGAGCAAACTTAAAAAGTGTTTTCCCAACGCGCTTTTCAAGTAGTTTCTTACGACAAAATCATAAGAAGAATATGGTGGAGGGGGACGGATTCGAACCATCGAAGGCGGAGCCGGCAGATTTACAGTCTGCTCCCTTTGGCCACTCGGGAACCCCTCCAGGGTATTTTTTATGCTTCATAGAGCAAACTTAAAAAGTGTTTTCCCAACGCGCTTTTCAAGCAGTTTCTTACGACAAAATCATAAGAAGAATATGGTGGAGGGGGACGGATTCGAACCATCGAAGGCGGAGCCGGCAGATTTACAGTCTGCTCCCTTTGGCCACTCGGGAACCCCTCCAGGGTATTTTTTATGCTTCATAGAGCAAACTTAAAAAGTGTTTTCCCAACGCGCTTTTCAAGCAGTTTCTTACGACAAAATCATAAGAAGAATATGGTGGAGGGGGACGGATTCGAACCATCGAAGGCGGAGCCGGCAGATTTACAGTCTGCTCCCTTTGGCCACTCGGGAACCCCTCCAGGGTATTTTTTATGCTTCATAGAGCAAACTTAAAAAGTGTTTTCCCAACGCGCTTTTCAAGCAATTTCTCACGACAAAGTCACAAGAAGAAATATGGTGGAGGGGGACGGATTCGAACCATCGAAGGCGGAGCCGGCAGATTTACAGTCTGCTCCCTTTGGCCACTCGGGAACCCCTCCAGGGTGTTTTCATGCTTCTAGAGCATGCTTAAAAGCTGTTTTCCCAACACAACTCTCAAGTGCGGAGCGAATCATAGCAAACTCGACCAAGCTGTAAAGCGTTTTTCTTGTGTTTTTACGCCGAATGCTGCCTTTTTGGGCAAAGATGATAGAAACTCACCATTTTGTCTTGGCAGCGAGCAATTTGTCACCAAGTTTCTCGTCGATAACTATTTGTTCGAATTTACACTCCTTGACGTTACTGACGATATGAACTGATAAACTGGCATCAATTTAATGACATAGACCTAATTGACTTCAAATTATGAGCATGAGAGCCACTTTATCTGTTTTAACGCTTTCTATTTTAATGTCATCACCAATGGCAGTTGCGGCACAGCGAGGTCCATCTGCTGTTACGGTTGTGACAGAGCAAGTAGAAGTACACGAAATCAACCAATCTTTATCTCTTATTGGCAAGTTAGAAGCGGCAGAATCCGTGATTGTCGCTTCTGAAGTGTCTGGTAAGGTGAAGCAAATCTCGGTAAGTGCTAACCAGAACGTCTTACAAGGGCAGTTGTTGATTCAACTTAATGACGAAAAAGCGCAAGCTGCATTAGTAGAAGCCAACGCTTACTTAAAAGACGAGTTGCGTAAATTGAAAGAGTTTCAGCGTTTGGTAAAGCGCAATGCGATTACACAGACTGAAATTGATGCGCAAAAAGCCCGAGTTGAGATCGGTGAAGCCCGTCTTGATGCAGCAAAAGCGAACCTATCGGATCTTCATATTAGCGCCCCTTTTGCAGGTACTGTTGGTTTCATTGACTTTAGCCGAGGCAAGATGGTGAGTGCAGGCTCAGAACTGCTGACTCTGGACGACTTGTCTGTCATGGAGTTGGATCTGCAAGTACCCGAACGCTACCTTTCGATGCTTTCTGTTGGTATGGAAGTGCACGCTACGACTAGCGCTTGGAATCAACAAGTATTTACCGGAAAAGTGAAAGGCATCGATACTCGTATTAATGCAGAAACATTGAACTTGCGTGTTCGTATTCAATTCGATAATCCTGAAAATCACCTAAAACCAGGCATGTTGATGAATGCGTCTCTGGCATTCCCTGCTATTGAAGCGCCAATTATTCCGGTGCAAGCCTTGGAGTATTCAGGCACCAAACGTTTTGTTTATGTGGTTGATGAAAACAACAAGGCAATGCGTCAAGAAGTTCGCCTAGGTGCGCGAGTGGGTAATGAGGTCGTGATTGAATCTGGCGTTGAGATTGGTAATAAAATTGTGGTTCAAGGTATCGTGAACATGCGTGATGGCGTTCAAGTTAAAGAAATCACGGCACCCGTAAAAGCTGAGGTAAAGAGCTCGAAAAATCAAGCAGCTAAGGACGTGAACTAATGTTGCTCTCTGATGTTTCAGTAAAACGTCCTGTTGCGGCGTTAGTATTGAGTTTGCTGCTCTGTGTGTTTGGTTTTGTTTCATTTACTAAACTTGCCGTACGTGAAATGCCCGACATCGAAAGTCCAGTTGTTTCGATCAGCACGCGCTATGAAGGGGCATCGGCGACCATTATTGAAAGCCAAATTACCTCCGTGCTGGAAGATCAGCTTTCTGGTATCAGTGGGATTGATGAAATCAGCTCAACCACACGTAACAGCATGTCGCGTATTACCATCACCTTTGAATTGGGGTATGACCTAAACACGGGTGTGAGTGATGTTCGTGATGCAGTGGCTCGTGCTCAGCGATCCTTGCCAGATGAAGCTGACGATCCTGTAGTGTTTAAAAACAACGGTTCGGGCGAAGCCTCGCTATACATAAACTTGAGCTCGTCGGAAATGGACCGGACACAGTTGACTGATTATGCTGAGCGAGTGCTGATGGACCGCTTTAGCTTGATCTCCGGGGTGAGCTCTATTGATCTGTCTGGTGGTTTGTACAAAGTTATGTACGTGAAGCTCAAGCCAGACCTGATGGCGGGCCGTTCGGTGACCGCGTCGGACATTACCTCTTCACTACGCAAAGAGAACCTAGAAAGCCCTGGTGGTGAAGTGCGTAATGACTCAACCGTGATGTCTGTGCGTACTGCTCGTACATATAATACACCGGAAGATTTTCAATATTTGGTTGTGAAGCGCGCGAGTGATAACACACCTATCTATCTAAAAGATGTCGCAGATGTATTTATTGGCGCGGAGAACGAAAACTCCACCTTTAAGAGTGATGGCATCGTTAATATCAGTTTGGGGGTGGTTCCTCAATCGGATGCCAACCCACTGCAAGTTGCTAAGTCTGTGCGCAGCGAAGTGGATAAAATCCAACAATTTTTACCAGAGGGTACGCGCCTCGCGATTGATTATGACGCGACGGTGTTTATCGAACGCTCAATAGAAGAAGTATATAGCACCCTATTTGTCACGGGAGGCTTGGTTATTCTTGTTCTGTATATCTTTATTGGTCAAGCGCGCGCGACCTTGATCCCAGCTGTTACGGTGCCCGTTTCGCTGATTTCGTCATTCATTGCGGCGTATTACTTTGGCTTTTCTATCAACTTGATCACGCTAATGGCACTGATTCTTTCTATCGGTTTGGTGGTCGATGATGCGATCGTTGTTGTAGAAAACATATTCCATCATATCGAACGAGGTGAATCCCCACTGCTTGCAGCCTATAAAGGGACCAGAGAAGTAGGGTTTGCGGTTATCGCAACGACGTTGGTGCTTGTGATGGTATTCCTGCCAATCTCCTTTATGGATGGTATGGTCGGACTGTTATTTACCGAGTTTTCAGTATTGTTGGCGATGTCAGTGATCTTTTCTTCTTTGATCGCATTGACGTTAACGCCAGTACTTGGCAGTAAGATCCTTAAAGCGAATGTGAAGCCAAATCGCTTTAACCAGGCCGTTGATAAGCTGTTTTCACATTTAGAAACTGGTTATCGAAAAGCCCTGAAAGGCGCACTTAAGTTACGTTGGGGTGCTCCGCTGGTTATTTTGGCGTGTATGGGCGGCAGCTACGTGTTAATGAACCAAGTGCCAGCTCAATTGACGCCACAAGAAGACCGCGGCGTTATCTTCGCGTTTGTTCGTGGTGCTGATGCAACCTCATATAATCGCATGTCGGCGAACATGGATATTGTTGAAGACCGTTTGATGCCTTTGCTTGGTCAAGGGTTCTTGAAATCATTTAGCATTCAGACGCCAGCCTTTGGTGGTCAAGCGGGTGACCAAACTGGTTTCGTTATTATGATTCTGGATGACTGGAACGAACGTAATGTGACCGCTCAAGATGCGTTGAATCAAGTGCGTAAATCACTTGCTGGTATTCCGGATGTTCGTGTATTCCCGTTCATGCCGGGTTTCCGAGGCGGCTCAAGTGAACCTGTTCAATTTGTGTTGGGGGGCTCTGATTATGAAGAGTTGCTAACGTGGGCTGAATTGTTGAAAAACAAAGCGGAAGAGTCACCAATGATGGAAGGTGCGGAAATTGATTATTCCGAAAAAACACCAGAGTTATTGGTTACGGTAGATAAGCGACGAGCTGCTGAACTTGGTGTGAGTGTTCAAGAGATCTCCGATACCTTAGAAATCATGCTAGGTGGTAAGAGTGAAACAACCTACGTCGAACGTGGTGAAGAGTACGATGTTTATTTACGTGGTGATGAGCACAGTTTCAGCAATGCGGAAGATTTAAGCCAAATCTATCTGCGCACTAACAGTGGTGAATTGGTGACGTTGGATTCGGTCACTCATATCGAGGAAGTCGCGGCATCTATTCGTCTTTCGCATTACAACAAGCAAAAGTCCATAACGATCAAAGCGAATCTGTCAGACGGTTACACATTAGGTGAAGCGTTGGACTTCTTAGATCAACAAGCGATAGACAATCTACCGGGTGATATTTCGGTGAGTTACTCGGGTGAGTCTAAAGACTTTAAAGAGAACCAAGCGAGTGTAGCTGTGGTGTTTGCACTAGCGTTGCTTGTTGCATATCTTGTACTAGCGGCTCAGTTTGAAAGTTTTGTGAATCCACTTGTTGTGATGTTTACCGTGCCGATGGGTGTGTTTGGTGGCTTCTTAGGGCTTGTGGTCATGAGTCAAGGGATGAACATTTACAGCCAAATTGGCATGATAATGTTGATTGGTATGGTAACGAAAAACGGCATATTGATTGTGGAATTTGCGAACCAATTACGTGATCGCGGTATCGAGTTCGAAAAAGCAATCATTGATGCGGCGGCACGTCGTTTAAGACCAATCATGATGACAGCATTTACCACTCTGGCAGGCGCGATTCCTTTGATTGTCTCCACTGGTGCGGGATATGAAAGCCGTGTTGCAGTGGGTACGGTTATCTTCTTTGGAATGGGCTTTGCCACCTTGGTTACGTTGTTCGTTATTCCGGCTATGTATCGTTTGATCTCGGCGAATACTCGCGCCCCTGGTCATGTAGAAGCGGAACTGAATAAAGCGTTAAGTCATGACACTAAAGGGCGAATTGCTCACCCGTAAAATGTCAATCGACTAAACCTCAATAACGAAACCTAAGCACCGACCACGTAAGTGGCTCGGTGCTTTTTTTTGTTGTTTCTCATATATGGGGATATAAACAGACCCTAATAATCTTAAGTGAGTTTTCCAGACTGGATAGAACGCACTCCCCTTAATATGCCTAAGAGAGGAAAGGACCTTGATGATTAATAAGGTTTGACTAAGCTCGTTTTGGAACAGGAACAGGAACAGGAACAGGAACAGGAACAGGAACAGGGCAGAGTGGTGCTTGGTCGGATCGAAAAGACTGATTGGCTAGCAATAAGAAAGCCCACCGAAGTGGGCTTTGATTAGATTTAGGAGTGGAAGTTCATGAGCTAAAGTTAAACTGCAAGAGCAGCACTTTGGGCCACGAGTTGATTAAACTCGATACGAGACTGTTGGGCAGTATCGGACAGTTCGAGTTTTCTCTCTTTCGCTTTCACCACATTATCAACAAGGCGTTGCAATTCATCTTGCATTTCTTGTGGCAAATGGTGATCAGCAAAATCGTTGTCGTCACTATGTTCAAGAGCAAACGCGCGGATTTTTTTACGCATTTTCAGTAATTCAGAAAGCGCAAGGCGTTCATCTTCTGCTGCTTCTTGTGCCGCATCACGAGCACGTTCGAACTTGGCCATTGCCATGCCCTCACTCGACCATGGGTCAATATCCGGTAGTTCTTCGATATTGATGGTTGGCTCTACGTAGTCTTCTTGATGTTTGATGTCTAGTGAAGTCGCACGTACTGCAGAAATCATCAGCATCACAGAAATACCCAACAGTGGTAACCCGCCTACGATTGCCGCCGTTTGTAGTGTGCTTAACCCACCCATGAACAACAACACCGTTGGTAAGAATGACAGAGTAAATGCCCAGAACATGCGGTTCCAACGCATTGGTTCTTCTGTCACATTATTTTGCACCACCGAAGCAAGGATGTAGGAAATTGAGTCAAACGTCGTTGCAGTGAAAATGATACAAAGCACGGTAAATACGGCGATCACAAGCGTGCTCATTGGTAGAGCATCTAACATGGCGAAGATAGCGGTTGTTGCCCCCTCTGCATTCAGGATGCCTACAACGTCGAGTTCTCCGGAAAGCTGAAGTGATAGACCGTAGTTACCCAAAATCATGAAGAATAAGAAACAGCCGAGTGAACCAAAAAAGATGGAACCCGCAACCATTTGCTTGATCGTACGGCCACGGGAAATACGAGCCACAAATAAGCCCATACTTGGAGCAAATACTAGCCACCATGCCCAGTAGAAGATGGTCCAATCTTGAGGGAAGTGCGTGTCGTCAAAGCTGCCATAGCCGCCAAATGGTTCCGCCCATGTTGCCATCACAAAGAAGTTAGAAAGCATACGACCAATAGAGTCTAAACCTGTTTCCAACATGAAGATGGTTGGTCCTGCGACTAATACAAACGCAAGCAGTCCCATTGCACCCCAGAAGTTGATGTTACTCAGTACCTTGATGCCTTTCTCCATACCTGCGTAAGAAGAGTAAGCAAAAATAGCGGTACAAATGAGTAGAACTAAGACTTGGCTGAATGTGTTTTTAGGCAGGCCGAATAAGTGGTGCAGGCCCTCTCCAATCAGTGGCGCAGCCAAGCCCAAACTGGTTGCCGCACCGCCAAGCAGACCAAAAATAAACAATACGTCAACAACTTTACCGGCCGCGCCTTTGCTGCGAGATTCGCCAAGTACAGGCATCAATGCGCTTGATACTTTAAGAACTGGTTGCTTACGAACATAGAAGAAGTAAGCGATCGGCAGAGCAGGAATTAAGTAGATTGACCATGCGATTGGCCCCCAGTGGAATAGGCCGTAAGTGGCCGCCCAACGTACGGCTTCTTCACTTCCGGGCTCAAGCTGAAAAGGCGGCGATTGATAGTAGTACGCCCATTCAATACAACCCCAATAAAGAATACTTGCACCGATGCCGCCACAGAACAACATGGCTGCCCAAGATGAGGTTGCAAACTCAGGCTTTTCATCTGGATCGCCAAGCTTAATCTGGCCCATGTCACTGAATACGACATAAATCATAAAGATGAATGCAGCAAGGCCAAGAGCTAAGTAGAGGAAACCCAACTTGTCAGTCATGAATGTTTTTGCAACTGCAATCCACTCAGCGCCTTCGGCAGGAAACAAAATGAGAGGAAAAACAATAGAAAGGAGAAGCGCGATAGCGCCAAAAAAAGTGGGCTTGTCTATCAGAGAAAATGCATTTTTCACAGTTCATCGTCCGTTAATGAATAGTTAATCATTATGGGGTTAGGTGAAAAAATGGTTCAAATGAATATAATTGTCGTAACGAAAGAAAGCCTTGTTTGAACTTATGCAACACGATTTTTAAACAAGTGCCAGTAGAATGCCTCCAACGGTCATGGCTGCGGAGAGGTATTGGCCAGCAGAGTAAGAGCTGTCCTCTTCCTCTTCGATGGTGTCTGGATGATCCATTCCCAGCGCGCCGTGGGCAAATGATTCTACTTTTTCGCTTACCGTTTTATTCTCGGCTTCTATTTTTTTGCTTTCGTGGTCAATTTGCTCAAGGGCTGCTAGAAGTGCTTTTCCCTCTGCGGATAGGGTCACTTTATTTTGCTCAGCTTTTAACGCTGACGCTTCTACATTGGTGGATGTTAGCTCACTGGAAGTCGTGGCTTTTGTTTTATCCACTTGGTTAGATAGGGCAGCATAAGTTTGGACCGGTTTGCTTCCTACAGGAGTCATTTGTCACCTCATTTGTACAATGCACTCAATGGTTGTTGAGTGTGGGTAAAAAGCAGTTGTTTTTATATCGGCTATTTATGAAATCTCTTTAATTAATTCGATGGCGAAACATTGCCGATGTTTTTTCGAAAGTGAATATAAGCAAAAAATAGGCCTGAAAAGCTCAAGTTATTGGAAGCTAAACGGAGTGACGCTTGTATCGCACCGATAACTTGAGCAAGGGGAGGGGCAATGATGAAGTCTTATTGGTTATTTACATTGGAGGTCGTGGTTGCGTTGTGCGAGATCTTTATAAGCAGCCATGCGATGAGCATCTTGTACGTAGCGTACTGGCGGAGCCAACACATTAAGTTGGTAATCTGAACTTGACGTTGATATGTCTGGCGTTGGCGTGATGACAACAACGTTCAAATTAGGATTTCTATTTAGGATAGACGCAGCCGTTCCTAACCCATTTTCCGTATGGAATTTACCCGCGATATGAATCACTTGTGTATCAGGGTTCATAGAAAGGAAAGTAACAATAGAGTCCGCCATGGTTTCATCCCATGTCACTTGAGCGGCATACTGTCGTTCAGTTTGTTCTGGTTTCCCATGATGCATGGAAGCCATGAACTTCTCTTTGTAAGGACTCTCCCCCGTATTAATGTCTTCGGCAATAAAACGACGCTCTTCGGCATTAAGTTTTTCTATATAAGCCGTTCCCTGACGACCAATACAACGAACAATCTCTTTGGGCGCGTTAGATGCAATGACGGGGATATTTGCCTGTTTAGCAAATTCAACTAGAGGGCGGTAATCGCTTTCGTAGTTTGGCCAAGCATTGCTTTGTTTGATGAAATATTGCTCACCAATCTTATCATTTAAGTACGCATCGACGACCGATTGTTTATTCCGTGTAATTTGCTCCATAGATAGTGCGACAGGACGAGCATCAGAAGCTAACTGTTTTAGCATGTCTGTTTGGAAACGATGTATTCCAGCATGAGTGTGCCATTCACCGATCAAAATAACGTCCGCTTGTTTGAGTTCGGGAGTCAATGAATTAAGGGAAAGTGGCTTGCCGGATGGTGTATATAGCTGATAATCATAAAAACTGGCAACTTCTGAAGAAGCCACGCTAGGAAGAGATGAAGTGGTTGATGCACAACCAGTAAGTAAGCCGGCAAAGATTAAGCCTAGAGTAGAAAAACGCATTGAAAAGCCTCCAAAAATGTCTAGTGATATTAATGGAGGCTACGCAATGAATCAATGATAATGAGAATGCTTATCGGTTTTAATTAATCTTCATTGACCACATTTACGGATTTTTTACGGTAAACACGCAACATAAAGTCTGCCTCACACTTAAATAGTGTAGTGGACTTTAATTCTTCGCGGAGTTCATCGCTCGCTTTCCAAGCTAAAGGCGTCATTTGTAGTAAATCAAAAGCGGTTGCATCTTTGAGTGCCATTTCGTAATTGAGCTGCTGTTGATGCTCGAGTTCGAAGCCCTCAATGACCTCCGGCTCTTCATTGTGCATTCGGACATCTTGGTAAATACGTTCACGTAATTGGTAGAGGTGACGCGCAGCAGGTGTGACGGTAATGATCACGCCATTGTCTTTGATCACGCGCTGTAGCTCTTCGGCTTTACATGGCGCATAAATTCGTAATATGGCATCCAGTGAGTTGTCCGAAAATGGAAGTCGATGGCTGGAAGCTACACTGAAATCACAATTTGGATAACGCTTAGAAGCGTAACGAATAGCAATTTTTGAGATATCTAAACCGTATACAGATGCATCATCGCTTTGCGCTCGCAAAGATTGTTGAACTTGGTTGGTGTAGTAGCCCTCTCCACAGCCGATGTCTAATAGCTGGTGTTCAGTCCCTTCTGTATATTTCGTGCAAAGACGAGCGACTTCTTGACGCATTGGATCGTAATGGTTTCCCTCTAGGAAGCGACGACGTGCTTGCATCATCTCTTTGTTATCACCTGGATCCTTTGAGCGTTTATGGTGCGCAGGCATCAAATTGACGTAGCCTTCTTTTGCTAAATCAAATTGGTGGTTGTTTTCACACTTAAACGTCTTCGCGGTGAGTGCTAAAGGCTGATGGCATAGGGGGCATTGATAGTTCATGACGATCTCTGGACAGACAGTAAGGCGGCAGATTCTATCAAAAAGGGGTGCAGAGGCGAAATAAAAAAGGCCAGTCGACCTGGCCATTATTTGCGATTAAAGTGCTGAAATCGTCGTGATCAGCTCATGGCTTTCACCAGGCTGTAGGGTTTTGCCTTGCTCGATGCTTGGAGCGTGAACACTGGACTCGACACACATCATGGTTTCGTAACCACTGTCTGCCATGTCACCCATGCCTTGTGCGCCCTCAGCCCAAGGGTTCCACAAAACAGCAGAGTTGTGGCCTTGGTTTTCTACGCTGAGCGTTCGTGCCAATACTGGATCTTTCACCAAAATTTGCGCTTCTGGCTGAGTGTAAACTCGATCAATGGTGTCGGTGAGTTGCAATACTTCACCGCCTTGGCAGATTTCGCCGCCTTTTAGGCTATCGATATATTCTGGACCCATCCCTGTGGTTTGAGCTTGCAGAATATCACCCACATTGAGGTATGTATGCAGCGCGCCTGAGAATGTCCAAGCCTTTTCGTCGATGTTAGTGACTTTCAGTGTCACTTTCAGTTGGTCACTAACTTCAACGATTAGACGAGCATCAAACAGGTGAGGCCAAATACTGAGTGTCTCTTTTGTTGGGAGTAGAGCAAGCTCAACGATGACGCCATTATCATTTTCGCGATGTTCGACTAATTCCCACTCAGAGCTGCGAGCAAAGCCGTGAGCAGGAGCTGCAATACGACCGAACCATGGCCAGCAAACAGGAATGCCCCCACGAAGGGCTGCTTTACCATCGAAAATCGCTTTTTCGCTCATCCAGATCAGGTCTT
Source organism: Vibrio alfacsensis (assembly GCF_019670485.1). Lineage (NCBI taxonomy): Bacteria > Pseudomonadati > Pseudomonadota > Gammaproteobacteria > Vibrionales > Vibrionaceae > Vibrio > Vibrio alfacsensis. The sequence continues at coordinate 926,468 of NZ_AP024165.1, forward strand.
CTTGCCCCTCTGGAGTAAAAGAAATAACGTGACCCCCATGCAGTGCAATGCCTGCGGTTGCCTTTTCGTGAATCACACGGACGACCTTTACCTGATCGATTTCGACGATCGTCACGTTGTCTGATAGAACCGCTAACGTAGGGAGAGTTTTTAATTCCATGAGTCGTTTCCTATGCTGGGGGAGGTTAGCTCCCTCAAATTTCAGATACAAAAAAGGCGACTATTCAGCCGCCTTTTATCTAAATCTTATGTATCAAACACAAGCTTGACTAACGCTAGTTAGCTAAGTAGTAATTACTTAGAAACGTGTGCGATTAGGTCTAGAACTTTGTTTGAGTAACCGATTTCGTTGTCGTACCAAGATACAACTTTAACGAAGTTATCAGTTAGAGCGATACCAGCTTTAGCATCGAATACAGAAGTTTGAACTTCACCGATGAAGTCTTGAGAAACTACTGCATCTTCAGTGTAACCTAGAACGCCTTTTAGTTCGCCTTCAGAAGCTTCTTTCATTGCTGCACAGATAGCTTCGTAAGATGCGCCGTTCTTAAGGTTAACTGTTAGGTCAACTACAGAAACGTTAGCTGTTGGTACGCGGAAAGCCATACCAGTTAGTTTGCCGTTTAGTTCTGGAAGAACAACGCCTACAGCTTTAGCAGCACCAGTTGAAGATGGGATGATGTTCTGAGAAGCACCACGACCACCGCGCCAGTCTTTAGCAGAAGGACCGTCTACAGTTTTTTGAGTAGCTGTAGTAGCGTGAACTGTAGTCATAAGACCAGATTCGATACCGAACTTGTCGTTAAGAACTTTAGCGATAGGCGCTAGACAGTTAGTAGTACAAGAAGCGTTAGAAACGATGTCTTGACCAGCGTAAGAAGCGTGGTTAACGCCCATTACGAACATTGGAGTAGCGTCTTTTGAAGGACCAGTTAGAACTACTTTCTTAGCACCAGCTGTGATGTGCTTACGAGCTGTAGCGTCGTCTAGGAATAGACCAGTTGCTTCAGCTACTACGTCAACACCGATTGCATCCCATTTTAGATCTTCTGGGTTACGCTCAGCTGTTACACGTACAGTTTTGCCGTTAACGATTAGGTTACCGCCTTCAACTTCAACAGTACCGTTGAAACGGCCGTGAGTTGAGTCGTACTTCAGCATGTATGCCATGTAATCTACGTCGATAAGGTCGTTAATACCTACAACTTCGATGTCGTTGCGCTCTTGCGCTGCACGGAATACGAAACGACCGATACGGCCAAAACCGTTAATACCTACTTTGATAGTCATTATAGTTGCTCCACAACTTAATTTCTGATTAAAGATAACTGGTAGTAAAATTACAGAATCCAGTAAACATCTGCAAGAGATAATCGGACTTAAATTGTCTAAAGTCAAAAAAATGCGACGCTTTTTTTAACAACTCTTCTCAAATGCTCGTTTTTTAAACTTTTTGCTGGTTATTCTACATTCCAGTTGGCGTAATATAACTTTTGAGATAAGAACTCGTAGCAAATCAATTACACATGGTGTTCTGGTGAGAAAGTATGTGCTACAAATGTTACGAGAGGCAAGTTTTTTGCGAAAAAAGTCATAGCTAAAAAGAACAAAGAAGGAATGCCCATCAATGAAACAACGCGGAATCAAAGTGACGAAGTCTGATAAACAGTGGCGTGAGCAGCTATCAGATGAAGAGTTTCGAGTCTGTAGAGAGCAAGGTACAGAGCCGCCATTTACAGGCAAACTACTGCATAATAAAGAGACAGGGGTATATGCATGCACATGCTGCGGCTCGCCTCTGTTTGTCTCGGAGAACAAGTATGACTCTGGCTGTGGTTGGCCGAGTTTCGATGCGCCTATTAATGACGATGCGGTTCATTATATAAAGGATTTAAGTCACGGAATGGTAAGAACTGAGATTCGATGTGCAGCCTGTGACAGTCATTTAGGTCACGTTTTTGAAGATGGCCCACAAACGACAGGTGAACGTTACTGTGTGAATTCGGTGTCGTTAATTTTCAACAAATCAGACCAATAAGTGTGATATTTGAACAAAGAATGTTTCATCCTTTCAACCGATGTATCCCATTAATCATCAATATGAAAGGGCTGAATGACAAGAAACTCCCAACATTTGTGGGAGTTTCTTAATTTGTATTGCAGTGTGTTTTTTATAGGAACCGATTTTTTATTGCGGCGTTGGAAGCATGCTCGACGAATAGGTGCCTGCTTTTATCGATTTGGTGAGTGACTTCGCGAGATCATCTAACTCATCGTATTTTTCTGGATCGGCGAAGTTATACATTCGTTTTAACGCCGCTTCATCAGCAAGTGGTACATCAAATCGCTTAGCTACCATCGCCCAAATGTACGCGCGTTCTTTATTGCCAAGTCCCTGATTAATGCTCGCCATCGATTTAAGTATCACTGGATTAACATTGGTTTCGTTTGACATCGACAATGCGTTATTTAATAAAACCAATGTTTTTTGTGGATCTCGACCAGTATAGAAAGTCGCTAGGGCATACTGCATTTCAGGCGTATTGAGTTCTGGTTTGCCCTCTTTTTGCAGAAATTGTCGACGAGCCTGTTCATCACCAGTTTGCGTCCATAAAAAGTATAAGGTCGCGGGATCATCCGACCCTTGCAGTTCGGCAACGATGCGATCCAGTTCATCAATACTGTTCACCAAAGACTCAAAACGTTTTCTTTTTAGTTCGCTTTGATCGATGGGTGATATCTGTGAAGCGAGTTCTAAACACTTTCGATATTCGGCAACGAGACCATACTCAGTGACTTTGTTCGCCTCGGTTGGTGATTTAAGTAATTCAAACCGATGCCAAACAAGATTCGTTCTTGGTATGCGGCATTGCCCGTCGTCCATGTTCAATTGCTCGCACTTTAGCTTAGGGTGTTTTTGGCACAACTCTTCTGTTGTGATGTTTCCCTCTAAGCAGCCCGTTAACGTCAATGCTGCGAGGCTTGCTAGTACCCAGTATGTATATTTCATGGTTTCGCTTGTGATCCGTTACACCAATTCATTTCTGTATTCTTGACTCTGTTTACTAAGTCGCTATGTTCTGTGAATAGAATGTAATAAGAAGGTACATTATGGACACTGAACAATTATTAAAAGCGATCACGCCAGAAGTCTATGACCGATTAGTTTACGCCGTGGAAACAGGAAGATGGCCTGAGGGTACAACACTTTCTAAGGAGCAGCGAGATTCATGTATGCAAGCTGTGATGTTGTATCAATCAAAGCACAATACGGAAGCCCAACACATGACAGTGGCGGCCGGTGGTGAAATCAGTTTTAAATCCAAGCAAGAATTGAAGAAGCAATTTAGCCAAGAAGAGCATGACATCGTTCGAGTGAACCCAAACCTCACCTGATCATCGCTGACGTTATGGAATGATTAGCCCAATCACGATGATTGGGCTTTTTTGAGCTTGAGCTTATTTACTGTCGAAAGCGCAAGCGAGGTCTACCAGACCGCGTTGGTGAAAAGCCTTTCTATTACAAGCTCATTTCGCCGCGTAACACTTGCTGCATTCTGTCTTTGATTTCTTCGTAGGACAGGTTTTGGCTAAGCAGGTAATGCAGTTTTGCTAGCGCTGCTTCTGGTGTCATGTCAAAGCCGCTGATCACGCCAGAGTCTGCCAGCGCACAACCTGTGGCATAGCCACCCATGTTCACTTTTCCCGCTAAACATTGCGTTAGATTGACCACGATAACCCCACGCTCAGAGGCCTCTTTTAGATGACCAAGCAATTCAGGATTTTGCGGAGCGTTACCCACACCAAAAGTCAGTAAGATCATCGCATTCACAGGTTGACGAAGTGTGTTGCGAATTACCTCATGAGAGATGCCAGGGTACATAGTAATGACACCGATAGGTTGCGGTGTGATGTTGTGTACTTTGAATTCACCATCTGGCTTTGTTCCTACCGCAACATTATTGCTGATTTGGATGTTGATGCCCGCTTCTAAAAGAGGAGGTAGGTTTGGTGATGTAAAGGCGTTGAAACCATCAGCATGAGATTTCGTACTGCGATTACCGCGCATTAATTGATTGTTGAAAAACAGCGTTACTTCATTGATCGGATAATTTGCGGCAATGTGCAGCGCATTGAGCAAGTTTGCTTGACCGTCAGAGCGCAATTCCGCCAAAGGAATTTGTGAGCCAGTCACGATAACAGGTTTGCCAAGGTTCTCTAACATGAAAGACAAGGCAGAGGCTGTGTATGCCATAGTATCTGTGCCATGCAGGATCACGAAGCCATCGTAGTTATCGTAGTTATCACGAATATCATCTGCGATCTGTTGCCAGTCGGCTGGCGTCATATCGGATGAGTCGATAAGTGGCTCGTACTCATGAATGGTGTATTCCGGCATTTCTGCACGGTGAAACTCAGGCATGCTTGCTAATTGTTTTTCCATAAAGCCAGCGACAGGGACGTAGCCATGGTCGGATTTCTGCATACCGATGGTGCCACCGGTGTAAGCGATGTAGATATGTTTTCTAGTCATCGTTCTACTTTATTTTCATGTAGGGGAACAGTGGCGAGGATTATAGCGAAATGACACCTAATAAAAAGGGGCTTCTCGCACAGAGACGCCCCTTTTCATCTGTTAAGTCACGCTATTGCATTTGGCAATTTAGACAAAAAGCGTAATAGCCTTTTGGATCATTGAAGCTTTGCAGCATACTTGCATCGGCTTCCAACTGTTTTGCGACAGGTTGGAGACTTTTTGGCAGTAAGCTTGTCGCATCAATACCAAGAGAGACTTTAACTTGATTCATGAACTCTTGAATAAATTGCTCTGATGGTGAAAGTGGCTCTTCAACCCAATAGATGTTGTAGTCCGTTACGTTTGCAAGTTCAGCTGCTAGCTTCACTGCATCATCAAAGTCACCCATTTGATCAATCAGTCCAAACGACAGCGCATCTTGTCCGGTCCAAACGCGGCCCTGCGCAATATCATCAACTTGATCGAGTTTCATACCACGATTTTCTCCAACCAGTGAGATAAAACGCTTATAGCCGTGCTCAATACCAAGTTGGAATGCTTGTGACGCGCCCTCAGAAAGGCCCGTTGTAATGCCCTCACCAGAGAACGGCGAAGTGCCCACACCATCCGTGTTGATCCCTAGCTTGCTAAAGCCTTTTTCGAATGTCGTAATGACACTAAAAATACCAATGGAACCTGTCAGCGTGGTAGGTTGTGCCACAATTTTATCTGCACTCATAGAGATCCAGTAGCCACCAGAGGCGGCCAAGCTCGACATAGAAACCACAACAGGTTTACCGGCGGCTTTAATCGCTTCAACTTCGTTTCGGATCACTTCAGAGGCAAATGCGCTGCCCCCTGGGCTATCAACACGTAACACGACGGCTTTGACTTTGTCGTCATTACGAGCTTGACGAAGCAGGCTTGCAACCGTATCACCTCCGATCGTGCCGCGAGGTTGTTGACCATCCATGATGGTGCCACTTGCGACCACAACTGCGATGTCATCGTTAGCAACATTGAAATTTGGGCGAATGGTGGCGAGGTAATCGTAGTAACCTAATGCGTTATAGCTATCTTTACCATCACTGCCGAACTCTTTCGCAAACAAGCCGCGGATTTGTTGTCGGGTTGCTAACTCATCGACAAGGCCAAGCTTGACCGCTAACTGAGCGATGTCGCCATCAACAGATTTCATCTCTGCGAGTAGCTCATCCATGGTTGGATTCAGTACTTTAGCGTTGATGTTGCGATTATTTGCGACGTCATCAACGTATGCACTCCAAAGTTGAGTGATCCAACGCGTTGCTGATTCTTTTGCCGCATCAGACATATCGTCACGAATGAATGGTTCAATCGCTGATTTGTAAGTACCTACGCGGAAAACATGGGTAGAAACGTCTAACTTTTCTAGCAACGTTTTGTAGTACATAGAGTAAGAGCTGTAGCCCTTAATCAACACACCACCATCAGGCGCTAGGTATACTTTGTCAGCGTAACTGGCAAGGTAATACTGGCTTTGGTTGTAAATGTCACCGACCGCATAAATAGGTTTGCCAGTTGATTTGAATTCATTCAATGCTTTGGCGATATAGCGTAATTTAGTTAGGTTCGTTTCTGGTAAATCTCTAAGAGCAAGCACAAGGCCGGACACTTTCGGGTCATCTTTCGCGTGGCGAATGGTATCGACGACGTCAAAAAGAACGTTCTCTTTCGGAAGTTCATTACCCAACATGGACCCTGCGACTGAATCTAATGGGTTCACGTAACGACGCTGTTCCACGATAGGGCCAGATAAATTCATGACCAACGCGGACTCTTTCTCGACAACAGGGAGGCCGTCACCTGAGTAGGTAAAGGCTAGGTAAACAACGGCGATAAGCACCAAAAAGATCAGGTTTGCCAATGCCAGCCTAACAAAAGTGATTGTTTTCCAAATCCCTTTAAATATCAGACCAATAAATTTGATGAGTTTTTTCATCTTGTCTCCAAAATGAGATAGTCTTTCCCTAATCCTATAAAGTATGGGTTCTTATCTCTAAGATCTCAAAAGATAACAATTTTTTTAGCTTATCACGCCCAACCGATAATTGGCATATTTTCGATTGAGATTGATCGGTGTTACAAAATTGTAAACGCCTGTTTGATTTTTTGATGACTCAGACGTACTCTGGTCAGACCACAAAAATAAAAATGGATGCTGAATGATGTCTGCCATGTACCCACATTTGTTAAAGCCATTAGACCTCGGTTTCACTCAGTTACGAAATCGCGTTTTGATGGGATCAATGCACACTGGTTTAGAAGAGCACAAGGAAGGATTACAAAAACTTGCCGCGTTTTATGAAGAGCGTGCGAAAGGCGGTGTTGGTTTGATTGTGACCGGTGGCTTTTCGCCTAATTTACGCGGCCGACTGCATCCTTTGAGTGCAGAATTCAGCAAGCCAAAACATGCTAAAGCTCATCGAGTTGTGACCGAAGCGGTACACAAGCACGGCGGTAAAATTGCATTGCAGATTCTTCACGCAGGCCGTTATGCAATGCACCCATTTGCTCAGAGCGCATCCGGAATGAAAGCGCCGATAGCCAAGTTCGCACCGAGTGAAATGAGTGAGCGTCAAATTAAGAAAACGATTGAGGCTTTCGCGAACAGCGCTGAGCTTGCTCAACTGGCGGGCTACGATGGTGTTGAGTTGATGGGATCAGAGGGATATCTGATCAATCAGTTCTTATGTAAGCGTACCAATATGCGCTATGACGAATGGGGCGGTAGCTATAAAAAGCGCATGCGTTTCCCAGTGGAAATTGTCAAAGCAGTGCGCAAAGCAGTTGGCGATAAATTTATTATTATTTTCCGTCTTTCGATGTTGGACTTAGTCGAGCAGGGCAGCACGTTTGAAGATGTGATTGAATTGGCGAAAGCGCTTGAAGAATCGGGTGTGACCATCATTAATACCGGAATTGGTTGGCATGAAGCAAGGATCCCAACGATTGCCACGCAAGTACCTCGAGGGGCATTTACTTGGGTGACGGAAAAAGTGAAACCTCACGTGTCTGTTCCTATCATCACCTGTAACCGAATTAACACACCTGAAGAAGCTGAACGCATTTTAGCTTCAGGCCATGCTGATATGGTCTCTATGGCTCGTCCTTTCCTCGCTGATCCATACTTTGTCGCTAAAGCAGAACAAGAAAAATCGCAGTTCATTAATACCTGTATCGGTTGTAACCAAGCGTGTTTGGATAACGTATTCAAAGGAAAAAGAGCCAGCTGCTTGGTGAATCCGCTCGCTTGCTATGAAACCGAAATTGTGGTGGAAGAAGCATTTAAAAAGAAAAACATTGCGGTTGTAGGGGCGGGGCCCGCGGGATTAGCGTGTGCCACTACTCTTGCTGAACGTGGCCACAAAGTCGATTTATTCGAGAAGAACGATCGTATTGGGGGGCAATTCCGCCTTGCGATGCAGATTCCTGGCAAAGAAGAGTTTCGTGAAACCATTCGGTACTTTGCTAATCGCCTTGATGAAACCGGAGTAAACCTGCATTTATCGACAGAGGCCAATTACGATTTGCTAACCGAATATGATGAAGTAGTCATGGCATCTGGTGTCGCGCCGCGTAAAGTGAACATTGAGGGCGTTGATAACCCAGACAAAGTGGTGGATTACCAAACACTGATACGTGACAAGACCCCTGTAGGTGAGAAAGTGGCGATTGTTGGTGCGGGTGGCATCGGTGTCGATGTCGCAACCATGATCACCGAACCGGAGGGACAAACTCTGGATGATTGGCTTCACGAATGGGGTATTGATAAAGAAATGTCTCAGCCAGGTGGTTTATATCCGTATCCTGATTCTATTAGTGATAAAGAAGTATGGGTCCTGCAACGTCGTAAGGGGCGTGTGGGCAAAGGCCCGGGTAAAACAACAGGGTGGATCCACAAGCGTACGTTGGAAAAACGCGGTGTGTATCTTGTTGGTGGCGTCTCTTACGATAAGATCGACGATAAAGGGTTGCACATTCATGTCGATGGTCAGGAGCGTTTGATTGAAGCTGACAAGGTTGTTATTTGTGCTGGACAAGAATCGGTTCGACCTTTTGAAGACAAATGGTCTCAGCTGGGTGAAAAACTGCATGTTATTGGTGGTGCTGACCATGCGGGTGAATTGGATGCCGTACGCGCGATTCGTCAAGGAGTAAAACTGGCCGTGAAACTGTAGTAAAGTCGTTTTCACTAGTCAGAGTGTTTTCATAAGCTCTAGGCTGTACTTTGAGAGGCTGCACATTGCGTGTGGCCTTTTTTATTCTTTTGTTTAATGCCTTAAGAAATAAGTAGTTATTCGTATTTTTTGATTATGCTAAAGTTAACCAATAATAATGCTTTTGCTGTATAAGGACTTGTTCATGGATGCTCTGGAGCTTTTGCTTAATCGTCGTTCTATCGCTAAATTGTCTGCCCCTGCACCTGAGGGGAAAGCGTTGGAGAATATTATTCGAGCGGGCTTACGCGCGCCAGACCATGGGGCTCTCACGCCTTGGCGTTTTGTTATCGCTCAAGGTGAAAGTTTAAAGAAGCTCTCTGATATCTTAGTTAACGCTGCGGAAGCGGAAAACAGTGATGACGCTGTGATTGAAAAAGTGAAAAATGCACCATTTCGTGCGCCAATGGTGATCACCGTGATTGCCAAAGTTACCGAGCATGAAAAAGTACCGGCTCTAGAACAATATTTATCCGCTGGGTGCGCTGCGCAAGCAATGCAAATGGCAGCCGTTGCTCAAGGTTTCCAAGGTTTTTGGCGTTCCGGGAAGTGGATGTTCCATCCAAAAGTACACCAAGCTTTTGGACTGAAAGGCGACGATCAAATTGTCGGCTTTCTTTATTTAGGGACGCCAGGCTGTACTGCAATGAAAGTGCCAGAGCGTGAACTCTCTAAGTTTGTTGAGTTTTTATAATCCATTTCGTTCATTGTTTACTGTTTATCTGTACAGTTTTTCTTGATTTGTTAGGGCGACATTAGATAATGTGGCCCTAATTTTTATGATTTATCAAATCTTATGTCTCGTCTCTTTATTGCTGAAAAACCAAGTTTAGGTCGCGCGATTGCGGCGGCACTGCCAAATCCTCAAAAGAAAGATCAAGGCTTTATTCGCTGTGGCAATGGTGATGTGGTTACTTGGTGTATCGGGCATTTGTTAGAACAAGTTGAGCCTGATGCCTATGATGACCGTTATAAAAAATGGAACATGGCAGATTTGCCGATCGTTCCACAGCAATGGCAATTAAGACCGAGAAAAAGTGCGAGTAAACAGCTCACGGTGATCCGAAAGCTCCTTAAAGAAGCGACCGAAGTGATCCACGCCGGAGACCCTGACCGGGAGGGGCAATTGCTGGTGGATGAGGTTTTGGACTATTGCAAACTGTCGAAAACCAAAAAAGCGGCGGCGCAACGTCTGCTCATCTCAGACTTAAACTTACCCGCAGTTAAGCGTGCATTAAGCTCCATGCGCAGCAACCGAGATTTTATTCCACTGTCTGTTTCTGCTCTTGCTCGTTCTCGTGCCGATTGGCTCTATGGCATGAATATGTCCCGTGCTTACACATTGCTTGGGCAAAAGGCGGGATACCAAGGTGTGTTGTCGGTAGGACGAGTTCAAACGCCAGTGCTTGGCTTAGTGGTTCGGCGTGATGAAGAAATTGAAAACTTCATTCCCAAAGACTATTTCACGTTGCATGCTTTAATTCCTTATCAAGATCACAACGGATCGTTTGATATTCGTGCTCGTTGGAAGCCAAGTGATGCATGTAAGCCTTGGCAAGACGAAGAGGGAAGAATACTCAATCGAAAACTGGTGGAGAACGTAGCTAACCGTATTGCGAATCAACCTGCTACAGTGACGGAATCAGAGCAAAAGCAAACCAAACAGTCTGCGCCATTGCCTTATTCTTTATCTGCCCTGCAAATTGATGCCGCAAAACGTTACGGCATGAGCGCCCAACAAGTACTTGATACCTGTCAGGCTCTGTATGAAAAGCATAAGTTGATCACTTACCCTCGTTCAGATTGCCGATACTTGCCGTTAGAACATTATGCTCAAGCGGGGTCGGTGACTTCTGCTATCGCTAATAATGCAAAAGAGCTCCAATCTGCCGTAAAAGGGGCCGATTTGTCTATCAAATCTAAAGCGTGGAATGACAAAAAAGTCGATGCTCACCATGCGATTATCCCAACGCCAAAGCAAGCTAATGTGAATGCGTTATCCGGCAATGAGATGAAAGTGTATCAGTTGATTGCTCGTCAGTACTTAATGCAATTTTACCCTGCTGCTGTGTATGCAGAGGCTAAACTGGTATTTGATATTGCGGGTGGGACATTTATCGCGAAAGGCCGTCAGTTGGTGAAGCCGGGTTGGAAATCTTTAATGGGAAAAACTGATAAAGAGGACGACGGGATTGATGCAGTTCCTCCGTTAGAAAAAGGGACGATACTGACTTGTCGCGAAGGTGAAATTAACGATCGTAAAACAGAGCCACCAAAGCATTTTACAGAAGCTACTTTATTACAAGCAATGACAGGTATTGCGCGTTATGTGGCAGATAAAGAATTGAAAAAAATCCTACGTGAAACGGATGGTCTTGGTACAGAGGCAACACGCGCGGGTATTTTGGATACCTTGTTTAAACGTCAATTATTAATGCGTCAGGGTAAATCGATTCTTAGCTCACAAGCGGGCAGAGGCCTCATTCATGCGCTGCCTATGGATGCGACTTATCCTGATATGACGGCAAATTGGGAGCACCAACTACAAGGAATGGCAGAGCGAAATCAAGCGTATCAGCCGTTTATGCTTGCATTAGAACAACGTATTGACCGTTTGATGGGCGAGGTTAAGTCTGGCCCCATTCCAGAATCGCTACGTCATTTGCCAAAAGTGGAACGGCCAGCCTTTAAACGTAAAAAGCGAAATTATGCGAAGAGCGGCGGGGCAACGTCCAGTAGTACCAGCCGAAAATCATCGTAAAAGTGGGCATCGTTAAGTCACTATTGACGTCTTAAGCATCTATTGACGCATTAGCATCTATACAGAGCTTGTGGCGAGATAAGCAAATAAAGCGGCCCCATAGTGTGCCGCTTGTGCATCAGCCTCATGAAATATCGAGCTTAATCAGTCAAACAAATCCCCGTTGTTGTGAATTGCACCGCGTACATCATCTTGCGTAAGAACGCGCTTACCTAAATCTTGTTTTACCTGTTTTCCCAAGTCGACAAGTGCATCACGATTTGCTTGAGTTTGACGTTTTCCTGCACTTCTTAAGCAGTAATTGAGTTCATGATCCTCACTGAAGTTGACCAAATCTTTATCTGCAGCCATTGCCACTCTCCTTAGTTGGTTCATATTCTCACTAAGTCTGGAATGGATTTGATGAATTTCAAGTTGGAAAAGGGGCGGAATGGTTAAATTGAGCGATGAAAACCATGGATTTCGATCGTTCAATGTTAAGTTACTGATGCTTAACGTTTACCAAGGTAACTCATTTCCATCAACGTTAAGAAACTGATCTGAATTCTTTTGCGCATGTCGTTTGCTGGCTTTTGCAACTCCCGCGGTAGAGGTTTGAGTATCAATCTGGATGTTTTTTGAACAACCCCCCCCTCTTTGACCAATCACTTTAGTGTGGCGTATATCTCATTTCAAAAAGTAAACGATCTTTTTGTGTTTTCTTTTCAATGATCATTTCTCTCAATCAAACCGGATTGCTACCTCCTTAATTTTAATAAACTCAATAACTTGCTGTGCAATAGTCTGTTTACTTATTTTCATTTCCATAAATCTTTCATCATATGCTTATTAGAACATTCAAAAGTATTACACCAAGATGTGACTTTAATCATATTTTGACGTTTGTTTAGCTGTATAATGCCGATTGTCGGACAATGGACAATTAACTGTTTAACGATAAGACAGAGTAAATACAATGAAAGCAATAAAACTTTCTTCTACAGACAATGTAGCAACGCTACTTGGTGATGTAGAAAAACACGAACTAGTTCAGATCATTTCAGCAGACAACGAAGTCATCGCAGAAATTAAAGCGCTACAAAAGATCACTTTTGGTAACAAGATTGCGCTTGGCGATATCGCGAATGATGAGCACATTTTGAAATGTGGTCATTCAATCGGTAAGTCGATTGTTGAAATTCCACAAGGTCAACTTGTTCATGTCCAAAACGTTCGCAGCGAGCGCCTAGACATTCCAGAAGCAATCATCGAAGAAATCATTAAACAAATGGGGATCGAACAATAATGACCATGACATTTAAAGGTTACCCTCGTCCAAACGGTACATTTGGTATTCGTAACAGCGTAATGATTGTTGCTATTGATGAGTGTTGTGAAGGTATCGCACGTAACATCAGTAAAGAAATTGATGATTCAGTTGTCGTAACAAACCACTACACCTGTATGTATGGTGGTAACGAAGAGATGATCGATACGATCATTCATACTGCGACGAACCCGAACATCGCTGGCGTACTTGTTATTGCAATGGGCTGTGGTTCAATTGACCCGCAAATGATTGCAGAGCCAGTACGTAAAGAAGGTCTGCCAGTTCACACGCTAACGGTAATTAAGAACAAAGGTACTATCGAGACAATTAAAGATGGTATTGAGTTAGCAAAAGAGCTAAAAGCATACGCTGATAGCGTAGAGCGTGTTGATGCCCCTGTATCGGCACTGCGTATTGGCATCAAGTGTGGTGGTTCTGATACATCAAGTGGTCTAGCGTCTAACCCATCTGTTGGTGCGGCATCTGACAAACTAATTGATATGGGCGCAACAACCATGGCAGGTGAACTACTTGAGCTGCTAGGTTGTGAAGACATTCTTAAAGCACGTTCAGTAACGCCTGAAGTTGGTGAGAAAATTGAACGTCTGATCGCTGAAGATCTGAAACGTTGGCATGTAATCGAAGGCACGGAAACCATGTCTATCGGTAACAGTGTTGGCGGTTTAACGACCATCGATGAAAAATCACAAGGTGCAATGCACAAGACAGGTACTCGTCCAATTCAAGACTGTCTTCGCATTAACCACATTCACCGTGAGAAACCAACAACACCAGGTTTCTACCTAACGGAAACAACCATGTTATGTGGTGGTGCAGCAATGCACTTTGCGTCTCTTGGTTGTCAGCTAATCCTATGGACTGCAGGTGCTGCAGGCTTTAACAACTCAATCGTTCCAGTAATCCGAGTGTCTGGTAACAGCTCTCTAATTACTGCAGATATGGATATCAACGCTTGTGGAATCATGGATGCAACAGACACTATCGACAACGTATCGAACAAGATCGTTGAGCGCGTGTTTGATGTTGCAAATGGCGAGCCGACCAACCTAGAAGGTGTTGGTTTTGCTTACGCTTCTCTGTACCAAAAAGATCAACGTTTAGAACACGTTATCGGTATTTGCCCACAATAATAATTAAGTTGTATCCAAAAGGAGTTATTGCAACTCCTTTATACGAGATAAATAAAATGAGTAAACCTGCTCCAAATAAATCACTTGGTCTAACTATTGCCCTTGTCTGTGCAGCCCTTTGGGGTGCATCGTTCCCTCTAGGCGGTGTCCTTGCGGGTAAACTGGATCCTGTTGTTCTAGCTGTTGCGCGTTACGCGATTGCAACACTAGGCTTTGTGGTTCTATTTATGTTTTCTAAGAAGCATACGCTGAAGAAAATCCAAAACAAAAAAGATGGTTTTCTATTAGCAGCAGCAGGTGTTTCTGCGCAAGCGGTATTCTTTTACTTCACGATTCTTGCTTACGAATACACGTCATCAGGTGAGATCGGTGTTATCAACGGTATGGCTCCGTTCCTAACCATGCTAGCGGTATTTGTTATCGACAAGATCAAGCCGTCTGCACCAAAAGTATTTGCTGTTGTGCTATCTCTAGTCGGTGCAGGTGTGATTGCTTACGATCCATCGAACAAGATCCAAGGTCTAAACCTAGGTCACCTATTCGCACTGTTCGGTGTACTTGGCTTCGTGACGTACAACTACATTTTGGGTAAATTCGGCTCAGACCTAAACTCTCGTTACGATACATTTTCTAGCTGTTTCTACCAATTCGCAGCAGCAACGATCGCCCTTGTGTTCCTTGGCCTAGTGACTGGCGCAGACTTCGGCTCAGCATCTGTATTGGTTGAGAACGGTAAACACATCGGCAGTATTCTAGCGCTTGGTTTGCTATGTTCAGGTATCGCTTACGCGCTATGGGAAGTGGCAACACTAAAAACACAAGATGCGGTTATCACGACAATGGCACTGAACGTTCTTCCGCTATTTGCGATGATCGTTGCTTACTTCCTACTAGGTGAGGTGATGACACTTCAAAAACTGGCAGGTGTTGTGACCGTAGTTATCGCACTATGTATTTACACTGCAGGCGACAAATTCATCAAGAAGCCAGTTGCACAAGAAAAAGCAGCGGCGTAATTCCTATCAAATTGGCTGTCAGCCGTGGTGCTGACAGCTTCTTTCTCTCAAATCAAATCGCTCCACAATTTGAATATATACGAAAGAATCATTGCCAATATTAGAGAAATAAAATGCAATTTAACGAATTGAAAATTACTGAAGTAGAAGTTATCCACCTACGCGTTCCTGCTCTTGATGAAGCGTGTGAATGGGGTGAAGATGGTGTTCTAATCCGCGTTCATACTAACGCTGGTATCACTGGTGTCGGTGAATCTGACAGCTCGCCAATGATGATCGAAGCGTGTATCAAAGCAACACAAAGCCATGGTTCTTCTCAAGGTCTTGAGCGTCTACTGATTGGTGAAAACCCTCTAGAAATTGAACGCCTATACACCAAAATGTACAACGGTACGCACTACGCAGGTCGTCGCTCTACCATGATCCACGCAATCTCTGCTATCGACATGGCGCTATGGGATATCGCAGGTCAGTTCTACAAAGTGCCAGTATGGCAACTTCTAGGCGGTAAATTCCGTGAGAAGATCCGCGCATACGGTACGTTCATCCCATCAGCTGTGAAAGAAGAGAACGTTGCTCGCACGACAGAACTTCTAGCTCAAGGCTTCACTTCACTGAAGTTTGGTGGTGGTCCACTAGGCAAAAACGCTGAAACTGACTACGAAATCATCAAGACAGTTTGCGAAACTGCACGTGGCATCAACAAAGACGTTGAAATCGCGATCGACCTAGCAAGTGCATGGCGCACGGCTGGCCACACGATTGAAATGGCGAAGAAGCTAGAAGAGTTCAACCTACTATGGATTGAAGAGCCAATCACTGATGACGTACTAGCAGGTTACCGTAAGGTTTCTCAATCGACTACGCAAAAATTGGCTGGTGGTGAAACGCTAACAACGCGTTACGAGTTCGCTAACTTCATTGAAAAATCAGGTGCGGATTTCGTTCAACCAGACGTAACACGTTGTGGCGGTATCACTGAAATGGTGAAGATCTACGACATGGCACACATGGCGGGTATGAAGCTGGTTCCACACGGTTTCTCAACAGGTATTCTGATTGCAGCAACGGTTCACTTCCTAGCGTCTCGTGAGCACGGTGATCTAATTGAGTACTCTCAAAGCACAAGCCCACTGTTTACGTCACTAGTGAAAAACCAAATCGCATTTGAAGATGGTTACGTAGCAGTACCAAACACACCAGGACTTGGTGTTGAACTTGACGAAGAGATCATCGCGAAATACCGCGTTAACTAGTCAACTCATAGGGATAAGAATTTGGGTTTTATCCCTATATGTTCGTTTGGTCAACGAACAACGGAACAGGATTTAATATCAAGAGGCAGCCAGCAGGTTGCCTCTTTTTTTGTTTGTTTTTTGATTTTTGGGGGTAAGTTATACCAATTATCGTGAGACTTCACTCAAGTCGAGAGTAGTAACAAGTAAAAGCCCCATTATTGATAACGACTATTGGCAACGATTGGTATCGGCTTAGCAACTTGGTAAGATTTAACTACGACCAACAACAAGAATATCTGATGCTGCCTCTCATTTATCATCCTATTTACTCTCAGCTTACACTGCCTGATGGTCATCGTTACCCAATCATGAAATACCAATATCTTTATCTAGCGGTAAAAGAGAAGACGATGAACGAGCGTTGGGGAGCCAGTATTGCGTTTTTCCAACCACAGTCCTTATCATTAGAAGAGATAAAACGCGTGCATGACGAGGAGTATGTCGAACATCTTGTCAATGGCACAATGCCTGCTGCAAAAATGCGACGTATTGGATTCCCTTGGAGTGAGGCGCTGATTACCCGAACGCTGACCTCAGCCGCGGGCACCGTTCTGGCGGCAGAGAAAGCCTTAGAACACGGAGTGGCGATACATTTAAGCGGTGGGTACCACCACGCCCATAAAGATTTCGGTAGTGGTTTCTGCTTGTTCAATGATCTGGTCATTGCTGCTAAGCATATGTTAGCGAAAGAGTCAGTCGATAGAGTGTTGATCATTGATAGTGACGTGCATCATGGGGATGGGACAGCAACGCTATGTGAAGATGAGCCTGATATTGTTACTTTGTCTTTTCACTGTGATAAGAACTTCCCTGCAAGAAAACCCGATTCCGATCTTGATGTGCCTCTAGGAAGAGGGACAGGCGATGAAGCGTATTTGCTGACATTCAAGGAAGTAGTACAAATGGCGGTTAATCTCCATCGGCCAGATATGGTGATCTATGACGCGGGTGTCGATATCCACACAGACGATGAGCTTGGGTATTTTAATGTTTCAACACAAGGGATTTATGAGCGGGATCGGTTCTTAATGCAATTAATGAAAGACCTATCTATTCCTATTGCTGCTGTGGTAGGTGGTGGGTATCGAACTGACCATAGCGATCTTGTACCAGTACACATGCAACTGATCTGTGCAGCGCATGATACTTTCTAATCGCGTGATTAAGTCGATAGGGGATTTCAGCGAGTGGAAGCTTGAGAGTAAATCCGTATGTTCATTGTTTGAGTTTGGGCATCCTTGCCCAATTTTATTTTTCTAGCCGTAGACGTTGTTATACACAACGAATGGATGGATTTAGCTTACGCAGTAAGAAGAGACTGCTATATGCCGAGGCGAATAATAAGAATGTTTGCTGGTGGTGAACAGTTATAAACACCTAACAAATCCCCTGACATTTTTTGTTATTACCACCAAGTATATGAATCTTATCATGTCACTTCGTTTGGTGTGATGTTGTCGATATTTTTTGCCTAGGGGGTTGTGTAAGTAAATGGCTTTACCAGTATTTCTATCAATGCTGCAGGGCAATGGAGAGACTTGTACGAGTGGCGTTCAGCTAAGGTTTAGGATCACCGCATTCTTCGCACGGCGAATTGTAGGATGTGCACTCAAGATAGGATTTGTGCAAAACCGTTTAAAATCCTCAAATACGAAGAAGCCCGCTAATCACTTAGCGGGCTTTTTCGAAATAGGGCGGTGCTGCGGTCAGCGAGGAATTCCAAAATCCTGTTTGAAACTTTCATTCTCCTGAAACGACGAAAGCTCGCAATAAATGCGAGCTTTCTAAATGTGGCGGAGTGCTGGGCTTGCATTCAAGGAGGGATTTGGACAAATCCTTGTTTGAGCCTTTGGATACGAAAAAGGCCGCTAATTTCTTAGCGGCCTTTTTACTGAATGTGGCGGAGTGCCGGGGTTGCGCTCAACTAGGGATTTCAAAATCCCGTTTGAAATGTTCACTGCCCTAAAACGACGAAAGCTCGCAATAAATGCGAGCTTTCTAAATGTGGCGGAGAGATAGGGATTTGAACCCTAGGTACGCTATTAACGTACGCCGGTTTTCAAGACCGGTGCTTTCAACCACTCAGCCATCTCTCCGTTGTTGACGCGAATAATATAAGGCTTTGAAAAGCATGTAAACCCCTATTTTATTCGTTTGGACGTTTCGTGTGCAATTTTGTGTTGTTTGCTTGCTAAATAGACAAAAAGCCCTCGAGGTGAGAGCTTTTTATTATCATTAATTCGCTTTTGAATAGAAACGTTGTAGTTCGGTCAGCCCCTGCATAAGCACGGGTAGCTTAGGCGAGGTCTCTCTTAGACGTTTGTAATTGTCATCAAACAGCTTGTAGTTCCCGAATTTATCGATAACGGTAGTTTGAGCGCCTGTAATCAATGCTATCTCACGAGTATCACCCGCTAAGATCCAACGACGGCGGCTTTCATCAAATAAATTTCGACCACTGCTGTAATCATAAGGGTTTGAGGAAACACCTAGCATATCTTGCAATAGCGTTACAGAAAGATCGAGGTGGCTCGTACTGTGAGAAAATTCACCAGGCATCATTCCAGGCCAATGAATGATCATTGGCACCTGAAGCTGGTAGCGGCTGTAATTGCTGTTCGCGCCCCAACTATTCGTATTGGTTTCGTTGAACTCACTACCATGATTGGAAGTAATGATAACCACTGTATTATCGAGAAGCTGTTGCTGTTCTAAGGATTCAATAACGCTATCAACGGTAATATCTGCAGATTTGACTGCTTGTTTGTACGCTCTCTTGAAACGTTCGCCAGCGGAGGTTTCTTGATTAGATGAAGCCGGCTCCGATTCAAAGTTATCTACGGTTGTCACTTCAATAAAACTAAACCAAGGTTGTTTTGCTTGCTCTGTAAGCCACGTGTTCCAATCACTAATAGATTGTTTATCTGTGTGGGCTTGAGACCCATCAAGTTGCTGGGCAAGGTTAAGGTTGCGGAAGATAACTTCTGAGTAAAGGTCATCTTCAAAGCCATTACCACTGAATAGGCCAAAACTGTATTCTTGGTCGCTAAGGACATCAAGTAGCACAGGGGCAGTGCCTTGCGCTTTAATACCGCTCGCATAGCTGCTTGGAAGCCCATAGAACAAGCCAAACGCACCGTAAGTATCATTGCTTGAGCTGTAATGATTGACAAAATTTTGGTTGTCTTGCGCAAACTGATACAAGTTTGGCATTTCGTCTTGGTTTAGCGCATCGGCTCGGAGGTTATTAATGCTGATCATCAGCACATTTAGCTTGCTACCACGACGATTGAATTCAAGTTTTTCGAGAGGGTAATTGATTAAATTTACGTTCTCTTGGTTTTCCGCCAAGCGTTTTAGGTACTCTTCACGATCAAGAAGACCATGTTTTTCCATAAAGCTTTTCGCTGTCATCGGATAAGAAAGCGGGAAGTTAGAACGTTGGCTCGTTATTGGGTTATAGAAGTATGCATCGGCCCAAATGTAAACCAAATGGCTAGCCATGAAACTTAAGAAAAACACGGCGGCAAGTGGGCGGCCTATGTGTTTGTGAGACAGTTTACGTTGCTTGCGCCAAACCCACTCAGAAAGAGCCAGTTGAACAAGGAAGATCAGAGGCATAACAACAAAAAGATGTTGCAAGTCAGCACTAATTGCACTCTTATCTTCACTGAACAGCAATTCCCAAACCACAGGGTTCAGGTGCAAGTTTATCGATTGGTAAGCTTGGGTATCGACCAAAAGTATCGTTTGGCCAATAGTCGCGAATATCACTGCCACCAAGCGGAATAATTTCCTCGATGGCAGGATAAACGTCAGCGGGAATAGAACTAACAGGTATAGAGCGAAAACGAGGAAGCCAAAATGACCAACCCAAGATACGGCAAGGTAAAACTGCCCCATTAAGGTTTCTGGCCAAGGCGACTGAACGATATAGCGTGTACCAATCAACATCGAAGCTACGATGTTGAAGAATGCAAACCAGTGACCCCAACCAACCAGTCGAGATACGCGTTCGCCGTATGAGTTTCCGCTGTCTACCATGTACTTGTTCTATTTTCCGTGATTAGTGTGATTTTGGCACTTCAAGAGAAGACATCAGTGCTTGAGAAAATTTTTCAGCAATCAGTTTGCGTTGTGAAGCAGCAACTTGTTGGTTTAGGACATTGGTTGCAATATTTCCGGCAATCATTAGCGTCAACTCAGGTGAAGCAGCGTGTTTTTCTAGAACAGCGCCCATTTCAGCAAGAATTTTCTCTACTTGTTCGTCAGTATATTTAGATGTAATCGGCATAAAGACTCTAATAATGATAGTAAAAGCGGCTTATGATAACCTACAATGCCTAACAACTAAAACCTTGTAGCAAGATAAAATCACTATGAGCCTTCATCTTTCAAATGTCATTTTGCATCAACTATGCAAAAACGACCAGGACGAACTGGTTGTTAACTTTCGTCCAGCCGCGCTAGAAAACGATACCTCAACCGAAAACCTGGTTGCGGAGTTACATCGTGTATTCCACTCAAAAGCAGGAAAGGGGTTTGGTTCTTTCCAATCAGACAGCGAATTTCAATTTTGGCTTCAAGAAATGCGCAAAGGTGAGCGTGATTTCTATGACTTCTCACAATTAAGTGCAAATCGACTGAAAGAAGAATTGGTTAAGTACCCATTTGCCGATGAGGGCATCTTGGTGTTTGCCGAGTATCAGAGTCTGGCGACTGATTATTTGTTTATCGGTATCTTACCAATGAACCAAAGTCTGAAAGTGACAGAAGGCTTGGACATTAGTGCAACGGATTATCTTGATATCACAAAGATGGACATCGTGGCGCGTATTGATTTGTCTAGCTACGACACTGATCGTGATTCAAATCGTTACCTTTCTTACATCAAAGGCCGTGTTGGCCGTAAAGTGGCCGATTTCTTCCTCGATTTCCTACAAGCAGATATTGGCCTAGATACGAAGCAGCAAAACCAAGTGTTGATGCAGGCGGTGGAAGATTTCTGTGCGGATTCTAAGTTAGAAAAACAAGAAGCGAACGAATACAAAAAACAGGTCTATAACTACTGCAACGAACAAATTAAGTCTGGCGATGAAGTTCAGATTGTGGAACTGTCTGGTGAGTTACCAACGAGTCAAGACGGCACCAGCTTTGTGGATTTCACCAAGGCCCAAGGTTACGAGTTGGAAGACTCTTTCCCTGGGGATCGCTCTACCGTTCGTAAACTCACGAAATATGTGGGTGCTGGCGGTGGTTTGAATATCAGTTTTGATAGCTTACTGCTTGGCGAGCGAATCTTTTACGATCCAGAAACCGATACTTTGACGATCAAAGGCACGCCGCCGAATCTAAAAGATCAGTTGAGTCGCAATTAATTGAAAAAGAGAGCCATGTGCTCTCTTTTTTTATGACTTAAGAGTCGGTTCATGAACCGATGATCATCTATACTCAAATTTCGCGAGAAGTTTAGAGTAAAGATTTGTTATATCAACAAATCTTGCTATATCAGCAAATAATGAGGGCAGGGCAAAGTGCGGCAACGTAAAATCGGGCGCTATGGTGTTGTATGGTTATTGATCGCGTTATGGGTAGCGTTAACGTCAGGAGCATGGTTCCAAGCTCAGCAGACCATGCAAACCATTTTGACCGTGAAAGAGCTGGGAAGTAAGGTCGATGAAGTTCGTAATATATTTCAATTCGAACTGCCTTATCGTGCTCAGCATATTGATCAAGTCTCCCTTAAGTTACAACTCGTCTCAGCCGTTCGCCTGCAATTAGAAAGTCAGTCCGATGGCCCAAGTAAAAATCCTGACTTAACGCAACTGTTCTATAACACAGACCGATTTCTTGAAGAAGCAAGAGTGTTTATCGCCAGTGATAGTACGTTGATGGATTTATCGGATCAGCTTTATAAGAGCCGTGAGTCAAACGCGAATTCGGCACAACTTAAAAGTATGTATTATCGACTTGGAGCGCTTGTATTTGAATCCATGTTTAGCGAATCTGCGACCAGTGCCGATACTTACCGTCAGCTTGATTCTCTTTTTACGGAATCCCAAACGCTTCCAAAGCATGAACAATCTATTTTCTTACGTCGGCTTGCCCAAACATCAAATGTACTTGCCGCTCATGCTCAAGGCGGCCATTTAGCGAATAAATTACTGACACCTGAGCTGCCTAACCAACTTGCTTCTATTAGTGCTGAGCTGGAGAAAAAGCTTGTGGCTTACCTCGGCTTTGTCATATTGCTTAGTGGTAGTGTTATTGCGCTGATTACTTGGTTTTTTCTTAATGAACGAACAAAAGCAATGAGGCCAGCAAGTGATAACCGGCCAGCGTCTGATTCAAAAGACAGCACGATAAATGCGGGTGAAAATTGCTTGCCGCACGAACCTCAATATCTTGGTAAAGAAAAAGAAAAAGAAAAAGAAAAAGAAAAGACAGAACTTTCTCCCGTGACGGCATTCGAGAGAAGCACTATTGTTAATTCTTCTCCAGTTTTAGATATCGAAAAAATGCTCGATTCTATGTCTGGAGATGAGGATGCGATTCGCACGCTGTTAGAGGTCTTTATTAAGGAGCATAAAGATGACGCAGAAAAGTTTCGTGTACAACTAAAAAGTGAAAAGCAAAGTGCTCAACGCATTGTTCATAGCCTAAAAGGGGTGTCGGGTAGCTTGGGTGCCATGCCTTTATATGGAATTGCTCGAGATATTGAGTACGTATTGAAAAGTGGCGAGCAAGTGTCAGAAGACCTGATCAATCAATTGAGCCATACTCTTGAGCAGAGCATTACGTTTGCCCAGCAAGTTCTCAACAATGAAAACTGCTAACAGATTGATATTTCTCTGACTTACAATACTGGATATTAAAGTAAAGGTTATAGATTTTTAAACATGGGTATATTTATGTCTTTTCGCCGATTGTCCTCAGTGATAATGACTTGTTTGGCTTTACTGCTCTCTGGGTGTTCTTTATTAGAAATCAAAATAGACAGTCAAACCGTTCCATTAACTCAGCAAGAGCTGAATATGCGTATCATGACTCGAGAGTATGCTCAGCAGTTTTTCGCTCAAGTTGAGCAAGCTGCTGATGTGCTGCACGACCGTTATGAGCCAAAAGATAAGGTTCATCAATCCTATATTCTGTTGTGGAAGATAAATGCAGAAGAGGGATTGCAAGCGGCGGCTTATCAAGTGTCGCCAATGGCATCATTGATCGATACCTGGGTGTTTACTCACCAGATGAATCAATTTTTCCATCAGGGCCCGGGCAAAGATTTATTTATCTCCGATGAAGCAAAGCTTGTGTCTGCTCACTTAGCAAAAGAAGTGGATAAACTCGCGCAGTCTTTGTTGAAGAAAGAGGTGTATGACAACACAACATTATTTGTCGCCAATTTTGTTGAGAAGTATCCCTTTGCTGATTTGAGTATGATCCGCACTCCTGCATATCGTGCTTGGCTTGCTGCAAGCCAAATCAGTGAAGAAGAAGCGGTAACGACCCTTGGTACGATGCCAGAGGCGATTGGTGATGTATCGGATCGCTTAAGCTTGGTTTCAGAACAAACGCCAAAAATCATGACTTGGAAAGCGCAGTTGTTGGCTTTAAACAGCTCTGCAAGCATTGAGCAGGTCAACGCGGCGTTGAACAGTTTGAAAGTGACCTCCGAATCGCTAAAAGACTTCATCGACAATAATCCTGAATACATGCGCAATTTAGCCGAGCAGATGGCAGTACAGTTGCAACCTTTGGTTGAAGATATCGATCAGAAAACGGAAGAACGTTTGACTCAGCTGAGTGAAGAGCGCCAAGCGTTGGAAGTGATGGTTGCAAGAGAGCGTCAAGAGATCGCACAGATCATCACAAGTGAGCGTGAAAAATTTGCGAAAGACTTAGACCACGTATCTCAAGAGGTGGTGAATCTTGCAATGGATAAGCTGATTGAATTGGTGAAGAGCACCATTATCTACTTTATCTTGTTCATCTTAGTGATTTTCTTTGCACCGTTGATACTGGGCTATACGCTGGGTAAACGCTCAGCAGTAAAAGCCAAGACAAAATCTGCATGATTCATCGTACGATGGCTAATACATAGATTGCACGATGGCCAATACATAGAAACGTAAATCGATAAAAACAAAAAAGGACCGAGATTCGGTCCTTTCTGTTTTTATTAAAAGAGCTTATGCCGTTTGCTGTTCGAATTCGTTTTCTGCTTGTTCTTCTGTTGCCATCGCAGCAGGTTCACATTTATCAACGAACCATCCCATGTAAGAGGTGAAAATGGTGACGATGATGCAGACAAAGCTCAGCCACATATAGGGTGCGTAAGATAATGTCGCGACACCTAAGATGCTTGCCATGTAGATACCGTTGTCACTCCAAGGCACCATACCAGAGGTTAATGTGCCACCAAATTCCGCATTACGAGATAGGTTCTTACGTTTGTAACCTAAGCGATCATAGTTTTTGGCACAAATTTTCGGTGTCAAAATCAATGATACGTACATTGCAGAACCAAAGACATTGCCCATAAATGCAGTACCGATGGTGCTTGTTGCAAGTGAACCCGCGCTTTGTACGCGTCGCTCGAACAGTTTTGCGATGGTCTCTAGTACGCCAACTTTATCGAGCAAGCCACCAAAGCCAAGGCCAAATACGATCACTGCGACGGAGCCTAACATGGAAGACATACCACCACGATTTAGAATGGAATCGATAAAATCGACGCCAGAAGTGATCGCAAATGGTGCCCAAGCGGTGTTGAAAGCTGTAAGGAAGTCGACGTCTTGAATCATGACAGCCCAAACAATTCCTAATAGAGAGCCAAAGCTGATCACTGGGAATGAAGGCATGCGCAGTGCCAACAATGCCAACACGATGATCACAGGGACAAAGGAATAAGGGGTAATGTAAAACTGTTGTTCCATTGCTTGAATGACAGATTCCACTTGGCTCATGTCTACTTTACCTGCGAAATGGAAACCAAACGCGGTAAACATGATGCCAGTGATGATGTAACTGATTAGGGCGATAGGCAGCATGCCTTTAATGTGTTCAACCACCTCTACGTTTGACATAGAAGAGGCAAGAATGACGGAATCTGAAAGCGGCGACATTTTGTCACCGAAGTAACATCCAGACAGTACGGCACCGGCGGTGATGGGTGCAGGTACGCCTAGGCCTTGACCAATGCCCATCATTGCAATGCCCGCGGTACCTGCTGCGCCCCAAGATGTTCCTGTCGCTAACGCCGTCAACGAACAGATAATCATGGTCGCAAGTAAGAATATAGATGGATGGATGGCTTTTAAACCATAGTAGATAATGGTCGGAACAATACCGCCTGAAATCCAAGTCCCGACTAGTGCCCCAACCGCGAGTAGGATCAGTACTGCGCCAAGTCCGTTAGAAATACCATTTAACGCTGCCTTTTCTAGGTCTTGATATTTATGACCAAGTTTTAACCCAAGTAGGATGATAATGAACCAACCAATGTACAGTGCAAGCTGGATAGGTAGGTTTAATTTGGCTGTAAATGAAAATGCCAAAAGTAGAAATAAACCTAGCGAGATCAGTACCTGAGTCAGGCTAGGAAGGCGTGTTGTAACTTGCTTCATGTGTGCCTCTGTCGTTCTCGGAGCAATAGAGGAAAGCCGCTCCCTGTTGTAATCGCGCATAACATACATTAACAAAAATTATATTTCGAACTTTTGGTGCTTTATCTTGACTTTAGTCCGCGCAAACGTTTGTATGTAAAATTTGCCACCACAAAACTTTAATCTAAGTGGTCATAAATGTTTTGTGGTGTGAATATTTTGTGCTTCAAATGTTGTTTTTCTCATTGAGTGGTAAGACCATGTTTTGCAAAATCGTCACTTATCCTGAGATGAATTTGGTCATATGTAGGAACAAAAGCATAAAAAAGGGAATGGGTAGTGAACTTTTCGCCTGAAGGTTAAAAAAGTTGCAGTTATTTGCACATTAGGGCTTGAGATTTTGTGTCGAAAATTGAACTATGGTGACAGATTCAAAAATATACATGGAGAGTTAAAGCAATGAGAGTAGGTTTAGTAGGTTGGCGCGGCATGGTTGGTTCTGTACTTATGCAGCGCATGGTCGAAGAAAGAGATTTCGATTTGATCGAACCTGTTTTCTACAGTACATCTCAAGTAGGTATCCCAGCCCCCCTATTTGTAAACAGTCAGGTCGGCAAAGAAGCGGGTTTACTTCAAGATGCGTTTGATATTGACAGTTTAAAACAGCTTGATGCGATTATTACGTGTCAAGGTGGTGCTTACACAGAGAAAGTTTACCCAGCCCTTCGTCAAGCAGGTTGGAAAGGCTACTGGATTGATGCAGCTTCTACATTGCGTATGGCAGAAGACTCTATCATTACTCTGGACCCTGTGAACCTAGCGCAAATTCAACAAGGCATTCACGGTGGTACTAACACCTTTGTGGGTGGTAACTGTACGGTGAGCTTGATGCTAATGGGGCTTGGTGGTCTATTCGAGAAAGGTTTGGTTGAATGGACCAGCGCAATGACGTACCAAGCAGCGTCTGGCGCAGGTGCGCAAAATATGCGCGAGCTGATCTCTCAAATGGGTGTCATCAACGATTCGGTGAGCTCAGAGTTGGCGAACCCTGCAAGTTCTATTCTGGATATCGATAAAAAAGTTGCGGATACCATGCGCAGCTCTTCTTTCCCAACGGATAAGTTTGGTGTGCCGCTTGCCGGTTCGTTGATCCCTTGGATTGATGTGAAGCGTGATAATGGCCAAAGTAAAGAAGAGTGGAAAGCGGGCGTAGAAGCGAACAAGATCCTTGGCTTCCAAGATGCGCCAGTACCAATCGATGGTACTTGTGTTCGTATCGGCGCGATGCGTTGTCACTCTCAAGCATTGACGATTAAGCTAAAGCAAAATGTGCCAATGGATGAAATCGAAGAAATCATCGCAACGCACAACGACTGGGTGAAAGTGATTCCAAATGATCGTGATATTACGGCTCAAGAACTTACGCCTGCAAAAGTAACCGGCACGCTTTCAATTCCTGTTGGTCGTCTACGTAAGATGGCAATGGGCGATGACTTCCTAAATGCGTTCACCGTCGGTGACCAGCTTTTATGGGGGGCAGCAGAGCCTCTGCGTCGCACACTGCGCATTATCCTTGCAGAGAAAGCGTAATCTCCCCATTTTCTAAACGACTTAACATAAGAGCTCCATCAGGAGCTCTTTTCGTTTTCGTTTCCAGCCACGACTCGATTATCAGGATCTGCCAGTTCGCTTCCGCAGTGCTTGCAATGTATCGCATCAGAATCGTGCCCAGAGCGATTACAGTTCGGACATTTTACTAGCTCTTTATGCGCACTCATTTCGTTGCTGAGCTCTGCAGTAATAATGCCGGTTGGAACCGCTAGGATTGAATAACCTAATAACATCGTGATTGAAGCGATCGCTTTACCTAAATTGGTTTGAGGAACCATGTCCCCGTATCCAACGGTTGTGATCGTCACGATCGCCCAATAAATGCTTTTCGGGATACTGGTAAATCCGTTGTGAGGCCCTTCAATCACAAAGATAAGTGACCCTAAAATAATGACGAGAATCCCAACGGTACTAAAGAAGATAAAGATCTTGCGACGAGCCATCAGAAGCGAGCGTAATAAAACATTGGAATCTTGCAGATAACGAACGAGCTTTAGAATTCGGAAGATTCGCATCACACGCAGTAATCGGACGACGCCCATAAAGGATGCGCCGGGGAAAAAGATAGCTAAGTACGTTGGCAATATGGCAAGCAGGTCCACAACACCATAAAAGCTGGTGGCATAAGATTTCGGTTTAGGAGAGCAGTAAAGCCTTAGTAGGTACTCAAGGGTAAATAGGGCAGTGAACGTGTATTCAATATAACGTAACTCTTGAGACCACTCAGTCATTACCGATGGTAAAGACTCAAGAATGAGCACCACAAGAGAAGTAATGATCGCAGCAATCAGGGCGATATCAAATGCACGGCCAGCACGTGTGTGGGTGCCAAAGATGATGACATATAAATGATGCTTAAGAGACTTGCGAGGCATGATGTTGCATTGTCAGCGTTAAAATGAAACGGATTACAACATCATACCAGAATTTGGGAAGCTTAGGCTAAACCAGGGAATAGGTTTCTTAGGCCATTTGCGATGAATTCAATCCCGAGTGCACCTAAGATCAAACCCATGATACGTGTGATCACGTTGATACCCGTTTGACCAAGGAATCGCACGATCAATGGTGCAGAACGAAACAGCAACCAAGAACAGAAGCAAAACAGCATAATCGTTACGCTAATACCGACCGTGTCCATCATGCTTGGGTAACGAGCCCCATAGACAATCGTAGAACTGATCGCACCAGGACCTGCCATAAGAGGCATAGCAAGAGGTACAACACCAATTTGTTCACGGCTTACGTATTCAGTTTTTTCCTGCTTGTTTTGCTTATCCTCGCCTAACTTACCGCTCATCATCGAGAACGCAATGCTTAGCAGTAGTAAACCGCCAGCAACGCGGAAAGAATCGAGAGAAATACTGAACATATCTAGCAGCAACTGACCAGCAAATAGTGAAATGATCAAAATGACGGCTACGGCAATATTGGCTGTCGTTGCGGTTTTGTTTTTCTCTTCAGGCGTCATATGGCCCGTCAATGACACGAATACAGGCATGATACCGACAGGGTTCACTGCCGCGACCAAACCCAAGAAAAACTGTAGGAAAATCGCTAACTCTAAAGTTTGCATGTTGTTTACTCGTAAATGTTCACCGTAGTGAAAAAGAGAGGAGGTAATTTTAGGCGGTAATGTAAGGCAAAACGGCGGCAGGAAGAAATGAAAAAAACTAACGTATTTGCCCCACTATTTGTGAGAAAAACTAATTGTTAAATGAAATGTATGCTACATGGAAACGATTTGTTACGTAGAAACTGAATGAGAGAGTGGAGTGAGGTAGTATACTGATTTGCACAAACGTTAACATTCGCACATTTTTGAGAAAAAAAAAGTGGGTTTGTAGAGAGATAAGTCGAAATGGATATACTCTCAGTAGCACAAAAATTTGGCTCTACATGTAATTTTGTTGGCTAAAAATGAAACTTTTTTACACATTATTGTTGTTTCTTAAAGTTTTAAATCTGTATGCTGTTTTTTTGTACTGAAGTTGCTTGGTTTTTATTTTCTTATTTATCAGTTACTTAGATTGCTTTATTGTGGTAAACCACTACTTTTGAGGTATTTCGAGAGAGAGAAGTGATCCAAGTCAATTTTTTTCACACTCTGAAATATTATACTCAGTCCTGAAAGCAATTTACTAAGACGGTTGTTTGTTAAGTCACTGATGAACAGTAAAAACGAAACACAATAGCCTTACTAAAAAGTTTTTAATATTTGTTAATTTTAGGAGATTCCCTATGCCTGTAACTAATTTGGCTGAACTAGATGCTCTAGTAGCTCGCGTTAAAGCGGCTCAAGAAGAATTTGCTACGTTCTCTCAAGAGAAAGTGGATGCAATTTTCCGTGCAGCATCTCTAGCAGCTAACCACGCTCGTATCCCGCTAGCACAACAAGCGGTTGCTGAGTCTGGTATGGGTATTGTTGAAGATAAAGTAATCAAGAACCACTTCGCGTCTGAGTTTATTTACAATAAATACAAAGACGAAAAAACGTGTGGCATCCTTGAAGAAGATGAAAACCTAGGCACGATGACTATCGCAGAACCTGTAGGTATTATTTGTGGTATCGTACCAACAACAAACCCTACTTCTACCGCGATCTTCAAATCTCTAATCTCTCTGAAGACTCGTAACGGTATCATCTTCTCACCACACCCACGCGCTAAAAACTCTACTAACGACGCAGCTAAGCTTGTTCTAGATGCAGCAGTAGCAGCGGGTGCTCCAAAAGACATCATCGGTTGGATTGACCAACCATCTGTAGAGCTTTCTAACGCTCTTATGAAGCATGACGGTATCGCTCTTATCCTTGCTACTGGTGGTCCAGGCATGGTTAAAGCCGCTTACTCTTCTGGTAAGCCAGCAATCGGTGTAGGTGCAGGTAACGTTCCTGTCGTTATCGATGAAACAGCTGACATCAAACGTGCTGTTGCTTCTATCCTAATGTCTAAAACTTTCGATAACGGCGTAGTATGTGCTTCTGAGCAAGCTGCAATCGTAGTTAGCGAAGTATACGACGAAGTGAAAGAGCGTTTCGCTTCTCACAAAGCTCACGTTCTATCTAAGGCTGACGCTGATAAAGTACGTAAAGTACTTCTTATCGACGGCGCGCTAAACGCGAAAATCGTAGGTCAACCTGCTCCAGCAATCGCTGAAATGGCTGGCGTTAAAGTTCCTGCTGACACTAAAGTTCTTGTAGGTGAAGGCCTAGGTAAAGTATCGATCGATGATGAGTTCGCTCACGAGAAACTATCTCCAACTCTAGGTCTATTCCGTGCTGATAACTTCGAAGACGCAGTTGCTCAAGCGGTAACAATGGTTGAAATCGGTGGTATCGGTCACACATCTGGTCTTTACACTAACCAAGACGTTAACGCAGACCGCATCCGTTACTTCGGTGACAAGATGAAGACTGCACGTATCCTTGTAAACATCCCAACTACTCACGGTGGTATCGGTGACCTTTACAACTTCAACGTAGCGCCTTCTCTAACTCTAGGTTGTGGTTCATGGGGTGGTAACTCTATCTCTGAAAACGTTGGTCCTAAGCACCTTATCAACAAGAAAACTGTAGCTAAGCGAGCTGAAAACATGTTGTGGCACAAACTACCTAAGTCTATCTACTTCCGTCGTGGTAGCCTTCCAATCGCAATGAGCGACCTAGAAGGTAAGAAACGCGCGTTCCTAGTAACTGACCGTTTCCTATTCAACAACGGTTACGCTGATGAAGTAGTTAAACTGCTTAAAGAGCAAGGCATCGAAGTTCAAACATTCTTCGACGTAGAAGCGGATCCAACACTATCTGTTGTTGAGAAAGGTGCAGAAGCAATGAAGAGCTTCCAACCTGACGTAATCCTAGCTCTAGGTGGTGGTTCACCGATGGATGCTGCGAAGATCATGTGGGTAATGTACGAGCACCCAGAAACTCACTTCGCGGAACTAGCAATGCGCTTTATGGACATCCGTAAACGTATCTACAAGTTCCCTAAAATGGGTAAGAAAGCTGAGCTTGTATGTATCACTACAACTTCAGGTACTGGTTCAGAAGTTACTCCATTCGCTGTTGTTACAGACGACAAGACTGGTGCTAAGTACCCACTAGCGGACTACGAAATCACGCCAAACATGGCTATCGTTGATGCGAACCTAGTAATGAACATGCCTAAGTCTCTAACAGCATTCGGTGGTTACGATGCAGTAACTCACGCTCTAGAAGCTTACGTATCTGTTCTTGCGAACGAGTACTCAGATGGTCAAGCTCTACAAGCGCTTAAGATGCTTAAAGAGTACCTACCTTCAAGCTACGCGAACGGTGCAAACGACCCAATCGCTCGTGAGAAAGTACACAACGCGGCAACTATCGCTGGTATCGCATTTGCGAACGCATTCCTAGGTGTTTGTCACTCTATGGCGCACAAGATTGGTGCTGAGTTCCACCTACCTCACGGTTTGGCGAACGCACTACTAATCTCTAACGTTGTACGTTACAACGCGAACGACAACCCAACTAAACAAACTGCGTTCTCTCAATACGACCGTCCACAAGCACGTCGTCGTTACGCTGAAGTTGCTGACCACCTAGGCCTAAGCCAAGAAGGTGACCGCACTGCTCAGAAGATTGAACGTCTATTAGCATGGTTGGACGAGCTGAAAGGCGACCTAGATATCCCAATGTCTATCCAAGCGGCGGGTGTTTCTGAAGCTGACTTCGTAGCGAAACTTGACGAGCTAGCTGTTGAAGCGTTCGATGACCAGTGTACAGGTGCTAACCCACGTTACCCTCTAATCACTGAGCTGAAAGAAGTGCTAATGGCTTCTTACTACGGTAAAGCATTCGTTGAAGGTGAAACTTTCGAAGGTACTACTGTAATCAAGAAGAAAGCAGACCAAGAAGCAGCGAAAACTGCGCCAAAAGCAAAAAAAGAAAAAGCTGACGCGTAATTAAGAGTTGTTCATGAGATAAGGTTTTCGCTAGCACGAAATCTTAATCGGGAAACTTCAAGCCCCAACCGAAAGGTTGGGGCTTTTTTATTGATTTTGTTTCGCCTTGAATTGGTTTATACATTGGTTTAGATAAGGGTAAATAAATAATGCGTTGGTATTACACTTCTGCTGTCACCACTCTTCCACTGAAATAATCATTAGTCACAATGTACGCCGTGTTCCTAACTAACTCATCTTGTATTTCTGCCCAATGGCGTTCATCCAATGTTTCAATATCTTTTGCTTGGCTAAGTGATGGAATCACTCCGCCGACACGAATATTGAAAGGGGTTAGCTCTTTCGCCCAACTGGCCGTAAAGCCAGATACCAATGCGGCTATACTCTCTACGCCGGTAAAATTATTATGATCCTCATGTGAAATAACATTAATGATCACGCCTTTCTTATTGCTGGTGCGAAATCGTTCTGCACTGACTTGACCATAGGTATATAAAAAACGAGCGGCTGAGGATAGATGATCGATATAAGAACTCATTGGTTCAGGTGCCATCAGGCTAGGCATGGGAGAGCAAGTCCAACAATTGACGATGACATCTGGTGCCGTCCCGAGTAGAGACTCGATTTGGTCAAAGAGCAAGTTGATAGATGTGGTATTGGAACTACAAACATTTATCTCATATACCTTGTCTGAAAAAATGCGGATCTGTTGGTAGGTTGTGTCTAGATCATTTCGATCTTCATCGCACAATATGACCGTAGCGCCAAGATGGGCAAAGTGACTGGAACAAGTTCTGCCGAGCAGAGAACCAGCGGAGGTAATGAGGATGACTGAGTTTTTTATATCCATAGCAACTTCACTGTATGTGTATTTGTAAACAATACAAGAAAGGGTCGAGCTAACAGCATGGATGAAAATTTAGAGCTTCTGTGTGAATGCGTTCAAACAACGCTTGGTCAATGGTAGGTAATGTCTAGGAATTGGCAATGAGTCACATTTCTAACGTGCTTGAAATGTAATTTATATCACGAAAACATCGTTGCTACGCTTGTGC
This sequence comes from Vibrio alfacsensis, assembly GCF_019670485.1. Classification (NCBI taxonomy): domain Bacteria; kingdom Pseudomonadati; phylum Pseudomonadota; class Gammaproteobacteria; order Vibrionales; family Vibrionaceae; genus Vibrio; species Vibrio alfacsensis. The sequence goes on from NZ_AP024165.1 coordinate 959,993, forward strand.
TTGAATTTGATATTGGCGTTGTGCAGTAACTAACTGATTATAGAGGCCCGCTTCGGGAATCAAACTTTTATTTCGCTTACCTAAGCTACGTCGTTCATGACCCGATAGGTTATGGTAAACCTCTTCTGGCAGATCAAATGTATCCTGAGGCATGTAGGTAAGGGCATCGGGCTTTAAGTAGTGACTGAGCTTTGCTGATGGCAGCCCCGCAGAATGGAACTGTTTTGCTTGTTCTGCTGCGATGTCGTAACTGCTGCTGTCTGAACGCAGTACTTGCGGCTGAGATAAACCGAATTGATGACGAAGAATATCATCGCTTGTTTTCGTTTCTTGAACTTCTTCGACTGGAACGACATCACGCACGTCATTAGAAAACATGGACATAATTAGAGCAAAATCGGCACGACGACCATCATGTACAGCATGGTTGATACCATTGCCGAACTGAAGCTCGTTGATGATTGCCGCTTTATCTAAAGTATGAATTTGCATGATGTTCCTCGTTGATGCTTCTATAACGGCATAAAGAGGAAGAACTTTAGGATTAATTCTTTCAGATATATGAATCAAAAACAAAAAAGCTCGTGAAAACACGAGCTTTTGAATCAGACTAAATTGAACTTGGGGGAAGTAAATTACTTCGCTAGGTTCTCTGCTACGAATTCCCAGTTTACAAGAGCCCAGAAGCCGTTCATGTAATCAGGACGTACGTTGCGGTAATCGATGTAGTACGCGTGTTCCCATAGGTCAACAGTTAGAAGTGGAGTAGTACCTTCTTCTGTTAGTGGAGTCGCTGCGTTAGAAGTGTTAACGATCTCTAGAGAACCGTCAGCTTTCTTAACTAGCCAAGTCCATGAAGAACCGAAGTTGTTGATTGCTGCGTCTGTGAACTTCGCTTTGAATTCTTCGAAAGAACCGAATGCTGCGTTGATTGCATCAGCAACTGCGCCAGTTGGCTCACCGCCAGCATTTGGTGCAAGACAGTGCCAGTAGAACGTGTGGTTCCAGATTTGAGCTGCGTTGTTGAACACGCCACCAGTTGAAGTTTTGATGATTTCTTCTAGCGTTTTGCCTTCGAACTCAGTACCAGGGATCAGACCGTTTAGCTTAACAACGTAAGTGTTGTGGTGCTTACCGTGGTGGAAATCTAGAGTTTCTGCTGAGATGTGTGGTTCTAGTGCGTCTTTTGCGTAAGGAAGAGCTGGTAGTTCAAATGCCATTGCTCGATTCTCCATAGATATGAAAGGGTTACCTTTCTATTGCTTCCAATGATTTTATTTATATGTAGTCGTTACGACTGACTTGAAAAGTATTTTAGCAAGTTTTTACTTTATTAAAACCCCGATATGAAAATATTTTGGGATCGGAAAGTAAAAGCCGTATCAATTATATGGTTTTTATTCTGCATTTATTGAGTAGAATGTGGCAATAATTAAAGTTCACATCCATGAATGAGGAAGCGATGGAAACTATCGATAAAATCAAACAGCAGATTTCTGAAAACTCAATCCTGCTGTACATGAAAGGATCACCGAAACTACCTAGCTGTGGTTTCTCTTCTCAAGCAGCACAAGCACTAATGGCTTGTGGTGAGAAGTTCGCTTACGTAGACATTCTACAAAACCCAGATATCCGTGCTGAGCTACCAAAATTCGCTCAATGGCCAACATTCCCACAACTATGGGTTGAAGGTGAGTTGATTGGTGGTTGTGACATCATTTTGGAAATGTTCCAAAAAGGTGAACTTCAGCCTCTTATCAAAGAAGCGGCTGCGCGCGTTGAAGGTGACGCTGAGTAATTCGTAAATGCTCACATTTGGCGATAGAATATAAAGGAGCCGCATTGGCTCCTTTTTCTTTTTTAGGTGTTTGAAAAATGTCTTTTTTGAGGGTTAGCGACAAAAACTGAATTCACATATTTATCATTTCACCAGGTAGTATATCGGATTGTTATATGAATGTATGGTGGGTATGTCATTCATGAGACTAGGCCCTGAGACATAAGATAACAAAGAAAATATACTATTAATCCAATTAGATACTATTGTTTTATAAGCAGGTGATCGTCTAGTTGGGTAAATGATAATGAAAAAAAGTATAAAGGTTCTACCTATACATATACACCTTACGGTGATAATCCTTTTCATTGTCGTTATCGCATCAGGCGTTCAGATTTTTGTTACTAATAAAGGTCTATCAACACTCATCTTAGAAGCAAACAGTAAGCTGTTTGATCGTATTGAGCTTGAAACAAGGTACAAACTGAATAGCCATTACAGCACCGCTTTCTCGGCGTTAAGTTCTTTTGCTCACAGTGATAAAAATCATGCAACGACGTTCGAAGAGCGGGAGCAGTTGCTGCCAAAGATCACTTACCTCTTAGATCAGTTCCCACACATCATTTCCTATTCTTTCTACTATCCTTCTGGTGATTTATTTAGAGTTATTCACCTCGAAAATGAAACGGTACGCGAGAACTTAGCGATTGACCCAAATACTCGATACTTGCTTATACACAAGAAAGGCGGAGCACTGTATACAACAGGGCTTGATAGTGAGTTTCTAGAAATTCATTCCGTAGACTTAGATGTTGCTCCTTTATTAAGCAATACACCAAACTGGGAAAGTTTGGCTGCCGATAGTTCGAACAAGGTATCTAAGCCGATACATATTTTGGGTAAAGACTCGCTCGGTATAACTGTTTTTAGGAGGAGTCCTGGGGGCACAGTTGTTACTGCTGGCGTGTTACTCGAAGATTTACAGTCCTCTTTAAAGAACACTCTATCGACTAATTCATCGTTGAGAGCTTTGTATAACGATGAGGGTGATGTTTATGCCATGATTGCAAATCAAGGTGTGAATGAGTCCCGAAATCCAGCCATAGATGATTTGAAAAGCGATGTGCTTCTAAAACTATTAGATGAAGACAAAGAGCAGAGCCAAGGAGTATTGGGGGAGTTCAAATTTGATGGAGAGAGCTGGCTCGGGAAGGTTGTCACAATTAAGCCGTTGAACAGTGGGCATATTCACCTGTTAATGGCGACCAAGACTGCAGATTTGTTTGACACTGGTTTACTCATCAAAAAACAAACGATCTATGCATCTCTTCTGATCCTGATTTTAATGTTGCCAGTTATTTATGTGGTATCCACATACATTTCTAAGCCCATTCAGCGAGTAACAAAAAGGGCGCTAGAAATAGAACGGTTTAGGTTTGATGATACTCCTCTAGAAGATAGTTTTATTAGAGAAATTCACGAACTCAATTATGCACAGATGTCGACCCAAGAAACTATCAAGCAGTTTATTTCTTTAACCAATAGCATTGCGAGGCAAGAAAATCTGGATGACATGCTTAGTTTAGTATGTCGAGATACAGCCCATGCTGTTGGCGCCAATGGCGTCTTTCTGTACTTGTTAGATGTTGGCACAAAGAGCTTAGTTCCAAAGTTTGTTTGGTGGGAGGGCATTGAAGAAAACAAGCTGCAAGCTAAGGATGTGCCAGTTTCAGGTGCCAGTCGTTTTATTCAAGAAATCTTCATTGCAAAGAAACCTGCCATTTTCAATGTCAACGAGCTTCCTAGGATTGATCTTCAATGGGATAAGGGAGACAACGGCGAAATTATTTGTATACCGCTTTCATCTCGTTCGGGAGAGGTAATTGGTTCTTTTGGTGTTTTGTATGAGAATGGCAGCGCAAGAGAACATTATGAGCAGTACACTGATTACCTAAACACGCTGTTAGGTTTTACATCCGTTACCATAGAAACACACAATATGCTTAATGACCAAAAAGCACTATTAGATTCTTTTATTCAGGTATTTGCAGGGTCATTAGATAAAAAATCGCCATACACAGGAAATCACTGTCAAAGAGTTCCAATTATTACGAAGTGGTTAACGCAGGCTGCGCAAGAGTCTGATAATGAGGTATTTCGTCACTTTAATCTCACTTCTAAGCAATGGGATGAACTCAACATGGCAAGTTGGTTACATGATTGTGGCAAGATAACGACCCCTGAGTATGTTGTTGACAAGGCTACAAAACTAGAAACTATTTATGATCGTATTCACGAGATACGAATGCGTTTTGAAGTCCTTAAAAGAGAAAGTGAAATAAGCTTACTTAAAGAAAATACAGCCCAACTACCGGATGAATTTCACGAGCGTTTACAGCAACGACATTTGGAAATCGATAATGACTTTGAGTTTATCGCAAATCTCAACCTTGGAAGTGAGTTTGTGGATGATGAAGCTCTTGAGCGTCTAAATAAGATTGCAGCGCAGACTTGGACGAGAACCCTAAGTAAAACCATTGGCATTTCTTGGGCCGAAAGGCAACGCTATACAGAAGAGTGTGAATTTCCGGTTAATGAGCCGTTGTTGAGTGATCGTCCTGAGCACCTCGTCCCTTGGGATTTTCCTCCAACCAATGAAGAACGATTTATTCTGAAGCCTACATCTCACCAAGCCAATTTAGGCGAGGTATATAACTTATCTATTCAACGAGGAACCCTGACCAATGAGGAAAGGTTCATCATTAACGATCATATCATTCAAACTATAAAGATCCTTGAGTCTCTGCCTTTTCCAAAACACATGAGGAATGTGTCAAAGATCGCTGGTGGTCACCATGAAAAAATAGATGGGACTGGTTACCCGATGGGCCTCAAAGGTGAAGATATGCCAATTACAGCGAAAATTATGGCAATCGCAGATGTATTTGAGGCTCTAACCAGTGCTGACCGACCTTATAAAAAGGCGAAGTCATTGTCGGAATCTATTCGAATTATGAGCTTTATGGTGGAAGACAATCATCTAGATAGAGATTTGTTCGAATTATTCCTTACTTCTGGTGTGTATAAACGCTTTGCTCTTCAATTTATGGCTTCAAGTCAAATTGATGCTGTGGACATTCAAAAATATCTTCGAAATGAAACGAGTGATTGAGCTAGTTTTTCTATTTTAAATTCAGCTTGTTACCTTGCATATCATCAAACTGTGTACCAATCTTATTTCATAAGCATGGATAAGGATTGTGTATGCCTGTAAGTTCAGTGAAAAATAAAGGAGTGATAGGAAAAGTTATACTGCCTTCTTTACTCATAAATCTGCTTTCTCTTGCCGTTCCGTTAACGGTTTTACAAATTTACGATCGTATTCTCCCTAATCAAAGCTACGGTACCGCTACTCTTTTATTAGCAGGGGCGACGTTAGCCGTTGGTATGGAAGCTTTAATTCGGTTTGTACGCACTTGGCTTTTATCGGCAGCAGCCAGTAATACCGAGAAAACGACCTACCAAAATTTAGTTGAAAAAGTGACGACTGCTTCATCTGATCATCTTCGTCATCTTGGCGTTGGTGGTGTAGAGGTAGGATTAGGCTCTGTTGCGAAGGTCAAAGACTGGTATTCCGGAGGGTTGCTTGCTGGATTTATTGATTTGCCTTTTGCATTGATTTTCCTAGCCTTGGTGGCATATATCGGTGGAGAGTTAGTGGCAATACCTTTGGCAGTTTGGCTCATGACACTCGGTGTGGTTTGGGTGTCTTCGATACGTGTAAAAAGTTTAAGCGAGGCCGCTTCGCAAGATGAGCAGGAACGAAAAGCGTTCTTGATTCTGCTCAGTCAAACCATCCAAGGTATCAAGCGACAGGCTGTTGAATCTCGGATTTTTAATCAATTTAAGTCGCTAAATAATGTGCGTTCTCAGTCAAAAGCGAGAGAAGAAGAACAGAATGCCTTTGCGCAAGAGTGTATACAACTTGCAGCATTAGCGACTTCAGTTTTATTGGTGGTTACTGGTAGCTTGTGGGTGTTGGATGGCGAATTAACCACAGGTGGATTGGCGGCATGTTCTATTTTATCGGGTAGGGCGGTTGCCCCTTTAAGCGCTCTGGTTGGAATTCGTATCAAGCTTAACTCTATACATAGTGCTAACCAAGCAATAGAAAAGCTGAGTGGCACGTCTGTTTCTAACTCTTCCGTTTCTGATGAAGCTCAAATTACCTCCTTTGATTTGGAAACTAAGGGTGGCTTTGATGCGCTAGAGATAAAGCATGCGACTATCGAAAGGTATGGTGATCTTGTTCATTTAGATGTGACTCTTGGCAAAGGTGAATTGGTATTGTTGGAGAGTGTAGATCGTCATACCAACAGCCATTTATTATCGTCTATTGCTGGTATTGACGATTTGAAAGCAGGTGAATGCTTTATCAATGGGGATGCCGTTTCAATTGAATCAGTAGCTAAAGCCACTGCCTATTGTGGCGTTAAAGGGCAATTGGTATCGGGTACTATCTTGGACAACTTGTGTGGCTTTGATCCCGAGAGAACACAAAGTGCCAATGATTATGCAGAGCGCTTGGGATTAGCAAAAGAGATAACTCGTTTACCTGATGGCTTAGAGACACAGGTTGGACATACGAGTGCTCCTTTGTTGAGTATGGGTAACATCAAAATGCTCAATATCGCCACTCAGTTAGCAAGTGATAAACCCTTAATCATGTTGGAGAGACCTGATGCTTCGCTTGATCTCGATACCCTAGGGAACCTAATGAAAGTATTGGAAGAAGAAGTGTCTGCCGGGCGTACCATTTTGATGGTGAGCTATCATGAAAAACTTCGCGAATTGGCAAGTCGAACCATTACCATAGAAGGGGTAAGCAAACAGGAGGCTCTCGCATGAACCGTTTAGATGCTAGTAACTGTTCGGAAACGAGTGCTCGACGAGATGTGTTGAACCATTTGGAAACGGAAAGTCTCTCTATTCTTAGGCAGTTGGAAGTGAATGCAAATATCCAGTTGTTTGCACACCAATGGGTTGAGGAGAACGGTATAGAGTCATTAGACGAAATGTTCGCGATGTTTGATAGGCTTGCCTTGCCATATCGGCTGGTTGCCAACCTTGATGAAGTTGGTGAACACAAATTAGTCTTGCTAGTACTTGGTGAAAATGAATTGCTCTCTGGGCATGTAGAGTCGAAGCAGTTTATCTCTTCTGATGCCAATGACGACATCTCCGTCGTTCCACAATTTTGTATCGTTATAGAGGGAGCGCCATTGGAGAAGCCCTCTCCGGACTGGGTAGGAAACCGATTACATGCGTTTCGCCCTATCATTCCTAAATTGCTTCTAGTCAGCTTTATCACCAATTTATTCGCACTTGCCGTACCATTTATAACGATGTCGATCTACGACCACGTTATCGGTGGGGATGCAGGACATGAGCTACAAGGTATTGCTATTGGTGCTGCCCTGTTGTTTGTGATGATGGGGTGGCTACGAACATTGCGAAGTCGAGTGTTTGCTTCGGTATCCAACCGAGTAAGTCGTGAGATATCTCAGTCTCTTGTTCAGCGTCTTTTAAGAAATAGCTATGCTCAGAATCAGCAAACGGCGTCTTCTAGCCAACAAAATCAAGTCATGTTGTCTGAACGTATCTCCGGTGTGTTATCAGGGCCACTTGGAAATGCACTTTTTGATCTGCCTTTTATCGTTATTTTTGTGCTTGCAATAGGGGTGTTGGGCGGGTGGCTAGTGCTGGTACCAATAGTTTCTTTGATTCTTTATTACTTGTTAGCAAAACGTTCGATACGTTCAAGCAGCAAGCGCTCGATGCAGTCGACAGTTGCGGGCACTAATCGTCAAAATATGATTAATGAGTTGTCATCTAAGCTGGCTTTTATTCGTAGTGCGGGCTTATCAGAACATTGGATTCAGCGCTTTAAGAAGGCCAATCTTCTGGCTTCTACTGTGGCATTCAATCAATCAGTTCATCAGAGTCGATACACCTCTATTTACTATTTCATTGGTGTGGGTTCGACATTGGCTGTGATGGGGTTAGGTATTGGGCTTATATTTGAGCAAGTAATGACCCCTGGTGGTTTGATTGCTTCAATGATGTTGATATCAAAAGTAACGGGGCCAGCCCAGGTATTGGCTAATAGTGCGATGCGTTTCAATAGCTTTAATCAATCCAAATTGCAGGTGAACCGTATTTTGTCTCAGCCTTCTGAGCGTGAGTTTAGCTATCAGCATCATCCGTTGCCGAAGACAGCGCCTAACTTGAAGTTAACTCAAGTGACGTTACGGTACCCAAAGCAGAGTCGTCCCGCTTTAAATGGGGTGAGTTTTGACATTGAATCAGGTGACGTGGTCGCGATTACTGGTCCTTCTGGAAGCGGTAAATCAACATTAATTGAAGTGCTATCCGGTTTGCAGTCTATACAAAACGGTATGGTTGAGCTTGAAAACGTTAACCTTGCGCAATACGACCCGCAGCTCTATCGCCATTGGTGCTTCATTCGTGCTGCCTATCCAGATTTGCTTACGCTGAGTATTCGAGAGTGGTTAAATGATGGACATAAAGTCGAAGAGCAGAAAATGATTTCTGCGATTGAGATGGTCGGTGGACAGCGATGGTTCTCTACGTTGGCTGATGGTTTGGATACATCGATCAGTAGTATTCAACCGGATAGCATTTTTGACATGTTGTCAGGCACTGTTGCTCAGATCCTAATTGATGCAAAAGCGTTGGTGTATGACTACCCCTTGTTCTTAATGGATAATCCAGTGCCTGATAGCCATCCAAATGCCAAGCGTGTATTTGGTGAGTTTGTGAGTTCAAAAAGAGGGAAAGCGACGGTGATCTACACCTCTCACGACCCGGATCTTATTAAGTTTGCAGATAAAGTCGTGGTATTAGATGAAGGGGCTGTAGTTTACGCTGGTCCATTGGAACAGAAGCAGTCTTCTGAGTCTCAAGCGTTGCAGGAACAACAAATTTCTCTAAAACAACAGTTATCTAAAGAACAGTCAGAGTCTAAGCAAGGAGTCGCTAATGGCTAAACAACCTATCGAGACGGGTAAACGCTACGGTGAACTTGTGGAGTCACAAAACACTGCTCGCACATTGGCCTTGGCTACGTGGTCGGTCGCCTTGTGTGTCGTTGCTTTTGTCACTTGGTCTGTGGTCACTCAAGTTGATGAAATAGCGAAAGCGAAAGGTGCAGTGATTCCTGAAGGGGAAAAGCAAGTATTACAAAGTGCTATTGGTGGTAAGTTAAAGCAAATCTTAGTCAAAGAGGGGCAACTGGTTGAGAAAGGCCAACCGCTTGTCGAATTCGATGCCACTTTCCAACGCACCGCTCTTGAGGAACTGAAGTCTCAACAAGTCACGTTGTTGGCCAGCATAGAGCGAATGAACGCTTTGCTTGACAATCGTGAACCGAATTTTGGTGAGTTTGAGATTGATTACCCAGAGATTGTTAGTCAACAAAAGGCACAACTGAATGCTCAGAAAGGGCTGTATTTTCAAAAGCGTATTGTTCTTGAAAAGGACAGTGAGCAGATCGCAGAGCAGCTTCGCAGTGTCGAAAAATCGCTACCTAGCTACGAGAAAGAGCTGAACGCTACTAAGCAAGAATTGAATATATTAGAAAGAGGCTATACAGCAGGAAACATCTCACGTTTGCGTGTACTTGAAATGCGTCAAAAGCTGGCGAGTATAGAACAAAAAATTGAAGAAACGCATGGTAAGAAGTCGGTCCTGATTAAGCAAGCAGACAGTAATGAGCAAAAAATTGAGCAACTTCTTGCTGAAGCGAAAGCAAAAGTGAGCGATGATCGTTCTAAAGCGGTATCTGATTTATCGGCACTGAACGCAAGAGTGCGCTCAAGCCAAGCAAAATTGACGAACACTTTGTTGGTCTCGCCATTACAAGGCTTAGTACAAAGCCTACCAAGCACACAGAACGGTGGTGTTATTCAGCCCGGTGGTACAGTCGTAGAAATCGTCCCTGTTGGTGGCCAAGCCGATTTTAAGGCGCGTTTATCACCAAGAGATATTGGCTTCGTGAGCGTGGGACAGCCGACTCGAATCAAGATCGACGCATTTGATTACAGTCGCTTTGGGGCGTTGAAAGGGGAGGTTGAAAGCATTTCGCCAACCACCAGTCAAAGTGAAAGAGGCGAGATCTATTATGAAGTCGTAGTATCGATTGAGACGCCATACTTCCGTGATAACCCTGAAAGTTTTTCTATTTTGCCAGGCATGACAGGTGAAGTAGATATTACGACTGGTGAGAAGTCGGTGTTTCAATACCTATGGAAGCCGATCTATACCAACATCAGTGTGGCGTTTGGTGAAAGATAACTCAAAGAACGACAGATGTTTCTTTGTTCAAACCGGAAAATGCAATAATCATTAAAAAGGGAGCAACATAGCGTGCTCCCTTTTGTTTATTTCATTATTGATTAGTCACCAACCATTAGTTATTTGGATCTATGTCTGGTAGTCCATCAACGTCGTTGTGATGATGGTGTTCATCATCTTGGTTATGGTTATTGGCTGCATCATGGTGTTCAAGTGCATCCGACATGTCCAAATGCGCTTGATCGTAATCTACAGTATGTTGCTGATCGACTTGTGCCAACACAATGTCGAGATCAGCGGGTGTATGTTGACTAGTATCAGTATCTGTATGGGGTGGAGTAATTCCCAGTGCATCTAGGTAGGCAGCTGCACCGGTAGCGTGCTCATGACCAATTTGTGCTTGGCCGTCTAACGGTGAGTCCGCACTTGATGAAACGTCTGAAGTGACCGTAAAGTCTTGTACGCCATCCAATGGAGTGAAATCTGGCTCATCGTGTTGCACTGGCGGCGGTGGTGGAGGCGGCGGATTCACATGGCTTTGAATATGTCCGTGTAAATCTTCTGTTGTTACAGCGGTGACGCCGGTTACTGAGTTGTACGTTGTTACCTCTGTTTCAAAATAGTGATGTCCGCTGCTGATTGGGTGTGTGGATATGACAACGAAATGCCCATTAGCTGGCACCGTGTAACTACCATCCTGATTAGCATTGATGTTATGTCCGTTGCTTTGTAGCGTTAACTCTTGCTGTAGATGAGTAAGTCGAATGCTTGAAACCGAGTCATCACTGGAAGATAGGTGCGCTTGGATATTCACGGGTACTTCATAGTGATCGTGTCCGATTGAAGGGAAGTTCGGTGGTAGTTGTCCTTTCAGTACCGTCCCGTCACCCAAGATAATATTTTCGATACTTTCTATTTCCATATTACCTATTTTGTCACTGTGCAGTCTTGGTGCATTGTTACGGTTGTAAGCTCCCAGAATAAGCGTATCGCGACCACTCCCACCTTCTATTTCTTCGTCGGTTAATCGACCTCCTATATACAAGATATCATTACCACTCTTGAGCTCGGCTTCTTCGTGAAGGCTACCTTGCACAATAAATACTTCACTGTTTCCGTGGCCTTCAATCTCATGGTGTCCTGACACTGTTCGAACGGATTGTCCGATGCTATGAGCATAAGCTTGTACTGTGTCTACGGTAATACCAGCAGTCACATGGTGAGCATTTCTTGTATCGACAGTGACACTGATAGTTGGTGGCGTGTAGGGTATAGGATCGGTGTGACCATTGATGGTCATGACAATCTCTTTCGAAACCTTACCACCATGCCCGTCATCGACAAGCAATGTAAACCTATCGGTAAGTGTATCGCCGTCGTTTAATGCATCAACTTGAGGGTTGGCATTGTCTAAGTGATAAGCCCAAGTGTTGGTTTGGCTATCAAATTGAACAGAACCAAATTGAGCACTATGGCTTGGATCTACAGTTACGCCAACTGCATCACCATCAATGTCATTTATATCAAGTTGCCCTCTAGCGTTCTGGTTAGTGTCTTCATTTACTGAGTGACTGCTACCAGGGGGATGTTCTGAGACAGTAGGTGCATCGTTAGTACCCGTTATCGTAATAATGATGTCATGAGTTGTACCATCTTTTGCTTGTACGGTGATTGTCTCAGTATCAGTTTGTCCTTGCTTCAACTGTTGAACAATCGCGTGGTTATTATAAAGGTTATAGGTCCAATGCCCGTTACTGTCTATGTGAGCATGACCATACCCTTTGCTTCCTACAATACCCACGCCACCTTGTACTGAAATGAAAGCTTGTGAGCCATCAGGATCAGTCACACTCAATGTGCCAGAGGCTTGGGTATGAGTATCTTCTTGAGCATGACCTGTGGAGTCACCGCTGAATGTGGCAGGATCAGGAACCGCGACGATATTAATTAGATACATGCCGGACTTAGAGTCGGTATGACCATCGTTTGCCGTAAATTGAATGCCTCCAAGCCCACTCGCCCCAACGCTATGGTAGTTCTGTGCCGGGGTGTAAACTAAAGAAGCTAAATCGGAAGCCGCTACGTCATCACCGACAGAAACTGCCCGCCCATTGAGTGTCAATGAGCCATGAGCGATGTTGGTAATAGTAATGTGATGTAATAAATCCCCATCAACATCTGCGTATTTGAAGTCGGCTTTGGTAAAGTTGTGAGGCGTATCTTCCAATAAGCTGGTAAAGCTTGACCCAACCGTCGGCACATCATTAATCGCATTCACATCGATTATCATGGATGCGCTCGCCGAATCCTGATGCCCATCATTCGCACTGAACTCAAAGTGAGCATAATTAGTGCCGCTCTGATTTTTTACTGGAGTAAAGGTCAGATGCCCAGCGTCTAATTCCGCTTTAGAGACTTGTTGATTTGCAGTGACAGCCAGACCATTGAGCGTTAACAGACCATGAGAAGGTAATTGAGTGATCGTAATGTGGTTTAGTGCATCATGATCAGCATCTTGGTAGCCAAATTCTGCGGCGGTAAAAGTATGACTTTGATCTTCATCGCTTGTGACCGTTTGGGGGGTAACCGTTGGCGCATGTTGAGCTGGTGGCTTAACCTCTATGGATAGCGTGTTTTGAGAGGAATCATTGACTGGTGTACCTCCGTCGTCTCCGACTCGATACACCATGTTTGGTACTTTCCCAGTGAACCCCGTTTCAGGAGTAAAGATATAGTGACCATTGGCTTCAATAGCCAGTGTGCCAATTCCCGCTATGGCATGAGGATGACCAGGAGTTACAGTCACGTAGCTCCCCGACACAGGATCCTTTATCTGTATATCTTGAAGAACAAGGTGAGCATTTGAGTCTGAATCTGTCGCCGCTGACGCCGTGCCTTGTGAGGTTCCTGCACCCGAGATGAGATTACCCTCAATTGGACCGGTACTTTGAACGCCCGAATCAGTGAAACTATGCATCGTTGGTCTGTCCGTTGATCCACTAATCGTCACTGTAATAGAATGTTTGGTGCCGTCTTGGGAGGTAATCTCAATGCTGTCAGTAAGAGTTTGTCCATTATCCAAGTCTTGAATCGGTGTACTCTTGTTGTCTGCTATATAAACCCACGTCCCACGACTAGTGATGTCGAAATGACCATAGGTTCCATCCTGAGATAATTTCTGTTGCCCCTTAAGATCTAGTGCCGCTTCGCCATGACCATCAGCGTCAGAAACAATCAGGTGCCCATGGCAAACAAGGGCATCAGCAATGGTTGCTGACCCCGTGGTACGCACGTTGTGGTGAATATTTGTATCTTCGTCTATGCTGCCAGAGTCACCCGTAAATGTTGCCGCATCGTTAACGGCAGACAAGTTCATTGTGGCGGACGTCGATACCGAAGCGCCATGTTCATCTTTGACGTCATAAATAAACTGTACCTGTCCGTGATAGTTTTTCTCTGGGGTAAAACTAAAAGTTCCGTCTAGATTATCGACCACCTGACCATGATTGACACTCAAATTGTGCACACTCAATTGACTGTTGTCATCAACATCACTGGCATGGGCGAGTAAATCCGCCGCGTTCAATGTGATTGGTGTGTCTTCTAAGCCTTGAGATAAGCTAACCGAGGAAGTAACGACAGGTGTGTCGTTGGTACCGTGTACTGTCACCGTAATAGTTTGCTGAGCCGTTCCATCAATCGATTCAACCGTAAAGGTTTTCTGGTAGCTTTGCCCCTCACCTAAATGCTGTAGTTTGGCGTTGTCTATTGTGTACTGCCATCCGCCGCGAACATTAATGGAGAAATGCCCACCTTCTGGTGTATCAAAACTCTGAGTAACAAATCCCGCTTGACCATGATCGGGATCGATCACATGTAAATTGCCGCCACTCCACACTTGATGGTGTGTGCCTCCCGGCGCTATGTTGTCTTCGTTGGCGTGATTGTCGAGCGACGAATACTGACCGACAGTGATTCGTGCATTGTCGTCCTCACCTATCACTTTGACAATGATATTGAGCCTTTGACCGTCGCTTGTTCTAATTTGGTATGGGAACTCTAAAGATTCCCCCTTATGCAAACTATCAACCAGATCATCCGCATGACGGTTTGTTGCTGATTCCATGCGAAATTCGTAAGAACCATCTGGCCAAATATAAAGACTCCCTGGGGCATAACCCTGTCCCATATAACGTCCACTAAATGCGAACTGAGTGTGGTCACCTGTGTCTGGATCGGTTAGTTGTAAATTCCCCTGATAAACTGACGTTTTGCTTTTTAATGCCTCAGATTCGGTCATCTGAATCACATTGGATGTGAGTACGGCTTTGTCATCCGTTCCTTCAATAGTAAAGGTTGCCGTTTGAGGAGTTTGCCCACCATGCCCATCACCAACAATATAATTCACCACAACTTGTTGCGTCTGCCCAACCGCTAAGTGCTGAAAAGCAGAATGAGTTGTATCGATTACCAACGAGTGGCCGTCAGCCCCAAGGGCAAAACCATCCGGCACATTACCCGTCTGAATCGAGCCATCGACCGAGTAACCGATATGGGAAATTGATAATGAATCGCCTTCTTTATCCGTTGCACCAGTGAGTAGGTCAACCAAATGACTACTGGTTGAATCTTCTTTCACACTATCGGTCAGCGGTTGAACATCCGGGCGATCATTCACTGCGACAACTGACATTAAAGCAGAAGCAGGAGCACTTCCCCCATGAGCATCATTGACTTGATATTGGAAGTGTAACTGGCCGTTATAGTCCGGTTCAGGGATCAAAGTGAATGTGCCGTCGCCGTTGTCGAGTATCGAGCCATGGTCAACAGAAAGATGAGTCACAGAGAGTTGACCTAGATCGTTTTTATCCACATCGCTAGCATGTGTTAGTAAATCTGTTGATGTGATGATGTGGGTCGTATCTTCTCTCCCAGCGCTGAGCTGTACATCTGCTGAAACCACAGGATCATCATTGGTGCCGTGTATTGTCAGGGTAATATCATGTGTCGTCCCATCTTTTGAATGAACCGTGACAGTATCCGTGAGCGCCTCACCGGCACCTAGGCTTTGAACTTCTGGCTTACGGTTGTCGATGTAATAGTGCCATCTTCCTTGTTGATCTATCTCTAACTCACCACCAAGCGCGGATTGGTAGGGAGCCCAGTTAGGATGTGAGGGAACGCTGATCAGCGTATGGTAATCAAAGCCTGATTCTCCAGCATCCGGGTCGATGGCCGTAAGGTGTCCCTGAGCTTCTAATTTATTAGAGTAGTTGCCTTGCACAGATGGGTGAACATTTTGATCCTCGGTCACGCTCCCAGTGTCGTCACCTTTAAAGCGAGCGGCATCATTTATAGCGGCTAGGGTCGTATTTGCTCCTGTATGTGTAACTCCACCATGCCTGTCAGCAACATCATAAGTAAAATGAACTGGGCCATTGTAATTAGGATCCGGAGCGAATGTAAAACTACCATCCGAATTGGCGATTACATTACCGTGGTCTACCGTTAGGTTTTGAGCGTGCAACCAACCTCTGTCGTTTGAATCGATATCCGTAGTATTGGAAACAAGTTGTGCCTGCGTAAGGTGCATTGACGAGTCTTCTTTACCAGACGGTAACATCACCTCACCACTCACCACTGGTACGTCGTTATTGCCGCGTACAACAACCGATACACTTTGTGAGACCTTGCTTCCGTCAGTAGACACAGCCTCAATGGTAAAGTGCTCCCAGTATTCGTCTCCATCGCCGAGTTTTGTTGCTTTGCTTTGGTCAACGTCATAGTGCCATTGGCCATCGGCACTCAGATGAAACGCACCATACTGACCACTAACACCGTTAGCAGGCGTTGTTGTCCAGCTCACGGAATCATGAAGATCAGCATCATGAGCCGCTACGCTACCTGAAACAGATGCACCTGTCAGAGCATTTTCTACGACATGACCAAGCTCCGACTGAGAATCTATGACGACTCCATCTTCGGTGCCATTAATTTTCACTTGGATAGGGAACTCGGTGCCGTCAGTGGCGATTAGCTTGATCGACTCCGTAACTGATTCACCGTGCTTTAACTCTTGAACATGAACATTATTGTTATCACCAATATAGCTCCAAGAGTGTTCTCCGGTGTGAGGCCCGCTTTTTATGGTGTGAAATTGAAATTTGCCATAGGGGGTCATCACATCTAGGTCACTGCCCAAATTCCATGTGTAGTGTTGTCCTGCAAACTCAACCGTCACTTGTTTATTAGGACTGTCCACATCTTTAATTTGTAACGCTTGCCAATCAACAGCGTCCATGATGTTTACATTGGTCGACATATGTGTGGCGACATCTTCAGTAGCTACACCATGGTCAACACCACTAAACTGTGTTTTGTCATCAACCGGCACTAAAGCGAGCGTTGCATGTGCAGGTGTCGACGCTCCATTACGGTCTTTAACTGTGTAAGAAAATTGAACAGGGCCGTTGTAATCTGGGTCTGGAGTGAGGGTATAAGTCCCATCATGATTGTCGGTGATGGAGCCGTGATCCGAACGCAATCCAGAGATACTCAGACTGAGCGTCTCGGAATCATCCACGTCGGTCGCATTGGTAAGAAGATCTGAGGCATGCATGGTCACACTGGTGTCTTCAGTGCCTGAAGCCAACTGGACATCAGCAGAAACAACCGGAGCATCATTCCGCCCCATCACACTGATGCTTAGGTTCTGGGTGGTACTTAAGCCATCTTGATCGGTAACGGTGACAGGGATTTTGATCGCTGAGCCCCATATATCTCGTCCAGTCAAGTGCTGATAGGCGGAGTCTGAGGGATCAAAGGTATAGCTACCGTCGGCATTAAGATGAAAACCTGCTACATGTGCTGTTGTAGAGTAGAGGAGGTGTTGCTGATCTCCCACATCGGCATCCGTCCCGTTCAACTTACCATGCAGTACTGCTTCATCTTCCCAAACGGCATGATGCAGGTTGCCCCGAATGTAGGGCGCATCATTAGTACCCTGAATCTTAAATTCCAAGGTGTGCGTTGTGCCATCCAGGCTGTGTACAGTGAAGCGATCATGTGCGACGTCACCCTCTTTCAGATAGTCCACCCTGAAGTTACCAAGGCTATACATATATTGACCATCTGGGTTAACCTGCAGTGAACCTCCCAAGCTTCCTTTATACAAACCAGCCGTTAGTGGGTCTTCAAAGCCCGACTCGGCTGGACCATCTGGGTCCACCACAATAAGTTGCCCATAAGCTTGTAACTTGCCTCGATCACCCGGCGCGGTGCCGAGATTAACATCCTCTTTGAGTGTCGAACCAGAGCCAGTGATCAGAGCAGCATCGCAAGTTGGAGTGAGTAACATGTTTGCTTCGGTATGCGTCGTACCTGAGTGTGCATCTTTCACATCGTAGGTGAAATGTACTTGCCCGTTGTAGTCTTTATCGGGTGTGAAAGTATAAGTTCCGTCTTTGTTGTCCAGAATAGAGCCATGATCAGCATGCAAATTGGCGATAGTGAGCTTGCCTGCATCGTTGGCGTCTACGTCAACTGTATTTGCCAATAACTCGGTTGCTGTGATGGTTTGAGTTAGGTCTTCCTTGCCTGAATTGAGCTGTACTTCGGAAGCGCAGTAAGGTCTGTCGTTGCTACCGTGAATAGTAATGACAATATCGTGCGATGTGCCATCTTTAGAATAAACGGTGATGGTGTCAGTCAGAGTCTGATTTTCACCGAGTTGGTCGATGGCTGTTCCTCGGGTGCTTGCGAGTCCACCAGTGCTACGAATTTGTCCTGTATCAGCGTGGTAGAACCAAGTTCCGTCTTTTCGAAGAAGTAGGTCTCCATATTGACCAGAGTAATTAAAGCCAAGTCCGTGTGTATCAAACTCCGCCTCTCCTGTATCTGTGTCTGAAATAACAAGCTTGCCACTGGCTCTAATGGTACTTCTTACTAAGTGAGCCATGCCCGGTTGAGCATAATCTGGGGACATGTTCTGTCCAGCATTACCTTCGGTTACGTCACCCGTGTCGACACCGCCAATAACGGCAGAGTTATTAACGCCTGTAATCGTTATTGAGAGGTTTTGAGTGCTGCTCGCATTATGTTCGTCTGTGACTGTTACGGGAACAGTCAGCGTTTTCGTGACACCTGATGCTAACGATTGATAGCTAGAGTGAGCGGGGTTGAAGCTATAACTGCCGTCCGGATTAACCACCAAGCCATCAATCTGCGGTGCGCTGTAAGTCAAGGGCGCACCTGTGTCGATATCTTGGCCAACCATTTGTCCATTTAGAGAGCTTCCACCTTCAGTCACTGAGTGGGATTGTGCACTGATGGTTGGGGCATCGTTGGTACCATGAACCGTGAGCTCTATCGTATGCGTTGTACCATCTGCTGAGCGTATAACGGCTGAATCGTGTTTCACTTCCCCTTGCGCTAAGTTCTGTATATTGCGGTTGTCGAGCGTATAGGTGTAATGGCCATCGCGCATGAGCAGTATGTGCCCACCCAACTTGGTGTCGTAGCCAATACCTTGATAGGTTTGTGGGCCAATATTGGGATCAAACTGTGCCTCTCCCGCATCAGGGTCTTGGATGTTTAATTTGCCGTCGTAATGCAATTGATAGTGGGTGTCTATATAACCGCGATCTTCAGTCACGCCCCGCAAGTCTGCATTGGTTTGTGCGTCGGTAATAATCGCGTTATCTGGAGCGGCTGTAAGATCGAATTTAGCCTGAGTACTGACGCTACCACCATGACCGTCAACTACATCATAGGTGAGTCGAATTTCACCGTTAAAATCTTTGTCTGGCGTGAAGGTATAAGTGCCGTCTTTGTTGTCAGTCAGGCTACCGTGTGTGGCTTGCAGATTCGTCACGTGCAGTACATCACTACTATCCACATCGCTTGCATGCGTTAGTAAATCAGAAGCTTTTATGGTTACAGGTTGATCTTCTTTTCCCGCAGGAAGCTGAGTCCACGCACTGACAATTGGTTTGTCGTTACTACCTTGCACATCGATAACGATTTTATGAGGGACTGTTGCTCCAGCTGAATCGGTAGCGGTGATCCAGAATGATTCAGTCTGATGTTCACCAGCTGCTAGCTTATCTGCGGTACCACCGGCCGAATTGTCGAGCTGATAGTGCCAATGACCATTCTGATCAATCGACAACGTTCCCCATTGGCCTTGAGGTTGATTGATTGCCCACGTAATGGTGTCAGACTTATCTATATCATTTCCAATTAAACTCCCTGTCGCATCGGGGGTTCCTGCGGTGTTCAAGCCCTGCTCGATAACTGCGCCACTTGAGGTACCTGAGATGGTAGGGCGGTCATTGGTGCCGTTTATAGTTACTTTAATTGTCGATTGAGTGCCATCGACAGAAGCTACCGTGAATGTCTCTTCAACTTTGTCGCCAACGTTAAGTTGGTTAAACGCACTGTTGGCGGTGAACACCCAATGACCATGGGCATCAATGGTTAAGGCGCCATGGGTACCCGTGATCGAGTCTGGCGTAAAGGCGTTGTCATGGTTATCCACGTCGGTACTGGTTAAGGTGCCAGATGTGGTTATTGCAGTATCTGTTTCAACAACAGCCACAGTCGCGCTGCTCACAGTAGCTGTATCATTAGTACCGTTAATAGTTACCTTGATAGTAGACGGAGTACCGTCGACAGAGGTAACCGTAAAGGTCTCTTCAACTTTGTCGCCAACATTCAGTTGGTTAAATGCGCTGTTGGCAGTGAACACCCAATGACCATGGGCATCAATGGTTAGATCGCCGTGTGTACCTGTGATCGAATCTGGTGTAAAGGTGTTATCCGGATTATCGACATCGGTGCTGGTTAGGATGCCTGATGTGGTTATTGCCGTGTCAGTTTCATCGACGGCGATAGTCGCGCTGCTCACTGTAGCTGCATCGTTAGTACCATTGATGGTCACTTTGATCGTGGATGGTGTGCCATCCACAGATGTTACTGTAAACGTCTCTTCTACCTTATCCCCAACATTAAGTTGGTTGAATGCGCTGTTGGCCGTAAACACCCAATGACCATTGACATCAATGGTTAGACCGCCATGAGTTCCCGTGATCGAAGCCGGAGTGAATGCGTTATCTGGGTTGTCGACATCGGTACTGGTTAAGGTGCCAGAAGTTGTAATCGCTGAGTCAGTCTCATCGACGGCTACCGTTGCGCTACTCACCGTAGCTGCGTCATTGGTACCATTAATGGTCACTTTGATCGTGGATGGCGTGCCATCGACAGAGGTTACTGTAAATGTCTCTTCAACTTTGTCGCCAACGTTAAGTTGGTTGAACGCGCTGTTGGCGGTGAAGACCCAATGACCATTGGCATCAATGGTTAGGTCGCCGTGGTTACCTGTGATCGAATCTGGTGTAAAGGCGTTGTCCGGATTATCGACATCGGTGCTGGCTAGGGCACCAGAGGTTGTGATTGCTGAGTCCGTTTCATCGATGGCCACAGTCGCGCTGCTTACGGTTGCAGCGTCGTTGGTACCATTGATGGTTACTTTAATCGTGGACTGAGTACCATCAACAGAAGCTATCGTGAATGTTTCCTCAACCTTGTCTCCGACATTCAGTTGATTGAATGCACTGTTGGCGGTAAAGACCCAGTGACCATTAGCATCAATGGTTAAGTCACCATGAGTCCCTGTGATCGAATCTGGAGTGAAGGTGTTGTCCGGATTATCGACATCGGTGCTGGTTAGGGTACCGGAAGTGGTGATTGCTTTGTTTGTTTCATCAACAGCCACAGTTGCGCTGCTTACGGTTGCCGTATCATTAGTGCCGTTGATGGTGACCTTGATAGTTGACGGGGTACCATCGACAGAGGCGACTGTGAATGTCTCGTCAACTTTGTCACCGACATTCAGTTGATTGAATGCACTGTTGGCGGTAAAGACCCAGTGACCATTGGCATCAATGGTTAGGTCGCCATGAGTACCTGTGATCGCATCTGGGGTAAAGGCATTGTCAGGGTTATCAACGTCGGTGCTGGTTAGGGTACCTGAAGTTGTGATTACCGTGTCTGTTTCATCAACAGGCACAGTCGTACTGCTGACCGTCGCCGCATCGTTAGTGCCGTTAATGATGACCTTGATGGTTGACGGAGTGCCATCGACAGAGGTGACAGTGAATGTCTCTTCTACCTTGTCGCCAACGTTCAGTTGGTTGAACGCGTTATTGGCGGTGAAGACCCAATGGCCATTGGCATCAATGGTTAGGTTGCCGTGTGTGCCTGTGATCGCATCTGGGGTAAAGGCATTGTCCGAGTTATCCACGTCCGTACTGGTCAAAGTACCTGAAGCAGTGATTGGAGTATCTGTTTCATCAACAGCCACAGTTGCGCTGCTTACGGTGGCAGCATCATTAGTGCCGCTGATGGTGACTTTGATAGTAGACGGAGTACCGTCGACAGAGGTAACCGTAAAGGTCTCTTCAACTTTGTCGCCAACATTCAGTTGGTTAAATGCGCTGTTGGCGGTGAATTCCCAATGACCATTGGCATCAATGGTGAGGTTGCCATGGGTGCCTGTGACCGAATCTGGAGTGAAGGCGTTATCTGGGTTATCGACATCGGTACTGGTCAAAGTACCTGAAGATGTAACAGCTTTATCCGTTTCATCAACAGCAACAGTCGCACTGCTCACAACGGCAGCATCGTTGGTTCCGTTAATAGTGATAATTACTTGATGAGGAGTTCCATCGACCGAATGTACGGTTATGGTGTCGGTAACTGTCGAGCCTTTACCTAGTGCTTGGACTGCTGGGTTCGTGTTATCCAAGTCATAGGTCCATTGCCCCGAATTAGTCAAATGAAGTGTACCGAGACTACCTACGATATCAGTGTTGGAAAAATGATCTTCGCCGGTGTCGGCGTCACGAATAGATAGCTTTCCTGTGATGTGAGTAGAAAGGTCTTCATATACTTGCCCTTTGTCATTACCGGAGACAAGCGCATTGTCATTTTCTCCACCAATTGACATTTGTAGCACTTGTGGAGTGCCATCTTTAGTATGGATGGTAAATGTTTCAGTCAGTGAAGTGTTATTCGTTAACGCTTGAATCGTTGATTGAGAATTATCAACAGTGTACTGCCAGTAGCCCTGAGAATTTATAGATAAAGAGCCAAATTGGCCATGTATCGTCTCTGGAGTTAACTCACTTTCACCATGGTCTGGGTCTAGGACGTCCACTTTCCCACTTGTTGTTAAAAAACCGTGGCTATCCACATTATTGTCTTCTTCGAGATGACCTGAAAGCTGGCCAGTAATGGTTGGTGAATCTTGTTTACCCATTACCGGAACTTGAATGATGAGCTTTGTTCCGTCTGTTAGTTGGACTGTAAATGTGTCCGTACCTGGTTCTTGCTTTTGGAGCAATAAATATGCTGGAGACTTCGGGGCTAAAGTAAATTGATAATGACCATTTTTATCAACGTGTAACTGGCCATAGGTACCTTGAATTGTTTCTTCTACATAAGTCTGACTATGCGGAGTTATAGGGCTAGTGTGCGTAGGAGATGTCTTTATTGTTTGTGTATTGTTGTCGATGGTATGTGAAATTGAGGGCTGCGTAGTGGCATTGGAAAGTCGATGAATGATTGGGTGACTATGAGGTGCGAGGTGATGCGATGGGGTAAGAGCACCTGTTTTTGTCTCTTCAGTAACACCTTCGCTTATGCTTTCATCTACTGATAATATTGAAGGGTTGTTTGAAGTAGATGAGGGATCTACGAGTTTGTCTGAATCCTCCAAGTTAGGTTTATGGATTGAAGTTTCATTGGACTGAACATTCTCATTTTGTGCTTGGCTTACTGGGTCCTCTGACGCTCTTACATTAAAAGATGGGAGAATTAGCATGAGGCTACTAGGTAGCGGTACTCGGATCTTTAGACTAGAAAATAGTTTTACTTTTCTTCTTTTATTCGCGTCCGACTTACTCTTCACTTGGCCTTTGACTGTTTGTTTTTTGTCTTTAGTCTTTTTGCCATCTTTTATCTTTTTCATAAACCTAATCCAACATTCCCTATATCCTTTTGATTAAAGTACAAGAATTGTTGTTTTGCGAGCTTAATTGAGTAATTAGAAGCTCAATTAAAACTGCAAATTTTGGCTAAGTGAAATTAGATATTTATGAGTAAAAAACTCATGCATTTTTAGACGCAAAGGTCGAGTTTGATGACGCTTGAAATACTTAGATAATATGGATAAAGAGCACTGCCAGTGCTCGTAAATGCCAAATAATACATTTATGGCTTCAAGTCACTTTGTCTACCCCAGAAAAAGTGTGTTCATACAATAGATCAAGCTCGTTTCTGAGCAACAATAAAGTTATCACTGCATTAATACACCAATACAGAATGGGCATGATAAGCACACATTTGTTTTTACAATTTCGTCGCTGTAAGTGAGCTTACATCGCTCAAAGTGAATGCTCACTGGCGTCTTTTGAAATTCGTCGTGTATCAAAGATAATTGAGTTTTTCAGTTTGTGGCAAGGTATAATTACGGTTAGATGTTGGCATATCTTCGAAGTTAACGAGCAAGCATCATTGTTTTCATTCGGATTTTTATAAGAATCCGAAATGGGACAACTATGTACTTTAAGCTATGTTGCCAGAAAGAGAGTTTTAACAGCAGAGATCAAGCAAAAACCAAGATGTAAATTAGATTTGTCGCCATTTGGTCGCCACTTCATTAAGTTTCTATCATAAGTTTTTGATTTTATAGGTTTAAAAATTACAGTGAATATAAAGCTTTACTACGTACATGACCCTATGTGCAGTTGGTGTTGGGGTTACAAACCAACCATTGACAAATTAAAACAGCAGCTACCAGGGGTGATTCAGTTCGAGTATGTGGTGGGTGGGCTTGCGCCAGATACTAATCTGCCAATGCCACCAGAAATGCAGCAGAAAATTGAGCAAATTTGGAAACAAATCGAAGCGCAACTTGGTACCAAATTTAATTACGATTTCTGGACGCTATGCACTCCGGTGCGCAGTACGTACCAAGCCTGTCGAGCGGTTATCGCAGCAGGTTTTCAAGATTCTTACGAGCAGATGCTAGAAGCGATTCAGCACGCGTACTATCTGCGCGCTATGCCACCTCATGAAGAGGCGACCCATTTGCAGTTAGCAAAAGAGATCGGATTAAACGTTCAACAGTTTAAGAACGACATGGATGGCGCGTTACTAGAGGGTGTTTTTGAAGATCAATTGAGCTTAGCGAAAGGTTTGGGCGTGAATGCTTACCCGAGTCTGGTTCTACAAATTGATGATGCTTATTTCCCTATTGAAGTGGATTACTTGTCGACAGAAGCGACACTTAAGCTTATTCGAGAGCGCATCATTGAGAACATGCCAGCGCAATAAGCTTCGCTTTATTCGTTACGATGTAAATAACTAAAAGCCGCTCAATCGAGCGGCTTTTTCGTAGCTGTCCATTTTACCGTTTTGGCTTTCGGTTCGTTTTAATCATTATGAACAGAGGATTAAAGTACCATCGCAGCAATCCAACCGAAGATGATCAGTGGAATGTTGTAGTGGATAAAGGTTGGAACAACGGTTTCCCAAATGTGCTCGTGTTGCCCGTCTGCGTTTAGGCCTGATGTTGGACCTAATGTTGAGTCAGACGCTGGAGAGCCAGCATCACCTAGAGCGGCTGCCGTACCAACGAGTGCGATGGTTGCCATTGGCGAAAAGCCAAATGCCAGCGCGAGTGGAACGTAAATGGTTGCTAGGATTGGGATGGTCGAGAATGACGAACCAATACCCATCGTAACTAATAGGCCGACAACGAGCATAAGCAGGGCGGCAAGAGGCTTATTATCGCCAATACTGGTCGAAAGTGATTGAACCAGTGTTTCCACGCCACCCGTTTGTTTCATTACCGCTGCAAAGCCTGCCGCTGCGATCATGATGAAACCGATCATCGCCATCATGTGCACACCTTTAGTGAAAACATCATGGGTTTCTTTCCATGCGATAACACCACCGAATGTAAACACCATGAAACCAGCAAGCGCCCCGATGATCATTGAGCCAGTGTAAAGTTGCACGCTGAGTGCGGCAATAATACCCAGAACAGCGACAAAAATGTGCTTCTTATTGAGTTTTTCACCTGACTCATGAACAACGGTTAGTTCCGTTTCTTTGTACTCACGTGGTTTACGGTAGCTGACAAAAATAGCAGTTAAAAGACCAAAGACCATACCCGCGCCAGGCAATAGCATAGCTGTTGGGACTTGGCTCGCGACAACATCAGTCAAACCGTTGTCATGTAGGTTCTTCAAAAGAATATTGTTGAGAAAAATACCACCAAAACCGATCGGTAGAACCATGTATGGCGTGATCAGACCAAAAGTCAGGACACAAGCAACCAAACGACGGTCTAGCTTCAGCTTCGCAAATACACCAAGTAGAGGTGGAATTAAAATTGGAATGAACGCAATGTGGACTGGGATAACGTTCTGAGAAGACATAGTAACAAGAACAAGAGCGACAAGTACGGCGTACTTTAGGCCCGTTGTAGAAGCGGCGGTGTCTTTACCATTTAAACGTTTGATGACGCTTTTAGCAAGTAAGTCGGTGATCCCCGATCTTGAAATCGCAACGGCGAATGTACCAAGCATTGCATAACTCAACGCAATAGTTGCACCACCACCAAGGCCACTTTCAAATGCAGAGACGGTGTCTCCAAGGCTCATGCCAGCAACAAGGCCACCAACGATGGCACTAAACGTGAGGGCTACCACCACGTTTACGCGCATCAATGCTAATACAAGCATGACGCACACAGATATAACGACAGGGTTCATACTATTCCCAATATGTTGTGTTTATTTATTATTCTTCGTCGACAAGCGGCCAACCGCCAAGGGCCTTCCATTTGTTGACGATGCCACAGAATAGCTCTGCAGTTTTTTGCGTATCGTAAAGCGCCGAATGTGCTTCACGATTGTCGAATTCCATCCCAGCAGTTTTACATGCCTTGGCCAGTACGGTTTGTCCATAGGCAAGTCCACTTAATGTCGCGGTGTCAAAAGTGGCAAAAGGATGAAAAGGGACTCTTTTCAGCTTACAGCGCTCATTGGCTGCATTTACAAAACTTAGATCGAATGCAGCATTGTGTGCAACCATAATCGCACGAGAGCAGTCTTCTGCTTTTTGCTCTTTACGAATTAGCTTATAAATTTCTTTTAGTGCTTCTTGCTCAGACACGGCGCCCCGTAAAGGGCTAAACGGATCTCGAATACCAATAAAATCTAAAGCTTCTTTCTCTAAATTGGCCCCTTCGAAAGGCTCGATATGAAAATGAATGGTGGAAGCCGGATGCAGATCGCCGTTTTCATCCATCGATAAGGTTACGGCACAGATTTCCAAAAGTGCATCAGTTTGCGCATTGAAACCTGCGGTCTCAACGTCAACTACCACTGGGAAATAACCACGAAAGCGTTTTTTCAAGGTTAGAGCTTCATTTTCTATAGTCATGTTGGTTTATTTTAGTGTGACGAACATTGCATTATTGCAGATTATATCGATGAGAAAAACCGCAATTTTAGATAAATGTAAAATTCTGTTTTACATATCGTGTCGAAGATTTATAACCAAAAACGGTGGTTGAGAACATCCACTATTCTCGTGATGTTATTTATCGCTTTATTTACTTGCTAGAACGGCGTAAAAACCGTACGGCGCATAAAATAACTCGCTGTATTTCTCTTTATGTATTCATTTAACTCTTTGTTACTTAAGTAAATAGTATGGAAATTGGCTTGGGGGTGGATGTTTGAGTTAGATAATACAAAGGGTAATGCTATTTTTAATCGGTATTTCAAATAGACATGACATGGTGACAAAAGCACGATATTGGCGGGATTTTTGCATAAATAGATTCGTTTTTAATTGATTCAACGAAGCGGCAATTGACTGCCGTGAGAGATTGTACCCAGATGAATAGATGGCTAGTAACCACCGGTATTGCGTTGTCCTTGTTCAGTGTGAGCAGTGTTGCCTCGATGGGGAAGCGTTATGTTGCCACACCACAACAATCTCAGTGGGAAATGGTGATGAATACGCCTTTGGAATGCCAACTTGTTCATCCGATTCCAAATTTCGGTGATGCGGTATTTTCATCTCGTGCGAGTAAAAAAATTAACTTGGATTTTGAGTTAAAAATGCGTCGTCCCATGGGAGAGACGCGCAACGTGAGTTTGATTTCTATGCCTCCGCCATGGCGACCTGGCGAGCATGCAGATCGTTTAACGAACCTCCAATTTTTCAAACAGTTTGACGGCTATGTGGGTGGGCAGACTGCTTGGGGTATCCTCTCTGAGTTAGAGAAAGGGCGTTATCCTACGTTTAGTTATCAAGACTGGCAAAGCCGCGATCAAAGAATTGAGGTCTCATTGTCATCGGTGCTTTTTCAAAGCAAATACAATGCGTTTAGTGATTGTATCTCGAATTTGTTGAAATACAGTTTTGAAGACATCGCATTCACCATTCTTCATTATGAACGTCAAGGCGATCAGCTGACTAAGGCTTCGAAAAAGCGTCTTGCTCAGATTGCCGATTATGTTCGACACAATCAGGACATTGATTTGGTATTAGTCGCTACTTATACCGATTCAACGGATGGTAAAAGTGCAAGCCAGAGTCTGTCTGAGCGCAGAGCTGAATCGCTGCGGGCGTATTTTCAGTCACTCGGTTTACCAGAGGATCGAATCCAAGTTCAAGGCTACGGTAAGCGTCGCCCAATTGCAGATAATGGCTCTCCAATTGGCAAAGATAAGAACCGCCGAGTGGTCATTTCTCTTGGGCGAGCACAAGTCTGACGAGACATTAAAAGTGGAACGACTGAAAAGCGCCGGAGTTTTACTCTGGCGTTTTTTATATAGCATGACGTCTTGAGCTTTTTATATAGCGGGAAGTACGATTTATGAATCTCAGTTTAAGCGGAATTTTGCGATGATTTCGCAGTTTGTTGCGGTATCAATTTTTTCTACTTGCTTGGCGATTGATGGATTTGGGTGGCGCTTCATAAAATCTATTAGTGCTTTTGTACAACAGCCTATGGAGTCAATGAAGCTCGCGCAGTTCTTGTTTGGGCATTGAGGAATCAATGTCAGTACTTTTTCTGAAGCCAATTGAAGATATTTGAGCTCATACTCGGTATCTCCTGCCCAACGCCAAAATTGCGCAAGATTGTGGCATGAAATGACAGAAATCAAGAGGCGCTCATCGGCATCGATTTCAATGCACTCGCTGATATCTTCACTTAAGCTAAGTGCTTGTTGGTAATGGAGAATACTTCGAATAGGGTCATCAAGTTGAAGTGCTGTATCGGCAAGAAGTGTGTGCTGTTCCCATTCACTGATCATTATCGCTGTCCCGCATATTCATGTCGCGGCAAAACCTAAACGATAATCATTATTATGTAAAGTGGTTTGTTTATCTGTTTTGATAAATTACAGGCAGATCTCAGATCTGCCTGTAATGTGCAAGTTTTAATGCGGGGGAGTGTTAACCCTCTAGCCCTGCAGATGCTTGTTTGTTTTGGATCAGCTCTATCATGTAACCATCAGGATCTTTAACGAAAGCGATATGTGTACTGCCACCTTTTACTGGACCTGGCTCACGCGTAACGTTGCCACCTGCCGCTTTGATTGCATCGCATGTTGTGTAGATATCGTCCACACCAATTGCGATATGACCAAAAGCAGTGCCTAGGTCGTATTCTGTCTTACCCCAGTTGTAAGTCAGCTCGATAACGGCACCGTGAGATTCATCACCGTAACCTAGGAATGCGAGCGTGTATTCGTACTCTTTGTTTTCGTTAGTACGAAGTAGCTGCATACCCATTACTTCAGTGTAGAATTTGATTGATTTGTCTAAATCACCCACGCGTAACATGGTGTGAAGAATTCGACCGTTTGACATTTTTTGCTCCTAGCGATTGTTTCAGACGAGTTTATTCGTCTGGGTACACTTTTTCTTTGAATTCACATAAATCTTCGATGATGCAGCTTCCACAGCGTGGTTTTCTAGCCACACAAGTGTAGCGCCCATGAAGGATCAGCCAGTGGTGTACATCAAGCTTAAACTCTTTTGGCACTACTTTGAGAAGTTTTTCTTCTACGTCGTCGACGGTTTTACCCATTGCAAATTTAGTGCGATTTGAAACGCGATAAATGTGCGTATCGACAGCGATGGTCGGCCAACCAAAGGCAGTATTCAGTACGACGTTAGCGGTTTTTCGTCCAACGCCGGGTAGCGCTTCAAGTGCTGCACGATCCTCGGGCACTTCACCATTGTGTTTTTCTAATAAGATCTTACATGTCTTAATGGTGTTTTCTGCTTTCGAGTTAAATAGCCCGATGGTTTTGATGTATTCCTTTAACCCATCGACACCCAAATCAAGAATGCCTTGTGGCGTATTGGCAACAGGGTAGAGTTTGTCTGTTGCTTTGTTCACGCTTACATCCGTCGCTTGTGCAGAAAGCAGGACGGCGATGAGTAACTCAAATGGAGTGCTCCAGTTGAGCTCTGTTTGAGGATGGGGGTTGTTTTCTCGAAGTCGTTCGAGAATTTCAATTCTTTTGATTTTATTCATTGCTGACTTCCAAACCCGTCTTTGCGGTTTATGAAAAAGGCCCTACGAGTGGTAGAGCCTTGATTTTATAATTTTTATATTATGCGTTAGTGACGCGAGCACGCTCAATAGCAGGCTTTTCTTCTTTCGGCTGACGTGCCTGAATTGAGCTATCGATAACGTTTTTCAGTGCAATTAAAAGCCCTACGCCGATGAAAGCACCTGGCGGTAACAATGCTAGTAGGAAGCTGCTATCGAAGTGGAATACTTGAATACGCAGTGCGGCAGCCCAGTCACCTAATAGTAGGTCGGCACCATCAAACAATGTTCCGTTACCGATAAGTTCGCGCATCGCACCCAGTATGACCAATACTGTTGTCATACCTAAGCCCATCCAAAAACCATCAAGTGCAGCAGGCAGTGGATCGTTCTTTGATGCGTATGCTTCTGCTCGACCGATGATAATACAGTTGGTTACGATCAGTGGGATGAAGATACCCAGAGATAAATACAAACCGTAAGCATAAGCGTTCATCAATAGCTGAACACAGGTCACTAATGCTGCGATGATCATAACGAAAACAGGAATACGGATTTCTTTCGGTACGTAGTTACGGATCATTGAAACCGTCACGTTTGACCCGACTAGAACCAGTAAGGTTGCAATACCCAAACCAAGTGCGTTGGTAACGGTAGAAGAAACCGCAAGCAAAGGACATAGCCCAAGAAGTTGCACTAAGGCTGGGTTATTACTCCACATGCCGTTTTTCATTAGCAGTTTATTTTCACTCATGACTTTCTCCTGCACAGTCTAGCGGCTGGTTCAGAATATCATTACGGGATTTGTTTACGTAATTTACCGTGTTTCTTACCGCTTTCACTACCGCACGAGGGGTAATGGTTGCGCCAGTAAACTGATCGAAGTCACCACCATCTTTGCGAACATGCCAAGAATTCCAGTTTTCTTCGGTCACTTGTTTTCCTGTGAAACTCAAAATCCAATCCGTTACGCGCAAATCAATTTTATCACCCAATCCCGGTGTTTCTTGGTGGCTTAAGATTCGGGAACCAAGAATTTTGCCTTGATTATCGATACCCGTAATGATCTTAATTTCACCATTGTAGCCATCTGGGGCGATAGACTCGATCGCCATAGCCGTTGGTTGACCATCTTTGGTTGCGATATATGTTGGCATTGAGCGCACGGTGCCTAGGTCGGGTGCAGATACCATAGTACATGACGCGACCAAATTATTGTCATGCATCTCTTGTGGGATTACTTGGTTAAGAACAGAGAGCAGTTGTTTTTGCTCCTGTAGCTTAATTTGATCTTTAGTCAGGTACTGAGTCAGTGCCACAAGACCGGTTGTTGCACAGGCGAAGATTGCCAGTGTCAGACCATTTTTTCTAATAGCGGTTAACATGTTTACCTCAGTGACCGTAAGTTCTTGGTTTGGTGTAGTAGTCGATCAACGGCACACACATATTGGCAAGCAGAACGGCGAATGCAACGCCATCTGGGAAGCCGCCCCAACTTCGAATAATAAATACCAATGCGCCGATAAGCGCACCAAAAATTAAGCGACCTTTCACCGTAGTAGAAGCTGAAACAGGATCCGTTGCGATGAAGAATGCACCTAACATCGTTGCACCTGATAGTAGGTGGAAGATTGGTGATGCAGTTTCTCCCGGCGTTAGTAAGCTAAATGCACCGCTTAAAATCGTTAAGCTTGCAAGAAAACCGGCTGGAATGTACCACTGGATGATGCGCTTTTTGATCATAACAAGACCGCCGATGAAGTAGGCGATATTGACCCATTGCCAACCAATACCCGCAAGACTGCCAAACATTGGTTGAGATAGCACTTCACTTGGCGTTGCTCCTGAATGGATACCTGTTTTAAACGCATCCAATGGTGTTGCCATTGTCACGCCATCGACACCGGCACGCACCTGTTGTAGCGATAAACCATCAAAGTCGTAGCCAGTGAAGATGATCGATAAAGTATCAGCAAAGCTGACATGCTCAGTCATCAAGGATGACGGTGCACTCCAACTGGTCATTTGCAGCGGAAAAGAGATCAGCAATACAACATAAGCAACCATTGCTGGGTTGAATGGATTTTGACCAATTCCACCGTATAAGTGCTTGGCAATGACAATAGCAAAGATCAAACCAATGACCATGATCCACCATGGAGACCAAGGTGGGATCGCGACAGCCAGTAGCCATGCGGTTACGATTGCACTGTTATCACGCAGCGCACGCATTGGCGAGCGTTTACGAGCTAGCATGACTAAAGCTTCGAGTGAAACTGCGATTGCAATCGCGAACACCAATTGGATGAGCGTTCCCCAACCAAAGAAATAGGTTTGAGCCACTAAGCCAGGGAGAGCGCACAGCGCTACCCACTTCATTAGGTCAGGCGTGCTACGACGGCTGTGAGCATGTGGTGAACTGGCAATAAAAAACGACATTACTCGTTCTCCTCAGTATTATTTTTATTTGCTTCTTGCTGAGCTTTGCGTGCTTTGGCACGAGCAATGGCAGCAGCGACAGCGGCTTTCTTTGGATCGTCCGTTTGCTCAGTTGGTTCAGCGGTTTCAGCAGGCTCTGCTGATTGTTCTTGCTGAGCTTTACGTGCTTTGGCGCGCGCAATGGCAGCAGCGACAGCGGCTTTCTTTGGATCGTCCGTTTGCTCCGTTGGTTCAGCGGTTTCAACAGGCTCTGCTGATTGTTCTTGCTGAGCTTTGCGTGCTTTAGCACGAGCAATGGCAGCAGCGACAGCAGCTTTCTTTGGATCGTCCGTTTGCTCAGTGGGTTCAGCGGTTTCGGAAGGCTCCGTTGATTGTTCTTGCTGAGCTTTTCGCGCTTTAGCACGAGCAATGGCAGCAGCAACAGCGGCTTTCTTTGGATCTTCAGATTGTTCAGCAGATGCTTCTGTTTCAGCAGGCTCTGCTGATTGTTCTTGCTGAGCTTTGCGCGCTTTAGCACGAGCAATGGCAGCAGCAACTGCAGCTTTCTTCGGATCGTCAGCTTGCTCCGTAGGTGTTTCCGCTTCTGCAGATTCCGTAGAGTCTTCTTGCTGAGCTTTGCGCGCTTTAGCACGAGCAATCGCAGCGGCAACAGCAGCTTTCTTCGGATCTTCCGTTTGTTCTGCTGGCGCTTCAGCTTTTACAGACTCGGTTGAATCTTCTTGTTGTGCTTTTTTCGCTTTAGCTCGGGCGATAGCTGCCGCGACGGCTGCTTTCTTATCACCCGCTTCAGTAGGTGTTGATGTGTCTTCTTGTTGAGCTTTTTTCGCTTTAGCTCGGGCAATCGCTGCAGCAACGGCTGACTTTTTATCATCAGCACTTTCTACAGGTGCTTCGCCTTGTTCTTTTTCGGCCTTGCGTTCACGAGCAAGACGTTTGCGTTCTTCACGCAATTTCGCCATTTCTGAGTTATCCGGTTCAGCTGCGCCTGATTGAGCTGCGGCCGCTTGTTTGGCTTTTGCTTTCGCAATTGCGGCAGCAACCGCAGGTTTCATTGCCGGCTCTGCTTGTGCCTCGGTGTTTTCTTTTTGTGCTTTCACACGAGCAATCGCTGCAGCAATCGCATCGTCACCGCCCGATGACTTCATATCTTTACGACGGTCATCAGCGGCTTTCTTAAAGCGATTCTCGCGTTCTGTCTTTTCGCGCTCCATACGTGCTTTTTTCTCTTCGAAGCGCAACTTGGCACGTTCTGCTGATGCCGCTTCTTGAGCGCGAGTACGGATTTCAGCTTTCGCTTGGCGATAGTATTGAACCAGTGGAATTTCACTAGGACACACAAACGCACACGCGCCACACTCAATACAATCTTTTAGGTTTAGCTCTTCTAACTTGTCGTATTCTTGGCTCTTTGCATACCACTGAAGTTGCTGTGGCAATAGCGAAGCTGGGCAAGCTTCAGCACATTGGCTACAACGGATACATTCCATTTCGTATTGGTCCGATACAATCTCTCGACGTTTCGGTGCCAAAATACAGTTTGCTGTTTTTGTGATTGGAACTTGAGCGTGGGGGAGGGTGAAGCCCATCATTGGACCGCCCATGATCAGGCGCTGAAGTTTCTTATCCGCTTTGTAGCCAAATTCATCCAACAGCGCTTGAACTGGTGTGCCAAGAAGCGTCCAAACGTTACGTGGTTGCTTAAAGGTTTTCCCTGTCAGCGTCACGATACGATTGATCATTGGCTCGCCATTAACAACGGCACGTTTAATTGAATACAGAGACCCCACGTTTTGCACCAAGATGCCAATGTCTGCAGGAATAGCACCGCTTGGTACTTCTTTGTTGGTCAGAATTTTGATGAGCTGTTTCTCACCACCAGATGGGTACTTGGTTGGGATAACGCGGATCACGATGTCTTTGTTCATCGCCGCTTGCTCTAGCGCTTTGATTGCCGCTGGCTTGTTATCTTCTATACCGATGATGGTCAGTTTTGGCTTAAGGATATGCTCGACGATCTCGATACCTTGGATCAGTTCGTCCGCATGCTCTTGCATGAGTTTGTCATCGGCAGTGATATAAGGTTCACATTCTGCCGCGTTGACGATAAGAATTTCAGTACGCGCAATACCTGATTGGATTTTCTTAGCTGTTGGGAAGCCTGCGCCACCCATGCCTGAAATGCCTGCAAGACGAATAACGTCAATCAGCGTATCGGCAGACTCTTGGGTGTAATCGGCAACCGGCGTTTTTTCACACCAAGTGTCGTTACCATCAGGCGTAATCACGGCGCACAGTTCGCTCAAGCCCGATGGGTGAGCAACAGTACGTGGTTCGATCGCGGTAACTTGACCAGAAGTCGGGGCATGAACAGGAACGGTGAAGCCACTGTCTGAAGCCGTTAATTGTTGACCTTTCAACACTGTGTCGCCGACGGTAATCAATAGATTACCTGCTTTACCAATGTGCTGCTTTAA
The DNA here is from genome assembly GCF_019670485.1 of Vibrio alfacsensis. Lineage (NCBI taxonomy): Bacteria > Pseudomonadati > Pseudomonadota > Gammaproteobacteria > Vibrionales > Vibrionaceae > Vibrio > Vibrio alfacsensis. The sequence goes on from NZ_AP024165.1 coordinate 994,713, forward strand.
CGGCAGGACGATTTCTGATGGAATGGCAGCATGAACCAAGTCAGCTTTGTTGGATTGCTTTTTATTTTCTGCCGGATGCACGCCACCTGGGAAATCCCATAGCGAACCAGTACGAATTTGTTCAATCAAAGACAACATATGAAACCTTATTTAATTGAATCAGTCACGTTCGCTGCGTTAGCAGCATCCGTAATGTTAACCACTGGAATGGCGTTGAGTTTCCACTTCCAGCTCTCTGTGGTGGTTTCCACAGGAATCATTTCAATACAGTCTGTTGGGCAAGGGGATACACACAAGTCACAACCGGTGCATTCGTCTTTGATGACGGTATGAACGGCTTTTGTGCCGCCGACGATCGCATCAACCGGACAGGCTTGAATACACTTAGTACAACCGATACACATATCTTCATGGATGAAAGCAACGGTTTTTACCTTGCTGTCGAGATCGTGTGCCGACTCTTCTGCTTCAACACCCATCAAATCTGCCAGCTTTTCAATGGTTGCTTGACCACCTGGAGGGCACTTATTGATTTTATCGCCGTTAGCAATTGCTTCAGCGTATGGGCGACAGCCAGGATAGCCGCATTGTCCACATTGTGTTTGCGGAAGAATAGAGTCAATTTGGTCAACAATGGGATCCGCTTCTACTTTAAAGCGAATGGATGCAAAACCAAGTATGGCACCGAATACCGCTGCAAGGGCTGCAAGCGCGATGATCGCTATTAGAATGGTACTCATCGTTTACTTCACCAAACCTGTAAAGCCCATAAAGGCAAGAGACATCAGGCCCGCAGTGATCATCGCGATAGAGGCGCCTTTAAATGGAACCGGCACGTCAGCTGCAGCGATACGCTCACGCATGGAAGCAAACAAGATCAGAACCAGTGAGAAGCCGACAGCCGCACCAAAACCGTAAATGATCGATTCGATGAAATTGTGGTTCTCATTGATGTTAAGCAGAGCTACACCTAGAACCGCACAGTTCGTCGTGATCAATGGTAAAAAGATGCCCAGCAGACGATAAAGGGTTGGACTGGTTTTGTGCACAACCATTTCGGTAAATTGCACCACAACGGCGATCACCAAAATAAAGCTCATGGTTCTTAAGTATTCAATGCCCAATGGACGAAGAATGTAGCTTTCTACTAGATAGGCGCACACAGATGCAAGCGTTAGCACGAATGTCGTTGCTAGGCCCATACCAATGGCAGTTTCCAGTTTTTTAGACACGCCCATAAAAGGACACAAGCCCAAAAACTTCACCAGTACAAAGTTGTTCACTAGCACAGTGCCAACCAACAACAAAATATATTCGGTCATAGTTATTACGTTCATAAAATCCGATCCCGATATTATCGTGTTTTGTGACACCAATAACAACCAGTGAACGGTGTGGTTTTATGCACACGATGGAAAAATATACGTCTCTGTGATGGGAGTGGATGAATTAATAAGAAATTGAAAACTTTGATGAATGGTTGTTAACAAAGACAAGCGCAATTACCGCCACTGATTTAACGCACGTGTTGTTGATGATTTTGGTGTCACTTCTTGTGGTTTGCCAGAAACGAAAAAAGCTCATACCCCTAATGAGTTAGAGGCATGAGCTTTGATTATTTTACAATCTGGCGATTACAGTTTTTCTGTAAAGGTTCGGCTGATCACGTCTTGTTGTTGCTCTCGAGTGAGGGAGTTAAAACGTACCGCATAGCCAGACACTCGAATCGTCAATTGAGGGTACTTCTCTGGATGTTCAACTGCATCCAATAACATCTCTCGGTTTAGAACGTTGACGTTAAGATGTTGGCCACCTTCAATCGCAATGCCCTCGTTGCTTGCTTCGTGATGGAAGTAACCATCCATCAATGCGGCTAGGTTTTTCTTTTGACTCAACTCATCTTTACCCAATGCGTTAGGCACAATTGAGAAAGTGTAAGAAATACCATCTTTCGCGTAAGCAAATGGCAGTTTAGAAACCGATGCCAAAGACGCAACCGCACCTTTTTCATCACGACCGTGCATTGGGTTTGCCCCCGGGCCAAATGGCATACCTGCGCGACGGCCATCGGGCGTATTACCCGTTTTTTTTCCGTAAACCACGTTAGATGTGATCGTTAGGATCGATTGAGTTGGCACTGCTTCACGGTAGGTGTGCATTTTCTGAATTTTCTTCATGAAGCGCTCAACCAGATCACAAGCGATGTCATCAACACGGGCATCGTTGTTACCAAATTTTGGATAATCACCTTCGATTTCGAAATCAACGGCGATGCCATCTTCATCACGAACGGGTTTTACGGTCGCGTATTTAATGGCTGCCAACGAGTCAGCGACAACAGACAGACCTGCAATACCACACGCCATAGTGCGGTGCACGTCGCGATCCATCAATGCCATCAGTGACGCTTCGTAGCTGTAACGGTCATGCGAGTAATGGATGATGTTCAAGGCTGTGACGTATTGCGTTGCTAGCCATTCCAACATGTTATCGAAGCGTGGCATCAAAGTATCAAAGTCGAGAATTTCATCTTGAACTTTGTCCACTACCGGACCAATTTGCGCTTTTGATTTTTCATCAATACCACCATTGATAGTGTAAAGCAGCGCTTTTGCAAGGTTGGCACGTGCACCAAAGAACTGCATATGCTGACCAACAATCTGCGGGCTCACACAACATGCAATCGCGTAGTCGTCATTATCGAAATCAGGACGCATTAGATCGTCGTTTTCATATTGAACAGAAGAGGTATCAATCGACACTTTTGCCGCGTATTGCTTGAACGCTTCTGGCAATTGCTCTGACCAAAGAATCGTCATGTTCGGCTCAGGAGCAGGACCCATAGTGTGGAGCGTATGTAAGTATCGGAATGTCGTTTTAGATACTAGCGTACGGCCATCAACTCCCATACCTGCCATCGCTTCTGTTGCCCAGATTGGATCGCCAGAGAACAATGAATCGTATTCTGGTGTACGAAGGAAGCGAACCATGCGCAGTTTCATGATGAAGTGGTCGATCATCTCTTGTGCTTGCGATTCATCAATCAAGCCATTTGCGATATCACGTTCTAGGTAAACGTCTAGGAAAGTCGATGTACGACCTAATGACATTGCTGCGCCATTTTGTGATTTAACCGCCGCCAAATAACCAAAGTAGGTAAATTGAATCGCTTCCTGCGCTGTTTTTGCAGGTAGCGACATATCAATGCCGTATTTCAAACCCATTTGACGAATGTCTTCAAGCGCTTGAACTTGGTCTGCAATTTCTTCACGTAGACGAAGCGTTTTCTCAAGATCGCCACCGCGCTCTAGGAAAGTTTGTGTCGAGTTGTATTGCTCTTTTTTGTCCGCTTTTAAGAAGTCGATACCGTAAAGGGCGATACGACGGTAGTCACCAATGATACGACCACGGCCATAGGCATCAGGAAGACCAGTGATGATGCCAGATTTACGACACGCTAAGATTTCTTTGGTGTACAGGTCGAAACATGCTTTGTTGTGAGTTTTGCGGTATTCAGTGAAGATCTTTTCAACCGTTGGATCCAATTCGCGGCCATAAACTTCGCACGAGTTTTTCACCATGCGAATACCACCATTAGCGATGATTGCCCGTTTTAGTGGTTGATCGGTTTGTAAGCCAACGATCTTTTCTAGATCTTTGTTGATGTAACCCGCATCGTGAGAAGTAATCGTTGATGGCAGATCGGTATCAAAATCAACAGGAGCGTGTGTGCGGCTTTCTTGTTTAATGCCTTCAAGGACTTGGGTCCACAATGCTGAAGTGGATGTGCTAACCTCGGCTAAGAAGGACTCGTCTCCCTCGTACGGTGTGTAGTTTTTTTGGATGAAGTCACGAGTGTTGACAGAGTTTTGCCATTTACCAGCAGTGAATCCAGCCCATGCGTCTAGCATATCAGTCGTCGGAATAGTCATTAGTAAACCCCTAAGTTATTGATAAATAGAATGGAGGCGACGAGTAGGACGGAACCATTCTTAACCCTGTCAATCGTAGGGGGTTACCATGTATGAGTAAAATGAATGCTTTTCATTTTTTAGATGATTAAATTGCATTAATTTAAGTTTCAATAACTTATGGATAATCCTGGTGTTGAAACATACAAATATGTTGCTTGATACAGTGAACTTTTGGGCAAATTAAAACTTATGGGTAAATCAATAGTAATACGGATTGAGTGATGGGCTTTTAGTCAGTCGGGGTTGCAAGAGGTAATTTGATGGCGCAACTTAACATCGCACTCATGTTGGTATCGGAGAGCAGATACGAAAAAGCCGCGTCGTTCGACACGGCTTATTCTGGAATGTGGCTCCTCCTGCTGGGCTCGAACCAGCGACCTGCGGATTAACAGTCCGTCGCTCTACCAACTGAGCTAAGGAGGAATTGCTTTGCTTGAAAGCGGGGCAAATATTACCGAGCACTTAAAAACGTGTCAATATTTTAAAAACATATTTTTGTGAAAAATATTTCTTTTCAGGCTTTACTTTTTTGTAGTCCTTGCCAGTAAAGGGCTAGCATTACTTATCCACTAAAATTGTGGATAAGTATGTTGATGAAATCTGAGTAACATTGTCTTATATGCAACAGGTATTGTTAATGTGTGAGATTTTTATGCAATTTCGCATCTAATACACCGATAAAACAAGAGATTATTGGAGTTGTAGGAAATATAACCAAGTTGGTTGAAAATTATTTTACTGGGGATAAAAATGCGTTTTAGCTGATTTTGGGGAAAACTTGTGGAAATAAATCTTTAGTGAACCAGGGCGGTCCGTCTTGTAGGGCGAAGAAATATATCAGAGTCAGAAAAAAATGGCTAGTGTTAAGTCAATAAATCGCAAAAATTAATGACAATGAGCTATAAATCCTAGACAAACGTAGATTTCATTTCTCAAGGTGTATATATATACAGCTTCAGTGCAGTAAATTTGAGGGAAAGTATGAGTAAAGTTTATGAGCTGGTCTCTGATTATCAGCCATCAGGCGATCAGCCTACGGCGATCAAAAAGTTATTAGAGGGACTGGATGATGGCCTTGCCCACCAGACACTTTTAGGCGTAACGGGGTCGGGTAAAACTTTCACGTTGGCAAATGTGATCGCTCAGGCCCAACGTCCGGCAATTTTGCTCGCACCGAATAAAACACTTGCTGCGCAACTTTATGGCGAAATGAAAGCGTTTTTCCCAAATAACGCGGTTGAGTATTTTGTTTCTTACTATGACTATTACCAGCCAGAAGCCTATGTGCCTACGACAGACACCTTTATTGAAAAAGATGCTTCGGTTAACGCTCATATTGAACAAATGCGTTTGTCGGCGACCAAGGCACTATTAGAGCGTAAAGATGCGATTATTATCGCTTCGGTTTCTGCTATTTATGGTTTGGGTGATCCAGAGTCGTACCTACAAATGATGCTGCACTTGCGTCGTGGTGATGTGATTGATCAGCGCGATATGCTACGTCGCCTTGCTGAGCTGCAATACTCACGCAATGACGTCGCATTTGAACGTGGCCAGTTCCGTGTTCGAGGGGAAGTGATTGACGTTTTCCCTGCGGAATCAGATCAAGATGCCGTTCGTATTGAAATGTTTGATGATGAAGTGGATTGTATTAGTGTCTTCGATCCGCTGACTGGAGTGGTGAAACAACGTGATTTGCCTCGTTTTACGATTTATCCCAAAACTCACTATGTAACGCCGCGAGATCGTGTGCTTGAAGCGATCGAAAACATCAAAGTTGAGTTGGAATCACGCAAGAAGTATTTGCTAGACAATAACAAACTACTTGAAGAACAGCGTATTAGCCAGCGGACCCAATTTGATATTGAAATGATGAATGAGCTCGGCTTTTGCTCGGGCATAGAAAACTATTCGCGTTACTTAAGTGGTCGAGCGGAGGGGGAGCCGCCCCCAACACTATTTGATTACTTGCCTTATGATGGCTTGCTCATCATTGATGAATCGCATGTGACGGTGCCTCAAATTGGCGCAATGTACAAAGGTGACCGATCACGTAAAGAGACTTTGGTTGAGTATGGCTTCCGTTTGCCGTCTGCGTTGGATAACCGTCCAATGAAGTTTGAAGAGTTTGAAGCCATCTCGCCACAAACGATTTTTGTTTCTGCGACGCCAGGAAATTATGAAATTGAAAAATCAGCGGGTGAGATAGCGGATCAGGTTGTGCGCCCAACAGGGCTGCTCGATCCGTTATTAGAAGTTCGCCCAGTGGCGACTCAAGTTGATGATTTGTTGTCTGAGATCCGAATTCGTTCAGCAAAAGATGAGCGTGTTTTGGTCACTACACTGACAAAACGAATGGCGGAAGATTTAACAGAATATCTTCATGAACATGATGTTCGCGTTCGTTATTTGCATTCGGATATTGATACCGTTGAGCGGGTTGAAATTATTCGTGACCTACGTCTTGGTGAGTTTGATGTGTTGGTTGGAATCAACTTGTTGCGTGAGGGCTTAGATATGCCCGAGGTTTCGCTGGTGGCGATCCTTGATGCAGATAAAGAGGGCTTCTTACGTTCGGAGCGTTCACTCATTCAGACGATTGGTCGTGCTGCACGTAACATTGAAGGTAAGGCGATTTTATACGGTGACTCGATCACTAAATCGATGAAAAAGGCGATAGATGAAACGGAACGCCGTCGTGAAAAGCAGCAGGCCTACAATGCGAAGATGGGGATTGAACCGCAGGCATTGAAGCGCAATATCAAAGACATTATGGAACTGGGTGATATTACCAAGTCTAAGCGTCAACGTAATAATAAGCAGGTACCGCTGTCCAAAGTAGCAGAGCACTCGCAAACTTATGAAGTGATGTCCCCACAACAATTGGACAAAGAGATCAGCCGCCTTGAAGCTGCGATGTATCAGCATGCTCAAGATCTTGAGTTTGAGTTGGCCGCGCAAAAACGTGATGAAATAGAGAAGTTACGCGCGCAATTTATTACCAACAGCTAGAGGGTATTCATCGCTTATCCGTGCTGATGGGGCGACATAACGGTTAGGGATGTCATGGACACAAAAAAATAGCCAATAGGCAGTCGGATCTATTGGCTTTTTTGTGGGCACAGAACCCACTAACAACGTCAGTTGGCTAGGTGACCCGAGGGGTCACTTGAAAGACAGCATGCTTTGTGCCATTTTTTAACATATTGATATTTAATCTAAGTCACTTTGTAAATTTAAGCATTGCAGACAGTTTGTTTGCAAAATGCAATGCGTAATGCGATTATTATTTAAAATACAACAAAAAATGGCTAGATTATGCAACATAAACCAGATGGTCAAAAGTCTCGTTATCTTTTGATGGTTGAAGATACCGCGTCTGTCGCCGCATTATACCGTTCATACCTTACGCCTCTTGGCATCGACATTAACATTGTCGGTACTGGCCGAGAAGCGATCGACAGTTTAAATCATCGCACCCCTGACCTTATTCTGTTAGATCTTCGTCTGCCAGATATGACGGGAATGGATGTGCTACATAAGGTTAAAGATAGTCACCCAAGTGTGCCTGTTATCTTCATGACTGCTCACGGCTCGATTGATACCGCTGTAGAAGCGATGCGTCATGGTTCTCAAGATTTCCTGATCAAACCATGTGAAGCAGACCGATTACGCGTTACCGTAAATAATGCGATTCGCAAAGCCACTAAGCTGAAAAACGAAGCTAACAATCCGGGCAACCAAAGTTATCAAGGTTTTATCGGCAGTAGCCAAACCATGCAGCAGGTTTACCGGACTATTGACTCTGCAGCCAGTAGTAAAGCGAGTATCTTTATCACCGGTGAGAGTGGTACGGGTAAAGAAGTGTGTGCTGAAGCCATTCACGCAGCGAGTAAACGCGGTGATAAGCCATTTATTGCCATTAACTGTGCTGCCATTCCAAAAGACCTCATTGAGAGCGAGTTGTTTGGTCACGTAAAAGGTGCGTTTACGGGCGCTGCTAATGATCGTCAAGGCGCCGCAGAACTCGCCGATGGTGGTACCTTGTTCCTTGATGAGTTGTGTGAAATGGACTTGGATTTACAAACCAAGCTTTTGAGATTCATCCAAACGGGGACATTCCAAAAAGTGGGCTCTTCAAAAATGAAGAGTGTGGACGTGCGCTTTGTATGTGCGACGAACCGGGACCCATGGAAAGAGGTGCAAGAAGGGCGCTTTCGTGAAGATTTGTATTACCGTTTATATGTGATTCCGTTGCACCTGCCACCACTAAGAGAACGTGGTGAGGATGTTATCGAAATCGCTTATTCGTTATTAGGTTACATGTCTCATGAAGAAGGCAAGAGCTTTGTTCGTTTCTCTCAAGACGTGATTGATAAATTTAATCGCTATGAGTGGCCTGGAAACGTTCGTCAATTGCAAAACGTTCTGAGGAATATCGTGGTGCTAAATAATGGTAAAGAGATTACCATCGATATGCTACCGCCTCCGCTTAATATGCCGCTTGTTGGCCGTGCCATTGTAAGCCCAATGCCTCAAAAGGCGATAACGGCGTCAGACATCACCCCGTTATGGATGACTGAAAAAGAAGCCATTGAGCAGGCGATCAAGGCTTGTGATGGGAATATTCCTAGAGCGGCAGGATATTTAGATGTCAGCCCATCAACGATTTATCGTAAGCTTCAAGCTTGGGGAACGAAAGAAGAAAAACAAAACGTATGAATATGGATATATTAAATCAGAGCAAGATAGACCAATTGTCGCTAGATATTGGCAGTGATAATGTGCCTGTTTTGTTGGAAATTTTTCTTGGTGAACTAGACACGTATATTATGAATCTTTCTCGCTTTCAAGCTGAGGAACAAGATGCCTATCTAAGAGAGATTAGCCACGCTTTAAAGAGCAGTGCTGCGAGTTTTGGTGCGGATCAGCTTTGTGAGCTCGCTGTCACGATTGATGCTAAAGTAAAATCGTGTGCGCTAACACCGCAAGGGCCAGAAGTTAATGAGATGCTTAAGCTATTAGAGCGCACTCAAGAGGCTTATCGCGCTTGGACTAAATAATGTTGTTAGAATACGTTTAGAATTACAAAGCCCATCATTGAATGGGCTTTGTTATATATGCTTTTTGAAAATTGACTTATTTGGTGATCAATTGGTTTTCCACAGCAAGTTTTAACTTGTCACGATCGTGGCGCCAATCGCGGTTTGTTGAAGCCAATGATTCTGTGACTACGTTCCAATTATCTAGTACTTCTTGTTCTGTCTCTTCAGCCAGCACGACATCAATTTTTCGACCTTGGCAGGCACGTTCACACCATTCTAGTTTCTGTGCCATGTTCATGCGGCCTGCTGGGCCATATTCTGGGCTTAGGTTCGCAACGAAAATCACTTTCGCTTTACTATTGGTCGCGATAGCTTTGCCAATTTCTGGTAGCAACAGCGGTGGCATGATACTCGTTAAAAAGCTACCAGGACCAAGAATAATGACATCAGCTTCAGATAAGGCGGTGACGGCTTCTTTCGTCGCTGGTACTTCTGGTGATAAATCGAGACGACGTAAATCGGTATCCATTTCATCGACATTGGTTTCACCCGTTACTATCTGTCCGTCGATAGAAAGCGCAGTTAAGTCAGATGGATGCTCAGACATTGGCAGAATATTGACATCGACTTTGAGCATGTTGCGGATCAGGTTGATCGCATCAAGTGGGCGCACGGATAAGTTATCCAACGCTGTTAGCATCAAGTTACCCAGATTATGGCCGTCAAGTTCACCAGTTCCTTTAAATCGATATTCGAACATCATCGAACTAATTGAGGGCTCAGTGATAAGCTGGTTGATGCAATTACGAGTATCCCCCCAAGCAATGCCCCCTTGGCAATGACGAATTCGGCCCGTAGAACCACCATTATCTGTTGTTGCAACAATACCAGTTGCATTGCTACCAAAGTCTTTGAGTGCCGCCAACATACGGCCTAACCCGTGACCACCGCCAACTGCGACCACTTTTTTTTCGGTGTAGATATTCATTTCGTTCTTCTAATAATTGGGCAAAAACGACTACAATTTATCTTAATGAAGAGTGTAACGGTACTTAATAAGCGGTAAATTGTGTCTATTAAGCGGTTTTTTCGTGCTTAAGTCTGGATCCCATTACAAATTTTAAGTATTTTACACAGCAAAGCTATCAGGGGGATTTCCCTTGGTTGCCATAACTCCGAGCTCACTATGCTAAGTCTATGGATAGGCGTTTTGAGCCAGTGACATTCTGTCACAAGGGCATGATTGGAAATGAGCATGCCTCCCGTGTTTGGAAAGGTGTTCCGTGGCGCAACAATTCGAAGACAAATTTCATCGTAAGTTCTATTACTTGCGTCTGTCTGTGACTGACGTATGTAATTTCAAATGTACCTATTGCCTTCCTGACGGCTACAAGCCATCGGGCAATAAAAACTCGTCCTTTTTATCTCTACCAGAGATCAAACGCGTTGTTAAGGCGTTTGCAGATTGTGGTACCTCAAAGGTTCGTATCACTGGTGGTGAGCCGAGTTTACGTAAAGATTTTACTGACATTATTCACTCAGTCGCAACCACGCCGGGTATCAAAAAAGTCGCAACGACGACCAATGGATACCGCATGGCGAAGCAAGTGGCAGAATGGCGTGATGCCGGCCTTACTCATATTAACGTTAGCGTTGATAGCTTAGATCCTCGCATGTTCCATCAAATCACGGGTGAAAATAAGTTCACTGAAGTGATGAATGGTATTGAACGAGCATTTGAAGTGGGTTTTGATCAAGTGAAAGTCAACGTGGTACTGATGAAAGACCTCAACCACAACGAACTTCCGGCTTTTCTTAACTGGATTAAAGATCGTCCTATCCAACTGCGTTTTATTGAATTAATGCAAACTGGTGAGATGGATGATTTGTTTACTAAGCACCATGTCTCTGGTGTCGCAATTCGAAATCAATTAATTGCAAATGGTTGGTTACTCAAAGTTCGTTCTCACAATGATGGACCTGCACAGGTATTCGTTCACCCAGATTATAAAGGTGAAATCGGTCTGATCATGCCTTATGAAAAAGACTTTTGTGAGAGCTGTAATCGACTTCGTGTATCGGCACTGGGTAAACTGCACCTTTGTTTGTTCGGTGATCATGGTGTTGAGCTACGTGACCTGCTAGAACGTGACGAGCAAGAAAACGAATTGATTGAGCGTATCCAAGCGCAACTCCAAACGAAATCCGTGAGTCACTTCTTGCATGATGGCAATACTGGTATGACGCCACATCTTGCGTCTATCGGCGGTTAAATTCAGATTTTACATCAGGAGCTGACGTGGCTTCTGATGACTTTTCCAGAATCGATACCTAGCGTATCAAAATCAAATTAGAGAATAGGTGAACAAATGGGTCACGCTGAAAGCAAATTCCAAGCTGCAAATATTGCCGTTCTAACGGTCTCTGACACTCGTACTGAAGAAAATGACACTTCTGGCGGCTACCTCGTTGAGCATGCAAAAGAAGCGGGTCATAACGTCGTTGACAAACAGATCGTTATTGATGATATGTACAAGATTCGTGCAATTGTTTCTCAGTGGATTGCAGATGAAAATGTACAGGCAATTATGATCACTGGTGGTACTGGTTTTACTTCTCGTGATAGCACTCCAGAAGCACTTAAGCCACTTTTCGACAAAGAAGTTGAGGGTTTTGGTGAATTGTTCCGTCAAGTGTCTTATGAAGAAATAGGCACATCAACGATTCAGTCTCGTGCGATCGCAGGTTTTGCTAACCACACCGTGATTTTCGCGATGCCTGGATCAACAGGTGCATGCCGTACTGGTTGGACAAAGATCATCAAGCAGCAACTGGATGCAAGCCACCGTCCTTGCAACTTCATGCCACACCTATCTGTATAACCTTTCTAAAAGGCGAACAAAAACGATGACCCAATTTACCCATATCAATGCGTCCGGCGAAGCAAACATGGTGGACGTATCTGCAAAAGCGGAAACCGTTCGTGAAGCACGCGCAGAAGCGTTTGTACACATGGCCCCAGAAACACTACAACTGATTGTTTCTGGTCAGCACCATAAAGGTGATGTGTTTGCAACAGCACGTATTGCTGGCATTCAAGCTGCAAAGAAAACTTGGGATTTGATCCCACTTTGTCACCCGCTATTGTTGTCTAAAGTTGAAGTTCAATTGGAAGCAATTGAAGCGGAAAACAAAGTTCGTATCGAGTCCGTATGTAAGCTTGCTGGCAAGACAGGCGTAGAAATGGAAGCGTTAACAGCGGCTTCTGTAGCAGCATTGACGATTTACGATATGTGTAAAGCGGTACAAAAAGATATGGTGATTGGTCAAGTTCGTTTATTAGAAAAAACGGGCGGTAAATCAGGACACTTCAAGGCGGAATAATGATTAAAGTACTTTTCTTTGCTCAAACTCGCGAGCTCGTTGGTATTGATAGTCTTGAGCTAGAAGACCAATTTGATAGCGTGGAAGCGATCCGAGCACACTTAGTCGATGTTGGTGCAAACCAAGACGGTAAGTGGGACCTAGCTCTTGAGCCGGGTAAGCTGTTAGCAGCGGTAAATCAATCGATTGTTCCGTTAGATACGCAAGTAAAATCGGGCGATGAAGTCGCTTTCTTCCCGCCGGTAACAGGGGGCTAAGATGGATCCTCGCGTTTCTGTACAAGTAGAAGACTTTTCTGTTGATCATGAGTACCAACGACTATCTGAGGGGACAGCCTCTGGTGCGGTAGTGACATTCATCGGTAAAGTTCGCGATATGAATCTTGGCGATAATGTCATTGGACTACATCTTGAGCATTATCCGGGCATGACTGAGAAAAGTCTGATTGATATCTGTGATGAGGCCGAATCACGTTGGCCACTGCTAGGCGTTCGTGTTATTCACCGTGTTGGAGATTTAGATACCGGCGACCAAATCGTTTTTGTTGGCGTTTCTAGCGCGCATCGTGGCGCAGCGTTTGATGCTTGCGAGTTCATCATGGACTTCTTGAAAACTAAGGCTCCATTCTGGAAAAAAGAGCGAACAACCAGTGAGAACCGCTGGATTGAGTCACGTGAGACTGATCATCAGGCTGCGCGACGCTGGGAAAAGTAAAGCCATTACTGCGTTACCTATCTGATATGAAAGGCCAGAGGTTAATCCCTCTGGCCTTTTTCATTCTGGCTTTTTGTTCTTCCATGCCTTTATCTAATGCAAATTATACCAAGTATTCATCTGCTTTTTAGTCACGGTGATGTTGCTCACAATACAGCAATATCGAGCGATACATATACGATTATTGGTTAGACGCTAAGAGTTGCAAATGTTAATTTGTTGCGAAATACCTAGCGAATGATGCTAAAAATTCGTTTAATTTTAGATTTATCGATAGTTTTAGCTGCAAAGCGGACGCGTTAGTTCCTATTTCGCTAAGCAATACTTTTTGTTTGGTATTTATTGCTAAATATAAGCACTAATTACAGAATTATTAGTTTTTTTGCCGATTGTTTATGGCAAATTACTTTGATGATTGCTAATGTGTGCCGCAGTCTTTGTAAGGTTTTAGAGTTTTATGCTCAAAATGTGCACAAAAAAATTCTAAAGCACTGACCGTTCCAGAGCCTTACAAAGAAGTCATGGATGCTAATGAAAAACTTGGAGTTTTACGCATGTATAAGAACAAAATCACCAAAGCCCTTCTTCTAGGTGCTGGTCTGGCAGTGTCTGCTACTTCTACTATTGCTTTTGCTGCTGATGTTCCAGCAGGTACTAAACTTGCTGATAAACAAGAACTTGTTCGTGGTAACGGTACTGAGGTTGCGACGATTGACCCGCACAAATCTCAAGGTGTTCCAGAGTCGCATGTGATTCGTGATCTTCTTGAAGGCCTAGTGAACCAAAATGCTGATGGTGACACGATTCCAGGTGTTGCTGAACGTTGGGAAACACAAGACAACAAAACGTTTACATTCCACCTGCGTAAAGATGCAAAATGGTCTAACGGCGATCCTGTAACCGCGCAAGATTTCGTGTACAGCTGGCAACGTGCTGTCGATCCTGCAACGGCTTCGCCATATTCTTGGTACATGGAATACACCAAGATGAAAAACGCGAAAGACATCGTTTCAGGGAAGAAAGATAAGAGTGAACTTGGTGTTAAGGCGACTGACGATCACACACTTGTGGTTGAGCTAGACACCGCTGTTCCATACTTTGTCATGATGGCGGGCCATACGACAATGAAACCAGTTCACCAAGCAACCGTTGAAAAGTTTGGTGACCAATGGACTAAACCGGAAAACTTTGTTGGTAATGGTGCTTATGTTGTTAACAAATGGGTTGTGAATGAGCGTCTTGAACTGGTTCGTAACGCTCAGTATTGGGAAAACGATAAGACCGTTCTCAATAAAGTGACTTACCTTCCAATCGAGAACGGTGTTGCTGAGATGAACCGCTTCTTGTCTGGTGAAATCGACTTTACGTCCAAGCTGCCAACTGAGCACTTCAAACGTTTGAAGAAAGAACACCCAGAGTCGGTATCGGTTGAGGGTAGCCTATGTACGTACTACTACTCATTCAACACTAAAAAAGAACCATTTAACGACCCTCGTGTTCGTAAAGCGATTTCTTACGCGATTGACCGTGACATCGTTGCAAATGCGATTCTTGGCCAAGGCCAGAAGCCTGCTTACTTCCTCACGCCTGAAATTACAGCGCACTTTGACCCTGAACTACCGGTTTACGGCAAGATGACGCAAAAAGAGCGTAACGCTGAAGCTGCACGTTTACTTGAGGAAGCGGGTTACGGTAAGAGCAATCCTCTTAAATTCTCTCTTCTATACAACACGGATGAAAACCACAAGAAACTAGCAGTAGCGCTAGGCTCTATGTGGAAGAAAACACTTGGTTTAGACGTTACGCTCGAAAACCAAGAGTGGAAAACATACCTATCTACTAAAGACCAAGGTGATTTCGAAGTCGCGCGCGCAGGTTGGTGTGGTGACTACAACGAAGCATCTTCTTTCCTAACCCTTATGGTGAGTTCGAACACAACAGGTGGTCAGCACTGGGGCAACAAAGATTACGATGCTCTGATTGAAAAGGCGATCCAATCGACTTCAGAAGAAGAGCGTACGGCAATTTACCTAGAAGCTGAAAAACTGATGGCGAAAGATATGCCAATCGCGCCTATCTATCAGTATGTTCGTTCACGTCTGCTTAATCCGCACGTTGGTGGTTTCCCTGCAAACAACGCGGAAGAAAAGATCTACTCAAAAGATCTTTACATCAAAGCTCAGTAATAACTTAGCTTCAAGACTATAAGAATAAGGCCTGCACGTACCTATTTTGGACGTGCAGTGCCTACTATCAAATTTTTTAACTGTCACAGACTGAAAGAGTGAGTTTATGCTTAAATTCATCGCAAAAAGGATATTTGAGGCGATCCCGACCATGTTGGTTTTGATCACCGTGTCTTTCTTTCTCATGCGTTTCGCACCGGGTAACCCATTCTCGAGCGAGCGTCCTTTACCGCCAGAAGTTATGGCGAACATTGAAGCCAAATACGGTTTAGATAAGCCAGTATTTGAGCAATATACCACCTACCTGACTAATGTTATTCAAGGTGACTTTGGACCATCGTTCAAATACTTAGATTACACCGTTAATGAGTTGATCGCGGTCGCATTGCCTGTTTCTGCAAAAGTCGGTTTTATTGCCTTTATTTTCACCGTTATTCTCGGCGTAACGATCGGCACAATCGCCGCACTCAAGCAAAATTCGTGGCTGGATTACACCATCATGTCTACTGCGATGGCCGGAGTGGTAATGCCATCTTTTGTGCTAGCGCCTGCATTGATTTATGTGTTCTCTTTGCATTGGAATTTATTCCCAGCGGGCGGGTGGCATGATGGCTCGTGGCAATATTTGGTGTTGCCAGTGATTGCCATGTCACTGCTTTATGTCGCCACGTTTGCTCGTATCACCCGTGGTTCAATGATTGAGACACTGAATAGTAACTTTATTCGCACTGCTCGTGCGAAAGGGTTGAGTTACCGTTACATCATCATTAAACACGCTCTAAAACCGGCGTTACTACCTGTTGTGTCATACATGGGGCCTGCGTTTGTCGGCATTATTACTGGTTCGGTGGTTGTTGAGACCATCTTTGGCCTACCTGGCATCGGTAAACTGTTCGTCAATGCCGCGTTTAACCGTGACTACTCGCTAGTGATGGGAGTGACCATTTTGATCGGTTTCCTATTTATTCTGTTCAACGCTATCGTTGATATTTTGCTAGCAATGATTGACCCGAAAATTCGCTACTAACAGGGAAGTATGGTTATGTTAACGAAAAAAGAGAATCTTCAAGCGGTCGAAAAATTTGCAGAGAATCTGGAAGTTGAAGGCCGCAGTTTATGGCAAGACGCCCGTATTCGCTTTATGCGCAACAAAGCAGCGATGGTGAGCTTGTTCATTCTTGCACTGATGACCCTTGCGGTTATCTTCCTGCCGATGATGGCACCTTATGCGTTTGATGACACAGATTGGTATGCGATGCATGTTGGTCCAAGTGCAGAGCACTGGTTTGGTACGGACAGTTTAGGTCGCGATCTTTACGTACGTACTCTCATTGGTGGGCGTATCTCACTGATGGTGGGTGTGCTAGGTGCATTGGTTGCGGTTGTGATTGGTACACTTTACGGTGCAGCTTCAGGCTTCATTGGCGGTAAAGTTGACCGTATCATGATGCGTATTCTTGAAATCCTGTACGCGGTTCCGTTCATGTTCCTAGTTATCGTACTAGTGACATTCTTTGGGCGTAACATCGTTCTTATCTTCGTTGCTATCGGTGCGATTGCATGGCTAGATATGGCTCGTATCGTACGTGGCCAGACGCTAAGCCTTCGTAGCAAAGAGTTCATTGAAGCGGCACACGTTTGTGGTGTGAGCAATTGGAAGATTATCACTCGCCATATCGTGCCAAACGTACTGGGTATTGTAGCGGTTTACTCAACACTACTTATCCCAAGCATGATTCTGACTGAATCATTCCTTTCATTCCTTGGTCTTGGTGTTCAAGAACCGATGACAAGTTGGGGCGCACTTCTACAAGAGGGGTCGCAAACAATGGAAGTCGCAATCTGGCAGCTGGCGTTCCCAGCGGCTTTCATGGTGGTGACTCTATTCTGTTTCAACTACGTCGGTGATGGCCTGCGCGATGCGTTGGATCCAAAAGACAGATAATTAAAATTAGAAAGAATAAAGGAAGCAATGATGAGTTTATTAGATGTCAAAGATCTGCGTGTCGAGTTTACTACCCAAGATGGTATCGTGACCGCAGTCAACGATTTGAACTTCTCCCTAAACCAAGGTGAAACCTTAGGTATTGTAGGTGAGTCGGGTTCAGGTAAATCACAAACCGTATTCGCTATCATGGGTTTGCTAGCGAAAAACGGAATCATTTCTGGCAGCGCGAAGTTCGAAGGTAATGAGATCCTAAATCTGCCAGAAAAAGCGTTGAATAAGGTTCGAGCAGAACAGATCGCAATGATCTTCCAAGACCCAATGACCTCACTGAACCCATATATGAAAGTGAGCGATCAGCTAATGGAAGTCCTGATGCTGCACAAAGGTATGGGTAAAGCCGAAGCGTTTGAAGAATCAGTGCGTATGCTTGAAGCGGTGAAAATTCCAGAAGCCCGTAAACGTATTACCATGTACCCACACGAGTTTTCAGGCGGTATGCGCCAACGCGTAATGATCGCAATGGCATTATTATGTCGTCCAAAACTGCTTATTGCGGATGAACCGACAACGGCGTTGGATGTAACGGTTCAAGCGCAGATCATGGATCTGCTTAACGAACTGAAATCTGAGTTTAATACCGCAATCATCATGATCACGCACGACCTTGGTGTCGTAGCGGGTTCTTGTGACAAAGTGCTTGTAATGTACGCGGGTCGTACCATGGAGTACGGCACAGTAAACGAAATCTTCTACAACCCAAGCCATCCTTATGCGGAGGGGCTATTGAAGGCTATTCCTCGTTTGGATACAGAAGGCGAGATCCTGCCAACAATTCCAGGCAACCCGCCTAACTTGCTTCGTCTACCACCTGGCTGTCCTTACCAAGATCGCTGCCACCGTGTGATGGATCGTTGTAAGCGTGAAGCACCAATCTTGACGCCATTTGGTGATGGTCGTCAGCGTGCATGTTTTTCTGAATGGGAGGCTTGGAGTAAATGAGTACAGATAAAAAGCTAATTCTGGATGTATCTGATCTGAAAGTTCACTTCAGCATTGCATCAAAATCTGCGTGGCCTTGGTCAAAACCTTCAAGCCTAAAAGCGGTAGACGGTGTAAACGTTCGCCTATATGAAGGTGAGACTCTTGGGGTAGTTGGTGAGTCTGGTTGTGGTAAATCGACGTTTGCTCGCGCCATCATTGGCCTTGTGGAAGCAACTGAAGGTGAAGTGGTTTGGTTGGGACAAGATCTGACGAAGATGAAAGACGTCCAACGCCGTGAAACGCGCAAAGAAATCCAAATGATTTTCCAAGATCCTTTGGCGTCTTTGAACCCGCGTATGACAGTTGGCGACATCATCGCTGAGCCACTAGAGACGTTTTATCCAGAACTGACGAAGCAAGAAGTCAAAGATCGCGTGAAAGAGATGATGACAAAAATAGGCCTGTTGCCGAATGTTATCAACCGTTACCCGCACGAGTTTTCTGGCGGTCAGTGTCAGCGTATCGGTATTGCTCGTGCGTTAATACTGAAACCTAAGATGATCATCTGTGATGAGCCTGTATCCGCATTGGACGTATCTATCCAGGCTCAGGTGGTTAACTTGCTGAAAGAGCTTCAAAAAGAACTTGGTTTATCGTTGGTATTTATCGCCCACGACTTGTCAGTTGTGAAGCACATCTCTGACCGTGTACTGGTTATGTACTTGGGCAATGCCGTTGAACTGGGTGAAGCTGAGGCGCTATTTGCCGATCCCAAACACCCATATACGCGTGCATTGATGTCGGCAGTGCCAATCCCAGACCCAGAGCTTGAACGTAACAAAAAAATTCAAATGCTGGAAGGGGATTTGCCATCGCCAATCAATCCACCATCAGGCTGTGTGTTCCGCACCCGCTGTCCACAAGCAACGGACGTGTGCTCCCAGACAAAGCCAAGTATCCAAGGCACTGATATCCATGCCGTGTCTTGCCTACACGTTGAAGTGTAATTAAATTCAGCCTGTGACGGGCTTAAGCGCGACTCCTTTGTTCGGGTCGCGCTTTTTTTATACCTACCATTTTAGCAAGCACTAAAATTATTAAATGTCCACATAATAGGTAAGGTCTATTGATAATTGTGAGCAATATCAACTATTAGGGCTAGGCAGTCTTGCTATACCGAATCTACTGCTATTTAATCCGCGCGGCACAATTTCGTGTCATGACAAAATGATAGTATGTTAACGTAAATGAAAAATTCTCTTGTTGCTTCGGCCCTAGTTGGCCTTCTTTCTTCTTCTCCTGTTTGGGCTTCCACGACACTTAATATCTACAACTGGTCTGAATATCTTCCTCAGTCAATCATTGAAGATTTCACCAAAGAAACCGGTATTAAAGTTAATTACGCGACGTTTGAAAGTAACGAAACCATGTACGCTAAGCTAAAGCTTATTGATGGTGAGGGTTACGATATTGTCGTGCCATCGACGTATTATGTGTCCAAATTGGCGAATGATGGATTACTGCATCGCATCGACAAGTCTAAGATCGACTCTTTTTCACAGCTTGACTCAAGTATTATGAATCAAAGCTTTGATCCTCAAAACCAATACTCTCTGCCTTACATGTGGGGCAGTACAGCAATCGGTTATAACTCTGATGTGGTTGATGGTAGCAAATTAACCGGATGGGCAGACTTGTGGAACAGTGAATATGCCGGTCAACTTCTGCTCACCGATGATGTGCGTGATGTAATGGGTATGTCATTGATCTTAGGTGGTCACAGTGTGAACTCGCAAGATCCGAAAGAGCTGCAACAAGCGTTTGAACGTTTAACAAAGCTTAAGCCAAACGTGATGGTTTTTAACTCAGACGCACCTCACGTACCGCTTATCACGGGTGAAGTGAATGTTGGTATGCAGTGGAATGGCACCGCTTACCGTGCGCTTCAAGAAAACCCAGCAATTCGTTTTGTTTACCCACAAGAAGGGGCAATTTTCTGGATGGACAACATCGTTATTCCAGAAAAAGCACAGAATAAAGATGCCGCCTACGCTTTCATTAACTTTTTGCTAAGACCAGAGAACCAAGCTGAAGTGGTAAAAGAAATCGGTTATGCCGTGCCAAACCTACAGGCTCTCACTCATTTGCCAGCAGAGATTCGCGATAGTGAAATTATTTTCCCATCAGAAGATGTGAAGAAAAAAGGTCAATTTCTAGGTAGTGTTGGTGATGCTGTGGGTGTTTACGAGCGTTACTGGATGGAGCTGAAAAAGTAATGAAAGTTATCTATAGCGAAAAGCAGCGTTTGCATCGCGTTAAATACGAATTTCTTTCTGGCGAACCAACCCCTTGTTTTGAAAAGCCAGAACGTGCAGATATGGTATTGAATGCCATTGAACAGCACGGTGGTTTTAGCGTGATGGAGCCAAACAATTATGGCTCAGAGCCAATGACTTGGGTTCATACGCCTGATTACGTGGCTTTTTTGCAGTCGGCATGGTCGGAGTGGGAAGAGCGGTTTGGTAGTGAGCACGATGCGTCACCGTACTGTTTTGTTAGTCCACGTCATTTACGTCATCGTATTCCGAAAGATATCGAGGGTAAACTCGGCTACTACAGCTTTGATATGACCGCCGCAATCACGAAAACCAGCTGGGAAGCGATTCAATCAGCGGTCGATTGTGCGTTAACTGCCGCCGATCTTATTGCTCAAGGTGAGCAATCGGTATTTGCATTGTGTCGCCCGCCAGGCCACCACGCAGCACCTGATTTGATGGGCGGTTACTGTTATATCAACAATGCGGCGATTGCGGCAGAATCATTGCGTCGTCAAGGTAAGCAAAAAGTGGCGATTCTGGATGTTGATTACCACCATGGGAATGGTACGCAGAGCATTTTCTATGAGCGTGATGACGTGCTGTTTGTATCCATTCATGGCGATCCTGACTACGATTACCCGCATTACATTGGCTTTGCGGATGAAGAAGGTGAGGGAGCTGGCAAAGGCTTTAACCTGAATCTCCCGCTTCCTCAAGGTAAGACAGATTGGACGCTCTATGGTCCTGCGTTGCAAACGGCATTAGAGAAAATTAAACAGTTCGGTGCTGATGCTTTGGTGATCTCACTTGGGATGGATACTTATGAGCATGACCCAATCAGTTACTTTAAGCTCAACCGAGACAATTACGCAGAGATCGGTCGTCAGCTAGGGGCATTAAGCTTACCGACGCTGTTTGTGTTTGAAGGTGGTTATGCGGTTGATGACTTAGGTTACAACACCGTCGCGGTTCTTGATGGTTATATGAATCACGCCAAGTAATATTTGTGCTTCCACTTCACTTTCTGTCATGAGGTGGAAGCCTTGTCTTCTCAAGATTTTCTCTCTTCTGTTTTCTCTTTTTTATCTGTCTCATTTCAATATTTCGAACAAGTTCAGCGAATCTTTCCTATTTATTCTCTTTTCTCTCTTTTTATACTCTTAAGGAAAATATGATTTAGGAGTGCGAATAATGGGAAAGTTAGTCGATGGTGTATGGCATGATGTTTGGTACGACACCAAAGCAAGCAAAGGTCAATTTGTACGCGAAGATGCGGGCTTTCGTGACTGGATTGAAAATAAGTCAAATGCCAAGTTTCAACCAGAATCTGGCCGTTATCATCTCTATGTATCTCTCGCGTGTCCTTGGGCGCATCGCACTCTGATTTTTCGTCAATTAAAAGGTTTAGAGACACACATTGACGTCACCGTTGTATGCCCTGATATGCTCAGTGAGGGATGGCAAATGGGGTTGCCAGAACCCCTATTTGGCCATACTCGAATGCATCAAATCTATACACAAGCGAAGCCAGACTACACGGGCCGAGTTACCGTTCCTGTACTGTGGGATAAAAAGACCAATACCATTGTCTCTAATGAGTCTTCTGAGATCATTCGTATGTTTAATGCTGAGTTTAATGATCTAACGGGTAACAACGATGATTATTACCCAGAGCATTTGCGCGATGCCATTGATGAATGGAATGATTATATTTATCCAAATATTAACAATGGTGTCTATCGATGCGGTTTTGCTACCACGCAAGAAGCGTATGAAGAAGCCTTTGATTCGCTTTTCTCTGCGTTAGATAAGATTGATGCACATTTAGCGGCTCACAGATACTTGGCAGGCAATACCATTACCGAAGCGGATTGGCGCTTGTTTACCACGCTTGTTCGCTTTGATGCGGTTTATGTTGGTCACTTTAAATGTAATAAACAACGCATTGCCGATTATCCCAATATTCAGGGATACCTTAAAGAGTTATATCAAGTTGAGGGGATTGCCGAGACTACGGACTTTTACCACATTAAGCGACACTATTATTTTAGCCATACCGGGATCAATCCAACTCAAATCGTGCCAAAAGGGCCGTATTTAGACTTGGATACACCTCATGGGCGAGACATCATATAGATTCAAACTTTTCTAAAAAATGCTATGTAACCTCAATTCGGGATAAGAAAGTCTATATTGCTGAAAGACTACGGTTTTCGCGAGTTGCGGTTATGTAATATGGCGTTTTTCTTTTTCTCAATATCTATTTAGCATCACAGCTTATTCCTGAGATTCACATAAACTGATGATATAACAACCGATCTTTGTCGAGGTGGGGTATGGATATCAACGAGTTTGTCAGCGGTGATCATCAGATCTGGAATTTGTTTATAGCATTACTGCTCGGGGCGATTGTCGGTACGCAACGTGGTTGGGTAATGCGCAACAGTGTTGAGGGCAGTCGTGTTGCGGGGATTCGGACTTTTTCACTCGTTGGTTTGCTTGGTGGTTTAGTCGGTATTCTTGCCTCGATATACTCACCATTGTTACTTGGTTTTGCACTTATTGCGTTGGTGATTCTCGCTTGTATTGCTTTTATTGCTCAGCAAAAGAAAAGTGAAGATATCAGTATTACTGGCGTAGTCAGTCTTATTGTTACGTTTGTTTTGGGTAGCTTAGCGGTATCTGGTGAAGCGGTGCTCGCTGCGGCTGCCGCCGTTATTACTGCTGTGGTTTTGGATAATAAAAAAGAGCTGCATCAAGCACTACAGCGTCTTCAAGAATACGAACTTGATGCGGCACTGCGTTTGTTATTGATCTCTATTGTATTGTTGCCTCTTTTGCCAAATCAAGCGTATGGACCATGGGGAGCGCTTAACCCTTATGAGATTTGGTGGATGGTAGTGTTAATCGCCAGTATTTCATTTGTGGGTTATTTCGCCATCAAGATAGGTGGGACGAAACGAGGGATCTTATTTACTTCTGTCTTTGCTGGTTTGAGCTCCTCTACAGCATTAACGCTTCAATTTTCTCATCTGTCTCGTGAGCAGCCAAGCATTAGCCCGTTATTAGCAAGTGGGATCTTACTCAGTTGCGGAACCATGTTTCCTCGATTACTCATCGTATTGTCTGTTTTGAACCCTCAACTCGTTCGTTTGCTGTGGCCAATAGTCATGGCCATGATGATTGCATTGTATCTACCTGCTTGGTGGATATGGCGTAAAAGTGAGGTTGAGTCAGTTCAACAATCCAATAAGCAAACGAACCCACTCGCATTACAGTCAGCTCTGTTCTTCGGTGTGGTATTGGCTGTTATCATGTTGTTGTCTCATGCGTTGTCCAATTGGTTTGGCAGCGCAGGTGTATTGATATTGTCAGCGTTATCTGGGATTACCGATGTGGACGCCATCTCTCTTGCACTTGGACGACAAAGTACGCAGACGTTAAGCGTGACGACCGCAGCCCTTGGTATTTTGCTTGCCGCTTCAGTTAATACGATTGTGAAGATGGGGATGGTGGTGGCGATTGGCGATAGAGCGCTTTGGTCTAAAGTTGCACCAATCATGACGGGGTGTGTATTGTTTGGTGCCGCTTTGTTTTTGGTCATTTACTGATTTTTTAAAAGGCCTTTTAAGTTATTGATTTATTGAATCTAATAAAAAACCTCGCCGTGGCGAGGTTTTACTTTTGGAAGAAGCTAAGTTATTAGTTAACTGCTTTTTCGCGAGCTTGGTCAGCTTGATCAGCCTGAATCGCAGTTAGAGCAACTGTGTACACGATGTCGTCTACCAGTGCGCCGCGAGATAGGTCGTTAACTGGCTTGCGCATACCTTGCAGCATTGGACCGATAGATACTAGGTCTGCTGAACGTTGTACCGCTTTGTAAGTCGTGTTACCCGTGTTTAGGTCTGGGAATACGAATACTGTTGCTTTACCTGCTACTGGAGAGTTAGGCGCTTTAGAAGCAGCTACGTTTTCCATGATCGCTGCGTCGTACTGTAGAGGACCGTCGATCACTAGATCTGGACGTTTCTCTTGAGCAATCTTAGTCGCTTCACGTACTTTATCTACGTCTGCACCCTTACCAGATTCACCAGTAGAGTAAGAGATCATAGCAACGCGAGGGTCGATACCGAATGCCGCTGCAGAGTCAGCAGATTGGATAGCGATTTCAGCAAGCTGTTCCGCTGTTGGATCTGGGTTGATCGCACAGTCACCGTAAACCAATACTTGGTCAGGTAGTAGCATGAAGAATACTGAAGATACGATAGATGCATCAGGTGCAGTCTTGATGATTTGGAACGGAGGAACGATAGTGTTCGCAGTCGTGTGAACCGCACCAGAAACTAGACCGTCAACTTCGTCGTTCTCAAGCATCATTGTGCCTAGGAATACTGAGTCTTGTAGTTTTTCACGAGCAACGACTTCAGTCATGCCTTTCGCGCCACGTAGCTCAACAAGACGAGCAACGTAGTTTTCACGAACTGCGTCTGAATCGATGATCGTTACGCCAGCACCTAGTGTTACGCCTTGTTGCTCAGCAACGCGACGGATCTCTTCAGGGTTACCTAGAAGCACACATTCCGCAATACCGCGCTCAGCACAGATAGCCGCAGCTTTTACTGTACGTGGCTCATCACCTTCAGGAAGAACGATACGTTTACCGGCTTTACGAGCGAACTCAGTTAGCTGGTAACGGAATGCTGGTGGGCTTAGACGGCGAGATTTCTCAGTACCTTCCGTCATTGACTCAATCCAGTTGCCATCGATGTGACCTGCAACGTGCTCATTGATGAACTCGATGCGCTCTTTATCGTCAGCTGGAACTTCTAGGCTGAAGCTTTGTAGGTTCAGAGAAGTCTGCCAAGTGTTACCTTGTGCTTTGAAGATCGGTAGACCCGTCTCAAATGCTGGCTTACATAGACCAACGATCTCTTGAGGGATATCGTAGCCGCCAGTTAGAAGAACCGCACCAATCTCAACGCCATTCATTGCTGCAAGTGCTGCTGCAACGATTACGTCTGGACGGTCTGCTGAAGTAACAAGTAGAGAACCTGGTTTGAAGTGCTCAATCATGTTTGGCAGAGAGCGTGCACAGAAAGTGATGCTCTTAATGCGACGAGTCGCGATATCACCTTCGTTGATGATGTCAGCATTTAGGTGCTGAGCCATATCAACTGCGCGAGTAGCTATCAGATCGATGCTCCATGGCACGCAACCTAATACACGAATTGGAGAAGTGTTGAAGATTTCCATCACTTTCATTTCGTTTTGCTTCGCGCTGTCTGCATCGTCAAAGATTTCAGATAGGTCAGGGCGAGTGCGGCCAGCTTCGTCAACAGGTGCGTTTAGCTTGTTGATGATTACGCCAGAGATGTTTTTGTTCTTAGTACCACCGAAGTTAGAACATGCAACTTCGATACGCTCTTTAAGTTGAGCTGGGTTATCTGTGCCTGGAGTAGCAACAAGAACAATTTCAGCGCCAAGCGTCGCCGCGATTTCTGCGTTCACTTGGTTAGCGAATGGGTGCTTACGAGTTGGTACTAGACCTTCGATAAGTGTTACGTCTGCATCTTTGTTGATTTGGTTGTAACGCTCAACAACAGTTTCTAGCAGTTCGTCCATGTTGTCGTTACCAATTAGGCTTTCAGCAACAGACATCGCCATAGATTGACCGATCTTCATATCGCTGTTGTAGCCAACGATAGTTGAAGTTAGATCAGGTTGATCACCGCCAGAACGTGGCTGTGAAATTGGTTTGTAGAATGAAACCTTAACGCCTTTGCGCTCCATAGCGCGAAGAACACCCATACTTACGCTAGTTAGACCAACACCAGCGCTTGTAGGGATAAGCATAATAGTACGAGACATTCGTAGAGTACCTTTAGCTATTGGGGGATAAAAGCTCAACTCTTATTCTGTGAGATTTAGAGAATAGGAGTTGAGCCCCTAAAAAATTCTTTGGAAGAAAAACTGGCTAGCCGATGGCTAGCCAGTTAATTCGATTAAAGACCTGCTAGACGAGCAGTGTCTTCAGCAATTACTAGCTCTTCGTTAGTAGAGATAACCATTGCTGGGATGCGGCTGTTTGCAGTAGTGATAGTACCTTCACCACCGAAACGCGCTTTAAGGTTTGCTTCGCTGTCTACTTCGATACCGAAGATAGCTAGACGGTTAAGAACCATTTCACGGATTGGGCCAGAGTTCTCGCCGATACCGCCAGTGAACGTGATTGCGTCTAGACGACCTTCCATAGAAGCTGTGTAACCTGCTACGTACTTAGCTAGACGGTGACAGAACACGTCCATTGCACGAGTCGCTTCTTCTTTCTCACCGTAGTTGTCTTCAACGAAACGACAGTCAGAAGTCACTTCAGTTAGACCAGCAAGACCAGACTCTTTAGTTAGCATGTTGTTGATTTGTTCAACAGAGTAACCTAGAGCGTCGTGTAGGTGGAAGATGATAGCTGGGTCGATGTCACCACAACGAGTACCCATTACTAGACCTTCAAGAGGAGTTAGACCCATAGAAGTATCTACAGATTTACCGTTCTTGATTGCACATACAGAAGCGCCGTTACCTAGGTGACAGTTGATGATGTTTACTTCTTCAACTGGCTTGTCTAGTAGGTTAGCAACTTCACGAGTGATGAATAGGTGTGAAGTACCGTGCATACCGTAACGACGGATGCCGTGCTCTTTGTATAGGTTGTATGGAAGAGCGTATAGGTAAGACTCTTCTGGCATAGTTTGGTGGAACGCAGTGTCAAATACAGCAACGTTTTGTAGACCAGGGAAGTTTACTTTAGCCGCTTCGATACCGATTAGGTGCGCTGGGTTGTGAAGAGGTGCAAATGTAGCAGCGTCTTGAATACCCTTTAGTACTTCATCAGTAATAAGTGCAGATTGAGTGAACTGCTCGCCACCGTGTACGATACGGTGACCGATAGCGCCTAGGTTAGCTTTAAGCTCTGGCTTAGAAGCAAGAATAGTTTCTACCATGAAAGATAGTGCTTCTACGTGAGCTGCGCCTGCACCTAGTTGAGCTTCGTGCTTGCCATCAAGTTTCCACTTCATACGAGCTTCTGGAAGACCAAGACACTCAGCAAGACCGGTTAGGTGCTCAGCACCAGTTTCTGCATCAACAACAGCAAATTTAAGAGAAGAACTACCACAGTTTAAAACTAAAACTAGCTTAGACATGTATGACTACCTGTTATTCGTCTGACAAAAAATCAGTTAAGGATGAAAATTAATCACAAGAATAGACGATACCAGCGAAGCTGCGTACCACTCTTGGTCAAAAATTGTTCTAAATCCGTATAAAGAAATAGTGATGAACCCATTCATCACTATGCAGCGATCCGTGCAGATAGGTCATCTCGGAGTTGCTTAAATTGTAAATAACGGCAACAATGAGATTGAGGGTCTGCAAAGGATAGCGATAATGGGCAATGATAACAAAAAATTTTTGAAAGAATATTAACTTTCATCAATTTTTTGCGCCTTCAGTTGATATGTTCAACTATTTTTTAGTGAGAGAGTGGTATGAGTAATAAAGTCGGATTGTTCCATAGCCTGAAAGATGGTCAAAGTTACATGGAGATCTGGCCGGTTCGCAAAGAGCTGAACGCCATTTTTCCAGAGCAACGCATAATCAAAGCGACTCGCTTTGGTATTAAAGTGATGCCTGCTGTTGCTGCGATCAGTGTTCTTACCCAGATGGCGTTTAATAACTATGACGCATTGCCACAAGCCATCGTCGTTGCACTGTTCGCAATTAGCATGCCTTTGCAAGGTATGTGGTGGTTAGGTAGTCGATCAAATACTAAATTGCCACCAGCGCTTGCATCTTGGTATCGAGAGCTGCATCAAAAAATTACTGAAACGGGTTTTGCACTGGAGCCTGCAAAGGCAAAACCACGGTATAAAGAGTTAGCGGTGATTTTGAATCGCGCGTTTCGTCAGTTAGATAAAGCATCACTAGAGCGTTGGTTCTAACTTTTTTTAGTCGTTATCTCACTGCTAGGTTGGCCTTGATAAGTCGACCAAATCATTTTTCATGTTGACACTGAACTAGTGGTCGTATTCATGACGACCGCTAGAAAGTCTCGTCAGAGTTTGCATCTTTGCTCCCTTTCAATTCAACTTCGGCTTTTGAATTTGCCGTATTCTCTTCTCTCTTCTCTCTTCTCTCTTATCTCTCCTCTCCATTCTCTCTGTTTACCTATATTTTCTGTTCGATAATATCAGTCTCGCGATCACATTTGTTACTTGTTTGTTAAATGCGCCTTTTCTTTTCCAACACTTAACGGTAATAATGATTCAAGAGATGCACAAAAAGTGCACAGGAATTTAAACGGTACTCTTATTTCTTCAATGAGAACGAGCCTATGTTCTAATGAAATGAGAGACAAGGATGGAGCTACATCAAGGAGATATGATGAAAACCAAACGACTATTCGCTACTGCTGCTTTAGCCATTACGGCTGCCATTTCATCGACTGCTGTTATTGCCAATACCGCAACGGTCGCCGTTTCTCAAATTGTTGAACATCCCGCTTTAGATGCCGCCAGACAGGGGTTGCTTGATGGACTGAAAGCAAAAGGGTATGAGCAAGGTAAGAATTTGGCATTTGATTACAAAACGGCTCAAGGTAACCCTGCTATTGCGGTTCAGATTGCGCGTCAGTTTGTGGGAGAAAATCCAGATGTACTGGTAGGCATTGCCACACCATCAGCACAAGCATTGGTATCCGCGACGCGTACTATTCCAATTGTGTTTACCGCGGTCACCGATCCTGTGGGGGCTAAGCTTATAAAAACGATGCAACAACCGGGTAAGAATGTAACGGGTTTATCCGATCTGTCTCCGGTTGCGCAACACGTTGACTTAATAAAAGAAATTATTCCTGCTGCGAAGACTATTGGTGTGGTCTACAACCCTGGTGAAGCCAATGCTGTGACCTTAGTGAAATTACTAAAGGAGAACGCGCAGGCAAAAGGGTTAACGGTTGTTGAAGCAACAGCATTAAAAAGTGCAGATGTGCAATCCGCAACTCAAGCTATTGCAGCGAAATCTGATGTTCTTTACGCACCGACCGACAATACGGTTGCCAGTGCTATTGAGGGGATGATTGTGGCGGCGAACCAAGCGAAAAAACCAGTGTTTGGCGGTGCGACATCTTACGTGGAAAAAGGCGCAATTGCAGGGCTAGGTTTTGATTATTACCAAGTCGGCGTACAAACTGCGAATTATGTTGCGGCTATTTTAGATGGGCAAGAGCCAGGAAAGCTTGATGCTAAAGTGGCGACGGGTTCTGATCTTGTCGTGAATGAAGGTGCTGCAACGAAATTGGGTATCCAGTTACCAAGCTCTGTTGTTAAACGTGCGACCAGCATGCAGTAAGCGTAGTTTTTAGGTCGGCGCTTACCGGCCTATTCTATGCGAAACCTAATTTGTGCAGAAAGGAGCAGTTATGTCTGCATTTGCTTTTTTTGGTGCGCTCGAGATAGGACTTATCTACGGCTTGGTCGCCTTGGGCGTTTACCTTACATTCCGTGTTCTCGATTTTCCCGATCTTAGCGTTGATGGCAGCTTTCCTATGGGGGCGGCTGTGGCGGCTACTGCGATTGTTGCAGGTATTAATCCTTGGGTCGCGACGGGCTTGGCGGTTATTGCTGGTGGGATGACAGGTTGGGTGACCGCTTTCCTTGCTGTTCGCTGTGGAATTCTTCATTTATTGGCTTCCATTCTTACCATGATTGCGGCGTTTTCCATCAACATTCGCATCATGGGTAAACCCAATATGGCGCTATTAGGTGAAGAGACGATTCTTACGCCTTTTGAAGCGATGGGTGATCCCATGTTTATTCGACCTCTCGTGGTTGGGATGCTTGTTCTGGTTTCAGCCTGGCTTGTCGTTCGTTTGTTAAACAGTGACTTTGGCCTTGGTCTGCGCGCCACGGGCGTTAATGCACGAATGGTCGCCGCTCAAGGTGCAAGTACCGGATTCTATACCTATTTTGGTTTAGCGCTCTCTAATGGTTTTGTTGGGTTTGCTGGGGCGTTGTTTGCTCAAACGAACAGTTTTGCTGATGTCACCTCAGGCGTGGGAACCATCGTTGTCGGCTTAGCTGCGGTAATCCTTGGGCAAACGTTGATTCCTGGACGGAAAATTTGGGTGGCGGTTTGCGCCGTCATTCTTGGGTCAGTGTTATACCGACTCGCTGTTGCGTTTGCGTTGAGTTCTGGCATGTTTGGTTTGCAAGCATCAGACCTTAACTTGGTGACGGCGTTATTGGTTGCCATTGCGCTTATCGCGCCAAAGATAAAACAATCCCTTAAAGCTAAGCAGCGCGTCATGGATGCGAAACAAGCGGCATCTAAAAATGGATCAGGAGAGGCACTATGATTGAACTGAATGATATCCAAGTGACCTTTAATCCCGGAACCATTTTAGAAAACAGGGCGTTGAAAGGTGTCTCGTTGGAAGTGCCAGAGCACCAATTTCTTACCGTAATTGGTTCAAACGGAGCCGGTAAGTCGACTCTTCTTGGTGCTGTTACTGGCGAAACGCCGATGATTGGCGGACAAGTCATCATCGATGGGCAAGATGTCACGCGAAAAAGTGTGGATCAGCGAGCAACGCAATGTGCGCGTGTGTTCCAAGACCCGTTGGCGG
Organism: Vibrio alfacsensis; assembly: GCF_019670485.1. Taxonomy (NCBI): domain Bacteria; kingdom Pseudomonadati; phylum Pseudomonadota; class Gammaproteobacteria; order Vibrionales; family Vibrionaceae; genus Vibrio; species Vibrio alfacsensis. The sequence continues at coordinate 1,025,944 of NZ_AP024165.1, forward strand.
GTACCTGTGGTGACCTATCCATTGAGGAAAATATGGCTTTGGCCTACATGCGTGGTAAACGACGCGGCTGGGGTATGGCCCTATCATCAAAACGTCGAAAGTTGTTTCAAGATCGCATTAGTATCTTAGGCTTAGGTTTAGAAGATCGCTTAAGTGACAGCATTGGTTTGTTGTCTGGCGGTCAGCGGCAAGCGGTCAGTTTGGTCATGGCAACGCTGTCAGACAGTAAACTGTTGTTGTTAGATGAACATACGGCAGCGCTCGATCCTCGTATGGCCGCCTTTGTTATCGATTTAACCAAGCGAATTGTCAACGAATTTGATTTAACAGTAATGATGGTAACGCACTCTATGAAAGATGCACTAGCCTGCGGTGATAGAACCGTAATGCTCCATCAAGGTGAGATTGTCTTGGATGTAGCAGGCGGTCAGCGTGCCAATATGCAGGTCCCAGATTTGTTAGATATGTTTTCAAAAGTGCGCGGTGAAGAATTAGCAGATGATAGTTTGCTGCTGAACTAATTTTATTAACACTGCGTCTACGCCTACCAAGTGTGATCCTCCTTGTGAAAATGATCTATACGGTAATTTAAAAAGGAGGATTTTCAGGCAATTACTCTTTAATAAAATAGTGGAATATTCCAATACTAAGAGCACTTGCCATGACCCTTCCATTTATCTTCCATAGCCAGACATCAGATGGTTTGTCGTTTGATGGTGAAACGCTTACCGTCATTTTGAAAACTGAGAGTATCGCCTTTGATCGTGTACATGTTCGATGCGAACCTGACAATGAAGAATACTTGATTGAAATGTCCTTATGTGGGCAAGCTGGAGAGCTATTACTTTGGCAAGCGCAGTTTGCTGTAAACCTAGATCGGGATGTTACGCACTACGTTTTCAAGTTGGTAAAAGGCAGTCAGCAGTTTTGGCTCGATGGGCGTGGTGTACAAAAGCGAATGCCACCTAAAGAGTTTCATTTTAAGCTCAATACGCAGTCTCAGCCGCCGAGTTGGGTTCAAAAGCAAGTTTTCTATCAGATCTTCCCAGACCGTTTTGCAGCGAGCCAAGATGAACTCGCGATTCGCAAGGCTTACGCTCAGTACGACCCAGAGACCACGGTGAAATCTTGGGGCGAGGCGGTCGGCTCTCACCAAAACACCGGTGCCCGAGAGTTCTTCGGTGGCGATTTGAAGGGCGTTGAGCAGAAATTGGATTACTTGGATGAGTTGGGTGTCACGGCTTTGTACTTTAACCCTATTTTTTCCGCGCCAAGTAACCATAAGTACGATACGAAAGATTACCTTAATATTGACCCTATGTTCGGCACCAACGAGCAGTTTGCGGGGTTATGTGAAAAGATCCGAAGTAAGCAGATGAGGATTGTTTTGGATGCGGTATTTAATCATACATCTGTACATCATCCATGGTTTGATATCAAACAAGAAGCTCATGGGGCATATGGTCATCCTAAATCTGATTTCCGTGATTATTACTTTTTCGAGGGAGAATCTAACCGTTATATCGGTTGGAAAGGCATTGGGAACTTGCCGGTACTGAATTTTGAGAACGAGCAAGTACGCAACCAGATTTATCAAAGTGACGACGCAGTGATCAAGCATTGGCTTAAGCCGCCATATTCTGTTGATGGTTGGCGGTTTGATGTTATCCATATGCTCGGTGAGGGAGAGGGCGCAAAGAATAATGCCCATTATGTTGAAGCGTTTCGTCAGGCAACCAAGTCGATTAATCAGGAGGCCTATGTATTAGGTGAGCACTTTTTTGAAGCGACGCAATGGTTGCAAGGTGGGCAAGAGGATGGCGCGATGAACTATTATGGCTTTGCGCATCCTGTCAGAGCGTTAATCGCTAAGCAGGACATCATGTACGATCCTATCGATATCTGCGTGGGTGACTTTAAAGAATGGATAGATGAAGCCAGAGCCAAAATCCCGTTTGCTAATCAACTCTCTCAGTTGAATCAGTTAGATAGTCATGACACAGCACGCTTTTTCACGCTGTTGGAAGGGCATGAGAAAAAGATGAGTTTGGCGCTGAGATTCCTGATGACATATGTTGGGACACCTTGCCTTTATTATGGCAGTGAAGTTGGTTTAGAGGGGGCTTAGACCCGGATAACCGACGTTGTTTTCCTTGGAATGAGGTCGAAAACTCACAATGGTTAGGTCGGTACAAGCAATCTATCGCGATCAGAAAGCAATACCGTGCATTGCAATCAGGTAGTTTTCAATGGCTGTATGAATCCAAACAAACCGTGGTTTTTGCGCGTCAACTTGGAGAAGAAACGATCGTAGCAGCATTTAACTTCAGTGAAGATGTAGAATTGATAGACATTCCGTTATGGAAACTTGGTTTAAATGCTAAACACTTGATTCAAATTTGCGATTCAAATGAGAAAGTTAACTATGAGCGTCATATTTCTGTCAATATCCCAGCATTGACGTCCAAATTATGGCAACTGAAGTGACACCGGATAGTGAATTTATTACAATTTATGAATACATAAATAAAAAACTATAAACAACCCTTGAATGGCATATGCTGTTCAAGGGTCGGTATAAGGCAGTCGTGGTAATTAATGGGTAATCAAAGGCGATTCAGTTTCAAGTTTGTCATTTTCTTTCCGTTTTTCCTGTTTTGCGTCGTAATGGTCGTGACAGCAAAAAATTATTATGACGCGATGAATCGATATATTGATTTAGAATACGCACAAGTTGACCGTGCATTAGGTCGTGCCATTAAGGTGCTCACTGCTTTAGATTATAGTTTTGTCAATTACTCCAATCCAACGCATCCCTTATTCAAAGAACACAACCATATGTTGGAAAATGGTTTGTGTTACATATGGCCGATCGATGTGTTACTTCTAGAAAATACGCATTCTGGTGGCCTGCCTGCTGTTGAATTGGATTATATGATTGTGGGTCAAAAAGCGCTTTGCGAACCAGATAGTGAGCTATTTAAACTCGCTGAAAAAAAGGCGGGTTTTGCTCCCTCTCTTTCATTTTTGCATGATCTTGAGTCACATATTGTTGGTATTCATTACATCGATGAACACGGCTATGTCATTTCTTCCCCTGAAACTTATGCAAAGTACTTTACTCAAGAGTTATGGGATACGTTAAAAGCGAGGCCATTTTGGCAAAAAACGGCTCAAGATACCGTCAAAGTGACGATGTCCGGCCCCGCCCCGATGCTTGATCGTCACGAAGGTCAGGTTATTAGTTTAACGGTTCCTGTCTACCACGATGATCGACATCAAGGCGTGTTGTCGATAGATTTTGATGTTCAGGAGTTGCTTAAAACAACCAATAACCTTGCTGGACGCGTGCACCTAATTTCGAACGTAATGGCGCTGCCTGAAAATAGCACTCGTATCGAATCGATTGAAAATGATCGTTTGAGTGATAACCACACCTTGTATTATGAATATAATATGTGGGATGAAATCAAAAATCTTATGGTGTTCGAAAAATACAGTGTCGCCGTGGCTTTCTTTATTTATGTACTAAGTACAGTTGCATTGTTTTTGGTGAATGCGAGAACGGAACGTCGTTATTTTGAAAATTTGGCCGCAAAAGATCCAATGACAGGTTTGCTAAATCGCCGAGGCATGCAGACGGTATGGCGCAACAAAATGACCAAGAAAAACATAGCCCTAGCAGTATTTGATATCGACGATTTTAAATCCATCAATGACACTTTTGGCCATGATGTTGGTGATGATGCTATTCGTCTTGTGGCGGATTGCATTAAACACAATATTCGCCATTCTGATGTGGCTTCTCGTTTTGGTGGGGAGGAGTTTGTTGTGGCGATCTATGATGAAAACATTCAGAGTATGAAACGGATCCTAGAGCGAGTTTCGCAGTCTATCGTGTCAAGTTCAACGAAAGTGGTAGAGCAAGGCTTCACTGTCTCAGGTGGCGTGGTGTTTCAATCTTCGACGGAACTAGCAAGTTTTGATGAGTTATTCAAAGCTGCAGATGAGAAATTGTACCAAGCGAAAACAACGGGTAAGAACAAAATTTGCTATTAAGTTTACTTGATACGTCTTGTTCTAAAATATGGGACAGTTATCAAAAAGGGCGATTGAATCGCCCTTTTTGATATTGGATTATAAATAAAATAGACGCAGATTACGCGACTTGCGTTTGTCGTTTATCTCGATAACGCTGAATATGTTCAACAATCGGAGCCGCTTTGTTGAACACGCGAATTTCGCGGAAAAGTTCATTTGCTTCTGGATAAGCTTGGCGCAAGTAAGAAAACCATTGTTTAACACGGTTTGGATAGTACAAGCCTTTGTCGCCTTTCATTTCAAATTGCGAGTAGTAAATCAACAGTTCAACCACTTCTGACCAAGGCATCGGTTGGTGGTTGTGTTTGACCATGTTGCCTAAATTCGGAATATTAAACGCGCCACGACATACCATCAAAGAGTCAACGCCTGTTGTTGCGATACAGCGCTGTCCATCTTCGTAGTTCCAAATCTCTCCATTGGCAATTAATGGGATATCAAAACGTTCACGAATCTTAGTGATGTACTCCCATTTGATCTCAGAGGCCTTGTAACCCCCTTCTTTTGTACGAGCGTGCACAGTCAGTTCATTCGCACCTGCAGATTGAATCGCATCAACAATTTCAAAACAGTCTTCTGGGTTTTCCCAACCAAGTCGAATCTTTGCTGTTACTGGAATGTTGGCAGGAACGGCATCGCGACATGCTTTAACGACGTTATGAATAAGTTCTGGATGCTGAAGTAACGCTGCGCCCCCTTTACTTTTGTTCACCAACTTAGCAGGGCAACCAAAGTTTAAGTCGACTCCGCGTGCGCCCAATTCCGCCGCTTTGATTGCATTTTCAGCCATCCAACGAGGATCTTGACCGAGCAACTGCACATGAACAGGCACGCCGGAAGCGGTTTGCGAACCTTGAAGTAGTTCGGGACACAAACGATGGAATACATGATCAGGCAGTAACTGATCGACGACACGAACGAATTCGGTGACACATAGGTCATAGTCGTTTATTTCAGTCAGAATTTGACGCATCAAATGGTCTAAAACGCCTTCCATCGGGCCTAATACAACTCGCATAGCTTGCCTAATAAAGTTTGGTGAGAAAATGGAACGCGATTGTAGCGGTGTGGGGGGTGTTTGTCATTAAAAGAGTCATTCGCTTGACTCCACGTCAACTAGCATCTTATTAGGGCTAGGGTATAATGCCGCCAAATTCATGGGAAACCAGATATCATGCAATACACACTAATTGAGAAAGGTGAAGTTCAGTTTGAAGAATCTTCACTATTTATGGAAGGCGCAGTACTGGCAGCCAACCTAACCACGAAACCTTTGGCACCAGAAACCTGGTTAGCACCGCTTTTAGGTGAGGGCTACAAAGCGATTCAACCTCTTGTTGAACTGCAGATCCACAAGCAGCATAACTATATCTTACGCAATGAATATTCCATTCTTGCGTTGACTGAAAGCAATGCGGAGCAATTGGCAGACTTTGCTGAGGGCTTTATGTCTGTTTGGCCAATGATTGAAGAGCAGTGGCAAGATGTGACGCTCAATGATGGCCTTGAGCGTATGCTGCAAGCGCTACTAACGACAATGATGTTAGCCATTGATGAACAACAAACGCAGCAATACATGCGTGAAGCAGGTATCGATACTCCGCCAGCATTCAGTGACTTCGTTGAGCAATTTGATTTAATGATCAATGAAGTGGCTTTGGGAGCGGATGAGTTGATGGTTGGCAAAAAATCGAAAAGTCTAAACCCATTCAAAGGGGTTGGACGCAACGATCCTTGTCCTTGCGAAAGTGGCAAAAAATTCAAACAGTGCTGCGGAAATACCAATTCAGACAATTGATTGGCTCGTAAGTCGTACCTAAAAGTAGCTTCGAACTAGGCATACATTGCTGAAGCCAGTTCTCGCCTTCAATGTGTCAACCCATTTTAGGACGAGACATATCTATAACAATATGAGACCGCACCTTAGTCTCGGGATGAAAACTCCAAATGAGGTTCATTAAAAAAAGCCAACTGCTAACGCAGTTGGCTTAGTATAAAACTGTCAACGTCTTTTAGGACGAGACATATGTTTTCGAAAGTACCATGAGTCTCACTAAGGCTAGTGAGAGTGCTTATCGGATAGGGTTCTTGTTTTTGGTGCTGAAGAACTGAGCGATGACAACAAATGCGAGCACAACCAAGTTACCTGCAAAGATGATCACAAGCCACTGAGGCATTGAAAGACCAAGGAACTGCCATACTACTTTTGCACAATCACCGTAAGCTTCAAACATCCAAGGAGCCCACTTGTTAAGGGGGGCCCAACTTGGGAACGTCACGAAAAGATCACAAGTAGCAAAAGGTGATGGGTTGAATTGGTACTCAACATGCTGCATCGCTAGCATCAAGCCCTTGTATGCACTTGCCCCCCATGCGGCCAATGCGGCCCATCTTACTGCGGCATTATTCGGCGCGATGAAACCTAGCAATGCTGCTCCAGCAATACCTAACATCGCCACACGCTCATAAATACACATTACGCACGGTGCTAACATCATGACGTGTTCGAAAAACAGCGCACAGGCTTCAAAAAAGACAATTGCTAAAAGGAGGAGGAGCCAAGATAAGCGTCCTTTCGAAAATTGATTAAGTGATGCAAAAATAGCCACGGTTTTCAATCCTGTTTGAAATAGAAAAAGCTCTGATTACTCAGAGCTTTTTATCTTGGATAAGTTTCCTTATCAACATAAATTTTTAGTGACCAACAGAAATGGCAGGCGTTAAATCGGCACTGCTTGGTACAACCCACCCAGCTTCGTAGAAGAATGCTGTTGCAGGTTCCAAGAAGAACATGATTCCCATTAGGCCAACAAGAGCCAACACGATAGTGTATGGCAGAGCCATGACAACCATTCGACCGTAAGATAAACGAACAAGTGGAGCAAGCGCTGATGTCAATAGGAATAGGAATGCCGCTTGACCGTTTGGCGTTGCAACCGACGGTAGGTTAGTACCTGTGTTGATAGCCACTGCCAGTAGGTCAAATTGGTCACGAGTAATTAAACCCTCAACCAATGCTGCTTTTACTTCGTTGATGTACACCGTACCAACGAATACGTTATCAGACACCATTGAAAGTAAGCCGTTTGCCACATAGAACAGCGCTAACTGTGTACTCTTATCTTCAACGGCAAGAACCGCATCGATAACAGGCTTAAATAGCTCTTGATCGATGATGACTGCAACAATAGAGAAAAATACAGCCAGTAGAGCAGTAAACGGCAATGCTTCTTCAAACGCCTTACCCATCGAGTGCTCTTCGATAACACCGGTAAATGACGTTGCTAGAATAATCACCGACAGACCAATCAAACCTACAGCGGCTAAGTGAAGAGCCAGAGCGGCGATTAACCAAACGGCAATGATGCTTTGCACCCACAGTTTTGCTACGTCTTGGTTTGTGCGAGTTTTACGCTCTTCACGATCAAAATCGACAAGGATTTGACGAACGTTGTCAGGCAGGCGAGTTCCGTAACCAAATACTTTTAATTTTTCGACAACCGCACATGTGATCAAACCACAGAAGAAAACAGGTAATGTCACTGGTGACATGCGGATTAGGAACTCACCAAATAGCCAACCGGCTTGGTCGGCGATAATTAGGTTTTGCGGCTCACCCACCATGGTTGTTACACCACCTAAGGCTGTACCAACGCCCGCGTGCATAAGTAGAGAACGTAGGAATGCACGGTAGTTTTCTAGGTCATCACGAGTCAATTCAGTAATGGTGTCATCTTGAGTATGATCGTGGTCACCAATTGGGTTACCAGAAGCGACTTTGTGGTAAATCGAGTAGAAGCCTACAGCGACACTGATGACTACCGCGATAACCGTCAGTGCGTCCAAGAATGCTGACAAGAAAGCCGCTGCAAAACAGAACGCTAATGAAAGTAGGGTCTTTGAGCGGATGCCAAGCAAGATCTTAGTGAAGATGAACAGTAGTAGGTTCTTCATGAAGTAGATGCCCGCTACCATGAATACCAACAGTAACAATACCTCTATGTTTGCTACAAGTTCGTGCTTTACCTGACCCGGAGTCGTCATACCAATGGCGACGGCTTCAATGGCGAGTAGACCACCAGGTTGAAGTGGGTAACACTTTAGCGCCATCGCAAGTGTGAAAATAAATTCCGCTACAAGCAACCAACCAGCGACAAAAGGGTCAATTAGAAAGAAGACTATTGGGTTAAGAATTAGAAAGGCAATAATGGTAACTTTGTACCAATCTGGCGCCTTACCAAGAAAGTTCTTGATAAAAGCATTTCCGAGCGACATCGGCATGATATTTCTCTTTATAACAAAATGATGAATAGACACTATTAAATAGTGCTTAAGTATCTGTTTGTTAGACTTATTGGTTAGTCTTTTAAAACAGCAACTTAGAAAAACAACAATCCATTATGGTACTGCAGTCTTGCCAAGTTACTTCCCCTGAACTTAAGCACCGCTCACTTTTGACCGCAAACTCTACACGCCGGCATTTTTTAGTCAATCACAAAACGTAATGCTTCCGACTAAAGCCACTTTTTTATTGTAATAACGCGATCAAAACGGCGTTACTATAGCATGAAAAGCTTAAGAAAAATCACCTAGCATTTTAAATGCAGTGCAATTAGTAGAAAAGAGCAGTTAAGAGAGAATATTCATCCGGCAATACAAATTTATTTTGCATATTTTGAACAGAAAAATGTGACGAAGTAAGCTTTATTTATTCTTGCTTTGTGGTGGAAGTGATTTAATCAAATTATCAGTTTTAGCCAGTTGGATTCTAAGAACGGTTATTTTGCATTGAGATTATATATAGAGTATTAACTCTATATTGAGATTTCGTTTCATTTATTGATCGTTAATTTTCGCAAATCGTTAAGTAGTGGTATGATGAGTCGCATCGACCCTTAGAAATCAATATTGGATAAAAATAGAATGGTCATTAAGGCTAAGAGCCCTGCAGGGTTTGCAGAAAAATATATTATTGAGAGCATTTGGAACGGCCGTTTTCCACCAGGCTCTATTTTACCAGCTGAACGTGAACTATCAGAACTCATCGGCGTTACTCGAACCACATTGCGTGAAGTATTACAGCGTTTAGCTCGTGATGGATGGTTGACCATTCAGCATGGTAAACCAACCAAAGTAAACCAGTTTATGGAGACATCGGGTTTACATATTTTAGATACGTTAATGACGCTAGACGTTGATAACGCAACGAACATCGTAGAAGACTTACTTGCCGCGCGTACCAATATCAGCCCAATTTTTATGCGCTATGCTTTCAAAGCAAATAAAGAGAGCTCTGAGCGAACAATCAAAAATGTTATTGATTCTTGTGAAGCGTTGATTCAAGCCCCGTCTTGGGATGAGTTTATGTCGGCTTCCCCATACGCTGATAAAATTCGTCAAAGTGTTAAAGAAGACAACGAAAAAGATGAAGCGAAGCGCCAGGAAATTTTGATTGCGAAAACATTCAACTACTACGATTACATGCTATTCCAACGTTTGGCATTCCATTCTGGTAACCAAATTTATGGTCTGATCTTCAATGGACTGAGAAAGCTTTATGATCGTGTGGGTAGTTACTACTTTTCTAATCCTGCTTCTCGTGAATTGGCGCTAAAGTTCTATCAACAGTTGTTAGAAACGTGTGAAACAGGCCAACGAGACCAGTTGCCAGTATTGATCCGTCACTACGGTATGGAAAGTGCGCAAATCTGGAACGAAATGAAGCAAGAGTTGCCAACTAACTTTACTGAAGATGATAGCTAAGTTGAACACTAACGCTAATTAGCGACGAGTTAGTAAACTTAAGGTATTAGCAAACTCAAGTTAGCAAACAATCCTCAGCAGACTATTTTGCTGAAAAATGGATGCAAAAAACCGCAGGTGAGAGCCTGCGGTTTTATTTTATGCGTTATTGTATGTAGTGATATATAGCTTATGCAAGACGTAACGTGGGCAAGGGCCGATATATGGTTTCCACGATATCTGATAGTATTTGTTCATAGCTATTAAATATAGCGAGAGAAAATTCAGAGGTAATACTATAGAGGTCTTCTTCACTCAGCGCTTGACCACGGCCATCAATATATTCATTCAAAGTATGTATTGATTTTGTAGGTATCGGGGCCGCGATGCTTAATGGAGTAATGACCGCTAATTGATTGAGCTTTCGAATCATGACTGAAGCGTAATTTTTTATTCGCATTACGCCACCTGGAGTATGAATATCTTGAATGCTAATACGCAGTTGAGTAAGCGTCTCTAAGTTGTCCATGACCGTTTGCCAATTCATCTGATATTCGTCGTAGAGGTCATCTCTTTGAACAACGGCAAGCCAAGCTATGGTTACCTCATCCATCAAAAACAAGGTATGGCGAATAAGTTTGCCATGTTCTAATTGATTTCGAGCTAATGAGTGTTCTTGCCATTGCTTCGACAACTTCTCGATTTTGATTTGAAGCACGCGATACATGGGTTTGTTCTCAAAACGAGACGTTTCCACTAATTGATGTAGTGTGCTGTTTAATTCTTGGTTGATAGCTGCAATCTCATCGTCAAGGGGTTGCTGTTCTTGGAACGCATGATGTGTCACCGCTCGATGGCGACGAAGTAGGCAAGTGACATCCCGTAATAGAATGAGTAATCGGTACTTGCGAGCGTGTTGCTTTGCTCGCTTATCCGCTAAGTGGTAGATCCCAACCAGAATGGCAACGGAGATCAAAGTAGAAATCAAAACAAACATAACCAACTCCTTGTTAGTGCTTTTGACCTAGCAACTAAGTGGGAGCAGTTTTGATGCCAATAATTAAGTTGTTATAAAACAAATGGTTGTGAATATATTGTGAAAAGCTGCGTACACATTTGGTGCGTTCACTCCCCAAAAGTGTGAATTTTATCAAAAAAATCCCCACCAAATTGGGTGGGGATAATTTATTTTCGCCGTAAAGTAACGAGTTACATCACTCGCATACCTGGTTGAGCACCTTCGTGTGGTTCAAGGATCCATAGTTCGCTGCCACCAGGGCCTGCTGCTAGGATCATACCCTCAGACATACCAAACTTCATCTTACGAGGTTTTAGGTTAGCGACCATCACCGTTAGCTTGCCTTCTAGCTCTTCAGGTTTGTACGCTGACTTAATACCTGAAAATACTTGGCGAGTTTCACCACCAATGTCTAGTTGGAACTTAAGCAACTTGTCTGCTTTCGGTACTTCTTCGCACGAAATGATGCGAGCAATACGCATATCAACGGCGGCAAAAGCGTCGAACTCGATCTCTTCAGCGATTGGATCTTTATCAAGCTCAGTTTGGCTTGCTTTAGTCTTCTCAGCTTCTGCTTTTTCTTTTGCTGCCATTTCAGCTGCTGCGTCTTCTTTCGATGCTTCTATCATCGCTTCGATGTTCTTAGGATCGATACGGTTGAACAGTGCTTTGAATTTCGTGATTTCGTGACCAGTAAGCGGTGCCGCGATGCCTTCCCAAGTTAGCTCTTCGTTAAGGAAAGCTTCAGTACGCGCTGCTAGTGCAGGCATAACTGGTTTCAGGTAAGTCATTAGAACGCGGAACAGGTTAATACCTACAGAACAGATTTCTTGCAGTTCTTGATCTTTGCCTTCTTCTTTTGCGACAACCCATGGTGCTTTTTCATCAACGTATTGGTTAGCTTTATCTGCTAGCGCCGTGATCTCACGGATTGCACGACCAAACTCACGAGTTTCGTAAAGCTCTGCGATGCGGTCTGCTGCAGCAATGAACTCGTTGTATAGTTCAGGCTCCGCAAAGTTTTCAGAAAGCTTGCCTTCAAAACGTTTAGAGATGAAGCCAGCGTTACGAGATGCTAGGTTAACGATCTTGTTCACAACATCAGCGTTTACACGTTGCGTGAAGTCTTCAAGGTTAAGGTCTAGGTCGTCGATACGGCTGTTTAGTTTAGCCGCGTAGTAGTAACGTAGACACTCTGGATCTAGGTGGTCTAGGTAAGTGCTTGCTTTCACAAACGTACCTTTAGACTTAGACATCTTCGCACCGTTTACGGTTACGTAGCCGTGTACAAATACGTTGTTTGGCTTACGGAAACCACTGCCCTCTAGCATAGCTGGCCAGAATAGAGAGTGGAAGTAAACGATGTCTTTACCGATGAAGTGGTAAAGTTCCGCTGTGCTGTCTTTTTTCCAATATTCCTCAAAGTCTAGACCGTCAGTTTTGTCACATAGGTTCTTGAAAGAAGCCATGTAGCCAACCGGTGCATCTAGCCATACGTAGAAGAATTTGTTTTTCTCACCTGGGATTTCGAAGCCGAAGTAAGGTGCATCACGTGAGATATCCCACTGCTGAAGACCAGACTCAAACCACTCTTGCATTTTGTTAGCAGTTTCTGATTGCAGAGAACCAGAACGAGTCCATTCCTTTAGCATGCTTTCGAACTGAGGAAGATCAAAGAAGAAGTGCTCTGAGTCTTTCATGACCGGAGTCGCGCCAGACACTGCTGATTTAGGGTTGATCAGTTCAGTTGGGCTGTACGTCTCACCACAGTTATCACAGTTGTCACCGTATTGGTCTTCTGACTTACACTTCGGACAAGTACCTTTTACGAAACGATCTGGTAGGAACATTTCTTTCTCAGGGTCGAACAGTTGAGAAATCGTGCGGCTAGAGATAAAACCGTTTTTCTTCAGCTCTAGGTAGATGTGAGAAGCTAGCTCACGGTTCTCTTCTGAGTGTGTGCTGTGGTAGTTATCAAAGCTAATATCAAAGCCAGCAAAGTCTTTTTGGTGCTCTTCACTTACAGCAGCGATCATCTCTTCTGGTGTAATACCCATCTGTTGTGCTTTTAGCATGATTGGTGTGCCGTGAGCATCGTCAGCACAGATGAAGTTTACAGTGTTGCCGCGTAGGCGTTGGTAGCGAACCCAGATGTCAGCTTGAATGTGCTCAAGCATGTGACCTAGGTGGATCGAACCGTTAGCGTACGGAAGGGCACAAGTTACCAATAATTTCCTTGGAGTAGAGAGTCTTGGATCGTTTGCCATACTTAATATTCGCTTCTTGAGATGTATAAAAAAATTTTGATGGATAATACTACCCCATGAGCTCCCTAACGCCAAGGCATCAAACCATGGATTGCCTTAGTTTTTTTGGGGTTCTGAATCGGCTCACTGAGTGCTACGATTAGAGGTACTGTACCCAAGCCCCTTTAGGTGACTTGAGTATAAAAGGAGACCTTATGCATCAGTTCACTTCAAAACAAGATTTTTGTCATTGGCTCAACCAGTTTCACCACCCACAATTAGTGGAAAGTTGGGCAGATATCCATGGGATCGTTGGGATCCCAGCCCAAGGCGGTATTCAAATTACACTGCCTTTTGCGAGTAACGAACTTCAATCAGCGCTAGGCGATTGGATTAAAGATCAGCAATCTTCGGGGACCGTACCTGATTTTCCTTACCAGATAACACAAGCGGTTAAATCACTTGAAACCCAAGTTAATAATGCGGTGAAAGGTGTAAAAAATATTATTGCGGTCAGTTCTGCAAAAGGTGGAGTAGGGAAATCGACCACATCGGTTAACCTCGCATTAGCCATTGCCAAGTCCGGTGCGCGAGTCGGCTTACTTGATGCAGACATCTATGGCCCCTCAGTACCAATGATGCTTGGTCAAGAAGATGCAAAACCTGATGTGCGTGACGCGAAATGGATGTCTCCGATTTTTGCTCATGGAATCTATACTCATTCTATTGGTTATTTAGTGGATAAGTCAGAGGCAGCTATTTGGCGTGGTCCTATGGCTTCGAAAGCGCTGTCGCAACTGTTGACCGAGACCGACTGGCCGGAGTTAGATTATTTGATCATCGATATGCCGCCGGGCACCGGGGATATTCAGCTGACACTTTCGCAGCAAATTCCAGTAACAGGCACGGTCATTGTCACAACACCGCAAGACTTGGCTTTAGCTGATGCACGTAAAGGTGCCGCCATGTTTCATAAAGTGAACGTGCCGGTCGTGGGCGTCGTTGAAAATATGAGTTATCACATTTGCGGTCAATGTGGCGCTGTTGAACATATTTTTGGCACTGGTGGAGCAGAAAAAATATCACACGAGTTCGGCTTAGCATTATTAGGACAAATTCCTTTGCATCTTTCAATGCGAGAAGACATTGATGTCGGTATGCCAACGGTTGCAAGACGTCCGGAAAGTGAGCATGCCGGTTACTATAAACAGCTTGCTGATCGTGTGTGTAGTACGATGTATTGGCAAGGAAAGTCGAAGCCAGATGCAATCAGTTTTACAATGGTAAACTGATTAAATAGCTTGCTGTGGTTGAAAGTTGTTCATTTTAACGTTTGCCCGGAGATTAATCCTCTGGGTAAATAGAAAGTTATAACTAAACCCTAAATCCAGCTAGTATCTAAGGGGTGAACTCCCTATAATCAAGCAGTTTATCTAATTATGTGACTAGAAAATCATCATCGGGTGCAAACTAATGTCTGATATTAATCAATGCGTCATCGTAGGTATTGCTGGCGCTTCTGCTTCTGGAAAAAGTCTGATCGCGAGCACGATTTACAATGAGCTTCGCGAGAAAGTGGGCGATCATCAAATCGGTGTTATCACGGAAGATTGCTACTACAACGACCAAAGCCACCTAAGCATGGAAGAGCGTGTAAAGACTAACTATGACCACCCGAGCGCGTTAGACCACGACTTGCTATGCGATCACCTAGAAAAATTGGTGCGCGGTGAAGCGGTGGAAGTGCCTGAGTACAGTTATGCTGACCATACTCGTACCGCAACGACAACCCTAATGACACCGAAAAAGGTTATCATTCTTGAGGGTATTTTGTTGCTTACGGATCCTCGCCTGCGCGATCTTATGCACGCGACTGTATTTATGGATACGCCATTGGACATCTGTTTATTGCGTCGCGTGAAACGTGATGTTGAAGAGCGTGGCCGTACAATGGAATCTGTTCTTAAACAATACCAGCAAACGGTTCGTCCAATGTTTATGCAGTTTATCGAACCATCTAAGCAATATGCGGATATCATCGTACCTCGTGGTGGTAAAAACCGTATCGCGATTGATGTTCTTAAAGCACACATTGCAAAACTTCTGAAAGCTTAAGCTTTTAGACGGCTATATCACTTTATTTTTGAATGAAGAAGTGGCACCTTAGGTGTCACTTCTTTTTTTTGTTTTTAAATTAGCCAGTTGTAAAGTAGATAAAAGACTTTTTCGCAAACTAAGGGAACGGTCTTAGGAATGCTGAGTCAGCTATTATAATTTTGAAAACACACGAGCAAGGAAAATGCGAATGAAGAAACTGCTCTTAATTGTTGCCATACCGGTTGTGGCGATTTTGGCCGTCGTTTTAGCGTTGGTTGTTTTTGTTAACCCTAATCAGTTTAAGCCACTTATCGTGGAACAAGCACAAAAGCAAACGGGCCTAGAGCTGGTCGTTGAAGGAGACATCAGTTGGCAGTTTTTCCCATCAATTGGTTTCGAACTGGGTCGAACTGAGTTAAGAAACCCACAAGGCTTTAGCCAGACAAACTTGTTTAAAGTCGACACTGTGGGTGTTGATGTTTCTGTTATGCCACTATTAAGCAAACAGTTAGAAATTGGCAAGGTCACACTGGATGGCGCTGAGTTCTATCTTGAAACATTGAAAGATGGCACTAAAAACATCGATGCGTTAACCCAAGCACAAACTCAGCAAGCAGAACAAACGAGAGAAGCGGCGTCAGAACAAGCCGCAGAATCGCAAAGTTCAGGTTCTGATTGGACGATCAATCTTGCAGGCGTCTCTATCTCAAACGGCTATGTTGAAGTTCAAGACAAGCAAGCTGGCACCTATATCAAGCTTTCTGATATCTCACTAAACCTCTCTCAGTTTGCTTTTGATCACTGGACAACGGCTGATTTTGGCGTGAAAGGTGAGATGAACGCCCAAACGTTCACTGCGCAAGGCAAAACGGATTTCAAATTGGCAAAAGGCCTTGCCAGCTACGCATTAAAAAACATCAACTTTGATGCAACTTATGCTGATGCTACTAACAAGATTGAATCAGCAACCATTGGTTTAGATACGTTTGAGTTCAATAAGGTAAACAACCTAAGCTACGCGCTAAAAGGTGAAGCGGGTGGCATGAAGCTGGATATGCAAGGTGGCGGTGAGCTGTCAGTCGATAAGGCGATCAGCAAAGTGCAACTAAACAAACTGACATTGAACGCAAGCTTTGATGGTGATGCTCTGCCTCAGTCGCCAATGAAAGTTGACATGACTTCAGATCTTTCGTTTGATTTGACCAAGAGCCATTTGAGTTTTGTGTTAGAGAAACTGACCGCGAATGCGATTGCGCTCAATGGTAAAGCAGATGTAACTCTGGGCGACATTCCTAAGGTTCGTTTTGCTGTGCATAGTCCAAACATCGATTTAGATGAATTCCTCGGCTTAAACAAGCAAGCGCCGGCGGATGACAAACCTACATCAGGCGGTACTAGTGCTCCATTAGGCCCAGAGGTAGAGCCGGATCTATCAGCATTGAAAACATTGGATGTGAAAGGTGACATTACGATCGATCAGTTCAAACTGGCTAACGCAAAAATGGAAGCGGTAAACGCGAACTTCTCGATTGATCGCGGGGTATTTGAGTTAGCATCTTTCAGTTCTAAGCTTTACCAAGGAACGATTTCAGCAACCGCTAAATTAGATGCTCGTCACTCTCCTGCAAGCTATAGCGCGAAGCAATCAATCAAAGGTGTACATGTGCAACCACTACTTGTTGATGTAGCAGATAACGACATGTTAGAGGGCACGGGTAATATTGATGTGAACGTCAGTGGCAAAAGCTTGACGCCTACAGGGGTGAAGAAAAACCTTATCGGCACGATCGCGATTAACTTTACTGATGGTGCCGTAAATGGCATTAACGTTGCTCAATTGATTCGCGAAAACTACGCGAAGTTTAAAGGTCATAGTCTAGAGGGGACTGACGAAACGAAGAAAACCGACTTTAGTGCGATGACGGCGACCCTCAAGCTGAATAAAGGCCAGGTTTCTACCGATGATCTTCAAGCTCAATCGCCATTATTGCGTGTGCGTGGTAAAGGGGCTGCGAATTACTTAAATGAGACAGTGGACTTTACGATCAGCACTTCGGTTGTTGGGTCGTTAGAGGGCCAAGGTGGTAAGAATATCGACGAACTTAAAGATATTACCATTCCAATTAATGTTTCTGGGAAATGGGCAGATCCTAAGTTCAAGCTAGTTTTTGATGATGTGTTGAAGCAAAAAGCACAGAAAGAAATCGATCGTGGCGTTGAAAAGCTAACGGACAAAATTAAAGATGAGAAAACGAAAGAAGCCGTAGATGGATTGTTAAAAAATCTATTTCGCTAATTTAGTTCTTTGGTCTCGGGAAGAACCGTTGTAAGGAAGGGTTAGCATTACGCTAACCCTTTTTATGCCTATCAGTTAGATGTAAAGTCTGGGGACAAACGAGCAAATGAGCCGGTAATTTAAATTGGTTACTGGCAAATTTACCAATCAACGCCTTTGAGTGCTTTAACGCCCGATTCAAAAGCATGTTTTACATTCTTTACTTCAGATACAGTGTCAGCCATCTCGATAAGAGTACGATGAGCCCCACGACCTGTGATGACCACCGACTGCATCTTAGGACGATTGTTCAGCGCTTCAACAACTTCATCTAAGTCAATGTACCCGTAGCTAACCATATAGGTCAGTTCATCAAATAGAATCACATCGATGGATTCGTCTTGCAGCATACGCTTACATTCTTGCCATACTAACTGCGCAGCTTCAGTATCTTGACTCTTGTTTTGAGTCTCCCATGTAAAGCCAGTTGCCATTACTTGGAACTCAACACCTAGTTTTTCAAGTAAGTTCCGTTCGCCATTATCCCATGTGCCCTTAATGAACTGAGCTACTGAGCACTTTAGGCCATGCCCAACAGCGCGCGCAATAGTGCCAAAGCCCGATGTTGACTTGCCTTTCCCATTGCCAGTAATAATCAGTAATAGGCCTTTTTCTTCCTGAGCGGCCGCAATTTTTGCGTCTACCTGTTCTTTGACTTTTTGTTGGCGAGCTTTGTGACGCGCGGCTTTGTTCTCGTCGATAGACATAATACTTCCTGTGATTCGTGTGCTTGGGTTTGCTAAATTATCTCGCTATGATAGATCAACAAATCGTGAAGAAAAACCACCGATAATTCAGGGAATAAAATGAAAAAGGTACTGGTAGTTTGCATGGGTAATATTTGTCGCTCACCAACAGGCGAGGCGGTACTGAGAGCAAAATCACTGGAGCAGAGCATCCCTTTAACCGTTGATTCCGCTGGTACAATTAGTTGCCATTCAGGAAGTCGTCCTGATTCACGAGCGATGCAAGCGGGTGAAGCGAGAGGTTATTCATTTAAAGGCATGAAAGCCCGCAAAGTAAAAATGTCGGATTTTGAAGAGTTTGATCTGATTTTAGCCGCTGATAAGGCAAATCTTAGCGATCTATTGGATCTATGTCCTGTTGAGCATCAGTGTAAAATTTCACTGTTTTTGAGCCATTCAGATTCAGATTACGATGAAATTCCAGATCCATACTATGGTGGAGATGCAGGCTTTGAATTGGTACTTGATCTCATAGAAGAAGCATCAGACGTCCTTTTGAAAAAACTATAGTCTGCATAATCGCTCAATAGCGAGTAATCACCAGATTAACAAAAGGGATGAGTCATGCTCATCCCTTTTTGTGTTATTAACCTGCTAATACGTCAGTCGCGACTTTGTAGCTAGGGTCTTCTTTGACATTGATTTCCACCAAACTGCCTGCTTTATCGAGAAGCTTACGGCAGTCCGGGCTTAAGTGACGTAGGTGCAATGTCTTGCCTAGGGCTGCGTAACGTTCTGCGAGCGTTTCGATCGCTTCAATCGCTGAATGGTCGGTGACACGAGAATCCGCAAAGTCTACGATGATGTCTTTTGGATCGCCGTGAGCGTTAAACAGTTCAAGGAAATTGGCCGCAGAACCAAAGAAGATTGGACCGTGGATCTTATATTCTTTTGAACCTTCATCATTTAAGCGTGTATCTGCGTAAATGTGTTTTGCGTGTTGCCATGCGAACATCAGTGCTGATGCAATCACACCAACCGCGACGGCGACGGCAAGGTCTGTGAGTACAGTGACGACCGTAACGAGAACAATAACGAAGAAGTCTTGCTTAGGCACACGGCGTGCAAGCTTGAATGTTGCCCACTCAAACGTACCAATCACAACCATGAACATGACACCAACAAGCGCCGCTAGTGGGATCATCTCAATCAGTGATGATGCAAACAAGATGAAAATCAGCAGTGCGACTGCAGCAACGATACCTGATAGACGGCCACGACCACCTGAGTTTACGTTGATCATTGATTGACCGATCATCGCACAACCACCCATCGCGCCAAATACAGAACATGTCATGTTCGCCATACCTTGGCCGATACATTCGCGGTTGGATTGACCACGAGAGTTTGTCATCTCATCGAGAACCGTCAGCGTAAGCAATGATTCAATGAGACCGATAGCCGCTAGAATAATCGCGTAAGGCAAGATAATTTGCAGAGTTTCTAGCGTAAACGGTACGGTCGGAATAGCGAATGTTGGTAGTGAGCCTGCTAAGGTTGCGGCTTCGTCACCAGACATGGTGCGTAGAAAATCGACAACGGTGCGTGTTTCAAGATCCAATCCAATCACAAGAGCGGTAACGGTTACGATTGCAACCAAAGACGATGGTACTGCTGTTGTGAACTTAGGTAGAAAATGAATGATAGCCATTGTTAATGCAACAAGACCTAGCATGAGTAACATTTGCTCTTGAGGAAGCCACGTTAACATACCGTTGATGTCTGGTGCTTTGAATTGACCAAGCTGAGCTAGGAAAATGACAATAGCAAGACCATTGACGAAACCAATCATGACAGGGTGAGGCACAATTCGGATGAACTTGCCCAGTCTAAATAGACCTGCAGCAATTTGGAGGATGCCGGCTAGCATGATGGCAGCAAAGAGATATTGAACACCGTGGCTAGCAACTAGAGAAACCATGACAACGGCCATTGCGCCAGTTGCACCAGAAATCATGCCTGGACGGCCACCAAAAATTGATGTGATAAGGCCTACAATGAATGCCGCGTATAGACCAACCATAGGGTCTACGCCGGCGACGAATGCAAAGGCTACAGCTTCAGGTACCAATGCAAGAGCAACGGTCAGACCTGATAGCACATCGTTCTTTACGGAGTGCTTAGAAAATTGCGGAAATTCGAACATGTTTATTATCGAGCTCTTTTGGCTATGAATTTTCTCTCGACACATATTCGTGTTTGCATCAGTACTAATAACAGGTATATCGCTTACAATTATCAGTACAAACTGTAATGGAAAAGAGCAGCATC
This sequence comes from Vibrio alfacsensis, assembly GCF_019670485.1. Lineage (NCBI taxonomy): Bacteria > Pseudomonadati > Pseudomonadota > Gammaproteobacteria > Vibrionales > Vibrionaceae > Vibrio > Vibrio alfacsensis. Next base: position 1,046,500 of record NZ_AP024165.1, read on the forward strand.
AGAATGGTGTCGAAAACTAGAGTCGGCGAATGCTACCTAAAAGTGTGATTAAGTTCAAGAATGATACGAATAATGAACCACAAATGTGATCAGTCATTGATATTAATGTGAACAATATGAATGAGAGAGATAAATAGCAAAAAAGGCTGCCTTTCGGCAGCCTTTCAATTAGTTCGCGTATTTTTTGATTAGCTAAAGTTTGGCTTAGTCATTTTTGCAGACGCACGGTTTGTCGCAACTTGGCTGCCCGCACCTTTAGATGCGTATCGCTCAGTTTTTAACGGTGCTGGCGCTACAGAAATTTCGCGAAGCTCTTGAGGACCAGGTGCTTTTGTCATAGGTGCGCTAGCGCGTGGCTTAGACACAACCTGAATAACGTTCGCTTTAGTCTCTACTGCTGCGATAGGAGCCTTGTCAGCGACTTCTACAGAAGCTTCCTTCTTCTCTTCTACAGCTGGAGCTTGAACTGGCGTTTCTACCACAGCGCTTTCAGTTTCTTCCGTTACTACTTTAGCTACTGGCACTTCAACGCTTTCAGCGATTGGCTCAACTGGTGTTTCAGCCGTTTCTGATGCCGTGTTCTCAGTCAAGGCTGTTTCCACGATCGGCGCATCTACGATTGGTTCTACTGTTTGTTGAACGTTATCTTCAACAACTGGTGCTTCAGTAACAACCATTGGTGCTTCTGCAATCACAGGTGCTTCGTGACGAATGATTACTTTACCCATTGCCATTTCAGGGCAAGCAAAGCCACCTTGCATCGCTGGTACTGATGCTGATGACACTGCAGGTGCTACTACGTTTTCTTCTTTTACTTGCTCTTCTTTCTTAGGAGCTGGTTTTGGAATGTAACGTGGCATCACTTTACCCATTGCCATCTCAGGAGAGGCAACACCACCCTTGCGTAGGCGGAATGGGTTAGGGCGACGATCACGACCGCGACGACGACGTTGACCACTTGCACGTAGGTGACGTGGTGAACGACGATTACGGCGTTGTTTTTCGCCTTGCTTGTTATCTTGCTGCGTGTCGACTGCTGTATCTAAAGTTGGCTCTACTACTTTTTCAACAGGCGTCTCTACAGGTTGAACCGCTTGAATTGGTTCTTCAATAACTTGTTCAGATGCAAGCTGATCTTTAACACGTACAGCTTTGTTCAGTTTGCGACGTTGACGGCGCTCTTTCACTTTTTCTGTTTTCGCGTTTGGCTTCGCGTTGCTTTCTTCTGATTTTGGTTCAGTACGAGCTTCAGCCGCTAACAGCAGGCCTTTCTCCGCTACTTTTGCATTTGCTTTAGACTCTTGAGCTTTTTCAGCTTGCTGAGTTTTAGGCTTACGCTTCTGGTTACGGTTTTGCTGTTTGTTCGTTTGCTGTTGTACTTCGTTCTGCTCTGACGCTTGCTCATCGCGAGGTTTACGACGACGCTTGTTATCACGGTTATCACGGTTATCACGGTTATCGCGGTTTTCACGATTATCGCGGTTATCACGTTGGTTACCACGGCGGCGGTCGTTACGATCACGTCGAGGACGCTTGTTATCGCGATTTGGTTTCTTCTCTTCTTGTTTTGGTTCTTCTTTTGCTTCTTCAGAACCACCAAAGAAGAAGTTACCTAGTGCTTTGATCAGACGACTGAATAGACCTGGCTTCTCTTCTTGTTCTGCTTCTTTCTTCTTAGCTACAGGCGCAGGTTTTGAAGTTGGAGCTGGAGTTGGAGCGGTTTGAGGCGCAGCAAAACCTTTTAGTACAGGTTCTTCAATACGCTTTGGTTTGATTTCAGTTTCACCCGTATCTTTACCTTCTGCTTCTTTCATTGCTTCCAGTTTCTTTGGAAGTAGGTAAGAAAGCAGGTCAAACTCTTCGCCTTCACGAACACGGATCACTTCAAAGTGCGGTGTTTCCATATCTGAGTTAGGAACAACCGTTATTTTCACTTCTTGGTTACGTTCAATGTGGTTCACAGAGCGACGTTTTTCGTTGAGAAGGTAAGACGCGATTGGTACCGGTACAACGGCAAGTACTTGCGCAGTGTTGTCTTTTAGCGCTTCCTCTTCGATCAGACGAAGAACAGAAAGTGCAAGAGATTCGTTGTCACGAACCACACCTGTGCCCGTACAACGAGGACAAATATGGTGACTTGCTTCTGCCAGAGAAGGGCTCAGACGCTGACGAGACATCTCTAACAAACCGAAGCGAGAAATACGGCCGATTTGAACGCGGGCACGATCTAGACGAACGGCTTCACGTAAGCGGTTTTCTACTTCACGCTGGTGGCGTACTGGTGTCATATCGATAAAGTCGATAACAACCAGACCACCAAGGTCACGTAGACGCAATTGACGAGCGATTTCGTCTGCTGCTTCTAAGTTGGTGTTCAGTGCTGTCTCTTCGATATCGCCACCTTTCGTTGCACGAGCAGAGTTAATATCGATAGAAGTTAGAGCTTCTGTTGGGTCGATTACGATAGAACCACCAGACGGTAGGCGCACTTCACGTTGGAAAGCTGATTCGATTTGGCTTTCAATTTGGTAGTGGCTAAATAGTGGCACTTCGCCTTCGTACTTTTTAACGCGGCTGATGAAATCAGGACGAACCAATTTGATGTGCTCTTTAGCACGCTCATAAATGGTGTTGCTGTCGATTAGGATTTCACCGATGTCACGACGTAGGTAGTCACGAATTGCACGAACGATAACGTTACTTTCTTGGTGGATTAAGAAAGGTGCAGGATTAGAATCTGCCGCGCCTTTGATCGCACTCCAATGGTTAAGTAGTACGTTCAAATCCCACTCAAGTTCTTCTGCACTCTTTCCAACGCCAGCAGTACGTACAATTAGACCCATGCCTTGTGGCAGTTCTAGTGTGCTTAGTGCCGCTTTTAGTTGAGTGCGCTCGTCGCCTTCGATACGGCGAGAAATACCGCCAGCTCGAGGGTTATTAGGCATAAGAACAAGGTAGCTGCCTGCTAGAGAGATGAAAGTAGTTAGAGCTGCGCCCTTGCTACCACGCTCTTCTTTTTCCACTTGTACGATGACTTCTTGACCTTCAGTCAGCACTTCTTTAATGCTTGGACGACCTTGGTAAGTGTAACCTTCAGGGAAATATTCGCGGGCAATTTCTTTAAGAGGGAGGAAACCATGACGCTCAGCACCGTAATCAACAAATGCGGCTTCAAGGCTTGGTTCGATACGTGTAATACGTCCTTTGTAGATATTCGCTTTTTTAGATTCATGCCCTGGACTCTCGATATCAAGATCGAAAAGTCGCTGGCCATCAACCAGAGCGACACGCAACTCTTCTTTTTGAGTTGCGTTAATTAACATTCTTTTCATTGAAAATTCTCGTTGTCTTTTCTTTATATTTTTAATTACTTGCCACTTTTTTTCGCTATTTCACGGTGCCTGATCCCATGGCTATGTTTTGCAGCCTCCCGGCTGGAAGGGGATGCTCTGGGGCACTTCAGTCATCACAAATTTTTTGGGTTTCTTTGGAAACGTAAACTTGTGACCCGCTATTCGGGCGGTAGATACTCAACGTGAATATGCGAGGAGTAGAGAGGCAAGTGTGTTGAATTCAACGTGTCTTACGCCAGTGCTGCACTTGAGCTTCAACAGCCTACTCTCATTGCTGGGGATAAATGAATGGTAGTGAACAAAATGTAACCAAACCCTCCTTAGCAGCTGTGAACTATAGCAGTGCTCGTGGATATCAGCAATCGGCTTTCACGCAAACGATAGAAAAATCAGCGCTAAATTCAATTTTTATAATTTATAACTGGCTGTTTCATAAGCATTTGGAAGTGGAATATTGATAAAGATACGCAATATGCACTGAACTCAGATGACGGTTTTCATAAATTAAACAAAAGGTTGGCAGCTTATTGTGTCATTTTTGCCGTTCGCTAATTCTTTTGTATCAAGAATAATGTGAAGTCGTACAGATTTGCGTTTACAATAGCGGCCATGAGCGAAATAAGAACACAAGTCCAGTTCGTCGACATTGACGAAGATATGGCGGGTCAGCGTATTGATAACTTTTTACGCAACCAATTAAAAGACGTCCCGAAAAGTATGATTTATCGAATCGTGCGTAAGGGGGAAGTACGTGTAAATAAAAAACGCGTTAAAGCTGAGTATAAACTGAAAGCTGGTGATCTTGTGCGTATTCCGCCAGTCACGGTTGAAAGTAAAGAAGCCGATGTAGCACCAAGTACCAAGTTGAATAAGGTCGCAGAGCTAGAAAATATGATCATCTTTGAAGACGATCATCTACTGGTTTTGAACAAGCCATCTGGTACGGCGGTTCACGGTGGTAGCGGCCTTAAATTTGGTGCGATTGAGGCACTAAGAGCGTTGCGTCCAGAGGCTCGTTTCCTTGAGTTGGTCCATCGTATTGACCGCGATACTTCAGGTATTTTGTTAGTAGCGAAAAAGCGTTCCGCACTTCGCCACTTACAGGCGCAATTCCGTGAAAAAACGGTTAAGAAGTTTTACTTTGCACTCGTAATGGGGCAATGGAAAAACAGTTGTAAGATGGTGAATGCGCCGCTGCTAAAAAACGAAGTGAACAGCATCGTGCGAGTTAATCCAAATGGTAAACCATCTGAGACACGCTTTAAAATCTTAGAAAAGTTTGAACAAGCGACACTCATTCAAGCGAGTCCAATTACGGGCCGTACTCATCAGATTCGTGTGCACACTCAATATGCAGGGCATCCTATTGCATGGGATGATCGTTATGGCGATCGCCGGTTTGATGCTTACACAGGACAAGTCGGGCTCGACCGTTTGTTCCTGCATGCTGCAAATATTAAGTTTCAACATCCAACCAATGACGAGTGGATGGAAATCAATGCACCGATGGGCGCGAAACTTGAAAAAGTGCTTGTTGGCTTGAGAAAAAGCGAATTGACTAAGGCAAAATAACAATAGAAAGGGAGTCATGGACTCCCTTTTGTCCCTCTATACTTATTCATTTAAAATTTAATCATTTGAAACTTAGCCATTCGAACTTAATCACTTGAGACAATGTCGGATGGACGTTTTGATGTTCGGCCACCGTATTATTGGGTGCTAGAGCAATAGAGCAATAGAGCAATAGAGCACTAGAGCACTAGAGCACATCAAACCCTTGAGCTTGAAGCATGTCGATTAAGTCAATTAAAGGTAGTCCTATAAGCGTATTAGGATCTTTGCCGACCAATTTTTCAAACAAGCAAATACCCATCCCCTCACTTTTAAAGCTGCCAGCACAATAAAAGGGTTCTTCTTTATCGACGTAACGTTCAATTTGTTCTTGCGTTAGCTCTCTAAAGTGAACTTCGAACGTATCTACACCGACGTCGGTGTGCTTCGTCACTGAGTTGTATACGGCAAGTCCAGTATAAAAAGTAATTGCTTTGCCGCTTTGAGCAAGTAATTGTTCGATGGCACGTTCACGGTTAAGGGGCTTACCGATAATTTGACCATCTATCATGCACACTTGATCGCTACCGATCACTAAGCTGGCTTGAACGATATCGCAGGATGTTGCTTTGCCAATAGCGAGTCTTTTTACCAGTTCTAATGGTGTCTCATTAGGCAAAGGTGTCTCATCGCATTGTGGGGACAAACAAACGAAAGGTAACGACAGTTTTTCGAGTAATTGTTTACGAAAAGGTGAAGTTGAGGCTAAAACAAGTTGGTAATTTTTCATTTTGAATTACAATTCACGCAAGCATTTTCTATAGCATAATCGATTGAAATTGATTCTGGCTAATGCTCTGTATGTTAAGCGTAAAAAAGTATAACTTTTTTGCCTTTTTCTTTGACTAATTTTGATTTGGAAGATAATATTCGCGCCCTATGCAAAAGGTAAAATTACCGCGAACGGTTGATCCGGCTAAAGCGGCACAGAAACGATTAGATTACGATGGCATCATCCAAGCTAGTCTTTTTAAACGCTTAGCGGAAATGACTGATGGCGTAAAACGCGACGCAGAAGTCTCATTGTCATTTGAGATAGATGAACAGCGACTTGTTGTTATCTCTGGTAAAGCTAACATCGAAGTCGAATTAGAGTGTCAGCGTTGTAATGAGGTATTCACACATCCGTGTGAAGTTGAATTCCTTTACACTCCTTACTACGGTGAGAAGACAGAAGAGGAAGCACCAGAAATTTATGATTTGGTAGATCTAAATGAGTACGGTGAATTAGACCTTATACAACTGGTTGAAGACGAGTTCATCTTAGCATTACCTCAAATTGCAATGCATGATGAAGCGGATTGTAGCGTTGATTCAAATAACATGGTTTTTGGTGAAATTCCTGAAGAAATTGAGGAAGAGAAACCGAATCCATTCGACGTTTTGAAAAGTTTGAAAAAGTAATAGGTATTCTCTAATACTTTCTCAGCTTTGAACCCAATAGTATAGGAGTAGGGTCAATGGCCGTACAAAAGAGCAAGAAGTCACGTTCAATGCGTGGTATGCGTCGTTCACACGATGCACTAACTACAGCTGCACTTTCTGTAGATGCAACTTCAGGTGAAACTCACCTACGTCACAACGTAACTGCTGAAGGTTACTACCGTGGCAAAAAGGTTATCAACAAGTAAGGTTGATCCTTTGCAAAATATTACCGTTGCACTTGATGCAATGGGCGGGGATTTCGGTCCACGCGTAACAGTGCCTGCCGCCGTGCAGGCACTGTCTCATTTCCCAGAGCTAAAAGTGATTCTTATAGGTGATCAACATTTGATCACGTCTCAATTATCTCAATTAGGTATATCTCCCAGTTCTCGTTTAAGCATACGCCATAGCGAGAAAGTGATATCAAATTCAGAAAAACCATCATTAGCATTGCGTAATAGCCAAGGCAGCTCTATGCGCGTGGCCATCGATCTCGTTTCTGAAAACGAGGCAGATGCTTGTGTGAGCGGTGGAAACACTGGCGCACTGATGGCGCTTTCCCGATTTATTCTTAAGTTACTCCCTGGCATTGAACGACCTGCTTTAGTTTCGGCTTTACCAACCATAAGCGGAAAACGTACTTGGATGCTTGATCTTGGTGCGAATGTATCGTGCGATGCAGATAGCCTGTTTCAGTTCGCTGTGATGGGGAGTGCACTAGTGGAACAGCATTTACGACGTCCCCCTCGTGTTGCTGTGCTGAATATCGGTGCTGAAGAGATAAAAGGGAACGATTTAGTCAAACGCTGTGCTGAAATGCTTTCTCAGACCGACGCTGTTAACTTTGTCGGTTATATTGAAGGTAATCAAATTTTACATGACGTTGCTGATGTCATCGTGTGTGACGGCTTCGTTGGTAATGTATGCTTGAAAGCCAGTGAGGGAACAGCTCAACTTTTTATCGAAAAAATAAAAACCAGCATGATGGCTTCATCAATAAAAGGTTGGATTGCTAGAAAGTTGTTTTCTCGGCTATTTAATGAACTAAAAACACTGAACCCCGACCAGTATAACGGCGCAAGTTTGCTAGGATTGCGCGGCATTGTCATAAAAAGCCATGGAAGTGCGGATGTATCTGCTATTGTCAATGCACTTGGTGAGGCAGTACACGAGGTCAAACGACAAGTACCCAGCCGTATTAGCGATCGTTTGGAAGCGGTTTTACTCGAGAGGCATTATTAGTCTTCATGTATAGCAAAATTTTAGGTACTGGCAGCTACCTGCCATCTCAGGTGCGTACTAACGCAGATCTCGAGAAAATGGTAGATACAAGTGATGAGTGGATTGTCGCTCGCACTGGTATTAAAGAGCGTCGAATTGCAGCAGAAAATGAAACGGTTGCAGACATGGCATTCTACGCAGCTGAAAATGCTATCGATATGGCCGGCATTGATAAAAATGATATCGACCTAATTATCGTTGCGACCACGAGCAGTAGCCATACTTTCCCTTCATCTGCGTGTCAGGTGCAAGGAAAGCTTGGCATTAAAGGTTGTCCTGCATTCGACTTAGCCGCTGCTTGTTCAGGCTTTGTATACGCATTGTCTGTTGCTGACCAACACATCAAATCAGGTATGTGTAAAAACGTACTCGTGATTGGCGCAGATGCATTGTCTAAAACGTGTGATCCAACGGACCGTTCAACCATCATCCTATTTGGTGATGCGGCAGGCGCGGTAGTGATTGGCGCGAGTGAAGAGCCGGGCATTCTCTCTACACACGTATACTCAGACGGCCAATTTGGCGATCTGTTGAGCCTACCTGTGCCAGAGCGTGGCAAAGATGCTGACAAATGGCTGCACATGGCGGGTAACGAAGTATTCAAAGTGGCAGTAACTCAGCTATCTAAGCTAGTTAAAGATACGCTTGAAGCGAACGATATGCACAAGTCTGAACTAGACTGGTTAGTACCGCACCAAGCGAACTACCGCATTATTTCAGCGACAGCGAAGAAACTTTCGATGTCACTAGACCAAGTCGTGATTACACTTGATAAACACGGCAACACATCAGCTGCAACCGTGCCTACTGCACTAGATGAAGCGGTGCGTGATGGTCGAATTAAACGTGGTCAAACATTGCTTCTTGAAGCGTTTGGCGGCGGATTCACTTGGGGCTCAGCTCTGGTGAAATTCTAAGATTCACAAGAATTCAAAATTTAAGATGCACTACGGTGCATCTTATTTCTTTTTACTTTGCTTAAAGGAAAACAACATGAGCAAGTTTGCTATCGTATTTCCAGGTCAAGGTTCACAAGCTGTAGGCATGCTTGCTGATCTAGGCGAACAATATGACGTAGTAAAACAAACATTTGCAGAAGCATCTGATGCACTAGGTTACGACCTATGGGCGCTTGTTCAAAATGGACCTGCAGAAGATCTAAACCAAACTTTCCGTACTCAACCTGCTTTGCTAGCTTCATCTGTTGCTATCTGGCGCGTATGGCAAGCGCTTGGTCTTGAGCAACCAGCAAACCTAGCGGGTCACAGCCTAGGTGAATACTCAGCACTAGTATGTGCTGGCGTGATTGACTTTAAAGAAGCAATCAAGCTGGTTGAGCTACGTGGTCAACTTATGCAAGAAGCGGTACCAGCCGGTACTGGCGCAATGTACGCGATCATCGGTCTAGATGATGAAGCGATTGCAAAAGCTTGTGAAGAAGCTGCACAAGGTGACGTCGTTTCTCCAGTAAACTTCAACTCGCCTGGCCAAGTTGTTATCGCGGGTAGTAAAGATGCCGTAGAGCGCGCGGGCGCACTATGTAAAGAAGCCGGTGCTAAACGTGCACTTCCTCTTCCTGTTTCAGTACCGTCACACTGTGCACTAATGAAACCAGCAGCAGAGAAGCTAGCAGTAGCTCTTGAGTCTATCGAATTCAATGCACCACAGCTTCCTGTGATCAACAACGTTGATGTGACAGCAGAAACGGATCCGGCAAAAATCAAAGACGCACTTGTTCGTCAATTGCACAGTCCTGTTCGTTGGACAGAGAGTGTTCAGTTAATGAGTGAGCAAGGCGTAGAAAAGCTGCTTGAAATGGGCCCAGGTAAAGTTCTAACTGGTCTAACAAAACGAATCGTTAAAACGCTAGATGCAGCGGCTGTAAACGATGTTGCTTCTCTAGAAGCGGCAAAATAATCAGCCTACCGAAGCATAAGGAACGCAAACAATGATGAATCTAGAGGGCAAAATTGCTCTAGTAACTGGCGCTAGCCGTGGTATTGGTCGCGCGATCGCTGAACTTTTGGTTGAGCGTGGTGCAACAGTAATTGGTACCGCAACGTCTGAAAGCGGTGCAGCGGCAATCAGTGAATATTTAGGTGCAAATGGCAAAGGCCTAGCACTTAACGTGACTGACGTTGAGTCTATCGAAGCGACACTGAAAACCATTAATGAAGAGTTCGGTGCGATCGATATCTTAGTAAATAATGCCGGTATCACACGCGATAATCTACTAATGCGCATGAAAGATGATGAATGGAATGACATCATCAATACGAACCTAACGCCTATCTACCGCATGTCTAAAGCGGTTCTACGCGGCATGATGAAAAAACGTTCAGGTCGTATCATCAATGTGGGTTCTGTCGTTGGTACAATGGGTAATGCTGGTCAAACGAACTACGCTGCAGCAAAAGCCGGCGTGATCGGCTTTACTAAGTCAATGGCTCGTGAAGTGGCTTCTCGTGGCGTAACAGTAAACACGGTTGCACCAGGTTTCATTGAGACAGACATGACAAAGGCGCTAAATGATGATCAACGTTCAGCAACGTTGTCGAATGTGCCAGCCGGTCGTTTGGGTGATCCACGTGAAATTGCATCAGCAGTTGTGTTCTTAGCATCACCTGAAGCTGCTTACATTACTGGTGAAACTTTGCATGTAAATGGCGGCATGTACATGGTTTAATGCACAGTTCATGCAAAATTAGCTATTTTACTTTGTGAAAAATAGCCTATAGTTGCAGTTAACTGTCATGAAGTTGTCACGGTTATGCGCAAGATTTGTGCATGATTTAAGTCAAAAATGTATTGAAATTCGGTTAATTTCGCTAAATTTGTGGTTTGACCAGCAAGGACCCCCTTGCAACTTTCAATAGTTCGAATAAACTACGGAATCATCGCATTAGGCGAAATCTGTAAAGGAAAAGAAAAATGAGCAACATCGAAGAACGCGTAAAGAAAATCATTGTTGAACAGCTAGGTGTGGACGAAGCAGAAGTTAAAAACGAAGCTTCATTCGTTGACGATCTAGGTGCGGATTCTCTAGACACTGTAGAACTAGTTATGGCTCTAGAAGAAGAATTCGACACTGAGATTCCTGACGAAGAAGCTGAGAAAATCACTACTGTTCAAGCTGCAATCGACTACGTAAACAGCGCTCAGTAAGTTTCTCTCCCAGGCGGTCTCCTAGACCGCCTGTGTTCTTTCTAATTTCTTCTATCCTCTCATAGAAACATTCAATTCCCGGAGAATTATATCGTGTCCAAGCGTCGTGTAGTTGTCACTGGCATGGGTATGTTGTCACCGGTCGGCAACACAGTAGAATCATCTTGGAAAGCCCTGCTAGAAGGTCAAAGTGGTATTGTTAATATCGAACACTTTGATGCTACGAATTTCTCAACTCGTTTTGCAGGTCTTGTGAAAGACTTCGATTGCACAGAATACATGTCTAAAAAAGATGCTCGTAAAATGGATCTATTTATCCAGTACGGCATTGCCGCGGGTATCCAAGCATTAGACGATTCTGGTCTGCAAATTTCTGAAGACAACGCAGCTCGCGTTGGTGTTGCAATCGGTTCAGGCATCGGTGGTTTAGAGCTTATCGAAACGGGTCATTCAGCACTTGTTGAAAAAGGCCCTCGTAAAGTTAGCCCATTTTTTGTTCCATCGACCATCGTAAACATGGTTGCTGGTAACTTATCTATTATGCGTGGCCTTCGCGGTCCAAATATTGCGATTTCTACAGCATGTACTACAGGTCTTCATAATATTGGCCATGCAGCACGTATGATCGCATACGGTGATGCAGACGCAATGGTTGCTGGTGGTTCTGAGAAAGCTTCTACGCCTCTGGGTATGGCTGGCTTTGGTGCTGCTAAAGCGTTATCTACTCGTAACGATGAGCCTCAAAAAGCATCTCGCCCATGGGACAAAGGCCGTGATGGCTTCGTTCTTGGCGATGGTGCTGGCATGATGGTACTTGAAGAGTACGAACATGCTAAAGCTCGTGGTGCTAAGATTTACGCAGAGCTTGTTGGCTTCGGTATGTCTGGTGACGCTTACCACATGACTTCGCCAAGTTCAGATGGTTCTGGTGGTGCTCTAGCGATGGAAGCGGCAATGCGTGATGCGAACATCACTGGTACTCAAGTCGGTTATGTGAATGCTCACGGTACATCTACTCCAGCTGGTGACGTTGCTGAAATCAAAGGCGTGAAACGTGCGCTTGGTGAAGAGGGTGCGAAACAAGTACTTGTTTCTTCTACTAAGTCGATGACCGGTCACCTTTTAGGTGCTGCTGGTTCTGTTGAAGCTATCATCACAGTAATGTCTTTGGTTGATCAAATTGTTCCACCAACCATTAACCTTGACGATCCAGAAGAAGGTCTAGATATCGACCTTGTTCCGCATACTGCACGTAAAGTAGAAAATATGGAATACGCGATTTGTAACTCGTTCGGTTTTGGCGGTACAAATGGCTCATTAGTATTCAAAAAATTCGCTGAGTAATTACTCAGACTGTTTTATAATTCAGTCGCGAAACTTGTATTTTAACGGCTCGATGCTTAGCATTGAGCCGTTTTGTTTTATTTGTCGATCAGAAAATAAGGGTATCTGAATGTTCTGGGTAAATGGACTGCCACAAACACATGTTTCGCTTAGTGACCGTTCTTTCCAATATGGTGACGGCTGTTTTACTACGATTAAAACCAAGTGTGGCCAGTTAGAACATTGGCCAGCGCATATTGAACGCATGGAAGCGTGTTTAGCAACATTGCAAATCCCTTTTCCTGATTGGAATACTGTTTTGGACTGGTCTATGCAGGCTGTGTTGAAAGATGAGTCTGCGGGTATCAAAATCCACATCAGCCGAGGGGCCGGTGGGCGGGGCTATAGCCCAATTGATGTAGGTGGCCCTGTAGTGACCATTTCGAGCTTTCCATTTCCGTCGCACTACTCGTTATGGCAAGAAAATGGCGTGCAGTTAGGCGTTTGTGAAACCCGCCTTGGCATTCAACCACTCCTTGCAGGTCATAAGCACAATAATCGAATAGAGCAGGTACTTGCAAAGGCAGAAATCGATGGTTCAGATTTTGCAGATGCGGTGACGTTAAATGTGCAAAATCATGTCATTGAAACTACAATGGCAAACCTTTTTTGGGTTAAAGATAATAAAACGTACACTCCGGAATTAAGCTTGTCGGGTGTAGCTGGCGTGATGCGCCGTAAAGTGTTGGAATTGCTTCGCGCCGAAAGTCAGCAACTCATAGTCGACACTTTCACACTACCAGATTTGGTTGAAGCCGATGAAGTGTGGATATGTAACTCGCTATTAGGAGTTGCTCCGGTAACGAGCCTTTCAACGCCAGATAATAAGATTGTTTTTCCGATAGGAAAATTAACACGACGACTTCAAGGGAATTTAAATACGTGATTAAAAAACTGTTTGCTTTTGTTGTACTGATCGCCGTTATTGGTGCAGCAGGTGTTTTTTACGTTGTTTCACAAACTAAGCAATACGTTAACTCGCCAATTCTTATCACACAGCCTCAGCTGTTTACGGTTGAAAATGGCACTAGCTTCCATCGAGTCATGCGTGATTTGGTTAATGAGAAAGTCATTGAAGCATCTGACTATACGCGTTTGATGCCTCGCCTTTATCCTGAGTTGCTTCAGGTGCGAGCGGGAACTTATCAAATACAACCTAATGTATCTTTGTACCAAACGCTTGAGCAACTCAATACAGGTAAAGAGCACCAATTTGCGATTACCTTTGTTGAGGGTAGCCGTTTTTCCGAGTGGGTAGAACAGCTTAGCGATGCGCCTTATGTAAAGCATGATTTGACTGGGCTGTCTGAAAAGCAGATGGCAGAAAAGTTAGGTATTGAGCGAGAAAAACTCGAGGGTTTGTTTCTAGCAGAGACTTATCACTACACGGCAGGCACAAGTGAAACTCAGATCCTTGAGCGAGCGCATAGCAAACTGAATACCATTCTTGATGCCCATTGGGATGAGCGTCAGGAAAAATTACCATTAAAAGACAAATACGAAGCATTGATTTTGGCTTCTATTATAGAAAAAGAGACCGCGATTGATTCAGAACGTGAGCGTGTGGCGTCGGTATTCGTTAACCGTCTTAACAAACGTATGCGTCTTCAGACGGATCCGACGGTAATTTACGGTATGGGGGATGCGTACGATGGTAATATCCGTAAGAAAGACTTGCGTACGCCGACACCATATAACACATACACCATCAATGGATTGCCCCCTACACCAATCGCAATGGCGGGTGAAGCATCGATAGAAGCGGCATTAAATCCAGAAAATAGCAACTATCTATATTTCGTAGCAAGTGGAAAGGGCGGACATGTCTTTTCGAAATCTCTTGCAGAGCACAATCGTGCTGTACGTGCCTATTTAAGAGAACTAAGAAAGAATAAATGATGAAAGCAAACTTTATTGTGGTTGAGGGCCTAGAGGGCGCAGGTAAGAGCACAGCAATTAAAACCGTTTTAGATACGCTGACAGCCGCTGGCATCAAAGACATTGTGAATACTCGTGAGCCCGGAGGCACACCGCTAGCGGAGAAAATGCGTGCACTAGTAAAAGAAGAGCACGAAGGCGAAGATCTAAAAGATATGACTGAGCTACTTTTGCTTTATGCTGCACGTGTTCAGTTAGTGGAAAACGTGATTAAACCTGCGCTAGCAAATGATCAATGGGTCGTAGGTGATCGTCATGACTTGTCCTCTCAAGCTTATCAAGGTGGGGGCCGTCAAATTGATGCGGCACTGATGAAGAATTTGCGAGATACCACCCTAGGTGAGTTCAAGCCTGCTTTCACACTCTATATGGATATCGATCCCCGTATTGGCCTTGAGCGAGCACGTGGTCGTGGCGAGCTAGACCGTATTGAAAAGATGGACATCAGTTTCTTTGAACGCACTCGTGAGCGTTATTTAGAGCTCGCAAATGCAGACGACACCATCGTAGTGATCAATGCTGAGCAGACTATTGAAAACGTTTCACAAGATATTCAAGCCGCTCTAAATGAGTGGCTTGCAAAGCAGTAAGCATAATGTGGATTGAGGTGGTTCATGTTGAATGATTTTCCATGGTTACAGCCCGTTTGGGATAACCTCAAAACAAGCTTAGACGCAGACCGAATTCCCGGAGCACTACTGTTACAAAGTGAACGAGGTCTAGCGGTCGACAAGTTAGTTGAGTATTTTAGCCATGCGTTATTGTGCCAAAATTACAGTAGCGAACCTTGTGGCTTTTGCCATAGCTGCCAATTAACGAAATCTCACAGTCACCCCGATTTACATTGGGTTAAGCCAGAGAAAGAGGGTAAGTCGATTACGGTCGACCAAATTCGTGCATGCAATCGTCTTGCGCAGGAGTCATCTCAGCTCAATGGCTACCGGGTGTTCATTGTTGACCCTGCTGATGCAATGAATGAATCTGCCTCTAACGCATTATTAAAAACGTTAGAAGAGCCAGGACAAAAGTGTTTGTTCTTATTGGTGACGCATAATCAAGATCGTTTGTTACCGACGATTCAAAGCCGTTGTCAACACTGGGTCGTGACGCCTCCAAGTCGCGAACAAGCGATGGTTTGGCTTAGCGATAAAGGCGCCTCGTCAGTTCCTGAGTATGCGCTCAAGCTCTATATGGGGTCACCTATTAATACGCTAGAGGCGTTGCAAAGTGGCGAGTTAGATGAATACCAGACTTTCGAGCGCTGCTTTATTGAGACACTCACATTGCCTATGTCGGATATTTTTAAATGTGCGTCATTGATGGCTAAGAATCCCAACAAAACGTTGGATTGGGCTTGGTATTTGCTAACTGATGCTCAGAAAGCTCAGTTTGGTGTTACTGACGCCGATCACTTACCAGGCGCAGCGCAGTTTAAGCCAGATAGTTATAACGGACTTTACGTGGCATCTCAGAAGTTACTTGAGTTAAAAGCGCAAGTTCAACACTTTCCGGGTTTAAACCTTGAACTACTATCAATGAATTGGTTAATCGAATCACGAGAGGCATTATGTTCGTAGATTCCCATTGTCATTTGGACAAACTAAATTATGACGATCTTCATCTCAATGTAGAAGACGTTATCAATAAAGCAAAACAAGCTAATGTAAAAGAGCTTCTGTCCGTTGGCGTGACGCTGGATTCCTTTCCTAAAATGTTGGAAATGATTACCCCTTACGACAACGTCTATGCATCTTGTGGTGTACATCCGTTAGATGTAGAAAGCGCTTTTTCTATGGAGATGCTTCACAAATACGCTTCCCACAACAAAGTGGTTGCTATTGGCGAAACAGGTTTGGATTATCACTACAAACCTGAAACTGCGGCCTTACAAAAAGAGCGTTTTGAGCAGCAAGTCGATTTGGCGGTAGAGTTAAACAAGCCACTTATCATCCATACTCGTAATGCACGCAAAGACACACTCGATATTTTACGTAAGGGGGGGCAGATAAATGTGGCGGTGTGATCCACTGTTTCACGGAAGACTTACCATTTGCAGAAGCGGCTCTTGAACTGGGTTTTTATATCTCAATTTCAGGGATTGTGACGTTTCGTCAAGCGACGGAATTGAAAGAAGTTGTGAAAGCTTTGCCTCTTGAGAGGCTTCTAATTGAGACCGATTCGCCTTATTTGGCACCAGTGCCACACCGAGGAAAAGAGAATCAACCCGCTTACGTTGTTGAAGTTGCCGCCTATATTGCGCAGTTGAAAGACTGCTCACTGGCAGAGGTTGGTCGAAAAACCACCGAAAATTTCCAAAATCTTTTTTTGCAACAAAAACTATAAATTGCATTTAAAAAGGAGCGCTGGCTCCTTTTTTGGTTATAAAGTCGGCAAAAAGAGCGTTTTGGTTGATGTTTACTGATTTTGTTGATTTAACTGCTTTCAAATAGTGCAAATGTAATTTTGTTACTAAAAATAACATGGGTATTTATTTTATTTACGGATTGAAATTAATTGGCTTCATGTCGATGTCCTTATAAAACAAATATTTACGTGTGATGAAAAGCATTTCATGGACTGTTTTTCGGTGTGATCTGAGACTTGTTTTGAAACTAAATTTCGTAACTATGTGGAAAGTTTGAGGGTCATCAATATATATTTAGAGCCGGAAAATATAATGCAACGTGTGGTTACATTTTCATTGGGTGCTAACATTTAGGCTACGGGGGTGTGCCGTTAGTGCCCAAATAATACTTATAATTTATCAGGAGCATAAACATGTTTAAGAACCTTTTTGCAAACCTGCAAAAAGTTGGTAAAGCTCTGATGCTACCAGTATCAGTATTACCAGTCGCAGGTATCCTATTAGGTGTGGGTGCTGCTCACCTAAGCTTCATTCCAGAAATCGTTTCTAACCTAATGGAACAAGCTGGTGGCTCAGTATTCGGCCAAATGGCACTTCTATTTGCTGTTGGTGTAGCACTTGGCTTCACAAACAACGACGGTGTAGCTGGTCTTGCTGCTATCGTTGGTTACGGTATCATGACTGCTACGCTTGGCGTAATGGCTGGTATCATGGGCGTTGAAAAAATCGACACAGGTGTACTAGGTGGTATCCTTGTTGGTGGTGTTGCTGCTTGGGCATTTAACCGTTTCTTCAAAATCCAACTTCCAGAATACCTTGGCTTCTTCGCTGGTAAGCGTGCGGTGCCAATCATTACTGGTTTCGCTGCGATCTTCCTTGCAGTTGTTCTTTCTTTCGTATGGCCACCAATCGGCGGTGCAATCTCTGCATTCTCTGACTGGGCTGCACACCAAAACCCACAACTAGCGTTTGGTATCTACGGTGTTATTGAGCGTACTCTAATTCCATTCGGTCTACACCACGTATGGAACGTACCTTTCTTTTTCGAAGCTGGTACTTGTGTGAATGCTGCGGGTGAAACTCAAAACGGCGTACTAACTTGTTACCTAGTTGCGGATGAAGCATCACGCGCTGCTGGTAATGGCTTCGGTCAGCTAGCGGGTGGTTACATGTTCAAGATGTTCGGTCTACCAGCGGCAGCAATCGCGATTGCTCACTGTGCTAAACCAGAAAACCGCGCGAAAGTTATGGGTATCATGGCGTCAGCAGCTCTGACTTCATTCCTAACAGGTATTACTGAGCCAATCGAATTCTCATTCCTATTCGTTGCTCCTGTACTTTACGGTATCCACGCTCTACTAGCGGGCTCTGCATACGTTGTTGCGAACACTCTAGGCTTTGTACACGGTACATCATTCTCACACGGTCTAATTGACTTCCTAGTTCTATCTGGCCACGCTCAGAAGATGGGTCTGATGATCGCTGTTGGTCTAGTTTACGCTGTGATCTACTACGTAGTATTCCGTGCTGTGATTACAGCGCTTGACCTAAAAACTCCAGGTCGTGAAGACGAGTCTGCTGAAGAATCTGCGACAGCGGCTTCAGAGATGGGTGGTGAGCTAGTTGCTGCATTCGGCGGCAAAGCAAACATCACAGGTCTAGATGCATGTATTACACGTCTACGCGTTGCAGTAGCGGATACAGCAGCAGTTGACCAAGATCGACTAAAACAACTAGGCGCTGCAGGTGTTGTAGTTGTAGCAGGTGGTGTTCAGGCTATCTTTGGTACTAAGTCTGACAACCTGAAAACAGAAATGGATGAGTGGATCCGTAACCAGGGTTAATCTCAATCATTGATGATTTGAAAGGAGGCTTCGGCCTCCTTTTTTGATCGCTAAAGCTTATTTTTGAATACTAAAGTTTGTTTTCAAATAAAAAGTTCAATTTCGAATGCTAACGCGTTTTTTTGGAAAAGTGTTTGCTGATAATCCGGCCGTTCACTTGCATTATCACTTCCCACAAATTCAACGTGATCTTGTTCTCAGCCTTACATTCTCCATTCTTTTCTAAACCGATTCTTACCCCTGATTGACATAGCATTTTAGTGACATGTTTGAATAATGTACGCTGTTTTTTTAAAGGGAGAGATGAGGGATGAAGAGGCAAGTCGTCTTAGCGGCCGCTTTAATACCAAGTTTTAGTACACTAGCTAATGAGCCGAGCAATTTTTCTGTCGGTATGGCTGTAGATCAACAGTTAAGCGTAGTGATTGAGGTGGAAGACAAATATCGTGGCATCATTGGTAATGATGGCATGGCATTTGACTACATCGCTAAGCGGGGCTCGTTTGAACAAGGTATGCCTGTGACCTGGTATGTCGGTGTTGGTGGTTGGTACGAATGGGATGATGAATTCGGTTTGCGTGTTCCCTTAGGCCTAAACTGGGATTTATCAAAAGGGTGGGATCTTTATGCTCAGATTCATCCAGAATTAGACTTGTATCGAGGACCAGATCTTCAAATCGGTGGCGCGGTGGGTATTAAGTACAACTTCTAACACTACCCACGCTCTAATGCCGGTATCTCCCGGCATTTTCGTGCCTCGGGACTAAATTTTTTGTCTAGAGTTAAGTTGAGTGAAGGGTGTTTAGAAACGATAGGTGATGCCAATATTCGATTGGAATTGGTTCATCCAATCGGTTTCAAATTTTATAAAGCAGCTTGAGCCATCAGTTGGTAGCACGCAAGCACCAGAGGTGTCACTGTCCACGACGGTACCAAGCCATCGAACTTGGGCGGTAAAAGCAAAGTGCTTGGATATTTCATATTCAACACCACCAAATGCACTTCCAGAAAATCCATATTTATTATCAACCCAATCGGCATCTACATAAGATGCACCAAGACCAAGTCCTACGTATGTTTGCCATTGAGGTGACACAGGGTAATAAATACTGCTCTGAAACTGAAGATAATGAATATTTGAAGCGTTGCCTATATTTTGCAGATCTGAAGACTGGTTTGAGTAGAATAAGCCAATTCTGCCTTGTTCTAAAGGTGTCTCTATTGCAAAGGCAAAGTTGAGTGCTTGGTCTATGTCATAGGTGCGCTCGTTTTGATCTTCAACAGAGCCGCCTCCTGTATAGCCAATAAAAGGGGTAATACTGACGCTTGCTTGAGCACTGATAGAGAGGCTCAATAATACACTGCTAACTAACCAGTTAGATGGATTCTTCATGTGGTATCTCCTTATTACGACTAAGCTAATTGTGATGCCTTAGCCAAAATCGTGCGACTAAATAAAGCAATTCTTGAACATGATTCACACAGGTGTTATTAATTTGTTACAAGCAAGGAGGTATCTATGGAACACGATCTAAAATCTGCCCTATTTATTGTCGTTGTCGTTTTCGCAGTCCTGCTCTCATTTGGAATTATTGCGATCACGACGGCCTAACGAATGGCAATCTAGCCATGATCCGGAACAGCGGTATTATCACTGATTGCCATGCCGAGCTTGATGTTTCTGTTTATGAACATTTTAGGCGTGGAAAAACTGCTCTTGTTGCACAAGGAGGAGGGCAGAGAGGGATTTTTACCGCTGGTGTATTGGATGCTTTTTTACTCTCTAATTTTGATCCTTTCGACGAATTCTATGGTACCTCTGCGGGTGCGCTGAACTTATGTGCCTACCTATGCCGACAACATGGCTTGGGTAAAGCATTCATTACCGATTTAACGACCTCCCCTGAATTTTTTAATCTAATTCGATATATACGAAATAAGCAGTATTTGGGCCTAGAATGGGCGTTAGAGCGGATTCAGGATTATCCGTATAAACTCGACCTTGATTTAGGCAAAAGAGCCTTAGGGAAGCGCAGAGCGTTTGCTGCGGTGACAAATGTTAATTCTCTCGCGGATCAGTACTTACCAATCTTGAGTGATGACTGGCTAAACACAATGGTTGCGACCTGTGCGATCCCCAAGCTGTACCAAGGTACTGTAGAGGTCAACGGGCAAAAATATGTGGACGGTGGCGTTTCGGCTTCGATTCCTGTTCAAGAGGCTTGGCGACAAAATGCGCGCAATATTATTGTGATTCGTACCGAACCCTTTTCTGAGTCAGAAGCAAAAGCCCAAAGCGAAATTGGTGATAGTGGTGTTGAATGGTATCGCGAATCCATTAACTCGGTGCAAGAGTCTTGGCAGCAGAAAATGAGCCAGTGGAAAGCGGACTGGGGAGAGTTTTTACAGCAAAAAATTCATGCAGCGCACCATTCTAAACTTTCAGGTCGCAAATTACTCAATGGTGGTCGTTGGTTATTTGGAGCAGATAACTTGTATAGGCTCAGTCATCTGGTTGGCGAGAATTTTGATTCCGGGTTAGCCGATATGCTCATGATTCATTATCAGACTTTTGAACTGACGCAGGCGTTCTTATCCGCGCCACCAGATGACACGTTTATTTTGCAGTTGGCTCCAAAAGAAGAATTGAAGTCGTCATCGTTATTGAGTGACCCAGAGGCGTTAGAGCATGATTATCAGCTTGGACTGCAAGCTGGTTTTAACTTGATTCAATTGTATGATCAACTCAACATTGATGGCAGGGCGAGCGCTTAATCTGGGCTAAATGCGCATTCTCATTGAAGTTATATTTACTAAAAATGCTTGTTTTCTTGAATGATAGTTTTATAAGCGACAACCTGTACCAATAACGATCTATGTGCAAATCATTATCTCTCTACTAATAATCCAAGGGCTCGGTAATTGAGCCCTTGTGGTTTGTGTATTCCTGGTTTCTAGCGATCACTCTTTTTAAGGAGTCCTGCTTTAAGCTATGGCGCGATGTGGCGCTTAATCACGCGGAAAGGATACGCATGCAGTTTGTTGAGCCAACGACATCCATAATATCGCCTTGGGTGATGATCACCAGATCGCCCTCATCTAACAGTCCTTGCTCTTTGAGTGTTAAAATCGCTTCCTGAGCAGTGCTCAAGCCTACGCCGCCTTTTGAATCAAAATAGACCGGGGTAACACCACGATAAAGTGCAGCACGGTTAAGTGTTGACTCGTTTCGTGACAGCGCAAAGATCGGTAATCCTGAGCTTAAACGAGACATCATCAACGCAGTACGGCCTGACTCTGTAAGGGCAATCATGGCTTTAACGCCCTCCATGTGATTAGCCGCATACATTGTCGACATGGCAATGGTTTCTTCTGCCGTTGCAAAAGTGCGGTCGAGTCGGTACGTAGAGAGACTGGCTTCTGACATTTTCTCTGCACCAATGCATACTTCTGCCATCGATTTCACCGTTTCAACAGGGTACAGCCCTGCAGCGGTTTCTCCGGAGAGCATGACGGCATCGGTGCCATCGAGTACTGCGTTTGCTACGTCCATGACTTCTGCACGGGTCGGCATCGGTGCTGACATCATGGATTCCATCATTTGGGTCGCAGTAATAGCAACGCGATTTAAACTGCGTGCTCGGCGTATCAGTTTTTTCTGCACACCGATGAGTTCTGGGTCACCAATTTCTACCCCAAGATCACCGCGAGCGACCATTACGACATCAGAGGCAAGAATAATGTCATCAATAGAATCATTATTCGCAACGGTTTCAGCACGCTCTACTTTAGCAACAAGCTTCGCTTCTAGGCCTGCATCTCGAGCTAAACGTCGAGCGTAGTGCATGTCTTCACCATTGCGAGGGAATGAAATTGCAAGGTAATCCACTTTAATTTTTGCAGCGGTTAAGATATCTGCTTTGTCTTTTTCTGTGAGTGCATCAGCAGAGAGGCCTCCGCCTTTTTTATTGATGCCTTTGTTATTTGATAGCGGACCACCAACGGTCACTCGAGTGTGGACTTTATTACCCTCTACGCTTGTCACTAGCAGTTGCACTCGGCCATCATCCAGCAATAGAACATCGTTAGGCGATACATCTTGTGGAAGTTCTTTGTAATCTAAGCCCACGGCGTTTTGCTTGCCTTCTCCTTTTGCAAGGTCACTATTCAGTGTGAATTTATCACCGACATTGAGTTGGATTTTTCCCTCTTTGAACGTGGAAATTCGGATCTTTGGACCTTGCAGATCACCTAAAATGGCGACTTGGCGTCCAAGCCTTGCTGCGATAGCTCGAACTTTTTGTGCGCGCTGGATGTGGTCCTCGCTGGAGCCATGAGAGAAGTTCATGCGTACCACATTCGCGCCAGCTTTGATGATGTCCTCGAGGACGTTGTCTTTATCGGTTGATGGGCCAAGCGTTGTGACAATTTTTGTTCTTCTTAATATTGAAGTCATAGATTCTCCGAAGAATTCAGGTGTAGGGCAGATCACTCGACTAAGTATATGCATAGCCAGTAAAGGTTGTTCGTATTTTCCCTAAATGTTCATGGCAAATACGATGCAGTCTGTTTTTTCACCAATTTTAAAGAGTAAAATAAGTGACGTTTTAGATAATTTATCAGGTGTTGTTTGTTGGTTATTTGATTGAATACACAAACGAACATGTTTCTACGTGATGCTTGTCACGGGGATTTATCAATTCACTTCACAATTCCTTCGCAAAGTAAAAAAATTACTCGGTTATAGAATTTCGGAGTGCAAGATGTACATGGCTCAACCGGGCCATATTGATCATATCAAACAGGTCAATGCTGGTCGTGTATACAAACTAATTGACCTCAAGGGTCCAATATCTCGTATTGATTTGTCCAAGCAAAGTGAGCTTGCGCCTGCGAGTATCACTAAAATCACTCGAGAGCTTATTGAAGCCCATTTGATCCATGAAACGACCGTTCAAGAGGCAATTAGCCGTGGTCGTCCAGCGGTCGGATTACAGGTCAATAATGAAGGTTGGCAATTTCTATCGATGCGTCTTGGCCGTGGCTACTTAACCATTGCATTACATGAGCTTGGTGGAGATGTGCTTATCGATACCAAGATCGATATCCATGAGCGTGACCAAGAGGACGTTCTTGAACGCTTGCTCTACGAAATTGATGAATTCTTCCAAACATATTCTGATCAGCTGGATCGTGTGACCAGTATTGCAATTACGCTGCCTGGTCTGGTTAATTCCGAGCAGGGTATTGTTCTGCAAATGCCTCACTACAATGTTGAAAACTTGGCACTAGGTCCAGAGATCTATAAAGCAACAGGCTTACCGGTCTTTATTGCCAATGATACGAGAGCGTGGGCGTTGGCAGAAAAGCTGTTTGGGCACTCTCAAGATAACGATAACTCTGTACTTATCTCGATTCACCATGGTTTAGGCGCAGGGATCATTCTCGATGGGCGTGTGCTACAAGGTCGTCATGGTAACATTGGTGAGCTTGGCCACATTCAAATTGATCCGAACGGTAAGCGTTGTCACTGTGGAAATATAGGATGCCTTGAAACCGTCGCAAGTTCACAAGCCATTCGGGAAGAAGTGGTCACTCGTATCGCGGGTGGTGAGGCATCGATTCTTGCTGAACAAGAAGAGATGAGCATTGAGAGCATCTGCGAAGCGGCAGCGAATGGTGATCCTTTAGCGGTCGATGTAATAGAAAAGCTAGGGCGCTATTTGGGCTCGGCGATTGCTATTGTGATCAACCTGTTCAATCCAGAGAAAATTTTGATTGGCGGTGTGATCAATCAGGCGAAAGAAGTCCTTTATCCTGCGGTCCGTCGTTGTATCGAAGAACAGAGCTTACCGGTTTACCATAAAGACTTAGAGTTGGTAGAGTCGCGTTTTTATAAGCAGGCAACGATGCCGGGAGCCGCGTTGATTAAGCAGGCCTTGTATGATGGTCAGTTACTGATGAAAGTGATAGAGGGATAATCTTTCTCTGTCTGATTGAGTTATTTGCAAAGGGTGGGCAGTTAAGTTCGCCCTTTTTTGATTTTCATTTTGATGTAGAGCACCAATCTGAGCTTAGCTCCGTTGCTATATCCGGAGCATTAATGTAATTTCCATTAGCAATTTATCCTAGTACCTTAAGGTTACTCTCGGGTAGATAAAACACTCATAAAAAAGTTTATTCTGTTGTTTCAACAGGGTTTCTATTAAGAGTGAACGTTGTCATTCAAAGTTAGGTAGTGGTATGTCCGGAGTGTTAAATACGGTTGATCAGCGCACAAATCTGGTCGGTGAAAACCGATTGGAGCTTTTGCTGTTCACGTTGAATAGTCGTCAATTATTTGCGATTAACGTTTTCAAAGTGAAAGAGGTGATTAAACTTCCTCCATTAACGAAACTGCCGGGTTCTCACTATAACATTCGTGGTGTCGCGTCTTTACGTGGTGAGGCTGTGCCTGTGATTGATTTACGTTGTGCGATTGGTTTTCCTAACTTGCGCGGTGAACCTGAAGAAGAGAATTTAATTATCACGGAATACAACCGTTCCATACAAGGCTTCTTAGTTGGGCCGGTTCGCAATATCATCAATACTGCGTGGACCGAGATTCAACCCCCACCGTCGACATCCGGTCGTTCTAATTACCTCACTGCCATTACTCAAGTCAAAGACGGTGAAACGTCTCAAATCGTTGAAATCATTGATGTAGAAAAGGTGTTAGCCGAAATCGTACATTATGATGTAAGTATCTCTGACGGTGTTTTGGATCATGATCTTAGCCAAGCAATGATTGGTCGTAATGTGCTTATTGTTGACGATTCTTCCACAGCACGTAATCAGGTTCGAGATACGTTGTCTCAGCTTGGTTTGAACATCATTGAGTGCCGAGATGGCCTTGAAGCATTAACGGTATTAAAACGTTGGTGTGATGAGGGAAAAGACGTAGAAAAAGAGTTGTTAATGATGATCACCGATGCCGAAATGCCAGAGATGGATGGGTATCGATTAACGCATGAAGTTCGTACTGATCCACGTATGGCGAAATTGTACATTACGTTAAATACATCACTCAGTGGCAGCTTTAATGAAGCGATGGTACAAAAGGTAGGTTGTGACCGATTTATTTCTAAATTCCAGCCAGATCTTCTTGTGCAAGTGGCACAGGAACGCCTTCGTCAGGTTGTATCAATAAGTATTTAATTATTTTGTAACAGCGCCAATCATATTTGGGCGTGATAAATTTGCCATGGTTTGTTATGCTTTTTAAACATATTTTTTACACTAAATATGTAGCGTATATCACGTCACTTTTTACCTATTAGTCACTAAATATAGGGTACTTCCTTTTCATGATATGGCTAACATCGAAAGTCGTTATGACTTTATCCGTGTTACTGTATAGGAAATACAAGAAAGAGCGTATGGAAGCGGAAGCTGATAAATAATTCAGTGGATCGACAGAGGGAGGGGAACCTCCCTCTTTTACGTTCTATTCTCTAATGGAAATCTCGTGATTTATTTTGCAACTCGGCAAGATGGTGCGTGTAGTCAATAAGTTTTCCTGCGATCACATGAGTGACTTCCCCCTCGCGCTCTAAAATGCCTTTCACCATAAGTATTTTTGATGTGAGGTACGCTTGTTTTTGTGCACGGGCCGTAGCGCCCCATACCACGACATTAATATTGCCAGTATCATCTTCTAAAGTGAAAAAAGTGACGCCAGCAGCGGTGCCAGGAGATTGTCTGCCCGTGACGACTCCTACGACTGTCACTAAGGACTTGTGCGCTTTTTCTACGAGCTGTTTCATTCGGGTAAAGCGCGGCAATTGACCCGCTTCCTCTAGCAAGGTTATTGGGTGGCGGCTAAGCGACAATCCAGTGCTGGCATAATCTTCAATTAAGTTCTCATACTCAGATGGTTGTATTTGGTAACTCGGCATCGATTCTTCCATATGATTGAATAAGGGCAAATCAGATAGCGAATCCATTGCTGCCCAGCGAGCGTTATAGCGGTTACCAGACAGGATCTGAAACGCATTGGCAGAGGCAAGTAATTCAATATCACGGCGGTTTCGTAAGATCTGTTTGACCTCTTGGATTGAGCGATAGCCTGTGTTCGGACGATGTTCGATCAATCGCAAGATACTTTCTTGATTCAGCCCTTTTACTAAGCGAAAGCCCATTTGAACACCAAAACGGCCATTGGAACATTTAACCAGATGGTGCTGATACGAAGAATGATTGACGCAGACAGGTAACACCTCTACTCCGTGTCGGCGAGCATCTTGGACCAGTTGCGAAGGGCTATAAAAACCCATCGGTTGGCTATTTAGTAGGGCAGTATAGAACTCCGCAGGGTAGTAATATTTCAACCATGCAGAGCAGTAAGCCAGCACAGCAAAAGAGGCAGAGTGACTTTCTGGGAAGCCATACTCACCAAAGCCACAAATTTGGTCAAAGATGCGCTCAGCAAAGTCTAAGTCATAACCGCGTTCACGCATCCCATCGATAAGTTTTGGTTTGAACTTGGCGAGATCGCCGTTCTTTTTCCATGCTGCCATTGCTCGGCGCAGTTGGTCGGCCTCACCGCCACTGAACCCGGCCGCCACCATCGCCAGTTTGATCACTTGTTCTTGGAAAATCGGCACGCCCATGGTGCGCTCTAGTACGCTTTTGACTTCTTCCGATGGATAGCTGACAGGCTCTTCGCCATTACGTCGCTTAAGAAATGGATGCACCATGTCACCCTGAATTGGGCCCGGGCGAACAATGGCAATCTGTACCACTAAGTCGTAGTAACGTGTCGGCTTTAAACGTGGCAGCATGCTCATTTGCGCGCGAGACTCAATTTGAAATACGCCAACCGTATCTGCTTTTTGGATCATGTGATACACGTGCGGGTCGTCTTGTAAGCGCGTGATCTCGGCAATCGACAGTGATCGCTGGTGGTGCTTCTCAATCAGTTGAAAGCATTTACGTATCGCGTTCAACATGCCGAGTGCGAGCACATCGACTTTTAATAGCTTTAAGCTTTCTAAATCATCTTTATCCCATTGAATAATGGTGCGATCTTCCATTGAAGCATTCTCGACAGGCACCAGTTCATACAAAGGACCAGAAGAAATCACAAAGCCGCCTACGTGCTGAGATAAATGACGCGGAAAGCCGATGATCTCGTTCACTAACTGGATAAACTGCTGACCTTTTAACGATTCCGGCTGTAATCCCGACTCGATGATTTGCGCTTGCCAACCTTGGTCACGATCACGTCGATTAACGTTCTTGATGAAGAAGTCCAATTGAGTTTCTTCAATCCCTAACGCTTTACCTACTTCTCGTACGGCACTTTTAAAGCGATAGCTGATCACAGTTGCAGCTAAAGCAGCACGCTCACGGCCATACTTTTTATAGATGTATTGAATGACCTCTTCACGGCGCTCGTGTTCAAAATCGACATCAATGTCTGGTGGTTCATCTCGTTCTTTGCTAATAAAGCGTTCAAATAAGACCGAGATTTGTCTAGGGTCGACAGCCGTAATTTCTAGGCAGTAACACACCACCGAGTTTGCCGCAGAGCCACGACCTTGATAGAGAATACCTCGTTGCTTGGCGAACATTACGATGTCGTGAATGGTGAGAAAATAATACTGGTACTCCAACTCTTTGATGAGCTTGAGTTCATTTTCAATCGTGTGATTGATTTTGGCAGGTACGCCATCAGGAAACCGCAGTTTTTTACCCCGCTCAACCAACATACGCAGATAAGAGTCTGGCGTGTAACCATTCGGGATGAGTTCTGTTGGGTATTCGTATTTCAGCTCTGAAAGCTTGAATTCGCATAAACTGGCGATATGAGTGCTTTCTGCTAGCCATTCGGATTTGTAAATCCGAGACAGTTTGTTCAATGGACGCAATGCTCGTTCTGCATTGGATGAACGACTAAAGCCGAGCTTGTCGACGCTACAACCATGCTTGACTGCTGTCAGGACATGCTGCAAAGGTAAACGTTCAACAGCATGCATTAAGACGCCGCCACAAGCGGTAATCGGCAATTGGAACTCGTTTGCTAATAATTCACAGTGTGTGGTGTAGGCATCGTCGTCACCACCTAAATGACGCTGAATCGCAACCCATAAGCGGCCGGAGTGATGCTGCTGAAGCCAACGTCCCCAGTAATGGTCACTCTCTTGATGAGTTGGGAGCCACAGCACGAAACAGTGACGAATCGACATCAAATCCCATTCAGACAATTGATAACGGCCTTTCTCACTGCGGCGTCTCGCATTGGTGATGATACGGCACAGTTCTGCATAAGCTTTGCGGCAAGGGCAAAGCAGTACCACCTGGCATTCTTCATTGAGCCAAAACATGCTGCCGACAATCTGCTTGATATCGAGTTTATGTTGCTCGATGGTCGCATGGGCTTTCACTACGCCAGCAACCGAGCACTCATCGGTGATCGCAATGGCTTGATAGCGATAAAACGCCGCTTGCAATACCAACTCTTCTGCATGAGAAGCGCCAGTGAGAAAGGAGAAATTGGACTGACAAAACAACTCTGCGTAACTCATAGCGACCTAATAAAAATTACTGTTGATTTAACAAAAATAACCGTCGATTTAACAAAAATAGCCATGGAGAAACCAGTGCTTGTGTTGATCGCGAAATATCCATAACCAGCGACCTTGCTTGGTATGCGCAATATAGTAATCTCGCATGATCTCATCGCCGTCCCACCACCCAGAGACAATACGCTCTGGTCCATGGACTAACGATACTTGCTCTTGTAGCGCGATAGGTTCGGGTAATTGCATCGCGGGGCGCAGCAGAGCAGGGATGGTGTTAATTGATACATCCGGCTCGTCAGCTGGGCGATATTGGCTGGCTTTCTCTGGCCTTGGGTCGCAGGCAATATTGGGTTTGAGTACCGCGCTTTTGCCCAATTTCGCTTGCAATAAAGAGAGCAGCTCTAATGCGTTCATTTGTCCTTTTTGCCCAGCAAAGATGTCGCGTGCAGAGCTTAAAGGTTCACCTTGGCGTTCTACTTGTAACGTCAGACCGATAACAGGGCCGTTTAACATGACGGATTCCAAACTCAAACTTGCGAGTTGTTGCCAACGTTGACACAAGTAATCGCCTTGTGCGGATGTGAGCTGAATGTGCTGCTCTTGTTTGTCTCGCTGGTGGAGTGTTAAACGCAGCTCAAATGCAACTTTATCGCGCAGCTTAAGAAAGGTTTCGAGTTGATGCAGTAACTTAACGAGCGGTTTTTCTACCCATTGTACGTTTTCAATTTCAAACAGTAATTCCAGATACACTTGGAATGATTCGGTTGGATGGTAAAAATCAACAGGGTGTTTGAATTGCCCAGTCAGTCGGCCAGCGTAGTTCACCAAATCAATGTCGAAACGGCGCGCGATGTCTTGCAATGGCAACTCAAGCAAGCCTTGTAGAGTGGTGACGCCTACACGTTGTAGTTTCTCTACGGTAGTGTTTGATAAATCCGTCAATGTTAGCGGCAGTGGCGATAAGGCTTGTTGTATGGCAGATTTGTCTTCGTTGATGACGTTCGTCCCTGCTAATGCCATCAATTTGGCAGAAAAAGGCGAAAAGCCACATCCGAATTGAAAACTCAGTTTCAGCTCCGATAAGTGAGCGCTGACTTTATTCCAATAGTTTAGTAGCCCGTCATACAGATTAAGCATTGGGGTGGCGCGCAGTAAAATACCTTGGTTTGGCATGAGTACGACATCAGATGTGATCAAATACAACCACCGAGCAATTTCTTGTAGCTTGCTCAATTCGGTCTGTGGATGATACGGATGCACTTGTAAATCTCGGCACAAGGACGCGGCACTGCCTAAGCCCATGTTTGGCTTAATGCCTTGTTGCTCGGCGATCTCGTTGTATTGAATGATCCGACAGCGCTGGCTTTCTACAATCACCACCGGCTGCTCTTGATTATCACCAAAGAGGGCATCGAGTTGCAGGCGAGGGAAGTGCAAGTAAATCCACAAAGCCATATCTCTAACCTTGTTGCGCCAATGGGAAATTCACCACCGTCGACGGAATGTGAGTCGTGGTTGGCATCACTAATTGTGGGTAGCGATGTTGGAAGTTGATGTTGACACTGCCTTTGCTCCAACCGCCTTTGCGTTTCAGTACCTCGACACTTATGCCTTGTTCGTGAGCTTGCAGTTTCAAACTGAGCGACACTGGCAAGGATAAGCGATTACTCATGTTGGGTTTGAGCATAAACAGAGGGCAACAGCCTTGCTCACTTGCCACTTGCAGACGTTTTACTTGGTGGATCTCTAACTCATCTTGCCATAGCAAAACGTTGGTACACGCGCCGCTTTTGAGGCATTGCTCAGCCGCCCATAACGCATCTCTGGAATGATCTGGCGTCACAATCCATACTTGGTTAATGTCCAAACCAATGCTGTGCAGGAACAATGAATTCATCAGCGCTGGTGGTTGAATGAATGCCGTTACCCCTCTTGAAAGCGATGCTTCTAAGTAAGGCGCAAGCAAACGCAGTTCACCAATACTGCCAATTGACTCCATTTCTACTACGCCATAGGGAGGGAAACCGCCGCCGAGTAGTGCATCTAATTCTGTAAAGCCAGAACTATGCAGAGTTTGATGAGTATCTGCTTTGGTTAAATTTGCTTGCCAAACAAGATGTTGGCTTTTTAAGTGTTGGATGATGTCTTGCATAGAATGATACCTGTATATTTGTACAGTATATTTCCATAAGAAAAAGTCGCAAGATTTTTGTAGTGAGGAAGATGAAAAAAGACAGCATTAGCTGTCTTTTTGAACGATTGTGTCAGGTAATTTAAGCCGATTACTTTGGTTGTGCGTCGATACACTGGCCGTTTACATCAGTGACTGCTGGGTCCATCAAATGAAGATATAACGGCATAATGTCTAAAGGCGTTTTTAGTGTGTTTGAATCTTCGCCCGGGTAGGCTTTTTCACGCATGCGAGTGCGTGTCGCACCTGGGTTGATGGCATTAACTCGCATTGGCGTATCGCTCAATTCATCAGCGAGAACTTGCATCATACCCTCCACCGCGAACTTAGAAATGGCGTATGGGCCCCAGAAAGCACGCCCAGAGTGACCAACGGTCGAAGAGGTAAAGATGATGCGACCCGCTTCTGCCTTACGCATAATAGGCAGCAGCGCTTGAGTCATCAATACTTCGGCTTTCACGTTGATCTGCATGATGTCATCGAAGTCTTCTTCGTTGATTTGCTCAAATGGGCATAGCGCGCTAAGGACACCTGCATTGTGTAATAGGCCATCTAAACGACCAAACTGTCCCTCAATGGTTTCCGCCATATCAATATAGTGCTGTTTAGTCGCACCTTTGAGATCGAGCGGGATAATCGCTGGTTGAGGGTAACCCGCGGATTCAATCTCATCGTAAATGGATTCAAGGTTTTTAACATTTCGACCGAGTAGAATCACTGTAGCACCGTGTTGTGCATAAGAAAGTGCTGACTGGCGACCGATGCCATTTCCTGCACCAGTTACAAGAATGACTTTACCTTTTAAGGCATCTGCTGAAACGGAGTAGTTCACGGTGATTATTCCTTATTATTGTATATAGTTCCGATATATAGACACGACATCCAAGCGACACAGTTAGATAGGCATATCTGAGATGATATGAACATAAAGCGTGCTGTTTCTCACTGGAAAATCTTGGTAATCGTGACAAGATGGTTACAATACACCAATTCATGTGTTATACCAATTCCAGCGCTTGAGTTGCATGTTTACTGTATTGCTGTATCGGTTTTTATATTGAAACAAATAGTTAGCCGTTGTACACAAATGGTGTTTTACATGATATGCATAGGCAAATTACTGGTATGAGATAGAGGAACTCTCATTGGAATTTTTATTAGATTACGGCCTGTTTTTGGCCAAAATTGTCACCGTTGTTGCAGCCGTCATTGTATTGTTGGTGATTGCAAAATCTGCGGGCAGTCGCTCGGGGACTGCGAAAGGTGAATTGGAAGTAACTAACCTTTCAGAACGTCATAAAGAAGCGATTGAGCAACTAGAACATCATCTACATGATGAGGCATTCATTAAAGCTCGTGATAAAGCCGTTAAGAAAGAAGAAAAAGAGAAAAACAAATCACGCGAAAAAGAAATCAAACAAGCCAGTAAAGATGGCGCGCTAGATAGCAAACGTGAACCTCATCTATTTGTATTGGATTTCAATGGCAGCATTGACGCCAAAGAAGTGGGCTCTTTACGTGAAGAAATCACTGCTGTATTAGCGGTGGCACGAGAGGGTGATGAAGTGCTGCTTCGCTTAGAATCTGGCGGCGGCATGGTACATGGCTATGGTTTGGCATCTTCTCAACTTGATCGCATTAAGGCCGCAGGATTGCCATTGACTATTTCTGTCGACAAAGTGGCAGCAAGTGGTGGTTACATGATGGCATGTGTTGCAGACAAAATTGTATCTGCACCTTTTGCCATTGTCGGGTCTATCGGTGTCATCGCACAGATTCCAAACTTTAATAAGTTACTGAAAAAACACGATATCGAATACGAACAACTTACCGCAGGTGAATACAAGCGTACGTTAACCATGTTTGGTGAAAATACAGACAAAGCGCGTGATAAGTTCAAGCAAGAACTGGAAGAAACACACGTTCTGTTTAAAGATTTTATTCGTGAACGCCGTCCTGCACTGGAGCTTGAGAAAGTGGCAACAGGTGAGCACTGGTTTGGTACGCAAGCGAAAGCGTTGGGGCTTGTGGACGAAATCAGCACATCAGATGACTTAGTCGTCGCAGCATGTAAAGAAAAAACCGTGCTATCTATCCATTATGTGCAGAAGAAAAAGCTGGCAGACAAGTTGGCCGGTGTGGCAAGCAAAGTCGCTGACAGTGTGGTGCTTAAATTAGCAGAGCGCGGTCAGAAGCCTATTGTTTAATCACATAGATAACGTTCGAACATAAAAACAGCGAGAGTGAAGATTCTCGCTGTTTTTATTTGAACTTTTTACAATGGCGTGAATCAAAAGCGTATTGGAAATGTAATGCTTTACGCGACATTTTTCCTCGCTCCATGGCGCGATTCGCCGTATAATGCGCGCCTCGAAAACCGAGCAAATTGCTGAAAAAGAAATTATAGGTGGAGAAGAACATGTCCTCTCAAACTCCGGTTGTAACCGTTGATGGACCTAGCGGCGCAGGTAAAGGCACGCTGTGTATGTTGCTAGCTAAGAAGTTGGGCTTTCAACTTCTCGATTCTGGCGCAATCTATCGTGTGCTTGCACTCGCTGCAATTCACCACGGTGTAGACACTGAGTCAGAAGATGCACTTGTCCCACTCGCGACTCACCTAGATGTTCAGTTCATCGCTGAAGGCGACCTCGTTAAAGTGATTCTTGAGGGCGAAGACGTTTCTGGTGAGCTTCGTAAAGAAGAAACGGGGATGGCCGCGTCTAAAGTCGCTGCTTTGCCACGTGTTCGTGAAGCATTATTGCGTCGTCAGCGTGCGTTTGAATCAGCGCCTGGCCTCGTTGCTGATGGCCGAGATATGGGCACGGTTGTGTTCCCAACGGCGCAAGCAAAAATATTCCTTGATGCGAGTGCAGAAGAGCGTGCAAATCGACGCCTTAAACAGTTGCAAGATAAAGGGTTAGATGTTAAATTTGCTGACCTTTTAAGCGAGATCCAAGAGCGTGACGATCGAGATCGTAACCGCCCAGTGGCACCACTACGCCCTGCTGAGGATGCGCTTGTGCTAGATTCTACGTCGATGACTATCGACGAAGTGGTAGAAAAAGCACTACAATATATCGAATCGAAGCTAGCTGAGTAATTACGCTCAGTTAGACTAAGAGCGTTGGTCGCAAGGATGATGACTGGCGAATTTAATAACCCCATGCGGTAGGATACCCGTGGAAGTTTAATTTATTGAAGATTAAATAAATGACTGAATCTTTTGCTCAACTCTTTGAAGAGTTTCTAAACGAAACAGAATTCCAACAAGGCAGCATCGTTAAAGGTACTGTAGTAGCTATCGAAAACGGTTACGTTCTTGTTGACGCTGGTCTTAAGTCTGAATCTGCTATCCCTGCTGAACAATTCAAGAACGCTGCTGGCGAACTTGAAGTTGGTGCTGAAGTAGACGTAGCTCTAGACGCTGTTGAAGATGGTTTCGGTGAAACTCAACTTTCTCGTGAGAAAGCTAAGCGTCACGAAGCTTGGATCGTTCTTGAGAAAGCTTACGAAGAAGCTGAAACTGTTGTTGGTATCATCAACGGTAAAGTTAAAGGCGGTTTCACTGTTGAACTAAACGGTATCCGTGCTTTCCTTCCTGGCTCTCTAGTAGACGTACGTCCAATCCGTGACACTGCTCACCTAGAAAACAAAGAGCTAGAGTTCAAAGTTATCAAACTTGACCAAAAGCGTAACAACGTAGTTGTTTCACGTCGTGCAGTTATCGAATCTGAGAACAGCGTTGAACGTGACGAGCTTCTAGAAACTCTACAAGAAGGTTCTGAAGTTAAAGGTATCGTTAAGAACCTTACTGACTACGGTGCGTTCGTTGACCTAGGTGGCGTTGACGGTCTTCTACATATCACAGATATGGCTTGGAAGCGCGTTAAGCACCCATCTGAAATCGTTAACGTTGGTGACGAGATCCAAGTTAAAGTTCTTAAGTTCGATCGTGAGCGTACTCGCGTATCACTAGGTCTTAAGCAACTAGGCGAAGATCCATGGGTAGCAATCGCTAAGCGTTACCCAGAAGGTCACAAACTAACTGGTCGCGTAACTAACCTAACTGACTACGGCTGCTTCGTTGAAATCGAAGAAGGCGTTGAAGGTCTAGTTCACGTTTCAGAAATGGATTGGACTAACAAGAACATCCACCCATCTAAAGTTGTTAATGTTGGCGACGAAGTTGAGGTTATGGTTCTTGAAATCGACGAAGAACGTCGTCGTATCTCTCTAGGCCTGAAACAGTGTAAAGCTAACCCATGGCAGTCATTCGCTGAAGCACAAGCTAAAGGCGACAAAGTTACTGGTAAGATCAAGTCTATTACTGACTTCGGTATCTTCATCGGTCTAGACGGCGGCATCGATGGTCTAGTTCACCTATCTGACATTTCTTGGAATGTTGCTGGCGAAGAAGCTGTACGTGAGTACAAGAAAGGCGACGAGATCTCTGCAGTTGTTCTAGCAGTAGACGCTGAGCGTGAGCGCATCTCTCTAGGCGTTAAGCAAATGGAAAACGACCCATTCAATGCTTACGTTGCTGATAACAAGAAAGGTGTTCTAGTTAACGCTACTGTAACTGCTGTTGACGCTAAAGGCGCTACAGTTGAAATCGCAGAAGGCGTTGAAGGCTACATCCGTGCTTCTGAAGTATCTCGCGATCGCGTAGAAGATGCTTCTCTAATCCTAAGCGCTGGTGATGTTGTTGAAGCGAAGTTCACAGGTGTTGACCGTAAGAACCGCGTAATCAACCTATCTATCAAAGCTAAAGATGAAGCTGAAGAGCAAGAAGCAATGGCATCTATCAACAAGCAAGACGAAGCTGCTTTTGGTAATGCAATGGCTGACGCTTTCAAAGCTGCTAAAGGCGAATAATTTACTCGCTTAAGCTAAAAAGGAGCCGCAAGGCTCCTTTTTTATTATCACGATAAAATTAGTACTAATACTAATGCCGATAATTGCTTAAAAAAAAGCCATTTTCTGATTGCGCATTTTGCATAAAATTTGTCTAGAATTGATAGCAAGTGTTTGTTGGAATTAGTATTACTTACTATAATAGGTGATAAAGACACTCAAAGAGGGCAACCATGACTAAGTCAGAACTGATTGAAAGACTCTGCGCTGAGCAAACACATTTATCAGCGAAAGAGGTAGAGGATGCTGTAAAAGATATTCTAGAGCATATGGCCTCTACGCTAGAGAGCGGTGACCGTATTGAGATCCGTGGCTTTGGTAGTTTTTCTCTTCATTACCGTGAGCCTCGTGTAGGCCGTAACCCTAAAACGGGTGATAAAGTAGAGTTAGAAGGTAAATACGTTCCTCACTTCAAGCCTGGTAAAGAGCTTCGTGAGCGCGTAAATATCGATAGTTAAGACTATCTCATTAGTTTGAAAAAGCGGCATACTCTCGTGTATGCCGCTTTTTTATAACTAGAATATTGGTAATATACGTGGTCTGAAGAAACATTTTCCTGCATAATCTTACCTACTTACTCCTCAAAGGGTGATGTAACATGAAAATTATAAAAATCATTGCTGTTTTAGCTCTCTTTTTAATTGCACTGGCATTAGGCTCTCAAAACCAAGAGATTGTCACATTCAATTATCTTTTGGCGAAAGGTGAATTTCACTTATCAACACTATTGGGTGTGGTCTTTGTGGGCGGCTTTGGCCTTGCGTGGGCAATTTTTGCTAGCATTCAATTTAAGACTCAACTTCAAGTTCGCCGTTTGAAAAAGAAACTTAAAAAGTATGAGCCCGCTGTTGCAGAGAAGCCTGCAAAGCCAGCAGTCGCAAAACAGGCATAAGGATAAGGCTTAACTTTAATGCTTGAACTACTCTTCTTGTTATTGCCTATAGCCGCTGCCTATGGCTGGTACATGGGGCACCGCAGTGCTCAGCAAGACAAGCAGAAGCAATCTCATCAAATATCCCGTCAGTATGTGACGGGTCTTAACTTGCTTCTATCTGATCAGTCAGATAAAGCGGTTGACCACTTTATTGAATTGCTCCAAGTTGACGATGAAACGATAGATACTCATCTAGCGTTAGGTAATCTTTTCCGCTCTCGCGGTGAGGTCGACCGTGCAATTCGTATTCACCAAAACCTCATTTCTCGTTCTGGTTTAACGCTAGATCAGAAGAATCTCGCACTTCAACAGCTTGCTAAAGACTACATGGCTTCGGGTTTCTTAGACCGAGCAGAAAAAATCTTTGAGCAGTTGGTAGAAGAGCCTGACCATCGCGAAAGCGCACTTCAGCAACTTGTGACTATTTACCAGCAGACGCGAGAGTGGGAAAAAGCCATACATTACGCCAATCAGCTAGCTAAGATGAGTAAGAAGCGCACTCGAATTCGCATAAATATTGCTCATTTCTGGTGTGAACTTGCCATGTTGGATCAAGCGGATGGTCATACCAATAAAGCGATTCAACATTTCAAAAAAGCATTATCAGAAGATCCAAAATGTGTACGAGCGAGCATTGCCCTTGGTCGTATTTATTTGGAATCAGAAGATTACAAACATACCATCAAGTATCTAACGGGTGTGCTTGAACAAGACAAAGACTTCATTAGTGATGTTTTGCCGACGGTCGCAGAATGTTACCACCACTTAGGCCAAGAAGACGAGTTGGTCGAGTTCTTACGAGCCTGTATTGATAAGAAAGCTGGCGTATCATCTGAGCTCATGCTGGCGCAGTTAGTCGCGCATCATGAGAGTGTTGGTGCAGCGCAAGAGCTGTTGACCAAGCAATTACTTAAAAACCCAACCATGAAAGGTTTCTACCGTCTGATCGATTATCATATTGCGGAAGCTGAAGATGGCCGTGCAAAAGATAGTTTATCGACGCTACAGGCAATGGTTGGTGAACAACTAAAAGTAAAACCACATTATCGTTGTAGGAAATGTGGATTTTCTACTCATTCCCTTTATTGGCATTGTCCATCTTGTAAGGGATGGGGGACGATTAAGCCAATCCGCGGATTGGACGGTGAATAAATTTTATGCAGCAGGCAGAATGTTTTGTCCGCTGCATTTTTTTAACTTTTTTTCTTTAACAAGAACTCAAGAACAAAAATAATTAGGAGATGAAATGATCGACCAAAAAGTTATTGTCGCACTGGATTATGATAACCAAGCGGATGCGCTTGCATTCGTAGACCGAATTGATCCTGCGTCATGTCGCCTTAAAGTAGGCAAGGAAATGTTTACGCTATTTGGTCCTGATTTCGTACGTGAACTTCATAAACGCGGTTTCTCTGTGTTCCTAGACCTGAAGTTTCATGATATCCCAAATACGTGTTCAAAAGCGGTGCGTGCAGCCGCTGAACTAGGTGTATGGATGGTGAACGTACATGCAAGTGGTGGTGAGCGCATGATGACAGCATCGCGCGAGATTTTAGAGCCTTATGGTAAAGATCGCCCATTACTTATCGGTGTTACGGTGTTAACGAGCATGGAACAGAGTGACCTAGCGGGCATTGGCTTGAATGTCGCTCCTCAAGATCAAGTCATTCGTCTTGCGACGTTAACGAAGAACTCTGGCCTAGATGGTGTTGTATGTTCAGCACAGGAGTCTTCTTTGCTTAAGGGTGAGCTTGGTAAAGAATTCAAATTGGTGACGCCAGGTATTCGTCCTGCAGGCTCAGAGCAAGGTGATCAACGCCGTATTATGACACCAGTCGATGCGATTCAAGCGGGTTCGGATTACTTAGTGATTGGCCGCCCAATTACTCAAGCGAATGATCCTGCCGCAGTACTTAAATCCATCAATAACAGTTTAGCGAACATGTAAATTTCGTTACATTGGAAACGAAAGGTGAAGTGGAAACACTTCACCTTTTTTTATTTTTCCTGTTCACATCTACATATCTGCACATTTGTAAGTGTCGTCTCTGGCTGGAGAGTTAGATGATGGTACTGTTGTGATCACATTTTACTAACATAAGTCGCTGCGACTGAGTGAAAGTGCAACCATGTGTTATGGACGGGTTGCGTTACAAATGTGTAACGAATACTATGATGTGGATGCATTCACTGCGTTGTAAGGTCTAGGATGGCCTCGTGAAACTCTCTGATATTAATGCAGAAGTGAGTCGGATTTCACTTTGTATTAGTCACGATTATTTCCTTTACTATGCTTAAAGCGTAGTTCCTTTGAGATTCACTTGTTGCTATTCAGTAAGCCTTGCCGTGCATACACAACAAGGAAGAATACGATGATGAAAAACCTGCCAATTGCGGCACTGGCGACATTGGCTGCAACCAGTTTTCAGCTTAATGCCACTGCGCTTCCAGCAGATATCGAATGGATTTCAAATAACAATGAGCCGCTATTTGCTTCAGAAGAAGCGGTGAGAGGCGGAACGTACCGCACTTATATTCCGAGTTTTCCTCAAACTCTACGTAGTGTCGGTCCAGATGCGAACTCAGGGCTACGTCAATATTTAATGGACGGAACGCCAAAGCTTGCTCAACGCCATCCTAATACTGGCAAGTGGATCCCTCAATTGGCGAAAGCATGGGCATTTGGTGATGATTTTAAGACGGTTTATTTTCAGCTAGATGAAACCGCAAAATGGTCTGATGGTGAGAAGATCACCGCCGATGACTACGTATTTATGATGAAGTATTACACTTCAGAAGACATCATTGATCCATGGTACAACGACTTCTTCAAAACAAGCATTGTTGGTGTTGAAAAAATTGATGATTACACCATTAAAGTGAACCTTGCCGTGGCACAAAGTCATGATTCGCTGATGGTGTTGATTAACATGCCAAGTAATGGTTTTCAACCGCGTCCGGAGCACTATTTTGATGGTGAGAAAGACGAAAATAACGATGGCATGCCAGACAACTTTGTTCGTAAATTTAACTTCAAAACAGAGCCTACAGCTGCCCCTTACTTCATTGATAAAGTGAAAAAGGGCAAAAGCGTTACGTTTAAACATGTTGGTGAAGATTGGTGGGGTTACAACAATCGTTATTACAAAAATCGTTACAACGTAAACAAAGTGCGTATTACCGTTATCCGTGATCAAGACATCGCGATGAAACATTTTGAAAAAGGGAACCTAGATTACTTTGAGATGGTTCTGCCGAATCTTTGGCACGATAAAACGGGCAGTGATGGCTATAAAAAAGGTTACATCCAAAAATACTGGGGCTTCAATCAGTCACCTCAAGGTGCGGGTGGTTTATGGATGAATACCGCCATGCCGATGTTAGATAACCTAGAAGTGCGTAAGGGCATTATGGCGGCAACAGACTATGATGGCATGATCGAAAATATCATGCGAGGGGATTACTCTCGCAAACCTCACGGCCTAGGGTTTGGGCATGGGGAGTATGATAACCCAGACAACACACCACCAAAATTTGATGCAGCAGTTGCGGTAAAACATTTTGAGAATGCGGGCTTTGATAAAGTCGGTTCAGATGGTATCCGCGTCAATGATAAAGGTGAACGTTTAAGTTTTGCCATCACCTATGGGTATAACTTCCTTACACCAAGAGTTGCTTATTTGAAAGAGCAGGCGAAATTGGCGGGGCTTGATTTTACTTTGAATCTTGTCGATGGATCTTCTGCGTTTAAGTACGTATTGGAGAAAAAACACCAGTTAGCTTTCTTGAATATGGGATCAGGTGAAATCCCAGCTTATTGGGAGTACTTTCACTCAGACAATACCAATAAACCCCAAACGAATGCGCATACGAACTACAGTAGCCCAGAGCTTGATAAACTGATAGAAACGTACGATAACGAATTTGATCAGCAGAAACGTTATGAGTTGTCTCGTCAGATCCAGAAGTATGTGGGCGATGCGAACGTGATCGTACCTGGCTATATGGTGCCATATACTCGTTACGCTCACTGGCGTTGGGTCAAGATTGCTGACGATGGTATGACAAAAAATACCGAATGGATTTTGCACCCAATGGACATTGGTAATTTCTGGCTAGATACATCGGTTAAGAAAGAAACAGAAAAAGCAATGAAGAGTGGGAAAGCCTACCCTGAAACAACGGTAATTGACGACCGTTATAAGCTTTCTGCCAATTAGTGAACTCTCTTTCAATTCGTTAGTGAGCACTAAACCAATAGAATTGCTGTTCAACGAATAATTGAAGAATTTACTCATTAAAACGCCCCGAGTCTTAATTGATTTGGGGCGTTTTATTTGACGGTTAAAAGTAGTTAGCTGACCAAGTACGATGCTTCTAGCAGGTAAGTCTTCACATCACCGAGAGCAGAAAACTCTTTATCAATGATCATAAAGCGTTCATCAATAGAGTCACGAGAGATAATTTCTTTAAACGCATTCAACACAATGGCTTCATTTGTTTTGAAAAACAGGTGCACATTTTCTACCTGTATCTTATGGATATGCTCTACTTTGTTTAGAGCAGTGATTAGATCAGAAATAGTAATCGACATTGCAGCTCAAGCGCCTTATCTAAAGACCATGTGGTCAGATGATGGATGTTTTAAATTGCGCGTAGAGTATATGAGTCTTCCTTTTCTAAATATGATTAAGATCAGTGAGTGAGCGCTTCCTGAGCATTTAACGCTCTAAAATTGTTACGCAACATATAGACCTTAAAAATACAACCCGAGCCCTATTAGCATGCCATGTGATGCAGTATCGTATTCAAAGGTGCCTTCATTGGCGTAATCAACCCAAGTCGATTTGTATGCAAGGTTAATATCGGACCAATCGTTCATTCGGTAACGGAGTCCAATCTGTGTCGCGTAAGTAAAACGGGTGTCTGCGCCTAAGCCTGCATCGAGACTCGCATGAAAACGCCAATTATTCGTGAGGTCATTGAGCCATCTTACGCCCATCAAAAAATCGACCCAGTCGTCTTTGATGTTGAGTCTATCCACCAGAATACGATTGTCATTACGATACACTTTGCCTTTGATGTCATTGTCCCACCAACGTAAACCAAACATGTAGTCGATCATTCCGAACGAATACACTTCACGTTGAAACGCTTTTGCTTCAAGCACGCCTTGTCGTACTTCCAAATCTGCGCGATACGTTATGTTAGGTAATAGGCCAGACAAGTTGTTCACATCACCGCTCAAATTCATAAAGCTATAATCGATGTAGTAGCCCCACTTGTTTTGATATACGCCCTCTAAACGAGCCATCGCTCCAATATCGATATGGTCCATGATGAACTTCGGGTCAACATCCAAACTGGATGAAAAATTACCCATGGTCGCATCACCGTTTATATTGAGTGCCAACATATAGATTTCCACACTGTGTTGCCAAGGGCTTTGTGGTGATGTTGTCTCTGCAGACAAAGCACAGGGAATTGCGGTAAGTGAGGAGATAAGAGCAATGGAGGGGAGAGCTATTTTAGTCATATCAACGTCCGTGTGAATGAAAATACTAAATTGATTGCGCATAATTAGCGTAGAGCATGCGGTGAGGATTTCCAAATTTCGAATGCGTGACGAATCCCATTTCAATATAGAGTTGACAGATAAGGTTCAGCGAATTGCATTGGTGCAGGCTAATATTATTTTATCCATTAGTAATGCAACGTGTTTCGTTTATTGACTATGCTGTAAATCATGCAGCCAACCAGGACATACCATGAAAATTCAGAGCTCTTTTCTTCTCTTTGCAACAGCCGGTCTCATCCCCATAGCTTTGTCTTATGGTTTTTCACCTGTTGATTCGCTTTCTTTCTTATTTGGGATTGATGCTTCACCAGTTAATGTCAGTCACATTTTTCGTGCGGTTATGGGGTTGTATTTGGCGCTTGCCATGTTTTGGGTTATTGGTGCATTCAATGCTAAATACCGCCTAGCTGCGCTCTATAGTTTAGTTATTTTTATGCTGGGTTTAGCGACTGGTCGAATGTTGAGCTTACTGGTTGATGGTATGCCACATTGGTTATTAGTTGTTTACCTGTTATTGGAGCTTGGCTTCGGTATTTTGGGGTTGAAGATGATCAGAATAGAAGATCAAAACGAGGAGAAGTGAGTACTTTAAAATAGTATTCATTGAGAAAAATGCACTACTCAATTTCGGGGGAGATGAAAGTCGCCCACTCATAAAACAGAGTGGGCGAAAATAATCAGAGTTGTGTTGCGATTTGATCGGTCAGGTTGTTTAACCCGATAGAAAGGGCATCCACTAAAGCATCATAACCCTCATCCTGCAATGGCATACTAATCTTGATAGGAGCGCTACTCTTGGCTTTGCCATTGGCATCAATGAGTAGCCATTCCCCTTCAATTTCCGCGTTACCATCATAACTGCCATTAAACTTGCTAAGTGTCAGCTGCAGTTTATTCTCGCTAGTTTGATCAAGAAGGTTATTCACTTCAACAGGCCAATAT
Source organism: Vibrio alfacsensis (assembly GCF_019670485.1). Lineage (NCBI taxonomy): Bacteria > Pseudomonadati > Pseudomonadota > Gammaproteobacteria > Vibrionales > Vibrionaceae > Vibrio > Vibrio alfacsensis. The sequence goes on from NZ_AP024165.1 coordinate 1,089,989, forward strand.
TGGCTTTGTTTGCCACGTAATTCATTGATCACACGTTGAGTGATTTGTTCAGAAATACTGTGCGCCCACTGATTGTGTTTTGCCTGAATGATTTGGGTTTCTGAAGTACGATAAACAATACCACTATCAGCGAGGTAACTTGCAAGCACTACTGGACGCACGACCAACTGAGGGCGTTGAGCGATCACTGAATCGTTTATTGTTACGGAGCTTGCTTCTGGTAATACATATAGCGCGTTCGAATTTTCCGGTGCGCTGCTACAGGCTGCCAAAAGAGCAGAAATCAATAAAAGTCCACGTTTCATTATTTTTGCCCTCTAACTGGGATTGGATCATTGATGTCATCTTCACCAAATACCAATGAGTTTGGTTTCTCATTGAGCTGTTTTAATACAGGTTTGAACTCACTCATCACTTGTTCAAGCTCTTGCAGTGTTGATTCCATTTCACTGTACATGGTTGAGTTTGGACCGTAGCCATCCAGTGTTTTTTGCAGTTGCTGTAGGCTTTGGCGAATATCTGCCGGAATTTGTTGTGTGTCGCTTTGATTCAGAAGTTTATCAACGCTACTCGCAACACGCTCTGCAGACGCGAGCGTGCGCTCAGATGTTTTCAATGTCGCATTTAAGGAATCTAACGTCTCTTCCATCGGTAAACGGTTGATCTTGGTTAGGAACTCATTGACTTGTCGCTGCACTTGAGCAAACCCACCTTGTTTGGTTGGGAATACATCTAGTCCTTCAAACTGGCTAGGCACATAAGGTTTTTCTTCAGGATAGAAATCCGTATCAATATACAATGCCCCTGTCAGTAAGTTACCGGTTTTGAGTGTTCCTCGTAGCCCTTTAGCAAATTCGTTTTTGAGCTGCTCTTTAAACATTGGCAGTTTGGTCGATGGTAAATTTTCATACACACGACCCAGTTCGATGCGAACCAGTACAGGGATCTTCTTCGCAGAGAAATCTTCTTCCGGCGTTGGCATGCGCATCGGCACTTTCATGACGGTGCCAATACGAAGGCCTCGATACTCAACCGGAGCTTTGCGTTTTAGCCCGCGTACGGATTCTTCAAACATCATGACAAATTGAATGTAGTCGTCGTACATACCCTCTCGAACCTGTTTGACATCGTCGAATAGGCGGAATTGGGTCATGTTTTCGGTGACTTCACTGCCCGTACCTGCACCAGGAATGGTGTCAAAAGTGACACCGCCAGTGATTAAGCTTTCTAATGAACCAAACTTAACTTCAAAACCCTCTGCATTGAGCTGTAAATCAATGCCAGAAGTTAGCCAGAAGTGCGTTTTCGTGCGCACTAGGCTATCGTATGGTTTAAAGATAAACAGTTGATATAAAGCTCTACGTGAGTCGACATCAAAACTGGTTTTTTCAACTCGACCAACAGTAAACCCTTTATAGATGACAGGATCACCCACGCCGAGTTTACCTGCCTCACGATGGGTAAGTACCAAACGCAAACCTTCTGCATCAGGTGCTGCCACAGGAGGAATATCAAGGACATTAAAATGCTCTTTTACTATTTTAGAGTTGCCTGGTTGCAGTTGGATGTACGCGCCAGAAAGTAGAGTTTCTAAGCCTGAGACACCATCGCGGCCTATGCGCGGTTTTACTACCCAAAACATCGAATCTTCACTCAACATTCGTTTCGCGTCTTTGTTCATTTGTGCGGTAGCAATGATGTGATCGTAGTCTTTGCTGAGCTTGACGTCAGTGATCACGCCAACTTTTACATTTAGCGCTTTAATCTCAGTTTTTCCGACTTCGATACCCTCTGCGGTTGGGAGCTTAAGCGTGATCTGTGGCCCAGTACTGGTTACGTATTGGAACAGCATCCAAGCCCCCATCGCTAAAGCAAGAATCGGTACTATCCATATCGCAGAAACCTGCTTTTTAGGCTTTATTTGAGCGGTTGCCTGATTATCGTCACTCATATTTAGCTTTCTCAGTTAAGTTATTCGTTTGTGGTTTCTGCGTATTATGATGAGGTTGTTGCCAAAGCAAACGTGAATCAAAAGTCATGGCAGAAAGCATGGTTAAAATAACTACGGCAGCAAAGGATAGCGCCGCAGGGCCTGGGTAAATCGCCATTAAGTTATGCAGTTGAACCAGCGCAACTAAGATAGCGACAACAAAAATATCGATCATCGACCAACGGCCAATAAACTCAGTTATGCGATAGACTTTAAGGCGCGAGATGCTTTCCTCGGGCGGTAAATACTGCGCTTTTTGTGCATTGTAATAGAGCCAAGCTAGCGCCAGCATTTTCGCCATTGGGATAAAAACACTTGCAAAGAAAATGACCATTGCAATCGGGTAAGAGCCAAGGTTCCAAAGCAATATCACTCCTTCCATGATGGTTGAGCCCTCCGATTTTCCGAGGCTAACGGTATACATCATCGGGTATAAATTGGCTGGGATATAAAAAATAATGGAAGCAAACAATAATGCCCACGCTTTTTGCAAATTATCGCTTGGGTTATAGCGATGAATAGGACTATGACAACGAATGCATTTTTGGTGCTTTTTGTCAGCGATAGGATTGAGCTGGTGGCAAGTATGGCAACCGATATGATTGTGGGTATGGTGCGTATCCCCTTCTTTGATGTTTGGAACATCGATCACGGGAATAAAGTGGCCCCACAGCCAACTTCTATCAACCATGGAAATGCATTTTACGACCAATACGGTATAGAGACAGAATGCCCAAAACGAGTTACCCATCCCGATTTCTGCGAGTGCGGCAATTTTTATCAAGCTTACGAGTACGCCAATTAAGAACACATCCACCATTAGCCATGGCTCGACACGGAAGATAATACGGCACAATACGGTAGCGGTACGCTGGTGCTTTTTAGATAACGCGTTTTGACGAGTTTTTAGGGCCTGGATATGCAAAAAGAGAATAAGACTGACGTAAATACCGGGCAGGACCAATACTGTCCCAAGTAGCAGCGCACCGAGCAAGGCATTATGAAATTCAGCCAACATTTTGGCCGCATGCATTAACGTAATTTCTTGCGATAAGCCTTGTACGCTAAATGACATAAAGGGAAATGAAACACTCAATACCAACATGATCAAACACGCAACAGATACCGCAATCATGCTTTGGTAAGGCTTAGCATTGATTTTTGTCAGTGAATGATTGCAGCGAGGGCAATGTGCTTTTTGCCCTTGATCGATGTCAGGAATGCGGACCACTAAGCCGCATTCTTCACAGGCAATCAGTTGTTGTGAGTTAGGTTGAGTATTCATTCAGTAACTATTTTTGAAAGTTAGGTTTTAAGAATACTATTTTTTTACAATATGCGCTTGTTTTACTTAGTTATAGCTCTCGGTTACTTGGCTCTAGCTCTGGGTTACAAGGGTATGGCTCTGGGTTATATGGCGATAGCACCGGTTTACTTTGGGTTTGAGCCTACAGATGCACGACGCACAAGGATTGGCATAAAGAGTTTACACTCAGAACGTTCCATTTCTTGACCTGCAACCAACTGTAGGGAAAGTTTCACCGCTTCGTTTGCCATTACTTGAATTGGGTAGCGAATGGTTGTCAACCGAGGGTATATATAACGGGCGATGTGGCCATCATCAAAGCCAATGACGGACATGTGCTCAGGGATGTTAATGCCATTTTCTTGCAGTAAGGTCATACAGCCAGCGGCCATATAGTCGTTGTAGGTGGCGATTGCTGTAACCGGAGTGTTTTTGGCTAACAAGTTGACAATGGCCTGCTCACCGCCAGTTTCATCTGGCTCACCATATTCAATGTACTCTTCGCGAATCTCGATGCCGTTGTCGCGCAGCGCATCTAGATAGCCTTCGCGTCTGTCATGAGCATCTTCGATATCATGATTTGAGCAAAGATAACCAATATGTCGATGACCATTACGAATAAGATGCTCGGTCGCGATGTAGGAGCCTTTACGGTTATCGAGAGCAATACAACGAGAAGCCATGTTTGGTACTACTCGGTTGATTACGACTAGGCCGGGAATATCATCTGCGAGTGATGTGAGTTCGGCATCGGTCATGCCCTTACTGTGGACTACTAACGATTCACATTGGCTGTCGAGCAGCATATTAATGGCATTGCGTTCTTTGAGCGCATCGTGATAACCACTACCAATAAGAAGCTGCTTTCCTTGCTCGTTTGCAATGGTGTCGATGGCTTTGACCATGGTGCCAAAAAACGGTGCCGATACATCGTTAACTAAAACACCAATGGCATTTGAGGATTTGTTCACCAAAGCACGAGCATTGGCATTGGGGCGATAACCAAGTTTTGCCATTGCTTCTTTAACAGCAACAATAGCTGCATCACTAGTGTGAGGCGCGTTATTGATCACGCGAGATGCGGTTGCAATGGATACGCCTGCTTCTTTTGCGACGTCTTTGATAGTAGCCATAGGGAGGGAACTCAGGATCTGAAATTTGCTTTATTTAACAATGCAAGGCGGATGAACTCAAACACCCAAGTGAGAATAGTGGCGGTGTATCAAGCTTTTAAAACAAATAGAAGTCGCTTGAACAAAAAATCCCCAAGCCGAAACTTGGGGATAGAACCACACTGACGTGTTGTGGGGTTATTATGTTTCTTTGGACGCGTTATTGAGCAGGCTTGAATGTCACTCGGTACGCGTATTGATTGTCCGTTAATTGGAATTCTTTGTGTACGCTTGGACTCCAAGAGTCATCACCGCCGACACCCATGTGTTTATGGTCTAGGCGCACATAAATCTTCTCTTCTGCAACCAAATCGTTAGTGTGTTTCGCTGCTGCTAAGTGCTGCTGAGCGTACTGACTCACACTGAACTGGAAGTCACCCGAGACTTCTAACTCATTCACCTTCAACCATTGCGTACCACAGCGTAGACCACTGTCTGTAGGGAAAATGTACGGCGTATGCATTTGCTCAAGTGTCTGTGTGTGTAAGCCGAAACGTGCTGCTGCCAAGCGGTCAGGGTAGTTTTCAAACGGGCCTAAACCTTGCCATGTGATCGGTGCATTTTGCTCATTTAATGGCAGTTCGAACTCCAAACCGATGCGTGGCATTGGTGGTAAATCATCAGCCAGCTTCACATCGACAGCCAATGTCATTTCACCGCTGTTGCTCAGTGTGTGCGTCCAAGTGGTGATCGCTTGTACTTCACCATTAAAATGGTAAGCGAAGGTCGAGGTCACTTTCACTGCATGCGTCAGGGTTTCACTGCGGCAAGCGACACATTGACGCTCCCATTGGCCGATCCCCGCCATGTCCCAACGACACATCCAAGCGTTTGGATCGACATTGTCGATTTCGCTCACGCCGATGTCGTTATCCAGTGGTGCACGGAAGAAGTTGTCTTGTGGTGCCGCAAGCATTTGCGTTTTGCCATCAACATGCCAGTCGGTCATCAAGCCAGTTTGTCTATCCCAACGCCATTGATGTTTTTCATCCAAGCTAGACACCAAAATGGTGTTGTCTTGCTGCGTTAGCATTGGGGCTGGTTGCATTTCCAATACTGGAAGAACAAGGCCTACTGTATTACGTAGCGCCATTTGCTCAGAAGCGACGACGTGCTCAGCTTCCGCCCAAGGTGTTGCAGCAATCAGAGTAATGTCGGTATTTAAGTGGTATTGCGCCTGCGCTTTTGGAGCGAAGCTAAGGGCAATCTCAATACTTGCTTGGCTGTCTGCTTCCACGTTAAGCGCGAATGACCCCGTTTGGATGACTTTGCCATCTTCTAGTAGTGACCAGTTCAATTGCTCATTATCGGTCGCGCGGAACAAGTTCTCGTTAGTCACTAACAGTGTACAAGCGTCTTTGGTTTGCTCTTGTAGTGACACCGTGATCATGCGTTGGCAGTATTTTGCTTCTTCCAACGTTGGATGAACCGTGCGATCTGGGAAGATCAAACCGTTGATGCAGAACTGACGGTCATTGATTTCATCACCAAAGTCGCCGCCGTAGGCCCAGAAGTGTTGACCGTTCTGATCCCATTGGCTCAAGCCTTGATCCACCCAATCCCAAATAAAGCCGCCTTGTAGGCGAGGGTAATCGCGGAACGCATCCCAGTAATCATTAAAGCTACCCAGACTGTTGCCCATCGCGTGTGCGTATTCACACAAAATCAAAGGGCGAGTTTCATTTGGCAACGACACCCATTTCTTGATTGCCCATTTAGGCACAGCTTCGTCTTCAATGACCGTATTCACGCGCGCGTACATTGGCGCAATGATGTCGGTTGCTGTGGTGTTTGAACCACCGCCTTCGTACTGCACTGGGCGAGAAGGGTCGTAGTTTTTAGACCAAGCGTACATCGCATTATGGTTGCTGCCGTGACCGGATTCGTTACCTAAAGACCAGATGATGATCGATGGGTGGTTTTTATCACGCATCACCATTTGGGTGTAGCGGCTCATGTAAGCGTGCGCCCATTGTGGATCGCTCGATAGGCGATTCATTGGCTGCATGCCATGCGTTTCGATGTTCGCCTCATCGCACACGTACAAGCCGTATTGGTCACACAGTTCGTACCAACGAGGGTGGTTTGGGTAGTGCGCCGTACGTACCGCGTTGAAGTTGTATTGTTTCATCAAGCAGATGTCACGGATCATGTCTTCTTCTGTCATCACATGACCAAGCTCTGGGTGATGTTCGTGACGGTTCACACCGCGGATCAGCAAAGGCTTACCGTTTAGCTTCAATTGGCCATCGGTGATTTCGACTTTACGGAAGCCCACTGGGTACGCTTCGCTTTCTAGGTGCGTGCCGTTTTCATCCAACAGTGAAACGACTAAGCGGTAAAGGTTCGGTGTTTCCGCTGTCCATTTCTTTGGCTCGCGTACGTGCAATGTTTGGAATACCACGTCATCCCACGTGCCACGTTCGTCAATACGACGGTTGTGCGGACGGTCGATACGTGGCTCTGTCACAGCTTGTTCACCGTCAAACAGCTGCACTTGAACTTGGTAGGTGTCCGGCGCAGAAATTGAAGTCACAACCGACAGAGAACCATCGCGGTAACACGCGTCTAAATCCGGTGTGATGAACACATCTTCAATGCAGTGCTGTGGCTTAGACAGCAAAGTCACGTCGCGGAAGATACCGCTTAGCCACCACATATCTTGGTCTTCTAGGTAGCTGCCATCACACCAGCGAATGACCATTACCGCTAAGCTGTTTTCACCCGCGACAAGGTAAGGCGTTAGGTCGAATTCAGATGGTAGGCGGCTGTCTTGACTGTAGCCGACCCAAGAGCCATTACACCAAAGGTGGAAAGCCGAGTTCACACCATCTAAGATAATGCGTTGTGTGTTCGCAAGGTCTGCTTGTGAAAGTAACACGGTAGTGCGGTAGCAACCCGTAGGGTTATCACTTGGTACAAACGGCGGGTTTACCTCAAATGGGTATTTCACGTTGGCGTAGATAGGCTTATCGTAACCTTGAAGTTGCCAGTTAGATGGAACAGTAATGTTATCCCAGTTGGTGTCGTTGAATTGCGTTTCAATGAACTCACCATCAACTTGCTCTGGTGCATCAAACAGTTTGAATTTCCATTGTCCGTTCAGCAATTTTCGCTGAGCATGAACACCATCGCGTGCATGGTCAATATTGCGGAAGCTGGAAAGAGGGCTGTGAGCCTTAAGGCAGTGAATGTTCACTGATTGTGGGTTTTCCCAGTCGCGTCTTTGGAGAATGTCTGAAAATGCCTTCATGGTGTTCCTACTTAACTTTTTGTTTCTAATTTTGTTTCGCTCCCGCAATAGGTGCAGAAGCGAGCGAGTCTGCATTTTTGTCGTGAAGCGTTATTTCGCTAGTTGCTTCACGAGATAATCATTCGCTTGAGTAAAGCCTTGCTGTTCCGCGTGATTCGCAATCTCAGCGGCTTGTTTTACATCGTTATCTTTGAGTGCTGTATCGATTTGAGATTGATACAACGACCATTCGTCTTGCGTTTCTGGCGATGCAGCCGGCGTTAACTCTGTCTTGGCTGTTTCATTGGATTGTGTGCCCAATTCAGCCAACAGTGTTAGCACGACATTGTTGTTGGAGGCACTTACCGTCACGTCAATAACACCAAAAGGTTGGTATTTCGCTTTGAGGGGAAGTTGTTTATTGCCAATGACGTTTTGCGATTCAGCGTAAACTTCTTCTTGACGCTTACGGTTTAGTTCCGCGTCTAATAGTGATGGATCTGAAGCAATCACGATGTACTTCGCACCGTTGAGTTGCGGGTTTATTGTTACCACTTTCTCGATACGCTCCAAGCCGCGCATGCCCGTTGTGTGGTAGTTAAAGTCTTTCGCTGAGTAATCGTTTAGAAGCTGCCATTTCGCGTCGTAAATCAGGACATTCGCAGCAAATAGCGCATTTTTGTCAACATAAGAGCGAACGAGCAGCGAGAATGGCGCATCAGACGAAATCTGGTAGGTCATCACTGGCAGTGCTTGTGATGATGCGGAATCTGAAGAAAGTAAAACCGCGCGGCTTACGCTTGGCAAATCCGCATCCATGACCATTTGCTGGTGGAATGGAACCGATAGGGCAGTCAGAGGCAAAGACGCCAATGTTGAGCAGCAAGCTTGATTGCTCAAATCGGTATTGAACGCTTGTTCTGGTAAGCCACTGCATGCTGTTAGAGACAGTGCAATAAATAAAGTAGCGAGCGGTTTTAGTTTCATCTGTTTTGTCCTGTTTGGGGGGAGCACGTCGCTCTCCCCATTGGGTTCAAAAATAGTAGCCGGATTGGGTTACCACCATGTTTCGACGTTAAAGCCGAAAGTTACTTCGTCTACATTTTTCGCATTGATACTTTGTGCCTGACCATAGGTTTTAGAACCACGGTTCCACTCGTCGGTTTTTTCTGAGTAGGTTGCGAATAGACGAATGGATGGACGAGCCCAAACTCCTTTACCAGCTTGAAACATTTGTGCCACGGTCACTTTGTACATGTCGTTAGTACCTGCGCCGTTTTGTGCTTCAACCGATTCGTAACCAACTTCTAGTGCGGTTGCCATGTATTCAGTCCAGCTGTATTGAGGGCGAGCACCAACGCTGAACCATTTATCACCATCGTTGTTATCAAGATTTTTGTCTTGGTACGCGATGGAATACATCACTTGGAAATCTTCATTCACGTTCAGATCGCCAGAGTTGAAGATTCGCCAGCTGTAACCATCATGCTCAACACCTGTGCTGTACTTGCGATTGGAGCCACCTTCAGCACTCATCAGGCCGCCAGCCAGCGCATCAGTTCCATATTGGAAAGCGAACGTATTTGAACCGTAGTCCCAAGCTTGGCGGTAAAGCGCTGAGAGCATAGCGCCAGACGTGGTGATGTCGCTTTGGTCATAGCTAGAGTTTTGAGTGAAAACGTAGTTCAAGCCAACGGTTAGATCCGCGCTGTCGCTCAGTTCAATTTCGCTTAGTCGAGCATCAATGTTATGAAGCGTACGGTCATCAGCGCTGGATTTTGGTGCCATCCACGCAATATGACCTTTTGCAAAGCCAAGATCCCAGTTTTCAATACCGATACCTGTGCTTGAGGTATCCCAGTATTTGATATCGATCATGTGAACTTCATGACGACGGTAAAAACGTTCACCAGCCCAAATCGTGGCATCTGCTTGACCATCGAACAGACCGTGACCCGCAGACCACATTTGAATAAGGCTAACATCACCCCAGCTTTCACCACTGCCAAGGTATAATGTAGTATCAAAGTAGGCCTCGCCTTGCTGCCAAACGTCCGCTTTTACGCCTGCTTCCCACCAGTTCAACTCATTACCAAGACGATAGTTACCGTAACCTTGGGTTGCACGAATCACGTCATTACGTTCACCTTTTCCGTCATTGTGCTGGTCGTTATCAGTGTAAATGTTGCCCCACTTGGCGTAGCCAAAGTACGTTACGTTTTCCACTGCTGCGATCCCAGCAAGAGGGGTTAGGGCTAGGGTTAACCCAAGCGCTCTTACAAGCGTCTTTTGTTTCATGAAGTGTCTCCATTTTATTTTTATTTATGGATTTGTTTTTTATTTGAGTCCTAACTCGCTGCGCAGTGTAAATAAACTCTGGAAACGTTTTCATGATGAGGTTGGCATTTTTGGTCTATTGATGGGTTTATTACTATTTTGTGTGATTTTGATCTCTTAATTTTGCTCGTTCGGCACATATTAAGCTCGATTTTTAAGATAGTTGTCTGGAATCGTTTTCTTGATCTGGGGTGTATGTGGATAAAAAGTTGGCGGGTGGTGAGCTAGGGAAATAGTAAAGATGGTTTTAAGACGTTGTATTTACTTATTTATATTGAGGTTGTGAAAAGTTGGAGGAGGAAAGGTAGCCCAACTGAAGTCAATTGGGCGTGTGAGACAAAGAAGTCTATACAGCAAGTGTTTGTGGCTGTTGAGCTCACGGCAATCGCTAGTATCGTCAAGCTGGGATTATTAGTTAGGACCCAAGAGAGACACTTCACAGGAATCTCGAAGTCCTAAGAATACGGTGGTCGGTTAACCACTGCAAGGGGCGAAAGGGCTAAGTGAGTGTTATGTAGGCAAATGAAATCGTGCATTAATAAAGAAGAGCGAGTAGACGGTGAAATTCTATCGTTTTATTGATGTTTTTGTGGTCTTATACTATTGAATTATATCTTTATTTTTTGATTTCTATGTTTTGGTCTGGACTGGGTCTAGATTGGGTGCTCTACTTTTAGTCATCTGTAAAAAACGCAAATGAAATGACGGTTTGAAGTGAAACATAAGACAAGAACAACAATAGTACACTAATTAACAGTTTTGAAATTAGATTGTAAACGTTTCCATGAATTTGGTATGGGTCACAGATTATTTTGTTTTTTTCATTATGATGCGACGTAATTTCCAGTTCCAAGGTAAGACAAGATGATGGATAAAGCATTGATTGAGCTAGCAGGTCAGCAGACGCAATTGATTGTAGAGTTAGGTGAGTACGCCGAGATCCTACATTGGGGACAAAAAGTCAGTGGTGATCTTGAACGTTACCGACTAGCTCTGCAACGCCCTGTGCCATACGGACGGCTAGATGCAGACGTTTCAATAACTCTGCACCCTGAGCTTGGTCGCGGTGTGTTTAGTAGCCCTGGTGTAGAGGGGCATCGTAACGGACAAGATTGGGCGCCAGTGTTTGTTATCACGGATATTCAACAGACCAAAGATAGCTTAGTGATTGCAAGCGAAGACACTATTGCAGGCTTACACTTAACGACAGAGCTCAAGCTAGATGCACACGATGTTGTGAAAACTCGTCATACATTGACTAACGTTAAATCGGGCGTTTACCAAGTCAACCGTCTTGCCAATACCTTACCTTTACCCGCTCGTGCAAATGAGCTGATGACATACTACGGCCGTTGGGTGCACGAGTTTCAAACTGTTCGCCAGCCTTTATTGCAAGGCGGTTACCAACAAGAAAACCGTCGTGGACGTACCTCACATGAGCATTATCCTGCGCTTGTTGTTGGTACAACAAGCTTCGATGAAATGAGCGGTGATGTGTGGGGCTTCCATTTTGCATGGAGTGGTAATCACAGATTGCGTGTGGATGTAAAAGCAGATGGCCGTCGATACATGCAAGCGGAAGTCATCTATTTGCCGGGGGAAGTTGCGCTGAACGAGGGGGAAAGCGTAACCACTCCATGGCTGTATGCGAGTCACAGTCATACTGGCCTTAACGGTATGAGTCATCATTTCCACTCTCATGTACGCGAAACGATTTTACCGAGTGATTTCACGGACAAACCTCGCCCAATCCACCTTAATACGTGGGAAGGCATCTACTTCGACCACGATCCAGAATACATCATGTCGATGGCAACTCAGTCGGCGGAGATGGGGGTTGAACGCTTTATCATTGATGATGGTTGGTTCAAAGGGCGCAACGGTGACAAAGCTGGGCTAGGGGATTGGTTCCTATGTGAAACTAAGTATCCAAAGGGTTTGCAGCCGATAGTTGAGCACGTGAATAAACTCGGTATGGAATTTGGTCTGTGGTTCGAGCCAGAGATGATCAATAAAGATTCGGATTTATATCGTACTCATCCAGAATGGTTATTAGCCGTTGACGGTTACGAGCAGCCAACAGGTCGCAATCAATATGTGATTAATCTGCAAAATGACGATGCGTTTAACTTCTTGTTTGAGCGCTTGGATCATTTCTTATCGACTTACAACATCTCCTACATCAAGTGGGATATGAACCGTGAAGTTGTACAGCCAGCTCACCTCGGTCAGGCTGCGGCGCACAATCAAACCCAACGTTACTACCAGCTAGTCGATAAAGTTCGTGAAAAACACCCGAATGTAGAGATCGAATCTTGCGCCGCTGGTGGTGGTCGTATTGATTTTGAGGTTCTGAAACGCACGCATCGATTCTGGGCTTCGGACAACAATGACGCACTCGAGCGTCAAACCATTCAGCGTGGTATGAGCTATTTCTTCCCGCCAGAGGTCATGGGCAGTCACATTGGAGCAAGCCATTGTCACAGCACAAGGCGTCGCCACAGCATTGAATTCAGAGGTCTGACGGCACTGTTTGGTCACATGGGCATTGAGCTTGATCCGGTGAAAGAAGATCAAGCAGAAAAGCAAGGTTTTGAGCGCTATATCAAGCTGCATAAAATGCTGCGCCCACTGTTGCATAGCGGTCGAACATGGCGTGTGCCAACTGACGATAAAGCACATCAAATTCATGCGGTTGTCTCAAACGATCAATCGGAAGCAGTGGTGATGATTGCGCAGCTTGCGATGCCAACTAATTCGCTAAGTGGCCACTTGCGATTACCGGGGTTAGATCCAAAGGCGACATATAGCGTGTCCGTTTTAGATAAACCATCGAATTACGATGATATCGTTAATTATCAGCCACCTTGGACTGAATCGGGTTGCGAACTGTCAGGAGCTTGGTGTGAAGAAGTGGGATTAACTATGCCAATTCTTGATGCAGAAAGTGCAATGTTAGTGAAGTTTGAGCGTATTAGTTAACACTTTTCACTAAACTTCGCGATATTCGCGACATATCGATTATAAATCGTCAACGTATGCCGTGCATCCTATAAGGTTGTACGGCTTTTTGCGTTGTATTTTTATTAGTTAAATTGAAATCGTTTTCAGTGTCTAAATTATTAAGTTGATGATAACTAGCTAGTTTTTATTAGGTTTGGTCACGTTGTTTGTCTGAAATATTGTTCGATGTCTCATTTTAAAAACTTCCCTGTAAACGTTTCCATAAAGTGGTAATGGATCACAGTAACAAAAGTGGCAGGTCAGTAGCATTAGCATCGAAATATAAATAAAAGACGTCGACGTTATGAATTCTAGTTAGGGGAATGAATAGCAGTACGACACTAAGGAACGATTATGTCTGATAAAATTACGCTACAAACCAAGCTGTCTTACGGTCTTGGCGCACTCGGTAAAGACTTTGCCTGTGCACCTATCTACATCTTCTTAATGTTCTACTTCACTGACGTAGCCGGCTTGTCTGCTGCTTTCGTTGGTACCATCTTCTTAGCCGCTCGTATTATTGATGCGATTACTGACCCAATGATGGGTGTGATCGTGGACAACACGCGCTCAAAATTCGGTAAATTCCGCCCTTGGATTGTGATTGGTACGTTATTAAACGCAGTAGTACTGGTTGGCCTTTTCAGTACTCACATGTTTGAAGGTACTACGCTTTACATCTACGCAGCAGCGGCATACATCCTTTGGGGTCTAACGTACACCATTATGGATATCCCTTACTGGTCAATGATTCCGGCGCTATCAAGCTCTCGCCAAGAACGTGAAAAGCTGGTGGTATGGCCACGTTTGTTCGCGAGCCTTGCATGGTTTGTTACTGGTACTTACGGTCTGCACATCGTGGGTGAGCTAGGTAACGGCAACCAAGGTGACGGTTTCTTCAACGTTGCGATGCTGATTGCGGTTCTGTTTGTAATGAGCGCATTCTTGATTGCTCGCAACGTAAAAGAGAAAGCAGCACCAGCTAACGCAAAACCAGCAGAGAAATTCAGCTTCAAAGACGTTTTAACTATCATCGGTAAAAACGACCAGCTTAAAGCGCTAATCGGCACGGTTCTGTCTTTCCAAATTGCGAACCTATTGGTTGGTGGCTTTGCGATTTACTACTTCTCTTACGCACTAGGTAACGCAGAGCTATTCCCGGTTTACATGGCGGTTGCAGGCGCAGCAGAAGTAGCGGGTGTGTTCTTGTTCCCTCGTATCGCTTCTCTACTACCACGTAAACTTCTATGGCCTATCGCTTGTGGCTTCCCAATTCTGTCTTGTGTACTTCTACTACTGATGGGTTTCATCGCTCCAGCTAACGCACTAATGATCGGTATGGCGGGTGCGGCAATTAAATTTGGTGTGGGTATCGCAAACGCGCTGCAAACGGTAATGCTGGCTGACGTTGTGGACTACGGCGAGCACAAAACAGGTCGTCGTAGCGAGAGCGTTATCTTCTCAGTACAAACCATGCTTGTGAAATTCGCAGGCGCAGCAGGTGGTTTCATTGTCGGTGTGGGTCTGTCTGTTGTGGGTTATGTGCCAAACGTAGAGCAATCAGCAAGTACCATCATGGGTCTAGAATTTATGATGATTGGTCTGCCAGCGATTATGATGACCATCAGTGGTGTAATTTACCAACGTTACTACCATTTGCACGAAGGCTTCAACAAAGAGGACGCTGAACAAGAATCTCAAGTAGAGAGCGTACCAGCACAAGCGTAATCGTTACGTTTTCACTTAAGTACCCCAACTCAATTTAGTCACTAAGATAAAGCGCCTCCAGATGGAGGCGTTTTTGTGATCAGGTTAGGGCAGAACGAACACTAAAACTCTTGTTCAAACTTGGTTTTGACGAAATCGATGAAGGTACGAAGACGTTTAGGTTGGTAACGGTCACGGTGAAAAATGGCGGATAGCGGTACGGATGGGATTTCCCATTCAGGCATCACTTTAATCAATTTGCCTTGCTCGACTTCCTCGTCACAGTAACTCAATGGCACACGAATAATTCCGTTACCGTGTAGTGCGCCCATCACAAGTGCGCGGCCGTTCTTACAACGCAGATTGCCTTTCACTATCACATCGCTGTGCTCTTTCGGGTTAGCAACGTTGCGGTAACTCCAGCGAGTGACTGAGCCCGTTAGCGTGCGGTGTTTCGCCAAATCTTTTGGTGTGACGGGTTCGCCATAGGTCTTCACGTATTTCGGGCTTGCAAGCGTGACCATATCAATCATCATTAGCTTACACGCCACAAAGCCTGCGTCTTCCAACTCGCCCATGCGAATTGCGACATCGAATTGATCTTCAATCAAATCAATTCGTGGTGAAGAAAAGTCTAAATCCACGACAACGTTAGGGTATGCCAACATGAATTCATTGACGTATTTGGCAATGATGTCCTCGCCGATGTAACCACCTACACAATTGATGCGAATCAAACCACGCACTTCTTGAGTGTCGTCGACAGCGGCGATCAAGGCTTGGTCGATGTCGTGCAGTGCTTTTTCACACTCTTGGTAGAAACGCTCTCCGGCATGAGTCAGGCGGAGTGTTCGCGTAGTGCGAGTCAGTAAGGTCACCCCCATTTGCGCTTCTAGTCCACTGATTTGGCGAGACACATGAGAACGAGAAACGGAGAGCGCTTCAGCGGCTTTGGTGAAATTACCCAGTTGCGCGATCAAAACGAACGAGCGAATGTCAGCAAGATTAACTTTATTGAGCATGTTGAATAACGTAATGAGATTGGAATCTTAAGACTATCACACTTCGTTACTAATCATATCGGTGGACATTGTGCTACTTCTTGAGCTTTTCATTTACTTGGGTATGATTCCCAACGTTTTCACATTGATTAACACGAGCATGTATTCATCCAGTTTACGCACTGTTGCCTCACAAAAAAATGGCAAATGGCTCCTAGCATTAATTGGCTGGGTTATTGTCGTGTGTCTGATGAAAAATGCAGGTTTGATGTTTGATTGCCCAATGCAATCGGAGCTAAGCGCTGAATCGATTTTGATTGATGGTGAAGCCAAAACCGTAAAAACAGAAAGCGGATACGGTTTAGATAAGTGTGAACTATCGGAAAAGCTGATTCAATTTGCTCAGCAGCAACTGGAAACCTTGGTTATTGCGCTGTTTGTTGGCTTTTTTACTTTGGTGGTGTGGCGCGGTTGCGCGGTTGCCAGAAAAAGGCAATGGACCGAACCGATAGCCCGAAAATATCGAGTTCATCTCACTCTGTGTGTATTCCGTGAATGACAAGTCCCTAATGACGAACCTCGTCCATTACACTTGTTTTTAATTAGGAATAACTATGAATTACATCTCTAAAACGACGCGCACAACGCTATTGTTTATCACGACGCTAGTTGTGAGTGTCTGCTCGCTATTTGTTCAAGCACAGCCTTCACTTCAGGCACAATCCCTATTTCAGGCCCAAGCAATAAGCCAAAATCCAACGACTATTCAAGCGTCTAGTCATGCTCAGCCCTCTGCCCATATTTCGGATACTGATACAGGATGGCTTACGAACCCGCAACACCCGCCAGTACAAACGCGTCTGGTGCTTACCGGGCAGCAAGATCGTCAAGCCAAAACCGTAACAGGATACCTTGATGTCAAACTCAGTGGCGATTGGAAAACCTATTGGCGTTCGCCGGGTGAGGGAGGCGTTGCGCCCTCAATTAAGTGGGACAATTCTCAGAACCTGACGAACGTAGATTGGCAATGGCCTTATCCTAAAAAGTACGAGCTACTTGGTGTCGAGACGTTAGGTTACAAAGGGGATACCGTTTTCCCGATGACGTTCCATGTTGAATACATGAGCAAGCCTGTGATGATTGATGCGACCCTGACGTTGTCTTCGTGTACCACGATCTGTGTGCTAACGGATTACCACATTCAACTCGCTTTCATTCCGTCTTATTTGCAAATCAATGAAGACGCGATGTTTACTTATGCACAAGCTTTGAGTCGTGTACCGCAAGCCTCACCATTTATTGATGTGACCCAAGCGATTTGGGATGCCGAGCAATCTAAGCTCCAAGTTACGGTGAACAACACACAAGGTTGGAGTACGCCAGAAATATTGGTCGATGGCGCAGAGGACTTCACTCGAGATTACAGTTTTAAACTTGAGGAAGTACAGCATGAGGGCAATACCCTAACCGCCAATTACCGAGTAAATTCGTGGCTTGGTAAAGTGAATTTGGCCAACCAAGGCGTGTTGATTTCTGTTAAGGACAATAACTTATTGGCAGAGGAGGCCACATTGGCCAGATCTGGGGTTATTACCGAGGCTCTGCCGAACACGCCGCTATCAAGCATCTTTTTGTTTGCGCTATTGGGCGGTTTGATTCTTAATATTATGCCGTGTGTACTACCGGTGTTAGGCATGAAACTAAGCAGCATTGTTGCTGCCCAAGGTGTCGAACGCCGCCAAATTCGCACCCAATTTATTGCTTCTTCATTAGGAATTTTGACGTCGTTTTGGATTCTTGCAGGCTTTATTTTGGTCCTTAAACTGACTGGCAGCGCAATTGGTTGGGGCGTTCAGTTCCAAAGCCCTTGGTTCCTTGGTGTGATGGTATTGGTCACCGCGCTATTTGGTGCCAACATGTTAGGCTTGTTTGAAATTCGCTTATCATCTGGTGCGAATACCTGGCTAGCGTCTAAGGGCGACAATTCACTGTTTGGTCACTACGTTCAAGGAATGTTCGCAACTCTATTGGCGACACCATGTTCAGCACCGTTTTTAGGCACTGCTGTTGCCTTTGCTTTAGGGGCGGATGTGGTCACCTTATTTGCTGTTTTCACTGCATTGGCAATAGGCATGGCTCTACCATGGATTGTCGTCGCTATCTTCCCTAGTATCGCATTGAAACTGCCTAAGCCAGGGCAATGGATGAACGTTGTGAAAATCGTGTTTGGTATCATGATGCTGGCAACCAGTGTTTGGTTGTTGTCTCTGTTGGCGAATCACTTACCAATATTCTGGGTAATACTCATTGGCTTAGTTGCGTTTATTTACATCATGGTTTGTGTGAAGCGTGTCTATGGCGATAAAGCGTTGGCGTTATCTGGTGCCGTATCTTTAATACTGATTGCTGGTGGCCTAGTGTTGGGTAGTATGACGACTAAACATTGGGCCACACCATTGCCAGAAGATTTGGCGTGGCAGAAGTTATCAAGTCAAGCTATTACGGATCACGTGGAAAATGGTCGTGTTGTATTCGTTGATGTAACAGCGGATTGGTGCGTTACCTGCAAAGCCAACAAGATAGGGGTAATCTGGCAAGATCCGGTGTATTCAATGTTGCAAAGCCCAAATGTGGCAACCTTAAAAGGCGATTGGACGCATCCAAACGGTTCCGTTACTGACTTCTTGCGTGCGCATGGTCGTTTTGGCGTGCCGTTCAACATCGTTTATGGTCCTGCTGCCCCAGAGGGTATCCCTTTGCCTGTTATTCTAACTGACGAAGTGGTCGTTAAAGCCATCGAACGGGCAAGCGGAGGCGTGACGAAGTGAGTACTGTAAAAAAGCACAAGTCGTTCAAGTATTGGCTTAGTCAAGCGTTGCAAATAGTACTCATGGTGACCGTACTGTCTATTGGTATGGATTGGTATCGGACCAAAGACATTCCCAACGAACAAGCACCGCCTCTGAGTGCGATCATGGCCGATGGCGAATTTGTCGATGTGATTGCCAAAAGCCATGAAGAACCCGTTGTGGTGTACTTTTGGGCAACGTGGTGTCCGGCGTGTAAGTTTGTCAGTCCAAGCGTAAGTTGGTTGAGTGACTACTATGAAGTGGTGGCGGTGTCGGGATCTTCTGGCCCAAAGGAAAGGGTCGAGCAATTTATGCAGGTCAAAGATTATCAGTTTAACAATATCAATGATCCCAATAGCCAAATTATGCGAGATTGGCATATCAGCGTCACACCAACCATCTATGTGATAAAAGAGGGTGAAGTGAGTTCAATTACCACTGGTGTGACAACACCGATTGGAATGCTAGCACGGATCTGGATGGCATAATTACGATGTCTAGCACGTCGATTTTCTGCTCGCTTTTACAATGTAATAAGTGTGCAAGAGGGCATGACGTGCTAAATTTTTTAATCTTGATTGTGAGCTATTGATAAGGTTAAATAACGTAAGTGTTTGAAATAATAGTACTGTCATGTCAGTGTCACTACGGTTGAATATGACAATAGTACGACAGTCATCCAGACGTCGTTGGAGAGAAAGGATTTTTTCGGCACGCTTGGAGAGTCAAACAAAAATAGGGAAATATGATGCAAACAGGGAAGACGATTTTAACCAGTTACTTCGAGTGGAAAGGGCATGATATTACTGTTCAATGCTCAATGTTGAGTGGCAAAGAATGGATTTATGTTGATGATGTGTTGGTCTCAGAAAAACGCAATTGGCGTTTAAAATCGAGCCACCCGATTAACATTGAGAACGACGATTTAGAGATTCAATTACACATGCACTTATTTGGGGCTGTCGCAGTTTATTTAATACGCGACAAAAAATGTGTGGATGAGTACAAATTTGGTATGACTCATCGTCAAGTTCTTAAAGGTATATCTATCGCTTTTGTTAGTGGGTTGTTTTTTGGATTAGTAGCAACTGCCGTCGCAACATAAGGGGTAGATGGATGCAATTAGACACCTCAAAAATTCGTAACCTTAGACAAAGCCGGGCTTGGACACAACAGCAATTGGCCGATATCTGTGGCTTGAGTTTGCGTACTATTCAAAGGGTAGAACTGCATGGCAGCGCCTTACTTGAAACTGGACGCTCTCTCGCTTCTGCATTTGAAATAGACTATTCCATGTTATTAGTCGCTGCGCAGGAAGACGGTGCAGGTAGCGATATTGGCCAAGATCCTAGTCCACTACCTAATGCGTTAGTTATTGGTGTAGGAACATTTAGTTGTGGCGTCGCCGTTGGCGCACTTGCGATGCTTGTCATTCAATAGAGGTTCGTTTGAACTGTTAGATATGCTCACTCTCTAGAGTCCATCTGAGTGAAGAAAGCACAGAAAGATCCGGGTTTGACATCGAGTCTTTCTGCTTTTAGTCAGTGCAATCTAGAGCTATTTTTATTGGTGAAATCTAGCGTTATTTCAGTTTAGCAAGATAAGCCAACAGTTCTTTTTTGTTGTCACGAACTCGGTATAGAGTGTCCATAATTGGCTGAATCAAATCACTCGCATTTTTGTTATTGGCTTTGTTCGTATTGCGAGACTTGAGCGCGACACCAACCATAAATAGCCCAAACAGACCTGCACCTAACTCTAGGGTTCGGGTTTGGTAGATGAGTGCCCCACATCCTACCGCGACTAATAGCACCAAAAACTTTGACAGTAGGCTTGTTTCACCGTAATCATGTATTGATTCAGGCATTTCCCAACGGCCTTTACTGATGTTGTAGTAGTACTCACTATACGTTCGATACCTATCATTTTTCTGACGACGAGAGTAGCCAATCAACAGGTAATCACCCACTTCAGTGTGCGCCATTAAAGAGTCAGGTAGCCATTGTTCAAAAATCTCGCCGGTTTCATCCTCTACGGTGAGTTTCCCGGATAATTTAGAATCGCGAACACGATGTCTAGTGGTTTTCGTGTCGTAAAAACCGTGTTTATCGCGAATCGTGTAGGTTTCAGTGTAGGTTACATCGCTCACATCGGTATTCATGTTGCGGTCTGTGACCTGAACCATATAGCACCAAGCGCTACCATCAAATTTCTCATTTGGACTTAGCGCATGACGGTATATGAATTCCTGTTGGTGAGACTGATAAAACTCTTTCATTTTATCTAGGCGCATCTCACGAATACTTTTTTTAGAGGATTCTTTGGGTTGAGGTTCCTCTAAAAGCAGTGGCGACTCTGTGGTTTCATTCATACAAGCGACAGAGTCAGGTTCATTTTCTGATGAAGGCTGCAGATTCTGATGGATAGTTTGACTTGTTCCGCATT
Organism: Vibrio alfacsensis; assembly: GCF_019670485.1. Lineage (NCBI taxonomy): Bacteria > Pseudomonadati > Pseudomonadota > Gammaproteobacteria > Vibrionales > Vibrionaceae > Vibrio > Vibrio alfacsensis. The sequence continues at coordinate 1,111,031 of NZ_AP024165.1, forward strand.
GAGGGCAGTACATTAGGTCTAATTGAATGCGGTGATCGCAAGCCCCACAAAAGATATCATCATCACGATTTGTGCGTTCAACCTTATGGAAACCGAGCTGGTATTTACTTATCTCTAAAATTTTTGCCAAGGTTGCGGTAATGCTTTCTTTACGGGCGAATTCTTTTTGGAAAGCAGTAACGTTGCTGTTATATAGAGGCACCATGCAGGCTACGCTAATAAAAATGCCAACTAGAATCGCGCCATCACCCATATCTGACATACCAGCCACGAGTGCGGTGGCGATAATTGCCAGTATCAGGCCGAGACCGATAAAGCCTCCCATGCGGGGCTTGCTGCAGTTATAGTGATTGGTTAGGGTGGATACTTGCCCATCATCATTGTGAAGAATGACGCCAGAAGCGAGCAAGTCATTAGTCACAATCCCTTTTGCTGCATCGTCTAATAGGTAGTGTAGATTAATGCCAGTTGGCTCAAGTAAGCTGATGACAGTACCATTTTTTAGATTGTTGAAAGCCTTGTTTTCAGCGTTGATGCTGATCTGTTTTACTTCACCATCGGCATTTTCTAGGGTAACCCACCAATAGGAAAAGGTAATGTTGCCGCCTTTATTACGACGCTTGTAATAGAAACTATTTTTTAGACGACCTGTAAAGGTTTTGGCTTCTGGGCAAGATTGAATTAAGTCATCAAGTAGGTTTGGTTCGATATCCGTTAACGTGAGCAACTTTTTGCTTTCCTCAACTTCCTCTCCGCATTGAGTGCAAAATTTATCCTGAAGATACAGGCCGTTACCGCAATGGTGCATTGGTCATCCTTACTATGAGCCGATAATAAACCGGCGCAGATTAGCTGAATGAAAAATATTTGATGAAAGAATCTAGTATTTGGAGTGCGTATTTGTGAGTTACATCAACAATCAACAGTTATATATTTTGCTTTAGGTGGATTTGTTAATTTTTTGTATTGAGGTACAAATGCGAGACCGCTAATAAAAATGCGAGTGGTTGTATATTGAGCGAGTAAAAAAATAAAAGTGAGCAATGTGCTCTTAGTCAATTAATGGCATACAAAATAATGTAAAATTCGCCGAATTTTTGAAATTGGAACAGAAAACCCAAAATGAAACGGAATATATGTTGGATTGTACTGTTGTTAGTATTAGCCGGTTGCTCTAGTCCTCCACCTATCCCTTATGAAGCACCTACATTGTCATTCACGCTCAATTTACCAGATTATGCTGATGAATCAGTAAAGAACAGTGAGTTACAAGATGCACTTGTGCAACGCGGCTTAGTGCTCGATCGCTTTGGTCGAATTGTACCTTTGGACGAGGGTAGTTGCCTTTATCCGATAGCGACTCGTACTGCTTTGCTCAAAGAGCTTGAACAGTACCAATCTTCTTCGTTTGGTTACACTCTTGTCTCCTTAAAAAAACAAGGTGATGATTACTTCTTTTTCCCAAACGATAGTCGTTCACAAACACTTGAGTCTTTAACTGTTTCTTTTGATAGTGTTTTGTTTGATTTGACGAGCATTGATAAGGGAACCTTAGTTCGAGATTGGGCAACGCATTTTGCTTACCTTGACCAAACATTGTTGGTTACTGGCGAGCAGCATAAGCTTTTAAAGAAAAAGCACCTGTCATTTGCTTCAAGGAATATTTTGATTGCGACTGGTCAACGTGCTTCTTCCGTGGGTGAGCTGTCGATGCAATTTGTAGATGCGGTAGATATGCCTCGCGCTTTAGTACTTAGTCAAGGTGATGTTTTACGCAGCTGCCAAGCTCTGACTCAGGGCACGATGATCAGTGTGCCTACCGAACGCTATAGCCGAGAAAGTGCCAAATCTCAGGTAAAACTTGTTTCATTGTTGCCCGCTGATGCGGATTTTAATCAACTTAAGCAGCAACAGTCTCTGCTATCAACTGGGCGCTACCTAACCTATCGAGGTGATATTGCGATTTTGATCGACCGATGTTCAGCGGGGCAAGGTCAGAGTAACCAAGCGTTGTGCCACTCCAAAGCTGACGATAGCAGTGCACGTAAAAAGAAAGTGATCGTCTTTGGAGGCAAACATGGTGCCTAACCAAAACGTGACCGCAACGAAACCCAACAAGGGATCTATTCCAATTCTGTTGCTGCTTTTTATCGTTCTACCTGGCCTACTTGCTTATATGTGGGTTGAGGTGTCGTTAAATACTGTGCTCGTACAACTCTATGCATCAGGCCTAGAAACTTTAGTGGGCGAATATGCGCAGTTGGCTGAACATGTTGAGTTGATTGGTCGTATCGTCAGTGGATTTGGTTTGGCGTTAGCGGTCGCAACTGCGATTCCGAAGCACATGCTGGCGTTAAACATGGTGCCATTTTTTGGTGCTTTCAGCCGTCGCTTTGTGGTGTTTATGCTGCTTTGGGTCGCATCGGTACCTGCGCTGCGCATCACGGTTGATCAACTGGTCATCTCGACATCGCCAGAAACTAAGCTTGCTGCAGTACGATCACTCTTGTTTAAAGAAGTGTTAGATCGCCAAATGGTGGTTTTTGATCGTGCTGAGGCTATGAACTCGATCGTTGCCGATGACGAACGTCGTAAGCTTCTCGTTGCATTATTGCCATCATTGGCTTTGATGTCTTCTGCTGTTGATAGCACGATTGCCGCTCAGACCGAAAATATGATGGTCACTTTGATGGAGCGTGATCAAGAAGCGTATTTTAATAGCAAAATTTTCCCTCTATATAAGCAAGCACGAGCACAATACGATAAAGAGCTAAAACATTATTTGGCAACTCAAAGAGCGATTGCAAAAATTCGTCAGGATTATACAGGGCCAAGTGCGTTTAAGCGTGAATTTGGTGAGTTGCAACGTAAAATTGATGCGCAATTGGCTCAAGAATGGCTGGTTTATCAGCAAGGTTTTGATAATGAAGCGGAATTTGTTGAACCTTTAGTTAAACGTTATGTAGAAGTTTATCGTGGGCAAGTTCAACGCCTACGTGCGAAAAGCTGTGATTCTAATTGTGTCGATGCATTACGCCAACAGTGGCACGACTATATGCAAAATGAAATAGATTCGGGCCGAATTGCAGGTTTACGTCTATTGAGTTTAGATGATGAGCCTTGGTTATATCACAAGTACTTAGCCGGTATTACGCGGTCATTTAGAGCCAAACTGCAAGATGCTCGAATCGCTTATCTGGAGCACCGATACCCGTTTGACGATGATCTAGATCAACATGAATTCGTTACCCAACCTGCCATTAAGCAAATCGTGGTGCAAGTTGCTCGGGATCAAGGTTACAAAGTGTCGGCAACGTGGTCACGCACTGACTCAACGCCGATTCGCCGTTCGTTGCAAGAACGTGCTCGTGTAGAAATTGATAAAACATGGCGTCAATATCAAGCTACTAGCAAACTAAAATTTAGCAATCGAAATATGGATAAGGTCGATATTGCTAAGCACAGTAGCACTCGAGCGATGTTCAAGCAGATCTTAAAAGAGCATTACTATAGTAGCTACCAACATACGACAGGGCGCGAACAACTATTTAAACGTTGGGTGGCATCACTAGACAACGCAAACTTTGTGCGTATGTTAACCGATGCAACGGCACAATCGGCGTTTGCACCAGGAGGGATGTTCTATCAAATAGGTAGTGATGCGGTTCGTTTATCATTCATCCCTCCTGTGGCGATTACTGCGAGTTTGTTTGCTATCTTCTCCCTGCTTTTCCAATTTGGTCGTGCCAGTTATCAAAGCAACCGTGTGATAGGCGTCAGTTATTTTAGTGTGATTGGTATCGGGATTGCCTTAATAGGTACTGTCGGAATTAATCATAGAAACTCATACGCAATGGCCATGAATGAGTTTATTGAACAGACGGTTGTACAGACTGCTGAACTGAACTTGTTGGATAAAGCGACAGCCACATTATTGGGCGGCATCATCGATATTGAAGAGTGGTTATTGCATGTGACTGGTGGCCAAGGGTTAACCGCGCTGTCAGGTATGATTGATACACAGGCACAGAGTGAGCGACCTAACAACATTTACCGTACTTTTGAACAGACTCAACGATTTGACCAGTTGGCACGAGATTTGGTTGTTATATCAGGCCAAGTTGAGGTCCCTTACGACTTTAACGTCGCTGTCATTAAGCGCGATGAAAGGATGGGATTTTATGCTGGTTTGAATTATGGCAGCGATGGTCAGTTAGAGGAAGTTGCGTTGCCAAACATCTTGGCTAGTAAAGAGGTTGGCTATCTATTGGATCAGAAATGGTTCCTCAAGCCAAATCCAGCCCAAGATGCTTTGTTGCTATTACAAAACTATGACTCAATGGAAGGTTGGAAAGAGATCAAGCAGATGGGGCGAGTGTCTATACGCGAACTTCTTGAACAGCGAGCATTGACCGTGATGCAGCGATCCAATAATCCTCAAATAAAGCGAATTCATAATACGGATAGAGAACGCTATAACAGTTTGATTTTTGTTCAACGTGGTAATGGGAGTGTTTATGAGTGTTTTCAGATGCCGCCATTAACCATTGAAAATTTGTTGCAGATTTCTCGCCAACAAGAAGTTGAAGGCCAGAGCCGATTTAAATGTAGAGGGGATCTGTTTTGATTACAAAATTGAAGCAAGCCATTAAGTCTCATCGCTGGTTGATCATTTCAGCATTAGTGGCTTATGCGGCAGCGACGGGCTTAGTGCAATACCAATCCTACTTGCAGGATCAAACATTGCAGGAACTGCAGCGCACTGCAGAACGAATTAAATTTAAATTGAAATTAGTAGGCATGGAATAATGAGTGAGCAAGCAATATCTGAGCAATTGGCTAGTGAGAATGAAAGCAAGTCGGGTTGGCTATCGATTGATAAGTTAGTTGTGATTATTACCGCGGCCTCCACACTGTACTTTATGCATGCGGAACATCGTGAAAATATGAACAATATTCAGCGCACGACACAAGTTTTGCAGAAGTACGAGCGCCAACTTGATCTTGCCATTAGTGCGGACAAAAACGTGCTTGATACTTATCAAACAAACTTAAAAAAAGTATTGGGTTCGCTTGATCGTGAGCAAAAGCTATTACTTGAACAGCTTGTTGCGATAGACAAACAAACTTCTTCGAAATAGTAACTATTTTTCAAGAAAAAACATAATAAGGTCGATATGTTAGGGTCAACAGACGCTAGTATCGACCTTTCTTCTATGCATTATTCGATTCAGAACAAGAATCTGGATCTGAATATTTGGAGCATCATATAGACATTATGCGCCATTCTCGCTCATTCCCCGTATCTCGGGATGCTTGAGCAGTACAATACGAATCCAATGGTGCACCACCCACATCACCATAGCAGTGAGCAATACTGCGACAAATATTGAACTGAAGCGATACAATATAGAGAAGAACGCGTCTTTCTGCTCAGGTACTAATGACGTGGTTAGTGGAACTGAAAGTGCAGACATCGCAGAAAATGCAATTGCGCCTTTCACTTGTCCTTTTGTTAACCAGAGACAAAAGGGGCCCATCGCGATAGTGAACGCAAGCCAGAATAATAATCCGTGACCAAACCAACTTCCCAAGATTAGTTGAACTGCCATTCCCGCCATGCAGCCTAAAGCCGTGCCGATAATGCGGATTTTTGCCATTGCCATTGAACCAGCCAGTGTCATTGGCGTAAGGATGATGAGTATTGAAGCCTGTGCAGAAAGGGAGTCGTACAAATCACCTACTTGGAACACGACAAATGCCGCCATTGCCACCACCCAGCCCATGGCAACTTGGCTAATGTAGTCGATATCGCTTTTCACTGGCGTGGTCATTTCGGTTTGAACCATTTTAGATTCCGGTTCAGGAAACAACCAATAGGCGAGCGCGCAAACAAAGATGTTACAAAACGAGATAACCCACAAGTTAACGTTGAATTCTTCAATATCGATAAAGTCGTAGCTAGCAAAGTTGAGCACGATTGAACCCACTAGCAGACCCATGTAACCGAATAAATAGGTTTTTGGGTTCATCATTGCGATGCATTTGAACAGCATCATGATACCAACAGCAGCCAACATCAACGTAGGATGGAACTGAAGGTACTCCAAAATAAACGTAGCTTGTACTGTGCTCCAAACCGCAGAGAACAGCACCATGAGCACCATAGGGAGACTAAAATGGTCTAAACGGCCAAGCACAAACAGCGGAAGCATGACAGCAAAGAAGCCATAAGACCAACCAAACAGCATGCTCAAGGCCAATCCCATCGAGCAACCAAACCAAATTCGTAAGGTTTTCATGATCATCACCTAATAGACAAAGTGGAACCAGCTCGCAAGGTAGATCTGTGCTTTAGCCATCAGTTGCCAAAATGGACTGTTGTCTGGGTAGAGCACAATGGTAGCGCGTGAGCCCACAAACAGAGAGGGCGGCAATGCTTCTTGGCTCGTTAGATTCACACGGGTGCGCTGCGCGTCGCGAACCCAGCGGTTATTGGCCTCAACTTTGGTCAACGCACCATTTGGTGTCTGCTGCGCAGCTGCCACACCGTAGTCTCGGCTGGATAAATCGAAGTCATAGACCGCACCAGGATTGGCATCAAATGCGACTAACGCATGGTAGGTTTTATCGACACTCGCAACCGATTTTTCACGAAAGTCCGCAGCAACCCACATGGAGCCTGTCGGCACAAATGTCAGCATTGGCATGTTGGTGTTTGCCATAGATCCGACTTCCAATTGTAAGTTGGTTACCACGCCATTACTTGGTGCCAGCACCTCTGTATTGGCAAGATCAAGTTGTGCCTTTTCAATCCCATTTTGTGCGATTCTTACTGCAGTACTCTGACCTTTTTTTGCGCCCAACTGCGCTTCAATGACTTTTAAATTTTGCTGTTCGGCTTTGAGTGCCGAGCGAGAAACTTGGTTTTGTGCAAAAGCATTATCGAGAGTGGACTGAGAGATGACTTTTTGACTCGACAGTTTTTGCAAACGCATGTACTCACGATGTGCATTATTGTAAGTAGCTTGAGCTCGAGCGATGTTGGCAATGGCTGCCTCGCGTTGAGAGTAAAGCGTGGCTTCTTTCTCATATGCGGATTGCAAAGACAACTTAGCTTGTTCAAGTGCAATTTTGTATTTGCGATCGTCGATTTTAAACAAGACATCGCCTTTGAGGACGGATTGGTTGTTATCAATTAAGACCTCGATGACTTTGCCTGAAACTTCTGGTGCGACTTGGACGACGTAACCTTGAACGCGCCCTTCTGTGGTAATGGGAGCATGGCGATCAGCAATGATAATGTAGAAAAATAGCACAATGAATAGGACAATAAGTGTTCGCATCCAGTGTTTGAATTTATGATCCGCTGTCATAAGAGATTCCCGAATTTTTGATGCTGGCAAGCAAATAATAGAGCGAATTATAGAGAAGTTGATCACATTTCAGTAGAATCGAAATAAGAACATGAATGACCTAAAAGTAGGACAATGAACGTTAGTTTTGATGATCTTTATTTGTTTAGCCAAACCATCGTACATGGCGGCATCAGCGCAGCGGCAGAGGCCAACCAATTGCAACGCTCGAAAGTGAGCCGCCGTTTGCAAGAATTAGAAAGAGCTTTGGGCTGCCAATTGTTGATTCGTACCACGCGAACCATAGAGCTAACAGAACACGGGAAGCGCCTATTTGAGTTAGTAGGGCAACCGATTGAACATATTCAGCAAGGTTTGAATGTGATGGACGACTATCAGCAGGAACTGACAGGAAAAGTACGGTTAGCGATCCCATCGGCATTGATGAGCTCTGCGGCGTTTAACTCGATCATTAATGAATACACCACGCGTTATCCTGATATGTCGGTGGAGATTGAAAATCACCAAGAGAGTGTTGATCTTAAGCGTCAAGCGTTCGATCTTCAGCTGTTACCGAGCGTAGCGAAAGTCTCTGACGACAGTTACGTGCAGTTCAGTTTATTGCCATATCGAAGCCATTTTGTCGCCTCGAAAGGGTATCTTGATACCCATCCTCCGCTTGAAAGCATTGATGACCTTGAGCATCACCGATTGTTAACTAACCGCTATAACGCAGATTTGTTGGATCCCAAATACCATGTCACTGTGAAATCGGATGATTTGAACCTATTGCGCTTAATGGCGATTGCGGGCAACGGCATCGCTTTTATTCCTCAAGTACATTCTAAGCCCGCGCTAGAAGATGGCCAGCTCGTTGAAGTGCTGCCAGAGTACTCACATTCGCAACAACATCTGACGTTGATCTATCCGTCTAATCTTTTTTTACCAAATAAAGTGAAAGCTTTGATTGAGCTATTTCGAGAAAAATTCCAATAGCGTGAGCGAACAATGACTTTGCATGATTGGTTTATTAGGTTAAAGGGAGATTTTGATACATTGTCTCTATCTCTCATGGGCCTTTCATGGGCGCGTTTCATAGGATATGAGTATGCTGTCGAAAAACACCACTGGTTTAATTGTTGTCGATGTGCAAGGTAAGCTTGCTAGCTTAATGCACGAAAGCGAGGCCTTGATTGAAAATATCACTAAGTTGGTAAAAGGGGCGAAAGCACTGGATTTACCCATCGTTTGGCTAGAACAAAATCCTGAGCGTTTGGGGCCAACGGTAGAGCCTATCCGTGAAGTGTTGGCAACCGACCATCTAGCAATCGCGAAGTACACGTTTGATGGCTGCAAAGCGTCCACGTTTAAACTTGCGGTAGAGAATACCAACGTCGACACATGGTTGGTGTGCGGGATTGAAGCGCATATTTGTGTGTATCAGACTGCGGTTTCGCTGCGCCAAATGGGTTTCCGAGTAGAGCTAGTAACGGATGGGATCTCTTCTCGAACGCCTGCGAACAAAGCACTAGCATTGGCAAAACTGACCGCAAGTGGTGTTGGTTTAACTGGCGTAGAAATGTGCTTGTATGAAATGGTCGAAGATTGTCGTGCGTCAGTATTCAAAGAGATTTTGACGCTAATTAAATAGTAGAAGTTAGGATCTACTTATCTTTCTTTGTAAAAATCAGCTCGAAAGGTCAACAGACCCTAATTAGTTGACGGATTTCATTTAGCCAATAGATCTTAGTTAGTCGAACTCACGCTGATATCTTGGCAGCATCGATTCGTTGCCAAGTAACCCGCCTTGATGAATGTAGATGAGGGTTTTGTCTTCGTTCTCCGCTAGCCATGGTTGTAAACATTGCCACATATAAGGGTCATAAAGCAGGTCGAATTCAATATGAGTTTGATCGTGCAATGCTTGCCATGTTTCGTAATCACCTTGATATAAACGACCAAAATGATGCTTGTCGCGCACAGCCAGAATGGTTGGGTGGTTTTCCTGTTCGAGCATATTGAATTGTTCGGTTAGGTAGTCTGCATCCCCAACGCAAGCACAGGTGAGCACTTCTATTCCATGAGGTTTGAGGTGCTTACTTAAGTACAGTGCCGTGGTCCCAGTGCCTGATGGCAATGCCACCACAAATTGTTTGTTGCCCTCTAACCGTGTCCAGTCAAGGATCTCCATAGCGAGTCGCTTTACGCCGGCTTCAGAAATACTGGCTCGTCCACCCTCTGGTATGAATAGTGTCGTTTCATCAAGTCCACGAACCTGTTTGATGTATTCACTTGGATGAAGCGCGGACTCGACTTCCTGCATCGCAGTGATTTGCATCCCTAGATCAACGGCGCCACGATAGTTACCTAAAGGGAATTGCTTCAACCATGATGGGATGTGTTGAACATAAAACTCAAACTGCCAGCCTTTAATTTGTGCTAGAGCAGCCAGCGAATACATGGCATTCGATTGAGCAGAACCATAGCTGATCACGGTGCGAATGTTGTTATGATGTTCTTCCAATAACGCCATAAATTTTCGTGCTTTGTTCCCAGAAAAATGAGAATGCAGCATGTCATCACGTTTGATGAAGAAAGTGTGGCCGTTAAAGCAATGCTGAGTGATTGGACTTTCAGAGAGTTTCATGCGACTGCTGACGTGCTTACCACGTGACCTTTTGGTTGAGAGGGCACGTAGTGTAACGTCAATAAAGCCAGATAAAAAGCCAGTACTGCTGCATTTTAGTTTCTTCTTGTTACGTTAAACCTGTTTGTGCTCTTAGTGCTTAAATTATAGAAATTTCAGTATTTCTGTTGTTTCTCTGTTCTCGCTTTTCTAGTTTAAGCCACGTAAACTGCGCGCCTCAATTTAGACAATAGGAAAGCTTAGGTTTGCAGACTCTAGAACAACTAAAATCAGGGCAATTATTAGGAATCAAACAACTCAAGTTAGCTGAGGGGCTAACGGATTTTCCTATGGAGATTATAGAGCTTGCAGACACACTGGAAGTGTTAGACTTATCGGGTAACTCGCTTTCGGAGCTTCCTGAAGCACTGGAAAAGCTGACGAAGCTAAAAATCATCTTTGCTTCTAACAACCGATTCACGCATTTGCCAGATGTGTTGGGAAAATTGCCAAGTCTTGAGATGGTCGGGTTTAAAACCAACAAAATTAAAACAGTAAGTGAAGCGTCACTTCCTGCTCAGTTACGTTGGTTAATTTTGACTGACAATGAGATTGAAACACTTCCCAACAGCCTAGGTGAAAGACCGAGATTAAAGAAGCTGGCGCTAGCGGGAAACCAAATCAAGCAACTGCCAAACAGCATGAAAAACTTGGTTAATCTGGAGCTAATTCGTCTCTCGGCTAACCAACTTGAATGTTTTCCTGATGTATTGACGCAGCTACCAAAGCTGGCGTGGTGCGCTTTCGCAGGGAATCCTTTTTGCCTGCATCCCTCTTCATTAGACAGTGTGCCTAAAGTCTCGAAGAGCAGCTATTCACTCAATCACGTGCTAGGGCAAGGGGCGAGTGGGGTGATCTCCCATGCCAATTGGCTGGATTTGGATTACGATTTTCCAAATGAAGTGGCCGTAAAAATATTCAAAGGTGAAGTGACCAGTGATGGTTTCCCACAGGATGAGCTCGAAGCCTGTTTGCAGGCGGGGCAGCATAACAATTTGGTGAAGTCGATTGCACAAGTTGATGACGTTACTGAGCTTGCGTTGGTGATGGAACTTATTCCTGACAACTACTACAACTTAGGCTTGCCACCAACACTAGATACCTGCACAAGAGACACTTTTCCTGTTGGCTTCTCACTGACAATTAAGCAGATTACTCTTATCGTTGAACAGATGATTGATGTGTTTCATCACTTGCACGACAACAAAGTGTGTCATGGCGATCTGTATGCGCATAACACTTTGGTCAATGCGCAAGGACAGATGATATTTGGCGACTTTGGCGCGGCAAGCATTTACGGTTATTTATCGCAGGAGCAGCAAACGGCAATCAGAACGATCGAATCTCGCGCGTTACGATTTTTCATTGATGATTTGCTGTCTGTTTGTGAGCAATCGGAAGTAGGGTGTGATGAATATCAACGCCTAGCAGAACTGCACATTTAGAACGAAATAAAGCTAGAACGAAATAAAGCTAGAGCGAATAAAACGTCATATCTGTATTCTGAGGCCTTGGTTTGCGCCAATTTTAACGTTTGTCTGGCACAAATCGAGGCCTCATGTATTTATGCCAAGATCGCTTCGGTTACTCTTGATGTTCTGAAGCGATTTTAATCACAGCCTCACAGCCGCCTTTTGGGTGTGTAGCGATTTTAAATTGCCAGCCATATCGTTGGCATAAGTCATCGACAATCATTAATCCTAAGCCATGACCATCGGAGTGAGGAATATCAGAAAGCCCATCCCCTTCATCTCGAACTGAAATTTGCTTATCGTCCATGTGGACGTGAATCGCACCGGATGGTGTTGCCGCGATGCCATTACGGACAAGGTTGCCTAAAATAATAGTCAGCACAGCATTGGTAGCACGCGTGGTTGGATGGCCATCGATTTGTATATCGAAATCAAGATTTTTTTCATCGGCTTGAGCTTGGTTTTGCGCAATGACTTGTTTTATTTCTTGCTCAGTAATACTTCTTGTTGGTGAATCATCGGTGTTTCGCTCATAACGAACTAACCCTAGTAGTGCATCAACCATGGTCGACATCTGTTGCGTCGCCTCTTGAATACGATGGACTTGTCGCGATTGAAAATCCGTATTAGCACTTTTAGCCAACATACTGCTTGAGCCTTTCATGACAGTCAGTGGCGTGCGTAACTCATGGCTGGCATAGCGAGCAAAGGCTTGTTCTCGTTTGATGACCTGGTTAATCTTATGACGGTACTCATTGAGCTCCGTTGCCAGAGCCTGAAATTCTTTAGCGGAGCCCTCTGGCACACTAAAAGTTTGCGTTGGGTCACCTTGGTGCTGATCCAATTGATTTTTCAGCGAGTTAACGGGTTCGATTAAGCGTTGAGAAAGCTTGAGTAATAGATTGCCGAATAAAAAAATCAGCACCGCCACCACAGAAAGCACCATGGCGACCACCATAATGAATTCTTCAGACGTAATTTCGACTTCATCGATAAGTGAGATAAGAATGATGGGATGCTCTTTACCTTGGTAAGTGTAAGTACTCATATAGATCATTCTTGAATACCGTTCGTCCCCAACTTCATCAAGAAAGTGTTTTTTGCCAATGAGGTACGATTGGTACTCTTTTGGGACTAACGCGACATCGTTATAGGCGATGGTTAATAAATCGAGTTTAAGGCGGCCTTGCTCGGGATAAGCTTGAAAATGTTCTATGGCTTCTTTTTTGTCGATCATGATGCGGCGTTCACCAACACGATCTTCCGACCAAAGCAGCGAACCTGTGATGATACAAAAACAGAAAATACCAATGACAACCGAGACTAGAGAGAAAAACAGCGCAAGGCGACCCGTCATACTTTGCGTGCTTTGTGAACTCGATAGTAATCGGTGAATCATGCCCCAGACTCCAAACGGAAACCCACTTTAGGGATGGTCATCAGTAAGTGTTTTTCGAACGGTTTGTCTAATTGATTACGTAGTTGATAGATATGGCTACGCAATACGTCATTATTTGGCTCATTTTCTTGCCACAGGCGAAATGCCACTTCTTCACGGGTAACCAGATCGGGGGCACTTTTCACGAGCATTTCTAAAATGGCGTAAGTGGTTGGGTTTAAGGCAAGTAATTTGTCCTGGCGATACGCTTTGCGGGTTTTTTGGTCAATAGAAACCTCTCCGTATACCAATTTGCTCGATGCCACGGTGCCACGGTAACGACGAATCAATGCGGTCATGCGCGCTTCTAGAATATCCAGATCAAAAGGTTTGGTGAGGTAATCATCGGCACCGTGTTGGAACCCTTTGAGCATATCATCTCTGCTGTCGAGCGCAGTGAGCATCAAAACCGGTGTGTTGTTGCCGGCATCGCGGAGTTTATTACAGACAGTGAGGCCATCCATACGAGGTAACATCAAGTCGAGTAAGATGATATCGAATGTGTTTTCCATCGCTAATTTAAGGCCGAGTTCACCGTTGTCCGCATAGTCAAGTTCCATACCTGCACACTCAAAATAATCGAACAGCATACCTGCAATTTCTCGATTATCTTCCACTAACAGAACACGTTTCATGTATTGCTCTCCAATTCGGCGTTTTTTGAGGTTACTTGGTGGTATGTGCCTTAACCGAACATTATGCACTAAGGGTGTGAAAAAGATGTCAACAACAACTCTTTCACGCCGTTCTTTGTAAGCTACATCCATTCATCGGATACAGTGGAAGAGTAGCATGACAACCTTCAATATTCACGAAGCAACCTTTTCAAAGGTGAGCCAACACACTGAGCCTCAAACAGTTTTGTCTGTTGTAGTGCCGTTCTTTAATGAGCAAGAAGTCTTACCTGAATTTCATCGCCGCTTAACTGCTGTATTGGATGGTATGCCTGAACTCTGTGAAATTATCTATGTTGATGACGGCAGCAAAGATAACAGTTTAATGATTGCACAGAACTTTATGCAGTCCACGAGTGACATTCGATGTATTGCGCTTAGTCGCAACTTCGGTAAGGAATCGGCGATGAGTGCCGGTCTAGAGCATTGCCGAGGTGAAGTGGTGATCGTGATTGATGCGGATTTGCAAGACCCGCCAGAGCTTATTCCAAAAATGGTCTCTAAATGGCGCGAGGGTTATGACGTGGTTAACATGCAGCGCAGCGAACGCCACGGTGAAACTTGGTTCAAACGCTTCTCGGCCGCTTGCTTTTACAAAGTGCTTAATAGCATGGCGAAATTAGATGTACCGGAGAACGTCGGTGATTTCCGTCTATTGAGCGCAGAAGTCGTTAAACACATTAATGCGTTACCAGAGCGCAATCGATATATGAAAGGCATCTTTTCTTGGCCGGGATTCAAGCAGGCAACGGTTCAATTTGAGCGTGATGCTCGCTTTTGTGGCGAAACCAAATGGAACTACCTCAAACTCATTGGTCTCGCGATGGACGGCATTACGTCATTCTCTATTCGACCACTGCGCTTAGCGACGGTCGTTGGTGGACTTGTTGCGTTGAGTGCCTTTGTTTATGGCGCATTGATTGTGATGAAGACGGTCGTGCTTGGTGACCCCGTTTCTGGTTATCCATCAATGATGGTAGTGCAGCTTGCGTTGGGAGGCATTCAGCTACTGTCTATCGGCTTATTAGGGGAGTACATCGGTCGTATTTTTGTCGAAACCAAACAACGCCCACTGTATCTCGTTCAATCCGTTTACGAGCAACCGGCAAAGCATCAAACCATCCCGCCTTTAAAGTTTAAATTAGGAGAAACCGCGTAATCATGAGTATTAATAAAACCCACCTGTGGTTGTTATTGGCATTTGCTCTTGTACTTCGCCTCATTTCACTCGCGGCTTATCCTTTGATGGACACCACTGAGGCGCGTTATGGCGAAATGGCGCGTTTAATGGTGGAAACAGGCAATTGGCTAACGCCTCAATTTGATTATGGGGTGCCTTTTTGGGGTAAGCCGCCTCTGTTTACATGGATGAGTGCGTATGGCATTGAACTTTTTGGTTTGAATGAGTTTGCGGTGCGAGCACCTCATTGGTTGGCGGGCGTTGTAACCATTGCATTGGTGGCTTTTATGGCTTATCGGGCAGGCTTTAGTGCACTGATTGCTGCGTTAGTGCTGGCCACGTGTGGCATTTTCTCTATCGCTGCTGGCGCAGTCATGACGGATATGGCTCTGACGTTAGCAATGACGATATCGATGGTCGGTTTTTATTATTGTTGGTTGGGCAAAGATAAACACAGTCGATTGTGGGGCTACTTGGGCTTCTTTGGCTTGGCGTGTGGCTTATTAGCTAAAGGGCCTGTCGCCATTGTGATTATGGGGATAGCTGTATTTCCATGGCTTGTACTGCAGCATGGTTTCTTTGGTGCATTTAAAGCACTGTGGAAACGATTCCCGCTCTTATCCGGCTTGGCTCTGATGCTGGTGGTTGCCTTACCTTGGTACATTATGGCAGAACGTGCGACGCCGGGTTTCATTGATTATTTTATCGTTGGTGAACACTTTAAGCGTTTTGTTGTGAGCGGCTGGGAGGGGGACTTATATGGTTCTGCTCATGATGAACCTCGCGGTATGATTTGGCTGTTCTGGTTACAGTCTGCAGCGCCTTGGTCTCTAGTTTTGCCGATATTGGCGTGGAAACGCCGTAACGTATTGAAAGCAATCGAGACAGATCATCAAGGGCTATTTAGTTTCTTAATGTGCTGGTTAATCTCACCTATGATCTTGTTTACGATGGCAGGGAATATTCTTCCTGCTTATGTACTACCGGGCGTGCCAGCGTTAGGTATCTTGATTGCTATGCTGGTGGATAAGCACGACTTTAAATGGCTGACCGGCACCGCAGCGGTGTTACCCGCATTGCTGATGATCGCGATGTTAGTACTGAATATGGGTAAGGCAGACAGTAAGAGTGACCGCGTGATATTTGAAAACATAGTTGATAGTGCACCTGCTTTCTATGTTGGTAAACGCCCATTTTCCGGCCAGTTTTACAGTCAAGGGCAAGCGAAGAAACTCGACAGTGTAAACGAACTTAACAACCTGAAAACGTTTCACTTAATTGGTAAGTCGGATGAGGTGGATGCTTTGATTCACAAGCAAGCCTTGAGCTGCTCCCCTGAGTTTACTGCCAAATCAAAGCGCTCGCTTTATACCTG
Source organism: Vibrio alfacsensis (assembly GCF_019670485.1). NCBI lineage: Bacteria > Pseudomonadati > Pseudomonadota > Gammaproteobacteria > Vibrionales > Vibrionaceae > Vibrio > Vibrio alfacsensis. Next base: position 1,127,211 of record NZ_AP024165.1, read on the forward strand.
TGTCACAGGGTAGGGCATGAGAAGCTTATTTAAATTCGCGTTCGTGGGAGGTGTCGGCTTTGTCGTCGACACACTCATATTTACCGCGTTGTACCAATGGTTCGGCATGGAGCTAATGATCGCTCGTGGCATCGCTTTTTTGTTTGCCGCGACGACAACTTGGTTTGGCAATCGTAAACTCACTTTTTCTCACGCTGAAAAATACAACCCATTGGTACAGTGGCAAAAATTTATGGCAAGCGCCTGTATCAGTGCGTTACCAAATTTCATTGTATTCAAAGGAGTAACGCTGGTACTAGGGACTCAAGATTTGATGGTGTATGTGGCATTGGTCATGGGAATACTAACGGGGATGGTGAGTAACTATTTATTAAGCACTAAGTGGGTATTTCGATAAAAGGCTCGCCCTAGGCTATCAAACCTTTGGCTTTTGTGGGCAAGTAACGAATTGAAAAGTATCGATAAATCCAATCATAAAAAATAAATTGTGATGCAAGTCACATTTATTGTTGTGTGGATTCTTTTGTTATCAAGCTAGTAATAGTTTTGTTATTAAGAATTTTGGGTAACTGATATTCTACAAAAACACAATAAATACAGTTGGTTATAGTTGAAATTTTAAAGTGGAGTTGGGTTTGGCAATTACCAGTGATGAGCATCAATCAGCCTGATAGTTATCGTTGTTAATAAGGTTTATTCTTTCATTCTTTTTCTGTTCACATTCTTTCATTCTCTGTTCGCTTTTCTTGTTTAAAATCCACGAAAATTTTAATGGTCAATTTATATCAATCACGGTAACTGCTGAGCGTTTTAAAGCGTTATAACACGCGAGAATGACAGGTTATTTACTGAGATTGCTATCATCAGCGATAGAGACGAACATGTTTAATAGTATACGTACGCGAATTGCAGTCAGTGCGGGTGGCGCGATGGCGTTCACCCTATTGATTGCGATGGGGATGACAACCAACGCTTTTACCGAGGTGAGTGAACAGGTCACGGCGAAAGTCAAAACGCAACTGACAGACGCGACTACAACGGATTTGCAAAACACCGCGATTCAGCAAGGGTTGAATGTTGCCAATCAGCTTCATCCTGTATTAGCTAACCTCAAGCAAGCGCGTTCTATTCTAGAATTAAGTTCAAAAACAAATGCAACGCCAGATCTTATTGTTAAACAGTTTATCGCGGCGCTAGAAGCACAAAATAAGGCCGTATTTGCGGGCTATATGGTGTGGCAAGATAAAACGTGGCCACAACAAGCAACATTGAATCCGGCAGATGGTTTTAATAGCCAAGGCTACCTTGCCCCTTTCTTCTCCCCAAATTCTAAAAATAGCTTCGATGCGGTTGCGATGGAGAGCTTTAATAATACTGCGCTAAATAGCAACGGTGAGCGAATTGACGATTGGCATTTGATGCCTTACCAAACCGGTAAAACGTTTGTGATGGAACCGTATATGTACATGGTTCGTGGCAAACAAGAGCTCATTACGACCATTAGCCAACCAATCAAACAAGATGGAAAGATTATCGGCTCATTAGGTTTCGACTTGTCGCTGCATGAGTTGCAAAGCCAAAGTGAACAATTTGCGCGTCATTTGTTTGATGGTCAGGGAAAAATCCTTATTACATCATGGAAAGGTATTACCTTAGCCGACAGTCATTCCGCAAGTATGGTCGGTAAAAAAGTTTCCTCAGAATTGGCTGCACAATGGTCAAAGATTCAATCTATTGCCAAGCGACAAGGTGCGGGTCTAGTAACGTTTGGTGGGGACGAGTATGCCATTACATCGATTGATACAAGCGATGCGCCATGGGTGGTGATGGTGTCGGTTCCAACGACTCATTTGAAAAAAAGTGTTGACGAATATACAGCATGGAGTGATGAGCAGAATGCCAAAGCACTAGAGCAAGGCGTATGGGCTGGGATCATCGCCGCTCTGATTGGGATCGCGGCAATGGCTTATATTGCGAACTCTTTGGGCAACGTACTCAGCAATCTGGTTGAGCGATTCAAAGACGCGGCACAGGGCGAGGGCGATCTGACTTATCGTATTGAGGTCAAGGGTAAAGACGAAACGGCGCAACTTGCACATTGGTTTAATACCTTCTTATCCCGCATGCAAGAAATGCTATTGACCGTTATGGCGACAGCGGATCAAGTGGATAAAAGTGCCGCTGAGGGTCAGGCTCGTGCAGAAGTGTCACGCGATCAACTCAATGCTCAAGTCAATGAAGTTAACTCGCTGGCAACGGCGATTAATGAAATGAGCGCAACCGCGCACGAAGTCGCAAACTCTGCGGTTCAAGCTGCTGCAGCGGCAAGCCAAGTGCAGAGCAACAGCCTAGATGGCATGGCTCGCATGAGCAACGCCGCAAATGCAGTTGGCAGCTTAGCCCTACAAGTGAATGATGCTCAGCAACAAACTCAAAATCTTGTGGCATCAAGTACGGCGATTCAGAGTATTTTGAGTGAGATTGGAGGCATCGCTGACCAAACCAATCTACTTGCACTCAATGCGGCGATTGAGGCTGCCCGTGCAGGAGAAGCTGGTCGTGGGTTTGCGGTGGTTGCTGACGAAGTACGTAACCTTGCTAATCGCACTCAAGGCTCGACGGAAGAGATTCGCACTATGCTATCTAGATTAGAGCAAGAAACGCATTCTATTGTCGTACTGATGGAACAAAGCCAAAAGCAAGCCATTGATACAAAGGGAGAAACACAGGCTGCTCATTTGGCGTTATCAGAGATCAATCAGGCTATTGATGTGATTAATGATATGAACAACCAGATTGCGTCAGCGGCTGAAGAGCAAAGCTCAGTCGCAGAAGAGATCAACCGTAACGTTGTGATCATCAATGACACGGCAGTAGAGGTAATGGACACCATGACCTCATCGGTAGAAATTAGCAATGAACTCACAATGAAAGCAACCGATCTGCATGACGAGTTGAGCAAGTTTAAGTTGTCGTAATGGTTGTTTTAATGTCCATGACTTGCCGATCATGATTCTCATTAACATTGAATAACCCACTAGACCGAGCCAATAAGCTCGGTCTTTTTTATTTTATTTGGTTTATTTTGGTAACAGGGGCAATAGGGGGAGGGGTAATAGAAATCTTGAGCTCTCGTCTTTTTGAGATCTCCGTCGTCTTATTGTTAGCCGCCGGTCGTGTAGGTCGATTTTTTTATCGAGGTGAAAATTTGTTCTAGATCAGTAAAGTGCTCAAAAATGCAACTTTAGATTTTAAATATTTAAACTTTGATGAGATTTAAAAAATTAAACCTAATTGCTGGTTTTTTGGTGATCTAGTTCGAAATTTGTACGCAAATTTAAATGAAAAAATGCATTTTGCTGCGATTTTGTACGTTTATTGCGGTTTACAGAAGTTTACTTAGCATTGCTGAATTAACTCTAAAGAAGTAGTTTATTGTCATTGAGTTCAAAATTGTAAACCAAAATAATGAGTGTAAATCAAGTTCGATTCAGCGATGAAGATCGACAGTACTTAAGCAACTATTTCCGAGTTGCTGACACTGTTGCCGACTTAATTGGCCCTTATTGCGAGGTGGTCATTCATTCGTTTGAAAGTCTGGAAAATTCAGTGGTGAAGATCGTAAATGGTCATCATACTGGCCGTAAAATCGGTTCGCCAATTACCGACTTAGGTTTAAGAATGTGGCGAGCGTTTGAGAAGACTGGAGAAGTCTCACCAAAAAGCTACTTTACCAATGCTGCCGATGGTTCATTACTTAAATCGACCTCGTGTATTTTGGCCGGTCCCGGACAAAAGCCGATTGGTATGCTCTGCATCAATATGAACTTGTCATACCCATTTCCGGAGATCGTTAAAACGCTTTTGCCTCAGTGCAATGTGTCACAAACCCTAGTCAGTGAGACATTCAGTAATAACGCAAATGATGTGATCAAGCAGGCATTGAGCGCTGCAATAGTCGAAGTCGAGCAAGACGCGACGATCTCATGCAAAGGTCGTAACAAAGCCATTATTCGTTGTTTGTTTGATAACGGCGTGTTTGAGCTAAAAGAAACGACCACACAAGTATCAGAGCAACTTGGGATCAGTCGTCAGGCTGTTTACAAGTTTATCCGCGAGTTTAAATCAGAATAAATTTATCATTTTTAATTAGTTAGGAGTTTTATTGTGAAACAGATTATTGCCACTGAACAAGCCCCTGCAGCCATTGGTCCTTACTCTCAAGGTACGGCTTATGGCGAGATGGTTTACACTTCAGGCCAATTGCCTTTGGTTCCTGAAACCATGCTGTTTGTTGAAGGCGGCATCAAAGAGCAAGCGCGTCAGTCTTTAGAAAACTTAAAAGCGGTTTTAGAAGCAAGTGGTGCGGGTTTAGACACGGTACTGAAGACGACCTGCTTCTTATCCGATATGGAAAACTTCGCTGCATTTAACGAAGTGTACACGGAAGTGTTTGGCACAGAGAATGCACCTGCTCGTTCTTGCGTTGAAGCGGCAAGACTACCAAAAGACGCCTTGGTTGAAGTTGAAGCCATAGCATACAAAAAATAACCGATTGTCGGATATAAATGGGTATCAATAGGAGATTCTCATGAGCGTTTCATTCATTGGATTAAGCATCCTGTTTTTTGGATTTTATGCATTACTCGCGAACTTTAAGAAACAAAAGAAAAGTTTTAACTTCCGCGTACTAAGCGCACTTGCGGCGGGTTTGTTATTCGGCGGTGCGATTCAGTTGGTGTTTGGCGTTGGTAACGTGGCAACGGCAGGTTTTGCTGAACTGATTTCTGTGTTCGGTAAAGGCTATATTAAGCTTCTACAAATGATCGTTATCCCACTCGTATTTGTGGCGATGATCTCTTCGATCATGAACGTAGAGGGCGGTGGTGCGCTATCACGTATTGCACCAAAAATCATCGGTATTCTACTTTTCACTTGTGCTATTTCAGCTGGCGTTGGTATCGCAAGTATCTACCTATTCGGTATCGATGCAAACGCACTCGTCAGTACCATTGGCTCTAACGGTGCAATTGAAGCTCGTGGTGATGCACTAGTCGCAACGCAAGATGCAATGACGAATAGTGGCCTGTCAGGTATGGCGCTGTCTATCATCCCAACCAACATTTTTGACATGCTAACGGGCTCAGAGCGTACTTCAACACTATCAACCGTATTGTTTGGTATGTTCCTTGGCTACTGTATCCTGCAAGTGAAAAACCGTAAGCCTGAAAAAGTGCAAAGCTTTGTTGATTTCATCAACTCTGCAAAAGAAGTGGTACTTTCAATGGTTCGTGAAATTCTAAAGCTGACGCCTTACGGTGTATTTGCTCTGATGACCACGTTCATGATGACAAACGATTTGTTCGCACTAGCAGAAATGGGTCGCTTCCTACTAGCAAGCTACGTGGCAATCGGTGTAATGTTCGCTATCCACTTCGTGATGGTGTCTATGTTCGGCCTGTCTCCTGCGAAGTTCATGAAGAAAATCTGGCCAGTGCTAGTATTTGGCTTCGGTTCTCGCTCAAGCATGGCAGCGATTCCACTGAACGTTGAAACTCAAACTCAACGTCTAGGTGTGGACGAAGAAACGGCAAACATGTCAGCAACATTCGGTACCAGTATCGGTCAGAACGGTTGTGCGGGTATCTACCCAGCGATGCTTGCTATCATGGCGGCGCAAGTGATGGGCATGCCTGTTGACCTAAGCTTCATCCTACAACTGATTGCGGTTATTACGATTGCTTCATTCGGTATCGCAGGTGTGGGTGGCGGTGCAACGTTTGCAGCAGTAGCGGTGCTGACTATCATGGGTCTAGACATTACGGTTGTGGCGATTCTGGTTTCTATCGAAGCGCTTATCGACATGGCACGTACTGCGCTTAACATCTCTGGCTCTATGTTGTCAGGTGTTGTTACCGCGAAGAAGAATGGCTCACTAAACACTGAGCAATACAACGCAGATGTTACTGAAACAGTAGCAAAAGAAGCGGCGGTATAATTCTAAACTTAACTTAGAGCACCCAATGTGGGTGCTCTTCCGTTTTCCTGAGTTCAGGTTATTTTAGGTAATAAATATGAAAGTTGTTGTCGTAGGCGGTAGCGCTGCTGGTATGAGTTTCGCAGCGAAATACAAACGTAATCAGCCATCGGATGAAGTGATTGTGCTGGACAAGCGCGATTACATCTCATTTGGCGCGTGTGGTTTACCTTACTTCGCTGGTGGCATGTTTGATGACACCGAGCGCATGATCTCTCGTACGCCAGAACAAGCGATCAAATCCGGCTTAGATGTACGTGTTGAAACTGAAATGGTGGCACTTGATCAAGCTAAAAAGCAGATCAGCGTTCGTCAACAAGGCGAAGAAAGCATCATTGATTACGATATGCTGATTATCGCAACGGGTGCGCGTCCAATCGTGCCATCGTTCGGTGAGTTCAACCCAGAGCACGTATACACGCTAACCAGTATGGAAGATGGCTTGGCAGTAAAAGAAGCGCTTAAGGACAGCAACAAACAACGAGTTTGCGTTATCGGCGGTGGCTTTATCGGTCTAGAAGTCTTCGATGCGGCACATTTATTAGGTAAGCACGTTACTATCATCGAACGCGAACAACATGTGATGAGCCGCCAGTTCAGCCCTGAAATGATTGAAGTGGTAGAAGGCGCGATTCGAGAATCTGGCGCTGAGCTAAAAACCGGTTGTAGCGTATCGGCGATTCGCGACGTAGAACAGGGCGGTTACATTGTAGAAACCGACAACGGTAATGTGGAAGCGGATGTGGTGATCATGTCACTAGGCTTTAAGCCAAACACAGAAGCGTTCGAGTTACCAAAAGCCGCTAACGGCGCGTTACTCGTGGACGAGTTTGGCGCAACGGAAGATGCGCACATTTATGCAGTGGGTGACTGTGCAGTGGTTCACCACATGGCGCTAGGTAAATCGGTATACGTTCCGCTTGCAACCACCGCAAATAAACAAGCTCGCATGATGGCGGATAAGCTATCAGGCAAAGACACTTACATGACAGGCTTCTTAGGTTCGTCTTGTTTGAAAGTGCAGGACTACGAACTGGCATGCACAGGCGTGTCCGAGCTTCTCGCGAAAGAGCATGGCTTGGAAGTGAAAGTTTCGACCATCTCGGATAAGAACCAAACGGATTACTACCCAGGTCAAGAAGACATCAAAGTGAAGCTGGTTTACCACCCAGAAACCAACGTGTTACTTGGCGGCGAAATCGTTGGTAAGAAAGGTGCCGTGGGCCGAATCAACGCATTGGCCGTTGCCATCACCGCGAAGATGACCACACAGCAGTTAGGCTACATGGACTTCTGTTATGCTCCACCATTTGCACGTACTTGGGATGCACTAAACGTGGCGGGTAACGTAGCGAAATAAGCTTTCTTTCTAAACAAGATTTAGACAAAACAAAAGGGCTCCAGAGGTATCTCTGGAGCCCTTTTTAGTATTCAAGTTTTATTGAATTGACGGCACTCGCTTAACGATGCTTAGGTTTACGTTGTCCGGCCGGCTTTCCTTGTCCTTGTGGACGGCTTTGCCCTTGCGAACGACCTTGACTTTGAGAATGACTTTTACCTTGAGAGCCTGCACCATTTGAACGGTTTGGGTTGTTACCGCCAGTTCGTGATCCGGAATTAGGGCGTTGGCCATTGCTTGGTCGTTGGCCATTTGCACCATTGTTTTGGTTAGCACGGCCTTGGCCATTTTGTCCGCCTTGTGCTTTACCAGAACCGTTACGATTGCCTGCAGGCTTGCCATCGCGAGAGCCACCCTCAGGGCGTTTGTTCAAGTGACCACCAAAACCCGGTTGGTTTTTAGTGTGCTTAGTTGCGAATCGGTTTGCACCGTGACGACCGGACTTACGGCGTTGCGCAGGTGTCAGTGCATCCACATCTTCAGCAGGAACCAAACAGCTAGGCTTATCACCGATCAGGTGCTTTTTGCCCATATTGATAAGTGCTTCACGGATCATTGGCCAGTTGGCTGGATCGTGGTAGCGAAGTAGTGCTTTATGCAGGCGACGTTGGCTTTCACCTTTTGCTACTGGCACATCTTCGCGCTGTTTGTACTTCACGCGTTTCAGAGGGTTGGTCTCTGAGTAGTACATCGACGTTGCATTACACATCGGCGATGGGTAGAAGTTTTGTACTTGGTCACACTCGAAGTTGTTTTTCTTCAACCACAATGCCAAGTTCAGCATATCTTCGTCTTCGGTACCAGGGTGTGCCGAGATGAAGTAAGGGATCAGGTACTGCTTCTTACCGGCTTCCGCGCTGTACTTCTCGAACATCTCTTTAAAGCGATCGTAGGTGCCCATGCCCGGCTTCATCATCAGATCCAGTGGGCCTTTTTCGGTATGCTCAGGAGCAATCTTCAAGTAGCCGCCAACATGGTGAGTCACCAACTCTTTTACGTATTCTGGTGATTCAATCGCAAGGTCGTAACGCACGCCAGAAGCGATCATGACTTTCTTCACGCCTTTTACTTTGCGTGCTGCACGGTAAAGATCGATGGTGTGTTTGTGATCGGTGTTGAGCTTGTTACAGATGCCCGGGAACACACAAGATGGGCGACGGCAATTCGCTTCTGCTTTTGGATCGCTACAGCCAAGGCGGTACATGTTGGCTGTTGGGCCGCCAAGGTCAGAAATCGTCCCCGTAAAGCCCGGAACTTTGTCGCGGATCTCTTCCAACTCATTGATGATAGAGTCTTGAGAACGGTTTTGAATGATACGACCTTCGTGCTCGGTAATTGAACAGAAAGAACAACCACCAAAACAGCCACGCATGATGTTAACCGAAGTCTTGATCATGTCGTAGGCAGGAATTTTTGCTTTGCCGTACATCGGATGCGGAACACGCGCAAACGGCAAGCCGAATACATAGTCCATCTCTTCTGTCGTCAATGGAATCGGTGCTTGGTTTACCCAAAGTTCACGGTCACCATGACGCTGAATGAGAGCGCGGCCAGAGTATGGGTTCGTTTCCAAGTGCATCACACGGCTTGAGTGCGCATACAGGATACGGTCGTTGTTAAGCTTCTCGAAAGGAGGCAGGCGCACAGCAGTGGTTGCAGCGTCATGACGTGATGGACGAATCGTAATTGGTTGAGCAACGGGCTCCTCCTTTTTCGTCTCACATTCCGTTTCTACTTCGTAAGGGTTCTTCGGTACGAACGCTTCCTTACGTGGCTTCTCAATGCGAGAAGAATCGATGATCGTGTAGCCAGCTGGCTCCGCAGACAAGTTAACCGCAGTACCGCGGATATTCGTGAGGGTAGAAATGTCTTCACCATCCGCTAGACGATGGGCCACTTCGACCAAGGCACGTTCTGCGTTACCGAACAATAGGATATCTGCTTTTGCATCAAGCAGAACTGAGCGGCGGACTTTATCAGACCAGTAATCATAGTGCGCAACACGGCGCAAACTTGCCTCAATGCCACCTAGTACGATAGGCGTGCCTTTGTAGGCTTCACGACATCGTTGCGAGTAAACCAAGGTTGCACGATCTGGTCGTTTGCCACCTTCATTGTTTGGTGTATAAGCATCATCATGACGAAGCTTTTTATCAGAAGTGTAGCGGTTGATCATGGAATCCATGTTACCCGCCGTGATCCCGAAGAACAGATTTGGCTTACCAAGTTGCATGAATGCATCTTTATTTTGCCATTCTGGTTGAGCAATGATACCTACACGAAAACCTTGTGCTTCTAAAAGGCGGCCAATGATCGCCATACCAAAGCTCGGGTGGTCCACGTATGCGTCACCCGTGACGATGATGATGTCACAACTATCCCATCCTAGGGCATCCATTTCTTTGCGGCTGGTCGGCAAGAATGATGCCGTACCAAAACACTCAGCCCAGTATTTTTTGTACTCATGAATAGGAATAATGTCGTTGGTCATATTTTGCTCTCTGTTCCAGGGAGCGCGAATTATAGCGATTTGGTGATCAGGTATCTATACCCAAATGACTTTATGCCCAAGTAATCAAAAGATGGAGAGTATTAAGAACAATATTAAGCCCAGAGAGACGGCGATTATCAATCGCACTGATACTATTATTGAGCACTGATACTGTAATTGCTCTAGTTGCCTAGCTCTCTGCTGGGTTTGTTAACAAAATATCCACATAGTAACGGTTAGCTTAAAACGGTTAGCTTAAATAGTCGTTAGGCGCACAAAAGTTGTGTTTTAAATAAACAAGTTTCTGTACACAAAACAATGTTTATATCTATACTAAACGGTGTGCATATATGTATTGGTGTATGCCAGGCTAGGAAATCATTAGGTTCAGCAATATAAATACGAAATGGTTACTTGAAAACCAATAAGATAACTGAATTAGGCTGGAGGTTGGTAATGGCAAAATTACTGGCTACTGCACAAGGAGATGTGCATGTAACACCCGAGGGAAGTCGGGCAATAGAATGGTACTACGATACCGACACCTGTGAATTTGTTGCTGATCAACAACAAATTATGTCGGCTTTTCACTTACCACACCCCATAAATGGCATTGACGATCTGCTTAAGCATTCGCGTACGAGCCAGATTGAGGAGATCAAACAAAAAATTGTGGATAGTGAAACAAGCGAAGAAGATGGATTTCTCTCGTGTTGTTTGATGCCAAATCCAGGGGTCCTCGTGCTCGTCGATATCCGTTTTGAGCGCCTTAATGATCATGAAATCCGAGGTATTTTGATTCCTCAAGTGTGTATTTCAGGGTTGGAGGATATCGCGAACATTCTAGATACGGTTTTTGATTTACCTAACGTAGGAATTTCGGTAGCGGATCAAAATCTCTGCATTATTGGATGCAACAGTGCCTTTCAATACCAAATGGGTTATCTGCGTGATGAATTAATTGGCGAAAAAACCTCTTTTTTTCGTTCAGAACAGCATGGTGAAGAGTTCTACGAACAATTATGGAAAGAAATTGACAGCAAAGGCTATTGGAACGGAAGTTTGATGAGCCGTACTAAAAATGGCAGCAATCAGGTTCATTACCATAGTATCTATCGTATTAACTTCATCTCTGGCCAAACACTTTATTTCGATTTTTGTACCGATATCTCCACATCGTTATTATGGAAGAAAATTAATGCTGGCGAGAATCGGGGGCAGTTTTCTGCATTTTTACCACCCAGAAAAGAGTTTGAAGAGCAATTGATCAATTTGGCTCAATGTAGTCGTTCAAAAAATATTAGCGTAGTGATTACGTTTAGACCTGCTTTTTCCTCTCAATCTAGATTAGAGCAACAGTTATGTTTTTCTGATTACATTATGCGAAGTCGCCATGTGAGCCTTTCTGGTCAATTATCGCGAGATGTTTTTGCTATATGTTTACAAACGCCACAGTGCCAGTGGCTGAGCCCATTGCGTTTGATTCAGATGGTTTTGCGTGGTTTTTTAACGGATTTGAAAAACGAAGTTGGATCGAGTGTGTATTCTACGATTGTTGAGGGCCAAACCGGTGTGGCGGTATTAGGTTATGATGCTCAAACCGCTGGACATGCGATTGCCCATGCCGCACAAGCCATGGTTTCATCGAGTGCTGACGATCGCAGTTATTTCAATTTTTATAGCAGTGAGTTACATAGTGAGTTGGTTAAGCGATTTTACCTTGAAGATTTTTTACACAAGGTAATAGAGAATGAAGCGGTTGATGTTTATTTTCAGCCAATCGTTGAAGTGAGCACGGGCAATGTCGTCAAGTTTGAGGCGTTGGCTCGTTTTTCTAATGAAACAGAGACCTTTGATACTCAAGAGATGATTGCGATCATCGAGGACCTAGAACTGATCTCTGCACTAGATGACGTTGTTTGTAAAAGTGCACTAAGCCAATTGCCTGATATTCAGGGTATTTACGGTGCGGAAGTTGGTTTAACCATTAATCGTTCGTTAAATACCAAATTGAATGCACTACAAGTTTTACAAAGCTCTTTTGAGATCATTTTAGAGAGTGGGGTTAACCCAAGCAACATCACTATTGAATTGACAGAAACCGCCTATTTTGAACAAGATCAGGAGCATAGTGTTGCTTTGGAGCAAATAAGGAAGTTAGGGATCGATGTTGCTATTGATGATTTTGGAACGGGGTATTCATCGTTCGCTTACCTTAAAGAAGATCAGTTCGATTTAGTCAAAATTGACCGTAAGTTCATTAAAGATATTGTGGTCGATAGTACCAGTTACAATATCGTTAAAATGATCACTGAACTTGCGCATAAGTTAAATGTAAAAGTTGTCGCAGAGGGGGTTGAAAGTGAGCAAGAACTCAACGTCTTAACATCGATTGGCGTTGATTATATGCAAGGCTTTTTGTTTTCACCTGCCGTTCCACTGAGTGCGTTTAAAACCAAGATATCTTATGAGACACTTTTTGATAATGTGGTCCAGGAACAAGTATCGGAGTCACCACTCTTAACGTTCTGTCACTCAAATATTAGACGTTTAAAGCAGAATGCACCGCTTTCTTTGGCGATGGAGTTTGTGAATCTTCAACCGCAGGTGCCCCTGTTAGTGATGGATTCAAATAGATGCATCGGTTTGGTGACCAAAGAACGACTCGAACAATATCTGAGTGCAGAAATGGAAGCAAATACATGTACCAAAATGAAATTACATGTTTGGGAGCACCCCTTAAGTAAAATTATGGATACCGAGTTTGCGAGTGTCAGTGTTGATTCGCCTGTGTCGACAATTAAAGAAAATATTAACGTTGGCTCCCCGTTTCCTTGGGTTTTGTGCGATTCTCAAAATGAGTTTCGTGGCTTATTGACCCAAGAGGATGTGCTGAGTTATTTAGCGTCAGTTTAGCTACCATTTACAGAATAGCGATGTTGGGTTTAGGTGGTTTGGCGATAAGTGATTTGATATTATCGCCATCCCAAAATGACTTTTGAGTTTGTATTCAACATGATTCAACAACTGCTGTTAACTTTTCCTCCAATGTTGTTTGGCGCACAAGCGCTGTTAACGCTGCTTATGATTAAGGGCGATATTTGTCCGGGGCAACGTGGACGTTTGCACAAGATGCTGCCGTCGATTGGCGTACTTTGGTTAGCAGTGGCGTCACTTCGAATTGAAGGATTCATGATCGTGTTTGCGATTTTCTACTTCTATTCTCAAGTTCAGACCAAGAAAACCCGCGAAAAAGGGCCGCTATGGGCACTGCATTTAGCCAATGGTTTGGCTTTTGCTTATGTGAGCATCCAAATATTCGAACAGCCTCATTGGGCAGCTGGCGCGTCGATGGCATTGATGGTTTTCTTTCTTGGTGCCGTTTTTGCACAGTTACTTTTGGTCATTGCACGCAGTCGTCTGCAAGCGTTCCACCGAATTTTACCAGTGACAGGCGTTGTCTCCGGTATGATGCTGGTGGTGATGACGTTGTTCTCTGCCTATCAGCTAGATGAAGCAACACTGCACTCTGTGACACAACACATTTTAGCGTCACTGGCAATGTTGGTGATTGCGATCGTGGTTTGGTGCTGGCACATATTCACGCACAAAACAGCAAATAAGGTTCAGTTGGCGGCGGCATTGCTACTTGCACTTGCTGCCATGACGAGTTTACAAGGTTTGTTCCAACTTGGTGCTTAAGCAAAACTGAAGTTGGGTCCATCAAGATAAAGAGTTGAGGTTATTTAGACCAAGCTCACTTTCAAATCATTAGATTGAGTCTACGCTTACTAAATAACCTCATATCAATGTGGCATCGACATTGAGCAGAATAGAGGTTAAACACCTTGGTTTAGAGGAGTGTCGCGATGGACTTAAGCAATGTTACGAACTGGGATAGCATCATTTTGCTAGGTATCGTTAATGAGAAGCTGCGCTTAGAGTGCGACAGCTTTGAAGATCTCGTTTCAATGTATGAAATGGACGTTGAATCAGTTGTGGGTAAACTTGATATGCTCGGTTATCAATATGACCCACTCACCAACCAATTCAAATCTTACGAACGCTAATCTCAATTATTTATTATGACTTAAGCCACTTTGATTTCGTCAAGGTGGCTTTTGCATTGTTGACGTGCGGTTGCAAAAAACGCTTGTAGATAACGTTTATCTTTCTCTGAATTTCGCGTTGCTGCAAATAAACGACGCCATAGTCCGTCACCAAAAGGTTTACTGGTTATTAACCCTTGGCGAGAAAACTCTGAAATCGCCCAGTTTGGAAGTGCCGCGACCCCTAATCCTGCCGATACCATTTGCACAAGCATTAGCGTGTTATCCGCCTGTTTCCATTTCGCAGGCTCAATGCCTGCCGGTTGCAAGAAGTGTTTTACGACATCGAGCCTTTGTTTTTGTACTGGGTAAGAAAGCATGGTTTGATCGGTAAGATCAGCCGGTTCTATCGTATCTTTATTGGCCAAAGGGTGAGTGGTAGAAGTGATTAATCGCATTTCAAAATCAAACAGGGGTTCGTAATGCACTTCGGAACGTGGTTGAATATCGGAGGTGATGACTAAGTCAAGCTCTCCGGCTAATAACGCGGGTAGAGGTTCAAATCCGAAACCAGAAGAAAAGTCTAATGTGACGCTTGGCCATGTGAGTTGGTATTCCTTGAGGGCAGGCATTAGCCACTGAAAGCAAGAGTGGCATTCAATCGCCATGTGCAGCCGACCATTTACATCTTCTTTTAAGCTTGCAATATCATTTTCTGCCATTGCCAGTTTTGGCAAGATATCGTCAGCAAGACGAAGCAAGATCTCGCCCTCCGATGTGAACTTAACCGGGCGAGTTTTGCGTAAAAACAATTGCCCACCAATACGAGATTCCAGATCTTTAATTTGATGAGAGAGAGCAGATTGCGTCAGGTGCAATGCTGTCGCGGTCGCAGTGAGTGACCCGGTATCTCTTAACGAAGTGAGGGTGCGCAAATGTTTTAATTCTACCATGAATCTCTTTCATCCTTATTTCCCTGTCATGAGTATTCTTAACTTACCCATATTATCCGGATATGTAAACGTCTAGACGGCTAATTATTGACTTAATGAACATGACCATGAATTTTTCTAATAAACACGTTGAATAATTGGAGGTTGTTCATTCAGACAATGGGAGTGATAGTTTTAGCCATCCAGACATCTTGATAAATGTTCTTCACGTAAATCACCTACGAAAGTTCTTGATGTTCTGCCTTAAGATAAAACAGTGAATAAGGAATACGGACATGGCAACGACAACGCATATTCTTGGCTATCCTCGCATTGGAGAAAAACGTGAGCTCAAATTTGCACAGGAAAAATATTGGCGCGGTGAAATCAACCAAGCGGAACTGAAACATGTAGGAGCAACGCTACGCGATAAAAACTGGAACATACAGTCAGAAGCCGGGCTTAGTTTTACAACAGCAGGGGATTTTGCTTGGTACGATCACGTATTAGCGACGACATTACTTCTTGGGCATGTTCCAAAACGTCATGCGACAGGTTTTCCTGATTTGGACACGCTATTTACAGTAGGTCGTGGTCAATCGAAAGCTGATTGTGGGTGTTCAGGCGCTGCTGCCTCAGATATGACGAAATGGTTCAACACTAACTATCACTATATTGTGCCGGAGTTTAGTAAAGACGATACTTTCGAAGTGAGTTGGCCACAACTGTTTGAAGAAGTGAATGAAGCGGTTAAAGCGGGCCATAGTGTCAAGCCAGTATTATTAGGGCCATTAAGTTACTTATATTTGGGAAAAGAGGTTGAGGAGGGCTTTGATCGCCTCGCATTGCTTCCTCGTTTACTTGCGGCTTACCAAGCCATACTTGCTAAACTGGCAAGTCAGGGAGTGGAATGGGTGCAGATTGATGAGCCTATTTTGTCTCTTGAACTTGAAGATAAGTGGGCTGATGCGTTCAAATTGGCTTATCAAGTTATTCGCTGTGACATAAAGGTATTGCTCACTACTTACTTTGATTCCGTTAGCGATACATTAGATAAGATTGTTGGTTTGAGTGTGGATGGATTACACGTTGATTTGTCGGCTGCACCTGAGCAACTGGAGGAGGTCGTCGAAAAATTGCCCGATGATTGGGTGCTTTCTGCGGGCGTTGTTAACGGTCGTAATGTGTGGCGTTCTGATCTGAGTGAACAGCTCCTGCGCTTGCAACCTGTTAAAGAGCGACTTGGTGATAAGTTGTGGATCGCAACGTCTTGTTCACTGCTTCATAGCCCAGTGGATTTAGATTTAGAACCAGCGCTGAGCGAGGAAGTAAAAAGCTGGTTTGCGTTTGCGAAGCAGAAAGTCTCTGAAGTGGCGTTATTGGGGCGAGCGCTCGATGGCGATCAAAATGCGATTTTTGCTTGCGACACTTATAGTCAACCAATTAAAGATCGTAAAACCGCAACGCATGTAAATAAGCCTCAGGTTCAGTCTCGTTTGAATAGCATCAGTGCATCACTTGCACAGCGAAGTGCGCCTTATGTGGAGCGAGCTGCACATCAGGCTGAAGCCCTCGACTTGCCGCTTTTACCAACCACAACAATTGGATCTTTTCCACAGACGGGAGAAATTCGAGTACAACGAAATGCGTTCCGAAATGGTCAATTGTCTGAAGCAGATTATAAACAGGCACTTAAGGGTCACATCGCTGATGCGGTGAAGCGACAAGAAGCGCTCGATCTGGATGTCCTCGTTCATGGTGAGGCAGAGCGCAATGATATGGTGGAATACTTTGCCGAAAACTTAGATGGTTTCCAAACGACCAAGTTTGGGTGGGTACAAAGCTATGGTTCACGTTGTGTTAAGCCTGCGATAGTGGTTGCCGATATTGAACGTGAAAAACCGATTACCGTTGAATGGTCTACTTACGCACAATCACTCACAAGTAAGAAGATGAAAGGCATGCTTACAGGCCCAGTGACGATTCTGTGTTGGACATTTCCACGGGAAGACATCTCTCGCAAACAGATTGCACAGCAACTCGCCCTTGCACTGCGTGATGAAGTGACCGATTTACAAAGTGCGGGAATCAACATTATCCAAATTGATGAGCCTGCAATTCGTGAGGGCTTGCCTTTGAAAAAACGTGACCATGATGAGTATTTAAAATGGGCGGTAGACGCGTTTAAGATTTCAGCCGCAGGCGCTACATCCGAAACTCAAATTCATACTCACATGTGCTACAGCGAATTTAATGAGATCATCGACTCTGTCGCAGCGTTAGATGCAGACGTCATTACGATTGAAACTTCCCGGTCAAACATGGAATTGCTCAAAGCGTTTGAAGACTTTAATTACCCCAATGAAATTGGTCCGGGGGTGTATGATATTCATTCGCCAAATATTCCGACAGAGGCATGGATTGAAAGTCTTATCAAGAAAGCGGCGGAGAAAATCCCACCCCAGCGTTTGTGGGTTAATCCAGACTGCGGGTTGAAGACTCGAAATTGGGCAGAAACTGAAGCTGCACTATCGAACTTGGTGTCTGCAACGAAGAAGTTACGTGCAGAGTTAGACTTATAATAAGCAATAATAAACCGTTATTGACTACGATTAATATGGCATAAAAAAGCGAGGTTATCTGTCCTCGCTTTTATCTGTTTAGTCCACGCCGAATTGAATGAAATCGATTGGCGAGATAATTACTGTGGCTGTTGAGTTGCAGTACAACTTTGCTCTGAAACCAATTCATCTGCCATCAATTGACCACGTGAATTGCGGATCTTAATGCGATACAGCAAGCCCATATCAATCTGTTCACGAACGGCTGGCGTGTTGCAGTATGAGTAAATACTGGTATTCAGCACTTGGTTTAATGGTTTGGCACCGAGAGCATCGTCGTTATAAATCATCATCATCTCTACGACGTTTTTATTGGCAGAAATGCGCATGATTTTAAGTGGGCCGTATTCAAGCGGCAATCCTGCAGACAATACTCCTGCGCGGTTTGAAGCCATCAACTCAAGCTGGCGTTGCTTATCATCATTTGATGAACAGCCTGCAAGTGCACCAAAGGCAAGGAATAGACACAGTAATTTTTTCATAACTTAAAATACTTTCTTGAACGGTTTTACGATCACGTTTTCATAAACGCCTGCCGCGATATAAGGATCGGCATCCGCCCATGCTTGTGCATCTTCTAATGACGCAAACTCTGCAATAACCGTTGAACCAGTAAATCCAGCTTCACCAGGGTTATCAGAATCAATGGCTGGCATAGGGCCTGCTGTGAGTAGGCGACCTTCGTCTTGAAGCTGCTGTAAGCGCTCAAGGTGTTGAGGACGAACACTCAAGCGTTTTTCTAACGAGTTCTCTACGTCTTGGGAAAAAATGACGTACCACATGGCATAGTTCCTTAATTGAGGAGGTAAACTCCTAATTTAACGCCTTTTTTGTGCTACTCACAAGCCAACATTTGAATTTGTGAGTGCTTTCTTCGTAATTCGTTGCAATACGAACGTCTATTACTTATTGATTGGACGAGGCTTACCATCACTATCAATTGCAACGTAGTTAAAAGTCGCATCACAAACCATGAAACGGTCTTCTACGGCATCGACTTTTACCGGTTTGACCCAGACCTCAAGATCTACGCTCATCGAAGTACGACCAATTTTCGTACAGACACCATAGCAACATACCACGTCACCCACACTAACCGGTTTTTTAAAGGTGATGCTAGAAACAGAAACCGTTACGACGCGGCCAGAGGAAATCTCTTTCGCTAAAATTGCACCAGCTAGGTCGAGCTGAGACATGATCCAACCGCCGAAGATATCGCCGTTAGCATTGGTATCGGCTGGCATTGCTAGGGTTCTTAGTAGCAATTGCCCTTTAGGTGACTGACCGTTTTCACTCATTATGACATCCCAAATAAAAAAATATGCAAAAAATGAAGCTCAAAATGCGCCCAAGTTTATGGCGCAAGCAACAAAACAGCGACCCTAGGGTCGCTGTAATTAATCGGTATTATTGGATTATAGCAAAATTGAGTTTTTAATCATCAACCGATATGTCGGAGGCGTTTTCTTTTTGCTCACTCTGTTCTTTTGTATGTGCTTATTCTTTGGGCATGTGCTTATTCTTTTGGCATATGCTTATTCTTTTGGCATGTGCTTATAGATATAAAAACCAGTCGCAATCATGTAAGCGAATGTAGCGATAAGTAAACCAAACACTTTGAAGTTGACCCACACGTCCAGAGGTAGGTTAAACGCGACATAGATATTTAAGCCTGCACAAAATGTGAAGAAACCGACCCAAGCCCAATTTATTTTGGTCCAGATAGTTTCCGGTAACGTGATCTCTTTGCCTAACATGCCTTTAATAGCAGATTTGCCCATTGCGTGGCTCACTGCTAAACCCGTTGCAAATGCGGCATAAACGATAGTGACTTTCCATTTAATGAAATTGTCATCATGGAGGAAAATCGTCATCCCACCAAAGATAGCGACCATAACAAACGTAATCAGCTGCATTTTTTCGACTTTTTTGTACAGAGCAAAAGTCAGAACCAGTTGGATGGCGGTTGCAACGATGAGTGCTCCGGTCGCAACATAGATGTCGTACATCTTATATAGAGCAAAGAAAATAATGAGTGGAATAAAATCAAGGATTTGCTTCATTTTTCACAAACTACTTAGTTGTTGAGTTGAAGACAGTCTAACGGAATCTCTACTAATGTGAATAGTGAGAGGGAATAGGGGAGATAAAAACTTATTGTTATGACTATAAAGAAAGCCGCTCATGAGGAGCGGCTAGAGATTAAATATCTGTCAGTCTGTGCCTTTTACAACTCAGCCTCTAATTATTTAAGCTTCTTGTTTTTGAAGCTCCGCTTGTTCTGCAACTTCTTCTTCTACTAAAGCGTCTACAATCACCGCACATGCAGCATCACCGGTGATGTTTAGAGCAGTACGAATCATGTCAAAGATGCGGTCAAGAGCGAACAGAAGTGGTAGACCCTCGATAGGAATACCTGCGGCTAACAGTACTGCTACAACCAAGAATGATGGGCCAGGAACACCAGCTTGACCTACCGCACCTAACGTAGAGGTGACGATGATGGCAATGTAAGCACCCATGCTCAAATCAATGTTGAATAACTGCGCAAAGAAGATAGCAACTAAGCCGTAGTAGATGGCATTACCAGACATGTTGATGGTTGCGCCTAGTGGCAGAACGAACGAAGCGGTTGAGTTTCTTACGCCAAGCTCTTTCTCACACGTATCCATCGTTACTGGCAGAGTAGCCATAGAAGATGCTGTTGACAATGCAACCGCTTGTGGTTTTTTCATCGCAGAGACGAACTTCTTCGCCGATGTCTTAGTGAAAATATGAACCATCAATGGGTATGCAACGAAGCCAAAGATCAGAATCGCGGCAACGTAGACGAGGAACAGTTTGAACACGACCATGAGTGCGCCGAAACCAAACGTACCCACGGCTTCTGCCATTAGACCAAATACACCGATTGGTGCAATGATCATCACTTTGTTGATCATCCAAACCATCGCATCAACAATACAGTTAACACCGTTGATGATAGGGTCGCGGCGTTCTTTTGCTTGCTTAGAAATAGCAATGCCGAAGAACATACAGAATACGAGGATCTGTAGAATATTGGCTTCATTCAGTGATTGGAAAACGTTGGTTGGGATCATACCAGTGATGGTTGCCCAGAAAGTAGGTAAATCACCTTTTGAAGCATACTCAGCAGAGAACATCCCTCGACGCCGCTAATGTCGATGCCCATACCTGGCTTGAAGATCTCGCCCATGACTAAAGCCAGAGCGACAGCCAGCGCCGACGTTAAGCCAAAGTAACCAAGGGTAACAAGGCCCACTTTACCAGCAGATTGACTGTTACCAAGACCAGCAGCACCTGAAATCAATGCGACAGCAACCAATGGGATGACTAACATTTTGATCAAATTGATAAAAATTGCGCCTAATGGTGCAAATACTGTTGCGCTTTGACCCATAACGGCACCAACGGCAGTACCCAAGATCATTGCAATGACGACTTGAACGCCAATGTTGTTTAGCAAACTCTTTTCTTTTAACACTTCCATAACCTCTGTGCTAATAATATGTAAAGTCCTAAAATTACCCACCAATCTAATGTTGTTATTTGGATAATTATATCGGGTTGAGTTTTACACTTATCATTCACAATTAGCAATACAAAATCGGTACAAACTGGTTCGCTAAGTGAGAAAACCTTGATTGATGATAATTTATTAGCCAATTGCAATCGTTTGCTATCGATCTGGCTGATGTTTTTAGCTGGTGTTGTTTATAAAACAGATAGTAATAAAGGAGGGCACTTTGAAATGAAATGTTAAAAAAAAGATCGACCCCACATGGCGCTTAAGGAATCGATCTCATATTTTTAGTTCTGTAATCCGTTATTTTTGTGTTGCAGCTTTCATCGTTACTACGAACTCTTTAAGTTTGTCGAGCATAACCTGTGGCTGTTCAACGTGAACTTCAATGATTTTTACTACGGCTGATCCTGAGATTGCGCCGGCGGCACCAGATTCAAGTGCTTCTTTTACTTGCGCGGGTTCAGAAATACCAAAGCCAAGTAGTGCTGGCGGTGCATTGAATTGATTCAGCCTATCTAGCATATGACCGACAGGCATGTTTGCTTTGGTCTCTGCACCTGTTACGCCTGCGCGAGAAAGCAGGTAAGTGTAACCACCGCCTAGCTGAGATACTTGCTTTAGTGTTTCGTCACTGGCTGTTGGTGGGGCGATAAAGATTTGGTGAATGCCAAATTTCTCCGCTGCCGCGACAAACTCTGCACTTTCATTGGTCGGTACATCGGCAATCAGTACTGAATCGATGCCTGCTTTTGCACATCGTTCATAGAAGTTTTCAATTCCGCGTGAGTACACAAGGTTTGCGTACATCAATAGGCCAATAGGCAGCTCTGGGTACTTAGCTCGGATCTTGCTGATTTGCTCGAAGCAGATATCCGGCGTTGCACCTGAGTCTAACGCGCGAATGTTAGCGCCTTGGATGGTTGGGCCATCGGCTAGTGGATCAGAAAATGGGATGCCGAGCTCAAGAGCATCAGCACCAGATTCCACCAAGGTTTCCATGATTTTGTATGACTGCTGGGCATTTGGATCGCAAACCGTTACGAACGGTACAAATGCGCCTTGGTTTTTCTCGTTTAGGCGCGCAAACATCTTTTCATAACGGCTCATTAGATCGCTCCTTTTTCTTCTAGGATGGCATGCACAGTGAAGATATCTTTATCACCACGACCTGATAGGTTCACAACTAATAATTGTTCTTTTTCTGGGTTCTCACGAGCCATACGCAGTGCATGCGCTAAAGCGTGGGAAGATTCTAGGGCAGGGATAATGCCTTCATTACGAGCAATCTCTTGAAACGCATCTAGGGCTTCATCGTCGGTGACATTGTCGTATTCTGCTCGACCAATCGCATTAAGGTGTGCGTGCTGTGGTCCTACCGATGGAAAGTCTAAGCCAGCAGAGACAGAGTATGACTCTTCCACTTGACCATTAGGGTCTTGCATCAATGGTGCTTTCATGCCAAAGAAGATGCCTGTTTTGCCGTGTTTGAGCGGCGCACCATGCTGGTCAGTATCGATACCTTTACCAGCAGGCTCAACACCGATTAGACGAACGCTCTCTTCTTCAATGAAGTCAGCAAACATACCGATAGCGTTTGAACCGCCACCCACACACGCGATAACGGCATCTGGCAGACGACCCTCGCGAGCCAAAATCTGATTCTTCGTTTCTTCACCGATCATACGTTGGAAATCACGAACGATCGTTGGGAATGGGTGAGGACCTGCCGCTGTACCAAGTAGGTAGTGAGCATCTTCATAAGTTGCAGACCAGTCGCGCAGTGCCTCGTTACAGGCGTCTTTCAGTGTTGCAGAACCAGAGTGTACAGGAATCACTTCAGCACCCATTAGTTTCATGCGGAAAACATTCGGGCTTTGACGCTCAACGTCTTTTGCTCCCATGTAAACGCGACACTTAAGCCCAAGCAATGCACACGCGAGTGCGGTTGCTACGCCATGCTGCCCTGCACCTGTTTCTGCAATGATCTCGTTTTTACCCATACGTTTCGCAAGCAACGCTTGACCTAACACTTGATTGGTCTTGTGCGCGCCGCCGTGAAGTAGGTCTTCACGTTTTAGGTACAGTTTAGTTTTCGTGCCTTTGGTTAGGTTACGAGTTAGAGTTAATGCCGTAGGACGACCCGCATACTCTTGAAGTAATGTCATGAATTCGCTGCGGAATTCAGGATCTTCTTGCGCATCGATAAACGCTTGCTCTAGTTGATCTAGCGCTGGAACTAGAATTTGCGGAACGTACTGACCGCCGTATTCGCCAAAGTAGGCATTCAGTTTTGCCATCGTGATATTCCTTCTCGTAATTTTTCGCTACGAATAGCTTTAAATTTTTTAGCTTAAAATAGCTTTAGTAGTTGCGAATGGCGGTAAATGCCGCGAGCAACTTATGTGAATCTTTCTTACCCGGATTACTTTCTACACCAGAGTTTAAATCTAATCCCAAGCAACCGAGTGTTGCGGCTTGTTGGGCATTTTCTGGCGACAGTCCGCCAGCTAGCATAATTTGGCTAGGGTCGCCGATAAGGGACCAGTCAAACACGTGTCCGGTTCCGCCGGTTTTAGTGCCAACTTGTGCATCTAGCAGGTGGCGGTCGATGTTGTCTGCAAGCAATGCTGGTTTCGTATCGGTAACGCCGTAGGCTTTCCAAATCTCAACGCCATCCGGTAATTCCGTTTTCAGCTTGTTGACGTAAGCTTGGTCTTCTTGGCCATGCAGCTGCACCGCTTTCAACCCAAGTGACGTAACAATGGAAGCAACAAAGTCAATGTCGTGATTTTGGAATACGCCGACATATCGAAGCGGTGCGCCACTCATCGTCATGCGAGCACTTTCAAGATCAACCGCACGTTTCGATTTTTCTACGAAGATCAAGCCACCAAATACAGCCCCTGCTTGGTACGCTTTGACAGCATCATCTGGATGCGTCAAACCGCACACTTTGTTTTCTCCAAGCGTCACCTTGCGTACAGCAAGTTCTAGGTTGTCTTCTGCCATCAGCGAGCTGCCAATTAAGAATCCATCTGCGTATTCCGCTAAATCACGAACTTGTTGATGCGTGTAAATACCTGATTCGGAAATCACGGTCGCGTTTGGTGCGAGTTCGCGAATCGTCGGTGCCAGCTCTTTGGTGCGATGTAAATCCGTGCTCAAGTCACGCAAGTTACGGTTATTAATACCGATAACGCGTGCGCCTAGGTTCACCGCGCGGTGCAGTTCTTCTTCGTTGCTCACTTCGGTCAGGATACCCATGTTTAGGCTGTGTGCTGCTTCCTCTAGCGCTTTGTACTCTTCGTCATTCAGGACAGAAAGCATCAGTAGCACAGCATCGGCGCTGTAATGACGCGCTAGGTAAACTTGGTAGGTATCTACCATGAAGTCTTTGCATAGAACTGGCTGTTTGACTTGACCACGCACTTGAGGAAGAAAATCAAAGTTACCTTGGAAGTATTTTTCATCGGTCAGAACTGAAATCGCATCAGCATGGTTGTTATAAATCGACGCGATGTAATCCAAATCGAAGTCATCACGAATCAAGCCTTTTGATGGGGATGCTTTTTTACATTCCGTAATGAATACCGTTTTTTCTCCACTCAATGCATCGTAAAAACTGCGATCAGATGGAAGCAAGTCCGATTGGAATGTGCTCAGTGGTTGTGACGCTTTACGGTCTGCTACCCATTGGTATTTGTCTCGTACGATTTTGGCAAGAACCTCTGCCATCTCTGCTTCTTTTTTAGAAACGTGTTGAGACAGATTGTCGGCTTGTTGAGTGTTGAAGTCAGTCATCTTCATCAATTCCTTAAGCGTGTGCGGCAAGTTGCTGTACCAATTGGTATGCCTTGCCTGAATTCATTGCTTCAATCGCTTGTTGCGTGTTGGCTTTCAAATCTTCATGGCCGAATAGGCGCATTAGCAGAGCAACGTTAACCGCTACCGCACCTAATTGTGCATCAGTGCCTTTACCCGTCAGGATATGAGTGATGATCGCTTTGTTTTCTTCAGGATCGCCACCTTTGATCGCTTCTAGTGGGTGTGCTTCTAAACCGAAGTCTGCAGGCGTTAGTTTGTATTCCGTGATCTTACCGTCTTTGATTTCGGCAACGGTTGTTTCACCGTGAATTGCTACTTCGTCCAAGCCACTGCCGTGTACTACAGCGGCGCGCTTCATACCCATTTGTAGCATGGTTTCTGCAATTGGACGAACCAGTTCTTCACTGTAAACGCCCATCAATTCGATGTTAGGGCGAGCAGGGTTAATCAGTGGACCAAGAATGTTAAAGATGGTGCGTGTTTTCATAGTTTGACGCACTGGCATCGCATGGCGCACACCACCGTGGTATTGAGGTGCGAATAGGAAAGCCACACCGATATCGTCTACCGCTTTGCGCGTATCTTCGGCGCTCATGGCTAGGTTGATACCAAACGAGTCAAGAAGGTCAGAAGAACCAGACTTGCTTGAAACACTGCGGTTTCCGTGTTTCGCTACTTTTAGACCGCATGCTGCAGCAACAAACGCCGCAGTGGTTGAAATGTTGATGGTGTTGTGACCGTCGCCGCCAGTACCGACGATATCTGCGAAATCATAATCTGGGCGAGGGAATGGGTTTGCGTTTGCCAGCAGTGCTTTCGCCGCGCCTGCGATTTCATCCGGTGTTTCGCCTTTGATTTTTAGTGCAGTCAGTGCTGACGCCATCAAAATTGGGTCTAGTTCGCCACGGATAATGATGTCGAACAGCTGTTGGCTCTCTTCCTGAGTCAGAGACTCTTGCTCGTACAATTTGGTAATAATAGGGTTGATGATTGCTTCCATGTTTCCTCTCCTAAATTTCTTATGTGCCAAGCGCTTTTTAAGCAGTGAGTGGGCTTGCTGAAGTTTGTTCTTCAAGTGCCCATTCAATGGCATTGGCCAACAGTGTTGCTCCGTAGGTCGTCATAATAGATTCCGGGTGGAACTGGAACCCGCAAACTTTATCTTCTTCATGTACAACAGACATTACCAAGTCATTCACTTCTGCTGTGATGGTTAGGCTCTCAGGAACCTTGGTCGCAACTAGCGAGTGGTAACGCGCAATTGCAAGTGGTGATGGTAGGTTTTGGTAAATCGCATGATTTTGGTGCTCCATCATAGAGACCTTACCGTGAATGATTTCGCCTGCGCCAGCAACGGTGCCGCCGTACGCTTCAACAATCGCTTGGTGACCAAGACAAATGCCGATCATCGGGACTTTGCCTCTCATCCGTTGAATCAGTTCTGGCATTGAGCCTGCTTCTGACGGTGCACCAGGACCTGGTGATAGCAGAACCACTGGGTTTTCAAGCTCGTTTACCGCTTGTTCAATGGTTTGTGCTGGGATGTTGTTTCGGTAAATCTTGACTGAGTGACCTAGCGAGCGGAATTGATCCACAAGGTTGTAGGTGAACGAGTCAAAGTTGTCGATAAAAATGATATTAGCCATCTCTGAACCCTATTCCTTATTGTGACTTATGCGCTGCTTGGATAGCAGAGATTACCGCTTGTGCTTTGCCGCGCGTTTCGTCTGCTTCCGCTTGTGGGTCAGAGTCGAACACCACGCCTGCACCAGCTTGAACTTGAGCAATGCCGTTCTCAACGTACGCTGAGCGGATCACGATACACGTGTCGAGTGTGCCTTCACCAGTTAGGTAACCAACTGCACCACCGTAGCTACCGCGACGTGCGCGCTCTACATCGCGAATCAACTGCATTGCGCGAATCTTAGGTGCGCCTGTCAGCGTGCCCATGTTCATACACGCTTGGTATGCGTGCAGCGCGTCTAGGTCTTCACGTAGTTGACCGACCACGCGTGATACCAAGTGCATCACGTGACTGTAGCGGTCCACTTTCAATAGGTCTGCCACGTGGCGAGTGCCAGCTTGAGCAATACGCGCTACATCGTTACGTGCTAGGTCAACCAACATCATATGTTCTGCGTTTTCTTTCTTGTCGGTGCGCAGTTCAAGTTCGATACGGCTGTCTAAATCAAAGTCAATTTCACCGTTCGGACGTTTGCCACGGCGACGCGTGCCCGCGATTGGGTAGATTTCAATTTGGTTGGTGTCGGTTTCATACTTAAGCGCACTTTCTGGTGATGCGCCAAACAGAGTGAACAGCTCATCTTGCATGTAGAACATGTAAGGGCTTGGGTTACTTTGTTTAAGCTCTTTGTATGCCGCGAGTGGTGACGGGCAAGGTAGAGTGAATCGACGTGACGGCACAACTTGGAATACATCGCCTTTCACTACGAACTGTTTTAAGTCACGAACGATTTGGCAGAAGTCTTCATCAGAGACGCTTGGTTCAACCGTGATATCTGCGATTTGCTCTGCACTTGGTAGCCGTTTTGGCGCAGCACATTGAGCGTTGATTTCTTCGATTCGAGTTTCAAGCGTTGTTTTTTCTGAATCATCAACAAACAATGTGGCCTGAAGCTGACAAGATTCCGTTTGATGATCCACAACCAACAACGTTTCCGCTATGTAGAAAACGTAATCTGGGCATTGGTTGGTTGCTTCTGCATCGCCAAGTGGCTCGAAGTTCGCGACTAAGTCGTAAGCAAAAAGACCACCAAGGAAAATCGCGTGTTTGTCTTGCTCAGAAATATCAAAGCTGTGTTGAATCAAGCGCAGCGCATCAAAAGAGGAGGCCTCACGCAAGCGGGAATCTTCATCGAGTGTGTCACATGGTTGAGTGAATTCTAAAGTAAGCGTGTTGTCTTTGAATTGACGAGTGACTTCACCGCGCACATTTTGGTAGAGGTGCGTTAGTAGGTTTTTGCCGTTGTTTGTTAACGCGGTCATGGTAACCGTATGGTCAAAGCAAACCATGCGAACGGCCGAATCGACGATAAGTAACGACTTTAGATCTTGCTTTGAATCAATTTCAGCGGACTCTAGCAATAGACTGTCCGTTTTGTTTTCACATAATGTGTGAAACAAGCGCGTTGGATCTTGAGTATAAGGAACAGGTGTTGTTATCACCTCTAACTGTCCAAGCGTTTTAATCTCTATGGCCTTGTTCACAAGACCTCCTTATAGCTGTTGTATCTTCCTGTCGTACATAGTCGCATAAAGCAAACGTTCACCCAATCGAGTCGTAGTTAAAATTGATGAATGTTTAAGCAGTTAAATGTGAGGTGGACGACAAAACAAAAAAGCCCGCTGAACTAGCGGGCTTTGCGACATTTAATTCTCTAAACTAAAAGTACACGTTCGCCCACCAAGAACTTGTCCAAGTGCGCCACCAAGCTAGATCAGCAGAACTCGTCTTATTGAGACGAACTGAAACTTTCGCTTTCTGGTCTTGGTTAAATTCTTGTAACATAGTGAGCCTTACAATAGGTACTTCGTATTTTTGTACTAGTAAACTAGTGCAGAGATTAAAAGTCAACCCCAAAACAGCATTAAAACGACAAAAAAATGAGAATTGATTTACACAGCCACACTACTGCCTCGGATGGTCGATTTACACCGAGTGATTTGGTGGATAGGGCACTAAGTTTTGATATCGAGGTGTTGGCGATCACGGATCATGATACGGTTGACGGCTTAGCTCCGGCCAAGCAATACGTAGAAGAGAATAATCTTCCGATTAAAATCATCGACGGTATCGAAATTTCCACGGTTTGGCAGAACAAAGATATCCATATTGTTGGATTGAATGTGGATCCTGAAAACCCAGCGTTGACGAATCTTATCCAACAACAAAAAGCGCATCGCGTTGCGCGCTCTGAAATGATCGCCGAGCGATTGCAGAAAGCGACGCGAGAGGGGGTTTTAGAAGAAGTCCAACACATTGCAGGGGACGCGCCAATTACACGAGCTCATTTTGCAAAATGGTTAGTAGATAATGGCTACGCTAAGAACATGCAGATGGTATTTAAGAAATATCTAACGCGCACGAATCCAGGATATGTACCACCAAACTGGTGTTCGATGAAAGAAGCCGTCGATGCCATTCATGCCGCTGGTGGACATGCGGTGTTAGCGCATCCTGGGCGTTATCAACTGACAGCTAAGTGGGTAAAACGTCTATTAGCAGCGTTTGTTGAAGCTGGCGGTGATGCGATGGAAGTAGCGCAACCTCAACAAGCGCAACAAGAAAGGCGCACTTTGGCGGATTATGCTATACAATACAAACTATTAGCTTCCCAAGGCAGCGATTTTCACTATCCATCACCGTGGATGGAGTTGGGAAGAAACCTCTGGTTACCTGCGGGCGTAGAACCAGTTTGGAAAGATTGGGGAATTGATCCCTCGTTGAATAGCAACGAAATTAAGACTCCATAAAATATAGAGCCGAGAGGTTCGATAATGAGGAATTACAATGAGCCAGTTTTTTTACGTTCATCCAGAAAACCCACAGGCTCGCTTGATCAGTCAAGCAGTAGCAATCATTCGTAGTGGTGGCGTGGTTGTGTATCCAACCGATTCAGGTTATGCACTAGGCTGTCAATTGGAGAACAAACAGGCGTTGGAACGAATTTGTCAGATCCGTCGTCTGGATGACAAACACAACTTTACCTTGTTGTGTCGAGATTTGTCGGAGCTTTCTCTGTATGCACGTGTTGACAACTCGGCATTCCGACTACTAAAAAATAACACACCGGGTCCTTACACATTCATCTTCAAAGGTACAAAAGAAGTGCCGCGTCGCTTAATGAATGCGAAACGCAAGACGATTGGTATTCGTGTTCCGGACAACCGTATCGCGTTGGATTTGTTAGAAGCATTGGGTGAGCCAATGATGTCTACCTCGCTTATCTTGCCTGGCAATGACGTAACGGAATCGGACCCAGAAGACATTCGTGACAAGCTAGAGCACGTAGTAGACGTGATTCTTAATGGCGGTTACCTTGGTGAACAGCCGACAACAGTTGTTGATTTTAGCGAAGGCGACGCGGTAATTGCTCGTGTAGGTGCCGGTGATCCAGCTCCGTTTGAGTAATATTTTTAGCGATTAAGAACGTTGATAAAGGTTGTTTATTTATACAGTCAAAAACGTTAGGAGGCATGTTTGCCTCCTTTTTTGTGATTATTTGTCACAGAATCACAAAAAGAGAATGGAATTTTTCGAGAATTTGATGAGCGATTCTTTGGTCGATTTTGCTTACATTAAATTTGAGAATCTCGTATAATATCCGACTGAAAAAAATCCCATTAACTGGGTAACTTGCATAATGAAGGCCAATTTCGGTCTCGACGTCTGTGAAGACGACACATAGGTAGATAAATGAGCGAAAAGTTACAAAAAGTATTAGCACGTGCTGGCCACGGCTCTCGTCGCGAGATTGAAGCGTTAATCAAATCTGGTCGCGTTAGTGTAAATGGCATGGTAGCTAAACTTGGTGAGAGACTAGAAGATGAGAACAGCGTAGTTCGAATCGACGGTCACGTTGTGTCTGCAAAGGCACAAGAAGAAGTGATTTGTCGCGTACTGGCATACTACAAGCCGGAAGGTGAACTATGTACTCGTCACGATCCGGAAGGTCGTCGCACAGTTTTTGATCGTCTGCCAAAGATTCGTGGTTCTCGCTGGATTTCAGTGGGCCGTCTTGATGCAAACACTTCAGGCTTGTTGCTATTCACTACTGATGGTGAATTGGCTAACCGCCTAATGCACCCAAGTCGCCAAGTTGAACGTGAATACCTTGTTCGTGTTTTCGGTGACGTTACAGAACAAAAAGTAAAAAATCTCGTTCGCGGAGTCGAGCTAGAAGATGGTCTAGCGCGTTTCGAAGACGTGGTATATGCGGGTGGTGAAGGTATGAACCACACGTTTTATGTCGTGATCAACGAAGGTCGTAACCGTGAAGTACGTCGTCTGTGGGAATCGCAAGAAACGACAGTGAGCCGCTTGAAGCGTGTTCGTTACGGCGATATCTATCTAGATAAAAAACTGCCACGTGGCGGTTGGATGGAGCTTGATCTGAAAGAAGTAAACTACCTACGCGAGTTAGTAGAACTTCGTCCAGAGAAAGAAACCATGCTTGATCTTGATAAAGAAAATACATCACGCAAGCGTGAACGTGCACGTAGCCAAAAAATTCGCCGTGCAGTTAAGCGCCATGAAGAGCGAGTAAGCGCACCAAAAGGTCGCAGCAATAACCCGTCTCGTCGTAAGCCAAGTAAATCGGCTGGCGAACAAGGTGGACGCAATAAGCATCGTTAATGATTAGCGAAACATTTGAAAGGCTTGCCAATTGGCAGGCCTTTTTCTTATCCATTATTTTATTTTTATCCCTTGTTTTACTTTCTTACCTATTGCCTTTGAAACGAATTTATTACACTGCTTAGAGCTTAGAGCTTAGAGCTTAGAGCTTAGAGCTTAGAGCTTAGAGCTTGGGATTTAGACATAAAAAAACACCAGCACGAGGCTGGTGTTTGTATGCAAAATTGGTGAACGTTTTAATCACGTTTCCAAAGCATATGACAGAACTTATGTTCAGGATCTCGACTGATTAGCATACGAGCAAATACGTCATCAAGTACGTCATTTTCCTCGTTTACTAGGCCGATACGAACTTCTGCATACACTTCTTTGTCTACTTCGAAACCAACATGTTCAACCCAGTCATCACCAGTTTCAACAAGTTCGGCCGCTCCGCGATCTTCAAATTGTGCAGTAAACAGAATGACATCAGCAGGCTCTAGGTTGTCTGGAGCCATCTCAAGGAAGATGTCGTACGCTGCGTCGATAACGTCGTCGTAAGAAATCAAATCAGACATGCTTATGCTCGGCTCATGAACTTACGTTCAGTTGTGTTCACAATTACGCGCTCGCCAGTTGCGATGTACTCTGGAACTTGAACAACAAGGCCAGAAGCAAAACGTGCTGGTTTAGTACGCGCAGAAGCAGATGCACCTTTGATTGATGGATCTGTTTCTTCAATAACAAGTTCAACAGAAGATGGAAGCTCGATACCAACAGCAGCGCCGTTTACTAGGATGATGTGGATACCCTGCGTGTCTTCATTGATGAATAGAAGCTCATCTTCAACTTCATTGTGCTTGAATGTGTATTGAGAGTAGTCTTCGTTATCCATGAAAATGTGCTCATCGCCATCAGCGTATGAGTACATTACTGCACGTTTGTTCATTTCTACTGTGTCAACAACGTCATCAGACTTGTAACGCTCATCCACACGTGCGCCTGTCGTTAGATCAGTACAACGCATTTTGTAGATTTTTGAACCGCCACGACCACCAGGAGTCGTTACTTCGATGTCTTTTACTAGAAGAGTTTTACCATTAGACTCGATTGCGAAGCCTTTTTTGATTTCACTTGCCTTTGGCATTGTATTTTCCTATTACACTTATTAAGCAAAACTTTGTGATTATATACCCAACTTTGTTATCTGGCACCTAAATTCATCGCAGTAATTCGATCATCAATAAGCATTGTAACGGGCTTGATTCAAACGCAAGGCTAGTGGATCATATAACCCATCGTTTGTAATATGCTTGAGTTCGCGTTTTCTTTCATGTCTCTCCCTGTAATTAATCCACAGCAACCGTTTCAACCAGAGTTCGCGCCGTTGATCCGTGAAGTTATCATGTGTCTAAAAGGCGGGCTTGGGCCTAATCTACATAGTGTATATGTTTATGGAAGTGTGGCACGAAAGACGGCGGTTTCAGGTCAATCTAATCTTGATTTGGTCGTGGTGACAAAAACGGCCTTTGAAAGCAATCGTGGGACGTTAATCAATACGGTTAAGTGGCGTGCTCAGCAGGGATACCCACATGTAAAGGGCGTAGCGATCCGCACTGCTGTCGTCAGTGACGTCGCGAATCTAGATAGCATCTTTACTTGGGGCTTTATGCTGAAACATTGCTGTGTATGCGTCTATGGCAATGATTTAAGTGATTGCTTTGGGGATTATGAACCAAGTTGGGAGATAGCCAAGCACTGGAACATGGATGTGCAAGACTGGCTAACGGTGTATCGAACTAAGATAGCTCAAGCGCAAAGTATTGACGAGTTAGTGAGTGCGCAAGTGGTGATCGCTAAGAAGTTGCTAAGAGCATCCTATTCGTTGGTGATGTACCGAGATAAGCGTTGGTTTGATGATCCTATCGAGTGTGGGGAGGTATTTTTAAAGTACCACCCAGAAAAACAAGTTGAGATTGAACGTCTTGGTATTTTACTTTCAGGTCGGAGTATCCCTAAGCGTTCGGTAGTTGGGCTCATTGACGTCTTCGGTGATTGGTTGGTGAAGCAATATCAAAAAACCGAATTTCGAATTGGTTGATTCTAACCTTATGCGAAGTCGTTTCTGATTGAGTTCATGGCTTCGTATAACGACGTTTAGAATAGTCCCATCTGTGGGGCAGACAATTGCTCAAAATCGGTACCAATAAACGGCAAGATCGCATCAGCGACAGGTTTTAACTGCTTATCAATATAGTGTTGATAGTCGATTGGGCTTGATGAGTATTCTCTAGGCTCAGGGCCATTTACGGTGATCAAATATTTAATACGTCCACGGTTTTGATATTGTAAAGGGCGTCCTAGTTTTGCGTTGATATCATCCGCTATACGCGCAGCTCGTACTTGTGGGGGGATATTCTTTTGGTATTCGTGTAACTTGCGGCGCAGACGTTTTTGATACACCAGCTGATCATTGAACTCACCGCTGTTGGTTTTTTCTACAACCTCGCGAACGTAATCACTCGGATCTTCACCATGGAATATCATTTGATACAGCGTGTTTTGAAACTTCTGTGCTAATGGTGTCCAATCTGTTCGTGCGCTTTCGAGTCCTTTAAAGATGATGCGCTCGTTCTGACCCTCTCCAATTAAACCCGCGTAGCGTTTTTTCGACCCAGTTTCTGCACCACGAATCGTCGGCATCAAAAATTTGCGATAGTGGGTTTCATATTCGAGTTCAAGGATCGAGTTTAGATTGTACTCGCGACGCAAGTGGTCACTCCACCATTGGTTAATATAGTCGACCAACTCATTACCAATCTTATCTGCGTCTGCTTGGCTAAACGCGCCATTTAAAGACACAAAAGTCGAGTCCGTATCCCCATAAATCACCTGATAGCCTTTCTCTTCGATGAGCACCTTAGTTTGCTTCATGATCTCGTGCCCACGCATAGTGATGCTAGACGCGAGGCGTGTATCAAAGAAGCGACAACCAGAAGAGCCCAAAACACCATAAAATGAGTTCATGATGATCTTAATTGCTTGAGAGAATGCTTTTTCGTTATTTTTCTTTGCGATATCTCTGGCTGCCCAGAGGTTTTCGATCATCTCTGGTAAGAAGTGTTTGGTGCGATGAAATTGGCCGCCTCGAAAGCCGGGAACAGATTGATGGTCGAGTTTGCCAATTTCTTGTTGTAAGCCCTCAATCAACCCCATTGGGTCAATGAGAAATGAGCGAATAATAGAGGGGTAAAGGCTCTTAAAGTCTAAGACTAAAACAGATTCGTACAGGTTGGGTATTGAGTCCATCACATAACCGCCGGGACTCGCAATCCAATCTTCTGGGTGTAGGTTTGGTGCCACGTAGCCCGCGCGATGAATCTGTGGTAAATATAAGTTAGTAAACGCCGCGACAGAACCGCCAATGCGATCAAGCTCGACACCGGTTAAGCGAGAGCGCTCAATGGCAAAATCAAGTAGGTGAGTATGATTGAAGATTTTGTTTACCAAAACACAATCTTGTAAGTTGTATTTTGCTAACGAGGGTTTATCGGAACGGTACATGCGATTGATTTCATCCATTCGGTCATGCACGTTATGAATTTCTTTACCCTCACCAAGCAGTTCTTGAGAGACCGATTCCAGTGACCAAGAGCGAAAGTGATAGGTCGCCGTCTTTAAGGTATCAATACCATCTAGAACGACACGCCCAGGTATCGAGATAAACCCTTGTTGACTTTGAGCTGAGCTACGGAAAAAACTCGCTTGATCAGCACGGCCAAGCATTAACTTCATGTTATGCCACTCAGCACGCTTATGCAGTAAGCGAAAATCAAAATCAATAACGTTCCAACCTATAATTACGTCTGGGTCAAAACAGTTAAACCAATCGATTAATGCTTCAAGCAAGGCACGTTCGTCTTTTACCCATTGAATCGACGTTTCTGCCGGTTCAGGCGTACCAATCATGATGACGCGAGAGTCAGCAGGGCTGTCTAACCCAATTGAGTATAAAATGCCTTTTTCAGAACACTCTACATCGAGTGAAACGACATGAAGTTTCGGTTGGTATTCACCACGGCGACATTTGGCATTTAGGACTCGTTGGAAACCATTTTGAATTTGTATATTACCGGTGTACTCCATGCTTCCTTTAATGAAGCGCTCCATTAAGTAGCGATCCGCGAGTCGTATATCGCCCTCGTAGTGCGTCAGTTCATTTTGGCTTAGTAGATCCTGCAGCGCCAATGCATCTCGGGTAGTGTGCGAATAGCAGGCTGCGAGTGGCTTGAGTTGGAAATTCTTTAACTCTAACGGGCGAATATCACAAGTAATATGATGAGCTTGAGCCAACTTTTTGACTTGTTCAATATGGTCATGCAGGAGAAAAAATATCGGTTTTTCTTCTTGAATCAGCAGTTGAGTTGGGCCGTTATCTGTTGACAGCCAAAGCTCTATTTGTGTTTTTCCTTTTATATCTCGAGCTTGTCGAGTCAGAAGAAAGCCTTGCTGGATATTCAAGAGTGGGAAACCTTAACAGTCGAAATAAGTAATGATTCTATCACTCAATGGCCTAAATAGCCTCAACTCGGGATAATCGAAGCCATTCAAAACGGGGCTTTTAACGTCTAATGTCGTTAAAATGAACGTTATAGACCCGCGATTGACTTGCCTTTTTGTCTCATCGCCCCTCTAAAATAGCCGTGCTGACTTTTGTATTTGATTAAATCACTCATAAATTGAGCAATATAGTTTTTTAGTCCCAAGTTGAGGTTAAATGGAATCGCACGAGCAAATGGTAATGAGATAGTACTATTCATGAAGTAGGGTGATAGGGAAACGGTTGCTTAACGAATGACCATTTGTTCTAGATATTTAGCTTAACTGAACAATATGAAACTTAGTTTCTTGATTTATGGGCGTTTATGTTGTTAATTAGCGTAATATTTAAAATTGGTTCTGCATTCTGCTCTTTTGAACAATTGAGTGGCTGGTGAATAAGTTCTTGCTAAAGTTTGCGTTTCAGCACATATTCAAAGAAAGCAATTTTGTGCCTAATGCGTTAGTATAAGGCCTCATACTGATATCCACATTTAATTACCATTATGTGGGTGCAGAGCCAAACCAAGTGTGGAGATACAAGTTTGATAAATGTTTTCCTTGTAGATGATCACGAGCTGGTTCGCACAGGGATACGACGTATTATTGAAGACGTCCGTGGAATGAACGTAGCAGGAGAAGCTGACAGCGGTGAAGAAGCAGTAAAATGGTGTCGTAGTAATCATGCCGACGTCGTTTTGATGGATATGAACATGCCGGGTATCGGCGGTTTAGAAGCCACAAAGAAAATTCTTCGCGTGAATCCTGATGTAAAAATTATCGTTTTGACCGTTCATACGGAAAATCCGTTCCCAACTAAGGTGATGCAGGCGGGGGCTTCTGGTTACTTAACCAAAGGTGCAGGTCCCGACGAGATGGTCAATGCCATTCGTGTGGTTAAAAGTGGACAACGTTATATTTCTCCGGAAATTGCGCAGCAGATGGCATTGAGTCAATTCTCGCCTGCGTCAGAAAATCCATTTAAAGACCTTTCAGAGCGTGAATTGCAGATCATGATGATGATCACCAAAGGCCAGAAAGTAACGGATATTTCTGAACAATTGAATTTAAGTCCAAAAACAGTCAATAGTTACCGCTATCGCTTGTTTAATAAACTGGACATTAACGGTGACGTTGAGTTAACACACTTAGCGATCCGCCACGGAATGCTGGATACCGAGACCCTTTAGCGTGAATCCTATTTTCGATTCGGCTTCCTTTCTCAAGACAGTCACTCATCAGCCCGGCGTTTACAGAATGTACAACGCCGAGGCTGTTGTTATTTATGTCGGTAAAGCCAAAGATCTTCAAAAGCGCCTTTCTAGTTATTTTCGTAAGAAAGTCGACAGCGAGAAAACTCGCGCCCTCGTTAGTAATATTGCCAAAATTGATGTCACTGTCACGCATACGGAGACAGAAGCACTTATCCTTGAGCATAATTACATCAAGCAGTATTTGCCTAAATACAACGTGCTTTTGCGCGATGATAAATCTTACCCTTACATTTTTATAAGTGGCCACAAACATCCACGGTTGTCGATGCATCGTGGTGCGAAAAAGCGTAAAGGTGAGTATTTTGGTCCGTATCCCGACTCAGGGGCGGTTCGCGAAACGTTGCATTTACTACAGAAAATATTTCCCGTCCGTCAATGCGAAGACACGGTCTATTCCAACCGAACTCGTCCTTGTTTGATGTATCAAATTGGTCGATGTGCAGGCCCATGCGTCAGTACAATCATTTCTGATCAAGACTACGCAGAATTAGTGGGCTTCGTTCGTTTATTTTTACAAGGGAAAGACAAGCAAGTTCTAGAACAGCTGATTGTGAAGATGGAACAAGCTAGTCAACAACTTCGTTTTGAAGATGCGGCTAAGTTTCGAGATCAAATCCAAGCGATTCGAAGAGTGCAAGAGCAGCAGTTTGTATCTGAGGATACTTTGGATGACATGGATGTATTAGGTTTTGCACAAGAAAAAGGCATCGCTTGTATACACATTCTGATGATTCGCCAAGGTAAAGTGCTCGGAAGTCGAAGTCATTTTCCTAAGATCCCTCACAATACAAGTCAACAGGAAGTCTTTGATAGTTTCTTATCTCAATACTATTTGAGCCACAATGAAGCTCGTACGATCCCGACACGTATCATTTTGAATCAAGAGTTGGGAGAGAACATCGCTTCTTTTCAGCAAGCGCTAAGTGATGTAGCAGGGCGGAAAATACGGTTCCACACATCACCAACAGGTTCTCGTGGCCGTTATCTGAAGTTGTCCAATACAAACGCTCTGACCGCGCTTACTGCGAAGATTAACCATAAGATGACCATTAACCAACGCTTCAAAGCTCTACGAGAAGTGCTGGGATTGGAGTCCATTACTCGTATGGAATGTTTTGATATCTCTCATACGATGGGGGAGAGTACTATCGCCTCTTGTGTGGTTTTCAATAGTGAGGGACCGGTTAAGCAAGAGTATCGTCGCTATAACATCACTGGGATAACCGGAGGCGATGACTATGCTGCGATGGGACAAGCATTAGAGCGCCGTTATTCTAAACAGTTGGATGTCGAGAAAATACCGGACATCATCTTTATTGATGGTGGCAAAGGTCAACTTAATCGTGCCCATGAGATTATTTCGCAATATTGGGGAGATTGGCCAAAGCGTCCAACCATGATCGGTATTGCCAAAGGGGTGACCCGTAAGCCAGGTCTTGAAACCTTAATTACCGTAGATGGTGGTGAGTTTAATTTGCCAAGTGATGCACCAGCATTGCATTTGATTCAACATATCCGAGATGAGAGTCATAATCATGCAATCGCAGGCCATCGAGCGAAACGTGGAAAGACGAGAAGAACCAGTGCGTTAGAAGGAATTGAGGGTGTAGGACCGAAACGTCGCCAAGCTTTGCTCAAATATATGGGCGGTTTACAGGAATTGAAGCGTGCGAGTGTCGAAGAAATCGCCAAAGTGCCAGGAATTAGCCACTCTTTGGCAGAAATTATTTTCCAAGCATTGAAACAATAAAGAAAATCCCGCAACATTAAGCCGCAATGTGTAAGAGAATAATAAAATGCGTTTGAATATCCCGAACATTCTGTCCCTACTAAGACTGTTCCTAATCCCAGTTTTTGTGGTTGTCTTCTATCTACCTTACTCTTGGGCACCATTTGCCGCCGCAATGGTATTTTGGGTTGCAGGCTTTACGGATTGGTTAGATGGCATGTTAGCCCGAAAATTGGGCCAAACCTCTCGCTTTGGTGCCTTTATCGATCCGGTTGCGGATAAAGTACTTGTCGCCACAGCCTTAATTTTGATTACTGAACATTACCATACGATTTGGGTCACTATCCCAGCAGTGACTATGATAGCGCGTGAAATCATTATCTCTGCATTGCGTGAATGGATGGCTGAAATTGGTAAACGAGCCAGTGTTGCTGTTTCATGGGTAGGGAAAGTGAAGACCGTTTCACAGATGTTCGCACTGTGGGTTCTGATTTGGCGTTACGACGATTGGATGGTATGGGTTGGTTTTGGTGCGCTTTACGTTGCGACCTTCCTGACTTACTGGTCAATGGTTCAGTATCTCGCTGCAGCGAAAGATGACTTGCTCAATGAAGAGCATCACTGATTGTTACCGCTCGTACGAATAGCATTTTAAGAAGCAGGCTTGATGGCCTGCTTTTTTTATCCCAGAATAAAAATCATCATGAATGTGATCTAAGTCTTATTTTTGTTTTCTTCATATTAAATGTCGCGTTTAACAAGTAATACTTAATGATAATAAGGGAAGATCTTTTATTGATATTCGCTAGCGTAGTAGCCCAATATTCATGATAAACAAGTGTATTTGGGATTTTTTTAGTATTAAAACCAAGCAATTTACGGTGTTTCGAACAAATTGTGGTCAAACGATTTAAAAAACTAAAAATAGTGTTGACTCGAATGCTCGAATCCGTAGAATGCATCCCGTACCCAAGAGAGCACAGCTTGAAAGGGTGGTGAAAGAAGGTGACTTCATTCACAAAGATGGCGCCTTGGCAGAGTGGCTATGCAGCGGATTGCAAATCCGTGGACCTCGGTTCGACTCCGGGAGGCGCCTCCATTATTTTGAAAGTGAATGACTTTCGAGAATAAATGCGACACTAGCTCAGTTGGTAGAGCGCAACCTTGCCAAGGTTGAGGTCACGAGTTCGAACCTCGTGTGTCGCTCCAAAAATTTAAAGATATGGCTTTTTTAGCGGTATCGGATGGTGTTTTACTTTTCTGTAAAGGCATCACAAAGAAATTTGTGTGCCCTGGTGGTGGAATTGGTAGACACAAGGGATTTAAAATCCCTCGACGTTCGCGTTGTGCCGGTTCAAGTCCGGCCCGGGGCACCATCTCAAACATTGCGACACTAGCTCAGTTGGTAGAGCGCAACCTTGCCAAGGTTGAGGTCACGAGTTCGAACCTCGTGTGTCGCTCCAAACTTCAAAGCCCAGCATTTATGTTGGGCTTTTTAGTATCTGAACATTTGTCTAAATGTGCGTTCCATTCGTTGTTTTCCCAATCTCATCCAGAACAATACCCGTTCACCTCTGTCTGTTCTAATACACATCCCATACACTAGTAAGACTGGTCATAGTAAAAATTTGTTCATTTTTGCTTGTCAAAATGGCTGATCCGCGCGTTATAACATATTGATTAGAATCATTAGTTTGCTGAAATACATGCTTTTCTCAAGTGGCTTTCTCGGCATAACTCACTGCTTACGTATTATTCGGCTTAGTATCATTTATGAGTGATATGTGAAAAATTATTGCCAGATGATTTTAATTTGTGATAAATTTCCGCGCAATCTCGGAGCGTAATTATACGGCACATCTCTGGGGGATACGCGTAATGACCATTCAAGCTGATTGTGACATTACGTAGGGTAGGTATTGGCAAAGCCATTTGTCGATAGACGGGATACTAATGCTGTAAGTTCAGCATGTTTATGGGAAACCCAACATTGAAACTTTTTAACACACACACACTAATCAGCTTCATCTTACCGAAATGTCCAGTTCTTCAAAACGGGTGCATTACGGAGCCTTGATTATTCCTCAACATCGTTAAAAGTCTCGCTTACCTGAGACGGTGTATCTGTACCTGTCGTTTTGTTTCGGCGGTACGGAGTTGTATCTATTTCCTACTATTTAATGTTAATAAAAATAAATATAGGAAAGAGAATAATTATAATTCAAGGGACTATGTAGTATGAGCACTGCCTTTGAAGTCGATAATACTATCGCAAATTTCTTTTCTGCTCAGATTCCTATTGTTGATGGGGTTTATGATTTAACGCCGGATCAAATTTTGATTGAGCAGGAGGAACATGAATCTGAAGTTCGTTCTTATCCTCGTCGCTTACCGATTGCGATCAAACAAGCTTATGGGTGTTTGGTGGAAGATTCTCGAGGTCAAATCTTCTTGGACTGCTTAGCTGGTGCAGGCACGCTAGCTTTGGGTTATAACCACCCAGAAATTAACCAAGCACTAAAAGAGCAGTTGGATGCGGGCTTGCCGTATCAGACACTTGATATTGCAACATCGGCGAAAACGCATTTCATCAAGTCAGTGAAAGACTTTCTTCCTCAAGCTATGAGTGACAATTGTGTTGTTCAATTCTGTGGTCCGTCAGGGGCTGATGCCGTTGAAGCGGCGATTAAGCTCGCTAAACAAACCACGGGCCGTAACACTATGTTTGCTTTTCGTGGTGCCTACCATGGTATGACGAATGGCACCATGGGTATGATGGGTAACTTGGGCACTAAGGCTCGTCGTACCGGTTTGATGTCAGACGTACACTTTATGCCTTTCCCATACAGCTTACGTTGTCCATTTGGTTTAGGCGGTGACGAGGGCGCGAAAGCGAGTATTCGTTACATAGAACGTTTATTGAATGACGATGAGGCAGGCATCATGAAGCCCGCTGCGATCATTGTCGAGCCAGTACAAGGCGAAGGTGGTGTTATTCCTGCTCCTGCATTCTGGTTACGTGAGTTGCGACGCATTTGTGACGATCACGGCATATTGCTGATTTTCGACGAAATTCAATGTGGTGTTGGTAAGTCGGGTTACAACTTCGCATTCGAAGAGGCAGGTATTATTCCTGATATTTTATGTTTGTCTAAAGCAATCGGTGGTGGCTTGCCAATGTCACTATTGGTGATCAACAAACAACACGACACATGGAAGCCTGGCGAGCATACGGGTACTTTCCGTGGCAACCAACTTGCAATGGTCTCAGGTGCAAAAGCACTAGAAATTATCCAGCGCGACAACCTTGTTGAACATGCGAACGTTGCCGGTCAGTATCTACGCGTTGGTCTTGAGAGTATTCAAAAACGCGTTAACTGTATTGCAGATGTACGCGGCAGAGGTTTAATGCTTGGCGTTGAGATTAAACACCCAAGTGGCGAATTAAACAAGTTTGGTGAGCCTTTGTCAGATGGCCAACTTACTCTTGCTATTCAACGTGCGGCGCTTGAGCGTGGATTGATGGTAGAAAAGGGCGGCCGCGACGGTTCAGTCATCCGTTTCCTTCCTCCGCTCATTATCTCTTTCGAGCAAATCGATTTTGCCCTCCGAGTATTGGAAGACGCAATTATCGCGGCGGGTGGTAGCTACATTGAAACTGCCCCACAAGAAGAGTGGAAAAAGCATTTCATTCAAACCGGTGAACTTGGCAGCGCTGAATTTGCGTCTGTAATGAATCACACGACAGCAGCGATGAAGTCGGTATTCGAACAGGTGAACGCACCCTACTCAGGAATGGATCCTAAATTACTCGAAGCGGCTATCAATTCGGTTGATTTGGATAACAAGAACGCATCACTAAAATCGGTGATTGATGATGCGGCTGAGCTCGTTGCAAAGAATGCGATTTTCACCCAACATCCAGATTGTATTGCTCACCTACACACACCTCCTTTAATGCCAGCAATCGCAGCCGAAGCCATGATCGCGGCATTGAATCAATCGATGGATTCATGGGATCAAGCATCGTCAGCGACTTACGTTGAACAAAAAGTGATCGGCTGGCTGTGCGATAAATACGATCTAGCTAAGCAGGCCGACGGTATTTTTACTAGCGGCGGTACGCAAAGCAACCAGATGGGCTTAATGCTGGCGCGTGACTGGATTGCAGACAAGCTAAGCAGCCACTCAATCCAAAAATTGGGTCTTCCTGATTACGCGGACAAACTTCGTATCGTATGTTCGAAGAAATCACACTTCACGGTTCAAAAGTCAGCATCTTGGATGGGACTGGGTGAGAAAGCCGTGATGACTGTAGATGCGAACGCTGACGGTACAATGGATGTTACTCAGTTAGATCAAGTTCTAACCCAGGCGAAGTCAGACGGTCTGATCCCATTCGCCATTGTTGGCACGGCGGGCACGACCGACCACGGTGCCATCGACGATCTCGATTTCATTGCTGATATGGCCGCGAAACATGAGATGTGGATGCACGTTGATGGTGCTTACGGTGGCGCATTGATCCTAAGTAGCCACAAATCACGCCTGAAAGGTGTAGAGCGTGCACACTCGATCAGTGTCGACTTCCACAAACTCTTCTACCAAACAATCAGCTGTGGTGCGTTGCTGGTGAATGACAAGTCGAACTTCAAGTTTTTACTTCATCATGCGGACTACCTAAACCGTGAACACGATGAGCTGCCA
This sequence comes from Vibrio alfacsensis, assembly GCF_019670485.1. Lineage (NCBI taxonomy): Bacteria > Pseudomonadati > Pseudomonadota > Gammaproteobacteria > Vibrionales > Vibrionaceae > Vibrio > Vibrio alfacsensis. The sequence goes on from NZ_AP024165.1 coordinate 1,170,776, forward strand.
AACTTGGTCGACAAATCCATCGCAACCACGAAGCGTTTTGATGCATTGAAAGTCTTTATGACGATGCAAAACGTGGGTCCTAAAGTACTTGGCGATATGTACGATCACTTGTTAGCACAAACACAACAAGTGGCTGACATGATTCGCGCACACGATCAGTTTGAACTTCTGGCTGACCCAGCACTTTCTACGGTTCTATTCCGCGCAACTAATGCACGCACAAACAACGCATCTGCAGATTTAGATGAACTGAACAAAGCATTGCGTCTTGAAGCGTTGACTCGCGGTATCGCAGTTCTTGGTGAAACCATCGTTGATGGTAAGACCGCTCTTAAATTTACGATTTTGAATCCTTGTCTAACGACAGCGGACTTTGAATCTTTGCTCTTGAAAATCAACACGCTAGCAGTTGAGCTAGTTTAATAAAGGTAACGGAAAACTATGGCAGTTCTACAGATTGGTGCAGGCGGCGTTGGTTGGGTTGTTGCACATAAAGCAGCACAAAACAACGACGTTCTGGGTGATATCACAATCGCATCACGTACTATCGGTAAGTGTGAGAAGATCATCGAATCGATTCAGAAGAAAAACAACCTGAAAGATTCAGCTAAGAAACTAGAAGCGCGTGCAGTGAACGCTGACGACGTAGATTCTCTGGTTGCTCTTATTGAAGAAGTAAAACCGGATCTCGTAATTAACGCGGGTCCTCCGTGGGTTAACATGCCAATCATGGAAGCGTGTTACCGAGCAAAAGTTTCATACCTAGACACATCAGTAGCGGTTGACCTATGTTCTGAAGGTCAGCAAGTGCCTGAAGCTTATGATTGGCAATGGGGCTACCGTGAGAAGTTTGAAGAAGCGGGCATCACGGGTATCCTAGGCGCGGGTTTCGATCCTGGCGTAGTATCGGTATTCGCGGCGTACGCAGTGAAGCATCTGTTTGATGAAATCGATACGATCGACGTAATGGACGTGAACGCAGGCGACCACGGTAAGAAGTTTGCAACCAACTTTGACCCAGAAACGAACATGCTTGAGATCCAAGGCGATTCGTTCTACTGGGAAAACGGTGAGTGGAAACAAGTACCTTGCCACTCTCGTATGCTAGAGTTCGATTTTCCGAACTGTGGTTCACACAAAGTGTACTCAATGGCACACGATGAAGTTCGCTCAATGAAAGAATTCATCCCGGCGAAACGCATTGAATTCTGGATGGGTTTCGGTGACCGTTACCTAAACTATTTCAACGTAATGCGTGATATTGGCCTACTAAGTCCAGAACCACTAACGCTACACGACGGTACAGTCGTTCAACCTCTACACGTGTTAAAAGCGATGTTGCCTGATCCAACGTCTCTAGCACCTGGCTACACTGGCCTAACGTGTATCGGTACTTGGGTTCAAGGTAAGAAAGACGGTAAAGAGCGCAGCGTGTTTATTTATAACAACGCGGACCATGAAGTCGCGTACGAAGACGTTGAGCACCAAGCGATCTCTTACACGACAGGTGTTCCTGCGATCACAGCAGCGCTGCAATTCTTCCGTGGTAAATGGGCTGACAAAGGCGTGTTCAACATGGAACAGCTAGACCCAGATCCGTTCCTAGAAACAATGCCAACAATTGGTCTAGATTGGCACGTTCAGGAATTGGAGGCAGGTCAAGGCTTACCGCTGATTCACGAACTGAACAAATAAGTTTTGTTATTAAACTTGTTTAGATAATTCGAGCAGTCATAGTCAAAAGCCGTGACTGCTTTTGTCGTATTTGAGTTTAACCCCTCCCGGTCTCCTTCTCTTAAAGGGGACGCTAAAGGGGTTAACGTGTGATGAAAATGGTTAGTTATGAGTAAAGAGCAACTTAAAACCCCGTACTTCATGATCAATGAAGATAAGCTGATTGAGAATCTTGAGAAAGCGAAGCAGCTAAAAGACATCTCCGGCGTGAAGTTAGTGCTCGCACTGAAGTGCTTTTCCACATGGGGTGTATTTGACATCATCAAGCCTTACCTAGATGGCACAACCAGCTCTGGCCCGTTTGAAGTAAAGCTTGGCTACGAAACCTTTGGCGGTGAAACACACGCATACAGTGTGGGTTACAGCGAAGATGACGTGCGAGAAGTCGCGGATATCTGTGACAAGATGATCTTCAACTCTCAATCGCAATTAACCGCATACCGTCATATTGTTGAGGGCAAAGCGTCGATTGGCTTGCGCTTAAACCCAGGTGTGAGCTACGCAGGTCAAGACTTAGCGAACCCAGCACGCCAATATTCTCGTCTCGGTGTGCAAGCAGACCACATCAATGCAGAAATTTTCGATGGTATTGATGGGGTAATGTTCCACATGAACTGTGAGAACAAAGACGTCGATGCGTTTATCGCCTTGTTAGATTCTATCTCAAAACAGTTCGGTGAATATCTCGATAAACTGGATTGGGTCAGCATGGGCGGCGGAGTGTTCTTTACGTGGCCGGGCTACGACATCGAGAAATTGGGTCTTGCACTGAAAGCTTTCTCTGAAAAGCACGGCGTACAAATGTACCTAGAGCCAGGTGAGGCAATCATCACTAAGACCACGGATCTTGTTGTGACTGTAGTAGACATTGTTGAGAACGTGAAGAAGACGGCGATTGTGGATTCGGCAACGGAAGCACACCGCTTAGATACGCTGATTTATAACGAGCCAGCATCGATTCTTGAAGCGGTAGAAAATGGTGCGCATGAATACGTCATTGGTTCGTGCTCTTGTTTAGCTGGTGATCAGTTCTGTGTGGCGAACTTTGAACAACCACTGGAGATCGGCCAGCGTCTGCATATTCTAGATAGTGCGGGTTACACCATGGTGAAGTTGAACTGGTTTAATGGCTTGCGTATGCCATCTGTGTATTGCCAACGTTCAAATGGTGAGATTCAAAAGCTAAACGAATTTGATTACTCAGATTTCAAACGTTCGTTATCTCAGTGGACGGTGAAATAACCACTAATCCACCCGCTGGAAACGTAAAAAGAGCAGCGATGGCTGCTCTTTTTTGTGCTTCGTGAATAACTAGCTATATGAGATATCGTTTGAAAATATTCTACAATCCAGCGATTAGCTTTCTACAATCACGCGAGTGTCTTCACTTAATGATTCAAGCTCATTCACCACGTCATCGAGTTCAAGTTCACTTGGTAGTTTGATGGCCAGTTTTGCGCTAAACAAACTGGAACTTATACCACCGCCGCCGGCAATGAATACTCGCTGACAGTCCATATCAAGTATAGATATACCTTGGCTATCAAGTACATGAGTGATCTCGTTGACGATGCCACCGCGGTCATTGGCATCTAAACGTAACTGAAATATCGTCTCTTCACGGTGTGAATGAGGGCCGGAGTCGACGAACTTCACGACTAGGGTTTGACAAGCAGAGAACGCGTCTTTTACTGTCTCGGCGTTTTCTTCAGGAAGCTCAATTTTAATCACGCCAGCCACTTGGTCTTCAATAAAGTTCACTTTACTGATTAACCATTTGCCCCCATTTTCATGTGTGACCGCCGCAAGTTGTTTGATGGTCGCAGGTGAAGCCTGACCGACGAAGTTTACGATAAATACAGTGTTCATAATGTCCCCTCCCAGTTAAGGTTTGGACGCGGCACGCATTTACGCATCGCTGAAGTGATTGGAACTTAAGTTATTGGAATAAGTCCTTTTATTTCAGTGTAGGTGCTGAGAGAGGGTAATGTTTGATAAAGGTCAATTTTTCACACTAATTCGTGACGCAAATAATGAAAACTACGCTTAGGGCACAAAAAAAGCAGTCCGGAGACTGCTATTTGAATGTGTTTCTTTGCTTTAAATATTCTCAATCACTTAGAAAGAGACTTTCATCTCAAAGCCATAGAATTGGCGATCGTAGCTTGCTCCAGCGTTCATTGCGAATTTAGCCGCATCCTGGTTACCAAACCAAGGAGAGGAGGCGAACTGGAATTCTGCGCTGCCGCCCCAAGCGTCTGACACCCAGTAGTGAATATGGCCGACAGGGTTTAGGAAGAATAGTGATACATCACCCATGGTTTCTGATCCCATGACTTCTCCACCGCCAGCGATAATATCTTGTTCTGCGCTGAGCATCATTTCACCGACCACTGCACCGAAAAATGGCGTAATGAAAATATCTTGCCATGATGGCACTTCGGCAAACGCTTCTACACCATATTCCCAAAAGAATGTCGACATCGTTGCAGAGTATAAGAACGATTCGAATTCGTTGTAACCTGCGTGACGTGCTGCCGTGTAGTACACACCACCAAAGTATGGGTGCATGATGTAGTTAAGAAAGTGTTCATCACGATCCCACACAGGACCACTTGATACATTGTCTTTCCACTTACTGCCGAGCTTACTCATGTCACGATCATCGTCGTCCCATTTGGTAATACTTTCTGGTAGAAACGTCATCAAACCAACAGTCGCAACACTTAGACCTAAAATGGTGTAAGTTTGCCCCATAAGGTAATCCCAATCTTTGTCTTTTGGGACAATAAGATGTTTCGGTTGAAGACCAGCATCAAGATCAAGTGAGTCATTGCTATCCAGTCCCATTGCGAAGCGGCGATTTTGAGGTTCGAAGCTATACAGCGTGGTCGTTTCGCAGTAACCTGACAAACAATCAGGTGTGTAAGAAAACTCACTATGGCGAGTCATATCATATTGGCTAGCGTTTGCAGCTGCAGACGCTGTCAGTACGAGACCGCTAAAAGTCTTCTTGAACATGGATGATTTTGACACAGAGGTCTCCGAGTTGTTGGTTTAATGATCTGGCGCACAATTATCCCTTAAAAGCACAGCCATGAAAATAGTTGACCTAAATTTAATCTCAACAAATAGATATACCTAAGTGACTTTAAGGTGCAGAATTCTTGTTGAAAGGCATCGGTTTAGGTTGCTTAGGTATAAGAGATTAGTCTAATAAAATGAAAATGATATAGGCATAAAGTCGAAAAAAAGTGAATGTTGCCCAATTTCAGGAGTCAGTTGTGAAAATTGCTATGCTTAGTACCGGTGAAGAAGTGCTTCACGGTGATATTGTTGATACGAATGCGGCGTGGTTATCTAGCTTGTTTTATCAACATGGTTTTGGCTTAACCAAACGCTCTACAGTCGGTGATAAACTATCTAGCCTAATCGAAGAATTCCTGATGTTGAGCTTCAATAATGATGTTGTGATCGTTAATGGCGGTTTAGGTCCCACGACGGATGACATGAGTGCAACGGCAGCGGCAAGAGCGGCTGATTGTAAATTGGTACTGTTTAGAGAATGGTTAGAACACTTAGAAGCCATGTATGCTCGACGTGGTATTCCTATGCCTGACAGCAATTTAAAACAAGCTATGTTGCCCGAAATTGCGGACATTGTAGACAATCCTATTGGTACGGCTTGTGGCTTTAAGATGCTGATCAACGATGCGATATTTTATTTCACCCCGGGTGTACCGAGTGAATTTAAACTTATGGCTGAAACTCAGGTTTTACCGGATTTAAAGAAACACTTCCCTGAAGTGGAAAGCTCGTCTTGTAGTCGTATTTACACGTTTGGACTTTCTGAATCCGGGATTTCAGATACGCTTGACCAAATGAAACTTCCTCAAGGTTACGAACTGGGTTATCGCTCTTATTTGCCATTTATTGAAGTAAAATTATTTGGTCCATCGAATCAAGTAGAACAGCGCGTGAAGCTCATGCAGATTATTCACAAGCATCTTGAAACCAATACCGTGAGTGTCGATATGCCCATGGTGGATCATGTTGGACAACTGTTGGCGGATAAACGGTTAACATTGTCAGTTTCTGAAAAGAGCAGTGCAGGGCACTTAACCTATTGGCTCAACGGGAACGAAAACATAGCAAAACAATTTGGTCATGGGTGGGTGTTGTCGGGTCAGCATGCTACGATTTTGGATGAAAATGATCCGCTTGCTGCGACATTTGCGTTTGCCGGTGCTACGCGTGAGAAATGCGGGACAGACTTAGCGTTGGTGACGGGAAATATTGACGATAGTGTCTTTTCTGTGGCGCTCTCCACAGAGGCAGGAGAGTGGGGGGCATTGTATAAGCTATCAAGAAAGTATCAGCGTGATGACCAGGTGAAAGTTATTAGTGCAGTGGCGCTCGACTTGCTAAGACGCTACTTGGAACGCAAACCGATGTCCGCTCGATATGCGTTTCTTGAGACAGTGAAAGAGATGCACATTCCGAATAGTGCGCTTTAAGCGATGCTCAACTTGCAGATTTACAGATACACAGATAACAAAAAGCCAAGGCAATCGCCTTGGCTTCTTAGTATTCACTAGAACTAAACTTATGCGCGTTTTTCTTTCATCGTATAGTTAACACCGCTCAGTGAAACACTGGATTTTGCTTTACAGATACAAGGCAGAATTTCATCCGCTTGTGTGTAAGCCATTGCAAAACCAACATACTCCACTTCGCCAGACTCCAGCTTACAGCGGCAAGCACCACAGTGACCATCGCGGCAATTGTATTCAGGCAGCAGACCAGCTTGTTCCATCGTCTCCAAAATCGTATTGGATGGATTGGATTCAATGCTGATAAGTTTGTTGATTTTGATTGTTGGCATTACAGCTCAAATCCTTCAAAGTCGTTAGCGCTGATCTCATTATCAATTTGACCAACAAGGTAAGAAGAGATTTCTGCTTCTTGTGGTGCAACTTGAACGTTATCTGATGATAACCACGCATTAATCCAAGGAATAGGGTTTGTCGTTGCGTTAGGGTATGCCGCAGGTAGGCCAACCGCTTGCATACGAATGTTTGTGATGTATTCAACGTATTGGCTTAGGATGTCTTTGTTTAGACCGATCATAGAGCCGTCTTTGAAGAGGTATTCTGCCCACTCTTTCTCTTGCTCTGCCGCTTCTTTGAATAGGTCAAAACACTCTTGTTTTGCTTCTTCTGCGATTTGCATGAAAGAGAAATCATCTTGGCCGTTACGCAGCAAGTTAATCATATGCTGAGTGCCACTCAAGTGCAGCGCTTCGTCACGAGCGATGAGCTTGATGATTTTTGCGTTGCCTTCCATCAGCTCACGCTCAGCGAAAGCAAATGAACATGCGAAACTTACATAGAAACGAATAGCTTCTAGTGCGTTCACAGACATCAAACAGATGTAGAGTTTCTTTTTCAACTCGTAAAGGCTGATCTTAACTGTTTCGCCGTTAATAACATGCGAACCTTCGCCGTAACGATGGTAATCGTTCGTTGTTTGGATCAAGTCATCGTAGTAGTGCGCGATGTCTTTTGCACGCTTTAGGATGTGCTCGTTCTCAACAATGTCATCAAACACGACACTTGGGTCGTTCACGATGTTGCGAATGATGTGCGTGTATGAACGAGAGTGAATCGTTTCAGAAAATGACCAGGTCTCAATCCATGTTTCTAGCTCTGGCAGAGAAACAAGTGGAAGAAGCGCAACGTTCGGGCTGCGACCTTGGATTGAATCTAGGAGCGTTTGATACTTCAAGTTTGAGATGAAGATATGCTTCTCGTGATCTGGCAGTTTGTTGTAGTCAATACGGTCGCTTGACACGTCAACTTCTTCTGGGCGCCAAAAGAAAGATAATTGCTTTTCGATCAGCTTTTCAAAAATTTCGAACTTTTGCTGGTCGTAGCGTGCAACGTTAACGGATTGACCTAGGAACATTGGTTCCTTTAGTTGGTCATTTTTGTTCTGGTTAAAAGTACTGTAAGCCATAATGCCTCAATTCCTTTTAAACCTCCCCGTAGAGGGAGGTTCTCGATAATTTGGTTCTGTGGATTGTTCAGTGTCGGGAAGATTAAATCTTACAACCGCCGCCTGCACAATCATCATCTTGCGGTTGAACCGCGTCTTTCTGGTCGTCTTTCGCGCCATCGCGTGTGTTATGGTAGTAAAGTGTTTTTACACCAAACTTGTACGCAGTGAGTAGGTCTTGAAGTAGTTTCTTCATTGGTACCTTACCACTTTCGTAGCGTGACGGATCGTAGTTTGTGTTTGCAGAAATCGCCTGGTCAATGAATTTTTGCATGATACCAACAAGATGCAGGTAACCATCATTCGCGCCAATGTTCCACAGCAGTTCATAGTTATCTTTAAGCTCTGTGAAATCAGGCACAACTTGTTTCAAGATGCCGTCTTTTGATGCTTTCACTGACACATAACCACGTGGTGGCTCAATACCGTTTGTTGCGTTAGAGATCTGAGAAGAGGTCTCAGATGGCATTAGCGCCGTCAACGTTGAGTTGCGTAGACCATGTTCCATGATCTCTTGACGTAGGCTATCCCAGTCGTATTGCAGAGCTTCGTCACAGATTAGATCAACGTCTTTTTTGTACGTGTCGATTGGTAATAGCCCTTTCGCGTAGTTCGTTTCATGGAACAGTGGGCATTTACCTTGCTCTTTCGCAAGTGCTACCGATGCTTTCAATAGATAATATTGAATGGCTTCGAATGTACGGTGAGTCAGACTGTTCGCACTGCCGTCAGAGTACTTCACGCCATTCTTCGCTAGGTAGTATGCGTAGTTGATGACACCTACACCTAGAGTACGGCGGTTCATTGTTGACTTATAAGCAGCCGGTAGTGGGTAGTCTTGGTAATCAAGCAGTGCATCTAACGCACGAACAACAAGTTCAGACAGTTCTTCAAAATCGTCTAGAGACTTGATCGCACCAAGGTTGAACGCAGAAAGCGTACAAAGTGCAATTTCGCCTGAATCATCTTCAACGTTAGTCAATGGCTTCGTTGGCAGTGCAATTTCCAAACAAAGGTTAGATTGACGAACAGGCGCAACTTCAGAGTCAAATGGGCTGTGAGTGTTACAGTGGTCCACGTTCTGAATGTAGATTCGGCCTGTTGAAGCGCGCTCTTGCATCAGCAGCGTGAACATTTCGATCGCTTTAACCGTTTCTTTCTTGATTGCAGGATCATTTTCGTATTGAACGTATAGGCGTTCGAATTCTGCTTGGTTCTCGAAGAATGCGTCGTATAGACCTGGTACGTCAGATGGTGAGAATAGCGTGATATTGCCACCTTCAACCAAACGTTGGTACATCAGTTTATTCAACTGAACACCGTAGTCCATGTGACGAACACGGTTCTCTTCAACACCACGGTTGTTCTTAAGAACCATCAGTGAGCGAGCTTCACCGTGCCATAGTGGGTAGAATACTGTTGCTGCACCGCCACGAACACCACCCTGTGAACAGCACTTAACGGCGGTTTGGAAGTATTTGTAGAATGGGATACAGCCCGTGTGGAATGCTTCACCACCACGGATTTCAGAACCTAGCGCACGGATACGACCCGCATTGATGCCGATACCAGCGCGTTGAGAAACGTAACGAACGATTGAGCTCGCCGTCGCGTTGATAGAATCGAGGCTATCACCACACTCGATCAGTACGCATGAACTGAACTGACGAGTAGGAGTACGTACACCAGACATGATTGGTGTAGGTAGAGATATCTTAAATGTTGACGTCGCATCGTAGAAACGCTTGATGAAGTCAAGGCGCGTTTCTTTCGGGTAGTTTGCGAACAAGCAAGCAGAAACGAGAATGTAGAGGAACTGAGCACTTTCGTAGATCTCGCCTGATACACGGTTCTGAACGAAGTACTTACCTTCCAACTGTTTTACAGCAGCGTAAGAAAAGTCGAGATCGCGCTTGTGGTCGATGTACGCATCAAGTTCATCGAGTTCTTCTTTTGTGTAGTCTTCCAGAATGTGGCTGTCGTACTTACCTAAATCCACAAGGCGAGATACGTGGTCATACAAAGCTGGTGGCTCGTATTGACCGTACGCTTTTTTACGTAGGTGGAATACCGCTAGTCGAGCAGCGAGATATTGATAATCCGGAGTCTCTTCTGAAATCAAGTCTGCAGCAGATTTGATCATCGTCTCGTGGATATCTGACGTGGTAATACCTTCGTAAAATTGGATATGTGCGCGCAGTTCTACCTGAGACACCGAAACGTTATTTAGACCCTCTGCGGCCCAAGTGATCACTCGGTGGATTTTTTCCAGGTCGATACTTTCTTTGCGGCCATCACGCTTAGTGACGGTAAGTTTTTGGTTCATTCTGCTTTATTTCCCTAAGAAAACTGATAAAAGCCGTATTTTTGTTGGTTTATGTGCAAAACTTGTAAAAGTTGCGGCGGCTTTGTGATCATAGTCTATCTATATATTGTAGCTGAAACACAAGATATAGGGGTTAACTGGATTTCGGGTTACAAGATAGTGCTATTGTGCCAATTTATCAAGGTGCAGCTTTTGGATGACTTGTGGATAACTAACAAAAAGAAAAAAAACAGTAAGTGAATACTAACCGATGAGAAAAGGGCTCACTTGAAAGGGGAAAATGTCACTTTTCAGATCGGTTCATAAATAACCGCATGTAAAAATATTTTCCTTGATCTTTGATAGTTTTTGTTTGTTAAAAATGGAGTGGTTAAAATGGAATCTAGTGCACTTTTTTTCTTCAGAAATTGACAAAAAAAGCGGCGCATTTGTGCTACCGCTTTTAGTGCATAGCATACTTTACAAGACGGAGTCTTTCACCCAATGAGTAAAGTTGATGGCGAGCGCTTTAACTTTTGACGTTCACTTTCGTCTTTAGAGAACGCTCTCACTTATAGTGAACACTTCGTGGTGTGCACGATGTAATTCACATCCACATTACGCCCTAGCTTGTAGTTGTCATTTAGAGGGTTGTAGTGCAAACCCGTAATGCCCATTTCTGTCAGATCAGTTTGGTCGATCATTTTCATCATTTCGGCGGGCTTGATGAATTTCTCATGATCATGAGTGCCCTCTGGGACAATCTTCAACAGCTTTTCTGCCCCAACAATAGCAAATAGATACGATTTAATATTGCGGTTTAATGTTGAGAAAAATACATGACCACCTGGCTTGACCAGGGTTGCACACGAACGAATGACAGAAAGAGGATCTGGCACATGTTCAAGCATTTCCATGCACGTCACCACATCATAACTACCGGCATGTTCTGCAGCGTGTTCTTCGATCGTACTGCGAATGTAATCAAGCTTAGTGCCTGTTTCTAGTGCATGCAGACGAGCAACTTCTAACGGCTCTTTGCCCATGTCTAAACCCGTCACCAATGCGCCTTCTTTTGCCATGCTCTCAGCGAGAATACCGCCACCACAGCCAACATCGAGCACTTTTTTCCCAAATAGGCCATCTGCTTTGTCGAGAACGTAGTTTAAGCGAAGCGGATTAATTTGATGCAGAGGCTTAAACTCACCCTCTAGATCCCACCAACGAGAAGCCATCTCTTCGAATTTCTTAATTTCACTTGGGTCAACGTTTTGTGCTGTTGTCATGATAGTTATATCGCTTCGCAAATAGTCCTTTGGAATGCGATATTATACTCTAATGGTACGATACGTTAAAACTGCTTCTTCTCTCACAATCGCAACAGAGGAGATTTTTGAACGGTAGTGGTGGAAATGTAGTCAGTTTTCATAAAGATATGGGACGAATGTGCAAATTCTCCTCATTTAACACATAACCAAGCTCACAACCTGATAAAAGGAGCGGGAAAGTGATGCCCCGTTGATGAATTGTGTGTTATATTTTTGCACCTTACACGTATCGTAATTACGATCAGATAATAGAGGGATAATGGCTCTATGAGCGATTTAGCTAAAGAGATCACGCCCGTAAACATTGAAGATGAGCTTAGAGGTTCATACCTAGACTACGCGATGTCAGTCATCGTCGGTCGTGCTCTTCCAGATGTGCGTGATGGCCTAAAACCAGTACACCGCCGCGTTTTATTCGCGATGAACGTACTAGGCAACGATTGGAACAAACCATATAAAAAATCAGCCCGTGTTGTCGGCGACGTAATCGGTAAATATCACCCACACGGTGATAGTGCTGTGTACGACACTATCGTACGTATGGCTCAGCCGTTCTCACTTCGTTACATGCTGGTCGATGGTCAAGGTAACTTCGGCTCGATCGATGGCGACTCTGCTGCGGCAATGCGTTATACCGAAGTGCGTATGGCGAAGATTGCCCACGAACTTCTGGCTGACCTAGATAAAGAAACCGTAGACTATGTGCCTAACTATGATGGTACTGAGCAGATTCCTGCGGTTCTTCCGACTAAAATTCCTAACCTACTGGTAAACGGCTCTTCGGGTATCGCGGTAGGTATGGCAACCAACATCCCGCCACATAACCTTGGCGAAGTGATCGATGGCTGCCTTGCATACATCAATAATGAAGCAATCACGATTGATGAGCTAATGGATTACATCCCTGGTCCTGATTTCCCTACAGCGGCGCTGATCAGCGGCCGTAAAGGCATTGTAGACGCGTACAAAACAGGTCGCGGTAAGATCTACATGCGTTCAAAAGCGGAAATCGAAGTGGAGAAAAATGGTAAAGAGACCATTATCGTCACTGAAATCCCTTACCAGGTGAACAAAGCTCGCTTGATCGAGAAGATTGCTGAGCTAGTTAAAGATAAGAAAGTTGAAGGCATCAGTGCGCTACGTGACGAGTCTGACAAAGACGGTATGCGTATCGTTATCGAATGTAAGCGTGATGCAGTGGGCGAAGTGGTTCTGAACAACCTTTACGCTCAAACTCAACTTCAAACTACTTTCGGTATCAACATGGTTGCGCTTGATAATGGCCAGCCAAAACTATTCAACTTGAAAGAGATGTTGAAGTGTTTCGTTGATCACCGTCGTGAAGTGGTTACTCGCCGTACGATCTTCGAACTACGCAAAGCGCGCGAGCGTGCTCATATCCTTGAAGCACTATCTCTTGCTCTTGCTAATATCGATGAAGTTATCGAGCTAATCAAAAATGCACCAACACCTGCAGAAGCTAAAGTTGGCTTGGTATCTCGTGGTTGGGATCTAGGTAACGTAGCCTCAATGCTTGAGCGTGCTGGCACTGACGCAGCTCGCCCTGAATGGCTTGAAGATCAATACGGCATCCGTGATGGCCTTTACTACCTAACAGAAACCCAAGCACAAGCTATTCTAGAACTTCGTCTACACCGTCTAACCGGTCTAGAGCACGAGAAGATTCTTGACGAATACAAAGCACTTCTAGATGAAATCGCAGAGTTAATGCACATTCTTGCAAGTACTGAGCGTTTGATGGAAGTGATCCGTGAAGAGCTAGAAACGGTGCGTGATGCGTTTGGTGACGTTCGTCGTACTGAAATCACAGCGGCGAGCCATGACATCGATCTAGAAGAGCTTATTGCTCGTGAAGATGTTGTTGTGACACTGTCTCACGAAGGTTACGTTAAATACCAATTACTCAGCGACTATGAAGCTCAGCGTCGTGGTGGTAAAGGTAAGAGCGCAACCAAGATGAAAGAAGAGGATTACATCGAGCGCCTGCTTGTTGCGAATACTCACGATAACATTTTGTGTTTCTCTACTCGTGGTAAGACTTACCGTCTAAAAGTTTATCAATTGCCACATGCGAGCCGTACCGCTCGTGGTAAGCCAATTGTAAACATCTTGCCTCTTGAAGATGGCGAGCGTATCACAGCAATTCTTCCTGTGTCTGAGTTCAGTGCTGATAAGTTCATCTTTATGGCAACCGGTGATGGTACCGTTAAGAAAACATCTCTTGATCAGTTCGCGAACGTTCGTTCTAACGGCCTAATCGCAGTTAACCTACGTGATGATGACTCTCTAATCGGTGTTGATATCACAACGGGCAATAGCGATATCATGCTGTTCTCGAAAGCAGGTAAAGTGGTTCGCTTTAGCGAAGACAAAGTCCGTGCAATGGGACGTACTGCATCTGGTGTTCGCGGTATGAAACTGGCAGATGATGACCAAGTTGTGTCTCTCATCGTTCCGTCTAACGAAGGTGATATCCTGACTGTGACGCAAAACGGTTACGGTAAACGTACCGAATTGGCAGAGTACCCAATTAAAGGTCGTGCGACACAAGGTGTTGTTTCTATCAAGGTTTCTGAGCGTAACGGTCCAGTCGTTGGTGCGGTACAAGTAGAAGAAGGCGACGAGATGATGATGATCACCGACGCTGGTACTCTAGTGCGTACACGTGTTGCAGAGGTTAGTCAAGTGGGTCGTAACACACAAGGCGTGACGCTGATCCGCACAGCATCTGATGAATCGGTTGTTGGTCTACAGCGTATCGACGAAGTTGAAGAAGTGGAACTGCCAGAAGGTGAAGAATCGGAAGCAACAGTAGATGCAAATGCAGAGCAACAAGTGACAGAAACGCCAGCAGCAGATGATGCGTCTGAAGGTTCTGAAGAAGAGTAATTCTTCTCTAAATCGCTAAATTTAGAAGCCGAGCAAACACGCTCGGCTTTTTTGTATCTGAATCACGCAATTTAAACTTGAAACCAGTAAACTAAACTTCATTTTGTTTATGGATCAGCCATATGTCGGTTTGGTTTTTTGGCGCCATCACTTTGATGGGGTTATTCATCGCAGTTCTATTGCTTGGCGCGTCAAAAGTGAAGTCGCATCAATGGTTGGGCATTTGTGCGTTGATCGTTGTTTTTACTAGCGTAAGCTTCTTATATTTTCGTCAAACCTCGTCAGAGCCTGCGCAAGCAGAAATGTCTCGAATGATGGCAGTCCGTGACATTATGGAAGAAATTCAAACACAGTTAAGGGAAGCCCCTAACAATGCGGAGTTGTGGTTTCAGCTCGGGCAGAGCTATTTGATGGAGGGAGAGCTTGACGGTGCATTGATCTGCTTCGACTATGCAATTCAGCTAACCGATCCTGTTAATGCTAACCAACTTGCTGCAAAGGCAACGACGTTATATTACCTTTATCAGCAATCCATGACGGATGAGGTCAGTTTGCTTCTGGATCAGGCATTACAGATAGAGCCGCACAATGAGGTCGCCTTGTCTTTGATCGCAAACGACCATTTTTTGTCGTTCCGTTTCCAAGAAGCCATTGATACTTGGATAATTTTACTAGAATCTAATGATCCTAGTTTAGATCGAGCGCAGATCATTAATTCGATCAATCAAGCTAAAGCACTTATGTAGGCGTATAAATTTGTCGGTGGATTTGAATTCTCATTGTATTCAAAGCCAGAGACAGGTTTAAAGTTAAAGACAAATTGAAAGCTATAGACAAATTGAAATCTATAGACAGGCATAACGTTTAAGCAGACCTGAGTGATAAACGGATTTAAAGGGTAAACAATGGGCAGAGGAAGTAGCATGAAAGAAATAACGTTGAGTCTATTGGTTCTATTATCGGGAACGATGCTGGTGGGCTGCACTTCTTCTTCGAATTCTGGAGCCTCTTCTGTTTATTACCCTACGGGTTACTATGACCCTTGGTGGTATGATCATGATGATTACTGGGTCTATTATTATCCAGGTTGTTGTGATGACAATGATGATTACAAAGAAAAGTTGGAAGAGTGGTGGAATGGCTTAGATGAGGAGCAACAACAATCCATCAAAGACAAAGTTGAAGATTGGAAAGACGACGACATGTCAGCCAATATCGACAATATGAAGCGTCAACTTGACGACCATTGGCAATCACTTCCGGATGAACAAAAACAAGAAATTCAGAACAAATGGGAAAGCCGACCAGAGCGTGTTGAATCAGCCGTGTTGCAAGATACAGTCTTGCAAGAGAAAGCACTAAAAGAAAAAGTTCAGAAAAAGAAAGCGTTGCCAAACACCAACGTGCAGCGGCCTGGTCCTCGTCCGAGTGTACAAATGCCAAAAACGCGACCGCATATTCAGCCAGTACCAAGAGTGCGCCGTCGTTAGTTCAATAGCCAGTTCCGGCCGAGCACATCGAGGTCGCTTGGGTATATGTGAGCTTTAAAATAAAGCGATATAAAATGTTTTCTAACCAATTTTCTATGCTTCTGTTAACAAGGTGAGTTTGATTGGCCTATTTGATTGAGAATTTAGGTTTAATGGATAATCAATTTTAAAATGCAATACGACACATATGAGCTTCAAAAGATTAACCACGATTAATGTGATTACAATTCCACAATTTGAAACTAATCGTGCACAGAGCAAGCGGAATGATATTATTTGTGCGAATTTATGAGTGTTTTAGTGAATCAATATTTATTAATTTGAGCTGAAGACGTAATAAAGAATTAAGCAGGTGTATGCAGTGGATCCAGTAATATCGCAATTAAAAAAGGACTTTTATTCGCAGATTCGTGCATTGCAGTCACCGAAGATGCCACAAGTCACATCATCACTCGCTGTCTTGACTGAAGAAGAAATTCAAGAACTTGAAGCAGTTTGGATAGAGCTTAAAGTTTGGAAGCGCAATCAAACACATTGATGAGATTGTTGCGTTCTAAACAAAACATGCGAAACCCCTGGCAAATTTGTCTGGGGTTTTTTATTGTAGTTCACTTTAAATGTTATATTATAACAATTGTAAAGTCGCCATCGGTCATGTTCGAGTTGGATATTGACCAAAAAGCTAAATAAGAATAGATCTCATAGTGATCTCAACATTGAAAAATTGGGTATCAGTCCCCATAGTTGAAGGGCAGATGAGAGCAATCCCATGAATGCAATAACGAAAATGCATCAAGCAATAAATCGAGTGAGTGTAGATATGGCGGAAGTACGTGCCAGAGTTGATTTTAAAGTCGGGGCAAAAAGTAACATAGATGCTGAAATCCTGTCTTTTCATGGTCTAAAGACAGACAAAGAGCATGTAGCAGTTATCTTTAAACAAGCAGATCAATCGCAAGATACGCCGTTAGTGCGTATGCATTCTGAATGTCTAACGGGTGATGTATTCCACTCGTCACGATGTGATTGTGGTGAACAATTGGAAGAGACCATCAATCGCATGGGTGAGTCAGGCGGTATTATTTTGTATCTTCGTCAAGAAGGTCGCGGTATCGGCCTTTACAACAAGATTGACGCATATCGTCTTCAAAGCCAGGGTATGAATACTTATGAGGCTAACAACCACCTAGGTTTTGACGACGATTTACGTGACTTTACCGAAGCTGCGCAGATGTTAGAGGCACTTGGTGTAAGCAAGATTCGTTTGGTAACAAATAATCCAAAGAAAATTCGTGAACTTGCTGAGTATGGCATTGAGATTGAGGAAGTGATTAACACCTCCGCCCACATCAAAGATGGCAATGAAAGCTATTTGAAAGCTAAAGTGTCACATGGTAAGCACCATTTAAAAGTTTAAATATAACGTATAAATTTTTAAACATAACGTAGTTAAAGGCATCGCTTTTAACCTGTTATTGAATTGTAAAAACCTCACGCCTGTGGGGTTTTTTTGTATTTGGTAAAAGTTGAACGTTTTGTACCGTAACGCTCAGCTAGACACATCTGGAGGGGTATTGAATAAGGCAATCATTGGTCCTGAATGACTTAGAAAGTCTATTTGGTGAGCAGGCAATCAGATTATTGTTTGCGATTTTGACTCTGGATTCTTACTTTTAACGCGGCAAGTCGTGAGATATTTGCCATACTTTTTTAATAATAAGTAGGGCAAGGGTTGTATCAGTGATCGCAAGAGTTCTCATTATAGCCGCACTCAGTGTGCCATTTTACAGTTTTTCCACCGTCGTTTCTTCGGAGGCTTCAGCACAGACCGATCAAGCGGGAGCCGTTGAGCAGTTGTCGATCGAAAAAATGATTCACTATCCAGATGTGTTAGAGCAATTGTATCAAACCACAAATTACCGTTTGAATTGGGAAAACGCACAAGACGTTGAAGCGTTACTTCTGCAAATGAAGTTGGTGTCTTTGGCGGATGTGAGTCAAGAATTCAATGATCAATTACTTCGCATAGAAAGCGTACGTCTGCGAGGTGATAAGCTCGATTTTGATCTTGTGATGACCGATTCTCTGCTTATGTATTTGAGTTACCTTGAGCAAGTCCCTTCAGAGGGCATTAATTGGCTTTTCGCGGACAAAATACACGTAAAATTTCCTGCTCCCAACGTCGAAACGTTATCAAAATTAAGTAATGAGATATTAGTTGGAAAGCTCGGCGCTTTGTTGGTTGATTTACGTTCGCCCCTTCAAAAAGATGATGCGTTTCAAATGACTTATGCCTCTTTGGCTGAACATGCAAAGGCGTTTTATCCCTTATACCAACAGCAAGGATTACTTCGAGTTGGCGATGCGCTTAACGATAAGGCTGTATTGTTGGATAGATTGGCTGTTGTTGGCTTGGATGTGAGTTATCTTGACCCAGAGACTCCAACCTATGATGAAAATCTAGAGCTGGCGATTATTGAGTTTCAGCGTATCCATGGTTTAAAGCAAGATGGAGTGATTGGCCCAAATACTCTGCGTTGGATAAATGTCTCACCGAATCAACGTTTGCATTTATTAGCACTCAATGCCGAGCGTTCGAGAATTTGGTCAAAAGAACGAGATAACGTTGTCTTTGTTAATGTACCGGGTTACCAAGTCACCTATTGGCATGATGGGCAGCCGCTGTTTGAGTCAAAAGTGGTGGTAGGGAGAGCCACTCGAAAAACACCCATCATGACTGGAAACCTAGACTCCGTCATTCTTAATCCGACATGGAATGTACCATGGAAAATCATGGTGAAAGACATCATCCCGAAAGTGAAGCGAAATCCAATGTATCTGATGCAAAATAATATCCAGATCATCCGTTCGTGGACATCAAGGGAGATCATTGACCCTACTACCATCAACTGGGCGACGGTGAATCCACGCAGCTTTCCTTATCGAATGAGACAATCATCAGGCTCAAATAATGCGTTAGGCTTGTACAAATTCAATATGCCAAACCCTAAGGCTATTTATCTGCATGATACGCCAAGTAAAGGGCTATTCGAAAAAGATCGTCGTGCTTTTAGCTCGGGTTGTGTCCGTGTTGAAAATGCGGATCAATTGGCTGAATTGTTATTTAAAACTCAAGGTCTTGAAGAGCGTTTTGAGAAAAAGCGTCAGAATGCTTACCGTTCGAACACTTCAGTCCCACTAAGCGAGCGTATTCCGGTACATATTATTTATCAAACGGCGTGGCTTGAAGAAGGGACGTTGTATTATCGTGACGATATTTATCAATATGACCACCAAGGTTGAGTATTTAACCTCAACTCTGGATAACCTAAGCCATTCAGGACGGCACTTTTAGCGCCTAACGTCGTTAAAATAACCGCAATAGGCGAGCTATTGACTTGTCATTTTGCCTTGTTATCCATCTAAAATGGCCGTACTGACTTTCATATTGGCTTTAGTGGTGTATCCATTAAGCACTGTAGACTTTCTTATCCCGAGTTGAGGTTATTTAATAAAATTTACAATTTAGAAAATTCTTTTTCTGTTCAATAATTAAACGAAAAAACAAGCCAAAATGTGACAAGCAAGCGCGATTTATACGTTTGACGTGTTACATCGCTTTCGGTAATGTCCGCTTTTCGTTTAGTTATTGAGCAGTATGTTGTAAATGGTCAGTCGTCAATTTTCCCGTCGAGATTTTCTTAAAATGAGCGCTGGTGGTGTCGTTGTTGCATCCGCGATGCCAACAATGGCTTGGGCATCTTTGCCTCATGCACCTCGTGTGCTCGCCATGAACAATCTAAACACTGGTGAACTTATGGAGTCTTGCTATTTCGATGGTAAGGCATACGTCGATGAAGAATTGAAACGGCTAGATCGTTTCTGTCGAGACCACCGTCGTAATGAAGTGCATCCTATGGACCGACGTTTGTTTGATCAAATAAGCCAAATCCAAAAGTTAATTGGTACGCAAGCTGAAGTGATTGTGATCTCTGGTTATCGTTCGCCAAAAACCAATGCGTCTTTACGCAATGGTTCATCTGGCGTAGCGAAAAAGAGTATGCACATGGAGGGTAGGGCAATCGACTTTCGTTTGGATGGTGTAAAGTTGTCGACGGTTCGTGAAGCTGCACTAAACCTTAAAGCGGGCGGTGTAGGTTATTACCCAAACAGCAACTTTGTCCATATTGATACGGGCGCCGTCCGTTCTTGGCGTGGTTGATGAGTAAGCGCTTGATACGCTGTTATTGAGTCCCGGAGAGTCCCCTTGGTACAAAGCTTGAAGTCATTTGGTCTTAGTGTCATAGTTGCGGCAGTTTTTATGCAAATTAATTCGGTATAGGTTATCTATGGCTCTGAAGTATCAAGTTGTTCCAGTAACATCTTTCTCTCAAAACTGTTCTATCGTCTGGTGTGATGAAACCATGAAAGGCATCGTGATTGATCCGGGCGGTGACGAAAAGCAGCTTGCGATGCTCATTAAAGAGTTGGGCGTAGACGTGGTAAATCTTGTCCTCACTCATGGTCACCTTGATCACGTAGGTGGCACAGAGCCATTGTCTGCATTGCTAGGCGGCACAGAAATTGTGGGCCCGCATAAAGCAGATAACTTCTGGTTGCAGGGGTTAGAGGGACAAAGCCAAATGTTTGGTTTTCCGCTAACAGAGGCGTTTGAACCACACCAATGGCTAAATGATGGTGACACTGTCACCTTTGGTCATCAAACACTCAATGTGATCCACACGCCAGGTCATACTCCGGGTCACGTTGTGCTATACAGTGAAGAGGCGCGTCTTGCGTTTGTGGGCGATGTATTATTTAACGGTAGCGTTGGTCGTACTGATTTCCCTCAGGGTGATTTCAACACGCTTATCAGCTCGATAAAAGAGAAATTATGGCCTCTCGGTAACGATGTCACGTTTGTACCAGGTCATGGCCCACAATCGACTTTTGGTCACGAGCGCAAAACAAACCCATTCGTTGCTGACGAAATGCCACTGTACTGATAAGTCATAGATTTAATAAATCAAATATCTGGCTCGGCGGCCGCTAAGTATCGTCGAGCCAATCCTACAAACTCCTCTGCCTCCCTATCTAAGTCACTGGCTGAGATAAACACATCATAGCCGTAGAACTTTCTTTGATATTTCATTCGATTGGCGAGCATCGCTTGCAAGCCGTCGTAGTGAATGCCCTCTTTGCTGATATAAGGGGCAGGATCAAGCACCATATCTTCGAATTTCGTCTCACAGTGATTTTGTTTTGCACCCAAGTATAAAAGTGCCCGCTGGCTAAGTAGCACTTCTGTCGCAATGCGAGGGCAAATGGCATTGAGATACGGAGAATAGTGTTTGAGTCGAATGCCAATCCAAGGGAGAGGTTGATGCCACCCCTCTTGTTGGTACGTGCAGATCCCGATGGTGTCAATATTCTTCCAACGAACGACCCAACCACCTTTGAATAAATGTTGTTGGAAGTGAGAAGCCGTTAAGGTGAACGCTACTTGGCTTTTTTTGATCATGATGATCGCGAAACCAACGATGATTGCCATCAATACCACAGAAAGCATGGCCTGTTTCCAACCTGGAGCAATGGAAACCAAGAACAAGGTAATGAGCACAACTAACAGCATGATCAGGCGGTTGATTGGTGCATCGGATTTGAAATGAGAATTCGTGATATGCAGAGTTTCCATACTTGTCACCTTGAACATGAGCGCGGTGGGCGCTTAAAGTTTGATGTGCGTTAATACCTCTGTTTTTATACCCAGTATTCAATAAATCCGTTCACAATTTATCTGTTTAAATAGTAGACGTTCTATGCCTGGAGCGCATTTTTCATCGCGTTTCACCGCGAAAACCTACAAATTGCTTCTAAATTTTGGTATAAAACGCGCTTCAAATTTTCATCCCTGCTGATATGCAGTGAACTGGAGAAATATTCAATGAGACTTGCTCATAAGCGTAAAGTGCAGATGAAACTGCAAAAGCGCATTAAAGCGACAGTAGCGAACTTAGCTGCAGCACCAAAAGCTGCAAAGCCTGTTGTTGAAAAAGCAGCGGCACCTCTTGTCGCGGAACAAGCTGTTGTTGAGAAAGCAGTAGCTGAGAAGAAAGTGGCTGCAGCAAAAGTTGTAGAGGTTGCACTGACGCCTAAGCAGCAACAAGTGTTAGACATCGTTGTTGCAAATGCAGAGGGTATCAACCCTAAAGGTATTGGCTTAGCAGCAGGCCAAGAAGATACAAAAGCAGCATCATGGGCAACAGGCGCGCTTAAAAAGCTTCTTGAAGAAAACCTAGTTCAAAAAGAGCAGTTAGCAGGTAACAAAGTTATCTATAAAGCAGTTTAATTACCGCTGTAATTCTCTCTTAATACCTCGACTAAGTTCGGGGTATTTTTTTATCCAATATCTGTCGTCCCAATGACGCAAACACATGTGGGACCATAGCTTCTGCTTACATCACTCATTTGTTCGAGCAGATATTATTTTAGCGTCACAAACCTGCCATTTGTCACATTTCCTTAAATAGTATGTAAATTTTCGCGCAGTAAAGCACGTATGTATTTTCTATATGATTTCTACTTTTGGGTTTTATTAATAGCTTGATAAAACGATTAAAATTTAATTATTGGGATAAATCTTACGTAGTAATACGTAATACCAATGGCTAATGCTCTATATTTTCTACTGACTCTGTGCGTGTTCATGCCCATTTCTAACCTCTTAATAATGATTCATCTTTTATCTCGAATCCTTGTGAAATGGATGACAACAATAACCTTGGTGACAAAGGACGTGAACGATGAGTCTTATCCAAAAATCTTTGAAGCGAGTGCTCAAGGCAACTGCAATGGTTGCTGCGATGGCATTCGTCACAACTTCTGCGACTGCTGACGACAAAGTGTATCGCCTTAAACTGGCGGAAACGTGGGGACCTAATTTTCCTATTTTCGGTGATGCGACCAAAAATATGGCGAAAATGGCAGAAGAAATGTCAAATGGACGCCTGCAAATTCGTATTGATTCTGCAAACAAACATAAAGCGCCATTGGGTGTGTTTGATATGGTGAAATCCGGCCAGTATGACATGGGCCACTCGGCGTCTTATTACTGGAAAGGTAAAGTGCCTAACACGCTTTATTTTACATCGATGCCTTTTGGTATGCTGCCAACAGAACAATATGCATGGTTCTATTACGGTGGTGGTATGGAGTTAATGGAAAAAGTGTACTCTCCACATAACCTATTGTCGTTCCCTGGTGGTAACACGGACACACAGATGGGCGGGTGGTTCCAAAAAGAAATCAAGTCTGTCGATGATCTACAAGGCTTGAAAATGCGAATCCCAGGTTTCGCGGGGGAGATTCTTGCTGAGCTAGGTGCAAAACCAACCAATATTGCACCGGGTGAGCTCTACACATCACTAGAACGTCGCACGATTGATGCATTGGAGTGGGTCGGTCCATCACTAGATTTGCGTATGGGTTTCCACAAGATCGCGCCTTACTACTACACAGGTTGGCATGAGCCGGGCACAGAATTACAGTTCCTAATCAACAAACGCGCTTGGGACCGTTTACCTGATGATCTGAAAGCCATTCTTCAAGTTGCGATGAAAACAGCTGCGTACGACATGTACACACAATCTAAGCACGAAAGTGGAAAGAACTGGGCGTCTATCCAATCAGAATATCCAGACGTACAAGTGAAAGACTTCCCACCAGAGGTTATCTCTGCTCTGCGTGAAGCAAATGAACGTCTACTTAAAGTGCACGCAGAGAAAGATGCGTTAGCGAAAGAGATTCAAGAATCTCAAGCAAACTACATCGAGCAAGTGCGCCCTTGGTCTAATATTTCTCACCGAGCTTACTTGAACAGCCAAGCTCAGCAATAACTTCACCACGCAGGCTAACGTTGAGTTTATACCCTTAATTAGCCTGCGAATGAAGCCCAAGAAAAACTTCTCTTTGAGAAGTCTCTATACCCGACACGTCCAGGTGTTGGGCATAACAGAGCTCCGCATCATAGCGGAGCCATTCTACACGTTCCATGGAGTTCGGAATGAGAAGCCTTATTTATATTGAGCGAATCTTTAACCGCTTCGGTGACTTTCTAGGATGGTTATCCAGTATCCTATTTATCTTGTTGTTAGCGAACGTGGTGTATGACGTTGTCATGCGTTATGTGTTTAACGACGTATCGATTGCCTTTCAAGAGATGGAATGGCACTTATTCTCTGCTGTATTTCTACTTGGTGTCCCATACGCGATTAAGTCCGGTGGCCACGTACGAGTCGACATTTTTTATGAGCGTTTATCTTACAAAGCGCAGTCCATTATCGACATCATAGGCACGTTACTTTTTCTATTTCCGTTTTGCCTCTTGGTTGCTTGGTTTGGTATCGACTTTGCTAAAGAAAGCTATGCATTGGGTGAGACATCAGGTGACCCAGGTGGTTTGCCTTACCGCTGGATCATTAAGGCTATGATCCCACTTTCATTCTTGTTTATGGCGATCAGTGGCGTGGGATTGTTACTGCACTCGATCAACAAAATCGTGAACCCTCATCTCATCTATGCCGGTAACAACGGTAAGTCGTAAAAGGAAGTCAGAATGATCGGTATAGTGATGTTTTTTGTAGCGTTGTTTGCGTTACTGCTTGGTTTTCCTGTTGCCTTTACTTTTGGAGGCATCGCATTAATTTTTGGCGTGTGGGCTGAGGGCATCGAGATGTTTGCTTTCATGCCATATCGTATTCAGTCCATTATGGAGAACACGGTACTGATGGCCGTACCGCTGTTTGTTTTCATGGGGTTGGTTTTACAAAAAACTCGATTAGCAGAACAGCTACTTGAATCCATGGGACGCCTATTCGGTGGTGTTCGCGGTGGTATTGCCATTTCTACCGTATTAGTGGGCGCTTTATTGGCCGCTTCTACAGGGGTTGTGGGAGCGTCTGTTGTGGCGATGGGCCTGATTTCTCTGCCAGTGATGCTCAAGTACAACTACGATAAAGGCTTGGCATGCGGCACTATTTGCGCGTCAGGAACACTCGGGCAAATTATCCCACCCTCTATCGTATTAATCCTACTTGGGGATGTGCTCGGTGTGCCAGTTGGCGATTTATTCCAAGCGGCGATTTGGCCCGGACTAATGCTGGTGGGCGCGTATGTAATCTATATTCTTATCTACGCTAAATTGAACCCTGAAGCGGCTCAGCCAATTGATCGTGATGAATCTATCAGCCGAAAAGACGAAGTGATCACCGCGTTGAAAGCCGTGATCCCTCCTCTTGCGCTGATCGTCGTCGTGCTGGGTTCGATCTTCGCAGGTATTGCGACACCCACTGAGTCGGCAGCGTTAGGTGGAGCAGGGGCGATAGTGCTTGCACTTCTGTACAAACAGTTTAGCTGGTCGATGGTCTACGAAGCATCTAAAGAAACGGTAAAAGTGACGGCGATGGTCTTTGCTATCTTATTGGGTGCGACCGCGTTCTCAATGGCCTTTACCTATACGGGTGGTGATTACTTAGTGGAAGAGTGGATGATGCAGCTGCCGGGTGAGAAATGGGGTTTCTTGATCATTACGATGCTTGTTATCCTTATCCTAGGCTTCTTCATTGACTTTGTGGAAATCTGTTTCATCATCGTTCCTATTATCGCACCCGTAGCGGAGCTAATGGGCATCAACATGACGTGGTTTGCGATATTAATTGCGATGAACTTACAGACCTCTTTCCTAACTCCGCCATTTGGCTTTAGCCTCTTTTACTTGAAAGGTGTCGCTCCGGCAGGGGTAACGACAAAAGATATTTACAGAGGAGTAATGCCATTCATTGCCATTCAGATTGCGGTCCTCGCCTCGATCTTGGTTTTCCCAGGTTTTTATGGCATGTAGTGGCTGATGCCAATCGTCGTAACTGATGGTAATAGTAACTATGATTAGAGCGGTGATTGGTATGAGAGTTAAATTAGGAAACTGTGAGCTGTAAGTTTCCACCTTGTAGCACAAGTTGTTAAGCTGCCTATTCGTAAGGATAGGCAGTTTTTTCATGGAGGATGAAATGCCTCTTAAAGCGAAACTCATCTTGCTGGCTTTGATTCCAGTGTTATTGGTGACCGCGAGCATCAGTTGGATTTCTATCTATCAGGCTAAAACGCTTGGTCAACGAGAAGTGGAAATCTTTCATCAAAGCCTCATCCAATCGAAAGAAGCCGCGCTTAAAGATACGGTCGATCTCGCTTTTGATGCCATCTCGCATATCTATAACGATCCCCATCTTGATGAAAGTGCCGCGAAAGCCCAAGTCAAAGCCATTCTTAATCGTCTACGCTATGGCTCAGATGGGTACTTTTTTGCGTATGACCAATACGGCACTAATCTTGTTCATCCCATTCAACCTGATTTGACGGGACAGAACTTACTTCATATCCAAGACCAAAATGGAGATCGCTTGATTGAGGCGTTATTGCATCAAGCTCAGCGAGGTGGTGGTTTCCATCAGTATTTATGGCAAAAGCCGTCCACGGGAGAAACCGTACCAAAACTCAGTTATGCGGCATGGCTTGATAAGTGGCAATGGATGATTGGAACTGGGCTATACATTGAAGATGTCAGCCGAGAAGTTTCTAATATGCGAGCCGCGGTTAATCGGAATATAGAAACGACATTTTTCACAGTAGTGGTGATTTTGGTTGTCACAGTCGCGGTGATTATCGTCTTTACGTTGGCGATAAATCTACATGAACACCGATTGGCAGATAAGAATCTCAAAGAGCTTGCTCATAAAACGGTGATGTTTCAAGAAGACGAAAAAAAGCACCTAGCTAGGGAGCTTCATGATGGTATCAACCAGTTGTTAGTGTCGAGTAAGTGCCACTTAGAGTTGATGGAGCATCGAATTGAAGATCAAAAACTAAAGTCACATCTAGAAAAATCTCAGCGCTCTTTGATGACTGCGATCAGTGAAGTTCGCCATATTTCTCATCAATTACGTCCAAGTGCCTTAGACGACATTGGCTTAGAGGCGGCGCTGACGACCTTACTTCAGGATTTTCACTCTCATTCAGGGATTGAAATTGACAGCCATTTTGATACCGCCCAAACCAAACTCAAGTCGGAAGTCTCTACCACGCTCTATCGAGTAGCGCAGGAGTCATTGAATAATATAGAAAAACATGCGCAGGCTAAAACCGTAACGATGACACTGAATAAAATGGGGGGCATTCTTCAATTACTGATTCGGGATGATGGTAAAGGTTTTATGGTGAGCTCTGCTGCTCATAAACAAGGGATAGGATTACGGAATATGCGTGAACGTGTGGAGTTCATTGGTGGTGAATTTGAGCTGATGAGTGAACCAGGTTTAGGCACGGAAATTACCGTACTGTTAGATTTAGATGGATTAGTTTATGGATAAACCAATTAGTGTGGTGATTGTCGATGATCATCAAGTGGTACTAGATGGATTTATGGCTCGCTTAGAGCTAGAGCCAGACATTGATGTGATTGGCACGGCAAGTAATGGGTTAGAAGCGATAGAGGTCGTTAAACATTTAAGCCCGGATGTGGTTTTGATGGATATTAGCATGCCAATCATGAATGGCATCGAGGCGACAGGGGTAATCAAAGAAGAATGCCCTCAATGCAAAACGTTGATGCTGACGATGCATGACAACCGCGAATACATCATGAAAGTGATGCAGGCGGGAGCCGTTGGCTACATGTTGAAAGAAATTTCAGCAGAAAAAATGGTGCAGGCGATTAAAACAGTCAATCAGGGATCAACGTATTTTTGTGAGTCAGTCACTCAAACATTGTTCACTCAAGATGTGATACCTGTGGCACAAAAAGCAAACCCATTAAGTCGCCGTGAAGAGGCGGTACTCAAATTGGTCGCCCAAGGGAATAGCAGCAAAAAGATCGCCACTTTACTTGATATAAGCTACCGAACGGTAGAAACCCACCGACACAATATAAAGCATAAGCTGGATTTACACTCGACGGCTGAACTGGCCAAATACGCGTTTGAGACAGGTTTAACGGATTAAAGGCGAGCGCACATAGTCGGTTTAATTTAGACAATGAGCGCTCATGAAGAAGTTTATTCTGGTTTAGTGATGCTGCCCAACTCTAGCATTGGAGCAACGTCAATATCTTCAGCGTTCATCATCGTAGAAATGCGTTGGACTGAAGAAAGCAGCAGACTTTGCTCCCACTCTTCAAGTTTTTGAAAACGACTAATAAAGTGCTCTTGAAGTGGGGTCGGTGCTTGCTCGAGTACGGCGATGCCTTGTTCCGTAAGTACAGCATGCACTTTTCGTTTGTCTTCCACACTACGGCGACGCTCCACATATTTATTACGCTCTAAGCGGTCCAATATTGTGGTTGCCGTTGCTTGGCTCATGTTGGTATGGCTCGACAGCTGTTTAATGGTGACGTTATCTAACTCGCTGATAGCGCGCATTAGGATCAGCTGAGGGGCAGTCAACCCAGACTCTTTACTTAGCTTTTTAGAATGTAGGTCGATCGCTCGGATGATCTGACGAATCGAGACCAAAACTTCTTCGTACTTTTCCAATTTTTTCATCCAGTCGTTTAGGAAGCATATTACGAGGTGACACTAACTCAAAAGCACTGTTTTTAAAAGGGCTTAGTGATGCTGGGCATCAGCAATTTTGCAATTCATAGCATTGAGAGAGTTTTGTCACGCGGATTTATGCAAGTGATAGAAGATCTCCTAAAATGATTATAGTAATAAATATTCGTAGTCTAAACAGAGCAATGAATAAGTTTGCTACTTTAGATGGGTTTTACTGATTCAAAACAGGTTAATTGGATTTTTTATCAGCAAGTGATAGACAAAAAAACCTCAAATGGTAGGATCTGCGACTTTCTGGAAAGTTAAATGTATCGTGCTCAAATGATTTTTGATGTTTTTATCAAATTAAGAAAGCACAAAAGAGAGGAACAATGACAAAAGGTATAGATAAGTACAGTATCGACAGTACCGACTATACGGTTGGTCAAGATAATGTCCAGAAATGGGGCTTTGACGTACATAACCCAGTGTTTGGTATTAGCGCTGGTTTCATCGCACTTTTTCTTGTCGCTGCATTAGTTCTAGATGCGCATACCGCAAAAACCGCACTGGATGGCATTAAGCTGAAAATCATCAGTTCTTTTGACTGGCTGTTCATCATCTCAGGTAATATCTTCGTTATCTTCTGTTTAGGCCTTATCGTTTCACCAATGGGTAAGATTCGCCTTGGTGGTAAAGATGCTGTGGCGGATTATTCATTCATGTCATGGCTGGCCATGTTGTTTGCCGCTGGCATGGGTATTGGCCTGATGTTTTGGAGTGTGGCAGAACCGGTGGCGTATTTCACTGGTTGGTATGAGACACCATTAGGCGTTGAAGCGAACACTCCGGAGGCCGCAAGGCTTGCACTTGGCGCGACCATGTTCCACTGGGGTTTACACCCTTGGGCAATCTACGGTGTTGTGGCACTGTCACTTGCATTCTTCACTTACAATAAGGGTTTGCCGCTTTCCATGCGTTCGATTTTCTACCCGCTATTGGGCGATCGTGCATGGGGTTGGGCTGGTCACATTGTTGATATCCTTGCTGTACTGGCGACTTTATTTGGTTTAGCGACTTCCCTAGGTTTGGGGGCGCAACAAGCGGCGAGTGGTATTCACCATGTGTTTGGTGTTGAGCCTGGACTCGGGTTGCAAATTGTCGTTATTACTGTCGTCACTTTATTAGCAGTTGTTTCGGTTATCCGTGGCATTGATGGCGGTGTAAAAGTCATCAGTAATATCAACATGATTATCGCCTTTTTGTTGCTTATTCTGGTTGGTTTGATTGGTTGGGCAGTAAGTTTAGGCTCAATTCCAACCACTTTGATGGCATATGTGGAAAATTTAGTGCCATTGAGTAACCCATTTGGTCGCACTGACGAAGCTTGGTTCCAAGGTTGGACGGTATTTTACTGGGCTTGGTGGATCTCATGGTCACCATTTGTGGGTATGTTTATCGCACGAGTATCACGCGGTCGTACGGTCCGTGAGTTCATTACTGCCGTTCTAATTGTCCCAACTGCAGTAACACTCATTTGGATGTCGGTCTTCGGTGGTCTAGCAATCGATCAAGTGATCAACAATGTCGGTGATTTGGGCGCGAATGGCCTGACTGACGTGTCACTTGCTATGTTCCAAATGTTTGATGTTTTGCCGTTTGGTAACATACTTTCGATTATTGCCGTTGTACTGGTATTGGTATTTTTCATTACCTCTTCAGACTCAGGATCGTTGGTGATTGATAGCATCACAGCTGGTGGTAAAGTCGATGCACCCGTACTTCAACGTGTATTTTGGGCGTTTATGGAGGGGGCAATTGCCGTTGCGCTACTCTGGATTGGTGGTTCGGAAGCGGTTCAAGCACTTCAAGCCGGGGCGATTTCGACTGCCTTACCATTTACCTTTGTCTTACTTGCTATGTGCGTGAGTTTGGTGATGGGTATGCGAACGGAGCGTCAATAACGGCCCAATTTTATAAAAATTGGTTAGATATTAGTAACTTAAAAAGTCAGTGTTTATACTGGCTTTTTTTGTGTAATTTTTATGACGATAGACAAAAAAATGACGAATTAAATCTTTATTTAACAATGATTTATCATTTCAATTTTATAAATAAAAGAACGTGATTAGTTGTGTAAAAATGTGTAATATTTGCTCGCCTTAACTGTTCTCCCAACTTCTATTCTATAATAATGATGAAACTAACACTAAAACAAAAGCTAATTGGCGCAAGCCTATCCGCTGTTGTCGTTATGGCGACAGCATTAACCTGGTTGTCGGCTGGTCAATTGTTTGATCAGACTCGTTCAGGTGTCTATTCACGAGCACAGAGCCTAAGTAACTCGGCTTCAGAGGGGATCGCTGATTGGGTTGCCATTCGTAAAGATATCGCAACAGCTTTCAATGATTACTCCACAGAGCGTGATGTTGTGCCTTTTTTACAACAAGCACGTAAAGCCGGGGGCTTTGACGATATCTTCCTTGGTACGCCAGAGGGTGACATGTACCGTTCTCACCCTGAGCGAAATCGTGCTGATTACGATCCGCGTACTCGCCTTTGGTATAAAGAAGCGAATGCAGCCGGTAAGCAGGTCATTACCGAAGCCTATCAAGATGCCATCACGAATGCATTGCTCGTGACGATTGCAGAGCCAGTCATGAAAAATGGTCGCTTTATTGGTGTTGTTGGTGCAGACGTATTGATTGATCAACTAATAGAGGATGTCATCAGTCTTAATGCTGGTCAAAATGCATATGCCATGTTGATTGATATGAATACTGGCACTTTCCTCGCTCATCCAAATAAGAGCTTAACGCTTAAACCAATCACTAACCTTTCTAACGAACTTTCCAAAGATTCCATAGAGCGTGCAGCCAACACTGGCACCATTGAAACCGCAACGATTGCAGGTCAAGAAAAGCTATTCTATTTCAGTAAAGTGCCGGGAACGCACTGGATGTTCGCGATCGAAATGGATCGTGCAACAGAAGAAGCAGGGCATTCGCAGCTTTTGA
The DNA here is from genome assembly GCF_019670485.1 of Vibrio alfacsensis. Lineage (NCBI taxonomy): Bacteria > Pseudomonadati > Pseudomonadota > Gammaproteobacteria > Vibrionales > Vibrionaceae > Vibrio > Vibrio alfacsensis. Next base: position 1,202,198 of record NZ_AP024165.1, read on the forward strand.
GTGAAATGATCATCACAGCGGTCTTGATCACTATCGCCGTAATTATCGCCGTTTCTTGGCTTGTCGGGTTCTTATTCCGCGATCTTGGACGAGTATCGAAAGCTCTTGAAGAAATTGCGTCAGGCGAGGGTGACTTAACTCAACGACTAGAACCTCGTAGTGACGATGAAGTCGGTAAGCTTGCTGAGAACTTTAACCGCTTTGTGGGCAACATGCATACCATGGTTGTCAAGTTGAGTGATGTGTCATCAGCACTATCAGAGCAAGCGCGAACTACGGCTCAGCAAGCTCAAGAACGTAGCCAACGCATTTCTTACCAACAAGATGAAATTAACATGGTTGCGACGGCTGTGAATGAAATGGCGGCGGCAACACAAGAAATTGCGGGCAATGCAGATAATACCGCAAACAATTCTGAAGAAGCGGTACAAGCCTGTGTTCATGGTTCTGAGCAAGTTACGCAAACGCAAACGTCCATTCAAAGCCTCGCTCATGAAGTGCAGGTTGCGACGAATGTCATTCAAGAGCTTGAAGCGCATGGAAACAGCATTAATGCAATCTTATCAACGATACAGGGCATTGCAGAGCAAACCAACTTATTGGCGCTAAATGCGGCGATCGAAGCGGCTCGCGCGGGTGAGCAAGGTCGTGGTTTTGCGGTCGTTGCAGATGAAGTCCGAGTGCTTAGTCAGCGAACTCATGCATCAACGAAAGAAATCCAAGAAACCATTGAAATGCTTCAAGGCACCACTGCAAAAGCGGTTGGTATCATGGATGACGGTCGCCGTTTGGCGGATACCAGCGTTGATGACGCCAATGCAGCGGCAGTGAGCCTTACTCAGATCCACACCGCAGTAGAGCGAATCAGTGATATGGCAACGCAAATCGCATCAGCGGCAGAAGAGCAAGCATCGGTAACGACGGAAATTACACGTAATACCGAGGGTATCCGCGATGTATCAAATGAACTTGCGGTAGAAGCGCAGCAAGCTGCAGACCAAGCGTCATATTTATCAACCTTGTCTCGAGAACTAGAGCAAGAGATCAACCGCTTTAAGCTGTAGTGACGGACGACCATTTTAGTATGCTAGTTCGCTAGAATGGTAAAGACCTAAAAATGAAAAGGAGCCGATGATTGGCTCCTTTTTTATATTGGTATTAAATTTTTTATATTGATATTAAAGCCAGAAATCGCCGATGGGTTGATCTGGCTGATAGTGGTGAGCGATTTGAGCCTGCAATAGTTCTGCCGTTGCTATGGCATCGGTTAGCGCGTGATGAGGCGTATAGTCCGGCAGGCCATATCGTCGACGAGATTGGGCTAAGCGCAGTGATTCTGGCTTTTTCCCTTTAACTTTGTTCCAGATGCCACCATGAAGTTTTTGCTGAATATTCGCTTCAATCTCTAATGTGTCCAGTACGGGGAACTCGATGCCCTCGTCGATACGGCTACGAAGCGCATGATCGAGGAACTCGCGTTCAATTCTTCGATAGTGCACCACGACAATTTTTCCGCTCAGGCTATCCAAAATGTCACTGAGAATTTCATTGAGATCAGGCGCATCAATCAGATCACTATGAGTAATACCGTGAATGATGACAGAATCTTCAGCCAGCTTTTCTTGCGGTCTTACTTTCCAATGCTTGGATTGACGCAAAAAAATTCGATTGAGATTAAAAGGCACTAACCCTATGGTGATGATGCCGTTTTTATGAGGATCTAGCCCAGTAGTTTCGAAGTCCATTGCAACAAACTCAACCTCAGAGATTGGCGTGTTTGCATCGGGCAGATCATGGCCATAAAACGCAATGAGCCGCTCATCCGTCGCCCGCTCTTGTTTATGCTTAAACTTAGTTGGCCATTGAATGGTCGGTTTTTGAAACAACTTCTTAATCATCACGTACCTCACTTGAAGCTATTGCTCGCTTGGTAACGGAACTTGAGGAAGTTCTGACCATTACTCAAAATTTGGAATGCATCTTTTAGGTTGCGGCGTTCAAAGTCAGACAAATTTTCTGGCTCGATATTGTTATCAGGATCCATACCTAGCTCAACGTCGACCGCTTGGTGGCGAATGCGAACCATAGAAATAAACTCTAGGGCATCTTTTAAGTCTTGAGCTCGTCCTTTAGGTAGGATGCCGGCATCAATAATGTCATCAAGACGTTCAAAAGAATTCTGTGCGCGTGAACCGACGGCTAAAGCATGAACACGAATAAGATCAACTAGCGGTGCGGTGCCGCGACGTTTCAGGTTAATCGAGTTTTTATGTTGGCCATCTTTCTCCATTACGAAATCTTTAAAGAACCCTAACGGAGGTGTTCGGTTTAGTGCGTTGCGTGCTAAGCAGGCTAAGAATCGGTTGTTTTTTCGAGCCCGTCGAACAATGAAGCTGGTCAATTGCTCTGCCCATTTCAAGCGACCATAAACACCATCTAAGTCGAAGAAAATAGAAGCGTTGAGTAGCGCTTTTGGGTTTGGATCATCAATCCAATCGGCAAAGCACTCTTCCCATTGAGAACGCGTCATACGCCAAAGTGGATTGGTTGCCATAATGTCGCCTGTACAGTATTTATAACCACAAACGTTTAGGCCGTCACTGACAAATTGTGCCAATGTTTCAAAATACTTGCCGTGTTGCGCTTCATCGTAGCTGTCATCAAGAATGATCGCGTTGTCTTGGTCTGTGACCAATAATTGCTCGTCGCGGCCCATGGAGCCGAGCGCCAAGAAACAGTAAGGAATAGGGGCAGGACCTAATTCTTCTTCAGCCATTTCAAGTAGGCGTTGTTTAAAGCTGCGACCGATAACAGACATCGCGCTACCAACCATGTGTGAATTAGCATCTTCATTGACTAAGCGAACAAAACTGCTTTTTACTTCTTCGGCAACAATGGCAAGATCTTCGATAGTTTGCTGTTGGAAGATGCTGCTCACTAACAACAGAGAGTTCTGCGATTCATAGCGAACAATATCCGTTGCTTCGATGATGCCTATTGGCATTTGATCTTTGACGACAGGTAGGTGGTGTACGTTGTAGCGAAGCATCGTCAGCATGGCTTCATACACATAGGCATTGTGATCGAGTGATATCACTTCCGTTGTCATGACCGTCGCTACATCATCTTGTGGGGACAAGCCCTCAGCTAACACTCGTGTACATAAATCACGGTCGGTAATGATGCCCACGACAGGAGATTGTGGATCGTCTTCATCAAGAGTGAAATCAGGGTCGACAATCAGCAATGACGATACATTTTCCTGAGCCATTAACTGGGCAGCCGATTGAATCGTTTGATTTCTGCCGATGGTTGGAGCATCGCGGGTGAGGAGGGTTTTCACTTTTGAGGTAGTGAGGTCATTAGCGTCGCTGTTTTCCGAGACCGCCTGTCGTAAGCGAGCACTGTTTTCAACTTCAACAAAGTCAGCGAAACTGTCGAAGTTATCATACAGCTCTTGGAAAATATCTTGAGGAATACAGTAGAGTAGGGAGTCTTCAATCGCTTTAACCGGGAAACGGACCTTATTGTTTGTCAGTAGACCCATTTGCCCAAAAAGGTCACCCTCATCGAGTCGGTTATAAAGCTCCCCTTTGCGTCGATACACTTCGACCACACCACTTCTTACCATATACAGATCGTTAATTTGATCGCCAAAATGAATGATTGGCGTATCTTGTCGGTAATAAGAGATCTCTATGTTTTCGGTGATCTTGGTGAGAGTTTCTTCGGGTAGCTCGTTAAACGGGGGATACTTGGCGAGAAAGTTATATATCTCGAGAAGTTCTGCATCCATCAAGGTGCCTTTTCGTTTGCAAGTGGTAAGGTAATCTTAACTTAGTTTTAAAACAGAATCTTATCGGATCACTGTTTTTCGTGCGGAATGATAAGATTCCGATGAGCAGCACGGCAAATCGTTCTCAATTCGGCTACGCTGTCATGAAGATGCCGAATTAAATCAATAGAATGTAAACGGTATGAAAAGAGCAATGCTCTAAGAATAATTGAGTTCCAAATAAGAACTCGTAAAGAATAAGAGTGATAGAAGAGCACTTTGAATGACACTCATGAAAGGAAGTAAAATGGTAAGAATATTATTAGCTGCACCTCTTGTAGCATTACCGATGATGAGCGTTGCTTCAGAAGCAGAACAAGTAAGCAAGTTTGGCTATGAGCATATTCATCTTGATGTTGGTGCGGGAACGACCAATGAAGAGTGGTTAGATAATTCAAATGCGACCACGGTCGGTCTTGGCGGTAACTATCTTTTTACCGATAACTGGCTGTTCAACCTTGATTACACTGCGCAGTTTTTCCACCCCGATATTTACACTTTACGCATTGACCGTTTGTTAGTGGGTGGCGGTTACCGTTATGGTATTAATGCGCAATGGGACATCTATGGTATTTACAGTTTGGGGGCGATTAAAGCCAAAGCAACCAACGATGATACGGATAGCACGTTATCTTCAGAAAGTGAGTTCATTCAGGGCGTTCGGGTAGGGACCAATTATTTGATCAGTGAAAAACTTATCGCAACGGCTGAAATTTACCTTAACCGTAGTGATATCGTGGATGAAAACAACTACAAAATTGGTTTCAACTATCAGTGGCATGATGTGATTGGCACAGGACTTTACTATCAATATCGAGATACCGATTATCAAGGTGAAGCGTCAGAAGAGATCAATGAAGTTGGATTGAGTTTTAAATTCGTTTACTAGAACGGTACTGCTGTCGTTATGTCGGTGGCAGCCAGGAGCATAAATACAAAAAAGGTCAGCAATACGCTGACCTTTTGCAATTTTACTTGCTGATTTATAGAACCGCAGCAATACCTTTACATAGAGGTCCCATGTTCGATTTTGTCATGCCTGCAACACTAATGCGGCCTGAGCCAACGATGTAAATAGCAAACTCGTCTTTCAAGCGATTTACTTGCTCTTTTGATAGACCTGAGAATGAGAACATACCATTTTGGCGTTCAATAAAGCTGAAATCAGCATCCACGCCCTCTGCTTTCAACGTTGTTACAAATAGCTCACGCATCTCTTGGATACGATCACGCATTTCTGCAACTTCAGCTTCCCATTCTGCGCGCAGTTCAGCATCGTTAAGAATGTGAGTCACCACAGCACTGCCGTGAGCGGGTGGGTTTGAATAGATAGAGCGGATGATAGCTTTCACTTGAGAGAATGCCGTGGTTGCAACGTCTTCTGATTCTGCAACTAGCGTAAATGCACCAACACGTTCATTGTATAGGCCAAAGTTCTTAGAGAAAGAGCTCGCAACAAGAATTTCTTTATTGTACTTAGCAAAGATACGCAGACCTGCCGCGTCTTCTTCTACGCCTTTAGCAAAACCTTGGTAAGCGAAATCAAACAGTGGAAGCAGTTTCTTCTCAGCAACAAGCTTAGCCAGTGTTTCCCACTCTTCTGCCGTTGGATCAATACCCGTTGGGTTGTGGCAGCAGCCATGCAAAAGCACAATGTCACCTGCTGATGCCGCCTGAAGATCCGTTAGCATCGCGTCAAAGTCTTTGTCTTTTGTTTCTGCGTTGTAGTAGCTGTACTGCGCAGTTTCAATTCCTGCGGCCGTAAATACGCCATTGTGGTTTGCCCACGTTGGGTTGCTGATCCAGATCTTTACATCGCCAAGTTGACGTTTAATGAACTCACCAGCAACACGTAAAGCACCTGTACCGCCTGGGGCTTGTGCTGTTTTTGCACGTTTTTCAGCCACAATCTCAGCGTCTGCGCCAAACAACAGTTTTTGAACAGCGAGTGCGTATTCCGCCGTCCCTTCAATCGTTAGATAAGATTTGGTTTTTTCTGTTTCAATTAATGCAGCTTCGGCTTTTTTTACGGTAGCAAGAACAGGGGTTTCGCCTTGCTCATTCTTGTAGATACCCACACCAAGGTTAATTTTTTCCGCGCGAGCGTCTTTTTTAAACTCTTCAGTTAGTCCAAGAATAGGGTCTGCCGGAGCGGCAAGTAATTTTTCAAACATAATCTTCATCCATGTGAATTGAAAGGGTCTGAGGTCATTTATACCTTCCAGCAATATTGGATACAACAGTTACAGAAAAGAAAACTTAAAAAAGTCTCGATTTGAAACAGATTGATAACAAAGCAGGCCTTTTTACTATGCATTCTCATGAGTTAGCGTCTGAAAATCCAAACTTAATTTTTAAGTTGATTGGAAATTAACCACGATATCTCACAGTTTGCTAATACATTAACTGTTCGCTCATACGTTAGGTTCTCGCTCATGCATTAGGTTTTCGCTCATATATCAAGTGTTCGCGACTACGTTCGTGCATGCTGCTTTAATATTGAATAAGGGCTTTACAGTGAGTTTCGAGTGGAAAGCGTGGGGAGCAGTAGGAGAGCGCAGAGAACAACTGAACGCACACATGGAAAACACGCGCGCCCAACATCGGGCGCGCAGAAGAGGTTCGTTGTTATTTCTTCAGATTCATTTCTGATTCAATGGCATTGGTCTCAATATCAGGGTTTGAAGATAGCTTGCTACTTGCCCACTCATTCATGTGTTTTAGAACCGCTTTTAAAGCGTGTTTCTCTGTAGGGACTTCAGAACCCGTCACTTCGAGTTTTTGTTTTGGGTGTGAGCCGGTGACATCTTCAGCAACGTGCAACCAATCAGGGTGCCAGTAGTAAGGTTGGCCAGATGGCGTGCTCCATGAATGAACGCCGTTAGATTCGCCTTTATACTGAATGTCATTTTCATTGTACTTTGTCATTATTATCATCTCTCATCTTCATGGGTTGAGGTGCATCACCTTTACTTCATAAATGTAACAGACACACAAAGAATTAACGTGACGACCATCTACTTATTCTGGTGATGAATAACCGAATACGTTGCACAGTTCTCATTCATACCAATCATCTGATCTTGTTAGACTTTAACCTTGTGAAAGGTATGGAAATGTTGCTTGTTAGTTTCCATTGAGATGTTTGATGATTGCGGCCTTAGCGTGCTCTTCTGTCGCGACTTCACCCTCAGGCACATCCAATTTTGCTTTTGGGTGAACCCCTAGCGCATCTTCTGCGATATGTAGCCAATCTGGATGCCAATAATATGGAATTGAACTATCTGGGTGATCCCAGCTGTGAACCCCTTTGTGTACGCCTCGATAGGAGAGGTCATCCATCGTAAACAGTTTCATTATTTATCCTCGGTGTTCTTTCATATCATTGAAAGTATGGAACATAATCTCACACTTTGGAGATAAAATTGCTACCGAGAAGAATGAGAAATCACGTTTCAAAAATGACCAATATTAGTGACGGATAAAAAAAGACCTCCACGAGGGAGGTCTTTACAATTTGACTCGTACAGCGATGATTAGAAGTTCGCAGAGCGAGGAGTACGTGGGAATGGGATCACGTCACGAACGTTGCCCATACCTGTTACGTAAGAGACTAGACGCTCGAAGCCTAGACCGAAGCCCGCGTGTGGCACGGTGCCGTATTTACGTAGGTCACGGTACCAGCTCATGTGTTCTGGATCGATACCCACTTCACGCATACGTGCATCTAGGATGTCTAGACGCTCTTCACGCTGAGAACCACCGATGATTTCGCCGATGCCTGGTGCTAGTACGTCCATCGCAGCAACTGTCTTACCGTCATCGTTAGCACGCATGTAGAATGCTTTGATATCTTTCGGGTAGTTCTTAACGATTACAGGCGCTTTGAAGTGCTCTTCCGCTAGGAAACGCTCGTGCTCAGAAGACATATCGATACCCCATTCAACTGGGAATTCGAACTCACGACCTGAATCTAGAAGAATCTGGATTGCGTCAGTGTAATCAACTTGCGCGAAGTCAGAAGAAACAAACTGCTCTAGACGAGTGATCGCTTCTTTATCGATACGTTGAGCAAAGAACTCAAGGTCATCACGACACTCTGCAAGAACGGCTTTGAATACGAACTTCAGCATGTCTTCAGCCAATTTTGCAACGTCGTCTAGTTCCGCGAACGCAACTTCAGGTTCAACCATCCAGAATTCTGCTAGGTGGCGGCTTGTGTTTGAGTTCTCAGCACGGAAAGTAGGACCGAACGTGTAAACTTTGCTTAGTGCACAAGCGTAAGCTTCCGCGTTTAGCTGACCAGATACTGTTAGGAACGTCTCTTTGCCGAAGAAGTCTTCGTTGTAGTCCACTTTGCCATCGTCAGTACGTGGTAGGTTTTCCATGTCTAGCGTAGAAACGCGGAACATTTCACCTGCGCCTTCTGCGTCAGATGCTGTGATCAGCGGCGCAGATACCCAGAAGTAACCTTGCTCGTGGTAGAAACGGTGGATCGCTTGAGCTAGACAGTTACGTACACGTGCTACCGCACCGATTACGTTTGTGCGTGGACGTAGGTGCGCAACTTCACGTAGGTACTCAATAGAGTGACGAGTTTTTGCCATTGGGTATGTGTCAGCGTCTTCAACCCAGCCAACAACTTTAACGTCAGTTGCCGCTAGTTCGAATGCTTGACCTGCCGCAGGAGAGTCAACAATCTTACCCGTTACTTCAACAGAGCAGCCAGTCGTTAGCTTTAGTACTTCGTCGTTGTAATTATTAAGATTATTAGGGACCACGGCCTGAATCGGGTCGAAACAAGAGCCGTCGTAAATGGCAAGGAAAGAGATTCCAGCTTTGGAATCACGACGTGAACGGATCCAACCGCGTACAGTTACTTCACTGTCTACCGCTAGTTGACCTTTCAAAACGTCTGATACAGGCGCGTAAGTCATGTTTTAAATATTCTCCGTTAAGGCATAAAAACAACGCAACACAAATCAAAGAGTCTGTCTTTTTACTCGTTTGTACAAAAAACGGGCGAGTGTTGCGTTGGATAGAATTCTAAAGATTCATCGCAACATATTACCTGTCAATTCGAGAGCTTCAACCTTTATATTCACTTTAAACGACAGAAATTTTCTATTTGTTCTCTCTTTGCTCTTTTTTACCGGGAAATGGGTTAATTAAACGCTTAAATGATGGTTTTGCTAGAGGAGGGAAAGGCCGCTGCTGATTGCGTTAAAGGAGATTGGCATAAAGGTTGTCATCAAGGATTGAATTCCTTAGTATGGCGTCTCTTTTTTAGCCTGAGATTTAAGATGAAAACTGAATTATACAAAGAGTTTATGTTCGAAGCTGCACATCACCTGCCACACGTGCCAGAGGGTCACAAATGTGGTCGTTTGCACGGACACTCTTTTCTTGTTCGTCTTTATGTAGAAGGTGAGGTTGATCCGCACACCGGTTGGGTTGTGGATTTCGCTGAAATTAAAGCGGCATTTAAACCAATTTATGATCGTTTGGACCATTACTACCTTAATGATATTGAAGGGTTAGAAAACCCAACAAGTGAGGTTTTAGCAAAATGGATTTGGCAACAACTCAAGCCAACGTTGTCACTATTAAGCAAAGTCGAAATCAAAGAAACTTGTACAGCAGGCTGCATTTACAAGGGCGAATAAATTCGCAATAAAGACAATTGAAGTTAGAACAATAACAAATAATGAGATAAGAAAGGCAAGCTGATGGATAGCTTGCCTTTTTTGTCACTAAATCAAGTCAGATCTACATCAATCCAGAGTTAAATCCAGCCTGAGCTAAATCCATTCAGAAGATCAGCTTAACGCATGGCGAACAATCATTGCTTTCCCACTTTCGTCATACAATGACTTTTGCGTATTTTCAAACCCTGCTGATTCAAAAAGCGTCATGGCAACGGCATTTTTTTGTGGGATGGTGGCACAAATAGAATTACTCTGAGTATCTATTGCATACCCATAAACCATGAGTTTTCCCAGTGTCGCTTTGCCTATCCCTTGTCGTTGGAAGCGTCTGTCGATGACGATATAGCTTAGCCCTAATTCATGGCGTTTGGCGAAAGGCACATACTGTGCAAACGCTTTGTCGATGATGAGATAACCCACAACGAGGTAATCATAAAAGATGGTATAGAAGACTTGTGACTTACTGCGCTTTTGATACGCCAAATCGAATGGCAGAAAAAATGCGGCTTGATCTTTGTCTACTTCAAGTTGTAGCAGGCTAGAGAAGTCTTTTAATTGAGTCGGTTTAATCGCAATCATAGTGCATGCGTCAGCTAAGCGGTGATGATAGCCGCATTATACAATAGGGCGCAGTGTTTGTATCAATGATAAGGTGAGGGACTTTTTAATGATGGACAGCTTTTTCAATCTAAGGGGGCTTTCAAAATAGGACAGGGCCCAGAGAGAAGAGAGCAGAAAGAAAAAACCCGAACCAATGGCTCGGGTTTGTTGTTAGTTCGCAAGACTTAGCAAATAACTTTATTAGCAAATCACTTTAATTGCTAGACCGCCTTGAGACGTTTCACGGTATTTTGCGTTCATGTCTTTACCTGTTTCTAGCATCGTCTCGATAACTTTATCTAGAGATACTGTCGGAGCAGAAGAACGACGCAGTGCCATGCGAGTTGAGTTGATCGCTTTCACTGCCGCGATACCGTTACGCTCGATACATGGAACCTGTACCTGACCTGCAACTGGGTCACACGTTAGACCTAGGTTGTGCTCCATGCCGATCTCTGCCGCCATACATACTTGCTCAGGGCTACCACCCATAAGCTCTGCAAGGCCAGCCGCCGCCATAGAACACGCTACGCCAACTTCACCTTGACAGCCAACTTCTGCACCAGAGATTGAAGCGTTACGCTTGTAAAGACCACCGATCGCACCAGATGCTGCGAAGTAACGGATGTAATCTTTCTCTGTCACGGTTTGGATAAACTTGTCGTAGTAAGCCAATACCGCAGGAATGATGCCACATGCACCATTCGTTGGCGCTGTTACAACACGGCCACCGGCAGCGTTTTCTTCATTTACTGCGAAAGCAAACATGTTTACCCAGTCAACTACTGCCATTGGATCATTTGACGTCTTTTCAGAAGTCAGTAGCTGTTGACGAAGTGCTGCTGCACGGCGAGGTACGCGTAGTGGACCAGGTAGAATACCTTCTGTATTCATACCGCGTTCCATACCCTCACGCATGGTTTTCCAGATGTTCGCAAAGTAAGTACGAGATTCTTCATCTGAGTGCAGTGCTGCTTGGTTTTTCATCACCAAAGCACTGATAGAAAGACCGTGCTCTTTACATTGGTTCACAAGCTCTTCAGCTGTTGTGAATGTGTAAGGAACCTTGATTGGGTTTTCTTCTTCTTTGCCGAAATTTTCTTCATCGACGATGAAACCACCACCGATAGAGTAATACGTTTTCGAGTACGCGACTTCGTCATCGATCCAAGCGTGGATCTGCATGCCGTTTTCGTGTAGCGACAAGTTAGAGGTATGGAAGTTCATACCGCCATCTTTAGGGAACGATACTGTGTGACAGTGCATGCCAACAGGAAGGCGCTCAGTTTCTTCTACGCGAGCGATAAAGCCCGGGATAGAGTCGATGTCTACTTTCTCAGGAGTGTTGCCAGCAAGACCCATGATGATAGCGATATCGGTGTGGTGACCTTTCCCTGTCAGTGATAGTGATCCATAAACGTCAACGGTGATTTTAGTGATGTCGCGCAATTTTCCCATTGAACGAAGATCATCAATAAATTCTTTACCCGCTTTCATCGGGCCTACTGTGTGTGAGCTTGAAGGACCAACGCCGATTTTATAGATATCAAAAACACTAATCATATCGATTACCTCAGAACAAAAGCCTCCCAAGGGGAGTTGGGAGGCTTGTTTTTATCGTTATATTCTTGAATTAATCACGCTAAAAAATGAGCGGTGATTAAAGAGCGCCGTAGATTACAGAAGTAATCGCTGCAAGACCACAGATAACTGTGAAAAGCTGTACAGGTGCTGAAGTTTTGTACTTAGCCATTGCAGGAACTTTGTGCATTGCGAATACAGGAAGCAAGAATAGGATACCTGCAATCATTGGAGCGCCCATTGTCTCAATCATGCCTAAGATGCTTGGGTTAACGATAGCAACGATCCAAGTCGTAATTACGATGAAGATTAGTGAGCCTTTCTCGATTTTGCTTACAGGCGTTTGAGAGCGAGACTTGATTAGACCAACTAGACCCTCGTGTGCACCTAGGAAGTGACCGAAGTAGCTAGAAGTAATCGCTGCGAATGCCACTAGAGGACCCATGTAAGAGATCAGTGGAGATTCGTGAACGTTAGCAAGGTAAGAAAGAACAGAGATGTTTTGCTCTTGTGCTGTTGCTAGTGCTTCTGGAGATAGAGAAAGAACAACAGAGAATACGAAGAACATTACAAAGCCCATTAGCATCATTGCTGCGCCGCCAGTGATAGCGTCAGTTTTCTTAACTGCGTCATCACCAAACTGTTGGCGTTGTTCTTTAGAGAACTGAGAAATGATTGGGCTGTGGTTGAATGAGAATACGATGATTGGAATTGCTAGCCAAACGATAGTCGGTACTTCACCCCAGTTTGGTGCAACTTCCATCATAGATGTATTCCAATCAGGAATTAGGTAAACAGAAAGTGCCAGTAGGATAGCAACAAGTGGGTAAACCATTGCTGATGTTGCTTTCAGCATAAGTTCTTTACCAAATACAACACCTGCAGTCATTGCAAGGATCAGCGCACCTGATAGCAACCAACGAGGAATTGACTCCATACCCATTTGGTTAACTAGGAAAGAATCAACTGTGTTTGTAATACCAACACCGTAAATAAGTACGATTGGGTAGATAGCAAAGAAGTAGGCAAAAGTAATAAGGTTTGCGCCAGTCTTACCGAAGTGCTCTTCTACTGTGTCAGTGATGTCTGCGTCTGGGTTTTTCGCAGATAGTACGAAACGAGCTAGAGATTTGTGTGCGAACCAAGTCATTGGTGCCGCGATTAGAGCAAGGATAACAAGAGGCCAAAAACCGCCAGCGCCTGCTTTGATTGGAAGAAATAGTACACCTGCACCTACTGCCGTACCGAATAGGGATAGACACCAAGTGAAGTCTTTGTAAGTAAACTTACTAGACGATTGTGCGGTTGAAGCCGCAGAAGTAGTTGTAGTCATTTTTGAGTTACTCATTTTTGGGAACAGGAAATAAGTCGAGAGCAATTTTGCAAGATTTTACATTACAAAAATTGGATCTAAATCATATATTGCTCGAGCTTATCGAATGATATGTCAAAAACCTGCTTTTTATCACGAAAATGACGTGCCACACTTGATAAATGCTAATGCTAGAAATTAGGAAAACTAATCTGAAAGGGTGGTTGTGTGAAATTTATTCTCCGCAAGCGTTTGCGTTGAAAACGGTTAATTAGACTAATGTGAAACTATGTTTTAAAAATAACTTTTTATTAATATTGATGCACATGATGATTGGTCAAAAAGTAAACCTGTCGTTGATAAGCTTGTCATTTAGTGATGATGTGTTTTTGCATCGACTCGATGATTTGTGCCGTCATGCCCCAGATAAAATGGCGCTCGTAGGGAATCGCAAACACCCTGTGGTGGCTGTTTTTTAAACTAAATTTGGAGCTGAAAAGTTTTTCCGGATTCAAAATGTGAGTTGCGGGGACTTCAAAAACTTCCGCCACTTCGTTCGGATCAATCCGCGCAGTGTAGTCGGGAGAAATGAATGCTAAGAAAGGCGTCACATTAAATTGACTAATCGTTGGCAGCGGTCTGAGTTGGCCAAAGACATTGATTTGTTCTGGTGATATGCCAATTTCCTCTTCGGCTTCACGCAATGCAGTATTCACTAAATGCTCATCGGCTTGTTCATACTTCCCCCCAGGGAATGAAATTTGACCAGGGTGGTGGCGTAAATGTGTGGCTCGCTTGGTAAATATGACCTGTAATCCGCTTTCTCGTTCTACAAAACCGATCAAAACCGCCGCATCTCGCAATGATGCTTGGTTTAGATTGGCTAACCGCTTGAGAGACTCGTCATGATAGCCGGTCGGCAAATGCAGTTGGAAGTTTTGCAGTAGGGTTGCTTTGTCGATAACCAAAATAGATTCCTTTCGCTTGTTATTATTATGGACTTATCTTAGGTTTTGATGGGCGACTTAGATATTTTTCTGAACGATTTATCATTAAGGCACCCTCTATAAGTGATAGGAGTAGGTTCAACTTATAGGGAAACGAAGCGAATGGCTACTTTGAATGTGGTTAGCGTTGAGCGAAAGTCACAAGTGTTAACGAAATCAGAACGTATCCATCTCAGAAAGCATCTATTTAAGAAAGCATTCACTTCAGAAAGCATCCACCGAAACAAACCAATGCTGATTGAAATGCAGAGTCGGCGTTCTGAGTACTAGCGGCATGCTATAAACATGCGATAAAAAAGAGGCAAACCTAAATGGACTTGCCTCTGATGAGAAATCTGGCTTAATGACGTGAGCGACCTATTTTAACGCCGGAAGGATCTTTGATAACTTGTCGAGCGTTTCTTGATACTCTGCCGCGCAATCACTGTCGGCAACGACGCCACCACCTGCCCATGCGTAAAGGCGGTTGTCTTCTGCAACGAGTGTGCGAATTGTGATACTGGTATCCATTCGACCATGTCGAGAGATATAGCCAATGCTACCGCAGTAAGCGCTGCGACGATGTGGCTCTAGCTCTTCTATGATTTGCATCGCGCGGACTTTCGGCGCGCCAGTGATAGACCCCCCTGGAAAGCAAGCTCGCAGTAAATCGGCAGCATTATATTGCGCATCCAACTGCGCTCGAATGGTGCTGACTAGATGATGCACAGCAGGGAAACTTTCAATATCGAACAGCTTCGGAACATGAACGCTGCCCGCAGAGGCGACACGGCCAATATCATTGCGCAGCAAATCGACAATCATTAAGTTTTCGGCTTGATCTTTTTCCGCCGTTTGTAGATCACGAGCGTTTGCTTGATCTTGTTCGCGGTCCAAACTTCGTGGGCGTGTGCCTTTGATGGGTTTGGTTTCAATGACGTTGTCTTTCAGCTCCAAAAAACGCTCAGGTGACACACTGATGATTGCCGAATGAGGCATGCGGATAAATGCGGAGAAAGGCGCAAGGTTGGCCGCTTCGAGTTTGGCGTATGCCTGCCACTCACTGCCTTGATAAGGGGCGTTAAAACGCTGCGCCAAGTTGATTTGGTAACAGTCGCCACTTAACAGGTAATCTTGCACGCGATCAAAACGTGAAGCGTAAGACGCTTGCGTCATGTTCGATTGCCAATCACCTATCAGGTTAAAGTCTTCAACATTCGCTGGAGATTGTGAATTCAGCCATTGCCAAGCTTGTTCAATGTTTTGCCCTACCAAACACGCTTGTTTAAGTTTGTGGTCAACGATCAATGCCCATTCATACAGACCAACAGCCATGTCTGGCGTCTGCAAATCTTTGTTCGCAAGTTCTGGCATGGTTTCTACCCGGCGACCTAAATCGTAACTGAAGTACCCTAAGGCCCCACCGACGAAAGGCAAATCCCACTCGTTTGTTAACTTGAGAGTCGGCAACAGCGCTTGTTGCAATTCATCAAGTAGAGCAAATGGGTCAGCTTGCGTTGTGTATTGCTGAGTCGTCGTGTGTATATGAGTGTCATTTGCGATCGTTTCGAGGGTTGCAATCGGTTTTGCAACCAATATGTCGAAACGGCTGTCAATGTGCGTATCAGAAGCAGAACGGAGCAGCATTGCCCAAGGTAAATGTTCAATACGAGAAAAAATGGAAGCGGCGAGATCGCGTGAGTAATCCAACGTTTGAAAACTGAGCAATTGTGTGTCCATGTTGTTCATTTGTTTAAATTGTGACAAAGAGTTCGTTCACTGCATGGCATGTGATGGGCAGCAAGAGTATCATAAACGTCTGTATAGCCAAACTACCTCTATACAAAGGCTTAAAGGTGGTTTTACTATATGAAAGGCCGACTTCTTTGAATCGTGTGTCGATATCAGCCGTTCGACGAATGTTTATAAAGGTTTGTTTATAAAAGTCTAAAAAATAAGCCGTTATAAAATATGCTCATTGAGAGCAATAAGCTCAACAAAGACGACAGAAGCCAAGCCAATAATGGAAGCAAAGCATAACAATAATGAGGCATGCAATGACGGTAATACGCAAGCAGGACGTCATCAGCAGTGTTGCTGATGCGCTACAGTATATTTCTTACTACCACCCACTAGACTTTGTTCAAGCGCTTGAGAAAGCTTACTACCGAGAAGAGAGCCAAGCCGCGAAAGATGCGATTGCACAGATTCTTATTAACTCTCGTATGTCAGCAGAGGGGCATCGACCGATCTGTCAAGACACAGGCATTGTAACGTGTTTCGTTAATATCGGTATGGGTGTGCAGTGGGATTCTACCGACATGACGGTTCAGCAAATGGTCGATGAAGGCGTTCGACAAGCCTATACCAATCCGGATAACCCATTGCGTGCCTCGGTTTTGATGGACCCAGCAGGTAAGCGAATCAACACCAAAGACAATACGCCAGCGGTTGTGCACATCAATATGGTGCCAGGTAATACGGTTGAAATTCAAATTGCAGCAAAGGGTGGCGGCAGCGAAAACAAAACCAAGATGGTGATGTTAAACCCATCAGATGATATCGCAGAATGGGTAGAGAAAACGCTACCAACGATGGGAGCTGGTTGGTGTCCTCCGGGGATGCTGGGTATCGGTATTGGTGGTACGGCAGAAAAAGCCGCCGTATTAGCAAAAGAATCTTTGATGGAGCACATCGACATCCAAGAGTTGATTGATCGTGGCCCGCAAAACGCAGAAGAAGCGCTTCGTCTTGATATCTTCAATCGCGTGAACAAATTGGGTATTGGTGCCCAGGGTCTTGGCGGTCTAACAACCGTTGTTGATGTGAAGATCAAAACCGCGCCAACGCATGCCGCTTCTAAGCCAGTGTGTTTGATCCCTAACTGCGCGGCAACGCGCCACGTTCATTTCACTCTCGATGGCAGTGGCCCGGCAGAGCTTACGCCGCCGAAGCTGGAAGATTGGCCTGACATCACTTGGGAGGCAGGCGAGAACACACGTCGCGTGAACCTAGATACAGTAACCCAAGAAGATGTACAAGAATGGAAGACGGGTGAAACGGTTCTTCTATCGGGTAAAATTCTGACGGGGCGTGACGCTGCGCACAAACGTATTCAAGGCATGCTAGAAGCGGGTGAAGGGCTACCAGCTGGCGTGGATTTCAAAGGCAAGTTCATTTACTACGTTGGTCCGGTTGATGCGGTGGGTGATGAAGCGGTAGGCCCGGCAGGACCGACAACGTCAACGCGAATGGATAAATTTACCGACATGATGCTCGAAGAAACCGGCATCATGGGGATGATAGGTAAAGCCGAGCGTGGTCCTGCAACGGTTGAGTCCATCAAGAACCACAAAGCGGTTTATCTCATGGCCGTCGGTGGTGCTGCGTACCTGGTTGCAAAAGCGATCAAGAAAGCACGCGTGGTGGCCTTTGAAGATTTAGGTATGGAAGCGATTTATGAGTTTGAAGTGGAAGACATGCCAGTCACCGTTGCGGTGGATTCAAACGGAGCAAACGCGCACCAAATTGGTCCAGATACTTGGAAAGTAAAAATCCAAGAGATGGAAGCGTAGCTTGCACGATGATTATGTTGTTTCGCGATTAAATCCGTACTAAGCGCCTTATTTTATCTGTCTCAACCAAGAGATTTTATCTGTCTCAATCAAGAGATTTTATCTATCTCAAGTAAGAGAATGTGACAAGGTGCTGATTTAACTAGCAAACATTTGACAAAAGTGCGGCGAAAGCCGCACTTTTTGTCTATATAATTAAGGATATACATTTATAGGCATAGCAAATGATGTTGTTATGCTGACTGTAATTAGGAGACGACATGCCTCGTTTTATTCAGATTCTACAAATCGTTCTTGCTGTTGTGATCGGTAGCTTTGTTGGCTATGACTTGATTCTTCATGGCATCAGTATCTTCAATGAAAAATACGTAACCATTACTTGTGTATTGTGGCTGATTCTAGAAATCGCTTTGTTTGTTATCTACAAGTTGATAGAAGAAGATTAGTTTCCACCGATTTAAATAATTCTTTAAGCCTCTGACGTTCTCAGAGGCTTTTGCGTTTTATGCAGGCATAGTTTGCAGTGAATGTTTTGTTCATCTTCGATTAAGGTTGATAAAATTACACTGCGTAGCAAGACTTGATGAGATAACAAGAATGAAAAGAATAACGCAAGAAGTGAATGATTTTATTAGCCGAGGTATGGATTCCAACGTGCGGATTGCCGTAACGGGATTGTCTCGTGCGGGCAAAACGGCCTTTATTACTTCGCTGGTCAATCAACTGCTGCATACTGCCACTCACGATAATTTGCCACTGCTTACTGCCGCCAGAGACAAGCGTTTGATTGGTGCAAAGCGAGAACCCCAAGCCAACATGATGGTGCCTCGGTTTGCTTACGATGACGCAATGAATCAAATTCATGCCACGCCGCCTCAATGGCCGATTCCGACTCGTGATGTGAGTGAGATTCGTTTGGCGCTGAAATACAAGCCGAAAAAAACGACCAAAAAGTTGCTCAGCAAAACGGCCGTGTTGAATGTTGATATTATTGACTATCCGGGTGAATGGCTGCTTGATTTGCCATTGTTAGACATGGATTTTGCTACTTGGTCTCACTCTCAGTTTGATGCGCTAAAAGGTCAGCGAAGTGATCTTGCCAGTGAGTGGCTTGATGCGCTTGAACAGGTTGATTTACACGCTGATGTGAATGAAAAGCAGCTTGAAAAAGTGTCGCAAGCTTACACTGATTATCTGCATGCCTGCAAAGAGGCGGGATTGCATTGGGTTCAGCCTGGGCGTTTCGTTCTGCCGGGAGAGTTAGTCGGTGCGCCTGTACTGCAGTTCTTCCCATGTCGATTTAATTCAGAGTCTAAACCCACAAAAGGCAGCAATTTAGCCATGTTAGAAGCGCGCTATCATGAATATCAACAAAAAGTCGTGAAAGCGTTTTATAAGCATCATTTTGCTACGTTTGATCGTCAAATTGTTCTCGTGGATTGTTTGCAGCCGCTCAACGCAGGTGATGAAGCCTTTTATGATATGCGTCAAGCGCTCGAGCAGATCATGCACAGTTTCCGTTATGGTCGCAGTAGCTTTTTGCGCCGTTTGTTTTCTCCGAAAATCGACAAAGTCCTGTTTGCTGCAACGAAAGCCGATCACGTTACACCCGATCAGCACCCACACTTGGTATCGTTGTTACAACAGATGGTACACCCTGCGTGGCAAACCGCGGCTTATGAGAACATTGAAATGAGCTGCATGAGCATTGCATCGATTCAAGCGACGACTTCAGGTTTTATTGCATCAGGAGATAAGACGGTGCCTGCACTCCAAGGCACTACAATCGAGGGGGAAACAATGACCATGTTTCCTGGCGAAGTACCGAAGAAACTGCCAAATTCAGCCTACTGGCAAAACAGTGGTTTTGACTTTACTTCTTTCCGTCCGATGCCATCAGAGAGTGACGAGCCGATGAAACACATTCGCTTAGATAAAGCACTGGAATACTTGTTGGGAGATAAACTGAAATGAGCGAACTGAAACAAAAACAAGTCTTCTCAGAAAAGGTTATGCACCGGGAAGAAATCGAGTGTTCTCCTGAGCTGACCGCTCAAAAGACGTTCACCGAAAAAGAAATTTTCGTACCTGTTGAGATTCAAGAACATCAAGAAGAAACCGATCAAGAGTTACAACTGGAGCAGGTTATTCGCCCGAAATCTAGCCGTAAATGGCTGACAGCCGGTTTGTTTGCGACTTTTGCAGGCCTTGTTGGGTGGCAAGCGGTGGACTCAGTGATTACGGCTGTTCAAACCGCAGATTGGCTTGCTTTGGGTTGGGCTGGTTTTGTCACCACGATCGCCTCTTTTGGTTTAGGCGCGTTAGGTAAGGAGCTTTGGAAGTTACGCAAGCTTCGTCACCACTTCAGTGTGCAGGAAGAGAGTGAAGCACTGATCGATAGTCAGAGTGTGGGTAAAGGTAAAGCATTTTGCGAAAAGGTTGCGGAGCAAAGTGGTGTACTGGCAGAAAATCCAGGCTTTGACCGTTGGAAAAACAGCGTTAACCCAGCACACAGTGATGCAGAGATTCTTGATATGTATGATTCGATGGTGGTCAGCCAACAAGATAAACTTGCCACTAAGATCGTTTCGCAACACGCGACAGAATCTGCAGCATTGGTCGCCGTAAGCCCATTAGCGGCGGCTGACATGTTGCTGGTGGCGTGGCGAAATTTCAAGATGATCGACAACTTATCTAAAGTGTACGGCGTAGAACTTGGTTATGCCTCTCGTATTAAATTGCTGCGCGCGGTGTTCGTGAATATGGCGGCTGCGGGCGCGAGTGAACTTGCTATTGATGCCAGCATGGATTTGATGTCGATGGATCTCGCCGGAAAAATCTCGGCGAGGGCAGGCCAAGGCTTAGGTGTGGGTATCTTAACGGCTCGTTTAGGTCTTAAAGCCATGGCGTTGCTACGCCCATTACCTTGGTACCCAGAGCGACAAGTCAAATTGGGTACGATTCGTAAAGAAGTCGTGGCGAAAGTTGCATCAATTACGATGAAACCGTAATCAATATCACCTTTGATGAAGAGGATTGCTTGACGCCATTCCACGCATGGTAGAAACTACTGTCAACTTTTCCTGACAGTTGTGAATTGGGATATTTTCAGTGCGTCTTGAAGTCTTTTGTGAAGATAGGCTCGGTTTAACCCGAGAATTGCTCGATATTTTAGCGTCTAAAAGCATCGATTTACGTGGCATCGAAATTGATATCAGTGGCATCATCTACCTGAATTGCCCAGATATCGATTTTGATACCTTTAGTGAATTAATGGCCGAAATCCGTCGTATTTCTGGGGTAAAAGACGTACGTAAAATCCAATTTATGCCAATGGAGCGCCATAACACGGAACTGCTTTCATTGGTGGATAACCTCCCTGATCCTGTATTCGCGATTGATCTTAAAGGCGCAGTCGATATGGCAAATATGTCGGCGCTTTCTCTCCTTGGCCAGCACAAGCAAGACGTGATAGGCACACAAATCGGCACATTATTGCCAAGCGTCCGTTTTTCTCGTTGGTCCGAGGGTGTCAATGCGCGCACACGTGAAAGCTTGGTGATAGATGGCTTAGATTACATACTTGAATTGATGCCCGTCTATATCAAGGATGAAGCACAAAACTCGACACTAGCCAGCACGCTGATGACCATTCGCTCTAGTCAACATGGTGTGCAAATTGAAGAGACACTGCCACTGCAAAACCAATTGGGCTTTGAGCATTTTGTGGGTTTGTCTAACCGCCATAAGGCGCTGATGAATCAAGCGAAAAAGTTGTCAGTTTTGGACCAACCACTCTTAATTGAGGGCGAAACGGGCACAGGCAAAGAAATGCTCGCAAAAGCGTGTCATAGCCGTTCAAGCCGAGCAAATAAGCCATTTTTGGTGCTAAGTTGTGCCTCTATGCCTGACGATGTAGCCGAAACCGAACTGTTTGGTCATGCGCCGGGTTCATTCAATCATGAGCAAGGCCATAAAGGCATCTTTGAACAAGCGAATGGCGGTACCGTATTTCTTGATGAAATCGGCGAGATGAGCTCACATTTGCAAATCAAACTGCTGCGTTTTTTACAAGATGGTAATTTCCGTCGAGTAGGCGCAGAAGATGAAATGCACGTTGATGTTCGCATTATCGCCTCTACTAAGCATAATCTTGCTGAGCTTGCCGAAGCGGGCCAGTTCCGTGAAGACTTATACTATCGTTTGAATGTGTTAACGCTTAATATTCCTCCTTTGCGTAAGCGTTCTAATGATGTGGCTCCGTTATTGGACTTATTTGTTACCAAGCACGCTCAACAACTTGGTATAGATAAACCTGAGTTGGATGAAGCTTTGGTGGATGCGCTTGCGAATTACCAATGGCCTGGCAATATGCGTCAGTTAGATAACATGGTACTGCGTGCACTCACCGAAATGGATGGCCATGTTCTGAAAGTCGAAAACTTCAATTTGCCACAACCACAAGCCATGGGCGGAAGCAGCGCGACACTTAACCTTGATGGTTCACTTGATGAGATCATGCGTGATTACGAATCGCAAATTTTAGAGCGTTTGTATCAATCATTTCCGTCAAGTCGTAAGTTAGCGAAGCGATTGAATGTCTCCCATACCTCTATCGCGAACAAACTGCGTGATTACGGTATTCGCAAAAACTAGGCCAAAATTAAATGGAAGTGATTCATCATAATGGAAGATAAAAGCTCCTCAATCGCCGTTCACAAGTTGGACGGCGACTTGCTTCTACGTACTGCTGAAATCGGCGATGCAGATATGATCTCAGAGTATTTTCAAACGAACCGAGAATACCTCAAACCTTTTGAACCCAAACGAGAAGAAGCCTTTTATTCTGTCAACGATTGGCTACAAAAGCTGATCAAACTTAATGAGTTACATCGATTGGGCCTTGGTTATTACTGCCTACTTGTGCATGCAGAATCAGGCAAAATGCTCGGTACGCTTTCTTTTAGTAACCTGACACGATTTCCTTTCTATGCGTGTAACGTTGGTTACTCGCTTGCAGAAGACGCGCAAGGAAAAGGGTACATGCGTCGCGGGTTGAAGATGGCTTGTGATTACATGTTTGAGGTGCAAAAGCTGCACCGCATTCAAGCTGGCTATATGCCCCATAACAAACGCAGTGAAGCGGTTCTAAAGCATGTTGGTTTTGAGAAAGAGGGATATGCAAAGAACTATTTGTTGATCAATGGTGAATGGCAAGACCATGTGTTGACCTCATTGACCAACACAAATTGGAAAGCAGAGGCACGATAAATGGACAGATTGGAAAAGCAGATAGCGTTGTTGATTGAATTGGACCAACTGAAAAGTGTTCTTCGCCGTACTCGTGTAAAAAGTGCTGATGGACGATTAGAGAACAGTGGTGAGCACAGTTGGCATGTCGCACTCATGGCTGTTTTGATGCAAGAACATGCAAATGCACCTGTCGATATCACTCGAGTAATGAAAATGCTGCTCATCCATGATGTCGTAGAGATCGACGCAGGCGATACCTTTGTTTATGATACAGCAGCATCAAGAGAGCAAGAAAAGAAAGAGCAAAAAGCCGCGCAGCGATTGTTTGGTATGTTACCCATTGAACAAGGTGACGAGCTGCTTGCGTTATGGAACGAATTTGAAGCGGCCCAAACAGATGATGCTAAGTATGCAAAAGCGCTGGATCGCTTAATTCCAATGTTGCTGAACTATCACAACAATGGTCAAAGTTGGATCGAGAATAACGTCACACGTGACCAAGCGTTGACGATTAATAAAAGAATTGAATTTGGCTCTGTTACCTTATGGGACAAAGCCAAGGAACTGATTGAAGAAGCCACCGAAAAAGGTTGGTTGAAGTCGTAATAAAGGAGACGGAATGTCTTATTTGCCTTTGGATGAATACCAAAGAAAATGGATTTTTACCCACCAGTCGATGCCGGTACCGGAAGACGAACTGGAGTTTATCAAGCCGATGAATCAGGCTCGTGCAGCACAGTTTTGGAAAGAAAACATCAGTGCGCAAAGTCCGGATATGGAACGCTTGAGCTCATCAGACTGGCCAATGAAAGAGTCTAATTGGACAGATGCAGTGGATTGGATGGCAGCTTGGGACGCAGACGAGCCTGAATTGCCAGAAGAAGTCACGGCATTTATTGATTGGCAAGATGATGTAACCGTCTACTTTTGTTACGAGAAGTACAATATCATCGAAACAAAGTGGTCGACGTTTAAAAAGCATTGGAAAAACTTCTTGTTTTACGATGATGGCCCAATGTTGCTTGGCCGCCGCCGTTCCCAAGCGTTGTGGTTTGACACCAAAGGCAACGTCAAACTCGGCGAACGCACTTAACAATATAACTTAATATGTATTAGTACACTTAATTAGAAGCCACGCATGATATTTTGTTGCAATCGCGCAAGAACGAGCCATGCGTGGTTTTTATTTAACTAGAAACTATTAACTAGAGACTTGAAAGGGGGCTCAATACTCCTCCTGCTCCGCGTTCAATGACATGGGTATAGATTTGTGTTGTTTTTACATCGCTGTGCCCAAGTTGCTCTTGTACGGTTCTGATATCGGCTCCTGATTCTAAAAGATGGGTAGCAAAACTGTGTCGCAGAGTGTGGCACGTGACCGTTTTTTCGATACCAGCGTCTTTCGCCGCACGTTTTACTGACCTTTGAATGGCACTTTCATTGATATGATGACGTTTAAGTTCGTCGGTTTCTTTATCAATGCTTAGTTTTGTCGATGGGAATAGAAAGTGCCAGTTGAAATCCATTTCAGCTTCTGGGTATTTTCGCCTCAATGCATCAGAAATATAGACACCAGCATATCCAGGGACATGACGGTCTTTTTTGTAATAATCTCGAACAAGATTAACCTGAGCTCTCAAAGGCTCATGTAATTCTTTTGCTAACGTCACGGTTCTATTCTTGCCGCCCTTGCCTTGCCAAACACGAATGGCACCATAGTCATAATCGATATCCTGAATTCTAAGTCGCAAGCATTCCATTACCCTTAGGCCAGAACCATAAAGAAGCTGAGTATGAAGTTTATATCTTGGATCGATATGCAGGACAAAGCGGCGCATTTCTTCTCTGGTTAATACTACTGGGAGTTTTTTCTCAGTCAGGGACTTTTGAAAGCGCATGTCTAATGACAGAGGCATTCGAAAATACTCACGATACAGAAATGAAATAGCGTTAAGTGCGAGGGCCTGAGTTTTCACCGCGACTTTTTCATCTATTGCTAAGTGACTTAGAAAGCGTTCTACATCGTCTTCCGCTAATTTGGATGGATGAGCCAACTGGTGGAAGACGATAAATCGTTTGATCCAGAATAGATAACTTTCAATCGTTTTCTTTGCATAGTGCCGCGCGATCATGTGTTCTTTTACGCTAAGTAAAAACTGACTTTTCATAACTCAATTTACCTGGTTTTTTATACAGTTCTATTAATTTAGCGTTCAAACTGTAATTAGGCTTTATTCCGCCGTCTAATTGCGTGCTTGAGCACGCAGTTTCATACTATTTTTCTATTTGTTTCATGGATATAAGTGTTAGCATCCATTTTTCTTTCTAGGTGAATGACGGCGGTAGCCTGCGTGAAACCCGGCATATAGCCGTATAGAAAGCGTTATTTCCGCAACGGATCTCTCAGGCTGAATGTACGTGGTTGTAGCCTAAGAGTGAAAGTGGCGGGGTAATAGGGTGGAAAAGCGGCGAAAAGGGCGAATATTGGTCATTTCCATGCTAGCCTTAAAGCGCTTTAAGCGCACCTTAATATGGCGCAGCAATTAAAGAGTGACGCTAAAGCGATTTAAGGTAGTGAGCTGCCAAATACTTCGGCTTCGATTTTTGCCTGCATACCGAAAATTTCTCGTCATATCAAAAGATTAGGCGTAAACATAGCCGACTTTAGTTGCGGAATAACAAGACGTTCAAGGCGATTCGAAACGCATTGGGGTTTTAGTGCCCAAATAGGCACGGATTTATCAGAGTTTATTTTAGGTTAGGGTGGATCTGCGTCTCTCACACCTTAACTGCGCGTTATATGCACGGGAGAGTTCAGTGGAAGAAAGAATCCGAAAAAGGGAAGTCAAAGTCTGTCCTGTAGTGCTCAGAAAATCAGGAAATTATCGTGAACTACTGTTGTTTGAACATCCATTAGCTGATGTTCAACTGGTTAAAGGCACACTAGAGCAGTCGGATATTTCTATCGAAAGTGCCGCCTTGAGAGAATTGGAAGAAGAATCAGGACTATCCTGTGTATCGAGCACACACTATCTTGGCAGCTGGGAAAGCGGTTATCAAAATCATTTGTGGCATTTTGTGCTTTGCGAAATAGACCACGAACTACCGCATAATTGGAGTTTCTTTACTCAAGATGACGGTGGGCATGAGTTCAGTTTCTTCTGGCATAATATAGGAAGTAAGCCCGATTTTAAGTGTCATAAAGTATTCACTGACGCCATTAAACAAGTCGAAATTCTGTGCATATAACAAAGCGTTTAAGACGGATTCGCAACGCTTGGCATTTTTGGTTTGATTCAGTTTTAGTGTTTACGGCACAATGGTTTAGGTTTTGTGGTAGCGTTGCTCACCACTTAACGCGGCGTTATTTCCGCAACGGATCTCTCAGGCTGAATGTACGTGGTTGTAGCCTAAGAGTGAAAGTGGCGGGGTAATAGGGTGGAAAAGCGGCGAAAAGGGCGAATATTGGTCATTTCCATGCTAGCCTTAAAGCGCTTTAAGCGCACCTTAATATGGCGCAGCAATTAAAGAGTGACGCTAAAGCGATTTAAGGTAGTGAGCTGCCAAATACTTCGGCTTCGATTTTTGCCTGCATACCGAAAATTTCTCGTCATATCAAAAGATTAGGCGTAAACATAGCCGACTTTAGTTGCGGAATAACAAGACGTTCAAGCCGATTCGAAACGCATTGGGGTTTTAGTGCCCAAATAGGCACGGCTTTATCAGAGTTTATTTTAGGTTAGGGTGGATCTGCGTCTCTCACACCTTAACTGCGCGTTATGCTTTTTCTCAAACTTGTAAGTATGGGCACTTTACGGATTCAACAAATATCACCTTGTATCTGCACTAGTATCTTTACGAGAAATGAGGGGTTTATCCATTAATTGACTCTAACCTCTCTGAAAACCATCGCTGCCCAACAAAAATTGCGTTCTGTCTTATCTAATTTATCAGCGGTTTGATAGAGTTATGATTCGATGTGTAAGGAGGGTTTTAGATGGGAACTATAATAGGCTTGGTCATTTTAGCAGCGATAGATTGGTATCTTGTCCGTAAAACAGGACTTCATATCCATCAACTCATTTCCCAAAAGTATGCCGAGCATTCGCGTAGTAAAGAGCATCATAAATAAGACCTCTTTAGGCATAGTCCAACTGTATGCAGCGTTGGAATTTCACTGTGCCTACTGATAGAACAAGCATAACAAACTGTTCAAGAGGGATTCGCAACGCGTGGCATTTTCACAATGCGTTGGTTTTAGTGTTTAAGGTGGTTTGCTGCGGCTTTGGTATTGCGTTGCTCACCCCTTAACAGGGCGTTAGGCGCTTGGTTTAAAACGTAAGATCAAGCTCTTGGAAGTTGTGTCTTAAATCATTGATAATGTGTCCAAACTATCTAGTAACTGAGTTTGTATATGGAAACCTCAAAAGAAGAACTTCTAGCCTTATTAACGAAAGAGTGCGAATTGTACTCGTCTATTCCTGCAATTGAGCAACAGCAAAAGCGGGATAAAAAGTGCTTTATAAATGGTTTGATGACGGCTTGCCGAGTGGTCGGTATCAGTTTTGAAGAACTGAACGCGATAATAGAATTGATGCCTCAACAGCCAAAGTTCAAAGATATAGATGAGCAGCTATCTATCCCTACATATGTACGGAACAACGTTGAGATTCAGTTATAAAACGTGGCTACGCGCCTAACAAACTGTTCAAGAGGGATTCGCAACGCGTGGCATTTTCACTATGCGTTGGTTTTAGTGATTAAGGTGGTGTGCGGTGGCTTCGGTATTGCGTCGCTCACCCCTTAACAGGGCGTTATATTGACTACTGGTAATTGGAGAGCTAATGAAAAAGTATGTGGTTTTAATTTCGTTCGTTGTCACAATAGCTTTGTTTTATTTCAATCGGCCAGATCGCACCGAATTGGATGAGAGTGAGCTGTTCTTGCCCGTCTGTTCAATGGAAGCCCCCCTAGTCACAAAGGTTTCATACTTTGTTGACTCATCAATACAAGAGTCTTATACAAAATCTATAGCTGAACAGCAAATTAGGCAATCAAACAAGATATTATCGAACTCATGTTTGCCTTTAAGCAGAGAACTTGCTTCGTTTAGGTATGTTGATCTAGCACTTTCGGGCGAGGAGTACTTTGATGAAATTCATAGCCAAGGCAGTATGGCTGTGGGACGTGATGTGATACAACCGTTACGTGATAGTCATTTGGATTTCTATGTGTTTGTTGTACCCAATCGCCACCTAATTTTCAAGGACGGTACTATGGGCGCTACTGACTGGGAATTAAGTGATAGCTATATTCTGCTTGCTGACGATGCTTCTACTGATGTATTAGAACATGAGTTCGGGCATCTTATGTGGGCTAATCACTCAGAAACCTTTCTTTTTTCCCTTCTTCAAGGGGAACTAGAAAGGTCAACTAGACCAGAGAACCGGCATTTAATAAAGCCATATGCACGAGCGTATAAATGCTCAAATGCGGGAACAGTAATGAGCTATGAAAAAATTAAGTTGCCAATATACTCTAGTCCGACTATCAAATATCGCTCAGAAGTATGTGGCAATGAACTAAACGCGGACAACCGGAAAAGGGTACTGGAGTACATTGATACACTTAGGGAGCTCGTTCAATATAACAAACAATTTAAGAGTGATTCCTAACGCTTGGGGTTTTTGGTTCTAAATCTGAGTACAGTGTTTACGGTGGTATGGTTGAGTTTCGTGGTAGCGTTACTCACACCTTAATTGGGCGTTAGGGGCTTTTCGATGTGGCAAGTTTGTCAAAAAGTAATAGGAGTTCTACGTTGGTAGAAAAAATTGGGCATATTAAGAATCCGCTCACAGTAATTGCTATGTTTGCAGCTATTGCAGAAATAAGTGGAACGACAGTTTTACCGTTCATTGAACCTGAAAACCAGAGTGTTTACATTTGGTTCTTAATGTTTTTTCCCATATTTTTGGTCGGTGCTTTTTTCTTAACTTTGAACTTCAACCACCGAGTTCTCTACGCGCCATCAGATTATAAAGATGAGAAACACTTCATTAATCCTTATGGTAAAGCGTCACCAGAAGAGCAGGGCAGAAAGTTACAAGAAGAGATTGAAGAAATTGAAGCTGAAGATGCTTCAGGTAACGCGTCTTCTACGACTGATGCAAATGACAAGGAGCAGCAAGCCCATCAATCCGAAGAGAGTGTCATTGAATTGAGAACTGCAACTCATCGTCAATTGATGGCAGATGTCACATTTGCTGAAAAACTTGCAGTAAATAAAATGTCTAAGGACTTGTCTATTAACTTTAAGACCGACGTTAGGTTCGACCTTCCTAATTTGCGTAGTGCAGCGGTATATGATGCTGTAGGCATTACTGAAACTGAAGTGCATGCGGTAGAAGTTAAGTTGTTCAGAAGTCGAAATGTAGATCCGTCAAGGTTAGCTAGGGTGTTAGAACAATCAGAACTGGTATCACAGCATTTCCAAGGTTTTGATCCTAAGGAGTTTACCCTGCATATTTTTGCTGTTATGGATACTCCCAACTTTGAGCTAGGGTTGCTTGAACATACTTTGCGTAACTTTATCAATCGTTACAATGTTAAAGTTAAACTTCATGTCACGACGCTGAATGAACTGCAAAATGAATATCAGTACGCCCCTAACAAAGCGTTTAAGAGTGATTCGTAACGCGTGGCATTTTTACTATGCGTAAGTTTTCGTGTTTAAGGTGGTATGCGGAAGCTTCGGTATTGCGTTACTCACACCTTAACGCGGCGTTATGTGCTTTCTCGAAAAAATGGTTAGTTATCATTAGGTTCCATGTCATAATATAAATGTAAGTAGAGTAAAGCCGAAACATTAAATGTCCCTTTGCGGTGGTTCCCTTAGGCTGATGATGGCAACCTTCATTTACTTACAACCTGAACAAATGGGCTTTTGGGCTTCATTTTTGTTGGCAGAACTTGCTGGTTTTCTCTCGTCTCAAACTAAAGGAGGAGTGCTTATGGTAGTAGAAATCTTTAAACACGTATCGAACTTTGTTCAACATGCAACTCTAAAGGTTCTATCATCGGCGGGACTCAACCGCGGTTTTAGGTTCAACCTACTGATGAGCCGGTGAAATTCCGGCGAAAACCAATTCGAGTGAGATCTTGACCACGCACATAACAAACTGTTCAAGAGGGATTCACAACGCGTGGCATTTTTACTATGCGTTGGTTTTAGTGATTAAGGTGGTTTGCAGAGGCATCGGTATTGCGTTGCTCACCCCTTAACAGGGCGTTAGCTGGTAGGAGGTTATATGGAAATTAATACCGACTTTGAGAAGATGAACTTTCATGATGTATCTATCAAAGATGTCTCCAGAACTGACTCCAAGATTGTCATCGCTCTCAGTGGTATTTTCATCAGCAAAGAGCACCCAAGTTCAAATGGAAGCGATCTAATTGTTCAAAATGGGGTGATGACTCTATACAACGTATCCAATGAAAAAAGTCTCACCTGGTTAAATAGTGTTGCACCTATCAGCCACGAAACGCCAGAGTACCCAATTGATGAAATCATGAATGCGAAGTTTGATGGAAGCACATTCCACTTTGATGGCTTTAAGGAAACGATGCCTTGGCATGAGTGGTTTATTCAGGCAACAAGTTTCAATTTGGTCGTCTCCGATGTTGTGGAGACAACCAGCTAACAAATTGTTCAAGAGTGATTCGGCACGCGTGGCATTTTTACTGTGCGTTAGTTTTAGTGGTTAAGGTGGTATGCGGGAGCTTCGGTATTGCGTGCCTCACACCTTAACAAGGCGTTAGTACGGGTTTGACATCAAAGGTCATAAGTTTTGGTGTTTATCTGTTTTGGTGTTCGTGTTTACACTCTTCAGTTAGTGCCTTTCACGTTCTTTCCGGTGGCACTATATGCGGAGTGTTCGCTTGGATTTTACCGTTTACGGCTTCTAACTCTTAGCCTATTTCTTTGGCGCTTCTTCATTTTCGTGGTTGCTTTTGAGAGAACCTTGATTACTTTTGGTGTGGTTTTTGAAGTACTAGGAAAGAATCCTTTTCTAATTTGAAGCAAGTGAAAGTAGGGCAGTTCAGTGCGTTTTTCTTCTAGCCAACTTTCGTCTTTCATCTGGGGTAAAGTTTTGTAGCTGCCCGTCTCACTTCAGTGTTCAAAGCCTTTCATATCATGCCACTTTTCAATATCTTGGAGCGCATAAATAGAAGTAGCGCATGTACTAACAAATTGCTTAAGAGTGATTCGTAACGCGTGGCATTTCTACTTTGCGGTGGCTTATGGTGATTAAGGCGCTGTGCGGTAGCTTTTGTATTGCGTTACTCACACCTTAGCAAGGCGTTAGCTTAAATCCGTCTAATTCGCCAATATGCTACTGAGTTTGTATTGGCTATAATACGTGGATAATGTTGAAACCTAAGGTCAAACGTATGAAAAAAATTCTACTTTTTTTGTTTACTTTATCCGCCAGTTTTTCGGTGTTAGCTGCTGAGACTATTCATAAAGATTGGGTTATTAATACTGATAGTAACGATTACTATTACGCCGCAACTATTAATAAAAGTGGTCATGTTTTTGGGAAGTATTGTTATTTTGAAGATCAGCAGTGCCTATTTTTAATTGGTGTTGATATAACTTGTACAAAAGGTAATAAGTATCCAGTGTTAGTAAATGCCGAATCAGGGTCTCTAAATCTTAATCTCGTTTGCGGAGATCAGGTAGGCAATCAGAATGTGTTGATCTTTGATAACTTCGATCAGGTTGAGAGAACCGCTAAAGAAAGTAGTCAATTTGGGATCGCTATTCCAATGGAAAGTGGGCACTTTAAAGTATCTCGCTTTAGTCTATCTGGCTCTGCTTACAGTTTAGATACAATGACGAATGAGGCAGAGAAGCGAGTATCGTCATCAAATGTGGATAGTGAGTTACTTTAAGCTAACAAAGCATTTAAGAGTGATTCGCAACGCTTGGCATTTTCGCTTCGCTCAAGTATAGCCAAGTGCTGCTCACACCTTAATGCGGCGTTATTTCCGCAACGGATCTCTCAGGCTGAATGTACGTGGTTGTAGCCTAAGAGTGAAAGTGGCGGGGTAATAGGGTGGAAAAGCGGCGAAAAGGGCGAATATTGGTCATTTCCATGCTAGCCTTAAAGCGCTTTAAGCGCACCTTAATATGGCGCAGCAATTAAAGAGTGACGCTAAAGCGATTTAAGGTAGTGAGCTGCCAAATACTTCGGCTTCGATTTTTGCCTGCATACCGAAAATTTCTCGTCATATCAAAAGATTAGGCGTAAACATAGCCGACTTTAGTTGCGGAATAACAAGACGTTCAAGGCGATTCGAAACGCATTGGGGTTTTAGTGCCCAAATAGGCACGGATTTATCAGAGTTTATTTTAGGTTAGGGTGGATCTGCGTCTCTCACACCTTAACTGCGCGTTAGTTGAATAGGGAAAATCCGTGAATATTTTTGAAGCATTTCTTAATGTGTTTGCGCAAGTCTGGTATCTAGTGCCTTTATTGCTCATTGTTAGCGTTTTCAAAAGTAGGTGGCTAAAAGGTGTATTCGGTGAGTTTCTCGTGAACCGTCTTTTGTCCAAATTACCGGAGTCTGATTACACGCTAATAAAAGACGTAACGTTGCCGACTAGCGATGGTACAACTCAAGTCGACCATATTGTGGTTTCTAAATATGGCATCTTTGTCGTTGAAACTAAGAATATGAAAGGTTGGATATTTGGCTCGGCTCGCCAGAAACAGTGGACACAAAAGATTTACCGTCATTCCTCTAAATTTCAAAACCCACTGCATCAGAATTACAAGCACATAAAAGCTCTGGAAACTTTGTTAGGTTGCAGTGAAGAGCACTTGCATTCAGTTATTGTTTTCATCGGCGACAGCACCTTTAAAACCGAAATGCCTCCAAACGTTACCTATGCTCGAGGAAGTATTCGATACATTCAGCAATTTAACGAGGTAGTGTTCTCTGACAAGGATTATGCTTGGTTAACTGAGTCTATAAACCAGATAAAGTTAAAGCGCGGAGTTATTACGGATTTAAAGCATCGTAAACATGTCAAAGAAGTTGTCACATCCAAAGCTAGCTCAAATCAGTGCCCCCGTTGCGGCTCTGAAATGGTGTTGCGTGAAACCAAGCGTGGTGAAAATATAGGTAAACAGTTTTGGGGTTGTTCAACTTTTCCCAAGTGTAGAGCGGTGAAACAATTCAACTAACAAACTGTTTAAGAGTGATTCGCAACGCGTGGCATTTTTACTATGCGTTGTTTTTGGTGTTTAAGGTGGTATGCGGTAGCTTCGGTATTGCGTTGCTCACACCTTAACAGGGCGTTAGTCGCCAGAAAAAGCTAGCAATCAAAATCATGTCTCTGAGCTTAAAATTTAGCAGTTGTTTGCTTGGTACACCGATTAATCGTCGATCATCAGAGCTTAGTTCTAACTGTTTTAAGTCCAAAGTTTTATACCTGTCCTAGCGGTTGCTTTGTTCTTTGGTGCTTACAGAGTAAGGCAATCGAGAGTCTGTTTTTGGTTGCAACTCCGGTCGGTGAGTTTGTCGTTACAAAAGCCGATTTACTCGCTGAAATGACGTTTTCTCTGGTGTTGTAAATTCCACTTGGTTTCAGTGACTTTGTTGAAAGTCCGCACTGTGAGATTAGCTTTCCAAAGGGCCTTTTTGGGGTTGTCAGTTCGTTTTCTGCGGCGTTGTTTGTTCCAAGTGGTTTCATTGAGTAGCCGCTTTGAAACTACGCCTGACTTAAGTGCATCAAAGCACATAAAGTTTGTTGTTCGCAAAGTTTAGTTTGGCTTAAAATTGTCGCTCGGTGCCTCGCGACTAACAAACTGCTCAAGAGGGATTCGCAACGCGTGGCATTTTTACTATGCGTTGAATTTAGTGATTAAGGTGGTTTGCGGCGGCTTTTGTATTGCGCTGCTCACCCCTTAGCAGGGCGTTATATGATATGGGTAGAAATATGAAGAATCAAAAAAGTAAACGTGTAAGAAAAAAGTTATTTTTAGATGAGTTTGCCAAATTCGGCGTTCAAGTTAAGTTTCAGTTTGATTATGAGGATGCTCAAGATAGTGAACTGTTTTTTGATGATTTTTTTACATTTCTTGGGGATCAAGATTTAACATTTTACGGTGGTCATTCAAAAAATGACTTCAGTGCAGTTGTTCTTTCCCAAGGTCGCTATACATCGATAACAGACAAAGAGCGTACGGAAATAGAGAATTGGTTAAATACACATAAATTGTGTTCAGATGTAGTTGTTAGTGAAGTTGTTGACCTCAAAAATATCATATAACAAATTGTTCAAGAGTGATTCGGCACGCGTGGCATTTTTACCATGCATTGGCTTTAGTGGTTAAGGTGTTATGCGAAAGCATAGGTATTGCGTGCCTCACACCTTAACAAGGCGTTATGCCACTTTTACTTTACTTCTCATGGATGAGGATAGAATTAGATGCAATATGGGATTCAGCATCACATAGAAGTTACGGCAAAAGCTGCTGGAGCTGTGATTTTCAATCAGCACAATGAAGTGTTATTGGTTCAAGAGCTAACCGGCTAAAAGAAAGGTCTATGGCATATACCGTCAGGAAGCGTTGAATCTACAGAGTTTCCTCAAGAGGCAGCGGTCAGGGAAATTGCAGAAGAAACGGGTTTAGAAGTTGCTTTAGAGAACTACTTAAATACCTATGCAGGACGTTTTGATGATGGTGAATTAGTATTACGTCATGTCTGGGTTACAGAAGTTAAAGACCAAGTCATATTGCCGAAATTCAACCATGAAATAGGTCGTGCAAAGTTCTTCTCGTTAGCTGAAGTGCGGGATTTGTATGCTCAATCGAAGTTGCGGATGCACCATACATTTTTAATGATCAATGATGCTTATACACAGCGGGAAAAATTGGCATAACAAACTGTTCAAGAGGGATTCGCAACGCGTGGCATTTTCACTATGCGTTGGTTTAAGTGATTAAGGTGGTGTGCGGCGGCTTCAGTATTGCGTTGCTCACCCCTTAACAGGGCGTTATATGCCAGTGTGCAGTAGCGCACTTTTGGACTTCTACTTTATTGTTTTTCTTGTATAATACGCATCCCCTTAGAGTGTGCTTAGGCTGATTGGGGAGATGGGTCAAGGTTCGATTCCTTGGACGTTTGTTGGCTCCGTAGCTCTTTTTTTTGTGCTTTTACGTTACCTTAGTATCCAGATGGCTTCAATTTCCACTGCAGACAAAAATCAGGGGGTTCCTATGGGACAGACACTTTTAGCTCGTACTCGTATTTTCTTTAGTTCATTGTTTGAAACAACGTGGGCTACTGGAGTCGGCTTCGTCGCTGGCCACCTATCAACCTAAGCACACTTTTTCCTTTTCAGTGAGTAGAAAACATTTACTTCTTTAAATGTATCACCTTGCTTTCTTGGGCATTTTCAAATTGTCTCCATGCAAATTACTCAATAGTCGAGCTATCTTCGAGTTGGCATATAACAAAGCGTTTAAGACGGATTCCCAACGCTTGGCATTTTCGGTTTGATTCGGCTTTAGTGTTTACGGCACAATGGTTTAGGTAAGGTGGTAGCGTTGCTCACCACTTAACGCGGCGTTAGCTGGTAGGAGGTTATATGGAAATTAATACCGACTTTGAGAAGATGAACTTTCATGATGTATCTATCAAAGATGTCTCCAGAACTGACTCCAAGATTGTCATCGCTCTCAGTGGTATTTTCATCAGCAAAGAGCACCCAAGTTCAAATGGAAGCGATCTAATTGTTCAAAATGGGGTGATGACTCTATACAACGTATCCAATGAAAAAAGTCTCACCTGGTTAAATAGTGTTGCACCTATCAGCCACGAAACGCCAGAGTACCCAATTGATGAAATCATGAATGCGAAGTTTGATGGAAGCACATTCCACTTTGATGGCTTTAAGGAAACGATGCCTTGGCATGAGTGGTTTATTCAGGCAACAAGTTTCAATTTGGTCGTCTCCGATGTTGTGGAGACAACCAGCTAACAAATTGTTCAAGAGTGATTCGGCACGCGTGGCATTTTTACTGTGCGTTAGTTTTAGTGGTTAAGGTGGTATGCGGGAGCTTCGGTATTGCGTGCCTCACACCTTAACAAGGCGTTATGTTTTTGGGAGAAAACCTTGAAGCACAAAATATATGATTCTTTTGGACGTGACCTTTTTACACATAAGAAAGGTTCAGATAGAACAGCTTTAGAGCAGTACCATGTTGATTGTTGGAAAACATGTCGCTCAATTGAAACGGCGATAAAAAAGCTAAAAATCTCTGAGCAGTGCTTGAGGCACTCTTACAAATTTTGCCCAAACGAACATGAGATTGCAGAGTATATCGAGTTTCACATCGAGAATTATCTAATCAGAAGTCGAACAATCTATGATCGTGTTTTAATTTTCACCAATTTTTTATGTGACATACAGATGGCAAAGGATTCAGTGAACCATCAAGCAATAATTACGAATGGTAAGGTTATTAGGGCTGATTTGGTTTCACTTCTAAAGTCAGTGAATAAGGCGTGTTCATCATATCGCTTGGAGAGAAATGGTGTTATCCATCATGATAAGTATCACGATGAAGAACTTGAGTGGGTTGATACTGCAAGAAAAGCAAAACGTATACTTGGTGGAGATCTGACAAAAATTGGTTTATCAGACGAGATTATCTTAGAAAAAACAGCTGCGGTAATTTTTGAACATTTGGTGGAGTTTGAAAAGAATACTGAAAGCGTCGTGGCTGCTGTTGAGCTGTTTTTAAATAAAGCACTAGAGACTTACGAGCATACTTCACAACAAACATAACAAAGCATTTAAGAGTGATTCCCAACGCTTGGCATTTTTCATTCCATCGTTGGTTTTTGTGTTTACGGTGGTAAGGTTGAGTTTCGTGGTTGCGTTGCTCACACCTTAATGCGGCGTTATATGTACAATCGAAAATTAATGAAGAACCTCATGAATAAACAAATAGTAAAGCTAAAGCATACATCGGTTTTAACAAATCAAATTGTAGACCAGTTGAAATCTAAAGCGGTGAATGTTCTACGCAGGAACTATCTAAATCCAAGAAATAATCAACCTATGTGGGTGACTCATGCTAAAGGTAATAGATATCCTACAGATTATTATTTACGGAACAATTGTCTTCCGGCTCACCTGTCAATTGTAAATGATCTCAAATCACTAGGATTGTCCCCCAGGGTTGTAGTCGGTTTCTTACATGCCAGTGATGAGACCGAAAGCAATATAGATCTTATTAAGAACTTTAGTTTGACTAGTAATGACAAGTCGATAGATAGTCTTTTTCATTGTTGGATAGAGTTTGATAACTCTTATGAGATATTGGATATAACCTCTGATTGTGCGTTGAAATCAAAAAATGGATATTTGCTTAACCCTCTAAAGAATAGTCACAAAGCCGTGCTAACCGATCTTGCAAGTGTTTATACCTTTCATTCCAAGTTCGTATTTAGATGCTTATATTTTACTGATCCGGTAATAGGAAGAACGGAAAATGATGTAAAAAAAGAGACGGAGTCCTATTTAATTGATTTTTCAAAGCAGCAATGCATAAAATTAGAAGATTCAAAAGGGGACTTTGAAAAATTACTAAGCGGGCAAGAATGTAAAGGTTCATTAAAGGACCAATGCATAAATTTAGTCTCTTTGTTCAATGATAAGCTGAAAAATATTTGGTCATTTCTTAGTAAAATCATAGATAAGTAAACGGTACATATAACAAACTGTTTAAGAGTGATTCGCAACGCGTGGCATTTTTACTATGCGTTGCGTTTAGTGTTTAAGGTGGTATGCGGTGACTTCGGCATTGCGTTGCTCACACCTTAACAGGGCGTTATGCTCTATGCTGAAAAATGGAACTTTAAGGAGGTTGGCATGAGTATCAAAGAGTCTGATTGGAAAGTCTTTTGCGAAATCAAAAATGAAGCAATTCAGTTGTATTGCACGAGACAACTGAACGAAGTCATTGAAACTATTACTGACGAGTCAGAACTGGCAGGGGAAAGGTTTCATTTTATGTGTCAGTATTCCAAAACGTCAGAAAAGCAGATGAAGCTTATCTTTGATGGTCATTCTCGCAATAAGGCATTTATTCAGCTCATGTTAATGTGTGAAGAAAATTTGGTTGCACCAGAGCAGTTCGAACGTCTCTCGGATGAGTTCAAAAAAGACATTACGTCATTGCTGGAAAGACGAGCATAACAAAGCGTTCAAGACGGATTCCCAACGCTTGGCATTTTCGGCTTACTTTGGGTTAAGTGTTTATGTCACAATGGTTTAGGTCAGGTGGTAGCGTTGCTCACCACTTAACGCGGCGTTAGTCGCCAGAAAAAGCTAGCAATCAAAATCATGTTTCTGAGCTTAAAATTTAGCAGCAGTTTGTTTGGTACACAGACTCATCGTCGATCATTAGAACTTAGTTTTAGCTGTTTTGAGTCTAAAATTTTGCAAGTGTCTTAGCGATTGTTTTGTTCTTTGGTGCTGACAGAACAGGGCAATCGAGAGTTTGTTTTTGGTTGCAACTCCGCTCGGTGAGTTTGTTGGTACAAAAGCCGATTTACTCGCTGAAATGACGTTTTCTCTGGTGTGGTAAGTTCCACGTGGTTTCAGTGACTTTGTTGAAAGTCCGCACTGTGAGATTGGTTTTCCAAAAGCGTTTTTTGGTGTTGTCAGTCCGTTTTCTACGGCGTTGTTTGTTCCAAGTGGTTTCATTGAGTAGTCGCTTTGAGACTACGCCTGACTTAAATGCATCAAAGCACATAAAGTTTGTTGTTCGCAAAGTTTAGTTCGGCTTAAAATTGTCGCTCGGTGCCTCGCGACTAACAAACTGCTCAAGAGGGATTCGCAACGCGTGGCATTTTTACTATGCGTTGAATTTAGTGATTAAGGTGGTTTGCGGCGGCTTCGGTATTGCATTGCTCACCCCTTAGCAGGGCGTTATGTTTACTTGTATTTCAAAGGCTTAAGTGTCTTAGGTTCTAGTTCTTTATCCCTCTGGCAGTTCGTCCCTAGTAGACTCAGCAAATCCGCATTGTCGTTCTAATTTCTTGAATCTCTCAGCCCGTAAAACATGCAAATGTTCGTGGGTTGCTTCATTGATAGGTCGTGGCGGTTGGCTTCGGGTTTAACTGGCTTAAAGTCGCTTCTGGGTACTTAGGCAATTAGCATTTCGGCTTGGCAGTTGCCTCGGCAATTAGCCATTGTCTGCGCTTTGGTTGGAAAGATAGGGCGCTTGTTGTTTCTTGGTCGGGTTGCCTCATTGGGCAGGGAAGTGGAATTACACGTTTAAGGTTAATCACCTTTGGCGGTCAAGTTGGTTCGAGCCTTGTGGTTTAGCTCAGAAAACTAGTTAGATATAGCAGTTCTTTCTCAAGTAAATCATGCGTTCGTGGTAAAACATAACAAACAATTCAACAGTGATTCGCAACGCTTGGCGCTCTCACTTCGGGTTGAGTTTAGTGTTTATGGCACAGTGTTCAAGTTCAGTGTCTGCGCTGCTCACACGTTAATTGGGCGTTATATGCTTGGAAGAATCTGTAAGGAAGCAGGTGTTTAATGGTGAGCAAAATTACATTTTTCACAAGGCTTGAGCGCCAGATTCTTTCTGGTAAAAAGACTGCAACGATTAGGGATAAATCTGAAAGCCATTATTACCCAGGGCAGGTTGTTGAAGCATTTACTCACGAAGATGAGCGGAAAATCTGTAGACTAGAAATTGTCGGTGTTGAGCATGTGAACTTTGATAAACTCAACAGAAAGCACGCAAAAGCAGAAAATCTTCCATTTGTGTTCATGCTCAAATGGATTTTGCGAAAGATATACCCAGCAGAAAAGAGCTTGTGTTTTATTAGCTTCAAAGTCGTTGACTAACAAGTCTGCAAGTTATGAAACCCCTTGAACCACGCATATAACAAACTGTTCAAGAGGGATTCGCAACGCGTGGCATTTTCACTATGCGTTGAATTTAGTGATTAAGGTGGTATGCGGCGGCTTTTGTATTGCGTTGCTCACCCCTTAACAGGGCGTTAACTTTCTTTTGAGTTGGGAGGTAAAATTGTCAGTAGGCTCAATTGGTAAGAAACAGGCAAAGTCTGGAAATGTAGGTTACAGCGATCCAGTTGTAATTCACGAAACATCACGTTCTAGGATAGATTTTGTGCCGTTTTACATTACGAACTCTCAAGGTGTAGATCTTGCGGGAAAAATTATTACGTACAAAAAGCAAAATACACCCTTTGGCTTGCTTCCCGTTGACGAAAAATCGTTGTCTTTACAGGCAGGGTCTTTATTGAAGTTATATGAGGCAATCAAGTCCCATGTTGCTGTAAAAAATGAAACAGAGGGCGACTTTCTTCTTATAAGGGTTAATGATGGTACTGCACAGCTTGCTGAACATGATCCTCAATCGGTTGCTAATGCGCTTACTTCAGTATTGTCTCAAAGTGAAATTGTAAAGCATCTTGAAAATGCAGATTTATCAGATGAGTTAGCTAATGCTCTCAAGGGCTCTATCCGACTCAAAGATATGAAATCGGCAGTAAATCAGTTGAGAAATCATCTCAACAACCAAGAAAACGATGAGAAGATCTATCAAAAATGGTGTGAAGAGTATCCTTGGGCTTTTGGAAATGCTTATGTAGTTAACGACGATGTAAGAGCTATATCTCCTCATGACCACTTGGATTTAATGCTATCGAATGTTATCGGTGGTTTCAGAGATATAATCGAGCTGAAACGTCCGAACATGGAGGTGTTAAATTATGATAGCTCTCATCGTAATTTTTACTTTTCGTCAGAAGTATCTAAGGCTATTGGGCAATGTCACAGATACTTGGACGTTTTCAATGATGTTGCGTCTAAAGGGCTAGCTGACCACCCAGAGATTGTGGCTTACCATCCAAGAGCTACGATAGTCATTGGTAGGTCTCATGATTGGACTCCCGAAAAACACAAAGCCTTACACGGTTTAAACTCACGATTAAGCAATCTCTCAATTATGACTTATGATCATTTGCTAAACCAAGGAGAACGTTTGGTCAACTTATTGGAGCCAACTCCAACTTGCCCAAGTGAATCAGGTTCAGTTCAAGACGATGATTGGCTGGACTTTGAGTTCTAGAAAGTTAACAAACAATTTAAGAGTGATTCGGCACGCGTGGCATTTTTACTATGCGTCGGTTCAGGTGGTTAAGGTGGTATGCGGCAGCATCAGTATTGCGTGCCTCACACCTTAATTGGGCGTTATTTCCGCAACGGATCTCTCAGGCTGAATGTACGTGGTTGTAGCCTAAGAGTGAAAGTGGCGGGGTAATAGGGTGGAAAAGCGGCGAAAAGGGCGAATATTGGTCATTTCCATGCTAGCCTTAAAGCGCTTTAAGCGCACCTTAATATGGCGCAGCAATTAAAGAGTGACGCTAAAGCGATTTAAGGTAGTGAGCTGCCAAATACTTCGGCTTCGATTTTTGCCTGCATACCGAAAATTTCTCGTCATATCAAAAGATTAGGCGTAAACATAGCCGACTTTAGTTGCGGAATAACAAGACGTTCAAGGCGATTCGAAACGCATTGGGGTTTTAGTGCCCAAATAGGCACGGATTTATCAGAGTTTATTTTAGGTTAGGGTGGATCTGCGTCTCTCACACCTTAACTGCGCGTTATATGCTTGGAAGAATCTGTAAGGAAGCGGTGTTCAATGGTGGATAAAATTACATTTTTTACAAGGCTAGAGCGCCAGATTCTTTCTGGTAAAAAGACTGCAACGATTAGGGATAAATCTGAAAGCCATTATTATCCAGGTCAGCTTGTTGAAGCATTTACTCACGAAGATGGGCGGAAAATCTGTAGACTAGAAATTGTCGGTGTTGAGCATGTGAACTTCGATAAACTCAACAGAAAGCACGCAAAAGCAGAAAATCTTCCATTTGTCTTCATGCTCAAATGGATTTTGCGAAAGATCTACCCAACAGAAAAAAGCTTGTGTTTTATAAGCTTCAAAGTCGTTGATTAACAAGTCTGCAAGTTATGAACCCCCTTTAGCCACGCATATAACAAACTGTTCAAGAGGGATTCGCAACGCGTGGCATTTTTACTGTGCGTTGGTTTTAGTGGTTAAGGTGGTATGCGGCGGCATCGGTATTGCGTTGCTCACCCCTTAACAGGGCGTTAGTTTGCAAGAGGAAACACGCAGCTATATCGCAAGATCTAGTGGTAAAAGCTCAAAGTTTAAGTTTTTGTATTAGCTTTCAATTTTAGTGTTAACTAGCGTGGTGAAAATCCAAAATTGGCATCGTTTCAACGGTTGATTTGTTCTTTGGTGCGGTGACTTTTTGGGGTTAAGTGAGTCGAACTTTTTTGCTGAAACTCTGCTCGTTGAGTTTGTTGGTACAAAAGCCGATTTACTCGCTGAAATGGCGTTTTCTCTGGTGTGGTAAGTTCATGTGGTTTCAGTGGCTTTGTTGAAAGTCCGCATTGTGAGATTGGTTTTCCAAAAGCGTTTTTTGGTGTTGTAAGTTCGTTTTCTACGGCGTTGTTTGTTCCACGTGGTTTCATTGAGTAGCCGCTTTGAGACTACGCCTGGCTTAAGTGCATCACAACACTTAAAGCTTATTGTTTGCAAAGTTTAAAATAACGTAAAATCAACGCTTTGGGTTTGCAAACTAACAAACTGCTCAAGAGGGATTCGCAACGCGTGGCATTTTCACTATGCGTTGATTTTAATGATTAAGGTGGTATGCGGCGGCTTTGGTATTGCGTTGCTCACCCCTTAGCAGGGCGTTAGTTTGCAAGAGGAAAAACGCAGCCATATCGCAAGATCTAATGGTAAAAAATCAAAGTTAAAATTGTCGTATCGGAGTCTGAACTCACAGTTAATTAGCGTGGTAAAAATCCAAAATTGGCATTGTTTCAACGGTTACTTTGTTCTTTGGTGCGGCGACTTTTGGGTTAACTGAGTCGAATTTTTTTGCTGAAACTCTGCTCGTTGAGTTTGTTGGTACAAAAGCCGATTTACTCGCTGAAATGGCGTTTTCTCTGGTGTGGTAAGTTCATGTGGTTTCAGTGACTTTGTTGAAAGTCTGCATTGTGAGATTGGTTTTCCAAAAGCGCTTTTTGGTGTTGTGAGTTCGTTTTCTGCGGTGTTGTTTGTTCCACGTGGTTTCATTAACTAGCCGCTTTTAGACTACGCCTGACTTAAGTGCATCAAAATACATATGTTTATTGTTTGGAAAGTTTAAAATAACGTAAAATCAACGCTTTGGGTTTGCAAACTAACAAACTGCTCAAGAGGGATTCGCAACGCGTGGCATTTTTACTATGCGTTGAATTTAGTGATTAAG
Source organism: Vibrio alfacsensis (assembly GCF_019670485.1). Taxonomy (NCBI): domain Bacteria; kingdom Pseudomonadati; phylum Pseudomonadota; class Gammaproteobacteria; order Vibrionales; family Vibrionaceae; genus Vibrio; species Vibrio alfacsensis. The sequence continues at coordinate 1,245,463 of NZ_AP024165.1, forward strand.
GTGGTATGCGGCGGCTTCGGTATTGCGTTGCTCACCCCTTAGCAGGGCGTTATGTTCACAAGCAGGAAATACGGATGGCAATATTAGATTTTAAAGAGATTCCCATGCCACATAAGGGTGGCGGTGAACAAGACAAATTCGAGCTTTTTGCACGGGATTTCTTCCACAACTTAGGCTATAAAATTGAATCAGCTCCCGGAAGAGGTGCTGATGGTGGAAAAGATCTACTTCTGATTGAAACAAGAAAAGGTATAGCAAATGATACCGAAGTGCGTTGGCTTGTTAGTTGTAAGCATAAAGCTCATTCAGGTTCATCTGTGTCTAAAACTGACGAGCCAGAAATCCTAGACTCGCTACGTGCTCATGGTTGCGACGGGTTTATCGGTTTTTATTCAACATTACCCTCATCTGGTTTAGTAGCTAAAGTTGAAAGTATTACTGAAATTGAGCACCAGTTTTTCGATTCATCAAAGATTGAGCAAACATTGCTCAAAAATAGTAGTTGTCTCGAATTAGCAAAACGATACTTCCCTGTTTCATATAAGTCTTGGGCTGATGAGAATCCGAAACCAGCTCAAATCTTCTCAGACTTTGAACCTTTTAAATGTCATTGTTGCGGAGAAGAACTTGGCTATGAAAGTATTGGTAGGGTAGTTTCTTGGAGTAAATATGAAACTGTAAATGACGTAGCAATCAAGAAAATCAGAAATCAGTACGTTTGTTGTGGTGGCGATTGCGACTATAAGCTCTCTCACTCTGCTCGATACTTCACTGATGGTTATGTAGATGCATGGGCAGATCTAAAAGATTATTTCACGCCAACTCTTTACTTGAGAGCTGTAATGGGATTTTGCAACGAATTGAACGACCCTACTATTGAATACAGCGCCGAAGCATTTGACCAAGAGAAAGAAATCTTGTTAAAGGCATTTCCATATGTCTGCCGTAACTTGACCAAATCTGAAGTCGATCAAATCCGAGATCTAGCAATGTTGCCTAAGTTTCTCGGTGGTTTAGGGTAAGTGAACATAACAAAGCGTTTAAGACGGATTCACAACGCTTGGCATTTTTGGTTCGATTCAGCTTTAGTGTATATGGCACAATTGTTTAGGTGAGGTGGTAGCGTTGTTCACCACTTAACGCGGCGTTAGTTTGCAAGAGGAAAAACGCAGCTATATCGCAAGATCTAGTGGTAAAAGCTCAAAGTTGAAATTGTCGTATCGGCGTTCAATTTCAGTGTTAACTAGCGTGGTGAAAATTCAAAATTGGCATCGTTTCAACGGTTGATTTGTTTTTTGGTGCGGCAACTTTTGGGTTACCTGAGTCGAACTTTTTTGCTGAAACTCTGCTCGTTGAGTTTGTTGGTACAAAAGCCGATCTACTCGCTGAAATAGCGTTTTCTCTGGTGTGGTAAGTTCATGTGGTTTCAGTGGCTTTGTTGAAAGTCCGCATTGTTAGATTGGTTTTCCAAAAGTGCTTTTTGGTGTTGTTAGTTCGCTTTCTGCGGCGTTGTTTGTTTCACGTGGTTTCATTGAGAAGCCGCTTTGATACTACGCCTGACTCAAGTGCATCAAAACACATAAAGTTTGTTGTTTGCAAAGTGTAAAATAACGTAAAATCAACGCTTTGGGTTTGCAAACTAACAAACTGCTCAAGAGGGATTCGCAACGCGTGGCATTTTCACTATGCGTTGGTTTTAGTGTTTAAGGCGGTTTGCGGCGGCTTCGGTATTGCGTTGCTCACCCCTTAACAGGGCGTTAGTACGGGGTTGACATCAAAGGTCATAAGTTTTGGTGTTTATCTGTTTTGGCGCTCGTCTTTACACGTTTCAGTTTGTACCTTTCACGTTCTTTCCGGTGGCACTATATGGTGAGTGTTTGCTTTGATTTCACCGTTTACGGTGTCTAACTCTTACCCTATTTCTTTGGCGCTTCTTCTCTTTCGTGGTTTTTACGAAGTCAGAGTTGTCTTTCTTTGGTACTGCCGTCGAAGTGCGAGGATCGAATCCTTTTCTAATTTGAAGCCAGTGAAAGTAGGGCAGTTCAGTGCGTTTTTCTTCTAGCCAACTTTCGTCTTTCAATCGGGGTAAAGTTTTGTAGCTGCCCGTCTCACTTCAGTGTTCAAAGCCTTTCATATTATGCCAGTTTTCAATATCTTGGAGCGCATAAATAGAAGTAGCGCATGTACTAACAAATTGCTTAAGAGTGATTCGTAACGCGTGGCATTTTTACTTTGCGGTGGCTTATGTGATTAAGGCGCTGTGCGGTAGCTTTTGTATTGCGTTACTCACACCTTAGCAAGGCGTTAGCCCTTTTCGAGGAAACGATATGGAAATCGTACAAGAAATAGATGTTTCAGAATTGCATCATAAGGCAATCGAAGCATTAAGAAATCAAGCTTTTCCAGATAGCCAAGTAAGTCGTTCTTACTTTAAGCAGTTGCCTCATATGCGTGCCCTTCATTTTCAAGGTGAACAGCTGGTTGGCTATCTTGGACTGGATTATCGCGTTGTTAGTGTCGGCGGGGAAATACATAAGGTTCTGGGCGTAATCGACTTTTGTGTTGACGAACGTTATCGAGGGCAAGGTATTGGCTCTTTTATGTTGTCAGAATTATCGGCATTTGCTGAAACTAAAGATGTGGATTTCATAATCCTTATATCTGAGTTACATGATTTCTACTCTACAAACGGCTTTTACCAAGTTCAGTGCATGCAGTCTTGGTTAAGGCTTCACGAGCACACCAACTTTGGAGTTGCTGTAGAGCATCTTGATGAACTGTATGTGAAACCACTCAGAGATAAGCAGTGGGGTGTTGGACATTTTGATTGGCTAGGTTATATGTACTAGTCAACCACAGGGCTAACAAACTGTTCAAGAGGGATTCGCAACGCGTGGCATTTTCACTATGCGTTGGTTTTAGTGTTTAAGGCGGTATGCGGCGGCTCTTGTATTGCGTTGCTCACCCCTTAACAGGGCGTTATACATTTTATGAAAGGTGGAACTTTGAGGTTAGGTCAGTGCGGTCTTTGTTTAGAACACAAAGAGTTAAGAAATAGTCATCTCATGCCAAAGGCGCTTTACAAAAAATTGAAAGGGGCTTTCGATGGTGATGATCTAGTTTTAAATCAAAGCCATGATAAATCTTCGATCTATTCTGATTTTCAAGTTACTTCACATTTTCTTTGTTCTGAGTGTGAATTACGCTTTTCTCGCCTAGGGGAAAATGCTGTTGTGTCAGAGTGCCATGCTGGCACTGACAAGTTCCCGCTTCTAGAGCGCCTAAAAAGTGCAAAGCAATTTGCAAGTATCAGAGGGGAACGTTGGTTTAACCCAATCCAGAACGAATTCCCTAATATTGACTGCTATCTATATTTTGCAGCAAGTATCGTTTGGCGCGCCTCAGCTTGGCCAACGGCAAAAAACTCTAATCAAAAGTCACTGGGCTCACGTTACCAAGAAGAGTTCCGTCGTTACCTCCTTGGGGAGCAAGGGTTTCCTTCGAACGCATACCTAGCGGTTTACGTAGATACCGATGAAGATATTATGCCAAAAGTGTCTTTCCCCACTTCTTCCAAAAAATTAGGTTATCACCATCATATATTTTACATTCCAGGTGTTAAATTTAGCTTAGTTGTAGGTGAAAATGTCGGAGAAATTAAACACTTGAGTTCGGCGGAAGCTACGAAAGCGTTTTTCATCTCTTATAGTTTTAAAAAGCATCCTGATTATCAGTTTATGGTTCGTGAGCTACTCCAAGAGTACAAGCCTAAAGGACGGTTGGCGCGGGAACAAAATGTATAACAAACTGTTCAAGAGGGATTCGCAACGCGTGGCATTTTTACTATGCGTTGGCTTTAGTGTTTAAGGCGGTTTGCGGCGGCTTTTGTATTGCGTTGCTCACCCCTTAACAGGGCGTTAGTCGCCAGAAAAAGCTAGCAATCAAAGTCATGTTTCTTAGCTCAAAATTTGGCAGCTGTTTGTTTGGTATACAGATTCATCGTCGATGGTCAAAACTCAGTTTCAGCAGTTTTAAGTCCAAAGTTTTGCAAGTGTCCAAGCGGTTGTTTTGTTCTTTGGTGCTGACAGAGCAGGGCAATCGAGAGTCTGTTTTTGGTTGCAAATCCGCTCGGTGAGTTTGTTGGGGACAAAAGCCGATTTACTCGCTGAAATGACGTTTTCTCTGGTGTTGTAAGTTCCACGTGGTTTCAGTGACTTTGTTGAAAGTCCGCACTGTGAGATTGGCTTTCCAAAGGCTCTTTTTGGTGTTGTCAGTCCGTTTTCTGCGGCGTTGTTAATTCCAAGTGGTTTCATTGAGTAGCCGCTTTGAGACTACGCCTGACTTAAATGCATCAAAGCACATAAAGTTTGTTGTTCGCAAAGTTTAGTTCGGCTTAAAATTGTCGCTCGGTGCCTCGCGACTAACAAACTGCTCAAGAGGGATTCGCAACGCGTGGCATTTTTACTATGCGTTGAATTTAGTGATTAAGGTGGTTTGCGGCGGCTTTGTATTGCGTTGCTCACCCCTTAGCAGGGCGTTAAGCTGCAGGAGAAACAATGAAGAACAAATTGCGTTTTGATCCACAAAAAAGCCTAATCGAGCTAAAGGTTCTTTGGCTTGTGGTAGGTGTTTTTATTAGCTTTGCAATTATTGTCGCGCTGATCGTCGGTATTAATTCTCAGATAACCCCAGATTATTCATATGCTGGTTTTAATCATGCCTTGGTAGTATTTCGTGTTCCTCTAGCTATCTTAGCTCTAATCATACCAATCGTTGCTTTGCTTGCTGCGAACCATCGCTCAGAGCAAACCAAAGAGCAAATACGTGTTGCGAATGAACAAAATAGCTTTTCTAACTACTACAAACATATCGAAGAGTTTGAAAAGTACCTGAATAAGACGTGGAATAGCAAACTTCACACATCCTCCCCAAGGAAATTACATAAAGCACTATTCCCGAATGCGAGATATGGTGATTTCTCTGTACCAGCTAGTGTTTGGGATAGCTTCGACTCTATGGTCACACGTTTTGTTGAGCAATCGACGGAACTTACGGCATGCTCGAAGCCTGACCAAAACCGGATTTTGGTTGAAATGCAATCTACTGTTCGAAAGTTTGCCGATTCACTGCATTTAACTTCTTACGCAGGTAGTAGCGGCAGTGGCGTAACGTATGATGGTGTACAAATAATTGTTCAAGATGGTGATATAAAGCTATTTGTTTCTCAAATACAAAAAGTAGCTCATATCGTTAATGAAGCTTGCTCTTTTGAACTGGCGTATGAACCTAGCGAAACACTTCAGCAAGTACTAGACATCGACTTTACATCTCTACCTAGCTCGAAAGTAATGCAAGAAAAAGTGAAGCCAGAACTAGATCTAAGTAAGTGGCTAAATGCAGCTTAACAATCTGTTTAAGAGTGATTCGCAACGCTTGGCATTTTTGCTATGCGTTGCGTTTAGTGTTTAAGGTGGTATGCGGAAGCATCGGTATTGCGTTGCTCACACCTTAACAGGGCGTTATGCGATTCGCACAATATCAAGGATAGTAGTATGAAATTAGTATGGTTGCATGGAGCGCCAGCAGCAGGAAAATTAACAGTAGCGAAAGAGTTAGCAGAACATTTTGGTTATAAGCTTTTTCACAACCATTTGGCAGTAGACCTAAGTTTGTCAATTTACGATGAATTTGGTGATAAGGACTTCTTTGATTTCACGAATCAAATTCGTAGAACAACGATAGCTAAAGCTCAAGAAATAGGTGTTACCCATCTAGTCATGACATATATGACTTGCTTTGAAAGTGATGCGGTTGAAATCAATAAATACCTAGAGTTCTTTGCAGACAATGGAATTGAAGTTCATCCAGTTCACTTGAACCCAAGTCACGACATCATCAGAGAAAGGTCGCAGTCAGATGAGCGAGTAAATTCGTACAAACTATCGTGTTTAGATACAATGGATAAGTTGCTGACTGACATGAAGTTTGTTGGTATTAAACATGAAAATCTGCTTTCAATAGATAATTCACATGAAACAGCAAACCAAGTAGCGCACAAGGTTGCAGCACACGTTGGGTAAAATCGCATAACAAAGCATTTAAGACGGATTCCCAACGCTCGGCACTTTCGGTTTGCTTTAAATTTTGTGTTTACGGCACAATGGTTTAGGTTCCGTGGTCGTGCGTTGCTCACCACTTAATGCGGCGTTAGTCGCCAGAAAAACCTAGCAGTCAAAATCATGCTTATGAGCTCAAGATTTGACTGCTGATTGCTCGGTTCACAGATTCATCGTCGTTGATCCAAACTCATTTTCAGCTGCTACAAGTCCAAGGTTTTGTAACTGTCCCAGTGTTTGTTTTGTTCTTTGGTGCTGGCAGTGCAGGGCAATCGAGAGTCTGTTTTTGGTTGCAACTCTGCTCGGCGAGTTTGTTGGTACAAAAGCCGATCTACTCGCTGAGATGACGTTTTCTCTGGTGTTGTAAATTCCACGTGGTTTCAGTGACTTTGTTGAAAGTCCGCACTGTGAGATTAGTTTTTCAAAAAAGTGCTTTTGGGTGTTGTTAGTCCGTTTTCTACGGCGCTGTTTGTTCCAAGTGGTTTCATTGAGTAGCCGCTTTGAGACCACGCCTGACTTAAATGCATCAAAGTAAATAAAGTTTGTTGTTCGCAAAGTTTGGTTCGGCTTAAAATTGTCGCTCGGTGCCTCGCGACTAACAAACTGTTTAAGAGTGATTCGCAACGCATGGCATTTTTATTATGCGTTGGTTTTAGTGTTTAAGGTGGTTTGCGGCGGCTTCGGCATTGCGTTGCTCACACCTTAACAGGGCGTTAAATTCACGGAGGCAGAAAATGTCGCTAAATATCAATCAAATTGATGAGTACATGACAGCGTTAGTAACTAACGCAAGAGGGCTTATCCGAGAATCAGAGCTACTTTTTAAGAAAAAGGCGTATGCACGATCTTACACATTGTCTCATATAGCGAGAGAAGAATTAGCAAAATGCCAAATTCTATACGGAGCTGGTCGTAGATTGATTGCTGGGATTGACGTTGATTGGAAACAAACTATGAAACGTCTCAGAGATCATAAATCCAAATTGAACCAAGAAACCATAAACAATGCAGCATTGTGTTTTATTGGTGGAAATGAGCAGGTTTACAATGATGCAATGCAGTCAGTAAAGGCATCTTCAGACTTACGTAATGACTACAAAAACAATTCGTTATATGTAGGAGTGTCCACAGATGGCAGCATTTTGTGCCCAAACAATGTAATAGATCAGGCAAGGGCTCAACGCAATTTAGAATTAGCCCGTTTTGCGCTTACGGAAGAAGTTAACTTTCAAAGCAAGGTTGGGAAAATATCTAAAATGGATCCCAACAAATTGCCAGACATTTCTAAAGTGGATTCAATGACAAACGTCGAGTACAAAGCGGTACTAGAGCAGCTCGCTGATACTTTCCGGAACACGTCTAAAAAGTGAATTTAACAAACTGTTTAAGAGTGATTCGCAACGCGTGGCATTTTTACTGTGCGTTGGTTTTAGTGTTTAAGGTGGTATGCGGCGGCATTGGTATTGCGTTGCTCACACCTTAACAGGGCGTTATTTCCGCAACGGATCTCTCAGGCTGAATGTACCTGGTTGTAGCCTAAGAGTGAAAGTGGCGGGGTAATAGGGTGGAAAAGCGGCGAAAAGGGCGAATATTGGTCATTTCCATGCTAGCCTTAAAGCGCTTTAAGCGCACCTTAATATGGCGCAGCAATTAAAGAGTGACGCTAAAGCGATTTAAGGTAGTGAGCTGCCAAATACTTCGGCTTCGATTTTTGCCTGCATACCGAAAATTTCTCGTCATATCAAAAGATTAGGCGTAAACATAGCCGACTTTAGTTGCGGAATAACAAGACGTTCAAGGCGATTCGAAACGCATTGGGGTTTTAGTGCCCAAATAGGCACGGATTTATCAGAGTTTATTTTAGGTTAGGGTGGATCTGCGTCTCTCACACCTTAACTGCGCGTTAGGCTAATAGGAGTATCAAATGAATTTTGTTATTAAAACTAGAAAGTTAACTGAAAACGATTTGGGACGAGATTGCCCATTTCCAGTATTAGAGCAAGATCGATATGAAGAGCAACTAAAACTGTTGGCTGAAGATTTTAAAGCAATTAAAGGGATAAACTCTACATCAGTCGTTGGAGCTGAAATTCACATAGATAGCAGTTATTCCGAACAAGAGTTACTCAATAACCTCAAGCATCTTTTTCAAAGAGACTTTTGTATAGTTCGGTTCCAAGCCATTGAATCATTAGCCTAACAAACTGTTCAAGAGGGATTCGCAACGCGTGGCATTTTCACTATGCGTTAGTTTTAGTGTTTAAGGTGGTTTGCGGCGGCTTCGGTATTGCGTTGCTCACCCCTTAACAGGGCGTTAGCTTTCCAAGAGTATAACTGAGAGGTAAAAGTGGAAGAGTTGGATTGGTCGCGGTTAATCCCAATGAGCGTATCAGCATTAGCTGCATGTGTGTCGGTGTTCTACGCACGTAAAGCGAGGAAAGCACAGATTAATCAGGTGGAGCACAAGTTTGAGATTGAGCAATTGAATGAACTCATTGAGAAGTTAAAAATTGCTAACGCAATCGAAACCCACCCACACGATTATGATGATGACACCTTTGTGAATGGGCGCAATTTAGATGATGTCCCATCAAAAATCGCTAAGTTGATGCAAAACTCATTAATCTCGAAAGCATTGGTCAAGACTGAGTGGGAGTTACCAATAACTAATCTACAAAGCAAAATTGATCAGTTGTGTGCAGTTAGAAAAAAACTTCTTTGACGTCTTTCAGCCGTAAAGCTAACAAACGCTTCAAGACGGATTCGCAACGCGTGGCATTTTTACTATGCGTTGATTTTAGTGATTAAGGTGGTGTGCGGAAACATCGTATTGCGTTGCTCACCACTTAAGCGGGCGTTATATGCACGGGAGAGTTCAGTGGAAGAAAGAATCCGAAAAAGGGAAGTCAAAGTCTGTCCTGTAGTGCTCAGAAAATCAGGAAATTATCGTGAACTACTGTTGTTTGAACATCCATTAGCTGATGTTCAACTGGTTAAAGGCACACTAGAGCAGTCGGATATTTCTATCGAAAGTGCCGCCTTGAGAGAATTGGAAGAAGAATCAGGACTATCCTGTGTATCGAGCACACACTATCTTGGCAGCTGGGAAAGCGGTTATCAAAATCATTTGTGGCATTTTGTGCTTTGCGAAATAGACCACGAACTACCGCATAATTGGAGTTTCTTTACTCAAGATGACGGTGGGCATGAGTTCAGTTTCTTCTGGCATAATATAGGAAGTAAGCCCGATTTTAAGTGTCATAAAGTATTCACTGACGCCATTAAACAAGTCGAAATTCTGTGCATATAACAAAGCGTTTAAGACGGATTCGCAACGCTTGGCATTTTTGGTTTGATTCAGTTTTAGTGTTTACGGCACAATGGTTTAGGTTTTGTGGTAGCGTTGCTCACCACTTAACGCGGCGTTATACGAAATCGTGTTAATTTCCACCCTAGTAACTATTAAATGGCTATAGCAGCGAGAAAAATGCGAACAGTGTTAAGAATAGTAATTTTGTTGTCTATCTCTTTTGCGAACGTGGTTAGTGCAGAAAGTACAGTTGAATGTAAGTTCACTAAATATATGCGCTATGCGAATGGGCACGCAATTGATCCAGATTACCTTCAAATAGAGCAGTTTCTAAAGATCGTTAAAAACAAAACATCAAATGATACGCTGGACTTGGATGGGGCTTTGAGAGCTGTGAACAGCGATAAATGGTTTATCGAAGACTCTTACAACCTTTTCTACACTGGCAATCGGGGCGAGGTCCTGACCATTATAACGGGACGTGAATCAAATGATTTGTTCGATGCTCAGTTGATCAGTTTTGGAGTCAAACGTGGGTCAATCACGGAGCTTAAAGGGCTGTGTAGCGTGGAACCTTAAGAAATTTCGTATAACAAACTGTTTAAGAGTGATTCGCAACGCGTGGCATTTTTACTATGCGTTGGCTTTAGTGTTTAAGGTGGTATGCGAGAGCTTCGGTATTGCGTTGCTCACACCTTAACAGGGCGTTATGCCACTTTTACTTTACTTCTCATGGATGAGGATAGAATTAGATGCAATATGGGATTCAGCATCACATAGAAGTTACGGCAAAAGCTGCTGGAGCTGTGATTTTCAATCAGCACAATGAAGTGTTATTGGTTCAAGAGCTAACCGGCTAAAAGAAAGGTCTATGGCATATACCGTCAGGAAGCGTTGAATCTACAGAGTTTCCTCAAGAGGCAGCGGTCAGGGAAATTGCAGAAGAAACGGGTTTAGAAGTTGCTTTAGAGAACTACTTAAATACCTATGCAGGACGTTTTGATGATGGTGAATTAGTATTACGTCATGTCTGGGTTACAGAAGTTAAAGACCAAGTCATATTGCCGAAATTCAACCATGAAATAGGTCGTGCAAAGTTCTTCTCGTTAGCTGAAGTGCGGGATTTGTATGCTCAATCGAAGTTGCGGATGCACCATACATTTTTAATGATCAATGATGCTTATACACAGCGGGAAAAATTGGCATAACAAACTGTTCAAGAGGGATTCGCAACGCGTGGCATTTTCACTATGCGTTGGTTTAAGTGATTAAGGTGGTGTGCGGCGGCTTCAGTATTGCGTTGCTCACCCCTTAACAGGGCGTTATGCATTAATGAGGTTACATGAACGATATAATAATTGCGGCTATGTCTATAGTTGGTGTTTTAATTGCGTTCGTACTTGGTGAAAGAAAGTCAGGCAGAGAACAAAAAAAGTACAAAGAAAATCTATGGTTAGAGCTGGAAGATATCAGAGAAAGCCTTGAATCTATACTTGATAGTTTGCTCGATGAGTTTAGGCATCCTGTTCGTAACAGCCGAGTAAAGCCATTAGAAATAGATTGGGGCTATTTAAACGATTTGCAGAAAGGGCTTGGTGCAGATATTCCTTTTCCTATTAGAAAAGCTCTAAAAGAAATTAAGTTACACGATAAAGTCGTGAAAAGTGTAATAAACAAGAAGAACGACAACGCTAAACAACTAGAAAATGGCAAAGTACTAGTCAATTCTCAACTATCAGCTAGAGCCATACTAGAAACGAGCAAGCTTCTATATGTCATTTTTAAATTATTGGAAGTAAGGGATAATTATAAGCTTGGTACCGATCTTGATGTTCAAGACGTCATGCGTTCTTTGTTCAATACAATAGATCAACATCGTGAAATATCGGATGCGGAAATTGAACGTATTTATAACAGTGCACCACGGTAGAAAATGCATAACAAACTGTTTAAGAGTGATTCGCAACGCGTGGCATTTTCACTATGCGTTGCGTTTAGTGTTTAAGGTGGTATGCGGCGGTATCGGTATTGCGTTGCTCACACCTTAACAGGGCGTTATAGCGCATTCATGCTCAAGGAGAAGAGTCGTTGAAACAAAGCAAGAGTGAATTTTGGTCAGGCGAGGAATATGATGCACAGTATGGTGAAGATTATGCTAATGAAATCTCATTTCTACGTGACATATTAACTTCCCAACAAGCGTCATCGCTTCTAGATGTGTGTTGTGGAACAGGCATCGTCACGATTCCTTTATCCAATGAGGCTTCTCATGTAGTAGGCATAGATTTTTCAGGGGCAATGGTCGAGTTCGCTATAGAAAAATCCGCAACGATAAACAATATTTCATTCTATGGAATGGATGCGACCAATTTCGATATAGGCACCAAATTTGATGTAGTCTCTATGACTGGTAATGCGTTTCAAGCATTTATCTCTGATGCTGACTTCTTGTCCATGCTAAATCAGATTAAAAATCATATGGGTAACAATGGTACATTCATTTTTGATTGTCGGCTTCCATCCCCAGAGCATCTAGAAGTAACCAGTGGTTATGAGTATTGGTCTTCATATATAAGCCCAAAGGGGGGAAAAGTTAAAGTGTACGGCTGGGACTGTGTACACCCTCATTCCAATGATACGATGCTTCATCACATCCGTAGGGATTACGAAAGTGGTGAGCAATACCATAGTGAAATAGAGCTCAAATATCGTTCAATAGATGAGATCGTTAACTGTCTAGAAAGTGCTGGCTTACAGCTAGTAGGACATTATGCCGACTGGGAAAAGACCCCTTTTACTAAAGTATCAAATAGTATCGTGGGTGTTGTAAGAGCGCTATAACAAACAATTTAAGAGGGATTCCCAACGCTTGGCATTTTTGCTTCTACTTCAATTTTAGTGTTTATGGCACAATGCCTTAGGTTGGGTGGTAGCGTTGCTCACCCCTTAATTGGGCGTTATTTCCGCAACGGATCTCTCAGGCTGAATGTACGTGGTTGTAGCCTAAGAGTGAAAGTGGCGGGGTAATAGGGTGGAAAAGCGGCGAAAAGGGCGAATATTGGTCATTTCCATGCTAGCCTTAAAGCGCTTTAAGCGCACCTTAATATGGCGCAGCAATTAAAGAGTGACGCTAAAGCGATTTAAGGTAGTGAGCTGCCAAATACTTCGGCTTCGATTTTTGCCTGCATACCGAAAATTTCTCGTCATATCAAAAGATTAGGCGTAAACATAGCCGACTTTAGTTGCGGAATAACAAGACGTTCAAGCCGATTCGAAACGCATTGGGGTTTTAGTGCCCAAATAGGCACGGCTTTATCAGAGTTTATTTTAGGTTAGGGTGGATCTGCGTCTCTCACACCTTAACTGCGCGTTAGTCGCCAGAAAAAGCTAGCAATCAAAATCATGTTTCTGAGCTTAAAATTTAGCAGCAGTTTGTTTGGTACACAGACTCATCGTCGATCATTAGAACTTAGTTTTAGCTGTTTTGAGTCTAAAATTTTGCAAGTGTCTTAGCGATTGTTTTGTTCTTTGGTGCTGACAGAACAGGGCAATCGAGAGTTTGTTTTTGGTTGCAACTCCGCTCGGTGAGTTTGTTGGTACAAAAGCCGATTTACTCGCTGAAATGACGTTTTCTCTGGTGTGGTAAGTTCCACGTGGTTTCAGTGACTTTGTTGAAAGTCCGCACTGTGAGATTGGCTTTCCAAAAACGCTTTTTGGTGTTGTCAGTCCGTTTTCTACGGCGTTGTTTGTTCCAAGTGGTTTCATTGAATAGCTGCTTTGCGACTACGCCTGACTTAAATGCATCAAAGCACATAAAGTTTGTTGTTCGCAAAGTTTAGTTCGGCTTAAAATTGTCGCTCGGTGCCTCGCGACTAACAAACTGCTCAAGAGGGATTCGCAACGCGTGGCATTTTTACTATGCGTTGAATTTAGTGATTAAGGTGGTATGCGGCGGCTTCGGTATTGCATTGCTCACCCCTTAGCAGGGCGTTAGTACGGGTTTGACATCAAAGGTCATAAGTTTTGGTGTTAATCTGTTTTGGCGCTCGTATTTACACCTTTCAGTTAGTGCCTTTCACGTTCTTTCCGGTGGCACTATATGCGAAGTGTTCGCTTTGATTTCATCGTTTACGGCCTCTAACTCTTAGCCTATTTCTTTGGTGCTTCTTCATTTTCGTGGTGGCTTTTGAGAGAACCTTGATGACATTTGGTGTGGCTGTTGAAGTACGAGGAAAGAATCCTTTTCTAATTTGAAGCCAGTGAAAGTAGGGCAGTTCAGTGCGTTTTTCTTCTAACCAACTTTCGTTTTTCAATCGAGTTTAACTTTTGTAGCTGCCCGTCTCACTTCAGTGCTCAAAGCCTTTCATATCATGCTACTTTTCAATATCTTGGAGCGCACAAATAGAAGTAGCGCATGTACTAACAAATTGCTTAAGAGTGATTCGTAACGCGTGGCATTTTTACTATGCGGTGGCTTATGGTGATTAAGGCGCTGTGCGGTAGCTTTTGTATTGCGTTACTCACACCTTAGCAAGGCGTTAGCCCTTTTCGAGGAAACGATATGGAAATCCTGCAAGAAATTGACGTTTCAGAATCGCATCATAAGGCAATCGAAGCGTTAAGAAATCAAGCTTTCCCAGATAGCCAAGTAAGTCGCTCTTACTTTAAACAGTTACCTCATATGCGTGCTCTTCATTTTCAAGGTGAACAGTTGGTTGGCTATCTTGGACTGGACTACCGAGCCGTGAGCGTCGGTGGGGAAATACATAAGGTTCTGGGCGTAATCGACTTCTGTGTTGATGAACGTTATCGAGGGCAAGGTATTGGCTCTTTTATGTTGTCAGAAGTATCGGCATTTGCCGAAACTAAAGACGTTGATTTTATAATCCTCATATCTGAGTTAGATGATTTCTACTCTTCAAATGGCTTTAACAAAGTCCAGTGCATGCAGTCTTGGTTAAGGCTTCACGAGCACACCAACTTTGGAGTTGCTGTAGAGCATGTTGATGAACTGTATGTGAAACCACTCAGAGATAAGCAGTGGGGTGTTGGACATTTTGATTGGCTAGGTTATATGTACTAGTCAACCACAGGGCTAACAAAGCATTTAAGAGTGATTCGCAACGCTTGGCGTTTTCGCTTCGCTCAAGTATAGCCAAGCGCTGCTCACACCTTAATGCGGCGTTATGCAAATGGAGTGAAAATGAGAATTTTTGAAGCCGATAGCTCTATGAAAGACGCTGTTGGTCAATTCTATAAAGAGCAGGGCTATCATAGCGCTTGGTCTAATACTGAAAGAGCATTTATCTGCCTCAACGATGGTGCGATTATCGGCTCAGTGAAAGTTGAGCTTATCAATGACGTGACGATACTCAGGGGCATGTACATTGCGAGTGAGTTTCAAGGTCAAGGTTTAGGACTTCAATTTCTTAAGCTCATTGAGCCTGTTTTAAATTTGCGTACCGCCTATTGTATGCCACTTGCTCATGTAACAGATTTCTACAAGCATATTGGCTTCAATGAGGTTGAAGAAAGTCAGTATCCGGAGTTTCTACAACAACGTTGTGAAAAGTATCGTGAAATGGGGTATTCGATTACAACGATGCGTCGTGAAAAATTTGCATAACAAAGCATTTAAGAGTGATTCGTAACGCTTGGCAGTTTCGCTTCGCTCAAGTATAGCCAAGCGTCACTCACACCTTAATGCGGCGTTATTTCCGCAACGGATCTCTCAGGCTGAATGTACGTGGTTGTAGCCTAAGAGTGAAAGTGGCGGGGTAATAGGGTGGAAAAGCGGCGAAAAGGGCGAATATTGGTCATTTCCATGCTAGCCTTAAAGCGCTTTAAGCGCACCTTAATATGGCGCAGCAATTAAAGAGTGACGCTAAAGCGATTTAAGGTAGTGAGCTGCCAAATACTTCGGCTTCGATTTTTGCCTGCATACCGAAAATTTCTCGTCATATCAAAAGATTAGGCGTAAACATAGCCGACTTTAGTTGCGGAATAACAAGACGTTCAAGGCGATTCGAAACGCATTGGGGTTTTAGTGCCCAAATAGGCACGGATTTATCAGAGTTTATTTTAGGTTAGGGTGGATCTGCGTCTCTCACACCTTAACTGCGCGTTAGCCGTCATGGAGCTTGCTATACTCAAAGTGATAGAATAGTATCACTTTAGTATTCCTTTGGAGCAGCTCTCATGAAAGTAGAACTAGTTACATCACTCAAACGTCAAGCAACTAAGATCCTCGCCGATCTCCACGACACCAAAGAACCAGTGTTAATTACTGAGCATGGTAAGCCATCTGCGTATCTAGTTGATGTTGATGACTACGAATTTATGCAAAATCGTTTAGCTATTCTTGAGGGTATTGCACGAGGTGAGCGTGCACTAGCTGATGGTAAAGTTGTAAGTCATGATGAAGCCAAGGACAAAATGTCAAAATGGCTGAAGTAATCTGGACTGAACCAGCGTTATCTGACCTCAATGATATCGCTGAATACATCGCACTTGAAAATATCGTAGCTGCAAAGCAGTTAGTACAAACGATCTTCTCCAAAGTCGAACGCCTACAAACTTTCCCAGAGTCAGGTCGTATTCCACCCGAGCTAGAATATTTAAGTTATCGTGAAGTTGTCGTTAATCCATGTCGTGTTTTCTATAAACAAGACGGTGACAAAGTGTTTATTCTGTTTGTTATGCGTGCAGAGAGAGATTTGCGTAAGTTCTTGTTGGGTAAGCAATAGCCTTTGGGAATGAGCGGCTAACAAACTGTTTAAGAGTGATTCGCAACGCGTGGCATTTTTACTATGCGTTGGTTTTAGTGTTTAAGGTGGTATGCAGGGGCTTCAGTATTGCGTTGCTCACACCTTAACAGGGCGTTAGCTTAAATCCGTCTAATTCGCCAATATGCTACTGAGTTTGTATTGGCTATAATACGTGGATAATGTTGAAACCTAAGGTCAAACGTATGAAAAAAATTCTACTTTTTTTGTTTACTTTATCCGCCAGTTTTTCGGTGTTAGCTGCTGAGACTATTCATAAAGATTGGGTTATTAATACTGATAGTAACGATTACTATTACGCCGCAACTATTAATAAAAGTGGTCATGTTTTTGGGAAGTATTGTTATTTTGAAGATCAGCAGTGCCTATTTTTAATTGGTGTTGATATAACTTGTACAAAAGGTAATAAGTATCCAGTGTTAGTAAATGCCGAATCAGGGTCTCTAAATCTTAATCTCGTTTGCGGAGATCAGGTAGGCAATCAGAATGTGTTGATCTTTGATAACTTCGATCAGGTTGAGAGAACCGCTAAAGAAAGTAGTCAATTTGGGATCGCTATTCCAATGGAAAGTGGGCACTTTAAAGTATCTCGCTTTAGTCTATCTGGCTCTGCTTACAGTTTAGATACAATGACGAATGAGGCAGAGAAGCGAGTATCGTCATCAAATGTGGATAGTGAGTTACTTTAAGCTAACAAAGCATTTAAGAGTGATTCGCAACGCTTGGCATTTTCGCTTCGCTCAAGTATAGCCAAGTGCTGCTCACACCTTAATGCGGCGTTAGAGTGATAAGGAAAAAGTATGTCCAGTGATAATGATAATAACAATGTTAATTCAACTATAAACGCGGTTACTGGCTTAGTTGAGGCTGTTCCTGTATATGAAGATGCAATACAACCAGCAGCTAAAGAAATAGGTAAGGCATTAGGCACGTTAGCAAAAACTGTTAACGTAGCTCTTGCTCCTGTATCGGCTTTGGTGTGGGGGTACGACAAAATAAAGGATTTTGTGGACCATAAAGTATCCGCAAAACTTGAGAATACACCAGCAGAAAACATCGTAACTCCTCCTGCTCATGTTGTGGGACCTGCATTGGAATCATTGCGTTATACAGGTTCAATTGAAGAGTTGCGAGATCTATATGCAAACTTAGTGGCAGCGTCTATGGACAGTCGGACGACCGAAAATGCCCACCCAAGCTTTGTAGAAATTATTAAACAGCTTTCAACGGAAGAAGCGAAGATATTAAGTCAGTTGCAAAAAATTGGTTCAGAGCCTCTGGTAACAATTAGAAATAACCGAGCAGATGGTTCAGGTGGTCAAGATCAGTTTCGACATTTCAGTTTGCTAGGTGATAGGGCAGGTATAGACTCAAACAAATTGCCAAACCATTTTGATAACCTTGCTCGCTTAGGCTTGATTGAAATCCCTGAAAATTATGTGCTAATTGGTGAAGTGTATAAAGAGTTAGAAGAGCATCCATTCACTAAGGCAGTTATTGACTATGTGGACGCTCTACCCGAACGAAAATCAAGAGTTGACCGTAAAACACTGATTGTGACTTCATTAGGACGTCAGTTTATAGATACTTGTGTAAAAGAACATAATGTGGGCTAGGTGAAACATCACTCTAACAAAGCATTTAAGAGTGATTCGCAACGCTTGGCAGTTTCGCTTCGCTCAAGTATAGCCAAGCGCCGCTCACACCTTAATGCGGCGTTAGTTTGCAAGAGGAAAAACGCAGCTATATCGCAAGATCTAGTGGTAAAAGCTCAAAGTTCAAGTTGTCGTATTGGCTTTCAATTTTAGGGTTAACTAGCGTGGTGAAAATCCAAAATTGGCATCGTTTCAACGGTTGATTTGTTCTTTGGTGGGGCGACTTTTGGGTTAACTGAGTAGAACTTTTTTGCTGAAACTCTGCTCGTTGAGTTTGTTGGTACAAAAGCCGATTTACTCGCTGAAATGATGTTTTCTCTGGTGTGGAAAATTCACGTGGTTTCAGTGACTTTGTTGAAAGTCCGCATTGTGAGATTAGTTTTCCAAAAGCGCTTTTTGGTGTTGTAAGTTCGTTTTCTGCGGCGTTGTTTGTTCCACGTGGTTTCATTGAGTAGCCGCTTTGAGACTACGCCTGGCTTAAGTGCATCAAAACACTTAAAGCTTATTGTTTGCAAAGTTTAAAATAACGTAAAATCAACGCTTTGGGTTTGCAAGCTAACAAACTGCTCAAGAGGGATTCGCAACGCGTGGCATTTTCACTATGCGTTGATTTTAGTGATTAAGGTGGTTTGCGGCGGCTTTGGTATTGCGTTGCTCACCCCTTAGCAGGGCGTTATATGATATGGGTAGAAATATGAAGAATCAAAAAAGTAAACGTGTAAGAAAAAAGTTATTTTTAGATGAGTTTGCCAAATTCGGCGTTCAAGTTAAGTTTCAGTTTGATTATGAGGATGCTCAAGATAGTGAACTGTTTTTTGATGATTTTTTTACATTTCTTGGGGATCAAGATTTAACATTTTACGGTGGTCATTCAAAAAATGACTTCAGTGCAGTTGTTCTTTCCCAAGGTCGCTATACATCGATAACAGACAAAGAGCGTACGGAAATAGAGAATTGGTTAAATACACATAAATTGTGTTCAGATGTAGTTGTTAGTGAAGTTGTTGACCTCAAAAATATCATATAACAAATTGTTCAAGAGTGATTCGGCACGCGTGGCATTTTTACCATGCATTGGCTTTAGTGGTTAAGGTGTTATGCGAAAGCATAGGTATTGCGTGCCTCACACCTTAACAAGGCGTTATGTTTTTAATCAGAAAAACAGCGTGTTGTAACTAATTTTGGAAGAGAGGATGCGCCAAGGTTCAGAGTTTGAGTCTTCAAAGTGACCTTGTACAATGCCTGATAGCATATCTGCAAACTGCAAGTTTGTACAAGCAGAGCTATCAAGAGGTTGAGTCTTTAATACAGTTGAGACGGATTCTTGAAACCAAAGTTCAGTTTGTAAATAGTCATGTAAGCTATTGCCACTTTCTACTTTTACGCTTCGAGGGTCGGGAATAAAAGTAACATTGTCAAAAAGCTTCATGTGTTTAACTAATGATAAACTAATCATGTAGTTATATAGCTTATTGGCATCAGTTCGAATATGCGCTTGGACGTTTTGTTTGCGTACAGTAATAGATACATACTTGATGTCGTCAGGATTGGCTTCAACAAGTCTTTTAGCACGAGTTGCAAATTCGGTACGCTCTTCAATAGTCATTTCTGACCATTTCTTTTCTACTTTCGGATCCCATTTAAACTTTTGATAAAGTTTCTTTATCATTCGTTTTGGCAAATGCTTTTTTTCAGGGCTTACAATGAGACTAGCAATGGTTAAATATCTACTGGAACCGCCTCTACGATAAGGACTGTCAAAAGTCCAACCTAGGTCACCGCTTTCATCGAGGTAAATGTTCGTAGATGTCATAATAGTCTGTAGTATAAAGGAGGTGGGTGTGTGAACCCTAACACCGACGTTCTTACATAACGCTTACGATACCGAGGCGTCGCGGCAACGTTAGGCTTTACTCACACGCCGCAAAGTATGTATGACAGGAGTTCAGTTGTCAATAAAAACATAACAAACTGTTTAAGAGTGATTCGCAACGCGTGGCATTTTTACCATGCGTTGCGTTTAGTGTTTAAGGTGGTATGCGGCGGCATCGGTATTGCGTTGCTCACACCTTAACAGGGCGTTAGGCAAAGGGCAAAAAAGTTCTTAGTTCTAATCTTCTGGTTCCCTCTGGCCTTCCGTTTTTTCGTAATCGGCAATTCAGCATTGTCGGCTCAAATTCTTGAATCCCTCTAACCGTAAAACATGCCAAATTTCGTGGGTTGTCTCATTGGCTTTTAGTGTCGGTTGGCTGCGAGTTTCACTGGCTTAAAGTTTGGAAAGGGCAAGTTAATCGAAGCTTTCATTTTGTTGTTATTTCGCAGCTTTTAGTTTCTCTGGCTCAAAAGCTACTTTGTCGCTGATAAGTCGCATTTCGTGGTTGCTGAAACCTAGGCTGTAACATAGCGACTTCAGTGGTTCTTGAATCAAAAAAAGTCAGTGGGTAATTGGTTGCTTATCGTGTTTAATGTATCCTGCTTTCAAACCAAGTTAGTGAGTGCGCAGGAAAATTTGCCTAACAAGCAATTTAAGAGGGATTCTCAACGCTTGGCACTTTCGCTTCTACTTCAGTTTTAGTGTTTATGGCACAATGCTTTAGGTTTGGGGTAGGCGTTGTTCACCCCTTAATTGGGCGTTAGCTATCCTCAAGTGACTCAGGAATTTGAATAGATGCAAGAAAAATTGGATATTGTAGGCAACAAGTTTGAAGCCCCAAAGATTGAGCAGTGGTTAGCTAGAGATAAAATTATGCTTGAGTTGAATCGCATTGCACTTGAGCAGGCAAGAGATTCTGTAGGCAAAGGTGAAAACTATTTGTTTGGGAAACATGAGGGTGGTTATTTTCAACATCAGCACTTGACATGGGAGTTAGAAAACTGTTTTCGCTGTGGAAACTGGCTAGCTTCAATATCAATCGCTGCTGCCATGGTTGAAACATTTTTGCACAGTTACCTCAATAAGGGAAAGAATTCGCGTCAACTTCTCGAATCAATAAACTTCCCATGTATGGATCTGTATAAAGAGTTAATCGATATGCGCAATTCGATTATGCATTTGAGAAATACTAAATTCCAACAATCAGCTTATAGCTTATCGGACGAAGAGCTTTATGAGCATGCTACAAAATTCATGTGGCTTGCATATTTTCTAAAAGACTATGTTCTGTTTTACTCACATAGCAATGAATAGCTAACAAAGCATTTAAGAGTGATTCGCAACGCTTGGCGCTTTCGCTTCGCTCAAGTATAGCCAAGCGCCGCTCACACCTTAATGCGGCGTTAACTGTCATTGGCAACATTTTGGAAAGTTGAAGAAAGTATGAAAACACTTCGTATTGGCGATATTTACGAAAAAGAAGCTCAAGACTTGCTGAACAGCAAAAGGTCAGTATCTATTGTTCATGCAACAGGAGATATAGATGCGAGTGGGGACGAACTTGAAATTCCAATCCGTAAGTTTCTCCGAAAGCGATTACCCGAAAAGTACTATGTTGGGCATGGGCATATTGTAGACAAGAACTTAAATATCAGTGCACAGTTTGACGTAATTATAGCTGATTCTAGTGCTACACCGATTTTATATGACACTGAAAATGGTACTGAGTACTTTCCATACGAATCTGTTTACGCTATCGGTGAAATAAAATCCACGTATAACAAAAACAGTAAGCAAATAGTTAATTTTTCCAACTCAATTGATACGCTAAAAAGCCAAATGGTTCGCGAGGCTGTCAATAAGCACTATATTGGACATGGAGTTCAATTAGGAGAAGAGTTTGGTATTTCAGGTGTCAAAGATATCAGAAATAACTTGTTTAACTTCATGGTTTTTGGAGGTTCAGGTAACTGCACGACTGCAGATGTGAGAGCACAGCTAGCCCAAAATAATCGTAATAGCAATCCAAACGTAATGTGCTTTCTGGATGGTGCCATCGTTACTCAGCTAGAAACCGACAATCAGGGTAACCCGATTAGCTCATATGTATTTGAACCTTGGGATGAGCAAATCATCAAAACTAAACTGGCTAGATTGAAATACACTCATGACAAAAAGTCAGGTATGGCTTTAGCTGTGTTGTTACTTAGTTTATCCAACCATCTATCTAAGACTCTCCTAAAATCGCCTAACATGACTGACTACTTAACAACGATGCTTGCGGAATCTAGTGCGGAGGGAGAGGTAGTCGGTATCTAATGACAGTTAACAAACTGTTTAAGAGTGATTCGCAACGCGTGGCATTTTTACCATGCGTTGGTTTTAGTGTTTAAGGTGGCATACGGGAGCTTCGGTATTGCGTTGCTCACACCTTAACAGGGCGTTATGTGCTTTCGGAGAAAACAATGAAAAAGAGTCTAATCATAGCCTTAGCTAGTCTTTCATTTGGCGCCCTTGCTGATGAGGAAGTTATTGATTGCGATACCGCGTTTACAACAATCGAGGTAAATCAGTGTGCCGCTATTGAGCTTGATGCAGCGAAAACTGAGCTAGAGAAATACCTAAAGGCTAGCTTTGACCATAACTCGTTTGACCCAGAGTTAGTCGAAGCGATGAAGCTAGCTCAAACGGACTGGCAAACATATATGTCCTCACATTGTGATTCGGTATATACACAATGGCGTGATGGAACTATTCGTGGTGTCATGGGTATATCTTGCAAAACTAAGCTAACTAAGCAAAGAACGCATGAATTGTGGGAAAATTTCTTAACTTATATGGACAGCACGCCACCAGTTTTACCGGAACCAAGTTTGTAGTAAGAATTCAACCACGCACATAACAATAAATTTAAGCAGATTCGCAACGCTTGGCACTTTTGGTTTGAATCAGCTTTAGTGTTTACGGCACAATCGGTTAGGTAGGTGGTAGCGTTGCTCACTACTTAATTTGGCGTTATGCAATTGGAGAAGAAAGTGGGTAATGAGCTAATTAAAACAATCAATAGAAAAGATGGTGTTGATGCTGCTTTAGACTTAACAGAAGCTTTTTTAGATACGAAGATTAGTGATGAGTTGCTCGGCAATATTCCTCTATTAGGGCTGATAGTAAAACTCAAAAACTTCGGATGTAGCATTAGCGATTACTATTTCATTAAAAAGCTACAAAAATTCGTATTCCACCTCGGTGAAGTATCTACAGTTGAAAGGGATGAGTTCTTCCGAAAATTATCTGAAGACTCCGAACATCAAGCTAGAGTTAATGATAACTTATTGCTGTTGCTGAACGCATCAGATGATATTGAAAAGCCTTCATTGATAGGGACGGTTTTCTCTGCTTACGTACGTGGTACTGTGAATTATGAATACTTTATGCAGTTTTCATCTGCGGTTAACAGCTTAAATTGTTATCAGTTGAAGTTACTCAAAGAGCAGAGTGAAAGGCAAGTCGCTAGATCTGTTGGTCATGCTCTAGCATCTCATGGACTTGTAATTGTATCTGTACCTACATTAGCCGGTTCTTCTACACCTAATTACTATTTAAACGACGAAGGCGCATTGTTTCTTCATTGCTTATTTGGTTCCGTGTTTGAATGGGAGTAATTGCATAACAAGCAATTTAAGAGGGATTCACAACGCTTGGCACTTTTGCTTCTACTTCAGTTTTAGTGTTTATGGCACAATGCTTTAGGTTTGGGTGGTGGCGTTGTTCACCCCTTAATTGGGCGTTATGCGACCCAGAAATAGGAGTTTCGAGTGGAAGAAATAATTGATCAGTTAGTTGCTCAGGGCTATGAAGTCTCTGGTAGCAATTCAAGTATTCGAGTGAAAATGGGGGCATTAACGGGTAAGGCGATTATTCGGAAAAGTGCCTATTCAAATACTTTCGTGGTGTCTACTCATACTTGGACTCAGCTTATCGCTTTGACGCTGGCACTTTTTTCAATTCTATCGTCGCTTTTTAGTCAGTGGGGGCAGCCAGAGTTAAGTGGCGCAATGTGGTTTAGTTTTTCGGTTGGCATTCCCGTAGTGATAATGGGTTTTGTATCCGCAATTATTGCTGAAATTCATTTGCAGCCCGTCCGCCAGATCGTAAGAATGGCAAATTCAAAGCTATCATCACCAGTCGCATAACAATCTGTTCAAGAGGGATTCGCAACGCGTGGCATTTTTACTATGCGTTGGTTTTAGTGCTTAAGGCGGTATGCGGCGACTTCGGTATTGCGTTGCTCACCCCTTAACAGGGCGTTAGCTGGTAGGAGGTTATATGGAAATTAATACCGACTTTGAGAAGATGAACTTTCATGATGTATCTATCAAAGATGTCTCCAGAACTGACTCCAAGATTGTCATCGCTCTCAGTGGTATTTTCATCAGCAAAGAGCACCCAAGTTCAAATGGAAGCGATCTAATTGTTCAAAATGGGGTGATGACTCTATACAACGTATCCAATGAAAAAAGTCTCACCTGGTTAAATAGTGTTGCACCTATCAGCCACGAAACGCCAGAGTACCCAATTGATGAAATCATGAATGCGAAGTTTGATGGAAGCACATTCCACTTTGATGGCTTTAAGGAAACGATGCCTTGGCATGAGTGGTTTATTCAGGCAACAAGTTTCAATTTGGTCGTCTCCGATGTTGTGGAGACAACCAGCTAACAAATTGTTCAAGAGTGATTCGGCACGCGTGGCATTTTTACTGTGCGTTAGTTTTAGTGGTTAAGGTGGTATGCGGGAGCTTCGGTATTGCGTGCCTCACACCTTAACAAGGCGTTATAGCGCATTCATGCTCAAGGAGAAGAGTCGTTGAAACAAAGCAAGAGTGAATTTTGGTCAGGCGAGGAATATGATGCACAGTATGGTGAAGATTATGCTAATGAAATCTCATTTCTACGTGACATATTAACTTCCCAACAAGCGTCATCGCTTCTAGATGTGTGTTGTGGAACAGGCATCGTCACGATTCCTTTATCCAATGAGGCTTCTCATGTAGTAGGCATAGATTTTTCAGGGGCAATGGTCGAGTTCGCTATAGAAAAATCCGCAACGATAAACAATATTTCATTCTATGAAATGGATGCGACCAATTTCGATATAGGCACCAAATTTGATGTAGTCTCTATGACTGGTAATGCGTTTCAAGCATTTATCTCTGATGCTGACTTCTTGTCCATGCTAAATCAGATTAAAAATCATATGGGTAACAATGGTACATTCATTTTTGATTGTCGGCTTCCATCCCCAAAGCATCTAGAAGTAACCAGTGGTTATGAGTATTGGTCTTCATATATAAGCCCAAAGGGGGGAAAAGTTAAAGTGTACGGCTGGGACTGTGTACACCCTCATTCCAATGATACGATGCTTCATCACATCCGTAGGGATTACGAAAGTGGTGAGCAATACCATAGTGAAATAGAGCTCAAATATCGTTCAATAGATGAGATCGTTAACTGTCTAGAAAGTGCTGGCTTACAGCTAGTAGGACATTATGCTGACTGGAAAAAGACCCCTTTTACTAAAGTATCAAATAGTATCGTGGGTGTTGTAAGATCGCTATAACAAACAATTTAAGAGGGATTCCCAACGCTTGGCATTTTTGCTTCTACTTCAATTTTAGTGTTTATGGCACAATGCCTTAGGTTGGGTGGTAGCGTTGCTCACCCCTTAATTGGGCGTTAGGTGCTTGAAGGAAAAGGTAAGTATGGAAATTGCTTTTCAGCAGATAAACATTGATGATTTCGAATTGTGCGTTGCTGCGAGAAAAGATGCATACTTTTGTAGTTTTGGGCATTACGATGGTTTCGACGACTTCATCAGTGGTTATCGTGAACGAGTATTAGACCGGCTAGCAACATCAGGATGGTTCTATATCCATATATTTGTGGATGGTCAGTTTGCAGGGCAGTTAGAGTTTCGTAGCTTTTCACCCGAGCCGGAGACTGGCTATGTGCATCTCATTTACTTAAAGCCGAATTTTCGTGGTTCAGGACTCGCTGCAAAATTGCAGGATTATATTGTAAGCGCGTTGAGTACAGCGGGTTGTTTGCGTGCTGTACTTTCAGTAAGCCGAACTAACCATAGAGCTCTCACATTCTACAAGCGCCATGGTTGGGAGTTCGTGCGCAAGAATCCCAAGCACGATGAAACCGACTTTTACCAACTTTGGCTACGCACCTAACAAACTGTTCAAGAGGGATTCGCAACGCGTGGCATTTTCACTATGCGTTGGTTTTAGCGATTAAGGTGGTATGCGGCTGCTTCGGGATTGCATTGCTCACCCCTTAACAGGGCGTTAGGCGCTTGGTTTAAAACGTAAGATCAAGCTCTTGGAAGCTGTGTCTTAAATCATTGATAATGTGTCCAAACTATCTAGTAACTGAGTTTGTATATGGAAACCTCAAAAGAAGAACTTCTAGCCTTATTAACGAAAGAGTGCGAATTGTACTCGTCTATTCCTACAAGTGAGCAACAGCAAAAGCAGGATAAAAAGCACTTTATAAATGGTTTGATGACTGCTTGCCGAGTTGTCGGTATCAGTTTTGAAGAACTGAACGCGATAATAGAATTGATGCCTCAACAGCCAAAGTTCAAAGATATAGATGAGCAGTTGTCTATCCCTACATATGTACCGAACAAAGTTGAGATTCAGTTATAAAAGGTGGCTACGCGCCTAACAAACTGTTCAAGAGGGATTCGCAACGCGTGGCATTTTTACTATGCGTTGGTCTAAGTGGTTAAGGTGGTATGCGGCGCCTTTGGTATTGCGTGCTCACCCCTTAACAGGGCGTTATGCCTTTTATCGAAAACTAACATGGAGGTTAATCGTTTTGGGTAAGCAATTTTCAGAGTTATCCGATAAACACATTGAATTTATTGGACAGCAAAAAATCTATTTTGTAGCTACCGCTGCAGAGAGTGGTAGTGTGAATTTGTCCCCTAAAGGTGGAGATTCCTTGCGGGTTATAAACCCAAAGCAAATAGCTTGGTTGAACCTTACAGGAAGTGGTAATGAGTCAGCATCACATGTCATTCAAAATCCAAGAATGACCGTTATGTTTTGTGCTTTTGAGGGCTCTCCTCTAATCCTTCGAGCCTATGGTAAGGCTACTGTTTTGCATTCTCAAGACGATAGTTGGGGTAAGTATGCACCGATGTTTCCGGAAAGTGTTGCTGCTAGACAAATCTTTGTCCTAGACGTCGATTTGGTACAGTCTTCCTGCGGAATGTCAGTTCCTTACTTTAGTTATGAGGGAGACAGGGAAGACCTAGCTAATTGGTCAGAAAAACAAGGTACAGAGGGTATAGAAAAATACTGGCTTAAAAAGAACCAAAAGAGTATCGATGGTTTTGAAACTGAAATAGCTAAAAGGTCTGGCTTGGACGTAGAGTAATCGAACAAAATCGCTCTAATCACCACAGGCATAACAAACTGTTTAAGAGTGATTCGCAACGCGTGGCATTTTTACTATGCGTTGTGTTTAGTGGTTAAGGTGGTTTGCGGAAACATCGGTATTGCGTTGCTCACACCTTAACAGGGCGTTATGTGTATTTAGATGAACAAGGAAAGTTTACATGAAAAATATTGCAATGGGCGTGGTCGTAAGAGATGGAAAAGTTCTTATCCAAAAGCGCTTCAGACGAGGGCAAGGGATGGTATTTGAATTCCCAGGCGGTTCTATTGACCCTGGTGAGTCAGGTAATCAAGCAGCAGTTAGAGAACTGTGGGAAGAAACGGGACTGCAAGGTTTAAAGCGACTCGGTAGTCATCAAGCTAAAAATGATTTTGGTGGTGAAATTCATTATGTTGTTTTACGCGCGGGTAATGATACTGAACCTCAGATGATTGATGAGGTAAGGCAGCAAACTTTCTTTTGGCTTGAGCCAAGTGCAATTCCACTTGGTGATTTTTATCGAGCTGATATCGAATTTATAGAGAATCACTTAAGCCAATACACATAACAAATTGTTCAAGAGTGATTCAGCACGCGTGGCATTTTTACCATGCGTCAGGTTTTGTGGTTAAGGTGGTATACGGAAGCTTTGGTATTGCGTGCTTCACACCTTAACAAGGCGTTAGTACGGGTTTGACATCAAAGGTCATAAGTTTTGGTGTTTATCTGTTTTGGTGTTCGTGTTTACACTCTTCAGTTAGTGCCTTTCACGTTCTTTCCGGTGGCACTATATGCGGAGTGTTCGCTTGGATTTTACCGTTTACGGCTTCTAACTCTTAGCCTATTTCTTTGGCGCTTCTTCATTTTCGTGGTTGCTTTTGAGAGAACCTTGATTACTTTTGGTGTGGTTTTTGAAGTACTAGGAAAGAATCCTTTTCTAATTTGAAGCAAGTGAAAGTAGGGCAGTTCAGTGCGTTTTTCTTCTAGCCAACTTTCGTCTTTCATCTGGGGTAAAGTTTTGTAGCTGCCCGTCTCACTTCAGTGTTCAAAGCCTTTCATATCATGCCACTTTTCAATATCTTGGAGCGCATAAATAGAAGTAGCGCATGTACTAACAAATTGCTTAAGAGTGATTCGTAACGCGTGGCATTTCTACTTTGCGGTGGCTTATGGTGATTAAGGCGCTGTGCGGTAGCTTTTGTATTGCGTTACTCACACCTTAGCAAGGCGTTAGGGCTATTCGATAATAATTAGGTTAGGTATGAATAAAGAAGAACAAACTAAGAAATTGCACTCAGTTGATAATGTTGATGTTAAGGATAATTCGGGAGCGTCAGATGATGATATCAAGGAGAACAATAGTACAACAATCAGCTCCAGTAAGCAGAACTCGGAAGCATATGAAGAAAAAAGAAAGATATTAAGCTTATTTATGTTATTCAGCCTTTTGTTGATGATTCTGACTAGTGTTTCTATAGCCAATCGTGGTATCTATCAGATAAACGAAGAAACGCTAGTTATTATAAATCAAGCGTTTAATGCATTAGTGGTTCTGCTGATCCCATTTCTGCTAGGGGCTGTTGGCGCTATTTCACGAGTTCTGATGTCTGGAATTAGTGTTGCCAAGCAAGTTTCTTTGATCATTTCTTCTGGATTTATGGCAACATTTTCTTGGATCGGTATTAAAAGTGGTGTGTTACTAGCAATTGTTGCTCCTCATTTAGAAAAGCAAGGTGTAGAGCCTACTGTGATTGGTGATACTCCTAGTAATTTTTATACGATGGCGTTGGTTGCGATTTTTGTGGGGATGTTTTCTTCTAACTTATACTTGTTCATCAACCAACGTGTAGAACAGTTGACAATGCAAGCACAGCAGTCGAAGTCGGAAAAATAGCCCTAACAAAGCGTTTAAGACAGATTCCCAACGCATGGCATTTTTCATTCCATGGTTGGGTTTTGTGTCTACGATGCAATGGTTTAGGTTTGGTGGTAGCGTTGCTCACTACTTAACGCAGCGTTATAGCGCTCCAATGGATTAGGTACATGGAAAAATTTACGAAATATTGGTTTAGCTTTTTTAGTTTTGCGTTAGGGACTGCTGGAGCCATCATTTTAATGTCTGCCTATGTAGACGACCGTTCAGCATTTAGCCAAACATTATCTGATATTGGCGCATTTGGAAGCTTTCTCGGAGGTTGTGCTACAATTATCGCCGCAATAGCGGCAGTTATTGGTGTGAATAGTTGGATAAACCAAACTAAGTTAGGTCCTTATCTCGCTTATATATGGGATGCGAAAGTAACCTTAAGAAGAATTAATAGCCAAAACATGAAGTGGTATATTTACAAATATCATGCGAGGCAAGTAATTTCCGCATCTCATGAGGACAAAGAACAAATAAATCAGTTAATCACAGACTGCAAAAACCAATTAGAGATTGAGTTTTCCGCGTTAGAAAATCAATTTGATCATATAGACCAAATTATTGATAAAAAAGACTACCTTTGGGCAAATCGGTTCTCTCAGTACAAAAGAGCTTGGCAAAACATCGATACTTACCTCACTGAAAATCCTCAGCCAGAGTTTGATGAAACAGATTTGAAGGAACTTCTAAAGGATAATTCTGAGTTAGTTAAGTTAAATAACCATTTCAGCGAAGGTTACGACTTTCTGTGTAGCCAACTGGATGCACTAGAAGAGAAGTACACAAAAGCGCTATAACAAAGCGTTTAAGACGGATTCCCAACGCTTGGCGTTTTCGGCATACTTTGAGTTAAGTGTTTATGTCACAATGGTTTAGGTAGGGTGGTTGGCGTTGCTCACCACTTAACGCGGCGTTAGCTGCTTTGAGGTTAATCATTAGTAAGGTGTCGTAATGAGAATTTTGGTAACAGGCTCTGCGGGTAGAGTCGGGCGTGCAATCTATATTAAATTAATGCGGACACATGAAGTAGTCGGCATTGATAAAACACCTTGCTCAACAGCCGATTACATTGGTGATATCCGTGATAGTGCTCTGATTGATGGGGTTCTCGAAAATATTGATGTCATCGTTCATACTGCGGCTCTTCATGCTCCTCATGTTGGTTTAGTACCTGATTCAGAGTTTACATCTATCAACGTAGATGCGACTGAGAAATTGGCTTTGGCTGGCGTGAAAGCAGGTGTTAAGCACTTTATTTTTACCAGTACAACTGCGTTGTATGGCTATGCTTCGACACCTAAAAGTATTGCGGGTTGGATTGATGAGGAAGTCACCCCTCAACCCAAGTCGATTTATCATAAAAGTAAAATTGCGGCTGAAACTAAGCTAGAAGAAATTTCAAACCTGTTTCAGCTTCCAGTGACTGTGCTGCAAATGTCGAGATGCTTTCCTGAGCCTGCGGATTTAATGGCTGTATTTCGCCTGACTCGTGGTATTGATGCTCGCGATGTAGCAAATGCTCATTTATGTGCTGTGGAAAAACGCTTAAGCGGTTTTAATCGTTTTATAATCTCAGGCTCAACCCCTTTTCATTTTTCTGATTGTGAAGCTCTATATACTGACGCTGGAGCTGTTATCAAACGTAAGAGCCCAGAAATCGCGCTAGCATTTCAACAAAGAAGTTGGCAATTACCTCAAAGCTTAGATCGCGTATATGATTCGTCGTCCGCACGTGAGAAATTAGGTTGGTCGCCTATACATGGTTTTGAAAGTGTTTTAGAAATGCTAGATACTGAAACCGCTGAAGTATTACCAGTTTTGAAACGCAGCTAACAAAGCGTTTAAGACGGATTCCCAACGCTCGGCATTTTCGGCTTTCTTCATTTTAAGTGTTTATATCACAATGGTTTAGGTAGGGTGGTCGGCGTTGCTCACCACTTAACGCGGCGTTAGCTCTTACGACATCCAAACTGAGGTGGAATATGTTTAGTAATCTTCTTGATGACGCTGCTCCTTCGCAAAAAATATGGACACTGTTTAAAGTGTCCTCCAAAGAGCGGCTAGAACAGATGCAAAAAGGACTAATCTATATGAATAGTCTTGATTATTTTGCTTCACTTAAGGATGAGAGTAGTGGCATGGATACTCGGGCTGATCCGCATGAGAATGTTCATGGTGTGGCTAGAGCTATCAAAAAAAATAAACTCATTCTTGAGATTGATGGAAAACAGTTTGATTTAGGTAAAAAAGCAGTCGCTAGTATTAAATATGACAATACTAAGAACATATTCATTTTTTCTATGGGGTGTGTTGCAGATAATGAAAATGGAAAGGTGACGGGCGAAACGGATGAGGGAATTGTTTTTGATGAGCGGTTTAAAGAGTTTGGTGATCATATACTGATAATTACAAATCCTGTTGAATTTGTTAAACGCTACGTTAAAGCCTTAAGAAGTCGGAAAGGTATATTTAAGCCTGAGTTTCTGCACAAAGGCTTGGGGAGAGTTACTTATAAACCACTTTATGGTTACTCAGGTCCTCTAGGTGTTTACAGCAAAGATCATCGTTTTGATTGGCAAACAGAATATAGGTTAGCGATTGGTGCTGAAGATAAGGCACTCAACAAAAGGGGAGCATTAGAGCTTCATGTTGGTGACTTGTCTGATATAACGCAAATAAGTACTTTACAGTCTGTTTTAGATGCGCCTGTTAAAATGAAACGCACCAAAGTACATATAATTGGTGATAGAGCCTTTGCACTTAAGAGCTAACAAACAATTTAAGAGTGATTCAGCACGCCTGGCATTTTTGGTTTGGATTGAGTTTAGTGTTTACGGTGGTCAAATTAAGTGTCATGGTCGCGTGCTTCACACCTTAATTGGGCGTTAGCCGCTGTTCATATTTAATGTATTTTTTTTCCGAGGTTTGACGAGCGAATTCGGCTTTTCATAGCCGGTGATTTGTGTCTGGTTTTCTCAATAAATGAGTTGTGTGATTTTGGCTTTTCAAACAACTAAGTCAGCAGAAACAACGTAGGTTTGTGTCCAGTGTCTAAACCTTCATTGCCGTGTTTGAATTCATAGCTAAGGGGTTGTTTCTTGGTTGTCTAAACAAGAATGGTTTCGGCATATTATGCTGTGTTTTGTTTTTATCGTCGGTTGGCGGCAAGCCGCGAGAGTGCGGCTCAAGGGCTAACAAAGCGCTAAAGAGGGACTCAAAACGCGTGGCGTTTTTCGCCCCTTAGCTTGGCGTTAGCTCTCTTCTGGAGAAAGACTTTGAAATTACAATACAATATTAATGATGATTATATTAAATTCATAGCATCCGCAGATGCGCTGTTCCATTTCACTCGCAAAGAAACAGCTTTGGAGCATATTCTGTTTAATAAAACTCTTCGGATGGGAGAGTTTTCAGGTACTAATGACCCTCAGGAGTATAAGCCTAAGTTAACGGATGCTGTTGGGTGGGGATGGGAAGAACACCATGACAAAAAAGTTGATGAAGCTACACTCCTAATAGACCAGTTGTTAAGAGAAAAATCCAAATTTATATCACTTTGCCAAAATGATATCGTCGATGGTAATTTGCGTTCTCACGGTGCTCTTAAATCTAGAATGTGGGCTCAATATGGTGATAATCACAAAGGCGTATGTATCGTTGTTTCCAAATCTAAATTAATTAATCAATTGAAAATGCAACTTGAATCAAATTATCAAGTTGGTTACGGGGATGTTCGGTATGAAGAACCAGATCTAAATCGTAATATACCTTGTTTAGATATAGATGGTTCAGAACTAGATAGTCTCTCAGCTAGTGAAATTGCAATAAGCTTCGTAAATCAGCATGTTGAGGAGCTTTTCTTTACAAAGCAACCAGACTACAAAGATGAAATGGAGTTTAGGTATGTTGCAATACCTACGTCTTTGGAATCAACATCAGCTCCAATTTACATAGACCTATTGCAATGTGTACATTCGATAATTCTTGGCGACGCTTTTCCAAAAGTTTACAAGCCTACAATTTTGAATCTAGCGCATGAGTTATCAATTCCGATAAAAAAGTTACATTGGGAGCATCATGCATATATTTTGCTTAGTTGGGACAAGAGCTAACAAACTGTTTAAGAGTGATTCGCAACGCGTGGCATTTTTACTATGCGTTGCGTTTAGTGTTTAAGGTGGTATGCGGCGGCATCGGTATTGCGTTGCTCACACCTTGAATAGCCACCAAATCAGTAGACACTCTTTAACTTGATTTCATATTGCTTTTCATACTCTACTGGCGACAACTGATTATTGGAACCATGTCGGCGTTTAATGTTGTAGAACATCTCAATATATTCGAAGATGTCCATACGAGCTTCCTCTCTAGTGGTGTAGCACTTCCGCTTAATTCTTTCTCTTTTGAGTAACTGGAAAAAACTCTCGGCAACCGCATTGTCGTGACAATTACCACGGCGACTCATACTTGATTCAAGACCATGCTGTTTCAAAAAACAGTCCCAGTCGTGACTGGTATACTGGCTACCTTGATCTGAGTGGACGAGCACTTTTCCTATAGGCGAACGGCGCCAAACCGCCATTAGCAAAGCATCTAGGACAAGTTCTTTAGTTATTCTACTTTTCATTGACCAACCAATTACTCGCCGAGAGAATAGATCTACAACTACCGCCAAATACAGCCAACCTTCGTGCGTTTTGATATAGGTAATATCAGTTACCCACGATTGATTGGGCGCGATCGGGTTGAACTCTCTTGAGAGTTTGTTAGGAACAATGATGTTTTCGGCACCACCCTTGGGGCGTGGCTTTCGATAGCCTCTTTGCGACTGAATACCTTCTCGCTTCATTAGGCTATGAACTTGGTTAATTCCACAGATTTCCCCTTCATCTCGCAGGTCACTGTAGATTTTTCGATAACCATACACACAGCCAGACTCCAGCCAAAATTGCTTTATCAGTCCGAGAAGGTATTTTCGCCGCTTTTCTTGTCTACTATCTGGATTTTTTAGCCAAGAATAATAACCGCTTGGGTGAATTCCAAAGACTTTACACATGCGTCGAACAGACCAGATGGTCTGATTCGCTTTAATAAAGGCATACCTCAGTCGGACTGGCTTGCGAAGTACACCGCGGCTTTTTTTAGTATGTCTCGCTCTTCTGTTACCCGCTGCAATTCCTTTTTAAGTCGACGAATTTCAGCACTTTCATCAGATTGAGCTTGGTATTGTGAAGAGTTGGGACCGTAGCGTTTAACCCACGCATACAAACTATGGCTCGTTGTTCCTAGTCGCGCAGCAACATCAGCCACGCTATGACCTTTTTCAGTTACTTGTTTGACTGCTTCAATTTTAAATTCTTCTGGATATCTTTTGCTGCTCATAAGCACCTCTCTATTAGTCATTTTGTCTAACTAAAAGGTGTCTATCAAGTCGGTGGCTATTCACCTTAACAGGGCGTTATGTACTAGGAGGTAAATTTGAGTTTTATCAATATGTTAATTGAAGAGATTGAATCACAAGAACGTACCAAAGTTTGTTCAGTTTGTACGGGAAGTGGTTCTACTATTAGTTTTGCTCGAGCTCGTTTTATTGGCAAGTACGGTGATTGGGCAGATGATATTGATAGCAAATACTCTGACGTGAGGAGAGCTTGGGAAGAAGCTGGTAAGCCGTCTTTTGCTGAGTTTGAGCAAACATGTTTGGATATCGGTTTAGGAAATGAAGAAGCCAAAGATACATATGAGCTTTTTCTAACTAAAGAGAGCAGAGAGAAGTGCCATAACTGCGAGGGTGGTCGTGAACTTACAGAACACGGTAGAGAAGTCGCAAAGCTAAAACAGCTCATCACGAATTTATAGTACGTACATAACAAAGCATTTAAGAGTGATTTGCAACGCTTGGCAGTTTCGCTTCGCTCAAGTATAGCCAAGCGCTGCTCACACCTTAATGCGGCGTTATGATTTTTATCGAAATGGGGAGGTTGTATGGCAATATCATTTGAAAGTCAGAGGCTGAAAGTAGTTGAAATTACTGAAGAGTTTGATTTGTCTAAACACTCATATTTGCTAGAACGAATTCCTCAAATCCTCACGCCAGCAGTTGTAGAAAATCTTCCTCCATATTTCCACGAGATAGGTTCTGGTGAACAAGCCGGAATCTGGCTTGAGCGAATGTTGTTGGAGAGCCGCTTACTTCAAGTAAAAATCGAGGATAACGAACTAATAGGTTTCTTGTTCGCCTATGTAGAAAATGACGAGTGTGCCCATATCGGTTATTTACTTGCCGAAGAATACTGGGGACAAGGGTTAGCTAGTGAATTGCTTCAAGGTTTCATACATGAAGTCGAGAAATCCGAATCTTGGCTTAAACTCACAGGCGGTGTTGACCAATCTAATGTTGCTTCAGCGAAATTACTTATTAAGCTGGGGTTCATAGCGCAACCCGCTAGGGACAGTGGTGTGGTTTTCTATGAATATACGATTCCCCGACCACAATCATAACAAAGCATTTAAGAGTGATTCGCAACGCTTGGCAGTTTCGCTTCGCTCAAGTATAGCCAAGCGCTGCTCACACCTTAATGCGGCGTTAGTTGCTTCAATTAAACGTGAGGTTTTATGATTCCAATCCCTACTTGTTATTCAGACTTCGATCCTGACTTTACGTTCACAAGTAGGAACGTTGAAGTAAAAGGCGGAAAAACAGCAAAGCATTACCTTGAGTTTGCTATCGCTGATTTTGAGCAGGATAAAACTGATAAGGGGCGTATAAATTCATTTTCAAATGCAAAAAGGGCGTTGCATTTGCAAGTGGAAACGCTTGCTAGTTTGTTCGGTTTTGATGCTATAAAAACTAAAGGGGCTAGGTATGCTAGTTTTCCTAAATATATAGAATTTATAGCAAAATGTGGCATCGTTACGCCAAGGATACTTACAAAGCTAAATCGGGTAAGAAATGCCGTTGAACATGCTTATTACACCCCAAGTAAAGATGAAACCGAAAACTTTATTGATGTCGTCGAGCTGTTCATAGCGGCTACGGATAGGGCTTTATATCAATTTCCAATCGACATCGAATTTTTACCAATGACTATTTTAGACGATGATATACCAAACATTAGCCTCATTAGTTTAGAACCGTACAGTGGTAAGTTACTGCTTAATGCTAGCGACGCTGAAGATTTGCAATACAAAATCACTCTGCGCCCAGATCAAGACGAGTATTTCTTGTGGCTAAAAGTTCTGTTGTCGGGAACGCATTTGAACGACTATAAAATACGCAACTAACAAACTGTTTAAGAGTGATTCGCAACGCGTGGCATTTTTACTATGCGTTGCATTTAGTGTTTAAGGTGGTATGCGGGAGCTTCGGCATTGCGTTGCTCACACCTTAACAGGGCGTTAGTTTGCAAGAGGAAAAATTCAGCTATATCGCAAGAATCTAGTGGTAAAAGCTCAAAGTTTAAGTTGCCGTACAGGCTTTCAGTTTTAGTGTTAACTAGCGTGGTGAAAATCCAAAATTGGCATCGTTTCAACCGTTGATTTGTTCTTTGGTGCGGCGACTTTTGGGTTAACTGAGTTGAATTTTTTTGCTGAGACTCTGCTCGTTGAGTTTGCTGGTATAAAAGCCGATCTACTCGCTGAAGTGACGCTTTCTTTGGTGTGGCAAGTTCCACGTGGTTTCAGTGACTTTGTTGAAAGCCCGCATTGTGAGATTAGCTTTCCAAAAGCGCTTTTTGGTGTTGTGAGTTCGTTTTCTGCGGCGTTGTTTGTTCCAAGTGGTTTCATTGAGTAGCCGCTTTGAGACAACGCCTGACTTAAATGCATCAAAACACATAAAGCTTATTGTTTGCAAAGTTTAAAATAACGTAAAATCAAAGCTTTGGGTTTGCAAACTAACAAACTGCTCAAGAGGGATTCGCAACGCGTGGCATTTTTACTATGCGTTGATTTTAGTGATTAAGGTGGTTTGCGGCGGCTTCGGTATTGCGTTGCTCACCCCTTAGCAGGGCGTTATGTGCTATCGCAGTATGTAAGGAATTTTGATGATATTTGAATGGTTTTCTACGGTATTCTCTGAGCCTACAGAACAAGCGAAGCTATTTACTGTCGCTATATCGACAATTCTTGCTGTTACTCTTTTATTGCTAAATCAATGGTTCATTAGGAAGCGGGATAGCAAGGAAAGGGCTATAGAAAAGTTAGAAGAGCTTACAGGAGCCGTATATGAGTTTTACTCGTTAGGTACCGAGGTAAATCGCTCGCTCAATCTAGGTAAGGATCACGACGAAAAGCTTATTGAAAAGTTTGTAGGGCTTGGAATCAAGATTGACACTTTGTGTAGCCTATATTTTCGGCAGTCAAAGATAGATACTTCTATCTCTAAAGATATCATCAGCTTAGGAATGGATGAACTAAGTGAACCAAAGCTCGAAAATGGAGATACGATTCCTAGTAACCACCCTTATATAGAAGCTAATGAAGAGCTTCATACTTGGTTTGAAGCAGCGCAATCAAAGTTGGAAAAGTTAATAAATCAGCACGTTAAGTAGCACATAACAAACTGTTTAAGAGTGATTCGCAACGCGTGGCATTTTTGTTTTGCGTTGCGTTTAGTGTTTACGGTGGTATGCGGCGGCTTCGGTATTGCGTTGCTCACACCTTAACAGGGCGTTAGTCGCCAGAAAAAGCTAGCAATCAAAATTATGTTTCTGAGCTCAAAATTTGGCAGCTGTTTGTTTTGTATACAGCTTCATCGTCGATGGTCAAAACTCAGTTTCAGCTGTTTAAAGTCCAAAGTTTTGCAAGTGTCCAAGCGGTTGTTTTGTTCTTTGGTGCTGACAGAGCAGGGCAATCGATAATTTGTTTTTGGCTGCAAATCTGCTCGGTGAGTTTGTTGGTTCAAACGCAAGTTTACTCGCTGAAAAGACGTTTTCTCTGGTGTGGTAAGTTCCACGTGGTTTCAGTGACTTTGTTGAAAGTCCGCACTGTGAGATTGGTTTTCCAAAAGCGTTTTTTGGTGTTGTCAGTCCGTTTTCTGCGGCGCTGTTTTTTCTAAGTGGTTTCATTGAGTAACCGCTTTGAGACTACGCCTGACTTAAGTGCATCAAAACACATAAAGTTTGTTGTTTGCACAGTTTAGTTCGGCTTAAAATTGTCGCTTGGTGCCTCGCGACTAACAAACTGTTTAAGAGTGATTCGCAACGCGTGGCATTTTTACTATGCGTTGGTTTTAGTGGTTAAGGTGGTATGCGGGAGCTTCGGTATTGCGTTGCTCACACCTTAACAGGGCGTTATGTGCCACCAGAATTTTGAGGCAATAAATTGAAGTATAAAGACTTGTCGAAAATTGCACTAGATCCATATAGCACTGATAAGAGTATCGATTTACTCAAGCTGTATGGGGTTAGTGCGCCTGATTCTGTGATTGAGCAGTTTTATATTGATCATAATGCCAACAGTCGCTTTTTAGCTCTCTACGGTGATCTATCACTTCTTGATCTAAAGTGGGAGCTAGTTGATTTTGATACGACGAAGTTTTTGCAGATAGGTAGCAATGCTTCATTTCCTGATTTCCTTGAGGAGGTATCTGAAGATGCATCGCATTTCAACGACGTTGGAGAGGCAGTGATTGATTGCCGAGAGGAAGTACTCAATCATTGGAAAAAGCATGGCACTTGGTTAACTCCACCGATATTTCTAGATGCAAATGTTCTTGGTGGTAAATCTGGCATACCTCATTTAGTTGAGGGGCATTCAAGGGTTGGGTGCCTGCTTGGTATTCAAAAATATAAAATCATTCCTTTGGCTGACAGGCACAAAGTGTATTGGGGCTCTATTCGCAAAGGCACATAACAAATTGTTCAAGAGTGATTCGGCACGCGTGGCATTTTTACCATGCGTCAAGTTTAGTGGTTAAGGTGGTATGCGGAGGCTTCGGCATTGCGTGCCTCACACCTTAACAGGGCGTTATATGCACGGGAGAGTTCAGTGGAAGAAAGAGTCCGAAAAAGGGAAGTCAAAGTCTGCCCTGTAGTGCTCAGAAAATCAGGAAACTATCGTGAGTTACTGTTGTTTGAACATCCATTAGCTGATGTTCAACTAGTTAAAGGTACACTAGAACAGTCGGATATTTCTATCGAAAGTGCTGCCTTGAGAGAATTGGAAGAGGAGTCAGGGTTATCCAGTGTATCAAGCACTCGCTATCTTGGCTGCTGGGAAAGTGGTTTTCAAAATCATTTGTGGCATTTTGTGCTTTGCGAAATAGACCAAGAACCACCAAATAACTGGAGTTTCTTTACTCAAGATGACGGTGGGCATGAGTTCAATTTCTTCTGGTATAAATTAGGAAGTAAGCCCGATTTTAAGTGTCATAAAGTATTCTCTGACGCCATTAAGCAAGTCGAAATTCTGTGCATATAACAAACAATTTAAGAGGGATTCCCAACGCTTGGCATTTTTGGTTCTACTTCAAATTTAGTGTTTACGGTACAATGCTTTAAGCTGGGTGGTAGCGTTGCTCACCCCTTAATTGGGCGTTAGTCGCCAGAAAAAGCTAGCAATCAAAATCATGTTTCTAAGCTTAGAATTGCGAGGATGATCGTTTGATACGCAGGTGCGTCGTTGATGGTCAAAACTCAGTTTCAACTGTTTCAAGTCCAAAGCTTTGTAACTGTCCTAGCGGTTGTTTTGTTCTTTGGTGCTGACAGTGCAGGGTAATCGAGAGTCTGTTTTTGGTTGCAACTCTGCTCGGTGAGTTTGTTGGTACAAAAGCCAATTTACTCGCTGAAATGACGTTTTCTCTGGTGTTGTAAATTCCACGTGGTTTCAGTGACTTTGTTGAAAGTTCGCACTGTGAGATTGGTTTTCCAAAAGCGCTTTTTGGTGTTGTCAGTCCGTTTTCTGCGGCGTTGTTTGTTCCAAGTGGTTTCATTGACTAGCCGCTTTGAGACTACGCCTGACTTAAATGCATCAAAGCACATAAAGTTTGTTGTTCGCAAAGTTTAGTTCGGCTTAAAATTGTCGCTCGGTGCCTCGCGACTAACAAACTGCTCAAGAGGGATTCGCAACGCGTGGCATTTTTACTATGCGTTGAATTTAGTGATTAAGGTGGTATGCAGCGGCTTAGGTATTGCGTTGCTCACCCCTTAGCAGGGCGTTATGTTTTCGGAGGGAAATTGTCACTATGAGCATAGAGCTAAGAAGAATTGACCATGATAACTTCTATGAAATCTGCCAGTTACAAGTTGCTAAAAGTCAATTAAATCATATTGATAGCAATGCTATTTCATTGGCTGAAGCGAACTTTATGGATTTTTCTTGGTTTCGTGGCATCTATGCCGAAGATAAGCCAGTAGGTTTCATCTTGGTAAACGCAGACGTTTACGCAGATAAATTTTTCCTTTGGCGATTCATGCTAGATCAGACACAACAATCAAAAGGTTATGGTCGTAGAGCCATCGAGTTGTTAAGTTCAGAGTTGCTTAACGAGTTTGGAGCATCGGCTCTTTATACAAGTGTTGTAGATAGCACAGGTGGTCCAAAAGATTTCTACTTAAATTGTGGTTTTATACCTACTGGAAACTTAGTCGCAGGTAGGGAAATAGAGTTAAGCAGAACTCTTGAGCCCCAAACATAACAAACTGTTCAAGAGGGATTCGCAACGCGTGGCATTTTTACTATGCGTTGAATTTAGTGATTAAGGCGGTATACGGCAGCTTCGGTATTGCGTTGCTCACCCCTTAACAGAGCGTTAGTTTTAAGAGGTTATATGGAATCTTCTAGTGATTTATTAGGAATCAAGCCAGTAGCTAGGGCTGCTGAAAAAAGTGTAGATGGTGTCGGTTCGTTTTTGGGTAAAATCTGCATGCCTGTTGCTGAAGAGCTTGGACTGTATTTCCAAGATAAAGTCAAAGTTTGGCGCGCAAATAATGCTATGAAAATAGAGCAAAAAGCACAAGAAATTGCTTTGGCGAATGGGGGGATAGAGGGAAAGTCTGTTCATCCTTTATTAGCTTGGAAAATCATCGAGAATGGCTCATTTGCTGATACTCCTGAACTGCAAAAAGTTTGGGCTGGTTTGTTATCTTCATCATTGGACTATTGCCCTGATGATAGCAATCATATTTTTATTGACCTAGTCAGTCAGCTAACTTCAATACAAGTAAAAATCATCGAGTATTCGTGTTTAACTGCAAACAAGTATGTTACTTCCAAAGGCTATATCCAATCGGAGACATTAGTATTAAATGATACGGTCGTAACAGAGATTACCGGATGTTCAGATATTCACAGATTGGACCGAGAAATGGATCGTTTATCTGGGTTAGGCTTGTTTGGTGGTTGGGGGGGCGGATATGACCCAGAAAATAATACAGTAGATTTAACTCCATCTGCCTTGGCTCTTCAATTGTTTGCGCGTTGTTGTGGTTCCAATGAAGATCCTGTTTCCTTTTACAAAGCAAAGGCACGTTCTGTGCCAGACGAAACTTAAAACTAACAAACTGTTTAAGAGTGATTCGCAACGCGTGGCATTTTTACCATGCGTTGCTTTTAGTGTTTAAGGTGGTATGCGGGAGTTTCGGTATTGCGTTGCTCACACCTTAACAGGGCGTTAGTCGCCAGAAAAAGCTAGCAATCAAAATCATGTTTCTAAGCTCAAAATTTGGCTGCTGATTGTTCGGCTCACAGGTTCATCGTCGTTGGTCCAAACTCATTTTCAGCTGTTTTAAGTCCAAAGTTTTGCAAGTGTCCTAGCGATTGTTTTGTTCTTTGGTGCTGACAGAGCAGGGCAATCGAGAGTTTGTTGGTACAAAAGCCAATTTACTCGCCGAAATGACGTTTTCTCTGGTGTGGTAAGTTCCACGTGGTTTCAGTGACTTTGTTGAAAGTCCGCACTGTGAGATTGGCTTTCCAAAAGCGCTTTTTGGTGTTGTCAGTCCGTTTTCTACGGCGTTGTTTGTTCTAGTGGTTTCATTGAGTAGCCGCTTTGAGACTACGCCTGACTTAAATGCATCAAAGCACATAAAGTTTGTTGTTCGCAAAGTTTAGTTCGGCTTAAAATTGTCGCTCGGTGCCTCGCGACTAACAAACTGCTCAAGAGGGATTCGCAACGCGTGGCATTTTTACTATGTGTTGAATTTAGTGATTAAGGTGGTATGCGGCGGCTTCGGTATTGCGTTGCTCACCCCTTAGCAGGGCGTTATGTGGTTGGAGAAAAATTATGAATCCATCAGCGGTTCTTGTTCATGTCCCAGATGTAGTGAAAGGGCTTGAATGGTACAAGAAAGCTTTTCCAGAAGCCGTTCCGGTTTACCATCCTGACTTTGACTTCACAGCGCTTGATTTAAATGGTTTCTCACTAGAAATAGTTCGAGCAGACAAAAAGGTTGGTGTTGGTAAAAGTGGCACAGTTGTTTACTGGTCAGTAGATAATTTACGTGTTGCTCTGGCTCATTTTGAAGAACTCGGTGCGTGCCTTTATCGAGGACCAATGGAAATCGAAGATGGGCTTTCAATGTGCCAAGTTGAGGACCCATTTGGAAACTTAATAGGACTACGTGGGAAAACCACATAACAAATTGTTCAAGAGTGATTCGGCACGCGTGGCATTTTTACTATGCGTTAGGTTTGGTGGTTAAGGTGTTATGCGGAAGCTTAGGTATTGCGTGCCTCACACCTTAACAAGGCGTTATGTGTTCCGTACGGAGAGAGGAAATAATGACAAAGAGAACACTGGTTTTGCTCTATCCGGGGGCTATTTCCTATGAAGTAATGTACGCGATAGAGTGTTTAGGAGCGTATGGGAGAGTTGATATCACCACCCCAGAGAACCACAATCATACCGATTCCTCAGGTCTAAGAATTTGCCCCACTGTTAACTTTGAGGACATATGTATTACGGACTATCAAGCTCTTCTGATCCCTGGAGGAAATCCCGACTCAATAATGGGAAGCGACCAAATTGCTAGCTTCATCCAAAAAGCTCATGAATCATCATTAGTTATTGGTGGCATATGTGCAGGAGTATTAGTCTTAGCAAGAGCTGGCATTCTAAAAGGCGTCAAAATTACCCATAATTATACGGAAAAATACGCCCCAGAATCTTCGGTACAGCTCACTCGACCATATTGGGAGGGAGCTATCTATGAAGAGTCTTTAGTACAAGTCGACAAGCGCATAGTTACAGCGATGCCCAATGGGTACGTTGATTTTGGATTAGCGGTGGCTGAAGCCCTAGAGTTGCTAGATCGTAAGCAAAAACAGTTTATTCTGAGCTATCACAAGCAAGGTGCTCATTAAACACATAACAAATTGTTCAAGAGTGATTCGGCACGCGTGGCATTTTTACTATGCGTTAGCTTTAGTGGTTAAGGTGGTATGCGGAGGCTTCGGTATTGCGTGCCTCACACCTTAACAAGGCGTTAGTCGCCAGAAAAAGCTAGCAGTCAAAATCATGTTTCTAAGCTCAAAACTTGGCTACTGGTTGTTTGATTCATAGTTCCATCTTCGACGGTCAAAGCTCTGTTTCATCGGTTCTAAGTCAATGCATTGCTATTTCCCAAGCGGTTGTTTCGTTCTTTGGTGGTGATAGGGTGGGGCAATCGAAAATCTGTTTTTGGTTGCTAATCTGCTCGGTGAGTTTGTTGGTTTAAAAGCTTATTTACTTGCTGAAAGGACGTTTTCTCTGGTGTTGTAAGTTCCACGTGGTTTCAGTGACTTTGTTGAAAGTCCGCACTGTGAGATTGGCTTTCCAAAAACGCTTTTTGGTGTTGTCAGTCCGTTTTCTACGGCGTTGTTTGTTCCAAGTGGTTTCATTGAATAGCTGCTTTGCGACTACGCCTGACTTAAGTGCATCAAAGCACATAAAGTTTGTTGTTCGCAAAGTTTAGTTCGGCTTAAAATTGTCGCTCGGTGCCTCGCGACTAACAAACTGCTCAAGAGGGATTCGCAACGCGTGGCATTTTTACTATGCGTTGAATTTAGTGATTAAGGTGGTTTGCGGCGGCTTCGGTATTGCGTTGCTCACCCCTTAGCAGGGCGTTAGCACTCATAGGAGTATAAATTGACAATTGGGTATAAGTTTGGAGATATGCAAGATCAGCTTTACGAATTAGCTGAAGAACTTGGTGAGATGTCGAGTGAAAAGTTGACTGAAATAACAAAGTCCATTGCAGAGCCAATGATCAAGAATTACCTGAATTTTTCATCTCAAAGCTACCAAAATACATTGCTAGAAAGGCGTGAATTTGAGTCTCTTAATGTAGAGAAGTGGGAGCAAGCATTTAGTCTGTTCGACAGTTATATACAATTAGCATTTGAGGTTGTTTCTGAATATAGAAAACACAATGAAGAGTCTGCCGAAAAAGCTGAAGATCATCAGTTCATAGCGTTAATTCAACTTCATGCAAAAGCAATTCTAGTGGCTCGTGAAACTCAAGCTTTAGTTT
Source organism: Vibrio alfacsensis (assembly GCF_019670485.1). Taxonomy (NCBI): domain Bacteria; kingdom Pseudomonadati; phylum Pseudomonadota; class Gammaproteobacteria; order Vibrionales; family Vibrionaceae; genus Vibrio; species Vibrio alfacsensis. The sequence goes on from NZ_AP024165.1 coordinate 1,290,023, forward strand.
CAGCGGGTTTTGCGGATGGGGCTCTGGCTCGTTGGCGTACATCGCATGAATTAGCTGTTTGTGCGAGAGCTATTGCTTTATCTAAAGAATCGGGTTTTAGATTTCTGTTGTCTGAGCATGTAAAAAATGCCAATGGTATGCGCTGTTACGACAAATATCATCAGCGTCTAAATCATGCTCCGTTTACTGAGGAAATGCGGGAAGCAAACTTGCTTCGAGAAGCGGAAGCATTAGCAATTCTCGGTGAGGATTATGGTAGAAAAGGCGACTATGAATGGGCTAGACCTTTAGCCACAGATAATGGCATCGGCAAAAACAAATACATATCATTAAAGACGTTGGAAGAGTTAGTTGGTCTCGACCACTATCGCCCCTATTTTTCTTGGGCATGTGAAAAAAACCACGCTCTGTCTAAAGTTAACTATGCGAATTTGGGTACCAGTTGTAACGAGCAAAATCCCTTATTTCTAGTTGGCGCTAGTAGTTTTGGTCACTTGGAGCCTATTGACTGTACCGTATTATCGCTACTGTTTACTACAACAGCGTGCTTAACACCGTATCCAAGTATCGACACTATTGTGTTCAACCATGTGCTGGCTGACTTCGCAAAACAAGTTTCACAAGCGTGCCTTGTTGTTGAGAATGAGTGCTAACAAACGCTTCAAGACGGATTCGCAACGCGTGGCATTTTTACCATGCGTTGATTTTTGTGATTAAGATGGTGTGCGGGAGCATCGGTATTGCGTTGCTCACCACTTAAGCGGGCGTTAGCAAATAGCAGTTTACAGTAGGAGTACGATGAAAGTTCAAAAGGCGAGTAGTGTTGTCAAAACAACAAGCTCAAGATCAAGTTGCGGAAAGTTTCGATTTCTTTTGACCAAATATTGGGAAGCTAAGTCAGAGACAAAGCCTAGGGGATTGTTTATATGTGAAAACCCCTCAATCGCAGACGAGCTAAAGTATGACCAAACATTAGCGAATATTACTACCCTTGCTGTTATGTGGGGATGGAGTGGTTTTGAATTAGTTAATGTACATCCTTCTTACTCCTCCGATCCAAAAAAAATCCAGCCCTCACAAGAGGCGGAAGAAATAAATTCAAAATTCATTGATAAAGCTGTTGCTCGACATAGCCTAATAGTTATTGCAACTGGCAAAGGTTACATAAGGGTAGTAAATAAGATAATCAAGAACTATCCAGATAAAAAGTACTTGTGTATTGCTAACAATGCCGATGGAAGCGGTAGACACCCTTCTAGGTTAACGATTGAAAATTACCCTAAACCGGAGCTATATAAAAAAGCCATTAGCTAACAAAGCATTTAAGAGTGATTCGCAACGCTTGGCGTTTTCGCTTCGCTCAAGTATAGCCAAGCGCCGCTCACACCTTAATGCGGCGTTATGTACTTTTACGGAAAATCAGAAATTTATGGATGAAAATGCTGAAATTTGGCGTCAGTACTACGAAAAGGCACTATCTCGCCTACATTCAAAACGTACGGAATTTGCTGTCAGACTCAATGAATCAAACCTCAAAGTAGCCACTGACTGTGGTTGTGGAACCGGTAGTGATATTGAATACCTCGATCAACAGGGTTATCAAGTTCATGGCTTCGATATTAATCCTGATTCAGTCGCTATTTGTAGAGATAGGTTCGGGTCAAAGTCATTAGTGGATATTTCAGAGTCCTCGTTTGAGTCGTTCGACTATCCAAAATCTGGTGTAGTTATCGCCAACTCCAGTTTGTTCTTCGCTGACCCAAACCAATTTGCATCGACTTGGAGCAATATCAAATCTTCAATTGAAATCGGTGGGGTGTTTGCTGGTGACTTCATGGGTTTCAAAGACAGTTGGGCTAACAACTATCGTAGTCCTACAACATCGTTGTCGGAATCAGAAGTAAAGGCTCTGTTCTCGGGATTTGAAATAGTCAGGTTCTTTGAACGTGATGAAACAGCGAAAACTTCATTAGGTAGAATGAAGCATTGGCATATATATTCCGTGGTCGCAATGAAACGTACATAACAAACAATTCAAGCTGATTCGCAACGCTCGGCGCTTTCGGTTTCAATTGGTTTAGTGATTATGGTGCAGTGTTTGAGTGCGGTGGTAGCGTTGCTCACAACTTAATTGGGCGTTATGTGTAATTTTGGTTTCTACATCATAATTGAACGTAAGTTGATGTATTTGCTGAACTAACATTGCTTTTGCGTCTCTGTCATGGTTATCTGAATGAATAAGGCTATATAACCACAGGGATGTTTTATGAATTCTGTATACGGTTCAGTGATGATATGGGCAGTTTTTATCGTCTGGTTAACTCCATTTGTATTAGTTTTAAAATCCAATAAAACCACAGGTCGGGAAAAGCTCGCCTGGGTACTTACCATACTCTTTGTTTCTTGGTTTGCTTGGGTTATCTATATGCTTATTGCACCTATTAAACCTAAAGTTGATGGTTAGCAAACTAATGGTGAGGGCGAGCAAAAATTTCACATAACAAACTGCTCAAGAGGGATTCGCAACGCGTGGCATTTTTACTATGCGTTGAATTTAGTGATTAAGGTGGTTTGCGGCGGCTTTGGTATTGCGTTGCTCACCCCTTAGCAGGGCGTTAGTTTGCAAGAGGAAAAACGCAGCTATATCGCAAGATCTAGTGGTAATAGCTCAAAGTTGAAGTTGTCGTATCGGCACTCATTTCAGTGTTAACTTGCGTGGTGTAAACCCAAAATTCGCATCGTTTCAAAGGTTGATTTGTTCTTTGGTGCGGCGATTTTTGGGTTAACTGAGTTGAACTTTTTTGCTGAAACTCTGCTCGTTGAGTTTGTTGGTACAAAATCGATTTACTCGCTGAGATGGCGTTTTCTCTGGTGTGGTAAGTTCATGTGGTTTCAGTGGCTTTGTTGAAAGTCCGCATTGTGAGATTGGTTTTCCAAAACCGCTTTTTGGTGTTGTTAGTTCGTTTTCTGCGGCGTTGTTTGTTCCACGTGGTTTCATTGACTAGCCGTTTTTAGACTACGCCTGACTTAAGTGCATCAAAACACATAAAGTTTATTGTTTGCAAAGCTTAAAGTGACTTAAAGTCAACGCTTTGGGTTTGCAAACTAACAAACTGCTCAAGAGGGATTCGCAACGCGTGGCATTTTTACTATGCGTTGATTTTAGTGATTAAGGTGGTTTGCGGCGGCTTTCGTATTGCGTTGCTCACCCCTTAGCAGGGCGTTATGTTTAAAGGATAAAAATGTCAGCTATCAACAGTGTGAGTCTCTTCTTCGCGATATATTTTGGTATTTCAATCATTGTATTTAGACTGCCATTTGATATGTCTGGTGCGTATTTTGACTTCATCGTTTATCGGTTTTTACCTGTTTGTACAGCTTGTTACTTGGCATTTGTAATCTTTGGGAAAGTGAATGGAAAAAGTGTATGGGCAGTTATGGCTCATAGACTTAGGCATAAAGCCGGTTTCAATCGATGGCAGGTGTTAATATTCTCTGGGCTTTTTGCATACCCGATTATCGCAATTCTTCTATTGCCATTTTTTCGCGTTTTATTAATTACTACGATTTTAACAGGGCAAGGCTATTGTCATGTCGGCAAACTCTCAAACGCTGCCGAGGGTAGGAGGGTTATGTTTGGTCTTAGTGATATCACGATTGAAGCCCCTCAGTCGAATCGTACTTTTTGGTACCCTACGAAAAAGCTGATGCGAGATAGCATTGATATAGGTAGCATGGTTGAAGCTTGTGGTAAGCAAGGTTGGCTTGGGTTTTACATTGAAAAGGTCTCTCTTCGTGGGAAATAAACATAACAAATTGTTCAAGAGTGATTCGGCACGCGTGGCATTTTTACTATGCGTTGGTTTTAGTGGTTAAGGTGTTATGCAGAGGCTTCGGTATTGCGTGCCTCACACCTTAACAAGGCGTTATATTTATTGAGGAAGATCGTAAGAGTGGATGATTTTTTTAAAACCAAAGTAGGATTTACAGTCGGTTTGTTAGCTACGATTTTTGCTATCAAACCATTGATTGATCAATATGGTGATTTGGGCTTTCTTTTCTTTGGAATGAGCTTAACGATTAAGGCTGCGTACCTTTTACTCATTAGTGTGCTAGGTTTGGCAGTTTACTTTATTTCTTTACAGTTTGCGTCTTCAAAACATAGTGAATGGCTAGATAAGCTGAGCAATGCTTGTTACTCATTCGCCTTGATCATTCCTCCAATATTCTCTCTATTTTGGGGCGTAACTATCCTTCTTGCGCAAGTAAGTAAGCTATTTGAACAATTATCACCTGAAGTCATTAGTGGTGTCGCTGCATTCCTAACTGGATATGTTGGTAAGAATGTTTACTTGTTTATTGCTCGATCCATTAAGCAAAAGTTCTTAGACGCAGAAAACACAAATGCTAAAAATCGAATATTAGATTCACTCAACAGAGCGTCAGAGTTAAATAAATCTGGCATGTACGACCTTGCAGTATTTGAAGCCAGTAAGGTTCTTGAATCAACATTACGTCAATTGCTAAATGAACTCGATCCTAATTCTAAAATGGTAAGTATGTATCACCTCCAGCAGCTTGCTAGCAAACACAGTATTTTGGAATCTCGTGATATTGAACTACTTGATGAAGTTCGCCGAAATAGAAATGTAACAGTGCACGACCAAAAAGCGATCTCTGCGGAAACTTCGGAGCGAGTCTTAAACTTATGTCGTGATCTGTTGGTTAAGTTAAGCACATATGAAGCTCAAGCAGCATAAATATAACAAACAATTTAAGAGTGATTCGGCACGCGTGGCATTTTTACTATGCGTTGGTTTTAGTGGTTAAGGTGGTATGCGGAAGCATCAGTATAGCGTGCCTCACACCTTAATTGGGCGTTATAGCTCAGGTCAGACTTACTGCTCCAAAAATTATAGCTACGTTAATCACGTATAGTTTTGCTATCTGTACGTCACTTGCGTATACTTTGCGTATGAAAAGTGTATTTGTCGAATCAACCATATTTGAAAAGTACCGTAATGAATATCTTAGCGATGATGAGTTTAGGCTTTTTCAAGCTGAGTTAATGTCTAACCCGAAGCAGGGTGACGTGATTCAAGGTACAGGTGGTTTGCGAAAGATTCGAGTTGCAAGTAAAGGTAAGGGCAAGCGTGGTGGCTCTCGCGTTATCTATTACTTCCTCGATGAAAAGCGTCGTTTCTACTTGCTGACGATTTACGGCAAGAATGAAATGTCCGACTTAACCGCAGACCAAAAGAAACAACTAAAGGCTTTTATGGAGGCGTGGCGTAATGAGCAATCGTGATTTATTTGCAGAGTTAAGTTCAGCACTTGTTGAGGCTAAAGAGCATTCAGAGGGCAAGCTTACCCTTAAAACTCATCAAGTTAACGACATCAGTGAGTTAAATATCTCACCTGATGAAATCGTGAGTATTCGAGAGCAGTTTAATATGTCTCGTGGTGTTTTTGCTCGTTTGTTGCACACATCATCTCGTACGTTAGAAAACTGGGAGCAAGGGCGTAGCGCACCAAATGGACAAGCAGTAACCCTTCTAAAGTTGGTTCAGCGCCACCCAGAAACCCTGTCGCACATCGCTGAGCTATAACAATCTGTTTAAGAGTGATTCGCAACGCATGGCATTTTTGCTATGCGTTGCGTTTAGTGTTTAAGGTGGTATGCGGCGGCATCGGTATTGCGTTGCTCACACCTTAACAGGGCGTTATGTGTCTTGGTCAAGATTGCATCGAGCCTGCTATTTAAATTGAGTGAATATTCGCTTTTAAATGAATTACAAGGAGTGTAAATGAAAAAAGTCGTGCAATTTGAGTCACTAATCAGAATCATGGATGTGGTTGTAACATGTCTAGCTGTACTAATAGTGGCAGTTGGTATCTTTTCCACTGTCTTTCATGGAATTCAACTAGGTATTGGTGCTCTCGTATCCGGGATAATGTTATGGATAGCTAAATTTTTCATATGTGGCATTTCATATACATTGATTCAGATAGCAAAGAATACTGCTCCAAAAGCTTCGGATGAAAACACATAACAAACTGCTCAAGAGGGATTCGCAACGCGTGGCATTTTCACTATGCGTTGATTTTAGTGATTAAGGTGGCATGCTGCGGCTTTTGTATTGCGTTGCTCACCCCTTAGCAGGGCGTTATGCGTTTTTACGAATATTGGTAGAGTATGAGATTATCAGATTTTTCTATTGAAGCTCTAAAAGGTTTTGTCACAGGTGACGATTCAGACGCTCCCTATATGTCGGGTCCTGATCTGGTGAAGTTCTTCAATTTATTTGGTGTTAGGGACGTTTATTCTTTTCAAAATGGTGGTTTACCTGAATCTGCTAGCCGAAAAGATTATGCTCTAAAAACTGTAAAGTCTCTTAATGGGACTAATCAAATGAAGTTAATGGTTGAGGGGTTAGTCGATAGTAGGCGTTCAGAAAACTATGCCGAACTAGCCGTTGGTATTAACGAGATCATTAAGCACGACGGCTACTCGCTAGAACAAAACTCTCTCGGTGTTTTTATTGTCTCGGGCTCTAACATTGAAGAGTCCACCGTTGATGTGGAAGCATACTTTCAGGAAATACGTCAGCGAATTTTAGAAAGCATTTTGCAAGCAAAATTCTCAATATGGGTAGCGATGGCTTGGTTCACCGATAAAGAAATCGGGAATGCTTTACTTAACAAGCACCGTGATGGTCTAAATATACAGGTCATCGTTAATGATGATTCTACAACAAGCAAATACGGTCTAGACTTCGCAACCAAAGGTATTGAGTACTATAAGATTGCTCCCTCAAGTCCTTGGGGTAAGAAAATCATGCACAATAAATTTTGTGTAATTGACTTTAAAAAGGTAGTTCATGGCTCATACAACTGGACTAAGAATGCTCAATACAATAATGAAAGCATTACTATCACAGACAGTAGAGAATTAGCTGAAGATTTTGCTGAGCAATTTATCGCTCTAAAACAGGCGCACAAATCAGCACACGCATAACAAACAATTTAAGAGGGATTCCCAACGCTTGGCATTTTGGTTCTACTTCAATTTTAGTGGTTACGGTACAATGCGTTAAGTTGGGTGGTAGCGTTGCTCACCCCTTAATTGGGCGTTAGGCTTTCAAATGGATATTGGAGAACTTTTTGAGCAAAGATACTTTGGAAATTTTAACTATGCTTGGAACTTGGTTTTCAGGGATAGGTGCTTTTAGCGCAGTGATGTTTGCACTATATTCGAACAAGCCAAAATTAAAGGTTAAATTTCGAGGTCAGTCCAAACTTGAAATTATAAATCAGCGTCCTGTGAACGCTCATATTAGTCACATTTATCATGTAATAGACGGAACATCTGATCGAAGAATGGGTAATTTCAGCCCATATAGAATTTTATTGGGTAATAACTCTCGTGAGGATGAGGCTTTAGATCAAACTGTACTTTCTGGGGCATTCTCTATAGTCCACCTTAATTCGAAAGTATTGGTAAAGTCGTATATCAAGCAGTGTCAATATAGTAAAGTTGAAGTGCCTAAGTGTATGCCAAAAATGTATATCTGTGTTCGGTTAGTTACTGGTAAAGTATACAAGTTGGAAGCGCCATTATCGTTCTATAAAGATGTCCAATATAGCTATATTGATGAGCCAATGCGTGCTATTGAGTCATTAACAGACTCAAATGTAGTAAGAGGCCCATCTTTTGACGCAGTCCGCTCCGAAGTCTATTCAAAAACTCTTGAGCGTTATAGTACCGCTTACAAAGCAAATATGTTATGGACATTGCCGAAAAATAAAAGCCTAACAATGCGTTTAAGACAGATTCGCAACGCTTGGCATTCTCAGCTCTAGTCGAGTTTTATGTTTACGGTGCAATGGTTGAGGTTAGGTGGCAGCGTTGCTCACTACTTAACGCGGCGTTAAATTTCTCTTAGCAGCGAGATAAAAGATTTTTTGAAAACATTAGATGAAACATGGAGAGTATAAAACTATGGTAGGAATATCGCCCAAGAGACCAGGGTATGTATACATATTTGTAAACAGTACGAACCCAAATGAAATAAAGATAGGATTATCAGTTAATCCAGGTCGGAGAATTAAGCAATTACACTCGTCTGGAACTGCAAAGCCAATGTACATTCAATATCTATGGAAAGTCCCGAATATGAAAGAGGCAGAGCAAGCTGCCCATGAGGTAATGGCAGGACATCGAGTTAACCATAGAAGAGAATTCTTTCATTTGGTAACAGAGGGAGCCGCGTTAGATTTAGAAACTCCACATCCTCATTTTGGAGGGCATGAACTTGCTGGCGTATATTTGCACTCAATCCGTGAGCTCATCGAAAATGGTTGGGACTATATTGACATGGCATACGAACTGGTTTAATCGTAAACAAGAAATTTAACAAACTGTTTAAGAGCGATTCGCAACGCGTGGCATTTTTACTATGCGTTGCGTTTAGTGTTTAAGGTGGTATGCGGGAGCTTCAGTATTGCGTTGCTCACACCTTAACAGGGCGTTATATTTGTATTGAAATCCTGCACTTATTTGTCTGTTCGTGATCAACTACTCATACTTAATTTTCGATTTTATGGTACTACATTCATCTTCGTTTTGATTCGATCAAGGAGTACGAATATGAATGAATGGACATTTGAGTTTGAAGACTACGAATACAAGATCAATCCTCGTTCGATTGAGTTTGTCGGTGAATTAGATGGAGATCGATACGTTTTTCGGGTGTTAGCTAGTACGCTGAATGACTACTTTGAAACCGATGATGATAGAGAGTCAGCGATAAACAATTATTTAGAAAACATGGATAATATTCATAGTGCAGCTGAAAGTGTGGCATCAGAATATGATCCAAATGACGAAATTCCAAACTACTATCTTGACGAGGAAGATCTAGCAGAGTTTTGTTAATGGCACTGTAGGTTAAACCTATGTTCGTCGAGAACTACAAATATAACAAAGCGTTTAAGACAGATTCCCAACGCATGGCATTTTTCATTCCATCGTTGGGTTTTGTGTTTACGGTTCATTGGTTTAGGTTAGGTGGTCGCGTTGCTCACTACTTAACGCGGCGTTATATGTTTAAGAGGAAATTGTGGAAAAGTTGCTCAATAAATTTGGCTATTACAAAAGAAAGCCTAAGTCGAATATTACGCCCGTTATCACATATAGGAAGCCTGAGTCACCGAAAAAAAATACTCAAAGACTGAAAGAAATAGTCGCAGAGGGCAACAAGTGGTTCAGGGCTAGAACACAAGAGTCTAATGCTAAGACTGGTGTGTTTTTTAGTATTGTGCTTTTAATTGAGCACAAACTTAGTCATCTTCTTACTTGTATCGATCCTGATATTAAAGAATCCATGTTAGGAAAGAAAATTGATACGTTGAAATCATTTATCAACATTTATGAGTTTGAAGACCAATCCGAAAAGAAAGAGTTTCGAGAACTTTTACCACCTTTGCATGAGGTGAAAAACATTCGTAATAAATTGGCTCATGACCTAATGAAGTCATCTATCGAATTTAAAGAATTGCCTAGAACATTGGCATATGTTCGAAAGCGGGACAGAGATTTTGTTAACAATGTACTTAGCAAGATTGAAGATGATAGTGAAAAATCATGTGTTTTATTGGCTAAGTTTGGTTTTATGTTTTCAGTTGAACTAGCTCATGTAGCTATGACTGTGGAACTTTGAGCCAACATATAACAATCTGTTTAAGAGTGATTCGCAACGCTTGGCATTTTTGCTATGCGTTGCGTTTAGTGGTTAGGGTGGTCTGCGGTGGCATCGGTATTGCGTTGCTCACACCTTAACAGGGCGTTAGCTGTCCTATTAATTTTCGGGGAAACGAGAAATATGAAGAGTGAATCAAGAACTAGCTTTGTAAATAGGGTAATGGGTCTGTCCTTCAAATCTACACAAGGTAAATATTCTTATTGTAATGATGAGCGCAAGCAGGTGCTTTTTAGTTTAGATTCAGCGAATGGAGAAAGTAGCCAATTAATTCTTTCTGAGTCATGGTCAAAGAATGGTGTTGCTCATTCATTAAAACATATCCGTAAAGTAAGAGATGAGGGCTATGATTTACTCATATTCAGGACTAAAACTCGCCAAAACAGAAATGGCAATACTGTTTTCTCCGGTTTTGAACCTTATCTAGAAAAACGAAAGTTATTAGTTGATGGTACGAATTATTTTGCGATTGAACAAGATATCCTATTTGCTGACGAAGTATTTGAAAGTGGTTCTCCATACTTTGAGGGTGCAAAGAAACAAATAACAGTAAATACCTATGAAAGAGATAAAAGTGCTCGAAAAAAATGTTTAGATATACATGGCTACATATGTAAGATTTGTTCTTTTAATTTTGAAAAAGTATATGGAGAACTTGGAAAGGAGTTTATCCATGTTCACCACATTGTTCCATTAGCTAAGGTCAACGCTTTGTATCAAGTAGATCCAGTAAAAGATTTGATTCCAGTATGCCCAAATTGTCATGCGATGTTGCATAAAGGAGGCAGTACGATTTTACCTAGCCAATTACGAGAAGTAATCGAACAGACAGCTAACAAACAATTTAAGAGTGATTCCTAACGCTTGGGATTTTTGATTCTAAATTTGAGTATGGTGTTTACAGTGGTCTGATTGAGTTTCGTGGTAGCGTTACTCACACCTTAATTGGGCGTTAGTTTTATGGAGGGAATATTGTGGAAATCTGGAAGTTATTGTTCTTTATACCTGCGTGTTTTGCGCTCAATATGACTCCTGGTCCAAACAATCTATTGTCCATGAACAATGCTCGTTGTTACGGCTTCAAGTCCGCTTTTATTGCGGGACTTGGTCGTATTGTTGCGTTCGCTGTAATGATTGCCTTGGCTGCTTCTGGTTTAGCAGTCATTCTCTATGCTTCTGAGACTCTATTTCTAACGATTAAAATTGTGGGCGCGGCTTATTTGTTGTGGATTGCCTTTAATCTTTGGCGTTCGGAAGCAAGTCCTGTTTCTGAACTAGAAAATACTCGCAACCGATTAGGTTTAGCTAAACAAGAATTTTTGCTAGCCGCTGGTAATCCAAAGGCGATCTTAATCTTTACCGCCTTCCTACCACAGTTCGTCGATGTTTCAGCGAGTGTAAATGAACAGTTCTTCGCTTTAGGGGCTACGTTCTTAATTTTAGAAATGGGTGCAATATCGATTTACGCGATCTTTGGGATGTATTTAAGGCAGTGGTTTACGAAGCCGAAAATGGCAAAGCGCTTCAATAGAGGTTGTGCAACTTTTTTGGCTATGTCTGGAGCAAGCTTGTTACTGAGTCGCCAGCAATAAAACTAACAAACTGTTTAAGAGTGATTCGCAACGCGTGGCATTTTTACTATGCGTTGCGTCTAGTGTTTAAGGTGGCATGCGGGAGCTTCGGTATTGCGTTGCTCACACCTTAACAGGGCGTTATGCAACACGAACATTTCGAATTTCGTCCCTATTCACACATATGCTACAAGTTTTAACTTTCTACTGTTGTAAGATGTGCTTCATTGTTCATATGGAGGAAGTAAAACATGGAAAAGTGCCCAGCAATTGTCGGTGTTGTTTTCGATGATAAAAGCTTAGCCGCGATAGACAGAATAAATGAGCTACATGAATTGGAGAAAAGTGCGCAATTCTTTATCTCACTTGGAAACTTAATTAATATCTTTGGTGGAAATGTAGTCAAAGGAGCAGGGAGTAGTGGTGTAACCAAAGCTATCTCTGCAATTCCAGCAAGCGATACTATGCATAAAGCACGAGATGTTAGTATCGCAGTCGGTAGAGGAGTTTCTTCTGATGCAGGACAAACTGCGTGGAATATAACCCAAGCAAACTGGGAGTATTATTTCAAATCCTACAACGCTCTTACCGTTATTAAGCTTAGACAAATTGAAAATATTGCTACGGAACAAGCCTTAGAGCATGTAACAGACAGAAAGCAGTACAGGTTTTGGAAAGCTATATCTGATGGGTGTAAATTATGAGAATAGCTCTTACATTTTTTTTGATGGTATTTTCAATTTTTTCCAATGCTGGTCAAAGTGTTGAAGATAAGCTATTCGCTGACTTAAATAATTCAATAGATGCTTTGGGTTCTCGTATAGCCGTTTGTAGTAAGATCTCAACGAAAAATAAACCCGATGAAGATACCTTAAAATTTGCAAAGCAAAGACTTGAGGAACTCACTCCGGTATTAGCTCACATTAATTATTTAGCGATTGAACGCTGTAGTTTTAGCGAGAAAAAAGAACTGGCGTACAGTATACTTATTGCAAAAAACAATGCTAAGCGTCAGAGCACTTTGGAATTAATTGAAGCGACGGAGAAAATGACATTTCCATTTAATACAGAGTCGCAAGCTAAATTTGATGCTTTAAGTGGGGAAATCAAAACGTTTTTAACAAACAGCAGTTTTTTCAGTAAGCCATTTGACGTATTAGTATTCTACGAATTGGTTGCTGACATGTAAGTGTTGCATAACAAAGCATTTAAGAGTGATTCCCAACGCTTGGCATTTTTCATTCCATCGTTGGGTTTTGTGTTTACGGTGGTATGGTTAAGTTTCGTGGAAGCGTTGCTCACACCTTAATGCGGCGTTATGTGTATTTAGAAGAACAAGGAAAGTTCACATGAAAAATATTGCAATGGGCGTGGTCGTAAGAGATGGAAAAGTTCTTATCCAAAAGCGCTTCAGACGAGGGCAAGGAATGGTATTTGAATTCCCAGGCGGTTCTATTGACCCTGGTGAGTCAGGTAATCAAGCAGCAGTTAGAGAGCTGTGGGAAGAAACGGGACTGCAAGGTTTAAAGCGACTCGGTAGTCATCAAGCTAAAAATGATTTTGGTGGTGAAATTCATTATGTTGTTTTACGTGCGGGTAATGATACTGAGCCTCAGATGATTGATGAAGTTAGGCAGCAAACTTTCTTTTGGCTTGAGCCAAGTGCTATTCCACTTGGTGATTTTTATCGAGCTGATATCGAATTTATAGAGAATCACTTAAGCCAATACACATAACAAACGCTTCAAGACGGATTCGCAACGCGTGGCACTTTTATCATGCGTTGATTTTAGTGATTTAGGTGGAATGCGGAAACATCGTATTGCGTTGCTCACCACTTAAGCGGGCGTTATATTTATTATTGGAATTCCGTGTTGTATATTGTCGAAGTTATAGGTTTTTAAAGAGTTACTGATGAAAAAATTACTATTGGGCTTACTTCTGACCTCTTCACTTGTCGGTTGTGCGACGCCTGTAAGTCATACAAATATTCCATTGTCCACTTATGATAAAGATACTGAGTATGGTATCGAGGAACGTGAAGATGGTTTTGGAATCACGGTTTACTATTCTCGATACCAATTTATCCCAGAGAGTGACGCTCTAGCGGAAGCTTGTAAAAGTCAGCTTACTGCTATTGCATGGGACCATGCTGACAATGTTGGTAGAGAGATTGAGCCTCTTAATGAGCAACGTATACGAATTTCAATGGGGCGTAATGGCTTGACTGGTGTAACTTCATGCCAAGCTAATGGTGTGGTTAAGTGGGCTAAATAAACATAACAAACTGTTTAAGAGTGATTCGCAACGCGTGGCATTTTTACTATGCGTTGCGTTTAGTGTTTATGGTGGTATGCGGTGGCTTTGTTATTGCGTTGCTCACACCTTAACAGAGCGTTATGTTTCCTAAAGGAGGCTCGATGAAGAAAGTATTTGTTCAAAATTATAATTGGGGTCCTGAATTAGAAATTATCAGAAATCATAGGCTTTTATTTGCATTTCGAGAGTTTGTGGTTGAGAACTGCCCAGTAGCACTAGAGCAATCAAACTTATTTACTGATGAGAACTCTAGTTCGTTCACTTTAAATCAAAAATTTTCTGCGATTGAATAGCCACCAAATCAGTAGACACTCTTTAACTTGATTTCATATTGCTTTTCATACTCTACTGGCGACAACTGATTATTGGAACCATGTCGGCGTTTAATGTTGTAGAACATCTCAATATATTCGAAGATGTCCATACGAGCTTCCTCTCTAGTGGTGTAGCACTTCCGCTTAATTCTTTCTCTTTTGAGTAACTGGAAAAAACTCTCGGCAACCGCATTGTCGTGACAATTACCACGGCGACTCATACTTGATTCAAGACCATGCTGTTTCAAAAAACAGTCCCAGTCGTGACTGGTATACTGGCTACCTTGATCTGAGTGGACGAGCACTTTTCCTATAGGCGAACGGCGCCAAACCGCCATTAGCAAAGCATCTAGGACAAGTTCTTTAGTTATTCTACTTTTCATTGACCAACCAATTACTCGCCGAGAGAATAGATCTACAACTACCGCCAAATACAGCCAACCTTCGTGCGTTTTGATATAGGTAATATCAGTTACCCACGATTGATTGGGCGCGATCGGGTTGAACTCTCTTGAGAGTTTGTTAGGAACAATGATGTTTTCGGCACCACCCTTGGGGCGTGGCTTTCGATAGCCTCTTTGCGACTGAATACCTTCTCGCTTCATTAGGCTATGAACTTGGTTAATTCCACAGATTTCCCCTTCATCTCGCAGGTCACTGTAGATTTTTCGATAACCATACACACAGCCAGACTCCAGCCAAAATTGCTTTATCAGTCCGAGAAGGTATTTTCGCCGCTTTTCTTGTCTACTATCTGGATTTTTTAGCCAAGAATAATAACCGCTTGGGTGAATTCCAAAGACTTTACACATGCGTCGAACAGACCAGATGGTCTGATTCGCTTTAATAAAGGCATACCTCAGTCGGACTGGCTTGCGAAGTACACCGCGGCTTTTTTTAGTATGTCTCGCTCTTCTGTTACCCGCTGCAATTCCTTTTTAAGTCGACGAATTTCAGCACTTTCATCAGATTGAGCTTGGTATTGTGAAGAGTTGGGACCGTAGCGTTTAACCCACGCATACAAACTATGGCTCGTTGTTCCTAGTCGCGCAGCAACATCAGCCACGCTATGACCTTTTTCAGTTACTTGTTTGACTGCTTCAATTTTAAATTCTTCTGGATATCTTTTGCTGCTCATAAGCACCTCTCTATTAGTCATTTTGTCTAACTAAAAGGTGTCTATCAAGTCGGTGGCTATTCAATTCTGGCTTTTATCATGTTCTCAAAAACAATGAGGTCATCGGTCAAATAGAATTTCGAAATGGCTTGATGGATGAGCAAGGTATAAAGTTTGGCTATATTAACTTGCTGTATTTGTTACCTGAATTTCGTAACAACGGTTTAGGTAAAAAACTAGTGGATTTCATATGTACTCAGCTCAAAAACGAGCAATGTGCATATGTTCAGCTACGCTATATTCCTGCAAATTTGCAAGCCGTTAGATTCTATCGCAAACATGGTTGGTTTGATGTCGGAGAGCTTGGTGAACGTGGGCAATTGGCAGAAAAACGATTAACCTAACAAACGCTTCAAGACGGATTCGCAACGCGTGGCATTTTTACCATGCGTTGATTTTAGTGATTAAGGTGGTGTGCGGAAACATCGTATTGCGTTGCTCACCACTTAAGCGGGCGTTAGTTGCTATTGGATTAAATTAGACTTGAGGGATTATGGAACACATTACTGATCAACTTCGTGAACCATTAAATGAAACAACGAGAAAAGTAAGGCGTAACCTTTTAGCTGCTAGCCTTGTTGGTCTCGTTACAACTAAAGTCGGGCTTATTCCCACCCAAATAACAGCATTTGGTATAGCGTTTTCAACCTCAAATTTGGAAGCGTTAATGCTGTTAATTACGGCTATTACTGTTTTTTACTTGGTCAGTTTTTCCATCTACATTGCATCTGAGCTTCAGGGATGGTCTCTTTTGACTAAATCAAAGCATTTGGATTTGGTGTTCGAGCGTGCGACTCAAGCTGCACCGAGCGTGAAAAAGCCATATGGAGAACAGGCTGCTGGCATACAGTTAGATCTAATGGAAAGGAATAAACTCACAAAACCAATCTTTATCTGTCGGTTGGTTGTTGAAGTTCTACTACCCATTTTGATTTCTGCTTATTCAATTACTCAAACCTTAAGTATTGATGTAGTAGCGTTGTATATGCCTTGAGTACGCAACTAACAAACTGTTCAAGAGGGATTCGCAACACGTGGCATTTTCACTATGCGTTTGGTTTTAGTGTTTAAGGTGGTATGCGGCGGCTTCGGTATTGCGTTGCTCACCCCTTAACAGGGCGTTAGGTTAAGAATGTGCGAACTTAAATAAATTTAGTTCGCACCAGTTTGTTAGTCTTCAAATAATTTAATACGAGAGTAAGAATACCATATGATGTCATTTTCATTGCATATTAGATCTAACAATACTAACTCGAGTATATCTAATACGTAAGAGTTAATTAGATCGTAAATGCAAGGCTCCATATATTCATGTGAAAGATGAAATTCGGTTTCTTTATTATGAACAATGGAGTTTCTAATTCCATATACCATGTCTGCTAACTTTTGTGGTAATTCAGATCTCACTTGACCAGCACTATAGTTACTGACAGTATCATAAGTCAAAGCAATTCCTTTATTTATCATGCCTAATTTAATTAAAGCATCGTCAATATCGGGCTCTGTCATTATAGAATTATTTACAAGGTTCTTAAATTTATCATGTGCAATATTTAAAAAATAGCTTGACCTGTAGTTTTCGGAAAATATTACCTTGAAAAAGTTACGGATCATAGTTATCTCTTTACCATCGAGATCGTCATACATGTCACGAAAATTTCGTATGGAAAACATATTTCCATTGTTGTTGTTTTGTAGTCGAACTAACGGGAATCGGCACATGAAATTTTCAACCAAGTGATAAATACTAAGGTATTTATTTAATAGTTCATTCCTACTATTATATTCACTTAATATCATTAAAGAATCATCAAATTGATTGTAATTCTTGGAAAGAGAGATCGTTTCTTTGAATTTGTTGAGGTTGTTACGTTGTGTTGTTTCTATTTTATGATAGCTATCTCCAGAACATACCAAATGTAGCTTTAACGCGGAAATTGCCTTGTTAATAGTAATTTCGGTCTCAGGTGATTTTATTATCAATAGCTTTTTGTTTTGTTCAAAGTTATGATTGGCTAGGAAATTAAGAATGAGTATTACGAATGAATCTGGTATTTCTTCATTACTTTGTATTAGATTGTCAATTCCATCCTCAGTATTAATGAATACCATTGCGTTTTCATAATCTTCATTGCCTGTATATAAATAAAACTGGCTTTTAATAAAATGAGGGATTTCGTCGAACTTGGTGAACTCCGAAAATGGAATAATATCCTCTTCAGGAATTGTTTCAAAACTATTTTCTAGTAGTCTAACAAGCTTAATTGCATACATTAAGCTCTTAAGAGAAATGTTGGACTGGTGATTTATAATTTCAGCATTTTTACTTAATAAATCATATAGTTCTGAGAAATTATCAAAAAATGCATTAGCTTCTTTATAACTATTGATTTCACCTAGAATATTAGTAAGGCTTTCTTCCAAATCATATAGTTTGGCAAGGTTAACCTCATCATCATTATATATTTCTTCAATAGTTGTAATGGATTCTTGCGAGGTAAGGCGCTCAATACTATTAATTATTGATTGATAAATTGCGTTGGTGTTGTTCATTTTATACACCACCTGAGAATGCATTATTCCAATCGACGATTGATACCTTAGCTTCAAGTAAATCTGTTATTGCGCTTGTAACCGCTGATTTATTAACTTTTCCAATGTTTATTTTTGAGACATCTAGTCCATTTCTAATATCGTCATAATTATTTAAAGATAGTATCGATGGATTAGGAATTAACTTATTTCTGGTGATATTTAATGATTCGGTTGTTGATATACCGTGCTTTTCTGCATAAATACCCACTGCACCAAGCAGACCAGTAACAACCACTTCTTTTCCTAACCACTTCAGCCCAATGTCATTGTATTCATTGAATAGTGAGGAGTCTAAATCAGCTAAGAAGCTGCATAGTTCTAAAATCTCATCATAACTTAAAGTATAGTTATCTATATCTTCTTGAACCTTGCTTAATAAGTTTGCGTTAATAGTGACGGGCTTTCCTTGATCTAGAGACATCATACCAGAAACTATATGTGAGAAGCTGAACTGCCCGACAGGTCTATTTTTATTAGCACTTATTGAACTTACGTTTCTTTCACGAACAATGGTGAACTTGTCTTCTAATTCGTTTTCAAGTTTGGAAATTATATTGTGAAATATTATTTCAATTTGGTGCTTTTTACTAACTGACTTATGGCCAGCATTTAGTAGTAGCATTTTATTAACTTGTTCAGTTAAAGATAAGTTTTCCCAAACCTCTGCCCATTGCTCAAATTCAAATAAATTATCAATACTATTACCAGACTCAATTTCTGATAATAGTTTTCTAACAACAGGTGAGGTTGCATTATTTTCTGTTATTGACTTGGAGTGCTTTCTTACAGACTTTAATACACCATGGATTTTAGATTCTTCTATTATTTCTGGGGTGTTTTTTATGAAATTTACACTATTGTGGATTAATTTTAATCTGTGTGTTCGTTGAAGTCCGTCTAGAACTTGAAAACTTTCAAGCCGAGCTTTGTCACCGCTGGCATTTACATTATCTGTGATCAGAACGAGAGGAGGTATATGTTTTGATTGTAATAGAGTATCTATTATCTTGTCTAAGTAGTGATTAGTCACAATTCCTCGCTGAACATTCCAATCCCTATAATCATCAGGTAAATTTTCTAAATATTCAGACATAAAGAATTTTGTTAAGTAGCAAGTAGCGCTTCCTTCTTGCTTAGTATCTAGGATTTTAACTTCCATCTCGAACCTTAGTTTTGATGTATAGTCTTGTATAGTAACAGAAAATCAGATGGTTGATATGCGATGGTCTAAATTTAACCTAACAAAGCATTTAAGAGTGATTCTCAACGCTTGGCATTTTTCATTCCATCGTTGGGTTTTGTGTTTACGGTGGTATGGTTAAGTTTTGTGGTAGCGTTGCTCACACCTTAATGCGGCGTTATATGCTTGGAAGAACCTGTAAGGAAGTAGGTGTAAGTTTTTGGATAAAATCACATTTTTCACTAAATTAGAGCGTCAAATCCTATCAGGTAAAAAGACTGCAACGATTCGAGATGGATCAGAAAGCCATTATTTACCTGGGCAGGTCGTAGAAGCTTTTACTCTCGAAGATGACCGAAAAATCTGTAAGCTAGAAATAATTGGTATAACAAGCAATTTAAGAGGGATTCACAACGCTTGGCATTTTTGCTTCTACTTCAAATTTAGTGTTTATGGCACAATGTTTTAGGTTGGGTGGAGGCGTTGTTCACCCCTTAATTGGGCGTTATGTTTACTTGTATTTCAAGGGCTTAAATATCTTAGGCTCTAGTTCTTTGTCCCTTTGGCAATTCGTCCCTAGTAGACTCAGCAAATCCGCATTGTCGGCCTAAGTTCTTGAATCTCATAGGCCGTAAAACATGCCAATGTTCGTGGGTTGCTTCATTGTCAGGTCGAGTAGTCTAGGTTTCAGTCTCTTTGGCTTAAAGGCGCTTTGAGGTTCTTTGCCCAGCAGCATTTTAATTTGGCAGTTGCCTCGGCAATTCAACATTGTTTCGCGCTTTGACTGGAAAGAAAGGGTACTTGTTGGTGCTTGGTCGTGTTGCCTCATTGGGCAGGGAAGTGGAATTACTGGTTTTGGGTTAATCACTTTTGGCTGCCAAGTTGGTTCTTACCTTGTGGTTTGCTTCAGAAAAATAGTCAGAAATAGCAGTTCTTTCTCAAGTAAATCATATGTTTGTGGTAAAACATAACAAACAATTCAACAGTGATTCGCAACGCTTGGCGCTTTCACTTCAGGTTGAGTTTAGTGTTTACGGCGCAGTATTTAAGTCCAGTGTTTGCGCTGCTCACACGTTAATTGGGCGTTATGCCTATAAGAGGAAATATGGATAGTAAATGGGAGTGCTTTGGGTGCGGGCATAGCAATGAACACTCATCATTGAAGTGTGAAAAGTGCGGGGTTTTAGGCAAAGAGCTTGCAAACAAGCAGATGGCAAACCACCTGTTAGGGAATGACAAAGTGAAATCGAAGTTTGAATACTGCTGTGATAAATGTGGTTCAGAGTCATATGAGGTTGGTGAGCTAAGAGCCAGTGGTGGATTTTGGAGTACATTTTTCAATTACAATAAACACCGTTTTTATTTCTTATCATGCAGTAGCTGCGGTCACACTGAGTTTTACAAACGAGGTCTAGGTACTGGACAAAAAATACTAGATTTTCTAGGTGGTTAGCATAGACATAACAAACTGTTTAAGAGTGATTCGCAACGCGTGGCATTTTTACTATGCGTTGGTTTTAGTGTTTAAGGTGGTATGCGGGAGCATCGGTATTGCGTTGCTCACACCTTAACAGGGCGTTATAACACAAAATCAGCCTATTGTTTAAAATGGCTAGTTGAACTATTATTTGTACATTAAACTGTACTGTTAGGAGTTCGATATGAGCCGTATCCATTTTGATCAAGATATTCAGCCTTTGTCTGAATTTCGTGCTGGCGTGACGTCATTTATTAAACAGATTAACGAAACTCGCAGACCGCTAGTAATCACACAACGTGGTAAAGGTGTCGCGGTTGTCCTTGATGTTGCGGAATATGAAGCGATGCAAGAGAAGATCGAGTTACTAGAAGAAATGCGTACTGCTGAAGCACAGTTAGCTTCCGGTTTAGGTGTTTCCAATGAAGACGCTCGTGCTCAAGTGTTGGGGCGTCTTAAGAAATGAAAGTAGTTTGGTCACCACTAGCATTACAAAAGTTAGGTGATGCAGCTGAGTTTATTTCACTAGATAATCCAGTGGCTGCAGAAAACTGGGTTAATGAGGTCTTCGACAAAACAGACCTTCTCTCAAGTATGCCTGAAATGGGGCGAATGGTTCCGGAGCTACCTCATACTAATTACCGCGAAATCTTGTTTGGTCACTATCGAATCATATATAGCCTCAGCCATGAAATTCGCGTTCTTACTGTACGAAATTGTCGACAGATATTAACGGAAAGTGACGTGTAGCAATTGTGTTATAACAAAGCGTTTAAGACAGATTCCCAACGCATGGCATTCTTCATTCCATCGTTTGGTTTTGTGTTTAAGGTGGTATGGTTAGGTTTCGTGATGGCGTTGCTCACTACTTAACGCGGCGTTATGTTTTTGCGGCGAGTTTTAATTCACCGCAAATCAAAATTAGTTCAATAATGGAACTCCATTATTGGCGATAAATGCGATAGCACCGGTTGCAGCTGTTGCAATAGTTACAACATTTGCTAAATCGCCAAGAACCTCTCGTATCTTGCTACCAGTTTCTGTTTCCTTTAAGTCTTCTTTGAATTCCGGGTCAAGAACAGCGTGACCAAGAGTTGCTTCAAGAGCATCTAGAATAGGTTGTGCGCCAGAGATTAAATAATCGTCAATAGCAGTAAGGATTTTTTGCATATAGTGTTGTATATACTTCTTAAACTCCATATTTAGATTCGATTGAATCGACGTATCCAGAATATCTTGAATTTTTGTTTTGAAGCCTTGCAGTTGCTCACTCTCTATTAATTTTGTATCTAATTTATGGTCTAGTAATGCAGCGGCCATTGAAAGGGTGGACAAGCTATGTTGGTCGATATGACCTGAAAATGAAGTCCATTGTCCACTTAGGTTCTGTCCTAAAACAGCACTCTGTAGCTTATCCATTGAATACCGGAGATTTTCAGATAGCTCTGGATAATGCTCCGCTATGAGCTTTTCAACCTGATGCGGTAGTAATACAAATTGGCTTAGCTTTGCCATAAGTAATGACTCTTTTCCGACACCTTGCTCGTCAATACCTAATATTTTCTCCCATACATCTTTAGTTGGTGTTGTGGGAGGGAACGTTTTGCCTTGTTGTAGTATTGCCAATAAGCGTGCTGCTGGATTATCTGTAGTCATAGGTCTTTGTTTGTATGAATTAAATTGGGTATATTATATCAATATAGGCTCATAAAAACATAACAAAGCGTTTAAGACGGATTCCCAACGCTTGACGTTTTCGGTCTACTTTGGTTTTAGTGGCTATGTCACAATGGTTTAGGTTGGGTGGTTAGCGTTGCTCACCACTTAACGCGGCGTTATGTGCTTATATGTAATTTAAAAGGAAAGTGGTTTGATTAGGGAAATGGAAATCTCAGATTACGCACAAGTGATTGAATTGTGGTCAGAAACAGAAGCTATGTTATTGCGAGATGCTGATTCAAAGGAAAACATCGGTAAATATTTAGAACGCAATCCGAATCTTAGCTTTGTCGCTCTAAGTGGCGACAAGATTGTAGGTGCAATTCTGGTTGGTACAGATGGTCGCAGGGGTTATGTGCAGCACTTGGCTGTTGATTCTAAGTTCCGAGGAAAAGGTTTTGGTGAGCAACTGATTTCATCGGCAGTAAATGCTCTTGCAAAAGTGGGTATAGCTAAAACTCATTTGTTTGTCGCAAACGAAAATCTTAATGCTCAATCATTCTATGAAAAATTGGGCTGGTTTCCTCGTGATGAAGTGCGTATGTTTTCTTTCAATTCATCAGACAGTGGCAATGTTTAGTACGCACATAACAAAGCATTTAAGAGTGATTCTCAACGCATGGCATTTTTCATTCCAACTTTGAGTGCGGTGTTTACGGTGGTATGGTTAAGTTCCGTGGATGCGTTGTTCACACCTTAATGCGGCGTTAGCTATCTCAGGGAAGATCGAGAAATTAAATGAAAATTAAGCATTTATCTATTAACTCATACCAGCCGAAGCGTAGCTCGGAGATTTTAGCTGAGCTTACAAATGGTGAGGCTAAAGCATTTCCGTCAAAGACAATGACTGGTGCATGGATGTGTGTTTGGAGTGAGAGTGATAATGAACTAATAGAGTTCATTCCAGTGCAGTATAAATTGACGTTCGGTGACTTAGCTGCAATTTATGAAGAGCAAGGTAAAAACCAAAATTTTCATGCTTCTCACTTTATGCTCGAAGCAAACAAAACGGTAGATGAGTTAGTCGCAATAGCAGAGAAACATCAATTAGTTCATCGTTTTAGAAAACACTTTGGTGGCCCTTTGTATGAGGTTTGGCTTGAGGATGGTCTGCTAGTTGAATTTTGCTCTGACGAGATATCAAAACTTTAAGTGTGCAATCAATAGCTAACAAACTGTTCAAGAGGGATTCGCAACGCGTGGCATTTTCACTATGCGTTGGTTTTAGTGTTTAAGGTGGTATGCCGCGGCATCGGTATTGCGTCGCTCACCCCTTAACAGGGCGTTATGTGAATAGGGAAATTATGCAGCAAGCAATTGAAAGTGAAAGACTAATATTACGACCATTTTCTATGTCTGACGCTGAGCGTGTTTCAGAGTTGGTTGGCGACAAGCAAATATCAGAAATGACGGCAAATATACCGTATCCATATACAGTTAGTGATGCTGAAAATTGGATTCGTACACATGCTGAGTTGTTTTTAAGTGGTAAAGGTATTGTCTATGCCATTGTCCTAAAAGAGAGTTCTGAGCTTATTGGTGCTGTTAGTTTTCCAAAACTGGAAAATGGTTTGGGTATTCTGGGCTATTGGTTAGGCGTTCCTTACTGGGGCAGTGGTTATGCTACAGAAGCATCTAAGGTTTTGATTTCATTTTCAAAAAAGCATTATGGATTAACAAGATTAAAAGTAATGCATTTAGTTGGAAATGAGCGTTCAAAATCAGTTATTGAAAAGCTCGGTGTAAAATACGTAGGCGATCAGACAAATCGCATGCAAGGTAAAGATCGTGAAGTAAGTGTTTATATATCAGAGGCATAAATTCACATAACAAACAGTTCAAGAGGGATTCAGCACGCGTGGCATTTTTGGTATGCGTTGATTTAGGTGTTGAAGTGCCATGCAGCGGCTTGGTCATTGCGTGCTTCACCCCTTAACTGGGCGTTAACTTACATGGAGGTACATCAAAATTGAAAACTAAATTAGGTAGCTGCATTACAGTTATTTTTGATCTGGAATTTTATGTTCCTGAAAAGTCGCGAAAGGAAGTAGGTTTTTGTTATAACCCATGGGATAAAGCATCCCGAATTCTAGGTGGTGGTTTTTTAAGTATAAACGGCTTTACTGTCGACAAAACCCACGATGATGCTATTCCAAAAAAAATTAAAAGCTATTGGCTGTGGGAGCACGAAAATAATGAGCGTGTGCTCCTTGAGCGAATACTTGATGTTTTAGTTAAAGCCTCAGAAAAAGTCAGCAAAGCACACAATGGTACGAGGTCAGCTGTTTTGTGCGGTATCGGTATTTCATCTTCAGACGTGCCGATCTTGTTCGAGTTATTCAAAAGGTACAAGTTACTATCAAATCAGCAAGCCTTTGAATTACAGAATAAATTTCGAGTAATGGATTTGTCTCAGATAGCAACTCCTTTGTTTAACCTAAATACAGGCTATATGTATCCTGCACCTAAAAACGGGTTAATGAATAAGTTTGTAAAAGGACTAAAATTTGAGTCTGGTTGTGGGGTTTGGGATATGTATGAAGACAGTAATTACTCCCTCATTGAGAGCAGAGTAAAAAGTGAAATCTCGGCAACGTACTTGTGTTACAAGAGTATTATCGAAGAATCTCGCAGACTTAAGTCAAAAGAGGTCGAACTAAAAAAGCTGACGAAACTGTTTGAGAATGTAAGTTAACAAACAATTTAAGAGTGATTCCCCACGCTTGGCATTTTTGGTTTTGGTCAAGTTTAGTGTTTACGGTGTTCAATTTTAGTGTCGTGGTCGCGTGGCTCACACCTTAATTGGGCGTTATGTAGCCGCGAGAGGACGGTAAGTTAAAAGGATTTATATATGTTAAATATTCGCCAAGCTCGCATTGAAGATATCAGTGTTATCAAGAAACTACAGTTTCAGCTTAATGAGTATCATCAAGCAAATTTACCTGATGACTTTTTATCACCGGAAGAAATTGAACAAAAAATAGACCTGCACAAGATAATCGAAAGTGAAAGCTCGATTTGTCTGGTAGCCGAAAGCAAAGGGCAGTTAGTAGGTTTTGTTTTTGGTGAGCTATGGGTTCGTAAGTCTTGGACGCTCAAACAGCGAAAGATCGCAAGCGTTGAACAGATTGTAGTGGATTCACGCTTTAGGAGTCAGGGTGTTGGACTGGCGCTAATAGAGGCATTTGAAGAAAGGGCTATTTCTAACGGCGGAGAAGAGCTGTGGTTAGAGGTATATTCTTTCAATGAATCTGCTCTAGCTTTGTATCGCAAAGCAGGTATTGCGCCCAAAATCCAAATTGGACAGAAAGCACTAACCTGAAAGTCGGCTACATAACAAATTGTTCAAGAGTGATTCGGCACGCGTGGCATTTTTACTATGCGTTAGTTTTAGTGGTTAAGGTGGTATGCGGAAGCTTCTGTATTGCGTGCCTCACACCTTAACAAGGCGTTAGTCGCCAGAAAAAGCTAGCGGTCAAAATCATGTTTCTAAGCTCAAAACTTGGCTACTGGTTGTTTGATTCATAGCTCCATCTTCGACGGTCAAAGCTCAGTTTCATCGGTTCTAGATCAATTCATTGCTAATTTCCAAGCGGTTGTTTCGTTCTTTGGTGGTGATAGAGCGGGGCAATCGAAAATCTGTTTTTGGTTGCAAATCTGCTCGGTGAGTTTGTTGGTTTAAAAGCTTATTTACTTGCTGAAAGGACGTTTTCTCTGGTGTGGTAAGTTCCACGTGGTTTCAGTGACTTTGTTGAAAGTCCGCACTGTGAGATTGGCTTTCAAAAAGTGTTTTTTGGTGTTGTCAGTCCGTTTTCTACGGCGTTGTTTGTTCCAAGTGGTTTCATTGAGTAGCCGCTTTGAGACTACGCCTGACGCAAGTGCATCAAAGCACATAAAGTTTGTTGTTCGCAAAGTTTAGTTCGGCTTAAAATTGTCGCTCGGTGCCTCGCGACTAACAAACTGCTCAAGAGGGATTCGCAACGCGTGGCATTTTTACTATGCGTTGAATTTAGTGATTAAGGTGGTTTGCGGCGGCTTCGGCATTGCGTTGCTCACCCCTTAGCAGGGCGTTAACTGCCTTTAGTTCATACACATAATTTAGTTTGTCTAATTAAGCTAATGGTATAGAATACTGCGCGTATTAACTCTCTAAAATTTAAGGAAATAGCTGTGACAACTGAAAAGAAACTTGAAGCTGCAAATAGCGAAGAGACCAAAATCGTAGTGCCTCCGCAGTTTCAACAACAGGTGTTATTTCCTATTGAAATCGTTGAGACTTACCCAAGTAAGCAAAACAGCGCAGATCTTTCGTTGATTGGTAAAGGGCGTGACGGTAAGCACTACGCTATTAAAACCACAAAAGACAATAATGGTTTCGTGCCTGCGTCTGAGTTCTTTTGCCACCATTTAGCTCGCTTGGTTTCTATTCCGACTCCTGCCTTCGAAAATGTGAAGTTATCGTGTGGTTCTATGGCTTTCGGTTCTGTGTGGGAAGGTGGGGTAACAACAATTGATGCAGTTCCTAAAATACTCGATATCTTAACTGGTAAGACAGTTGTTGAAGATTTGGACACCTTCTTAAGTAAAGTGTATGCATTCGATCTCTTTGTAAATAATGAAGACCGTCACTTTGGAAACTACATTTTCCGCGATAGCTTCAACAATACAAAGATCGCTCTGGCATTTGATTTTAGCCGTGCATGGAAAGAAACCGATCCATTTGGTTTTGAAAGCTTGCAGCCGCAAAGCAAGACAGCTATGTGTAATGACTTTATTCGTAAGCATAAATGTTACAATAAAGCTGCTTCACTTCAGGTTTTGGACGAAATTTCGAAAATTTCTCGCGAAGATATTGAGTCAATTCTAAACTTAATGCACGATAGTTGGATGAGTGAGAAAGATAAGAGCATCATTCTAAATTGGTGGGGTTCAGACGAGTTCAATGAGCGAATTGAAAAACTTAAGGGGGTGGTGTAATGCAATGGTTTGACTATGCAGTAGTTCGTTACATGCCTAACCCAATGCGTGGCGAAGTAGTGAACATTGGTTTGATAGTGTTCAAAGACACGATAGATATAAGGTTACTAAAGTCTGCATCGAAACTGAGAATGTTAGACAATTCGTCGTCTCAGAAAATGATGTTAGAAGTTAAGCATAGCCTTGTAAGTTTATCCGACTATGCAGCGACACCAGAAGAGTTCAATAACCTATTAGCGAGCTTTCCTGGAGGTATTACACTTTCGGAAACAGCTTCATTTTCTGTTGATCATTTCTCTCAATACGAATCGAAAGTAGAAAAGTTATTTGAAGCTTTAATTAAGCCATATTCAGTTCGAGAGTCTTCCAATCGTACTAATACAAGGCTAATTACAACATTAAAACGTAAATTTTCATCAATTGAGTTATTAGCAAAAGATGAATCAGGCTTGAGCGAACATAAAATAGTTTCAAATTACATGCTCAATGAAGCCACCGGTCTTACTGCTGATTTTCTATTGAAAAATGGAAAGTTTCATTTGACTGAGGTAATCGATTACGATGTATTAGATACCAAGTCTAAGCTGAAAGAAACAACGATGAAGCTCATGACTTTTGCTGAGGGGCAAAAGTCATTAGAAGGTGAGGTTTGTAGTTATTTTGTTTACTCAGCTTCAGCTAAGAAAGAGCAAGAAGTAATTCAACAAATAAACTTGGCAGAAAATTATAGTACAAATATATTTAATATAGCTTCAAAAGATGACGAAGCCTCGTATTTTCAAATAATCGAGAATGCAGTAGGTCGGAGTTTGCCGCTAGTGCATTAAGTTTTTAGAGCTCACAAATGTGGGCTCTTTTTATATTGTTGAAAGGCAGTTAACAAAGCATTTAAGAGTGATTCCCAACGCTTGGCATTTTTCATTCCATCGTTGGGTTTCGTGTTTATGGTGGTATGGTTAAGTTTCGTGGTAGCGTTGCTCACACCTTAATGCGGCGTTATGCCTTTAGGAGAAAAAATGGCAGTTTCAATTGATTTAAGAGTTGGTACAACTCCCTTTGAATTTTGGCATGAATTTGGTGAAGACCAGATAAATGTTATTAATTCTAAGGTTTTTGTCGAATCTAAAAAGTTAGTATTGTCTTGTGAGGCTAAGCCAGTCGATTCCAATCAACTCTCAGATGCAAAGTCAATTTTTCGCAATCCAGATCAGGTAACACAAATAGTTATAACTGACGAAAGGATTTTGGAAAGGTTTGCGCGTTACGTCAATAACCACCGAGATGAATTTGACTGTTGTGAATTGACAATAACTTTTGGAAACCGGAAGTACCAGTATCCAGTAAAGGTTTCTAGACATCAGTTTGGTGGGATGATGCTGCGAGTACAGGCTTAGTATCAAGTTTGAAGTGCGACACTTTCTACAGATGCGCATGAATATACTCCGTTGGTGTCCTATACCCAAGTCTTTTGCGTGGGCGCGTATTTAATTTGTGTGCAATTTCATTACAGAGCTTCTGTGTCACGTGTGACATAGAAGTTCGTTTTGGTAAGTATTGTCGTATCAAGCCATTGGTGTTTTCATTAGTGCCTCGCTCCCATGAGTGGTATGGATTTGTAAAGTAAAACAGGCAGTTATGATGTTTTTCTAGTTGCGTGTAACCATGAAATTCAGTGCCGTTATCCGCAGTTATCGTCTTAAACGGTAAGTCAGAGCGGGTCATGATTTTGCTCATTCTTACGTTGAGCGACTCGCTTGTTCTGTCGTCCATTTGCCCAATAAAAGTGTAGCCAGTCATTCTGTCGACTAAAGTCACGATACAGTGCTTGGTTCCGCGGCCAACGACGGTATCAATTTCCCAATGACCAGGCTCTTTTCGATGCTCAGCTTTTGCAGGTCTTTCGGTAATATGGCGCTTTGCTGCCAGCCGACCTCGGCTGTCTTTTGAGTTATACCTTTTACGCCTTTTCTTAGTGGATTGGCATAGGTGCTTCCATAGTGTTCCACCGAGAGTTTTGTCGTTCCAAATATGCTGATAAATGAGCTCGTGGCTCATTGTTGGATAGCCTCTTACCCTTAGGTATCCGACGATTTGGTCAGGGCTCCAATCCAGTCGTAGCAAGGCTTCAGGTAACCTAAAGTCGATTTCGCTGTAGCGCTTATTTCTGCGCGAGCGACTCAGCCGGTTGCGAGCCATTTGTTGGGCTCTCCACGCCTGATAGGAGTACCTTTTAAAGTGTCTGTTGTATCGGGAATTGCGTTCAATTTCTCGATAGATAGTCGCTTTGTGACGACCCAGTTGTTTAGCTATTTTAGCGGTACTAATTCCTTGCTTTCTGAGTGCAGAAATCATATACCTTTCGTTCTCAGTGAGGTGCGTGTATTTCATGTTTTTTACTTCTTGGCGGGAGCAAAGTTCATGATTATCGCATCTCACTGTTTTTATGTTCAGAGGTGTCGCACTTCGTACTTGAATCCAAGGTTTTATATAGAATTTATGAGGGGATTCGTAAGAATTGGGCATTATGTTTATCGGAGGAAAAATGCAATATATCGAAGTTAAAAGTAGCGAAATTCCACTAGAGTTATTGCTTGAAGCTGACCCTTCTGAAGCGAGTATCGCTTCGTATTTAGCTGATTCATGGTGTTTTGCTGCATTAGACAATGGACAAGTTTTAGCGGTTTGTATTGTTAAAGCGCAGACCAACAGTCTTGCTGAGATATTCAATGTATCTGTATCTCCAAAGCTACAAGGTCAAGGTATTGGTTCTAAGCTGTTAAAGCTCGTTCTATCTCAGTTACCAAGCAAGGGAATCAATCGTGTAGAGCTTGGTACGGGAACATTTGGCTATCAGCTGACTTATTATCAGCGTTTAGGCTTTCGAGTAGACTCAATCATCAAAGACCATTTTTTGCTAAACTACCCTGAGCCAATCTATGAAAACGGTATTCAACACAAAGACATGCTGAGATTGTACATAAATATTTAGTACCCCTATAACACATATGAGCCTCCGCCAGTCAATAGGCAGTAACATCCCATTAGGTGCGTTAGCGGCCAATACTTTTCGAACAACAAAGTTATCTTCCTTAGCGAGATTCATTAGATCAGAAGGGGCGATGTAACCCTTGTTTTATTTATAAATCATGATGGGGTTTGTAAGAATTAGGCGTTATAGCGCGAAGGACTGTATGAAAAGAAAAGTGATTGATATTGGTGAGGTCGTTGAATATTGGCGAGATAAACCTAATTCGTTCGGCACGTTTATTGATGTTAATGAACCCACATGTTGGTCTTGTGGGCAGTTTTGGGAAGGGCGTTACGATGCAGTAGGAAGCACGTATTTGAGTTGTTGGCGTAAGGCTCCACTTCAAATATGTCATGTGATTCCTAAATCTTTGGGAGGGAACGAGCACCCCAATAATCTAGTCCTGATGTGTAAAGAGTGCCACGATTTAGCGCCAAATACGTCATTTCCAGAAATTCTGTATAGATGGATGTCTCAGCAATGTTACCTGAAGCGGCTTATAGTTAAATTAGAGTTAGCGCTATCTGACTTCGACATTACGATAGATGAAATTCGACAGTTAATAAATATACTTCAAACTCCAGAGTTTAAAGAGTGGGTTAAAAAGCACAGTGGCTTGCACTGGCCACAGTCTGGCTATAGTGGCCTGGGGAACAAAATGACACTATCGACGTATGTAGGGTTGATAAAGTACTACAGTAGTAGAGTCCAACTTCAGAAAGAAGTGCCCTAAAGCGCTCGTAAGTTCGGTGAAGTGTCCAGACTAGCTAGAGCCGATCACGTGGAGTGACGTCAAAAATTACCTGATGGAGAGAAGCAACGCCTATCTAATTAGTGAGCTTGAACACAGATACGTCAACTTTTTCAATTTGAATAACCATTCATTGATCTAGTCCTAGAATTTGAAATTGAAAGCGCGCGCATAATTTCCGTTTGGAGTGGCGAAAGGAAGCCAAAAGGAATCGCTCCTTAATTTCATGGCACCTTACGCTTGTTATATCGTGGCCAACTGTCTCAGGAAGAGAAGCTCAGGAAGAGAAGTAGTACTATGCGCCCTTATCTTAAATACATTATCCCAACGATCATTCCCTTGCTCGTATTGCTGATGCCGTTATCAGCGTTTCCATTTGATGGGATAACGATCATTCAACAGCGAGTGATTGCAATATTTTTGCTTGCTGCACTTTGTTGGGTATTTGAACCTATTCCCATTTACGCCACCTCTGTGGTGATCATTGTGCTTGAATTGTTACTCGTTTCTAATAAGAGCATTATTCTTTTTCGGCTTGACGAGGGCCAACCTCACTTTGGGGAACTCCTGCAATACAACGAGATCATGGCGACGTTTGCAAGCCCAATCATCATGCTCTTTCTTGGTGGTTTCTTCCTTGCAATGGCCGCGACCAAATATCGTTTGGATGTGAACTTAGCTCGTGTATTGCTAAAACCATTTGGTCAAAACCCGAAGTACGTGATGTTAGGTTTAATGCTTATCACGGCGATATTTTCCATGTTTATGTCAAATACGGCGACAACCGCGATGATGCTATCCATTCTAACGCCCGTTATTGCAGTATTTGGACCCAAAGACCCAGGTAGAATCGCGTTTGCATTATGCATTCCGGTCGCGGCTAATATTGGCGGGATTGGCACGCCAATCGGAACCCCGCCAAATGCTATCGCGTTGAAATATTTAGTTGGTGACAACTTGATTACTTTTGGTGAATGGATGGTGTTTGGCGTGCCGTTTGTTGTGGTGATGATGACATTAGCTTGGTTCTTGATTAGCTTTTTATATAAAGCAGAGCAAACGACCATCAATTTGAACATCAAGAGCAAATTCTTAAAAACGCCGAAAGCCATGATCGTCTATATCACGTTTGCAGGTACGATTTTGCTCTGGTTAATGGGATCGGCACATGGCATGAACTCTTATACGGTGGCATTGATTCCCGTAGCTGTCTTTTCCTTAACGGGCATCATCAATAAAGAAGATTTGAAGAAGATATCGTGGGATGTGCTTTGGCTCGTCTCTGGTGGTATTGCCCTGGGTCTTGCACTTGATAAAACGGGGTTAGCAAGCTTAATGGTCCACAGCATTCCCTTTGATGAATTTTCTCCTTATGTGGTGCTGTTTGGCGCGGCGTTCTTATGTTTAGTTATGGCCAATTTTATGTCTCATACCGCAACCGCTAACTTACTCATGCCAATTATGGCTGCGCTCGGCACATCAATGGCTTCCCTCACTCCATTGGGTGGAGAGGTAACCTTGATCCTAGTCGTGACCTTTGCTGCGTCGTTGGGCATGTCTTTGCCGATCAGTACGCCACCGAATGCGCTAGCACACGCGACAGGGAATGTGCAGAGTAATCAAATGGCGAAAGTTGGGGTAGTGCTGGGCGTGGTAGGTGTCTTACTCAGTTTCGTGATGGTATGGATACTTCATACGGTTGGTCACATTGGATAAGCAATGTACGAAAGTAAATTAGATGCGCTAGTCGAGCGTTATTTCAGTCAAATAGAGCGCCGCATTACTGTGGCGGAGGGCTCTATTTTGATTGAGCAAGATGGCGATAACGAACGACTTTATTACGTACTATCTGGCGAGCTTGCAGGCTATTACTCTGAAGATGGGAAAAAACAGACTCAAGTATTTGCTGCATCACAGGGGGCGTTTATTGGTGTACACAGCTTTTTCTCAGGTACCTGGACGGCCTCGTCCACCGTGGTTGCACAAACAGACGTCGAGTTAGCTTGGATCGAACGCAATACGCCTGCGGTGCAAGCGAGTCAGTATGGCCCATTGACCGCGCAATTTATGCCTGTGATGGTTAATGAATTGTCACGCCGTCAGCGTCGAGCGATGCAAGAAGCGCTCGGTAAAGAGAAAGCGCTTCAAAAGCTGCATACCGCAGAGCAGATGACAACACTTGGGCAACTGGCGGCGGGCATTGCACACGAGCTTAATAATGCAATTGGTGTCGTCAGCAGTAAATCCGAGCGCTTAGAATCGGTCATTATGGAATTGTTGGAAGAAGTGCATCCGGAAGCGAGTCAGTTCTTTGATTTCGGTTTAATGCAAGGGCAGAAGGTGTCTTCCTGTGAGGCACGTAAACGAGGCCGACATTTCGAGAAATATTACGGACTGCCGAAAGATCTTGCTCGTGAATTAGCCCGAGCAGTACCGACGGACAGCCTCAATGAGCACTGGTTGAAGAAACCTGAAGAAGCCATTCGCTATTGGCAAATGGGGAGAGATTTACACGACTTGCGAATTGCATCAAAACATACCGTGGGCATTGTGAAATCGGTTAAGCAACTCGGACGAACCGATATCGATAAGGAAGATGGGTTACGAGTAAATGACTCCATTAATCAAGCATTGGCTTTATTGCAAAGCGATTTAAGGCGGGTGAGTGTGCGGTTTAGCCCTGCTGAGTTGCCTTTGTTTATGGGTTCGCAAACGGAGTTGGTTCAGGTCTGGGTTAACATTTTGAAGAACGCTTGTGATGCAATGAGAGAAACCGACTCGCCAGTCATTGAAATACAAACACGGGTCAGTAAAAGCAAAATTCTGGTGACGCTAGCAAACAATGGTCCAGAGATTGATGAAGCGACGCGCCGAAAGATTTTTCAGCCAAATTTCACCACCAAAAAAGGGGGACTGTCATTTGGCTTAGGGCTAGGGCTGTCGATCGTAAAGCGCATCGTGGCGGGGTATAACGGCTCCATAGCGGTGAAAAGTGACAGCGAAAAAACCATATTTAGAATTAAATTACCGGTAGAGGATGAACATGGACAAGCTTAATTTAATTTGCGTTGATGATCAGCGAGAGGTGTTAAGCGCCGTTCTGCAAGACTTACAGTCATTGAGCCCATGGCTCAATATCGAAGATTGCGAGTCTGCCGATGAAGTGCTCGAACTGATGGAAGAGTTAGATGCAGATGGTGAAATGATTGCACTGATCATTTCAGATCACGTCATGCCAGGGAAAACAGGCGTTGAATTGTTAACCGAAGTTTCCCAAGACAGCCGTTTTATCCGTACTCGCAAAGTGCTGCTGACTGGGCAGGCGACACACACGGATACCATAAACGCAATCAATTCGGCAGGTATTGATCGTTATTTTGAAAAACCATGGCAAGCTGAACAATTGGTCGAGTGTGTAAGAAACCTAGTAACGAAATATATTTTCGATATGGGATTAGACTATACCGAATACCATGAATATTTAGACCAAGCCGTGGTATTAGAAAGATTGCGATAAAAAGGGATAAGTAAAAAGGTAGAATTAAAATGACAGGCATATCCCTGAGCAAAGATAGTGCTGCTCAGGGATAGCGTCAGTCGGGTTGTATTTATTGCCAATCAGAATTTCAACGTTTTACTGATTTAACGTCTTATTGCTGATTCAGCGTATAGTGACTTGCACTCGCGACAGAGAGGGGCTTTGAAAACCAATAGCCTTGTAGATAATCTACGCCTAACTCTGTGAAAAAGTCACCCATTTTGGCGTCTTCAATACCCTCAATAACCACTTCTATATTCTGCTCTCTGCAAATCGAGATTAAGAACTGCAGATATGCTTGAGACGAATGATTAGTCAGTGTTTTCCAAGCCATTGATTTATCGATTTTGATTTGTGTCATTGGTAAATCAAAGAAGCAGTTGAGAGAGCTATAACCTGCACCAAAATCATCCAGTGAGAGCGCAAATCCAAGCTCACTTAGCGTGTTGAGTGGGGCAATTGCCGCTTGATTGTTATCGAGAATGAACGTTTCAGTCAGTTCCAATACAATGGCTTGAGGGTCTACACCTATTTCTTCAGCAATGCTTTTAATTTTGGCAGGGAACTCACTGTTCAATAATTGCAGCACTGAGACGTTAACATTGACTCGAACCTGATTGTGATGCTTTTCTCGATAGCGTTTTATGAACTGGCATGCCTTAGCAAAAACTTGATAGCCAAGCTCTATGATTAGGCCTTTGTTTTCTGCCACCGGAATGAACTCATCTGGAAATATCTCTCCAAACTCTATGCTGCGCCAACGCACAAGTGATTCAAAACTCACCACTTGTCGCGTCGTGGCATCGATAATGGGTTGGAACTTCACACTTAGCGTTTTTTCTTGCAATGCCGTTTTTAGACCTTGCTCTATAAAAAAGTAACGATCGACGGCTAATTGCGTTTTTTGGTTATAAATGGCGATACGGTCTTTATTTTTCTCACTGGCGTATTGGCATGTGCGTGCCACTTTGCGCAAAATCTCTTCGGCGGGATGTTCAGTGGAAAAGCAAGGATATAAGCCAATACTGATGTTGCTACCGAGTGAAATACCGTCTTCGACAACGGCTTCATGATAGTTGCTTTTAATGGTTTTTGCGTATTGTTGGAGCACATCGAGATTGCATTCGTTTGGCACGAGAACGACAAAGGCATCGTCATGAACGCGATAGATTGAGCTGTCTTTTGATGGAAGAGTACTGACGGTACGAATGAGCTTTTCGACCAAACCATCGACAATTTTACTGCCATATTGGTTTAAGTAAGAGCGGATTTCTTCAATTTGGATGTAGAAAATAGATGAATGTTGTAGGTCTTTATTCGCAATGCTATTGAGGTCAAATAGTAAGTGGGCGCGGTTGGCCATACCCGAGGCGTTGTCATGAAAAGCAACCTGATGGATGTAACTTTCCATCAACTTTTTATCTGAGATATCACGATGGCTGCCAACCATATAAAGCCCTAATTGGCTCTCTTTAGTTAACGCCGTGCCCTCAACCCAAATGTATTGACCATTAGGTTTTCGCAATCGATAGGTCGTCGTAACTTTTGTGTTTTTGCTACTAATGTGTTGGTCGACACGCTGGGATAATAATGCTCTATCTAATGGATGAACCAAAGCAAGCCATTGTTCTAAGGTTATTCGTCCCGCATCAATACCGAACTGCTCATAAAAAGATTGATTGTAAAAGACCATCGTGCCGAACTCATCCATATAGAAGAGCCCTTCACTAAAAACATCAAAGATGTGGATGAATTTTTCTTCAACAATTCGAAGAAATTCACGGTCGTGGTCAGAAATTGCTAGTTCAGCCTTGGTAGACAAGATAGTTCCTCCGCAGCCCATCAAAAGTGGCAACGAAAATCAAAGCCTGATGAAAGTCTAAAGGCATGTGTTGTTGTCCACTTATAAAGAAAGCTAAAGTGTGAATCAGCTAAGTCTCTCATGCGCATTAGATGTTGTAAAATAGAGCTATTGCTCTAAATGTTGATTTTCCCATAACTTGGTGAACAGTATCAGTCGTTTATAACTTAGTATTATTGATATACGCCACAAAATGAGAAAAGAGATATTTATTGATGAAATAGTAATCAGTAACCACGTCAATACAATGGGTTAGTAGCATAACTGTTGCTCATTAGTTGACTGATCACGCATTAATGTCAGTTTTTTCTAACGTTGGATGGGCTGATCTCATATAATCCTACGCAATTCTATGAGCAGTTAATGAACATACCAATATGCAATTCCAACAAGAAGATTCGATAAAAATAGCGATAGCAGATCTCAGCATTGGAATGTTCGTCACCGCTATTCAGCAAAGTAAGCGAATTAACTTAGCCAATGCTGGACGCGTTTCGAGTGTGTTGGGTATTAAAAAGCTCCAAGATAGTGGCGTAAAGTACGTATGGGTGGACCAGAAACTCTCGGCAAAAGAATGCATTATTAAGCCCGTCGAAGAGCCTCACAATATTACGGTTGAAGCCGGCGAATTGCTCACTACACCGAAGATTCCCCGTACATTTCGTTCCCGAGAAGTACAGCATAAACGAGCGAAAAAACTGATCGCAGAAGCCAAAGGCTTGGCCCAAAAGTTACTTAACCAAACGTTCGAGGGGAAAGTTCTCGAAGTCGATGAGATTGAGTCATGGGCAGATGACATGATCGAGAGTGTTTTTATTGACTCTGATGCGCTGCAATGCGTGTCTGCATTGCGTCAAAAAGACTCTTACTTGCTTGAGCATTCAGTGAATGTGGCGTGTTTATTGGTGACGTTTGGTAAGCATCTGGGTTTAAGCAAAGATACGCTTAAACAGCTGGCAATTGGTGGCATTATTCACGATATTGGCAAAATTAAAGTCGATGACGATATTTTGCAAAAACCGGCCCGCTTGACGCCTGAAGAGTTCGAACATATGAAATTGCATCAAGTATATGCGAAACGCATCATTCTTGGTGTGAAAGGGTTAAGTGATGTGAGTCGTGATGTGTGTTTAATGCATCACGAAAAACTTGATGGTAAAGGTTACCCTTTGGGGCTGTCCGGTGATCAGATCCCATTGCACGGGAGAATGAGCTGTGTTGTTGATATCTATGATGCGCTAACGTCTGAACGCGTTTATAAAAAGGGAATGAGCTCTGCAGAAGCATTTAAAATTTTGTTGAGTTTGACGCCATTCCATCTCGATGCCGATCTCGTTTATAAGTTCATTAACTGCATTGGAATATACCCTGTCGGCTCGATTGTGGAACTAAGTGATGGTCGAGTGGCGATTGTATGGACATCAAACGCTTCGCAACCACTTAAACCGATCGTAAAGTGTTTTTATTCTCGTAAATATAAACGTTATGTTGAAGTCAGCATGCTGGATCTCAAACACAGTACGCTCAAAATAGAAAAAGCGGTTTCTCCTGTATCACTCGAGGTGGATCCAAAACCTTTCTACGATTAAGTGGGTGACTTGGCTTTGCTCTCACACCTTTTGCAACGAAAGGTATTTTTAATGAAAGAGCGCCCCAATATAAGTGTCCATATTAGACAAGAGTGAATATTAATCGCTTTACATGGTTGCATATAGGCAGTATGTTGATTGCATAGTTATGCCCAAGTATTTTGAGTTAGCTCGGGTATAGCAAGTATTTCATGGATGGAAATACTTTGCTCCTCACATTGGATAAGGAAAGCCTGATGCAACTTGATACTTGGATTTATTATACCCTTGCGATATTGGTCCTTACGGCCTCTCCAGGGCCTAGCTCTCTGCTTTGTTTAAGTAAAGGCGTCAGTAGTGGTTTTCGATCTGCGTTTTTTACAGCACTGGGTAGTTTAACTGCGATTACAACGATTCTGACATTGTCTTTTACGGGGCTTGGAGTCGTGATTGCCTCTTCTGAACTGGTATTCAATATCATTAAATGGTGTGGTGCGGCCTATCTGATTTGGCTTGGCATTCAAGCTCTACGTTCAAAACAAACCGATTTTACAAAAGGAAATGCAGAGCAGCCTACATCAGGCTATTTGAGTGCCTTTACCAGTGGCTTTATCGTGGGCTCAAGCAACCCTAAAGCGATCGTCTTTTTTACTGCGCTATTTCCCCAGTTCATTGATCCATCCGCACCATTGTTTACC
The DNA here is from genome assembly GCF_019670485.1 of Vibrio alfacsensis. Classification (NCBI taxonomy): domain Bacteria; kingdom Pseudomonadati; phylum Pseudomonadota; class Gammaproteobacteria; order Vibrionales; family Vibrionaceae; genus Vibrio; species Vibrio alfacsensis. The sequence continues at coordinate 1,328,557 of NZ_AP024165.1, forward strand.
CAGTACATTGTTTTTGCGAGCACTTTTGTTGTTTTTGAATTAACTTGGCTTGTTTTTTACGGATTGCTCGGGGTGAAAACGTCAAACTGGCTGTTTGTAAAAGGTCGCGCTAAGTTATTTAATCGTCTAACTGGCGGAGTGTTTATTAGCGCGGGTGTGATGTTATCCGCAACGAGTCGAAGCTAGGCTTTCGCTAATCGCTAATCGCTAATAGCTAATCGCTAATCGCTAATCGCTAATCGCTAACCTTATACCTGATATCCGCACCTCGCTATCGATGAATCGCACGAACAACAAAAGAGTTATTTCTGAATTGGAAATAACTCTTTTGTTTTTATTCATTAGTGGAAAAGACAAAAGACGCATAAAATCAGCATCAACCTTTTGAACGATTGATATCAAAGGGTTAACCGTCGTATTTTCTTCAGGAATATCCCAGATGATTCAAAGCTTATCTGATCTTCAACAGCGTTTTCTTACTATTGCTACTGACAGCAATTTGTCGCCAAAACAAAAATCCAACATCCTCGCTTTAGAAGCTGAAGCCAGCATTCCATATATGACCATCTCTGATGAGGTGAGCACCGCGATGCAGCAAGGCGTGATATGTGACATGTTTGAGGGGCATGCGCCGTTTAAGCCACGCTATGTTTTGCCTGATTACGCAAAGTTTCTTTCTCAAGGTTCAGAATACTTGGAGTTATCACCAGCGGAAGATTTCGATGATGCCATCAACATGCTGACCATCATTTATCATCATGTGCCTTCAGTAACGAACATCCCGGTTTACCTCGGTCAACTTGATGATGTCTTAATGCCCTATGTTGGGGAACTGACGGAAGCACAAATCTACAAGAAGCTTAAATACTTCTGGATCATGCTTGATCGCACATTGCCAGATGCATTCATGCACGTGAATATCGGCCCATCAGATAACATCATTTGTCGTACGATTTTGAAAGTAGATGCAGAACTCAAGCAAATTGCCCCAAACTTGACGTTCATGTACGACGAAGCCGTGACTCCAGATGAGTTGTTGAAACAAGCGACACAAAATATTTGTGAATGTAGCAAGCCACACATTGCTAATTACCCAATTCATGCAAATGCTTACGATGGTGGTCGATTTGGTATTGTGAGTTGTTATAACTCTTTGCCTTTGGCTGGTGGATCGAACACGTTAGTACGTATGAACCTTAAAGAGGCAGCAATGCGTGCAGATAACCGCGATGACTTCTTTGCGAATGTGCTACCAGAGTACCATGGTTTGATGGTCGAACTCATGGATGCGCGTGCTTCACACTTACACGAAAAATCAGAGTTTTTTAAAGGCTTCTTAACCCAAGAGGGCCTCATTGAAGCGTCTCGCTTTGCGCCAATGTACGGGATTTACGGCATGGCGGAAGCGGTGAACGTTTTACTAGACAAAGAAGGCATTGCGAGCCGCTACGGTCAGGATGAGATCGCGAATGAACTCGGTCACGCCATTTCTGCGAAACTTGCTGAACTGGTCGACAGCACGCCGGTTAAATATGGTCTTGAGGGTAAAGCGTTATTACACGCTCAAGGGGGCATCAGTCTTGATTTAGACGTCACTCCGGGTGTACGTATTCCTTATGGTACTGAGCCTGATCCCGTGTCTTACGTGCAAGCGACAGCCGCACACCATCAATATTATCGATCTGGGATCAGTGATATTTTGACCATCGATGAAACGGTAAAATCAAACCCAGAAGCCATGTTTAACCTGTGCAAAGGTGCGCTGAATGCTGGTTATCGTGAGTTCACTGCGAACGTTGCATCCAATGATCTGGTCCGTGTCACGGGTTATATGGTGAAACTGTCGGATATTGCAAAGTACGATTCAGAGGGTTCGCGTACAAACACGACGTTTTTAGGGGCGGAAGCGGCAAAAAATACGGCTATTCTAGCGCGCTCACCTCGTGTGGTGAGTCACGAAATGTCACCGACTTACGCAAAGTAATTGGGGATAGGTAACGATAAGATGACAAGACGTACAGACAATCTACGAGCAAAGGTGAGCCGTATCCTGCCTTTTTCTTGTGTTGATGGGCCGGGAAACCGTCTTGTTGTCTTCTTACAGGGTTGTAATTATCAGTGTATTACTTGCCACAATCCCCACACGATCAATCACTGTAATCATTGCGGTGATTGTGTTGGGGAGTGTCCAGCAGGCGCGCTGAAGTTCAACGAAAACAACAACGTTGTTTGGCTAAAAGAGGAGTGCACCCACTGCGATCGTTGTATAGAAATATGTCAGCATCACTCTAATCCAAAAATTACTGACTATTCTGTTGAAGCAATGCTCGATTTGATACGTAAACAACGTTTTTTTATTAGCGGTGTAACAGTATCCGGTGGGGAATCTACCTTACAGCTTCCTTTCATCATCGCGTTATTTAAAAGAATAAAGCAAGATCCTGAATTGCAGCATCTCACCTGTTTTATCGACAGCAACGGGGCCCTGTCGATTTCTGGTTGGGAGCGTGTCTTGCCATATATGGATGGTGCAATGATTGATCTCAAGTCATGGCAGCGAGAGACACATCAGTGGTTGGTGGGCCGTGATAACCATCGTGTACTTCAAACCATTCAACATCTTGCTCAAGCAAATAAGCTCTACGAAGTGCGTTTACTCCATATTCCGGGAAAAAGTGATTTGGATATCGAAGCTGAAGCGGTAGGTCGTTATCTGCAAACCTTACCGGAATCGGTACAGATTCGCCTAAACGCTTTTCAACATCACGGTGTCACAGGGGAGGCGTTAGATTGGGAGAAATGTTCAAAAACAGAAATGGAACGATTTCATGCTCAGCTAAGTCACTTCGTTACCCGCCCAATGACGATGCCTCAAGTATTCGTTTAAAAGGCCTAGTTTGATCAATTTACGTCATCAGATATCCTATTAAGGCTTGGCAACAAGAGTATTGCTTGCGTTGAAAAGCTGTTGTTGCAACCACTGCAAAGCGGGATCGTTTAAGCTCGCTTTGTTCCAAACCAAACTATACGCCACTTGCCCATATTCAAAGGGGAGAGGCTTTTGAACCAACCCCTTGGCTTGCAAGGCCGCGTTCGCCCACAGCTTTGAGCAAGTAAACAGATAATCGGAATGATGACACATCACTGCAGCCGATCCAAAGTCAGCTACCGTCATCGCGACGTTTCTCTTGGCATGATGTTGGGTTAAGTTTTGTTCAAAGTAAGGTTGTGATAAATCTTTGTCGTGAATGCCTAAATGTCTTGCATTCAAGTATGCGTTGATGGAAAGCGCCTTGTTCACCAGTGAGTTTTGATTTCCCATCAAACAGATCATTTCATCTTCTAAAATGGCCTGCCAAACCAAGTCTTTATTGCTGGTTGGGGGCTGACTAATATCGTGCGGTAGCAGCATAAAGTCGACTTGGCCACGGACCAGTGAATCAAAGTTCATTTGTTCTTTTGCGTAGACATGCAGCTGCGCACTGTCGCCGATTTGTGTTGAAAGAGACTGCAATATTGGGGCGAAAATCTCAAACGTACTTTCACGCATCGCAAGAGAAAAGCAGCCTTGATACTGTGCAGGATCGAATGAGCCTTGGTAGAGCAAACCGTTCATGCTCGATAGAATACCATGGATTGATGGCCCAATATTGAGCGCAAATGGGGTCGGAACTAATCGAGTTCCGTCACGATAGAAAAGCTCATCTTTTAGGATATCCCGCAGTTGACTGAGCGTTTTACTGACGCTCGATGGCGTAACATATAACTGTTCTGCTGCTTGAGTGACGCTGTGTGTCGTAAGCAGCATGTGCAAAACGGTTAGGTGCTTAAGGCTAATGCGTGAGAGTGTTAAATAGTCCATTCGACAGGCTAATTCGGGTTATTTTTCTCAGTATATCAAAATATTATTATGAAACATTTTTTTACGATTACTGAAGCACGAAAAAATAGGCGCTTCCATTCGTGCTCTATGCAATAGTTTGGCTCAACTCGGCCCTTGATGAGGGCGGTAGTGGCAATATCCTTTAGAGGACGAATTATTGGGAACAAAAGCCGGTCAAAATAAGGGATTGCGCCCAAGCGTGGGAGATGATTTACTCGCATTTCTTAAGTAACAGAGGTTTAAATAAACTTAATGGACGACCCCTTTAGTCGACTGAACAATTCACTGTATGGCTTCCAATCATCGGAGGCGTACTCATGTTAGAGCTTTTCATGCAACCAGAAGCGTGGGCTATCTTCGCGACCTTGTTTGCTCTTGAAGTTGTCTTAGGCGTTGATAACGTCGTATTCATCTCCGTTCTGTGTGAACGATTACCACTGCAACAGCGTAAACTTGCCCGCAACCTAGGTATTGGCCTTGCGGTGATAGCGCGCATTGTTTTGGTGTTCTCGATCTCTTGGATCATGCAACTTACTCAGCCATTAATCAGCTTTGGCGCTCATGCGTTTACTGGTCGTGATTTGATTATGATTGCAGGTGGTGCGTTCCTACTGGCGAAAAGCTTGAAAGAGTTGTGGAGTTGGTTAACACACACTGAACACGGTCACTCGACCCACGTCCGTACTGGCTTGGCAGTGGTTCTACTGCAGATCGTAGCGGTTGATGCGGTGTTTTCGATGGACTCGGTGATTACTGCGGTTGGTTTAACGAGCGAAGTACCCATCATGGTAGCGGCGATCATCTCATCGGCGATTGTAATGGTGTTAACGGCAGAAAAAATCAACAACCTAGTGACGCGTTACCCGGGCTTTAAGACCCTTGCTCTACTGTTTCTAGTATTGCTTGGTGGTCTGTTGATGGCAGAAGGCTTCGCTATTCACATCAACAAAGGTTACGTGTATTTCGCGATGGCATTTGGTTTAGTGTTGGAGATGTGTCATATCCAGCTTAAGAAAAAACAACGTCCAGTTATTCAAAGAATTCGTCCAATCCGACCTCGTTCTATTGCGCTTCAAACGCGATAACTGACTTAAATGCGATAAGTGAAACGCAGTCATTGAAGTCTATTAAGCCGCTCTTCTGAGCGGCTTTTTTACATGAAAAACTTTGGTTGACCAAACGGTTGTCGTTTCGATTAAAAATGCCATTTGTCGTTGTAGCACGCATTTTCTATATAGAAGCTCCCAAAATAAACAAGTGATAATGAGAATGAACAAACTGATCGATGCGTTAGCAACGGACGGATATTACATTTGGGATGATTTTCTTTCACAGCAGGAAGTGATAGAGCTACGTGACTGTATTCCCGAAAATTGGAAGAACGCACGTATTGGCCGCAATGATGATGTAACGCGTATTGAAACAATCCGCAGTGATAAAATTCAGTGGCTAAAGCGTGATATGGGTGAGCCCGTCACGTCTTTCTTAGACAAAATGGAAGCGATTCGCTTAGAAGCAAACCGCCATTTCTTCCTGGGTTTGTTTGAGTATGAAGCACACTTTGCGAAATATGAGAAAGGTGACTTCTACCAAAAACACCTTGATTGTTTTAAAGGCAATGAAAACCGCCGTCTAACCACAGTGTTCTACATGAACGAATCGTGGAGCGAAGAAGATGCTGGTGAGTTGGTGGTGTACGATTTGAATGACAATAAAATCGCGACGATTCCTCCGCGATCAGGTCGTCTGTTCGTGTTCTTATCGGAACAATTCCCACATGAAGTGTTGCCGACAAACGCTGAGCGATTCAGCATTGCAGGTTGGTTCCGTATCAACGGCGTAAAAGACAACCAATTGGATATCGCACACTAATCAAGTTGATGAGTTGAGGTTAAATAGTAGGGGTAGTGTTAAGCACTGCCCCTTTTTTATGTTTCGAATCGTGTTTTTACACTCATTCCATATTCTGTGATGTTAACGCATCGAAGTGATTGAAAAAGCGTCTAAAATAACAAGGCTTAACGATCTTTCAAATCGATTCAGATACGGAAAAGGAATGGGTATGCTGAAACATCTGCTCTATCGTGGTTACACTAATGGACTAAAAGTGGCTGCGCACATTCTTCCTATGCCTAGGCCTACGCTGTTTTCTGGAGCAGGCAGTGCTTATGAACTCATCGAAGCGATAGCGGAACTTGGCTTCAAAAAGTTGCTTTTGGTGACCGATGAGGGGTTAGCGCAAATAGGCATGGCGAATCAAATTTCACAAAGCGCACAATCGCAAGGCTTAGAGGTGGTCTTGTATTCAGAAGTGAAGCCCGATCCGACTTATGAACAAGTAGAAGATGGTTTAGATGTATATTATCGGTCACAGTGTGATGCGATCTTAGCGCTAGGTGGCGGCTCAGCAATGGATTGTGCCAAAGTCATCGGAGCAAGAGTGACCAATCGACGCCCAATAAAACGGCTAGCGGGGTTGTTCCGCGTTTGGCGAACGCCCGCACCTTTATTTGTTATACCGACGACATCCGGGACCGGATCAGAGGTGACCATCGCGGCGGTTGTTTCTGAACCCAATACACACAAAAAAACACCATTGATGGATCCTAAGTTGGTTCCGCTTATGGCTGCTCTAGATGCGAACTTGTTGCTTGGCTTACCGCCAAAAATAACGGCTGACACCGGCATTGATGCGCTTACCCATGCGTTAGAGGCATATATCTCTCGTAATGCAACGCAAGAAACGAAAGCCTACTCAGTCGCGGCGATGAAGCTTATCTTCGAATATTTGCCGCGCGCAGTTGAAAAGGGCAGTGACGTTAACGCGAGGCACAAGATGGCGATGGCGTCGTATTACGCGGGACTGGCGTTTACCAAAGCAAGTTTGGGCTACGTGCATGCATTTTCGCACAACTTGGGTGCGAAATATGGCTTACCTCATGGTATGGCAAATGGTTTGGCTCTGCTGCCAGTACTTCGTTTTTCTTTGTCTGAAATAGAGCCTCAATTGTCTGCACTAAGTGAAGCGTTAGAGGTGGGGGAAAGTGAAGAGATTCCAAGCGCACAAGCATTTATCGATAGAATTGAGAACTTGTATCAGGTTATCGGAATTGAGCAAGTGACAGATAAGGTCCAGACTTCAGATACGCAAGAGCTTGTGCGACTTATCCTAAAAGAAGCGCATTGGAACTATCCAGTTCCGAAGTTTATGAATGAGCAAGAATGCGCCCAGATATTGGCTGAAATATCTACATAGCCTTGGTGTAAATTATAATATACAGTTGTGGTTTATTATCCTTACACTTTACTTGACGTTATCATAAAGATCCTACAGAATCGATTTCATACCAATTTTGGCGTCTAATGACATGGGTTTTTACCCGATTTGATGCTGATGAATCTTATTAAGCCGTAAAGATAATTATACAATGAGTCGATCTAAAGTATTTGGTAGTACCCTAATCATTGCAGGGACTACGATTGGTGCTGGTATGCTAGCACTTCCTCTTGCTTCTGCAGGCATTGGTTTTTCTACTTCCTTGGCCATCATGCTAGGTTTATGGGCATTGATGGCTTTTACTGCATTGCTTATGCTGGAACTTCATCAGTATGCTGACAGTAGTGCAACGCTTCACACTCTCGCCAAACAAATTTTAGGTCAAAAAGGTAAGTGGGTAGCGAGCTTTGCGATGCTTTTCTTGTTTTACTCATTGTGTGCGGCTTACATCGCGGGTGGTGGTGCTCAGTTTGGTGATCGTCTAGCCGAGTGGTTTGGTTTAGATATTTCAGGTTCGAGTTCAACCATCATCTTCACACTTATCGTGATGCTGGTGGTGACGGTGGGGACGAGCACGGTCGATAAAGTAAATCGTGTACTATTTGGCCTGAAGATGGTGACCATGATTGCGGTGCTGTCTTTCCTTGCTCCGAACGTGACCGAATCTTACTTATTGAGCATGCCGATAGAGCAGGGGCTGATTGTTGCGGCGATTCCCGTTATCTTTACGTCGTTCGGTTTTCACGGCAGTATTCCTGCAATCGTCAACTATTTAGATGGTGATACATCATCACTGCGTAAAGCAATCATTGTAGGATCAACGATCCCATTAGTGATTTACATTTTCTGGCAAATTGTCACGCTTGGCGTGGTAAGCCAAGATACGTTAATTGAAAATGGTGGTTTGAGCGCCTTAATTGGTCAACTATCTCAAACGGTTCATCAGTCTAATTTAGGTAGTGTGGTCGGTTTATTTGCAGACCTTGCGCTTCTTACTTCTTTTCTCGGTGTGAGTTTAGGTCTATTTGAATTCTTGGGAGACACCATCAAGGGCGATAGCGATAAGCCAAACCGTTTGATTGCCGCTGTCGTTACATTTACACCACCACTAGGCTTTGCACTGTTTTACCCACAAGGCTTTATTATGGCACTGGGTTACGCCGCTATTGCTTTAGCGATTCTTGCCATCTTCTTACCGTTGGTGATGATTATAAAAGTTCGTCGCTCAGAAGAGTTTACTGGCGAATACCGAGTTGCTGGTGGTCAAGGCGCGCTAGTTATAACAGGTGTAGCTGGCACAGGCATCGTAATGGCACAAATTCTTATTACCTTGGGTGTACTTCCTGCGTTAGGTTAAAACCAAACCAATTGGTATCAAAAAATCGAACTGTATAAAACAGCCAGTGCCCGACGAGTACTGGCTTTTTTGATCTGGATTAAGCTACGTTGCGATTCTAACTGAAAAAATTGGCAAAAATTTGGTTTTATTTCGTACACTTAAATTGTGGTATGTCGATAATTTAGGGGAAGAAAGACTGCTCGAATTACATCACAGATGCTGACTTTCGTGGGGTTTTCTTCTGGTTTCTCTACATGGTGTGGAGGTGAAGTATGGCGCACCGGAGTTTTTACCCGTTTGCAAAATCGCTCAATGAGCAAATGCAAACATTAAAGAATCGAATGCAAGCACATTTGCCGTGTGTTGATAGGGTGTCGTTTGCCAAATTTCATCCTAAACAAGGCCTGCTTAAATCTTTTGCTGAAAGTGAGTTCGATACTTGGTGTTTGGCCCATCATGAAGCGCCACTTCGTAAATTGCATCATCTGAGCATTTCTGCCGACAATGCTATTCCTCGCGTCGTGAATGATTTAAACGACATTCGCCATTGTCCACGTATCAAAACCTTGTTAAAGCAGGGCTATCATTCTTCCGTCGCAATTCCTTGCTATGATCGTCAAACGTTCACGGGTTTTGTCTTTCTGAATTCTATCCAACCCAATGCCTTTAGGGCAGAGGCGCTAAATGGGTTAAAGCCCTATTTTGATATGGTGCAGTTTGCCGTGGAATCAGAAGATCACGTTGTGAATGCCATTGAACTGCTAGCGGAAAAAGTACAAAACTTGTTGCCAAGTTACTCACCAGAAGTTTATTCGCACAGCAAGCGAATGGGGATGTACGCGCAATTAATCGCGGCGCGATTGGCTGACAGGCATCATTTTAGTGATGAAATGGTCGAGCAAATTGGCATGTTTGCTCGGTATCATGCCCTTAGCAATATCAAACTGCCTACTGATCTGATTTGTAATCGTCGTTGCAAGAATGCAGAGCAAGAGGCGTTACTGAGCGAACACATTGAACAATGCGTGGAAACTGCGGACAACATCGTTGAGCGTATAGGGAATCCTGTGCACCAAAGTGTCACTATATTCCAACAAATTATGGCTTACCAATATGAGAACCTCGATGGCTCTGGTTATCCTTATGGGTTAAGCCATGGTGATATTCCAATTTCCGCCCAAATCGTGGCTACTGCGAACGTGTTTGACGTGATGACCACGCATCATCCATATCATCAAGCGTGGTCAATTCCTTATGCGTTGTTAGAGTTAGAAAAACGAGTGTATCAAGGCTTATTGTCCAATGAATGCGTTAATGCTTTGCGCGATCACCAAGCTTATTTAAAGCAAATCATCCACAAATATCCGGAGCACTATGCTGCAATGGGTTTAATGTAACGAGTGAATAAGGAAGCAAAAAGTTGACGAGGAGGAAATTATAAATAATACTGTATTTATATACAGTAAGTAGTTTGGAGGTGAAGTATGTTGTGGGAAACCCTAGAAAGAGTAAACCGCTTACGCCAACAAGCAATGGCGAACTCTGAGTTCGTTGAGTCTGCAAAAGAGCATGAAGAAGCCTTGCTAGACCAAGAGTATCATTACTACCCTAAAAAGCGTTCAGCCAAAGACAAACAAGGCAAGAAGTCGCTGGCCGATATCTATAAAGAAGTAGAATTTGGCGCTGACGCTCGTCATTAATTGATTCAACAACGCTGCGGCTTGCATCCAAATATTCTCATCGCCGCAGCTCTCTATCCACAAAGTCTCTATTCACAATGTGGATGTTCAATAATGGTAATGCAAACGGCTTTCAACGTTGTTCGAAAGAGTGACATTACTCAAAGTCATACGATGATAATGGAAAATAAAAATCCCCCGAATTTCTCCGGGGGATTTTTTAGAAGTCAGCTTTGCGTACGTAGTGTGGATTTTTGTACTTTTTCTCAGGCCCAAAAGTAGAGACGACCAATTTGTTCCAAAGCGTTTTATCAAACTCACCTTTAGGGATGGAGGGGTAAATCGTTTCCTCTTCTTCTCGGGCAAAGTTCATATACTGCTTTTTCTTAATTTGATTGTATTTTTTGGCAATCTGATTGTGCTTTCTCACCCACTCAAGCTTATATTCACGCAGAACGTGCTCCGCTTTCTCCACTTCCATGCGAGATAAAAAAAGACGTTTATAAGACACTTTTCTATCAATCATGGTGCGCATGACGGTCTGAATATATTTACCGTGATGAGTGATGGTTATGTCTTTCTCATCAATAGGTGTGATACACCAGCCCTTTGGTAAAAAGTGGGGCTTTTTAAACTGCTTATTACGTTCCATTAGCACCTGATGAAGAACTAAATCAGAGGTGCCGCGGAAAGTCTTTTGCCATTTAGCGATTCGAATTTGTAGCGAACCTGGCAAGCGATAGATGTTAGTAAACTTATCTTGATCCATGGACTTCAATCATGAAATTAATATGCAATATTGAATGTGGCAGACACGAAACTCGAGCGTCGCACTAAAGTGCAAGCGCACTATATTTTCGAAGATGTACATAACATTTTCAAAGATATACTTAACGGCTGAAACTATTTTAAGTATAAGACGACGAGTCGTTAGCTTACGTGATTCTACAACGACCTCGCTTAGAATAGCGAGCGGTTATGTCAATAATAGGTAAGAAATAAAGAAATTGTTTCGTTTATGAATAAAACATGAGAAAAGCCCGTGAACTTCGTCACGGGCTTGGGGGGAGAGCAGGGAGTAGCGAGTAAACAGTCAATAGTAGAGAACCATCAATTTGAGTTGAATTAGCGCAGTGAACATTCAAACTTACATGGCTTCGTACTGTGGCTATGTAATGGATTCTGGACCCTGTAAATAACTCCGTTTAAACGGCTTCTTCAAATTGCTTGTCTTCCATTTCTTCAATGTGCTGAATATGCCTATTAGCTTGCTGAAGTTGATACATTTTGGCGTAACGACCGTTTTGTTTTAGCAGTGATTGGTGTGATCCTCTTTCTACTAAATCCCCATGATGAAGGACGATGATCTGGTCTGCGTTTAAAATGGTGGATAAGCGATGTGCGATAACCACAAGAGTCATGTCTTGACGTAACACTTCCAAACTTTTCTGGATCAGGACTTCCGTGCCTGAATCAATGTTCGCGGTTGCTTCATCTAAAATGAGAATTTTAGGTTTCGCGACCAGTACGCGAGCGAGTGCTAGTAACTGTTTCTGGCCTGCTGATAGGTTGGTCTCTCCTTGTCCTAATTGCGTCTGTAACCCGTTTGGGTATTGGTGGATTTGTTGGTCTAAACCGACTTTTTCTAGCGCATCCCATATTTGTTCATCGGTAATGGTTCTACCAAGGGCAATGTTCTCCTGAACCGTTGTAGGGAGAATGTGTGGGTCTTGCTGAACCATGGCAATGTCTTTTCTGATGACATCTTTCGCTAAAGAACTGATTGGGCGGCCATCGATGGACAGCGAGTTGTTTTCCGCTGGGTAGAATCCCATTAACAGAGACGCTAACGTACTTTTGCCACTGCCAGTGTGACCCACTAAAGCGATGAAATCTTGATGCTTGGCTTGAAAAGTGATGTCGTTGAGCACATTTTGTTTGCCATCATAGCTGAAAGTCAGGTTCTCTAGCGAGATGGCCCCCGATGCTAACGGTTGGGTATCTTCGCCATAGGTTTGAGCTTTAGCATCCATTAATTCGAACACGCGCTCACTCGATACTAATGCCTGTTGCAATAGGGCTAATTGCTGCGTCATTTCAATGAGCGGCTCGGTCACTCTCGCAAGGTAACTAATGAAAGCATAAAGCACACCAACACCAATTAACTCGACGCCGTTAAAGCCAAAAATCGCGACTAAAGAAAGCAGCGCTAGGCCGGCAAGTAAATCCATTAACGGACGCAATAGAATGCCATTAAGACGAATGACTTTTTTCGATGCGGCTAAGTGTTCAGCAGTTAGGTCATTAAATTGCTGATTAAAATGCGCTTCCTGTTGCATGAGTTGAATCACGCTCATACCTTGAATGGATTCACTTAAGTTGGCGTTAATATCCGATAGGAGGTCACGCATATTGCGGTAAGTTTCTGTACTTAATCGCTTAAATAAGTACATGAAACCAATCACGATCGGCAGCAGAACGAGAACGACAAGCGTCAGTTTCCAGCTCATGTATAGCATGACGCCGAGCATGACCGAAATCATGACGAGATTTCTGACAACCGCAGCGATGAGCAGCTCATAAAATTGTTGCAGAGATTCAGTATCATTGGTGATCCGAGAGACTAATTTTCCTGCTGGTGTGTAATCAAACTCAGAGAGTGGCTGATTGATTACGCCAGAAAATACCTGTTTTCGTATCACTTTGATGGTATTGGCCGCCACAATGCCAAATTGTAGCGATTGCAGATATTGGAACGTTGCGGAGACAAGTTGTAGAGCAATATAACCTACCGCTAAAGGAATCAGGACATCTGTTGAGTAGTTTCCTTTCGTTATATGTTCATCAATAAAATACTGTATCAGCCATGGCCCGCCGGCATTTGCTACTGCAGCAATAAACAATAGACCGAGACCGATGAGCATCGGTTTAGGCTGAGATAATGGGTAAGACAGGAGCCTTTTAAATAGCGCGCTTTGTTTCACGGGTTACTCCTCCATTGCCTGTTCAAGTTTTTGATATTGATACATCTCTGCATACCATCCATGGTGTTCGAGTAACGAATGATGCTGTCCGCGCTCGGAGATGTGGCCGTGATTAAGCACAACAATCTCATTGGCAGCTTCAAGTGCGGTTAAACGATGAGCAATGACAATAAGCGCTTGATCGCGATAATGTGTCTCCAAGTTATGGAGGATTTTGTGTTCAGTTCGACCATCGACGGCAGACAGCGCGTCATCTAATACCAATACTTGGGCATTGAGTAACAAAGCCCGAGCAATCGCAATCCGTTGTTTTTGTCCTCCGGATAAGGTGATGCCTTTTTCTCCGACCTCTGTCTGGTAGCCATGCGGGAATTTTTCGATATCATCATGGATGCAGGCCAGTTGTGCTGCGCGATGCACTTCTTCGACGCTTGCATCCGGTTTGCCTAAAGCGATATTGTCGTAAATGGTTTTAGAAAACAGAAAAGGGCTTTGATTTACGATCGCAAAGCGGTTTCGCCATTGAGGTAAAATGGCATTTTTGATTTCAATGTCGCCAAACTGAATCGTACCTTTCTTCAAATCATATTGTCTCAATAGAAGAGAAAGCAACGTGGATTTTCCGCTACCAACAGGCCCGGCGATGCCAAGCATTTTTCCGGGTTCTAGCGTAATGTCAATGTTACTCAAAGCGGGGGGCAAATCTTGAGACCAATGATACTGCTCAATTTGGATTCGCAGCGGAAGTGGGGCATCACCGAGGGGTTGTTGGCCACTCACGATGTCAGGTTTTTCATCAAAGATTTCTTGTAGTCGATTCCAGGCGGCTGAGCCGCGCTCCAGAATATTAAACAGAAAAGCAAAGGCGAGCATTGGCCATATCATCATGCCTAAGTACATGGTAAATGCCGTTAAGTCCCCAAGTGAGATTTCACCTTGCTCAACTAAATACGCACCGGATGCAATGCTCAATAAGAAAGATAGGCCAATAGTCAACTGGATGGCAGGATCAAAGCGTGCATCTGCTCTTGCGACCGCTATGTTCTTCTCTGCGGTGTCATTGACGACCTGTTCAAAACGTTGTTGTTCGCGGTTTTCTAAACCAAACGCGCGCAGCATTCTCACTCCGTTTAGCGACTCTTGAGTCATGTCTGACATGGAAGAAAATGCTTCTTGAGCGGTACGAAAACGTTGATGCAAAACACGTACGATAAAGAATATGGTGATCGCAAGAAAGGGCATGGGCAGCAGAGCCATAACCGTCAGTTTCCAGCTTATTTGGGTGACCATAATAATCAGCACTGCAATGCCAGTGATTAAGGAATCTGCTGCGGTCAGCACGCCCTCGCCAGCGGTCATCACCACGTTTCGAACGTCGTTGGTGCCTCTTGCCATGAGATCACCCGTTTTAAAACGCTCAAAAAATCGTGGTGGTTGTGTAGAGAGATGACGATATAGGCGGTTACGCAAAATCGCACCCAATTCCCAACTGGCGCCAAATAGCCAGATTCGCCAGAGAATTCGGCAACCGTAAACCGTAGCAAGTACAGCTGCAAGACCAAGCAGCCAAAGGATCAATGTCGATGCCTCAAGAGAGTTATCGACAACCCCATCGACAATGATGCCGACGGCTTTAGGGGGAATAAGTTGGAGTGCGGAGATCAAGGCAAACAATAGGATGGAACCCACGTAATGTTTCCATTTTAGTTGGAAATACCAACGAAGCTGCCAGAATATTCTCATTACGCCTCCTGCTTTAAATGATTGAATTTTCTATGGAACCATTATTGAGGCAAATGATGAGTTTACAAGCACATTTTTTACACAGCGCAGAAAACAATAGATTGTGTTGTATTTACTTGAGCACAGGGAAATAGGTCCGATCTCTCACTGCAAACTGAGGATGCAACAAAATTGTGTGAATTTATTGTTACATTCCCCTAGCAGATAGCAGATAGCAGATAGCAGATAGCAGATAGCAAGCCCAGAGCTGACTTCCAATACAACAGAGTTATCAGTGACAGTAATGCTAAATTCGGTTATCCCCGGTACTAAACGCAATGATTTGACTGATCTCGGTTAAACTTTTGCCGCTTTCTTTCTGCCATTGAGCAAAGGCCTTGTTGGCCGCATCCAATGATTTCTTGGTGTCTTTACCCCCTTCAATGATCTTACAATTGCGAAGATAAGCTTCAACGTCACTAGACAAGATAAAGGTGTCGACGCCCATTTGGCGAAGTGTGTAAGGACCAGTATTTCCGCCCAAGCGATTGCCGCGTTTCTTCAAATACGCCCATAGATCGGTGATTTTATCATCTGGCCAATTCGCGACCATTTTGCCAAACGAACCGTATTCGATTTTTGCTTCGTGGATCATACGAGCGTTGGCAGGAATCGACATGACTTTGGTGAGGTGGCGAATAATGCGCTTGTCAGTCGCTTTGGTTTCCCACTGCTCGTCAGAGAGCATCAATAGCGGCTCAATTTTAAAGCCGAAAAAGACTTCCTCAAAGTTCGGCCATTTGTTGCGAACCACACTCCACGAAATACCACTTTGGAATACTTTCATCGAAAACGCCGCTAACCAACGATCATCGGGAATCGTTGCAATTTCTTCTTTGCTTAGTGGGCGAGACAAAAGAGATTCTAGTCGCTCCTCTCCGCCTTTGCGTTCAGCTGCGCGCTGATAAATGGCGTCAAATTTTTCGATACTCATAAAAGAAGTTAGTCCTAGTTTATGTCGATATTTGCGAAACATACTACGCTTAAGCGACTGAATCGTAAATTGATGGAGTGTCACAAATGAAGAAAGTCACGTTGACGTTTATTGGAGAAGGTTCGGAGCAAGTAGCAGAAAAGTTTTATGCGTGGATGACGGATGGCGGGTTAGAAGATAGCATGATTGAACATCTATCAGACAGAGAAGTCTCCGTGGTGGGGATCAGCGATATGGATAATGAAACACGTGATGTGGTGATCAATACTGAGGTGAATTAGCGTACTGTTTGTGGTCAACATGTCAGTGGTCAATATGAATAAAACAAAGCCCTTCATTGAGAGGGCTTTGTTGTGTTTAGGCGTGCATTAATATTAATGATTGACCAGAGTGAGCCCGCTAGGCAGTGCATCACCAAAGACGCGTTTCGATTCGCTCTCTGACAGCTCTTTCACTTCTTCAACCAACGATACCCAAGACTCTGGCACCTTGCTCTGTTTCAGTTTAGCAAGAACTTGCGCGCGGTAGTCGTCTGAAATATCGAATAGGCGATCGCCAGTTTTACGACAAATCATTACGGCTGCGAATGCAATCATAGGCTCTTTCTGCCAATCTTGGTCTAGCAATTTCGGTAACCACTGTTCAGCTTGCTCGCGAGGAACGACGTTATGCTGGCTACCATATAACGGTGTACGTGATGCCAAGCGACCCATTGCCCACCAGTGCGCTTGTTCGAACTGGTTGTGGTTGATAGCCTTGCTCAAGAACCACGTTGCTAATAGAACTTTGTCTTCGACTTCTAGATGTTCTAGAGATGCAGACAATCGCACCATAGATTCGTAACCCATGTCTTGCGCGGATTTTGCTGATTGTGGGTTTTTCATCGCTCCCGGATGCAGGTATTTCGCAATGTCTGCTAAGATGGTTTCTTGCTGCTCTTGGCTCAAACCACCGGCGATGCGGCGCCAGAATACCCACCAGTCGGTCCAACCCTGATGGTTCTTGAATTGAATGTTTTGTTGGTAAAGGCCCCAAACTTGCTCGATGCGCCATGAATCAGTGGGATCGCCAAAACCCGGACGCAGTGCAAACCCTGCCAAACGAAGCCAGTTTTTCTCGTGTTGCTCAGAGCGGCGACGACGTTTACGGCCTTGGGCGAAAGTATCGAACAATTGACGTAGGGTGGTGAAATCCCACTCGTCACGTTTGCCGAGCTTCTTCTCAAGATCTTTGGCTAAGGTTTTGATCTCTTTGCTTTCTGCGCTTTTCTTGTTGCCGCTGTATAAGCGTGCGATCTGCTCTTTACACTCGTTCAATTTAGGGTGGAGCTTAACTTGTTCGTTCTCATCGGTTTGCTTGTTACGAACTTCGAATTCCAGCTCCCAACGTTTGCTGTCGTCTTCCGTGCTGACACACTCCATCTTAAGCGTGCCGACTTCAGTCAACTGACACGCAAGTTGCACTTCCACGCGTTCTTTCTGGTTCGGTTGCAGTTCGGCACCATCGCCTTCAAGAGTGGTGATGTAAGGTGGTAGAGGAGCAAACAAGTCGGGATCAACGTCAACCATCACACCATTTTGAATCGCGGTGTTATTGGTTAGGGTGTCGTGGGTAGAAGTCAGCAGGTTAAAGCGAACGGGTTCACCTAGGGTAAGCGAGAAACGACGACCACTTAAGCGGATCTCGTGACCTTCTTCTGTACCTTTTGCGAGCAAACAAAGTGCTTTACCCATCTTGTTCTTTTCTTGAAGATGCAAGAAGTAAGAACGTGCTGCGCCACCACCAATTTTTAGTTGTGCGCCACGACGCGCTTTACCAAAGGCAACAGCACCAAGTGCCACCGACCAATCTGGATGGGGGTTATCTAAAACGGTGATAGGCGTGTCACCCCAATTAGAAAGTAGCGTCGTTACGCGCTCGGTGACAAGGTCACTATTAAACACCCCGCCATTAAGCAATAAGCCCACTGGGATTGCGTTTTGCTTATCGTCTTCAATGCCAAGAGCGGCACGAGACACTTGCTGATGCTGGGTTAAGAACTCGGCAACATGTTTACTCACCGCAGGGTCAGCAACGTATGGAAGACCAAACTCAACGACCGCACTGCGACGCTTATCTGGTACTTCACTGAAATTAGAAAGCGGGAAGAAGCCATCTAAGGCGATTTGGTGCACTTCTTGTTTGCTCAGAGCAATACTTTTTGTGCCGCCGAGCAGTTTAGAGCCACTGCCTAGCATAGTGATTTTTACTTCTTCAGGCGCGTTTGCAGAAAGTAGGTTTTCTTTCGCCTTGCGAGTTTGCTGAATCAGTTTGGTGAGGCTTGCCGCGGTGAGTTTCTTACTTTGTTCTCCTTTTTGTTGAGCAAAGCGACTTTCCGCGAGGTGGGCCAATGCGAGGTCTAGGTTATCACCACCAAGCATCAAGTGTTCGCCAACGCCGATACGATCAAGGGCAAGTTCATCTTGAGAAGAAAAACGCGCTTCAATTAAGCTTAAGTCGGTGGTACCACCACCAACATCGCACACCAGAATCAGTGGTAGCTCTTTTAGCTCATCGGCTGCGGTTTGCTGGTGGCGCGCATACCAGTCGTAACACACCGCTTGTGGCTCTTCGAGCAGGACGATTTTCTTTAAACCCGCTAGCTGCGCAGCTTCAAGCGTGAGCTTACGTGCGGTTTCATCGAACGACGCAGGAACGGTCACAACGACATCTTGGTCTTCTAGCTTGTTACTAGGGTGACGGTAGTTCCACGCTTGACGAATGTGGTTGAGGTAGCTTGCACTGGCAATGACGGGTGAGACTTTATCTACGTCTTGCGCAGCAGCCCAAGGAAGAATGTCTGAACTGCGATCGACGGCCTGATGTGATAACCAGCTTTTCGCACTGGATACCTGACGTCCTTCGACTTTCGCACCTAATTCACGAGCCCACTCACCAACGATCACGTTATTAATATCGCCAGAGACGGGTTCATGGTCCCATGGAAGAGTAAGATCGGATGGAGAAATTTGACTTATCGCTGGATGATAGCGAAATGAGGGCAGGAGTGGTTTACGAACCACTTCACCCGGACCAATTAATTGATCGATGTTAAATAGGGATACTTCGGATTGTTCAAGATTGTCGGTGATTTCACAGTACGCGACCACAGTGTTTGTGGTGCCAAGGTCAATACCAACAAGAAAACGAGGAGATGCCATACAAACCTTCGTGTATTTAAAAACGGCACCCGATTGGATGCCGTTTGATTTCTATTTATTCTTCTTCATTTGAGTCGCTTTTCGCGTCTTCGCGTACATCGAACTCAACATGCCATTTTTGGCCGTTATCAGCAGCAATGGCTTCTAAGTAAAGCGTACCAAGCTCGGTTACGCGAGAGGCTAGGGTTACCGGAACCACTTCACCCTCACGACGACCTTCAGATACAGGCAGCGTTACTTGAATTTCTGGCAGCTCTTCAAGCTCTTCTGGTGCCCAGTAGTCTAGGTGAGTACCTGCTAGGTCGTCACGACGAACGGTGGAGCCGAAGAACTGGAAGTTAACTGGCTGACCGATGATCAAACCAAATTCTTGGCTTGGTACGTCAACGCTTGAGCCTTCTTCCATACCAAATGGGGCCACACACAGTGCTTCCATTGGAGGTGCCATGCCTGGAATCGCTGGCATTGCACTTTCGATACCCACGTAGTATGCCGAAGCAATACCGCCGCGGATACGAACGCCTTGACCGCGACGCACTGAGCCGTAGTAAGCCGCACCGCTAGCAACCGCAAGGTCTAGATCCACACCCGTTAGGCGTTTTGCCATTTCTGCATCTGCTTCAAGTAGCCATTCGTTGATCGTGTCTTCTAGACGAGTCGCGAGAAGTTTCGATTTTAGAACACCACCGTTGAATAGGATTGCGGTTGGTTTGATGAAGTCAGCCGATTGCGCTGTATCCGCACCTGGCATGCCAGGCATGTTAGCGAATGGGTTGAAATCTTGAGTTGCGGCTTCTGCGCCATTTCCTGAAGCAGAAAGGGCATTGGCTTGCTTAGACAAGAACGCTGCAATGTGACGAGTAATGCCCGCATCTTGTGCGTAAGGCAGACCCATTTGCGTTAGTGCACCACGGTTACGTTGAACAGGGTGGTCCGTAATCGCAACTTGAGGGAAGAAGCCGTCAACCAGTGTTTGTTGTACTTCTTCTTGAGTCAGGTCAGTCTTAAGTGTTGCGCCAAGCAGTTTCGATCCACGGCTTGGTACCACGATTGGCACTGACTGAAGTTCGCTGTCGTTCAATAACGCTTCTTTTGCGTCACGACATGCGTGCGTCATCGCCTGAACTTGCCATGGTTGTAGCTCTTTGCCTTCCTGCGCTAGCTTCATCTTCAAGCGGTACGCAAGTGCAAGGTCCATGTTGTCACCGCCAAGTAGGATGTGTTCACCTACCGCAATGCGGTTCAGAGTTAGGTTACCGTCGTCTTCAGTGACTTCAACTAAAGAAAGGTCGGTTGTACCACCACCGATGTCGACCACAAGCACGATGTCGCCAACTTCAACTTCGTCGCGCCATTTGTCGTCGCTGTTATCAATCCAGTTGTAAAGCGCAGCTTGTGGCTCTTCTAGAAGCGTTAGGTGCACGAAACCAACGTTGCGTGCTGCTTCTGCCGTTAGATCACGAGCAGCAGGATCGAAAGAAGCCGGAACCGTAATAGTCACGTCTTGGTCTGCAAGGTTGTGGTTTGGATTCGCGTGATTCCAAGTGTCTTTTAAGTGCTCTAGGTAAAGCTCTGTCGCACGAAGTGGAGATACTTTTTCCACCTCTTCTGGGCTACCTGCTGGTAGGAACGCATCACGACGGTTCACACCAGCGTGGCAAAGCCAAGATTTCGCACTTGCAACAAGACGAATTGGTGTTTTTGAACCTAGGTTACGTGCAATCGCACCAACCAGAGCTTTTGGCTCGCTTGACCACGGTAGAACGCGTGATTGCGGGTTCATTTCGTTTTCGTGCGGCTGGTATAGGAAAGAGCCTAACTGGCTGCGAGTCTCTACCGTGCCAGGCGCAGTAAGTTGCGGGATAGGCATCACTTCAACGCGCGCATCTTCGTCGTGCGTATCGACAAATGACATCACACAGTGTGTCGTACCTAAGTCGATACCAACGCTGAATTTCGGCGTCTGTTGTGTTTCAACAGACGTTTCTTGAGAATGGTTTTCTTGATTCATGTGTTCCATTACAGCTCAACCTCAGCTGGAGCAATCACAGATGCATCGTAGTTTTCAGCAAGTTTTGGTAGGTTCATTGATGTTGCTTTCCAACCTTTATGAACTAACGTGCCGCTAAATGGTGCGTTACCTGTAACATTGCCTGTTAGACGGATTTCTTGTGGGTTAAAGCCTTCTTCAACCGTAATGCGAGTTTCTTCGTCTTCGTTGCGTACATTTGCAAGCGTAACGTAATCATTCAATACTTTTTGGCCGCCAGTGTGGATGACACGTGCTGCCGCACCTACTTCTTCATCAGAGAATGACGTTAAGTCTTCTTTTAGGAAGTCGATCAGACGTGCTTCTTGCTGCATGATAGAAAGTAGCTGCATTGCAGAGTCTGTTGATGCGGTTGCAAGTTTTGATTCAACTTCGACAACACGTTCGACGATCTTCTCGACTTCGACAACTTTTTCTACTTCGACGATTTTCTCAACTGGCTTTTCCACCTCGACGATTTTCTCGACAGGTTTTTCGACCACTTTCTCAACAACTTTAGATTTGCGAGAAACCGCAATCAGAAGAAGTAAAACGCTCGAAACAGCAAGACCAGCGTGAAGCATATCGAACGTTTGAGGAATTAGGTTCAAATCAATGTTCATGACATTATTCTCTTTCTATTGATTGACTGGTGCTCGGCATTGGCTCATAGGTATTGACGCTAAGAATTGTCTTTGCGGCCTGCACCAAGTTTAGACATTAAAATGATGCTCGATGTTAGCATATTCAAGGCTTAAGGCTGTAATAATTCGCAAATATCACGCATGATTAGCATAAAAATTCAGCGATTAGACGATGCAATCACGTCATTGCTTGCTGTTTATTCACTTGTGGCGCACTATTTCAATAACTTCCAAAGTTTGACCAAGCGCCAAAACATGGTTTGCTAAATGACTTATAGCACGGCTCAGCAGAGTATTTTTAAACGTTATTCCTATTCTATCGCGGCCTTTATAGCGGTTATGTGCGTTACTGCGAGCATGGTTGGGATTGCGTATAAAATTCAGCAACGCTACACCATGACCATTTTCGAAACCTTGGCAGACCGTCAGGCTGAATCCCTAAAGCTCGCCGTTGAAAACGATCTTGAGTTCATTGGTTCTGGAGCGAATTTTTTACATTCTGTCGACCCATCTTCTTGGGCTCACTTTTCCCGTTATGCAGAACACGTGGTCAATGGCTCTAGAAGTTTAATTGGTTTGCAATGGATGCAACGTGTTGAGCCTAATCAGCTCGAACAATATTTAGCGAACACGCGGAAAAATATCCCGGGTTTTCAAATTTATACCGTGCCTAAAAATGGCAGTAAGACGTTCGGTTATCAATTAACAGATGGTTTACCCGCCTTTATAGCAACCGATGTGTATCCAAGGACGAAAGAGAATCTTGCCATCTTAGGCTTCTATTCCTCGAGACTTCGATTCGATCTGATTTTGGATGACATGCTCACGTTTAATCGTCCTAATATTTCTGACAAAGTACGTTTGATACAAGATGGTTTTGAACCATCAATCCATAAAAGCGGGCTGTTGATTTATCACCCTGTATTCAGTTTTGACAATCAAGAACTTTATGGCGTCGTGATTGGGGTTGTGCGAAGCACGGTGTATTTTGAAGGATTAGTAACTCAAACCGCTACCGAGCTCGATATGTCTATCAAAGTTGAAGACTTAGGCTTTGATGCGAATGACGATCCGATCTTGTTTCAGAGTGAGAACTGGAATGAGGTAACGGGGAAAGTGATCAGCCGCACCGTTCAACTTCCGAATCGAGACTGGCGAGTGGACTTTAAGCTCTCTGGTACAGTAACGGCGTGGGAGAAATCAATTTTATATGGAATTGGCGCTGTTGGCTTTCTTATCGCTTGCTTAATCAGTTATACCGTCAATCTTCAATCGCGTGAAAAAGAACGACTGGCAGTAATGCTAGATATAAAAACGGTTGAACTCAAGCGAATGGCGGAATTGGACTCACTGACCCAACTGTACAATCGACGCGTTTTTAACGATAACTTATTTCACTATATTAATAGTGGGTTGGATTTTACGTTGGTCAGCTTTGACGTTGATCGTTTTAAGTTCGTCAATGATAAATTTGGGCACTTAGCCGGTGATGAAGCGTTGCTGCATGTAACAAAGTTAGTCAATGCGAATCTGGGGCCGTGGGATAGATTTTATCGCACGGGAGGGGATGAATTTTGTATATTGTCGCGTATTACAGATAAGAACGAATTAGCCGCATATTTGGAAAAAATCCGCAGGGTGGTATCAAACTCTCCATTTGAATACGCGAAATCGTCTGTTTTTTGCTCATTAAGCATTGGGGCGATAGTACATAAAGACGAAGATCCTGAGACCTTGTTCCATAAAGTCGATCTACAGCTCTATAAAAGTAAGGAAAATGGCCGAAATTCGGTATCGATTGGTGATTAAATCATCGAGCAAATTCGAGTTTTGAAAAGTGTTGCGGTAGAATCTCTCGCTTTCCATTTACGTTAGGAACGAAAACAAACTATGAACCATAACCGTATCGTCTGCTTCGATTTAGAAATGTGTTGTTGGAACGAAAACGGCGCTGGCCGCACTGGCGAAATTATTGAAGTTGGTTTGGCTGAAATAGATTTGTTGAAAGGTGAGATCGTCAAGCGTGCCCAATACTATGTCAAACCAGAACACGATGAAGTGTCTCTGTTTTGTGCAGAATTAACCGGTATCACACCACGTAAAATTGAAAAACAAGGTAGACCGTTAGCAGACGTCATTAAGTCGATCATCAAAAACTTCGGCGGGCGCAATAAAATTTATGCCTCGTGGGGACGAGATGACCTTATCTTGCTTGAAGAATGCAGACAGAAAGGGTTAGATGCACCTTTTTCAGAGTTTATTAACCTCGCTACTTTGTATCGAATTCAAAATCGTATGAAAGAGAAACGTATTGGTCATAAAGCGGCGCAAGAAGCGAAAGGTATTGAGTGGGAGGGGCGACAGCACTCTGGCTATGTTGATGCCTATAATCTCGCCAAGCTTGCATTGACGATGCTGTAGTGATCTCTCCAAGCGGTTTCAATTTGCGCAGTTGGGCAAGAATCAGTTGAAAACGAAATATTAGATACGTGGATAACGTAGGCTAAAGACAAAAAAGCTATTATTATGAGACCTAGTGCTTACACTCGGTCTTTTTTATATCTGATTTTTTTAGAACGTGTATTTTTACAAGCTACTGAAATATCGACAGGTTTTATGTCAATTGTATGTAAAATGTACCAACTCTGATATTTCTATTAAATAGGATTTAATGCTGTTTTTTCTTTTTATGGCAATTAAATTATCTAGTTAATTTTTTATTTTTGGTCATATGTGTTACCAAGTTCAAAATTTGAAGTGCCTCGCAAGTATTTAAGTTTATATAAATCTTAAATTAGCCATGAAAAAAGTTGGCGAAAATCATAAGCTTGTCATACACTTCCTGATGTACGCCCGATATGTTGTTGAATTGGTAGGGTAAAACTGCTCTAGCGCTACATATAGGTAGCATTGTTTAACATAGCTTTGAGGAAAGTTTTATGGCGCTCACAAAAGCCGAACTTGCAGAAAACCTGTTTGAAAAATTGGGATTTAGTAAGCGGGACGCCAAGGAAACGGTGGAAGTGTTCTTTGAAGAAATTCGTAAAGCACTTGAAAGTGGCGAACAGGTTAAGCTATCAGGATTTGGTAATTTTGACCTTCGTGACAAAAATGAACGACCTGGTCGTAACCCTAAAACCGGTGAAGATATTCCCATTACTGCTCGACGTGTTGTTACGTTCCGCCCGGGTCAAAAGCTGAAAGCCCGTGTAGAGAACTTAAGAAAAGAACAGTAAGCAAAGAACAGTAAATTAGGCGGTTAGTCACTTTGTGGCAGAGTAACACGCTAAAACAAAACCACCTCAATGGGTGGTTTTGTTGTTTTTATCGCTTTGAAAATCCGTGGTGTTTATGCCGCTTCAAGATGCGTCGTTAAATAAGGCTGCCAAGCCTGTTGATACCAGTTTTTAGATTGGCTTTGCATCTGTTTTATCGACGCCATTTCCCATTCATTTAGGTCACGTTTTTCCATCAATGCTAAGCGCTCAACATTTTGAATTTTTTCATACAAATCATGTTCAGGGCCGTTTTTTACTTCTGCAATGGCCTTTAAATGAAGCTGCACCTCTGCGACTAAGTTGGTCTTTGGTAGGCGCACCAAAAGGTTGAGATCGCGATACCCAGATGGTGTCGGCTTCTTAAAGCGGTTTTTAACTTTTACAATGGTTGTTTCACGCTCTAGCGCTTCATAGATGGAAACCAAACTAGCCACGTCATCTGCAACGATCGTAGCGCGGGCGAGGTCGGTGATTCTTTCAACTTTTCCATCTAATTCGTGAGTAATTTTTTCAATTGAGCGTTGTTTAGATTTAACACCTGCAAAGTATGGCTGTGCATTGGTAAGTAGGGCGGTACTTTTACAGATGGTCTCGAGTTCGAATTGTGCTTGGTGAGCTTTGCTGTAGAGAATATCGAAATCGGTATAAGGCTGAGTTGGCTGGGTATCAAGGGATTGAATACCGTAAAGGCCACTGAGGCTATGTTTGAACAGTTTTGAGCAAACTTCGTTTTGACTTTCAGAACGATTTTGCTCGTTGCTCGGCGAATTTGGAAGTGCGGCGAATGCCGGCGCACGGCTTAGTACTAATAGCATCAATGCTGTAGTACGTAAAAATAAGCTCATTCACTCTCCTTAACTTGCATACACTTAGAAAATGGGTAACGAAAAGGTCACTAAGATTCGCAAATCAGGTACTACCTATTAAATGGGGGCTAACAAAATAATTCCAATACTCATCGTCTAGCTTGTAGTGAAATCGTGTTGTAGATCACCATTTTACTTTTCATTTATTCTGACCCGCAGATAAACAAAACGTTCATTCTTGAACAGCAACTATCCTAACATTTCATTGTTAACGGAAGATGAACGTCATAGACAAATTTGAAAAAATCATTAGTCTTAGCCAACAAAAGAGAAGGACAACACTTCCAATAACCATCAGCCGACAAGTAGAAGTAAAATGAGAGATCAAGAATTTTGGCATCAAAAATGGGCCAGCAATCAAATTGGTTTTCACCTTGATGAGGTGAACCCGCTATTACCTGTATTTTGGCAGAGAACCAATCCGAAACGAGAAGATGTAGTGCTTGCTCCTCTGTGTGGTAAATCAGAGGACCTTATCTGGCTAGCGTCGAAACATGACAATGTTCAAGGCGTTGAGCTTAGCCAGATTGCGGTAAGAGCGTTTTTTGCTGAACATTTTTATACCCCAACCGTGATACCTGTCAATGGAATGCATGAGTTATATCAATTCGATGAGCTTTCCGTGTACACCGGGGATTTCTTTACAGCGCCAGTGTCTAAGGTCGATATTGTTTATGATCGTGCAGCGCTAGTCGCATTGCCGCAAGACATGCGAATCGACTACGCAAGTAGAATTAAATCACTATTGAACCCCAATGGACGAATTTTGTTAATTACCTTGAATTATCCTCAGGATGAAATGTCCGGTCCTCCATTCAGTGTTCCTGTTGAAGAAATTGAGCAATTGTTTGAAGGGTACAAGGTAACATGCCTCAATGTGGATCAAGCGGATGAAACTCATCCTAAAATTGCTAAGCAGGGATTAAGTCGCTTTTCTGAAGAAGTGTACTTAATCGAGAGTACATAACCTGCCGTAGGTAATCTAAGCGGTGAAGACGCTCTTATCCTGAAATGAGGTAACTGGCGATCTCTTGATTGAAATTTATGTAAAGAAAAGCGCAGCTCACTGAGCTGCGCTTTTTGTTCTCTTTAGTTGATGAGAAGATCAGTAAACGATCTGTACTTTAGATGCGTTATTTACGGCATCTTCAATCGAATCTTCGATGGTTTTACGTCGAGTAAGGATGACGCCAAGACGTCGACGACCGTCGATCTCCGGTTTACCAAATAAACGTACTTGAGTTTGTGGTTGTGCGAGTGCGGTCGCTAGGTTATCAAAGCGAATATCGCACGATGTGCCTTGGCCAAGAATAACGGCTGATGCGGACGGACCATATTGAACGACATTGTTGATTGGCATGCCGGTAAAAGCGCGAACGTGTAATGCAAATTCCGACATTTCTTGTGAAATCATCGTCACCATGCCAGTGTCATGTGGGCGAGGAGAGACTTCATTGAAGATCACCTTGTCACCTTTAACAAACAGCTCCACGCCGAAGATGCCGTGACCACCCAGTGCGTTTACCACTTTCTCCGCGGTATATTCCGCGGCTTTTAATGCGTTTTCAGACATAGCCTGTGGCTGCCATGACTCACGGTAGTCACCATCTTCTTGGCGATGGCCAATGGGTGCACAGAAGTGAACCCCGTCGACTGCTCGAACGGTTAAGAGTGTGATCTCGTAATCGAAGTCGATAAACCCCTCGACAATAACGCGGCCTGCGCCTGTTCTGCCACCTTCTTGTGCATAATCCCAAGCGGCTTGAACATCTTCTTCTGTCTTGATAATGCTTTGTCCTTTACCAGAAGAGCTCATAACAGGCTTAACCACACAAGGGATACCGACATGTTCTACGGCGGCTTTGAAGCTACTGAAACTATCGGCGAATTGGTAAGGGGATGTGGTTAAACCGAGTTCTTCTGCTGCAAGGCGGCGAATGCCCTCGCGATTCATAGTGAGTTTGGTCGCTTTTGCAGTCGGAACGACGTTTAAGCCTTTCTCTTCAAGCTCAACCAATTTGTCTGTTGCAATCGCTTCAATTTCTGGAACAACGTATGCAGGTTGCTCTTTGTTGATGATTTCTTCTAGAGCTTGACTATCAAGCATGTCGATAACGTAACTACGATGAGCAACTTGCATGGCTGGCGCATTTGCATAACGGTCACATGCGATGACCTCTAAGCCAAGACGTTGACATTCAATTGCTACTTCTTTTCCTAGCTCACCAGAGCCCAAAAGTAATACACGAGTAGCTTGATTGCTAGTAGCTGTACCGAACATAGTGTTCCCTTAAAAATAAAGTGATGAAACCGAATTTGCAGGGGATCATACTGAATTTTCATGATGAAGCAAACGTTTGCGTGCGGTTTTTTATAATAAAAAAGGCTCCACTAAAAGCAGAGCCTTATATCAAAAGCGTTGGGTGGGTTAAACGTTCACAAAAGTCACAGGAATATCTGGGTTTAGTGCTTCTAGCGTGGATTGAGTATCGGCGAGATGGCTGATTTTCCCTTGTGCGTTCTCAACGAGTGCAGCGGCTTTGATGTTATCAAACGTTTCACCGGCAAGCAGGATCTGAATGAGTGCAACTTGCAAAGGTGGAAGGCTTGGGTTGAATGCGGCGTTTTCCGCGTAAGCCCCTTGGAACACTCGGCCATCTGCCATTTCTAGTGCTAGACCACTTAAATTGTTTGTATATGGCGCGTGGCTTATGTTCATCGCATCGACCGCTTTCTGGATGAGCATATCGTCTTCATCACAAGTAAATTGATGCATGACTTCTGCCATTAAACCTGATTCGATACCAAGATCTGCGGGGCCAAATGCTTCTGGTAGATACTCGTGTAGAGATTTCTCTTCTCGTTCTGGTAGCTGAACTTTTAGATCTTTTGCTGTTGATAGTTCGTTCATGAATTGGCGACAATGACCGCAAGGGCTAAAGTTGATTGTGATGTCTTTAACACCACGTTCGCCTTTCATCCAAGCATGGCTAATCGCAGATTGTTCAGCATGGACGGTTTGACCGAGTTGAACACCGAAAAACTCCATGTTTGCGCCGAAGTATAAGCGGCCGGAAAGACCACGAACAATCGCACCTACATAGAATTCAGAAATAGGCGCATAAGAGAACGCTGCCGCAAAAGGAAGTAGAGCAACACGAAGCTCTTTATCAGACATGCCTGTCGCTGCAAGCAATTGTGCGAACTGTTGCTCTGAAAGAGTGGCATCAAAATCGTCCGCTTGTACGATAGGAGCAAGATGTTTTGAAAGTGCTTCTGGAGCGCTTGAAAGCGCCTGTTCAATGCGACGTTTCATGTTGAATCCTTGTTATTGCATGGACAGTTATTCTATGCGAAAAGTGAAAACGTTCCGTGCTTTAGATCACGTTAATGCGTGTAATGTTAATGGTATTTACATAATTAGGGTGAGCTCACACATGTATTCGATTGCACAGAAGTGAAATGTTATGCCTATCACAGTAAGTCAGAAAGAAATTATCAAGCTTGATACCCCTTTGAATAAACCGTTTTTGACAGGGATTAGTATTATGCAGCCCTACAAATAACCATATCAACTTTTGTGCATATTGCGAATTTTAAGGAGAAATTGAGTTGGATTTCGTTATTTTGGGGGAGTGAGGATGCCCAAGTGTGAGAATCAACTCGGGCATATAGAAAACCAAGGAGTGATTATTGGGATAACCACACCGCTAAAGCAAAGAAGCTAGGGGCAAGAATCGATGTAATGATGCCACACAACACGAGAGCAAGAGATGAGAACGCGGCATCTCCTGGCTGTTTCTCTGCGCACGTCGCGGTTCCTAAGGCGTGTGAAACCGTGCCCATAGTCAGGCCTCGAGCGATAGGGTGCTTAATTCCGATAAGATTGAATATTGGGTAAGCCAGAATTGCCCCGAACAAACCCACAATGAGAACGAGGATTGCCGCAACGGCCGCTTCCCCCCCAAGATGACTTGAGATTTCCATTGCGATAGGCGTCGTCACGGATTTACCAACAAGACTTGCGATTAAACTGATATCTGCTTTAAAGGCAACAGCGATGAGTGTTGCGGTTAGCATTGACATCACACTGCCCAGCGTACAAGCGAGCGCGATGATGCGCCAATTGGCCTTGATTTGGGGTAATTGCTCGTAAAGTGGATAGGCAAGAGCGACGACTGCTGGTTGCAGCAGGAAGCTAATGTATTCATTGTCCGCGTAGTATGTTTCAAATGGAACGTTGAGAAACATAAGCAATGGGATCAATACCGCGATACTAATCAATAGCGGATTGGCAATCGGGTTGTTCACTTTGATTGCAATTTGGCGAGCTACGAAGAAAACAACAATAGTGACAATTAACCACATATTAGTTTTTCTCCTCTAGCAAATAATCCAGGAACCAAGCAAGACTGACTAACACAATGAGCGATCCACCTACGGCACTCGCAAAGATAGGAAGTGCATTGGCAATCAACATATCGAAGTGTTGCATTAGGCCAACACTGATCGGGACAAACAAAAGGATCATGTAGCGGATAAAAAGTGTGGCGCCCGGTTTGACCCATTCTACTTTAACAAGTCCAAGAGCCATGGATAAAAAGAGGACAAGCATTCCTAGGACACTGCCAGGAACGGAAATGCCAGTAAATGTTTGGATGGTGTTACCGATACCAAGTGCTCCCATAATTAATGCAAAGGAGATGAGCAAATGGATCAGTTGTAAAAGTCGGTTTTTAATCATTTTGACAGCATATAAAACAACAAGCACACCCGAAAGTGCGCTTGAATAAGGAAAGAAGTTATGAGACTAGACTCTCTACATAACGATAGACTGATTTTAGTATTGCTATCTTTTTTTCGTCACTTTCATGTTCGTGAACTAAGTTTTCTAAATTAAGCATGTACTCTTCGATTTGGCTTTCGAAAACGTCACGACAATGGAGCGTCCAGCGTCTTTGTTCTTGTTCATCTAACGTGTTTGGATAATGACGTGCTCGGTAGCGAAATAGCAAGGGTTTTATGCGTTTATCGCCAAATTCGATATCAAGCGCCGCGAGATTGATAGGATCCGTTTCGCGAATGATGTCCATTGCTGCACGATCGGCGGGTGAGAAGAAACCGTCATAAAGCTGTGTATCGACATCATCACTTTTTTCAAACTGACGCTCAATAGAGAATAGGTTGATGAGCTTCTCACGAATTTCTGGGTGTTGACGCAGCAAGGCAAGGTTATCAAGACATTTCTGACGATCAATGCCAATGGATTCGGCATTTTCGGCCGTCAGCGTTTTCGCCGGAGCAAGAATAGGGCACTTGTTTAAATGAACAAGTTTTACCGGCACAGGCAGTTGACCGCCTAATTCTTCACGTTTGGTGTATAAGCGCTGGTGTAACTCTTCTGCCGACAGCTCAAGAATTGGTTGAGGATCTTTTGCCAAATCAATCGTGATAACCGCATTATTATTGGTTGGGTGCCAAGCGACAGGCACAATCCAACTGGTGTACTGACACTCTCGCCCTAACATGCCAGAAACGTGCATTAATGGCGTCATGTTGACGATATCGACTAACTCATTAAGTTTAC
This sequence comes from Vibrio alfacsensis, assembly GCF_019670485.1. Classification (NCBI taxonomy): domain Bacteria; kingdom Pseudomonadati; phylum Pseudomonadota; class Gammaproteobacteria; order Vibrionales; family Vibrionaceae; genus Vibrio; species Vibrio alfacsensis. The sequence continues at coordinate 1,360,039 of NZ_AP024165.1, forward strand.
GCTTGTGGCGCATTGAGTAGAAGTAGTCGAAAAACTTAGGCTGTGCAGCTTTGACTTTTTTGGCCATTTCAATGGTAGCGATGACATCTGCCATTGCATCATGGGCATTGCTGTGTTCAATGCCATTTGCCACTGATAAATGCTCTAGCTTAAAGCTCGTAAAGCCCTCTTCGTTTTCTGGCCACTCCACGCCCTCAGGACGCAAAGCGTGACAAGCACGCATAACATCGAGTAAGTCCCAGCGCGAGTTACCATTTTGCCAACTCCATGCATAAGGGTCGATAAAGTTTCGGTAACAGGTATAACGGGTGACTTCGTCATCGAAACGAATGCTGTTGTATCCAAGACTTGTGGTATTTGGCTTAGAGAGCTCAGCGTGTATTTTTGCAATAAATTCAGGCTCAGAAAGGCCCTCTTGCATCGCTTTTTGCGGTGAAATACCGGTAATCAAAGCAGCCTCTGGAGACGGGAGATAATCCGCGGGTGGTCGGCAGTACATCACCAAAGGTTCGCCAATGATATTAAAGTTCTCATCGGTACGAACGCCAGCAAATTGGCTAGGGCGATCTTTGGCTGGGCTTGTTCCCCAAGTCTCATAGTCAAAGAAAAAGAAAGTGGGCTGATTGTCTTGGTGCATGATGCTTACCGTTTATGGAACCGATGGCAGTATTAGACCATTCAACGCTTTGACTCGCAACGAAAGATGAAAGAATATCCGGTGAAAAGCACAACCGTAAATATGTGCTAGGTGAACGCTCACCACGCGAACTTTAAAAATCTACGCAAGCCATGAAAAATGGAGGTGCAGTCAGAGTAAATGAGAAGTTTGTGTGACTAATCATAGTGCGCGAGTAGGTTCATCATTTCGTTGCGGTGTAAGTAAATGATTGGTTCTTCTTGGTAACTGAAAACTTGATAGATCATCGCTTTGGCGACGTCCTGAGCGGCTATTGGAATAAAGTTGGATAGTTTCCCTAACATCACTGGCTTAATGATCTTAAAAACGCTTTGAATGATCTTCTCGTCTGTTCGAGGATTTTCTCGTTGACCAGTCAATGGTCCGGGTCTTGCGAAGGCCACTTCATCGAACCCCATTTTTTCAATGTTCTTTTCCATGTGGCCTTTGCAAGCTAAATAGTGGGATGAAGAAGAGGCATTAGCTCCAAGGCTAGAAACCACCGCTAAACGCTTGACGCCAATCATTTTCATTTGCTGTGCTACTTTACACACTAATTCTACATCGACTTTGCGCAGCGCTTCTTTACTGCCAGCTTGCTTTAATGTCGTACCTAAGCAGATAAATCCGATGTGAGGAGAGGGTTTTTGTTCATCCCAATCATGAATGGACAATTCCGCGTCAATGATAGGGATGATCTTGTTGTGAGGATCGCTGACCTCGCTTAGTGCTCGACGAGATAATGAGTAAAGCGTGTGAATACTCGGCTGCGAAACTAATGTGGACATGACCTCTTTGCCAACTAGCCCTGTTGCGCCTGCAATAATTACACAGGTATTTGAATTATTACTCATTGTCTTCTTCCTCATAGAGAACAGATGCTTACGCTATTGTAGCGTATTTAATGCGTCAAGTGCTTTTGTTCGGTTAACTGCTTTTGACAAGCTAACCGATTTTGACGAGTTAGCCGATTTTGACAAGCAAATAATGTGCATGCTCCCGCGTTGAAGGGTTAGACTGCTTTTTAAATGAGTCGTTGTTATGAATGCATTGACGCTGAGAGAATTTGATCAAAGTGAACTGACGTTATGAGTGCGTCGACTTTGGCGCGAAAATAGAAAATGAAGCAGGCCCACAAAAGGTGGGCCAGAGCTTTTAGGACAGGGACAACGGAATGGAACGTTTTTGGTTTTTGGGTTTAGGTTTGTCTTTTTTAGCGGTGCGATGGGTTTGATTTGCAAACATAGATCCTCGCTTATTGTTGTTATTGACTTATTTATCAATGCATGTAGCGATTGTAATAAACCATGCATTCGACGTGCCAATGTTTTATTTGGGGCGACGATATACAAAGTTTTGCAAAATAAAATCAAATCCAGAACTTGATGGTTTGATCGTGCGCTGGCTGGTTAAATTATCGTAAAATCAGCACTTTGAATTATTGTATTTGTCTCTTTTTTAAAGCTGATAATCCATGTGAGAGTGGTTATCATTGATGATCTGCCGCGCTAATTGTTCGAGTGAGGAAAGCGTCTTTGAGGGGAAACATATTCGTTTTATTCTCAAATTGAAAAAATGCGTTTCAATTTGAGAAAGTCAGATGAAAATGATCGATAGCAAGTTACACTTAGCAGGTTTACTCAATGAACGTCGAGATTTTCAGCGATAAGGATGTTGTATAAATATCGATTTTGGCGCACTTGTGTGGACGCACGATCTCTGAATTTGTCAAAATTTGCTTTGTCGCGTATTAAAGGCGCGCCAATTGCATTTGGCTGTAAGTTACGCAAAGTAATCGTTACGCAAACGAACAGTTACACAAGCGAATAGTTACCCAAGGTAATCGAAAACGTACACCTGGTAATCGAAGTCGGTGAAAGGCCGCAAAGTTTCATTTTTTGCTGAGATTGAACGAACTTAGAAAAGACGTTTTCCGTTGCTCGTCAAAAATAACAAGAAGGAACCATTATGATGGATCGCTCTTATGCTTTAGAAATCCAAGCGCGTATTGATAACAAAACCAAACCTATCGGTGCGCTCGGTCTCCTTGAAAAGGTGGCGTTAGAACTGGCGCTGATCCAAAGCCAAGATAAATCTACGGCAGTTGAAAGCATTGAAATTCGCAAACCAACGATGCTTGTGTTCGCAGGTGATCATGGTATTGCGGAAGAGGGCGTCAGTATTGCATCTAGTGCTGTTACTCAACAAATGGTAGCCAACTTTTTGTCTGGTGGTGCTGCGATTAATTGCTTTTGTGACCTCAACCAAATTGAATTTAAAGTGATCGATTGTGGCATGTTGTCGTCAATAGAAACGCTTGTTCCTGATTTTAAAAATCACCCAAACCTAATTGAAAAACGATTAGGTAATGGTACCGCAAACTTTGCGAAGCAAACTGCGATGTCCTTAGAGCAAGTTGCATTGGGTTTGGAGTATGGTGCAAAGGTCGCAGAGCACAGCATTCTCAATGGTTCAAACCTGTTGATGTTCGGTGAAATGGGCATCGGAAATACAAGTTCCGCGTCTGCGTTGCTTACCGCATTGAGTCCTTTAGAAGTCGACCACTGTGTTGGTTATGGAACAGGGATTACTCAAGCGCAACTGAATCACAAAATCAAGTTGGTAGCTCAAGGCGTGAGTCGTTGTCGTGATTTGGGGACTAAAGAAACCTTGGCGCAAGTTGGAGGATTTGAAATCGTCCAAATGGTAGGCGCATTCCTAGAAGCAACACGTTTGAAAACGCCAGTGCTGGTGGATGGTTTTATTGTCTCTGTTGCCGCTTATGTCGCGACACTCCTCGATGAAGAGACACGCGACTATATGTTGTTTGCTCATAACTCCGAAGAAAACGGTCACAAGTTTGTTTTAGAGTGCCTGCAAGCAGAGCCGTTACTAGACCTTGGTTTGCGCTTAGGGGAGGGAACAGGAGCAGCATTGGCGTTATCTTTGGTGAAAGCAGCAGCTCAGTTCTACAATAACATGGCCAGTTTTGAGAGTGCAGGAGTAACGGTTTAGTGTCTACTCTCAACAATACATCATCACCAGCAAGCTCGCTGCGTTATCAAGGCGAGCTTTTCTTGTTGGCCGTCAGCTTTTTTAGCCGTTTACCTGTACCAGCAAATTTACCTTATAGTGAAGCACGCATGAATCAAGCAGGGCGATACTTCGCACTTGTTGGCGTAGTGCTGGGTTTACTCTGTGCCGCGCTGTACTCACTTACGGTGTTACTGTTCCCTCAAACTGTCGCGATTGTTTTGACCATGATCTTTAGCTTGCTGTTAACCGGCGCGTTTCATGAAGATGGGTTAACAGACATGGCCGATGGTATTGGCGGAGGGATGACGGTTGAACGTCGCCTAATGATCATGAAAGACAGTCGTATTGGGACTTATGGTGCAGCGGCATTGGTTATGGCGTTACTCGCAAAGTTTGTATTTTGGCGTGAGTTGGTCTCTGAACCCCAATTTTGGATTATCATTGTCGTGGCTTATACCGTAAGCCGAGCAACCGCAGCGACGTTGATTTATGACATGCCCTACGTGAGTGATGCTGATACTTCAAAAAGTAAGCCTTTAGCAAACAAACAGTCGACTCTCGAAGTGGCAGTACTGCTCTTTACTGCTGGCGTTGTTGGGTTGTCTCTAGGGATAACATTGGCGGTTCTGATTGCGCTTGTGCTGTTAGTTTTTCGTGCCATCTTTAAGGCGTGGTTACTGAAACGTATTGGCGGCTTTACCGGGGATTGCTTAGGTGCGGCTCAACAGCTTTCAGAATTACTGGTTTATCTTACACTTATCGCATATTTTCACTGTTCATGAAGCAACTTATCTTAGGCGGAGCACGCTCCGGGAAATCAACCCTAGCAGAAACCAGAGCTAAGAAAGCGGCTCAAGAAAAAGGCATGAAGCTACACTATGTCGCTACCGCGCATCCATTTGATGATGAGATGCGGGAGCGAATTGCTCATCATCAAAAACAGAGAGGGTTGGGCTGGCAAGAGCATGAATGTACGTTGCATCTAGCGGAGAACATTCGTGGTTTTTCTTCAAATGATGTGGTGTTGGTGGACTGTTTAACGCTTTGGTTGAACAACTGGATTTTTCAGTTAGGTGATGAATGCAGCAATGACAGGCTAGAAGTTCAGATCAGAGAATTGGTCAAAGCGGTAAGTGAATCAAGTGCGACACTCATTTTTGTTTCGAATGAAGTCGGCATGGGCATTGTGCCATTAGGTCAAGTGACTCGGTATTTTGTTGATAATGCAGGACGAATGAATCAACAATTGGCGCAAATTTGTGACCGTGTCACCTTTGTCGCAGCAGGCCTGCCCCTTGAATTGAAATCATAGGATTTAATGAGATGAAAACGCTAAATATTTATCTGCTACGCCACGGAAAAGTCAATGCCGCCCCTGGGTTACACGGACAGGCTGATTTAAAAGTTGATGGGCCAGAGCAAGTTAGCATCGCCCAAGCGTGGAATGACAGGGGCAAAGAGATTGGAGGAGTCATCAGTTCACCTTTGTCTCGATGTTATGATTTGGCGCAAATGCTTGCAGATCAACAACTGCTTCCTTTATGTGTAGAACCGAATATTAAAGAACTCGATTTTGGCGATTTTGATGGCGTACCTTTTGACATGTTGGCAGAGCATTGGAGCAAGCTGGATGCCTTTTGGAAAGCCCCAGCGCAACACACGCTGCCAAACGCCGAGTCTTTAGATATGTTTGCTGAGCGTGTAACTTGTGCATGGTCTCAAATAATCAATGATATCAATGACAACTTGCTAATTATCACGCATGGTGGCGTAATAAGAATAATTCTTGCCCATATTTTGGGTGTAGATTGGCGCAATCCGCGATGGTATTCGACATTAGCGATTGGGAATGCGTCAGTAACACATATAACCATTACCATCGATGACCAAATTTACGCCTCAGTTCGTTCAATAGGCGTACCAATAATGGAATAATTTTGTTAGTCACGGAAGATTTCCATCTGTACTTTGCATTGGAAATGTAAGGAATGGTGGGATGAATTACATAAAAAGGAACCAGAAATGACGACTCCTAGCTGGGATTTATCTATCGTTTATAACGATCTCGCTGACCCTAGAATTCAAGATGATATTGCGTTAGTTGAACAATGTATTGACCTTCTGAACAAGCAGTCAACGGACTGTCATTCGGTGGAGGTGATGCAAAATGCAATTTTGACCAGCGAAGCCGCAAGTCGCTTGGCGGGTACCATTGCAAATTTCGCCAACTGCTATGCGTCTGTCGATGCAACTAATGCAGAAGCTAAAGCGCTACTTGGTCGAATGACACGCATTTTCTCTGAGCTCTCTCAAGCTTACAGCGCATTTGATCTGACGCTGACGCACGCTGATGATGAGTTTATTGCTCGCGTACTTGACCACGAAAATTCAGACATCAGCGGTCAAGCATTTTCCATTGCAAACGCTCGTAAGTTGGCGGATACGCGCCTAAGCACAGAAGAAGAAAAACTGCTTGCGGCGATGAGTGTTGATGGTAAATCCGCATGGGGTAAACTCTATGATAACTTGACTGGATCTTTGAAAGTCAAATTGGATTACGCGGATGGCAACAGTGAAGAACTCGGCTTTTCTCAAGCAGCGAGTATCCTTTATGGTTCAGAGTTTGACCGTCAGGAAGCAGCATGGCGAGGCGTTCAAAAAGCAATGGCAACGCATCAAGAATCGTTTGCTGCGATTTTAAACGCACTATCTGGTTGGCGTTTGACGGAAAATAAAAAACGTTCATCAAAGCGAGAGGTCCACTTTTTAGACCCGAGTTTGCACGGTAGTCGCATTAAGGCTGAAACACTTGATGCGATGATGAGCGTTGCCAAAGACAGCCGTGATATTGGCCAAAAAGCGGGTTTATTGATGGCCAAAGTGCATGGCCTTAATGAGATGAAACCTTGGAATCATCTTGCTGCTATGCCAGCCTTAAATGGCGATGCAAAAGTGTATGACTTTGATGAAGCCATCGACGTTATCTGCGAGGCATTTGAAACCGTTAATCCAGACATGTCTGAGTTTGTTCGTATGATGGTGCAAAATGGTTGGATTGATGCTGCACCAAATGCTAACAAGCGTTTAGGTGCCTACTGTACTAAGTTACCAGCAACGCGCACACCTCTCGTATTCATGACTTGGAGTGGCAGTCGTTCTGATTTGATGACGCTGGCGCACGAGCTTGGTCATGCATTCCACAACTGGGTGATTCGTGATTTGCCGCTTTGCCAAACGTACTACCCAATGACGTTGGCAGAAACCGCCTCGATCTTTGCGGAGAATATCGTTCGAGATCACCTGATCTCGAAAGCCGATAGCGTCGATGAAAAATTAGAAATGCTGTGGGAAGAGTTATCTTCTGCTCTGGCATTGATGGTTAATATCCCAGTTCGTTATGAGTTTGAAAAAGCATTTTATGAGCGCCGCCAAGAGGGGGAACTAACTGCGGAAAACTTCTGTGAGTTGATGTCGGATACTTGGAAAGACTGGTACGGGGAAGTAATGAGTGAAGCCGATCCGTATTTTTGGGCAAGTAAACTTCACTTCTCTATTTCTGGTGTGAGTTTCTATAACTATCCATATCTGTTCGGCTTCTTATTCAGTAAAGGCATTTACGCGCAGCGTGACGCGAAAGGGGAGCGTTTTTACGGTGATTACGTCGAACTATTACGCGATACCGGTAATATGATGGCAGAAGATGTGGTGGATAAGCACTTGTCGATGGATTTGACTCAACCGGAGTTTTGGCAACAGAGTGTGGAACTCGTGCGTGAGAAAGTCGACGAGTTTGAGCGGTTACTTTCACAGCGCAGTGAATAAGTACACAAACCGTACGCAAAGTTGATCAAATCATAAGGATCTTAATTAGGGCTGTGGTAAAGTACACAGCCCTAACACTTTGTAATTGTTTGAAAAATAAACGCATCAATACTTGAAATTAGCGTATGGCGCGGAAATAAATCGGATTTTCGATAAAATTGTGGGTTGCTATCCATAAGTGGGATCGCCACAACATAAATTCACTGTACAATTTATTAACATACCCGCCGTGCTATTAAGGAGTAACGCATGACGAAGTCTCTTTTTCGCCAATCGTTTTTAACTGACACGTTAGATGTACACATTGATGTTGCACCGGCGGAACAGGTTCTGTCTAACGGTGTAAAACTTAAGCTCTACCAGCGCGGTGTGCTTGAGGTGATCCCTGCCGATTACTCTCAAGATACCAAGAACATCATTATCTCATGCGGCATTCATGGAGATGAAACCGCGCCGATGGAACTGGTGGATTCAATCATTAAAGATGTTGAATCTGGCTTCCAAAAAATTGATGCTCGCTGTCTATTTCTTATCGCTCACCCAGAATCTACACTGGCGCATACGCGATTTCTTGAAGAAAACCTCAATCGTCTGTTTGATGAAAAAGTACATGAGCCAACCAAAGAGCTCGCGATCGCAGATACGCTGAAGTTTTTAGTGAGAGATTTCTATCAAGGCACAGCGACAGAGACACGTTGGCATTTAGATTTGCATTGCGCGATTCGTGGTTCAAAACACTACACGTTTGCGGTGAGTCCAAAAACTCGACACCCAGTTCGTAGCAAAGCGTTGATTGATTTTTTAGACAGTGCACACATTGAAGCGATACTGCTTTCGAACTCACCGTCTAGCACGTTTAGTTGGTTTAGTGCAGAAAGCTATGGTGCTCAGGCATTGACGATGGAACTAGGTCGCGTTGCCCGTATTGGGGAAAATGATTTAGATAAACTCACTGCATTTGATTTGGCTCTTCGCAACCTTATTGCTGAGACTCCTGCTGAGCATTTATCGAAACCGTGCATTAAGTATCGAGTCAGTCGAACCATTGTGCGTTTGCATGATGATTTTGATTTTATGTTTGATGACAATGTTGAGAACTTTACCTCGTTTGTGCATGGTGAAGTCTTTGGGCACGATGGTGATAAACCATTGATGGCGAAAAATGACAATGAAGCGATTGTTTTCCCCAATCGACGTGTTGCGATAGGACAACGAGCGGCCTTAATGGTGTGTGAAGTGAAAACACGCTATGAAGATGGTGAATTGGTCTACGATTAATCCCAGTCAGCTCATTTAGGTAAAATGAGCAGTCGAAGTCATTTGCAATTTACTGAGGCTTAACTGTATGGTTAGGCCTCATTTTTATTTATCGGTCGCTATGGATTTTCAACAACTTATCCTCAATAAAGAGCGACGCTGGCAACGTAATCTTTTGATTATGTCAGCGATGCTCATGCTGTTATCTGCCGTCCATTTGATGGTTGGTGAGGTGTTCCTTTCTCCTTTTCATGAACTGTCCTCTTTTGAACAAAAACTGTTGTGGGATTTACGTCTGCCTCGCTTAGTGGCTGCTGCAATTATTGGCGCCGCGTTGGCAGTATCTGGTGCAACGTTACAAGTGTTACTTGGGAACGTGCTTGCGGAACCGGGAGTACTTGGTATCTCCGGCGGTGCAAGCTTAGCCATGGTCTTGGTCATGTTTGCTTTTCCTGTGCTGCCGTCACCGATGGTTTTTATGTTGTCTGCGATTGCAGGTTCGATGCTCTTTACGGTGATTTTAGTGGGGATCGCGAGAGCTATGCATTTGACGACGGCACGTTTGCTTTTAGTTGGTGTAGCATTGGGTATTTTGTCTAGCGCGGTTGTTACCTGGGCATTTTACTTCAGTGATGACTTAAGCTTACGTCAGCTTATGTATTGGCTTATGGGCAGCATTGGCGGTGCGAGCTGGTATCAACACAGTGTCACGTTAGTGATGTTGCCGGTATTAATTTGGTTATGTTGCAAAGGCAAGCCCTTGGATAAGCTTATGCTAGGAGAAACCCATGCGATGCAATTGGGCGTTGATGTCCATAAGCTGCGCTGGAAATTGATCCTTGCTATTTCCATATTGGTGGGAGGTTCTGTCGCATTAGGTGGCATCATTAGTTTTGTTGGTTTAGTGGTACCACATCTATTGCGATTGGCTTTTGGTACCGAGAATCGATATTTATTGCCTTTATCGGCGATATCCGGTGCGGCTTTGTTGGTGTTTGCTGACATAGGTGCCCGCTTATTGCTTGATTCAGCCGAGCTGCCTTTGGGTGTCATGACCACGTCCATCGGTGCGCCAATATTCATTTGGATGTTAGTGAAAAGTCATGATGCACGTTAAACACATCGCGGTGGGAAACCGATTATTACCCTTGTCTTTTGAATGTAAAGCCGGGGAAGTTGTGCACGTGGTTGGGCCAAATGGTTCAGGAAAAAGCACATTGCTAGCAGCGATTTCCGGCACGCTTACATCGCGAGATAATGTTAGTGGGGAAGTGCTTATTAATGACAAAGCTCTTTTAGCGATGCCGCTGTCGGAACAAGCTCACGTCCGTGGCTATTTATGTCAGCAATCGAGGCCTGCATTTAACGTTGATGTATTTCAATATCTTGCATTGTCATTACCGAGTTGGTGCAACATTGCAGATGCCACAGTCCAAGAAGCCGTGAATAAGGTCATTGAGCTTGTCCAACTTCAAGAAAAGCTCTATCGCAGTATTCAAACGTTATCTGGGGGAGAATGGCAGCGAGTTCGACTGGCTGGTGTGTGTTTGCAAGTCTGGCGAACAATCAACCCATATTCTCAATTACTGATTTTGGATGAACCTGCCGCGCCTCTGGATATAGCACAAGAGGGGTTGTTGTATCTGTTGATTAATGCCGTTGCCGCACAAGGAGTGTGTGTCTTGGTTGCCAATCACGATCTCAATCGAACGTTAAGACATGCTGACAAAGTCCTAATGCTGAGTAATGGTGTTCTGCATACTCAAGGGAATGCGAACGAAGTCCTCACAGAAAAAGCATTGAGCGATGTATTTCGTACTCGCGTGAAAAAAGTGACCCTGGATGGTAAAGCGTACTTGCTGTTTGATTAGGGACTGTTGATCTTTCTGGTTGGTCCTCTTAACTCAAATTGTCCAACTTTTGTTGGTACTTCTGTTTTAACTTATCATTACCAGCTTTGTTTTCTAATTGGATCATGAGTTGAAGAGATGGCTTGCTAAGGCCATATGCTTGATTAAATCGAATCAGTCTGAGTCTTGCGTCCGTATAATTTCCCCGGTCTATTTCTAATTTCGCAAGCTGGAGAATCGATTTAGGGCGGTGTGGGTCATGAGCGATAGCACGAGAGAAATAGACAATGGCTTTGTCTTGATCGTTTGCTTTTAACGCACAGAACGCCGCATTTTCGTAGCTGACGGGTATTAAGTAGTAGTTTGGTCGTTCGATGGCTTGCTTGAACAGCGTATCCGCCAAAACGTAGTTTCCTTTCTTACACAAAAAAGTGCCATAGTTATTAAGCACATCACCATTTTGTGAATGTTGCTCAAATGCGCGGCGGTACAACTGCTCAGCTTTGGTGTCTTCACCGACGGATTCGTAATAATGTGCCATTGATAACTGAGCGCGATAATAGTGCGGAGCATAACTCAATGCTTGCTGTAGATTGTTGTGAGCTTGGATCATGCTGCCATTTTTTAGATAACTCAATCCAAGCGCAATGCGCGACTCTGATAAGGCAATAGGATCGGTGTGCTGATGAACTTGATCTTCTTGAACGGTAACGCACCCCAAAAGGCTAAATAGACTGGTTATTACGCATGCCTTAACTTGAGTGAACGTCATTTTTTGTCCTTACATCTATCTTTATTCGTCAATAAACTTCATCTGTAGATAGGATATGGTTTCATGCGTTGAAACTCACGAGTAGGGAATGACTATGCGAGCAGGTTGGCAAGGGGCATGAAAAAGCCGTCAAATGACGGCTTAAACTATCTATCAAAAAGTCCAGTATTTAGAAACGAGCGATTAAAGAAACACGTATTCATCTTTTCTAATGATTTAGTCATCTTTAGTGAATGCCGCTTCACTAAAGTGATCCAAATCGTATGGCGTTTGCTGATAAACACAATAATTTAGCCAGTTTGAGAATAATAGATGCCCATGGCTGCGCCAGCTGGCGAATGGTGGATTATCTGGGTTGTTGTTTGGGTAATAATTAACAGGAATAGCAGGCTCCATCCCCTCACCGAGATCTCGAATGTATTCGTTGTGTAGCGTATGAGAATCGTACTCGGGATGACCAGTTACAAAGACGTTTCGCTTATCCTTGGTTGAGGCAAGATAAACACCGGCGACATCAGAAGTTGCAAGAATATCTAAATCAGTATGTGCTTCTAAAAACTCAGGCGAAAAGTCGGCATATCGAGAGTGGGGCGCTAAGAAAGTGTCATCGAACCCTCTCAACACAGGATGGTACGGATGATGAATATTGTGATGATACACGCCGGACAGTTTTTCTTTACGTGTTTTCTTTGGTAAGCCATACAACAGTTTTAGCCCAGCCTGTGCCGCCCAACACACGTAAAGTGTAGAGGTAACGTGATCTTTTGCCCATTCCATAATGGTTTTTAAATGATCCCAATAGATAACGTCTTCAAACTGAACTAACCCAAGCGGTGCGCCTGTTATGATCATGCCATCAAAGTTTTTTGCTTTGATCATTTCAAATTGTCGGTAGAACGTATCTAAATGTTCCGTAGGCGTATTTTTGCTTGGGCGGTCATCAATTCGAAGCAATTCCACGTTGACTTGCAGCGGGCTGTTGGAAAGTAAGCGAAGGAACTGCGTTTCAGTTTCAATCTTTTTTGGCATTAAATTGAGGATAAGCACACGTAAAGGGCGGATTTCCTGACTAGCCGCTCGACTTTCGCTCATCACGAAAATGTTTTCGGTTCTAAGTACATCGGTCGCGGGTAACTGATCTGGAATTCTAATTGGCACGGCTCTCTCCATAAGCTGTAATTTAGACGTCTATACATCTAAACTTAACGTAATTTGTTTCGGATGTCGATACAAGAGTGTCGTGAATGACGTCGCTAACTGCGAATTACTGATAAAAGAAATGGTGAGTATGAACGGTCAATAACGTCGGTTTCATTTCCAAGTGTTCATTTATCCATTGGCATCATGGATGAGATAAGGATGAGGATGTTTTTTACTCACTCGATGTGATGCATACTTTGTTGAGATATGTGTGACCCCACTTAAACTTCTGGCTACACAAGAATGCAACGTGATCAGTATAGTTTGATGAGTGGATTGGGATCGAGCTAGTATAAATCTATGCGCCGATTTTGGAGCTCATGGTGCAAGTCACTCGTTTCATCGTGTTACTGGAGGGTTGTATGTTTGGAATGTTAAAGAAAAAAGAAGTCATTCAGAGCATTGCGCAAGAGGTACCTAAGGTATTATTGCGGTCGTTCGGGGATAAGCATTACTATTCGCCAGTAGAGATCGACCAAGCGCTAGCAGCGCTCGATTATCAAAAAGAGAATGACTTAGTGCGCTACCAATATGCTTATGGGATGTTCTCAAACTTAGAAAACTATGAGCAGCTTGGTTTGACCGATGAGTTAGGAAATTATGGCCATTTTCAGCGAGAAGTTGGCAAGATGTTACTGAATACGCCAGAGCCAATTGATATGCATATTTACTTTGCTATCGCACAAAAACACCATATGACGGTGAGTTGACCTACGTCGCTGATCCTACGTAAGGCTCGTGATGGGCTTTAAGGATGACTGTTTCATAATAGTAAAGGTGATTTACTTCACATTTACTGTTCGGGTTGGCAATTTTGTTTATAATGCGCGGCTTAGAAATTCGATATGTCATCGAATTAAGGTCAATTGAGCGTGAATGCCTAATGTTCAAAATGCTTATTTCTATGCCTCCATTGGTGGCGTTGTCTATTGCGATTGTGTGTGAAGTGATTGCAACCTCTAACATTCCTAAAACAGAGCAATTTACCAAGCTAATGCCAAGCACCATCGTTATTATTGGATATGGCATCGCTTTCTTTTTGTTATCTGTGACAGTGAAAAGCATGCCAGTAGGGATTGTTTACGCAATATGGAGTGGGGCAGGCATCGTTTTGGTGGCTGCAGTCGGTTACTTCTTATATGGACAAAAACTCGATCTAGCGGCGATGGTAGGAATTGGCTTTATTCTCACCGGCGTTTTGATCGTAAACTTACTATCTAAAACCGTTGGTCATTAAGCCGTTGATTGAATTGAATATGAAAAACGCAGCGATGAATGCTGCGTTTTTTGTTTCTATCGAATAGGCATGACTAATATGCATTTATTGCGAGCAGTTCGCTCTTGTTTTTTTTAGTTTGCCATAGCCTCAATGAGCTGGCCTTGCTGCTGCAGTTTACGGTTACGATAGATAACCGCGGCAATCGCTGGCAAACTAAAAGCGATAAAGCCAAGGATAAGCGCATAAGCCCCGGTTTCGGCACTGATTCCAGCAGGTACATCAAACGAAACAAAGATAGTCACTACACAACTGATCAAGCCCAGTGTCGCAACGAGCATCATTCCGAATTTCCCACCAGGAACGCGGAAAGGGCGTTCAATCTTTGCGTGTTTACGACGAGAAACCAAGAAGCTCACAAAGATGCAGATGTACATCACCATGTAGAGCTGGGTCATCAAAATATTGAGTAGCCACATGCCTTGGTTTACGTTTGGCACTAAGATAAACACTAAAGAAAGCACACTAACAATCGCGCCTTGAAGCAACAACAATGGCACAGGTGCTTGGTTTTTGTTTTCTTTTGACAGCGCGATTGGCATAAAGTGATCTTTTGCTGCCACATGAAGACTCTTTGTTGGTGCAATGATCCAGTTATTTAAACTTGCTAGGCTACCAAACACGATCGCAAGCGCAATGACAGGTAGCATAAATGACATGTTCAAATCGTCGAAGAATGCTTTGAATGCCAGAATGACGCCCTCACTCAGACTAGAGTGTTCACTTGATACCACGGAAGAGATGGAAAGCGAACACGCAGTCAATGAAACCAGAATCAACACGGTCGATACAATCAGCGCTTTCGGATAAGTCTTTTGAGGGTTATCGACTTCACTTGCGTATGATGTGGTGATTTCAAGCCCCGTTAGTGAAAGTACAACAGCCGTAAAGCCAGCGCCAATGCCATCTTGAGAAAAGTCAGGTAACCAGTCTGACACGTGACGAAGTGAAATGTGTGACTCACTTGGGTTGGTATAGGCCCAATATCCACCTAGTGCGATGATCAACAGAATTGGAAAGATAAGTCCAAGTGTGCCAAATACATTGGTAATCAGTGACGATAAGCGCAACCCAAAGATATTGACCAATGTTAGCGCCCAGAAGATCACGTTGATCATGATTAGCATGAAGATGTTATTTTGGGCGAGCTCTGGAAAGAACGGATAAGCACCTGTTGCAACAATAAAAGAGATCAGTGGAGGATAGTAAACGATGTTTTCCGCATATTGATACCAGACAGTCGCGAAGCCAAAGTTAGGGCCAATGGTTTCTTTTCCCCATAGATAAACCCCACCTTGGTGCGGATAGGTCGTACTTAACTCAGCACAAACCAGCGCTGTAGGGACGAAGAAGCATAATCCAGCAAGTAAGAAGAACGAGATAGCGTGACTACCAAATAAGGCGGCACCCGGAATGTTCCTTATGCTGTCTACGGAAGTAACCGTGATCATGATGACAGAAAAGACACTGAGTTTGACGGCGGATTTGGCGATACTGCTCATTCGATACCTTTATTGATTGAGCGGCGGGTCAGTTAGATGAACCCGCGTGCTACAAGTAAGACCGCCGTATTGTAGGGCGGTAGGCGTCGATGGGTATATAGCCAAAAATGGTATGTATTTACTCAAAAATGAGTTGAAATCTCAGCGTTTTATTTGTCATCAATTTAAACGTTTGCTTGGCTTGTTGAACGGCAGTTTGTCGCAAAGTGTCGATATGAATTGATGTGTTCGTGCGAAAGCATTCACGTGGTCATTGGAATATTTTTAGCACACCAGAGTGATATGGCGAGAATAAACCAGTCAGATATTGAATGGTTTATTCTGAGAACCATTACAGGTGGGTATTCGCTAAACCGATGCCAAAGAAGATAAATAATCCGCCACTCACATAGTTGAGCCATTTACTGGTTTTCGAAGACGTTAGTGTCGCTTTGACTTTGTGGGCAAAGAAAATAACAAACAAGAACCATAGTGCAACAATCGTGGCTTGAAGAGCACCAAGCATCATGCTTTGTTCTAGAATGTGTTGTGGTTGAACGAACTGAGGGAAAATCGAAAGATAGAAGAGCACGATTTTCGGATTGAGTAGGTTGGTTAAGAGCCCTTTAATAAATGCCTGTTTGAACGTCTGTTTTTCAATTTTACGATCTAACTTTAGTTTTTTATCGGCCAGTTTAAATCCACTTTTTAGATTGTTGATACCAAGCCATACTAAATACGCTACCCCCATCCATTTCAATGCATTAAACGCTAATGCCGACTGGGAAAGCAACAAGCTCAGGCCTTTTGCAGAAACAAAAGCATGAATCAGAAAGCCCAGTCCAACACCAAGTATATTTGCGATAGCAAAACGACGGCTTTGGGTGAGTGCCGTAAATAAAATAAGCAGTGCGTTTGGTCCTGGAATCACGGCAAGAAAAAAGACGATCCCGCCGAAAGCAATCAAGGTATCGAGAGTCATGGTTATTCCGACTAAAGTAAAGGGTTACATAAAGGGCAAGCTGGCGAGACTGTACACTGGGGAGAGAAGAAAAACAAACGGTTAGAATGGAATATGATGACGGATTGTTCAGTTTAAAAGCTTGTAGGGAAAGTGGTTGTTGTCACTGGTTTTCCGGCTTTGCTTTTTCCTTGGTTATGAATAACGAAAATTGTTATGGACACCGTAAATTCTGTTTTAGAAATGACGATGTCTGACGCAATATTAGCAAATATTTGTTGTTTACACTGCATTCCGCCCATAGAATTCGCGCGCTTTATAAAAATAAGCACGCTCAATGGTAAAAGGTCTTTCTATTTATCGTTGTTTTTAAGGACCTATAAGACGAGCACGTCTGATGACACTTTCATGAACAAATACAAAGCACCAAAATTTAAGGCCGCTTTTCTCACTCCTCGTTATTGGGGAACGCTAATCATTATTGGCATTATGTATTCGCTAAGTTTACTTCCTTTCAAACTTCAACTTTTGTTGGGGCGAGGCATTGGACGTTTAGCGATGCGATTGATGAAAAAACGACAAGTTACGATTAAACGAAATTTAGAACTTTGCTTCCCAAAAATGGCTGAGCATGAACGAGCTGCAATCTTAAAAGACAACATTGATAATACAGGGATCGCGCTGTTCGAAACGGCTATGGCGTGGTTTTGGTCTGATAAGCGCGTAAATAAACATGTTACCATTGTAGGAATGGAGCATCTTGAAGCGTTGGAAGCGCAGGGCAAAGGCGCGCTGATGCTTGCTGTCCATTCAATGAACTTAGAGCTCGGTGCTCGAGCGTTTGGCATTAAAAAGTCGGGGATGGGCGTATACCGCCCTAATAATAACCCTTGTTTTGACTACTTTCAGTACAAGGGGCGCTCTCGTTCAAATCGTACATTGATCGACAGAAAGAACGTAAAAGGCATGCTAGATGCACTCAATACGGGTCAACGAGTATGGTATGCGCCTGATCATGATTATGGTGTTCGTCGTTCAACATTCGCCCCTTTATTTGCGGTCGAACGCGCTTGTACCACAACGGGAACCAGCCTGTTGGTGGATGCGACTGATTGTGCGATTGTACCTTTTACCATGGTTCGTGGTGAAGATGGGCACTATACATTAACCTTGAGTGAGCCAGTCGATGGTTTCCCGAAAAATGATCCCGAGCAAGCTGCTGTGTTTGTGAACAAGATTGTTGAGAAATCGATTATGGCTTGTCCAAGTCAATATATGTGGTTACACCGACGATTTAAAACACGACCAGAGGGTGAGTGCTGTTTGTATAAACCAAGACTTGCACCTGCAATCTAACTGATAAGCTGTATCAGTAAAGATAAGCCCAGAACTTGATTCTGGGCTTTGTCTATTCGAGTAAATCATACTAACGCAGATAACGATTCTCTAAATGGTTTTTGAAGTGTTTCGCATCTAAAACATCACCAGTGGCTTGACGAACAAGATCGTCAGTGGTTAGCAAGCTGCCTTTACTCCAAATGTTGTCACCCAACCAAGTGAAAATCGGTGTTAAGTCACCACTACGAACAGCATCATCGACGTTCACGGTTTGTTTCATCGCCGACATGAACTGAGCTGCATACATCGCACCTAATGTATAGCTAGGGAAATATCCAAAGCTCCCGTCAGTCCAATGAATATCTTGCATACAGCCATTTTTATAATTCCCGTCAGTGGATAAACCAAGATAGGTTTTCATCTTTTCATTCCAAAGCTCTGGCACGTCTGTATGTTGGATAACGCCATTCATTAAATCACGCTCAATTTCGTATCGTAAAATGACATGGGCAGGGTAGGTGAGTTCGTCGGCATCAACACGAATAAAGCCTTTCTCAACCTTGGTATAGATTTTGGCTAGGTTGGCTTTCGCAAACTCAGGCCCATCAAAATGATTTGTAGCTAATCGTGCCAAATGTTCAATAAATGCTTGGCTGCGTCCCATCTGCATTTCAAAGAATAGAGATTGGGATTCATGGATGCCCATTGAACGAGCTTGGCCGGCTGGTGTATCTGCAAGCGATTTAGGCAAGCCTTGCTCATAGCGTGCATGCCCAGTTTCGTGCACGATCCCCATCAATGATTGAACAAACTCGTTTTCATCGTATCGAGTCGTAATTCGAACGTCGGTAGGTACGCCACCACAGAATGGATGAATACTTTCATCTAGACGGCCGTGGTCAAAATCGAACTGCAGTAACTGCATGACTTCTAACCCTAGCGCTTTCTGTTTCTCTGTTGGGTAATGGCTGTTAGGCAAAAGAATATTGCTCGATCTTTGTTTTTCAATGGCTTCATCGATCATACTCGGAAGCCACGTTTTTACGTCGGCAAACAAAGTATCGAGTGATGCAGATGTTGTTCCTGGCTCGTAAATATCGAGCATGGCATCGTAAGGGGTGGTCCCATTAGCTTCTGCACGAATTTGAGCTTCTTCGATAGACAGTTTCACGACTTCTGCCCAATTCTTCTCGAAACCAGTCCAGTCATTGTCACCACGCTGTGTACGCCAAGCATGTTCACACTTTGAACCAGCCAGTGATTGGGCTTGGACAAGGGCTTCTGGAAGTAAGTTGGATTGTTGCCAGTTGCGCTTCATTTCGCGCAGTTCGGCTTTTTCATTGATGGATAGCGGCTCTTCCTCTGCTTGAGCAAAGAGATCGCCTAGGTGTGGTTGCGTCATCAATGAATGAATGTGAACGTCCAGTTCTGCGATGGCATTAGAGCGTGCTTCTGCGCCGCCTGCTGGCATTACTGCAGCTTGGTCCCAGCCGACGATGGATGCAAGGTGATCAAAATGGGAGACTTTTTTTGAATGTGCGATAAGTTTTTGAAATGCGCTCATGTGACTACTCTTTATTATGTTCTTTCCTTAAACGCCCCTGGTGGGGTCCTTGAACGTTAAGTTCTACTTCATTAGGCAGCATACAATGGATGTGTACACACTATGCCTTTAGAAGTGCATTAATTTACTATTTTTTAACAACTTGTGTAGGTCCATTGTGCACAAATTCAGTGACTTGTATAGCACACTGCAAAAGTTGCTTGCGAAACCACCGGATTGGCGGTATTGATCGGGAAAATTGATTGAGTTATTTATGAATATGGACATTTTGAATTTTGAAGCCTTTCTTATTGCGATTACGATACTGACGCTCACGCCTGGCCTTGATACTGCTTTAGTTATCAGAAATACGAGTCGGGCAGGGCTTAAGGACGGGTGCGTAACAAGTTTAGGCATTTGTTTTGGCTTATTTGTACACGCATTTTTCTCTGCGGTCGGTATTTCTGCAATATTGGCGCAATCAGCAGAGCTTTTCCAAATAGTGAAAAGTGTGGGAGCGGCGTATCTTATTTGGCTTGGGGTGAGCAGCCTGAAAGCGTTGACAAAAAACAATGGAACGATTTCCGTAGCCGAGCAGGCTCATCAAGCATACAGTGGCAAGCGCTCTTTCCGAGAGGGTTTTCTTTCTAATGTCTTGAATCCGAAAACGGCAGTCTTCTATCTCGCGTTTTTACCACAGTTTGTGAATCCAGAGAGTTCTCCGCTCGCGCAGTCGATGTTGATGGCGGGTATTCATTTTATTATTGCGATGCTTTGGCAGTGCAGCTTAGCTGGAGCGCTGAACTCGGCGAAGAGCCTACTAAAGAATGCGCGCTTTATGAAGTGGATGGAGGGTGCTACTGGTGCAGTACTTGTCGCGCTTGGTGTTAAATTGCTGATTGAAAAACCATAATATATCGTGCGAAATGGCTTCGGTTATCCGGAGTTGAGGTTATTTGGGAGCGTTTAAACAACAAACCTTCACCGATAACGTAAATAGCCCGCTGAATCATCAGCGGGCTATTCGTTTCTAGCAATTTCGTTCTTAGCAAATCAATTTCTAGTAATTGGTTGTCTATGCCAATTATGCTTTTACTGCGTCAAAATCATCCGATTGAGAAGATGGTTTGAAGAACAGTTTGGTTTCTTCTAATACAACGTGACGAAGTGCAATCAAACCAA
Source organism: Vibrio alfacsensis (assembly GCF_019670485.1). Lineage (NCBI taxonomy): Bacteria > Pseudomonadati > Pseudomonadota > Gammaproteobacteria > Vibrionales > Vibrionaceae > Vibrio > Vibrio alfacsensis. Next base: position 1,380,433 of record NZ_AP024165.1, read on the forward strand.
TAAGGTTCGGAATTGCCATTAATCCGTTTACGATATCAGCCAATAGCCAAATCATATCTAGGTGAAAGAACGCACCAGAGGCAACCAAACCCACAAAGATAAGTTTGTATGGTAGCACTGCTTTTGTACCAAGTAGGAACACAACACAGCGTTCGCCGTAGTAGTTCCAACCCAAGATAGTAGTAAATGCAAAGAACATGAGACCAATCGATACCAGCATAGGACCAAATGTTTCTGCATTTAGACCAACCGCAAACGCGTGGGTTGTCATCGCTGCACCAGCTAGGTCACTTTGCCATGCTCCAGTAAGGATCAGAGCAAGGCCTGTCATGGTACAAATGATGATGGTATCGAAGAAAGTACCCGTCATTGAAATCAAACCTTGTTCAACACAAGAGTCTGTTTTCGCGGCTGCGGCTGCCATTGGTGCACTACCCAAACCAGATTCGTTCGAGAATACGCCACGAGCAATACCTGATTGGATAGCCAGCATAATACTCGCACCCAAGAAACCACCTGTTGCAGCGGTAGAGGTGAAAGCAGACACCAACACCAACTCAATTGCGTTAAGCAACTGGTCGGCATTCATGATGATCACACTCAAGCATGCTAACACGTAGAATACAGCCATGGCTGGTACAACTTTACCTGCCACACTTGCAATCGATTTGATACCACCTAGTGTGACAAACGCCACTAATAGCGTCAGGATGAAAGCGGCTAAATCACGGTCTACACCAAGAGATATTTCACTTGCATCAAGGATTGCGTTAACTTGTGGGAAGGTACCAATACCAAAACAAGCAACACCTAAAGCGAATACCGCAAACATGATGGCGAGCGCTTTAGAGCCAACACCATATTGTAGGTAGTACATAGGGCCGCCAATCATTTGGCCTTTATCGTCAACACGGCGATATTTTACTGCAAGTAGACACTCAGCGTACTTTGTTGCCATACCGAATAGGGCTGCAAGCCACATCCAGAATAGGGCACCCGGACCACCAAGTTTAATTGCAGTAGCAACACCGACGATGTTACCAGTACCGATAGTTGCAGAAAGTGCAGTACACAGTGCTGCAAAGCTAGAAACGTCACCCTGTTTATCAGATGACTTATCTTTACGAAATACCATCGCTAACGCAGTCGGTAGGTGCTTAAACTGGATCAAGCCTAGGCTAAAAGTGAAGTAAACACCGGTACCCACTAGCAAAATTAGCAGTGGTGGACCCCAGACAAAATTATCAATGGTTTGAAGTAAAGAATATAGGTCGTTCATGATTTCCCCTTAATAAAACAACTAATAAGGAGAAGAGGGAAAGGTCGAGATCATGGATCTCTAATAGAGCCAAGCTATGTTAAAAGAAGGCGGGAACGCCAAACAATAGTTAGGTTGTTACTTTCCACTCCTCTGTCCTTTTGCCTGAGAGTTTCACCCCACACAGATGTGCGGGACTTGCTCCTTCGGCGACCGATTTAACGGTTCTCTCCAGAGGTTCCTCCAACTACAGTCCCTGCTACCTAGGTAGCACCTGAAATAGTTAATTCTTCGGCGGGTTACTCTAACCAAATGTTAAGTTTTGGTTAATAACCTCTCTCCTGCAGTCTTCATCGGAACATTTACTCAAATAAATGAGTAAAGGTTAGTTAATGATGCTGGTCATCATTAACGTGTGAACTCTATCATGTTTTTTTACCAATTCAACACCCAAATGAAGATTTATTTCCACGACCATTCTTCAGAACTGCTGGTAGTAGGTTGGGGCAATCGTACATTTGTTGGAAAAACTATGTTTTGTTGTTCTTATTTCCACACTTATTTTATGGAGAAGATTGATTCGGTTTTCCAATAGGAGGCAGGGTAAAAAGTGATAAGTTGTTCAGTTTAGGATGAAAAATTGATCAGACAGGGGAGAATTACTTTAATTTCTACGCTAAGTTGACCATAAGTAACGTAGAAATGAGTTACAATGATTTCTCAAGAGCCTATCTATGGAATCAGATACGTTGTTAATGCTGGGCAAGGAGGCGATATGACCAGATTGTTAGCTATTGCGGTATTGATTGTTTTGGCGTTTGTGCTTTTTCGCTATCGCACAAATGAAAAAGTTCAAAAAGTGACCATCATTACATTGATCAGTGCGTTTTTGATTTATACCGCGTCTATCATGATTGCGGAACTCACTCGCTAGCAAAATCAGTAGAGTCCTTGGAGTAAAATGCTGTGACTTCTCATAATAAAATTGAAGAACAAGACGAAGTAGTTGTCATTGAAGAACGCGATAAGCGTACCCAGATTTATATCGCGATTGCGGCAGTATTAGGTCTAGCTTTTGGGGGATTAGCTGGCTCTGTACTAACCGCGAATAAGTGGGAGTCTACTTATCAAGTGCTGGAAGAAAAGTATCAATCGCTAGCTCAAGATAAATCAAACTTGGCCTCTCAAGTTAAGACACGTGAAGCAGGGTTAGACAAAGAGATCGAAGAAAAGCTAGCGGTGTTATTGGCAGAAAAAGAACAAACACATAAAGCGGAGCTGCAAGCACTTCAAGAACAATTAACTGAAGTAGAAAAGGTGAATCTATCACTTGAATCTCAGGTGAAAGAGCAAAAAACTAAGCTAAGCAGTACGAAGAGTGAAAACGATAAATTAAACCGTCAGGCGGATATACAAGCGACGATGTTCGAGCGTTCCCGCGAAGTGTTCCAAAAAGAACTCCAGATTTCTCAAGAGCTTGAATCATTGCAAAAAGAGCGTGTGGCGCTACTTCCTAAAATCGAAAAACTGAAGAGAGAATGTGATGTTTTTCTTGAGGGGAAATCTTGGGATGTAAAATCTGATGCTTGTGATAAGCATGATGAAGCGAATTCCCGCTTGAGCCAAGTTGACCAGCTTATTGAAGTCCACAAAATGGATTTACAACAAATTAAAGAGCTATCGGATAACTTAGGACTGTGACTTTTGGCCTTTTTGGCCTTTAATGAGCCACAGCATAAGCAATGTAGATTGGCATAGGCAAAACAGATTAGCATGAACAAAGCGGATTAGTATAAGTAAAGGAGCTCAATGAGCTCCTTTGTTGTTTTCGAGCGTTATACTCGTTCTGAATTAGAAAATTGGCGCATATCACGCACAATTGCTAGATACGAGAGGCATCATAACCAGAGGCAAGGAGCAATTCACGTTCATGCTTAATCAGTTGTGCTCTATCTTCAATGAGTTCGTTGAGCGCAAGTGAGGGTTTACCTGCCAGTGTTTTAAAATCTTCAAAAGATGTGGCGCTTTCAATTTCGCTTATCATTTGGCAAATAACGTTTCGTGCCTCACAAGGCGTATTGTCAGACGTGAAGTAATCCACCTGTTTCGCCGCTGTTTTCATTTCAGCCAGTAGTTCTAATGGACTGCTTTCTTTCGCTACTGCCATGTAGTTATCAAGTACGCGTTTTGCATACAGCAGCTCTTTTAGTGGGATATCTCGACCACTTTCGATCAGTGACTCGGTAAGGATCATACTTGAGCTCATGGGCATTCCTTTTCTCATTAATTCAAACAATCTAGCGACGTTACTCGAGTCTAATTTATTGAAGCATGAATGGGAATGGTCAAAATCAAGTTAGCGTTAGGCTCACCAGGCAAAGGGTAGGAAAAGAATAAAAAAACGCTCACGAAAGGTGAGCGTTTTTAAATGTAAGATATCGAATTGATATTCTATATTTATTGCGTCAGCGGCTTAAGATCGGCAGGGCGGTAGTAAACCGATTTTAGTACTTTGCCTTTACGAACCGTTTTACCCTCAGAGACAAAGTCTTCGGCACATTTAGCGATGATGTACTCGCCTTTTTGAACGGCCATTAATTTGATGCCTTGTTCTGCGTAGAATGCTTCTGTTTCTGCGTATTCTTTTTCGTTGCGGCACACTTTGCTCATGTTGCTGGAGTGTACTTCATCCCAGCAAGGAATAAAGTCGATACCACGGTTTACTGCAACGTTAAGCAATAGATCGATTAGGTAGCTGATTGCTAGATTGTCTTCAACTTTGCTGTCGCCAAGATGTACTAGGCGGCCCATTAAAACATAAACGCTGTCGATGATTGCGTCAGCTTGTTCTGTCTTGCAATCTGCTTCTGCTAGTTCGGTCAACTCTTCGATCGCTAGAGACGTGTGTAACGTGTCTGCCTGTGCGTCTAGGCTTGCGACATCTGCGACTGGTAGGTCGAATGTGCTACGGAACTCGGTGATGTCACGGTATAAGTGATCAAAAATCTCTTGGGTTAGCTTTGACAGTTGCATTCTAATGTCCATTGAATCAATTGAGGTCGCAATCATATCAAACCGAACTTTGATCCCCAAGTGTTCCGATTCTAACTGGTTAGAAATCTGCCTATAGGGTCTGTTGATCTTTCTCGATCAAAAATTAACCGGAGAAAGAAAAATAAACCCTATGTGTTGGGCTTAAATTATCCAGAGTAGAGATTGGTTAGCGAAACAAGTAAGGAAAGAGCTTCTTACGTTCATCTTCAGTTAGGGACGAAACTCGAGCAATATTGGTCTCTGGAATCGACTCTGGATCTGGGTAGTGTTTGAGTACTTTTTCCATGCTTTCTTCACGAATAAGATGGAATACAGGGTAAGGTGACCGGTTTGTGAGATTCTCGTCATCTGCCGGTTCTGAACCACCAAAACAATAGTCTGGATGGAATGTTGCTACTTGGAAAATACCTTCCCAATCTTGTTGCTTGATTAACCCCTCAACCCAATCGATAAAGAAGTTATAGTCCCAAAAATCCTGCAGCATGTTAGGTACCACAACGAGCGTAGTTTCCAACTTTTTGGGCTCGGTGTTATTGAGTTCAATCAACTGTAATAAGATATCTTCAAGTAAGGTTTCTTCTTGATTTGCCTCACTGACGAAAATCTTAATCTGTTTGTTCCGTTGCGGTTTCGCTGCAAAGGGACATAAGTTTAACCCAATCACTACATCATTGAGCCATTGGTCGACTTGTTGAGTGATGGTGTTGATATCGGTATTTGGTATTTCTTGTGTTGAGCGCATTAGCATACGACTTTATAGTTATGAGTGTGGCGCAAGCATAGCATTATCTAGCTTCTTTCCAAGATTTAGCTTCTTTCCAAGCGAGTCATATTCGTAGGTTCACCTTCTCCATGCTGTTTACTCATGCGTTTTAAATAGAGAATCGTAGCGAACATGGCGATGTATAGCATGCTTCCACCGATTAAAACGCTAGGCCAACCGCCATGTTGCCAACAATACAGTAATAAGAAACCACCCAAGCTGCCACCAATATAGTAATGAACTAAATACAGTGCCGTTGCCGTCGCTTTGTTATGTGTTGCGGTTTGTCCGACCCAACCATAAGCTAAGGTGTGAGTAAAAAATGCGCCAAAGCTGATCATCAAAAGCCCAATAAGCATTGCTGCAATACTTTCAAACGCTGCGATCCACATACCGGCCATACTAACTACTGCGCCAAGCAACATCCCGACAATCGCGGAGTAACGCTTGCTCCAATGGCCTGCACATCGGGATGAAAACGTCCCCCCTAAATAACAGATAAAGATAAGTGAAGCCAAACCGACCGGTATGTTATGTGGTGCTGCAACTAAGCGAAACCCCATCACGGAATAGAGGTTAACAAACAAGGCGAAATTTAAGCCGCCAATCAGCATCGCAAACCATACTTTTGGGTTCTTAAAGTGGCCAGCAATAGCACGGTGCTGATGCCTTAACGTGTTGGATGATGGCGTAAAGTTTCGTTGTTTCGGCAGTAAGTATTGAACACTGGCAACGCCAATGAGCGTGACGACCATCATCACTTCAATTGCGATGTGTACGCTAAAGTTGTCTGCTAATAGCCCACCGCTAATTCGTCCCGCGATGCCTCCGAGAGAGTTGGCAGCAATGTAAGTGCCAATCGCCATCGAGAACGCATGTTGGTCTAACTCTTCCGCCATGTAGGCCACCGCAACAGCGGCGAATGCGGCCAGAGCGATACCGATAAGTGCACGACACATGACCAAGAAAAGAAATGAATCACCAAAGAGCATCAACGCTGATAGCACGGGTATTGAGAATAAGCCAAACATCATCACAGGTTTACGGCCAATCGACTCCGAAAGAACCGCCATCGGAACCAAACTAAAAGAGAGTGCTAGAGTTGTGGAAGCAAACAACCAATTCACTTGTGTTTCTGAAATCGTGAAATGGGCAGCAAAGCTTGGCAGCATGGGCTGAAGCAGATACAGGTTAGAAAACACCAAAAAAGAACCAAGCGCGAGTGAGAGCGTGATGCGTGAATATTCCGGAGTGCCAAAACGGATCATATGTCCTGCCTAAAGGGAGTAAGTCTGAGAACTGTGATCAATTTATCAGTTCTACGAGGATTGAAAAAATATATTAAAAATATGGTGGGTATATATTTTTGATCTCATGGAATCGAAACAGCTTAAACATTTTTTGGCGGTAGCAGAGCACGGCAACGTGACTCATGCGGCTAAAGCTCTGCACATTGCTCAACCTGCATTGAGCATTTCTATTAAGAAGTTTGAACAATCTTTGGGAGTGACGTTATTTAGGCGAGATGACAAAAAAATTAGCCTAACCAAAGAGGGGGAGACACTGCTTCTACACGCCAAAAGAGTAATACAACAGTTACATGATGCTCAACTGGCTATCAATGAACTTAAAGGCTTAACCAAGGGGGAAGTACGGTTAGGCACACCGTCTATGATGGGCAGTTACTTTTTTCCTAGGATTGTGATGGCATTTAAAAGTCAGTACCCAGATCTAAAACTGACGTTGGTAGAAGCGGGAACGCAATCCATTCGGAATATGTTGCTCAATGGGCAGTTGGATATCGGCGTGATAAGTTGTGATAACGTACCTGATGATCTGGAAACCGACCACTTGTTTACCAGTCAGATGGTGGCAGTTGTTGCACCAGATCACGAACTGGCTCAGCAGATCAGTGTGCAGTTTGAAGCGTTTTTTGAGCACGATTTGGTGATGTTTCAACATGGCTATTTTCACCGAGAATTTTTGGATCAGGTGAGTAAAGAGCATGGATTTACGGTGAAGTCTTCCTTTGAAACGAACTTGTTGCCGTTAATCCTGAGCATTGTAAGGCAGGAGTTTGCGATCACCGCATTACTGGAGTTAGTGACGCAACATGAGCGTGATGTGGTGGGTATTCCATTTGATCCGCCCGTTAAGTTGGATTTGGCGCTGGCATGGCGAAAGCAAGGTTATTTGTCGATTGCCGATCGTACGTTCATCGACTTTATAAAGCGATATGTTTGATAAAAAGAGCTTCTAATTCGGGTTCAAATACCTTGATTCAGAAGCCCTTCAAAGTGGTTGTCTTAAAATCGGGCTTGTTTAAATAGACGTCTTTAGAGCGGATCGTTAGCGATCAATTGTTGCCGTACATCTTTTCGAAGTTTTTTGGGTTCCAACCGATCATTAATCGATCCCCAATTTTTAACACTGGCACCGAGCGTACGCCAAGCGCATCTAACTCTTTACGACCGCGTTGCATTTTCGCATTGCACAAGCGGTAAACAATGTTTTTCGAATCAAGATAACGTTGAGCATCTTTGCAGTGAGGACACTTGTCTTTGACATAAAGAACGACACGTTTCATTCAATTTCTCTCCATTATCGTCGGGAGGCGAAGTTTAACGAGGTTTAGTGATAAAGGAAAGCTGAAACCTAAGATGAAACTCTTGCTCATCTCAGGTATATTTAGCGCCTTTCCTTTGTCATAGCAGACTTTATATTCATGCATCCGTCACTTCGATACATACAAGGTTATCCGCAAAACATTGTCGAGCAAGTAAGCTCAGCGGTAGACAATGGTAAGTTTATTCCTTGGTTCGAAAAACGTTATCCAGACCAACACCAAATTAAAAGTGAAAAGGCGCTCTACGAGTATGCCATCGCGATCAAAAATCGTTACATGAAGAAAGCCGCTCCCATCAGTAAAGTGGTCTACGATAAGAAAATTCATGTGGTGAACAATGCCCTCGGATTGCACAGTGTGATTAGCCGAAATCATGGCGGTAAACTGAAATCGAAGAACGAGATCCGTATTGCGAATGTGTTTAAAGAGGCGCCAGAACCGTTATTGAGAATGCTGGTTGTGCATGAGTTGGCGCACACGCGTGAGAAAAATCACGATAAAGCGTTTTACCAACTTTGCTGCTATATGGAACCTGAGTATCACCAACTCGAATTTGATGCTCGTTTATTTATGATTTATCTCGATTTAAAAGCGAACTCGAATGAAAAACAATAATCACAACGCGAAACAAGCTCAACCGAAAACCGTGAAATCTAAGTCGGGCAAAGAAGCAACGAATGCCAAGCCAAAGCGTGTGAAGAATAAGCCTGCGATGAAAGCAAAAGGGTTGAAAGAAAAGAGCGAAGTAGAATTTTTTAAGGTGGCTAAGAGTGGTTTGCATGAGCGTAATGCCCATCGAGGTCGTTATGATTTCAACAAATTAATCGCAGCAGAGCCTCGGTTAAAACCATTTGTTATTAAGAACCCGAAAGGGGAAGATTCGATCAACTTCTCGGATCCGAAAGCAGTAAAAATGCTGAACAAAGCACTGCTTGCTGCGTACTACGATATCGAATATTGGGACATTCCGGAACACTATTTGTGTCCACCGATTCCTGGTCGTGCTGATTACATACATCGTGTTGCAGAATTGCTTGATGGCGAGGTAAAAGGCAAGTATCCACATCGTCATGTTCAAGCGCTGGATGTCGGCGTGGGCGCGAATTGCATTTATCCTATCGTTGGTGTCTCACAATATGGTTGGCAATACGTAGGCAGCGATGTCGATCCTAAATCCATTGAATCTGCACAGGCGATTGTCGATCGTAATGGGTCATTAAACGGCAAGATTAAGCTCGTTGAACAAGCGAGTAACGCTTATATTTATCGTGGTGTTATTCAGCCGAATGATCGCTTCGATGTGACGACGTGCAACCCGCCTTTTCACCGCTCGGCAGAAGAAGCTTCGATGGGGAGTCAACGTAAGCTCGACAACTTGAAAGCCAATCAGCGTAAAAAAGGCGTAAAAACTCAAATAAACCCAGTGAAAGCCAATACGCCGACGTTAAATTTTGGCGGGCAAAATGCGGAGCTTTGGTGTGAGGGTGGAGAAGCGGCCTTTATTCGTAAAATGGCTAATGAAAGCCAAGCGTTTGGAGCACAAGTGCTTTGGTTTACCACGTTGATTTCTAAGAAAGACAATGTTCGCCCAATGCGTAAGCAATTAGAAAATCTGGGCGTGAAAGCGATTCGTGTCATAGAGATGAGTCAAGGTCAAAAGGTCAGTCGCTTTATGGCGTGGTCGTATATGGATAAACTGCAACGTAAAGCGTGGATTGAACTCAAGTAAAGTAAGGTTATACCCCATAAACATGCCGTTGATTTTTATCGACGGCATGTTTGTTTGCGAGGTTAGATTTTATCATGAGCACAAAAATATTTAGTGACGATATGCCTAGAGAGGCGATTTATAAACAGAGATAATGTAAAAAGATAAATTATAAATGGATGTAAACCATGAAGCGCTTGCTTCTCTTACTGCTGTCCTCTGTACTACTTGCTAGTCAAACATTTGCTACCTCAATCTCTCCCCAAAATGAAGACACACAACAGCTTGTGATTGGTCGTCAATATGACGCACATAAGTATTTGTGGAAGCCCGCCAGTATTGGGGAAAATCACAGTAATTATGCCGATGTTGTGGAGCGTTTTGCTGCTTCTATTGACGCGACAGTGTCACACCGTTTTTTCCGTGAACGAGATGATCTACTCAAAGCTTTGTATTTGGGTGAAGTGGATTTAGCGGTGGGTTACACCAAAACCCTCGACGGGGCAAAATACTTTAATTACAGCCAACCAATTTTTGATCTGCGATCGGTGGTTTGGTTCTACCACTCAAAACTCAAGTCTAAGCCGATAAATACATTGCGTTGGGGGTGCGTTCGTTCTTCAATTTACTGCGATCTTTTGTCTGAGTTGCAAGTGCCCGATCTCACTGTCTACAAGACCGAACGCTTGTTAATGCAGGCACTTTCTCAGGGAAATATTGATGCCATCTATACCGATGTTGTATCGGCAGAGCAGTATTTATCAGAACGTACATTCGGCGAATGGGTAGGATATATCAATTACTTCAGTCCATTACCAGATTTTGAGGCTTCAATAGCAATAGCCAAATCAAATACGCAGTTACTTGAGCAAGTGAATCAGTACTTAACCGAGGTACGACCATCGTTAGACAAAAATCAACATACTTTGATCGATCCGTTAGGTAAAGAGGCTTTGTTAAAAGCGCTGCATCTTGAATATGGTCGTGGTGTCATTCGTTATACCATTGATGAAAATATGCGACCGTTTTCGTACAAGGATGTGAATACGAATAAACAGGTCGGTCAAATTCATGATTTGATGGCGTTGATGTCGAGAAAAAGTGGCATCCAGTTTGAGTATGTACCTAAAAATGGCCGATCTTCGGTTGAAATGCTGGACGCAAATGTTGTCGATCTTATTCCAGCCATTATTGATGTTGAGAGAGAGGGTTTTATTTTCACTCACGCGTTTGGCGAGATTAATTGGGTAAAGATTGAATCAAAAAACAAATCTGGTCACGGGTCAACCGCAGTATTAGATCGCACCAGACGCATTTTATTAAACAAAGTATTTAGCCCAATTGATATCCCCATCCTATATGACGACTATTTATCAATAATTGATGCAATGGAAAAAGGGCAAGTGGACTATGCATACGTCCCAACTTATGTTGTGGAAAATTATGCGTATGACGATAGCCGAAAAGTCTACAACATTGTTTTGAATGGGAACATGAATACATTTCGCATGAAGCTAGGGTTTGAGCTAGATTCAAACGGTACATTGCTGCAATCGATAATGAATGATGTGCTTAAATTGATCAGTGCCAATGAAGTGGAACTGTTACAACTCAAACATCATCGAGTGACCGCTCAATATGGCTATGATAAATCGGATATTGTAATTGGTGCACTCGCCACATTGTCACTGTTTTTACTGGTGTTGGTGGGTTATCAAACTCAAGCCAATCGATTGTCAAAATCGCTGTTAAAAGCAGACGAAGTTGCGCATCAAAATGCTAAACGCCTAAAATGGTTGAGTGATTTACTTGACCGCTTGCCAAGCATGATAGCGATCTATGATGAGTCGAATGCTTTGGTACTGTCTAACAAAGCATTTAATAAACATGGAATGCGTTGTGGCAATTTTAAAACCGGTCAATGCTTGCTTAAATATCAAGGGAATAAGTTTGATGGTGTAAGTGGACATGTCTGCCAATGCAGTTATTCACACCGTCACTTACGAATCATTGAAGATGAAATAAGTGGTATGAATGACGATAAACGTTATCGTTTGATGGTTTTTGATGATTACACCAAATTGGAAAAGCAGAAACAAAAATTAGAAGATTCGAACAAGAAAGCATTAAAAGCAATAAAGTCACGCGATCTGTTTTTAGCGACCATTAGTCATGAGTTGAGAACGCCTATAGCGGCAATGATTGGCTTGATGGAATTGATGGATGGCAAAGTAGAAAGTACTGAAAACATTGAATTGCTGTCAAATGCACAAACATCCGCAAACCGTTTGAGGTTGCTCGTCAATGACATATTAGACATATCAAAAATAGAAGCGAATCAGTTTCATCTTGATGCGAGAAATGGCAACGTTTATTCGGAGCTAGGGCCGATACTGCGTACCTACGAATCGAATGCAGTGATGAAACACGTCGGTTTCACGGTTAATTGGAGTTTAACGCCATATTCTATGGCTAGGCTCGATTGGTTACGTGTCGTACAAGTGCTGAATAACTTGCTTAGTAACGCCGTAAAGTTCACTCAAGAGGGGGAGATCACGGTGCAGGTGGCCTTAACTCGGGATCGATTAGACATCGAGGTGAGTGATACTGGTTGTGGTATGAGTAAAGCGCAATTATCGCGAATCTTTACCCCATTTGCTCAGGCAGACGTCTCCATAACTCGAAAATACGGTGGCACCGGCTTGGGGCTGACGATCGTAAAAAGCATTGTTGAAATGATGTCAGGGACCATTGATGTCCAAACGGATTCTGGCCGAGGCTCTTGTATGCGAGTCAGTTTACCGACGAACAATGCTTTTATGTTGGATGTGAGTGATTGTGCCGCAGTTTCTGATCGCCCTGAAATAAACAAGTGGTTGGAGATTTGGAATGTTCGCCAAAGTGGATCAACAATCTCAATGCCAACAGGGTGGCGAAACATTTATCCAGATTTAATTCTTAATGCACTAAAACAAGAAGAAAGGCTAAAAACCGACTTAGAGAGTACAAAACTTGGCCTTTCTGGCAATGTTTTAGTGGTAGATGATGATCCAATTAATCGATTGTTGTTTAGTAAGCAGTTTTCTAAATTGGGCTTACAACCTGCATTTGCCCAAGATGGAGTAGAAGCATACGATTATATTCTAAAGCACTGCGCTGAATTGGATTTGGTTGTCACCGATTGTCATATGCCGAATATGGATGGCTACGAGTTGACTAAAAAGGTTCGCTCAAATCCAATCTTATCTGAGCTAAAGGTTGTTGGGTGTACGGCTGAAGATTCTAAAATTGTGGTTGAGAAAGCCGCCGATGCGGGTATGTCTCATGTCATCTATAAACCGTATACGCTTGAAGAACTGAGCTGGGTTTTGAAAGCGTATTTGACGCAGGAAAAATGCAATGATGGAGATAGCTCCGAACAAGAAAATAAGGATTTGGTGTGGTTATCAGATTATGGTTTGAACGAGCAAAAGGAAGTCATGGAAGTGGTGATCACCTCTTTCTTTTCTGAACGAGACTTGATTAAGCAGGGGACCGAATTATCTCAAGTGATACATCGCTTAAAAGGCTCAGCTTCAATGCTAATGCAAGATACATTAGTCCAGCTTGCTCTAGATTGGGAACAGAGCAAGATGGCTAATGTCGTAGCAGATACGCAGCCCTTGCTTGATGAGCTGGATAGATTGTTAAATGTGTTTGATCATTGGTTAAAAACGAAATAATAATAAACATTAAAAACCCCTAATATCAGATTGAACAAGATCAACAATAGATTAATAATAGCGCTACTAAATGGTGGCGCTTTTTTGTCCAATAAATAATTTTAAAAGAAGTAGTTTTCAATCTATTTCAACAAGTTGTCTTATTGGTTCCAAATTTACATTGATCATGGCTATTTGCACTTGAAATGACTTGGGGTACTATTTGTTACGAAACTCTCTCTTTATATGCAATTGTATGTCAGATACTGAACTGATTATTTTCCCCTGGAATCACAACTTCGAAACTGGAATAAAAAAAGTTGATGAACAACATCATCATCTGTTTTTATTGGTTAATAAACTCGCAAATACGTTGATTTATGATAATCGAGTCGAAGTTGATGAAATCTTCAATGATTTGAAAGAGTACGCGCATTATCACTTTGCCTATGAGGAGGGCGTGTGGAGTCGCTGTTTTTCGGGTGATGAATGGAATGAAGAGCACCAACAATGCCATTCCACATTTGTTAAAGATGTAAACAAAATACAGGCCGAATCGAAAACTTTAAGCTGGCAAGAATCGATTGAACATATCCTCCATTTTTTGATTCGATGGCTTGTTTTTCATATTCTTGGTGATGACAAGAAAATGGGGCTTGCACTTAAAGAATTTGAAAGCACGGGTTCTTTGAACCAGGCTAAAACCAATGCATTGAACACGCTACAAGGGATACACGGGTTAGTCACTGATACCGTTTTAAAAATGTACTTTGAAGTATCAACCCAGTCGATCGAGTTAGTTCGAGAAAAACATCGTCGCTTTGTTGCTGAAAGAGAACTTAAAAAACTCAATACAAAACTTCAAAAGCTGGCTATTACGGATGAGTTGTCCGGTTTATATAATCGCCGTTACTTTAATATGATGATGCCGGATTTGCTATCGAGAGCGAGAAAAGAAAGCAGCATTGTTAGTTTCGTTTTCATTGATATAGACCATTTTAAATTGCTTAATGATCGACTTGGTCACCTAAAAGGCGATGAGGCCATTTCCAAGTTAGGAAGTATGTTATCCGACCAATTTTACGAATTGGATGAAACGTCTTTTCGGATGGGCGGGGAAGAGTTCTTAGTGGTCATAATCGGAGCAGACCACCAAGAAGTGGTATGTCGAGCAGAAGATACACGTAAGGCAATCGCTAACATTCTCATTTCAAATGAAAATAAAGGCGTGCAGCACGAGTTAACTAGCTCAATTGGTGTGTATAGCTGTCTTCCAAGTGAAACAGATGACGCTAATTATTTGTTAGATAACGTTGATAAATGTTTGTATCACGCTAAGTTAAACGGCAGAAATAAGGTTGTTTCACAGTGTGGGCAAGTAATTACTGCAGAAGAAGTCGTTATTTAATAAAGAGAAGAACAGCCATGTTTGAAAAATCGAATACAAACATGGCTATGAGATAAAACTATAAATCTAATCTAATGCAGTTAACTTATGTATTAATGCGTTTTTGTCGGTGAGTTGTGCTACATACTTAAGCAGTTCGCCATCTATATTGGGAATGTGATCAGAGAAAAAAATCTGCGTTCCTGGTGTACAGCGCATCATAATATTGGTTTCTGAACCATCATTGTTTGATGTATTTATTGCATTAAGCTTAATTAATTTGTTGTAGACATCTTCCTCTAGTTGTAGCCGTTGTGAATCAGTCAAACGGATACGGCCAACACAAATTCCAGGGTTTATTTCGTGAGACAGTGACTCTTCTTGAAAGCGTTCACGAAAGAGTGAATCGAGCGCAGAACCCTCTTCCAGCAAAAAACGTCGTCCTGAACGGTAAAATAGCCCATCGCCAAAATCTTCAACATAACCAAGCATTTCAGCAATGCGCAAATAAAAGCGTAAACTCGTCTCAGATAACCCATACGTTTGTGCGATCTCTTTAGGAGCAAGGTTGCGAGATGTGACCATATAGATGAAGTCTAACAGGTAGGGATGCTCGAGAAATAGCGCACTTTGTTCTTGTGTCAGCATTTGTTCGTTTTCATGCTGCAGTTGATTAGCTAGGTTAGCCAGTTCGATAAGATCGGTATTGAGATGGTTCAAATAGAGCATAATTTTATCAAGCCCTAAGGATGGGTTATGAAGATGGCGCTTAATGCTTGATAAAGGAATGCCACTTTTTTCTGACAAAGCGCTGTAACAAAGCCCCTCATCTTTGATTTTCTTTCGAAGTGCCGCTAGAAGAAATTTTGGTCCAACTTCCATTTAAAAAATTATCCTGACAGAGACTAATTGGCGGTATTTTGTCTTTCTAAAAGCAGATTGCGAATCGCCGTGCCTGCTTCTAAGATGTGCTTTTTCAATAAGTATTTTGCACCCTCAATATCGCGATTTTGGCACATTTCAAACAAAGTTAAGTGCTCCTGCTCAGCCTTTTGAATGCCGGTAGTGAATAATAGCTGCATGCGTATATAACGGTCGCACTTCGTATTTAAACTGTAAATAACGTCCATGGTTTCTGGCATATTTGCAGGAGCGTATAACGCTTTGTGAAACTCGTAATTGTAGTTGCTCCATTCTTCGATCTCATCACCACTGTTCACGACCGATTCAAAACGTTCGCGAACTTCACGAGCTCGTTCAAGATCGCTTTCGGTCATGTTCTGAATCGCACGTTCGAGAATGTGGCATTCAACGACAGCTCTAAGTTCAAACAACTCTTCGATTTTGTCTGGAGATAATTCGGTGACGGTCGCCCCTTTGTGAGGCTCAAAGCTCACTAATCCCTGTGCTTCTAATTGCACTAACGCTTCACGAACGGGAATTCGGCTGACATTGAACTCTTTTGCCAATGCGTCCTGACGTAAAGGCTGACCAGTTTTTAACTCGCCTTTCAGGATCTGAGTACGAATCGCTTCCTCAACAAGCTGAGTTCGCGTTTTAAAAACAGGTTTTTGCGACATTGAAGTCTTCCTTAAAATAAATATTGTATCCAATTTCTTTAGTTTATTGTTTTTTAGGATTAAGCCAACTGTGAAACTGGGTTTTGAGAAGTAGCATGAAATAAAAGGCACCAATTGGTGCCTTTTCGAGCTATTTATTGATTACTTCACTAAACCATCAATACTACGTTGGATGCCCAGTGGATTCGTTGCTTGCAAGGCGTTTGGCAGCAACGCCTCTGGTAGTGCTTGATAGGCGACAGGGCGCAACCAACGATGAATGGCTTCAGCCCCAACGGAAGTGGAAGCTGAATGCGTTGATGCTGGGTATGGCCCTCCGTGCACCATAGCGTAACCAACTTCAACACCCGTTGGCCAACCATTGAAGACAAGGCGGCCAGACATTTCTTCTAAACATGGGATCAATTGTTGTGCTTGAGAATGGTCCTTGGCGTTGGCGTGGACGGTGGCGGTTAACGATCCCGTCAGCGTTTCACTCAGTGCAAGCATATCTTCAAAATCTTCACAGACCACGATGAGAGACTGAGGGCCAAAGATTTCTTCTTCCCATGCAGGATTGCTACGCCAGTGCTTGCTATCCGTCACAAACAGGGCTGCAGGAACATTAGGTAACTGCGCTTCGGAGTAAGTGACGGTAATGCCCTTGTCAGCACTGCGATTCTCGATCTCAGATTGATAGTTATCCTTAATACCATGCGTGAGCAGTGTCGATGGAGATTGTTGTTGGACTAACACTTGTGCAGTCTCGATAAAGGCTTGAGTCTCTGGGGAGTTAATGGCAAATACCACGCCAGGTTTGGTACAGAATTGTCCGCACCCCATGGTCATGGAAGCCACAAACTGTTCGGCTAGAGATGGATTGGCTTTCATCGCGTCAGGCAAAATAAAGGTTGGATTTATCGCGCCAAGTTCACCATAGAAAGGGATAGGTTCAGGTCTTTGTTGAGCGAGGTTAAATAGGGCACGTCCGCCGCCGACAGAACCAGTAAATCCAACGCCTTTGATTTTGGGATGTGTGACCAATGCCTGACCAAGTTCGCGGCGATTACCTTGAAGTAGCGTAAATATCGCTTGCGGTAACTGCTCTTTATCGAGGGCCTTTTCGATGCACTCTGCAACAATCTGACTGGTGCCCGGGTGCGCGGTGTGACCTTTTACAATGACTGGACAACCCGCCGCTAATGCAGAAGCGGTATCGCCACCCGCGGCGGAGAACGCTAAAGGAAAATTAGAGGCGCCAAAGACCGCGACTGGCCCAATCGCTATTTGTTGGCGTCGTATATCCGGTTTCGGTAACGGTTGACGCTCTGGGTTAGGGGTGTCAAAAATGGCTTGGTGATAACTGCCTGATTTAACAACGTCAGCAAAGAGTCTCAACTGGTTTGCAGTGCGACCAATTTCTCCTTTTAAACGAGCATCTGGCAGCGCCGTTTCTAAATGAGCGCGAGCAACAATATCTTCGCTGCGCGCTTCAAGCTCTGAAGCGATGGAGCAGAGAAGACTTGCTCGTTTTTCATTACTCAACCGTCTGAAATCACGGGCGATTCTTGCGGCAGCGTGCGCTGCTTGTGCGACTTCTTCTTTTCCGTGTACGGAAAAAGCCGTAGGCAGGGTTTCGCCAGTAAAAGCATTTCTTGCGTAAAAAACATCGCTTTCGTAAATAACATCGTGTGTCTGTGGGTTCATTGCTATTCCTTTCTATTCTTACTTTACTTCAAATCCGTATGCATATGGGTCTTCATCATCGACCCAGATGGTATTGTGGCCATAAACTTTCGCCCAACCCTCGATGCTCGGTAAAATTGCGGCTCTGCCGTTGACTTCCGTTACCCCTTCAATTCGGCCATTGAATACACTGCCAATAATACTTTCGTGCACAAAATTTTCGCCGGGTTTGAGCTTACCTTTCGCGTGCCATTGGGCCATTCTTGCGCTCGTACCGGTGCCGCAAGGGGAGCGATCCAGTGCTTTATCGCCATAGAACACGGCATTGCGAGCCGTTGCCCCGTCTTGTGTTGGTTTTCCTGTCCAAAGTACGTGAGACACGCCACAAACCGTTGGGTCATCAGGATGAATGCACTCAACAGCGTTTGAGACTGCCGCACGCACTCTTGGCGAGAGCATCAAAATCTCATCAGGTGAGTAGTGCTCTAGCCCGGCAAAATTCACTTGTGGATCGACAATGACGTAGTAGTTTCCACCGTATGAAACATCGACGGTAATTTCGCCGAGCCCTTCAACGTTAACCGTCACGTCTGGGTGGGCGAGATAGGCAGGCACGTTAAATATTTTGACTGATGTGACCTTGTCACCTTTTGTTTGATAGTGAACTTCAATCTGACCTGCTGGAACATCAAGAATCAAGCGACCCTCTTGTTTTGGGATAATTAAGCGGTTCTCAATCGCCGTAGTGACGGTGCCTATTGTGCCGTGACCACACATTGGTAAGCAGCCACTGGTTTCAATGAAAAGAATGGAGGCATCGGCGTTGTCACTGCAAGGGGGCAGAACAACAGAACCTGACATCATCGAGTGCCCTCTCGGCTCAAACATGAGCGCCTGACGGATCCAATCGTGATGTTCTAAGAAGTATTGACGCTTTTCGCTCATGGTATCGCCTTTGAGAGGGGGGACACCACCAGCAACCAATCTGACAGGATTTCCACAGGTGTGAGCATCAATACAGAAAAAGGTTCCTTGTCTCATTTTTCGCTCCTTGCTGAAAAAATGGGTTGAATCAAACATGCTTGATGTTATCGTGATGTAAAATATATTGTATACAATCTACTTTTTCAACTGTGATTTGGAGCATATTCATGTTGGGTGAAGCGGGGACATCAAATAACAGCATCGCGGTCATTGGCGCAGGCGTCATTGGATTGGCAATTGGTTTGAAGTTGCAACAGCAAGGGCATCAGGTGACAATTTTTGATCCTAACGGTGTTGGAAGTGGCTGTTCTAAAGGTAACGCTGGTCATATTGCAACTGAGCAAGTATTTCCGCTTTCTACACCGAGCCTGATCCCTCAATTGCCAAAGATGCTTTTAAGTTCAGAAAGTCCGGTTTCGATCCGTTGGCAGGATTTACCTAAAACGGTCGGATGGATGATTCGATTTTTGTTAAACGCGACACCGTCTGCTTCCAAAGCCTCGACTCGGGCAATCAAAACGCTGAATGAGCAATCGGTAAAAAGTTGGTTTGAACTATTGGAATCGATCGGTCAAAGCACGTTGATCAAGATGGATGGTTCATTGTTGACGTTTGAAAGTAAACGCCTATTTGCACAGTATCAAAGGACACTGGCGGAGTTGATGAACCAGGGCGTGAATTACGAAATTTGGACACAAAGTCAAATACGAGGACGGCTTCCTGAAATCAGTGAAAACGTGCAGGTGGGTGTCTTTTTCCCTGACACCGGCCATACGGTTGACCCTTACGCTATATGCCTTGAGCTAAGTCGCGCTTTTGAAAAGTTGGGAGGTAGAATCGAGCTTAAAGAAGTTGATGCTTTACGGAAAAATGGTGGCCTCCTAGCCGATGCACTGCGATATCGATTTGACCAGATTGTGGTTGCTGCGGGTGTATATTCCAAGACGTTGGTAAAACAACTTACCGGGATAAATGTGCCCATACAAGCAGAGCGAGGTTATCACTTAATGATGGATGACAAGCATAAATCACTCCCGTTTCCTGTGAGTTCAGCAGACCGAAAATTTATCATGACGCCGATGCGAGGTGGGCTTCGTTTAGCCGGGACAGTTGAATATGCTGATGTAAAATCTCCGCCCAATATGGCGCGAGCGGCGATGTTATATCAACAGGGTAATGCGATGTTTCAATCGGGCTTGAATGCATCAAAACAAAAAGAGACTTGGATGGGCAATCGTCCATCAACCAGTGATTCGCTACCCATCATAGACCGAATTTGTGACGGAAAAATTCTGTTGGCTTTTGGTCATCAGCATTTGGGATTAACGCAAGCGGCAATTACAGCAGATCTGATCTCTGAGCTTATTGCAGAGTCTGTACCATCGGTCAATTTGGCGCCGTTCACATTACATAGATTTGCCTAAAAATTTTTAACATTAAATATTGTATAAAATATATTTAATGCTATCGTTTACAAAAATGCAACATTAATGGTATCCAACAGCCGTATGCGGATGCCGCCAGAAAACAATCAAAGGAGTAATCCATGTCACGAATGACGAAAGCACCACTGGCGATTTTAATTTCAGGAATGCTGTTGGGGACGTCTGCATACGCAGAAGACAAATTGACCGTCGTTTCTTGGGGCGGTGCATTTACTAAGAGTCAAGTGGAGGCTTACCACAAGCCATTTATCAAAAAGACAGGCGTTGAAATTGTCTCAGAAGACTTCAGTGGTGGCTTAGCGGAGATAAAAGCGCAAGTGGAAGCGAACAACGTGCGTTGGGACCTTGTTTCACTGGATAAACCAGACATTGTACGAGGTTGTGCAGAGGGATTGTTAGAACCCGTGAACCCAAGCATCTTGCCTCCTGGTTCTGACGGCACACCTGCTGATGAAGACTTTATTGACGGCGCAATTCATGAATGTGCAATCAATACCATCGTGGTATCGACCGTTTTAGCGGTGAATGAAGAAGCATTTAAAGGAAAAGCAGTGCCGAGCAAGTTGACTGACCTCTTTGATCTAAAAACTTTTCCAGGTCGACGAGCTTTACAAAAACAACCCCAAGGTAATCTTGAATGGGCGCTATTGGCGGATGGGGTAAAACCAGAAGAAGTGTACCGTCTGTTAGAGACAGAGGAGGGGCGTGAACGTGCGTTCGCTAAGCTCGATACCATTAAATCAGAAGTGCTCTGGTGGACCACAGGCGCGCAGCCGCCACAAATGTTAGCGGATAAAGAGGTGGTTATTGCTTCGGCATTTAATGGTCGTATTCATAATGCTCGTCAAGATGAGGGACAGCCGTTTCGTATTATTTGGGATCGTCAAATGGGTTACATGAATGGCTGGGCGATCCCTAAGGGAAGTGAAAATACCAAACTTGCACTCGACTTTATCGCGTTCTCCTCTGGCACTAAACCGTTGGCTGACCAAGCGAAATATGTCGCTTATGGCCCAACGCGAAAGTCCTCTTCAGCTCAAGTCAGCCCAGAGATTTTGGCCAACTTGCCGACGGCACCACAAAATTTTGAAACGGCATTTTTGATCAACGATGAGTGGTGGTCAGATTATGCTGATGAGCTAAATGAAGAGTTCAATACTTGGCTGCTTAATTAAGCGTTAATCCAGTTGGAACCTAGTTTATATCTGATGAACTAGGTTCTAATAGCTGCCAATTCTATGTCTGATTTGTTCACTCTCGGAGAAAGAATGAAAGTTATCGATGCAAAGCAAGTTGCGCAATGTTTAACCATGACATCGCTCATAGAAACCATGCGAGATATTTACGCGCAACCTGCGACGATTCCTCAGCGACGCGTTATGCCATTGGAAGAGGGCAAGTACGAGGCGTTTGCTTTACTGCCCGCATGGAACCAAGAGTTAATCGCCGTTAAAGCGTTTACCTATTTCCCGCAAAACGCGGCACAAGGCAAAGATACGTTAGCCTCAAAGTTACTGGTGTTTAAGCGAGGGGATGGTGATCCGATTGCACTTGTGGATGGCAAGGTATTGACGTTTTGGCGAACGGCTGCTGCATCGGCATTAGCGGCAGATTACCTAGCGAGAAAAGACGCTTCACAGCTACTGATTTGTGGTACGGGTAATCTTGCTCCTTATTTTGCTTGGGCGTATGCGGCGATTCGTCCAATCAAGCACGTTTATATTTGGGGTCGTAATCCAGACAAGTCCGTGGCAACGGTAGATAAGATTTTGTCTTCTAGCGAATATCAGTCGTTGCCTGCTGAACGTCAATTTGACATATCCATTGTAGAGACGCCAGATCAAGTCGTTAGCCATGTTGATATCATCAGCTGTATTACCGCTTCGTCAACGCCATTGTTTAATGGGAACTGGGTTCAAGCTGGTACGCACATTGATTTGGTCGGTAATCACGATCTCGATAAGCGTGAATGCGATACTCATGCAGTTCAACGATCAGAGGTTTACGTTGATAGTCGGGTCAATGTGCTCGCAGAAGCCGGGGATTTATTGATCCCAATTCAAGAGGGCGTATTTACTCCGGAGGAGATTCGAGGTGAATTGCCTGAACTTTGCGCCCAACAAGTCGCTGGGCGTCAGAGTGATAAGGTGATCACCTTATACAAATCAGTCGGCAGTGCCTTAGCTGATTTGGCCGCAGTAAAAGCGGTGTTAGTCGAAAGTGGCATTGATAGCCATGCATGAGCATTTTTGCTCGCCTTTTAAAATTGCATACAATATACATATAGGGAAAGAAGTTCATGAAAGTTGATTGGAAAGGTGTATATCCAGCAGTAAGCACACAATTTCGTAAAGATCAGTCGATCGATTTAGATGCAACCCAAACGGTCATTGATAATCAGATTAAAGATGGTGTGAATGGCATCATCTGCCTTGGCACCGTAGGTGAGAACTGTGCGCTATACCCAGATGAAAAACGCCAAGTATTGAAAGCCGCGCAAGAAGTGGTGAACGGTCGTGTGCCACTTATCGCAGGGACTGCGGAGTCAATTACCACTGCGGCGATTGATTACATGCAAGATGCAAAAGAAATTGGTATTGATGGTTGCATGGTGATGCCAGCGATGGTCTACCGTACTTCTGAAAGTGAGACATTCGACTACTACCGTACACTGGCAGAGGCCACGCCAGAAATGCCAATCATGATTTACAACAACCCGGTCTCGTACGGTGTTGATGTGAATCTGGATATTATGGCGAAGTTGGCTGAGTTTGAAAACATTGTCGCAATCAAAGAGTCGACAACCGACACACGCCGTATTACTGAGCTTTATAATAAGTTTGACGATCGTTTTACTGTGTTTAGCGGTGTAGATGACATTGCATTGGAATCATTAATGTTAGGCGCGACTGGTTGGATCTCGGGCCTGACAAACGCATTTCCAGAAGAATCCGTTGCGATTTACAAACTGGCGAGCCAAGGTCGTTACGCAGAAGCTCTCGAGATCTACCGTTGGTTCTTACCATTGCTTCGTTTAGATACGATCCCAACTCTTGTTCAGTGTATCAAACTGGCCGAACAAGTGTGTGGCCGTGGTTCAGAGCAAGTTCGAGCGCCACGACAACTGCTTAAAGGCGAAGAACGTCAGCAAGTTATTCAGTTGGTTGAACATGCATTGGCAACCCGTTTAGACCTTTCAAAATACAATCTGTAATTGCCTGTTTAGCAGGGCGTTAGTCGACGCTCTGCTCATTCTTGATGTTTCAAAAAAATGAGAGGAGGAAGCCATGAGTACGTCAAACAAGGACTATGTCAGCTTTCAACACGTTAAGAAAACTTATGATGGCACCAATCTGGTTGTAAAAGATTTCAACTTGGATATTGCACCCGGTGAATTTGTCACCATGCTAGGACCATCGGGGTCTGGGAAAACCACCTGTCTAATGATGCTAGCAGGGTTTGAAACCGCAACAGGCGGAGAGATTTATATCGACGGTGTCCCCGTGAACAACCTTGCTCCGCACAAGCGTGATATCGGCATGGTATTTCAAAACTACGCACTATTTCCCCACATGACCATTGCCGAGAATCTTGCCTTTCCTCTGAAAGTACGCAAGTTATCGAGCGATATTGTTCAGAGTAAAGTCAAGAACGTCTTGGATATGGTTGAACTGGGGCATGTTTCTAACCGTTACCCCAAGCAACTTTCTGGTGGTCAGCAACAGCGAGTCGCGCTTGCTAGAGCATTGGTGTTTGAGCCTAAATTGGTGTTGATGGATGAGCCCCTTGGCGCATTGGACAAACAGCTTCGCGAACAGATGCAAATGGAGATCAAGCATCTTCATGAAAAACTCGGCATTACGATTTTGTATGTGACTCACGATCAAGATGAAGCGCTGACCATGTCTGATCGCATTGCGGTGTTTAATCAAGGGGAAGTACAGCAACTCGCTTCTCCTACTGAACTGTATGAAGCGCCGAGCAATACCTTTGTCGCCCAGTTTATCGGTGAAAACAATCAGCTTTCAGGAACGGTACAGAGCATCGAATCATCACATTGTGTGGTTCAGGTTGGCCGAGAAAGTATTTATGCAACACCAGTGAGAGTTAATGAAGCCGGTGAGCAAACCACGCTTTCAATTCGACCGGAAAAAATCCAGATTCAGCCTGAGCGAAATCAATGTGACAACCACGTATCAGGTATTTTACGTGAGTTGATTTATCACGGTGATCATTATCGCTTGGTGGTTGAAGTCGAGACCGTTGGTCACCTTGTTATTAAGCTTCCGAACGACAGTCGCACACAATTGGATCTGACACCGGGCACGCTTTGTCGAGTAGGCTGGAATCATCAAGATTGTCATGCCCTTGACGGTATTCCAACATCAAGCGAAGAGGTGGCCGCATGAGTCGAGAACTCACCTCGTTAAACTCAGTGCTTGAAGTGGAGCGACAATTTGCTCATCCGCCTCAGGATCTAAAAGCACAGTTGAAGAAAGCGGAGCGAAGAAAAACCATTCGATCTGTGCTGCTTACGCTGCCATTAGTTTGCTTTATCTTACTGACTTTTGCTTTTCCTATTCTTGAAATGCTCTATCGCAGTGTCGATAATCGCGCGATCCCACAGGCTTTACCTCAAACGGTCAATGCGATAGCTAAATGGGACTATCAAGGTCTTCCACAGCCAGAGGTCATTCAAGCCTTTTCAACGGAAGTGTTGGCTTTGTACCAGAGCAAAACCTTACCTAAAATCGCGAATCGCATGAACATAGAAGTGTCGGGGATGCGAAGTTTACTTATGAAAACAGGACGTAAGTTGTCTCGGCTCGATGCAATGCCAACCACGGTGAGTGAGTTAGCCTCACTTGATAAGCGTTGGGAAAACGCCAAGTATTGGGCCGCGCTAAAAAACCTCAGTGGCGCACTAACCATGAATCATTATTTAGCTGCGCTGGATATGCAAGTGAATGATTCAGGAGAAATCGAAGCCCAACCAAAAAAACGCCAGATCTACGTTGACCTTTTCTTTAAAACTTTTTGGATGTCGATCTTAATCTCCTCAATTTGTTTGGTGATGGCGTACCCAGTGGCTTACCTTTTAGCTAACTTACCGGATAAACGCGCCAATTTGCTGCTGATAGTTGTGCTGTTGCCTTTTTGGACCTCGTTGTTGGTTCGCACGACATCGTGGATTGTTTTGCTGCAAAACCAAGGGGTGATAAACGATTTACTCATTTGGAGTGGCGTAACCACTGAGCGGATTCAGATGATCCATAACATTTTTGGAACGGTGGTTTCAATGGTTCATATTCTGTTGCCTTTTATGATCTTACCGTTATATAGCGTTATGAAAGGGATCAGCCCTACCTATTTTCGAGCGGCTCGTTCGTTAGGAGCGACACCTTTTGTGGCATTCGTAAAAGTCTATATGCCACTAACTCTGCCGGGTATTGGAGCTGGCGCATTGCTTACGTTCATCCTGTCGATTGGTTTCTATATCACCCCTGCATTGGTGGGTGGAAGAAGCGGACAGATGATCTCGAACATGATTGCTTACCACATGCAAACGTCACTGAATTGGGGAATGGCAGGGGCGTTAGGTGGATTGCTGCTGTTTGTAGTATTGGCACTGTTTTATGTGTTTAACCGAGTCGTAGGCATTAATAATATTAAAGTTGGGGGTTGATCATGGCGTTACCAAATTATGCGTCAAAAGGTGAACGAATCGCCTACATGGGGTATTTGCTCTTTTGTGGCTTTGTGCTGTTTTTTCTCATTGCGCCAATCCTTACCATTATTCCTTTATCGTTTAATGCAACGCCTTATTTTACGTTTACCGAGGGAATGCTAAACCTTGATCCAGAAGCATATTCAGTGCGCTGGTATCAAGATATGTTCACCAATGAGCAGTGGTTGCTGGCGCTAAAAAACAGTACTTTTATTGCTTTGATGGCGACCCTTATTGCGACAGGATTGGGGACGTTGGCAGCGTTGGGTTTGGCGAGCAGTCATTTGCCGTTTCGAAATACGATCATGGCATTGTTAATCTCGCCAATGATTGTCCCTGTGATCATCTCAGCGGCGGCGATGTATTTTTTCTACACGCGCTTGGGATTATCCCAAACTTACATGGGTATCATTTTAGCGCATGCAGCATTAGGAACGCCGTTTGTGGTGATCACCGTGACTGCAACGTTGAGTGGATTTGATCAGAGTTTGGTGAAAGCTGCCGCAAGCTTAGGGGCAAATCCGGTCTATACCTTTCGCCATGTTACGTTTCCTTTGATTCGGCCCGGCATGATCTCCGGTGGTTTGTTTGCGTTTGGCACCTCGTTTGATGAAGTCGTGGTGGCGCTGTTTCTGACAGGCGCAGAGCAAAAAACCGTACCAAGACAGATGTGGTCGGGGATTCGTGAGCAGATCAGTCCTACGATATTAGCGGTTGCCACACTTCTGATTTTTATGTCCGTTTGCTTGTTGGTGACTCTCGAGATTTTACGCCGAAGGAATGTACGTATTCGAGGTATTCAAGAGTAAAACAGATTTTTCGGTTACACGGATCCTCTCGTCCAGGCATGACTCTCCAATATTGACCGAACGCGCCTCTTAGTAGGCGCTTTTTTCATTTTGGCTTCACTATAATTCCGGCTTGTTCAAAACGTGCCATTACAGGCTTGTGATCGTGTTGATACCAACTCACGGGCATGTTTGGCTTGAGTTGGATTTTTTCACTCTTGCTGATCACAACATAATGCAAAAAATCGTTTAGTGTCTTTTGCATCGCTTCCAATGTCATGTCTCCATCTTTATGGATGGTTTTGAGCAAACCAATGACCGCATCTTCCGGAATCAGTGGCTCGATAATGGCATTTTTACGCGTTTGAATTGACGCTGAAACAGGTAGATTTGCACGTGCCGTTTCCCAGCACACTTTGTTGCTTTTAGTGACAAGGTTATGTTGGTAACAATAGTAGCTAAACAAAAAGCGCGACAGGTTTTGCCAGCGCTCGGTTTGGACTTCTAACCAGATATGTTGTAGCTCGATGTCGGCGTCGGTCATAGATGCAGTTCGGATAAGAGATTTTGGGCGTAGTGTAACTGCGTTTGCACGGTTCGAAAAGCAGCACTAACATCAGTCAAAATTGATCTTAGTAATCTTAATCAATCATAGCCATTTCAATGAATCTCAGTGGCTGCAATTCGATGAGCGTAAACTTAAACTCTTTTCATGATCCCAGAGCCCATTGGCTGTTGATGTCGCAAGTTAGAAAATCGCTTTCTTCCGGTCTTTAAAATAGAAAAATGCGCTTATAGTAATAAATAAAAACGAGAAATAGTAAAAGAAAGAAGACAGCGACGCGATGAAGTCGATGTACTGATCTATTTGCTCTTGAGTGTAATGTTGAGAAAGCAATTTGTAATAGTAGGCGTACAAAATGCCGATGAGACCGTAGCCGAGATTGAACATCAACCCTTTGAAGCTGAGTACGGTTGCTCTGTTGTGAGACTCTGTCTTTTTATTGAGGTGATAACTGATGAAAATGTTTACCGTCATCACGATGAAAATCAAAATCAGGGCAGGAATGACCCCATAAATTGACCAACCAAGGCTGATCCAATAGTAGGTCGCCATGGTTGCCAACCCCATTATGGCAATGAACTTTTTCGGCGCGATGCGTTCTGCCAATCGGCGGCTTTGTCCTGCGAATACTATTTGCAATAAACTTATTCCCGCGCCAATGAAACCAAAATAGATGATTGGGATATCAATCGCCCGATAGTATTGGCTATTCATGGTTAAGAACATGCGTGAAGTGTGCTCGAACAAGCTGTAATAGAGCAAAATGAAGAGCACATACGGGGCTGATATGACCCATTTAGCCGTGTTTAGTGTCAGCTTCATACTTGCGATAGTGGAGGTGAGTTTGTGCTCGCCAGTTGTTCGTTTCTTTTTCTCCTCCCTCATACTGAAAGCGGCGTAGATGGCGATCATAGCGACAACAAGTGTCGCATAAACAGGGATGCGCATGATGTCTTGCGTGCTTTCAGGTATCGGCAAGCCGAGGAACTGATATACATTCGCCATAAAGTTAACGTCGTACATCGCTGCGCCAACTAACGTGACGACAATCCCGACGCTAGAGGCGATACGAAGTTGAATTTGTAAAACACGTGGCCATAACTCTTCTTTACCTTGTTCTTTTAAGGTGTCGTAAGCGAGAGCCTCATCTGCACCACTTGCCAAGGCCATCGCCAAGCCGCTCAGCACCCGGTTGATCAAAAAGACAATGAAGACGAAAGAGGGGTTGCCAGTAGGAACGAACGCGATCATGGCGATTTCAATAAACATGACAATCGAAGAGAGCACTACGAGTTTTTTTCGGCCTAAAGTATCGGCAAAAGCCCCTGATGGTACCTCTGCAAGAACAATCGTCGCGGCCCAAACCACATTGAGCATGGCAAATTGTGAGAGGGTTAAGCCGTAATCTAAGTAGAGTAGGGTGAATACCGGATAGTAAAAACGTGCAAAGTAACTGCTTCTGAACATCAGGAAGTAGCGCACATTACGAATTTTTAGGATTTCATGATGTGTCATGAATAATTCAACATTTTGAATAACATAAGATTATGTATAACCCGTTTTAAGCTACGCATCAATGTGAATCCGAACAATCAAGTGGTGCTCATACCGTTCAAGTTAACTTTTTTGTTTAATACTCTTATCAATAAAACCCTATGTGGAATATGGCTTACAAGAAAAGTAATTTCAGAAATACAAGAAATTCGTACACAATTTGCGGTATCATGCACAATTATTCTGATTGTCGTGACTTATGAATATACTCACTGTTCCTCCTAAACCCTCCAATATATCGTGCTCAAATTGCCAAGCTTGCTGTTGTCGTCTCGAAGTGATGATTATTTCTGACACAGGCGTCCCGGATAAATTTATCAAACGTGATCAGTACGGTGGCGAGACAATGTTGCGACTAGACGATGGATGGTGCGCGGCTTTAGACAGAGACAGTTTAATGTGTTCAATTTATGAAAACCGTCCTTGGATTTGTCGTGAATTCGAGATGGGTTCGGGTGAATGCATGGATGAACGAGATAAGTTCTTATAAATCCGTTTCTTAACGATGCATTATCTGAACTTTTTGTCATCACAACGTTTGAGTTTTCAAGATGGCTTTTTCCGTTTCCCTCAATGTTTTTCCTCCCAAGGCTTTGGTGTTAATGACGTGTCAGCCCACGTTCGGCTGACACGAAATTGCTCTGAAGTACATTAAAACCCATGCCCGTAATCCAAATCGATGACTTGTCCGGAACCTTCACGGGTGATACAGCGTCGTTCAGACGTACTTATTCTGGTTGGAAAACATAGTTTTTATGCTTGCCGAAAAGAACGGCAAAGGCGGGTATTACAAGCCACATATGGAGAGTGACCAAGTCGGGTATAGGAAGATCGAGAGTCTGAGTTGCGTATGTCACTAATCCACTTCCACTAAGTTGAATAAAACCCAACAAAGCGGCAACAGTGCCTGCTTGATTGGGAAATACGCTCAGTGCTTGTGCCGCTGAAGGGGCGATAATGCCAGCAAAACCAATAGAGGCGATAAAGATTGGCAACATAAAGCTCCAAGCAGTCAACTGGTGAGCAAATACTTGCATAAAAATACCGGATGCTACGGTAAGAATTAAGCCAAATCGCAATACATTTTTTCGATTGAATTTCTTTATCGCTAACGGGGTGACTATGTAGGCTAATATGTTAATAACGGCATTGATGGTAAACCAAAGCGTAAACTCAGAAGCCGTTAACCCTACATGAGATACTAACCAAATAGGTGCTGATGTAATGTATGCCAGTACCGCGCTAGTTGTAAGCGCACAAAGCGTGGCATGAAAGACAAACGTGGGTTCTTTTAAGATTGCGATAAAACGTTTAACGCCAATGAAAGGCTGTTGATTTTGTTGTTCGTTTCGTGGCATCTCATTGACAAATCGCCAAACTAATACACCGACTACCAAGCTAATTATTGCGAGAAATGCAAAGTTTGACCGCCAGCCATAGTGAATTGTGAGCCAATGACCTAAAGTTGGTGCTAAAGCAGGTACACTTGCCATAGCGCCATTAAGGTAGCTGATCATGTGGCTACTTTGTGACGCATTAAAGTTATCTTTCACTAATGCAAATGCGACCACTGTTGTTGCGCTGGCGCCAAAACCTTGAGCAAATCTGGCCGCAAGAAGTATGTCAATCGATGACGCGAAATACACAACAACAGAACTCACTACATAGATGGCGACGCCCAAATAAGCAATTGGCTTTCGACCATATTTGTCTGATAGAGGCCCTACAATAAGTTGTCCCACCCCTAAAGAGATCATAAAAAAGGTAATAGAGGCTTGGAGGTTTTCGAGTTCTACGTCCAAAGAGGACGCAATATCGTTAAATGCGGGTAGATAGATATCAATCGCTAGCGGGCTAAGCACGATGAGCGCCATTGCAATGCTTGCGAGTGTAATTGAGTGATTTTGATTAGTTTTCATGTTGTTCCGGATATAAAATGAAATTCGCTGCTTACGGTGTGCTTAATCTAGTTGTTCGAATTCGAAAATTAGGTATCGAGCACCGCAAGTCATAGGGTGATGACAAGCAATCGCGAAAGAATTTAACCCAATATATTGTGCTGAAAACATGACAATTGTCTGGTTAGAAGACCGATTTAAACGGACATAAGAGTTAAGAGAATTATCGAGTATGGATGAGGTTTTGTTGCAGGATGGCTATGATCTTTTTCGAGGTTTTGTAGAGAATCAAGCTTTTCGAAAGGTTGCTGTTAATAAAGGGGAATACATCATTAAACAGCACCAAATGGTCAAAGATGTGTATTGGGCATCTCCGGCTAAATTTACGATTAGGCATACTGCGGAGAATGGGAAAATACTCAGCTTAGGTGATTACTCTTTAGCTGATAATCTTTTTGGTGAAGTTGAATACTTTTCTCAAAAGTTAAGTTCATTTGATATGATTGCGGCCGATAAACTGGAGCTTTTAGTGATTCCAACAGAACATCTAAGAGATTTTTTGTTGAGAGAAAGTAAAGCGGCCTTTTGGCTCAATCATCGCATTGCGACTATTCAGCAATTTACAATGCACATTGCTTTAGAGCGAGCGTTGTACCCTCTTAAATTCAATATTATAAAAGATCTGATCCAAAGACATACGTCACAGACGCCTTGGATCAACCATGCATATATGTATCAAGAAGCTGAAAGATTTGGTTGTACAGAACGAGCTTATGCCCGAGTGATTCGAGAGCTTATTGATAACGGTGCAATTATTAGGCAAGGCGACAAATCAACACTGATCCCCGTCGATATTGAACGTCTCAAGGCGATACTAACGACATATCAAGAGTGATCCGAAAGCGCTCAAATTATGGTTTATTCTTCAGTCGACTTTTGGTTCTCCTTAATTGGTGCTTAATCTTGGGGAGGGGAGTGAGTAGTAATTGCTCTCCCTCTATTAGTATAAAAATGCAAAGCTATTAGTATAAAAATACAAAGTATAGCTTCTAGCTACCGGTTTCTTCATAAAGATTACTTCTCGCTGGGGCTTTTTCCTCTCCCAGAACTCCTATGTTCACACCATCTGTGCAGAATTTGCATAGGTCCTGTTCCATTCCTCTGGTTTTTCCAAATGTACCGATCTCTATAATGCACGCCATCCGCTACGGCGAGTCTTATCTACAAAGAGAGTGTCGAGTATGACTAAGAAATATGAAAATGCAGTGTTAGATGATCAAGCACTGATTGATGGCCTTAAATCAATCAACCCAGCATGGGGTGACATGACAGTACGTGTTGCTGGTGAAGCATGGGGATTGCCTTTAATTGATCAGAAAACTAAAGCTCTAATTAGTATTGCGATTGACCAAATGGCTTTAAATGTCACCGGTGAAGGTAACCCATTTGGTGCACATGTTGATATGGCGCTTAAGCAAGGCGCGACGTATGCAGAGCTAGAAGAGCTCATTGTATTTGCATCGGCATACACAGGTTTTAATAAGGGTGCAACCACTATGGGAGCATTGAACAAAATCCGTCACGAACGAGGAGATTTCTAATGGTTATTCCAGGATTAAAGAAACCAGATCACATTGGGTTCACGGTTCCAAACCTCGATGAAGCGATTACATTCTTCCGAGAGCACTTTGATTTTGAATTGGCTTACGAGTTTGGTCCATTCGCTTCGACTGACGATTGGATGCAAGATCATTTAAATGTTCACGCACGAGCGGAAATCACCAAGATTGCAGTGATGAGCGCGAAGGGGATTAACTTAGAGATCTTTGAATACGCAGACACGATAGAACGCAATAAGACAGCACCAAATAACGCCGACATTGGCGGTCATCATCTTGCTTTCTACGTTGAGGATATGGACGCGGCCGTTTCGTATCTAAAAGATCAAGGTATTAAAGTGCTTGGTGAGCCAACCATCATGACTGAAGGCCCAACGGAGGGCGAATCATGGGTCTACTTTATGGCACCTTGGGGAATGCAGTTAGAGCTTGTGTCTTATCCAAAAGGTAAAGCTTACGCAAAAAACTCTTCTGTGAAGCTGTTTGACCCACGATGAACATTATATTTATTGCTCTGATTGTGTTCGCGGGCATGGGGCTGTCTTTCGAGGCAGGCCTTTTAGGTCCTCTAGGCGAGCAAGTCGGTCACTTATGGGCAACCTTGAGTATCTTTGGTGTGGGTACAGCGCTGCTTTGGATGATTCGTCATTTTACTCCGCAAGGAAAGTTCTCTGCTTGGAATACCATTCCAAAATGGCAACTTATCGGTGGTTTATTAGGGCCTATTTACGTGGTCACACTAACGTTATCGACACCGATTTTGGGAGTGGCGATGACCATGGTTTGCGTTTTGCTCGGGCAAATTACGAAGAGCTTTGCGATTGACTACTTCGGCTGGTTCGGTATGACAAAACAAGCCACTAATCCATTGCGTATGCTTGGTGTGGTGTTTATTTTTCTGGCACTTTGTTTTGTCTACTTGGGAGGGCAGTAATGACACTAATTATTTTACTTGCGATTGCGTCAGGCATGGCCCTGAGTGCTCAAGCGGCGATCAACGGCCAACTTGGCGAAAAAGTGGGGGTGATTGAAAGCTCTTTACTTACATTTAGCATGGGTACGGTCATTACTGGGCTATTGATTTTTTTCTTTGAACCGAGTTATGACGCAACGCTTTTAACGGTGCCTAAGTGGCAACTTGCGGGAGCACTGTTTGGCATTATCTATATGATCGTAATGGTTGCAGCTGTGCCTAAAGTTGGTGTCGCCATCGCCACGGTGGCAACTATTTTAGGTCAGATGATCATGAGCCTAGTGATTGATACCCAAGGCTGGCTTGGTAATGCACCGATTGAACTGAATTATTGGCGTATTGCAGCAATGGTGTGTATTGCGTGCGCATTGGTTTGTATTTATCTCGCAAATGCTCAAACACAAAAAGTGTTAGAAGCGCCTGTGACAAAAGAAAACATGACTAACCTTATAAAGGATCCAAAATATGTCAGCTAAAACACTCATTGTCTTTTTTAATCTAAAATCGACGACTAACGAAGCCCTTTACCTCCAATGGGCAAAAGAGTCTGATCTGCCAACGGTAAACAAACTGAGTAGCGTTTCATCTTTTGAGGTGTTTAAAGGCATCAGCATGGTTGGTCAAGATAAGCCGTCACCATGGGATTATTTTGAGGTGATTCAGATTGACTCAGTAGACGCCTTTCTAAGCGATATTCAAACCGAAGAAATGCAAAAGATTGTAGAGCAATTTCAATCTTTTACTGAGGATGCGCACTTCATCGTGACTGAAAATATTCTCACTGCATAACCAGTTAACATTCAGGCAAGCTAAGCATTAGCTTGCCTTTATTTGCGTTTAGGCCTTAATCTTTGGCTAGGTCAGCAGACCCTACTTACCTAATAAAAAGGGAGAAAGTAAGTGAATTACGATGTGTCTTTATTGGAAATAAAACTATTTTTGATGACCACACAGTTTGGCAATTTTTCTGAAGTGGCACGTCGGCAAGATATGACACCATCGTCAGTGTCTCGTAAAATGGCACAGTTAGAAGAGAAAGTCGGCACCAAACTGTTACATCGACATACCCGTTCGATCTCATTGACCGATGAAGGCGTGGCATTTAATAAGCAATGTACGGATATTATCAATCAGTATGAACGTGTTGTTGAGCACATCGAACAGCGAGCAAATACACCTCGTGGCACCGTTAAAATCAGTGCCCCGGTTGCTTTTGGACGGCTTCACATCGCTCCCTATCTACCGGAACTATTAGAACGTTATCCACTTCTTAAAGTTGAAATTCAGCAGACTGACGCCTTTGTCGATCCCGCCGCAGAGTCGATTGATTTAATGATCCGCATTGGTGTACCGCAAGACTCTTCCCTAAGAATGAAACGTTTTGCCAAGCAGCGCTATATAATGGCGGCAAGCCCAAGTTATCTAAAGTCTTATGGCATCCCAAGTAAACCAGAAGAACTCGAACAACATAACTGTCTTGTGTTTAAGGGCACCAGTGGATTGCAGCGTTGGTTTGTCGGCAAGGATAAATTAGAACCGTATGAGGTTTCTGGGTCACTCTACAGTAACAATGCGGAAACCTTGGTCGCAAGTGCGGTGGGTGGAAGCGGGATAGTGGTTTTTCCTACTTGGTTGATTGGGGAAGAATTAAAGAGTGGTAAGTTGGTCCCTTTACTAGAAAATTACGACGTTTCGACTAGTCTAGAACAGCAATCTATTAGTGCACTTTATCTTGAGACGGATAACCTTGCAGCAAAAGTGAGGGTAGTGATTGACTTTTTAGAAGAGAAATTCCGTAGCACAAGTAGTAACACCTTATGCTATTGGGATGTTGTCTAGTCCATGAATCTTTCAACGTCTAGTATGCGCCCGCAGAATAGTGCAACTCATAACTGTGGCTATAGATTTCGAGAATGTTACCAAACGGGTCTTCCATATAGATCATTCGATATGGCTTTTCTCCTGGATAATAATAGCGGGGTGCTTTCATACGTTTTTTACCCCCGGCCGCGACAATCTTTTCTGCGAGTCCCTCTACATCAGGGTCTTGCACGCAAAAATGAAAGATACCTGTTTTCCAATACTCAAAGTTATCTTCTGGGTTTTCTTGATCTTTAAATTCGAAGATCTCCACACCAACTCGGTCACCAGTAGACAAGTGAGCAATTCTAAATCGTTCCCATCCAGCGCCAAATACATCGGTACACATTTCACCTATCGCCGAGTCATCCTCAAGAATCTCGGTGGGTTTCATGATCAGATACCAGCCTAGAACCTCAGTATAAAATTTTACTGCCGCATCTAAATCAGGAACCGAAATGCCAATATGGCTAAAAGATCGCGGATAGGTATGGTTGGTGTTCGGTGGGGTAATCATTGTTAGCATCTCCTTGCGTTTATTAGGAAGTATTCCATTTACAAAGGATAGACCAACTGAAGCGATATATGATGAGTATCGTGTATTAAGTGTTGGGGTTAAATAAGGAACTAAGAACAGAGGAAAACAGCTTTCGTTGTATGGGCCATAAACTGATTCTAAGTAAAAATGAACTGGCCAATGCAGGGCTGGGCATTGACCAGATCTTAACGGTAGCAGTGTTGCTTATCTCACAAGTGCGCTTTCTTGTGATATATGAATTGCTGTACGTTTATCAAGGCGGCCACTCATGCGAGTTAGAACGAGTGCTATGAGAACGATTATGGCACCAACCCAAGGGGTATGCATCAATCCCATTTCTGACACAATCATACCGCCACCCCTTGGAGTCTTTTCTTTTTCACTAAGCGAATGGAAATGAGATGGAACAATATCAAATTTGGCAATATCGAACAGAGACACACAGTCTTACACTGGGTAAGGCAGAAACGTCAACTTTAGGTGACAACGAAATCTTAGTGCGTAACAAAGCGATTGGCATTAACCCTGTCGATTGGAAATTTATCAAAACAAACCCTTTAAATTGGCCGAACGGTCATGTTCCTGGTGTAGATGGTGCTGGTGTCATTGTAGGAACTGGGTCTAACGTTGATACGAGTTTAATTGGACGCCGAGTTGCGTACCATGGCTCACTAATTCGCCATGGTAGCTTTGCTGAGTGTATTGTTTTGAATGCTGAGCGAGTGATGCTGCTACCTGAGAGCCTATCGTTTGAACTTGCTGCCGCGTTGCCTTGTCCGATGCTTACCGCGTGGCAAGCATTTGAAAAAATTCCGTTAACCCGTCAAAGAGAAGTGCTTATCGTTGGTTTTGGCGCGGTTAATAATTTGCTGTCCCAGATCCTCGTCAATGCTGGCTATGTCGTTGATGTTGTCTCAGCTAGCTTGAGTGAAGCGCGTGCAAACAAGTTGGGTGTTCGTCAGGTTTACCGAGAGCAGTCTCAAGTCAGCACCAAATATTTCGC
Source organism: Vibrio alfacsensis (assembly GCF_019670485.1). Taxonomy (NCBI): domain Bacteria; kingdom Pseudomonadati; phylum Pseudomonadota; class Gammaproteobacteria; order Vibrionales; family Vibrionaceae; genus Vibrio; species Vibrio alfacsensis. The sequence goes on from NZ_AP024165.1 coordinate 1,417,130, forward strand.
TATTTTTGATGCAATTAGTGGGGAAAATGCTGCTCGTTTGGTTTCACTATTAAAAGCCAATGGGCACATTGTCTGCATTCAAGATCGTATACCGAAACCTATTGACCCTCCATTTACTCGTACAATTTCTTACCACGAAATAGCGCTAGGAGCGCTACATGATTATGGCGATAATGAAGATTGGCATGCTTTAATGCAAAATGGTGAAGTATTACTTGAACGTATTTCAAAAAACAGTGTTGAAGTGAGCGTACCTGTAGTTTTTAAATTCGAGCAGATGTCTGATGCATTAGAGCACAGTGAACTCACAAAAATTAAGACGGTAATTACCTTTAGTTAGACGGTATTAAGAAATTAAGTTTAATAATGTCTACTAAATCTATGATTATTTAGTATTAATAATAATTTTATGACTTTAAAGCTCCGCTGTCGTGGAGCTTTTCCATTTTTGGGAGGCAGATGGGAAGATCGACTGTTACCTATTAACACAATAGTATTTCTTATGTTTTATAAGTAATGTCAATAAAAATAAAAAATGGTTTTTTATGCTCATACTATTTTTTGTCATTTTATTGTTTTTTAATTTTGTTTTTATATGAGAGTCGAGATAGTAGATTAAATGCATAAAAAATTAAGGTATATGCAGACATCATGACACGGAGTATGCCATGTCTAATCGCGTAATTGGTTTTCTTTTCTGTTTGTCGAGTTGAAAATGATAGAACGCATATAACCTCTGTCAGTAGTCATGATTTAATCGTAGTTGGACAGAATTTTGGGAGGTTTAAATGACTGATAAGGCAAAGTTTTTAAGACTAATTAAAATTTTGTGCATTTTGTTCTTGGTCTCTTTTTTTTATATCATTTCAGCAGATAGATTTGCTCCATTGACGACCGAGGGACGAGTTCATGGTCACGTGATACAAGTTGCTCCAGAGGTTTCCGGACTGGTGACGAGTGTTGAAGTTGAAAATAACATAGATGTAAAAGAGGGGGATACATTATTTACGATAGATAGTCGGCAATATGAAATAGCGCTCAAACAAGCAGAGTTAAACTTAGAACTAGCAAAAGAGCGACAAACGGCATTATATGCTCAAAAAAGAGCAGCGGAAGCCAGTGTAAAAAGGGCACACTCATCATATAAAAATGCACTTTCAGACTATAAGCGCATCGACGAACTAGCGAAAAAACAAGTTGTTTCTCAATCCGTATTAGATGAGTCGGTCAAAAACTACGAATATGTTTCGTCTAGCCTTGAAATAGAAAAGCAGAACTTACTTGCAATAAATGCTCAAATCGGGAACAAACATGGAGCAATTACAGAAGTACGCATTGCAAAAAGTGTAGTTGAAAATGCAAAGTTGAACTTTGAGAATACGATAGTCCGTGCTCCTAGTGATGGTGTTGTGACTAATTTGAGATTGAATGTAGGCACACTTGTGAATGCTCATGCCCCCCTAATATCTCTTATCCCTAACAGTTCGATGTGGCTTGCAGCCGATTTTAGAGAAAAATCGGTGGCGATGGTTGATGGTAAATACAAGGCAATTGTGGCGTTTGATGCCTATCCTGGTGATGTTTATCACTATAATGTTGCCACACGAGATAAAGGGGTAGCTTCAGCCCATCAATATCCTGATGGTATGTTAACTGATATCCAGGTAAATAATCGTTGGATAAGAGACGCACAAAGAACCAGAATTAATCTGGAAGATGATAAGCCACTACCGGAGTCCTTATTTGTAGGATCCAGAGTTAGCATGGTGTTATATTCTGGAGAGAGCAAATTTTGGCAATTAATTGCAAATATTAGAATCCGATTGGTTAGCGTTCTCCACTACATATACTAGGGAGGCGTGATGAAAATATTCAGAATTTGGTTTGCATGCTCTTTAGGTTTAGCGTTAAGTTTGATTTTTGATTGGGATTTCGGTTTTCTCGCTGTCCTTCTGCCGTTTTTCACTTTGGGTAAGATGGACAAATTTAACCCCCTTATCATCGTGATGATATTTATGTCTGCTCTGATCAATATCATTATTTTTAGTTTGATATGGAGCATGTTTAAGTCTCATCCATTCATTTTGTTTATGTGTGCTTCGGTCGTGTTCTTATGTATGTCTTTAGCGATGGTTAACCAAAAGACGTTTCTATTGGGTTTTATGGGATTACTGCTAGGTTCGATATACTTAAGTTTGTTTAGCTATGAATTTATGGATATGGAAGATATGTCCATAACGATCATCGTCATGTGTACAGTAAATGCTTTAATTTGTTCACTTGCATGTTTTCTATTTCCTAGTATGGGTAATCGAGACGAGGAAGAAAATAAACAAGATAATGATGTCACCCCAATTGTGATTCGTTATGGTGAAGTGATCATGGTTTGGATGGTGGTAATGATCGCATTTGTGATCTTTCAAACAATAGATCTGTATGATTCATCCGCAGCATATGCGTCGATCATTGTTATATTAGCCCCAATGACGGTTATTGGTGTATTTGAAATGTCAATTATTCGAGTAGCAGGGACAATGCTCGGATGTGCTATTGGCGTATCTGTGCTGTTGCTGCTCGGGGTTTGGTTTGAGCATGTGTTTCTTTTCTGGTTGTTGTTAACTATTGCTATGGGGCCTTTGTGTTACATGCAAACTTTGGATGTATCCAAAGCGACGATCTCAGTATCTGCGATGGCGGCTCTATTTGTCCCTCTCACAACCGTTACGATTCCTGGTGGTTCTGATGGTTTCTTTTCAATTATTTATCGTTTCAGTTCTATCGTTGTGTCTATGCTTCTGAGTGTTGTATTGGTATTTTTCATTAGTGCATTGTTACGATTGAATTTAAATAGTCGCTCACAATAGTGCAAAATTTTTTTACGTTATAAATGTTATTGAAGAAAGCATAAAGGTCGTTTTTGAAAAAATTATTGATTTCAATTTTAACTATTGTTTTGTCAGCTTGCGGAACAATGGCTGAGAGAAATGTATCTATAAAATCTGAGTCCATGAATCCTCTTAACGAGAGTGGTTTGCGTTTTTGGGATGAATATTCGCCTAGTGATGAAAATTATCGCACAATAGAACAACTGAAATATCTAAATTATTACTCGCATAATAAAAGTGAAGTCAATTACCTTGCAATTTCTGGAGGTGGTGTCGATGGCGCTTTTGCTGCAGGGATACTCAATGCGTGGACAGATAAAGGTGATCGTCCTGATTTCGATGTCGTGACAGGTATTTCAACCGGTGCGATAGTGTCAATTTTTGCGTTTTTAGGTAGTAATTATGATGACGAGTTGGCTAAATATTATACACAACCATCACTAAATGAAATCTTTAAAAGAAACTCACTATTAAAATTGCCATTTAAAGCTTCAATTATGAATACGGATGGATTCGAAAATGAAGTAAGAACGTTTGTTGATGATACTATAATTAGCAAAATCGCTGCCGAGAGAGATAAAGGTAGAATACTTCTGATTGCGACAACCAATCTTGATAATGAAAAAATGTCCATTTGGGATATAGGAAGAATCGCACAAATAAAAACTGAAAACTCGAAGAAGTTAATTCAAGATATTATTATAGCGAGCAGTTCTATACCTGGCCTGTTCCCAGCAAAACCAATATTTATTGAGTCAGACCGTGTTATATATGAAGAGTTGCATGTGGATGGCGGAGTATCAAGGCAAGTTTTTTTATTTCCTCAGTGGCTAGGTGAAGCGGTTCCAAGTTTAACCAGCCACAAGAAAAATGTATACGTGATAAGAAATGGTCAGTCTAAGCCTAAGTTTGAGGCTATCGACAATAGTATTTCCTCGATATCTATTCGGGCACTATCCATTCTTACCCGTCGTCAAGGGGTTGGAGACGTGGAATTTATATATAACTACACAAAGTCTAACAACATGATGTTTAACTTTGCACATATTGATGATGACTTAGTTGGCGATGGCTTAGACACAATGAGTAAAGATTATATGAATGCGGTCTATCATTATGGTTATGACAATATGCTAAATGATATGCTTTGGTTAACGACACCTCCAGCAATGAATTGATCGATACACAACCACTATTTTTAGTTGTAATTCTCGTGGAAACTCATATCGATTATCTGCATAAAACGAGTCGTAAATGCTTCAGAGCCTCTCAAAGTATGGGAGGCATTTTCGTAAAAGGTATTATCAAATCGTAAAATCAACTGGCTTAGGTCAGCTAGATCTATTGTCGAGTAGGCCGTTTTTTTTTAGAAAAATGGGCAAAGATAAAATAGTAAAATGAAGGTAACTGAAACAAAAAAGCCAGTCCGGAGACTGGCAATCAAACTGGGGAGTTTGAAATGAAAATGAAAGCGTTTCTGACTATTTTTCAATAAACTGAGTCGCTCGCTGAAGCCAGGCTTTATCATGGTTATCCAGCGTTGGGCTCAGTGCTTTATAAACGCGAGTGTGGTAGTGATTCAACCAGTCGATGTCACCTTGATCCAGTAAGGATAGATCTAGCGCGTTGGTCGCGATCGGTGCTAACGTGATGGTTTCGAATCCATAGAATGTACCGAATTCATTTTGTTCTACTTTGATCACTTTCATGATGTTTTCAATCCTCACGCCATATTCCCCTTCGCGGTAAACGCCAGGCTCATTAGTGATCACCATGCCGGGTTTTAGCGCGACTTCACGGTGGCTTTGAGAGAAGTTTTGTGGGCCCTCATGAACATTTAGGCAAATACCAACGCCATGCCCGGTACCACATTTGTAATCAATGCCATGCTGCCATAGTATGCCTCGCGCCATAATATCAAGGTTAGCACCCGTAGAGCCTTTCATAAATCGAGTCTGAGTCAGTCGAATGACCGCTTTAAGCACTAAGGTGTAATCTTTACGTTGCTTAATGGTCGGAGACCCAAAGTGGAAAGTACGGGTGATGTCTGTTGTTCCGCCTAAGTATTGACCGCCTGAGTCCACTAAGAAAAAGTTGCTCTCGTTAACGACGGCATTGCTTTCATCATCTGCGGCGTAGTGCATTTTTGCCCCGTGCGCTGCAAACCCAGCAATGGTTCGAAAACTATCACTCACGTAGTGGCGAGTCTGACGTCGGTAGCTTTTGAGCTGTGCTTCGGCGGACAGTTCAGTAACAAGCCCACTTGGGACTTGGTCGTTTAGCCAACTCATGAACTTGACTACTGCGACACCATCGTCCGTCAATGACTGTTCGAGGTTGGCCAGCTCGGTCGAGTTTTTGATGGCTTTCATTTCGGTAACCGGGCAGGCCGCTGGCTTTAGCGATACGTAGCTTTCAATGGCGCTAACAAGCAAGCTGTCAGTGTAAGATGGGCTGAATGCAAGCGTTAAGCCCTCACATTGTTGATTCACATACTGGCTAACATACTCATAATGGCGAACGCTGACGCCTTGTTCGTTGATCTTTTTCTCTAACTCTGGGTGCAGTTTGCTTTTGTCGATAAATGCCGTTGCACGATTTGGTTCTACAACCAAGTAGGCTTCTGACACCGGGCAATACAAGGTGTCACCACCACGAATGTTTAATGTCCACATTATGTCGTCTAACGTGGAGATTAGTATGCAATCCGCCGTATCTTTTTGTAGCCAAGTGCGGATTTTCACGAGTTTTTCTTGGGTGGTAACTCCAGAAAATGCAGTAGGGTGGTCAAAGATTTTGGCTGTTGGACGGTTTGGTCTCTCTAGCCAAATCGGCGTGAGTAAATCAAGGTCGAGAATAAGGCGAATTCCTTTTGGCTCAAGGGTTTGTTTTAGTTCTTGGTAAAATGTGTAACTGATTGAGCGCCCATCCACAGCGACAGCGCTATGTTCTGGCAACGTTGCTGCAAGCCATTTTGCAATACTTGGTGTTTCTGGTTGGCGAGCCTTGAACAAATCAATGCCTGTGCCATGCAGTTGTTCTTCAGCTTGAATGTAGTAACGTCCATCGGTCCATAAACCACCGCCTTGCTCTGTGATCACCACATCACCAGCTGATCCTGTAAAGCCAGAGATCCAACTGCGAGCTAACCAGTGCTCTGCAGAATATTCGCTATTATGGGGGTCGTTATTGGTCACGATATAAGCGGAGATATCGTTGCTAGCCATCGCATTACGCAGCGATGTTAGGCGTTGGTTTACAGTAGAAGTGGTATTCATGAAAGACTTCCTAAATTCATGTTTGAACGATAAATATGATGTCCCATTGAGCCTGTTTTAGTGGGATTTTGTTGTCCACACAGCTCCGTGGCTTCGGGGTATCGTGTACGAAAGGCGCAGCCGCTCGGTGGGCTGAGTGGGGAAGGGAGATCGCCGGGCAGTAATTGAACCTCGCGACGTCTTTGAGCAAGTGTGTTCTTACCCAGCCTGAGCATATCTTCACCTTTCCAAGTTAAGCGTCCATGGGTAGGTTCAATTAACCGAAGTGGGGCGCTTACTAGTGTCGAATTGTAATGAATAAAAAATTGGCCTGAGATCCGGGTAAGATACCCAGGCCCAAAGCATGCCATTAGTGGACTTTCACATAGACATTCCTACGGTAGTATGACGACTCGGGGTTAGTACGCTCATAGCAACCAAAATAAGGCTTGACCAAATATTGATCGTTGCCTGGACGGTAAATCGGAATAATTGCCATATCTTTGATGAGCATGGTTGCTGCTTGTAAATAGAGCTTGGGTAGTTTCATCCTGTTAGCACTCCGTTCATCCTGAATACAGTTCAAATTTATATTGTATAAATTCGATGCACAATTGAGTTTTAACACGGTTGTAATAAGGGATTAAAAGACGAGCTAGTTGGTCTCAAAAAGTGAGCCAGAGAAAGATAAATGATGGAAAGCGCATTAAGTTGGCACGAAATAAAGACAATTGGGGAAAAATCCCTTTCACCTAGCCGGGTTCAAACAGCGCAATGAAAGGGATCATGACGATGGTTATCGAGTACTTATTTCACAAGGTAATGTTTAACGAACTCGGTAATTTTTACCATATCTTCAACAGCGATGAATTCTTCAGTCGTGTGTACTTTTGCCATGCCAGTCGATAGGTTTACTGTCGTTAACCCTTTTTTGTTGAAGTTGTTTGCATCACTACCGCCACCTGTGCCTTTAGTGAATGCTTCGATACCCATATCGGCAAACGCCGCTTTGATCGCTGTAACGTGCGCGTTATCTTCTTCGATAACAAAGGCATCGTAAGCGCGGCTAGATTCGATTTCTACTTCTGCACCGTGCTTTTGAGCCACAAACTCAAATGTTGAGATCATGTGTTCTACTTGTGCATCTAGTTTTGCACCGTTTAGCGAACGCGCTTCCGCTACGATAGTAAGCTCAGGCATCACGATGTTGGTTGCTTGACCGCCGTTAACCATGCCGATGTTCGCCGTGGTTTCTTCGTCAATGCGAAGTAGGTTCATCTGGTTGATTGCGTCAGCTGCGACCATAATTGCGCTGATGCCTTCTTCAGGAGCCAAGCCCGCGTGAGCTGGACGGCCTTTAATTGTCGCAACGATTTTTTGCTGACCTGGTGCTGCCGTTACGATAGTTCCGATAGGGCCACCTGTATCCAATACGATCGCTTCAGTTGACGTGACGTGTGACATATCGAAGTATTCAGAACCGAATAGACCACCTTCTTCATGCACCGTGAATGCGAGCTCAAGCGTTTTGTGCTCAAGGTTCTCAGCTTGAATGCAACGTACCGCTTCCATGATGGCTGCGATACCAGATTTATCGTCGCCACCAAGGATCGTATTGCCTTTTGAACGGATGATGCCATCTTCAATGATCGGCTCGATACCAATACCCGGTGTTACTGTATCCATGTGGCAGCTCATTAGAATTGAGCCTTCTTTTTTACCCTCAAGACGTGCGTATACGTTAAAGCCGTTCGAAATATGTTCAGGTACAGGCAATTTTTGAACAGTAAAGCCGAGTTCGCCTAACTGTTCGGCAAGTGTTTCTGCGATTTGTTTTTCATTCATTGTTTCGCTATCAATGCGAACCAGTTGGCAGAAGTGATCAATCAGGCGCTCTTGATTAATTTGTGTCATTTGCATGTCTCTTTGTTTATTACTCGAGAATCAGCCGAAAGGCGTGGCTCGATAGGGAACAGAACACCTCTTATTACATACCTAGCGGAACTGAAAACTGCGTTGAATCAAAAAACACACCTGCCTGACATTCTTCTGACCATTAAAAGTCATGAAGTGATGGTGTGGTCACGCTCTCTGCTGGTGGGTGTAAAAGCGTTGATTTTCAATTTAACCATAACGTTGTGAAACGACAATTCAGAAAGGTGGAGTGGTTTTTGTAGGCACTGTGATTATTTATTGTACCAATTAAAAAAAGAGACATACAAAGTATGACAAAAGTGGCATTTACCCATCATTGAATTAAATGAATTAGCTTTATCGTGATACATTTATAAATGTAACATCATGTTTCCATTAGTTTTAATAGCATGATGTTTAACATAAAAATAACACCAACGCCGATTAAGGTCGTTTGGACATAAATTAATACAATGTACGGTGAAAGGTTATGAACGTGCGTAAACTCACTTTATTGAGTTCTCTAGTTTCAGTGTTAGTTGGTTGTGGAGGTGGGAGCAGCAGTGATAGTGATTCTGGTCAATCTGTTCTTTTGAAAGGCAAAGCGATAGATGGTTATATCATTGGTGCAACCGTCTTTTTGGATTTGAATTTAAACAATCAGCTTGATGCGAATGAGCCAAATGTCACAACACAAGGTGAGGGCGATTTTGAACTAAACATTCCAAGTCAATATCAGCAGTGTGCAAAATATGTTCCTTTAGTGGTAGACGTGCCAGAGGACGCTATTGATACAGATACTCCAGATACGCCAATTGGAGAAGCGTATCAAATGGTATTCCCTCCACAATTTGCACTCACAACGGATCAAGATTTACTGAATTTGACGCCACTGACGTCCGTTGTTTGGAAGCAAGTGGAGCAAGAACTTCGCAGCCAACAATCAAGTGGACTATCTTGTGATTCTATTCTTAAAGAGGAAGCGCTACGAGCGGATATTTCACAGCGTCTAAAAGAGCAAGAGTTCCGAGTAGCACAGCGCTATAACGTGACTGTCAATGAGCTATATGGAGATTATGTAGCTAGTGGTGACACCGCTCTGCATGAGTTAGCAAAAGCGTTGGTTCCGGGATTACAAAAATCTTACACTGAAACAAAACAACTTGTTGATGCTAACCCTGAAGCGGATTTCGCTTGGGTAGAGTACTTTTTAGGGATGTGGGACAGCAGTACCACTCGGTATAATGAAAGTTGGTACCGTTATGAGTTTGTTCAACCATCGAATGGGAACTTCCATTCAGAAACCTATCTGATGTCTGATGATCTAGATACTAAAATATCACTTTACGATAAGCATCAAATGGTTACCAATCAGCGTGATGGTGTGAATATTGAGTCGACAATCAGTTTAGAACCAGCTGAGAGCGGATACTATTGCGCACGTAGTGAATGGCTTGAAACATTGCTGGAAGAATCTTCAGGTGTACGCAATACCATGTATAGCATGGTAGGGGATTGGGATTCATGTTTAACTGCTCGTGGTGAAGTGACACAAGCGTTGGTGACAAAAAACTATCAAGACCATATGTTGATTAGTTATACCGAACATACTTACCACCCAGGTACTGTCAGTGGTTTTGAGCACTTGATAGGGGTAACAGATACGGTCAGTGAGTTAGATTTGAAGCCAGTAAGAGATGTGATCAACACCGACTTTTACAGCGAGCAAGCCCATGGTGCAGATTATTGGCACCGTACGAAAAATGATTTTAGCGCTGTAGCTAGTGAACCTAGTCAAATCATGACGAGCCATGACAGTGATGGTCGTTGGGAGCGTTTTACCAGCTACCGTGATGGCACACATAAAAAAGAGTGTGGCGATTCTGAAGAAAGTTTATCAGTAGAGAACTGTAAAAATTAAGTAGAGTCACTTATTTTGCAAAAATACCCGGCAATGCTGGGTATTTTTATATTTATCATTAAGAAAAAAGTTAGACCAAAAGAAATAATAATAAGTGAGAAATTGTTTTAAAAGGTCACTTGTCAATAATTGAGGGAAATAAACGTCCTATAAATAGCACTCAACCAAAAAAGAGGGCTGTACTATGGGATTCTACACAAGAATACTGGTTTTTGTCGGGCTGATATTCATCCTAGCTATTGTGATCGTCTATGCGGTAGTGGATAACAGGAAAGATCGATTTGAAGCGTCTGACATCCCAATTGGTACCTTTGAAGTGCACATGTTTTTCGAACGACACCAAAACCATCTTTGACAAAAAATACAATAAATTCATGCTATTGAGTTTTTTTTAGAAACGCATTTTATTTGATAATTTTATTTCACTTTTAAATTCTCGAAAGCAACGATGGTTTGAGGCAGTTTGAAAGGGTACACAAAAAACAAACACGTATCCTACATGTTCGGAGTTTAATTATGACAACAAAAACATTGCTTAATCCAGGTCTTGAATACAACAATGAAACGGTTCTATACACTGGTAGCTTTATTACCGTTAACGAAGAACAACCAAAAGCAAATGCAGTCGTTGTACAAAGTGGAAAAATACTTTTTACGGGCACTAAAGATCAGGCTGAAACATTCCTAAATACGGAAAATATCTCTTACCGTCATGACGCTCAGTTTGAAGGGAAAACGATTGTTCCTGGCTTTATTGAAGCACACATGCACCCACTGATGGCGGCTCTGTTTACAGGCATGTTCGAGTATGGCGGCCAGTATGATCGCTTAGGTGTTGGTGGCAAACTACTCAAAGGTTGCTCAACGGAAGAGACACTAAAAGCCCGCATTAAAGAACTAAAACAAGAGCATGATAATGCAGGGAAAACAGGTGATTGGCTTAACCTTTGGGGTCTTGACCCATTATTGATGACCGATGGCTCCGTAGTGAACCGCGATTTCCTTGATTCAGTGGTTGATGATTCTCCAGTCTTTTTCATGCATGCGAGTTGTCATTTAGCCACAATGAATTCGCAAGCAATCGAAAAAGTAGGGTATAGCTTAGATGATGATCCAGAGTTTATTCTCCGTGAAAACGGCCGACTAACGGGTGACATTGCAGAGATGAAAGATCTGTATCGTGCACTAAATGTTGGCGCATTTAATTATGGCACTGATCCTGCTGTTATCGGAAAAACATTGATTGATTACGCGAACATTGCGCATTCACTCGGCGTAACGACCGTTGCTGATTGTGGTATGGGTATCCCATCGAACCCATATCCGTTGTATCAAGCACTCAGTTCAAACCCAGCATTTAAACTTCGTGTGACTGCATACCCACTTGCTGGCGTATTCAGCGTGGATGAAGTGAATGCGATGAAAGCAGAGAACAACGATCGTTTGAGCATCGGTAGCGTTAAATATGTGAATACTGATGGTTCTATTCAAGGGTTTACTGCTAACTTATTAGACGGACAAACATTCTATAATGGCAAGCCAAGTACATCATTGACTCGTGATATTGAAGAGATCTATGAAACTTCTCTTCCTTTCCATAAGGCGGGCTACAATATCTCTTTCCACTGTAACGGTAATGGTACAACAGAAAAACTGTTAGACCTTATCGAGCGTATGCAAAAAGACACGCCGATGCCAAATGCACGTCACTGCCTAGAGCACAATCAAATGGTGACGGACGAGCAAATGGACCGCATGAAAGTGCTAGGCGTTTGTCATAACCTATTTGGTACGCACGTACCGGTTTGGGGAGATGTGCACGCCACTCAAACTGTTGGACCTGAGCTTGTTAAGCGCTTGAATCCATTCCAAACGTCTGCGAAAAAAGGCATTCCTTTTTCTATCCACTGTGATGACGGTGTGACACAGGTTAACCCACTATTTATGATGTGGGGCGCGATGAATCGTAAATGCATATTCTCTGGCAATGTGTATGGCGAAGAAGAATGCTTGACGGCAGAACAAGCGCTTCATGCGGTAACATTAGGTGCAGCATACCTAATGGGCCATGAAGATAACAAAGGTTCGATTGCACCAGGAAAGCTGGCTGATTTTGCGGTACTAGATGCCGATCCTTTGAATACGCCTAAAGAGCAGATCAAAGACATCCATGTTCATGCAACGGTATTGGGCGGTGATGTCACGGTGCATGCTCGTGCAGCAACGCCAGCAAAAGAAGCTGAAGTCGCATAACGGCAAAGGCATTCAACTTACGATATTAAGAGCGCAATAAGCGCTCAGACTGCTGACAAAGGTCTAGCTTTCAAGCTAGACCTTTGATCTAATAGGGGTATCGAAATATGGATACTCCGACATGCTTCAAGAACCGACTCCGCAACAATACGAACTGGAAATGGTAACGATGGAACAGTTGGTTCCTAAAGACCATTTAGTGCGTAAAATCGATAATGCTATCGACTTTGAATTCATTCGTGATGAAGTCGCTCATCTTTATTGTAAAGATAATGGGCGTCCACCTGTTGACCCTGTTCGTCTCTTCAAAATCATCTTACTTGGCTACATCTTTGGCATAAAAAGTGAGCGTCAGCTCGTTAAAGAAATTGAAGTGAATGTCGCTTACCGTTGGTTCTTACGGATGTCATTAACAGAGAAAGTCATTCACGCATCTACTCTCAGCCAAAACCGCATTCGTCGCTTTAATGGCACGGATGTATTCGAACGTATTTTTATTAATATCGTAGAGCAAGCCATATCGAAAGGTTTGGTCGCGGGTCAAGAGCTCTTTACGGACAGTACTCATCTCAAAGCGAACGCCAACAAGAATAAACACACCAATAAAGTCACGGCGGTTCGCGCGAGTGCCTATCTTGATATGCTGGATGAAGACGTCACGTTAGACCGAGAAATAGCGGGCAAGAAGCCGCTTAAGGCTCGCGGATCAGAGTCAAAAACAAAGAATACTAAAACCAGTACTACTGACCCAGAGAGTGGCTTCATGACTCGTGATAATAAGCCACAAGGCTTCTTCTATCTCGACCATAGAACCGTTGATGGTCAACACGGAATTATCCTCGATACCTATACCACTGCAGGTAACATCAATGACTCACAACCTTACGTTCAACGCTTAGATTACACGCTTGCCACATTCCAATTGAACCCGATAGCTGTTGGACTGGATGCAGGCTACTTTACCGCCCCAGTGGCGGAGTCACTTGAACGTCGAGGTATTCTTGGCGTGTTCGGTTATCGACGCCCATCGAGAACGAAAAATACATTCAAAAAGAAACACTTTACTTACGACGCACAAAGAGACAGCTACCAATGCCCGAATGGTCAGGAGTTGCTTTATAAAACCACATCACGTGATGCCTACCGAGAATACCATTCAGACCCCAAAGAGTGTGCGTTCTGTCCAATGAGGAATGACTGCACTCAAAGCAAAAACATGAAGAAAGTGATTGCTCGGCATATCTATAGCGATGCAGTAGAGAGAGCAAATCAAATGCGGCTCTCTTCCTACGGAAAAAAGACTTATCGACGTCGAAGTGAAACCGTAGAACGGAGCTTCGCAGACGCCAAGCAACATCATGGTCATCGTTATGCTCGCTTTCGAGGTCTAGCCAATGTGCAAATGCAATGTTGGTTGGCAGCAGCAGCTCAAAACATCAAGAAGATAGCGTTGGTGATGAGTTATCTACGAAAAATGGGCTTAAACATGGCAGAAATAAGGCAAATACTTGCTTCTGTATGCCTATGTAATGAATGGAAACTTCTGCGCACGATATAACAAAAAATATCGCGATCGCGACCTACGGTCGCTTCCAAAAAAGAACCCCGCTTAAAAAGCGGGGTTCGTCATCAATCTGAGCGCAATAAGCGCTCTTTTTTTGTATTTATTATCGATAGATAGTCACGGTTTATATCCCAACGTCAGTGTGAGCGGCATATGTCATGCCAAGGTACAAGTCTCAGATTAACAGCCCTACATCGCGTTGAGCTTCTTGTTTTGGTTAATTCGCGGCTTAGTGTGGGAACAATCTAACTACGCTTAGGTTTCCATACGGCAACTCTAAGAGGAAAGGCTTTTGTTTGATGATTCTTTTGAATGACGTCCGTTTTAACACGCTTTGCACATTGAGAACGTTGGTATCTAAATATTGGTAAGGAGCGACGTATCGCACAAAAGATGGTAGCTGAAATCATTACAACGATACGCTTGTAGATGTAGATGTAGATGTAGATGTAGATGTAGATGTAGATGCAGAGAATAGGATATGAATTGAGTAAGCGTTCGAACGGTATAAAGCAGAGTCATACCGTTCAAAGACTTGCAGTGGAGATTATTTTGACGGAATAAGAGAGTGCGTCGATTTTGCCGTCGTTATTGCGGGTTGTTTTTGAACTCGAGTACTAACAAAACAACCCAAAAGAGCGGTGAATGTAAGTAGACTCATCGCCATATCAAAGCCGAGTAATCTCGCGTTAGCATTGGATTGATGCAAATAATTCGCCTGATGAAGATCGAGATTGTAATGCTCGATTAAAACATCTAATCGGTTGTCATCAACGTAAGGGACATGTGAAACCTGGTTGAGGTCAGTAACAAATGCATGAGGAAAGTACGTGGTAATTTCGTGGTTGGAGCGAATGTTGTGATCCATTGTCCATTGGTTAATGCCACCAAATAGGCTAATACCCAACACTAGGCCAATGTTTCTTACGGTTGCTTGTAGTCCACCAGACTGTTCTGCTTCGCGCTCACCTAGAGCATTGGTAATGATCACCGGACATTGGGACGCCAAAATACCCATTGATGCTCCAAGTAATGCCATACCAAGATAGAAAGGTATTAAGATACTTGTGCTCTGACTGGATAAGAGCAAAATTACGCCCGCACCAGCCATGACGCAAAATCCAATTTGGCATAGACGCTTTGCGGATTGGCTTTTGAATAGGAGTGGTGTGCCAATAGAAAGCCCGATCATGCATGCAGAAAAGAGCAAAATAATGCCACCAGAATGGGAGGTGGAAAGCGAAATGGCGACTTGCAAATAGGTGACCACGACAAAGCTGCTCCCTCCTAATACAAGATACATCAAAGATAGAATAAGAAACCCTGTGCGAGAGCATCGGTTCTTTAACCAACTAAAAGGCAAAATAGCGTAACCATACGTTTGCTCGAATCGGGTTTGTTGATAGAGAAATAAGCCAAATAATATCGAGCCAAGTATGAGCAAGAATAGGGCAGGGCTAAATGGTGTGACAAAGACAAGCCATTGAGGAATGTTCGCCCCGTTTAATACTGAGAAAAGTCCCCAATAAGGCATTTTAATCAAACCAAAGAAGATGGTAACGGTACTTATTGCCCCAAGAGTTGCGCCTAAAAAGTCAAATTTGGCTGGTTGATTGGTGTGAATTGGTCGAATCCAAAAGATGGCACTGATTAGGCTCAGAAAATAAAGAATAGCGATAATAACAAATGGCCAAACCCATTGTGTGCTGTCATGAAGCCAACCACTTACAAGGGGAATCAATGCTGCTGCTAACCCCGTTGATGCTGCCATTAACCCGAAACCCACTGCGCGTTTTTTACCAGGAAAGTGCGCAACGACGAGAGCAAGTACCGCTGGCAATATCAACGCCGAAGCAATCCCTGCAAGTGGACGAATGAACAGAGAAATGGTCGTTAGGTTATCGATGGTGATGAATCCAATCGTCGATACTAGCCCAATTGAAGTTCCTAAAATGAGTAATCGCCGCCAACCAATGATGAGACCCAATATACTGGCTGAGAGCATAAATGCCGCGCCGACTAAAGGTTGAACACTGCCCAAAAATTGGATGCTAGAAATGTCCGTTTGGAAGACGGTGACGAGAGCAGAAGTGGAGATAGAAAGGTTGGCGACGTCTGCCGAAAGTGTGAATTGCGCGAGGCACAACGCAATGAGCAACCAACTTGTTTTGTTATCTTTAGTCTTATCCATAGTGTCTCTCTGGGTGACTGAAATGGTATGGTTGAAACGAATAAAGCCCCGGTAGTACCGAGGCTTAAAGGTCAACCTTAACTATTCATTAAAGAACGTTGGGGAAGTTTTGAACAAAGGGCTAAGCCACCAAGCATTAAGCCAATAAGTGCAAACAGAGCATAGTGGACTGACTGTAAGCGAGATTCTGCCATCACTTCGATCACGATGCGTTGCTCTTCTTTATCCACAATCAGGTCTTCCATCAGATCAACTGCCATTGCGTTAGATACGAACGGTAATGATGGTTGCTCGATGATGATTTGCTTGGTTTCAGCGGACAGTGCTTCGTGCTCAGCAACGTTTGATTTAATCGCACCTGTTAGTGAGAACAGCATAACTGAACCAAGAATTGCAACACCAAATGCTTGTCCAACGTTACGAGATGTCGCTTGGATACCACCGGATTGCTGTGCTTCACGTTCATCAAGTGCTGAGGTAACAACAATCGATGCTTGAGATGCTAGCAGACCCGCACCAGTACCAAAAATAGTCAGAGAAATGTACTGCCAGAAAGTAATTCCCTCAGCGGTAAATCCAAGGAACATGAGTGCTGTGCCTGCGGCCGCGATAATGAATCCAAGCTGGCAGATGCGCTGACAGGTGAGGTGAGCAAGCTTTGCCGGTGCGCCTAGTGAGCCGATCATCATGCCTAATGCGAAAGCACATAATGCCATACCAGAGGAAAATGCACTCATACCAGCAACAAGCTGCATGTAAGATACGTTGATGAATCCTGTCGCACCAAATAGCAAGAAGATGGTTGCACATAGTACTAGGCCAACGACAACCTGAGGGTTTTTAACGTAAGACGATGGAAGAAGTGGTGTACCACCTTGTGCTTCAAATTTACGCTCCCAAACCATAAGGGCTTTGAGAATTGCAGCACCAAGTAAAACCGTTGGAATTGCAGGAGAGATGCCAAGGATTGAGAAGTCAGTCAGTGGTGCAATTAGGCCCCATTCAGAGATTTTCAACAGGCCCGTTACAAAGCACAGTAAGCCGATGCCAGCTAGCGCAATGCCAACAGTATCCAGTTTACCTTTAAAAGGGCTCGATTCTAGCGTTGGCAACTTCATGCTACCGAACATAACGAGTAAGCAGTAGATGCCTAAACCAATAAAGGCTACTTGGAAGCTTGCTACATCAAGAATAAAGCCAAACAAAAGTGGCGTAATAGCACTTGCAAGACCAACCAATGCCGCGATAGCCGAGAAAGCAATGGCTTGATCTTTGCCCTTATAAATACCAGCGACATTGGCAAGTACAGCTGGGATCAACAAACAAGCGCCAAGGCCAGCACCAACGCGTGCGCCATAGTTTAATACTTCCATGTTTGGCGCAAAGGCTGCACCAAATGAAGCGGCGGCAAGCATGCCCGCGCCGATGACCATTTGGCGTTTCCAGCCAATGATAAGGCCAATTAAACCACCAGCAATCATGCCTGCACCTGCAATAAGAGGATACATGGCATTGGCCATTTGAATTTGTGGCATGGTTGCGCCGTGTAAAGCAATAAGAGCGTCAGTTGAAATCGCGAGACCAGAGTTATCGGCCATCGTAGAAAACTGTGCCGCAAGAAGAACAATCAGAGGAAACCATTTGGCTAACCCTGATTTTTCTTCCGGTGTAGGAAGTGTAGAAGCGGATACCGTCATAGTAGATACCTTTTGGTTGAAGAGCGAGAGCTCGTGTCGTTATAGTTTTGATTTGTCATCGGCACTATTTAAACGCGTAGGGTTGTTTTCGCTCCAACCAAAAAAAGTATCTTTAGAAGAAAAAAAGTTGTTTTTGTAAATTAGAAAATAAAAAAAACTAAAACAATCCTAACCATCTGATTTTTTTGTTAAAACATAAGAGACATCTAAGTTGTTACTTTGCTCTACATCGATAAAAAGACGTCCCTCATCAAGTCGCCATGCATTCAAGCGAAGTAAGCTTCCTCCCATTGGGATGTCGATATGAGTATTTTTAACAAACTCTTCTAAGCCTCGTACCTGTCGGTTCACAATATCGAAATGAGCACTAATATGTTCATGCTTTCGAATTTTGAGTGTACCGTCATAGGTGTAGTTAAAATCACCATATCGGTTGTTCACCGAGAGTCTAATCTGGCCATCTTCAACTAGCATTATGGCCACAGAATGGATTTTTTTATCTCCGATGAATAGCGTACCGTCACCTTGCCACGCCCCCTCGTAAAGTTGAAAAGGGTCGTTTAAATAACGATAGACTTTCGTCCCAGCAAAACTGGAAAGTGCAATCACTCCTGAGATGATGAGTAGAATTAGAAATCGACTTTTTGGCATTCTAATACTCCTTGTTTCTCAGAACAGATTCGATAGTAATTCGCATGTTTTGTTATGTATTTTGTTGTTTCATCTGGCTTTACAGGCAGAGAAGATAACTCGTTTTCAGTGGGCTCAAACAATACCCAGTGATTTCCGTATTTTTGGCTTACCCTATTAGGTTCCGACACAAACAACCCAGAGGCAGATAAAGCGAAAGAAGCAATAGCTATTGTGCACACCGCGACAACCACTCGAATGGAATGTATCGGTTGGTTTGAGTCTTCAGATGAACTTTTGTTCGTATCAATTTCTTCAGTAACCTGTTCATTCGGGGACGTAAAGCAAGGGCTAAGATCACCATAGCCATTTTCTTTTATTGGTGCGATCGCGAGAACGTAGCCTTGTTTCGGGATCGTTCTAATCAAGGTTCTATCGATATCTTTTAAAGAAAATCGCAGCGCTTTCACGGTTTGATTAATGGTCGCATTTGTTGCGTAAGAGTCTTTCCACAGCGTTTCTTCTATCGTGGTTCGAGACAGAACTTCTGGAAAGGTCTTGATTAGCTCATTAAATAGATTGGCTTCCCTTGCCCTTAATCTCGATAGCTCTCCTTGATTATCGATAACGCCGGAAGTCGGGGAAAAGTATATATCTCCCACTTTATATACCGGTGGCTCCAAGGATAACTTAGGCATTGAATTCTCTCTTTCTGTTATTTCAAGGATTATGCTACCCGAGAAGAATCGATCACGCATTTGATCAGACGCAAAAAGTGGACCAGAACGAAAACCAAATATCAAAAATGCGAATCCGGTCATTATAAATTAAAGTCGAAGTGAAAATTAATATCATGGAATGGGCGAGGAAAATATATCAGCAATTTAAAATCATTCTGTAATATTTATGTGGGCGAGGTGGTTTGGGATGTGGGTCTTTTTAAGTGCATGTTTTTAAATAAAACATTTCCGACACTATACTTTTTTTTATTTTATGTTTTTTTATTTTGTTATCGCTGTGTGTGTAAATTTTCTAGAGTGAGTTCGAATTTAGCTCATAGAAGCTGACAAACCAATAACGCACAAAGTAGGTTCTCCGACCATGACAAATTATAAAAAAATAGCTTTAAGTAGTGCACTTATTCTTTTCTCAACTCACGCTATAGCAGATGAACATATCACGCCAGACGATGCGCCAGATCCAGGTGACCATACTAAGGTCTCGTCGGTAGTAAATATCACTTACGGAAAACAGAGCTTTAATGAAGAGGACAATGATTTTGTTCAAATTCAGGGTCAGATGTCTGGGGGGAAAAGTAATGGCAATCTGTTTTTGGGGCAGCTAACCATTCAGGGCCAGGAAAACGGTAAAGTGGGTAGCGACGATTTTAACTTGTCACAAGTACGCGCTAGGTACTTTGAAGTGACTCATACAGAGTGGCAGCATGCGCCTATGGCCGGCATCTCTCTAGATTATATTGAAACCAGTTTTACCGATGCCATTTCTGATCGATTGTTTGCGGTGGGCGGTTTGATCCGTGTTGATACGCCATTCAAAAATTGGTTGTCATTCCCAATTCTTGCTGGTGCAGTGGGACAGAACAATAGTACTTACAGCAAGCTAGGGCTGGTGGATGATTATACCTGGGGCGTTCAATTTAACTTTTTGAACTCAATCTATTTGCATCAAAATGGTACGCACGTTCAAATTAACCCGCAGTTTAGTTCATTAGATTTTGGTGGAACGGTGGGAACGATAAACCAGCTTCAACTGGATCTCGCATTTCAAACCCCACTTGCACAAAACCGCAAACATTGGGGAAAAATCACTTACACCGAGTACTTTGATGATGTCGAGCAAAGCTTCGGCCACAATAGACAAGGGACAGAGCTGAAATTTACTTATAGCTATTACTTCTAATTGGCAGTGTTCAATCTAATCACCTCTTCTAGAACTGGTAACATATCCTGTTGCCAGTTTGATGCCCCATCTTCATCCTGCTGCGTCAAATAAAGCGGCCATTCAATGGTTTGGTAACATTTTGTTTACATTGGCAAGCTGGGTTGTATTGCGAAAGGAAAACGATAAGTTGCTGATAATAAGTTATTTTAACTGTCATTGCTTTTGGCTTTAAAATTAACGCTCCGGGCGTAACAAATTTTTTACATTCATTGGCAGTATTCGCTAAGTCACCGATTTTTCGCCAACTATTCCAATTTATCTTCTCCTGCGCCAAGTTAGAAATAGATTCTAAGTAAGCCGACAGTTTTCTGGCGTAAAGAACGTTTCCAGGCATAACGGCTGTTTCTAGCTATAACAGTAACATTGAGGAGAAAGTCATGGTGGACACCTACAACCCATTAGGCACGGATGGATTCGAGTTTGTTGAATATACCGCAGCAGATAGCGTGGGTATTGAACAACTAAAAGCACTCTTTTCTTCGTTGGGCTTTGCTGAGATCGCAAAACACCGTTCTAAAGAGGCGTGGCTGTATCGACAAGGTGACATTAGCTTCATTGTTAATGCTCAGCCTCATAGTCAGGCAGAAGCGTTTTCTAAACTTCATGGCCCTTCCGTGTGCGGAATGGCGTTTCGTGTAAAAGATGCCAATGTAGCCCTTAAGCAAGCACTGGATAACGGCGGTGTTGAATACAAAACTGAAATTGGTCCAATGGAGTTGAGTATCCCTGCTATTTATGGCATCGGTGAAAGCTTGCTGTACTTTGTTGACCGTTACGGCAAACAAAGTATTTACGACGTTGATTTTCGTTTCTATGACGATGCGGACGAGCGCCTTGCAAAAGCCGACGTAGGTATGTACGAAATTGACCATCTGACCCATAACGTCAAGCAAGGTAACATGGATGTGTGGTCTGGGTTCTACGAGCGCATTGGTAATTTCCGCGAAATTCGTTACTTCGATATCGAGGGTAAATTGACAGGTCTTGTCAGCCGAGCAATGACGGCTCCTTGTGGCAAGATCCGTATTCCAATCAATGAATCTTCGGATGACAAATCTCAGATTGAGGAGTTCATCCGCGAATACAACGGTGAGGGTATTCAGCATATAGCGCTAAGCACGGATGATATATACCAAACCGTTCAAACCCTACGTGACCGCGGTATGGATTTTATGCCTACACCAGACACTTACTACGAGAAAATTGATGAACGAGTGAAAGGCCATGGGGAGGATGTCAGCAAACTGCGTGATATGAGAATTTTGATTGATGGCGCACCAACTAAAGATGGCATCTTGCTGCAAATCTTCACTCAGACTGTTATTGGACCGGTGTTCTTCGAAATCATTCAACGTAAAGGCAATGAGGGCTTTGGTGAGGGTAACTTCAAAGCACTGTTTGAATCGATTGAAGAAGATCAAATCCGCCGAGGAGTACTAAGCGATGCATAAATGGATCACATTTCCTCATCGGGAGGGAGTGTGCTCTAAGCAAGCACATGCTGATTTCCCGGAAGAGGCAATTTACGAACGTGAAGCAGGTCGAAGTGGGTTCTTCGGCCCAGCGGTACACTTTCATCACCAACACGCACCGACAGGTTGGTCTGAGTGGGAGGGCGACTTGCGACCTCGCGCATTCGATTTCAACTTAGTCGAAACGGCGAGTCAGATTTCACCTTGGGCAGTGCCGCTTCTTTTACACAACGCCAACTGTAAGATCCGTGTATGGCGTATGGATGAGAAGATGGACTTCTTAGTGCGTAACGCCGATGGCGATGAGTTGTTATTCATCCATCACGGCACTGCAGACCTTTATTGCGACTATGGTCATCTCAAAGTGAGCGAAGGCGACTACGTAATGATCCCACGCTCAACCAGTTGGCGCTTAGAACCAAGCGAACCAATGTTTGTTCTGATGATTGAAAACACCGATGCTGCTTATTCTTTGCCAGAAAAAGGCATGGTGGGCAATCACGCTGTATTCGACCCAGCGGTTCTGGAAACGCCTTCCATTAACGACGAATTCCGCGGGCAGTACTCAGAAGATCAAACTCAAGTTCATGTGAAGCGCCATGACAAAGTCAGCATGATTACTTACCCATTCAACCCGCTTGATGCGATTGGTTGGCACGGCGACTTGGCCGTGGTGAAAGTGAACTGGCGTGATATTCGACCTTTGATGTCACATCGTTATCACTTACCACCTTCTGCCCACACAACGTTTGTTGGTGCTGGATTCGTGGTGTGTACGTTTGTACCTCGTCCAATCGAGAGCGATCCTGGCGCACTGAAAGTGCCGTTCTATCATAACAATGACGATTATGACGAAGTCTTGTTCTACCACGCAGGGGATTTCTTCAGCCGTGACAATATAGAGGCAGGCATGGTGACTTTCCACCCGGCAGGCTTTACTCACGGTCCTCATCCGAAAGCATTCAAAGCGGGTCAGGAATATAAGAAGAAGTTTACCGATGAAGTGGCAGTGATGATTGATACGCGCCACGCCCTCGAGTTTTCTGACGAGCTCGATAAGGTTGAAAACAAAGAATACGTCTATAGCTGGCAAGAGAAGTAAGGGGCAAGGATGAAATTAGCAACCAAGAAAAATGGCACTCGCGATGGTCTGTTGATGGTCGTGAGCAAAGACCTGACACAATGTGTTCCGGCAACCGAAATTTTCCACGCGATGCATCTCGCGCCGACCATGCAAGTGGCATTGGATAACTGGGACAAAGTCGCTCCACAACTGGAAGAACTTTATAACGCGCTAAACAATGGTGCGGTTTCGGGAAGTGAAGAGTTTGAATCCCACTATCTAGCATCACCATTGCCACGCGCATATCAATGGGCAGATGGCAGTGCTTACGTCAATCACGTCGAACTAGTGCGTAAAGCGCGCGGTGCAGAAATGCCAGAAAGCTTCTGGACCGATCCTTTGATGTATCAAGGCGGCTCAGACACGTTTATTGGCCCTTGCGACAACATTGAATTTGCCAGCGACGAGTGGGGCATCGATTTCGAAGGCGAAGTTGCCGTGATCACCGGTGACGTACCAATGGGCGCAAGTATTGCAGAAGCACAAGAATCCATTCGTCTTATCATGCTAGTTAATGATGTGTCACTGCGTGGTTTGATTCCCGCGGAGTTGGCGAAAGGCTTTGGCTTCTTCCAATCGAAACCGTCATCGGCGTTCTCTCCTGTTGCAGTAACGCCAGATGAACTGGGTAAAGCGTGGTATGAGAACAAAGTTCATTTGCCTTTAGTTTCTACATACAACCACAAGCCATTTGGTTGCCCAAATGCAGGTGTCGATATGACGTTTGATTTCGCTGACTTGATTGTCCATGCTAGCAAAACACGTCCACTTTCTGCGGGTGCAATCATTGGCTCGGGCACAGTATCGAACAAGCAGGGCACAGATCACGGCACTTCTATCGAAGAGGGTGGCGTGGGTTATTCCTGTATCGCAGAAGTACGCATGATAGAGACCATTCGTGATGGCAAGCCGATAACTCGCTTTATGTCGTTTGGTGACTCAATCAAGCTAGAGATGTTTGATACAGATGGTAACTCGATCTTTGGCGCGATTGATCAACAAGTCAGCCAATATTTAAAACACTAAAATGTGAGGCAAGGAAGCGATGAGCGAAAATATCACCCTCTACGGCTACTGGCGTTCTTCGGCGGCGTATCGAGTGCGCATTTGTTTGAACTTAAAAGCGTTGGGCTACGAGTCTCAATCGGTTCACTTGGTACGTAACGGCGGTGAGCAGCACAGCGCGGAATATCATGAGCTAAACGCCTCTGAGCTTGTGCCAGTGCTTGTCGATGGTGATATTCAGCTAAATCAGTCTCTTGCCATCATTCAGTATCTCGATGAGCAATATCCACAAGCTCCTGTCATCCCAGAACCGTCGCCGCTTCGCTATCAAGCGTTGGCGATAGCCCAGGATATTGCAATGGAGATCCATCCGCTTAATAACTTACGCGTGTTGCAGTATTTGGAAAGGGAGTGGTCTTGCAATCAAGAAAACAAAGTTGAATGGATCCATCATTGGATACACGAGGGCTTTACAGCATTAGAAGAAAAGTTAACCCGCCATCGACAACAATATGGAAACTGTATCTACAGTGTGACTGACTCTCCCTCTGTTGTTGATATTTGCTTGGTGCCGCAAGTTTACAATGCGCTGCGTTTTGGCGTTGATATGACGTCTTATCCCATTATCACTGCTGTTGTGGAAGCTTGTAACCAATTGCCTGCTTTTATTGCTGCGATGCCAGAGAATCAGCATGATGCTACTAGTTGAGTTCTTTGATTGATAAGTACTGGCTGCGTTCAAATTGCTCAATTTAAAACTATGGGGAGGCCTATCCCATAGTGTGTCTTTTGGGGATTTTTAGTTTTCGTTTAGGAATACTACTTTATTTCACTAAATTTTCTTTGATGTGCTGAGTTAGCTAAACCAATAATTGCCTCTCAAATTGGTTATTAGAGTTAGGGCTCACAATATGAATAAGACGGTTTTGGTTACGGGAGCATCTGGCGGCATTGGGCGCGAAATCTGCACACAATTTTTAGATGCAAAATACAATGTTATTGCGCTCGCTAGAGAGTTCAATGATTTTGAATTGTTGGATGACAATAGAGTTAAATGTATTGAATTTGATCTGACAAACTTATCCACAATTCCGAGCCTAATATCAAGCTTACCGGTAATTGATGTTTTGGTTAATAACGCAGGCGTCATGATTTCCGCACCATATGATGATTATCCTGATGCGATGAAAGCATTGACGCTCAAGGTGAATCTTGAGGCTCCTGTTGCGCTTATGACAGAAGTCGGTAAGAAAATGAAAGTACAAGGTTCAGGTCGTATAGTTAATAATACTTCAATTGCGGGTCACATTGGTCATCCAGATATTTGGTATGGTGTAACCAAATCAGGTTTGCTGAATGCAACGAAGAGTTTTGCTAAGTTACTTGGCCCACATGGAATTACCGTCAATGCCATTGCGAGTGGACCAGTTATGACTTCGATGATGGAGTCAATTGACCCTCGTCGTCTTGAACAGATAAAAGAATCAGCGTTGACAGGACGTTTTGCACAGCCAAAAGAGATTGCTAAAACAATTTGTTGGTTAGGTTCCCAAAGTCCTCAATACATAAATGGAAGCTGCATTGATATTAATGATGGTGCATATCTTAGGTAGGTCCGCATTCAAAATCGAACGAAACATGGATGAGAACATAAGAACTCAGTCCAATGATCGCGAATGAGGCTGACATTCAAAGCGAGTTCATTTCTTTAATATCTGGTTAGTGCCCAAATTGATAAGGACTGCTATTATCTTCTCCGAAATTTTGGGGTTTTGTTGCTCTTGCTAAGTTTTCCCTTTAGGCTTTGAGTAACTCGTTGTTTTGGGCGCATTTTATCTATGACCAACATCTTTATCATTGTTGTTCTTCTTGTCGTATTCTTCTTCATTATTCAAAAGTATGTGATCAAACATGATGATACTCGAGATTATCCGTATCAAAGCAAAGGGCCATTGCTTAGAGGACAAGAAAGCGCGTTTTACAATGCGCTAAGATCCGCAGTTGGCGAACATGCAGTAGTATTTGCCAAAGTGAATATGGCGAGTGTAATCACTCCCAAAAGTATTAAAAATAAAAAACAGTTGTTTGTTGCTAGCAATCGAATAGCGCGCAGCTATTTTGATTACGTAATCTGTGACCCAAGAACTTTGGAGCCTCGCGTTATTGTTGAGCTCGATAACGGGCAACTGTTGACTAAGGGCAAAGTTGAACGACAAAAACTGCTCATGCATGTATGCAAATCAGCCAACTTGCCTCTGATTGGTGCATCGGTGAAGCATAGCTATCAAGTAGGGCGTTTGCGTCGTCTTTTGGCCGCCCATATCGATTTAATTGAATCAGATAAAGAAATTCGATTCTGTAAGAAATGTGGTAGTCCAATGGTGATAAAGACCGCGAATCAGGGCGAGTTTAAAGGACGACGTTTCTTTACCTGTAGTCGCCAACCAAATTGTACGTACACTGAAAACTATAATGTCGTGTTTGATACGGAAGATGAATAAGCGTCTATTCACTTCAAGGTAATAACAAAGGCTTTGGCTCAAAGGGTTGAAGCCTTTCTTATATGAGCGCGCTACTTATATAAGACCAGTACTTATCTAAGCCCAGTATTTAGAAGCTGTAATCCTGAGGGATCCCATCGTTTGAGAAAGGCCTATACTTTGATAAAAACACAAGAATAGGGAAGTGTGATGCGATTAGGATGGGTTCTTTCAACATTTCTACTGGCATTTAGTGTCAATGGGCAGCCTTTACTTAAACCACTTGAGTGTCAGCTGACGGGTACTCCGCAAGACCATTTCTTGTTTTATCGCGAGCAGATGGTTTATCACAGTGAGCAATTTGCCATTTTCCAAAACTTCAAAGGCCGAGTGAGCACACAAGTCGACTTGAAAACCGGGAAGCTGATTAGAACCACGTATATTGGCGAGCCTTTTACACCCAAATATCAAATTCTGTTTGGTGATTGCCCGAATGTCTCCCAAACGTTGCAGATTTGGATGTTAAGTGAAGTGCCATACGACAATTAAAGATGTATCCGTTCAACAAAGAAAAGTTAGATAGATCACACTTTTATGTTCACTACGTTTGATGGGTGGTGATAAAACCATCTAAAAACAGGTCTTGAGTTTAGATTTTCGCCAAACGAATCAAAGTGTGTGAATTTATGCTTGCACCCCTGATGGGATATAGCTAATATCCATCTCGTTCCAGAAAAATGCGTCCGTAGCTCAGTTGGTTAGAGTATCGCCTTGACATGGCGGGGGTCGGTGGTTCGAATCCACTCGGACGCACCATTCAATCTGAATGGTTAGGAATAAAATTTGGGTCCGTAGCTCAGTTGGTTAGAGTACTACCTTGACATGGTAGGGGTCACCAGTTCGAATCTGGTCGGACCCACCAAATTTTAGTTCTTCGTGAACAAGCACCAAAGCCCGCTAATTTAGCGGGCTTTTTTGTGCCTGTCGTTTAAAGATCTCTAGCCTAACTGTAGCTAGGCTTTCAATACAAAAATAGATCTTCATGACTCCAAGTATTTTAGGCACGGAATAAAATGTCGTGCCCGCTTACTCTTTGATTAAACACAATGAGTCAGTTCAGTTACTCGATAAAAGTGCTTGCTGAACTGTCTACACGTACTCTAGATTCAGCGAATGAAATTAATCTTCGGGTATGTATTTGATTAAATCTTCAATTTTACAATCAAAATATCGGCATAAAGCTTCTAATGTGCTGGTGGTTGTCACATAGTCGTTATTTATGGCAACTTTTGAAATAGCCGACCTTTGAATTCTGATCTCTTGGGCAATTGATGCTTGAGAAATTTTTATTTCCTCAATTTTTTCTTTCTTTTCAATTAGCTGCTCGCCTTTGTCACTGAACTTGGTTTACCCCCCAAAATGAAGGGATGTTAATCAGGCTCAAAGTTTTTACTACTGAGATTGATGAAAGCACAATGCGACGTGTTTGCACAAATCCTGTTATTTTGGACATCTCACCGGATGGAAAAAATTACGCATTGTAAGAAGACTTTTGAATGGGTGGAGGAGGATGGGAGAGCGAACTAAAATTTGATAATGGCAAACAAACTTCTAAGTACTTGCAATGCATGAGCAGAAACTACTAGCCCTGATTGATCAAATTTATGGCGCTTCGCTAGACTCGTCTCAATGGTCCTCGATTTCCAATTTAATATTACAGGCGATTGGAGGGCATAATGTGAATTTTGTCGTCGAGGATTTAAACCCGAGTAAGTTGGCTTATGTTTACTGTAGTGCGCTTGATCAAAGTGCCATTGAGCATTATTCAAGAGACATCATGAATGACGATCCAGTATTGGAGATTTTTGACGCGACGCCGACGGGAACAGCTATGCTGTCGCAACATTTTTGGGGCCAGGATAGATTAAGTAAGATTCGGTCTTACCAAGAGTTTTATTCTCGTCACCGCATGACCTATTTTGCCACGGGACAATTTTATAAAACATCGGATAGACGGGCATACTTGTCTATTGCTCGTGCTGCGAATGACACGTTATTTACGAAAGAAAGCAAAATTGCACTGCAGCGACTACTTACTCATCTCAAACGTTCGATGTTTATCAATCAACAGTTATTGGACTATGATGCACGCGTTCACGAACTTGAATATGGATTTAATTGCATAGATGCCGGAGTCGTTATGTTTAACCATTTCGGGAAAATACTATTTTCTAATGATGCTGCTAGTGAGCTTCTTGATAAGCGACCACAAAGTCAAACGACTTACCCGATCAAATTACCATCTCATAAGCTTACATTAAAAGTGCATAAGGTAATTGATGCCATCTTGCATCGTAGCGCGTATAGCGAGGGTTGTAGTATTCCATACTTTGAGAAAGCGGAGAGAAAAACACTAGTCTTTTTGCCTTGGAGTCCTAGGTACAATCATCAAAATTGGGTAGGTGACAATGCATGTTGCATTCTATTTTGCCTAGGTTCATCGACAAAGGCTCAACCAGTACTTGCGCTCCATTATGATCTTACGAATAAAGAGTACAATGTATTACGATTATTGATGACAGGAAAGAACGTGCAGGAAATATCGGAAGCATTATTCGTCAGCAAGGCAACGGTACGTTTTCATTTAAAAAATTTAATGAGGAAGACATCCACTTGTTCCCAACATCAACTCGTCGCATGTGCATTCTCAACTGCAAGAATAGCCCACATTCTTTAGGCTTTATGAGCTACATGGTTTTGTGTTTTTAATGCGGCAGAATCAATAAAACCAATCTGTAACTAATGTTAAATTGTAAATACTGCAGAGGTGAAGTTTTTGATAAATTCTCCCTCTATTGGTCACCAGTTTATTATTCGTATACTGAGAAATACAGGTCTTCACATGCATTTATTGTGTCAAATATTTCTTCGCCATCCTCAAATACTGCCAGAACGTTATACATACAATATCCTGAATAATCTTCAACATCTACTTCTCGTTCAGAATATGGTCTTATAGTTGAGCGACCAAGCAAGTCTCTAGGAGAATAGTCTCCTCCTACATTTGCTACCCAAAAATATGTTAATCGAAAGCTAGTGTTGTTTTCAATGATAATTGTACGGTCATGCCTATCTCGCGCATTGATTTGCGGTACGAGCAGTAGTAAGGTAATTATCGCCATAACTAGTTGTTTCATTATACACTCCTATTTTTCTGATGACATGAGTTCTCTAGTTGCCAATTGGCTAGCAACTATGCGTTAGTAATATAAGATTAGGAATGATAATTATTTTTCGCCCTATCGAAATTGATAGTTTTCATATGGTGGGTGTTTTTTATTGAATAACTATTGATATTGATAGTGACGTTTGATGAAACACATCTTAACCTTAACGATATGAAAGTGTATTTTGTCAATTCATGAGGCTTTACGAATGAAAAAATTTATGCTGCTAGTTAATTTAATTATATTTTTCTTAATGTTATCGCTTAATCAGGCCTTTGCTAACTGTTCAACGTTTGATGTTGAAAGCCAAATTAGTAACCTTGAAAGATCATTACCTCCAAGATTCAGCGCTTTTATTGATAAAGCAAAATCTTTAAAACCAGAGTCGCTACTTGCCCTTGCCATTCAGATGGATATCTATACCCCAAGTCAATTTGAATCTTCAAAGTTTGTTTTGTTTTGTTACGCTGCAAATCAAGGAAGTGATAAAGCAGCATTACGTTATGCATTGGCGTATGAAAGTGGTAGTGGTGTAGAGAAAAATGAGAGTAAAGCTTTTAATATAATAAACACCTTGGTAAAAAATGGAGATTCACATATTCTTTATACTCTAGCACGTTATCATCAAGTAGGAGTTGGTACCGTTCCTGATCCCGAGCTTGCAATGAATTATTATCAAGCTGCAGCTTGGAAAGGGTCTACACTTGCGAAATTGGAGGTGGCCGATAGCTATCTACTGCAACTTAATACTGAATATAATTTTGATAAAGCCCTAGCTTTATATCAAGCAGTGCTGATGTTCTCAGACCCAAGGGATTTGAATTATCTTCATGCATTGGCCGCGACGGGTTATATGCATTTTTTTGGACTTGGAATAGAAAAGGATAAAAATAAAGGCTTAGAAATAATGTTAAGTGCACAATCGCAACACAATGGTTTTGGGAGTTTTGCTCTTGCTCGTGCTTACTACTGTGGTTGTAGTCGATTAGAAAAAAACATAGTGAAGTCAATTTACTACTTTAATGAGGCAATAAAAAATGGATATTCTCCGGCGCATATTGAATTAGCGAGAGTATATGTTTCAATGGGAAAATTAACCGAAGCACAACAGCATTTTATGTTAGCAAAAAAACATGGTTATCCAATCGGGAGTTTTGGGTTGGCTTATATTTATCGTTTGCAAAAAGATAATAAAAGTAAATATAATCCATTGTTTGAGGAATCTATTGAAAAAGGCAATGCGTTGGCCTTGAGGGTATTAGGAATAGAACTTCTTAAACGTGTAAGAAATGAAGGTGATATACATAAAGGTCTTGTTTATATTTGGACTGCTGCAAGTAAAGGGGATGTAGATGCTTTGGTGTTTTTATCTAATATCTATTTGTCAGGAGAGTATGTTAATAAAGATGAAAATAAAGCATATTTTCTTGCGCAACTATCATTCCGAATTAAACCATCTTATAACGTATCAAGTTCTAATAAGTTCTTTGATATAAATGGAGAATTTCCACCTGCTCTCATAGCGGACTTTAAAGTATGCGACTCTTTAACGACAGCAGAATGTTTAAACGTTTTAGTTCCTATAGAAGAGTTAAGTTTATGATATTAAATAAGTTTAACTATACGCATTTTTTCTGAATGCTTTGTGTAGGCTTTGTTGATTAAATTAGCGAGAAGATAAACAACACCATATGTAACTAGCCGCCAGCTTCTGACGGATATAGCTAGTCCTATGACCTTGTTTATTGCTTTGACATTCGCCATGATTTCAACAACTTGAGCGTTATAATATTTCAAGCTTAATTTATCACTTGTTAGTCTTTTATAACGAACATTGCGGTCTCAGATATTGAGCGATAGTGATCATATAATAGTTAGAGATAGCATTTTCAACGTTTTTACGGTCGCTTCTAACATTGAATTCGAATGTGTTTTGAGAAGAATATTTCGAACGTGAAATCTGACTGTCGATTCTGAAACAAAGAGAGATTGTGCTACGTCGCGAGCATTTTTACCATCGAGGTATTCTTTAAGGATCCTCGCTTCAGCGTTTGATAGGTCATACATCATTTTCACATTGTTAGTGACAATATGTTCTGGAGAGGCAGGGATTACGATAATTAAACACTTCGCGGTATCCCCTGCCCAGTGATGTGTATTGGACTCGTTGTACCAAGAAGTACAAATGGCGGTGTGTTGCCCCCGATGTGTTCAAAATTTGTATAAATGGGCTCGTGGATTTCGCTTGAGTTTAGTATCCGCCTTATGCTTTCTTGGATCTGTCTGTTAGCTCTCAAGTCTGGTAATCGTACAGGGCAGTTCCCTTTATTAGTTAAGTTATTCAAAATATAAGGTTCTGCCAGGGCATTAGCGTGTGTCAAGTTGCCCTTTTCTGACAGTAATATTATTGCGGCTTGAAGATGGTTTAAATCACCTTTGAGGCTATTAATTTGACTCTCTTTTTCTATAAAATGCATACCAATGCATAGCGCACGGTTAAGGTGAGGTAGCAATAGCTGCATAACACTCTGGTTCTCTTTTGTAAATAATGGGTCGAGATGAGATCGAGCAACTGAGACGTAAGCCCTTGAGTTTTTGGAGCGATAAAACTCTCCTCCTATGAAGTATGTGCTACCAATTTCTTTGTAGAATTCTTGGTAAGCTGAGAAATTATTCAGTTGCGGTACAGTCCATTCTTCTTGTGAGAGGTATGCAATACCTGTTGGTTTCGCGTTGTAATGTGCAGTCAGCTCATCATGACTCATGACACTATTACCGTATACTTCGAGCTGATCCAAAGTTGCTCCATTTGTGAAAAGGAATCGAAACTTTTTATTCTTTGTATCTTCGATTACAAAATTTACTGTATGGGCGCCAATGACTGATTGAATAGCTAAAGCTACGTCACGCCATTCGTTGGGGTTAAGTGCTGCAGAATAGATTTGGTCAATGATGGTGGACAGTTGTTCAGGCGACATAGGAGATGTAGTTATTGATGATGGTATCAATAATTATAGTTAATAATATTCGATGCCTCATTTCCCCCACAACCGTTTTGATATAAGGTGCTGATACACTCAATCCAACACCCGAATTCAAGTCCGAAGTGCGACACTTCGCCATTTAGTGCCCTGATTTGTTCTGTTGACCTTAGGTGGGTTTGAGTTATCGTCACAATTGGATTTTCTACGCGAAGAGAGACATCAGTCCACTCGGACGTACCATTCAATTTGAATGGTTAGGAATAAAATTTGGGTACGTAGCTCAGTTGTTTCTGGTGTTCGTATCTTGTAATCTCTTGTCCATCATCGTCCTCGACCATCTAGCATTATCACGAATGTCTTCATCGTAATCATCAAATCAGTTTTAAACCAACTTGTTAGTGAATGCTGGGATAGTGCGTAGCCGTGATCAAATCCGACTTTTCTTCTTACGTCTTCAATGGATGTATCGTACCCCTGATTAACTTGCGCAAGTCCGGTGATGCCAGGTAACACACCATAAGTTCTGTCGGTAAAGAATGGGATGTTTTGCTCTAGTTTTTGATAGAAAACTGGTCGTTCTGGGCGCGGTCCAATTAATGACATTTCGCCTCTGAGTACATTAATCAGTTGAGGCAATTCATCGAGTCGGGCTTTCCGCAAAAATTGACCGACAGGTGTGATCCTAGGGTCGTTATTTGTCGCCCAAGTGGCACCGGTTCGTGCCTCGGCATCTTGGTACATGGTCCGAAATTTGATGATTTCAAATAGCTCTACGTGGTCTATGTGCGATTTGCCAACTCTAAGTTGGGTATAAAAAATCGGGCCGGGGGACGTCATGCGAATAGCCAACATGATAAATGGCAATATTGGTAGTAGACCTAGCAGGCCGATGATCGCCCCCGAGATATCGACCACACGTTTGCACATGGTTACTGAGCGTTTTGAGCGTAAATAGTTATCCATAACGTATTACTCCAAGTTGTTTCGAAAGATGGCTGTTGTTTCGAAAAATGGGTGTTGTTGCGAGTGTGGTTATCAAAATGAACGGACTCGTTGAGTCATTTCGAGTGAGCCATTAAGCGCGCTTAATTAATAAGTATTTAATGCCACCAATAAAGTTTGCAGTATGACCAATGAGTAGATAATTGAGCCATTGCAATGGTTTAAAGCGGATCAATTTACCAAAAATAGTCGTGATAATGACTACCGCATAGAGTTGTAATTGAGCAATTAAGAACCATTCAAATATGGGGAAATCGCGCAGTAAAAAACTACAGATAAAAACACCAATCATTAGGTAAGGAGTTAGCAAGCGCAGTCCTTTACCTGACGCGAAAGCAAAGGCAATTGTTTTGAACTTTGGGTTAAATAGTGCAGATAACGTAATGATTTGTTGCATATTTCCTGCTGATATTCTCACTCGTCTTGAGAAGTCATTTTTAAACGTTGTTGGCTCTAATTCCGTTGCGACAACGTTCGCATCGTATGCCGAAAGATAGCCTTTTTTCACGATTTGCATGGGTAGGATGAAATCATCATTGATAGTGGCTGAATCTAGTGGCTCAAACAAACACGTTCGGAGTATGTAAAATGCGCCGTGTGAGCCCATTGTTGTGGCGAGATGGGCTTCTGCTTTTTTTATTTTATTTTGGTAGTGCCAATAGGCATCTTCTCCCTCAGTGGCCGCATTAAAAATGACGTACTGGCCATTAACAACCCCAACTTTTTCATTCTCAAAATGCGATTTAGCAATCTGCAGAGCGTCTATGGAGATTAACGCTGAGGTATCGGTGAGCACGGTGAGATCGGTCGTAACACTTTGCATTGCAGTGTTGAGAATATTCACCTTTCCTCGATTTTTGGAATACTCGATAATTTCAAACAAGGTATCGGAGCATATTGCTTCTTGAATCGTTTCCCGGGCGATTTCTGCCGTGTTATCACTGCACCCGTCGCAGTAAAGTTTGATCGTAAGGCGAGAGCGGGGATAGTCTATCATCGCGCAATTTCGCAATTTGTCTGCGATCCATTGCTCCTCATTGTAGGCTGGGATGATCACCGTGACACTTGGGTAATCAGCGTTGTTTTGTTGAGTTAGGCTGTGTTCGTTACCATTATTTTTTTTTGCAAGATATTTGAGTAATAAGGGATACCCAATATGATGATAAATAATAAGAAAAAGACATAAAACCCAAGCAGTCATGAGGAATAAATCAACGTAAGTCATACTGAATCTCCCGCTAGCGTAGTGCTATTTGGTTGGGTGTCGTAAGTTGTTCATACGACCAAACCATTTTGCGAATGTCATTTTCAGCACAGACAAACTTGCGTGGGTGGGTGCTGAATACCTCTAGGTTTAGGAGCATCTTTCTAAGCGTTGCCCCCATTTGACGGACATTATTTGAAGCGAGAAGAACGCCTGTATTTGGACAAAGAGCTTCTTTCGCTGAGCCGACATTGGTGACCGCGGTAGGGATGCCGCAGGCTTGAGCTTCTAGTGCAGTGAGGGGATAACCTTCATTCCGAGATGGTAGGCAAAATACATCTAATGCCTGATAGAAGTGCTCTATTTTTTCTATGTGTCCGACAAAATGGACTCGATCAGCAAGACCGAGAATGTTTGCTTGTGCTTCCAATGATTCTCGTTGGCTACCATCACCTGCGATAGCCAAGTGAGTGTGATTTGGCAAGTGGCGTAGGGCAGAGATCAATTGGTCATGGCCTTTTACTGTTTCTAGTCTGCCAGCGCTCCCAATGAGCAATTTGGATAAAGGAAGATTGAGACGTAATCGTTGGTCCTGTTTATTTCCGGGAACAAAGCGGCGGGTATCGATTCCGTTGACGATGGTATGAATGTGCTGTTTTGGAAAATAATTTTGTAGGTGGCTGCTTACTTTTTTGGCATCTGCGACAACGATCGGTTGGGCGAGTGTTAGCGCTGTTGATTCGAGTGTTCGTCTCTTCGGGTTGCGTAAGTGCCATGCATCATGTTCGGTATGAATGCGGTGTTTGATACCAGCCATTCTAGAGGCGACTCCGGCATAAAGAAGAGGGCCAATATGATGGGTGTGGACCACATCTAACTGTAGATGGTTAAACAATTTGTGAAGCTTGATCAGTAATGAGCCCTGCAAGCCAGGCTGCTTATTCAGAAAGTGAAGTTTATCTTGGTATTTGGCGAGCTTGGGCCAGTCACGGATGGCTTCTTTTTTTGTACCCTCTAGGCTTATTACTACGGCGTTGGCGCTTGAGAACTGAATCATGTCAAGCACGAGACTTTCTAAGCCTCCGGGTTTGAGGTGTTGAACAATATGGGCAATTTTTTGTGTTTCCATCGTATTCTCCTCAATCAACATTAATATGCCTACATAATGCTTGTGACAACTTACATTTGTTGTTTGCATTTATTGTGCCTACATTAAGATATTGATTTTTAATCGCTTATTATATGTGTTCTGTGCTCATTTAAGTTTGAGAATCAATTTGACTGCTCGGCGAGGTAAATTTTGGAAGTACGGTTAGAACCGGAACTGAGGTGATTGCGCTAATATCTGATTTGGTGCGAATGGTAGAGTCAAACAATTCAAGGATGATGGCGATACCAACCCCAAGTGCGAATCCGCCTACGAGACCAGAGACAACAAATAGCAAGGTAGAGAAGTTGGATGGTCGCGTAGGTGTATAAGGGCGATCGATAATTTTCACTCGTTTGCTCTCTTCAAACCGACCTAGTGAGCCTGTCAATTGAGCCATTTCGTACCGTTGGATTAATTCTTCATACAACTGACGTTTCATTTCAACATCGCGTTGTAATCGGTATATCTCTTTCACATGGTCGCCGAATTGGTGTGATTTTAGTTCTAAATCTAAGATCATATTGTTCAAGCGGTTCGTTTCTTCTTTGAGAGATTCATATCGGCCGCGCTCTTTTTGTAGAGAAGTGAGCTGAGAAATCAATAATGGCTGTACCGTGTTATTTGCATTTAAATGCTGGCTACTAGCAACGTCCCAAAGCTGATCAGCATCGAGATTATACTGTTTCGAGGCGAGCAGTGTTTCTCTCTCAGATTCCAATCGGTCTAAATCGCGTTGTTTAGCTTGTACTGCACTGTGATTGTTGGTGTATTTTGCTTGCAGCAGGGTCAATTCACTGCGAGCCTCGATGATTTGATCTTCAATCCGACCGACCACAGGGTTGGTTTGCGAGAGCTGCTGATCTAGCGAACCCAAACTCCGTTCAACGCCGGATAGTTCAGCTTGCTTTTCTGCGAGGCGTTGTTTCAGCATGGCCAAACGTGCATAGCTTTGAGACTGAAGCTCCGGTGTGAGTGCAGTATGCTCGTTAGTGTATCGAGCCAGTTTTTCTTCTGATTTTTGTAAAGCAGAAAGGCGCTTATCAATGTGTTGTGCCAAAAACTTACTTGAATCAACAATAGAGGAACGCTCTGGTGCCAGAACTTGTTCAATAAAATGACGACTGACCGATTCAAGAATGGGTTTCATGTCTTCTTTAGACTCGGAGCGGTATTCAATTTTGAGTAAATCTTTACCCATTTGATGCACAGTCAAATGGGAGGCGATATGTGCGATGATTTTTTCTTTGTCTGCTTCTGATGTATGTTCATTGACGAGGTTTAGTTCAGAGGCAACCATGCCAAGTATGTGTCGGCTCTTTAACAGGGTTTGAATGGCGTTTAAACGGTCGTTAAGCATGGTGGATACCGCAATGTCTTCAAGAAATGGGTTCATTTTCGCCGTTTCTTGAATCAACAAGCTGGTATGAGATTTATAGGTTGCTGGGGTAATGTTGGATGCGACAAAGGCGATCATGGGTAGCAACAACATAGGTAGCGCGATGACCCAACGCTGTCGCCAGCCGGCGATGATGATATTGAACAGCCTCAACTTCAATTGACTAATGCTTTTTGTATTCATAACAACTCCAATAGCCAATCGACGAACTGAGCACGTTGCTGCCAGCTCTCCTCTTTAACACAATGGCGATCAGGACAAATCCACTGCTCAGGATGGTCAAGCAGGGCGATCATTGCATTGCTACTGTGAACCTCATTGATCTGCTGGTTGTACGGCTTAGTGGCGTCAAATCGAGTTGCCGCGATAGGTGTACCTGACGCAATGTACTCCATCAATTTGAGTGGACTGCATGCTTTAATTTGTGCATTGTTCTTGAATGGAAGCCAGCTCATTTGCCAATGCTGACTATAACTTGGCAGCTGGTGGTGAGGGCGTGGGCCAAGCAAGTAAACATTACTCAATGCTGATAACTCCGGAACGGGTTTTTCTTGGGGGCCAATAAAAACAAAGTTCCAATCAGATTTTGCGTTAGCTACCTCTTGAATAAAGTTAAGATCGAGCCACTCAGATAAACTGCCATAGAAGCCAACAATGGGCTTTCCTGCTGGGAGATCGTTCGCACGTTCAATAGGCGTCGAGAATAACGAGTAGTCAACGCCGTGGCGAACAAGGAGTGTTTTAGAGGCAGGGAACCTGGGGCGCATTGCATCACTTGCTACAAGGATCAGGTTAGAATGCCGTGCTAATTGGTGCTCATGCTCCAAGACGGTACTGTGGTCCACACCCGCTAAAGCGCCGAAATCGTCCCCACAGTAGTAAACCACGCCACTTTCATTGAGCTCGCCACATAAATCTGACGCAGTTGGTAATGAGGTCCAAAGAATAGGGTTTTCTAATTTGAGACGCTTAATGAGAGGGCGAAGTTGATGGAGCATAATCCGTTTCGCAATCGAGCGTTCCCAAGCATATTTTGGCGCAGGGATGGTTTTGATATTGGCGACCGTAATATTCTCAGCGCGGCTATCGCTTGTGTCACTATAAGTGTGTTTACTTCCAGAACGGGAAATAAGCTTTTTGAACACTCGTAAGGTGTCTTTTTTACTTAATCTTGGCTTTCGGAGACCAATGGAGTTAATCCAAAGCACTTTGCGGTTGTGGCTTAACAGCTTAACGATGTGTTGAGTACTGGATGGCAGTCCACCAAAGTCTTCACCAAAAACAATTAAATCATGCATAATCGGCCTCCAACGGTGTCCGAGTCGATGATGTGTCAATATGACGAACAATCGTTGCAGGATTCCCCGCAGCAATGACGTTGTCCGGAATGCTCTTTGTCACGACGCTACCAGCCGCGATAATGCTGTTTTGACCGATAGTAACCCCTGCCTTTACGATCACATTTGTGCCTAGCCAGCAATCGCGTTTCAGTATGATATCGCCAATTTGGTTGAGATCGTCGGCTTCGCCTCTGGCTCTTTTTTCAGGGTCAATCGGATGCCCTGAATAACCAAAGAAGTTACTGCGTCCAGCGATTCTTACATTGTCTTCAATGATAATTTTTGTACCGACAGCCATCGTTGTTTGCCAGCCGACATCAACGTTATTTCCAATATGTAAACTGGGCTGGTGGGTATGACTACTGGCAGAAAACGTCGTTTGTCCGGAGATTCGACAATAGTCTCCAAGTTCAATATCTAAAGGCCCAGTAACAAAAGGTAGGCCTCCATAGAGGTAAAGCTGCTTGCCACTTTGAGAGCAACGACCGCGAAAGGCTGGTGTCAATATGAATACGCGAAAGAGCCCTTGGTAAATATTCCGTATCAAGGACAAAACGTTGTACAACGCGAGATTGATAAATTGTGGTAGAGGGAGATCGAAAACGGCTATTGATTTTAACGTACGAAATAGCCACTTCGCAGATTGGGAGTTACTGGTTTTAAGCCATGTTTTTAATTTGAATGTCATATTCGTTAGCATAGTGCGTCCCTTTAAAATAGATTGCTACAATGTCTTTACATGCTTTATGCCAACTAATATTTATATGTGAAACAATGGCTTAACTTGTGCTCTTGTGGTGATTCTCATATTGAGAATCAATTTTGCGCTATTTTTGATACAGAAACGGTCAGCGCTGCCAATATATAGATTGGCCAAACAAACCCCTGGGTAAGAAAAGTACCTGACACAATGGTACCAAGTAGGCCAGCAAACACCGCTTTTGCACATGTCAGGAGGTACCCGTGTTGATTGCTGTGCGTATCTTCTGGGGGGGGCCTAGTGTTGTGTTGAGTTTTACAATGGTCGAATGAGCGGCTTTTAATAGTGAAATAATGAGTCCGACAAACAAAAACAGTCCTAAAAAACCCGTTTCAGCTAACACACCAAACCACGTACTGTGCACGGCATGATTAAGCCCATCCCAATGGGCGCTGTAATAAAAATAATTGAAGTAGAAGTTATCAAGCCCGACACCGAACAATGGGTTATCTAATGCCATCTTCGCCGCGGCTTCCCAAGCGTAAAGTCTTCCCATTGCGGATGCGTCTATACCTACTTCAGCTGCTCCTCCGGAGGCTCTACCTGAAATACCTGCCGCGGCATAGAGCAAAGCCGCACCAAGTAACCCGATGGTAATTAACATCAACCTGGATCGGATAACTTGAGAACAAAAGTAGGCATAGACCGTTAGCATACCTAGAAGACCACCGCGACTTTGCGTAGCAATAATAGCAAGAGTTAGGCACAAGGTCGTTATTGTGGCTAAAATCCGCCATTGAACTCTGATGTGTGAGCTTAAAATAACGCTGACACTAAATCCCATTGGAAACAGCAAAACAAGCGCCAAATCATTGGGATCGCCCAGTACTGAACCAATCGCGCGGCCAATAGTTACGCGGCTTCCCTCGACTAAACCAATACCCATCGTCGTGTTATACAACGCAACCATGCTAACCAGAGCACCTGAGATGATGATCACCCAACATGTCTTTGCGAGATATTTTTTATCGGTAACGATCCAAATAATCGCTAGTGTCATCACCATAATTTTCCAATATATCGATTGAAAAGAGGCCATCGCCACACCTCTGTTTGAAGCAAAAACGATACTGCTAATAACGACTAGCCAGAATAACAGCAGCCATGTCATTGATGGGTGCCAGTAAACATTAAGACTTCGACTGATGAAAAGATGCCAACAAATGGAGGATAACGCGCCGAGAGAGAACAGAAGAGGCAACTTTAATGGTATTAGGAAAGGGAAAACCTCGTGAATTCGGAAAAATGAAAACACGACGAACAGCAGCATAAACCAAAACAGCATTCTTACGGTGAATAATAATGCCAAAGGAATAAGTGCGATGGCTAAGCCAATAAATGGATGAGGGAAAAAGTACCAGCTCACAGCGATTGCGCTCAGAGCCATCATAATGAAAAAAAGCGTACCAGCCCCGATAAGGCCACGATCTTGACTATCAATCTGGTTATCAATCATGGGCGAATCCTGAACGACGGATTGCTTGGGATAGGGCGCGTCTTAGCGTTATTCGATGCTCTGGGCTAGTAAGTGTTAGCGCCATCGTTAAAAACAGCAGTAAAGCGATGAGGGCGATAACACTCACCATTACGGGGGATGAAGCGCAATAAATACCAAACAATGAGCATGCAGAGATGACAGGGACGGCAATGAGAATTTTTGCGTGAGAAAAGACGTGGAAAGCTCGTTGACTGTAATAAAACACGCTTAGGGCTTTTATGAGCTGGAACACGCCAATGATTATCATGACAGCCCAGACACCTAGGTCGAGAAAGAAAACGCATCCTGAAATCCCAATTATGGTCGTGGCGCTATTAATAGCAAACAGAGTATTCGTTTGTTTCTGGTAGAGAATGCCGAGGTTGATAAGCTCTGCCATTTCTTTTCCGAGTACCATAAAGAGTGTACCTAGAATGAACGTAATGGCGAATTGGTAATCTGTAGTAAGAACAAAGGTGAGTAATAGTTGGCTTGTTGCAGCAACGCTAATGATAATTACGCCGATCAAAACAATGCCCAATAGCGAAATTCGCTCGGTCATGCTGACATCACTGTTTAGCATTGCGAATCGTTTGGGCATCCACCACATCCCAAAAGGTTGCATAAGGATACATGCCGCCAAAGCGAACTTACTGGCAATCGCATACTGCCCAAGCGTCTCTAGGTCAGAGCTTGCTAAGACAAGCCACCTTTCTGCGCCGTTGAGTCCAAACGCAACAAGAGTAGAAGCGGTGAGTGGAATGGTGTATTTCATGGTCAGGCTAAAGAGTAACCGAGTCGGTGTTACGAATTGTAAACCGGACGTTTTGGTCACCCAGAACCATTGCATGAGATGGGTAAATAATCCGGCCAGTAATACACCGGTTATACCATATCCGTATTCAAGTAAGAGCAAAACACATAGGGCTTGAATCAGAGTTGTGGTAATGGAAATCACTACAAAGTTTTTTATGTCGTCTTTCATTCTCAACCAGGCTAACCCAATCGATAAAGAGCCTCCTATGCATAAAGATAAGCTCAAAATGACAATGTCTTTAAGCTGTAAGTGGTAATGGCTGAGTAGTGCTTCAACACTTTGGTAAAAACAAAGTGCGGTAAAGCCAATGCCCAACATTAACCCTAAGGAGACGAGTTGGGTGATGGTGAAGATTTGGTTTGCTTTATATTCGACACGCTCGAACGATTCATTTTTCTTATCGTGTAGGGCGAAACGATAGAGTGCCTCATGCAAAGAGCAACAAGTCAGCAAGGCAATAAATGAACTTGTGATGGTCAATAGCTCCAACTGACCATATTCGGTGGGAGATAAGTAACGCGTAATGAGAGGCAGCATGAGTAATGACGTGCCTTTCATAATGCAAAGTGCCACGCCATAACTCGCAATATTCTTTATCGCAGACAACCTCATGCCACTTCCTCTTTTGTTGCGTCTTGCTTGGTTGAACTTTGTTTTGTAGCGTTATGTTTTGTTGAGCCTTGTTTTGTTGAGTTTAGGGTCGCGGAACGTTGGCTAGCTGGGTCTTGATTTAAGAGTGCTTCGACTATGGAAGAGTAGGTGATGTTTGCTCGATAACGATCGGCAACTAAACGGCCTTGATTTGCGATGGGGCGTAACTGCTCGATAGATTTCACAACTTCCGCCAATGTTTTTGCCAAAGCGCTCTCATCAGAGATGTCATACTTTATGCAATTGACATGATGTGTGAGCACTTGATCCCAATATGCGCCGTCTTTAGGAATGACGACGAGAAGACCAGCGGCTAATGATTCAAGTACTGACATGCCAAACGGTTCACTTTGACTTGTCGAGACAAAGATATCGGCAGTTGCGCGAATATCATCAATATTTTCCGGCGCTTCAAACCAAACAATATTTAGTCGTTGAACCGGCGCGTTACTCTGTTCCAAAGTGGAGTTTTGAGGCTTGATGTAACAAATCTTGGTGATGGCTTTATTCGATAAATCTGCGGTTTGATGGGCCTCAATGAAATGGTCAAGTCCTTTCCATTTGAGTAGTGATGCTGCCCAAAACAGTGTGGGGCGTGCTCTTGACCGATTATGAGTTGGGCTGTTCACTGAGCGCCTATTTTGTTGCGTTTGCTTATTTTGGCTAGAACCGTTGCTTGTTGGCCACTGAGACGCAGGGATACCGTTGATAAACGTATGGAAATGATGCGGTAATGGTTTGTCATCTTCAAGACCTAGTAAGCGTGAGATATAGTTTTTAGAAGAGTCGAGGTAAAAGGTAGTGTGCCCCTGCTTTAGACACCATGCCACCGCTCTACTGCCAAATACCGGACCATGTATAAACTGAATGATGGGTATTGCTTTAAATAGACGCGTAACTTGAGCAAACAGGTAGCCTGCCATATCAATACCAGGGCCGGAGATAAGGATGAGCTTACTCAGTGGCGATGTACTTCTTAACGATGCAAGTGACCAGACAAACGCGATCTG
This sequence comes from Vibrio alfacsensis, assembly GCF_019670485.1. Taxonomy (NCBI): domain Bacteria; kingdom Pseudomonadati; phylum Pseudomonadota; class Gammaproteobacteria; order Vibrionales; family Vibrionaceae; genus Vibrio; species Vibrio alfacsensis. The sequence goes on from NZ_AP024165.1 coordinate 1,460,502, forward strand.
ACATAAAAAAATCAGCTGTGACATCCAATACATCACACCTTGAGTACTTTGATACAAAGAAGCAGGACATTTCAGCTCATGCAAAATGAGTTTGCGATTGTTTAATGTCTGTTTAGATGCCGATGTCTGTTTCGATACGGATGCTTGCGTCGTTGCCGATGTTTGGGTGCGAAAGCGGTGCCAACTCGCTATATCTGCGGTCAAAATGTGACAGGTAGTCGTGTTAGGGAGTTGTTCTAACATATGACGAGTGGCGATTTTTGACCCACCATTGAAAGGAATTGGATCATAAATCATGTAAGTGAATGAGTTCATGACATGACCTCCGTTTTGGGCGTGGCGAGATGCTTAAAGCGAGAGATTAAAAACGTGCGCACAGGACGATATAAGGCACTGATAACGCGGCTTAATTGCGTTACGCGTGATTGATGAACTGCTGAACGTCGAGAAAGAATTGAATCGTAGAGTGACTCGATAGCGTTTGTGTTGGCTTCCAATGAAAAGTGGGTATTGGCACGTTCAAACGCGTTATTTGCCAGCATTTTTGCGTATTTTTTGTTTTGCAAAACCTGGCTTATTGCATGAGCAATGCCATCCTCAGATTGAGATGAATCATAGAGAATACCTGATTGTTGGTCGTGGATGACCTCAGGAATTCCGCCCACGTTTGGCGCGATGATGGGGAGTTTTGCAAATGCTGCTTCGATTAACACAAGGCCAAAAGCCTCACTGCGTGCACCACTAATGAAAGCGTCACAACCACCCGCTAACCAATGCTGGACATTACTCTGTTCTCCAACAAAGTGAATGAGATGCTCTAACTTTAAGCGCCTAACAAGTGATGACAATGGTTTTCGGCAAGGGCCATCACCAATGATGACAAGATGAACATTAGGCCCTTCTCCGGCTTTGTTTGATAGGGCATGCAAGGCGTGGATAAGTCTATCAAAGCCTTTACGAACGATGAGAGAGCCGACACTTATCAATACTTGATCGCATTGTGGTATTGCGAGTTTCTCTTTGACAGATAATGGCAAGCTGCTTGCGCTATGGTGGTGGTGGTGATGGTGAGCTACGCCGTTGTAAATCACGCTCAGTTGAGAACTCGGATAACCATCTTGAAGCATGCCAAGGCTAACCGCTTTACTCACAGTGATAATGTGAGGGCATAAGTGCAGGAGCAAACCGGCGCGGTCACGTAGATTGTAGTGACAGTGTAACTGAGTAGTGAGAGGTACACGCATGAGATACGCGGCAAGAACGACCCATTGGTTTGGTGCGGCACTGTTTACGTGGATCAATTGGATGTCATATTCACGAATGAATGAACAAGCTTGTCGCACTAATTGCCAAGTCGCAGAGAAATCGAGCTTTGGGCTCAACCAGCCAAATAAGACGGAAAACTCTTCATAATGAGATTGGATGTTTTCTTCAATCGTTCGCTGATGTAAAGCGTCATTATTTGTCCACAAAATGGGATTGAACTTATTACTTAGACTGGTCATTAAGTTGAGCAAACACACTTCACTGCCTCGTATCCACTGATCGCCATAGTGAACAAACAGAATATTCCTAACTGAGCCAAACCTAACTTGGGATGTTTTCTTCATGGTAAGCATCTCTTGTTTTCGTTTTATTTCTATAGCAACACTTTGTTCGCACAAAGACATGTTGTTCTTATAAAGACAAAATTTGTTCGTATAGAGACAAAGCAAGACAAGTGCCATGTTTAATGTGTTGAATATTAAGGTTTTTATCTTTAGTTGGCGCGGGGTGGTTTAGATTGTCAAATTGAGAATCAATTCAAGAATAAAGTTTGATGATTTGTGGGATGACGGCTTCACTTGAAAAATGCTGCTTAATGGTTTGGTATGCATTGGACTGAATCTCAAGCCGAGCAACCCAATCCATTTCCTCCCATTCCACCAAGCATTGGAACAGTGTTGTCATGTCTTGTGCAACCCAACCATTGTGCCTGTGAGTAATAAGCGTCGAGATTGCCCCAACATTGAGAGAAATGACGGGAATACCTCGTGCCATAGCTTCAATTGCTGTCATAGGTAATCCCTCAAATCGAGATGTTATGAGCAGAATATCAATATTGTGCCAGCAATCGGCCATATTAGGTTGAAAGCCAGCGAATTTGACGTTAGCGCTAGCGTGCGACTCAAGACTTTTCCTCATATCGCCATCGCCGTATAAACAGAAGCCGTTAGCTGGGCTTTGTTTGGCGAGTTCAATGAATCGGTCAGGCCCTTTTTCATGACTCAATCGTCCAACAAAAGCGACCTGTTTTGGTTTGTTGTTATCCTGTTGTGCTGGATTACTTTGAGCGTCTATAGAGATGCTTGTTCGGGTGTACGGTAAAGAAATAAAATTATTTAGCACATGGCTTTTATGTGGAACCCTCCTTTGAATCGACGGGCTAACGCTTAAGCAAACATCGGATAGAAAAGCGGAATAGCGATCAAGTCGATCGTACCATTTAACTTTTCCCACAGGTGTTTCTCCGGCATGAAACGTCGTCACTTGTTTAAATCGATGGCGAGTGTGTAACTTACAGAGTTTACTGTAGATGCTGGCTTTGTAACCATGTGCATGTATAAGGCGCGGCCGATAGCAATTTATGGCGGCAATCAATTGGCGCAGTATGTTGGGTTGCTTCGCAGTGATTTTTGTCGTGCTGGAAGCATTGAGTTCATCGAGGTAACTATAAGGTATTGAGTGTGCACGCAGTTTGTCGATAATTGCAGCAGATTGGTCATATCGTTCAACCAATACAACGCGAACGGTTTGATGGCTGTTATTTAGGTCTTGATTGGTATCTAAGTCAGGAACCATGTCAACGTTATGATTAGGTTCAAGAGCATAATAGCTTTTAAGGCCATAATCGTTTTTAAGGCGATAATAGCTTTTAAGACGATAATAGCTTTTAAGACCCTGAGCAAGCTCCACGACATGGGTTTCAATCCCACCGTAGGTGAGGCTATCAATCAGTATCCATAGCTCACCTTGGCGTATTGGTGCGTTGACGAGATCACATCTGGGTTTGGATCTGCTCATCGTCCGCTTCCCATTGTTGCTTTTTACGGTAAACCGTTGATGGGCTCAAATCGAGTAACACGGCAGCGTTTAAGACATTTCCATTGCATATTTCGATCGCGTTTTGGATCGTTTCTCTTTCCACTTGCCACATTGGTTTAACTTGCACGCTTTGAGAAGTCTCCGTATTTCCGCCATCAGAAATTTTGCTCATAATATCCGACTCAATGCTCTCATTATTGGTTGCGAATGCCGCGCTATTTATGGTTGTTGCGTTTGGCCCTAGGCTTTCAGCAGTCCCCACCGTTGACGATGACTCGGTATGAGCGGAAGCGGAACGAGATGGCTCGTTATTTACACTAATAGTTTGTGGGCTCTGACGGGTTAACTGCTTTTGCCCAGCGGTTTGGTTTAAGGGCGCAGGGAGATGTTCACGTTTCACCTTCGTACCATCATTAAGTACTACAATGTTGCGCATGATGTTTTGAAGCTGTCGAACATTACCTGGCCAATCGTAATTGATGATGATCTTTTCTGCATCAGGCAAGATTGTATTGAAATGCTTGCCATCTTGTTTGGCATAAACTCGAACAAAATGTTTGGCAAGTGTCGCAATGTCTTTGCCTCTTTCTCTTAGGGGAGGAAGCTCGATTGGAATCACATGCACTCGGTAGTATAGGTCTTCTCTAAATCGGCCTTGCGATACTTCTTGTAAAGGGTCACGGTTTGTCGCGCAAATGATCCGAACGTCTACTTTCAGTTCACGATTACCACCCAGTGGTGTGAATGTGCCCGTTTGCAGAAAACGCAGTAGCTTCTTCTGCATGTCTAACTCCATTTCACAAAGCTCATCGAGGAAAAGGGTTCCGCCATTGGCTTGCATCGCCGCACCTTTTCGATCACTCGTTGCGCCTGTAAATGCACCTTTTACGTGGCCAAAGATCTCACTTTCCATAAGGTCACGTGGAATTGCGCCACAATTGATGGCCACAAAGGGTTTATTGGCTCGGTTGCTTTCTCGGTGAATGGCTTCTGCACAGACTTCTTTACCCGTTCCACTTTCCCCATGAATAAACACACTGGCAGTGGTTGGGGCGGCCGATTCGATGATTTTGTACACGGCTTGCATGGGTAGGCTAGAACCAATGAACCCATGAAAGTTCGCACGGTCAAACGTGGTTTCTAGTTTAGTGACTAAGTGTTCAAGTTTGGCCTGTTTGAGGTGAAGTTGAATGGATGTTTTTAGTCTGTTTGCTTGGATAGGTTTTTCTAAAAAATCGTTCGCCCCTTTTTGGATCAGTTTAACGGCGACATCTACAGAACCATGCGCTGTAGCGATAATGACCGCGCTAGGGAATTGTTGTTCAATAATCCAGTCAAGAATCTCTTCGCCAGTGGTATCCGGTAATTTGAGATCCAAAATGACGAGCTGTGGCTTCTGTTGTTCGATGAAAGCCTTTGCGTCTCTACCTGTCTCAACGTGAAATAAGTCATATGGCTCATCTTTAACATATTGTTGATAGAGTATCGCCAGCGAATTTGAGTCTTCAACTAACAGTACCTTTGGTCTCATAGTGCATCCTTACCATTTCTTCTAAAGCCAATGACGTAATATATAGGTGTACTTATTCAGTTTTAGCCTGTTCTAGTATTTTGGAAAAGGCAAGTTTGGATTGTTCCGCGAGTTGTTGAAACTCCATCTTATGTTCCAACGCTTTCGTAGGCGTTCCATTTAAACAAGCCGTTTCGATTTTTCGTGCTAACAACCCCAATCCTGTTGCGCCCATCGCTAACGAAGTGCTACCTAAAGTATGGGCTTCAAACTCTAAAGTCTCAAAATCTTGTTTATCCAATGCCTTAAGAATGTTATCTGAACGAAGCGTCGCTTCTTCAAGGTAGTTCTCAATTAAGAGTGGCAGTATCTCTATGCTGGTGTCTTTTACAATTTGATCAATCGTATCGTGATTAATGAGATAATCATTCTTGCTTTCCATTACGTCAGACTCCTTTTTATGCGAGTTTGCTTGAGGGCGATCTTCGACGTTATTGGTCGTCCATAATCTCTTTATCCATGTTTTTATCATCTTTGTAACACCTTCGTCACTCATTTATCGTCGGATATGTGGGAGCCGTATCTCATGTGGCTTGTTGAAATAGGGCATATTTACTCATAAAACGTTCGAATGTTGTTTGAATCCGTCGTGGAAGCGTCCGGTAGAAAAAGGGCGAACTCATGATGTCCTCGGAGAGGGAGCGCGTTCGAAATTGGTTTAGAGCAATACCAACAAACGGGCAATCGTTCGCTTCAAGTTGATTTAATGCAGTCAGCACACTTTCGTTAGAGCTTGTTTGTGCTGCAACCACAAGAATGGTGGCGTCACACTGGTTCGCCACCACAGTTGTAGGAATATTGGATTGATTACATTGTGCAAGTGGTGAAGTATCGAAAACCACGCGGTCGTAGGTTTCCAGCCAGGTTGCTAAGTGTGTTTGCAATGAAAGCGGGGCCCGAAAAGGCATCTGTTCGGACTTGCTTGGTGGTGCCATGAATCCAGCAAACACCTTTTGCACACGCTTGTGCTCGATTAAGTTGAGAGAGTGAACAGGTTGATAGTCTGTGACCGTTTCGTTTCTGCTCACTTCCACGGTTTGAAAACTTGGATTAAACAAATTGAAATCAACATAAAGCGTTCGGTAACCCGAGAGCAAGTAACGTTCGGTTAATGCCATGGCTAGAGAAGTCGCACCTGCACCTGATTTATCAGCTGTGACACAGACACTGCTGCTGCACTTAAGCTCTAATTGAATGAACAACTGTTCGACCTCGACAAGTGTGCTCGACATCGTCATTAGAGTGCTCCTATTAAAACGATCGTGGTGGCGATTTTTAGAACGTCGTCTAATCCATTACGGGCTTTTTCCATGAAGCTATCGCGCTGATGGGGGACATACACGGTGTCTCCAGCTCTTAGCACTGGAAGTTTTCGAAAGTTCGCTGTTTTACTGAACTCCACCAAATCAAATGTCACGGCTTGGCTTTGGCAGCAAGACATATTAACGACACTGATTTTTTCTAGATAAGCTTGTTCATGAGGTCCACCCGCTTCGGCGAGAAGATCAAGAATTGTCATGTTGTCGTCAAAGACATATCGACCGGGTTTGTTGACAGCACCAAGAACGCGAACCGTCGATTCTTTTGAACGGTCGAGCCAGTTTTTGTTCTTTTCAGGAATATAGATGGTATCGCCAGTGGTTACGGATGGAAGTAAAGACTCATCACCAGTTTCAAAGTAGAGCGATAAGTTGAGCTTGCTGACTTTGGAATAAGATTTGTCACGATGAGTGATTCGGATGTTGTGAATATCCGCGTCCAACGTTGGCCCATCGGCTGCCGAGAGGATATCGAGGAAGTGCATTTCTTTGGTGAAGCGATAACGACCCGGCGCATTGACTTGGCCAAACACGTAGATGGATGCATCGGAGCTTTGACGAACCCATTGTGATTTATTGTCTGATGGGTCTTGCGGTAAGTCATGAACACGAACGACAGAACCAGCGGCAATGTGAGGAAGTTGAGAGCGCATAGCGCCGTTTTTGATGAATGCATCAAGATCGAAAATCACCGTTTTACCGCCACTGGTGACCACTTCAATGGTGGTGGTGTCTGCACGCAAGGTTGGGCCACCAACGTGAGAAAGAAGATCCATTAAGTCCATTTCATTTGACCATTCGATACGGCCAGGGCGGACGACTTCACCAATCACACTTACCGCTCGATTAGGGGAAACTTTAAGCCATGATTTTTCATTCATGTCGGTTTTTTCTGGAACAAAAATGGCGTCGCCCGGTGCGATAGCTGGTGGCGCTTTGCTCGCAAGTCCCTCGGTAAAAGCGGTAAGGTCAAAGTTCAATACTGTACCATTGGCTTTAATGATGCGTATTTGACGTGACTCTGCGAAACGAGTAGGGCCGCCGGCATTGGCCAAAATATCCATGAACGTCGCGCCTTTGTTGCCTTGAAACGCACCCGGTTCGGCCACTTCACCCATCACATATACGGTATTTGAACCGGATTTAATTTCTTCTTCCATCTTAGGCACAAAAACGGTCGCGCCTTTTGCCAAAATTGGCAGCAAAGATTGATCGCCACTATCGAGGTATTTTTTAAGGTTGAACAGTGTAGGGCGGTTGTTGGAAATCACGCGGATTTGCTCGACACTTGCGTATCGTGTTACGCCGCCTGATCGCATAATAATGTCGACCAGATCCATATCCTCTTTGTAACTAAATGAACCAGGAGCGTTCACTTCACCAAACACTTTAACCGCGGATCGCGAATCGGCGCTGTCACCAGAATTAGCCAGTTTTGCTGCGTCGAACTCTTGCTCAATATTGCCAACCATTGGTGAGGCAGGAATAAACAAATTGTCGAGAGACTGTAATTGAGGAAGCCCATTTGCGTTACCACTGTCGAGAAACTGTTTGTAATTAAAGACCACGGTCTCTCGTCCACGCTTTAATTGAAATTTGTCGAGCTGCGCACCAGCACGTAAGCCCCCTGCAGCATGAAGCGCCATTTGGACTGTAGTGGACTGAGGCAAAGTGTATTCCCCAGGTGATTGCACATACCCTTGAACAGAAATCAGAATTTGTCGCTCTGCGATGTAAATTTTGGCGTTAGACACGTCTCTGAAAACCTGTTTTAGACGAGACTGTACAGCTTTGGTCAGTTGTGAATCTTCATAACCTGCAACGTAAACATGGCCGATCTCAGGAAGATCAATACGACCACTTTTATCCACTTGGAAGCTTCGGTTAAGCGATGGCTCTCCGGGCAAATTAACTTGGATTAAATCACCAATTTGAACAGGCTTGGCATAAGCAGAGGCAAACGTGAACGTCAGCACAATGAGCAACATAAATAAAAGGGCGAAACGATAAATAGCGTGTCTCATCGAGGTGATAAATTTAGTTTTCATGGTCGCCCCCTTGAGCGGCGGTGGACACAATGTCGATACTCACGCGGCGATTTGTGAGTTTGACGGCGCTAGAGTTTCCCTCAAATAGAGGTAAAGATTCTCCAACAGAGTGCGTGTGGATTCGTGATGGCATAAGGCCAAAGATGGTTAAGTATCTTTCAACTTGTTTTGCGCGGCCCATCGCAAGCTGCTGGTTATATTCCGCATCTCCCGTTGCATCGGCATGGCCGGTAACATTGAGATTGAGTTGTCGGTGCTGCTTGAGAAGATTGGCCGCTTCGGCAAGGTTACCCATGTATTTAGGATTAATTTCTGTCGAGTCGATAGCAAATTGATTATCGACATTGAGCAGTGAAACAAGCTGTTCGATGATGGCGATTTCTGCGCCAATAGTTTGTTGGTTCGGTGGCTCGCAACGTGCTTCTCGCGTTACGTAGTCCAGTTGATGTTCCAGCTGGGATAAGTTTTTACGTAAAATCACCAAATCGTTGGCCGCATCGAGCAGTAAGTTACCCTCAAGCTCACGGGCGATTCGGTTTTCTTTTGTTTTTGCTTGTATGACAGCTGCGGGAAAACACCATTCAGCCCCCTCACGAATTAGGCTGTCTAGCTGTAACCGCGCCAGTTGCCAGTCAAAGCGTAGGCCATGCTCAGGGCCTAGTGGCTCGTCAGGAAGGATGGGTGAGAAGTCTGCCATGGTCGTGTATTCACCTAAGCCTCCTTGGCCTTGCTCAGGATAGCTGACACAACCCATATTGAATAACATACTTGCAATGAGTAGGCTTCCAACTCGAACAGAAGAAATGCTCTTTGTTGTAAGCTTACGCAGTAATGCTAATTTGTATGATGTTCCCAACTTATGTGAACGCATGATAAGCCTCCTAGCCAACCGTCTCTTTGCAGCTTTCGTATCTTTATTCGTTTATGAATAGGGTGAGTTAATGAACAGGTTGTTCAGTACTTGTCTGTGATGAATGAGATGTGCGATTGAGAGGGATGGCACTGCCAATACGCAACAGTTGCAACATCTTTAATGGCTGACCGTGAGCATGTTCGATTCGCATATGACGCTCAGACTCTACTAAGCGTTTAAACAAATATACGATGGCGCCAATGCCTGAAGAATCAAGAAATTCTACGTGTCTTAGGTCGATCTCAATCTCTGAGTGAGAGTCATGAGTGAGAACATCATCGATAATGATTTGAGCTTGTTTGCTTGACGATGCATCAAAGTCACCAATAACTGAAAGAGTGAGTAATTGTTCGTTAATGTCGATTTTTCGCAGTTCCATAATAGCTACTCCATAATAAGGGTTACTTAGATAGAGCAGGGAACGTGCCTAAAATAATTATCACTAAAAACAATTGGATAGAATTAGTTCTCAATATGAGAATAGAGTTTTCTCATATTGAGAGTCTAAAAGATGAGTCGCTAGATTGAGTAAAAAGTAGGATTTATCAGGATGTCCATTTTAACAGAACGGACTTTAGATCTTCTGAGGTATAGGGTTTTGTTAAAATATCATTCATGCCACACTCAATACATTTTTTACGCTCTTCTAGTGTCGTGCCTGCAGTGAGTGCGATGATGGGGTTGTCAAACTTCAGCTTCCTTAATTCGACTGTCGCTTCAAAGCCATCCATTTCTGGCATGCGGCAATCCATAAAAATGAGGTCATAGTTTCTTTTTTCCGCGGAAGTTAACGCCTCGATGCCATTTGCGGCAATATCGGCAACAATACCGAGTTTGTTGAGCATCTCCTTTATAATGACTTGATTGAGCAAAATGTCATCTACGACAAGGATGGCAAGTTCGCTTGAAATGTGGATCATTTTTTTGGGAGTGTCTATTAAGTGCAAGCAATCGTCACCAACCGACTTGAGCGGAATTGTGCCGTAAAATTGAGTGCCAATACCTTCTTGGCTTTGGAGTGATAACTGACCGCCCATCAACTGAATCAATTGTTGGCAGATCGCCAACCCCAATCCGGTTCCCTCATATGCCCTTTTGCTAGAACGATCCACTTGAGTAAATGGCTGAAACAGTTTCTCTTGAGAGTTTTCATTAATGCCGATCCCAGTGTCTTGAACAGAGAACGACAGTTGATCATTTTCCCAATCGAGGGTGACCAAAACAGAACCTTTATCTGTGAATTTAATTGCGTTGCCAATTAGGTTCACGAATACTTGAGTAATCCGTTCAAGATCGCCATCAATTGCATTGGGTAGGTTATCTTTGGCTGTAATATCGAATAGCAAGCCTTTCTCTTGTGCTTTGTGTTCAAAGATACTTTCTAAGGTGCTAATTAGTGATCTCACTTCAAACTGGCTGGGTATCAATTCAAACATGCCTGAATTGATCTTACTGAAATCGAGGAGATCGTTAATGATGGTTCTTAATAGCTCACCGGATTGAGACAGGTTATTGACGAGCATCGTCTGTTGATGGTTAAGAGCGGTTTCGCTGAGTAGTTCGGACGTACCGAGTAAGCCATTGAGTGGTGTTCTTAACTCGTGATTAATCATGGCGAGAAAGTCACGAGTTGACCGTTCAGACTGTTCTGCAATCTTTCGTGACTCAATGTTACGATAGATCGTGTGTTGCCGACTTATTGCCCCACATAACAGCTCAGTGACAAGCACAATTGAACGCTTAATGAATGCTTGGTCGATGTCTTGATTTCTCACTAAGATGCGCAGGCTGCCATATCTTTCGTTATGAATAGTTAAAGGGAGCTGAAGTTCACCATTGAGCCATTCACCATCCTTTAGGTCGACGTTCGCATTGAGTTGACCGTACTGTTGATTAGCTAAACCTAAATCATGATGCTGTAAAACGACAAGACGACATTGTTCTATCAAGGTATTTTCAGTCAGCTTTTGGGTAAAATTATCAAGGATAATGTCGTCGAGATTTTTTCTCAGAAAGACACGCCCAAAATGAATCAGTAGCGCATCGACTTGTTGTTGAAATTCGAGTTTGATTAGGTTTTCAGCTGAACTTTTTTCAAGCTGTGCCACTGCAAGCTCTAATTTTTGGTTCGCTTCAAATAAAGCCAAGCTCTTTTGTTCTAGGAGCGCTTCCGCTTGTTTTCTGGATGCAATCTCACGCTCAATTTTTCTTAGTAACGCGGTATTGGCTGAGAGGTACTCATTAGTCATGTTCGATTACTTCAAAGTGACGTTGAATTTCACTTCACTGCCACTGGCGTTAAGAGGCTCCATTTCAATGTCGACGGTTTGATTAAAGTACTTTGCACACCCTTTAATTAGCCCAAAGCAAACGTGGGACATACAACGCGCGCTTTTATAATTCATCACTAAGTGGGTTTCAGTTTCAGAAATAAATTCAAATCGTGGTGGTTCGGCATCCGGGTATAGCTTCTTTACTTCGACGTGAATATATTCTTCTACGTGGCGAATAAACTGAAAGCAATGGTCACTTTTTACTAAGCTGGCTTGGGGGGGGATGGTTCTCAGTAAATTGAGAAATACGGTTTCACCAAAGATTTCTTGGAGTTTTTCTGCAGGAATGTCTGTCGTCTTACTTAAGTTCACGATGAGTTTGACGAGGCTTCGATGATCGTAACTGCCGACAGAAGTATAGATGCCCTCATCATGTGATGCCTCTAAGACTTGATCTAAGACCTCTAAACCAAAGTGGCTCTCAACTAACTCCATGAATTCTGTAAATATGATTCCTTTCATACATAGCGCCTTTCACACGGTTTAATTTCAAGAATAAACCACACCTATTCATTTGTCGCGCGTTTATGAACAGCAATAGAGAGAATTGAGAAACGTAAAGCCTAAACTGAATGAGCTTGAGCGCCATCATCAACGAAGTGAGTTAAATGGATGATAGCGCTCACAAATGTGTCACTAGGTATGGAGGTTGTTTAGCATTAGCACAGTTAAACATTAGCACCGTTAAACATTGGTGCCGATAAACATGGGCATCGTCATCCTCTCCATACATTTATTGGATCGGTGATACAAAGTTGTCGGGTTTGAGTACCACGAGTGAGCAGTTAACGGTCTGGAAGATGTTTTCTGCGGTGTTACCGACTAACAGCCCTTGGATTCCTGAGCGAGCGACGGTGCCCATTACTAAAACATCAATGTCTTTCTCTAGTATCCAATTTGGTATTTCATCATCTGGCGTTCCGTGTAAATGGTGCACAACCTGATCGCCCTTGATCGCGGACTTCTCTATGAGTCCCTCTAGCGCTTCGCGGTGCGTTTTCTTTTCGATTTCGACTTGAGCATCTAGCACTCTGTCTTCAATTTGAATCCAACTATGGTGACGAAGATAGCTTTCTAGATGAAAGTCCCAGCAGGAAACGATATGAAGTGTACCGTTAGTTGAATCTGCGACTGAGCGGGCTAATCGTAGCAATCGAATTGCTAATCCTTGCTCTGCGGGGTCGGAGACGCAAGGGTCGATGGCGACAGCCACATTTAACGCGTTTGCGGCTTTGCTCGATGCTTTGTTTAACCAAATCGGGCAAGGGCACTTGCGCAGGAGTTTCATGTCCAGTGCTTTAAAGCCTTTAGTGTCGTCATCTTGAAGTTCGGCGTCCTTAATCAATAAATCATTATGATGACGATGAACGGAGCGGATAATCCGTACCGCGGGGTAACTGCCACATTCTATGGAGATAGGATATGGGTTCGGGTGGTTGGTTGTGCCAAGCTTAGTTTGGATCTCACTCATATTTGTAGCGAGTGCATCAATGAGCGATTGTTCATATGTCGCTTCATAATCGAGCATACTGGCAGGTAAAGATGGGCAGACGATGAGTCCTTTAAGATCGGCTTGGTTATTTTCTGCAATTTGGATAGCTTGAGTAAGTCCGTGACTCTTGCCTTCCAACCCGTGATTTACGAATAAAATATTTTTAAACTCTTTCATCATGACCTCCTTTTCTTTAAGTGTTGTATTGAATAACGGATATTTCCACATAAAAAACATGGAAATTAATGCTTCTTACTATCGAGGTTCAACGTATCTAGACGTTAGATTAAACTGAGCTATACAGGTTTCCAGTTATCCATTTGAGTTTGATAATATTTTGGTGTCATGTGAAAGGTAAGGAGTATACTGGTTAAGTATTTTCCTCTTTAGAGCGGACGTAAAAATGTTAAAGAAAACCCTCCTCGCAATTGCAATGTCAGCCAGTATCATCGCACCAGCGATGGCGTGCACAGGTATATCACTATCAACCACCGCTAATGACCACGTTCATGCCCGTACGATAGAATGGGGTGAAAATGACTTAAATAGTAAGTTGATTGTTGCACCAAGAAACTACTCGTTTACATCAACCATGCCTGATCAAAAGCAAGGTTTGAGCTGGAAGAGTAAATATGGATTTGTCGGGATCTCTGTGAGCGACGACCGATTTATCGGTGAGGGCGTTAATGAAGAGGGGCTGACCGCAGGCTTGTTCTACTTCAAGGGTTATGGTTCGTTAAAAGCCTACGATCCACAAGACCGTAAAGACAGCATTACCGATATGGACTTTGTTCGTTGGATGCTTTCTCAATTCAAAACAGTTGATGAAGTTAAAACCGCAATGAAAAACATCGATATTGTTCCAGTTTACCTTGATGCTAAAGGCCAGCCCTCACCAACGGGACACTGGCGTGTAACGGATCGCAATGGAAAAAACATTGTTATTGAGATCATGGATCAAGGTCAGGTGCATATTTACGATAACGAAGTAGGTGTGTTGACCAACTCTCCAACGTTCCCTTGGCAAGTGACTAACTTGAGTAATTATATACACTTACAACCTGGTACAAGCGCACCAGCAAAGTTTGGCAACGTTGAGGCAAAATCTTTTGGCATAGGTTCAGGTTTCCTTGGCCTTCCGGGAGATATCACGCCGCCATCGCGTTTTGTCCGCGCTGCATTCTTTGTGAATACGGCACCAGAATCTAAAACATCGGAAGAAGCGGTATCGCAAGCATTTCATATTTTGAACAACTTTGATATTCCAATTGGCACCGAGTTTAGCCAAGAGTACCGTGAGCACATTCCAGATTTGCCAAGTGCTACGCAATGGACATCGGTGATTGATCAGGATAACGGGTTTTTCTACTATAAAACCATGCGCGATAGCCGAATTAAGAAAGTGGATCTCAATAAAATCGATTTCAATCAAACACAAGAAGTGAAACGCAAGCTTGATAACGGGACATTTGCTGTCGAAGACGTGACGCCTTAATCACATCGCATTGAATTGAAACTTGGTTTTTGGCAATTCATGTACAGTTAGTGATTTGTAACACTTGTTTTGTAGATGTAGATGTAGATGTAGATGTAGATGCAGATAGCGTCTTTATCATTTTGTCACATAGGGGGAAGAAAATTCCCCCTTTATTGTGTAGAGGAGTCTTATGGATTTTTCTGAATTGATGAGCGAGATGTCGTATCAGATAGCACAAACTGAAACGCATCATTGCTGGTGAGCATTTGATAAGGTCTCAAACCAAACAAGGGCATGATGGAATAGATATGATCGAATAGATCCGCTTGAACGCCCTCGTAATGTGCCCAATCCGTATTATTGGTAAAAGCATACACTTGTAGAGGGATACCTTCTTGAGTTGGCTCAAGTTGTCTTACCATGATTAACATGTATTGGTGAATGTCTTTACTCGCTCTGAGATAAGCGTTGATATACGCACGAAACATCCCCAAATTTGTCATTTGACGCAGGTTGCCAAAAGCGGGCTCGTCACTCATCTCTTCGTTGTATTCATTAATCTCGCGTGATTTTTCATAGATGTATTGGCGTAAAATACGAATGCTCTTTAGCTTTTCTATTTCTTCATCAGACAAAAAGCGAATCGATGTGACATCTATATTAACTGCACGTTTGATGCGACGACCACCAGAATCGGACATGCCTTGCCAGTTAATGAACGCATTTTGAACTAACGCATAAGCAGGCAACATGCTAACGGTATTATCAAAGTTTCTCACTTTAACCGTGGTAAGTGAGATTTCTTCTACTGTTCCGTTCGCACCATAAGCATCCATTTGAATCCAATCATTCAAGCTGATCATTCGGTTCGCTGAAAGCTGAATACCGGCGACAAAACCTAATATTGTGTCTTTAAACACCAACATGACAAAACCTGTTGCAACGCCCAGCCCCGATAGGAAGATCACCGGGGACTCGTTTGCGAGTATCGACATCGATACCACCACGCCCACAAAGAATGTAAAGAGTTTAATTAACTGAACGAAACTCTTAATCGGCATTTTTCGGGTGATGCCTTTAAAGGTAGCGATGTCGTTTAATGCATCAAGTAGCGCGAAGACCATCCACACAAAGATGACCAATATGGATATGCTCAGAACGCGATCAAAAATGGCGGAAAGCCACTCATAATGACCAACGGCAAGTGGGATGAACACATCCAATATCATAATAGGGATAAGTAACGAAAGTTTTTCGAGAACGTCGTACTTTGATAAGCTATCCGCCAGCGGTTTATTTGCCTTTTGTAAAACGTTATTCACAGATCTCACGATTAAATGATGAACAATGAGATAGCTGATTGCGGCAACGGTGAGGCTAGCAAGGATAAAAATACCGGTAAACTCGATCCCATAAGGATCGCTATTGATGCCGACTGAACTCAACTTCTCTGCGATGAAAGTCCGAATGTGATGCTCAAGCAAAATATCATCCTCAAAACGTAGCCTGCAAAATAATGGGGTAGGGACACTCGGGTCAACAGGCAATGAGCGTTAGAAAAGCTGCTAATCCTACTCTCCATCTCCTTGATTTGCACTGGTTTAATTTCACATTCATGAAACTTAGTATTCATAAATAGCGTATAGGCGAGTTTTTGTTATAGGTTTAACATCTCGCTATCCAAATGCGGTTAAGTCTGTGAACTGTCTATAATTTCTTAGACTAGACTAAATTAGCAACTCGCGTTTAATTCAAGAGGCATTTAATGGAAAATTCTAATCAATCACAGCAACCAACATTTTTGTCTAAAGGTTGGAAATACTTCGTTATCGTTGGCGTAATCATCGCATTGATGGGGGTTGGAGCAATGAGCTTGCCTGTATTGGCAGGGGTAACCATCTCAACCATCGTTGGTGCAGTGCTTTTATTCAGTGGTTTGGTTCAGGCTTATCACACCTTGTCCATTAAGGCATGGGGTGAAAAATTATGGTACGTATTGAGTGCGGTGCTCTACATCATTGGCGGCTTATTCATCTTATTTAAGCCTTTGGCCGGTCTAGTTACCATCACTATGCTGATGGTGATTGTTATGATCTTAAATGGTTTAACTCGTATGTTCTTTGGCTTGAGCAATCGCAGTTTGCCGAGCAGCAACGTGATAGTGTTTAGTGGCGTGATTTCTGTTCTGATTGGCGGTTACTTCTTCATGCTATTGGATGATCCGGCATTTTCTACGACTTTGCTTGGGACATTTGTTGGTATCTCGTTACTTATCGAGGGGATCAGCTTTATCTTCATGGGTATGCAGATGAAGAAGCTTTCTTAAGTTAAATTTTGTCGTCCAAACAATGGTTTTGATAACCGTCATTTAATAACGAAAAAAAGAAATTCGAATCGAAAAATGCCACTCGTTTAAACGGGTGGCATTTTTGTTTGGCATGAATGACGAAGTTAAGACTCGCTGCTGTTGGTAAGAGGGTTACTTCGCTTTTGCTTCATTGAAATGACAAATTGTGGAACGAGTGACATGACAATCATGCCCACCATTAAGCTGTATTGAACGGCAGTGAAGCTTTCTCCAAGTAATATAAATCCCGATAAAATGCCTGCTATCGGGTTTGCGATACCACCAAACGTAAAATCTACGACAGACATACGTTGCAATAACCATACGTACAACCCGTAGCCTAATGCCGTATTGAGTACAATTACCCACAAAAGACCAAGAAGATTCGTCGTTGATGTGTTTTGTACGGCGTGAAGATACGGCTCTGGATTAACACTTGCCAAAACCAATGCTGCAATTGATAGGATGACCCCACCTAAGATGAGCTGCCAAGTGAGCACCGTCCACCAATGCATTTTAGAACCCAGAGATTTGGTCACACTGCTACCGATAACAATGCACATAATTGCACCAAGCATCGCCATCAAGCCCATTGGGTTAAGCGTGATAGAGCTTGGGTCGAATAGAAACCACGCCAATACAATCAGTACAACACCGCTGGTGGCTTGAACTAAATTTGGGCGACGTTGGTAGATGACCCACCCAAATAACATCGCGAAAACAGGAACGGAGATCATGCCTACGCCAGATATTGCAGAGGGCAAGGTCAGTGCCATAACAAAAATAAGGCCAAAGAACAGCGCGATATTGACGGTCCCTAATGCAATGAGGATTTTCCAATCTTGTTTTTTCGGTAAGGATGGCTTGATCGCAAGCAATAGTAATCCAGCAGGGAGCGCCCGCAGCACGCCAAGTAATACGGGTGGCCAGTCTGGCAAAGTAAACTGTGTGACGGCGTACGTCGTGCCCCAGAAAAAAGCCGGGA
Organism: Vibrio alfacsensis; assembly: GCF_019670485.1. Taxonomy (NCBI): domain Bacteria; kingdom Pseudomonadati; phylum Pseudomonadota; class Gammaproteobacteria; order Vibrionales; family Vibrionaceae; genus Vibrio; species Vibrio alfacsensis. The sequence goes on from NZ_AP024165.1 coordinate 1,478,070, forward strand.
TCATGGCGAATAGAATGTTCATGTAAAGTATCTTCACATTGAGGTATTTATTTGCAAAGGTACGCTTGAGATTGTCGATTATCCATATCTTTTAATAAAAACTCGCACCTTTAACGCGTAGGCGCTATATAAATGTTGTAACAGTGTTAAAGGTGAAGTTATGCGAACGCTTGCTCAATGGCTTGAAGCATATGGTGAAAGCCATCAAAATCCCATTAATCAAAAGATTCATAAGGTTGCGGTACCTGGCATTTTTCTTTCTGTCGTTGGTCTGATTTGGTCTATTCCGCAACTACCATTAGCTGGATTTCACCTCAATTGGGTATGGCTGGTCGCTTTACCTGCTTGGGTGTTTTACTTCCGCCTATCGATAAGCGTATTCATTATGATGATCGGCTACACGATAGCGTGTATTGGTTTGATTTGGTCGATGGAACTTCTAGGCTGGCCAGTGTTACACATTTCGATATTGTTGTTTGGCGTATTGTGGGCATTCCAATTTATAGGCCATAAGATTGAGGGAAAGAAACCGTCATTTTTCGAAGATGTTCAGTTTTTGCTGATTGGCCCAATTTGGGTATTTCGTAAACACTGATTGCTAGTGAACACAGAATGTTAGTAAACACAGAATGTTTGTAAGCGCTGAGTGATAGCAAGCATAGAGTGTTAAACGTAAAGCTCTTTACTTCAATTTTCTAAGGTCGAACCAGAATACGTTTGACCTGTTATCAAGACCCTGTGAGTTTGAAATCCCAATATGGATTTTCCTTTTGTCTCGTCGTTCTGACACGCGAAATCTTCTATTCAACACTATGATTATTCATATACGGCTCCCATCATTTACTAAAGGGGCAATGTTGTCGTAAGTAGCATGCTCGTCATGAGTACCTAATTTGTTGTAAAGGCAATCGTTGTGACAATGTCGCTAAGACAACTAGACAATTACGGTAAAGGGATGCGGTAAAAAATCTTAGATGAAGAATGGAGGTATGATGTACAACCGTGAGCACAAATATGTCTACTGGCGAGAAGAGCGTAAAAAAGGCAAGTGGCATTATATCGTGAAGACATTCCTGATGATTTTTTGTGCATTTTTCCTTGGCAATGTGATTGGACTGATCGTATTTGGTGGGTTGAAGTCAGTTAATGATATTACACAGCAACTTCCCACAGATTTACTTATTATCGTGCTAGTTGGGTTTCCTCTGAGTGTGATCGGCTGGTATCACGAAGAATCTAAATTCTTCCGTGCACTCAAACGTAAAGACAAAAAGCTAAAAGCCCGATTGGATCGCCGAAAGAGAACGAATAAATTGCAAAATTAAATCATGAGCTAACAGTTCTCTTTCTGTTACGTCCACCTTTGGTATTTTTTATGAAGTTTAACAATTTATCGAAGCGATTCTTTTGTTAGATTTGCGTATAGAACATCCCCTTTATCAGGAAATATCATGGATAAAAAAGCGATTCTGCATAGTCAAAAAGTCTACCTGTGCACTGACGAAGAATTAGCAGAGATGCAAACGCAATGCCTAGAAGTTTTGTATGACTACAATCAAACGCGCCCTTCAGAAGGGGATAAACGCAATGAAATACTTCATCGTTTATTTGGTCGTGTAGGAGAGAATTGCTATTTCGAACCGCCACTACGCGCTAATTGGGGATGCCACACTTATGTTGGTGATCATGTTTATGCGAACTTCAATCTGACGTTGGTTGACGACACCCATATCTATATTGGCAATCATGTGATGATTGGGCCCAACGTCACACTGGCAACGGCAGGGCACCCCATTGACCCAGACTTAAGGCGACAAGTGGCTCAGTTTAATATGCCCGTGCATATTGGTGATAATGTTTGGATTGGTGCGCATTCGGTTGTGCTTCCAGGCGTCACCATCGGTAAGAACTCAGTGATCGGCGCAGGCAGTATTGTAACAAAAGACATTCCTGAAAATGTTGTCGCGGTAGGCAATCCGTGTCGGGTGATGCGTGAGATAGGACCGCACGATAGAGAATATTTTTTCAAAGACCGAAAGTTAGAAAGTAACCTAATTTGACGTTCAACGTGTACAAGTGAAAGCCGAGTTAGCTATAGCGACTCGGTTTTTTGTGCGTCATTATTTTAACGTCAAAAACATGGCGAAATAGGTGAATAAATCAGCAGGTTTTTCTTTTAAATCAACGGCTTTTTGTTGATAGCATAGCAAATGCTAGTCGTCTAAGTTAGAGCGATTATTTACAATAGTGCTCCATAATATAATTACTAAAAAGCCTAAATGAAGAAGAATCTAATCGCGATTGCGGTACTATCTACCGTTCTTACAGGATGTAATAACGATGATCCAATCGCACATTTACCAGAAGTTGTTCCACCGACTGATATATTACCACCTGTAGTTGTCCCGCCAACGGATTTGGAGCCACCTATAGTCGTTCCACCGACTGATATTATTCCACCAACAACTTATATCGGTACATTGTTTGCTTCAAACAAACGAGTAATAGGTGAGGTAACCTGCAACGGAAAAGAGTTAATTGACGGTACTTTTGAAGTCTCTCAAGGAACCAGTTTTAGCTGTACCGTTGGTACCGTGCAACTTGGTGATTTTACTGCGCCATTTCCAAAGCAAATTCGTGACAGCATCAGCAATGATAAAGCAGAAGCTTCATTTGATCTGGCAAGCATTCACGGTGATAACGTCACCAAAGTACTTCAGTCTATCGATGTATGTGAGACTCAAGACGAAATTTGCTTAAAAGAAATAGACGCTTTCGATATTGAAGATGTTTTTAATCAAGGATTAAGCGATGAAGCGGTAGACGCATACTTCGCTTCAAAAGAAGAGGAAGCAACCGACGAAGTCGGTAAGGCACCGAGTTCTCACGTTGATGATAAAGTGGTTCCGGCCGTTGATCCTGATGCAAATAGCGATCTGAACTCAAACTTTGTATCAGCAAATGCAGAGTCGGCCTATTCATACAAACCTAGCGCGGAAAGCAAAGTGTTGACGCGCAGCCAACTGACGGATGCTAATGGTCAGCCTCTTGTTGGTATTAGCTACTTTTCAGCCAATTCGGTCGGCTTAACCGATGAAAAAGGTGAGTTTGAATATCTTTGGGGTGATACGTTAACGTTTGGTATCGACACATTTGAATTTGGTCAAGTTCAAGGTAATAAGGTCGACTATAAACTGACTGACGTCACGGACAATAATGTTACCAAGGCGAATATTCAGGCTCTGCTCGAACGCTACGCTTTTAATTCAAATGGTAAGCTTGAAATTACGCAAGAGATCCAAGATACGTTTGCTATGTATCCGAACGTGATCAATGAGTTGATCAATTTGTCTCTTCCAAATGGCGGCAAGCTCGAGGTTGAGGGCTCTGATTTTTCACTTCCGAATGATTTTGAAGAACAATTCAACAATGGTCTGACAGCGACCATCGACCAAGCATTACGGCAACCAGCGTCTTTTGCGACAGCTTTGCGTCAGCCACAGGTTCTATCACTGGACAGCGGTAAGTACGTCACTGAATCATTAAACGCCATTTTCCGCAACGTGAATACATTCCATGTCTTCAATGATAACGGCGCGTTTTACGGAGCAACGGGTTATACACGTGGTATGCGAGCTCTAAATCTCTCTAACCGCGCATTCCCAGTCATGATGCCTCGTGCAGACATCAACCGTGAACTTGATTTTGGTGAGCAGCAAGCATGGACGCGTGAAGGTCGACCATACATTGCCCAGTGGCCAGATATCGATATGCCTGCGATCCCAACGGTGAATAAAGATAACGCTACCTTTGGCTTCCCATTTGTCACTGCGGGTGAGATCGGAACAGGTAAGATTGTGATGATGGGTAACGGAATGTACCCGAGCATCCTGTCATGTCCAGAAAACTATTGGAATAACCGATCTGTTAAGATCGACAGTGACGCGAAAACGTGTACATCGACAAAGACTGAAAACCCGAAACATGATGATCATGGTAGCATGAAGCAATTTTTTGCGAACTTGTTCCAATGGTTTAATGGTGGCCAGTCTACGCAAGGTATGAGTGTTGCGACGAATATCGACAAAGCGTATTTTGCACATCAAAACTCAGCGTTAGGTATGCAATATGATTTCTTCGTGAGTCCAGAATTTGGTTTTGGTAACGTAACGGAGTTAAGCAAAGGTGGCTTTGATGGTCTTTCCGCAGTAGATACGCCAATTCTAATATTGCAAGCTTACCCACCAAAACTGGTTCAAGATGGTATGACGAATCAGTTTGTGGCTGATTTAGACAACCCTAACTTCACACAAGGCGATATCACCGCATTGATTAAGTATGTCAATGAGGGCGGTAATATCTTATTTATGGATGCCATTCAAATAGCAAACCCAGAGCCTATTGGTCGTTTGGCTGATGCAGCAGGTATGTCGGTTGGTGGTCAAAACGTAACACCAACAAACCAAGCATTTTGTGGCAGCTCGTACTACTGTCAGTCTCCATATCCGAACTTGCATGTTAAGGGTGGAACAGAGATGGTTGTGTTGGAGCGCTTCCAAGACAATGATGGAAAGCAGCCATTTACCGTTAATCAAGACGGTTCGGTTGAATGGATTAAAGACGAAACTAAAATTAAGTTTGAGATCCCAACTTACGAAATGCCTAAGCTGAATGCTGAAGGTGAGCCTGAATTTGATGCTCAAGGTAAGCCAGTGATGCTGACCAAACAAGCTCGTATTTTTGTCAACTCTCCACAAGAGCGTCAGGCCGCGATTGCAGAGCTAGAAGCTGCGTTTAAAGGCACCCCTTTATGTGAAAATGAATACGAGTACGAGTTTAACTGTATTGAAACACGCTCAGGTCATGGTTACACCGTTCGTGGTGCTTATCATCGTCCAGATTTTGATCGCTATGAAGTGAGCAAAGATGTTGTAGAGAGCATGGTAAAAGCAGCAAACCTTGGCACTAACTTTACGGCGTTATACAACCATGAACTGTATTACCGTACTAAAGGCAAGCAAGGGATTCGTTTATCTACCACAGAGCTAAATCAAACATACGACAACTTGTCAATTTGGATGTGGAATGATAACCCATACCGTTATGAGACAGGTATTCAAGACGAGCTTGGCTTTAAGCAAACCGTGCAATTCTTAAACTGTTATACCAATGATCAACATCAAACCGATACTGTTGAAGCACAGTGTCCAGTCGATCTAAAAGCTTCGTTAGTAAGCAATGGGATGATCTATGGTGAGGGTGAGCTTAAGGGGCAAATGAACCCAAGTTACCCATTGAACTACATGGAGAAACCGTTAACGCGTATCATGTTGGGTCGTTCGTTCTGGGATAACGAAATTACCGTTGATACCACGCAATATCCAGGTCGTACACCGGGTGTTACTTCTAACGGTAGTGCGGACATTCAAACCAACGGTAAAGCTGTCACCTATTCAGCGGGCAACAACCAGTCTACAGGCTTCTGGGCTCCTCAATTGCAAGAAGTCAAGGTGTCTGGTGGCGTTAAAGCAACGATTTCGGTCATGATGGCGGATGATTTAACAGGTAAACCTAATCATGAAACGGCATTGAAACGTCCGCCACGTATGCAAACAAGCTACGATTATGATGGTGTGAATCTTACATTTAAAGCCCCTTACGGTGGTTTGATTTATATCCAACCAAAAGAGCGTGATCTTGATGTTGTGACGTTTAACCTTGACGGCGTAGAAACAGCAGCATGGTGGAAAGACGGCAAGTGGATAAATACGCCTGAATCTGCGACTGCGCCAATTGCAGAAATTGATACAGGCTCGTTCATTTACACAACGCCAATCAACAATGTGACCTCAATCGATATAGCTCAATTTGCAAAAGACATGAACCGTTTTGCGGATGCAGCGAGTGATTTTTATGGCCGTGATGAAGTGACAGAAGAGGGCGCTCATCGTCGTTTCACATATCCTGAACTAAAAGAGTTCCGTCACCGTTTTGTCAACGACGTTCAGATCTCAATTGGTGCGGCGCACTCGGGCTATCCAGTAATGAACTCGAGCTTTAACGCGAAGAGTACTAATGTCCCAACTCAGGCGAAAAATGATTGGCTACTATGGCATGAAGTAGGCCACAACCTTGCTTCTGCGCCGTTCAATGCGCCGGGTAGTACCGAAGTGACCAACAACCTTTTAGCACTTTACATGCAGGAGCTTGAGGGACGCAATGATAATCCTCGAATGGATCGCATTATTTTCGACATCAAAAAAGCACCGATGTGGTTAGATGCGAATGATGGTCATGCATGGTCTCATGGTGATGCAGGCATGCGCTTAGTCATGTTTGGTCAGCTTAAACTGTGGGCAAAAGTGCACTTCAAGATTGATGATTGGTACAGCAACGGTGACGTTAAGCCAACCATTTATGGCGAAGATGAGGGCTGGAACATGTTCAAGTTGATGCATCGTAAAGCACGTGGTGATGTTCAAGGTGACAATGGTGGCATGAACTATTGTAGCTCGCGTGAAACAGGCCTATCTAATGGTGATCTCATGATGGTTTGTAGCTCTTACGTTTCAGACTATGACTTAAGTGACTTCTTTACCGCTTGGAATGTTGGCGAGACATCAATGACTAACCCAGATGGCACGAAAGTGTACTCAGGTGGTATTAGTCAACAAGCAATAAATATGGTGAAAACGTTAGGTTTGGATAAACCTAAAAATAGTCCATTAGGTGTTGATACATTGAATTACGGTTCAGTGAATTAATCCGCAAGATTAGTTATCAATCGAGTCAATAATATAGAGTCCCTCAACTTCGGTTGGGGGATTTTTTTAGAGCTGCATTTTGAGTAGGAATACGTTACTGTGCTGCCTCCTTAACTTCTCTGAAGCGTATTATGTCCAACGCAAAACTCATTTTAATCCGCGGTTTGCCTGGTTCGGGTAAAACGACATTGGCTAAACAACTGGCTTATTGTCTGAATGCAAAACATTTCGAAGCAGATATGTATTTTGAAAATGCCCAGGGAGACTATCTCTTTGATCAGAATAAGCTTGGCGATGCACATGACTGGTGTTTTTGCCAAACCAAAAAATGGTTGAAACGAAGCCATATCGTGATTGTGAGTAATACATTTGTCAGGCATTGGGAAATGAAGCGTTACTTACAATACTGCAAAAAGCATGATATCGAATTTGAAATTAAAGTTTGCGGCGGAACGTTCAAAAGTATTCACAATGTTCCGAGTGATGTCATAGAGAGAATGCGAGAACAATGGCAACCTTAATCGAAGTTACTTGGGTATATTAGAGTTAATTGTATTGGTTTGATTGCATATATCACTTGTGTATCGTGCGATGGATCGTATAGTTGCAGTCAATAATGGCGAAATGTTAAAAACTTCGGTTCAATAGGGGCGATATAACATTTAAGGTTCGCCCATGCCGCTCAAACTCACACTAATATCAATAGCGATTCTTTCTTCTGCGCCGATTTATGCAGAGTCCACACCATTGCCTCCTGTGTCGTTAGCTGAGTCGTACCAAAATGGTATTGATGTCTCCCAATATTGGTATAGTGAAAAGTTAGATGGCATAAGAGCCTACTGGACAGGGCAGCATTTCGTGACACGCAATGGGAATCGTATCTATGCGCCTGACTGGTTTACGAAAGCTCTGCCAGATTTCCCGCTGGATGGGGAGTTGTGGGCTGGGCGAGGGAATTTCCATTTAGTCCAGCAAACCGTACTTGATAAAAAGCCAGTTGAAGCGGCATGGCGACAGATCGATTTCATGATTTTTGACATGCCATACTCGGCGGGAGACTACCAGAAACGTTACTATAATATTCAAGCATTGGTGTTTGATATCGATGCCCAGCACATAAAATACGTCGAGCATCGGCCGATAAAAGATGAGGAGCACCTGTTTTATCAACTGGATCGTATTGCACAGTCTGATGGTGAGGGCGTCATGCTAAGAAAGGTTTCTAGCCGATATCAAGCAGGGAGAGGCAGTGACTTACTTAAGCTGAAACGATATCAAGATGCCGAAGCGAGAGTGATAGGCTACAAGCCTGGTACAGGTCGCTTACTCGGTATGATGGGCGCGTTATTGGTAAGATTGGACGATGGTACAGAGTTTTACATTGGCAGTGGATTTACTGACGAGTTGAGGAAAACCCCTCCTCAGATTGGCACAACAATAACGTTTCGACACAATGGTCATACCCATACAGGAAAGCCTAGATTTGCACGATTTTTAAGGGAAAGAGTGCAATAGTTTGTCTTAAACCTGTCTTCCTTGGAGGTGGTAATTCCTTTCTAATTACGTCCTACGTTGGTTCCACAACGTTTGAAAAGGTCTTTCCAAAACTCGACGTGTGCAATTGTGTTTCTTCGAAATGCATCATGAGCGTTCTTGATGCCATAGTGCTCTCCATGAGCGGCCATTCTATTGTTGATCAGATCAATACCTACGCTCAGTTGCTGGTAGGTGCTGTCGAGAAACGCCATATAAGGCTGAACTTCATCAATATATACGTTTTGAAAGACATTTCTTAGATACCGAAATTGTGTCGTATCTCGGTTGGCATTACAGATAATGTTTGCTTGGTTTTGTTCAAGCATTTGAGTGATTTGTTTGAGCCATTCTGCAGCGTTGAGCAAAGAGTAATAGAGTGATCCAATGGTACGGCTTTTTTCTAACGATTCTTGATAAAGGGTAACAGGGGTATCGGGTAAACGAGAGATAACCTGATACGGCGCTTGATAGAATTGATCGAACATAAAAAAAGCATCCTTGATAGGCGCGATTTGGTTCTTACTTTCAGTTGATAGCCATCGAGCACTAGTCAGTTGTTTTCGCATCACGTCACTGGCAAGAAAAACATTATCTAAATGTACTAACAAGTGTTGCCATTTGAGCTTATAGAGCTGTTCCAACTTTTTATTTTCTTGTTCATTTAATGCAAAGTCATTCAGACAAGTGTTGAGCGTGCGCAACAAACTCGTTTGATAGTCTAGGTTATAAAAAGCGTCTTGAACTTTTCCTAACGAGGAGTTTTTTTCTGCAAGTAAATGAAATAGGCCGCATTCTCTTAGTTGGTAGCTTTCGAGTAAACCTAGGGAAAGTCGAGGCAACTCATGAAAAAGGGATCGTTTATCGGGAATGGTGATGGGGGGAGATTCGGTAGTGGTCGTTGGAGCGACCTCAAGTACATTCGCTAAGCGTTGATTGTACTTTTCAAATAACCTGCGCTCTGGCTGTTGCCAATAATCACATCCACTAAGCCAAAGCGTAAGTATTGCGAATATCGTTGTCGTAAGTGATGCTTTCACAACTATCCCTCAGTCATCTTGTAGGTCGAGTCCACTTAAATATTGAACCTTAAGTCGGGAAAATCGCAGCCATTTACAAATTAGATAATGTAAAATTTTTATCCCCAGTTGAGGTTGAGTATATTCAACGGTTGTACAGATGAAGCAGCAGTTTGGATCAAAAAAGCCAGCACAACGCTGGCTTTAAATTTATTTTTTACAAAAGTTATTGCTGTGAAAAATTCAATTGTACTTGTGGTTCTTGATGATGCATCCAACGTAAACGAACACCAAGTAAGATTGCAGCAGAAGTTAGGCCAATAATAAAGCCTAGCCAAAAACCCTGTGCGCCCATCGGTTCAACAATCCAATCTGTACGGCCTAGGATGTAACCCATCGGTAAACCGAGGATCCAATACGCAATAAATGTACGATTGAAAATAGCTCGCATGTCTTTGTAACCGCGAAGTGCGCCTGCTGCGACAACTTGCACCGCATCGGTACATTGATAAATAGCGGCCAGGATAAACAATTGCATTGCAAGGGTAATGACTTCTGCATTGCTTGTGTATAGTTTCGCAATGGACTCACTGAAAGCTACCGTGATAAATGCCGTCATAAACGACAAGCAGAGGCCGACCATGATACCAACGCGAGACGCAACACGAGCACCATCTACATTATTTTCACCTAGGCGATGACCAACACGAATACTGACTGCGGCACCAATACTCATTGGTAGCATGAACACCAGTGATGAGAAGTTGATAGCAACTTGGTGTGCTGCAACAACAATTGAACCAAGCGGTGAAACCAAAAGCGCAACCACGGCAAACAGCGTTACTTCAAAAAAGAGTGCAGCCGCAACAGGAAAACCAAGCTTAAATAGGCGAATTTGCGCTTTTAGCTGTGGTTTATGGAATTCACCAAAAAGATTGATGCTTTTTAGTCGGGCAGAGGTTGTAACGTAAAGCAATAAAAGACTGAACATTACCCAATAAACAATGGCTGTCGCCACGCCACATCCGACACCACCAAGGGCTGGTGCACCAAACTTACCATATACGAATACCCAGTTAAGTGGGATATTTAGCATAAGTCCGATAAAGCCGATCACCATGGCCGGTTTTGTTAAAGACATGCCATCTGTTAGGCTTCGCAACGTTTGGAATAGTAAGAACGCAGGTACAGCAAACATAACGGCATGGATATAACCGATGGTTTTCTCTGCCATCACCGCTTCAACGTCCATGATCTGCAGAATAAATTGAGTCTGAAATAGCACACCTAAAATAGGCACACTGATCAGAAGCGCAAGTACCGCACCTTGTTGAATTTCAAACGGTATTTGATTTCGGCGACCGGAGCCGTTCAATTGGGCAACAATTGGTACGAGCGCCATTAGTAACCCAATACCAAATAGAATGGATGGTAACCAAATGCTAGAAGCAACAGAAACGGCAGCCATATCCGTTGCGCTCACACCGCCAGCCATGACGGTATCAACAAAACCCATGCCTGTTTGTGCGACAGAAGCGATCAACACAGGGGTTGCTAGCTTAATTAGGCTTGACGCCTCTTCTTTGTAGCGATGCACGAAATACTCCAGAGTGGAACAAAAGTGATTATGAAAACGTTATATACATCAGTGGCTTAAAAGTTTAATAAACTAGAGCTTTGTCACTGATTGGGTGTAAGGAAAATTGGCGAAGCGTAGCCGATCGCGTTTTCCTAAATATTTTAGAGTGCATGAGAACGAAGATGTGATAAACGGGTGGTTGATTTTCACTACAATATGGTGAAAAAATGTCTCTAGAAACTCCGCGGCGATAATAAACAATTGTTCGAATAGATACCATACTTTCGGCGTCTGCATTTACGATTATTCTCGGTTTGACGCAGGTACGCGAAATATACCGATACACAAGATAGATATTGGCGTAGAGCGAATACCAAAACGTACAAAGCCAGTACTTCAAAAATAGGTAATGATGATGTTTACAGGAATAGTGCAGGGCACAGCGAAAATTGTTCACATTGATAAAAAGGAACGTTTTCAAACTCATATCGTTGAATTACAAGGGCACTTAGCGCAGGGACTAGAGGTCGGCGCATCGGTCGCTCATAATGGTTGTTGTTTGACGGTGACAAAAATAGAGGGCGAGCAAGTCAGCTTTGATTTGATGCAAGCCACGCTAGCGTTAACGAACCTAGGAGAACTAACGTCTGGAGACTGCGTTAATATTGAGCGTGCAGCAAAATTTGGCGATGAGATTGGCGGGCACAGCATGTCTGGCCACATTAGTCTCATGGGGCAGATTGTAGAGGTGCTTGATACGCCCAATAACCGTACGATTTGGTTTGAAGTGCCTGAGGGTTCAATGAAGTATGTGTTGTCAAAAGGCTATATTGGTTTAGATGGTTGTTCTCTAACGATTGGAGAAGTGACGGATAATCGATTCTCGGTGCATTTGATTCCTGAAACTTTACAAAGAACCTTATTTGGTGGTCGTAAGGTGGGGGATAAGGTGAATATTGAATTTGATCCTCAAACACAAGCCATTGTCGATACGGTTGAACGAGTCCTTGCGGCGAAACACTTGGCTTAGTTGCCGTTTTCCTGAGTGTACCATTTGCTTTCGTGTGTACCATTTGTTTTAGTGTAAAAAGAGCGTGACTTGTAAAACACAAAAGGAGCATTTGATTGCTCCTTTTTTCAATGCTTTATCGGTAATGTGAATCTAGGGTGCTCATTTCACGTTGTCTAGACTCCGGTAATCATGTTCGACATTTAGTGTGCTTTCCTATTCATAGTTGTCGTCGATAAACAGCTCTACTTTGTCATGTAATTCATCCACTTTCATATTTAAGTGAATGGCATGACAGCATGCAGGGCAATCATCATAAAATTCTTGGTTTCCATTACTCGCATCTAGAGTAATGCCAATTGAGTGCCCACAATGGGGGCATTTTACATGTCTTTCAGTATAATTTTGCATACAAAACTCCTCGTATTGCAGGGCTTTTAATACTTAGATCTACAGTTACATGGAACAATAGTTACGTAGATTCATAGTTACGTAGATCTATAATTAATTAGTTTTATAAATACTTAGATTTCTAAATGCCTAGAATTCCAAATACATAGTTTTCTAATTTTTTGGCATAACGAAAATACAGCCCTTAATCACTCACCTCTTAGGTTGAGGTACAATCTAAGCAGAGTTAACTAGAATATTAGGTGTTGTTGTTGCTAATTGAGTCGAAATAAGTACAAAAGTTGACCCCAAACTCAGCATTTGAGCTTGGGGATATTTTGAAAGTGATTTGCGTCGAAAATTTACATTTTGAAATGTGATTTACCTGTTAAATCAATAAGAAATGATTTTCTTTATTGTGGACTGTGCTTGTTCCAAATAGTGACCACCAAAAAGATTACAGTGGTTAAGGACATGATAGAGGTTATAGACATCTTTACGGTCATCGTAACCAGGAGGAAGAGGCATAACTGATTCATATCCTTGATAAAATTCTTGTTGGAATCCACCAAATAATTCCGTCATAGCCATGTCACATTCTCGGTCACCCCAATAGCAAGCAGGATCAAAGCAGATAGGGCCAAATGGAGTTAGAGCAGAGTTACCATTCCAAAGGTCACCATGAAGTAATGACGGGGATGGTGTGTGATTGGCAAGAAGCTGTTTCACGACGCCAATAAAGTCATCAATGTCGACCAAAGAAATGCCTTTTTCTTTTAGGAGTTGCAACTGCCAGCCAATACGCTGCTCGGCAAAAAAGACGTTCCATTTCTTATGCCATTGATTTGGCTGCAATGTAGAACCAATGTAATTGTCTGTATCGAAACCAAATTCTTTTTGCTCGCCCCATGAATGTAATTCGGCTAGCTTTTGTCCAAAAACGAAGCTGTTCTTTGGATCATCCAACGGTTTGGTCGGGAGGTAGTTCAAAATAATGAACGCATGTGTTTTGGTTTTTCCGACTAAAACGACTTCAGGTACAAATACGGTCGATGTTTCACGTAAAAGGTGGAGACTCTCCGCCTCAACTTCAAATTTGGAGAGAAATTCTCGGTCATTAATCTTAACGAAGTAGCGCTGTTCGCCATCGTTGATCATATAGCTTTCACTAATATCCCCTCCAGAAAGTCTTACTTTCTCTTTGATTTGAAATTCGAACAACAAAGTATCAGAGAGCTGTTGCGATATTGCTTGCCACATACAAAACCTCGTTAATCTATTTGACCAACAATAGTTTAGGATAAATGCCAGAACATTGACGCCACTTGACGCAAACTTCGATAACAAATTGGTGTGCGATAAGGGTAAATGTGCATAAGTGTGAATCATGTCTCCTATAACTTCATGATTTATCGAACTATCATATGGAGCTATTTGGATACAGCGAGTATCATTAATTTTTTGACTTGGGTTCCAATCGTTGCATGAAAATACTGATTTGTGATGACTCTGCTGTTGCAAGAAAGTTGATCTCTCGCTCTATCGTGCAAGAGTCATCAATGCGTCTGTTGGAATCGCAAGACGGAGCCGAAGCACTACAGATTCTAGCTGAACAAAATATTGACGTTCTGTTTTTAGATTTGACCATGCCAGTCATGGATGGCTTCGAAGTACTCAAACGACTACCAGTAAGCCAGTACCCGACGAAAGTTGTGGTCGTTTCTGGAGACATTCAGCAAGAGGCAAAGCAACGCTGTCTCGATCTCGGGGCGTTGGACTTTATCGCAAAACCCTTAGCGAGGGAGCAAGTTGTCCCGCTCTATGAACGAATCGGCTTACGTTATGCTGAAAATGGGGGACAGCGGGCACCGAACAGCGGCAGTGGCAAGCGTGAAATATCTCCGTTGGTGAAGTTTAGAGAAATTGCGAATATTGCTCTTGGTAAAGGGGCCGCAATTATGGCTGACCACTTACAAGAATTTATTCACTTACCTGTCCCACATGTTGGTCCGTTAACGAGGGGGGAGTTACATATGACGCTCGTTGACGTTATTAGTCGAGATCGCTCTGTTGCGGTTGCTCAACGCTTTGTTGGTGGTGGTATTCATGGTGAAGCGCTAGTGTGTTTGCGAGGAAATGACATCAACCAAATTGGTGAAAGACTCGGCTATTTGGCTGAGTTCACTCCCTACAATGAGATCATTTTGAATGTCTCAAATTTACTTGTGTCATCATTTTTGACCTCTTTAGGTACGCAGTTAGATAAGCAGTTTTCAATGCGTCAACCAAGTATTTTAGAGACACTCACTCCATATGATGAGAGTAAATGTGAATCGGGTGATTTGTTTACTATGGAGTACACCTATATGGCTGAGGAACTCGATTTTGAGTGTGAAGTTTTGTTTCTTATTGACAAGCCATCGGTTGATATTATCTATGAAATCATGGAGTCAATTTAATGTCTGATTTATCGTTGGATATTGCCAATTTTCATTGGGTCACCCAGATTTTAGATACGATGGATTCAGGGCTCATCGTGTTAGATCGTGAATACAAAGTGTGCGTTTGGAATAGCTTTATGCAGTCCTACAGCGGTGTGCTGTCGCAGGATATATTAGGTGAATGCTTGTTTGATCATTTTGAAGAACTGCCTAAAACGTGGCTAGAAACAAAATTAAAAACAAGCGCCGAGCTTGAAACGCGTTCCTTTTCTAGCTGGGAAAATAGACCTTATCTTTTCAAATTTAATAACTTTTCTCCGGTATCAAACAGTTGCAACTTGATGTATCAAGATATCGTAATCACGCCATTGCACTCGTTGTCTGGTTCTATTAGTCATATTGCAATCCAAGTCAATGATGTCTCAGAAACGGCTAGAAATCGTATCCACCTGCGTGAAACAAACCAACACCTCTCCGAAATCAGTCGTAAAGATGGTTTGACCGGGCTATTTAATCGTGCTTTTTGGGAGCAATCCTTAAAGGAGGAGTTTTCTCGATTGAGCGTCATCGACAGAACCTCTTCACTCGTTATCTTTGATATTGACCATTTTAAGAAAGTAAATGATACCTACGGGCATCACTCTGGTGATGAGGTGATACGCCATACCGCTTCGCTATTAAGGAAAACGGCAAGAAGCAGTGATGTTTGCGGGCGTTTTGGTGGTGAAGAGTTTACAGTGTTACTGCCGAATACAAATCAAGAGCAAGCGTTCAATTTTGCCGAACGGTTAAGAACTAGCATCGAAAAAGAGTGTGTGATGGTAGAAAATAAATCTATCAATTTTTCGGTAAGTATTGGCGTATGTGAGTATAAATGCAGCTTTGAAAACCATACTCAATGGCTAAAGTCTGCGGATGCTGCGCTTTATATAGCGAAAGAAAATGGTAGAAACTGTACGCGCATTCATAATCAAGATTGATTATGGGTATATCTTGTTGAATTTGAGTTTAAATCAGTGACAAAGCTCTGAGTTCTGCATCTTGAAGTCACGTGGGTATATGTCTTACTATTGATACGATTTTGCTTTCACCCTCGAAGGCTTGTACAAAATGGAGAAACGCAGTGGTTGTAGAAACCGATGGATACCTCGCTCTTATTGAGCATTTGTCACTTAACTTGAATATTTTCACTTCAGAAGTGGGTGACACGGGTTCAGAAAGCATTGAAGATGTGGTTACGGACATGATTGCATCTAATATCATGGCGATTTTTGAACAAAATCCTGAACTGCATTCAAGTGTTCGTTTCAAATTACTAAAAGAAGCCGATGCTGTTGTTGCTGACTTGAGTGAAGTACTCGCCGGTGTATGGGCTAAGAAAGCGACAAATGAACAGATCGCATTTCTAGATGAATACATTGCACTAGTAAAAAATTTGTTTGATACCGCAGTTGCAACATACGACTAGAGACTCTCTTCCCAAGTTCCTCAATTATACTCCGTTCGATTTTCACGTTGGAGCTACATTGGAGCTTCAGTAGGGGCGTTGGATATTAGAAGGGTTACAGCGTAACTCTTCTCACTTGCCAAAATTTAGAAGCCCAGTATGGATTATCCATCCTTGAAATAATGACACCTTTCGAAGTCGATGCGTGCATAAACTGTTTATTGCCTAAATAAATACCGACGTGATAGGTCGAACGATTGGTTTTGAAAAAAACTAAGTCGCCTTGTTGGGCATCAGACCATTTCATCTTTATACCTCGCTTAGATTGTTGGCGCGTCGTTCTTGGTAGTGACATTTGATACGCCTCAACAAACGCTTTCTGAACAAATGCTGAGCAGTCTATGCCTGATTTTTTTGTTCCTCCCAATCTATAGGGAGTCCCTTGCCACTCACTATAAAATTGAAACAAATCAACATTTTCTGAGAGTAACTCATTAACGGATACCGCTTGGTTCAACTGTTGGGAGCTGTTCACTTTCGATTCCGGCTCAGGCCCAGATGAACATGCACTTATAAAAGCACTAATTATCAAAGGAAAATAAACTCGACGCACAACATCCACCTGTCAACAATATACCCAAGCTGTCTCAGCATGAGTGGAAATACGATACCCTATCTAATTCTTACGACCCAAATCACTCACCCTAAAGTACTGAGTAAAATTTTATGAGCGAAGTCATATAACTTATCGTCGCTTCGATAAACCTAGAATATGATTTTGTACTTTGCATTTTAAAAGTCACTGGCACGACATTTTAAACCATCGCAGCACTTGTTATAGCCTTTTCTATACTAAGTTTCAAAGCTGAAACACTTCAATTGCGTGTCAACGCGAATGAATACCGGCCGTAAATAAAAAATGTTGAAGTAAGGTAAGCTTTTCGGCGAGTTAGGAAACAAAACGCTATGCTTTGATCAGAAGCGGACAGAAAAATAGGGGACGTATCGTTGTTATTTTTAATGTGACGATTACTGCCCTCAGCAAGCACTATCGATGAAAGACATTGTCGATCTCAAAAATAGTGATGAGATTATAAATATCAAGCTGATTTCTATATGCTTAGCGCATTCATTCAGATAAGGAAAGGAAACGATGATGGACAAATTCGTAGTATTTATCCTATGCCTTTGCCTGACAGTAGGTGGTGTGACCCATATTTATGACAATATTGTCGATGGTTTCTTACCATATCATTTTGCCCCAGCCTGGTTAAATTTGTATTGGAGTGCTTTGGGGATCGTTGATTTACTTGCCGTATACTTGCTCATTAAGCACCGCCGTTCTGGTTTAATTCTACTGTTATTTATTCTGCTGACGAGCGTCGGCTTTAATTCTTATGCTCATTATGGGCTAGGTATACTTGAGAATGCCGGAAAGCTGCAGTGGCAGACTCTGCTATTAGGATTTTCAATTGGCGTGTCGTTTTGGTTGTGGAATTCGCAAAAGAACCGCCATTCACGTCAGATATTCCGTTAAGTCTGGTTGTTGATTTTTTTGGTTGTTTATTTCTTAGCGTAACGAAATGGTTGAGTGAGCAGTTTGTCGAGGCGTTGTTCCGTTTGGTCTCTGATCTCCGGGACACCGATCTCAACATCATCATGACCTAACTTCGGTTGAGCACGGTACGTGCCAAACAATCGATCCCAGACAGATAAGAAGAAACCAAAGTTTGAGTGGGTTTCTTGTGGAATAACGGAATGGTGAACACGATGCATGTCTGGTGTGACGATAAGTTTGCGTAACTTCGCATCGAGTATAAGTGGTAGTTTGGCGTTACTATGGTTAAACATCGCACTCGCATTCAATATAATTTCAAACACCACGATGGCAATAGGGGAAACGCCCAAAGCAAACACAGACGCAATTTTTATCACCATAGAGAGTAAGATTTCTATAGGGTGGAATCGTGTTCCTGTTGTGACATCGACATCTAAGTCGGCATGGTGCATTCGGTGAAGCTTCCACAGTGGTTTAATGCGATGGAAAACTAAATGCTGTAGGTAGATGATGAGGTCGAGCAATACGACGGCAATCAGCACGTTTAACCAATTTGGCAAGGCAAGTACATTGAGCAACCCCCACTGATTTTCATGAGCGATGACGGCTGCTTGAAAAGCGACAATTGGCATAATAACGGCAATAACGACACTATTGAGCGCGACCAGTGTGAGGTTGTTAAACCAACGGAATGCTCGATCGACGGTTAGCTTTCTTCTTGGTAGTTTGTTTTCCCATAAGGCACAAAGAATCAGTACCCCAATAAAGATACTGAGTCGTAGCCAGGATGGGTCACTAAATGCAGTTTCGGTCATGCTAATTTCCTTGATTGATTCACTTTTTCTAAAGACCTTGAGACTTCATGGTATCTTTCACTGAGAAGAAAGGCTTATGTGTAACGGTAGACTTAAATTGGATGTTAGCCCGCTTACCACGATTCCTTGAGACTCATTGATGATGCAAGTAGAATCGCGTTCTATTTTATACATGCACTCATAGGGTATGTTGACCTTTCAAGCTGAGTTTCACCGCGAAAAATCAACAGTCCCTAACAACTGGCACTTTCTATCCATGAGAATTCACGCTTTCCATCGTTTATACCAGCACCGTCAATCTATCTCAACGAAGCCATTTAATGCTCGTGGTTGTAAAGTGGTTCGCTGTCCTTATTGTCAGGTCTCTGAGCAATATTGTTTGTGCGACGTTCAGCCGAACATTGAATCTAATATTGCCTGCATGCTGATTGTGTCAGAAAACGAAGTGTTCAAACCAAGCAATACCGGACGCTTGATAGCTGATACGATTCAAGAGACTTACGTGTATCAATGGAATCGCACAGAACCATCTGAAGAGATGCTTGCGTTACTAAAAAGTGATGAGTATCAGCCAGTGATTGTGTTCCCATCAGATTACGTGGATGAGTCCGAGCGTTTATTGGATGGATTGAATCCTGAGCGCGTGTTAAATGCAGATGGGACAAATAAAAAGTGGCTGCTGGTTTTTATTGATGGCAGTTGGCGAGAGGCGCGTAAGATTTTCCGTCGATCTGAGTTTCTTAAGTCTTTACCGGTGCTTTCTATTGAGCCGGAATCCTTGTCTGAATACATGATGCGCAGGTCAGATAATGAGCAGCATTTGTCGACGGCAGAGGTGGCTACATTGGTGCTTAAGCAAGCTGGAGAGGAGCAAGCTTCCGAGTGTCTGCAATTGTGGTTTGAAGCGTTCCGCGAAACTTATATGCTGACAAAAACTAGGGCTAAAATCGACTGGTCTCGACCACACCTGAAACGTTTCAAAGAATGGGCCAAAATCGAGAGCTAACTCTAAGGAATGAGTTTTTGTTGATGGCTTGTTGTTCAACTGGCTTTAACGAGAGGATAAATCTGGATTGGGTCACGGTTTGCAGGCGTACAGATATGGATAATGTTTAAAGTTTGACTCCAGTACCTATATTTTGGATTTTGGGAGTCGGTTGAGCATTTTAGGAGAGAATTGCATGTATTACGGCTTTGATGTCGGTGGCACTAAAATTGAGTTTGGTGCGTTTAATGAAAAACTTGAACGTGTTGCTACAGAACGTGTACCAACCCCAACAGACAACTATGATTTATTGGTAGAAACCATCGCTGGTCTCGTTAATAAATACGATGCAGAATTTGGCTGCGAGGGAACGATTGGTCTTGGTTTGCCAGGTATGGAAGACGCGGATGATGCAACCGTGCTTACCGTTAACGTACCCGCGGCAAAAGGAAAGCCACTTCGAGCAGATTTAGAAGCGAAGATTGGTCGCAGCGTTAAAATTGAAAATGATGCGAACTGTTTTGCGCTTTCTGAAGCCTGGGATGAAGAACTTCAAAACGAACCATCAGTGCTTGGTTTGATCTTGGGCACAGGTTTTGGTGGCGGTTTGGTATTGGATGGTAAAATCTTTTCTGGCCGTAACCACGTTGCGGGTGAGATGGGCCATACTCGCCTTCCTATTGATGCATGGTTCCACCTAGGTGATAACGCGCCTCTGTTGGGCTGTGGTTGCGGAAAAAAAGGGTGTTTAGATAGCTACTTATCTGGTCGTGGCTTTGAGTTGATTTACGCTCATTATTACGGTGAAGAGAAGAAAGCGATCGATATCATTAAAGCTCATGCTGACGGTGAAGAAAAAGCGGTGGAACATGTTGAACGCTTTATGGAGTTGTTGGCGATTTGCTTTGCGAACCTATTTACGGCCGTTGATCCACATACTGTCGTATTAGGCGGCGGTCTATCTAACTTCGAACTGATTTACGAAGAGATGCCAAAACGTATTCCTAAGTACCTGCTTTCTGTAGCGAAATGTCCGAAGATCATCAAAGCAAAACACGGTGATTCAGGTGGCGTACGTGGTGCGGCATTCCTAAATATTAAATAAGCTTTTAAGTCTTACTTACGAAAAGTGCACAAATTACCATTGAAGAAAGCCCTGTTGTGATAAACCGGGCTTTTTGTATTTTAAGCTTGTTGTCACTAGGCTTATTTTTTCTTTTTACCTACGCCCAAGTTTTCTTTTTGAGCCAATGTGATTTTGCTAAAGCCTAACTTTTTGAAATGGTTATCACGGTAATTACGTACCGCTTTAGTGTCAGATACGGCTTCGATTTGTTGCTCCATCTTTAGGAACTCAGTGATATCGATACCTTCTGCTTCTGCAACCGCTTCTTGAATGTTACGGTGTTGCTGGTATGAGAACGTCAGTTCTTTGTCTTGGTCTTTGTAAGTGTAAAGAATGGTGCGAGCCATAGCTGTCTCTCTGAAAAGTGTTTCTGTCATCAACAAAAAGGCCAGACACGCTGACCTTCTTATTTTAAGTTGGGCTAGATTCTGCCTTGAAGTGGGATAATTGTCACGCTTTCTCCTGATTTTACTGTATCAACAGCCGGGGAGATCTCGATTAAACAGTTTGCCTCACTCATTGAACGCAGAATACCTGAGCCTTGTTTGCCCGTTGTGCGAACCGTTAAACGACCTGTTTCGTCTAACTCGTAAATACCACGACTAAATTCGGTACGGCCTTGGCGAGAGCGCAGATTTTCTGTCGCAATTGCGCTGACTTTGAGTGGCTTCCAACCTTGTTCACCTTGCATCTTACGCAGTGCGGGCTCGACAAAGTTAATGAATGAAACCATCACAGCCACAGGGTTACCTGGTAAACCAAAGAAAGGCTTATCGTTGATTTGACCGAACGCAAGCGGACGACCAGGGCGCATGTTGATACGCCAGAAATTAATTTGACCCAGTTTGTCTAATGCAAGTTTGATGTAGTCCGCATCACCAACGGATACGCCGCCAGACGTTAATACGACGTCGGCTTGCGCAGAAGCATTTTCGAGCGCTTCAATCATCAACTGCTCGTTGTCTTCTAGGATACCGAAATCCAAGATCTCGCAGCCGAGTTTCTCTAACATACCCATGATAGTGAAACGGTTTGAATCGTAGATTGAATTCGCTTTCTGCTCAGAGCCCGGCGCTTGCACTTCATCACCCGTAGAGAACACAGCAACTTTCAACTTGCGGAACACGTTCGTTTCACCAAAACCAAGAGAAGCAATCATACCCATCTCAGGAGAGGCGAGGCGAGTCCCTGCGGTAAACACATCGCTGCCCATTGCTAGGTCTTCACCCGCTTGGCGAACGTTTTGCCCCGGTTTGATGCTCGCGCCATTGAACGTGACAGTGTCGCCGTTTTGGGAAGCTTGTTCACGCATTACTACCGTATCGCCGTTGATAGGTGTTGGAGCGCCCGTCATGATCTTGACTGCTTGACCTGTTTCAAGAGGTTGGTCGTAAGCGTGACCAGCGAGCACTTCAGCAACGATTTGATAGCTGTCACGATCAACGTCATCGCCACGAATTGCGTAACCGTCCATTGCTGAGTTAGTGTATTGCGGAACATTCACTGGGGACACCACGTGGTCTGCAAGCACACGACCATATGCATCTTCAATCTTACATGCTTCGGTTTCAGTAACCGTGTTCACCAAAGATAGGATCTTTTCTTGGCCTTGAACCACGGAAAGGAAAGCAGGAGAGAGGGTATCGCAGCAAGCGGCTTCTTTCTCTTTGCTCTTTGGTGCTTTCGCTTCTTGAACATACTGAATAACGAACTGGGCAATTGCTTCAAGATCGTTGATGTTCATTTGTGGCAGTTCAGATTCCAATTCGCCGCTGTCTGAAGCAATCGCAATGATGTTTTCATCGTTTGGATAAAGCCAAGGCTTGCCGACTTCTTCACGGTGCAATTCGATCTTAGGAAAAGCAATGTTTTTGCAGCCCTCAACTAAAACCACATCAAGTTTATCTTGATCGAAACGCGTCAGTAAGTAATCAAATTCTGATTCCGATTCAGGCGTTTCTGTCATTAAAGCAAAACGGTTACGAGAAGAGATCAGCATTTGTGATGCGCCAGCTTTGCGTAAGCGGTGGCTGTCTTTGCCTGGTTGGTCGACATCAAAGTTATGATGTGCGTGCTTGAGCATACCAATGCGCAGACCCGCTTCGGTCAACTTCGGTAGTAATGCTTCAAGCAAAGTGGTTTTTCCTGTACCGGAGTAGGCAGCAAAACCAAGAATAGGGATGTTTAGCGTGTGTTTCATGATTCGAGTTGTCCAAATTGCGCCAGTTCTTCTGGGGTATTCAAGTTGACGAAACAGTTTGGTGAGTCGCTAAAGTCAACGTAACTAGTGTTGCACTCTTTGTAGAGTAGGATGATCTTACGATCGCCACGTTCTAAAAACGCGGTCAGTTTTGGCAGCACGCGCTTGTGATAAAGCGTGAAGACGGGTTGCTGATGATCACCATCATGTGCAACCAATATATCAGTATCTTCTTTTACTGCTTGGCAGAAACGCTCGACCAGGTCGGTGTTGATTTGTGGGCTATCACAAGGAACAAAACCAACCCAATCGGTCTCCGCATGGACTAAGCCCGCATGGATTCCACCCATTGGTCCTGGGAAGTTTGCAAATTGGTCACCAAAAACGAGACCATAGATGCAGTAAGCGTCTTGGTTTCGGTTCGCATTGATCAAAATGCGAGGAGTTTGTGGTGATAAACGTTCGATAACGTGTTCAATGAGTGGCTTCTGATTCAATTCAATCAGACCTTTATCTTTTCCACCCATACGGCTGGCTTGTCCACCAGCCAATATGACCCAACTAGTTTGTGTTGGCTGAAGCATATGCGTTCTCTTGGGATGTTTCTTTTGGTATGACATACAACAGTGGAGACTCTACCAAAGTCTTGTCTTTTATCCACCACTGTTTTTTACATAAATCCGTCAATGCGTTGGCTTGATGACTTGTGATCACGATGCTAGAACCACGATCTAGAAGATCTTTTGCCATGATGACAAGGCGTTCAATAGATTCTTGATCGAGAGAGGCACTCGGCTCGTCCATTAATAGAATTGACGGTTTAAGTATCCACGCTCTTGCCATAGCCACGCGCTGCTTTTCTCCGCCAGATAAAACAGAGATATGTTCATCCGCTAATGTTTCCAAGCCGACCATGCGCAATGCATTGATGACCTGTGCTCGCTTATCATTTGCGGTATTTTGTTGATATTTCACTCCATAAACAACATTGTCAAAGACAGTGCCATCAAAAAGGTAAGGAGACTGATGGAGGTAAATAACATCGACACGACCGTTGCGGCGTGTCCATTTTTTTAACCAAGTATCTTTTGGTGCGACAACTTTACCTGTTGAGGCTTTCAAGAGGCCTGCTAGGATTTTAAGTAGAGTCGTTTTACCAACGCCATTATCACCTTTTAGGTAAATCGCATCATTTGGCCCAATGGCAAGCTCAGGGATGTGAAAAAGCACACGCTCCTTAAATCGCATGGACAACTGCTCGGCGGTTACTTTAATAGTCATAATACACCCTTATATTGGGTTGAAGGCGAGTCGATTGCTTGCTTCATGTTCTTAGATAGCCTTTGCCTCTCATGCTTGATAAGAGGAAGTTAAGCGCTAACGCTAACGATAGTAATACAATTCCCAGTGCAACGCCTTGTGCAAACGCACCTTTGCTGCTTTCTAATGCAATTGCAGTGGGTATATTTCGTGTCACACCCATAATGTTGCCCCCAATCATCATTGAGCAGCCCACCTCGGTCACGATACGTGAAAATCCCGCGATAACCGCTGCCATAATAGGAAATCGAGTCTCCCAGATCATAGTAGCAGCGATACGCGGCATCGAGACGCCTAACGTAATTGCGGTTTCCACAATACGGCGATCACTTGATTGCAGCGCACCGTGCATCATCGACACGAGAACTGGAAAACAGATGATCATTTGACCGAAGATCATCGCCTTTTGGGTAAACAGCATTTGCCAGCCTCCCCAAGGGCCAGCCCGCGATAGCAGCATGTAAAGCAATAAGCCGATCACAACGGTGGGTACGGCTTGCAAGGTGTTCACAATCGACAACAAAAACCATTTACCACGAAAGTCGGTATAGGCGAGGACGAAAGACATCAAGATTGATGGTAATATCACTAAAGATATTGCCGTAATAGAAACACTAAAGGAGACCGCGACGATCTCCCATAGGTCTGCATCAAAATTCACTAATAAGCGCAGGGCTTCCAGTGTCGTATCAGCAAGATTCATATTGCGTTATTTGCTCTCAGCATCCGCAACAAACAACTGTTTCCCGTTGAGACGGAAGCTATTAATCAGCTCCTGACCACGAGGATTCACCAACCAATCACTGAATGCTTTTGCACCTTGGTAATTGATGGTTGGGTATCGCTCTGGATTGACCAAAATAACTTGGTATGGGTTGAACAGTGCTTTGTCGCCTTGGAAAAGGATCGCAAGATCCAGTTTGTTTTGGTAAGCCAGCCAAGTACCACGGTCTGACATAGTGTAACCTTGCATTTCTGCCGCCATGGTGAGTGTTGGACCCATACCTTGACCTACACTGCGGTAGCCACCAAAGTTAGGTTCCATTTTTGTTTGTGCCCAGATACCCAATTCTTTTTTGTGAGTGCCTGAGTCGTCACCACGAGAAATGAAGACAGCATCTTTGTCCGCAATTTCTTTGAAAACGTCCAATACCGATTTGTCGTCTTTTACTTGAGCGGGATCCGATTTAGGACCAACGATAACAAAATCATTGTACATCAGTTTACGTGGAAGAACGCCGTAACCTTTTTCAACAAAGAGGCCCTCAGCCTTTGGTGCGTGAGTCATCACTAGGTCTACGTCGCCATTTTCACCCATTTTTAGCGCTTTACCAGTACCTGCTGCGATGATGTCGACTTTGTAACCGGTGTCTTTTTCAAATTGTGGAAGGAGGTAGTCCAGTAGGCCTGAGTGATAAGTGCTTGTCGTAGTAGCCAGACGAATGTGTTCGCCATCTTGAGCCGCAAAAGTAGAGTAGCTTACAAGAGTGATTGACGTTGCGGCCAATGTCAGCGCAATTTTTTTCATTTTTATTTGTTTCCTTTCCAATGATTTTTGGCTTCTAGAGTCTAGATAAACTGAAGAAGTCGCCAGAGCGTCAGAGCGCGCTCAAATTATAAGTCACCTTAGGGTGAGAGAATGTGGCTGGGTATTGCCCCCTAAGCACGGTTTATTGTGCCAAAAGCAGTCCCACATCCTGAGGTCATTTGGAATCTCTTTATAGCAAACAAGATGCCAACATTTTACAAGCGAAAAAGGTTGGATTTATGCGCTAATTCATGGACTTATTTGCATAAAAATTAGAGTTGGTACAAAATGTCGCACTTTTTGTAGGGTATCTCGACTCAAACTTGGTACACTCTGTCCCATCTGAATCCAACTGGGGTAAATATGTCTACTCAATCCCATATTAGTACACATCAACAATATAACGCATTTTCAGTACTCGTCGTCGATGACGAACTCGGCATGCAAGCAATCCTGAAAAAAGCTTTGGGTAAATTATTTTCGCAAGTCGATACCGCAGGAAGCATCGAAGAAGCAGAAGTATTACGTTGTGCACGCCATTACGATTTGATCCTGTTAGATATTAATTTACCAGGTCGTTCAGGGATAGAGTGGGAAGAGGCGTTTGAAGATGACGACAAACGCGCCGATGTTATTTTTATGACCGGTTATGCGGATTTAGAAATTGCCATTCGTGCACTTCAGTTGGGGGCATCAGATTTTATCCTTAAACCCTTTAACTTAGAGCAAATGCTTAAAGCCGTCAGTCGATGTATGGATCGCCGTTTGAATGAACGCATGCAATATGTCATGAAGCGTGATTATCAGCGCTACAACAATTCAGAAATCATTGGCAGCTCCGATAAAACCCATGAACTAAAGCAGCTTATTACTCAATTTGCACCATCGCGTGCTTCCGTTTTGGTAGAGGGTGAGTCGGGAACAGGTAAAGAGTTAGTCGCTCGAGGCATCCACCAAGCGAGCGCACGTTCTGGCCCTTTTGTTCCGTTGAACTGTGGCGCAATTGCCCCTGAGCTTCTTGAGAGTGAGTTGTTTGGTCATACTTCAGGTGCATTCACAGGTGCGAAGAAGTCACGTGAAGGTCTGTTTCGCGTAGCGAACGGCGGTACTTTGTTTTTGGATGAAATTGGTGAAATGCCATTGTCCATGCAAGCTTCACTATTGAGAGTGTTAGAGCAACGTACCATTCGTCCGGTTGGTTCTGAAAAAGAGATCAGTATTGATGTCCGAATCGTCGCCGCAACTAACCGAAATCTGCAAGAAGAAGTCAATAAAGGGCATTTTCGTAGCGATCTTTACTACCGTTTGAACGTTCTCAAAATTGAAGTCACGCCATTACGTGAACGAAAAGCCGATCTTTTCGATCTGGTTCCTTACTTTAGCAATATGCTGACCCGTGAATTGGGTATGCAAGCACCAAAGTGGGCACACGAAGATATGGAAGCCATGAGCGAATATGAATGGCCGGGCAACATACGTGAGCTTAAAAACCTAATAGAGCGCTGTATCTTATTAGGCAAACCACCGGCACACCATTGGCGTGAACTCGGAGGTAAGCCAGTAATCACAAATGCGCCTAACCAAACAGAACAGAACGATGTTCAATCAACGAGTGTTGAACACACAGAATTTTCAGGCAAGGGCTATCCCAACACATGGACCTTGAAAGACGTAGAAAAGGCGCACATTCAACAGATTGTAAATCTGCATGATGGTAACAAATCGGCAGCCGCGCGCGATTTGGGTGTCGCGCGTAAGACGTTAGAACGCAAGTACAAAGAATGGGATTCTGAGGGCGAGGGATATGCCGAATAGTTGGCAGAGTAAAAGCGTGACCAAATGGACACACCGCTTTAGAACCATGGTGAGATATCGCTTATTGATTCTTACCTCCGCGCCTATTTTTTTGACACTTATTGCGTTAATTGGGATTACGATTTATTGGTCTATCCACTATACATGGCAAAACGCATTGCTCGATGTATCTGAACGTCTAGGCGTGGCCAACAATAGTATTACCTTACTGCAGCAAAAGCAGGCGAATTACGTTAAGTCGTTTGCTGAGTCTTATGACTTTAGAACGCGCATCAATCAAAATCTTCCTCAGGCGAAGCTTCAGCCGTGGGTAACAGAGCAAAAGAAACGTTACGATCTGGATTTTCTGTCTTTCCAACGTGTTGATTCAATGAAAAACAAACTTCGTTTTATGGATCTCACTAAGCGGGAATCTTTCTTCGATGTGCTAGATAAAGCGGAGTTAGAGCGGTTAGATCCAGATCTGGCGAAACGTGCAGAAGTGCCGATTCTTAAAGATGGAAGCGTAGAAGTGCGCGGTCTTGTCAGTCGCACTGTGATTCCCGTATACAATCAAGCGAACGATTTGATCGGCTTCTTAGATGGCGGGATATTGCTAAACAACAGTACCATGTTGGTAGACCAAATTCGCGACCTTATCTATCTTGGCGATCAAGATTTACTCCGTCCTGTAGGCACAATTACCGTATTTTTGGATGATTTACGTGTGAGCACCAACGTACCACTGGACAGTGACCAACGTGTGGGTCGTGCGGTAGGGACGCGAGTCAGTAACGAGGTGTACGACCAGGTACTGGCAGAGGGTAAGCAATGGGTCGATCGTGCTTATGTGTATGACGCTTGGTATATCACCGCGTATCAGCCAATCAAAGACCAATACGACAATGTTATTGGCATGCTTTATACCGGTTACTTGATGTGGCCATTTGTGAAAGCGTACATGACCAACATTGTTGAAATCAGTGTTATTACTGTCCTGTTGCTCTTTATTTCTGGAGTCATGGTTTATCGGGGGTCTAGAGAGTTATTTAATCCGATCGAACACATTCATCGCGTTGTTAAGATGATTCAATTGGGGAAAGAAACACGCATTGGACCACTGGATCTTGACGATGAGCATGAGTTAGCACAACTAGCGAAGCAGTTTGACAACATGCTGGACCTACTAAGGCAGCGTAAAAATGAACTTCAATTTGCGGCAAACGAGCTAGAGAGAAAAGTTCAGAAACGTACGGCGAGTCTTGAAGAAAAAACCGCAGAGCTAGAGTTACATATCCAATTGCTCAATCAGACTCGGAACAAGTTAGTTGTACATGAGAAACTGGCTGCATTAGGCGAACTAACGGCTGGTATTGCACATGAAATCAACAACCCGAGTGCAGTGATACTGGGCAATGTAGAGTTGATCCAGTTTGAGTTAGGAGAAGATGCTCAACGTGTTCAAGAAGAGCTGGATGCCATTCATACCCAGATTGACCGTATTCGTAATATCACGCGAAGTTTGTTGCAGTACAGTCGTCAAGGTGGCGTACAGGATGAAATAACGTGGCAACACGTCAACCCAATTGTCGACGAGAGTATCACTTTGGTGAAAACGGGTACCAAGAAGCGAGACATAGAGTTTGTCACGCTCTTGCAAGCCCATACACCAGTAGAGGTAAATCGCCATCATTTATTGCAAATACTGGTGAACCTGCAAATGAATGCGATTCATGCGATGGATGGTCAAGGTAAGTTGACGGTTATCAGCGAAGATTGGGTTGAAGACGGCGACATCAAAGGCACGGTGATTCATGTTACCGATGAGGGATGTGGCATCAAACCAGAAAACTTAAGCCGTATTTTCTCGCCATTTTATACCACCAAACGAGATGGTACAGGCCTTGGGTTATCCGTTTCACAAAGTATTTTGAGCCAAACTGGCGGTGAGTTAAAAGCGGTGTCGGAATGGGGCAAGGGCAGTACGTTCAGTATTTACCTGCCGAAGAAAGCTGAGCTGCTGCTTGAAGTGACCAATATCGCTTAACTTATTGTTATAATTTGATATTCTGATATCGCCACACAGAAAAATGATAAGAAAAAGGGTCAGTGTAATCACTGACCCTTTTCAGATTGATGACGAACCCCGCTTTTTAAGCGGGGTTCTTTTTTGGAAGCGACCGTAGGTCGCGATCGCGATATTTTTTGTTATATCGTGCGCAGAAGTTTCCATTCATTACATAGGCATACAGAAGCAAGTATTTGCCTTATTTCTGCCATGTTTAAGCCCATTTTTCGTAGATAACTCATCACCAACGCTATCTTCTTGATGTTTTGAGCTGCTGCTGCCAACCAACATTGCATTTGCACATTGGCTAGACCTCGAAAGCGAGCATAACGATGACCATGATGTTGCTTGGCGTCTGCGAAGCTCCGTTCTACGGTTTCACTTCGACGTCGATAAGTCTTTTTTCCGTAGGAAGAGAGCCGCATTTGATTTGCTCTCTCTACTGCATCGCTATAGATATGCCGAGCAATCACTTTCTTCATGTTTTTGCTTTGAGTGCAGTCATTCCTCATTGGACAGAACGCACACTCTTTGGGGTCTGAATGGTATTCTCGGTAGGCATCACGTGATGTGGTTTTATAAAGCAACTCCTGACCATTCGGGCATTGGTAGCTGTCTCTTTGTGCGTCGTAAGTAAAGTGTTTCTTTTTGAATGTATTTTTCGTTCTCGATGGGCGTCGATAACCGAACACGCCAAGAATACCTCGACGTTCAAGTGACTCCGCCACTGGGGCGGTAAAGTAGCCTGCATCCAGTCCAACAGCTATCGGGTTCAATTGGAATGTGGCAAGCGTGTAATCTAAGCGTTGAACGTAAGGTTGTGAGTCATTGATGTTACCTGCAGTGGTATAGGTATCGAGGATAATTCCGTGTTGACCATCAACGGTTCTATGGTCGAGATAGAAGAAGCCTTGTGGCTTATTATCACGAGTCATGAAGCCACTCTCTGGGTCAGTAGTACTGGTTTTAGTATTCTTTGTTTTTGACTCTGATCCGCGAGCCTTAAGCGGCTTCTTGCCCGCTATTTCTCGGTCTAACGTGACGTCTTCATCCAGCATATCAAGATAGGCACTCGCGCGAACCGCCGTGACTTTATTGGTGTGTTTATTCTTGTTGGCGTTCGCTTTGAGATGAGTACTGTCCGTAAAGAGCTCTTGACCCGCGACCAAACCTTTCGATATGGCTTGCTCTACGATATTAATAAAAATACGTTCGAATACATCCGTGCCATTAAAGCGACGAATGCGGTTTTGGCTGAGAGTAGATGCGTGAATGACTTTCTCTGTTAATGACATCCGTAAGAACCAACGGTAAGCGACATTCACTTCAATTTCTTTAACGAGCTGACGCTCACTTTTTATGCCAAAGATGTAGCCAAGTAAGATGATTTTGAAGAGACGAACAGGGTCAACAGGTGGACGCCCATTATCTTTACAATAAAGATGAGCGACTTCATCACGAATGAATTCAAAGTCGATAGCATTATCGATTTTACGCACTAAATGGTCTTTAGGAACCAACTGTTCCATCGTTACCATTTCCAGTTCGTATTGTTGCGGAGTCGGTTCTTGAAGCATGTCGGAGTATCCATATTTCGATACCCCTATTAGATCAAAGGTCTAGCTTGAAAGCTAGACCTTTGTCAGCAGTCTGAAAAGGGTCAGTGTAATCACTGACCCTTTTAGTACCGACCAATCGGTTGTTGAGGTTAATGAGGTTAATGAGGTTAATAAGCAGTAGTGCCCATTTATCCCGTATGCACAGCAATTTTCGGTGGATTGATACCGTGCTTCTTAAACTCTTTCATTACACGCAAAGTGATATCGGTTTCAAACAGCTTCTCGTATGCGGTATCGACTACGTATGCTTTACAGGTTAGTTGAATCGCAAGGTAGTTATCGGTAATCGTCTGCTTCACTAATACCGTTACTGGCTTTGGTAGGTGGATATAGCGACTTGAAGATGCGGCTTCCTGAATAAGATCACGGGCGAGGGTAATGTCTTCATTCATGCCGACATAAAACGGGATCACAACCTGCATATCCAAAGCACCGTAGTTACCGCTGACAACCACTTCGCTTAAGAATTTGTTGTTCGGAATGGTAATGATGTCATCGGTTAACGTACGCATACGGACCGAGCGCAAACCAATCGCAATCACATCGCCGTAGTTTCCCTCAAACGTGACGCGGTCACCAACCTGAAACGGACGGTCAACCATCACGGTCATCCCCGCGATGAATGATGCTGCGAGATCTTTCATCGCAAAACCAACGGAAACGGCCAGCGTACCGCCAATCAAAGCGAGGATTTGGTCATTAATGCGAAAGCTCATCATAAATACGACAGAGCCTGCGGTTAAATAGATAAAGAATTGCAAGAACGATTGCAGTTTTTGCAGCACCATTCGATATTGCACAAACTGGCTACCGATGCTCTCTACCATCGAACTCATGAATTTAAGTAACAGCCAAGTACATGCAATGACGATAATAGAAAAGAACACGCCACTCCAACGGATCAAGCTTGCGATTTGCGAGATATTGTCCACACTCGCGATCTCTTCAGTCGCCAATGCTGGGGTGCTCAATAAACAAAGAGCCAATACGGTGAGTAGTTTTTTCATCGTTATTTCACCAATAAATGTTGACGGTCAAGAACGTTGGTAATGTGGCGGAACCAATGGTCAGAAACACGAGCTTTGTCTTCTCCCCACTCAATAAAACCGCGGCTTTGGAAGTAACGAAGAGTGCCAATGACTTCTGCAATACTTAGCTGAGTACAGTCCGACAGTTCTTCTGGCGACGCGACTTCAAGCTGAACAATGGAACGAAGTACGGCCAGCATGGGTTTTGGCATTTTTTCTAGCTCTTGTGACTCTGGAGCATGGAATAAACGCACTACCACGTGTTGTGTCTCTTTATTTTGACGAAGAGAGAGTCGGAAGAAACGCAAAGCAACCGTAGGGTTACCATCAGCGTAATGCCAAAGAATGCGATAGAAACCTTGTTTAGCACGCTCTTCTTCGGTGATCTCCTCTTGGTCCCATTGCTTTGGAACCACCAAACCATCAAAAGTCACTGGGTTTTCTACGTCTTGGTTAATTCGGCTATCAAAGAGCGCACAAAGCTGTTTTTCACTCCAACGAGGCATAAACTCAACCCAATCAAATAGAAGACGCTCTCCGCGAGCACGATCGACAAAGCGCCAACTCGCTTTTTCAATAGCGATAACCACGCGATGATTCTTTTTAGATCGACGAAGTAAGTTAGTCAGCTTGATTAAACCGCTTAGCCCTCCAACCATGGGCTTTACTAGACGCTGCGCATTATCAACCGCAATGAGATACGGCGTGTCACTTTTGCGTAGATGAGCAAGAACCTGTATCTCCGTGGCTTCTTGTTCCAGGCCTAAATAGGTTGCTAACTCTTTCAGTAACTCGTTGTAACCGGCATAGGGGCAGTTTAAATAAAGTGGCTCGGCATTTTTAACTTTACTCAAGATCGTACGCAAGAATGTGGTTGTGCCAATGCCTCGCTCACCTGAAATAACACACACTGCGGGGCTGTCTGTCAGTAGATACTTCGAAAGCTGTTTAAGTTCATCTGAGGCGTACTCCACCAATTCACTGTTTTCGCTACCTGGTAGAACATATTCGAACGCTTGATCACCTTTAATGCGCACTAGATTGGTGTCAGTACCGTTGTTGCCGGTTTGTTTGGCGACTTCGATACGGAATAAGTACGCCAATGCTTGGCTAAACATGGTGTAATTAGAGAGCATGGCGACGATACGATGTTTAAAGCTATGCAGCGTAATCCACACCGCACAAATTGCTGTACCGATGATGCTTAAGAACAAAGTGTCTTTGCGGCGAATAGACCAGTTCACCCAAACGGGACGTTCAGAGAGCTTCTCTGCGACTTCGAAGACTTTCTTCCGCCATAGACGCAATACTGATAGCGTCACCAACACAAACCAGAAAAACAGTGCGCTGTATATCCAAGAGTAAATGGTGCCTTTACCAAGCGTCCGGATAGAAATTTGCAGAATGACACCCGCCACGATAGCGCTCCATACATAGCGACGAATGGTTGAAAGGCGCAGGGCAATGACTTCTTGGCTAGTACTGCGACTGTTACGATAAGCAAACTCCAGAATAAAGCTGATCGCAATAGATCCGCCTAATACCCACCAAGTAAAAATTTCTAGAATGATTAAGTGCTGTAAACTTGGGATTTGTGAAAGTACGCGAAGCGAGAGTGTAATCGCAATCAACCAAGCAATTGCGCGATGCGCTCGGCTGATGTACCAAATCATGCGAACCCAAATTGGGGGCTTGGCGATATTATCGAGTTGTGTTTCTCGAAACAGGGTAATGATGCGTTTACTATTGGTTAACCACCACACCAAACCAAAATAGATGAACAGTACTTTAATTCCTGCCCACACCACAGGGATCGGTGAAATAAGGATCTCTTGAACCAGAGATTGAAACGAACGAACTTGGAAGTACAGTAAGTACTCGGCGTTAAGTTTGGTCTGATGCCACTCCTGTTTAAATTGAGTCACACCATAAGGGCCGAATCCGGTGAGTTTGTCATGCGTTATAGGGTCTGTTAACTCTAATAGGTGCTCTTTACTTTGCCCAAGACTGTTAAGGGTTAAATGCGCAGATTGAGTATCGAACCATTCCTTATCGCCACCTGATTCACGAAAGGTATTTAAGCGCTCATCGAAAATCAGAGTTTGTTTACGCTGCTCGTGAATAACAGCGTTTAGCAGTTGATTGACTTTACGTTTATCACGGTCAGACATGAATAATTGCTCAGGTAATTGATTTATTTCCTGAGCAATTTCTTGTGCTACGGGTTGTACTTGAGGCTCTGGCTGAAATTCATACTCCCACTTTGCATGAGCAGGCAAAGAAAGTACGAGGCCGATTAGCATTAAAATGCGCACCATAGAATGCATAAAATTCTCTTAAAACTTATAAGGTTAGAGTTAGTGTAGTTGTTTTATTGCCATATGCGAGTTTTCGTAAGTTACTGCAGGAGAATATTGCGATCCGCTTAATGAGCGCATTAAAGCAATAAGGTGGACAGTAATAAGATTGCATACGGAATGAATGGAAAGGTCGCACTATAAGAATCAAGCGAACAATTATGTCAGGCCTGTGTCATAGGTAAGTGCCTGTATCAAACTTGAGATGAGAGGTTGGTATTTATACAAAAGCACGTACTTTTTGTTAGCGAATTCTCAAAAATACGGTCGGGAAGATGGTTTTTTCTCACTAATTAATAAAAACAAAACTTGCAGTAAGTAGCCTTAAGCAGTAACGTTGCGCGGTTTTTCCCAATAAACTTGAATTGCTAAGGTAAAGGTTTTGATTTCCACAGCGAATATTACTCAACAATTTGGCGCTAAGCCGCTATTTGAAAACATCTCAGTTAAGTTTGGCGAAGGTAACCGCTACGGCTTAATCGGGGCTAACGGTTGTGGTAAATCAACCTTTATGAAGATCTTGAGCGGTGAGCTCGAGCAAACTAGCGGTAACGTAAGCTACGATCCAAACGAGCGCGTTGCAAAACTGAACCAAGACCAGTTCGCTTATGAAGAGTTCACGGTTATCGATACGGTAATCATGGGTCATAAGGAACTATGGGAAGTGAAGCAAGAGCGTGACCGCATCTACTCTTTGCCAGAAATGAGCGAAGAAGACGGCATGAAAGTCGCGGACCTAGAAGTAGAGTTTGCTGAAATGGACGGTTACATGGCAGAAGCGAAAGCAGGTGAGCTTCTTCTTGCTGTGGGTATTCCAATGGAGCAACACTTCGGCCTAATGAGTGAAGTCGCTCCAGGTTGGAAACTTCGTGTGCTTCTAGCTCAGGTTCTGTTTGCTGATCCAGACGTAATGTTACTAGACGAACCAACCAACAACTTGGATATGGATACGATCCGTTGGTTGGAAGACACGCTAAACGCGCGTAACTGCACCATGATCATCATCTCGCACGACCGTCACTTCCTAAACTCAGTATGTACGCACATGGCTGACTTGGATTACGGTGAGCTACGTGTTTACCCAGGTAACTACGATGAGTACATGACGGCGGCTTCTCAAGCTCGTGAACGTCTATTAAGCGACAACGCGAAGAAGAAAGCACAAATCGCTGAACTTCAAACGTTCGTTGCGCGTTTCTCTGCAAACGCATCAAAAGCAAAACAAGCAACCTCTCGTGCTAAGCAAATCGACAAGATCAAACTTGATGAAGTGAAAGCGTCGAGCCGTCAAAACCCATTCATTCGTTTTGAGCAGTCTAAAGAGCTATTCCGTAACGCTCTGATTGTTGAAAACCTAAGCCAAGGTTTTGAACACGACTTGTTTGCAAACTTTAATGCGATTTTCGAAGTAGGCGAGCGTGTTGCTATCATCGGTGAGAACGGTGTGGGTAAAACAACCCTACTAAACACGCTTGCTGGTGTACTAGAGCCACGTACTGGTGAGTTCAAATGGTCCGAAAACGCAAACATCGGTTACTACGCGCAAGATCACGCTCATGAGTTTGAAGAAGACCTAAACCTAACAGACTGGATGGGTCAATGGCGTCAAGAGGGCGATGACGAGCAAGTGGTTCGTAGCTTCCTAGGTCGTATGTTGTTTGGCCAAGATGACATCAAGAAGTCTGTGAAAGTACTGTCTGGTGGTGAGCAAGGTCGTATGCTGCTTGGTAAGCTAATGATGCACAAACCAAACATGCTGTTAATGGACGAACCAACCAACCACATGGATATGGAATCGATCGAATCTCTAAACACGGCACTAGAGCAATACAAAGGCACTCTGTTCTTCGTATCGCACGACCGTGTATTCGTAGACTCGCTAGCTACGCGTATCATTGAAATCCGCGATGGCAAAATCACAGACTTTAAGGGCACTTACTCAGAGTTCCTTGCGTCTCGTGGTATCGTAGGCTAATGACGTTCT
This sequence comes from Vibrio alfacsensis, assembly GCF_019670485.1. Taxonomy (NCBI): domain Bacteria; kingdom Pseudomonadati; phylum Pseudomonadota; class Gammaproteobacteria; order Vibrionales; family Vibrionaceae; genus Vibrio; species Vibrio alfacsensis. The sequence continues at coordinate 1,514,634 of NZ_AP024165.1, forward strand.
AGTAAAGACTTGATAACAAAAAAGACCTCAATATGAGGTCTTTTTTTATGTCAGTATCAATCCTTAAACTGTCTCGTCAGGTAGGCAACGATTCCAACAAGGCCGAAAGTAATCAACATTGAAATAATAAGCCCGCTAGGGGTGAGTAGATAATCCCACAGTTGATCGTTGTACATAGTTCACATCCTTTGTGAATCTGTATTATTACACTTTTTCATTTTACCTGATGAATAGGTGTGACGCTATTGATTCCCTTTTACATCAAAATCAATTTTTTCTGCACCGGTAAAGACTTGGAAACGTAACCCTTTAGCACGTGCTATCGTAGTAATACCGAATCTCTTCGCCAAATCTAACCCCATTTGGGTCACGCCAGAACGAGATAACAGAACAGGAATGCCCATTTGAGCAACCTTAATCACCATCTCTGAAGTCAAGCGACCGGTAGTGTAGAAAATTTTGTCGTCACCTGTTTCTTGGTTTAGCCACATTTCGCCAGCTAACGTATCAACCGCGTTGTGACGACCAACATCTTCCACAAAAGACAGCACTTCATTACCTTTACACACCGCACAGCCATGCACTGCGCCGGCTTTTTTGTAGGTATCATTATAATGCGTAAGCGCTTCTAATGCGGTGTAGATCTCTGATTGTTTAAGTGGAACTTGAGGAACTTGATAATCTTCAAGTTGCTTCATTACATTGCCGTACATCGTGCCTTGACCGCAACCTGACGTTACGGTTTTCTTCTTTAACGCACTTTCTAAGTGTTCTGTATTTTCTTTGGTGATTACGGCAGCTGAGTGGGTTTCCCAATCAATGATCACCGATTCAATCGCTTCAGGATCTGAAAGAAAGCTCTGATTCTTTAAATAACCTAACACCAGCGCTTCTGGACGGGAGCCAAGCGTCATTAGTGTGACGATTTCTTTCCAGTTGAGCATAACCGTAAGAGGGCGTTCACAGGCAATTTGCTTGGTGAGCTTTTCTCCATACTCGTCGTATACTTCTACTTCGATGGTTTGAAGGGGATTCTCACTGGTTTTGATAATGTTTGGTTTTACCACAGTCATGTCCTGATGAATAAGAGAGTAATGTAATACTCTCATCGATAAGTCGTTTGTTATTTCAAAATTCGTAAAGCAATTCTTATTCCAACATAGCCATTAAGCAACAAAATGCTCGGGTTCTGTCAATTTTAGGTTAATCCGAGACTCTCGCACGAATAAAACAGGATATAAATGACAGTTTTACTAGGGTTGTATTGATGGTTCACGTAATTGTGAGTGTAAACGGACTTGTTTGTTGCCGCTTGTTTATTTGGAACGGTTTATTGCGAATGGTTTATTATGAATTGTTTGGTGGCACTTGTTACTTTGGCTTGTTTATTGCTTTCAGTTGCGGGATTAAAAACGAAAACAACGTATAAAATTGGGTGAGTTATGTCGGATACAAAAGAGTTTGGAACAGAATTCGAAAAAACAGAAGCATCATGGCCAATTGGCATCGAGTTAGTTGAACATGAAATTACGACTGGTATTTGGGTAACGACTCAATGGCAACTCATGGCGTTTGACATCGCCCCAACGGAAGAGACTCAGCATGTGTGTCTACTTCAGTTACACAAAGACGAGCGCTCTGATTATCGTTTCAATTTAAGTTCACAGCAGCCAAAACTCTTTTTAGTGATGGATAACGAGGATTCCGGTGAACAACCAACCATTCAACTGCTGACGGCCTCACAAACGGTCGCAGCGCAGTATATGGATGGTGACAATTTAGTATTGTCTAATGACATGCCTTTGGCGGTACAAGCGTGGATGGAAGCATTCATAGGCCGTCATGGTGAACTGATTGAAGTAAGACGCAAAAAACGCAAAGGAGCGGGTAGAGCGAATGGCAACTAGTTTTTTTAGCCGTTGGTCGAAACGTAAGTTAGAAGAGTCAACAACAGAGCAGGTAGAAGCAGAGGTATTAACGGCTCGCGATTCTACCGAGGTAGGAGTGCCACAAGCACAACCAACGGATGAGACAGACGCTCAACAAGCAGAAACGACGGTAGCGCCTACTGAAAGCACGACATCTGAGCCAACGGAGCCAGAAGAAATGTCCGTTGCGCAACTATTGGTCTCTGAAGCATCAGAAAGTGTTAAGAAAGCAGCGTTGCGTAAAATGTTTTTGTCTGAAGAGTTCAATATTCGTGATGGTTTAGACGATTATGATGACGACTACAGTAACCTTAAGTCACTATCAGAGGGCGTAGCAGAAACACTGCGTAATTGGGTGAAAGAGGAAACGGAAGATGAAACAGTAGAAGAGCCTGTGAAAGAAAATGCACAAGATACTGAATCTAAACAAGAAAATGATATCGAAGCGGTAGAGCCAGAACTCTCGGAAAGTGAGGTAACTCTCGAAGACGAAAAAGAACTGTATATAAAAACAGTATCCGATAAGAATGGTATTTCAGAGACGAAATTTAACCGTGAAGAAATGGGACAAAATATACCACACAAAGAATAGGTACATTTTGACTAAACACGCAATGAACCGACTGGGACAAAATGTCTCGGTCGGTTTTTTTATACTTAAATTTTTTACCAAAAGACGATAATTAGCTGATAAATAGGCAGAATTTAATTGGCACGACATTTGCTATAAATGGGCATTACCAGTTTTGTTGAAGTAAACAGCAAAAGGGGCAATCCATAAACCCATGGATTTACTACTCAAAAGGGTAGTTACTGACAAGTTGGACAGCAGAATTGTCCCTGCTAACTACAATGAAAGATGGAAAAGACTATCCATGTTCATAGATGGAACCGAGCAATGTTGAAACAATTATTAGAACAAGCAACTTCCAATAACGGTAAAGCACGCCTGTATGCTTTTGATAATACCGTAGAGTTGACGAATCTTATCCCACCAACGGTGAGCTACGAAAGTGGTGGTAATACACTGATTGTTGGTCCAACAGCGATCATTGAGAGTGCAGCTGCACAATTGTCTCAAATGAATAGCGTGACTTTACTTTCTACGGATGGTGAGAAAGGGGAAAACGCTGGACTGTATTATGCAAATTCCGTTCAGGTATCTGGGTTCTTAGGTACATTTGAAGTCCTTATTGAGAATCATGGCCTGACAAACAACTTAGCGAAAGTTGCAATCAATAGTGATTGTTTCGATATCGTTTTGGATCTTTGCCTCAATAGCTGTATGTCAGAAGAAGTTCCGGTTCCTGGTTACTACCCAGTTGGTCGTGGCTATCCGAAACTTGCTGAAGCACTTGAAGAAATCCCAACGTTGATGGGGACATTCGACAAGCCTAAGTTCTTTCGTCTAAATACCGATCTATGTGCGCATAGCTCTCGTGGCGTAAAAGGCTGTGAGCGTTGTGTGGATGCTTGTCCTGCAGGGGCGCTATCAAGTGAGGGCAGTGACAAAACGGGTCATCGAATTGAGATCAACCCTTACCTTTGTCAAGGTGTCGGTACGTGTGCAACGGCTTGTCCAACAGAAGCCATTCATTACGCACTACCAAATCCTGAAGAAACACAGAAATTTATTGAACGTACGTTAGCGAATTACGAGCTTGCTGGTGGACTTGATCCTATTGTTCTTATCTGTAGTTCTCGCCATGAAACATACAATGTAATGGCACTTAAAGCACTACCAGATAACGTGATTCCGATTGTGGTTGAAGAACTGCCATCTATCGGTATCGATACTTGGTTCGCTGCGCTGGTTAACGGTGCAACTCAAGTTCTTTTTGCGGCTTCTCGCTTTATGCCGCAAACCATCATTCGTGTACTTAATAATGAAGTAGGTATCGCGCAAGAGCTGCTTGATCAACTAGGTATCGCAAAAGAAACGATTGATATCCTTTACTTAGAGTCACTACGCGAAGGTCCTCCAACACTTTGCACTGACCCGTTTGATCTTGCGTTAGGCGATCTACAAGGTAATAAGCGTCAGCGTTTGTTTACTGCGCTTGATGCAATGACGTCTTCACGTATTCCAGTAGAAAACATTGTTGAACTGCCAGCGAATGCACCTTATGGCAATGTTTCTTGTGAAAGCAAAGATTGTACGTTGTGCATGAGTTGTGTAGCGGTTTGTCCAACACGCGCTCTGCATACTGACGGTGATTCACCATCGCTTAAGTTCGTTGAACAAGACTGTATTCAATGTGGCTTATGTGCAAAAGCGTGTCCTGAAAATGTTCTGACGCTAACACCTCGCATGAACTGGGTAAAAGAAGAACGTCAGAAAGCGGTTGTCATTCATGAGGAAAAAGCAGCGGAATGTGTTCGTTGTCACAAACCTTTCGCTCCGCAATCTATGATTGACATGCTACAGACTAAGTTACGTGGTCACTCTCATTTCTCAGATGAAGCGGCAATTAACCGTATTGCGATGTGTGAAGATTGTCGTGTGATCGATATGTTTGAATCGATGGCGACAGATCCAATGAAACAACTTAAATACTAGGAGCTCGCAGTGGATACGCAACTAGAACAAGAACAAACACTGAGAACAGAGATTTACTTAGTTCTGTCAGCCCTTTTTCGCGGTGCACCAACGTCTGAAATGATTGAATTTCTGAGCTCATTAGAAGTTGAACCATCAGAAAGTGCAATGCAAAAAGCGTGGCTCGCCTTGCAACAAGCGGCGAAAGAATCAAATCGCGAAGCGCTAGAAGATGAATACCAAGATCTTTTTATTGGTATCGGGCGCGGCGAAGTGATGCCTTTTGGATCATGGCATATGACAGGTTCCATTATGGAAAAGCCTTTGGCTGAAATTCGTCATGATTTGAAGTTGCTAGGTTTTGAACGTGATGAAAACGTCAAAGAACCAGAAGATCACATTGCCGCACTTTGCGAAGTGATGGCGATGCTAACCAATGAAGAAGAAACGCTGCAACAAACGGTGTTTAATAAACATCTTGCACCTTGGTTTGGCTCATTCACTAAGCAACTAGAAAACGCTAATAACGCGAAATTCTATAAGCCCGTCGCTCATCTATGCGATGCATTTTTAACGCTAGAGCAAGTTCGTTTTAGTGTGAACACCCAAAGCAGTAAACATAAATTAAAAATTGATGTGAAAAACGTCACTGATTACGAGTAATCGAGCAGTACTTGGTCATATCGATAGAGGGGCGTATGCCTCCAAAGATCTACCGTAAGGTAAGGAAGCAATGATGAAAGATAATAATGAAATAAACACAAGCCGTAGGGATCTCCTGAAAGGCTTAACAACTGCTGCCGTTGCTGGTGCGGTTGTCGCTGGTACAACAAAAGTGGCAAGCGCTTCAGAAACGGTTGAATCTTCTGAAAAAGACGTGAAGAAGAAAGGGTATCGTGAAACTCAACACATTCGCGATTACTACGAAACACTTTAGGAGATAACGGATGAAACTTGTCAAACGCTCCGACAGTGTGAGCAAAGAAACTAATCAGCTTGGCGTTTCACGTCGTGCTTTCATGAAGAACACCTCGCTTGCTGCTGGTGGTGCTGTTGTTGGTGCAAGCCTATTTGCACCAGGCATGATGAAAAAAGCACAAGCAAAAAGCGTTGATCCAGAAGCAAAAGTTGAACAGAAACGTACGATCTGTTCACACTGCTCTGTAGGTTGTGGTATTTACGCTGAGGTTCAAGATGGTGTTTGGACAGGTCAAGAGCCTGCTTTCGACCACCCATTTAACGCTGGTGGACACTGTGCAAAAGGTGCCGCTCTTCGTGAGCACGGCCACGGTGAACGTCGCCTGAAATACCCAATGAAACTTGAAAACGGTAAGTGGAAAAAGCTTTCTTGGGATCAAGCGATTGAAGAAATCGGTAGCAAGGTGTTGGACATTCGTAAGGAGTCGGGTCCTGATTCGGTTTACTGGCTGGGTAGTGCGAAACACAGTAACGAACAAGCGTACTTATACCGTAAGATGGCGTCACTTTGGGGTACCAACAACGTTGACCACCAAGCACGTATCTGTCACTCAACAACCGTTGCCGGTGTAGCAAACACTTGGGGCTACGGCGCGATGACTAACTCTTTCAATGATATGCATAACTGTAAGTCAATGCTGTTCATTGGTTCTAACCCTGCAGAAGCACACCCAGTTGCCATGCAGCACATTCTGATCGCGAAAGAGAAGAACAACTGTAAAATTGTCGTTGCGGACCCTCGTCGTACACGTACAGCTGCGAAATCGGATCATTATGTGTCATTGCGTCCGGGTTCAGACGTTGCTTTCATTTGGGGCGTTCTATGGCATGTATTTGCTAACCAGTGGGAAGACAAAGAGTTCATTCGTCAACGTGTATTCGGTATGGATGAAATCCGTGCTGAAGTAGCGAAGTGGACGCCTGCTGAAGTTGAACGCGTAACGGGCGTTCCTGAATCTGAAGTTTATCAAACAGCGAAACTACTCTCTGAAAACCGTCCGGGTTGTATCGTGTGGTGTATGGGTGGTACTCAACATACTACTGGTAACAACAACACTCGTGCTTACTGTGTACTTGAGCTTGCGCTAGGTAACATCGGTAAATCAGGCGGCGGTGCAAACATCTTCCGTGGTCACGATAACGTACAGGGCGCAACTGACCTTGGCGTACTATCTGACACACTACCAGGCTACTACGGTCTGTCTGAAGGTTCATGGCGTCACTGGTCGAAAGTGTGGGATATCGACTTTGAATGGATCAAAGGTCGCTTTGATGACAACGCTTACGGCGGTCAAAAGCCAATGAACAGTGCAGGTATCCCTGTATCTCGTTGGGTGGATGGTGTTCTTGAAAACAAAGACAACATTCGTCAACGTGAAAATATCCGTGCGATGTTCTACTGGGGTCACGCAGTAAACTCTCAGACCCGTGGTCCTGAGATGAAAAAGGCGATGCAGAAGCTGGATATGATGGTCATTGTTGATCCATATCCAACAGTCGCAGCGGTAATGAACGATCGTACCGATGGCGTTTACCTGCTTCCTGCAACGACTCAATTCGAAACACACGGCAGTGTGACGGCTTCTAACCGTTCTATTCAGTGGCGTGATCAGGTAATCGAACCATTGTTTGAGTCTAAGCCTGACCATGAAATCATGTACCTGCTGACTAAGAAACTGGGCTATGAAGACGTATTGTTCAAAAATATCCGTGTTGAAAACAATCAACCAGTGATCGAAGACATCACTCGTGAGTTCAACAAAGGTATGTGGACGATCGGTTACACCGGTCAAAGTCCTGAGCGTCTAAAAGCACACCAACAGAACTGGCACACATTCCACAAGACATCTCTGGAAGCAGAAGGTGGTCCTGTGAATGGTGAGACGTACGGTCTACCTTGGCCATGTTGGGGTACGCCAGAGATGAAGCACCCAGGCACACACATTCTTTACGATACGTCCAAGACAGTTGCAGAAGGTGGCGGTAACTTCCGTACGCGTTTCGGTGTGGAATTCGAAGGTCAAAGCCTACTTGCTGAAGACAGCTACTCAAAAGGTTGTGAGATTAAAGACGGTTACCCAGAGTTCTCTGACAAGCTAATTAAACAGCTTGGTTGGTGGGACGACCTAACGGCTGAAGAAAAAGCAGCAGCGGAAGGTAAAAACTGGAAAACTGACCTGTCCGGCGGTATTCAACGCGTGGCAATTAAGCACGGTTGTATTCCATTTGGTAACGCGAAAGCGCGTGCGATCGTTTGGACATTCCCAGACCGCGTACCGCTACACCGTGAGCCGCTATACACGCCACGTCGTGACCTTGTAACCGATTACCCAACTTGGGACGACAAAGAAGCCATCTTCCGCGTACCAACGCTTTATAAGTCTATTCAAAAAGAAGACAAGTCTGGCGAATACCCAATCATTCTGACTTCTGGTCGTCTGGTTGAGTATGAAGGTGGTGGTGAAGAGACACGTTCAAACCCATGGCTTGCTGAACTTCAACAAGAAATGTTCGTTGAAGTGAACCCGAAAGATGCAAACGATCTTGGCTTCAAAGATGGCGATGACGTTTGGGTTGAGGGTGCAGAAAAAGGCCGTATCAAGGTGAAAGCGATGGTAACCCGTAGAGTGAAACCGGGACTTGCGTTCTTGCCGTTCCACTTTGGTGGTAAGTTCGAAGGTGAAGACCTACGTTCTAAGTACCCAGAAGGTACAGATCCTTATGTGATTGGCGAAGCCGCTAACACAGCAACCACTTATGGTTACGACCCTGTTACTTTGATGCAGGAAACAAAAGTAACCCTATGTAACATTCGTAAAGCGTAAGGAGTCTGACAATGGCACGAATGAAATTCCTATGTGACACCAAACGCTGTATCGAATGTAACGGCTGTGTGACTGCATGTAAAAACGCGAATGATGATGCGCTTGAATGGGGCATTCAACGTCGCCGCGTGGTAACACTGAATGATGGTGAACCAGGTGAAAACTCGATCTCTGTTGCTTGTATGCACTGTACAGATGCGCCTTGTATGGCCGTATGTCCTGCAGACTGTTTCGAGCACACTGAAGATGGCATCGTTCTTCACAACAAAGACCTGTGTATCGGCTGTGGTTACTGCCTATTTGCTTGTCCATTCGGTGCACCTCAGTTCCCGAAACAAGCATCATTTGGTGAGCGTGGCAAGATGGACAAATGTACATTCTGTGCAGGCGGCCCTGAAACTGAACCAGGTTCACTAGAAGAGCGTGAGAAGTACGGTGCGAACCGTATTGCTGAAGGTAAGCTCCCTATGTGTGCGTCACTATGTTCAACGAAAGCACTGCTAGCGGGTGATGCAGAGAAAGTTTCTGACATCTTCCGTCAGCGTGTCGTAGAGCGTGGTGCGAAAAACGCAGGTTGGACAGACGGTAACGATCTTTCTTACGACGCAACGAAAAGCTAAGTTAGGAGAGACTCATGTTAAATACTCTTAAACGTGCGTCTCTTGCAATGCTGTCTTTAATGACAGCATTGCTATTGACCTTTGCAATGCCAGCGTCTGCGCAAGAAGACACCTCTCCAGTGGTACAACAGGAGATGACTCAACTTGCAGGTGCAGACTTCTGGCGTCAGGTCAAAGAGGGGCAATCGGGTTATACCACGTCAAAATCAGCGGAGCATGGTGTACTCATCAGTACTCCGGGTGAGACATGGTACATTCTTAAAGAGAAATGGATGTCTCCGGCTGGTGCTGTCGCTATTTTCGGCAGTATCGCTATGGTTATCATGGCTTACGTATTCGTAGGTCCTCTGATGTTAAGCAAACCTCGTACAGGCAAGAAGATCAAACGTTGGTCTCGCCTAGACCGAGCACTTCACTGGAGCATGGCGTTTACTTTCCTAACGTTGGCATTCAGTGGTTTAATGTTGGTTTATGGTAAGCACTTCTTGAAACCGTATGTACCTACAGAGTTCTGGGGCTTTGTGGTGATGCTCGCGAAGCAATACCACAACTATATGGGGCCTCTGTTCTTTATCTTGCTGATGTTTGTACTACTAAAATGGTGGCGCAAATCTATCCCTAACATGACTGACATTCGTTGGTTCATGAAAATGGGGGGTATGGTAGGTAAACACAAAGGAACGCACCCATCGGCAGGTTTCTCTAACGGTGGTGAGAAAGCCATTTATTGGTTGTTGATTTTCTTCGGTGCTATCGCAGCAGTGAGTGGCCTAGTTCTGGATTTCCCAATTTTCGGCCAGACTCGTCGCGATATGGAGTTGTCTAACCTCATTCACGCAATTTCAGCATTGATCTTAATCTGTGGCTTTATCTTCCACATCTATATCGGTCTATTCGGTATGGAAGGTGCTTTAGAGGGCATGGTGACAGGCGAAGTTGATGAAACTTGGGCAAAAGAACACCATGATCTTTGGTACAACGAAGTTAAGTCCAAAGAAGCGATGGGAGAGGCAGACGCTGCACAGACGGATGTAAAAGGAGCGAAAACGAATGAACAAACATCATAACGGGATTTGGGTTGCATACATCCTGAGCTGTCTAACCCCGTTTACGTTTTTGATCTCAGGCGTTATTGCAATCATTTATGCTGGTTACCGTTTGGATAAAGGCGATGATAGCGATGTGGTGAATTCGCATTATTACGGCTTGATTCGTACTTTCTTTCTGTACTTCACGTTCTTTGTGGTGCTGATTGTAACGGTTGCAACGTCAAATGGTGTATTGGTGGGTGTAAGCGATTATTGGGTACACAGTACCTTACTCGATACGATTGCTTACTTTATTCCTTGGGTAGGAATGCTTTTCGCGACACTGGCGATTTTGGTATGGTTCCTACGTATGTACCAAGGTATGAACCAACTGCGCAACAATATGCCACACAGACCATCTACTGGTCCTAACCTGTAAAACGGTTTCTCTGCTTAAAAGCCTCGCAATCGCGAGGCTTTTTTATTTCAAAAATTCCTATTTTAAAGCAGAAATTAGAGGTAAATCAGCAGGCTTACGACCATGGTCTAATCCTTATTACTATTGTTGTTTTTGTATCAGTGTTAAGCTTACTAAAAAGAGCAGCAAGGATAGGTTATGAATTTCCCATACAGAAATATTGTCGTACTTACCGGCGCAGGCATCTCTGCAGAGTCCGGTATTCAAACATTTCGAGCGCAAGATGGCCTTTGGGAGAATCACCGAATAGAAGACGTGGCAACCCCTGAGGGTTTTGACCGCGATCCAAACCTCGTTCAACACTTTTATAACCAACGTCGTAAAAAGCTTCAAGGAGAAGAAATCAAACCGAATGCTGCACATATTGCATTAGGACGTCTAGAGGCTGAACTCGATGGAAAAGTTACCGTTATTACTCAAAACATCGATAATTTGCATGAGAGAGGCGGTAGCAGCAATATCATTCACATGCACGGTGAACTCCTCAAAGCGCGTTGCAGTGAATCAAATCAAGTTATCGAACACTCCGACGATATTGAAACTGGTGAATTGTGTCATTGTTGCCAAATTCCAGCGCAAATGCGACCACACATTGTCTGGTTTGGTGAAATGCCTCTCCGAATGGGCGAAATATACGCTGCACTCGAAGAGGCAGATTTGTTCATATCTATTGGCACATCTGGCGTGGTGTATCCCGCTGCTGGTTTTGTTCACGATGCGAAGATGCATGGGGCACATACGATTGAAATCAATCTAGAACCAAGTGCAGTTGAAAGTGAGTTTGAAGAGAAGCGCTATGGAAAAGCAAGCATTGAAGTGCCACGGCTCGTTGAGGAAATTTTGGCGCTTGAAAATGAAACCAGCGCTTAAACAAATAGATAGATCCTAGATATTACAAAGGCATCGAATTGATTCGATGCCTTTTTGCATTCAGGTTGTTTGTGTTTCAAGCTGCGTATCTAATTGTGCTTCAGACAAAAGAGGCAGGCTAGATACAAGAAAAGCGACCGAGGCCGCTTTTCTAGACTAAATTGACGAACTGATTAGTTGTCTACTTTTAGCTTTTGGAAGTACTCATCATAAAGCACGCTTGCTTCACCAACTTCATCTTGCCATGTACCGCTATCCATCACTTCTTGTGGAGGGAAAATGCTTGGATCATTTGCAAATTCTTTCGGTAGCAGGTCGTGCGCAGTTTTCACTGGAGTAGGGTAACCAATCTCTAGTGCAATCTTAGCTGCGTTCTCTGGACGTAGTAGGAAGTCAATCATCTTATGCGCAGCATCAACGTTCTTCGCACCAGCTGGAATCGCAAGGCTGTCCATCCAGAAGATAGCGCCTTTTTCTGGCCAGATGATGTCGATGTTCGCACCTTCTTGGCGAGCCATGTACGCAGAGCCGTTCCAAAGCATACCAAGTGATACTTCACCTGCTAGGTATGGGTTCGCTGGGAAGTCTGAGTTAAATACTAATACGTTTGGCATTAGCTTTTTCAGTTCTTCGTAAGCGGCTTTGATTTCATCTGGGTTAGTCGTGTTTGGCGAGTAACCTAGCTTAGTTAATGCAATATGGAATACTTCACGAGAATCATCCATCAGCATTAGTTGACCTTCCCACTTGCTATCCCAGAAATCATCCCATTTTGAAACTGATGACTTGCTTAGCATGTCCGCATTGATACCAATGCCCGTTGCACCCCAAATATAAGGAATAGAGTAGTTGTTGTTTGGGTCGAACGGTTTGTTCAAGAAATTAGCATCAAGGTCGTCAAAGTGAGACAGTTTCGCTTTGTCGAGCTTTTGCAGCATGCCTTCTTTACGCATTTTAGATACGAAATAGGTAGACGGTACTACCAAGTCGTAACCAGAACCCTGAGTTTTCAACTTCGCGTACATACTCTCATTAGATTCGTACGTTGAGTAGATAACTTTGATACCAGTTTCTTTTGTAAAGTCTTCAAGAACTTCATTTGGAATGTATTCCGACCAGTTGTAGAAATACAGTTCTTGATCAGCCGCCATTGCCGGGGTAGCGAACAACGTCGCTGCACACAGTGCGCTTGCGTAGATTTTACTTTTCATTTGTTTTCCGTTTTGTTCAGCAACAGGCAACACCAACACCGATAGGTATTGATAGATGTTATGTTGCGATAAGCACAATCCTGTTTATTCGGATCACCAACCTCAATCATTATTGGATAAATAGGTGACAATGTTTGAAGCCGTGTCAAATAAACCTAGCTACGTATAACCAAATAACCTTTTGTCGGCGTTTATAAGACCTAAAGTTACTTGGGTATAAAATTATATCAGTCAATTACAAAAATAGGCAGCGTATTGCTGCCTATTTTCATTTAGTAGATGGCTTATTAAACAGATTATTGACCTGCTTTAAGCTTTAGGAAGTAATCTTCGTACTTCACTGTCAGATCGCCTACAGAGTCTTGCCATTCAACGCGGTCAAGGTCTTCTTGCGATGGGAACAGTGGGGCAACGTCTTTGAACTTAGCGTTCGATTCTTTTACCGCTGTTAGGTAGCCAGTGTCACGAGAGATTTGCTCTGCGATTTCTGGACGTAGTAGGAAGTCGATCATCTTATGAGCCGCTTCTACGTTCTTCGCACCAGAAGAGATTGCAAAGTTATCAACCCAGCCGATACCGCCTTCTTTAGGGAATACTAGCTTAAGGTTCATGCCTTCGTTTTGAGCCGCAGCGGCACTGCCGTTCCAAAGCATACCCACACCAACTTCGCCAGACATGTAAGGAGCGCCTGGGTTGTCAGAGTTAAATACGAGAACGTTAGGCATTAGCTTTTGTAGCTCAGCGTACGCTTCATCAATTTGTTTTGGATCCGTAGAGTTACCTGAGTAACCCAGTTTACGTAGTGCAATATGGAACACTTCACGAGTATCGTCCATCAGCATTACTTGACCTTCAAGTTCTGGATTCCATAGATCAGCCCAGCTTTGGAAATCGTTTGGATCGTACATGTCAGCGTTTACTGCTAGACCAGTAATTGCAACAACGTGTGGGATAGAGTAGTCGTTCTTTGGATCGTAAGGCTTGTCTAGGTAGTTTGTATCTAGGTTGCCGAAGTTCTTCAGCTTAGTCTTATCGATCTTTTGTAGCATACCTTCGTCACGCATCTTCGCTACGAAGTAAGTTGAAGGTACAACTAGGTCATAACCTTGGTTATGAGTTTTTAGCTTTGCATACAAAGTTTCATTCGACTCGTAAGTCGAGTAGATAACCTTAATGCCTGTTTCTTTAGTAAATTGCTCTAGGATATTACTGTTAATGTAAGGTCCCCAGTTCATAAATACCAATTCTTTGTCGTCCGCTGCCGCTGAACCAGAGAACAGAGAAAGCGCACATGCACTACCAGCTAATAGAGTAGCCCATTTTTTCATTGACGTTAGCTCCAAACCAAACGTTGTCCAAACCTTTTTGGACGTTAGATAGAAAAACAGAATGGCGATGACCATTCTGTTTCGTGAAATTTCCGGAAGCGGATTCTACTTTACTTTTTCTCTTGCTAGCAACTGAGAAATCACTACTAGAGTTAAAGAAACAATCAACATTACCGTTGCGAGGGCATTTACCTCAGGAGAAATGCCTACTTTCACCATTGAGTAAATCTTCAATGGTAAAATTTCATATGTTGGACCCGTTACAAACGAACTGATAATTACGTCGTCTAGAGACAGGGTAAAACTCAATAACCAACCTGCAGCAACCGCTGGCTTAGCAAGAGGGAGGATAATCTGCTTTAAGATAACCCATTCACTTGCACCTAAGTCTTTTGCGGCTTCTAACATTTTCACATCAAACCCGTTAAGGCGGCTGTAAACCGTTACCACGACAAACGGAAGACAGAATGTGATGTGAGCAATCAAAAGCGTAAAGAAGCCAAGCTGCGCCCCTAATACAAGGAACAGTGCCAACAATGAAATCGCCATCACGATATCCGGTGACATCATTACCACAAACAGCATGCCGTTAACTGCGCCTTTTCCTTTAAAGGAGTAGCGGAATAGAGCAACGGCCGTCAAGCTACCAATAATTGTAGCAGCTGTCGCAGAAAACACCGCAACATTTAACGAGTGCCAAGCCGCTTGGACCAAGCTGTCGTTGTTGACTAAAGTTTCATACCATTTGGTGGTAAATCCGCCCCATTTCATGCCGAATTTGTTGGCATTAAACGAGTTAACAATCAAGACGATGATAGGCAAATATAGGAATGCGTATACCAGCGTCATAAAGCTAAATCTAATTGTGCGTCCCATTAGTCTAGCTCCACTTTCTTATTCAATAGTTTGCCAGCTCTGTAGTAAGCATAAAGCATCACAGCCATTGCAAAGGTGAGGGCAATACTTGTTGCCGCACCAAATGGCCAGTCACGAGCGTTGAGCACTTGGCTCTTGATCACGTTACCAATCAGTAGGTTCTTCGCGCCACCAAGTAGATCTGAAATGTAGAACATACCTAGAGCAGGAAGTAGTACCAATAAACAGCCACCAATAATGCCTGGCATGGTCAACGGTAGAATGACTTTAGTAATCGTCTGGATCTTGTTCGCACCAAGATCTTTCGCCGCTTCAATGTACGTGTTATCAAGCTTCTCAATTGCCGAGTAAAGCGGCAAGATCATAAATGGAAGCAAGATGTACACAAGACCAATCATTACTGCAGTTTCTGTGTACATCAGGCGCAGCGGTTTATCGATGATTTCCATAGCCATCAACGATTTGTTCAAAATACCTTGAGTACCTAAAACAATCTTTAGACCGTAAGTTCGGATCAAAGAGTTGGTCCAAAATGGAACAATCACCAAAAACAACATAAATGGACGCCATTTTGGCGGCATTTTTGCGACAATATAGGCAAATGGGTAACCAATTACCAAACACAATAACGTCGCAACGATTGCCATATAGAAAGAGTGCATTAGCACTTTTGCATATAGTGGATCTAACAATCGTAGGTAGTTGTCAAAAGTAAACGTTAATTCAATTAGGTTTGCTTCATCACGCGTCAAAAAACTTGTACCGATAATCATTAGATTCGGAATCAACACAAACAGTGTTAACCAACCTACGATTAGGGTAATGATCGCGTTCTGAAGACTAAGCTTCTTGCTTATCATTTAGTACTACCTCCCAGCTCTCAACCCAAGTAATAGCGACTTTTTGGCCGAGAGAGTGGTCCACATCTGGATCATCCTCGTTAAAGAACTCGCTTACCATCACGCGCATGCCTGAATCCAACTGGATTACAGAATCTAGAGTCATACCTTTATAAGTACGCTCGGTAACGTGACCTACGATGCCTCTCTCTTCAGACTCTTTGATCTCTTCGATACGCAAGTCTTCAGGGCGAAGTAGTACTTGTAGTTTGTCACCAGGCTGTGCTTCTTGATCGTAGTAAACAATCGACTCAACACCTTCGATTTCTGCACGAATACGCTTCTCATCGATGCGCTCAAGCATTGTGGTGTCAAATACGTTGATCTCACCGATAAAGCGAGCAACAAATAGGTTTTTAGGTTCTTCGTAAATTTCACGCGGTGAACCATCTTGTTCGATTACGCCATCACGCATAACGATAATGCGGTCAGACATCGATAGGGCTTCTTCTTGATCGTGTGTTACGAAAATGAAAGTAATACCAAGTTGACGCTGCAATTGTTTAAGCTCGATTTGCATTTGCTTACGAAGTTTGTAATCAAGTGCAGATAGCGACTCGTCAAGGAGTAGTACTTTTGGCTTGTTCACAACTGCGCGCGCAATAGCGATACGTTGTTGTTGACCACCAGAAAGTTGATGTGGCTTACGCTGTGCCATTTTTTCTAGGCGAACCATGCGTAGCGCTTCCATAACACGCGGCTCAATCTCAGCTGCAGGTGTTTTCTGCATACGAAGACCAAAAGCAACGTTTTCGAATACGGTCATGTGAGGGAAGAGTGCATAACTCTGAAATACCGTGTTGACGTGCCTTTGTTCAGCAGGAACCTGTGTTACATCTTGGTCATCTAATACGATTTGACCGTTATCTGCCGTTTCAAAACCTGCGATCATGCGTAAAACTGTAGTCTTACCACAACCAGACGGGCCAAGAATCGTCAGAAACTCACCATGATTAACATCCAGATTTAAATTACCGATGATCTCCTTACCATCGAAACTCTTGCTAATACCAGATAGACGAACTACTGGCTTTCCTGCTTGCTGTTTAGCGTTCAACGTCTGTATTTCTCCCACGTTCAAATTGGGTTTGGACCAATTGATGTGACATTAGTCATTCACTTTTGAGGCGCGCATCATAATCACCAAAATTGTGAAATCAAAGCATTTTCTTATCATGAAACAGAAAAAAATTTGCAGGCAAAAGTAAACAATCCTTACCATACTGTGTTTATCGCCTTAGAAAGTGCGAGAATACAATCTGTTAAAGTTGTTTTTGGTTATGCAATTGTTTTCAAATTCATGGGTTTGAGAGTGTGTAATTATCGACCAATTCGTAGATATTGCAAGTGAAAGGGGCCGATTATCGTTTTAGACAGGGAAAGATTTCTTTATACTAACGCCCACATTAATTAACTGGTTTTCCAGACAAATATTACAAGGTAACCTTGGATAAAATATGAACAACGATTTTGAGAAAGATTTCAATCTTGGCGGGAATGTAGAACGCGCACTTTCTGGTCAGTACGAACTGAAAGCTGGGGCTGTTTTTAGTGAAGCTTGGCGTACAACCATTCAACAATTTTTGTCGTTCTCTCCAGCGATCATTCTGCTACTTCTCGTTCAACTTGGTATTTTTTACATTGCCCTACAGCTTCAGTTGGGGGATCCGAGTGTTATTCTAAGTGCATTAGAAAATCCAGAAGCATTTACTGCAGATATCGCAGGCGCTATTTACGTTGCGAACTTCAGTTACGAAGTGATCAGCGCCCCAATTTTTGCAGGCGTAAGCCTTATGGCTATGAGCCACATTGCTGGGTTGAAAACAAAAATTCGCCATGTGGGTAAAGGCCTTCAATTCACGGTACCTGTTATTTTGGCAACCCTGTTTAGCTTGATGCTTCAAGGTGCTATTGCCATTTATCTACCTTTAGTATCTCTCTATTTCGCGTTAGCGTTTAGTCAGTCTATCCTGCTGATTTGTGAGAAGAAAGTTTCGCCAATGCAATCACTTTGGCTATCGTTTCGAGCGGTAAACAGAAAGTTATTTGTCGTGGCAGGGCTTTACTTAAGCGTGATGTTGATGTTTATTGTCGCTGCGATGTTCTACGGAATAGGCTTGATCTTTGTGCTCCCTTTCTTCTTTCATATGAAAGGGATCCTGTACCGCGAAATGTTTGGTATCAAGCTGAAGATCGTTGCAACGCAAAAGAAAGATAACGATCACGACGGTAATTCACAGGTGTTTGATGCCTAAATCTCTAAAATCAATGAGTTTACGTGTGGCGGCTATCTCTATAGCCGCCACTTTTGTTTCAATTGGACCTTATTTGCATTATGACCGCGAGTACAGAAGCGCAATTGATCCTAGTGTTATTCATGGCCCAATAACGCATCCGGATTTGTCACATCTACCATATATTGGGGACATTCCCGATTTCGCTTCTATTAAGGATATCAAAGCAAAGAAAACCGCATTCTTTGATTTTCTTCGCCCTAAAATCGCGTTAGAAAACCGCCGCATCCAAAAAGAAAGAGCATTTTTGGAGTCGTTGCGCATTGGGAATGTCACCAAAGAGCAAATCTCATATGCAGAGAGATTGGCGGCTTTATACTCTTACCCTTTAAGAGACAGTGGCATGAGCCAACAATGGCTTGATGAAATGCTAAAGCGAGTAAATGTTCTCCCAGAGGCGTTGGTTTTAACCCAAGCAGCCAATGAATCTGCGTGGGGCACCTCTCGTTTTGCAACTCAAGCAAATAACTTATTTGGTCAATGGTGTTATAAGACGGGTTGCGGAATTATTCCTGCCAAACGTGGAGCAGGACAAAAGCACGAAGTTAAAAAATTCGAATCTGTACAAGAGTCTGTTCACGGTTATTTTATGAATGTGAACCGTAACCGAGCTTACGCAGATTTGAGAGATATTCGCGCAAATTTGGCAAAAAATAACAAGGACTTATTGTCAGTCTCGACGGCGACTGAATTGACTCACGGTTTACTCGCATATTCAGAACGAGGGATTGCCTACGTTAATGATTTGAGAGCCATGATTCGTCACAATAATGCCTATTGGACGCAATAAAAAGAAACGACGAAACGGATGAAGAAGTTAAGCCTAAGCCTATTGGGCAGCGCAATGCTAATGTTAGCAACGCCTGCAACTCACGCTCAAGAATACATGTTTACGTATTCTAAGCTCTATACACAATTAAAAAACAACACGAAAGAGGGGCACGATGACGTCAAAGTTGGCGTGTTTTTCGTTGATGCGAATACCAAAAAGTTGTGTGATATCGAAAAAGCATGGATGGAAAAGGAAGAGCATTACGAAGAGTTTGTGATACCAGTTACAAAGGAATTGCCACTTCCTGTCGATAAAAACCTTAAATCAGCAAACCCTTTGGTGTTTGTTCAGACACAACAAGATACGCGTTGTGATTATTCTTTGGTCGTGATGACTAAAAGCCCACTAGCTGGGCAAGTCTCTTATGAGCAACTTGCCCCGTTAATGCCACAAATGCAGGCAATGCTTGAGGACTTAGGTGGGATGTTTGCTGGTTGGTTTACTCCGCAAGTGCAAGGGGTAACGATGGAATTTGCCAATGACCTTAACGGTAAGATTGTGTTATCCAATGGAATCGAGAAAAAAATAGTAGATGGCAAAGTGCAGGTTGCTCTTGATGAAATCGGTGAGGGTGGTTATATGATATTACCCGAATCAACGACGAGAGTTTTGCCATATCTTCCGAGCGCCACTGAATAGGTTTTATTGGTAAAAGGAGCGAAATTTTAACGCTCCTTTTCATTTATGACCCTGCCGAACCTCATTTAGTGTGCTTTTCTTTACCTCTCGATACAGACAAACATTTAATCCTGCGCAAAAAGCTCGTATAATCCACGCCCCAAATAAATCCATGTTAGGAAGTCCTACAGTCGATTTTTCGGCGATGTGAGAGCCCGCAATGAACCAAATAGATACAAGAAAAGAAACCCTTGAATTCAACAAGCTTCAGAAACGTCTAAGAAGACATGTTGGTAATGCCATTTCTGATTACAACATGATCGAAGAAGGTGACGTTGTAATGGCATGTATTAGTGGTGGTAAAGATTCATTTGCGATGCTTGATATCCTGCTGAATCTACAAAAGGCAGCGCCAATCAAGTTTGACGTGGTTGCGGTTAACCTTGACCAAAAACAACCAGGCTTCCCTGAGCATATCCTACCTGACTATTTTGAAACGCTGAACATTCCTTACTACATCGTAGATAAAGATACTTACTCAGTAGTGAAAGAGAAAGTGCCAGAAGGTAAGACAACCTGTGGTTTATGTTCACGTCTGCGTCGTGGCACACTTTACTCGTTTGCAGAAAAAATTGGTGCGACAAAACTAGCGCTTGGCCACCATATGGATGACATCGTCGAAACAATGTTTTTAAACATGTTCCACGGCTCACGTTTGAAAGCAATGCCACCTAAACTTCGTTCAGATGATGGTCGTAACGTAGTCATTCGTCCACTGACATACTGCCGCGAAAAAGACCTGATCAAGTACGCTGAACATAAAGAGTTCCCAATTATTCCGTGTAATCTTTGTGGCTCACAAGAAAATCTTCAGCGTCAATCAATTAAAGCGATGTTGATTGAATGGGATAAGAAAACGCCTGGTCGAGTAGAAGCGATCTTTAAATCCATTCAAAATGTAAGTCCAAGCCAATTAGCTGACCGTGAGTTATTTGATTTCGTAAACCTGCCACTTGATCGTGAAGGTAACCGTGAGGAATATGAATTCAGCGAAGCTGTGGTATCTTCAACAAACATCGACGAGTCTATGTTTATTGATGTGACTAACATCTAACAGATAACAAGCATCTGTTAGAAGAAGAGGCTAGCAATAGCGATGGCCAGACATTCAGTTTAATGAACATTCCGTTAGATGAACATGCTGTTTAATAAATGAGCTGTTAGTTAGATAACGTACTGACCCAGGATACTAAGCATCGCAACTGCTTCCAGCTTAAAAAAATGTATCAAGCTTAAAAAGAATCCCCCAATTTGGGGGATTTTTATATCTGATGATTTTTTGCGTTAGACCATTATGTCGCAGTATTTGGATCAAGTGGGCTGATATACCCATTTGGTTTTAACGCAAGTACATCGCAATTGATCTTATCAATCACATGTTCAGCCGTATTACCAATAAATACTGCAGATAGACCGGTACGACCCGTCGTCCCAAGAATCACCATTGCGGCATTAAGTTTAGCTGCTGTTGCGGGAATAATGTCTTCTGGTAAACCTTGCTCTACGATGGTTTGCTCTTCATCTAAGCCGTGCTTTTGACGAAGCGCTTTCATTGCTGTTAGATGATGCCCACGAACCGCATCTGTATATGTGGTTGGGTCGAACTCAGGTAATTCGATCGTAATGTTAGCAGGCGTAACAGGGTAGGCGTTAACCAAGTAAGGTTCAGCGTCCAGTCGATTAGTGATTTCTTTGAGTCGCTCTACCATTGAATCATTTAAGTCGATATGCGTAGGGTTCTCAGAACCAACGTGCACGGAAGCAAGAATATTAGCGTGCTCTGGCCAATCTGAATTTTTGATAAGAAGTACAGGGATCGGGCACTTGCGTAATAAATGCCAATCAGTTGGTGTAAAGATAACCGACTCAAGAACATCGTGCTTTCGAGTCCCTTTAATTAGGATATCGTGGTCGCCGGCAAACACTTCGGCGATAATTGCTTCATAAGGGCGGTTGTGCCAAACAACACAAACATCAAAATCGAAACCATCTTCTAAATAAGGTTGAGCAATTTTACGCATCCATTGCTCACGTTGATGTATTACCCCACGACGCATTGCGTCTCTCTCGTCAACCGACAGCATCGAAGTCATATCGTACGAGAAATCGTAGATAGATAGGAAAAAAGTGATTCGGCTTCTAGAGACACTTTTTCGTGCGAGCTGAACGGCTCTGGCGAGTGCAGGCTGTTCATCATTATTGATGTCAGCAACAACAAGGATCTTACTGTATATACTCATAACTAAGCCCACTTATTATCGTAAAACCAAATACTGAATATAAGGTAAATCAGTATATTGGAGTACACAAGGTACATTTTTACTGTAGCTCAGTTTGGCAGAATATTTGAGGGTTTTTGATAGGATTTTGGAAGAAATATGATGTAGCTCATTTTCGAGCTACATCAATAGATGGGGCAAATTATTCTTTGCTTACGCCAGCAAGTTCCATCAATGCATCATGATCGAGGATAGTGATGTACTTACCTTTAACGCTTAAAATTTCCGATTTTTGGAAACGACCAAGTAGACGGCTTATTGTCTCTACCGTTAGACCTAGATAGTTACCAATATCACCACGAGTCATGGTTAAACGGAACTCTCGAGGGCTAAAACCACGTTGTGAAAAACGAGTTGATAGGTTGTATAGGAAAGCCGCTAGACGTTCTTCAGCATTCTTTTTAGAAAGCAAAAGAATCATCTCTTGGTCACCTTTGATCTCGTTACTCATCAAACGCATGATTTGCTGACGCAATTTAGGCATTTTACCTGACAGGTCGTCTAAGATTTCGTATGGGATTTCACACACCATAGATGTTTCTAGTGCTTGTGCAAAACTCGGGTGGCAGTCACCAGTAATCGCATCGAAACCAACAAGATCGCCAGCTAAGTGAAACGCTGTAATTTGCTCATCGCCTTGCTCAGTGATGGTATAACTTTTGATTGTACCAGAGCGGATAGCATATAAAGATTTTAGCTCATCACCTGCTTTAAAAAGCTCTTGACCCTTTTGGATCGGCTTTTTTCGCTCGATAATTTGATCCAACTGATCCAATTCAGATTCGTTCAGAGTGAACGGAATACACAGTTGGCTAATGCTACAATCTTGGCAATGAATCGCGCAACCACCTGATTGGATACGCTTTGTTGCAGGCTTTTCAGAAATCATAACAACCTTTCACTATTTGATATACATCAATATTTTATCACTGCTTGATCTTAAAGGGTAGCAAAAATATTGCTCGAAACGACTTTCATTTCATATGAAACCAAGCATTTTTATCGCACCACTCGCGGTATATAGGCCATAAATGATGAGTATTAATGCTGATATATTTCTAAATATTAACGATTTTTGCAATTTCTGAAAGTAATTCGCGCCATAACCGACAAGGAGCATTGATGGTAGGGTTCCAATACCAAACGCAAGCATAATGAATCCTCCGTTTATCGCGCTACCAGAAACGGCAGACCAAGTGAGCGCGGAATAAACCAACCCGCAGGGTAGCCAGCCCCAGATAAATCCAAATGGCAAGGCATGAGTAGGGTGTTTTAATGGTAATAAACGCTTACCGGCAGGAGAGATGTATTTCCATAAATGCTGGCCTGCTTTTTCTAAGAACAATAAACCATGCCACCATTTTGCAATGTACAGCGCGACAAGAATCATGAAAAATGCGGCAACAAGGCGTAACCATGCCAGTGACTGAGTGAGCCCACTTAACTCCGACAAACCGGATATTGCACCGCCTACAAGTGCACCGATGACACCATAGCTAATGAGCCTACCAAAATTATAAAAAATGGGTATTGAGCGAGACGGTTTGTTGTTTTGCGAACCAATAGAAAGAAGCGATGCAATGCCACCACACATGCCCATGCAATGACCAGCCCCAACGAGGCCAATCATAAAGGCACCAATAAAATCAGGATTCATAATATAGGGTTATCGATTTTTATTAATGTTTGTCTTTTTGTTAGTGTTTGGTGTTTCATCTTCATCGAGAAGAATATTGTGGCCTTGACGTTCAAGATCTTCAAATTGGTCACTACGGACCGCCCAAAGGAAAATAGCCACCGCGACACAGACCAATACGATGGCAATAGGGATTAATATATACAGACTTTCCATGTTTGATCTCTTACTTACTTCTCTTTAAGTAACCGTAAAGAGTTGGATACAACAATGATAGAGCTCGCCGACATGCCAACTACTGCGACATAGGGGGCAACTAACCCCGCCACGGCCAATGGCAAAATTAACAGGTTGTACCCTAAAGACCAAGCCAAGTTTTCTCGAATGATTTTTCGCGTTCGGATGGCAAGTGTGCGAGCTTCTAACAACTTCTCTAAATTATCGCCTAATAACGTCATATCCGCTGAAGCTTTTGCAACATCAGTACCACCCCCCATAGCAACGGAGAGATGAGCTCCTGCAAGTGTTGGTGCATCGTTAAT
Source organism: Vibrio alfacsensis (assembly GCF_019670485.1). Classification (NCBI taxonomy): domain Bacteria; kingdom Pseudomonadati; phylum Pseudomonadota; class Gammaproteobacteria; order Vibrionales; family Vibrionaceae; genus Vibrio; species Vibrio alfacsensis. Next base: position 1,538,475 of record NZ_AP024165.1, read on the forward strand.
ACCATCACCAACCATCATTGTAATGTCGTTTTTATCCAATCCTTTAAGATATGCGAGTTTATCTTCAGGCTTCGCTGATGTAATCACATTGTCAATGCCGATTTCATTTGCTACGGACTGAGCGTTTTGTAATGAATCACCCGTTAGAAGTGTTGTTTTGATTCCAGCATCTGCAAAACGTCGTATGAATGCTTTACTCTCTTTGCGAATGGGATCGCGATAGTAGAAAGTGGCGACATGCAGTTCATCTACAGAAAGATATACAGCGTTGCTCTCGGCTCGACTTTCACCAACCACAAAAGTGGCACTACCAATTTTTACTGTCTTGCTATTCCAATTACCTTGAATGCCAGAACCAATGACGTTTTGAACATCACTGACGGTGATATCTTCTCGACTAAACCCTGAAAACGCACGAGCAATTGGGTGGTTTGCGTGAGCCTCAAGCGCTGCTGCAATGGAAAGTACTTCAGACTCATTTAAATTGGCAAAGGTTTTAGTTTCACTGATTTCAATGTCACCTTTTGTCAATGTGCCCGTCTTATCAACGACAAGATGATTTATCTTGCATAAGGTCTCAAACACATGCCCTTTACGCAGCAAAATACCAAAATTGCCCATACGAGAAGTTGCACAAGTCAATGCTGTTGGTGTCGCTAAGGAAAGGGCACATGGACAAGTCGCGACAAGAACAGACAACATAATCCAAAACGCATCATCAGGTTTGGTTTGATGCCAGTAAAGCCAAGTTCCGGCAGAAATGATGAGAATGGCACCAACAAAATAGCGCGCTACTACGTCTGCGATTTCAGCGATCTTAGGCTTTGAGTGCTGAGCTTCATCTTGTAAGCGGACAATATTCGAGATCATTGAATCTGCTTTCGAATTCGTCACTTCCAATTCAAAGGACTCATCTCCGTTTAATGTACCGGCATAGACAGCGTCACCAATTTTCTTAACGACGTGAACGGATTCCCCTGTAAGCATCGATTCATCGATATGAATACGACCAGAAATGACTTTGCCATCGGCAGGGATGTGCTCCCCAGGAAGGACACGAATTCGATCGCCAATGTTGAGTGTTTTTACAGGGATTTGATCGCCATCTAATGTTGTGGCGATGGCGGGAATCAATTTTAACAGGTTCCCACTTGCCGCTGCAGCTTTACGGCGAGCACGCATCTCCAAAAACCGGCCGACTAACAGGAAAAACGTAAACATCGAAATAGACTCGAAGAATACTTCACCTTGTTCAGTGACGGTTGCAACTAAACTCGCCACGTAGGCAAATATGAGCGCGATAGAAACAGGGACGTCCATGCCGAGTGTACGTCCACGAATGCTTCGCCAAGCGTTTAAGTAGAACGGCAATGCAGAGTAAAGCAAGACGGGCGTTGCAAAGATCAAACTCACCCAACGAAAGTAGCTTTTAAACTCTGGTTCTAAATCACCGAAGACTTCAAGGTAGAGCGCAACAGCAAGCATCATGACTTGCATTGTCGCAAGGCCTGCAATACCAAGACGGTAGAGGTATTGCTTCATGGTTTGATGATACGCCGCTTCTTGTTTATCCGCTTCAAATGGTGCCGCTCTATAGCCCAGTTTGTGAATGACGGACAACAATTCACTTAGACGTACTTGTGTTTTATCCCAAGCAAGGAGCGCACGGTTGGTCGTGGTATTCACACGAATCGATACCAATCCTTCAACTCCGGAAACTTGTTTTTCGATAAGCCAGGCACAAGCCGCACAAGAAACACCCTCAAGAGACAGCGTGACTTCAGATGTATTTTCATTATTACGAACAAACTCTGATTGAACGTCTTCGTTGTCGTAATGAATCAAAGCTTGAAGTTGCTCCGGAATTAAGTCCGCTTTTTCTGCTGGTGCTGTTCGGTATTGGTAGTAGGAAACAAGACCACTCTCAACGATAGTTTGCGCGACCGTTTCACAACCTGGACAACACATATCGCGAGCTTCGCCCAATATTTCGACTTTGAAATCCGTGTTGGCTGGTACATCTTCACCACAGTGATAACAGGATTTGCACATAGACTTACTTCATTAATGTTGTTGGTAATGCTGGAAACTCGACTCGTCCTTGGATCATCCACTCGTTATTGTGAGGTTGTAGCTCCACGAACCAAGGTCCTTGTATCGATTGTTCCTGTGTAAAACGATAATTGCCTTTTGCATCCGCCGTTAACAACTTAGTGAAATCACGGTCAGGCAAGGTGCGATGGGTAAACGTTGCGGTTAACGCTGGGTAGTGGGGCAAGCTGCCTTTCACAAAGGCAATAATAATATTGTTGTCATCAGAGGAGACGCTTGCATTAAGACCAAGATCTCGAGCGACATTCATTTTACTGATGTCGATGTTAATCCCTTTTCCTTTTTTATAGTAATCCTCGGCGACCAAAGATACTGAGTTATTGGCGAATACGACCACTGTAACGATCGTCCATACAATCACGGTAAGAGGCAGGATGATCAGGAACCACGGCCAAAATTGTTTATACCAAGGCTTTACCATAAAAAAGTTCTCAACAGCTAAATGAAAAAATTGTAAGGCTTTAAATTTAAAGGAAAGACAGCCCCTGTAAAAGGGGCTGTTATTGAAATGTTACTTATTATCAGTGTTGCTTAGACTCCATACATAAGCGGAAACAAGTTGAACTTTGTCTTCACCTAAAATGTCTTTCCAAGCCGGCATCACACCAGAACGGCCATTCATTACCGTTTCTGTTACGTCTGCACGAGAATCACCAAATAGCCAATCTTGATCGGTAAGGTCAGGTGCACCAACTGCAGGGTTACCTTTACCATCGGTACCGTGACAAGCTGCACATACTACGAATCGTGCTTTACCAGCAGCCGCTTCACGTGCGTTTACTTTACGGCCAGATAAGCTAAGCGTGTAACTCACCACTTCTTGTACGCCTTGCTCACCAAGGGCATCTTTCCAGCCTGGCATTTGACCAATGCGACCATCCATTACCGTTGTTACGATTGCTGCTGGCTCACCGCCGTATAGCCACGCATCATCGGTTAGGTTAGGGAAACCTTTTTGTCCGCGGGCATCCGAACCATGACATTGAGAACAGTTTTGCAAGAATAAGCGTTGACCCACTTTAATTGCTTCGGGGTCTTGAGCAATTTCAGGAATAGGGCGTAGACCATTCTCATTATGAGCAAGTGCACGGAATGCTTCGCCAAAGTAAGCATCTGCATCATCAAGCTCTTTCGCATACTGGTTTAACTGCTTATTCTCTTGGGCTCTAGCGATGGCCTCTTTAGACTCTTCCAATGAACGGACTGTTTGGTCCGAACTTTGCCAATTTAGGACACCTTTGAAATTTCCTAAACCAGGGAAAAGTGTCAGATATACTGCTGCAAATACAAATGTACTAACAAACAGATAAGTCCACCACTTTGGCAAAGGGTTGTTAAGCTCGCGAATACCATCGTACTCGTGGCCCATGTCCTCCCCTTCCTCGACGCCCATTTTGTCTTTAGCGCACCAAGTAAGGAGAATCGCACAGCCGACTAGCGTACCGACAGTAATCACGATAATCCAGAGACTCCAGAATGTAGTCATTACTTCTTCACTCCTTGGTTATTTGGGGTCGTTTGTTCTTCGTCAGCAAACACCAAGTTGGCATCTTCTTCAAAGCGAGCCTTACGCTTTTTGCTAAATGCCCACCAAACGATGCCAATAAAACTAGCGAAGAGCACCACGGTATAAATACTATGAATTGTACCGAAATCCATGTGACCCCCTTATTTCATTGCATGACCAAGAGACTGAAGGTAAGCGATGATTGCGTCCATCTCTGTTTTACCTTCTACTTCTTTAGCCGCATTCGCGATTTGTTCATCTGTGTACGGAACACCAAACTGATTACGGAAGATTTCTAGCTTCTTCTGCGTTAGTTTGCCGTCAAGTACATTCTCTTCTAGCCAAGGGAAACCTGGCATATTTGATTCTGGTACGAGTTCTCGAGGATCGATTAGGTGAACACGGTGCCATTCATCAGAGTAACGTCCACCAACACGCGCCAAATCTGGACCAGTACGCTTAGAACCCCATAGGAATGGATGTTCCCAAACGCTTTCACCAGCAACCGAGTAGTGACCGTAGCGCTCGGTTTCCGAACGGAATGGACGAATCATCTGACTGTGACAAACGTTACAACCTTCACGGATATAAATGTCACGACCTTCCATTTCCAGTGGCGTGTAAGCACGTAGATTCTCTACAGGCTCTGTCGTTTGCTTCTGGAAAATCAGAGGAGTGATTTCTACAAGCGCACCCCAGCTAATTGCAAAGACGATGAAAATAGCCAACAAACCGACATTACGTTCGAGGATTTCGTGGCGATTATTCGAATTATTACTCATTCTTTAATCTCCTTATGCCGGTTGAGGGATAGCTTTTAAGCTTTCTTTAGGCGCTGTTACCGTCTTGTACGTGTTGTATGCCATTAGGAACATACCAAATAGGAAGATGAAACCACCTAGGAAACGTACGAAATAGAACGGGTAAGATGCTTCTACAGATTCAACAAAGCTGTAAGTTAGCGTGCCGTCAGAGTTAACTGCGCGCCACATTAAGCCTTGCATTACACCAGAGATCCACATTGCGACAATGTAAAGAACCGTACCGATAGTCGCTAGCCAGAAGTGAACATTGATTAGGCTAACCGAATACATGCGCTCTTGACCAAATAGACGAGGAACTAGGTGGTATACAGAGCCAATGGAAACCATAGCAACCCAACCTAGAGCACCTGAGTGAACGTGACCAATTGTCCAGTCTGTATAGTGCGATAGTGCGTTTACTGTCTTGATCGACATCATCGGACCTTCGAAAGTAGACATACCGTAGAATGACAATGAAACGATAAGGAAACGTAGGATAGGGTCGTAGCGAAGTTTATGCCATGCACCAGATAGCGTCATGATACCGTTGATCATACCACCCCAAGATGGTGCGAATAGAACCAATGACATAACCATGCCTAGAGACTGTGTCCAGTCAGGTAGCGCGGTATAATGAAGATGGTGAGGACCAGCCCAAATATACAAAGAAACTAATGCCCAAAAGTGAACGATAGACAGACGGTAAGAATAAACAGGACGTTCAGCTTGTTTAGGGACAAAGTAATACATCATACCTAGGAAACCAGCAGTGAGTAGAAATCCTACTGCATTGTGTCCATACCACCATTGAACCATTGCATCCACGGCGCCAGAATAAATCGAATAAGATTTACCTAGTGCAACAGGGATAGCCATACTGTTCACTATGTGAAGTACTGCTACTGTGATAATAAAGGCACCGAAGAACCAGTTAGCCACATAAATATGGGACGTATTACGCTTAATCAGTGTTCCGAAGAACACCACAGCGTAGGAAACCCATACAATCGCGATCGCGATATCAATAGGCCATTCTAGCTCAGCATATTCCTTACCGGACGTAAAACCCAAAGGTAAAGTAATTGCTGCGGCTAAGATGATTGCTTGCCATCCCCAAAAGGTGAAGGCAACGAGTGGGCCACCAAAAAGACGTGTTTGACAGGTACGCTGCACAACATAATAAGATGTTGCGAACAGAGCACTGGTACCAAACGCAAAAATTACCGCATTAGTATGCAGTGGACGTAAACGACTGTACGTCAACCACGGCGTATCAAAGTTTAGCTGTGGCCAAACTAATTGAGCGGCAATCAAAACACCAACAGCCATACCAACTATGCCCCATAAAATGGTCACAAGGGTAAATTGGCGAACGACTGTATAGTTGTAGTTTTGTTCAAGCTGCTTTACTTGGCTCATTTGCATGCTTCCAATTTCTAATTAACTACACTTTACTTCCAACACGACTTGCGTCGTAACACCACCCAAGTAAACTCTAGAACTGAAGTGTTATCATCACTTTATTTCCATTGCTGACTTTAATAAAAAGTGGCATTTTCAGTGCGTCACTATACTTGAATTAACAATTCAATGACAGAGTAGTAACCTTACTGGACCTCAGGAAATCATTTTTTATTTAAAAAGTTTGAAGTTTGTAACAAGGATATTAGGAATTATGGCTGCACAAAAGTTAACAAAGGCAAGACTTGCACAAATCTTAATCATGCTCAGTCTGTTAGTTATTGCATTTTTCTGGCGCACCTTTACTTACGAGACTAATAGCACGGTTGATTGTTCACAAAAACAGCGATGTGATGTAACAATTGGGGCAGAGAAAGTCGTAATAAATAAGCGAACTGATGGTTTTTCGCTTGAACTTAAGGAAAATAGCAGTATAAAAATTGATCTAAATCAAAGTGGCAGTTTTCTTGAAGTTGACGATAAATATCTAAATGTTAAATGGCATCGTATTTCTGAAGATAGGGTGATTAGATTCAAATTAAACCAAAATAATGTCGAAGTGTATTTATAAATTAGATCTGGCACGTAATAATTGGCTCTTCTTTGTACAACTAATGCAATTTAATGTAGCTCTAATTAATTGCACTGGTATAAAAGAAGAGTGGCAATCAATATTAAAATCGTATGTACTGTCAAACATTATTCACTCATATCGCTGACGAATATTTAGCGATTGAGAAATTTCGAACAGAACTTGCTCAAACGAACTTATGTCATCTCATTTGTTATTACACAGACGGGTACGATTTTCGGGCGATCCAAAAGGCACTGTTAGAGCAATTTCCTGGCATTTCATTTCATGGAGCAAGCTCCTGTCAAGCTGTCATGACCAATCACGGGTACCACACAGGGCCAGTTATTGCTGTATTCGCGATCTATGATTCTGGTCAACATTCATATGGGACCGGTATTTCTAGGTATAGTAACAATATCGAGGTTAGCGTAAATGAAGCTCTGGACATGGCCTTGTTACATGCAAAACGCCCAGGAGAGGTGCCGAATCTCATTTTATTGCACGCGACACCGGGAAATGAAGAACAAATCATAGAGTGTATCGACGATCGGTTTCGTACTTTGGTACCGATTATAGGTGGTTCTGCCGCAGACGATAACATTGAGGGGCGTTGGTCAATAATTTCAGCGCAAGGTAGTGAACAACACGGCATTAGCTTAACTCTATTTTATTCATCTCAACCAGTCGATGTTGCTTTTAGTGCAGGACACTCACCAACAAGCATTACTGGCACCGCAACGAAAACAAAAGGTCGATGCTTACTCGAAATTGATCATCAATCTGCTTTAGATGTCTATAGAGACTGGACAAATCATCAGGACACGCAGATTGATAAAGAGTTCTTCTTATTTACAAATGCTAGCGCATATCCTCTTGGTCGCTTTGCAGGTAGTCTTTTTGAAAGGCCATATTACAAACTGTCTCATCCGATAAGAGAAACACCTGATGGTGGGATCGAACTGTTTTCCACGATTAAAGAAGGGGAAACCTTAACGCTAATGAAAGGTTGTCGAAAGCAACTGATCGCTCGAGCGGCGAGGGTGGTCAATAACGCATTTAATCAAAAATTAGAAAAGTCACAAAAAATTGGTGTAGTGAATATCTTTTGTGCCGGACCTATGCTGCACTTAAAGCAAGATATCAACGCAGTTTGTGAGCAAATTAACCGGGAACTAGACCACTTACCATTTATCTGTCCTTTTACTTTTGGTGAACAAGGTAGATTTATAGGTGGCGAAAATGGACATGGAAACTTGATGATCTCATCAGCAATTTTCCACAAACCTTATGACAGATAATTATTTAGAGATATATCAACAGGAAGCCCTTCAAGAAGCCTTAGCTGAACTCAAACAAGCTAGGCATCGTGAAAAACTGCTAGCAGACGAGAACAATGCGATTTTGTCGGCAATCTCCGCAATGAGTGAGGCTAAAAACCGGAACGAGATCTTTTCTGGTTTGAATAACGTGTTAAAGAAATACATCGATTTCGATGATTTTATTGTGATTACCCGTGAATCTAGTGCACAAGCATTCAAAACGCTTATCTCTACGAATCATGTCTTTGAAAAGATGAATTGGTCACAGGGTAACGTCACCGATAGGGCGCTCAATGGTGAATGCATTTTGTTATTCGAACCATTACATTTGAGTGAATTCAATCACTTGAACAGTTTTATCCAAAGTCATGTCAATTCGGTCATATTAACTGGCATTCGCTCTGAAGTTACCCAAAATATCATCCTTTTGATTGGCGCCCAAAAGGGCCAGTTCAGTATAGAAAATAAAGAAACGCTGCGACGTTTTCGACCTTTAATTGAACGAGCAGTTATTGATATCGAAACTAAAGAAAAGTTACAACGTATCGTTGATGTCAGAACTGCGCAGTTAGCAAAAGCGAGAGAAGAATCAGAAAAGGCAAACCAAGCAAAGTCTGAGTTCCTTGCCATGATGAGTCATGAAATACGCACGCCACTAAATTCCGTGTTGGGAATGCTTGATGTACTCACACACTCACAATTAAGTATTGAACAACGTGAAGCACTTAATCAAATGGAGTGTTCTGCAGAGCTTCTACTTGCGATCATCAGTGACATTCTTGATTTATCCAAAATAGAGTCGGGAAGATTTCATTTAAATGAACAATGGGTCGACCTAGGTGACGTTGTAACAAATTTAATTTCACAGAAAAAACAAACGGCTATCAACAAGAATATTAATCTGGACTTTACATTAGCGTTAGATAACACGAAACAATACTGGATTGATTCCACCAGGCTCTCTCAAATACTTTTTAATTTGATTGGTAATGCGATTAAATTTACTGACGTTGGCAGCGTTCAAGTATCCGTAAGTGAAGAAGCCCACAATAAATTGACTCTTGTTATTTCGGATTCGGGCATCGGTATCGCTAACGATAAGATAGAACATTTGTTTACGGCGTTCCACCAAGGTGACAATTCGATCACTAGACGTTACGGAGGCACAGGTCTTGGGCTAGCCATTACAAAACATTTAGTTGAGATGATGCGAGGTCGCATTCAAGTTGAAAGTGAAGAAAGCAAAGGTTCGACATTTAAAGTTACGATACCGATTTTGTCTCGCAAGTTTCCTGTGGGACCGGAGAGCGTCTCATCAAGTATGCAAACAAAATCTATGAACCTTCTCATTGTGGAAGATACTGAATCGAATCAACTTGTCATTAAATTATTGCTCAGCAAATTGGGTCACAATGTTTATATCGTCGATCATGGTGAAGAAGCATTAGCATTCTTAGAATCGTCCCAGATAAATGTCGATATGATTTTCATGGATGTCTCAATGCCAGTCATGGATGGCATTACTGCAACGAAAGAACTTCGGAAAAAAGGCATTTCAATTCCAGTTATCGCGCTAACAGCTCATACTTTAGATAGCGATAAGCAAACTTGTTTAAATGCTGGCATGAACGGATTCATATCGAAACCAATTCGCAGACAAGATATCTGCAAAGTGATTCAATCATTTTCAGAAACAGCGTAGCGCCTTAATATAGATCTTAATTATCGATAGATTATTAAGATCTATATTAAGTATTTTATGGTAAATAACGATTATGTTTAATGATGCTGATAAAATCCTTCGGATTTTAAAATCTGGGAGGAATAGGAGCCCAAAGTATTGTAGATTACGAATATAACCACGCTTTATTTAACATAACACATATAATGCGCACTTAATTTGTAAGCCCAAAGCGATAACCATGAATTGCAACGTTTCTCCATTATCCAAGATGTTTTAAACAATAAGTTAAAGCGCCGAGATGCCACATCCATTCTTGGAAACGCTTCGCCAATGGATGATCGCTGACGGGCTTTGGATCCCACACTCTAAACGCAAGCCCCGAGTTTACCAACCTCACTAGTTCAAATACTTTGTTCACCTAACAATTCATGGCTAATTATTATTTCTCCAACGCTCCATCAGGTTACAAAGCTAAGACATGACTGTTTCGTTCTAACTTGGGTAATAAGAATCTTCTATGGCTTGAACTTAGCTTAATTAAGTCGACGATTCTTCCAAGTCTCTAAGCTTATCGATAAGCTATACTTTTTTATTTGTGTTGCTCAATATCATTGTTGATGTGTTGATGGCAACCCATTGCGACTCTTGGCTAACTGTCACTGGCTTGATTTAATGTTCGGGTCGTCGCATGCGTTAGTCCAGACAAAGACTTTATGTCGTGTAACAAAAAAAGCGACCAACTTGGTCGCTTCTAAATTCATAGAAAAGTTACACTGTAATTATCTTGTGTCGGAGTTCTTACATCATAGATGTCATTTTCCCTGGTGCGTGCATTCTGATGCTTGTCAGTGCTTCACCGGATATTTGAACGTTAGCGAACCAAAATGGTTTATGTTTTTCAAAAAACAGTCCACTTCTTGAAAGACCATCGTAGATAGCATAAGCCCTAGCCTGCGCTAGCGCCGCACCATATTGGCTTCGCTGTAAAATTGGTATTTGGTCAAGATCTTCTAAAATTGCGGCTTTTAAATGTTCAACGCTTTGGGGCCAATCAAACGTGTTGAGTAACTTCCGAGTTACTATCGATTCCATTTCAACAAGCACTTTGGGCAGACATGCTGTATTCATTTTTACATCTGCACAGGCATAGTATTCTTCTCTGCGATTGGCCTTTCTATAGTTCAGCATGACTTCTACCACTGCGTCTTCAAATGCTGAGGTGAAGTGATTAATGATGATAACACTACCAAGTGTTCTTAACGTTCCGAGAAGAACGCCACTATCTGCATCCCGAACACGGGCTTCTTCTAGCCGCATCTTGGCCACATTTGACGTTAAAACAAGTTGTTGCCAAAGTTTTGGAACAAGAACCTGAATATTTTTGTCATTCCAGCGTAACATTGGACGCGCCATCAAAATGGGAAATAGCCGCCTACAGTTCTCAATGCCAATCTGGCCTATTGCCACTTTTGGGTCAATATTTGTGTTACCTGAACACGTATTCCTTCCACCATATCGAGAGTTTGATATGACATCAAAGATTGTCGCACTGAGCTGATTACTTGCCGTTAGTGCTGATAATTTAGTAAAAGACAAAGATGGTGAATAAGCAAATGAGGCGAATTGATCGAAAGATGGGATGCCACTACAAAGTCTTTCGACGGGAAAAGACTTAAGCCTTTCAATGAGGATATTCTCAGCGACCTTTGAAATATCAGAGACCACACGTTGTAACGTTTTTTGCCGATCTGCAATCTGCTGGCGCTTTTCTTTCACGCGTTCCTGTTCGCACATAAGCAAAATTCGCTGATGGCGCGTTATTCTTTCATTTTCATTAAAGATAACATCTTCGCAGTATCGTCCTTGTAAGCTAAGAAGTTTATCAACTTGCGATTGATCAACGACATGGGTCATGCTTGCTAGCCATTTAGCATGCCTCTGCTCTACTTCTACGGATACTTTCTTTGCGATGTCTATTGCTTCTTGAGTGTATTTTTTATTTGTGAGCAACAAACTTATTCCTAACGTTGTTCTATTTGTCCTGGTTGGATTTTATCATTCAAATGAACAACTCGTAAATTAAATGTGATGTTAATTCCAATATTTGCACTAATACTGTATTTTCAATCACTGGTCGTTATGTGTAATCGAATGTATTTTTCCGTACGATCGTATCGATATTGTTTCCCTATTCTCAGATTAGATCTGACGGACTTGCAGACTTTGCTGTCTCCATTTCCCGATATCTTTTTTATTATTGCTCGCTGACTCTTGTATTCCATTTCTATCATTACATCGCAGTATCCTTGATAGTGGCTAAACTCTTTATCCACTTTCTTTTGTAACTTATGCTTGATCTTTTTTGCTAAAGGGTTCGATTCAGAATCATCAGAATAAACCCCAAAACTCACACATAATAAAACCAATAAAGTGACAACGTAATGCATTCTATTTCTCGCTTAACATCATGACTTATATAAAGATTACTTTTAGTCTTCTCACAAATAAAAACGGGACGCTAATAATGCGTCCCGCTTAAAAATGGTAAGTAACTGATATGTCATTCAAGTTCTAAGCGCTCTTTTTGCCCTTATTTGTTTTAAAACCCTGATGAGGAAATACGTTACGGATTCTTTGCTGTACTTTCTTTGGTACTTCTTTCGAAAAAGTTAAACGCATACCAGTGCGCTGGTTATAAACTTTCATCTCTCCAGCAAATGAATTGTGATCGACGATGTCTTGCAAATTATGCTTAAAAGATGGTGGAATATGACCTTTAATCTTCGATATCTTTCCATGATCAAAAGACACTTTAAGTACAGGTCTATCAACGGCAACTAGCCAAAAGATAACAACAGCAGCAATGAGTATTACATATAGCATCTTGCACTCCTTAACTAGATAACAATTTACTTAAGTCTTCTTTAATCGAAGTTACTTTCTGACTTGCCTTTTCACTTCTCGACGCTTCAGATAGTAAATATTCAATCGCATCAGACAATGTACAGCCCAGCTCATTCGCTCTACCGGATAGTTTTTCCCAAACACGATAATCTAGATCGATAGACTTTTTCTTGGTATGAACTTGTTCGGCATTAAAATGGCGTTTTCGTTTTGCTCGAATCGCCTGCTTGAGCTTATTTTCTAGCTCTTCAGACATATGCTTTTCTATCCAAGCAAGAACAAGTGTCGGTTCATGCTCTAACTTGCGAAGTTCATTTATTGCATGATCGGCTTCACTTGTATCAATATGGCGTGTCACGGCCTCACCATCTTTCCATTTCTTGATGAGATATTTCCATTTCCAACCACATTCCAAATTTTCAAGTTGCTGATATTTCATCCAATAGTTCCTCAAAGCATATCTAGTGACAGCGTAACCCATGATGAGGCGTTCAGCAATCAAAAGTAAACAGAGAGTCGATATTGATCACTGATTTCACGCGGTTATCGCTCTGGCTTATATTCAAGCAATTGGGACTAGGGAGTTAACCGGCATTTCGCTATAATGGCGCCAATATTAAATTATGATGATTATTAATGAACCCACTTAACTGGCAAGATGTCACGCCCTCTTTTGAACCTTATGAAACTCTGTTGAATTCTGCTTCTACTATTCAAGCAAAGAGCTTCTCAGATCTTCAACCACGGTTGACCACAACGATTACGCGTTTTACAGAGATCAAAGGACTTACTCGTATCCTACTTGTAAATTGTACTGATAATTCAGTATATCGTGGTTTCATTCACGCTGCGGTGAAAAATTGCACTGATGCTCCTGTGTTAATTACGGAGTCATTGGATGCGAAAGCGCTATTTGATCGTATTCGTGTCGACTTAGATGGGAAAGTAACGTTCGAACCTGGGCTCATTTCTTGTTCACATGGTGGTTATCTAATTGTGCCCGCCAATTTAATTTTAGCAAACCCTGCCCTTTGGCCGAGCATCAAATCAGCGATTCAAGGTGCACCATTTGAACCGTTAAACGTAACACCTACTCGTATTCCTTCATCATCCGTCGAAGCGAAAATGTATGATGTTAAGTTAATTATTACCGGTGATAGAAATCAATTAGCTGAGATTGAATACGTCGATGATGATTTTTCTGCAGGCCTAACCATGTATACAGAGGTTGAAGAAGACATTCATTTGTCAGAGCGCAACCTAGAACAATACATTGGATTGGTCCATTGGATATGTCATAAGTACCAGCTTCCTCGTTTAGAAGATACGGCATTTAAACGTCTAATGCTCGCCGGTATGCGTTATACCGAAGACCAACATTATCTTCCTATTGGCGTTATGTGGCATAACCAACTGCTTGGCCTTGCAAGTCAGCACTGCAATACAAATACCATCAGTTTTGAGTCTATCGATCAGGCAATTGATGACAAGTACTATCGTGAATCTTATTTGCCCCAACGCGCTGTTGATGATATTCGCGATGGTCAAGTTGTGATTGAAACGACTGGCGAGCAGATCGGACAGATCAACGGTTTAACCGTGATCGATATGGCTGGACACCCTGTTTCATACGGTGAGCCGGCACGTATCTCTTGTGTTATCCACTTCGGTGATGGTGATATTTCTGACGTTGAACGCAAAGCTGAACTCGGTGGTAACTTGCATGCGAAAGGTATGATGATCATGCAAGCCTTTGTAAGCTCAGCGCTCAACCTTGATGAGCCACTTCCATATTCCGCTTCTGTAGTATTTGAGCAATCTTACAGTGAGGTTGATGGCGACAGTGCTTCTCTCGCAGAGCTTTGTTGCTTAGTGAGTGCCCTATCTGAGACACCTGTTAATCAACAGATTGCTGTTACAGGTGCGGTTGACCAATTTGGCCGAGTCCAAGCGGTTGGTGGCTTAAATGAAAAGATTGAGGGCTTCTACCAAGTTTGTAAGCATCAAGGCTTTACGGGTGAGCAAGGCGTCATTATGCCAAAAACAAACCTAAAGCACCTTGCACTGCACAAAGAAGTCATCGATAGCATCAAAAATGGTGAGTTCCATATTTGGTCAGTATCAACGGTTGATGAAGCAATTCCACTGTTAATGGACAAACCATTCCGTGGTGAAGATGACAGCATCATCAGTAAAATTGCCGAACGCATTGAAAACTTTGAAAGACACGAACATTCTGAAGGAATTGTGGAGCGCATCAAAAACTGGTTTGTCTAGTACTGATCGGAGTTGTTTAGCGTACACGTGTTCACTAAGATGCATTTGTCAAAAATTGGAGTAATTGATAATGCAAAACAAACGTGATTCTTATAACCGTGAAGATCTTATTGCGTCTAGCCAAGGCGAATTGTTTGGTCCGGGTTACCCACAACTACCTGCGCCTAACATGTTGATGATGGATCGCATTAGCAAAATGTCAGAAACTGAAGGTGACTTTGGCAAAGGTTTGATCATAGCGGAATTGGACATTACTCCAGATCTTTGGTTCTTTGATTGCCACTTCCCAGGTGACCCTGTCATGCCAGGTTGTCTTGGCCTAGATGCGATGTGGCAATTGGTTGGCTTTTTCCTTGGATGGGTTGGCGGCAAGGGCAAAGGTCGTGCGCTTGGTGTTGGTGAAGTGAAGTTTACCGGTCAAATCCTACCAACCGCGAAAAAAGTGACTTATGAAATTCATATGAAGCGTGTAGTGAACCGCAAACTGGTTATGGGACTTGCGGATGGTCGCGTTTGTGTAGACGGAAAAGAAATCTACGTAGCTAAAGATTTAAAAGTGGGCTTGTTCCAAGATACTTCTAGCTTCTAACTCCCCTACACCATTCATGCTCTAAAGGCTCCTCAGGAGCCTTTTTTATTTCAAACAAAATGTTCTGAAGCCAATATCGTCTGCGCGACACTAAATGCAGAAAAGGCTCATAACGAGCCCTTTCAAATCCTTCTTTTGTATGTGGAGAGTTATTTGTAGAGACCAGATTGTTTTTCATCTCTGGCATCACGCCAACCACCTAACCAATATGACCGAGCATCAATTTGCTGGTAAGGACAGGCCTCTTGAGACCTACCATTTAAACCAGCTTTGTATCCTTGAGATTGAGCTCGTTCTAGGCGATCACGCTTTTGTCTCTTCATAGTTAATTCCTCATACAGGTCCATTTACTAACGTACAGCTGTTATTGTGAAACTTAAATGGAGTTTTTATGACTCCAACTACAAGAATCGATCAGTTTATGAATTTTCTCAAGGCAAAAAAAAAGCACAGGCTCAGATTTGTGAGCCTGTGCTTGAATTGAAAATTTATGACTATTTTCTACGGAACCCTAACAATCCTAGCAATGTCAAAGCCCATAAACCAAGTCCCGCACCTTGACGGTCGACAGACTCGCTTTCCATGCCGCGTGGTTGAATGTTGTCTGCCGTTGCGCCTTGAATTGGGATCAGCTTAACCGCAACAATTTTCTCTAAGCCTGAGCTGCCGTCACCACATTTAGCATTATGAGCCGTGCTGTTGTATCCACTTTGACACTTCAATGCAGTTGCAGAAATAACGCCCGCGTCATTAATATCGCTTGCTTCAATGATGCGGTATTGGTTATTGTCAGTGACTGCATCACCGTTAGTTAGGTCATCTAAGAAACGAGGTTGAGAGCCGTATAACTCTTCATAACGCTTGCCGCCATCGTCCAAGGAATCAGCTGCTAGCGTGGTGATGAATGCGCTTTGTCTTCTTGGTGTACTGTCAATTTCTGGACGAGAATCGAAATCTGTCGTCCCGACTAACTCGTTGAAGTTATTGATTGAACCTACTTTTGTGTTCGCGCCATCAAACAAGATGCCTTCGGAGACAAAATGTGCTTCACGATCGCTTTCAACATCTTTTACGTAAAACAGTTGATTTGGATAAGCTCGGTTGAAACCGGTCCCTGTGTAATACTTTGCTGTTCCTACTGCGATTTTATTCTCGTTTATAGCATAGAGAATACTATTCTCATAGTTGTCTTGATCGGTACGAGGCCAACTCAAACTATAAAAGGTAAGATCTTCACTATTATCGGTTGGGACAACAAATACTGTAGCTCTAGGGTATTCGTCTTTATCAGCGTTATACCCAACACCGAAAATTTTATCACCAAGAACAGCAATGTCTCTCATACTTGCATTTGAAGTACGGCCACCGTCATAGCCAGAACCACCATTCCAATTGTAGATACCGTTCTGCGGCTCTGCGTTAGGATCGGACTTGTCAAACTTCCAAAAGGCTGCTTGTGACGAACGAAAGCCTGGCTCAGAACTGATTTCTGTAGAGATACTGCCTGCTACATAAACCGCATTATCAAGCTCTACTCGACCGAATGCTTGCGTGCGATTTTTGCTTTCTAGTTCTTGCTTTTCAAGAAGAGGAAGACCAGTTGTGAAAGCGACATTACGAATCTCTTCATGGTTATAATTACCCGTTACGCTACCGTCTTGAGTAATTTGAGTGATAACCGTATTCGTGCTTTTACTTTCAAAACCTTCCAATTCTGGCACGACGTAGGCTAAAGAGTTATCAAGTTGGCCGTTAAGTTCTCTGCTATAGCCAAGATCGTATTCTCGTCTTGTCCAACTTTCATCACAATATGTGTCGTTGTAGTCTAAGAAAACATCACAATAAAATTCGAAGCCATCACGCCCATCAGTCAGATAGTCAAAACCTCGCCCAATATTAAAAGGCGTTTCGCTGCGATAGTCGAAACCCGCTGCACCGTATTGCCTTGTTTCCAAACCCATTGGGTATTGGTCTACATTGGCATTACAATCAGACTTCCAACATGTCTCACCATCTTTTGACGCAGCAATTGCAACACCGTGAGTCTCTATGTCTCCCAACGGGGACGAAATTTCATAAACATTATACAGTGCCGCATTAGCGTTCATCGCTGTGCCTACCATCAAAGCGACAGCGGTTAATTTGAATTTGTTTTTACAACTCATTGAATTCTTAACTATCCTGTTGCATTGCTTCGAGTTCTTCCCATCTCTCGAATGCGATTTCTAACTCCTGCTCTACAGCAGCGAGCTGTTCCAATACCGGTTGAGTTTGCTCTACAGATTTCGTGAAAAATTCAGGACTGTTCACTTGTTCTTGTAATGTCTCAATGTCCGACTCTAATTGTTCTAGTTTAGCTGGAAGAGCTTCTAATTCTCTTTGCAGCTTATACGATAACTTCTTCGAATTGTTCTTAGGTTGTGTCGTTTTGGGAGTTTCCTCAACCACTTTCTCTTTCTTCGCTGCTTTTTCAACCGCGTTACGCGAACTAAGCGCCTGTTCACGCTGTTGTTTTGCGTCGTGGTAACCGCCGACAAACTCTTCGATAACTCCGTTTCCTTCGAAGATCCAACTGGTGGTTACAGTGTTGTCTACAAACTCACGATCGTGACTCACAAGCAGCAATGTGCCCTGATAATTGGCAAGCATTTCTTCTAAAAGTTCCAACGTTTCGATGTCCAAATCGTTGGTTGGTTCGTCGAGAATCAGTAAGTTGTTTGGTTTCAATAAGATACGAGCAAGCAAAAGACGATTTTTTTCACCACCAGAAAGTGCTTTTACTGGGGTTCTTGCACGTTTTGGAGCGAATAGAAAATCTTGGAGGTAGCTCAATGCATGACGTTGGCGTCCACCGACCAT
Organism: Vibrio alfacsensis; assembly: GCF_019670485.1. Lineage (NCBI taxonomy): Bacteria > Pseudomonadati > Pseudomonadota > Gammaproteobacteria > Vibrionales > Vibrionaceae > Vibrio > Vibrio alfacsensis. The sequence goes on from NZ_AP024165.1 coordinate 1,556,564, forward strand.
CACTTCCTGCTTACCATCAGCAAGGTTATCAATAACCGTTTTCTCAGGGTCGAGAATTTCACGGTATTGGTCAAAGTACGCCACTTCTAGTTTTGTACCGCAGTGTAGACGGCCTGATTGCGCTTCCAATTGACCTAGTAATAATTTTAGTACAGTACTCTTACCACAACCGTTAGGGCCGATAAGTGCGATGCGGTCGCCACGCATGATATTGAAGCTAAAATCATCAACAATCTTTTTACCATCAAAAGCAAAAGAAACATTTTCGGCTTCGAACACGATCTTGCCTGAACGTGATGCATCATCTATGTTCAAGTTGACTTTACCTTGAACTTCACGACGATCGCTGCGTTCTTCACGCAATTTTTTAAGCGCTCGAACACGACCTTCATTACGTGTGCGACGTGCTTTAATTCCTTGACGAATCCAAACTTCTTCTTGAGCTAGTTTCTTATCGAACTCTGCGTTTTGCATCTCTTCAACACGCAGCATCTCTTCTTTATCAATCAAATACTGGTCATAGTTACCAGGGAAAGATGCCAATTGACCGCGATCTAAATCAACAATGCGTGTCGCCATGGATTTAATAAACGCACGGTCGTGAGAAATGAAAATGATCGAGCCTTTAAAGTCTTTTAAGAAACCCTCTAGCCATTCGATAGTCGTTACATCAAGGTGGTTAGTTGGTTCATCCAATAACAAAACATCAGGATCACACACTAGCGCACGTGCCAATGCGGCTTTTCGCTGCCAACCGCCAGATAAGTCCGTGAGTTTTGTTTCAGGGGTTAGTTTAAGAGCACTAAGAACGTTCTTCACACGGTCATCAAAACGCCATGCATTTGAGTGATCAAGCTGTTCTTGAATCTTCGCCAGTCGATTTATATTCTTTTCACTTGGGTCAATTGCAACAAGATCAAGAAGATCGTGATAGATCTTAAGGTGTTCTCCTACTTCGGCTAGGCCACCGGATACAAATTCGTAAACCGTACCCTCTTGATTACGAGGGGGATCTTGCTCTAGTCGAGAAACCACCACGTCTTGAGTGATTTGAATTTTGCCATCGTCGAGGATAATGTCACCAGCAAGCACTTTCATTAATGTTGACTTGCCTGCACCATTTCGGCCGACTAAACAAACACGTTCGTTTTCTTGTAAAGCAAATTCTGCCTTATCTAGCAATGGGTGGTCACCAAATGCAAGTTGTGCGTTATGAACGGTAAGTAATGCCATTTTTATCCAACCAATGTGTAAGTTGATTTAAGTCGAACGGCCAGTTCAACTCAGATTCTTGAAATTTTAGAACGGGAATTGTGACGCCGTAACGAGAAAAGAGTACGTCGTCAAACGCTATGTCGACGACGTGAGTTTGTTCGGCAAGACCCGTTTGTTTGACGAGGTCTAATGCCATCTCACAGAGATGGCATCCTTCAGTGCTGTATAATGTAAGCACGTTTAACATCCTTTTACTTAAAATCCTTATTTACTCTGCGTGGGTAACAAGCCAACAGTTGTGGATGTGTTTGTTACGTGAGAAATCTAACGGCAAAGTTTGGGAAGAAATATTTTGTGCTTTCAAACCTAACTCTGCTAATGCTGCTTCATCCATTTTGAAATGACGTTTATTGTTAGAGAAAACGATCGTACCACCATCACGTAACAATCGTTTTAGGTTCGTCATCAATTTAATGTGATCGCGTTGCACATCAAACGAGGTATCCATGCGTTTAGAGTTAGAGAACGTTGGCGGGTCGATAAAGATCAGATCGTATTCCCCTTTCGCGTTATCTAACCATTGCAAACAATCTGCTTGTTCGTAACGGTGTTGACGGCCCACACAACCATTGAGCTGCATGTTGTCTTTTGCCCAGTTTAAGTACGTATTGGACATATCAACTGTCGTCGTTGAGCGCGCACCGCCAACAGCAGCGTGAACTGTCGCACTACCGGTGTACGCGAACAAGTTTAGAAAGTCTTTATTCTTCGCCATTTCACCAAGTCGACGACGAGTGATCTTATGATCTAGGAATAGACCCGTATCCAGATAATCATGCAAATTCACGATTAGTTGAACGCCGTACTCATTAACTTCTAAAGTCTGGGAAACTTGACCTAGTTTTTGGTATTGACTGCGACCTTTTTGCTTTTCACGAACCTTGAGCACTACCTTATTCGCTTCAACGCCCGTCACTTGAATCGTTGCGCGAATGATATCCGTTAGGCGACGTTTTGCTTTTTCTTCCGGTATATTTTTCGGCGCTGCGTATTCTTGAATCACGATTTGGTCTGCGTAAACATCAATAGCAACGTTGTACTCTGGAAGATCGGCATCGTAGATACGATAACAATCTAACTTTTCCTTTTTCGCCCACTTGCCAATTTTACCGATGTTTTTCTTCAAACGGTTTGAAAAATCTGGCGCTATTTGAGCATGAGTATCCGCACCTTTCACTTCATCGGAACTACGCTCAGCGATGCTATAGTTCTTCTGGTGACACGGTAACGCACCGTTGTTCAATTTAAACTGCTTATCTGCGCGCATACGTAAACAGCTAAGTAGTTCGTCAGAACTTGAGAAAATGGATGCTTTACAACCGCCAAATTCAGCTTTCAATTGGCCGCCAAATGCAGTGTACAGCGCAATCAAACCAGGCTCAGTTCCTAAGCGTTCGCCGTATGGAGGGTTAGATACGATAACACCTGCTTCAAAACCTGCAGGACGAGTTAGCGTTGCTGCATCACCTTGAGTAAAGACAATCAGTTCTTCAACACCGGCACGACGTGCGTTGTCTTGAGCAACTTTCAGTACTTTTGGATCGTTATCGAAGCCAAAAAACTTAGCGTCAACTTTTTTGACGCCACGGCGAGCCTGAACATTTGCTTCTGATTTTATTTCAGCCCAAAGCTCAGGTTCGAAGTCTTCTAATGCTTCAAAGCCCCACTGTTTACGCTTAACACCGGGAGCCATGTTCGCTGCCATCATTGCCGCTTCAATCAATAGCGTACCAGAACCACACATTGGGTCTAATAATGGTTGATGACCGTCCCAACCACAACGCATGATGATCGCGGCTGCAAGCGTTTCACGCAAAGGTGCACGACCCGACTCTGGGCGGTAACCACGTTGATGTAGACCGCTACCTACCATATCAACGCCCAAAATCGCTTTGTCTTTATGCAAACGTACGTGAACACGGATGTCTGGGTTTTCTTTGCTGATATTAGGGCGAGGTAGGCCTTTCTTCTCGAAACAATCAACGATACCGTCTTTTACTTTCATTGCTCCGTATTGGCTATTGCGGATCTCACGGTTAGTACCATTGAAATCAACGACAAATCGCTTTGAGCTATGGAACTGATTTACCCAATTAATCGAAGACGTCGACAAGTAAAGATCCATGTCGTCGTTACAAGTAAATTCCGATAAAACACGTACAAATCGAGACGCCAAGCGGCTCCACAAACAACAGCGATAGATTTGCTCTTTCGTTGCCTTAAATTTAACGCCTGCCTGTACTGGTTTTGCGTTTTCAATGCCCAGATTTGTCAGTTCTTCAACAAGCAAGTTCTCCATGCCATTTGAAGTTACCGCGAGATATTGATTCATAGTGTTCTTTCGCTGATAAAAAATGGCTTTAATTATACCTGACTTTACGATCAATGCCTCGTTTTTAAAGGTATTTTCATTTTGTTAGTACAAATACCGCCCAAACCGATGATCTGAAACTTACACCAAGTCGTTTACCAATCGCTAAAACCCTTTCCAAAACATTATCTCAATTTCATCGCTTAAATTGAAAGTGAATACTTATTTACCTAAAAATTGGTATATACCAGCCAATGAGATTGATCGTAATTTTATTTCAAATTGCTCTTATAGGGGAATTAATGATGTAGAAACAACCAATCGGAACGGTGAAATCGGTACGAATTAGATTGAATAATTTGAGATAATAGTGAGCCAGCTCATGATTGATTGATGAGTTTTCATTCAAGTTTCAATGTGACAATGATTCAAAAACTGGAAGTTTGATTATATGGGGGCAAAAAAAATCGGCCTATCTGGCCGACTAATAAAAACAAAGGAACGAAATTATGAGTAAATCAAAAGGAAAGCTACCCGACCATCGCCATCGGAGTCAGAATAAACAGATGGTTAGCACAGCTCATTCGGTCATGCATAACCTTAATCGGTTGCCCAAACTGCAAACACTTGTTTCCATCGAGTAAAAACTCATCCTGCCCTACGTATGCACATAGACTTGATGAATCTCCTGCCTCAAGAACGATAAAAACACCATCTGAGTATTGATTGTTTAAGAAAACCATATCGCCCTCTTCTGGTTCGTGGCCACAAGATTGAGCATCGAAAAACCAGCTCTTTGGTTGTACCGGTTTATGGAAGCGCTTGGCGGCAACACAATAAAGTGTCAGCTCAGCTTGGCGATATTCATTGATGTCCAAGCAGCGTATTCTTTCGCTATAGGTTTGAAATGCGCTGGCATCATCAACGGTAAATTCATTATGTGAGAAAGCACAGTTGACCAACAACTTACGGCTAAGGTTGGTTTGGAAGAGCATATCCTCTCCCAAATCCAGCATTAGATAAGTGCTTTGCTCATCAAAATACCAATTCCATTTGTCGCTGGGTTTAAGCATGATTCCGTTCTCTTTTGATTCATTTGATCAGTAGTAAGAGGTAAGACGCTTAATTACCTTCTCATAATTTCAAATTTTACAAATGAACGGCCAAAAAAAAAGAGGAAACCATATCCTCTTTTTTAGTAACAAGCGTCGAATTCTCAACGAGTTAATAGCATGTATTATAGATTCTTAACGATATCACGTACTAAGCCAGGACCATGATAGATGAAGCCTGTATAAACTTGCACCAATTGCGCACCTGCCATCATTTTCTCTTTAGCGGCTACGTAAGAGTCAATGCCACCTACCCCAATGATCGGAAGTTTATCGCCTAGTTGCTCATGAAGCTTACGAACAACTTCTGTCGAACGTAATTGAACAGGACGGCCACTCAAACCACCCGCTTCATTCGCGTGCTTCATACCTTCAACAATTGTTCGATCGAGCGTTGTATTAGTTGCAATAACACCATCGATGTTGTTCTTCACTAATGAGTCACAAATTTGAACAATTTCATCATCAGTTAAATCTGGCGCAATCTTAAGAGCCAGTGGTACATACTTACCATGTATTTCTGCAAGTTCTGACTGTTTTGCTTTTAGTTCAGAGAGCAATTCATCAAGCGCCGCACCGTATTGAAGAGAGCGAAGTCCCGGAGTATTTGGAGACGAAATGTTCACCGCAATGTAGCCTGCGTATTCGTACACTTTCTCCATACAAATCAGGTAGTCTTCTGCACCTTTCTCGATTGGTGTGTCTTTATTCTTACCAATGTTGATCCCGAGAACGCAATTAAATTTCGCTTTCTTTACGTTTTCAACAAGATGATCGACACCTTCGTTATTGAAGCCCATTCGATTGATAATACCCTCAGCTTCAAGAAGACGGAACAATCTTGGTTTGTCATTACCTGGCTGAGGTCGAGGTGTTACTGTACCGACCTCGATAAAACCAAAGCCCATGGCATCAAAAGCTTCTATACATTCGCCATTTTTGTCCAAACCCGCAGCTAAACCAACAGGATTACGGAAAGTAAGTCCCATACATTCTACTGGACGATTTGGTAATTGTTGGCGATAGAATAAATCAAGTGGTGTGCCGTTAAAGCGCTGGAAGTTTTGAATTGCAAGATCATGTGCCTTTTCGGCATCAAGTTGGAAAAAGCCAGTTCTGGCTAGACGGTAGAGCATTGTGCCTCCGAAAGAAAAAAGCCCCGTGTAAACGGGACAATATTATTTACCCTTTTCCAAAGTAATTCAATGAAAATGATTGAATTCTGCAAAATAACATATAAACCCAGTGTTTTTTCTGCAAAATCATGAGGTTATTTTCACTTCTCCAATGCATTTTTGCTATTTATCTTTATTTAGCAAACGATTTCTTCCATAAAAATGTGCTACATTGAGTGACGACGTAACGGATCGCTTTGGTACAAGCCATCCGTTATAAGCAATTGGTTATAAACGATTGATTATAAATAATCTATTTGGTCATAAAAAAGGCCCCAATAATTGGTGTCCAACTATTGGGGGCCAGTTCAAAACTAGGCTTCTATCTATTTACGTTCAATTCTATACATTAAAGGTTACACATATAGATTGATAATGATGCAACACTAGGAAGACAAATCACTAGATGAGCAGTTGAGGTTTAAAAGCACCAACTCACGTAACGCAACTGAGAATTTGGCAAACTCGTGTACAGAACCAACTTTAAACTCATTAAGTATGCTCTCCCAACGTTGCAAAGAAGACTCATTACTTAACATCCAATCTTCAAGTGCTTGCATCACATCTAACTCTTCAACTGTACAGCCACAGCTCAATACTTGTGCCGTCAACTGACGTTGTTGCCAATCAAGATCTTCCCTAAATGCTGCTCGTGCTAATGCTTGCCAGTTGTTATCGACAGCTTGACCGTTGATCTGTTTTAAGAACCAGTGCAAAGATAAGCGATCGCCCAAGTTGAAATATAGCTTCGATGCTTGCTCAACCGTTTTTCCTGTCTCGCTTGCAACCGCTGAAATATCAAGTGCAGATTGGAGGCTTGAAAGACGAGCAACATGGTGCGCTAATCTCTCTTCTACCCCATTATCAATCCATTTTTGAGCCAATTCATTGTGTTCTTTAACTTCTGATTCAACGAGCATCTGATCAAGTGTTTTAGTAATCACATGCACATCCTTTTTGTACATGTCGATTAACTCACTGACTCGACTTTTCGCGCTACGATTGCGTAACAACCAACGAGAAATTCGACGCAATGCACGACGAACATAAAACATGATTTCATATTGGGCCTGTGCTGTCGCAATATTATCTAGTGCTCGCGTTTGTTGAAGAATCTCCGCAAGCTCAAAGATTTCACGGCTTGCACTATAAGCATTTGCTATATCTACAACCGATGCCCCTGTCTCTTCTTGCAATCGAGTGACAAAGTTGCAGCCCATTTCATTCACCATCTGATTCGCAAGCGCAGTAGCAATTATTTCTGCACGAAGTGGATGTTGATTCATCTGTTGCTTATAGTTACGGCGTAACTCACTTGGGAAGTACTCAACCAGTTGTTTAGCATGGAAATCGTCATTTGCTATTTCATCAACGGCCAATTGCTCTTTGAGGACCATTTTTCCATAGGCAACGAGAACAGATAGTTCAGGTCTTGTTAAACCTACGCCCTGTTTTTCTCGTTCTATTAGTGTTTCATCATCAGGAATGTACTCTAACCCGCGATCCAAATACCCGGCTTTTTCCATAGTATGAATAAAGCGCATTTGCTCTTTGACGATGCCTACACCTTGTTGTTCAGTCACGGAAATAGATTCAGATTGTCGATATGCGTCATCCAATACGATTTCGCCGACTTCGTCCTCCATAGATTCTAGAATTTGATTACGCTGCTTAACGGTAAGATCGCCGTTTGAAACTAGACCATTCAAAAAGATCTTAATGTTAACTTCGTTATCCGAACAGTCTACGCCACCTACGTTATCAACAAAGTCCGTGTTTACTCGTCCCCCTGTCTTCGCGTATTCAATACGACCCAACTGTGTCATGCCCAAGTTACCGCCTTCACCGACGACTTTGGCCCTTAAGTCGCGCCCATCAATACGCAGCACGTCATTCGCACGATCACCAACGTCTGTATGCGTTTCACTAGACGCTTTAACATAGGTGCCGATACCACCATTCCAAAGCAGATCCACTTCCATTTGTAAGATCATCTTAATGAGATCATTGGGCGCTAAAGACGCTTTTTTAGTCCCCAACATTTTTTGGATTTCAGGTGTTAACTGGATTGACTTAGAACGTCTGGAGAAAACACCACCACCCTTAGAGATCAGTTCTGCGTTGTAATCTTCCCAACTCGATCTTGGTAAGTTAAATAAACGATCGCGCTCTTTCCAACTGATCGCCGAATCTGGATTTGGATCAATGAAGATATGCATGTGGTTAAACGCAGCTTGAAGACGAATATGCTTCGAAAGTAGCATCCCGTTACCAAATACGTCCCCCGCCATGTCACCAACACCGATAACCGTAAAATCTGTTGTTTGGCAGTTAATACCCATTTCACGGAAGTGACGTTTAACCGATTCCCAACCACCTTTTGCAGTGATGCCCATTGCTTTGTGGTCGTAACCGTTAGAGCCACCAGATGCAAAGGCATCACCTAACCAGAAGTTGTACTCTGCAGAGACTGAATTCGCTAAATCTGAGAACGTTGCTGTACCTTTATCAGCGGCAACAACCAAATATGGGTCATCTTCGTCGTGGCGAACAACACTCTTAGGTGGATTGATTTCACCCTCTATGATGTTATCAGAAACGTCGAGCAGTGCTCGGATAAAACGTTTGTAACAGCGCTGACCTTCAGCGAAAATTTCATCACGGCTCGTTAGCGTTGGCTGACGCTTGCAGACAAAGCCGCCTTTCGCGCCGACTGGGACAATAACCGTATTCTTAACTTGTTGCGCTTTAACCAGACCAAGAATCTCCGTACGGAAGTCTTCTTGACGGTCTGACCAGCGCAGACCACCACGTGCAACCTTTCCACCACGTAGATGCACACCCTCGATGTCTGGAGCGTACACAAAGATTTCAAAGGCTGGTACTGGTTGAGGAATATCTGGGATTTCACTTGGCTTCATCTTCAATGATAACCAAGGTTTTGGCTGCTTATCTTGATCAACTTGATAATAGTTAGTGCGAAGCGTGGCCATGATCATGTCCATATAACGACGGATAATACGGTCGTCATCTAAGCTTTCTACATGATCTAACTGCTCAGTGATTTTTTTAATGAGATCTTTTTGACCTTTCTCACTTCCTTTGTGTTTCGGATCGAAACGCTTAACAAATAACGATACCAGTTCGGTTGCCAAATCTGGATAGTGACTTAGGGTTTCTTCAATGTACTGTTGACTAAATGGAAAACCAACCTGGCGCATGTATCGAGCATAAGCACGAAGAATTGATATTTCACGGCCAGATAATGACGCTCCTAATACCAAGCGGTTAAAGCCGTCACTTTCTAAATCTCCAGCCCAGATTGCTGCGAATGCTTGTTGGAAACGATCACGAGCTTCACGAAGATCAACGGTTTTCTCGCTCTTATGAAGCATTGAGAAATCAAGGATCCAAAACGTTTGTCCGTTGTTTGTTTCGATCTCATAAGGTGATTCACCGATCACGCGCAGACCTAAATTTTCCAACATCGGCATGACGTCAGATAAGTGGATTGGCTCATCACGATGGTACAGTTTTAAGCGTACTGCTTTTGAATCTACCGCTTCCTCTTGAGGGCGATAAAACAGCATCCCAAGTTTATTTTCGTCACTTAATGCTTCTAAGCGCTCGATGTCCGCAACTGCAGAGCCTGGCATCATGTCTTCTTTATATGAACGAGGGAACGCGCTCATGTACTCTTTAGATAGTGGAAGCCCTTTACTTTCACCAAAGTTGGCAATAATAGATTCTTTAAGGCGGTCATCCCAAGAGGTCGATACTTCCATCAAGTTTTGCTCAATTTTTTTCACATCTACATCTATATTGTTGTTGTCTACACGAACAATGTAATGGGTTCTCGCAAGTGGGCTCTCTGAGAAAAATGTCGTAAATTCAACCTCTTGCTCGCACCCAAAGTACTGTTTAAGAATGCGTTGAGTTTCTTTTCTCAGCTCTGTGTTGTAACGGTCTTTCGTCACATACACCATGCAGCTAAAGAAGCGTCCGAATGGGTCTTTACGAACAAACAAGCGCAATAAATCACGGTCTTGCATTTGAACTACGCCCATTCCTACCTCCAACAGCTCCTCTTCTCGAGCTTGAAGCAGTTCATCTCGTGGGTAGTTCTCTAAGATATTGTGCAGAGCTTTATAGGAGTATGAGCCTAGGCGATAACCACTTGCCTCAAGAATGCGTCCAACTTTTTCACGAATAAGAGGAATGCTTTGCACGGCTTGGTTGTAAACCGCTGACGTATAAAGGCCAGTGAATCGGTGTTCGCCTATCACTTTTCCATTTTCATCAAACTTCTTCACTCCAATGTAGTCGGTATATGCCGGGCGGTGAATCCTTGAAGCTTGATTGCCTTTAGTGATAATCAGTGCATATGGTTTTTTGGCTTCTAGACGAGCAGAATCTGACAGCTCAGATAATTTAATACTACGAACTCGTTTCTCATCAGCAAACAGCCCCAGCCCTTTCTCTTTTGCAGGACAGAGTTCATTGTCTCCATTGATACTAGCAAGATCGTACTCTTTGTATCCCATGAAAGTGAAGTTGTGATCACCCAACCAGCGCAAATATTCTATTGTCTCATCCAAACGATCTGTGTTCATAGAAACACGATCTTTGTTGTTTTCAAGATCATCTGTCACGATCTTTAGTTTGTCGACCATTTGTTTCCAATCATCAACCACTAGACGCGTGTCGGAAAGAATTGAAAGCAACTCCGCTTTAAGGGTAAGCATTTCATCTTTACTTGTGAGTCTGTCAACTTCGATATGGAAAAGTGATTGAAGAATTCCGCTTTGACCATTTACATCCGTCACTTGGCCTTTTTCACCACGTTCCAGTTGCGTTGGGTTGTTTAACATTAAGTGCGAAACAAGATCGAGACGATTCAATGCCATCTTAATTGAATCGACTAAGAATGGACTATCTGGAACAACAATTTCCACGATAGTATGTGTGGACTGCCAACCTTGCCGACTCACCGTTGGATTAAATACCCTTACGGAAATGTCTGCTGGTTTTTTTTCATTGATATGGTGCCAAAGGCTGACAACAGCACCATAAAGATCAGATTCATTTCGCTGAATCAAATCATCATCAGCAATGTTACTAAATAAGTGTTGAGCAAGTTTAGTTACAAGCGGTTGGTGAGAAAGCTCGAGTTTGTCTTGAATCAGTTGGTACACCTTTTCAAGCAGAACCGGCACTACATTTTCACGCGCGGTCATATTCACACTCCACATTAGAATTGTTGTTTTGTAGGGGGACTCAGTTCGGGTATTCATCCCGAATCTAAGCATAGGTAATGCATAGACTTATTGTAAAAGGTTAATTACAAATGTTTAACAAGTATTCGTAGTGGTAAGAGGTGAAATGTTTGATTATGTGACTAAGATTCCTGTTTAACTCTCTAGTAATATTGGGCATCACAGAGTTTCTAACTTGATAAACTTATTATTTTGGTCAGTTGTTAGCCTAAAACGGCCTCGAATACCTAATTGACTAAGAAATGGTCGAAACCTAAGTGCTGGTAGTTGCAATCGCAAGCCATTGTCGGTAATGACTTGAACCGAACTTGCCGCACCATTGTAATGTGAAAGAAATGTTTGATATGAAATATTGAGGGAGAAATGGTATTGGTTCATATTTCGAAATTACATAAAAAGTGAGGGTGGCATTGATTGCCACCCTATTCTCTCGTGGATTATTCGTCTAGCGCTTTTGTCACTTTCTCGAACAAATCTTTTGCTAAGTTGTCCATCGACTTGAGTTTTTCAAGCTCGGCACGAATCAACGCTTGGCGACCCTCATCGTATTTACGGAACTTAAGAAGTGGATCGATCATGCGTGATGCAACCTGTGGGTTGGTGTCATTCAACTGACGTAAAATTTCCCCTGCGAACTGATAGCCAGAGCCGGACTTATCGTGGAATCGTACTGGGTTAGCGTTCAGGAATGAACCGATCAGGCTACGGGTACGATTTGGGTTCTTCAGGCTAAATGCTTCATGACTCATGGTCGCTTTCACATTTTCTAGCGCATCTTCTACAGGATTGCTACCTTGAAGCGCAAACCATTTATCCATAACTAAGCCGTCATGCTTCCACTTGTCACTGTAGTCGGACATTAACGCTTCACGACATGCTAACTGAGCACTATTCGCAGCACTCATTGCCGCGATGGTATCGGTCATATTGTTCGCCGCGTCATATTGAGCAATAACAAGATCATTACCTTTCTCGGTGTGAGCCAAGAATTGCAAACAACGGTTGCGTAATGCGCGTTTCCCAATTGCATCATGCCCAATATTGTACTCGGCTTGACGCAAGCTGTGATATGTCGCACTCAGTTCATCTTCAAGCGCCTTAGAAAGTGACACTGTAATGCTATTAAGTACTGCATCAACCGCATCAATATCTACCTGTTTGTACCAACCTGTAATTTCATTGATAGACGGAAGAGAAAGCACTTGAGCAATAAACGCAGGCTCTAAGTTTGCATCAAGAAGTACACCTCGGAATGAATCAATCAACTCATCTGAAAGTTTAACTTCACTACCCGATTGAATGTTAACTACATTCTGTCGGATATATTTTGCTAATAGCATTTGGCTTGCGTCCCAACGAGCAAAATCATTGGTTGCATGCTTCATCAAGAAACTTAACTCTTCGTCGCTGTAGTCGTATTCCAGTTTCACTGGCGCAGAAAATTCACGTAGCAATGACGGGACTGGTCGCTCAACCACATTTTCAAATACGAACGTTTGCTTATCTTGCTTCACATCTAAAACATGATGCACAGATTCGCCGTTCATGATCAAAGGAATCACATCACCGTTTTGTGCATATAGCTCAATATCAAATGGAATATGCAGTGCTTGCTTAATCGCTTGGTCATGTGTCGGTTCAGTAAACTGTTCAACCGTTAGTGCGTAAGTCTTTTGATCAGTATTGTATTCGCTGCTTACTCGAAGTGTTGGTGTGCCTGACTGGCTATACCATAAACGGAATTGAGTAAGATCCACACCTGTGGCATCTTCCATTGCACAGACAAAGTCTTCACAAGTTGCAGCCGTACCATCATGACGTTCGAAGTACAGCTTCATGCCTTTTTGGAATCCCTCTTCGCCAAGCAGCGTGTGATACATGCGGATCACTTCGCTTCCCTTTTCATACACGGTTAATGTGTAAAAGTTATTCATCTCAATAACTTTGTCAGGACGAATCGGGTGTGACATTGGGCTTGAATCTTCCGCAAATTGAGGACCACGGATAATACGAACGTTATCGATTCGGTTGTCGGCACGTGAACCAAGATCTGAAGAAAATTCTTGGTCGCGGAATACGGTTAATCCCTCTTTTAAACTCAATTGGAACCAGTCACGGCAAGTGACTCGGTTACCCGTCCAGTTATGAAAATACTCGTGACCGATAACCGCTTCAATGCCAAGGTAATCACGGTCTGTCGCTGTTTGATCATTTGCTAGGACGAACTTAGAGTTAAATATGTTCAGCCCTTTGTTCTCCATCGCACCCATGTTGAAGAAATCAACGGCAACGATCATGTAGATATCAAGGTCATATTCTAAACCAAAGCGCTCTTCATCCCACTTCATTGAGTTAATGAGTGACGTCATTGCATGACCGGCTCGATCTAAATTACCTTTATCGACGAAGATTTCTAGATCAACAAGACGTCCCGACATTGTTGTGTATTTGTCGCGTAAAACATCAAAATCGCCAGCAACAAGTGCAAACAAGTAAGCTGGTTTTGGATGAGGGTCTTGCCACTGTACCCAATGACGACCATTTTCTGAATCACCCTCTGCAATACGGTTGCCATTACTCAGCAAAAATGGATACGCTGTTTTGTCTGCAATCACTTTTGTCGTGTATTTTGCGAGTACGTCAGGTCTGTCTAGATAATAAGTAATGCGACGGAAGCCTTCCGCTTCACACTGAGTACAGAATGCACCACCCGATTTGTACAAACCTTCAAGCGCTGTATTCGCTTCAGGATCCATCTTTGTGATGATCTCAAGTTCAAATTCTGCTGGCAGTTCCGCTAAAAGTAGAGAGGTCTCTTTTACTTCATGATGTGACCACTCTTCACCGTTCACTTTTACGCAGCGCAGCTCTAACCCTTCGCCGTCTAGTTCTAATTTTGTCGAATCTGAGTTTTGTATAACTTTTGAAACGGCCGTTACGATTGTGTCGTTGTCATAAAGATCAAACGTGAGATCAATATCAGTGATAAGGTGTGATGGTGCTTGATAGTCTTTGCGATATTTCGCTTGAGGAGCTTGAGACATGTCCATAAATCCTTGTATATAGAGCCACAAAAATACCAGGACGAGAGGCTCAAACACCTCTTACTGGTATCACGATATAAGCTATTTGTAGGGGTTGTGGTATCAGAATACAAGTCTTTCTACGAAAAAACGGTGCTTTTAGTGCCTTTGCTTTGTCGTTTGTTTAACATTTAATCAACATCAGAATATTTCACTATTAATCATGCACCGCGAATTAATAGACCCAAGTAACCTCAACAAGTTTGTTTTATTGAGATGCCTTGGGTATCAATGAATAGGTTATGGCGTGACTCGATTTAGTACGGCGTACATTTCTCCACTCGAATCTTCAATAGTCAATTCGTTTTGCTTCAGTTTATAAGTCGTACCTTGCTCACCATTTTCGTACATGAGAATTAGGTGTTCACCTTCGGTGTAATAGACACCTTGTTTCACCGACTCTTCACCTGACTCGTTCGAAATTCGAAACATAAAGACAAAGTCAGGCTGAAGGATGAGATCCATCTGATTAATGTTGTTAGCCAACATCACATCGCCAGCGACATGAGAACTGGACCAAATACCAGCAAGCGCATTTGGTAAACCTTTGACAAAGGTAACCCCATTTAAGTCCAGTGTATTGTGGTTATTGCGGTATGCGTAGATTTGAGGCGCGTCGGAATCTAGGCCAAGTATGATGGTATCTTCATTGGCATTATATAGACCTTCCCAGTGGTCTATCGAATAATCTTTTTTCTGGATATCGATAGAAAATGTATAGTCAGAACCAAGATTAAGTTTGATAGCAAGAAAGTCTTCCGTTGTTCCCTCTGGATTGGGGTTCATCAAGTACCAATCCCCGATTAGAAACGGCGTATCAAACTGACTCAATTTATCTTCTTTCAAGTCTTCTGCACTTGATACGCTAAAGCAGCAAAAGCTAAGTAAAATCATGAACCATTTCATATTCGGCACCCTTATGCTTTTCTTTTAGCTTAGGCTTTAGATCTCATTTACGCTAAAAATTTGATCTATATCACGTAAATTATTGGAGAAAATTAAGCATGGGTTATGCATTCCGATCAGTACTTAACGTTAACTCGGGATAAGAAAGTCTACATTGCTTAATCAATCGTTGTTAGGAGTAGTCAATGAAGGAAAAGAAAAGCGATTTGTCTTTTTGTACATAACACCAAATAAAATATGCCCGTTAAATAAAAAAAGAGTGAGCCATTATGACTCACTCTTTAGGTTTGACCGTTTGTTGCTTTACTCAAACAACGCAGCAAATATCAGCGATTGATCATATCAACCGTGATCGCCACTGATTCATCAAGATAAACATCCGGGGCTTCATAGTCTTTAGGAATATCATCTAAAGATTTAAACGCAGGTTTACCCAATGTCGCTTGACGTTCGTTGATGCGTTTCAAACGAAGTGCTTCCGACTTATCTGATTCTTCTTCACGCACTTTTTCGTTTAGAGACAACCAGTTATCGTCTTTTTCTTTGCGGTACTTCTCAATATCTTCTTTGATGAAACGGAATTCCATTTCATTTGCAATACGCTGGTTATGGCGTTCTGTTAAAGAAGCAATCAAAGTATCATTGCTTGGAAACACATCATATTTTGCTTTATCAATGCTATCCCATGGCAGTGCGTTATCTTCAACACTTTCACCGGTTTCACTGGCTTCAACAGCTGTTGGATAAGCGATATCTGGTGCAACGCCACGATTCTGAGTACTCCCACCGTCAATACGGTAAAACTTCTGAATTGTGTATTGAACATAGCCAAGTTCTTTATCAAAAAGATCATAGATATGATTCAATGAGCGATGCTGTTGAACAGTACCTTTACCAAACGAGTTTTCACCAAGTATGACTGCACGATTGTAGTCTTGCATTGCTGCAGCAAAAATTTCTGATGCTGATGCACTATAACGGTTAATCAGTACCGTTAATGGACCATCATAGCTTACGTTACCATCAGTATCGGCATTAACTTTGATTCGACCATAGCTATCACGGACCTGAACCACTGGCCCTTCTTTAATGAAAAGACCTGTCAATGCCGTTGCTTCGGTAAGCGCGCCACCACCATTGTTTCGTAAATCAACAATGATGCCGTCTACGTTCTTAGTTTTCAGCTCAGATATCAGTTTATCTGTATCTTTGGATAGACCAACATAAAAGCTTGGCACTTCTAATACGCCAATCTTCTTACCGTCTTTTTCAATGATTTCAGATTTAACCGCACGATCTTCCAGACGCACTTTGTCACGAACGATAGTGACAACGTAACTCTTGGCTTCTTTACCCTCAGGCAGGATCTGCAAGTTCACCTTAGTCCCTTTTGGACCTTTAATTAGCTGAACAACATCATCCAAACGCCAACCGATCACATCGACAACATCTTTGCCATCTTGGCCAACACCAATGATGCGATCACCCTCACCCAGTTGTTTACTTTTAGACGCCGGTCCACCAGCAACAAGAGAACGAATAACGGTGTAGTCATCGGTCATTTGAAGTACAGCACCAATGCCTTCAAGAGAAAGGTTCATCTCTGATTGGAATTGTTCTGCGTTTCGAGGAGAAAGATAGCTAGTATGCGGATCCACTTCACGAGCGAAAGCATTCATATATAGCTGGAATGCATCTTCGTTGCGTGTTTGTGTAATGCGCTTCATTGCGTTGTTATAGCGTTTCTCTAACATTTCCTTAATTTCCGGCCACTCTTTGCCGGTTAATTTCAGATTTAGAGCATCGTATTTAACACGTTGACGCCAAAGTTCGTTGATTTCTGCTTCGTCTTTTGGCCAAGCAGCTTCAGAACGATCTAACTCGATCTTGTCATCAGTATCAAACTTGATTTCTTGGTCGAGTAACGTTAGCGCATACGCAAAACGATCGAAACGTTTTTGCATTGCAAGGTTATAAACATCAAAGGCAATTTTGTTGTTACCAGCTTTAAGCTGATCGTCCAATTGAATTGACCAGTTGCTAAATGAATTGATGTCATCTTGAGTAAAAATATTTCTATTGTAATCAAGCATCTCTACATAGCGTTCAAAGATCGCTTTAGAAAAGTCATCATTCAGATTGAAATGTTTATAATGAGAGCGGGTAAAACGAGATGTTACACGTTTGCTGGCTGTTTCATGCTGCACTTCTGGAGCAAGAACCGGCAAATCATCCCTGTCTAATTTGGCTTCGAGAGCCTGAGCTGAAGCTGCTAGCAAAAAGCTAGCAGCAAACAGTGTCACTTTTGAACGGCATTTCATGCGTAGGAGTATCTCCCTTATGCGCGCAAGTGCTCCGCTTTCACAACCATTTGTAGGCCGTTAGCAAGTTGAACACGTACATCTTCCTTATTGATCTCAACAATGGTCGCAGCCATGTTTCCTTTGCCCATGTTCACGTTAACTTCATTGCCAACAGTAATTTCATCAGCATTTAGTGTGCGTGTTTCTACAGGCTTTTCTTGTTTTTGTGCTTTTGGCTTGCTTGGGCGACGAGGCTGTTGCGGTTTCTTAGCCGCTGGTTTTGCTTTTGCCTTGCCTTCTTCGCGAGCTTTTTGAGCTTGCTCTTTACGACGAGCTTGAACCTTAGCTTTGCTCTCAGCCAGTGTCGCTTGAGCGTGTTCAACGTGCTCTTCTTCTAGTGTGCCACATGGGTTGCCATCTAGATCAACACGTTCTGCACCAGCTTTTACACCGTGTAGGTAACGCCATGATGAAGTGTACTGTCTTAACGCTGCACGAAGCTGAGTTTTGCTTACTTTTTCGTCTTCATTTAGACGTTCCGCAAGATCTTGAAAAATACCAATTTTCAGAGGCTTTGCTTCACCTTCTAAAGTAAAGCACTTAGGGAAACATTCAGCAATGTATGCGATAACTTCTTTGCTGTTTTTTAACTTTTCAGTCATGAGGGGTCCTGGTTTAAGCGGATTTCCGCGAAGCATTAAGAAAAATATTCTCGTATTATAGAGACATGCCAAGGAAAAACCACACTCATGGGTGAATTTATGCGTCGTTCGCGTGTGAATTAAGCAGCTTTTCTACTTCTGCCATGAAATGAACCAGGCCTTCTTCGTCAATTTCACTAAAACGGCCAATGTTCGGACTATCTATATCTAATACACCAGCAACTTCTCCATTAATAGAAAATGGAATCACAATTTCTGAATTACTCGCAGCATCACAAGCAATATGCCCCTCAAACTCATGAACGTCGTATACTCTTTGTACAAGGTTTGTTTCTGCTGCCGTACCACAAACACCCTTGCCCATTGGAATTCGAACACAGGCTGGCTTGCCTTGGAACGGACCGAGAACAAGTTGTTCACCTTTTACCAAGTAAAAACCTGCCCAATTAAGATTTTCTAGTTCCATAAATAACAGTGAGCTTAGGTTGGCTAGGTTTGCAATGTAATCAGACTCAGACTCGATCAATGCGACCGCTTGTTTTGTAAGCCTTTGGTATTGTTCTATGTTCATATTACTTTCCCTTTTGCATATTAAGGCTTCCATTCTCGTAGTATGTAGCTAAAATGCACACCTACTTTATAATAGGAATTATTCTCAATTAAAATGAACCCAATAAACGACACTATTAGCCGTTCTTGGTTGATAACTCAAGTAAAAAAGCACAAGTCAAAGCTGATAATAGCCAACTTGATCGCCCTACTTGCGACCTTGATTAGTGTTCCAATCCCACTTCTTATGCCATTGATGGTCGACGAAGTTCTATTGGACAAACCTGCATCTGGCCTAGCCGCAATGAATGCCGTTTTGCCTGAAGCATGGCATACACCGACTGGTTATATCTTTTTTACACTATTTTTAGTTGTGCTCATGCGCGCCGCGAGCCAAGTTCTTAATATTGTTCAAAGTCGTCAATTTACACTCGTGTCTAAGACCATCACTTTCGAGATGCGCAGCAAGATGATCGACAAACTTGGTCGCATTAGTATTCGTCAGTACGAAACGAAAGGCAGTGGTGGTATCAATGCTCATCTTATTACTGATATTGAAACGATCGATAAATTCATTGGGTCTACCCTTGCTAAGTTCGTTATAAGTTTTCTTACCGTTATTGGTACCGCCATCGTTCTTCTTTGGCTTGATTGGCGCCTTGGCTTATTTATTCTCTTAGTCAACCCTATCGTCATTTACTTCTCACGTAAGTTGGGAAGTATGGTTAAGCACCTTAAACGCAAAGAAAACCACTCGTTTGAGATTTTTCAAAATCGCTTAGTTGAGACGCTCGATGGCATTTATCAACTACGAGCTGCGAATAAAGAGCGTGAGTTTCTACAACAACTAAAAACGAACGCCGATCAAGTGCGAATCGATGCGGATAAATACGCTTGGCAATCGGAAGCCGCGGGTCGTGTTTCGTTTCTCTTGTTCTTAATTGGCTTTGAGTTATTTCGCGCCGTTGCCATGCTTATGGTGATGTTTAGCGACCTGACCATTGGCCAGATTTTTGCTGTGTTTGGTTACCTTTGGTTTATGCTGTCTCCAGTTCAAGAGCTATTAGGCATTCAATTTTCGTGGTATAGCGCGAAAGCCGCGTTAAAGCGAATTAATGACCTACTAGAGCTAGAAGAAGAACACAGACCGGTATCTAAGGTGAATCCTTTCAAAGAAGATCGAGAAGTTGACGTTCGTATTGAACATGTGGATTTTTCGTACAACAATGAAACGAAAGTGCTAGATAGCCTATCGCTGCATATACCTGCGGGTAAAAAAGTCGCCTTAGTCGGTGCTAGTGGCGGTGGCAAATCAACATTGATTCAATTACTCATCGGCGTTTATCGTCAAAATAGCGGTACCATCCGTTTCAATGATGAGCTAACAGACGATATTAGTTTTGATGTGATAAGGGATAAAATTGCCGTTGTATTACAGCAACCTATACTATTTAACGACACCTTGAGGCATAATCTGACTTTAGGCGGACATTTTGATGAAATGTCATTATGGCGAGCATTAGAAGTTGCTCAGTTGCAAGATGTGATATCACAACTTAGCAACGGCCTTGAGACTCAAATTGGACGAAATGGTATTCGCTTGTCAGGTGGTCAACGTCAAAGACTGGCGATTGCTCGAATGGTGTTAAGTAATCCACAGTTCGTCATTCTGGATGAGGCAACGTCAGCGTTGGATACAGCGACTGAAGCTGCCTTACATAAAGCATTAACTGAATTCTTACGTGGTAGAACGACTTTAATCGTTGCACACCGATTATCTGCCGTTAAACAAGCAGATTTAATCTACGTACTCGAAGACGGAAGAGTGACACAAACAGGTACTCATGGTGAGCTCGTTGAGCAACAAGGCTTATATCAAACGTTATATGGTGGAATTCAATCACACGCATAACCAACATTCAGAGGGGTCTCTATGACCTCTCTATCTAAACACACCAACCCACCAGCAAAAGTACGTTTGTGTCAGGGTTGCGAACTGCCCGTTGATATCGTTCCTCTCGCTCAAGGCAAAGTGGCGCACTGCCCTCGATGTGGTTATGAGCTTTACCGAGGCGGAAATCCAAGTTTGTCAGGTAACCTAGCGATTGCGATTACCTGCCTATTACTTTTTATCCCCTCTCATTTCTTTGATTTTATCAGCATTCGACTATTTGGAGTGATGATACCTGCGACGTTGCCGTCTGGCATGATCGCGCTGATGCAAGAAGGTTTTGTTCTTTTAGCCTTGTTAATTTTCTTTTGTAGCTCTATCGCGCCTCTTATCGTCTGTGGATCTATTGTTACCGCACATTTCTCGCTGCATCAGCGATGGTTTAGAGGGTTTCAAATCTCGCTGTGGCTTGCTCAACACCTTAAACATTGGGTCATGATTGATGTATTCCTTATTAGCATCGCCATTTCGTGTTTCAAGCTACAAGATTATTCCGACATTTATGTTGGGCCGGGGTTAATCGGTCTGGTTCTATTGCAAATATCGACAGTGCTGCTTCTTTCTCGAGTAAGTATTCGGCGCTATTGGGAAGCATGGCAAACTGAAACCACCTATACGTTTAAACATAAAGATGTGCATTGTCATGAATGTCATTTATCGCAACCAGAAAGTAACAAATGTCGTCGCTGTCATCATGCGCTGTATCACCGTAAGCCACATTCTATTCAAAAAACGTGGGCTTACCTCGCGGCAGCAACCATCGCGATTTTTCCTGCCAACCTTGTCCCTATTTCAATATTAATTACGAATGGACAAAGACTTGAAGATACGATTTTTTCTGGCGTCGCTGCGTTAGTGAAAAATGATATGTATGGCATCGCATTTATCATCTTTGTTGCAAGTATCGTCGTGCCTGTGGCTAAAATTCTTGGGTTGGCATACATACTTCTATGCATTAAGTTCAAACGTACTGTATTTAAAAAACAGCGAATGATGGCTTATTTCGCGGTTAAATGGATTGGCAAATGGTCAGTGATGGACCTGTTTGTTATTTCAATCATGATGACGTTAGTCGATCGTGGTCAGATTCTCGATTTCACCCCAGGATATGGCGCAGTTGCGTTTGGACTGGTCGTGGTATTCACAATGCTTGCAGCTGATAGCATTGACCCTAGGCTTATCTGGGACCAAGTCCCAAAACAATCTAAAAAAGAGTCAATTAATGAGTGATCAGAAAAGTTCTCAAACGTCATACGTACCGGATGTTCGGAAAAGCAAGGGACTTTCTCCCCTGTGGTTGTTACCGATTCTAACGATGCTGTTAGCAGGTTGGCTAGTGATCAAATCAATCCATGATGCGGGCCAACGAGTTCAGATTTACTTTTCCGACGCGGCAGGCTTAGTCGCAGGTCGAACCACCATTCGTTACCAAGGTCTAGAAGTCGGCATGGTGCGAGACATAAACTTGTCTGAAGATCTTACAAGCATTTACGTCGATGCTGATATATACCCAGAAGCGACAAAACTGCTCAATGAAGAAACCCGTTTTTGGCTCGTAAAACCAACCGCAAGTTTAAGCGGGGTGACAGGGTTAGATGCGTTAGTTTCCGGTAACTATATCTCGATCAAGCCAGGCGAAAGTGACAAGTTTGAAACTAAGTTTCATGCGTTAGACTCTGCACCGACAGATTTACATGTAAATCAAGGCTTAAACATTAAGCTAAAAAGCCGAGACTTAGGTGGAGTATCCATCGGTTCCCAGATTGTATATAAGAAAATTCCAATTGGTGAAGTCTTTAGTTATCAACTGGATGAAGATGCTAAGTCGATTACCATTCGCGCCAATATTCAAGAACAGTATCGCCATTTAATTAATGACCGCAGCCGATTCTGGAACGTCAGTGGTATTGGTACAAGCATCGGTTTTGACGGTGTTGACGTTAGATTAGAAAGCATGAGCGCCCTACTCAGCGGTGCCATCGCTGTCGACTCCCCAGATGATGGTGAACCTGTTGACGAAAATTCTCAATTTCGCTTATACAAAGATTTGAAAACCGCTGGTCGTGGTATTCCGATCAAAATAGCATTACCAGATGATAATAAAGTCAGTGGTGAGGGTGCGCCTATCATGTACAGAGGGATAGAGGTTGGCCAAATTACCGATTTGAATCTATCCGAGGGACGAGAAGTCATCTTAGCATCTGCCGCTATTCAACCTGCTTTTAGTGACATGCTAACTTCCGGAACACGTTTTGTTTTAGAAGAAGCAAAAGTGTCGCTTTACGGCATCGAAAATATCACCAACTTAGTGCGCGGCAACTTTTTAACGATTGTTCCTGGTGACGGTGAGCGTTCTCGTCGCTTTACGGCCATTCGTAAAAGTGTTTTCAATCAGCAACAAGAAAAATCCATCATGATTCGCCTTGTATCTGATAATTCATTCGGCTTAGACAGTGGTGCAAATGTACTTTACAAAGGCATTGTCGTAGGTTCGATCATTAAAGTTGGCTTACTTGATGCGAAAAACGCAGAAAAAGCCAAACACGAAGTCTTTATGGATGCTCTCATTGACAATGAATACAAACATCTCATCAAGTCGAATAACCGCTTTTACGTTACAGGGAGTGCATCAGCAGAGCTTACCGAATCAGGGCTGAGTGTCACTGTTCCGCCTGCAAAACAATTGCTCAGTGGATCCATCAGTTTTGTCACTCAAGGTTCCGATAGCATCTTAACGCAATATCAATTGTTCCAAAGCAAATCTTTGGCAGAGTTAGCGCAGTACAACCAAACTGGTTCAAAAGTTCTGAGTTTGTTTGCTTCTGAGTTACCGCCAATTTCTAAAGGTAGTCCGCTCCTGTATCGTAACCACCCTGTCGGAAGCGTGTCTGATTTTAGATTGGTTGACGGTGGCGTCATTGTGAATGCCACGATAGAAAATCGCTATGCCCATTTAATTACCGCGCAGACCGTATTTTGGAATCGCTCTGGTGTAGAGATCGACGCAACCCTAGCTGGCATCAGCGTTAAAGCACAACCTCTCAAGTCCCTCATTAAAGGTGGTATTGCTTTCGATTCTATTCCTGGTATTGAGAATAAAACAGGTGAGCGTTGGAAACTCTACCAAGACCACAAGCAAGCACGAAAATACGGCCGAGTCATTTCTTTAGAGACTGATGGCACTCAAGAAGTCACACAAGGTATGCCGATAAAATATCAGGGCGTAAAAGTGGGTGAAGTAACGCTAGTTGTACCGAACTTCCACCGTGAGATTGTCGATATCACCGCTAGAATTTTGCCAGAATACGTGGATAACATTGCTGTTTCAGGTTCGCATTTTTGGTTAACGGAACCAGAAATTGGCTTAGGCGGCGTGAAGAACTTAGGTGCATTAGTGGCAAAATCAATCAGTGTTGAGCCAGGTAAAGGCGATGCGAAATTTAAGTTCTCTTTGGCAAAACACCAACAGAATGAACAAGGCATTTCTTTCACTTTGCAAAGCGAACAACGTGGTTCAGTCCAAATAGGCACCCCTATCTTGTATCGTCAAATTGAAGTCGGCCAAGTCACGGATGTTCGCCTTGGTGAGTTTGCAGACCGAGTGATGACTCGTATCGAAATTCAACCAAAATACGCTTATCTGGTTCGCCAAAATAGCGTGTTCTGGAATGTATCCGGTGTGGATGTGTCTATCGGTATCACTGGAGCAAACATTAAAGCGGGGACGATTGATAGCCTTGTTCGCGGCGGTATCGCATTTTCTACGCCAGAGCAACAAAACATTGCGCCAGTGGCCAAAAGCGGACATTCGTTTTACTTGAATCCACAAGCAGAGGAAAGCTGGGTTAAGTGGCATACCGCCATTCCAAAGCCTTAATATCTTATGCTTACTTAATGCCTTATGCTTATGATTCTAACGACAGACCCCATATACCAGCTTAGTCGCTCTATCGTTAAGCGAGTCAAATAGCTAAGAATAAATATCAAAGAGTAGCCATCGCTGCTCTTTTTTATTATCCAGCCCTGAGCAAGTATTCGTTTCTGGCCCGCTTTCGTATATTATTTGCCTCAAATTCTGCAATCGAGATTCCACTTTGCATCCGAACGTTTACATCCCAGAAGCTTTTCTGGAAAAAATCCGAACTATTCTTCCTGCTCACCTCAACATGGATGACTTTGTTGCGTCATGCCAAAAACCATTACGTAAAAGTATTCGTGTCAACACACTCAAAATCAGTGTTGAAGCATTTTTAGAGCGTGCGGAAGCAAAAGGTTGGAAATTATCACCGGTTCCTTGGTGTGAAACTGGCTTTTGGATCGATGCTGATGAATCGAGCGTACCATTAGGCAACACCGCTGAACATATGTCTGGCTTATTTTACATCCAAGAAGCCAGTTCTATGATGCCCGTATCTGCATTATTCATGAATGATGAAACTTATGCGGCTGTTCTAGACACTGCTGCCGCTCCCGGCTCAAAGACGACTCAGATCGCAGCGCTAATGAATAACGACGGAGTTTTGGTCGCGAATGAATACGCTGCGAGTCGTGTAAAAGTACTTCACGCGAACATCGAGCGTTGCGGCGTACGTAATGCCGCACTAAGTAACTTCGATGGTCGTGTCTTTGGTGGTTGGCTACCAGAACAATTTGACGCGGTATTACTCGATGCGCCATGTTCAGGCGAAGGTACCGTTCGTAAAGATGAAGATGCAATGAAGAACTGGACACAATCGTCAGTAATTGAAATTGCAGACACGCAGAAAGATCTGATTGAAAGTGCTTTCCATGCTCTAAAACCAGGCGGCGTAATGGTTTATTCCACTTGTACGTTGAGTACCGAAGAGAACCAACAGGTTTGCCATCATCTAAAAGAGACATTTGGGGATGCGGTTGAATTTGAAAGTTTAGAAAGTTTGTTTGAAAATGCGAACGCAGCACTGACTGACGAAGGCTTTTTGCATATTTTCCCTCAAGTGTATGATTGTGAGGGCTTCTTTGTTGCGCGTATTCGCAAGCTATCCGCGGTCGAAGCACCGAAAGTGAAAAAGCGAATGGGTAAATTTCCTTTCGTGAAAGCATCAGCTAAAGAATCCGTAGATATCGAAAAGCAACTTCATACTGCGTTGGATATTGAACTCCCAAGCGATAGCACTGTTTGGATTCGTGATAAAGATGTGTGGTTATTCCCTAACGCTTTAGAAGCCATGATTGGTGAGCTGCGTTTTTCTCGTATGGGAATCAAAATCGCAGAATCTCATAAGAATGGTTATCGCTGGCAACACCAAGTCGCCACTGCCCTAGCGACTGGGACAGAGAAAAATACGATTGAACTGACGATCGAAGAAGCTCGCGAATGGTACATGGGCCGAGATGTTCGCCCACAAAACATACCCGCAGGGGCTCAAACCGGTAAAGGCGAAGTACTGGTTAAGTATGATGGCGCAATCATTGGTCTTGGTAAAT
Organism: Vibrio alfacsensis; assembly: GCF_019670485.1. NCBI lineage: Bacteria > Pseudomonadati > Pseudomonadota > Gammaproteobacteria > Vibrionales > Vibrionaceae > Vibrio > Vibrio alfacsensis. The sequence goes on from NZ_AP024165.1 coordinate 1,582,633, forward strand.
GGGTAAGTAACCGCATTAAGAATGGATTGCCAAGGGAACTCGTTCGCGACAAGAACCTTTTCTAATCCTGACATTCGATTAAACAAAAAAACCATCGCTCTACGATGGTTTTTTTCACTATTCAAATTTGTCACAACTCAATGTAAATGGGGATAACTAGCTATCTAAGTGCTCTGTACTAAACTGAATGTATCGTTGCTCTGCTTTGGTACGTTCTTTAGAAGAGCATTATTAAACAAACCAAGAACATTATTTAACAAACATTGGTTTACAAGTTTAGCGCAGGCTCTTAGGAGCCTATTTCCCCTAGGCCCAAAATAAGGACGAGTTTGGGCCCTTTTTTTTCATCGTGTTTTATGCACTAAACGCTACGAATACCGTCTTTTTCGATAACGATTTTGCCCTGTTTATACAAACCACCAATGGTCTTTTTAAACGTGCCTTTACTCGTACGAAACGCATCAAAAATCGCTTCCGGTGTTGACTTGTCATTTAGTGGTAAATAACCACCTTTCTTTTCAAGCAACTCTAGCACTTTCATCGACAAGTCATCCATCTTCGCCACTCCCACTTTTTGAAGTGCTAGGTCGATCTTACCATCTTCACGAATCTGTTTGATGTAACCTTTCAGTTGCTTACCAATGAATAATTTACCGAAAACGTCAGATGGGAAAATCATTCCCCAATGCTTTCCATTCACGATAGCTTTGTAACCAAGTTGGCTGCGCTCTGCAATGATTAAGTCGACCTGCTCATTCACTTCATAGTTTGCAGGTGTTTTATCAAGCCATTTATTAAATTTCGTCGTACCTACAATGCGGCCAGATGCTTTATCTGTGTAGACATAAACCAAAATGTTTTGACCTTCGGTAAAGCGAGCACGTTGTTCACTAAATGGGATAAGCAAATTTTTGTCGCTAATTCCCCAACTTACGAACGCACCCGTTACATTGATGCCTTCGATTTTCATTAAGCCCCACTCGCCAACTTGGGCAATGGGCTTTTCAGTGGTCGCAACAAGCTGGCTTTCAGAATCGAAGTAAAGAAATACATCAAGACGATCACCTATTTCGGTACCCTCTGGAACGTGCTTGTTCAGTAGCAGTACCGAACCATAATCCGCACCATCAAGAAAGATGCCAAAATCAGCCTTTTTAATGACTTCTAAGCTGTTAATTTGACCAATTTTAATCATTGAATTTGTCTCTTTTTAAATTTACTGACGATTATACCCAAACTCATAAGAAAATCAGAGAGAAAAGCAAATCTCTCTGCTATGCTGTCGTCGATCAACCATTTATCCTAGTCGCCCTTAATTCAGAACAACTACTTAGGTTAGGACAACTACTTAAGTTAAGACAACTTACTGACGCTTTAAGGCTTAGGATGCGTTAGCAATATCAGGAGCTTTTCTTGGTCACCGTCGACAAACAAGACTCTGTCACCCTAAAAATCAGCCATGCCTTGGCGAAGAGTAAAACACTCGATCTTGATATCTATATTTTTGTCCCTGGCGAGCTGGGCTTAAACGCCGATATTATCAGTGAATCTGAGTTCTATTATACGTCTATTACTCAAAAGCGTTCCTACTACAGTACAGAGGTTCTGCTTCCTCTTGTTCACAGCCGATTGGCCAAACGTGGGCGACTGTCAAACCAACAATACCGTGTTAGTTTGAGTTTGTTTGCCTATCAATACGTTATCGCACTGGATAAAGCCGTTGCTGCTCTCAACAAACACGAAAAAGATGACAGTGTTACGGCTGACGAAGTCGACGAGGTTATCGAACTAACACTTGATATTCTCAAACGTCTTCGCCGCTCTATCCCGTATGAAGAAAACTTAAAGCGATACTATGTGAACATCGACAACTACTTGTCTTGGTACACTGAACAGCGCTTTCTGTCTCTTGTCGCTCACCTCCCACGCGAGGGCGACTACGGCACGATCAAAGAGCGCCTGATTACGCTATGCGAAAAAGAACAAGCTCACCGCAAACTAAACAATTACAACTCAGCAAGTATTGTGGAAGACGTCACCCGTCTTTCAAATAAAATGCGATTGCTAAGACGATTGATTGAGCACCCTATCGTATTACGTGAAAAAACCACATCGATGGGTAATAACATCAAGCGAGCTATAAAAGGTATTGCAACTGGATTAGTGATGGTGGTAGTAACCTCGACCGTGATCCTCGCACGTGATTATCTTGGTGAGATCTCGGCATCGTTTATCGTCGCAATGTCATTTATTTATGCGTTACGTGAGATCTTTAAAGATGATCTTCGCGATGCAATGTGGCGTTGGATTCGTAAGGGCAAACCAAAGTGGCGTAAAAAGTACATGGACCCGACCACGAAAAAAGTCGTGGGCCGAAAATTGGAGTGGCTAGACTACAAGACGTTGTCCAACTTGCCAGACAGAATCCAGAACATTCGTAAGAAACGAGTTGTGCAGCGTGAAGAACAGATTCTTCATTACCATGCGAAAACCGAAATGGCGACGTCACTCTTTTTGAGTGGTTACGAACAAACTCGCGAAACGTTGAACGTCAGCTTGCGGCCAATTATCCGACTGATGGATAAAAGCTCGAACCGCGTATATCGTTTAAATGATGGTCAAGTGAGTAAAGAATCCGTTGAAAAACGCCATCTGCTCAATGTGATTGTCAAAGAGGACAATCACACAGATGAGCCCATTTACTATCGTTGGAAAGTGGTCTTAAACCGTTCGAAAATCGTGTCTATTGAGAAAATCGAACTCACTTAGATCTAAACGATGGAATCTCAAACTAAGCAGCTTCTTTTTGAGCTGCTTTTTTTATTGCCGCTTTTTTAATGGACAGTGTTAACGAGAACTCAGCCATAGGCTCATTCCCATTGATACTTGGACATAGCGCAGTAATTCTTACATCTCGATTCACTCGCTCCCCCGTTTCTAGCGTGAGCCGTAACATCTCATCAATCACGGGGCCGTCATGACAAACAAAATGTACATCCGCTTCGGGCCTTTTTAGGAACTCTGCTTTTACTCCCTTAAAGGCCAAAGATATGCGTTCACCTTGATCTTTCGCCTTGCTCATCGCCAAAAAACCACCTGCCACATCGGCACCTACTGCTAACGCACCGAAATACATGCTATTGAGGTGATTCTTCGTTCTTCGACGAAGTGGAATTTTAACTTCTACATGCTTGTCATCAATAGCGAGGATCTTTGGGCGGCATAGCCAAATGAGTGGCACTTTAGAAAATCCGAATAGATTAAGATAAAGATTGGCACGACGAACGGAAGACAACATTTTTGGACTCCTTTCCAAACAAGTCTGACCAGTTAATCAGTAATCGCTTTTGCTGTCAAAGAGATGTTAAAAAAAGGTGACATCAGAAGCGTAGAGGTACCCAAACCGTGACAGCGTCACTATGATTTGCATTTTTTGACCCTCACGCGTCCATCACTTTCGTTCTTTTCACCTTAACTCAGAACAAATAGGAATAAATTCAAACAACTATGTATTGATGTTGAGATCAATTCCTGTCATTTTTGCATAACTTACATCAATACCCATTAACCAAATTGTATACAATTCGATAGTTACTAGATAAGAATCCCGTGAAACGGTTTATTCCTAAGTGTAATTCCGTTATCTTTACCGCTTCGCAATAGAGAATAAAGCTATAACATGCCTATTAAAACAGATGAATTGAGAACCCAACCTTTGGGTCCAATGCCGACTCCAGCAGAATTAGGCAGCACACATCCAATCACCGATGATGTCGCTGACCGTATCGCTACATCTCGTCGTCAAATTGAAAATATTTTAACGGGTGAGGATGATCGTATCCTTGCTATCGTTGGTCCATGTTCAGTTCATGACACTGAAGCTGCGATTGACTACGCTACACGCCTTAGCAAAATTCAAGATAAGTACAAAAACGAACTATTTATTGTTATGCGTACTTACTTTGAGAAACCTCGCACAGTAGTAGGCTGGAAAGGCCTAATTACCGACCCTAACCTAGATGGCTCTTATGCACTTGAAGCTGGTCTTCATAAAGCCCGTAAGCTGCTACTGGATATCAACAAACTTGGTTTGGCAACCGCAACAGAGTTTCTTGATATGATTACAGGTCAATACATTGCTGATCTCATCACTTGGGGGGCAATCGGTGCTCGCACAACCGAGTCTCAAATTCACCGTGAAATGGCGTCTGCGCTATCTTGTCCGGTTGGATTCAAAAACGGGACAAACGGTAACGTGAAAATTGCGATTGACGCTATCCGCGCTTCTCAAGCATCACACTATTTCTACTCTCCGGACAAGAATGGTCGTATGACGGTATACCGTACCAGTGGTAACCCATATGGTCATATCATTCTTCGCGGTGGTGAAAAAGGTCCTAACTTTGATGAAGCATCGGTAAAACAAGCGTGTGATGCACTTGCTGAGTTCGATCTGCCACAACGCCTGATTGTTGACTTCAGCCACGCAAACTGTCAAAAGCAACATCGTAAACAAATTGACGTTGCAAAAGATATTTGTGACCAAATTAAATCTGGCAGTACACAAATTGCTGGTATCATGGCAGAAAGCTTCATTATTGAAGGCAATCAGCCAATGACTGATATTAACAACCTAACTTACGGTCAATCTATTACCGACCCATGTCTAGGTTGGGATGATACTGTGACCATGCTAGATATGCTGGCAGAAGCAGTTAAATCCAGTAAATAATTTCCCTATAACAAGATAATCAAGGAATCTTCATGCCATCGTTTGATATTGTTTCAGAAATCGATAACGTTGAACTACGTAATGCCGTTGATAACGCGAACCGTGAACTATCGACTCGTTTCGATTTCCGCAATGTAAATGCGAGCTTTGAGCTAGTAGAAGAAAACGTAAAACTGTCTGCTGAAGGTGACTTCCAGCTAAAGCAAATGCGTGACATCTTGCGCAGCCATTTGGCAAAACGTAACGTAGACGCGAATGCAATGGATGCGAAAGAACCTGAAGTGACGGGCCGTAACTGGCACCAAAACATTGCATTTCGCCAAGGTATCGATACGCCAACCGCTAAAAAAGTGGTTAAGCTAATCAAAGATGCAAAGCTTAAAGTTCAAGCTTCTATTCAAGGTGACAAAGTACGTGTTACTGGTAAGAAGCGTGACGATCTACAAGCGACTATTGCAGCGATCCGAGAAGCAGAAATGGGTATCCCGTTCCAGTACAACAACTTCCGTGATTAATCACACGCACCAGTTAACGTTTGATGTTTGTTAATTGAAGTATAAAGTAGAATGAAAAACGCCGACGATAATTTTGTCGGCGTTTTTGTATTTGTCGAGATCCAGCGACTCGGTTAGATAACCAAATCCTGCCCTTGCAGAAGCGAAAACTCGTTCGTTCCTTGGGGAATAAGCACGCAAACGCGCAATTTATCTTCTTTTGCTTGCCTCAGCATGTTGGAAAGCTCAGCCGCACAAGAAAAAGACTCACGCTCTGCATCTCTTCTTACCAACTCCATGACATTGGCCTCACATTTTATCGAAGACAATGCCAGTTCTGCCTGCTGCATATAGCGTACTGCTTTTATAGGCAACATCTCTACATCAGCCCCTACATAAATCCATGTGCAACTACCCTCACTATCGAGTGGCATTGACATCGCTTGCTGATAAATCACTTCAAGTTCACGATTGTCTTTCGCATTTTCAACGTCGGGATGCGAAAAGTAGTTTTCCCAAAACTTACGGCGTAAATCGACCGTTGGCAGAGCTTCTTTGATGGAATTACGTTTAGAATTTGCAAATTCTGCCATTAACCCCATGTTTTGCGGAAGAATGGCTTCTAGCTTTTCACGGATATTTCGAATTAAAACCGGAGATGCCCCGCCGCTAGAAATGGCAATTTGGATACGTCCTCGATTGATCATTGATGGCGTAATAAAGTCACAATATGGCTTATCATCGACGACGTTGACTAAAATTCCGAGCGCTTTTGCATCTTTATACACTTGATGGTTGAGGTCAGGATTGTCTGTTGTCGCCCACACTTGGACAAAAGAACTTGTGACAATGTCACTTGAATAGAAACGTTGAATCCAGTGCACTTGCTGCTCTTGTGCAAGCTTACTTAAAAAATCAACAAGACTTGGCGACACGATGGTAACGGCAGCTCCTGCTTTCAACAAAGCCTCGACTTTACGGCTTGCTACTTCGCCACCGCCGACCACCAATACTGGCTTATCTACTAAATCTAAAAACAGAGGAAAATAACGCATTTCAATCCATGACCACTTCAAATAAATATACCCAAATAACCTTGCTCGCTTGATTCAGCGGAAATGACGACATTGAACGGACAACGCTTGTATACGTGTTGTGCCTTTAAGTCACTTGGGTATAACCCTCTCATGCTACCAAAAATAGGGCAAACACTTCATCTTGTTTCATCACCAGAAACAATTTTTGTTCGAATTTTGTCTCTGGTGACTTTTGCTCAACTGATGATAGTTTTAATAACAAACAATTATTCTACGTTTATTCTCTCACCATTCCCGAATGTGCTAGTGCACCAAAACGTTACCCAATTGCACTATTTACAATCAGTTAACATTTCGTCATCCTAATTTGTAAGGCAATTTGTGATTCTCATCAAAACTCTTTTTAAATTATATATTTGAGAATTAACAAATCCTTTTCTACGCTTATAACTGATTGATTTGCCGATTACCGTCTCTTCAGAATCAATCACGTAGGATAGAACAATAAACGAATTGGACACGTTGCATCAGGCCACTCCTGATTTAACATGGATCATACAGGAAGGATACACATGGCAAACAAACTCACAATTCTTGCTTCCGTCGTAGCGGCATCTACTGCAATGATGAGTACTACCGCTCAAGCAGCAGACACGACTCTGGACAAAGTCACAAAACAAGGTTTTCTAACTTGTGGCGTAAGTACAGGTTTACCTGGCTTTTCAAACCCTAACTCAAAAGGTGAATGGGAAGGTATCGACGTAGAATATTGCCAAGCGCTGGCTTCTGCCGTTCTTGGGGATAAAACGAAAGTTAAATATGTACCCCTAACCGCGAAAGAACGTTTCACTGCACTTCAGTCTGGTGAAATCGATGTGCTTTCACGTAACACCACCTGGACGCTTCATCGTGATACTGCTCTTGGTTTGAACTTCGTAGGCGTTAACTACTACGACGGTCAAGGCTTTATGGTGAAGAAAGATCTTGGTATCTCAAGCGCTAAAGAGCTTGATGGTGCATCTGTATGCGTGCAATCAGGTACAACAACAGAGCTAAACCTAGCCGATTACTTCCGTAACCAAGGCATGGCATATAAACCTGTCGTATTTGATACTGCAGCGCAAACCTCAAAAGGTTTCGATGCGGGCCGTTGTGACGTACTTACTACCGACCAATCTGGTCTTTATGCACTTCGCTTAAACCTTAAAGACCCATCTTCAGCTAGCGTACTTCCAGAAATCATTTCAAAAGAGCCGCTAGGACCTGTGGTTCGCCAAGGTGATGACCAATGGTTCAACATCGCTAAATGGACATTGTTTGCAATGGTGAATGCAGAAGAATACGGCATTACTTCTAAGAACGCGGATGAAATGTTGAAATCAAAAGATCCAAACATTAAGCGTATTCTTGGTGTAGACGGACCTAAAGGTAAAGGCTTAGGTATTCGTGATGACTGGGGATACCAAGTCATCAAACAAGTGGGTAACTACGGTGAAAGCTTTGAACGTACTGTAGGCGAAGGTTCACCACTGAAAATTTCTCGTGGTGTCAATGCTCTATGGAATGCTGGTGGCTTTATGTACGCGCCACCAATCCGCTAATAAAACGATTTTCACTGGGCGGTTTTTAGCCGCCCTTTTTAGTGAGTAAATCTATAAATAGGTTTGAGGTTATCGCTGTATGAAGCCGACAAATAATGCATCGCCAAGTACGATGTCCAAGCCAAGCGGAAATAAAAGCCTGATTTACAATCCTGTCTTTCGCTCCGCTCTTTTCCAGATCATTGCCGTCGCCGCACTGGTATTTTTTTTCTACACAATCGTAAATAATGCTCTTAACAACCTAGAAGCTCGAGGTATCGCCACTGGGTTTGGGTTCCTTGATCAAGAAGCAGGTTTTGGTATTGGCCTGACTCTCATCGAATATGACGAAACGTTTTCTTATGGTAGAACCTTTGTTATTGGTCTGCTTAATACTGCATTGGTTTCTGTGCTTGGTATTATTCTCGCGACCATCATTGGTTTCACAATGGGTATTGCCCGCCTTTCTTCTAACTGGCTAGTTAGCCGACTGGCTGCGGTATACATTGAAACATTTCGTAATATCCCTCTACTTCTACAGATTTTCTTTTGGTACTTTGCTGTTCTTCAAGCGCTACCATCACCGCGTCAAAGTCTTAGCCTTGGTGAGGCGATTTTCCTTAATGTCCGAGGACTATATTTCCCTGCCCCTGTGCTGGAAAGTGGCAGTAGTTTTGTTATAGCAGCGTTTATATTGGGGCTTATTGCAAGCATTTTTATCAGCGTCTGGGCTAAAAACAAACAACGCCTTACTGGTCAACAAACACCAATGGGCAGGATTGTTTTGGGCTTGGTGATTGTATTACCACTTATAGTGTATTTCATGGCAGGTATGCCGATTTCTTTGAATTATCCGGAGTTGAAAGGCTTTAATTTCCGTGGCGGGATAAGCATTATTCCTGAGCTTGCGGCCCTTTTATTAGCACTAAGCGTATACACCGCGTCATTTATTGCTGAAATCGTACGCTCTGGTATTAACGCGGTCAGCCATGGGCAAACTGAGGCTGCAATGTCTCTCGGTCTGCCAAGATCGAAAACCCTGAAGCTCGTCGTTATTCCGCAAGCTCTACGTATTATTATTCCACCTCTTACTAGCCAATACCTAAACCTAACCAAAAACTCATCTCTGGCGATGGCCATTGGTTATCCTGATTTGGTTTCTGTATTTGCTGGCACGACGCTAAACCAAACCGGGCAAGCGATAGAGATCATCGCGATGACGATGGGCGTTTACTTAACCTTAAGTTTGATTACTTCTGCGTTAATGAACTTGTACAACCGTAAAGTAGCGCTGGTGGAGAGATAATATGAGCATACATCAATTCCAACCAGACCTACCTCCTCCAGCAAACACTGTCGGGGTTATCGGCTGGTTACGCAAAAACCTATTCAATGGGCCTGTCAATTCGATCGTCACACTCATCTTAGCGTACATCGTCTTTTCTGCTCTTTGGAATATCATCGATTGGGCGTTCATCAATGCCGATTGGATTGGCAGTACACGAGATGACTGTAGCCGAGACGGCGCATGTTGGGTATTCATCAGCGTGCGCTGGGAACAATTCATGTATGGCTTCTATCCAGAATCTGAGCTTTGGCGCCCTCGTCTGTTCTACATCAGCTTGGCTATTTTTACTGCACTGCTCGCGTATGAAAAAACGCCGAAGCGTATTTGGATCTGGCTGTTTTTTGTCAATGTGTACCCTTTTATCATTGCTGCACTCTTATACGGAGGCGTATTCGGTCTTGAAGTGGTCGATACTCACAAATGGGGCGGCCTACTTGTCACGCTGATCATTGCGCTTGTCGGTATCGTTGTTTCTTTACCAATTGGGGTTGCATTAGCTCTTGGTCGACGTTCTGACATGCCAATCATCCGAAGTATCTGTACGGTCTACATTGAAGTATGGCGTGGAGTTCCACTTATCACAGTTCTGTTCATGGCATCTGTCATGCTGCCTCTGTTCTTGGCTGAGGGTTCAGAAACCGACAAGCTCATACGTGCGCTCATAGGTGTGGTCATGTTTAGTGCTGCATACATGGCGGAGGTTGTCCGTGGGGGTTTACAAGCCATTCCAAAAGGTCAATACGAAGCTGCTGATGCTCTAGGCTTAAGTTATTGGAAAAAGATGGGACTGATTATTTTACCGCAGGCTCTTAAAATCACGATCCCATCAATAGTAAACACCTTCATTGGCTTATTTAAAGACACCAGCCTTGTACTGATTATCGGTATGTTCGACGTACTAGGCATAGGTCAAGCAGCGAATACCGACCCAGAGTGGTTAGGTTTCGCTACAGAAAGTTATGTATTTGTCGCGTTAGTGTTTTGGGTATTTTGTTTTGGCATGTCGCGCTACTCGATATGGCTTGAGAACAAACTTCATACCGGCCACAAACGATAGCTCATCAAGATCAAGGACGTATTATGACGCAACAACAAGACTACATGATCCAACTCAAGGACATGAACAAATGGTATGGTGAGTTTCACGTACTAAAGAACATCAATCTGGAAGTAAAGCAAGGTGAGAAAATCGTCATCTGCGGCCCGTCTGGATCGGGTAAATCGACCATGATTAGGTGCATAAACCGCCTAGAAGAGCACCAAGCTGGCAGCATTTATGTTTCAGGCACTGAGCTCACTGAAGATCTGAAAAATATCGAAGCAGTCCGCCGAGAAGTTGGGATGTGTTTCCAGCACTTCAACCTATTCCCTCACCTCACGGTGTTGGAAAACTGTACCTTGGCGCCTATTTGGGTTAAGAAAATGCCTAAAGAAGAAGCTGAAGCCGTCGCCATGCAGTATCTGGAACGTGTAAAGATTCCTGATCAAGCCGATAAGTACCCGGGGCAGTTATCAGGTGGCCAACAACAACGTGTTGCTATTGCTCGCTCTCTTTGCATGAGCCCAAAAGTGATGCTGTTTGACGAGCCAACATCCGCACTCGACCCAGAAATGGTACGCGAGGTGCTGGATGTTATGGTCGAACTGGCAGAAGAAGGCATGACCATGTTGTGTGTCACGCACGAAATGGGTTTTGCCAAAGAAGTGGCTGATCGAGTCATTTTTATGGATGCAGGTGAAATCATCGAAGAAAATAACCCTATCGATTTCTTTGAGAACCCACAATCTGATCGAACACAAAACTTCTTAGCTCAGATTCTTCACCATTAAAACCGTCCCAATAGTCGTAACGGCAAGGGAAAACGTTAAGCGCTGATTTCTATTTCAGCGCTTTTCTGTAAGCATTACTTCTCTAGCCATTGAATAAACCGTAAATCTCCACGGGCGATAGTGACCTACTTTGTCTTTTTTGTCCGAGACTTAATAACAAAGCAGACACAAAACGAGTCTGCGTACATCGCAGCTATGCAAGACGGTAATATTGTGTTACAAGTTGCCACATACATAACACACTATTTCTATTATTATTTTGTTCTAGAGATAGACGTGTCGGGCTTGATTTTTTGAACTTTCGGGCCCATATATGTCTATATATCAAAGATAAGACGGTCCCTTATAGAGGAAGATTATGAACAGTCCTATGTTTTCACGTACTACTACTCAAGAGAGTGCTCTACAAACCAACAAAGTATTGCGTAATACATATGCACTACTTTCAATGACTTTACTATGGTCAGCACTGGTTGCTGGCGTTTCAATGGCATTTAACTTACCACGTCCGGGCATTATCCTAATGTTGGTTGGTTTCTACGGCCTACTGTTCTTGACAGAGAAAAACCGCAACAACAGTATGGGCCTTGTGTTTACGTTCCTATTTACGGGCTTCTTGGGCTACACTATTGGTCCAATCCTGAACATGTACATCGGCGCTGGTATGGGCGATGTGGTTCTTACAGCACTTGGCGGTACCGCTTTGTCATTCATGGCTGCGTCTGCTTACGCTCTAACAACTAAGCGCGACCTATCTATGATGGGCGGCCTGATGTTGTCGCTATTCGTTGTTTTAGTAGTCGGGATGATTGCGAGCATCTTTATCCAATCAACTATCCTACATCTAGCAATGAGCAGCTTGTTCATTGTGTTCTCTACCATGGCTATTTTGATGACCACTCAAGGCATCATTCGTGGCGGCGAAACAAACTACATCTCAGCAACGATTACACTGTACGTATCAATCTACAACATCTTCATCAGCCTACTAAGCATTCTAGGCATCATGAACGACGACTAATTCGTTAGACGTTAGATTGACTCTCAACGTTAAAAGCCCGAAGTTTACTTCGGGTTTTTTCTTTTCTATGCCCCTCCCAAAGAATCACTTTAATTTGACTTAATATGCAAAAACCCAAGTCTCTACTCGGGAATTTTTCCAACCAAATGCATGAACTTTCAATTTTGTGAATATTCTCATGTCAGCATCAGTTTGCTATGGCACGACTATGAATCCATCATCTATTGAACACGTGTTGTATGTTTTCGCTTCATTCAGTGACCATAACTGATTCTTTTGTTGAGCAATCCCTTAGCTCTACGCTACCCTATAATCATCAAAGACAATTAAGCGGATAACACATCATGTTCGTTTACAACGGCAAACAAATTGAAACCGACGCTCAAGGCTATCTTCTTGACCACACACAGTGGGAAGAAGGTATGATTGAGCTTTTAGCGAAAGAAGAAGAAATTGAGCTTACCGAAGCGCATCTAGAAGTTATTCACTTCGTTCGTGATTTCTATGTGGAGTTCAACACATCACCTGCGGTGAGAATGCTTGTAAAGGCAATGGAAAAGGCTCACGGCCCTGAAAAGGGAAACAGCAAATATCTATTTAAGCTGTTTAAAAAAGGCCCAGCAAAGCAAGCGACAAAACTCGCCGGCCTGCCTAAGCCAGCTAAATGCTTGTAAGATCATAATATTTTAAATCCGCGGAAAGGTTTATAAGAGGCTGACTCTCGAAACACACTTTCGACCGTTGCTGTCCGCGGACCATCCTCTAGCCATAAAGCAAACTCGGATATTTGATCCTGCGTTCCGCAGGCCATCACTTCAACATCACCACTGTTCAAGTTTTTTGCGTAACCTGTTAGCCCCAACTTAAGCCCTTGGTGTGATGTGTGATAACGAAAACCTACACCTTGAACATGACCTTTTACTATAAACTTCTCACACTTTAGGTTCATCCGCATACCGCTCCTTTTCATTGAGTGATATATTATTTCCGTCTATTTACCCCACTAAGGATAGTGGGTTTTTGTATGGTTATAATAATTATGAAAGAAATTCCTTTCCGCTGGATTGATAAATATCTCATCCACTTAAAGATTCAAGAAAAGTTTTATTTGCTTTTCTTTCTTCCACTTCTCGCTATCGTCATCCTCACATTTGTTATGAATAGTGCTGCGGATGCCCTCATTACGAACATGTACGCTGAAGAGCTTCAGCTAATGAAAGGCCTTATTGAAGCTGGCAACCTTTCTCAGTCACAAGTAGCAAGTTTAATTGCTGGTTCAAGCACAATTTCTATTGGTTCTGGCCCAGGATCTATCTCTGTCTTAGATGGTTCGTACAGTTTGGTCGCCAATCATGACAAATCATTGTGGTCAGCCCTTTCGACAATACAAGTTTCAGTGATCTTAGTTAGCCTTGTTCTCGTTGCATTGAGTGTTTATTACATCATGACGTTCATTGGCGGTGCGATGTTCACGATGAACAAAGCACTTAATACGTTAGCAGATGGCAACTTAACAGCACGTATGAATTTCTTCCCTGTCCGTGATGAGTTCAGTGAAATCGCGATTACTATCGACAAAGTTGCAGAACGTGAACAAAAGATGGTGCTCTCTATTCAAGAGTCGGTAGCGCTTATGCAACAAATCAGCTCCGATCTCAATCAATCCATCAAAGACAGCTCGAACATTTCTAATACACAGCAAGAACACCTAAACTCGCTAGCTAGTGCAACGGAAGAAATGGCATCTACTATTCGTGAAGTTGCTACCCTCGCCCACAACTCTAGTGAACAAACAGAAGATGCTCGCAGTGTTGCTCAATCGGGTCAAATCAAGGTAGAAAATACGCTGGCTTCCATTTCTTCTCTCTCTAACGAAATTCAATCAGCGTCACATGCCGTTGAAGAACTTGATGCTAACGCCGCGCAAATCGATGAAGTGGTCACAACCATCAATGGCATATCAGAGCAAACCAACTTACTGGCGTTAAATGCTGCTATCGAAGCAGCTCGTGCTGGTGAACAAGGTCGTGGATTTGCCGTCGTTGCGGATGAAGTTCGAGCTCTAGCGGGCAGAACCCAGCAAGCAACCGTTGAAATCCAATCAATGATTGAGTCGCTACAACGTAACAGCCAATCATTAACTAAGTTGATGGAAGTGACGGTTAATAACGCGAATGACGGTCAAAGCTTAATGACTGAGGTCAATCAGGAAATTGGGTCTTTAGCGGATAAGAACCTGAGTATCTCAGACAGCAGTATCCAAATTGCAACCGCTGCCGAAGAACAAGGCGTTGTGGCTGACAATATTGCATCAAGCGTTGAAGAGATTCGAGTGCAAGCAAACAATGTGTGCACCATGATTTCAAATACTTCACAAAATGTAGAGCAGCTACGTCAACAAAGTGATGCGATGGAATCCTTACTCACAGGATTGAAAGCATAATTACATAACAATTGCATATAGGGTCACTTCGGTGGCCCCTTTTTTCCCTGTACTTTTTCCCCTGTACTCCTTTGTCCGCATCGTATTTTATTGATTGTTTACACTTATTGCTTTTACCAACAACATCCCGGACAATACGACCCTTTCTTGATTCAATAAGAGCTAAAGATATGACAGCTGCTATCTATTTGGTAAAAGGTCGTGAGAAATCGGTTAAGCGCAAGCATCCTTGGATTTTCTCTCGCGGTATCAGTAAAGTTGAGGGCGAACCCGCTATTGGTGAAACCGTTGATGTATTCGCTCACGACGGAAAATGGCTAGCAAAAGCAGCATATTCTCCAGCATCTCAAATCCGCGCTCGCATCTGGAGCTTCAATAAAGAAGACATTAACAAAGCGTTTTTCACTAAACGCATCAAAGATGCGCAACTGCTTCGTGAAGATATTATCGAACGTGACGGTTTAACTGGCTATCGACTCATCGCGGCAGAGTCTGATGGTTTGCCAGGCGTTACTATTGACCGCTACCAAAACTATTTCGTTTGCCAATTGCTTAGCGCTGGTGCGGAATATAACAAAACGGCGATTGTTGATGCGCTGGTTGAATGCTTCCCAGAGTGTCATGTTTACGAGCGTTCTGACGTCGCGGTACGTAAAAAAGAGGGCTTGAAAGAAGTCACGGGTGTACTTCATGGTGAAGAGCCACCAAAATCTGTCGTCATTGAAGAGAACGGCGTCAAAATTAGCGTGGACATTGTTGGCGGCCATAAAACAGGTTTTTACCTAGACCAACGCGATAGCCGTCAGCAAGCAATGAAGTACGTTAAAGATAAAGAGGTTCTCAACTGCTTCTCTTACACTGGTGGTTTTGGACTGTACTCACTTAAAGGTGGCGCTAAACGCGTTATCAATGCCGATGTTTCACAGCCAGCATTAGATACTGCTAAGTTTAATGCTGAATTAAACGAGTTTGATATTTCAAAAAAACGTGCTGTGTTCCTAAACGCAGATGTATTCAAACTGCTACGTGAATACCGCGATCAAGGGACTCAATTTGATGTCGTGATCATGGACCCACCAAAGTTTGTTTCAAGCAAGAGCAATCTCACTTCTGGTGCAAATGGCTACAAAGATATCAATATGCTCGCCATGCAAATTCTTAAACCAGGTGGAACACTGCTTACTTATTCTTGTTCTGGCTTAATGACATCCGATCTATTCCAGAAAATCATCGCTGATGCGGCCTTGGATTCAGGCCGTCAAGTGAAGTTTGTAGAGCGCTTTGAGCAAGCCGCTGATCACCCAACAGACAGTGCTTACCCAGAAGGTTTCTACCTAAAAGGTTTTGCTTGTAAGGTGCTTTGATCACCGTCTAAAGCAAAACGCTGTCGTGCCTATCAATTACGACAAATAACCCCATACTAAAAAAGGGCCTTTCGGCCCTTTTTGTTTAGCTATTGAATGTGTCTTGCACTTTCAGCAGATCGTTAAGAATTGAATCAGATACGTTTCCATCAGAAATATGCTCAATAAATTGCGAAGCCGCATTCTCTAACACTATTGATTGACTCTCATCTCCGTCTGATATGGTGACCTTCAGATCATCGCTCCCTTCAAGCGTTACGCTAAGTACATCATCCATACTCCTATCATCGTATGAATCGAGTAATTCACTCAGATCAAGCTTATCTTCACCAGAGGTGAAATCCTTAACAATATCCATTTCTCCATCTCGGATACCATCACCTTGATCAACAAACTGGAAGATGTCATCACCGTCGCCGCCGACGAGGATATCATTACCTGCCCCACCAACTAAAATATCGTTACCGCCGTGGCCAAAGATAATATCGTCGCCTTCATCACCATACAGATAATCAGTTTTGTCGCCTGTATGGTCTTGGTTAAACTCTTGAATGTTATCCTTCACATAGTTATGAATATCTTCAGCATCAACTGATGAGATGTCTTGTCCAGTTTGACTAGCAACATGCGATTGAATAGCACTCAAACCTTGTTCATTCGCACCAAACTCAACCAAGTCACCGAGTAGGATGTCGTTACCCTCACCACCATGAATAGTATCAGAGCCTTGCTTCAGTGGTATATCTTGACCAAGAATGGTTTCTGCAAGTTTCGATACATCAATCTTAGAATCCACTACACCATCGGTATCGTACTGTTGAAGCGTGCTGTCACTCACACCAGTCCCAATACCAATTGCTTCAACCGTCGATAGGGCTGCCAATACTTGATACATATGCTGAGTTTGGACTGACTTACCACCTTCATCATCGTACTCTAGCTCGCCGTTCTCGAGATCAATTGCTCCAATCTGTTGACCCGTAAACGGAGAGTATACGTACCCATGTTGATCAATCAGGATATTTCCTTTGTAACTAACGGCTTGACCATGACTATAGTTGTTATCATTTACAATAGTTTCTAACGTCACTAACTGACCATTTGAGTCTACATCCAGAATCACTTTTGAGAAATCATTCTGAGCTAGATCATCTAAATCTGTGTGCGTGTTTGGATTACCATCTGTAATAAAGTAAGTAATATTCTGGCCATCAGGGTTAGGCTGTTCGCCAAACCAGTCTACCGCCGATTGCAGACCTGATTCATAGTTCGTATTACCCCAACCAGAATTCTCGATTTTATTTAGCTCCTTAACAAAATCATCTCTCGCTGTCGCTGAGCTCAAATCGACAGATACAATAAGTGTCGATTGTGATTCAAACTCAGTCAGTAAAATATTTACTGTTCCAGGTTCCGTTCCTTGGTTGGCTGCTTCTTGTAGTTTATCAAATACATCCAATATTTCTTGCTTAGCAGTTCCAACCTGACTTCCCATACTCCCAGAGGTATCCAATACGAACGCAATGTTGTAGTCTTCTCCGGCAACAATCTCAATACCCTGCACGTCACCAACAATCAAATCATGATTATCACTACCATCAATGGTGTCATTACCATGTGAACCTGATTCCATCGCGTATTCTCGCGCTGTTACATCAACCGTTTCAGTACTAGAAGCACTATCACTATTAGACGACTCTACCGAAGTAGCGGTAACGCTCATTGGAAAATCTAAGCTACCATCGTAATCAAACGGCACTTTAATATCGAACGATACTTTTCCGTCAGCATCAGTTGGCACTATGAATGAACCATCGGCTTCTGCTGCAATAGGCTTACCATTGACATGGACTTCAATACCTTCCGGAAGACCATTAACTGTAACCGTTTGAACAAGACTTTCACTACCATCCGTATCGACAAGATCTACGTCAATATCAACGGGGATCCAACTATCCTGAAGAACCTCATATGTACCATCTGGGTTAAGTTCGATCACCTTATCCGAAAATACAACTCGCTCTATCTCATATAAATGATCACCGCGATCTTCTTGACCAGTGTGATCATTTACTGAATCAACTGATTTAGTATCGAGTACGATCCAATATGGTACATCTCCACCATGGTTATCTTTGAAAGTGAATTTATAATCTTCAAACTTACCTGTCAGGTAAACAGTATCAGTACCATCATGAGCAGTATTACTAGTCGCGTCATCACCATAGAATGAATCATTTTGTGCGCCACCAACAAAGACATCATCCCCTCCACCACCATACATAGAATCGACGTTGTTACCGCCAACAAACAGAGTATCAGTATCACTATAGTCGTTGTTGTTACCTAAATGGGATGGTAGGGAATTGTCTAGTCCCATTTCAACAGCAAGGCCATTATTCTCTGCTTCACTCTTACCGACAGTAGCAATCACATCAGCATGATGAGACGAAGTGGCATCCGATTTCACCATATCCCCAAGCGTCACACTAATGCTTGGCCCATCAGCGACAGGAGTGATATCAACCGTCAATGTGTGCTCTTCTGATGTGCCATTTTCACTGACAGCCTTAAATTTAATTTCGGCATAATCGTTCGATTTATTTCCGACGTCATTCAAGTTGAAATCATCTGAGCCGGACTCATTCTCTTCTGGCTTAAATCCTATCAAACCAGACTCAAGTTGCTCAGATGTGATCGTATCGGTGTTCAGTTCTACCCAGTTTGGGGTTTGCTCCGTACCCTTATTCACAACCAACTTTCCATCCAATGGCAATCCGGTAATGACAATTGAACTGCCTGGCTCTGCACCAAAATTATCAAGCGATAGTAGAAGCACCGTGTCTTCTATTCCCGATATCTCTTTGCTTGAAGCTGCAGTAGACTCATCATTATCGAGAATCACGCCTGTGCTTTCTTTTCCACCTACTGAAATCGTGTAATTCTCAGACGACTCATCCAGTATGTCATCAACGGTCGGAGCAATAATTTCAAACGATTCAACGCCAGGAGGAACGAACAATAAACCTGTGTTAGCGTTATAGGTAACCCCGTTGGTAAATTGCAATTCTCCCAACTTCACATCGGCACTTGAAGCAGCATCTAATTCACCTACGTTGGTTCCAAAGTCTACTTCTAGTTGCTGACCAAGCTGTGACTCAGCGGATAGATTTACCACAAAAGTGAGAGACTCTCCCTCTTCAACCTCCGTTCCCAAAGTGTTAACACTACTTACTGAGACTAAATCGACATCAGGGTTAACAATTACATTAATTGTTGCCGTATCGCTTGCTCCATTACCATCGGTAATCGTGTAAGTAAAAGAGGTTTCGCCATGGAAACTGTCCACAAAATCAAATACAACTTCATCGCCCTCAATACGAACGTGGTGCTCACCAAACTCGTTAAAGGCCGTGATAGTTAGAGTGTCACCATCTATATCGACATCATTGGCTAGAATTTCTGACATCGGGATACGAATCTCACCCTCACTCTGATTAACCGCGTACGCCCCCGCTCCTGTGGCCTCGAATCCCGTTAAGAAATAATCAGAAGAGTCATTATCAGAACCTTCAAATTTGTCAGGGTGTGAAGTGAATTCAGTCGCTTCAAAAACAATCGAGTCGAATGCAACGCTTTCTAAATCAACAGAGAATTGACCATCTTTTCCAGACTCTAAACTAAACACGCCACTTTGGACTGGCTTACCGTCTAAGTATGCTGTCCACATACCCTGCTCATGATTTTCAGTGCCGCCCTCATTCGCATATAGACTCGCAACGGCAAATGAAAAACTCGTCGCTGGTTTAGGCAATGTAATTTCGAGCTTCTCTGACTGCCCGGTCTCACGGTCATATTGAAGTTGTTCGCCTGGCCCAGTGCTAATATCGCCATCAACACCAAGTTTATGACGATCCGTTGTCTCAATATCACGCTCTATATCTTCGCTACGATCACCTAAGTGACCAATAAAGGCTTTTATCTCGACACCATCAACCTGCCAGTTTTGATTGTCAGCGAAAGAACCGAGTTGAACGGTGTATCCTTGAGGATCATCAACTGCGTCTGGGGCATTGTTTATCGTAACGGTAGATTCGTCGCTGTAATTACCATGAGAATCGACCGCTCGATAGTCAAATGAATCATCAGAACGCGTATCGATATAACGTAGTTCCCAGTTACCATTACCCACTGTCGATAATTCAACAGACTCAATCATCGCCCCATTCGGTAATTCGAACTGTTCAGATGGAATCACGATTTCATGGAATAAGTCGGAATTTCCTTTGGTTTCTTTTTGATACTCGAAAGGTGTCGTTTGACGATTTCCATTGGCATCAAGCCATGTCACATCAATCGTGACTTTTGACTCGTTACTAGAACCGTTATTGAGTCGATCATCTAAACCTTTTTCAAAATAACCGCCTAAACCATCTAGCCCAAGGGTGATGCTATCTGCAGGGCGACTTTCAAAGTTGATGGTAATTGATTCACGTTCTTCAATACCGTTTCCTTTGCCGACGCCCACACCATAACCAACATGATTCGCATTAGAATTATACTGGATCAGGTCGTCGCTTCCTTGACCCTCTTTATCAGCAGTAATAGTGATGACGTCCCCATCTGCCAGAATCAATTTACGCACGGATGGATCATCCGTAGCTTCACCCCAGTTGTAGAAATCTGTTTTCGAAGGTGAATCGTTATCGACATCTTGTTCATCTCTAACACCAAGTAGGAAACCTTCTGGGTGTTCATCACGGGTGTATTCAATCAGATTTGGATTTTCAAATACCGTACCCTCTTGCAGAACATTTCCTTGATCATCAAACACGGCTAGATCATCTACGGTAATCTCAACACCATCATAAGTCAGTGTTCCATTATCTGGTAATTCGGTAATGACAACGCCAACTTGCGTGTCTGGTTGCGAATCATCAAACTCGTCAGAGATATGGTCTGAGCCATCCCCTTCAATAGACCCTTTTCCATCATCAAAAATGACTTTTGACGAACCAGACTCACCGATGTTGATAGAGAAGTCTTCAGAGTTAGGTGGCGAGACTTGAACATCATAGCGCCCTTCATCGGTGGTCGCGATAAATTCGTTACCCGCTTCATCGGTGCCCGTCACGCTCGCCACGATGGTGCGGTCGGCATCACTGACTAAGTCGCTGCCGTCCACCTCGATGCTGTAACTGCCGTCATTTTGCACTAGGCCCGTGTAATCTTGGCCATTCACCGTTAGGGTGACGGTGTCGCCCGCTTTCGCGTCGCCACCGACTGAGCCCGTGATGGTCACTTGACCGTTGGATTCAGCGGCATTGATGATGTTGTCGTCGGTGATGTCATCAATGGTGATGGTGGCGGCCGCCTCGGTATCGATCGTCACCGTCAGCGCGTCTGACGTGGCGCTGTTGCCTGCCGTATCCGTCACTTGCACCGTCAGGTCGTACTCGCCATCGGCCCACGCCTCAGTTGGGGTGAACTGCCAAGTGCCGTTCACGTTTTCCAACGTACCATCAACCACTTGACCGTCTTTCATCACCACGATGGCTTCGCCTGCCACATCGCTGTCGATGTTGCCTAGGGCAAACGTTGGGGTATTGTCGTGAGTCAGATCATCGCGGTTGCTGTCGCCACTGTCACTTGAGTCCATCAAGTCGATGTTTGGCTTGTTGATGCCGGTGTCGACGTCGTAATCGCCATCTTTATTGTCGCCAGTGGTATCGGTGGTCGCGATAAATTCGTTACCCGCTTCATCGGTGCCCGTCACGCTCGCCAAGATGGTGCGGTCGGCATCACTGACTAAGTCGCTGCCGTCCACCTCGATGCTGTAACTGCCGTCATTTTGCACTAGGCCCGTGTAATCTTGGCCATTCACCGTTAGGGTGACGGTGTCGCCCGCTTTCGCGTCGCCACCGACTGAGCCCGTGATGGTCACTTGACCGTTGGATTCAGCGGCATTGATGATGTTGTCGTCGGTGATGTCATCAATGGTGATGGTGGCGGCCGCCTCGGTATCGATCGTCACCGTCAGCGCGTCTGACGTGGCGCTGTTGCCTGCCGTATCCGTCACTTGCACCGTCAGGTCGTACTCGCCATCGGCCCACGCCTCAGTTGGGGTGAACTGCCAAGTGCCGTTCACGTTTTCCAACGTACCATCAACCACTTGACCGTCTTTCATCACCACGATGGCTTCGCCTGCCACATCGCTGTCGATGTTGCCTAGGGCAAACGTTGGGGTATTGTCGTGAGTCAGATCATCGCGGTTGCTGTCGCCAGTGTCACTTGAGTCCATCAAGTCGATGTTTGGCTTGTTGATGCCGGTGTCGACGTCGTAATCGCCATCTTTATTGTCGCCAGTGGTATCGGTGGTCGCGATAAATTCGTTACCCGCTTCATCGGTGCCCGTCACGCTCGCCACGATGGTGCGGTCGGCATCACTGACTAAGTCGCTGCCGTCCACCTCGATGCTGTAACTGCCGTCATTTTGCACTAGGCCCGTGTAATCTTGGCCATTCACCGTTAGGGTGACGGTGTCGCCCGCTTTCGCGTCGCCACCGACTGAGCCCGTGATGGTCACTTGACCGTTGGATTCAGCGGCATTGATGATGTTGTCGTCGGTGATGTCATCAATGGTGATGGTGGCGGCCGCCTCGGTATCGATCGTCACCGTCAGCGCGTCTGACGTGGCGCTGTTGCCTGCCGTATCCGTCACTTGCACCGTCAGGTCGTACTCGCCATCGGCCCACGCCTCAGTTGGGGTGAACTGCCAAGTGCCGTTCACGTTTTCCAACGTACCATCAACCACTTGACCGTCTTTCATCACCACGATGGCTTCGCCTGCCACATCGCTGTCGATGTTGCCTAGGGCAAACGTTGGGGTATTGTCGTGAGTCAGATCATCGCGGTTGCTGTCGCCAGTGTCACTTGAGTCCATCAAGTCGATGTTTGGCTTGTTGATGCCGGTGTCGACGTCGTAATCGCCATCTTTATTGTCGCCAGTGGTATCGGTGGTCGCGATAAATTCGTTACCCGCTTCATCGGTGCCCGTCACGCTCGCCAAGATGGTGCGGTCGGCATCACTGACTAAGTCGCTGCCGTCCACCTCGATGCTGTAACTGCCGTCATTTTGCACTAGGCCCGTGTAATCTTGGCCATTCACCGTTAGGGTGACGGTGTCGCCCGCTTTCGCGTCGCCACCGACTGAGCCCGTGATGGTCACTTGACCGTTGGATTCAGCGGCATTGATGATGTTGTCGTCGGTGATGTCATCAATGGTGATGGTGGCGGCCGCCTCGGTATCGATCGTCACCGTCAGCGCGTCTGACGTGGCGCTGTTGCCTGCCGTATCCGTCACTTGCACCGTCAGGTCGTACTCGCCATCGGCCCACGCCTCAGTTGGGGTGAACTGCCAAGTGCCGTTCACGTTTTCCAACGTACCATCAACCACTTGACCGTCTTTCATCACCACGATGGCTTCGCCTGCCACATCGCTGTCGATGTTGCCTAGGGCAAACGTTGGGGTATTGTCGTGAGTCAGATCATCGCGGTTGCTGTCGCCACTGTCACTTGAGTCCATCAAGTCGATGTTTGGCTTGTTGATGCCGGTGTCGACGTCGTAATCGCCATCTTTATTGTCGCCAGTGGTATCGGTGGTCGCGATAAATTCGTTACCCGCTTCATCGGTGCCCGTCACGCTCGCCAAGATGGTGCGGTCGGCATCACTGACTAAGTCGCTGCCGTCCACCTCGATGCTGTAACTGCCGTCATTTTGCACTAGGCCCGTGTAATCTTGGCCATTCACCGTTAGGGTGACGGTGTCGCCCGCTTTCGCGTCGCCACCGACTGAGCCCGTGATGGTCACTTGACCGTTGGATTCAGCGGCATTGATGATGTTGTCGTCGGTGATGTCATCAATGGTGATGGTGGCGGCCGCCTCGGTATCGATCGTCACCATCAGCGCGTCTGACGTGGCGCTGTTGCCTGCCGTATCCGTCACTTGCACCGTCAGGTCGTACTCGCCATCGGCCCACGCCTCAGTTGGGGTGAACTGCCAAGTGCCGTTCACGTTTTCCAACGTACCATCAACCACTTGACCGTCTTTCATCACCACGATGGCTTCGCCTGCCACATCGCTGTCGATGTTGCCTAGGGCAAACGTTGGGGTATTGTCGTGAGTCAGATCATCGCGGTTGCTGTCACCACTGTCGCTTGAGTCCATCAAGTCGATGTTTGGCTTGTTGATGCCGGTGTCGACGTCGTAATCGCCATCTTTATTGTCGCCAGTGGTATCGGTGGTCGCGATAAATTCGTTACCCGCTTCATCGGTGCCCGTCACGCTCGCCACGATGGTGCGGTCGGCATCACTGACTAAGTCGCTGCCGTCCACCTCGATGCTGTAACTGCCGTCATTTTGCACTAGGCCCGTGTAATCTTGGCCATTCACCGTTAGGGTGACGGTGTCGCCCGCTTTCGCGTCGCCACCGACTGAGCCCGTGATGGTCACTTGACCGTTGGATTCAGCGGCATTGATGATGTTGTCGTCGGTGATGTCATCAATGGTGATGGTGGCGGCCGCCTCGGTATCGATCGTCACCGTCAGCGCGTCTGACGTGGCGCTGTTGCCTGCCGTATCCGTCACTTGCACCGTCAGGTCGTACTCGCCATCGGCCCACGCCTCAGTTGGGGTGAACTGCCAAGTGCCGTTCACGTTTTCCAACGTACCATCAACCACTTGACCGTCTTTCATCACCACGATGGCTTCGCCTGCCACATCGCTGTCGATGTTGCCTAGGGCAAACGTTGGGGTATTGTCGTGAGTCAGATCATCGCGGTTGCTGTCGCCAGTGTCACTTGAGTCCATCAAGTCGATGTTTGGCTTGTTGATGCCGGTGTCGACGTCGTAATCGCCATCTTTATTGTCGCCAGTGGTATCGGTGGTCGCGATAAATTCGTTACCCGCTTCATCGGTGCCCGTCACGCTCGCCAAGATGGTGCGGTCGGCATCACTGACTAAGTCGCTGCCGTCCACCTCGATGCTGTAACTGCCGTCATTTTGCACTAGGCCCGTGTAATCTTGGCCATTCACCGTTAGGGTGACGGTGTCGCCCGCTTTCGCGTCGCCACCGACTGAGCCCGTGATGGTCACTTGACCGTTGGATTCAGCGGCATTGATGATGTTGTCGTCGGTGATGTCATCAATGGTGATGGTGGCGGCCGCCTCGGTATCGATCGTCACCGTCAGCGCGTCTGACGTGGCGCTGTTGCCTGCCGTATCCGTCACTTGCACCGTCAGGTCGTACTCGCCATCGGCCCACGCCTCAGTTGGGGTGAACTGCCAAGTGCCGTTCACGTTTTCCAACGTACCATCAACCACTTGACCGTCTTTCATCACCACGATGGCTTCGCCTGCCACATCGCTGTCGATGTTGCCTAGGGCAAACGTTGGGGTATTGTCGTGAGTCAGATCATCGCGGTTGCTGTCGCCACTGTCACTTGAGTCCATCAAGTCGATGTTTGGCTTGTTGATGCCGGTGTCGACGTCGTAATCGCCATCTTTATTGTCGCCAGTGGTATCGGTGGTCGCGATAAATTCGTTACCCGCTTCATCGGTGCCCGTCACGCTCGCCAAGATGGTGCGGTCGGCATCACTGACTAAGTCGCTGCCGTCCACCTCGATGCTGTAACTGCCGTCATTTTGCACTAGGCCCGTGTAATCTTGGCCATTCACCGTTAGGGTGACGGTGTCGCCCGCTTTCGCGTCGCCACCGACTGAGCCCGTGATGGTCACTTGACCGTTGGATTCAGCGGCATTGATGATGTTGTCGTCGGTGATGTCATCAATGGTGATGGTGGCGGCCGCCTCGGTATCGATCGTCACCATCAGCGCGTCTGACGTGGCGCTGTTGCCTGCCGTATCCGTCACTTGCACCGTCAGGTCGTACTCGCCATCGGCCCACGCCTCAGTTGGGGTGAACTGCCAAGTGCCGTTCACGTTTTCCAACGTACCATCAACCACTTGACCGTCTTTCATCACCACGATGGCTTCGCCTGCCACATCGCTGTCGATGTTGCCTAGGGCAAACGTTGGGGTATTGTCGTGAGTCAGATCATCGCGGTTGCTGTCACCACTGTCGCTTGAGTCCATCAAGTCGATGTTTGGCTTGTTGATGCCGGTGTCGACGTCGTAATCGCCATCTTTATTGTCGCCAGTGGTATCGGTGGTCGCGATAAATTCGTTACCCGCTTCATCGGTGCCCGTCACGCTCGCCACGATGGTGCGGTCGGCATCACTGACTAAGTCGCTGCCGTCCACCTCGATGCTGTAACTGCCGTCATTTTGCACTAGGCCCGTGTAATCTTGGCCATTCACCGTTAGGGTGACGGTGTCGCCCGCTTTCGCGTCGCCACCGACTGAGCCCGTGATGGTCACTTGACCGTTGGATTCAGCGGCATTGATGATGTTGTCGTCGGTGATGTCATCAATGGTGATGGTGGCGGCCGCCTCGGTATCGATCGTCACCGTCAGCGCGTCTGACGTGGCGCTGTTGCCTGCCGTATCCGTCACTTGCACCGTCAGGTCGTACTCGCCATCGGCCCACGCCTCAGTTGGGGTGAACTGCCAAGTGCCGTTCACGTTTTCCAACGTACCATCAACCACTTGACCGTCTTTCATCACCACGATGGCTTCGCCTGCCACATCGCTGTCGATGTTGCCTAGGGCAAACGTTGGGGTATTGTCGTGAGTCAGATCATCGCGGTTGCTGTCGCCACTGTCACTTGAGTCCATCAAGTCGATGTTTGGCTTGTTGATGCCGGTGTCGACGTCGTAATCGCCATCTTTATTGTCGCCAGTGGTATCGGTGGTCGCGATAAATTCGTTACCCGCTTCATCGGTGCCCGTCACGCTCGCCACGATGGTGCGGTCGGCATCACTGACTAAGTCGCTGCCGTCCACCTCGATGCTGTAACTGCCGTCATTTTGCACTAGGCCCGTGTAATCTTGGCCATTCACCGTTAGGGTGACGGTGTCGCCCGCTTTCGCGTCGCCACCGACTGAGCCCGTGATGGTCACTTGACCGTTGGATTCAGCGGCATTGATGATGTTGTCGTCGGTGATGTCATCAATGGTGATGGTGGCGGCC
Organism: Vibrio alfacsensis; assembly: GCF_019670485.1. Lineage (NCBI taxonomy): Bacteria > Pseudomonadati > Pseudomonadota > Gammaproteobacteria > Vibrionales > Vibrionaceae > Vibrio > Vibrio alfacsensis. Next base: position 1,609,632 of record NZ_AP024165.1, read on the forward strand.
GCCTCGGTATCGATCGTCACCGTCAGCGCGTCTGACGTGGCGCTGTTGCCTGCCGTATCCGTCACTTGCACCGTCAGGTCGTACTCGCCATCGGCCCACGCCTCAGTTGGGGTGAACTGCCAAGTGCCGTTCACGTTTTCCAACGTACCATCAACCACTTGACCGTCTTTCATCACCACGATGGCTTCGCCTGCCACATCGCTGTCGATGTTGCCTAGGGCAAACGTTGGGGTATTGTCGTGAGTCAGATCATCGCGGTTGCTGTCGCCACTGTCACTTGAGTCCATCAAGTCGATGTTTGGCTTGTTGATGCCGGTGTCGACGTCGTAATCGCCATCTTTATTGTCGCCAGTGGTATCGGTGGTCGCGATAAATTCGTTACCCGCTTCATCGGTGCCCGTCACGCTCGCCACGATGGTGCGGTCGGCATCACTGACTAAGTCGCTGCCGTCCACCTCGATGCTGTAACTGCCGTCATTTTGCACTAGGCCCGTGTAATCTTGGCCATTCACCGTTAGGGTGACGGTGTCGCCCGCTTTCGCGTCGCCACCGACTGAGCCCGTGATGGTCACTTGACCGTTGGATTCAGCGGCATTGATGATGTTGTCGTCGGTGATGTCATCAATGGTGATGGTGGCGGCCGCCTCGGTATCGATCGTCACCGTCAGCGCGTCTGACGTGGCGCTGTTGCCTGCCGTATCCGTCACTTGCACCGTCAGGTCGTACTCGCCATCGGCCCACGCCTCAGTTGGGGTGAACTGCCAAGTGCCGTTCACGTTTTCCAACGTACCATCAACCACTTGACCGTCTTTCATCACCACGATGGCTTCGCCTGCCACATCGCTGTCGATGTTGCCTAGGGCAAACGTTGGGGTATTGTCGTGAGTCAGATCATCGCGGTTGCTGTCGCCAGTGTCACTTGAGTCCATCAAGTCGATGTTTGGCTTGTTGATGCCGGTGTCGACGTCGTAATCGCCATCTTTATTGTCGCCAGTGGTATCGGTGGTCGCGATAAATTCGTTACCCGCTTCATCGGTGCCCGTCACGCTCGCCAAGATGGTGCGGTCGGCATCACTGACTAAGTCGCTGCCGTCCACCTCGATGCTGTAACTGCCGTCATTTTGCACTAGGCCCGTGTAATCTTGGCCATTCACCGTTAGGGTGACGGTGTCGCCCGCTTTCGCGTCGCCACCGACTGAGCCCGTGATGGTCACTTGACCGTTGGATTCAGCGGCATTGATGATGTTGTCGTCGGTGATGTCATCAATGGTGATGGTGGCGGCCGCCTCGGTATCGATCGTCACCGTCAGCGCGTCTGACGTGGCGCTGTTGCCTGCCGTATCCGTCACTTGCACCGTCAGGTCGTACTCGCCATCGGCCCACGCCTCAGTTGGGGTGAACTGCCAAGTGCCGTTCACGTTTTCCAACGTACCATCAACCACTTGACCGTCTTTCATCACCACGATGGCTTCGCCTGCCACATCGCTGTCGATGTTGCCTAGGGCAAACGTTGGGGTATTGTCGTGAGTCAGATCATCGCGGTTGCTGTCGCCACTGTCACTTGAGTCCATCAAGTCGATGTTTGGCTTGTTGATGCCGGTGTCGACGTCGTAATCGCCATCTTTATTGTCGCCAGTGGTATCGGTGGTCGCGATAAATTCGTTACCCGCTTCATCGGTGCCCGTCACGCTCGCCAAGATGGTGCGGTCGGCATCACTGACTAAGTCGCTGCCGTCCACCTCGATGCTGTAACTGCCGTCATTTTGCACTAGGCCCGTGTAATCTTGGCCATTCACCGTTAGGGTGACGGTGTCGCCCGCTTTCGCGTCGCCACCGACTGAGCCCGTGATGGTCACTTGACCGTTGGATTCAGCGGCATTGATGATGTTGTCGTCGGTGATGTCATCAATGGTGATGGTGGCGGCCGCCTCGGTATCGATCGTCACCATCAGCGCGTCTGACGTGGCGCTGTTGCCTGCCGTATCCGTCACTTGCACCGTCAGGTCGTACTCGCCATCGGCCCACGCCTCAGTTGGGGTGAACTGCCAAGTGCCGTTCACGTTTTCCAACGTACCATCAACCACTTGACCGTCTTTCATCACCACGATGGCTTCGCCTGCCACATCGCTGTCGATGTTGCCTAGGGCAAACGTTGGGGTATTGTCGTGAGTCAGATCATCGCGGTTGCTGTCACCACTGTCGCTTGAGTCCATCAAGTCGATGTTTGGCTTGTTGATGCCGGTGTCGACGTCGTAATCGCCATCTTTATTGTCGCCAGTGGTATCGGTGGTCGCGATAAATTCGTTACCCGCTTCATCGGTGCCCGTCACGCTCGCCACGATGGTGCGGTCGGCATCACTGACTAAGTCGCTGCCGTCCACCTCGATGCTGTAACTGCCGTCATTTTGCACTAGGCCCGTGTAATCTTGGCCATTCACCGTTAGGGTGACGGTGTCGCCCGCTTTCGCGTCGCCACCGACTGAGCCCGTGATGGTCACTTGACCGTTGGATTCAGCGGCATTGATGATGTTGTCGTCGGTGATGTCATCAATGGTGATGGTGGCGGCCGCCTCGGTATCGATCGTCACCGTCAGCGCGTCTGACGTGGCGCTGTTGCCTGCCGTATCCGTCACTTGCACCGTCAGGTCGTACTCGCCATCGGCCCACGCCTCAGTTGGGGTGAACTGCCAAGTGCCGTTCACGTTTTCCAACGTACCATCAACCACTTGACCGTCTTTCATCACCACGATGGCTTCGCCTGCCACATCGCTGTCGATGTTGCCTAGGGCAAACGTTGGGGTATTGTCGTGAGTCAGATCATCGCGGTTGCTGTCGCCACTGTCACTTGAGTCCATCAAGTCGATGTTTGGCTTGTTGATGATGGTGTCTACTTTATAGGACGCTTCGTTTGATACTGGCCCAATATTACCTTGAGGATCGGTTATTTGTGCTTCATACGTATAAGTTCCATCTTCCGGCGCTGGGACCGTTATCACCAATGAGCCGGAATCAAAGTTCTCTCTCGAAATAGTAAGCTCAGATAAGATAGTGCCATCGATATCTCTTAAGACAAGAGTATCTCCAACGCCAGTACCACGCGGCAGTTCAATTGTTACTTGGACTCCGTCAGTTAAGTCGCTAGTAGAGATAACACCATCAATTCCTGCTTCAGGAATAGAGATAACAGGCGCATCATTCACTGGCTGAACATTTACATCAATAGTTAAACTATCAACCCCACCTTTTCCATCAGAAACTTCTACAGTAAAACTATCAGTACCATTAAAAAATTCGTTTGGTGTATACGTCCAAGTTCCGTCTGAATTAACGACTACTGTGCCGTTTTGTGGGTCCGATGTTTGACTAAAAGTAAGCGTGTCTTGAGAGTTTTCATCAGTCGCTAAAAGTGTTCCGCTGATTGGCGTATCTTCATCTGTTGTCACTAACATATTTTCACCTGACGGCGCATTATTAGCACCGACAAATTCAGGGCTAAAGTTAGTGTACTGCTCTAGCAACGTAAGGCTTTGAGTTTGAGATAAGCCTAAAGACTGTAAGCCATTCGTTTCGAAATCGGTATCTGCGAGCAATTCAGCACCGATTCGATCAACTGTACCGCTAGCTTGCAAACTGGAGCCATTACTTTCGCCCGCAGCTGGTGCAAATTCATCACCTACTTGCGTCGGATCTTGGCCTTGTTCTAAAGCACTGATAATTTGAGCAACATCGTCAGAGATGTCTTGAATACCATCTTCGTTTACAAGTTGTACTTGTACGCGTTCGGAATCAGCGTCATTTTTAGCGATGACGACTTCCCCTGGTAGAGGCTGTTGTCCATCATTAAGAACTTTTAATTCCCCATCCAAACCTATTACTACAAGTCGTCCACTAAGTGAAACTAAGGCTGTATTCTCCATAAAAACCCCTAACCGAAAATTACTGTCAATATTTTGACCAATGATGTTAATTTGTTATATATTGCCCAATAATATAACGCAATAACAGACTCTTAACACTAATTTACAACTTTAATCTCATATATTACCCATACAGTTCACAACAATTGAGGGACGAAAGCGACATCACTAATATTTGGCTAATAACACTTGCAACTCACTCTTGAACCCTGTAGCCACTAAATACTTAATGTAAATTCATTTGGTTTTTTAATGCTTAGTGACAAATTTCAAGAGATGTAAATGAATTGTATGGTTGATTATGAGCAGGGTTGTACGTTAGATTATTGACGCCCTTAGAGGTCTTTGATTAATAAATATAATTTTACCTCTAACATCATTTAATTTAGGAGAATCACAGTGAAGTGGACTCATGCAAACGCCTTATGTTTAGGTGTATTAGCTGCTAGCCCTGCTTTAGGTCAAACCCTAGAGCAAGCGGTTGAAAATACGCTCAAAACAAATCCCGATATCAAAAGCGCGTTCAATGAATTCGTGAGTAAGCAGTATGTGAACGATGCATCCAGCGGTGCTTACCTTCCATCTGTCGACCTTGATGCAGGGATCGGTTACGAGGGTATTGACTCAGCAGATACTCAACAAAAAACTGATTTAACTCGTAAAGAAGCGACCATCACTTTAACTCAATTGATCTGGGATGGCTCCGCAACTCTTAACGATATCGATCGAACAGCAGCTGATGCAGAATCAGTGCGCTATCAATTACTCGCGGATGCTCAAGACACCGCATTACAAGTCACCAAAGTCTATCTTGATGCAGTAAAAGCTTATGAAATTCTGACACTTTCTGAAAACAATCTGAAAGTTCACAAGAAGATCTATCAAGATATTAAAAAGCGCGTGAATTCGGGTATTGGCTCGACCGCCGACTTAACCCAAGTCGAAGCGCGTCTTGCCAAAGCACATGGTAATCTAGCCGCTGCGCAAAATAATCTCTTTGATAGCCATACAATGTTTACACGCATCGTTGGCCAGTCTCCTCAAGGCCTTATTTTTCCCAGAGCAGATCAAAACTTCATCCCTTACACTGTCGATGACGCGGTTGATTTAGCGTTCAACGAGCACCCAGTAATTAAAGTCTCTATGGCCGATGTTGATTCAGCAAAATTCCAATACAAACAGTCAAAAGGAACATACTTCCCTACGATTTCTGTGGAAGCCGCTCAAACATGGCGTGATGATGCAGGCGGTGTTGAAGGCCGTACAGATGAAACAACGGCAATGCTGCGAATGCGATATAACCTGTTTAATGGCGGAAGTGATGCAGCCAATGCAGAAAGTTATGCTTATCAATTAAACAAAGCAAAAGACCTACGAGAACGAGCATATAAAAACGTTGAAGAAGGCCTTCGCCTTTCTTGGAGCGCACTCGACCTTACACTACAGCAAAAAGAGTTTCTTTCTGATCATGTCGATTCCGCAGCAGAAACGGTAATTGCTTACGAAAAACAATACCGCATCGGAAAACGAACCCTGCTTGACTTGCTCAACACTGAAAATGAGCTTTTTCAAGCCCGCAAAGATTATTTGGATGCCAAATACGCTGAGCAGTATGCAAAATACCGTGTGATGAATGCAACTGGTCAGTTGTTAAACGCACTTCGCGTTGATGTGCCAACGGAATGGAATCAGAGAGTGGAGTACTAAGCATGAAAGCAGTTAAGATTTTATTAGCTTTAGGTATTATCACCTCTTCCTATCAAGCACTAGCGCAAAATGAAGACGAGTATGATTACATACCAGCACCACAATCGGAGCAAATCGCCGATCTACTCGATGATGATAGTGATGGCGTAATTAATGCTCGCGATAAGTGCCCTGGTACTGCCGTCGGTTCTGAAATAAACAATGACGGCTGTGGCGAGAGAATTGATTCGTCAGAAGAGATGCAAGTAAAAGTGTTATTTGCAAACGACTCTGATGAGATTAATCCTATCTTTCAACAGCAGATCATGCAATTGTCTGACTTTTTGAAAGAGTATCCAGACACCTCAATTGAATTGAAAGGCTATGCAAGCAAAACAGGAAGCGCTCCACATAATCTAGAGCTATCTAAACGACGCGCTCAGAACGTAGAAAAAGCACTACTCAATTACGGCATAGACAGCGACCGAGTTAAAATCGTCGGTTTTGGTGATACACATCTTGCGACAGATGGAACAGATGAAGTGAGCCATGCGCTCAACCGCAGAGTCACGGCATCGGTTATCGGATACAAAGGTGAAATCAAAAAAGAGTGGACTATATTTACTACTCTTCCCAAAAGTTAACTAAAGGAGCTTCGGCTCCTTTTCTTTTTCATGTGAGCTTGGCTGTATTGTGCTTTAGGAATCGACGCTTTAGTGTTAATCTAGCCGCGTCATAACAATGAGAGTTTTGAAATGAGCAAACTTACAACAGATATCCAAGCAAACCTTGAACTTTTCGTTGCGGAATCAAAAGCAAACCAATTAGTTTGGGGCCTACGTAACGAAGAAGGTTGGTTATCTTGTGATTCTACGGAATTCGAAAGCAGCGAAGTGATGCCTTTTTGGTCTGCAAAAGAAGACGCGCAAGCACACAACGTTGAAGAATGGGCAGATTTCGAAGTACTAGAGATCCCTCTAGATATCTTTGTTGAAGATTGGCTTCTAACTCTAGCTGAAGATGGCGTTCTTGTAGGTACAAACTGGAACGCACAATTAGAAGGCAAAGAGGTTGAACCTCAAGATCTCGCTAAGCTATACGTTGCTTAATATCACCTAGTTTAGCTGCACAAGGCCTCATCCCTATGTTGAGGTCTTGTTTGTTCCATTTACAAAGTCTGAATTTACCACAGAAAAACACCTACTTTTCCCATACCTTTATCGATTCCTTTTGAGTTTGTCACAAAGGCATTGTCTCTCTTGGGATATCATGTCTGCAGATCTATACAATAAATTACATAAGGTTACACCACTATGCGCACGCTGCTCTCTTTGCTTGCGTCACTTTTATTAGGCAGCCAAGCATACGCGAGTGATACACAAAACATCACTCAATGGCATGCTGTTTATCAAGCAACACTAAAAACAAACGTAAACTCAGCACTGAGTATGCTTCAAGATCGATATCACACTGCAGATACAGACAGTGAAAAACTATACGTAAGTGGTTTGATTTATGAATATATGTCTAACATCAATCAACCGTATTATGGAAGTAGTCAGATTTTGGACAATCGTTTTGCCAAGCTTGAGTCTAAATATATCCAAGCACTAAAAGAGCGTAAAAACGGTAATTGTGATGCCTCAGTAAGTCTATTTTCATCTTTGTTACAGGCAACAAAACAACAACAGGACTTAGAAAGTAAAGCGCTAATGAATTATCAATTGTGCTATACGCTCAATCAACAAGGGCAGTATCACAAATCGAATTTCTTCTGCTCTTCACTCATGCAACAGTTTTCCAACGGGCACCCTGAAAGTATTCCGTCTGATTTAGCAATACGTGTGATTGCGAATAACTTTGATTTTCGCGGTGAGTACGATATCGCGTTAAACCTCTACCGACGTATTCTTAATAACATGCCCGCTCAAAGTGACACATCGGGCGTATACAACGATGTGGGTAATTTACTTAGTGAGCTAGGTCAGTTTGAACAATCTGAGCAATATCTCATCCAAGCATTACTGGCGCGCCAACTTGATGCTAAACCTTTGGAAGTCGCTCAAGTCGAACATAGCCTTGCGGCAATGTACAACAAATCAAAAGACTACGATAAAGCGATCAGCCATTATAAAAATGCTCTAACGATTCTCGATGGCTTAAACTACCCATACGGCCAAGGCCTCACCTATCTCGGATTAGGATCGGCTTACATAGAGTCAGGTGATCTTAAAAGCGCAGTACCGATGATCAGAAAAGCGCTAAAGCTCGGTGAGCAATATGACAATATACGCCTCCAAACGGAAAGCCACCTAGCTGCGGGATCTGCATACTTAAAACATGACATGCAAGACAAGGCGTTAGAACATGGTCAAGCTGCACTTAACTTGTCACTGACTAACTCAACCTCTGCATTACAAGCAAAAGCACAGTTACTGCTTTCGCAAGTTTATGGCAGTTTAGGGGAGTTTTCGAAAGCACTCGCTCATTATAAAAATTACGCAACGCTTGAACTGGCTAACCGAGATGCTAACAACGTAAAAGCCATCGAAGCGCTAGACTTAACCAAAAATGAATATGAATACGACCTACAACTGGCCAAAATCAATAATGAACGAAGCTTAAAACTACTCGAAGTAGAAAAATTAGGCGATCAGCAACGCGCTTACAATTTTGCCATCTTCTGTTTGATCATTTTATTGATAGCAAGCCTATTCGTCCAACGCAGGACAAGAATCAAATCAACGTTAGACACGCTCACAAGCTCTCTAAACCGCAGTGCAATTATTGATAAGATTAAAGATCAATGCGCCAAATGTTCAGACGACATGCGCTACGTCCTAATTCTAATTGACTTAGATAAATTTAAGTTAATCAACGATAACTATGGTCACCCAACGGGAGACGCGGTATTGCGGCATGTCAGCAAAGCATTAAAAGCGAAGCTCAATAAAGACGAATATTTAGGTCGATTAGGAGGAGAAGAGTTCGTCTTGTTGCTGAAAAACGTTGACGAGATCGATGTTCCGTTTCGTGTGCAAAGCATACACAAGACAATTTCAGAAAAACGAATAAAAACTTCAAATAATCAACTGCTTAGCGTCACAGCAAGCTTGGCCTATTTATCAACATCGAAGCCACTCACTAACTTCGACGAACTGTATTCGATATTAGACCAAGCTCTATATCAAGCCAAAAGAAACGGCCGAAACGCGATAATCGATGCTTACAATGAACCTATTGATCTTCCGCCTGCTGCTTTTGAATCAACGACTTCATAACCATCTCTTGGTTGTTTAAATACTCTTCTAAGCCCGCTTTGCGTAAATCGCAAGACGGGCAATCTCCACAACCATCACCAATGATGCCGTTGTAACACGTTAAGGTATTTTCACGAACCAAATTCAGTGCGTCATATTGATCGGCAAGTGCCCATGTTTCTGCTTTATTCAACCACATCAGAGGTGTGTTGATTGTAAACTGGCGATCCATGCCTTTAACCAAAGCGTTGTTCATCGATTTTACAAAGTCATCACGACAATCAGGGTAACCGCTAAAGTCAGTTTCACACACGCCAGTAATCACCGCCTTTGCACCAATCTGATAAGCGTAAATGCCCGCAAGCGTTAAGAACAAGATATTGCGTCCAGGTACAAACGAATTCGGTAAACCATTTTCTTGAAGTTCATGAGAAACAGGTATGTCATCACGAGTAAGTGAGCTAATCGCTAATTCATTCAATAGACCCACATCCATTACTTTGTGTGCGGTTACGCCAAGATCTTTTGCTAGCTTCTCCGCTACTTCAATCTCAAGTTTATGACGCTGACCATAATCAAATGTAATGGCGTGCACTTCATCATATTCTTGTAATGCTTGAACCAAGCATGTTGTTGAATCTTGTCCGCCACTAAAAACAACCACGGCTTTCTTCATCTTTTTTCTCCAGGTTTCACTTACTGTGATTGGTATTAAGCAATACTCAAATATTTATGAGTTTGAACTGACAAACGCCAATTGCGCGCTACGCAGGTATCAATACAAAGTTGAGTTGCCCTTGGCTTTTGGCTAATGGGTTGTAATGCAATCACTGTTGTTGCTTCAATGTTTGCAGAAGATAAGAGTTCATCAAGATGGTCAATATCCTTTTGCGTACCTACCGGGTGTTTAATTTCGTTCGCACGTTCTAAAGCACTTCTCAATACTGGTAATCGACCTTTCATGGCCACTTTAGGTGACACTGTCACCCACGTATTATCCGAAGTTACGACCTCTGATGTGCCACTCGTCTCTATTTGACATTGGCAACCCATAGATTCAAATGCTTCCGTCAATGCACGTAAATCATAAATACACGGTTCGCCGCCAGTGATAACGATATGCTTAGCATTAAACCCCTGTTTTTTGTATTCAGATACGATGGCATCGGCAGAGACGAAACACCATGTTGGAGAGTCTTCAGTTTTCAACAAAATATCACCAATTGAGCGTTGATCTTCCTCTTGCGCAAACCATGTCTGCTTGGTATCACACCATGAACAACCAACCGGACATTCTTGCAAACGCACAAATACCGCTGGTACACCCGTGAAAACCCCTTCCCCTTGGATGGTTTCGAACATCTCATTTAGCTTATACAACGTGGAACTCACTCAACTCATCATACTTAGAGGCGAAGACCTTAATTGAGAGCCGCATCTAGGTCAATTTAAACCCAAAAAATAATTGTTAAAATAGACTCTTTTGTAGTTTCATACACAGGTTTCCAATTTTTAAGGTAAGTAAAGATGTATAAGCTGATCGCTCTTGATATGGACGGTACGCTGTTAAACAGCGATAAAATAATTTCAGAAGAAAACAAGCATGCTATTGCTAGAGCCCGTGGGGCTGGTGTAACGGTTGTACTTGCTTCTGGCCGTCCACTTGAAGGCATGCAGGACAAACTCGATGAGCTGAACATCGACTCTGATAAAGATTTTGTCCTCTACTACAATGGCTCAATGGTTAAGAACATTGGCACCAACGAAATCATTCATCAACAGATCATTGATGGTAAAGCGGCAAAGAAAATCGCTCGTAAAGCCAAAGAGCTAGGTGCGTATGTTCATGCATTTAGCCAAGAGCATGGCCTGATTACTACAGAGAGCAACCCATATACAGATATCGAAGCCAAGATCAACGGCCTTGAGATTACCGAAATGAACTTCGAAGCGTTAGAAGATGATCATGCCATCATCAAAGCAATGATGGTTGCAGAACCAAACAAACTGAGTGAAGTTATTAACGCCCTACCCGCCGAATTTCGTGAAGAGTTTACAGTGGTACAAAGTGCCCCATTCTTCCTAGAATTTCTCGACCCAGCGAGCAACAAAGGTATCGGTGTTGCTGCGATCGCTGAATACCTCGGCATTGGTGCAGACGAAGTGATCTGTATGGGTGATGCTGAAAATGACCACCACATGCTGCAATACGCAGGTCTAGGAATTGCAATGGCAAACGCCATGGAAGAAACAAAGCAAATTGCAGACTACATTACTGAAAGCAATGATGACCATGGTGTAGCAAAATCAATAGAGAAATTTGTACTCAACGCTTAGTAACACGCAAGCATAACAACTTTTCTTTACGATAAAGACAACGAAGCCTCGCAATTGCGAGGCTTCTTTATGTGTAGGTATTAGACTTTGAGATCAACCGTCCTAGCGGTCAGCCTTTTCGCGAGTACCATAAACAACAACATTAGCAGTGGATAATGCAACGTGTTCATCACAAGCGACCATAAACTGCTAAATGACACTAACGTTTCAAAATAGCAATACAACTGATCAACTAATAACAAAGCAAGGATGACAAACAACGTCTGACGACGCTCAAATTCACCCTCTGCCTCTTTATAGGTAAGCACTAACGCTGACATCGTGATGAGAATCGCCAGCCAGCTAACAAATACTGGTAACGGCCATATAACCGAAATCACAGCCGTTATACCCGTCATGACAAACCACACGCTTTTTGAGCAAAGCAAGTCATCGATATTCACATCGGGCTTACCTTCTAATCGCAGTACGTGCCAGGCGACCAGTTTTCCTAATATTGCCCCAACAACCATATCAAGAACAAACGCGGTTCCTAAGAAGAACTTACACACCATCACGATAAGTGTTACTAAAACAACAAGTAGCGTAGTTCGGTTAAGGCCAAAACTTTGCGTACGTTGGAAGATAAATGTCATCACACAGAACCACACCGCGATTGGTAAGCTTGGGAAGCTAAAACCAAAACTATGGGTTAATTCAGCAATCGGTACATAAACGTGTGGCCTTGGTAAGGAAAATCCTTGTTGTGCAACCAACACCATCAAGGATGTTGCAGCAATTGCAAAAAATAAGCGATGCACAAAACGGATGCCAAACTTCATCATCACAAATGGGAATAAAAACAACAGAAAGGTTGGATTCGTTAACCCTGTGACTAACTTTGCTAGCTCACAAGCGGTATCTCGACTGGTCGAAGAGAATGACCCTGCCCAAGTTTGAAGATCGACCATCCACGCGAGTTCTATCTGACGAAATGCAGGAGCAGAATCAATTAGCTGATTGACGTATTGGACTGGCTGCTCCGTTGCTTTCTCATACATCTGAGTCACATGAGACCACTGATTTGGGTATCGATAGAGCGATGAAACAAGCTCTCGTGGTGACAATAGCATCGCGGAAGCAACCTCCACCCCATAATGCGGGGCAAACCAGGTTGGAATTTCATTTCCACCTAAAGAGTTTGTCATTGAAAACGCCACGACTTCTGAGTCTGATACACAATCGTAAAATACCGCCGTGTCAGAACGACCTAGCTCTTTTCCTACAGTAACCACCAAGCCCGTTTCTTCCCACGTTTCCCTTTGTGCAGCGACTTGAGGAGGCTCTCCCTCCATAATCGTTCCGCCGGGCAATGAGATTTTATCCGTAAGGATTTCATGTATTACCGTAATTTTGTTATCTGCCCGGACAATACAAATTGCCCCTTTCAAACCCTCCGTTGAGGGGGTTGCTACAACAGCAGGTGATACAATAAACGAGCAGAAAAATAAGAACAGAGTAAAGAAGTGTCTCAGCACAAAATACAACCTTTAAAGAAAGAACTCATTCATTGCTATCATGGCAATTGTATGAATATTTTTCGATGGAAATTAAGCAATAATGAGTCTATTTGCTGCTCATGTCAAAAATGCTTCCGATATGGCAATCTACGCTGAGCGAATACCGCAGCAATACTCATCGTCATGGCAAAATCAAGGACACTACCTAGAAATTGATAGAACCGTAAAATTTAGGACGTGATTCTGCCAGTTATTTAAAATTCGTGTCAGAAAAACTGAATCAAAGACATCGCAATCTCACTAATGAGACTTCATTTCCGACAATACGCTCATACTCATACTCATACTCAGGCAGTCTAGCGAGATAACGTCTTTCTCAACCAGTGGATATGATGACCAAATCCGTGTTTCCCATATAACGACATCGCAGTTTGATTGAAATCCCAAACCTCGACAAACATTTGCTGAACACCGTAATCTAAAAACATGGTTTCCATACGATCAATAAGCTGTTTTGCCACACCCTGTTTTCGGTATTCAGGTACGACATACAATTCATCGATGCTTCCCATTAACACAGGTTTGCTCACTGTCGAAATTAGCTCGCAAAAATGTCCTGATACAAACCCTATAACTGTTTCATTAATCGCTGCTACAAAGACCAAGCATTCCGGATCATCAAGATAACGGGCAATACTTTTCTCTTGCTCGATCTCTTCTGCCGTTTTAAAAAATTCTGGGGATTGATGATGATGCTCATCATGCAGTTCAAACATGAGATCATTAAGAGATTCCAAATCCTCGAAACTAGCTGGTTTGATAAGAAATGCCGACATACACAAAGGTCCATAAAAATAGTCCATTTAGTGTCTTCGCAAATTTTAAAGATAGCAAGCCGTTTAATAGGCGGTAACAACCTAATACCTGCTCTACTATCGCTCGCCAATGCCAATAAGAAAACCCCTTACATTCCAACACTCCCTAGTAAAAACTGTATAAGGGGCTATGAACGTAAGGGGTTTTGAGTATAAATGGTTTGAACACACGTACTTTGAATAATTGTTTTTTGAACCAATGTTTTTTGAACAAAAAATGACTTAAAACACTGTCTCAGACTAATGATTCAATCCAATAAAGAGATCTTACGCTAGCGTTTTAATACCCTTTCAATCTCATTTAGGCTACTTGGGTCATCAATAGTCGACGGCACTGTGTATTGTTCACCGTCTGCTATTTGACGAATGGTGCGGCGCAAGATCTTGCCTGAGCGAGTTTTTGGTAAGCGATCAACCACCAACGCATGTTTAAAGCACGCTACCGCGCCGATTTCGTTACGAACTTTACCAACGAGTTCACCTTCAAGAGCAAATTCATCCACTTTAATGCCATCTTTTAAGACGACAAACCCAAGTGGCAACTGCCCTTTAAGCTCATCATGGATTCCTACAACAGCACATTCCGCAATGGCCGGATGTCCACCTACAATTTCTTCCATTTCACCGGTGGATAATCGGTGACCCGCGACATTAATCACATCATCAATTCGGCCCATGATGAATAGATAACCCTCTTCGTCCAGATAGCCTCCATCACCCGATACGTAATAACCAGAGAATTGACTTAGATAACCTGTTTCAAAGCGATCATGGTTACGCCATACCGTTGGCAAACAACTTGGTGGCAATGGTCGTTTCAGCGCCACAAAACCTTGTTGGTTTGCACCCACTGGCATCCCTAGCTCATTAAGAATTTCAACCTGATAGCCTGGGATAGGCTTGGTTGCCGAACCTGCTTTCACTGGCATCATTTCGACACCGGTTGGATTTCCTGCAATAGCCCATCCGGTCTCTGTTTGCCACCAGTGATCGATAACCGGCTTGTTGGTTTTGCTTTGAACCCACTCGAGTGTTGGTGGATCCAATCGCTCACCTGCCATAAATATGGAGTGCAGATTAGAGAGGTCATATTGCTGGATAAAACGGCCTTCAGGATCTTCTTTTTTTATCGCTCGGAATGCGGTTGGAGCAGAAAAAAGGACATCTACTTTGTATTCATCACATACTCGCCAAAACGCGCCTGGGTCAGGTGTTCTTACTGGCTTACCCTCAAATAAAATCGTGGTGCAACCGTGAATCAAAGGTGCATAAACAATGTAAGAATGGCCAACAACCCACCCTACATCAGATGCTGCCCAAAATACGCCATCTTGGGGAATATTGTAAATCGAGGTCATTGAGTACTTCATTGCAACCGCATGACCGCCATTGTCGCGAACCACACCTTTAGGTTTGCCCGTTGTCCCTGAGGTATAAAGAATATAAAGCGGATCTGTCGCCAATACAGGAACACACGCATGAGGCAATGCCGCGCCAAACTCTGTCTGCCAATCTAAGTCACGCTCTAACGAGAGTTCAGCTTCACATTGCGGCCTTTGCAACACAAAGACATTATCTGGTTTCCAACGACTGTCCATGATCGCTTGATCGACAAGTGGTTTATAGGGAATGACTTTATTAATTTCAATTCCACAAGATGCGGTAAGAATCACTTTAGGCTCTGCATCTTCGATTCGCACAGCAAGTTCATTTGGAGCAAAACCGCCAAATACCACAGAATGAATTGCACCAAGACGCGCACACGCCAGCATTGCCATTGCCGCTTCAGGGATCATCGGCATGTAAATGACCACTCGGTCGCCTTTACTCACGCCTTGATTGGATAGCATACCCGCAATTTTAGCAACGTTGTCGCGCATTTCGATGTAGCTATACTGGCGTTTAATACCCGTCACTGGAGAATCATAAATCAGGGCGATATTATCACCTCGCCCTTGTTCACAATGGTAATCCAACGCCAACCAAGAAGTATTGAGAACCCCATCAGGAAACCAACGTTCAATCCCATTCTCATCATTTTTTAAAATGGTATTTGGCGCTTCAAACCAATCTATATTCTCGGCTTTAGCTCGCCAAAAGCTTTCTGGTTCCGTTTGTGCCCAATCGTACTCTTTCTGATATGCAGACATATTGCATCCTCCAGTATGTCCTGAGGTAGATTCCTACTTATAAAGTTGAAATTCGTTATCTAAAGATATCCGAGGGCACTCGCACAACGCCCTCCATTATGATTCTCGCGCTACGGCTCATGATGGCTTTTTCCACGCGCCACCCTTGAGCGGCTTCCGTCGCTTTTGCTCCTACTTTTAATGTTCCTGATGGATGACCAAAGACGACTGACTCCTTTTTTCCTGCACCAGCGGCCAAATTCACTAAAGTACCAGGCACACACGCGGCTGAAGCAATCGCAACGGCAGCGGTTCCCATCATGGCATGGTGTAATTTGCCCATTGAGAGCGCCCTCACGACCACGTCAATCTCTTCTTCGGTGACCGTTTTTCCACTCGAAGATAAGTAACGTTTGGGCTTCGATACAAACGCTATCTTAGGTGTGTGTTGACGGGTTTGAGCTTCTTCTAACGCGTTGATCAACCCCATTTTCAACGCACCATGAGCACGAATCGACTCAAACATCGCTAATGCCTGTACATCATTATTAATGTCTTCTTGCAGTTCCGTTCCTCGGTAGCCTATCGATTCTGCGTCTATAAAAATGGTTGGTATTCCCGCATTAATCAACGTCGCGTTAAATGTTCCTACTTCTGGTACTATCAGATCATCAACCAAATTACCGGTTGGGAACATGCTCCCCTCACCATCGGCAGGGTCAACAAAGTCGACTTGAATTTCAGCCGCTGGGAACGTCACGCCATCAAGCTCGAAATCACCCGTTTCTTGAACAAACCCATTGACTATAGGGACGTGTACGAGAATTGTTTTTTCAATGTTGGCCTGCCAGACTCTAACCGTCACAATGCCATCTTGCGGAATTCGATCTGCAGGCAATAAACCAGCATGGATAGCAAAAGGGCCGACCGCAGCAGACAAGTTACCGCAATTGCCACTCCAATCGACAAAGGGTTTATCAATAGAGACTTGTCCAAATAAGTAGTCCACATCATGGTCTGCTCGTTGGCTTCTAGAAACGATGACCGTTTTGCTCGTACTTGATGTCGCCCCTCCCATTCCATCAATTTGCTTTCCGTATGGATCTGGGCTGCCAATAACTCTCAGCAGTAGGTCGTCTCTCACTTTTCCAGGCACTTGCGCCTGAATGGGCAAATCTTCAAGATTGAAAAACACGCCTTTACTGGTGCCACCACGCATGTAAGTGGCAGGGACTTTGATTTGGCTTTGTGTATGAGTATCCATATTGTTACCCTCACTATTGCGCTAAGAAGTCTTGGGCAAAACGCTGTAATACACCACCCGCTTTGTAAACGTGAACTTCATCTTCGGTATCTAATCGACACGTCACTGGCACATCCACTTCATCCCCGTTCACACGCGTGATAACTAGCGCTAAATCTGCGCCAGGTGTGATCTCGCCGATCACGTCATAGATCTCTGTACCATCGAGTTCTAACGTATTGCGATTTACACCAGATTTGAACTGCAAAGGCAGAACGCCCATACCAACTAAATTCGTACGGTGAATGCGCTCAAAACCCTCAGCAACAATCGCTTCTACGCCAGCCAAACGGACCCCTTTTGCCGCCCAGTCTCGTGAAGAACCTTGACCATAATCAGCGCCAGCGACAACGATTAAAGGCTGTTTGCGATTCATGTAAGTTTCGATTGCTTCCCACATACGCATGACTTGACCGTCTGGCTCTACTCTTGCGAATGAGCCTTGAACAACCTCCCCATTTTCTTTCACCATTTCGTTGAACAATTTTGGGTTCGCGAACGTTGCTCGTTGTGCAGTTAAGTGATCTCCACGGTGTGTTGCATAGGAATTAAAGTCTTCTTCTGGCACATTCATTTTTGCTAGATATTCGCCAGCTGCACTGCTCGCCAAGATCGCATTCGATGGCGATAAATGATCGGTGGTAATATTGTCACCCAAGACAGCAAGCGGGCGCATACCTGACAAAGCCCGCTCTCCTGCGAGCGCACCCTCTCCCTCTTTTTGCCAATAAGGTGGGCGACGAATATACGTGCTCATTGGACGCCAATCGTAAAGAGGATTTGAATTTCGAACCTCATCATTGAGTTTGAACATCTGAATATAGACTTGATTAAATTGCTCTGGCTTCACGTATTCACCCACCACAGCATCGATCTCTTCATCCGATGGCCACAGATCGTTTAGGTAAATTGGTTTACCGTTTTTATCTGTACCTAGTGAGTCACGCTCAATATCAAAGCGAATCGTACCGGCCAATGCGTAAGCGACAACTAAAGGAGGGGATGCTAAGAATGCTTGTTTTGCATATGGATGAATTCGGCCATCAAAATTTCGATTTCCTGAAAGTACTGCCGTTGAGTACAAATCTCGGTCGATGATTTCCTGTTGAATTTTCGGGTCCAACGCTCCACTCATACCATTACAAGTGGTACATGCATAACCGACAATACCAAAGCCAAGTTTTTCAAGTTCTGGCAACAACCCCGCTTCTTCTAGGTAAAGACGAGCAACTTTTGAACCTGGCGCGAAAGACGTTTTCACCCACGGCTTTCTAACTAAACCCAATTGATTGGCTTTTTGTGCAACTAAACCTGCAGCCACGACGTTTCTAGGGTTACTGGTGTTAGTACAAGAAGTAATGGCGGCAATGATCACTGCACCATCAGGCAGTTCACCATCCTTCTCTTGCCACTCGCCTGAAACGCCACGTGATGCTAGCTCCGAAGTCGGCAATCGACGGTGTGGGTTCGACGGACCTGCCATATTGCGTCCAACGGCTGAGAGATCAAATTCGAGCACACGCTCATATTGTGCACTCTCTAAATCATCTGCCCATAAACCGATTTGCTTCGCGTAACTCTCGACTAACTTAACTTGCTCATCATCTCGACCCGTCAACTTAAGGTATTTGATGGTTTGCTCATCAATGTAGAACATACCCGCCGTTGCACCATATTCCGGTGTCATGTTCGAGATGGTGGCACGATCTCCAATCGTAAGATCGCGTGCGCCCTCGCCGAAGAACTCCAAATATGAAGAAACCACTCGCTCGTTACGCAAAAATTCTGTAATGGCGAGAACGATGTCTGTCGCGGTAATACCAGGTTGACGTTTACCCGTTAATTTCACGCCCACGATGTCTGGCAAACGCATCATAGATGGTCGCCCTAACATAACGGTTTCGGCTTCCAATCCACCAACACCAATGGCGATCACGCCAAGAGCATCGACATGAGGCGTATGGCTATCTGTACCGACACAAGTATCAGGGTAAGCAATTCCCTGTTTCGCTTGCACGACTGGGGACATTTTCTCTAGGTTAATTTGATGCATGATGCCGTTACCCGCTGGAATCACGCTGACATTTTCGAATGCCGTTTTACACCACTCAATAAAGTGGAATCGGTCTTCGTTACGACGCTCTTCTATTGCGCGGTTTTTATCGAACGCTTCAGGATCAAAACCCGCATGTTCCACCGCGAGTGAATGGTCCACAATAAGTTGTGTTTCAACCACTGGGTTCACTTTCGATGGGTCCCCACCCTCATCGGCGATCGCGTCGCGTAAGCCTGCTAAATCGACTAAAGCAGTTTGTCCAAGAATATCGTGACAAACAACACGAGCTGGGTACCAGGGAAAATCGAGGTCTCGCTTGCGTTCAATAAGTTGTTTTAAGCTATTCGTTAGTACATTAGGGTCGCACCGACGAACCAATTGTTCTGCGAGGACTCGCGAGGTATATGGTAGGGTTTCGTACGCCCCGGGTGAAATGTCGTTAACGGCTTCTCGTGCGTCGAAGTAATCGAGTTGTGTTCCTTGAAGAGGCTTGCGATAGAGAGTATTGATCGTTGTCGTTATGCTCATGAGATTTGCTTCCATTCAGTCTGTCTTTACCTGAACTCACCGCGGTTTTGTGTAATTAAACATGCGCGATGAAAAGACGCCCCCTACTTAAACGCAGAGGGCCGTCATACGCTAGCGTTGTTCGATTGGTACCCAATCTTGATGATCAGGGCCGGTATAATCCGCACTTGGGCGAATAATACGGTTGTTCGCACGTTGCTCGTAAACGTGAGCTGCCCAACCCGTCAATCGACTCATAACGAAGATCGGCGTAAACAACTTAGTTGGAATATCCATAAAGTGATAAGCCGACGCGTGGAAAAAGTCGGCATTGCAGAACAAGCCTTTTTCGCGTTTCATGACCGATTCAACACGTTCAGAAACCGCATACAGGTGTGTGTCTCCAACTTCTTTAGATAGAGCTTCTGACCAGCGTTTGATCAGCGCATTTCTCGGATCGCTTTCACGATAAATCGCATGACCAAAGCCCATGATTTTATCTTTATTTTCAAGCATCTTAAGAATGTTTGCTTCCGCTTCATCTGGTGTCTGCCAATCTTGAATCATTTCCATAGCTGCTTCATTGGCCCCACCATGCAGTGGACCACGCAGCGTACCGATAGCAGCCGTAATACAAGAATGAAGATCCGAAAGTGTTGAGGCACACACGCGCGCTGAAAATGTCGATGCATTGAACTCATGCTCTGCATAAAGAATCAAAGAACAGTGCATGACTTTTTTGTGTGTTTCGCTTGGTGCTTTATCAGTAAGCAGTTTTAGGAAATAACCGCCAATGCTGTCTTCACTGTTATCGTGAGTTTTGATTCGGACGCCATCGTGGCTGAAGCGATACCAGTAACAAATAATGGCAGGAAAAAGCGCCAGCATTCGCTCAGTAGCATGAAGCTGTTGCTCAAAATCCATTTCTTGCTCCAAATTGCCCAACATAGAACAACCTGTTCGCATCACATCCATTGGATGAGCATCCGCAGGAATGAGTTCTAATGCTTGCTTAAGCTCCGCAGGAAGCCCTCGCAAACTGAGTAAATGTGTTTTGTATGCGTCGAGTTCTTGCTGATTTGGCAAGTGACCGCGTAACAATAAGTGCGCCACTTCTTCAAACTGCGCATGATTGGCAAGATCAGTAATATCGTATCCACGATATGTCAGACCTGTCCCCGTTTTACCGACAGTACATAAAGCTGTGCTTCCAGCGCTTTGGCCGCGTAGACCAGCACCACCTATTTCCGCTTTCTTTTCTACAGAATGAGGCATTGTTGAACTCCTTTTCTGTCTGACTTTCTCTCTTTGGAGCGATACCCTTTAGGGGCCATTTTTGACGCCAGACGAATTTCACGTTATTGGGTTAGAGATTCTTAAATAATATTTCTTGGTCTTCCGTTTGTTTATCTACCACGTAGGGCTATTTCCCCTCAGAGAACAACTTGTCTAGCTTATCCTCGTAATCGTGATAATTGAGATGCTCGTATAACTCTTTACGTGTTTGCATCGAATCAATTAGCGCTTCTTGATTGCCGACTTCTAATAAATGCTTATAAACATTTTCTGCCGCTTTATTCATCGCTCGGAAAGCACTCAATGGGTAAAGCACCATGTCGACCTTAGACTGAGCAAGCTCTTCACAGCCATACAGTGGTGTCTGACCAAATTCGGTGATATTGGCAAGAATCGGTACATGCTTGCCTGTCGCTTGTTCTAAAGCCGCTGAAAATCGTTGATACTGATCCAATTGATTCATCGCCTCAGGGAAAATCATGTCAGCGCCAGCTTTCACATAAGCAATGGCGCGTTCAATAGCACTATCCATCCCCTCAACTGCCAAGGCATCGGTGCGAGCCATAATGACAAAACTCTCATCCTGACGAGCATCAACCGCAGCTTTAATGCGATCGACCATTTCTTGCTGACTCACAATCGCTTTGTTTGGGCGATGACCACAACGTTTTTGTGCGACCTGATCTTCCATATGAACCGCTGCTGCGCCGGCTTTTTCCATAGCCTTAATCGTACGAGCAATATTAAAAGCACCGCCAAATCCGGTATCAATATCCACCAGCAATGGCAGATCACAAGCGTTCGTAATACGATCAACGTCGACTAACACATCGTTTAAGGTCGTAATTCCTAAATCAGGCAAACCGTATGAGGCATTGGCTATCCCCCCACCTGACAAGTAAATAGCTTGATGACCGACATTTTTCGCCATCATTGCCGCGTACGGATTAATCGTACCAACGATCTGTAATGGATTATTTTGCTCTACGGCGAGTCTGAACTTCGCCCCCGGAGATAAGCTCATGACAATTTCCTTCTAGTCTTGACTTTCTGAATGTAAGATTTGTGCCTCAATCAGCTTTCTGCTGCCTGAGATGTGTCTTCTCATTAGCATTTCTGCAAGTTCTTCATCACGATTGCGAATCGCTTGCAAAATGTACTCGTGCTCTTTTAACGCTTCATTAGGACGAGATTGTGCGCGAGGAGATTGATAACGATACATACGCAGTAGATG
This sequence comes from Vibrio alfacsensis, assembly GCF_019670485.1. NCBI lineage: Bacteria > Pseudomonadati > Pseudomonadota > Gammaproteobacteria > Vibrionales > Vibrionaceae > Vibrio > Vibrio alfacsensis. Next base: position 1,631,731 of record NZ_AP024165.1, read on the forward strand.
GTATAGCTCGTTACACAGAAGAGAGATTAATTTACTGTTTCGGCTTGCTTGAATAATGAGGTAGTGGAAATCAAAATCACCATGCTGATGAAAATAGGACGCCCCTTCTACTTCGTCAATATGTTGAGAATGTGTCGACAATAGCATTTCTAAACGGTGTAATTCCTCAAGGGTAATATGACGCGCAGCCAATCGAGCGGCCATTCCCTCTAGCGCTTCACGTACCGCATACAGTTCTATCAATTTTTCAGGAGAAAGCTTGATGACTCGAGCCCCGACATGTGGGATTCGTTCGATAAGGCCAAGCCCTTCAAGACGCATCATTGCTTCTCTTAATGGACCACGGCTCACTTGATACTGCTTGGCGAGCTCGGGTTCTGATATTTTACTTCCCGATGGAATCACACCATTGACGATAGAATCCACCAGCGTGTCCATCAATGTTGTCGACTTCGTCTTTTCTTTATCAGAAACCGCATTTGTAGTGCGAGCTTTCAATTCTGTATTCATCATTCGGCACTCATTTTTTCAACAACAACTGTTAACCAGTTGTTAACTTAAATACAGAGTAAACGAAAACATTGTCGACAATCAAGTAAATTGTCGACAATTTAGACTAAGGTATGAGTCGAAATGGCGTAATTAGTGAAAATCTTTGCAAAAAACCGCAAATAACCAAGTTTAAAAAAGACATTGTTGACAATTGGCAATATAGATAATCAGCTGTTTTTATTAAATAAAACTAGTGAACTCAGGTTGTTCTCAAAGCAAAAATGGGCCGATTACACATTTTGTTTGTATTTCTGAATGTCTACATCATCAATTTGCTGCTCAGGCATATGAGATTTTGCGTATTGTAAGTACACACCGCTTTCCAAAAATAGCATGAACAACTCCATATCTAGGTGATCATCGAGCGCCATTTTGTACATAATATCGATAGCTACACTGACTGGCTTCGCTTTTTTATAGGGTCTATCTGCAGCGGTTAATGCTTCAAATATGTCCGCAATAACTAAGATTCTTTCCGGGATAGAGAGATCATCCGCCGTTAGTTTCCGTGGGTAACCCGTACCTTTTAAGGTTTCATGGTGAGTTGAAGCATAACGTGGCACCCGGCGTAACTCTGGAGGAAACGGAAGAGCTTCTAACATTTTTATTCCGCTGATCATGTGTTCGTTGATCTTAAATCGATCTTCTTCCGTTAGCGTACCCCTTGAAATGCAGAGATTGTACATTTCACCCAAATTATATTGATGAGTGGGTATTTTCATTTTTATTCCGAACTTCGGATCAAACTCCATTTCACGTGTTCGGTTGATAATGTGCTCGGGCTTGTCATCAAGTAGTTTTTCAATCACAGGAAGGTTGTGGTTATTTGGTTGGCGATTCATCTCCTCTATGGGTGACAATCCGATACCATCGTCAAAATGTCGTACCCACGTTTGATTGGCAATTTGCTGTATTCGAGCAATTTTATCTTCCCCCATAAACTCCCCCCCACGTTCGCGTTCGCGATGAACTCGAAATCCATTTCAAGTTGATGGGTTCGTTTTGCGTAAACCTTTAATGCGCTTTGTGAATCGATTTTTTGCTCATAAATGGCTTTTAGATAATCAATTTCAGCATCACGCCTCAAGACTTCAAATCGCGTTCTGATCTCATGGATACGATTATAATTTGCTTCTAATTTTGTCCCTTTGTCGACAATATGCTCCGGCGTGGTTATTTTTCCACAATCATGTAGCCATGCCGCGATACGAAATTCCCGACGCTCATCATCGTCCTTAAAATGAAAGTCTTTAAGCGATCCTGTTTGACACTGCTCAGCGACTTCAGCAAGCATTAAACCAATTTCAGGAACACGGTTACAATGCCCCGCTGTATAAGGAGATTTATCATCGATGGCTTGAGCGATAAGCTTGATAAACGACTCTACAAACTCTTCTTGCTGTTTCTCATGTTGCTGTATCTCATCCGACATCTTTGAGATGGAATCAGACAGTTCAGACACTTCTTTAATTCTTGTATTAACGGGCGTTAACAGATCAAACTTACGCAGTTTAATTTTTTTTGTCTCTTCTCGCAGTGCAAGAATAGGCCGAACAATTGGCGACCCAAACTTCCAAGCAGCAGGCAGGAGTATCGCCATTGCAAATGCGGAAATAGCTATCGCCTTCAATAATCGGCTGGTTACGGCATCAGTAACCATGTCTCCCGGTACCAATACAGCAAAAAAGTCGCTTGTGCCACGGGGAGATGGCAATCGCGTAATATAGAGAAACTTATCTTGCCCTTTAATTTGGACCTCATTCATAACTCGATGCTTATCATCCTGAGTGACGTATTGGTATACTTGCGGATACGGTATGAAGCTCCCCCGCCATTGTTCTGAGCGAAACCATTTCGCTGCTAAAATGGCTTTTTGTATAGGCGTAATCTCGTTAATCACCTGATTAATGATGTCCATCATTTGTTTATTTTCTTGCTTCATCAGGAAAGAAAATTCAATACTTGGCTCTTTCAATTTAACGACTTTTGCTTGAGTGAGTTCCGCCAAATTTTCCATTTCTCTAAGTGTTAAATAGCTATCAACAAGGTATTCAATTTCTCCTTTGTGCAAGGCGCGTTTAGCTGCATCTAAGTTAGTTAACTCTACAACATTGGCACTTGGAAAACGTTCTAGCACCCACTCTTTCATACCGAAACCCGCCACGACCCCTAGTTTGAAATCAGATAAATCACTCAGCGTCTGTGGCATCAAATTGCCAACCGTGGAGGCAACCGCAGGTTCGACCTTAAATATAGGGACACTTTTTATACCCGATACCTCATGAGTCCCCACAATAGGCTGAAGTATGTCAATCTCTCCTTTGGTGTATTTTTCCTCAAGCTCCATCGAGTTGAAGCCATTAACAAAATCCAGCTTGATTCCTGTTCTCTGAGCAATCAGCCTTAATATATCAATCGCATAACCGTCAGGCTTGCCCGCTTGTGAGAAATCATAGGGTGCCCAGTCATTTTGATTAGAAACTACCAGTGTTCCCTTGCTCTCAATGAGCTGACGTTCCCGTTGTGTTAATGCCAAGGGTATGGAATCTGGCATTTTCAGCCCCGTATCTATATCCACATTGGAGGCGATGACTTCACCACGATTGTTAAAGATAAAAGATTCAACGCCACTATCAGCCATCATTCCAAACTCAGAAGAGGAAATTTTATCGATGACAGAAGACAACACCATATCGACACCAATGACAGAACCTTTACTTCGCACAGAATAAGATTGCCCTGTGATTTTTAGGTGCTGAAATAAGTAAGGATCCGTTTTATAAACATTGTTTCTTGGCGCTTTATCAAACCAAGGCCGTCTCGTTGGGTAAAAATTACTCTTCTCTTCTGTCTGACGTGTTTGCTGTAAGTCTTGGGTGTAATAACTCGTGCGTTTCAATCGAGCGTCTCCTGCCCCATTTACTTTAATGACAACCCAGCGTTCATCATTAGTTGCACCGATTTTGTCTCTAATATTAAGCGATGGATGTAAATTAATGATTTGGTAAAAATCTTCATCCTGATTCGCGTAATACAAGCTGTAAAATTCTGGGTTGTCGCCCAGTACCTCAATAAATACGCTTCGAACTTCTTGCTCACTAAAGGTCGTCTGACTGTAATCAACGATACTGCGCAATATGCTCGCGGTACTGGTTGCATTGATATCGATTTGATGAATATGACTACTGACTTCAGCGGCGGTCATGCTCAAGCGAGTAAGAACGTTTTCTTCCGCCATTTGCTTACTGAAATAGTACTGCATACCGATCCCAAGCAATGCTGTCACGGTGGTGGCAAAGATGAATAAACTTCCAACGGTAAATCGAATAGAAAACTTGTGTGATGTTACAGCTTCAAATTTCACCGCCTCTTACCCTCCATGGTATTAGAATTGTGATTATTTTAGGGATGAGTAAACAACTAAGATGCTGAAAATTAGTGCTCTTTCTCTAACAGTATTGTCGAGATTGCTAACTTATCAACCTTGGTAACAAAACAAGTGGTACTTAAACATTTGATGTTAATGAAAAACGTAGCATCGTCACAAAATCAGAGGCAACAAAGCCTATTCCGGATAAGAAAAACCACTTGGAGCGAAGCATTTGAACTAAAACGACTTGGATTAAAGCGCATGAGTTAAACAAACATCAGAATCCAGCGCGACACCACTGCCACGCCGTACTAACTCGAATCTAGACCTTGACTGGACGCCCGCCATCAAACCGCGACAGATAAGAATAGTTTGTGCTCGATGCTCAAAGAACCAGGGTCAAGGACCAAGCAGTAATAACTACTCTTTCGGAGCAAACTGCTCAAAGACCTCCCGCCCTGTCATCTTGTGACTATCTTGATGGAGTGCGTAATATTCTGGCTTTTCATCCGTAAATATTTCGAGCGTCAATTTAGCATCCGACAATGCAAATAATCCGGCTGAAAGCACATACTCATCATTAACCAATAAGTGGTAAAACAAGTGGGTACCACATTCACTACAAAAGCCTCGTTCAGCCCATTCCGAAGACCGATAACGCGTTGGTTCTGCACCTATAAATTGAATGTCTTGACCACCATGCAAAGCATGAAATGCCCCACTCGACCATTTTCGGCACATGTTACAATGACATAAACTCACTTCATTGTGTTCTGGTGCTACCACCTCGATAGCGCCACACAAACATGATCCTTTCACCTCTCACCTCCTATTATCCACTCTGTGACCAACTCGGTTTAATACAAACTCACAACAACGTCTATGGATCCCATTTCACTGTAACCAAGCCTCTCCTTTATCTATTTCCGGCATCAATTAGCCGTCGATTTGTGAGACTCTGCTGCCCAAACATCCATCAAGTATCGGCACAATTTGCTTGTGGCAGGTGTGATCAAGTCGCCTTTTTTCATCATCCATCAAAATTCACTTTCGCAAATCTCATAAACCAAATGGCTTATGTAACGCGATGCGCCACGAACAGAACCGACTGCAGATGTCCTTAGCTCTTTGACTAAACGCTACTTTATTTCTTTATCGGAGTTGCGTAGTGTTAACAAAAACGATAACAAGTCTCAAAGTTAAAATAAGAAAAGGACGTTTATGCTACTTGAATTTGCACTCTTGTTTGCTGCTGGGGTTGTAGGAGGAATCATGAACTCGGTCGCTGGTGGTGGTAGCTTTATTACGTTTCCAGCGCTTATGGCTGTTGGTGTTCCGCCAATCATAGCAAATGCGACTAATACTTATGCTTCTTGTGCAGGATACATAAGTGGGGCTATCGGTTTTCGAGAGGAGATCCTAAAAAACAAACAAGAACTGATGTTCACTATCTCGTTCAGTTTGATTGGTGGCGCGATTGGTGCTTACCTCTTACTTAACACGCCAGAATCCGTTTTTCTCGAAGCCATCCCGTGGCTACTTTTGTTCGCTACCGTGCTGTTTTTAACTGGCTCACGCATGACACATGCCATCAAATCACTGACAAAAGGTTCTAAACATGCGGGTATTCTTGGGATTATCGCACTCAGTTTACTGCTCGTTGGTGTGTCTGCATATGGCGGTTTCTTTAATGCTGGATTAGGGGTCATTGTATTAAGCTATTTAGTTGTGGCTGGCCATCAAGACATCAATCTAATGAATGGACTTAAACTATTGGTTTCTACCTGTGTGTCCCTTATCGCTATCGTCATCTTCGTCGCCAATGGCTCAATTGATTGGACCAAGGGCAGCGTTGTAATGGCTGGTACTTTAGTAGGTGGCTACTTAGCGGCTCGTGTCTCTCGGCAACTAAACCCTATCCACGTAAAAGCGTTTGTCGCACTATCATCAACGATCATTACGATTTACTTCTTTATTGACGTCTATGCCTAATGCCTAAGTTCAGACAATACAAGCAACAAAAACGCCATCGCAAAATACGATGGCGTTTTTTATTCGTTGAAAGCGTGATTATTTAATCAGGCCCACTTCTTTATAGTATTTCTCTGCACCAGGATGAAGAGGCGCAGAAAGACCATCTTTCACCATTTCTTCTTTCTTCAAGTTTGCAAATGCTGGGTGTAGACGGCGGAAGTCATCAAAGTTTTCAAATACCGCTTTCACCACGTTGTAGACCACTTCATCCGGCACTGCCGATGATGAAACAAAAGTTGCACCGACACCAAATGTTTGAACATCTTCTGGAGATCCTCGGTACATCCCACCAGGTACATTTGCGATACGGTAGAAGCTGTTATCATCAACCAACTTATCGACTTTTGGACCCGCAACGGTAACGATTTCACTGTCACACGAGGTGGTCGCTTCTTTGATTGCGCCACTCGGGTGACCAACGGTGTAGATCATTGCGTCAATTTTGTTATCGCACAGGGCTTTTGATTGCTCTGATGCTTTCAACTCTGACACCAATTTGAAATCATCATTCGTCCAACCGTACTCTTTCATCAACACTTCCATTGTGCCGCGCTGACCTGAACCAGGGTTGCCGATGTTTACACGTTTGCCTTTTAGGTCATCAAATGTCTTGATGTCAGCGTCTTTACGAGCTACTACCGTAAACGGTTCTGGGTGAACAGAAAATACGGCGCGAAGCTCTTTAAATGGCCCTTTATCTTCAAATTTACTTGAACCATTGTAAGCATGGTATTGCCAGTCAGACTGAGCGATGCCCAAATCTAGCTCACCAGCGCGAATCGTATTGATGTTATAAATAGAACCACCCGTACTCTCGACAGAGCAACGAATACCGTGGTCAGCTCGTGATTTGTTTACTAGGCGACAAATTGCACCACCCGTTGGGTAATACACACCAGTTACACCGCCCGTACCAATGGTGACGAACGTATCTTTTGCAGAAACGGAAAAACTTGTACTAAGAGCAGCAAGGGAAGCCGCAACAGCAATATGCTTGAGTTTTAACATTGAACGTCCTTATTTCCTTTGTTTATAGCCACGTAATTATAGCAAGCATTAACAAACTGATAACGTTAAAGATCACATCTTGAATAGAATCAAGAAAATGAGAAGATATTGATCAGTAAGTATTTATGAACAGTGCTTCACTTCACACTAGTTCAAAAGTAAAAGCCCACAGATACTTGCTGCGGGCACTAGATCATTTTGAATAGCGGTGCTTATTTTGAATGGACGAATATTAATTGTTTATTACTTAAGCCCCCATGCTTCATTCAGGTTATCCGCACTGATTGCTTTTGGTCTTTTTTGTTGCCGACGATACGTCCATAAGTAGATAGACGGAATAACCGTCAGGGTCACTATCATGGAAATCACACATCCCCAACCAACAACAAGAGCCATCGGTGACATGTAGTTATCGTATCCACCCACCCCATAGGCCAGTGGAATCAACCCCGCAACGGTGGTTATCGTCGTTAGTGTTATCGGTCTTACCCTACTCAGCGTTCCACGAATCACAAACTCCAATACATTGCTGTGATTACATTCTGCTTCATGCTCTCTAAAATGCCATATTAAGACCAAGCTGTTGTTCACCATAATGCCGATCAAAGCAATCATGCCGATAATCGAGAAAAAACTTAACACTTGATGATGGATAAACAAAATAAACAAAGCGCCTGCGATACCAAATGGAATCACACTCAACACAATCAAGGTTTCACGCAGTCGATCAAATAACAAAACCAACAGTAAAGCGATGCCGATAAACGCAACACTTATCGCAGCAATGAACCCCTGTTGCGCTTCTTGTGTTTCAAGAATCTGTCCGGTTGCGACTATCGAGGCCCCGCCATACTCTTTATTGGCAAAGGCATCTTGCACCGCTGTAAATACCGCCACAGGATCTGTGACAGTGGCATCAACTCCAGAAGACACGCGGATCACACGCTCACCGTTGAAGTGTTTGATTTGCGCTTCACCGTCGGCGTTCTTCCAACGCACCAATTTACTCAATGGTACTAATTCATTATTACCAGACCGAACCAAAATATTGCCGAGCTCTCTAAGAGATTTATCGTCATCTTCTAACGCAACACGAAAGTAGACTTCTTCTTCACCACTAAAGATACGAGTCACTCTTTGTCCATCAATAGCAAACTTAATGATATCTCCGATCTTGTTTGCGCTGATGCCATAGTACTTTAACCATTGGTGTTGCAGCTCCGCTTGTATCTGAGGTGCGGGTGCATTCAAATCACGGCGAACACGACTTGTTCCCTCCAATGCCGCTATATAAGCAGTCAAGTCATTGGCTAGGTTTTCGCGCCCAGCGTCCGTACCTCCGACTACGCGCAGATCAACAGGACGACCAACGGGTGGACCACCACCATCAATATCAAACTCAATCTGAGCAAGCCCAGTGATTTGCGCGGCTTTTTCTTCCCACTCCTCAACGATCTGCTCAGCGGTTCTTGTTCGACGGTTTGGTGGTGTCAGCGAAATCACCCAGTAACTGTTTGGTGAACTTACTTCACCGTACCAATAGTTTACCTCAGCAGTACTTTTGATCAGCGACTCTAACTTTTGAGTCTCTGCCCAAACATCGTCTAAATCCAGTTCAGGATTAGATTCCGCGCTCACTTCAATCAAATAAGCGCCATCGGTTGGGAAGAATAAGTAGCTCAAACTCTGATACGAAATTACGCCTAAGCATAGGATCACCACCGTAATAACAGGAAGCGCAATTTTGCTGCGTCGAATCACATACTCGATTAAGCGATTAAATACACGTAGGTTCAATACTGCTTTCTTTTGAACTTGCCCTTGCTTGTTCAAAATGCCTTTCAAATGCGCAGGGATAAAAAATAGTGCATCAATAAATGAAAAACACAACGCGATGATAACGGTTAAAGGAATGACATAAACCAGTTTGCCACTGTTGCCCGGTAAAAACAGCAACGGAACGAACGCAATCATCGTTGATAGTATGCTTGCCATCACCGCAGGAAAAACACTCTTTACGCCTTTCTTTACCGCGGTTTCTACAGGGTATCCCTCTTCCACCAAGGCCACGATCTTATCGCTTACAACGACGGCATCATCCACAATGATCCCGACGATAAGAATCAGCGCAGACAAGGTAAAGACATCCAGAATCTGGCCGAATGCAGGAAGAAGAGCAAGCGTACCGAAAATACACACTGGGATGGAAACAGCGACCCAAAATGCAATACGTCGATCTAAAAATAGAGCTAACGTAATCAGCACCAATCCAAGTCCGACCAAACCATTATCTTTGACAATACGGGCTTTCTCTTGGATATCCTCTGAAAGGTCAGAGCCTATTTCAACTTTATAATCGTTACCCAATAACTTTTGTTGCTTCTCTAGTAGTGCCTTTACTGCGTTCGAAGTGCTGATCACATCCGCCGTTTCGTTGGTTCGAAGATCAAATAGAATGCTCTTATTACCATTGATTGAGCCGTATACTTCGCCTTTTTCGAAACCATCTTCAATCACGCCGGTGACATCTTTCAACTGGATAGTTGGGCTAAATGAGATAAACATTTCTCGAAGTGACTCAAGGCTATCTAGCTCTGCTGAAGTCATCAATTCTGGGTTATTTTTCAGTGTTTCGAGCCTACCACCACTTATCAAAGTGTTGCGCTCCGCAATCAGTGTCGCGACTTGATCAAGAGTCAATCCGTAGCGTCTTAACGATATAGGTTCGATCTGAATAAGAAACTCAGGAGCACGTAAATCGACGGTATAAACCTCTCCAATGCCCTCTACTCGTCGCAAAGCGAGTTCTAGGTCTTTGGCTTTTGCTCTTAACGATTTGTAACCAACATCACCGGAGATACCCACTACCATAAAATCAAGACTGTATGATTTCTTGATAGACAGCGTAGGCGCATCCGTAACACCGGAGGGAAGATCAGAGACTCTTGCCAAGGCATCTCGAACATCTTGATAGACCGCATTTGGGTCTGAAACGTTGCTGTCTAACACCACACTGATGTTTGACACGCCAGTTTCCGATGTAGAGGTAAATTCTTTCAAACCAGAAATAGAAAGCAGCTCTTTTTCGATCTTACTCGTAATATTGCTCTCGATGTCTTTTGCGCTTGCTCCGGGATAAACCGTAACAATGTTTCCTTTGCCTAAGTCAAACCGCGGCTTTTCAGCTAACGGTAGGTTATACGCCGTCCAAGCCCCGATACTGATGATCAAAATTGTTAGCACTTTTGCGGCAAATTTACGATGAGAGAGTATATCTAGAATGCCGTTCACATTACCTCCTCATCATTAAAATACACATAAGATTCCATGCCAGGATTGAGTTTTCCGGCACCGTTATCTACCGTAACTTCCACTAAAAAGCCCGGTTCAGAATTTTGAAAAGCAGGAGAAAGTAGCGTCACGGTGCCATCCAAGATCTGCTCAACCGATGGGATCTCAACTTTGACTTTCTCTCCTTTGCTGAACTTGTTGAAATCCATTTCTAAAAGATGGAAGCGAACTTTCAGCCTATCCATATCTGCAATGGTAAAGAGTGGATCGCCAACCGAGATAAACTGTCCTAACTCAACAGCACGATTAATGATCACACCATCAAAAGGCGCATCAGGGGTCGCTTTGTCTAATTTTCTCGCGGCAATCTTGTATTGAGTATTACTCACATTGAACTGAGCTCGGCCAATATTCGTTACGCGGATCTGGTTGTCCACGTCGCTGGCCGATACCCCTTTGCTCTTTAGCAGTGATTCATAGCGCTTTAACTGCTTTTCCTGAATATATAATTCCGCTCGACTGACTTCCAGCTCATTGCGGGCTAACTCAACATTCAATGAGTAATCGCTAGATGACAGGGACAGCAATTCTTGACCAAGTGTGACCCCGTCACCGTTATCATAACGGTAATAATCAACCACACCTGCCACTTCACTTTTTATCACCACACTTTTCTCCGGGACCAATTGACCAACCACGTAGTCACTCTCGGCGTAGGCCAAGCTCGACAAGAAAAGTAACGGAATTAATGAGGTTCTTTTTTTCATTTAGTTATCTCAAAATCTGATGAACCAACGACAGCTTGTGTACGGTTCTATCCCTGCGCCACCACTGATGTAAACGCAAAGTTCTTGATGTTTATTTAGGCGTTAATAAAACAAAGATTAACGGTTAGCTTGGCGCTAAGTTATCAGTCGAGGTGTGGAAAAAACGTGAGTTTTTAGATGACCATTACAGCAAAAAACCCCGAAAAATCGGGGCTTTGCTTTACTGCTTTTTCTTGTTGTTTTAAAAATGTGCGGCGTTAGAAAAATCCGAGCGGGTTAACGTCATAGCTGATCAACAAGTTCTTGGTATTTTGATAGTGATCGAGCATCATTTTATGAGTCTCTCGGCCGATGCCTGACTTCTTGTAGCCACCAAATGCAGCATGTGCAGGATAAGCGTGGTAACAGTTAATCCAAATACGACCCGCTTCAATGTTGCGCCCCATGCGATAAGCTAAATTTTGATCGCGCGTCCACACACCTGCCCCTAAACCATATTCCGTGTCGTTCGCAATAGCGAGCGCTTCGGCTTCATCTTTAAAGGTAGTAACCGCGATAACTGGTCCAAATATCTCCTCTTGGAACACGCGCATCTTGTTGTGGCCCTCTAACAAGGTTGGCTGAATGTAGTAACCTTGTTCCAAGTCGCTTTCTTGTTTAGCAACTTCACCGCCAAACACCACTTTCGCTCCCTCTTGACGACCAATTTCTAAATAACTAAGAATCTTATCGAACTGTTCTTGCGATGCTTGTGCGCCAACTTGAGTATCGGTATCTAACGGATTGCCCTGCTTGATGGTTTTCGCGCGCTCGGCAACTTTAGCAATAAATTTGTCATAGACCGATTCATGAACCAAGACGCGAGACGGACAGGTACACACTTCACCTTGGTTAAAGAACGCGAGCAATGTGCCCTCAATACACTTGTCTAGGTACTCATCTTCATGATCAAACACATCAGGGAAATAGATATTTGGCGACTTACCACCTAACTCTACCGTCGACGGAATCAAACTTTCAGCCGCACACTTAAGGATGTGGTTACCGACTTCCGTTGATCCGGTGAATGCCAACTTGGCGATTCGGTTACTGGTTGCCAGTGCTTGGCCCGCCTCGGAACCAAAACCATTGACCACGTTCACAACACCAGCGGGCAGAAGATCGCCAATTTTTTCCATGAGAACCAAAATCGACGTAGGTGTTTGTTCCGCAGGTTTAAGTACCACACAACAACCAGCGGCCAACGCAGGCGCAAGTTTCCATGCCGCCATCAGCATTGGGAAGTTCCAAGGTATGATCTGGCCAACCACGCCGATGGGTTCTGGGAAATGATAACTCGCGGTATGTTCATCAAGCTCGGCAGCGCTGCCCTCTTGCGCACGGATACAGCCAGCAAAATAGCGGAAATGATCGACAACCAAAGGTAAATCTGCCGCGAGTGTTTCGCGAACGGGTTTGCCGTTTTCCCAAGTTTCCGCTACCGCGAGCTCTTCGAGGTTTTGTTCAATACGGTCTGCAATTTTCAGTAGAATGTTTGCACGCTCAGTAACACTGGTTTTTGCCCACTGCGCTCTTACATTGTGAGCGGCATCCAATGCAAGGTTAATGTCCGCTTCAGATGAACGAGCCACTTTACAATACGACTGACCATTGATTGGGGATGTATTATCAAAATATTCGCCACTGGTCGGTTTTACCCATTCGCCACCGATGTAGTTATCGTAATGCGTTTTAAAATTAACAATGGCATTCTCACTACCTGGTTGTGCATAGATCATAACTCTTCCTTTTGTTCTCATTCATTGTTTGTTTTAAACATTTGAGTGTTCAACTCTGAAAGTGCATTACTCAAATCACATGCCAACAACTTACGGCTTGTTGTTAATTAAATGTAAAACTATGATTACTGAGCGATAACAATCTAAGTGAGTGATGCTCGAGCCTATATGTCGTGAGAACACGAGTGTTCAAGTGTTCAAAAATGGCACACCCTCACTGTGACAAAATGGTACAGTCATGGAACTTCAACACATTACCAACAGCAACTGGCTTTCTACTTCATGGAATCGAAGTGAGCAAGCCGGTTTAAAACAGCGTCGTCGACCAGAAGACATTCGTGTCACTTCAGCATTTTTGCAAGATAGGCGCCACCAGCTTCACTTCCTCATTGATACGGTTAAGCAGTTTGCATTACCTTTATTTAACCAACTGTTCGCTCACAGTGACAGTCGACTGATCCTAACCGATGCGGATGGCGTTATCATTGGCAGTTGGGGCCAACCAAAATTTCGTGAAAAGCTGACTGAGATTGCTCTTAGTTCAGGGGCGTGCTGGCAAGAAAAACTGAAAGGAACGAATGCCATCGGCACCGCATTATTTGAAGAAAAACCGGTCTCTGTGATTGGCGATCAACACTTTATTCAGCAGCACCGTTTTATTAGCTGCTCTGCCAGTCCTATCTTCGATCATTTGGGCAATCTAATGGGAGTGCTCGATATCACGAGTGAACAGAAAAAGCATGATTTCTCTACTCAGGTGCTGGTTCAAAACATGGTGCAACAGATCGAAAATCAACTGCTGAACCAAATACCGCAAGGTCATATTCGGGTAGATCTCGCCTGTGAGCAAAGCTTACTCAATAGTGGTTGGCAAGGCATTATCATTGCAAATGAAGAGGGACAAATTCTTGCTCACAACCAAGTAGCTTCGCAGCTTCTCGACCAAAATAATGTGGTTGGACAATCACTCGACGCCATCTTGGACAATACAACAAGCACTCAAACATTCGTTTTTAAGACTCAGCCATTGTCAAACGGACAAACGAAGAGAAAAACAGCCCGAACCATCGCCGCTTCAAACGATCTCCATTACGGTGATGCGAATGTTGAACATTGTTGGCAACAAGCAAACCGAGTTATCGATAAAGACATTAGCCTACTGATTTTGGGCGAAACCGGCGTGGGCAAAAACGAATTCGTTAAGGCTTTACATCAAAACAGTGAGAGAAAAAGCGAGCCTTTAGTCTCAGTTAACTGTGGAGCCTTGCCGAAAGATTTGGTCGAATCAGAACTGTTTGGTTACGTAGCAGGCGCGTTCACCGGAGCCAACCCTAAAGGTTATCAGGGTAAAATTCGGCAAGCACACAACGGCGTCTTATTTTTAGATGAAATCGCCGACCTACCACTTGAGGCCCAAAGTCGATTGTTGCATGTTCTGCAAGATAAGACCGTGTTGCCCGTGGGTTCCAACCAAACCGTTCAAGTTGACACTCAAATCATCGCAGCCACACACAAAGACTTAGAGCAACTCGTTATGCAGGGTGAGTTTCGTCAAGATCTGTATTATAGGATCAACGGCCTTATCGTTGAGTTACCCCGCTTTGAGGAACGCAGCGACAAACAAGCCCTGATTGAAAATATACACCGCCGCCACGCACAATCGGATCAAGCGATCTGCCCTCACCTATTGTCCCTTCTTATGAACTATGCTTGGCCGGGCAATTTAAGGGAATTGGACAGCTTGATTAAAGTGTCTGCTTTAATGGCACAGGATGAAGCAAAACTTACGCTGAGTCATGTACCAAGCCATCTCGCAAGAAAGCTCAGCCAATCTATCGCGTCAGGAACGGTTGATGTACAGCGCGAACAAGATATGCGTTCAACCGTAGAGGACAAGTTAGTAAAAACCTATCAGGCGAACCAAGGTAATATCAGCAAAACCTCCCGCATGTTGGGGTTGAGCCGTAACACCATTTATCGCAAGCTGAAAAGCCTTGGTGTACTCAAGTGACGAGTCTTGAAAGACAACATGTGAGAATTGAAAAAATGAAAAGATGAGATTTGAAAGATAAAAAAGAGCACCACATTCGGTGCTCTTCAGATTGATGACGAACCCCGCTTTTTAAGCGGGGTTCTTTTTTGGAAGCGACCGTAGGTCGCGATCGCGATATTTTTTGTTATATCGTGCGCAGAAGTTTCCATTCATTACATAGGCATACAGAAGCAAGTATTTGCCTTATTTCTGCCATGTTTAAGCCCATTTTTCGTAGATAACTCATCACCAACGCTATCTTCTTGATGTTTTGAGCTGCTGCTGCCAACCAACATTGCATTTGCACATTGGCTAGACCTCGAAAGCGAGCATAACGATGACCATGATGTTGCTTGGCGTCTGCGAAGCTCCGTTCTACGGTTTCACTTCGACGTCGATAAGTCTTTTTTCCGTAGGAAGAGAGCCGCATTTGATTTGCTCTCTCTACTGCATCGCTATAGATATGCCGAGCAATCACTTTCTTCATGTTTTTGCTTTGAGTGCAGTCATTCCTCATTGGACAGAACGCACACTCTTTGGGGTCTGAATGGTATTCTCGGTAGGCATCACGTGATGTGGTTTTATAAAGCAACTCCTGACCATTCGGGCATTGGTAGCTGTCTCTTTGTGCGTCGTAAGTAAAGTGTTTCTTTTTGAATGTATTTTTCGTTCTCGATGGGCGTCGATAACCGAACACGCCAAGAATACCTCGACGTTCAAGTGACTCCGCCACTGGGGCGGTAAAGTAGCCTGCATCCAGTCCAACAGCTATCGGGTTCAATTGGAATGTGGCAAGCGTGTAATCTAAGCGTTGAACGTAAGGTTGTGAGTCATTGATGTTACCTGCAGTGGTATAGGTATCGAGGATAATTCCGTGTTGACCATCAACGGTTCTATGGTCGAGATAGAAGAAGCCTTGTGGCTTATTATCACGAGTCATGAAGCCACTCTCTGGGTCAGTAGTACTGGTTTTAGTATTCTTTGTTTTTGACTCTGATCCGCGAGCCTTAAGCGGCTTCTTGCCCGCTATTTCTCGGTCTAACGTGACGTCTTCATCCAGCATATCAAGATAGGCACTCGCGCGAACCGCCGTGACTTTATTGGTGTGTTTATTCTTGTTGGCGTTCGCTTTGAGATGAGTACTGTCCGTAAAGAGCTCTTGACCCGCGACCAAACCTTTCGATATGGCTTGCTCTACGATATTAATAAAAATACGTTCGAATACATCCGTGCCATTAAAGCGACGAATGCGGTTTTGGCTGAGAGTAGATGCGTGAATGACTTTCTCTGTTAATGACATCCGTAAGAACCAACGGTAAGCGACATTCACTTCAATTTCTTTAACGAGCTGACGCTCACTTTTTATGCCAAAGATGTAGCCAAGTAAGATGATTTTGAAGAGACGAACAGGGTCAACAGGTGGACGCCCATTATCTTTACAATAAAGATGAGCGACTTCATCACGAATGAATTCAAAGTCGATAGCATTATCGATTTTACGCACTAAATGGTCTTTAGGAACCAACTGTTCCATCGTTACCATTTCCAGTTCGTATTGTTGCGGAGTCGGTTCTTGAAGCATGTCGGAGTATCCATATTTCGATACCCCTATTAGATCAAAGGTCTAGCTTGAAAGCTAGACCTTTGTCAGCAGTCTGAAGAGCACCACATTCGGTGCTCTTCTTATTTTGAATCTAGCCTTATGCCAATCACAGTAAGTAAACCACAATAAGTAAACTGAGTGTTCGAGCGTTAAAACAAACTAGTTAGATTGACCATTATTTACTACGAATGATATTACAGTCCGCCTTGTTGCTGCGCCTGTTTTACTAATGCCTGACGTTGAGTTTCCATCTCTGATATCACTTCCTGTTCCTTGTGAGTTTCCTGATCCAAATCTGCTGGAATAAAAACAAAGTACTTGTTAAGAGTCATCGTATGAACCTCAATTAATTATCGTAAAATACCTTCTTGGTAAACGTAAACAACATCAACTCTCGTTGAATCCTTGTTTGTAGGCTTAAAAAAATAAGGGATGTTTATCATTCAAACATCCTCCGTATGTCGCTAATTATAGGAGGAGATCAAAGGCTTACCTAACACTCTTTTTCATCTTTTACGTAATCTTATTTTCAATATCACAAGTGCGACCAAACCCAATTACTCGCTAACTGCATGTCACAAAAGAAAAATTTGTTTAAAATTTTATTGGAACCACGGAGGAGACCAGTTAATACTTAACGCTCGACACTTAAAGGCAACGATGACGTGAAAAATACCATTGATTTAAATTTGTATCGCTTTCTTCACTTGTTGATTCAACAAAAGTCACAAGCCAAAGTGTGTCACACCCTAGATATCAGCAAAGCGACATTTACGCGCTATCTAGCAGAATGCCGACAGCGCTTTGACAATGAACTTTTCAACGCAGAAAAAGGCGCATATACACCAACGCTTTTTTGCCAACAACTTTGCCAAGCGATCTGCGAGCCTTTAGAACAGCTAGAGCAAATTCCTCAATTAGCCAAAAGCTTTAATGCGAGCCCACACACAACCGAATACGTGTTCAGTATCATTAACCCGTTATCAAGTATGCTGACCATTCCGTTAGTCACAGCCCTAACCACTGAAGAGCAAAAACCTAAAATCGCTTTTATTGATTGGTCGATTGAAAATATTGAAAACCCAAAACGAGGCACCGTCGCCATTGGTATTGGTGGTTTCCCGAATGTGCTCAATGAAAGGATGGTCGAGCGTAAGATCAGCTCAGTGCCACTCTATGCATACGTAAACAAACATCACCCTCTCAGTGGACAAGCAGATTTAGAACTAGAAGAGATGGAAAACTTAGAAACCGTTCGCGTATCAATGGGGTCACTTGATGTCAGCGCTTATTATGAACGAGTACGGAAGATGACCGGTGTAAAACTAGAACAAAAACTCACGGTTTCTTCCATGACAGCTGCGCTCGACTGTGTCAGAGTCAGCCCATATGTGTTTGTGGGTATGTACATAGAAGATGCATTGATACCAGAAAGTGTTAGCCGAATTCCGTTGAAATTTGAAGCGAAACCGATGCTGTTTGATGTGGGCATACAGTATCACCGCGCTTTCTATCAACACCCTATCATTGCTCAAGTAGAGACCTTTATAAAACAAGCACTTCTCCAAGCAAACTGACTCTTTTTATTTTTTACTTCTACCTTTTGCAATTCCGCCTAAAACTAGCCACCGAAATGCAATTAAAAAGCCGGTCTATCGAAGACCGGCTCAGATTGATGACGAACCCCGCTTTTTAAGCGGGGTTCTTTTTTGGAAGCGACCGTAGGTCGCGATCGCGATATTTTTTGTTATATCGTGCGCAGAAGTTTCCATTCATTACATAGGCATACAGAAGCAAGTATTTGCCTTATTTCTGCCATGTTTAAGCCCATTTTTCGTAGATAACTCATCACCAACGCTATCTTCTTGATGTTTTGAGCTGCTGCTGCCAACCAACATTGCATTTGCACATTGGCTAGACCTCGAAAGCGAGCATAACGATGACCATGATGTTGCTTGGCGTCTGCGAAGCTCCGTTCTACGGTTTCACTTCGACGTCGATAAGTCTTTTTTCCGTAGGAAGAGAGCCGCATTTGATTTGCTCTCTCTACTGCATCGCTATAGATATGCCGAGCAATCACTTTCTTCATGTTTTTGCTTTGAGTGCAGTCATTCCTCATTGGACAGAACGCACACTCTTTGGGGTCTGAATGGTATTCTCGGTAGGCATCACGTGATGTGGTTTTATAAAGCAACTCCTGACCATTCGGGCATTGGTAGCTGTCTCTTTGTGCGTCGTAAGTAAAGTGTTTCTTTTTGAATGTATTTTTCGTTCTCGATGGGCGTCGATAACCGAACACGCCAAGAATACCTCGACGTTCAAGTGACTCCGCCACTGGGGCGGTAAAGTAGCCTGCATCCAGTCCAACAGCTATCGGGTTCAATTGGAATGTGGCAAGCGTGTAATCTAAGCGTTGAACGTAAGGTTGTGAGTCATTGATGTTACCTGCAGTGGTATAGGTATCGAGGATAATTCCGTGTTGACCATCAACGGTTCTATGGTCGAGATAGAAGAAGCCTTGTGGCTTATTATCACGAGTCATGAAGCCACTCTCTGGGTCAGTAGTACTGGTTTTAGTATTCTTTGTTTTTGACTCTGATCCGCGAGCCTTAAGCGGCTTCTTGCCCGCTATTTCTCGGTCTAACGTGACGTCTTCATCCAGCATATCAAGATAGGCACTCGCGCGAACCGCCGTGACTTTATTGGTGTGTTTATTCTTGTTGGCGTTCGCTTTGAGATGAGTACTGTCCGTAAAGAGCTCTTGACCCGCGACCAAACCTTTCGATATGGCTTGCTCTACGATATTAATAAAAATACGTTCGAATACATCCGTGCCATTAAAGCGACGAATGCGGTTTTGGCTGAGAGTAGATGCGTGAATGACTTTCTCTGTTAATGACATCCGTAAGAACCAACGGTAAGCGACATTCACTTCAATTTCTTTAACGAGCTGACGCTCACTTTTTATGCCAAAGATGTAGCCAAGTAAGATGATTTTGAAGAGACGAACAGGGTCAACAGGTGGACGCCCATTATCTTTACAATAAAGATGAGCGACTTCATCACGAATGAATTCAAAGTCGATAGCATTATCGATTTTACGCACTAAATGGTCTTTAGGAACCAACTGTTCCATCGTTACCATTTCCAGTTCGTATTGTTGCGGAGTCGGTTCTTGAAGCATGTCGGAGTATCCATATTTCGATACCCCTATTAGATCAAAGGTCTAGCTTGAAAGCTAGACCTTTGTCAGCAGTCTGAGCCGGTCTATCGAAGACCGGCTGATTTAAATGGCTTATTTTATTTCAGTAATGTCACTTGGTTTCCAAGAACCGTCGTACCAAGGTTCTAGTGGGCCGTATAAACGTAAGATAGTAAACCAACCTTTATTCGGAACCGTTTGAATCCAGTTTGCTTCTTTGCCTTTCGGAGCCTCAGGACCAAAGTACAAATCGATCGAACCATCTGGGTTTTCCGTCATATCATCACGTTTATCGTTCTTACTCGGAAATGGCTGACTTGTTTGTAGCTCAGAACGCGTTTGTGTGTCATACGCCACCACTGACCAGAAGTTCTTAGCTGGCACATTAGCAGGAATCGTCAGCTTGTAATTTTTTCCGCCATCAAAGTAGTCGCCTTTCGCCGTTTTATCGACAATCGCATACTTAGAACCTTTACCTACCATTTTAAGTGCCATCGCAGGCGTATTAACCGTCGCCATATAGAAGAAGTAGGTTCGCGCATCTAGGTTGCGTCCGCCGTTACCCTCATCAAGCAACCATTGATAATCATTACCAATGAACGCAGTCTTCCAGTTGCGATCATCCCAAATGTAGGCGTTTTCAGTACGAGGGTTAAACATCAGTGCACGAGCAGTTGCATTACCAATGGCAGCGCCATCAGCTAAAATCTTTTGCATTCGCTCATCGGGATTAAACGGTTTCCCTTTTTGTATACCAATCGTCGCGATCAAACCTCGCATCTCTGGATCAATAAACTCAATCGGCTCTTTGTCGATGACGGTTTTTATCTCATCATAAAAATGCTCATCATTGGCGTGGATGGTATTGAATGCTTTACCACTTCCTGAGACAAACTCCATCTTAGGTTGATTGCCTTTTTTCGCAAGTGGGTAGATCTTCAATCCTGAATGGTAAGCATTAACGGCCGCATCAGTCTTGCCATCTTTCAAAAAGCCACGGGCAATAAACCAGTTTACATAACTCTTCGATTGCGAAACATGGTATCCCTCCGGTACTTCTCCCTTATAGTTTGGTGGCAAAATCAGATACTTGCCCCCCTCGCCTTTATCTGGGCCGACAACGCCCATGTCTGTCACAAAGCGGAAAAATGCATCATTCACGGTTGTCGGCCCCATACCGGGTGGAATTTCTACCACCGTTGGGCCATCACGCTCAAGATCTAAGAACGCCGACGCATAAACCGTGTCCGTGTTACCCGTTAAAAATAGCGGATTGGAATCCATCAACTGATCAAACAGCATCACTTGGTTAGACTCAGTCAGACCCATTTTTTCATGCCCGATTCGCAAAGCTTCTAGCGATGCCATTGGAATGGCATTCATAAACACTTCTGTCGCACGCATCGTGTCTAAGTTATCGTAAAGCACATCCATGGTTTGCTCACTTGGTACGCCATCTTTAAAGTTCAAAGTACCAATGCTGATTTCTACTTTGTTGGGGGTCATGATGCCAGATGGAATATCGGTATTGTAATTGCTCGTTGCCGCCATCACAGATGATGAAACTAATAGGCTGGTAAGCAATACAACACGTTTTAGTTGAGTCTTTAACATAGGAGATTCCTGCTTTATCAGTTGGGATACATTCACTTTAGCTAAAACTAGAAATCAATTTTGATTTTCTCGACCATCAAAAATGACTAAACGACATTTATGCAACCAAACTCACAGCATTGCATCATCAAAAAACTGTCTATCAGGTCAATATTTAATCTTTTTTGAGAAATATTTAGCTCACTTTTTGGGTATCTTTTGGATGAAAAAGAGACAATTCAATTGCGGAGTGAAAGCTCTAATTACTACCCACTAAGCTCTGGGAGGCGTTATGAAAAGTACTAAACTTGGTCGTATCATGTCATTCAGCAGGATGTTTTCTTTTATTGCCTTTCTTACAGCCACATTCGCTTGGGTTTTAAATATGCATGCCCTGTTTACTGTGTCTGTTGTGGCTTTGTTTGTCAGTGCAATTCTTTACTTGAATGATAAGTTCGGTCACCACTTCAAAGGTAACACGAGAGAAAAGAGTGCCTAAGTGCCCTTTGGCTTTTCGTTGACAACAAATAAAAAAAGGATGCTACTTGAGCATCCTTTTGAGTTTATCTGTTTACTAACGACAAATTAAACGTCGTAAGTGGTCGACGCAGTGTTACCGCCTGTACCTGTCCAGTTAGTGTGGAAGAACTCACCACGTGGACGGTCTGTACGCTCGTAAGTGTGAGCACCGAAGTAGTCGCGTTGAGCTTGCAGTAGGTTCGCTGGTAGACGAGCCGTTGTGTAACCGTCTAGGAACGTTAGCGCAGAAGTCATACATGGCATTGGGATACCCACTTCCATAGACTTAGCTGCAACTTTACGCCATGCGCCCATACAGTTATCTAGGATGCCTTTAAAGTAAGCATCTGAACCTAGGAATGCGATCTCTGGGTTCGCTTCAAACGCATCACGAATGTTACCTAGGAATGCAGAGCGGATGATACAACCACCACGCCACATTAGCGCTACGTTACCGTAGTTTAGATCCCAGCCGTTTTCGTTCGATGCTTCACGCATTAGCATAAAACCTTGAGCGTAAGAAATGATCTTAGACGCCAATAGCGCTTGACGAAGTGCATCAACCCACTCTTGCTTATCACCCTCAACTGGTGTGATTGTCTTGCCGAACAGTTTCTCAGCTTCAACACGTTGGTCTTTCAATGCAGACAGGCAACGAGCAAATACAGATTCAGTGATTAGCGTTAGTGGAATACCCATGTCTAGCGCGTTGATGCCTGTCCACTTACCTGTACCTTTTTGGCCAGCTGTATCTAGGATCTTCTCAACAAGCGCTTCACCATCTTCGTCTTTGTAACCAAGGATGTCTGCGGTGATTTCAACTAGGTAGCTGTCTAGCTCAGTCTTGTTCCAATCTGCGAATACAGCTTGCATCTCATCGGCAGACATACCAAGACCATCTTTCATGAACTGGTAAGCTTCAGTGATAAGCTGCATATCGCCGTATTCGATGCCGTTGTGAACCATCTTAACGAAGTGACCTGCACCGTCGTTACCAACCCAGTCACAACATGGCTCGCCAGCGTCAGTTTTTGCAGAGATACCTTGGAAAATAGGCTTAACCGCTTCCCAAGCTTCTGGTGCGCCACCAGGCATGATAGACGGACCAAAACGTGCGCCCTCTTCACCACCAGATACGCCAGTACCGATGAAGTGAATACCTTTTTCACGCAGTGCCGCAACGCGACGGTTGGTATCTGGGAAGTTTGTGTTACCACCATCAATGATGATGTCGCCTTTGTCTAGTAAAGGAACTAGAGCATCGATGAACATGTCTACCACTTCACCCGCACGAACCATTAGCATCACTTTACGTGGTGTTTCTAGCTTCTCTACGAGTTCTTCTAGAGAGTATGCACCGATGATGTTTGTGCCTTTCGCAGGGCCTTCCAAGAACTCGTCTACTTTCGCAGCAGTACGGTTATGAGCCACAACTTTAAAGCCGTGGTCATTCATGTTTAGGATAAGGTTTTGACCCATTACAGCAAGGCCGATTACACCGATATCACCTTTCATTGTTTCTCTCCAATTGTCTTTTATTCGACCAGCGACCGCACTAAGCGATTTTTGCCGCTGCGTCTAAATCTAAATACCATTCCGTCAGGCCCGCTTTCGCTTGGATCTTCGCTGCCGGATATGGAAGGTCTTGCGCTGGTGAACTGTTGATTTCTTCAACAATGTCCGCTTTACCAGCGCCAAGTACCAAGTAACTAATGCGCTTCGCTGCTTCTAATACACGTGCCGTTTTTGATACGCGAATTTGACCAGACTCAGGATGAGAAGCTAATACTGATAGGTTCTCATCATCGTAGTTTGTCTGACCTGGGAACAGCGATGCGGTATGACCGTCTGCACCAACACCAAGCAAGATCCAATCAAACACAGGAGTGCCATCTTCCGTTGGGATCACATCGCTCATCTCTTTCGCAAAGCGCTGTGCTTCTGCTTTTGGCTCATCTTCACCACGAATACGGTGAATGTTCTCAGCAGGCATACCCACTTGGCTAAACAAAAGCGCATTCGCTTCGCCAAAATTGCTTTCTGCATCATCAGGTGCAACGCAGCGCTCATCACCCCACCAAAAGTGAAGATTTTGCCACTGAATTGACGTTGCGTAAGCCTCGGTTGCCAATAGCTTAAACAGCATTTTAGGTGTGCTGCCGCCAGAAAGAGAGATGTGAACAGGTCGGCCCATTTCGCTAAACGACTTCATGTCATTTGCTAGGCTTTCTACTACCTGATCTGCTGTTTGGTAGATCTTGTGATTGATCATAGTTCGCAGTAGTCCGTGTCTGTTAGGTTTTTACAAGGGAAACGCCAAGCGCGGTTAGCACGCTGTAGCAAGTCATCAGCCTCTTTAGGCCCCCATGTACCACATGCGTATCCGAATAGCGCTTGTGGGTCTTGCTTGAAATCTAGAATTGGTTGAACGTATTTCCAACACGCTTCAACCGCATCGCTACGAGCAAATAGCGTTGCATCACCGTTTAGCGCATCAAGAAGTAGACGCTCATAAGCCGTTAGCATTTGGGTTTCTTGCAGGTCAGCGTAGTGGAAGTTCATTTTCACTTCTTTCGCTTTAAAGCCTGCCCCCGGCTCTTTCAGACCAAAGCTCATTTGGATGCCTTCGTCTGGCTGAATACGAATAATCAGCTTGTTCTCTGGCGCACTTTGACCAAACACTGGGTGTGGTGTTTGTTTAAAGTGGATAACCACCTCAGTCACGCGAGTCGGTAGACGCTTACCTGTACGCACGTAGAAAGGCACGCCATTCCAACGCCAGTTGTTGATGTACGCTTTCAGGCCGATGTAAGTCTCGGTACGAGAATCATCTGCTACGCCGTTTTCTTCACGGTAACCCGGAAGTTGCTGGCCACGTACTTCAGATGCGGTGTACTGCCCCAACACGAGATCGTTACGCAGCGCATCTTCATCCAGAGGTTTAAGGCATTGCAGCACTTTCACGACTTCATCACGCATAGAATCCGCGTTAATTTGTGCTGGTGGCTCCATCCCCACCATTGCTAGAACTTGCAGCAAGTGGTTTTGGAACATGTCGCGCACTGCACCTGAACCATCGTAGTAACCGCCACGCTCTTCTACGCCTAAAAATTCCGCGCCTGTGATTTCCACGTAATCAATAAAGTTACGGTTCCACAGTGGCTCAAACATCGCGTTAGAGAAACGCAAGACAAGCAGGTTCTGTACCGTCTCTTTACCTAAGTAATGGTCGATACGGTAGATTTGATGCTCTTGAAAATGTTCGTGGATGTCTTTGTCTAGGGTGCGCGCAGATTCAAGATCATAACCAAACGGTTTTTCGATGATCAGACGTTTCCAGCCGTCATCCTCACTGTTCAGGCCGTGAGCTGCAAGGCTTGCAGGGATCACACTGTAAAGGCTTGGTGGCGTCGCAAGATAGAAAAGCGTATTACGTTGTTCGAATTGGTATTCGTCGGCTAACTGGTCTAAACGAGTTGCCAACTTGCTGTAATCTGGTGTGTCAGAAGTATTGATTGCTTGGTAATGCAGATGATTGATAAATGCATTAAGCGTTTCTGGCTCCGTTTTCTCCATTTCTTGAAGCGATTTTTTTAGCTTTTCGCGGTAAGAAAGGTCACTGTATTCAGTGCGACTTACCCCTAAAATGGCGAAGTTGCTTGGAAGCTGCTTATTCGCATACAGGTGATATAAAGCAGGAATTAACTTACGGTATGTAAGGTCACCTGAAGCACCAAAAATAACGATGCTGCTGTTTTCTGGTATTACCATCATCTTTCCCTTAAAAACGAGGTACTTATTGTGTGCCTGGATACGGCTAAAGGATTGAGCCAACCCTATCAATGACACCTAACAATAGAAAGCTGCTCTTACCTATTACGTTGATAGGTAAAGCCTATGGTCCCAAATATCTTTATTGTTTGACTTCAACACCAGCTGTTTAACTTAAACATATCGGTTTGAATTAAACATAGCGGTTTGAATTAAACATAGCGGTTTGACTTAAACATAGCGTTAAATCCAACGTTTTAAAGTTATTCGGAACGTTTATGTCTTTAGAGCACAACCTTGCGCTCTGCGGAGGAGAAGTCCGACACGGGGCAGTATTGTCTACGACTATTTGATTTACATCAATACTTGGTAGTGCAAACGTTTAAATAATTTACAACTTTCTTATTAACTATTTGTATTTTAATAAAAAACCAAACTTACGTAGACTCAAAGCAATTAAAGTGAAAGCACTAATTTGCTGAATTAACAATCGAATCGCATTCTACTTAGGCTTAACTCGGGATAAGAACGTCTCGATGACTCAATCTATAAATAAGGCAAACGTTTGCTTGAATCATATAAAGCCTCCTTATTACTCGATAATGTTTGATGAAAATCCAACCAAAACCTTGATTTTAATCACACCAGATTTAGTTCTTTTTGAGGCGTTTTGAGCTTTTGCACTGTATAATTTTCCATCAAGAAACCAATAGAGTTTCGCATAATAACGCAGCAAAAATGGAAGTCTATTTACCACGCTCAACGATGATGTCAGAAAATGTACCTATACTAATAATATGCATTGACTGATCGTAGGAAACCACTTGGACACCATCTGCTAAGGAAATAGCGAAAAACAGAGGTGCTTTTTATAGTTAGAAGGAACACCAAAACATGGAACGCGATACATTTGGAATTTGCCTAAGTAAGGCTATGCTGT
The DNA here is from genome assembly GCF_019670485.1 of Vibrio alfacsensis. Lineage (NCBI taxonomy): Bacteria > Pseudomonadati > Pseudomonadota > Gammaproteobacteria > Vibrionales > Vibrionaceae > Vibrio > Vibrio alfacsensis. The sequence continues at coordinate 1,658,191 of NZ_AP024165.1, forward strand.
CACAAAATATGTATTCAACGTTTACTCACGTCAGAGCTTATGAAAAGAACGACACGAGTCCATCAGATTTAAAGGTGCTGCTGTCGTTCCCACAGATGACTGGTAAAGACTTGCTGAATACAATGCGAGGTTCCCGTCAACTTGAATGGAGAGCAGAATTTCACTGCCCATCCATCAAGTAACTCGCTCAAACTCTGTGCTCAGTTCGACCTAAACGGACTGAGCGCAACAATTTATCAACAATTCTTTGTTATAATCACTTAACTCTTTCTTACTAATACTTTATATTAGAGCTATTACTCTAAAATAAAGTAGCCACTATGAAACCAACCGGAAAGTTATGGGTCCTAGGCCTGCTTAGCAGTTCCATTTCTTTTGCTTGCCACTCGGCCCCTATCACATTCGATAATGCGTGGAACTTGCTACTAGAGAATAACTATTCTCTAAAAGCACAACGTGCCAATGTTGAAAGTTACCAATACCAACAAGACGCGACAGGCAATCTTAATTTACCTCAAGTGAGTATCGGTGCGAATTACACCCGTTTAGACACTGACGTAACGCTATCTGCTCAACAAGTTCTTGATAGCACAGGTGCGCACATCGCGATCCCCCCATTTCTTAACGCCACCTCCACGATTACAGAACGTGACATTTTTACTTCTTCTATTCGTGCTATTTGGCCTATTTTCACTGGTGGACGCATCAACGCAGCGCAAGCGGCCGCTCAAGGTAAAACGGACGAAGCAAAAAGTCAGCTCGCGATGGAACAACAAGCGCGCTTTGAAGACCTGTCTAAATACTACTTCTCAGTGGTACTTGCTAAAGAAGTGTTAGCGACCCGCCAAGCGGTTGAAAAAGGCTTAACCAAGCATCGTAACTTTGCGGTAAAGATGGAAGAGCAAGGTCAAATCGCTCGTGTTGAACGCCTTCAAGCCGATGCATCCCTTGATAAAGCAAAAGTGGAAACGCGCAAAGCAGCCAGTGATTTAAGCATCGCTCAAGCAGCACTGGGTACCATTCTTGCTCAAAACGAATCCGTTGAACCATCTGAATCACTTTTTATCAACGACCGTCTTCCGCCATTGAGTGCATTTGTGGACCAGACCCTTCTCACCTACCCTGGGTTGGATTTGCTCGATGCAAAACACAAGCAAGCATCCAGTTTGATCAAAGCGGAAAAAGGCAAATACTACCCAGAAGTTTATCTTTACGGTGACTACAGTTTGTACGAGGACGATTCTCTCGCAAGTCAGATGAAGCCTGATTGGATGGTGGGTGTCGGTGTAAATATCCCCTTGATTGAATCCACTGGACGAAGTGAAAAAGTGAAAGCGGCTCAAAGCATGGTGACACAGGTTGATGCATTGAAGTCACAAGCCAAGCAAGACTTATCGCTATTGGTACAAAAAACGTATTTGGAGGCTCAGCAAGCAATAGACGAAGTACAAGGCCTTGAGTCTAGCATTGCGTTGGCAAACGAGAACCTGCGATTACGTGAAAAAGCGTTCACGCAAGGGTTGTCGTCATCACTCGATGTCGTCGATGCCCAGCTCTATGTTGCAAGCGTCGAAACGCAACAATCTGCGGCACGCTTTCGCTATTTAATCTCGCTAACCAAACTCCTCGCTCTAAGCAGCGAAATGAACAGTTTCACACAATATCAACATACCGCTTACACACCAACGTCGACATCCAAAGAGGCAAATTAAGTCATGGCAGCAAAATCTATCAAACCCGCTTTATTATCACTTTGTGCTTTGGGTATTGCGTCTTGGGTCGGTTATCAATTTTACCAAGCTTACCAACCAGAGCCGGCTCGATTGCAGGGCTTAATTGAAGCACAGCAATACAGCATTTCGTCAAAAGTTCCAGGACGTATCGATGAGGTATTGGTGCGCAAAGGTGATGAAGTAGAAAAAGGTCAGCTCATATTTACGCTTCTTAGCCCTGAGATTGAAGCGAAACTCGAACAAGCCAAAGCGGGAGAAAAAGCCGCTGGAGCACTCGCACTAGAAGCAGAGAAAGGGGCTCGCGAGCAGCAAGTTCAAGCGGCAAAAGATCAATGGTTAAAAGCGAAAGCCGCTGCAAATCTGATGGAGAAAACTTACCAACGTGTGAATAACCTATACAAAGATGGTGTGGTAGCGGAACAAAAGCGTGATGAAGCACTAACCCAATATCAAGCAGCAAAATACACCGAAAGTGCGGCGTTCCAAATGTATGAAATGGCGAAAGAAGGCGCACGCAGTGAAACTAAAGTTGCCGCTGCAGCAAAAGCCAAAATGGCCGCAGGTGCGGTTGCAGAGGTAGAAGCATACGCCAAAGACACCAAAATATTTAGTTGGTTTAATGGCGAAGTTTCAAAAGTGTTGCTACAAAGCGGCGAGCTGGCACCGCAAGGTTTTCCTGTTGTCACCGTTATTGATATGCAAGACGCTTGGGCAACACTTAATGTACGTGAAGACTTGCTTAAACACTTCACCAAAGGCACCACATTCAAAGCGTATCTTCCTGCGCTAGACAAAGAGATCGAATTTAAAGTGTCGCATGTTGCTGTGATGGGGGATTTTGCTACGTGGCGTGCAACCGATGCATCGAAAGGTTTTGATCTTCGTACATTTGAAGTAGAAGCTCGTCCTACTCAACCAGAACCTGAACTGCGAATGGGCATGAGTGTTGTGGTTGAACTGTAACAACGCAGGCTGAGAACGATGACAATTCAAATCTCACAATGGCAAGTCCTAAGGCGCGATAAATGGTTACTATCGTGCCTAACTTGGATGCCGATTTTGCTAGCCCTTTCCATTTGGGGGGTATTTTCGGCTGGTATCGCTCGAGACCTACCCATTGGAGTGGTGGACCTAGAGCATTCACAGCTGTCACGTAAGATGATCTATTCTCTCGATGCCTCATCTACGCTATCAGTGGATTATCAATACACCAGCGCAACAGAAGCAAAGAACGCCATGATTGAGGGCGATATTTACGCCTATGCGGTGATCCCACCCAATTTCGATCAAGACATCCTGATGCATCGGCAGCCTCAGTTATCGGTGTTTTTCAATAGCCAATACATCTTAGTTGCGAAGTTGATTAACTCTGCCGTTGCTCAATCTCAAGGCTATTTTGATGCTCAAATTGAGACCATGGCTAATCTTGCAAAAGGCAATACGACAACACTTGCTGCCGTTGGCCAAGCCGTTCCTATATCGACACAAATCACGGCATTGTTCAACCGCAACACCAACTACGCCCAATTTTTGGTCACCGCGATTGTGCCTGCGATTTGGCAAATCGGTATTGTGGTTGGCACCATTTTGATTCTTGCTGCGCATTTTCGACTCTATGGCAACGGAAAACACCGTTTCGAGTTCTTAGGTGCCCATCCATTGGCTCGGTTGTGCAAGATTTTAAGTCAATATGTGCCCGTTTTTATGGCCCAAGGTGCTCTGTTCTTAATCTGGTTTTATATGATACTGGATTGGCCAATGGAGGGGAGTTACTTGGTCATGTTACTCGCTCAACTTTTCACGGTAATCGCTTGTATCATCATGGGCACTTTGTTCTTCTTCCTATCAATGGATCCAGCAAGAGCAATGAGCTTTGCAGGTGCATTTACTGCTCCGAGCTTTGCATTCATGGGGATTACCTTTCCGGTCTCAGACATGAACGCCCTAGCACATGCATGGCGAAGTCTGCTGCCGATCACTCACTATATTGAAGTTCAGGTCGATCAAGCTAACTATGGTGCCAGTGCTGCTCAATCCATTGCCTCATTATGGCCAATGGTTGGTTATATTATCCCGCTGCTCATCACGGCTATGTTATTTGCAAAACATCGAAATACCGCATTGCTTGAAGACACTTCATCAAGTGACAGCAAACAGGAGCTGATATGACATTTCTGCAATTGCTCAAAGCGGAACTGCGCTCCGTACTAACAAACCCTGTAGTGGTGCTTACGGTTTTTGGTGGCGTGGTATTTTATTCGTTTTTGTACCCTCTCCCCTACGCACAGCAAACACCACGCGAGCAACCTATCGCCATTGTGAACTTGGACGGCAGCCAAACCAGTTTGAAGCTTGAACGAATGGTGGATGCCACTCCGCAAGTCAAAGTCGTCACCCGTTTGTACACCATCGCAGATGCCAAGCAAGCTTTCATGAACCGAGAGATAACCGGGTTCATGGTCATTCCTGAGCATTTTTATAAAAACCTAATGCTAGGAAAAAGTCCGACGTTGGCCTATGCGGCAGATGCCTCTTACTTTCTCGTTTATGGCACTGTTGTGGAGGGGCTAGCACAAGCTGCTGGCACGCTCGGAGCGCAAGTTAAAGTAAGCGAAATGCTGATTGATGGTGTCCCGTTAAGCATGGCAAGCCACAACTACTCGGCCATTAAGCTGAATATGAAGCCAACGTTCAACCCGACGATGGGTTACATTGAGTATGTTGTGCCGGCTGTTTTTGTGTTGATTCTTCAACAAACACTAATCATGGCCGTAGGGTTACAAACGGGTACGCAACGCCATGGCCGCGGCTACTGGTCACAAGCGGCGACTGGCTCACTATTACTCGCTAGAACGACCATTTTTGTCGCTATTTACTACTTATTGAGTGCCTATTACTTCGGTTTTAGTTTCGAGCGTTTGAGCGTCAATCACATTGCGAACGCCAGTGAACTTCTGACTCTGTTGTTACCATTCTTACTTGGCTGCTGTGGTCTAGGCTTATGGCTTGGATACTTGTTACCAAGGCGTGAACTAGTAACACTGGTAGTTTTGGTGAGCTCGATGCCATTGATCTTTTTAGCTGGCTTTATTTGGCCTGTTGAATCAATCCCTGCACCTCTGCTGTGGTTTGCAGATTTAAGCCCAAGTACATGGGCAATCAAAGGCTTTTTGGCACTCAACCAAATGGGTGCAACATGGCAGCAAGTCGCGCAATATTGGGCCGCACTTTGGGCACTCACTGCCTTTTGGGGTGGCATCGCCTACTTAATTGCAAGACGAAATACCAAACCAGTGGTGACTGAAAGCTTGGGTTAACCACTTTTGCAAAACCCAAAGGGACTCAAGTGAGTCCCTTTTTTTCAAGCTGTCTTAAACGTTCGCTAGTTTTTGTAGCACTGCTTTATGTTCTTCCAGCCAAGCGTCAAAACGCTGAGGCTGCTTACCAGTCAGTTGTTCAAATACGTCACTTGTGCCATCTGAATAGTTCCCACGGTTATGTTTGTCCATCGTTACACATAGCTCAACGATTGGCGCAGGCAGCTCAAATGATTCAAGCTGAGCTTGGTACTGTTCATCCGTTAAATAAACCATATTGATAGAAGTCCCCAATACGCAATCCATAATTTTCGCCATCTCAGCATGAGTCATAGATTGAATGCCATTCATTGGCAAGACTACTTTTCCTTGAGCAGGTTTAACAACGGCGCAAGCTGCTGCATAGGCCAAATCTTTACGAGAAAGCTGAGCAACCCTACCCTCTGCGGCTGACGTTAACCAATGGCCCGATTGTAAAATACTTGCGAAAAAGTCTACTAGGTTTTCAAAATACCAGTTATTACGCAAAATAGTCGCATTGGCAATTGCACTCTCCATGATCGCGTTTTCAGTCGTTTCGTGCTCATGAGCAAACATCACTGGCGAGTTTTCTACCGATGGCATTGATGTGTAAACAATGTGTTTCACTCCGACTTTTTCTGCTGCGGCAACCGCATTCAAATGCGCTTGAGTTCGAGGGCCTGACGCATCAATGCTGATCAGCAACATACTGTCTGCACCGTGAAATGCTTTTTCTAGAGACTCTGGACTTGAGAAATCTGCCTCACGTACGTCCACACCTTGATTTGCTAACGCTTGCAGTTTATCTGCGCTGCGAGTGGTAACGATTAATTGGCTTGGGTCGACACATAACTCTTCAAGCAATGCTTTTACCACTTGTGAACCGAGTTTACCTGATGCTCCTGTTACTAGAACTTTGCGATCTGACATGATGATTTCTCCAATCAATTCTTACATTATTTCTGTCTGATTAGGCGGAAATGACCAAGCTGTTTTGGCTTCCCGCTGTCGATGGAGACACTATATCGTTTGATGATTGATAGATAATTAGCCTTTGATTAAACTAATTGTTCATTTTTACTAAACAATTATGGTTAGGCAATCGCTAATAAACCATAACATCAAAACAGTTGCCTTTATGATTTCACTCGATGACATGATGATCTTTGCCAAAGTGGCAGAGAAGCAATCTTTCACTCAAGCAGCAGATGAGCTTGATATAGGTAAAGCGCGCGTTTCACAGATTGTTTCTAAACTTGAGCGAGCGCTGAATACTCGCTTACTGCATCGCACGACCCGTTCACTTTCGTTGACTGATGCAGGGTTGCGTTATTATGAGAAGTGCAAATTGATTGACGATATTGCCTCGGAAGCAAACGCAGAAACACAGGATACCAACCAAGTCCCAAGCGGTACGATTCGGATATCCACGCCTAGCTCTGCTTTGGTGGATATATTAAGTGAATTCTTGCACCTCTATCCTGAAATCAAACTCGATATTATCGAGAGCGACAGTTACAGCAACCTGATTGAATCTCGCTGTGATATAGCGTTGCGGGCATCTTCAGCTCTTGAGGATTCAAGCCTGTACGCAATTAAGCTTGGCTATTTCAAAGATATGCTTTGTGCCACACCAACCTACCTCAGCAAAGTTAAAACCGTTTCCACGCACGAAGACCTTTTATCGCTTGATTGGATTAGCCACCACATCGTCCACGGAGACAAACAACTTACGATGACCAACGCTCAAGGCCAGGTCACTCGCTTAGTTCACAGCCCTAAAGTGCAAGTTCGAACTGCAGCGACGGTCAAAGAATTTGTTCTGAATCATTTAGGGTTTGCCATCATGCCAAGCTTTATGATGAAAGATGAGTTAGCACGAGGAGATTTGGTGCGCATCCTGCCTGATGTACACGATTTAGAGATTCCAATTTATGCGGTATACCAAGAAAAAGCCTTGATGCCGTTACGAGTCCGAACTTTGATTGAGTTCTTAAAACAAAAGACCGATGCTTTTGGTTAATATTGAAGTTAGATCAAAAAGAGGAGCCCAGTTTGGCTCCTCTTTTTGATTCATTTTTCTTATTTCAAAGGCTGTTCATCTTGAGAGATATAGTAGTTATAAATAACTCGACCATAAGGGTCCAAACCTGTGTGGAAAATTCTAAGCACATCATCGCTTGTTTTAGTGCGAACTTCTGTTTTTCCCTCTTCAATATTGATTCGTTGTCCTACACCCTCATGGTTAGGGAAGAAAACGTACAAATCGCCCTCCACAACAAAATTACTTTCACGCTCCCAGTCGTAATAAAACGAATCTTTTTGACCATCTAAGTCCTTTAGTTTCGCAAGATAACTTGACATCACTTCTTTCTTCTCAGGAGGCTGAGTTAGATAGATCGTTTTTGTTAGCATGGTATTATTTTCATAAACAAAGTTAACGTTATACTCTTGATTGTATTTGATTTTATCTTTGTTCAAATCAATCTTGTACCCATCTAAAAGACCACTGATTTGATTCTGACTATCAATTAAATGACAAGTTTTGTCACTTGGGTCTCGAAAAACTTTATCAAGCTTGATTTCTACATCAGTTGGTGAGGTCACCGTTACGTATTTCAAACCAGGAAAAACATCACTCAATGAAGCAAGGCTGTTTATAAATTCGCTCGCACCATCACCCCACGTCCAGTGACCACGATCCAGTGCTTCCGTGCAGTCTTTCTCAGCAAGAAACCCTGTTGTCTCGAATACCCAACGAAACTCCTCACTTCCCATCCATGGCCAATTGTAATCTTTTGGCGATGTGTTCAATTTATATAACGCATAAAATGACGTTGGAAAGGCTTGATCATCACCCAAGAACTTCAATTCTTCATCGACATATTCGAACCAGGCTTGATCGCGAGAAACGCTGGATGCAGTACTTGCTTCAAAAGAAGTTGTGTAACCGACTAGGTATCGTTGCTTTTCAGGCTGGCTGTCTAAAATTACAAGATCGCGATGACGTTTTAAGTCTGGATCTTTTTCTGCAGGTAATATTGCAAAGTAACCATCATGAAGTGACTGATAATCATTGCCAAACCAATGAGCACTAGGCGAAAGTAACTCTTCAAACGTAGTTCGATCGTCCTTTAGCAGGATCATTTTTTCTAGTATTTCACTTGCTTGATGAATAACACTCAAATCTTTTTCCAGTTGAATGCTATCACTACCAGATGGAATCAATGTTTTATTTTCCCATGATTCTTTATAAGGTAAAGTAACCGAATATTCCTTATTTGGAATATAAGTCATTATTGCTTCTTCATTACTATATTCGATATGAAGTGTAGATAAAATGCTATCAAGATGGGTGAAGTTGGCTTGATAAATAGATGACAATAAATTTACATCACTATCCACTTTCGCGGCATTTAAAAGAGGCGCTATTACTTTCAATACTCCACGTTGTGCTTTGTTCACGTCATCTTCAGTAAATAGTGCTTTATATTTCGAAAAATCCTGATAAACAGTGTCGGCATCCACACCAGCGACCTTACCAACTATGAGTCGAGTTAGAGCAGACAAGTTAACACGAGAGTTTTCATTGTTTAACAGTAGTGAATATTCTGTAGTCGCCTCAATACCGTGTGCCCCTTCTATTTTAATGAGCACCGGATAAGAAATATCATTCGCATTATTTATATTGAATTGGCCATTATCAAAAACACTAATCACTTTATTTTCATTGGAAATACGCGTTGCACCGTTAATGCCATCATTAATTGTCAACTGACCTTTTATTGCACCGCCATCTGATGCTAAGCCACTGATGGTTTGAAATGCTTCCAATTCTGAACTATTTTTTGAGTCCGTTCCACAACCGGATAAGGTGGAAAGAATTAATACTGATAGTGTTGCTTTTTTAATATTTATCATATCGCTATTACTAATAATTATAATTTCTGTAACCAATTAGAGAACTCTAGGTTCCAAATGTTGACGCAAAAAACGCAACATTCTATAGCATACGGAATGAATCTGAAATTAAATAAAAATTGTCAATTTGATAAATATTACTAAGAGATAAGCAACACAAGGATACTAAACCCCAGCGCTGCTTACCGAGACAAAACAACGAATTTAAGCAACGTTCACAGACCCTGCTACGCTCTTATCGTGCTCAAAAAACTCGTCATGTAGCGCACAGATGGCTTGTTGATACTCGCTGTCACTCACCACAAATTGTACGTTTACATTCCTCATTGATGAATGCAGTGCAATTGGTGTTACGCCATTGTTCATCAATGCGAGCACACCCTCTGCTAATGTTTTATTGGTATCAATTTGAGAGCCTATCGCAGATATTAATGCAACCATGCGCCCCGTGATTGTTGCTTGAGGATAACGTTTCTCAGCTTTGTAGAGAACCTTGTTCAAGCTGTCCATACTGCCACCAAGGTAATACGTAATCGAGTTAGCATTCATCTCTTTTCCTATTAAGCTAACTCTGGCATCAGCGATGAGTTCCATTAACTCGTAGCTAACGTTGTCCACCTTGCCGACCATAGCTTGATCGAACAGATGCAATGCAAACACTTTCTGCTTGCCTGCAATAATTTCAACACGATCAGTATCCGGGCGATAATCGGACGAGATCAATGTGCCATCGTGTTCTGGTTCAAATGTATTTTTGATTTGTAGCTCGATGCCACTTTCACGTAATCCTGCCGCCGCGTTGGGATGAATCGCCTCCATACCAAGATTGGCTAACTGATCGGCGACGTCGTAGTTCGTTGATCCAATCGGATTCACATTGTCGACACCGACAACACGAGGATCAGCGGAGCTTAAATGGTACTCTTTGTGAATAATTGCGAGGTCTGCTTGGGTAATGGCTGCGATACGGCTAAATGTCATTTCACTGTAACCACGATCGTAGGTGTGCATTAAGCCCTCTTTGCAGTACGCGTACCCCGTAACAATTGGCAGTTCTTCTGACACATCAATGTCATCAAATGCGCTACTAATGGTTTCGTCCAAACTTTTGGGTTGTTGATTATCCCAACCAGATAGATCAATAAACTTTGCGTTAATGCCAATGTTCTTCAGTTTTAGAGCCGTATTGTAAGCACTATGCGCCTCTCCAATAGAAGACAAAAACTCTCTGATCTGCGGCAAATAGTGCCTTAGTGAAAATTGGCCGTACTGACATGTTTCAAGAATATTGGAAACACAATTTTTCGCTTCTGAGATACGAGAACGGATGAATTTATCTGCTCGCATTCGGTTCATCGGATCAGCAAAAATATGTTCGTTTGTCAGCAGCATTCGGCTTTCAACATACGCAAGCGCATCTTGCCAGCTATCATCTCGCTTCGCAATAAGTTGATATACACCGGGTTTGCCTGTTTTCTTACATTCAAGTAAAGCATCCGTCATTCCACTGTACGCAGACACGACAAAGATTCGGTTATATGGATTTTGAGGACGCAAAAGAACGTTGTCGAGAACCGCATCAAATGCAGTCATCGATGTACCGCCGATTTTTTCTACGGTAAAGGTCATGGGCGGGGCCTTAATAATTGGTCATGTTTAAAAGAAATGGGGAAATGGGGTAAATTCACCCCAAATACACATGGTTAATCCACGAGAGGATAGACACCATTTTCATCGTGCACTTCCGTACCGGTAATCGGTGGATTAAATACGCATGCCATAACCATTTCTTTGTTTTTATAAGCGCGTAGATAATGCTCATCATGCTTATCAAGGATATAAAGCGTACCGGGCTTAATTGGGTAAGTCTTACCGCCAACAACCTCGATTTCGCCCTCTCCACTCATACAGAAAACCGACTCTAAGTGGTTTTGATAGTGAATATGAGTTTCGGTGTCTTCGTAAATCGTCGTGATATGAAATGAGAAGCCCATATTGTCATCTTTCAGCAGCATACGAACGCTTTCCCAGTTATCTGAAACTACGCGTCTTTCGCTGTTGCGACACTCATCGAGTGTTCTAACGATCATAATTCTTTCCTTGTTACGATGCTTTCTTAAAGTGTTTTGCTGCAATGGCTTCCACTGCGTCTTCAAATATTGTTAGGCCTTGATCCAGCTCAGCGTTGGTAATGGTCAACGGACAGAAAAACTTCACAACCTCATCATTCGGGCCTGCCGTTTCAATGACCATGCCTTTTTCAAAACATGTTTTGGCGATATCACCCGATAACTGGCCGTTTTGACATTCGATTCCAATCATCATGCCGCGCCCTTTGCGCTGCACAAACATTTCTGGGAAACGAGAAACGCAGCGTTGTATCACTTCATCAACTTTCTCTGAACAGCGTTTGATGTGTTGTTCAAAGTTGTCATTTGACCAATAGACTTCTAACGCTTTTGCTGCAGTAATAAATGCGTGATTATTTCCGCGAAACGTGCCGTTATGTTCACCAGGCTTCCATTGATCAAGTTCTGGTTTGAGCAATACAACAGCCATTGGTAAACCATAACCACCAATGGATTTTGATAGCGTAACCATATCTGGCTTAATACCTGACGGTTCAAAACTGAAGAATGTACCCGTTCGGCCACAGCCAGCTTGAATGTCATCAACAATGAGGAGAATATCGTTGGAATGGCATATTTTTTCTAATCTCTGTAACCATGCGTTGGAAGCGACGTTTAGCCCCCCCTCTCCTTGTACAGTTTCAATTAAAACCGCCGCCGGTTTATCCATGCCCGCTGAGTTATCATTAAGCATGGTTTCAAACAGCGTTAAGCCATCAATACCTGCATAGCCCTCAAATGGAATACGCGTAACGTTGTTAAGTGGTGAGCCCGCACCTTGTCTATGATGCTGATTACCTGTCGCGGCTAAGGCCCCAGCAGTGCAACCATGAAAGCCATTAGTAAACGCAACAATCGAACTTCTTGCTTTTACTTTTTTGGCCAGTTTTAATGCCGCTTCTACCGCGTTTGTTCCCGTTGGCCCGGTGAACTGTACTTTGTATTCCAAATTTCTTGGCTTAAGAATAAGGTCATCTAACGCTTCTAAGAATGAAGCTTTCGCCTCTGAATGCATATCAAGGCCATGAGTAATACCATCCATTTCGATGTATTCAAGTAATGCCTGTTTAAGCTCTGAATTATTGTGTCCGTAATTTAGAGATCCCGCTCCAGCGAGGAAGTCTAGGTAGCGCTCACCTTGCTCTGTTTCTAGCCAGCACCCTTTTGCTTTACGAAAGATCACCGGAAAACTGTTGGAGTATGAACGAACGTTAGATTCCTGCTTTTTGAAAATATCCATGATGAGACCGTTTATTTAATTCCTAGTAAGTAAAGGTTATTTGAGGGGAATACGATAAAGATATTCTGTATCGTGCTTGCCTTTGAAGTGCTCCATTTCGTCCAAGAAAGTCGTCACCTCACCAAAGTTGCCATGTTTCGCATCGATCTTCTTAAACAGTGCCCACGATGCCGCATTGTCTTCGGTAATTGTTGTTTCTATTGCGGAAATATTCTCTAGCCCATCTCGATTCAAAAGCGCTTCGAGCATAGTAAATGCGAGCCCTTTACCACGAGCATGAGGAGCAACCGCCACTTGCCAAACAAATAGGACGCTAGGCTCTGATGGCTTTTGATAGCCAGAAATAAAGCCCGCTACTTTGCCTTTATGTTCGACCAAGATGCAGGTTTTAGAAAAATGGGTGGATTGGAGAAAGTTACAATAAGAAGAGTTCATATCGAGCGGAGGGCAGTCCGCGATCAAGCTGTAAACTTCATCACCATCGGCCGCTCTAGGCTCGCGAAAAATCCATTTTTGACTTGGGTCCTGTCCAATTTCTGGATACATCACCCAAGGAGCTGATGTGATCATGTGTAGATACATATCCTTTCGTACTCTAATTAATTTCGGGCGTATTATGAGCATTTTTTGGTAGTAGAAATCAAACCCAAGCCTATTTAAAGACGACTTTTGTGATTATTATCACATGAAATTAAATTAAGCATGAAAAGTTATTTTATTTGAGGTCTAATTTATTTATAGGGTGTCGCAAGATTTTTTGTTAATGAACGAAAGGATGGCCTAAACAATACGGAGCTTTTTAACAGAGTTTGTTTTCGCAAAAAATACGCAAAAAAAAACGGCATGCCAAAGCATGCCGTTTTGTTATCTTTTGAGGTGAAGAGATTAAGCTTTCGCTTTCTTCGCCGATTTAGACGATGGACGAGGTTCATCCATCAAGCCTTTCACCAAAGATACCGTTGCAACAAGAAGAACGATAGTAAATGGTAGACCCGTTGTTACCGCCATTGCTTGAGCAGCTGCAAGACCACCACCTAGCATTAGCGCAATCGCAACTAAGCCCTCAAACGTACACCAGAATACACGTTGTGGTGTTGGTGCATCCACTTTACCACCAGCCGCGATCGTATCGATAACTAGAGAACCTGAGTCTGCTGAAGTGATGAAGAACACCACAACTAGGATGATACCAACGATAGAAGTGATTTCAGACAGCGGCATCACATCTAACATCGCAAACAGTTTAAGTGGCAGTTCTGCGTCGAATACCGCTTGGTAACCATCGTTCACGTATTGGCTAATTGCCGTACCACCAAACGCCGTCATCCAAAGAACACAAACAGTTGATGGGATCAAAATAACACAAATGATAAATTCACGAACTGAACGACCACGAGATACACGTGCAATGAACATACCTACGAATGGTGACCATGAGATCCACCACGCCCAGTAGAATGCAGTCCAACCTTGTGAGTAGTTTACATCTTCACGACCAAATGGCATGGACAACGCCGGGATATTAGTTAGGTACGCTCCAATGTTCTCAAAGAAGCCGGTCATGATCGCCAATGTTGGACCAACGATGATCACAAACAATAGCAACAACGCAGCTAGTCCCATGTTGATTTCAGATAAGCGTTTGACACCACTATCCAAACCAGCAACCACAGAAATCAATGCAAGTGCTGTAATAACCACGATCAGTATAACCTGAGTGGTATTATTCACAGGAATATCAAACAAGAAGTTCAGACCTGTAGCAGCTTGAGATGCACCATAACCTAGAGACGTCGCCAGACCAAATACTGTAGCGATAACAGCCAAAATATCGATCACGTGACCAACCCAACCCCAAACGCGCTCACCGAAAAGTGGGTAGAAAATAGAACGCATCGTTAGAGGTAGGCCTTTGTTGAACGAGAAAATCGCCAAACCTAGAGCCAATAGTGCATAAATCGACCAAGGGTGAAGTGCCCAGTGGTAAATCGTTGCAGCCATGCCTAGTGCAGAAGCGGCTTCTGTATTGCCTTGCGCAGCGCCTAGGGGAGCCCAGTCAGTACGAACACCACCCTCGACGTTCACGCCACCCAATGCAGCACTAAAGTGAGACATTGGCTCAGAAACACCAAAGAAGACCAGGCCGATACCCATACCAGCTGCGAACAACATCGCTAGCCAACCTGCATAGGTGTAATCAGGCGTTGCTTCTGTACCACCGATACGCACGCGACCTAGCGGCGTTACGATTAACAGCAAACACACAACGACAAAAATGTTACCTGCAGAAAGGAAGAACCAATCAAGGTTAGAGACAAGCCAATTACGTAAACCAGAGAAGAACGGTTCAACTTGTTGTCTGAAAGCAAGTGTTAGCACTACGAACAGGATGATCGACATACCTGAAATTGCAAATACTCGGTTGTGAATGTCGAGGCCGAATGGGCCTACTTTTAACGCTACGTTATCCTGACCAATCTGGTAGTCAGTATCAATAGCATTAACTTTACCGTCGGGGCGTTGAATGCCACCGTTGTTGTCAGTGCTCACGATTTATCTCCTTAAAATCTGTGACCAAATAAAAAATGTAGGACTGGGAGTGATGGCTTTCTTGCGTCACTTGTCGTATCGCTTGTAAACGATTCTTGCATCGTCTTTAGAATTATTGCTCTACGCTGTAATTTTAACGTTAAACACCCCGATAACGCATTTTATTTTGTTATCGGGACGACTAATAATTTTTATTGCCAAACTTTAGACAGCGGCATTTCGCGGTCAAAATGGTACTGTAACTGGGCTTGAAATAGCTCCGCCGTTGCCAATGCATCCGTTAAAGCATGATGAGGCTGATAAGCAGGTAAACCATACCTCTCTCGAGCATGCCCCAAACGCACGGATCCCGGTTTCTTACCTTTTAGTCGATTTATCCACCCCTCGCATTGACGCCTTTGAATTGCATACTCAATATCTAAGGTATCCACAACCGGAAATTGAATACCCTCCCCTATTGTGTTTAATAACGCGTTATTGAAAAACTGGCGCTCAATATTTTTATAGTGGACCAAAACCACCTTTCCGCTCATCGCCTCTAAGATCGAGTCCAGTATCTCTTCTAATTGAGGTGCATTACGTACTTCAGAATCGGTAATACCATGAATAACCACTGATTCTTCATTTAGCTCTCGGTTCGGGTTCACGATCCAATGACGTGATCCCAAACATTGAACTCTATCGATAGTAAAAGGCACAAGACCGATGGTTAGAATCGCATCTTCTTCTGCGTTCAAACCTGTAGTTTCAAAATCGATCGACACAAAAGACACGTCTTTAAGCGGCGTATCACCATCTGTAATTGGTGTTGAGTAGTAACGCTTAAGTCGTTCGTCTTTCGCCTGGGCAGCCAATTGCTGAAACAACTTTGCCCATTCAGGAGTCTGACTTGTATTAAGTAATGGTGAATCACCCTGCTTACTTTTAGAAAACCACATTATTTGCTGCTTCTCTGGTAGCGGAACTTAATAAAATTCTGGGCGTTACTTAAAATCTGAAATGCCGCTTTCAAATTCCGGCGCTCAAACTCGGACATATGCTCAGGCTCAATATTGTTATCTGGCTCTTCGCCATTTTCAATATCCAATGCTTGATGGCGAATACGGACCATGTAAATCAGTTCCATGGCGTCTTTCAAGTCCATTCCACGCCCTTTCGGTAAAATTCCCGCATTGTTAATGTCATCCAGACGTTCAAATGAATTTTGCGAGCGAGAACCAATCGCTAAAGCATGAACACGTATCAAATCTGCCATTGGCGCAGTACCACGGCGCTTCAAGTTAATGGAATTTCGATGACGCCCGTCTTTCTCCATCACAAAGTCTTTGAAAAAGCCCAGCGGCGGCGTCCGAAGAATGGCGTTATAAGCCATACAAGCCAAAAATCGACTGTTCTTCTTAGCACGACGAGCAATAAATCCACTCAGTTGCTCGGCCCACTTCACTCGGCCATGCACGCCAAGTAAATCAAAAAAGATACTACTATTGAGTAGTCGCTCTGGCGTTGGGTTATCGATCCAGTTAGCAAAACATTCTTCCCATTCGGCGCGTGTTTTACGCCATTCAGGATTGGTTGCCATGATATCGCCAGTACAATAGGTATAACCACATTCTGCTAGCCCATCGCAAACAAACTTGGCGAACTGCGCAAAGTACTCGCCATGTTTTTGTGGATCGTAACTGTTATCAAGAATAAGAGCATTGTCTTGGTCTGTAACGATGAGCTGCTCATCACGCGCCATCGAGCCCATTGCAACTAAACAGTAAGGAACCGGAGCAGGACCAAACTCTTGCTCTGCAAGTTCAGCTAAACGCTGTTTAAAGCTAGAACCAATCACCGACATCGCTCGGCCAACCATGTGCGCGTTGGCATCTTCACTCACCATGCGAACAAAGCAATCTTTCACCTGTTTAGAGACAGCTTTAAGATCCTCCACCGTGTTTTGTTGGAAAATAGAGCTCACGAGCAACAAACTGTTTTGTGATTCATAACGAACAATATCCGTCATACTGATCACGCCAATTGGTTTGCGGTCCTTTAAAATTGGCAAATGATGAACGTTATACCGCAGCATCGTAAGCATAGCTTCAAACACATATGCACTATAGTCGAGTGACACGACGTCATAGGTCATGACTTCGCTGACTTGAATGTTGGTCTCAATTCCTTGCGCTAAGACTCGAATACAGAGATCGCGGTCAGTCAAAATACCCAACAATTGATCATCATCTTCTTCCGTCAATTCTTCAAACGGTCGAACAATGAGTAAGGCTGTCACCCCCTCTTCGGCCATCAATATTGCCGCTTCTTGAATGGTTGCGGTCGCTTCTAAAGTGACGGGTTCTCGGCTTAATATTTTGCGCGCTTTAGCCGTGGTAAAATCGTTGCCATCTGAATGATTAGAAACAGCAGTGCGCAATCTTGCACTGTCTTCTAATTCCATGAAGTCCGCAAAATTCTCAAATTCATCGCAAAGTTCAACGAAGATTTTTTCTGGTATGCAGTACACCAGAGTATCTTCTATTGCTTTTGCTGGCATCCGAACACGGTTGTTCATCAATAGGCCCATCTGGCCAAATACACCACCAGTATCAAAGCGGTTGTACAACTCACCTTTGCGTCGATAGATTTCTACTACACCGCTACGAATCATGTAGAGATCACGAATATCATCGCCTTTTTTAAGAATGTCAGTACCCGCTCGGTAATAAGCGACTTCCGCATTCAGTGCAATGTTTCTAAGTTGTTCTTCTGGTAGATCATCAAAAGGAGGGTGTTGGCTAATGAAGTTGAGAACTTCTAATTGCTCGGCTTCCATTCTTTATTCCATGTACTTCCTAAACTGTAGTGATAAATATCACCAAGATAGGAATCAAGCAATAAATAAATCTATACCCAGTAACAACTGATGCGATATTCAGCATAAAGTCTTTAACCCAACCAGTATGATGTCAATGCAAAATCACAATGCCACACTAATTGAGCACTTAATTAATTAGATTACGAATAATCAAATCATATCTGACAACCATAACACTCGTGTCACCTCATTTAGTTTCAAAGTCAAACCGACAGATAAATATCAATAAGATATCACCAAATCAATCAGAAAAACGTTCATTACCACCCCATATAAAGCAGGATCAAATTGACTGTTTTATTGAAATTTTCGCCACTTTTGCTTAGAGTACAAAACATTTGACGATAAACCATATACATTAAGGACAATTCAAATGGATCCCATACTGGAAGTTAAGGGACTGTATAAAGTGTTTGGTGACAATCCCGAACGAGCATTCTCATTGATAGAGAAAGGCATAGATAAAGATCAGATCTTTGAGCAAACTGGATTAACGGTCGGTGTTAATAATGTCTCGCTCTCAATCAATGAGGGAGAAATTTTTGTCATCATGGGGCTGTCTGGTTCAGGAAAATCTACGTTAGTTCGCCTACTTAACCGATTAATCGAACCCTCCAAGGGAAGCGTCTACCTTAAAGGCAATGACATCGCCCATATTTCCGACGATGAGTTAAGAGAAGTTCGCCGAAACGACATCTCAATGGTATTCCAAAACTTTGCTCTGATGCCTCACATGACCGTCGTTGAAAATGCCGCGTTTGGTCTCGAATTAGCGGGGGTTAACCTCAACGAGCGTAATAAAAGCGCCCTCGATGCACTTCAACGTGTTGGTCTAGAAGCAAACGCCGATTCTTATCCTGATGAATTGTCCGGTGGAATGAAGCAGCGTGTCGGTTTGGCTCGAGCGCTCGCTTGCGACCCAGATATCCTACTGATGGATGAAGCCTTTTCAGCACTCGATCCTCTTATTCGAACTGAAATGCAAGATGAGCTGATTCGTCTTCAAAACGATGATAAGCGAACCATCGTTTTTATTTCTCATGACTTAGACGAAGCAATGCGAATCGGTGACCGAATCGCGATTATGCAAAATGGCGATGTGGTTCAAGTAGGAACACCCGATGAAATACTCCATAACCCTGCCAACGATTATGTTGAAGCCTTTTTCCGCGGGGTGAATGTCGCCAGTGTGCTCACCGCAAAAGACATTGCTCGTAAGAAGCCTGCCGCTGTATTTAAAAAGTCTGAACACGATGGGCCTGGTTCAGCGATGCAGATTCTGATGGATCATGATCGAGATTATGGCATCGTCGTTGACCGTTCTAACCACTACTCCGGCATTGTTTCGATAGACTCATTACGCCTCGCTCACAAAGAAAACCGTTCCCTAGCCAGTGCACAACTTGAAGATGGCGTGACTTTACTACCGCAACAATCCATCAACGAAATCCTCGGAACCGTTGCTAACGTTCCTTACGCCGTCCCTGTTGTGGATGAGCAAGGTGCCTACTTTGGTGTCGTGACAAAATCGCGTCTCTTACAAACGTTGGATAAGGAATAATGTGATGTCATCAGAAACAACCAACAACGATCCATGGTCACAGACGACTCAAGAAACGGAAGCTCAAAGTAATCCGTGGGCACAAGATTCACCAACAACGGCAAATAATGACTGGCTCAACACAGAAACGGTAGATGAGAAAACATTTGATGTAATGAATCCATTTCAAGATGCCGTGTTACCGTTAGATACTTGGGTCGAGTCAGGGTTAGATTGGCTCGTTGAGCACGGCAGGCCCGTCTTTCAAGCAATTCGAGTTCCCATTGATTTTATTCTTTCTTCATTTGAAACCGCATTGGTTTCCACCCCAGCGCCTTTCATGCTGTTGATTCTATTTTTACTCGCATGGCAATTTTCTAATTTGCGTTTGGGCGTGGCGACGCTGCTTTCTCTTATTTTTATCGGATTAATTGGCGCATGGACGCAAGCGATGACGACGCTGTCTCTGGTGCTCACTTCCGTTTTCTTTTGCCTGCTCATCGGTCTCCCTATGGGTATTTGGTTAGCACGCAGTCAAACCGCCGCAAAAATCGTGCGGCCAATACTCGATGCAATGCAAACGACCCCGGCGTTTGTGTATTTGGTTCCTATCGTCATGTTATTTGGTATCGGTAACGTGCCAGGTGTCGTCGTGACCATCATCTTTGCCCTACCTCCAGTCGTTCGACTCACTATTCTTGGTATTCAACAAGTACCTGAAGAGCTTATTGAAGCCGGTCACTCGTTCGGCGCAAGCAAGAAACAGATGCTTTATCGAATCCAACTTCCTTTAGCTCTACCTACCATTATGGCTGGGGTAAACCAAACATTGATGCTTTCACTGTCAATGGTCGTGATTGCCTCCATGATTGCCGTTGGCGGTTTAGGTCAAATGGTATTAAGAGGAATTGGCCGATTGGATATGGGACTTGCCGCTGTCGGTGGTATCGGCATCGTCATTCTCGCGATCTTACTTGACCGCATTACTCAAGTTCTTGGCGTCAACGCCGGAAATACGAAAGTGCGTTGGTATCACACCGGCCCTATCTCTGGCCTATTACAACTGACAAGAAAGAAGAAACAACCTGACCTAAAATTAAGGAGAAATACAAATGACTAATTCATGGAAGAAAGCCCTAACGGCAGGTGCTTTGACGACAATGACCTTTTCTATGAGCGCATTGGCAAATGATCTTCCAGGCAAAGGCGTTTCTGTTCAGCCAGTTCAATCCACCGTTGCAGAAGAAACCTTTCAAACTTTGATTGTTAACCGTGCCCTAGAAGCGCTAGGTTACGATGTAAAACCAACCAAAGAAGTCGATTACAACGTTGGCTACACTTCCATTGCAAAAGGCGACGCCACGTTTCTTGCGGTAGGTTGGTTTCCTCTTCATGCGGATAAATACACCATGTCTGGTGGTGACGAGAAATTCTATCGTCAAGGTCAATACGTCAGTGGGGCTGCGCAAGGTTATTTAATTGATAAAAAGACCGCAGAGAAATACAACATTACCAACATTGGCCAATTGACTGACCCTGAGTTAGCGAAATTGTTTGATGCGAATGGTGATGGTAAAGCTGATCTAACCGGCTGTAACCCAGGATGGGGCTGTGAAATGGTGATTGAGGAGCAGTTAAACGCTTACAAACTTCGTGACACTGTCACTCACAACCAAGGTAACTACGCAGCAATCATCGCAGATACCATCTCACGTTATAAGAAAGGCGACCCGATTCTCTATTACACATGGACACCTTACTGGGTAAGTGGCGTATTAATTCCGGGTAAAGACGTGGTATGGCTAGAAGTGCCTTTCTCTGCGCTGCCAGGTGAGCGTAAAGATGTCGACACAGCATTAGCAAATGGCAAAAACTACGGGTTTGAAATGAACTCAATGCGTATTGTGGCAAACAAAGAATTTGCAGAAAAAAATCCATCTGCGGCGAAACTGTTTGAGATCGTAAAACTCGACATCAATGACGTGAGCGCTCAAAACATGATGATGAGCCAAGGGAAAAATAGCTCTGCAGACATCGAGTCTCATGTAAATGGTTGGATTAAAGCAAATCAAGGCCTCTTCGACTCTTGGGTAGCAGAAGCTAAAAAAGCGGCAATGTAATCAACACTGTACACTCGTTTGATGTTTGTAAGAGTCAATTGAATCAATCAATTGACTCTTTTTTATTTACTTCCACAACAAGCAAACGTTTCTTTGTGATCTCAATTACACATTGAATCGAACAACAAAAGCCCGTATATTTCGCTTGCCTACGGGGCACACCCTACAATGCACAACGCTATCCTGCTTTCATTGGTGCATTGATATTGGTGTTTACTTACATCCATGCAAAACACACCTTCCTCTTTTACTCGTTTTTTTAAAGAATCGGGCGCACTGCTGCATTTGTCGATCCCAATCATCCTAATGCAACTTGCTACCCAATCAATGGGCTTTGTAGATACGACAATGGCTGGCCAAGTCAGCGCTGCCGATCTTGCTGCGATTGCATTAGGCACCAGTTTATGGCTACCCGTTTCGCTATTGCTTCGTGGCATCATTATGGCCCTAACTCCGGTAGTGGCTTATCACCGCGGCGCACAAAATTACGATAGTATCCGAATCTCGTTCATTCAAATGATGTGGCTCGCTGCTTTCGTTAGCACCATTTTGATTGTCTACCTACTACTCGGTGAGACAATCCTGTTAAGTTTAGGCGTCGCAAGCGAAATCATTCCCATTGCCAGTGATTATGTCGTTGCACTTGCTTTCGGTGTTCCGGGCATTGCTCTGTTCTACACCTTAAATGGCTTTTGTGAGGGGATGAATAACACCCGCGCGCCTATGTTGATTTCTGTCATCGGTCTATTAGTCAACATTCCTGTTAACTACATTCTGATCTACGGCAAGTTTGGTATGCCTACCCTTGGGGCCGTTGGCTGTGGTTGGGCGACGAGTTTAGTCTACTGGTTGATGTCAGGCCTACTGTTTAGTTATATCAAGCGTCATCACCATTACAAATCGATTCTTCACTTCGCAGATTTGGCACCTGTTTGGAAAGAAATCAAACAGCTGTTTAAACTCGGAATGCCTATTGGTCTAAATATCGCCGTTTGTGGCAGCATATTTGCTGTCATTGCACTTCTTATTGGTCGTATTGGCGCAGAAAACGTTGCTGCAGCACAAATCGCGCTCAATATTTCAAGCATGACTTATATGATCCCGATGAGCCTCTCTTTTGGTATTACCATTCGTGTCGGGCATGCATTAGGTGAGAAAAAGCTAGTTTGCGCTTCTCATCGTAGTTTCGTGGGTGTCGTTACCACAGCAGGGTTGTCTTTGGTCTCTGTCGCGTTTTTCCTACTCTTCCCAGATTGGATCATACGCCTGTACACCACCGACCCTATCGTATCAGCCACAGCAGCGACACTTTTGATGTTCACCGCGGTTTACCAGTTTAGTGATGCACTGCAAACCTCTGCCAATGGTGCGCTTCGCGGCTATAAAGACACAAAGATCCCAATGATTTTAGCTATCCTTGCGTACTGGGGCCTCGCCCTACCGCTGGGCATGCTGCTTGGTATTACCGATGAAATTGTCCCTGCAATGGGAGAGAAAGGCTTTTGGGTTGGTATTGTTACGGGTTTAACCATAGCTGCAATTGCAATGCTGATCCGTCTTACATTGGTCATCAAGCGTACCAAACAACCACTTGATGAAGCGGATGCCTTAACGCTTATAGCCAATTAAAACATCGAAAAATCGGCGTCTTAGACACACTGTTAAAAACTAAACTGAAGAAAATCGTTAGACAAAAACAAAAACACCGGCAAATTGGCCGGTGTTTTATTTTCCTCATTATCACAGCTAGATGATTATAAGAAGTGTAGTGTTGCGTTTAGAGAGAACGTACCAATGTCGTCTTTACCCGCAGTGTAGTTCATGTAACTAGCGCCCACAGACATTGGACCGAAAATGAAGTATTCCGCACCCACACCGTACATTAGATCGTAATCATCATCATCTGCACCATTTTTCACTTTTTTATCCCACTGGTGGATACCACCTTTCGCGTATACGTGAAGTGGGCCAAAATCGATGCTTGGCTTAAGTGCTGCGTAGTAAGAAGTCAGCTTGGTCTCTTTACCTGCAACTTTAAATTCGCCGTGCTGAGTAACACCAGCTTCAATACCGATGATTGGCAGAATACCTGTACCTACGTGTACAGAGTATGACGTGTCTGTTTCGCCTTTGTAGTCAGACTGACCTACAGAAGCACCACCATAAATCCATGAGTCCGCCATCGCTGCAGAAGAAGCACCAAGAAGTGCCACTGCCAATAGAGTTTTCTTCATCATCAACCTTTACTCTTTAATATCACCCACTGCTGTTTGATTCAGAGATGGGTACTGCAAACATAAAGGAGGCGAACCATTGCCTCCTTTATGACTTAAAAACACTTATAGAAGTGTGATAGCAATTACCGTACCAGCTAAGGCCACAAGTGACCAAGCATTCGATAACCCGTCAAACCCTACAAAAAACTGTCGCTATTGTACTGACCAGTTAGCAAGCATCAATCGCATTTTTGATTCGTTTATCAGACACCGGATACGGTGTGCCTAATTGTTGAGCAAAGAAGCTAACCCGAAGCTCTTCAATCATCCAACGAATCTCTTTTACGTTCTCTGGTATCACCATGCCTTTCGGAATTTTATTCAGTAGCTCTTTGTAATCGCTGGTTACTGATTCCACTTTAAGCATGTGCAAGCGATCTTTATTTGGATCAATCGGTAGCTTCTCCATACGACGCTCAATCGCACGCATGTAACGTAGAATATCCGGTAGACGTTTCCAGCCACACTCTGTTGCAAAACCTTTAAAAATCAAACTCTCGATTTGCGCTTTGATGTCAGACAACGCAAATGCCATCGTGAAATCAATACGACCTTTCAATTTCTTATTAATATTGAACGCCGTTGTCAAGATGGTTTCAACTTGCTGTGCGATCTCAACAACGGTATCGCCCAGTTCCGCTCGGACGTGCTCTTTTAAAGCCTCAAACTTCTCTGGTTCCCATACCAAACCACCCTGCTCTTCGATCAACTTGTCAACACCACATGCGATACAGTCGTCAATCAGATCCAATACTTTTCCGTAAGGGTTAAAGTACAGCCCGAGCTTTGATTTGTTCGGTAAATTGGTGTGCAAATATTTAATCGGTGATGGCACATTCAACAAAATCAAACGGCGCTGGCCCGCTTGCATTGCCGTCACTTGCTCGAATTCAGTCTCGTACAGTTTGATCTCAACACTGTCTTTGGTATCGACAATCGCAGGGTACGCTTTAACATCGTAACCGCCACGTTTTTGTTGATACACCTTCGGCAGTTCACCAAAACTCCACGTTCGCAAACCTTGCTGCTCAATATCATCATCCGCGACTTTTGAAAGCGTCTCCTGAACTTTTTCTTTCAAGCTTTCTTTTAATTCGTGGAGATTCTTATGCTCTTTTAACTTGCGATTTCTATGGTCAACCGCGCGGAATGTCACTTTCAAGTGTTCTGGAATTTGATCCACATTCCAATCTTCGCGCAAAACTTCCACGCCAGTCATGCGGCGCAGTTCTTTCTCTAACGAATCAAGAAGTGGCGCTTCCATCGGCGTTACACGAGCCAAAAACGCATCGGCGTAGTTTGGTGCAGGGACAAAGTTCTTACGAATTGTTTTCGGTAAAGACTTGATCAAACTGACCACCAGCTCATGACGCAAGCCCGGTATTTGCCAGTCAAAGCCAGCTTGTTCAACTTGGTTTAAAATTGGCAGCGGTAGATGCACAGTCACACCATCGTTGTCATCTCCGGGTTCAAATTGATAGCTTAACTTGAGCTTCAGGTTATTCTGATGCCAGAAGTTCGGGTAATCCAAATCCGTCACATGACTCGCATCGCCTTTGAACAGCATCTCTTTTTCAAAGTTGAGCAGCTCTTTGTTGTCTTTAGAGGCAATTTTCCACCATGTATCGAAGTGCTTACCAGAAACTACTTCTGTACCAACGCGCTGATCGTAAAAATCAAACAACTCATCATCATCAACCAAGATGTCGCGGCGACGTGATTTGTGCTCAAGCTCTTCCACTTCTTGCAACAGTTTTCGGTTTTGCTTGAAGAATGCATGTTTAGTTTCCCACTCTCCCTCCACCAGCGCACTTCGAATGAAGATCTCACGGCTCACTGCGGCATCAATGCTGCCATAGTTCACCAAACGTTTCGGCACGATTGGTACGCCATACAGCATCACTTTTTCATGCGCCATGACCGCAGCACGTTTCTTAGACCAATGCGGTTCACTGTAGCTGCGTTTAATTAAGTGCTTCGCCAGTGGTTCAATCCATTCAGGTTGAATTTTTGCAATGATGCGACCCCAAAGTTTTGAGGTTTCAACCAACTCAGCCGACATGATCCACTTAGGCTGTTTCTTAAATAGCCCCGATGCTGGAAAGATATGGAAACGAGCATTACGCGCGCCTTGGTACTCATTCTTCTCTTGGTCTTTCATACCGATATGGGACAATAAACCAACTAAGATTGAGCTATGTACACCATGGTATGATGCAGGTTCCGTGTTTAATTTAAATTCCATTTCACGCATAGACTGGTGAATTTGGAAGTACACATCTTGCCACTCACGCACACGCAAGTAGTTCAGGTAGTCTTGCTTACATTGCTTACGGAACTGGTTACCTGTTAATGCTTTTTGCTGCTTCTGAATGTAATCCCACAAGTTAACAAGCGTCATGAAATCCGATTCTTCATGGAAGAAGCGGCGGTGTTTATCGTCTGACGATTGCTGTTTGTCTGAAGGACGCTCACGCGGATCTTGAATGGATAGCGCCGCTGCAATGATCATCACTTCTTTCAACGCACCTTGCTTTGGCGCCTCCAGTACCATACGCGCTAAACGTGGGTCGATTGGCAGACGAGCAAGCTGACGACCAATGCTCGTTAGTCGTTTCTTAGGATCGCTGATTTCTGCGTTAATGGCACCAAGCTCTTCCAACAAACGCACACCGTCTTGGATATTGCGTTTATCAGGCGCTTCCACAAATGGGAACGCTTGAATGTCACCCAAGCCAAGGGCCGTCATCTGCAAGATAACCGACGCTAGGTTGGTACGCAGAATTTCTGGATCGGTAAACTCTGGACGTGACTCAAAATCATCTTCTGAGTACAAACGAATACAGATACCCTCTTCCACACGACCACAACGACCTTTACGCTGGTTCGCGCTTGCCTGAGAGATAGGTTCAATTGGAAGACGCTGAACTTTGGTTCGGTAGCTGTATCGGCTAATACGTGCCGTACCCGGGTCAATAACGTACTTGATGCCAGGAACTGTTAACGACGTTTCCGCTACGTTGGTCGCCAATACGATTCGACGACCTGCGTGAGGTTGGAAAATCTTATTCTGCTCGCCCGCTGATAAACGCGCATAAAGCGGCACGATTTCTGTGCTTTTAAGATTACGTTTAGACAAGGCGTCTGCGGTATCACGGATTTCACGTTCACCGTTCATGAAGATCAGAATGTCACCTAAACCTTCATCACACAGTTCATCTACGGCTTCGAAAATGCCTTCAAGCTGATCACGATCGGTGTCGTCATCACCGCTTAGGGGGCGGTATCGGGTCTCAACTGGGTAAGTACGACCGGAGACTTCAATGATCGGTGCATTATTAAAATGCTTAGAGAATCGTTCAGGGTCGATGGTTGCCGACGTAATGATCACTTTCAAGTCAGGACGACGTGGCAACAACTCTTTCAAGTAACCTAGGATGAAATCGATATTCAAGCTACGTTCATGCGCTTCATCGATGATGATGGTGTCATATTGATTTAAAAAACGGTCATGTTGGATCTCAGCCAACAAGATACCGTCTGTCATCAATTTGATTTGCGTATTTTCAGAGATCTGATCGTTAAATCGAACTTTATAACCGACAAAGTCGCCTAACTTAGTTTCCATCTCTTCTGCGATACGGTTTGCAACCGAACGAGCGGCAAGTCGGCGCGGCTGAGTATGGCCAATCAGACCAAACTTGCCACGTCCAAGTTCTGCACAAATTTTTGGTAATTGCGTCGTTTTGCCTGAGCCTGTCTCACCAGCAACAATAACCACTTGGTGCGCTTCAATCGCTTTAGCAATATCGTCACGCTTTTGGCTAACTGGCAGGATTTCTGGATATTCAATCGTAGGTTGAAAACGGCTACGTTGCTCGACCACCATCATAGATTTAGCGATATCTAATGCGATTTCATCAAACACAGCATTACGCGCCGCGTCTTTCTTAATTTTGCTCGCACCTGAGATTCGCTTACTTAAACGGAAGCGATCACGCATCATACATTGACTTAATGCTTTGCGTAGTGACGCTGCGCTATTCACGTGAACTTGTGGAGCGGCGGTCTGAGTTGCTTGTGCCTTTGAAACACCAGTCTCTGGTGCCGCTGAGTTTTCAGCAGAGGTCTTTTTTGGGGGCTGTGACGAAGTCAAAGCGTTTCCTATTCTTTTCATTACATAAATCTGTGCAGATTGTATCACACAAGGGGGAAAACAGGATAACGGAAAGCCACTCTCAATCTTATTCAAATATTTCGAACAACTTGAGCAAATAAGCAGGATTTTGAGCCTCGATGTACCGCCTATAATACATCCCATAGCCGAAAGCACTTATTCAAGGAAATCCATTATGTCTCGCGTACTAGCTCTAAAATCAAGCATCCTAGGCGATTACTCTCAATCAAACAAACTGGTTGAAAACTATATCAAAAATGTAGACCATGCGAACCTTACTGTCCGTGATTTAGCTGCCGAACCACTACCAGTGTTGGATTTTGCAATTGCGACTGCATTACGCGCTACAGAAGATCTGTCTCAGCAACAGCAACAAGTTGTTAACCTTTCCAATACTTTGATTGAAGAGATCAAAACGGCAGACACTTTGATCATCGCCGCGCCAATGTACAACTTCACGATTCCAACTCAGCTTAAAAACTGGATTGATTTAATTGCTCGTGCAGGTGTGACTTTCAAATACACTGAAAATGGTGTGCAAGGACTCGTTGAGGGTAAGAAAGCGATCGTCGTTACGACTCGTGGTGGTATCCATAAAAACTCACCAACGGATACTATGACGCCATACCTACGCACTGTACTGGGTTTTATTGGCATTACTGACGTCGAATTTGTTTACGCTGAAGCCCTGAATATGGGTGAAGATGCGGCAACAAAAGGCATGACTGAAGCGCAAGACCAACTGCTTGCACTCGTGTAACCACGTCAGAAATTATGACTTATTGACTAACGGAGCGAGAGAATTTCTCTCGTTTCGTTGTTTGATTTTATCGCGAACCTATCTTCGTCCTGCCTCAAATCATCTCACATAAAACATCATCAACTTGGTTATATTGCTCCTTATCTTGTTCGTTAAACGGTTTCTCCCCCGCTCAAAGATCCATTGCAAATATCTGATATTGCTTCAAAAACAAGTTATATCCACAAGTCCAAAAACAACCAAATTGGAACCACGCTACCAAACTTAGAATCATTTATTTGCGGAATGAATTAAGCGATATATAAATGCAAAAAAAACATCGCGTGGAGAAACCGAAATGAAAAGCAGTATTAAACTGACCGCAATCGCTGCGTCTATCGCCAGCTCTTTGCTAATAAGCACATCCCTATATGCAGCGCCAGCGCATGACAAAAATGTGATTGGCTACCTGACGCAATGGGAGGCATGGAAAGGCCCACAACACGGCTTTAGCGTCGCAGGAGAAGCAACCCATCTGAATGTGAATATGGATATCTATTCCATTCTGAACTACTCGTTTTTTGGCGTTGCAAAAGATGGTTCTTTACACAGCGGTGATTTACGCAACAAGAAAATCTATCAGCCTGATGCGGTGCAAGAACCAGGTTCTCTATTATACACCGATGTTTATTCTAGCTGGGATCTGCACATCCTATGGGGTGAATTAGAATACCTTTGGTCTTATCCAGGTAATGAAGCGTGGGAAGCAGAAAATCTCGCAAAAGTAAAAGCGCAAGGTTTTGTTCCAAATGGTAATGGCTGGAAACACGAACCATCGGGTGTTACCGGTGAAATGCCGCTCCCACTGAAAAAAGCGGGTGGCGCACCTGGTCTTATCGATTTAGCCAACGAAAAAGGCGTGAAAGTCATGGCTTCAATCGGTGGTTGGAGTATGTCAAAGCACTTTCCAGAAGTGGCTGCTGATCCAGTTAAAAAAGCGCGTTTCCTTGCAGATGTGGACAAGTTAATGGCACTGGGTTTCCACGGTATCGATATCGACTGGGAGTATCCTGGGACAGGTGGTATGAACTTCGTTGGTACAGAGGCAGATTACGACAACTTCGAGCAATTAATGGAAGACATCCGTGAGCGTATCGGAAAAGATAAGCTGTTAACAGCAGCATTCAAAGCGGTGCCATCTGCACTAGAGGGATTTGACTGGGAACGTCTAGTAAATTCTATGGATTATTTTAACATGATGACTTATGACCTAAATGGCGGCTGGTCTAATGTTACCGGTCATAACTCTCCTCTCTACCCGTATCCTGAAGAAGAATTCGCAGGTTTAACGATTGATACACTTCGAGATTGGATGGTAAATCAGCGTGGTATCCCAGCAGACAAAATTAACTTCGGCGCAGCATTCTACGGCCGTGGCGTGCAAACCACGGAAACGACCGCATATTTAGGAGCACCAACTGATAAGCGAATGGTTAACTTTGAGGTCGATGGCCCTACGCTCTCGTCTGTGGATCTGACTAACTGGGCAAATTTTGAAGGCCAACCAAACTACAACTATCTTGTAAAACAACCAAGCTGGGAGCATCACTGGGATGATAACGCTCGTGCCCCTTATGCGGTAAATGGTAAGTACTTCTTGAGCTATGACGATCCTCAGTCAATTCGAGAGAAAGCTGAGTACATTGTTAACCACGATTTGGGCGGTATCATCGTGTGGCAAGTTCATGGTGACATTGAGTGTAAAGGCTCATTTACCAGTTTTGGTGCCAAACTAAAACAATGTTCTGAGCTAAGCTCACCATTAGCAGAACAAATCGATGCGGTATTCAGCCAAGATGTTGTACCGAACCACGCACCCGTTCTAACCGCACCAACTGCATTTGAGGCGGAATCCGGACAAACCATTACGTTCATGGTATCTGCATCGGATAAAGACGGTGATGCACTTTCATTCTCTGCTTCAAATGCACAGTTGATTGAAAGCAGTGACAATACCGCAACGGTAATATTCAAAGCCCCACAAACAGCGGTCGATACGACTGAGCATGTGACTGTATCGGTAACAGATGGAAAACGTTCTGATGTAAAAACCGTACAAATCAATATCAAAGGAACAGGTGAAGAAGTGAATACGCCTCCATCGCTCAACGCTCCTGCATCTGTTGATGTCATTGCCGGTGATATCGCAACCATCTCGGTATCTGCAACTGATGTTGATCAGGATACCTTAACGTTTACTGCGTCTGCTGGAACAATAGTTCAAAATGGAAACATGGCGACGGTGTCCGTTCCTACTCCAGAATCAGATAAAGACAGCACTTTAAACGTCATCGTAACGGTGTCAGATGCCCAATCACAAACGTCATCTTCCGTGACAATAAATATCAAAGGCACACAAGCACCCGATGGTGACACTTGGAACAAAGACCAAGTTTACCTAGGTGGAGATGAAGTCATTTACAATGGTGTCGAGTACACCGCTAAGTGGTGGACACAAGGTGATACACCAGGATCATCTGAAGTATGGCAAGAAAAAGATGACGGTTCTGTAAAAGAATGGAGTGCATCTAAAGTCTACAACGGTGGTGACCAAGCGACTTACCAAGGCCTAAATTACAAAGCCAAATGGTGGACAAAAGGCGACAAGCCAGGCGTTGCAGGCTCACCTTGGGAACAAATCTAGACCCGTTCTATAGAAGAAGCTTCTTAGAATCGTAATAGAAAAGCTCCGTTTCATCGGAGCTTTTCATGTTTAAATACGAGGGCGTTTTAGCGTTTTAAGCATTCATATCAAAAATCATACTGCAAATAGATGGTATTGTAGTTACTGCCACCTTTGATGCGACCAAATTGGGAAGCACTCTCAAAAATGGCACTACGATGATGTAAGGAATAACCTACCCACATATTCTCCCAATCTTTCTGATTGAACAGATCGCCTACATTAACATCAAACGAAAAGTCGAGATAGTTAAGAAGATTACTTGCTGTATATCCCTTTTCTTCCATCTCCGTTCCTTCAATGTAAGTGATGTTATCAATGTAAGACATCCCTTCTGCAACACCAAAGCGCCACTGGGTTGGCCAATTGAACGTGTAATACGCTTTGATCGCCACGACATATTCAGTACTCGATGATTGCACATCCGAAGACCAATGGTGAACAAGACCCGGCGTTAGATAAATATCAAGCGGGAAACCAAATATTTCATCGGTTAACGGATGGCCATAGAATAACGACGTAAGTTGGTTATTGTACTCATCTTTTTCCGCGTTCAGTTTGAAGATATCACCGATATTAGATGGTGTTGCCCAGCCATGTGCAACACGTAAATAAGGACGATTGCTCAGCTCTGATTTAGACGCTTTAGACTTATCATTGAAGAAACCAAACCCGATAAACACTTCACTCTCATAACGATCTTCGACCACTTGGCTATCGTAAGCTGCACTATCAAGACGAGTAACGCTTGCTTGCCCCAATAGATATAAGTTCGATACGACGTGGTAACGCGCTTTCACACCTAAGTTTGCATCAATGCCTGCGCCAATACTCTCGCCCGTAACGTCCTTAAACGAGTAATAGGCGCTGTTAAAGTCCGCGTCTTTATAACGAACAGTGAAAGCGGGTTCTAACTCCCAATCACCAAACTCATAGTTGGCCGCAAGACGATAGTTAGTATGAAATTGAAACTCATCATCCGTCATTACTTCAAATTCAGCACGCCAATTATCATCAATGTTGTAACGAATTTGACCGCCGAAATCTGCTCGGTCTCCCTCGAAAGCGTTTTGCACCGATTTGGGAATATCAAGAAACCTAAGCCGCGTAATAGCACTAATTCGCCAATTGGAATCCTCACTATTATGAATAAAAACGCCCCCCTCTATCCCGTCGATGTAAACATAATCATTTTCAAAAAACATCATCGGGACAAAAGTACTCACGGTTGAATCATCATCCGCGGTGTAAAACGGAATTGAAGCAGTCCGATACATCGCCGCAATTCCCCATTGTTGTTCAGAGACTGAAAACTCAGCAGCGACTGGCAAACTACATAGTATTCCCGCCGCAGCATAACTTGCCTTAGTGAAGTGTTTCATAACATTCCTGTTTCACGGTATAACTCAGTAACTTAGGTTTTAAATTTAAGGGGTTCAATATAAATGGAAATTTAACCCGTTACCTTACTACTTTAACGCTCAACGCGTGAAAAAAACACGTAAGAGTTTGATTATTTTCATTCAAGTTGTTTATCCAATGTTCAACGTTGTATTTTTTTCTTTATCAACACTATTGAGATTTAGATTTTTAGTGGATTCGCCGATACAATAGGAAATCACTACTAGAAACCACTATTTATCGTGAAAGCATCTGAACTCATCTCCATTTTCAACACTCTGCCACAAGGGGCCGATCCCGATATCGTTATGGGTGATGAATGGCTACCCGAACGCTTAGTTGAAACTGAACTCGACGGGGAAATGCTCTTTTTACGCTTTGATAATGCACCTGACGAGGGCCAAGGCGATGAAGAAGGTCGTGGTTTTGTAGAGCATGAAATTGAGCTCATTCGTACCCGCTTAAAACAAATCCTTGATGAAGATGCCGATAACACTTCAAAAACGGATGCTATGTTAGGCTTATTTCTTATGGGTCATGAACTTAGCAGCTCACAAGTTATCGAACTCCTTGAAGAAGACTCAAACGCATAAGGAACCACTTTGCCAACACCGCTATCGGCCAATGAGCCAAACCAACTACCTCTGATCATCGCAGGCCCAATTTTAAGAAAAGTGACCCCGGCAGAGGTCAACATTTGGTTAGTCACAACAAAACGTTTAGATGGCGCTGTTGATATATTTGATGCACATTCCGATAGCGCACTTTACTCAGAAGCAATTTCACCACACCAGCAGCTTCAAGTAGGTAAAAATGCTTGGGTATGTATGCTGACACTTCAAGGTAACTACCCCTCAGGGCAAGCACTTCGCTACCAAATACATACCCAAGACGGTCCATTGACAACACTGATGCCGCACCTTGCTTATGAAAACGATACAAACGCCCAAAATGGTATTGAGTTTGTAATCAGTGAAAAGGCGGATTACCTGCTTCATGGGTCGTGCCGTAATCCGCATCATTTTAGTAAAGACAGCCTCGTTACAGCGGATGCAAAAGTAGCCAAACAAGAAGTGACGGATCGCCCTGACATGCTCCTAATGAGTGGTGACCAGATCTATGCCGATCACGTTGCTGGGCCAATGCTTGATGCGATAGAACAACTTATTCAGTTACTCGGTCTTCCAGATGAGACCTTTGATCAAGCGCCTATCAAAAATACTCAAGAGCTCTATCGACATCCTGATTGCTACTACGGTCGCGATCATATTTTGCCGCACTTTGTTGATGATGGAAGCTTGATAGCCAAGTTCTTCCCCCACAAAGGTGTGCCCATTTTCAGCTCAAGAGAGAGTGAAAACCACTTAATTAGTTTTGCTGAATTTTTCGCAATGTATCTGCTGGTTTGGTCTCCAATACCTTGGACATTGATAAACCGCGATAGAATTCTCGACCTCGGCTTCTCTATTGGCGGTAAACAGTTAAGCCCGAAATGGCAACAGCACTGGCGTGATGAAAAAATGCATATCGATGCATTTATATCTGGTCTAAACAACGTTCAGCGACTACTGGCTCATATTCCAACTTATATGATCTTCGATGATCACGATATCACCGATGACTGGAATTTAACGGTCGGCTGGGAAAAAGCCGCAACAGAAAATGCGTTTTCACATCGTATCATCGGCAACGGATTGATCGCCTACTGGCTATGCCAAGGTTGGGGTAACGCGCCGGAGAAGTTTAATACTACGTTCATGGAGTATGCGCATCGTTACTTCGATGAACTCACCGACGAAGCACAAAACCAATTTATTCAGTACCTATATCGCTTTGAAGAATGGCACTACACCGTACATACATCACCTAAAGTCGTCGTTCTCGATACTCGTACCCGTCGCTGGCGCTCAGAGTCACGCATGAATAAGCCATCAGGTTTGATGGATTGGGAGGCTTTAATTGAGTTTCAGCAAGAGTTGATGAATCAAGACAAAGTCATTATCGTTTCGGCCGCGCCGATGTTTGGAGTCAAGTTTATTGAGATGCTACAACGTGTCATGACCAGTTGCGGCCAACCTTTAGTCATTGATGCAGAAAACTGGATGGCGCACCCCGGCAGTGCAAATACTCTCATTAGCATATTTACGCATACGAAAACCCCGACCAACTTTGTGATTTTGTCTGGTGATGTTCACTACTCTTTTGCTTACGACATTAAGTTGCGTTACCGAAAAAACAGCCCAAATATCTACCAAATCACTTGCAGTGGATTTAAAAATCAGTTTCCGACCGCCCTACTCAATTTTTGCGATGCAATGGACCGCCTACTCTATAGCCCGCGTTCGCCATTAAACTGGTTCACGAAACGTAAGCGCCTTAAGATATTCAAACGAGCCCCAAGTAACCATGACTTCTACCGCTTAGTAAACCAAAGTGCGATTGGTGAATTACGGCTAGAAGAAAATGGCAAACCAAGCCAAATTAGTATTCTCACTAGTGATGGAAACGAGGTTCACTTTCCACCCACTAAACTTGAAGAATAAGGCATAGGCATAACGATACCAGCTTTCGCAACCCATTGAGCAAAGGAAGTTTGCCATCAAGAGTGAACAATCAAGAAGCCAAATTCGTATGCTTTTTTGAATAAGGGGTATGGAAAACTTGAGATATTCATAATCCGGCCCCATCTTTGATACATCACTTTTTAACATGGGGATCGTTATGTTTAATTCTCTCACTGCACTGTTTAAGCAGCTTATCGAGGGCTCTGATCTTAGTCATTCCAGTACTTTTTCCCCCAACTTGGCCATTGCCTGTCTGCTTTGTGAAGTCGCAGGGGCAGACCATGAGATCGATGAAAGAGAACAAGCAACCAAACGTTCGTTAATAATGCACCTATTGTCTCTTAATGAAGAAGAGACTGAAGTACTGCTTCAACAAGCGCAGGAAAAATCTAATGAGTCTGCGTCGATTTATGACTTTACTTCTCAGCTCAGGGATCTTCCTCAAGAAACTCGCTACGATTTGATTAAGAGTATGTGGGATGTCGCGTATGCCGATGGAGAGCTCGATCCGCTAGAAGATGCTGTTATCCGTAAAACGGCAGAATTACTGTATGTTGATCACCGTGATTTTATCCGAGCAAAACTGCAATCTCAGCAATAATGACTATTAGTAGTCATTCTATTCTTTGTAGAGTCATTCATAGAAAATAACGGGGTTTGCTAATGAACTTGCTTTTCTAATTGACTCGCTTTCCACGATTCGCTTTCAATAAAAAACCCTGCCGTTCTGGCAGGGTTTTTGTCTTTAATCAAGTTTAGCGATACGCTATTTAGTCACGTAGAGCCGCACCAAACTTCTCAGATACGTGAGCAACGATAGCGTCAACCGCACCAGCGATATCTGCGTCTTCAAGCGTACGCTCAAGTGACTGTAGAGTCAGAGCGATTGCTAGGCTCTTCTTACCTTCTTCAACGCCTTTACCTACGTAAACGTCAAACAGTTTCGCATCTTTAAGGTACTCGCCACCTTGTTCTAAACAAGCGTTAACGATGTCACCAGATGCAACCGCTTCGTCCACGACTACCGCGATATCACGACGGTTTGAAGGGAACTTAGAAAGTGCTACCGCTTCAGGGATCACTTTGTTGTTAATTGCAGACCATTCGATTTCGAATACGATAGTACGACCGTTTAGACCGAACTTACGCTCAAGCTCAGGGTGAACCGTACCAATCACACCAACTTGCTTACCATCAACGATGATTGCCGCTGATTGACCTGGGTGAAGAGCTGGATTCGCCGCTTTGTCTTCAGCAGATAGAGCTGCAAAAGAGTACGCTTTTTCGTTCGCAGATAGCTCTAGAATCGCTTCTAGATCGCCCTTAAGGTCGAAGAAATCAACAGTATTCGTTTCAATATCCCAGTGCTCTTCACCACGAGTACCAGCAATAACGCCCGCTAGCATTGGCTCTTGGCGCATGCCGTTTTCTGCAGATTCACATGGGATGAAACGTAAGCCGTATTCGAATAGGCGAACACGTGGCTGTTGGCGCTTCTGGTTGTGAACAACTGTGTTCAGCAGACCTTGGATAAGACCAAGACGCATCGCTGACATATCCGCAGAAATTGGGAATGGCAGAATTAGCGGCTCAACACCTGGAACAACTAGCTTTTGTTGCTCTGGCTCAACGAAGCTGTATGTAATTGCTTCGTGGTAACCGCGGTCAACAAGAAGATCACGAACGCGTTTCAGTGGAAGATCCGCTTCAACGTGGTTGTGCATCTTAAGTGCTGCTACTGGGTGCTGGTTAGGGATGTTGTCGTAACCGTAGATACGCCCAACTTCTTCAATCAGGTCTTGCTCGATTGCGATATCGAAACGCCATGTTGGCGCTACTGCCATCCAACCTTCTTCTGAAGCTTCAACAGTCAGACCTAGGCGCTCTAGGATTTCTACTACGTCAGCATCAGCGATGTGGTGACCTAGTAGGTTGTCTAGCTTAGTACGACGTAGAGCAACTTTATTTGGCTTAGGTAGGTCTGCTTCAGACTCTACTGCAACAACAGGAGCTACTTCACCGCCACAGATCTCAACAAGAAGCTGAGTTGCACGCTCCATTGCGCTTACTTGTAGTGCGTAATCCACACCACGCTCGAAACGCATTGAAGAATCAGTGTGAAGACCGTAGCTACGTGCGCGACCACGGATATGGTCAGGTGCAAAGAATGCACACTCTAGTAGAACGTCTTTAGTCTCAGTTGTTACACCAGACTCTTCACCACCAAAGATACCTGCGATTGCAAGTGCTTTCTTGTGGTCAGCAACAACTAGTGTATCTGCGTTTAGTTCTGCTTCGCTGCCGTCAAGAAGTGTTAGCTTCTCACCTTGCTCAGCCATACGAACTACGATGCCACCTTCGATCTTCGCTAGATCGAATGCGTGCATTGGTTGACCTTGCTCTAAAAGAACGTAGTTAGTGATGTCTACTACAGGGTCGATAGAGCGAATACCACAACGACGCAATTTCTCTTGCATCCATAGTGGCGTTTCAGCTTGAACGTTTACGTTCTTAACCACACGACCTAGGTAACGTGGACACGCAGCTGGCGCTTTCACTTCGATAGACACTTTGTCTTCGATTGAAGCGGCTACTGCTTCTACTGATGGCTCAGTCACGTCAGCGCGGTTTAGTACGCCAACTTCACGAGCTAGACCACGAATGCTGAAACAGTCAGCGCGGTTTGCTGTTAGGTCTACGTCTACCGTTACGTCATCTAGACCTAGGAATTCACGGAAATCGGTACCGATTACTGCGTCTTCTGCTAGTTCCATGATGCCGTCTGACTCAACGTCGATACCGAGTTCAGTGAATGAACAAAGCATGCCGTGAGATGGCTGGCCACGTAGTTTCGCTTTTTTGATTTTGAAATCGCCTGGAAGAACAGCACCAACGGTTGCTACTGCTACTTTCAGACCTTGGCGACAGTTGTGTGCGCCACAAACGATGTCTAGAAGCTCTTCTTCACCCACGTCAACTTTAGTTACGCGCAGTTTGTCTGCATCTGGGTGTTGACCACATTCCACAACGTGACCAACTTTAACGCCGTTGAACGAACCTGCTACAGGTAGCACGTCATCAACTTCTAGACCCGCCATTGTAATTTGGTGAGTTAGTTCGTCAGTGGTAATCGAAGGACTAACCCACTCACGAAGCCATGATTCGCTGAATTTCATAGTGATTTATCCCCTGGATTACTTGAACTGTTTTAGGAAACGAAGATCGTTCTCGAAGAACGCACGTAGGTCGTTTACGCCGTAACGAAGCATTGTTAGACGCTCAACACCCATACCGAATGCGAAACCAGAGTATTTTTCAGGGTCGATGCCTACGCTACGTAGTACGTTCGGGTGAACCATACCGCAGCCTAGTACTTCTAGCCATTTGCCGTTTTTGCCCATAACATCGACTTCAGCTGATGGTTCAGTGAATGGGAAGTAAGATGGACGGAAACGAACTTCAACTTCTTCTTCGAAGAAATTACATAGGAAATCGTGCAGAATGCCTTTTAGCTGAGCAAAGTTTACATTTTCATCAACTAGCATACCTTCCACTTGGTGGAACATTGGCGTGTGCGTTTGGTCGTAATCGTTACGATATACACGGCCCGGTGCAATGAAACGGAATGGTGGTTTACCATTTTCCATTGTACGGATCTGTACACCAGACGTATGAGTACGAAGCATCAAATCAGGGTTGAAGAAGAAAGTATCATGGTCAGTACGCGCTGGGTGATCCGCAGCGATATTCAGAGCATCAAAGTTGTGGAATGCATCTTCGATCTCTGGACCAGACTCTGTATTAAAGCCAAGTTCACCAAAGAACTTCTCAATACGCTCAACAGTACGAGTAACTGGGTGTAGGCCACCGTTCTCGATACGACGACCTGGTAGTGTCACGTCAATCGTTTCTGCTGCTAGCTTTGCTTCTAGCTCTGCACGTTGTAGTGCATCTTTACGAGCTGCGATAGCTTGCTGAACAACACCTTTCGCTTTGTTGATCTCTTGCCCCGCTTCACGGCGCTCTTCTGGTGGTAGTTTACCTAGGCTTTGAAGTTGAGTAGTTAGCTCACCTTTCTTACCTAGATACTGAACACGCACTTCATCAAGTACGACTAGCGATTCTGCTGCTTCAATTGCTGCACTCGCGTTAGCAATGATCTCTTCTAGATGTTGCATCGTTTCCTCATCTACCTACTGGTAGTATCCATAAGGGAGTGATTGGTTTTTTGATAGCTGTACATAGTAGCCAAACCCGTCAACAAAGCCAAATTGAATTACAAAAAGAAGAGGTTATTGAATAAAAAGAACACAAAAACGTGAAAAAAGCAGCTTAAGCAACAAACCCGCAGGTTTCTCGTAAACGGCGTTGTTCATAAAGAGACCAATTCATTTATGAAAATACCGTTATCTTGATGACTGAAAAATATCGCTGGCAGCGAAAAGCGACCAGCATGTTAATCAGCACCGATATAGCTGCCCAAGAACCAAGAACCAAAAACCAAGAACCATAATACCCAGAAACTACACGCGATCATGAGCTAAATTGAGAGACTTGGCTTCTCTCCCGCAGAAGCAATGGCATAGCGTATATCATCAATAAAGTTATCATCCGTTTGAACAATCCCATTTGAAAATGTCACGGGCTGATGTGGGCCTGCTATCAATAGAACATTCGTAAAATCAGACACATTAAAGTTTTCTGCGACTACATTTTTTGAATGAAAATCCAATACGGTTTTTGCCACCAAGTCTTCTAATACAAGCAGCTGTTCTTCCGTAATTTTCATTCTGGATAGTGCGACTCGAACACACTTATCATAGGTCGTTGTCTGATCTTTAATGATCTCTGTATATTTATCGTTGAGTTTTGAGTTTTCCGCATAGCGATAATAAAGCGGGCCGTGTAATGTAATATTATTATTTTCATCAACATAGACTAAATCGAGTAGTTCAAGGGCGCCAAGATAACTCGCCATACTCTGCTTCGAAAGGCCGTACTTTTTCATCAAGATGGTATAACCATCCTTACCACGCAGCATACGTAACTCACGATAAAAATCATAAAGATGGGGAAACTGAAAAAACACTTCATCTTGTGTATGGCTGAAATAGTCCTGATCTTCCGCTTGAAGTTGATTTGCCAACTTCTGTAATTCATCCAACGTACAATCGATGGCACGGCAATACTCAAGCAGCTTATCAAGCGCGAGATTGGTGCTTGTTAAATGTCGCTTAAAGGTGGACAACGGCATGCCCATTTTTTCTGATAGTTCTCGGTATGTTAATCCTTTCGTCTTGATTGCTTGCCGTAAAGCCGCTAACAAATATTCCGGTGTTAGCTCTCTCATTAAACCCCCTCCAGTTGTTACATCTTTATTATATTTGTAACAACTTAGAACAACATAGCAAGCAATAAGTTCAGATTTTTATATATAAACTATGAATTTATATATCACTTACCGATTTGAACGTTGTTTTTTCTTGTGAGTATAAACGGATGCTCTACTCATCGAACACTCCCCTTGAAAAATAACCCAAAAGAAAACAACAAAAACTCAGAACAATAGCCCGCTACAAACCAAATAGAGAAATATAAAACCAAGCAATATAGTAACGACAAAAATAATACGTACACCAAATACTACAAACGTATGCGTATTAATGCACAAGATGATTCCGTCGTATCTCTAACGACAGAAAAAGCACTTCCTGAATACGGATCAACCAAGTTTCACTGCCGTGCCAAAGGCCAATATCTCAGATGAGCCGTCAACGATCGAACTCGTAGTAAAACGAATACCGACAATTGCAT
Source organism: Vibrio alfacsensis (assembly GCF_019670485.1). Taxonomy (NCBI): domain Bacteria; kingdom Pseudomonadati; phylum Pseudomonadota; class Gammaproteobacteria; order Vibrionales; family Vibrionaceae; genus Vibrio; species Vibrio alfacsensis. The sequence continues at coordinate 1,699,336 of NZ_AP024165.1, forward strand.
CCGCCCCTTTACTCGACGCTTCTTCTACCATACGTTGAATGGCGATATTACGCGCTTCAGTCATCATCTCGGTATAACCACGAATTTCACCACCAACAATGCTTTTGAGACCAGCCATGAAATCACGTCCAATATGCTTAGATTGAACGACATTCCCAGTGACCACACCTTTGATTTCAACGATGTCACGGCCAGGAATAGTATCGGTCGTTGTATAGATCATATATAACCTCTGAAAGATAACTTAATGATTCACTTACGTTACCATGTGTATTCGCGATGTAAACCGACAGGATGTTACTAATTGCAGAGTTGCATCAGAAGAGAAAAATAGATTAGGAAAGAATTTGGATGGGATGAGGAGTGATTGAAGCCTATCTCCATATAGCTTTGACTGTGATAAATCGTACAGAACAAGAACCAATAAAATGTTCACTACAAATGAAATGACTAGCACAAATAAAAAAGGAGAGCTAATGCTCCCCTTTTCTTAAACCTAAACTGCTAATTAAAGAGCAGCTTTCGCTTTTTCAACTAGTACAGCAAATGCTGCTTTGTCGAATACTGCGATGTCGGCTAGGATCTTACGATCGATCTCGATAGATGCTTTCTTAAGACCGTTGATGAAACGGCTGTAAGATAGACCATTTTGACGAGATGCTGCGTTGATACGTGCAATCCAAAGTTGACGGAATTGACGTTTCTTAGCGCGACGGTCACGGTAAGCGTATTGACCAGCTTTAGTAACTGCTTGGAAAGCTACGCGGTAAACACGTGAACGTGCACCGTAGTAACCTTTAGCTTGTTTTAGAACTTTCTTATGACGTGCACGAGCTTGTACACCACGTTTTACGCGAGGCATTATGCTTCTCCTAAACTAAACGATTGATAACTAAAAAGAATTAAGCGTATGGCAACATACGAAGAACTGCAGCCACTTCACACTTAGGAAGGATTGCATTTGGACGTAGTTGACGCTTGTTCTTAGTAGTACGCTTAGTCAGGATGTGACGTTTTGTAGCGTGCTTGTACTTAATACCACCAGCAGTTTTCTTGAAACGCTTAGCAGCACCTTTGTTGGTTTTCATCTTAGGCATGATGAATAACTCCGCATTGTAGTAGTTTAATAAACAATGTAATTAGGGCGAACAAAACCCAACCGCTTACCCTCGAAAGGGAAACGGCTAGGTCTTAATTACTTTATGAGCCGTTAATTACTTCTTTTTAGGGGCAAGTACCATGATCATCTGACGACCTTCAATACGACTTGGGAAAGATTCTACTACAGCAAACTCTACAGTATCTTCTTTCAAGCGATGAAGAACATCAACACCGATGTCTTGGTGTGCCATTTCTCGGCCACGGAAGCGAATAGTTACTTTCACTTTGTTGCCTTCTTCAAGGAAACGCGTCAGGTTGCGTAGTTTTACCTGATAGTCTCCAATATCAGTTCCAGGACGGAATTTAATTTCCTTAATCTGAACCTGTTTTTGCTTCTTCTTCTGCTCTTTCGCAGCTTTGCTCTTCTCGAAGAGGAACTTACCGTAGTCCATCACACGACAGACAGGTGGCTCGGCGTTAGGGCTGATCTCAACAAGATCCATACCAGCTTCGTCGGCTGCTGCTAGTGCTTCTTGGATTGAAACAATACCAACTGATTCACCGTCAGCGCCTGTTAGTCGAACTTCACGAACGCCACGAATTTCACCGTTCAAACGGTGCGGGTTTTGTTTTACCGGCTGTTGGCCGCGTCTTCCGCCTTTAATAGCTTATTCCTCCAGATTGAGCTTACGGCTTGAAATCTCGTCTTGGATGTAAGAAATGAAATCATCCACTTTAAATTTACCGAGATCTTTACCTTTACGAGTACGTACTGCGATTTCGCCAGCTTCCATTTCTTGGTCACCGACTACAAGCATATACGGTACACGCTTCAAAGTGTGTTCGCGGATTTTAAAGCCAATCTTCTCATTTCTCAAGTCCGCTTTAGCTCTAATTCCACTTTTTTGTAATTTTTGTACTACTTCCTGAACATAATCTGACTGTTTGTCAGTGATGTTCATAAGAATTGCTTGTTCTGGCGCCAACCAAGTTGGGAAGAAACCAGCATATTCTTCGATAAGAATACCAATGAAACGCTCTAGTGAACCTAGAATTGCACGGTGAATCATTACCGGAACAAGACGCTCATTGTTTTCACCTACATAAGTTGCACCTAAGCGACCTGGTAGGTTGAAGTCTAACTGAACAGTACCACATTGCCATGCACGATCTAGACAGTCGTATAGCGTGAACTCGATCTTAGGACCGTAGAACGCACCCTCACCCTCTTGAATCTCGTATGGAATTTCCATTGATTCTAGAGACTGTTTCAATGCTTCTTCTGATTGATCCCAGATTTCATCAGAGCCAACACGTTTTTCTGGACGTGTAGACAATTTCACGACGATATTGTCGAAACCGAACGTTTGGTACGTATCGTACACCATCTTGATACAATTTGTTACTTCTTCTTGAATTTGGCTCTCAGTACAGAAAATGTGAGCGTCATCCTGAGTAAAGCCACGTACACGCATAATACCGTGTAGTGCACCAGATGGTTCGTTACGGTGACATGAGCCAAACTCAGCCATACGTAGCGGTAAGTCGCGGTACGATTTTAGACCTTGGTTAAAGATCTGAACGTGACCAGGACAGTTCATTGGTTTAATCGCGTATTCACGGTTTTCAGAAGAAGTCGTAAACATTGCGTCTGCGTATTTGTCCCAGTGACCAGAGCGTTCCCAAAGAACACGGTCCATCATCAATGGGCCTTTTACTTCTTGGTAGTCGTACTCATTAAGTTTGTCACGTACAAACACTTCTAGATCACGGAAGATAGACCAACCATTATGGTGCCAGAACACCATACCTGGTGCTTCTTGCTGCATGTGGAATAGGTCTAGTTGCTTACCGATCTTACGGTGGTCACGCTTCGCCGCTTCTTCCAAGCGAGTTAGGTGCGCTTTTAGCGCTTTCTTATCATGGAAAGCCGTACCGTAGATACGCTGAAGCATCTTGTTGTCGCTGTTACCACGCCAGTAAGCACCTGCAACATTCAATAGCGTGAAGTGTTGACAGAAGCCCATGTTTGGAACGTGAGGGCCACGACACATGTCGATGTATTCTTCATGGTGGTAAAGGCCTGGACGATCATCACGAGATACGTTTTCGTCTAGGATTTCCACTTTGTATGGTTCACCACGTGATTCAAATGTATCACGTGCTTCCTGCCAGCTTACCTTTTTCTTAACAACTTCGTACTTAGTTTTCGCAAGCTCTTGCATACGCTTTTCGATCTTTTCTAAATCTTCTTGCGTTAGAGACTCGTCTAGGTCGATGTCGTAGTAGAAGCCGTTGTCGATGGTTGGACCGATCGCCATTTTAGCTTGAGGGTAAAGTTGCTTTAAAGCGTGACCAAGAAGGTGAGCACAAGAGTGACGAACGATTTCTAGACCGTCTACTTCATCTTTAACTGTGATGATTTCTAGGCTTGCATCTTCTTCAATTAGATCACACGCATCAACGCGGTTACCGTTTACACGACCAGCGATCGTTGCTTTCGCAAGACCAGGACCGATCGATTGCGCAACTTCCATTGTAGATACTGGGTTGTCAAATTGACGCTGACTGCCGTCAGGAAGAGTAATAATAGGCATGCTATGTCCTTTACAGTGGTGTTGCATACCAAGCAACACTTGAAATTTGCATAACCAATTAAATATCAATTGGTTATATGTTGTTTTTGTGTAGAAAAACTGAATTTGGTACAAAACTTGGTACAAATACGGATGTACACGGCTTTGCATTCCTAGGCATTCTAATGGATGGTGATGAAATAACAAGGCAAATATCAATTTAAGCCTTTTCTCATTGTCGCCACCCTGAATAGACAAATGGGATGAAGCTACGGCATGCAATGAGCGTTGCATCTCTAAAAGAAGCATTGATAACAAAGGTTCAATTTGTGAAGATAATCAACAATCAAGCGCAAAATGTAATGTAAATATTACAAGCATCAAAAGTTATGCATTACATATGTAGACTTGTGCATTCTAGATATCTGACGTTGCGCGTCGTTAAAATTTGGGTACAATTTGTTGTATAATGATCGCTATAATTTAGATAATGGTTATAGAAAATTAAAACCCTAACACTCAAACAACGCTTATACGATGAAAGCGCGGTCAAATAAACATCAATTATTTTTCGATTATCTCGTCTATAACAAGTGATCAATGAAACAACTTTGATATATTCGTCAATTATGAAGACCAAAGAAACGATGGAAAACAATGATATAGTTAGACTAGGACAAACTTGTTGGGTCCTATCAGAAAACAAAATTTATCCCTTAGAAAGGGATGGCTCCATCAACACCCTGAGAGAAGTAAAACTAACACAAAAACAGTGGGAATTATTACATTGCCTGTATAACCCATCCAAAGAGCCTGTATCAAAAGAAAAAATCATCAATACAATTTGGCCTAGTCAAGCAATATCACCAGAAAGCCTCCCTCAGATAATCAATAAAACCAGAAAATCAATATACGATAGTGAAAAAAATGTAATACAGCATTTACGAAATGTTGGATATATTCTTAATCACAGCGCTTATTTAAACACTAACTCTATTCCTGTAGAAACAGAACTGATTGATGAAAAAGATAAACTTGAACAAAATATAAAAAAATCAAATTCATTGTTAAAAGAAAAAACAAAATTAGCTATCTATTACTCTCTGATATTTTTTTTAACAATATCTTCGATATTACTATCACTAGGAATTTACGAAAGAAAAATAAAAAGACAAGAATTCTTAGACATTCATCTTAATTCAGATCGCTACGACCAAATAATTAGCGAATCAGATGGTGAAATTTTATTCAGGGTTAACGGACACATTTGTCGTTTTTCCAAAAGTAGTCATGAGGTAAATTGTGAGAAAGAATAAGATACTTCTTATAGCGACCATTGGATTATTTTTACTTAATTTGTTTTTATTATTTATTTTTAACTCAATTCAATCAGAGTGGGAATCTTATGTCATCGTAGATAATACTGAAAGGCATGTGCTATCAATTCAAAAAGGTTCTAATATCAACTATCTTGTAACTCATAACAGTGGTTCATCTAATGAAAAAGGTGAATTTCGACATGGAAATGAGTACAACGTTACATATAAACCCACTAAATTAGGTTATATAATAAAACACATGGCAACTGATAACAGGAAAGCGTTTTCAGTAAAATTAAAATCCTACCGACTAAATAGTGAGTGTGCCATTTTGCTGTTTAACAGCAACGACGCTTTCAATATGCGCGTACCTTGTATAAGGTAATGTTTTAACTAGCATTAAAAATTTTCATTTAAACACTGATAGAAAACAAATACATACGAACTAAATATTAAGGATTATCTTACATAATCGAAGTTAGATAACCTTATTAATTAACAGCCAAATATTTTACCTTGGCTCTACAATTCATCAGCAAGAGATCGGCTTTCCAGTAACAGCTAGCCCCTCTCTTTGCTTTCTATCTTCCATTATTTCATTTTATAGTCACCAACTAGCACCTGAGATAAAGTTAACCTTAACTTCTAAAATCATTTCCACCTCATAAAAGATACCATTCTGAAATTCATATATTGACGTTCATCTTATTAATACCTAACCAGAATAATTCATAGTCCTTGCTAGTTTATTTCCTGAAATTCTTTTGTGTTCATAAAAAACCAAGATTTAGAAAATTGCGGCACAAGGAAACTTATGAAGTCAAGCAATATCTATCATTATTTTGACACCCCCTCTCACTTTGCGCACATTAAAAACTGAATTGCGCATTTTTAATTGACCTAACAGATCAGACCAGTAATTATCATTGTGTATTTACCCCTCGTTTAATTAGAAAAGGAATTTCTATGCGTGTAACCACTTTGATTTTTTTTGTGTTGTTCGCTCCAAACTTGGCTCTAGCCGACGTTGCATTAAAATGGAATGGTCGAGTGCCAACTCCAAGCTTAAAAACGATTGTTGATTCTAATCCTATCACTCCTAACCTGCTTTCAAGCATCGCACGCGATCAAGGTTTAATTATACAAGAATTCCAACTTCGCCCAGATGTAAAACCCATATTAGTAATATCTTACAAACTATAATCTTGGGGGAAATAACGCTCACTAGTGGTATAAAAAACCCCGCGAAAGCGGGGTTTAATAAGTCAAGTTAGTGAGGCAAACTACTGATTGACAGCGGATTAATTTCTGGTTCTGGTAGTTCAAGCTCCGCCAATACCGACAATGCTTGCGGCGAAATACCACCAGAATATTCAACCTCTCCTTGTGGATTTACCACACTACTTTCACCTACGTTCCACGTGGTAAAGAATTCCGATAGGTCATAGCCTGTTAAGTAAGAAGCACAAAGCATCATTTGATCACCTTCGTTTAAACCAACATCACGAGAATCACAATAATTAATCCCAGTGTCACCTTGAGTATCACCACGAGCTTTACGATGCATTAACTTAAACAGGTTCCAACCTTGGTCATGGTTGTAGATGCTTGGTTTTTGTTCACCATCTGCATACCAATCATCAATATCAAAATGGGTCTCCGCCCAAATTTTCAGTTGACCAAACATAACCAAACGAATACCTGCGTTGCCCTCCGACCAAGCATGCCCTGCATAAGCATTTAGCCACGTCGGTGCTTTTTTGATGTCAAAGATAATGCGATCCATACGTGGATTTTCGTTACGACCGTCGAGCTCCTGCATATAAAGTGCTAGCAAATTGTTGGTCACTTCTGTTGACCCTTGCGCACTAAATGGTGCAGCGGCCAAATTGTGACCTATCTCGTGCCACAACAACCAGTTATTTTTTGGTTGCGTAGGTATCGTCGTTGCTGTCGGTGAATAAGTACTGCTCATTACAGGATAACCAGAATGAGCGGCGCCTACAGAGATCTGCACATCATTAACAAAACGATGACGATAGCCCGGTAGATCGTCGTAAGTGAAGCGGCGATGGAGGCCCTCCGACGATGTTTCATCTCGTCCATAGAAATCACTCGTTGCATTGGCGAAACGATTCATATCAGCAACAAACTGCGACATATCCTGAGCGGTGACATTTGCAACAGGCGTTGTATAAACAACATGCCCCGTATCTACTTCAGCGATCTTGACCGACGTTTCTTGTGGCGTTGTTATCCAGGTACCATCTTTATAGAATGCCGCTTTAACAACGTTATTAAATGTGAAATTCGCGACATTGTCTTCTGCCGTGCCTCTTGGTTGAATATAGATCAATCCACCATAAGGTACGCTAAAGGTCGTGCTTGTTCCGTCATGATCAAACGATGTTTGCATACGAGGTGGTCGTTTCAAGCTTAACTCATGTTGTGGTCTTCCTGTGAGGTTATCAGCCAACATTACGCTAATTGACGCGGCAACCCCGCCTGTCACGGTGATTTCTTCATGCTGCTTAGCCCACAATCCTGTCGACTGCATATTGCCGGCTGACATGGTGACCTTGCGTCCACCAGTCATAATGCTAACGGTTGCATTAGTGCCCGATTCTGTCACTCGCCCCGGATAAGAAGTGGTATCCACCTTAATATCATGATCCCAAAATGAACGACCTAACATGATTCGTGTAAGCGGCTTTTCCTCAAAGTTAAGTGGGTAGCTTGGGTTCATTTGACCGGCAAGCTCACCATGCTCATCACCATAAATCATACCGTTAGAAACTAATTTGGCTTTTAAATCCTCTGGACAAGAGGTGCCACCACCATGTTGATTGCTTGTATAGCAGTTTAGGTAGTTGACCAAGGTTTCGAAACCTAACTCGTCTTGGATCGTTGAATCATATCGATATTGGTTATCGTTCCACATCCAAACAGACATGTTGTCATATGTTTGATGCAAGTCAGTTTGCGACAAACGTTTACCTTGGTGACCTCGTGAGCGATAGTAAAGTTCGTGCTCGGCCAGTTTTGTGATGTTTTGACCGAGATTGGCCGCCTTCACCATGCTCGCTACATCAACGTTATAGCGGTCAAAATCTGTACGACCATACGGCCCACGTTCGTTGCGGCCATGTCCTTGACGAAATTCAATACAGTTAAACTCGTATTGATAATCATTGCTACATACTGGTGTGCCGGGGAAAGCCGCTTGCAACTTAGTAATCGCCGCCTGCTTCTCCTCCTCTCCAGAGACATTCATCTTAGCGTAATGCGTTGTGCCATTTTCATCCTCAAAGGTTGGGATGTGCATTACTGGTGTATCTTTGCTCCATGTCACATGCCCATCAGCGCTTACGGTGTACGGCAAGTCACCATTTTCCAGCATATTAATACGCTCTAGGATCACAACATCTGAAGAGTACTGTACGTGTACATTAGGCGTTGGTGGTCTACAGTAATAACTCGTACCACAGTAGTTTTGATATACAGGTGCTACGTTTTGATTGCCTAATGCGATGCCTGCCGCATCAACCAATCGACCAATCGGCTCAGGGTTGTTGCCTAAAATCGTGTCAATAAGCAGAACGTTACCACCATCGTTCACGTAATTTATTAACGCACTCACGTCTTCCACTGTCAGTAGTGGCTTGCTTAGGTCAGCCGTCAGCACATGGCTCATCGTCTGCTCGATTCTTGTCGGCTCATAACCACGCAATATCACCAATGGCGTTTCTTTAGCAGAAAGAGAACCAAATCCCCCTTTCTCAATGAAACGCATCTCACCAAAGCCATATTCATCACTGACGAAAAATGGGTAGTTGAGTCCCGTCGGTTTAGTCCCTAAAAAATGGTAAGCTCTATCAACGTTCGTCGCAATGTTAGCCGATGTGACCCCCAACCATTCAAAGGTGTTCTTGAAAAATCGCTTCATGTCCCCGTTGTCATACCGCTTATCACTTGTTGACGCTTTTGTCGTACAAGTTTTCGTCGTAGAGTCAACACTCATCTCGTTTGAGTGCGTCGACCAAAACGTATTTGGACAAGCGAGAATATCAAGGTAGTAAATGTTGCCCATCGAGATAACCTTACCTCGACCAATTTCACCCGAAGCGACAAATGGCAAGTTATAAGTCACGCTGTCAGACGATACCAAAGGAACCGGAGGCATAGTGACTCCCGGGTGGCTCACAACAAAAGGCTTACCATCACGAGTCCATTTCTGTGGCTGACCAAATGGAAGCTGACCGTTGCGGTCGTTACGTGGCATCATGATTGGGAATGCACTATTTGATAAGTTGAGCGTTCTCATCGCACGAGCCGGACCCACCGATGAATACCATGTGTAGCCGTCATGAAATACATGGAAGTTCTCTACATCTGAAAATAGTCGGTTCAGAGAATCAGTCACATACGCTGTATCACCCGCGGCACGGTAAAGATTGATCGCACGAGTAAACCCTGTCGTGTGCTGTTTTAACACCGCGTCAATTTCGCTCGCTTCACCTTGTTCGAACTGGGCCTCGAATTCATTTGGCAACGCGAAATCTGTCCCCTCTAACCTACCGCCATTCGGTAGATCTAAGCTAATGATTTCATTGATTACATTAGGGTAAATCTCAAATGTTTTTTTGACTAAAGGCGCAAATTCGAAATGGCTGGTACGATTGGTCGCATAGCGTTCAACAAACGCTTGGATGTTATCTTGTTTGATCTTGTTGCTCGTGACATCTGCAAGCTTAAAGTCAATACGATTACCCTTGATCGAACCAAATTCAAAAGTATCAATTCCGAATGAAACCTCATCCCCCCAAAGATATTCGAAGTGACCATTTTCATCCGTGACCCCTCGTGCGTTGTTTGAGTAAAATTCAACCCCCATCAACGGAATATTATTCACATCAGTGAGCACGGCTTGTGTCATTACTTTGGATTCAACAGAAGGTTTGTACACCAATAAATCTTCAGCAACAGAAGAAACAAACGGACTGTTCAGATCATTACTGCCACCAGATACAGCGGGAACGATATCAGTGTTAACATGCGAGGTTGGTGATTTGTTAATATCATCCGTTTCCATTTCTTCAAGTGCTTGCAAGAATGCATTCACTGCGGTCGTATCGTCTAACTGCTGAAAAATGCCCTCAATGTCATATGCGTTTATTTCCTCTAGGCACAGCTCATCTGTGGTTTCACAACCATTTATAGCCTGCAAAACACGAGTAACATTAACACCATGAATGGAGCTAAGTTCAAAAGCCATATCGCTTTCGAGTGGACGACTTGGTGAAAGATCTGGATAAGGTTTAGGTTCAAATGAACCCAACTCCACATGACCGAGATGGCAAGTCGTCGATTCTTCTTCAGTCACTTTAAACGAACCCAACGTTAGTGGTTCGCCGTTACAAAGCACCTGCCCAGATATCCGCTTGCCTGAAGCCGTTAATGTCGCGTTATATACCATCGGCAGAATATCCGGACCATCAGGCTCCGTCACAGTTTCAACTAACGTCGTTACGGTTTGCTTGGTGGTCAAATAACCATCTGATACAACAACTGTAAATGTGTGCTCACCGAGCACGTCTTCTGTTGGAACTAGACTCAACAGACCAATGTCATCAATCGTGATCCAAGCAGGAGCGCTTTCCAGTGAAAATGAGAGTGCATCACCATCTGCGTCTGAAGCTTTCACGCGATAAGTAGTTTGCTGACCGGCGGCGGCCTCTATCGCAGGAATAGTTTCGATTACAGGTGCGACATTCGAAATTGGTGCTGAAACGACCTCTAAAATGAATGATTTACTCGACGTCTCTTTGCCATCATCGACATTCACCGCAACACGATAGCGTCCCTCATGCCCTACTTCAGGCCTAAAAGATAGCAAGCCAGTTCTTGCATCAATAGAAATCCAACTACGCGAAGATTCCACCGAGTAAGTTAAAACATCACCGTCTTCGTCAGACGCCTTTACCCTGTAAGTCGTTAATTGACCAGCATTCGCACTGATATCATCAATCTCGTCTATCACGGGTGCCAAATTAGGAAGATCTGGTGCATCCGCTTGTGCCACATCCACCGTAAATGATTGTACTTGATCAAATACACCATCGGTTACGGTTAGTGTAAACACGTGACGCCCAACATGGCTAGGTTGTGGCTCGGCAACAATTAAACCGAGAAGCGGGTCAATACCGATCCAGCCAGGTTGTTCAGCAATGCTATAACTGAGCGTATCACCATCTGCATCGGTGGCTTTCACACGATAATTCAAAGGCTGATTCGCTTTCACTGAAAGTTCAGGGATCGCTTCGACAACAGGAGCCGTTCTATTATCTTCAACTTCCGCCAGCTCGACTTCCAACTGAACGGGTTTAGAGACCACAAACACACCGTCGGTCACTTCCACGGTAAAATTGTGACGACCAACATGCCCATCCAAAGGCATCGCAGTGATAAGACCGCTCAATGGGTTAATTTTGACCCAGTGAGGTTGAGATTTAAGCTCAAAAGTCAGTGCATCTTGGTTTTTATCTGACGCTTTCACGCGATACGCTAATTGATGATTAGACTTCACATTTAAGGTCGGAATATCATACACAAATGGTGCCGTCTGCACTGCGTCAGGGTCAACCGGAGTCATTGAAAGGGCAACGTTAAGTGCAAAAGACTTAACCACATCCACCTTTCCATCTGTCACCACAACGTTAATGGTGTGCTCCCCAACCTGTTCCGCACTTGGTGTTGCAGTGATCAAGCCTGTCTCAGGGTTAATCGCGATCCAATTTGGCGAATCCTGTAAGGCAAAAGTTAAGATATCTCCATCGAGATCATTCGCAGCGACTCGCAGTGAAAACTCATGATCAGACTTAGCAAACTGCGTAGGAATATTGAGAACGTTTGGAATTTGGTTGCTTGGGGGCGTCACCGGCGCTTCAGCATATTCAACGACCAATAAAATCGTTGTCGACGATTCCTTTTGTCCGTCATGTGCTTTAACCAGAAAACGATAGTCACCCTCATGACCACTCTTAGCCGCCACAGTCAGCAACCCCGTTTCGGGATCAATCGTCACCCAAGCAGGCTGCTCGGCCAGTGAGTAAGAAACGAAATCACCCTCAGCATCCGATGCCTTTACGTAATAGTTCAAAGGGTAATGAGTACGGGCCGTGAGTTGCGGAATATCGGAGAAAATAGGCGCACTGTTACCTGTTTCAGGTAAATCGTTGGATACCTTTAAAGTGATCAACTGGCTAGACTGTAGTTCCCCATCCGAAACCACGACCATGAAAGTATAGTCTCCCACGACGGATGCATCTGCATCAACAGAAACGACACCGGTCGATGCATCGATAGTGATCCACTCAGGATTTCCTTCTAATGCATAAGTCAATACTTGATCATCCTCAGCACTAATCTCAAAAGTGAAATCTTGACCTGGAGCAACCGTTAAATTGGGTATCGAGGGTACAAACGGAGGCTGATTATTACTTGGGGCAGTTCCTATAACCGTATCACCGCCACACCCTGTAAGCGCAAGCGACACCATGGACGCTAAAATTAATTTATTGTGCATATAATCTCTAAAAATTACACAAACGAAAGTAACGTGGTTGGAACTGAAACCATTTAAGTCACAGCTAACGACCACTCACATATCGAAATAACGACGAGTAATTCTAATCATCTGTAAAACTAACCTTTAGACTCTGATCTAAAGCTTGCACATTCAAGAAGTTACATTGCACGTTTACGAAACAAATTTGTATGAGGGGGCAAAATATACTTGGAGTACGCTAACGCGCGCAGTTAATGCGATTTGTGCATAAATCGGACAGCCCTGTGCATTGGGATTGCTCAATTGATACAGGCCTCTTAGACTCTGGCCTTAATCAAATAAACTTAAACTTAAACTTAAACTTAGAGCGTCTCATGTACGAATTTACGATGCACTACCAACCTAAAATCATGCATGGACGAATGATCTCTTGTGAAGCTTTGTTAAGGCCGAAGCACAAAATCAATGTAGAGCAATTTGTTCAAACCTGTCCTGATCCAATTCGATTAGACATTCTTGTTATCAAGCAAGTGATGAAAGAACTATGCCTCCACGCGATTGACGTCAATACATCAGTAAACATCAATGCGAAAAGCATTATGAATGATGCATTTGTAAACTTTTGTCTCACTGAGGTTCAAGGTAAAGGCATTACTCTAGAAATCACAGAATATAGTGATATTGACAACAGAGCATTGTTCGCGAAGAACATTGCCAAACTACAACAAGGCAAGATTAAAATCTCACTTGACGATTTTGGAAAAGGTTACGCTCACTCAATTTTATTGGTTAAAAACAAGTTTGATGAAATAAAGTTAGACAAGTCCCTAATTGATAATATCGATACCGATGGTGACGTATTCTGCCATCTGAAATATCTTATTGAAATGTTGAGAAAAATGGGATTTACCAAGTTTGTTTTTGAAGGCGTAGAAACACTTAAACAGCAAGAGCAGATTCTAAAGATTGACAACAATGCAATATTACAAGGTTACTTTTACTCTAAGCCAACGCCAATGAAAGCACTAATTGATGGGTGGCACTCAACATGTTGACAGCCGTAATTAGCGAATTTGAGCCGATTCGAAGCTCTATCAAGTTCAATTTGAGAACACATAAAAAAAACATGCCAATAATGCAAGTCAATAACATTAGTAATATCAATCTCGACAAAATTCAGCATTTAGTTGAAGAAAATGGCAGTATCGTACTAATTTTAGACTTGGATACTCGTATACGTTTATTTTCAAGATTCAGTTACGCAAACGAGCACATCGAGAACATATTAAAAACAATCACCAACTTTGATAATATAACAATTTTAATTACGGGAAGTGAAAGTGCCGTTCTAGAATACAAACACATTTTGGAATCAAAAAAAATATTTCGAGAAAAAATTCTGATAAAACCGTTTAATAACTTACAACTAAACCAATTCATTAGTTACAACTTAACACATTAGAAAACCAGAAATATATAGCATTCTATTGAACAAACATGTAAATAAAGAGCGGCAACTCTCATAAATGCCGGACGACTTGTTGACTAAAAACAATGACAGCAAGCCATTTAAGCCAATGTTTTCGGCATCAATACCTATATTACGCTTATCATAAAACTTATATTAAAAAAGCCCAATAGAACTATTGGGCTTTTATCTACTTATATTAAACATTAATTATTGAGAAGTCAGAAATTCAGTAATCGTCATACCATAAGTATTCTTGAAGACTCTGGCTGCATTACTATAGCTACTAAACCCTGCCTGGTTCAATGCTAGTGTGAGTGTCAAATTTGGTTCTATTGTCAGCGTTTCTTTTAAGTTTCTCACCCGAATTTTGTTAGTTAATTCGAGAAATGAATGCCCTTTTTCGCTCAACACATATTGTACCTTTCTTCGTGACATATGTGACAATGAACATAGCATATCCAAGTTAAAATTTGGATCACTTGCTTTATCTCTAATGATTTTCATAACCTTATCAAACTTCCCGTCAACTACAATGTCATATTGATCAACACCAATAAGATGTGCAATAGCTAACAACTCATATTGAGGCTTGATGGATATCTTGGTCCTTTCGAGCAAATCTTCAATTAACCTACCATGCACATGTTTCACTAACCCATAATTGAATTTTGGTATTGAAATCGAATCATAAAAATCTGGAGATATTAGCAAAATCTGCACATTATCTGGCATGTGTATCGTATAATCTCCATATAGGATATTCAAACCTTGTAGTAATATGTGGCTTGCTTTGGTTCTGTTATCTTTGATCGTAACTTTGTAATTTGCATTGATAACCGTTATCCATTGAGGTTGAGCGTACATTCCTACCCTTATACTTCCTTTATAACTGCCACTAAATTTAACATTAGCAGTAATATTTACTAATCCTTCAGCAATATTTTCTTTTTCTTCTTTAACTAAATAGCTATTAGCTTGCTGATACATTGACTGTCTTTCTTCCAATTGCATATGAATCTCGACCTGAAACGGTCGTTTTTTCAATGCAATGATGCGCAAAATGGAAAGCAATTCACACTTAATAATTACAACCAACCTCAGCGCAAGCTATTGTTTTTTAAAAAATAATTTAACTAATCAGTTAGTAATCCTCATTGTTAATTATTAACTAACCTGGTTTTACCTCATTTTGTATTATATATGAAACAAAATGAGGTAAACCAATGTCCGTATTAAAATCCCTTGAGATTCTAATTAAGAATTCTCCTACTCCTATGGCTCTAGTGAACGCTAAGAATGATAAAATTGTCATTTCAAACGAGCAATCAGAAAGGTTGTTCATTAAAGATAAAAGTGATCTTACAGAAATGATAGAAGACAACGATGAACCTGTCATTCAGGCAAACTTGATGTTTTGTAAATATGTAGAAAGCGTTTGTAAAACCGAGGGAAGGAGCGTCATTTCTCATGAAGTGATGGGAGAGAAGTCTTACATTGTTCTACGTAACCCAATTGAAATCAACTTTGAGCATTATATTTTGATGAATATTTTAGAAGTACCAAATCTTGGCCGAGAAAATAAGCTACATTTAATTTAATCCATTAGCACTGCACACATAATGTAGTTATTATTCACTAATTTTACTTAAAATAGATTGTAAACCTTGGTGCTTTCATAATATAGCTTACCATGAAAAGCTTGCAAATATCTATTTCAAAAACATAAAGGCCCACATATAGTGGGCCTTTATTTTAAAAGCACTTAACCAACGCAACGTAATGAATGTTAGCTCTTGGTTATTACATTTTGTTTATTATAGTTTAAGAAACTCAGCACATGAATCAAAGATTGCGGCTGCCGAGTTATTTTGCATTACCCAGACTGTCCCTGTCCAATAAAACGTCCTTTGAGCATTGGTTGAAACCCTAATCTCTTTACCATCACTTTCTCTATACATATTTGTCCACAAATTGGTACCCGAATTAAACTGAATATACGTTTTCCCTACATCCGCACTGGTAAGGTTTGGTAGGTAACCCGAATCGTTGCCGCGTGAACGGGTAACACAAAGAGAATCAATACCAACAAATCTTTCCCTCACAGCATCATACTGCCCTAATTTACCTGTAGTTGTGGCCGATTTCTTTCTAGGGATTAACGACGTATCCAGTGACAACATAGCGTAGTTTGGAGAGCTGCTTACTTCAAACCTTGTCTCCACGACACTGTTTTTTAAATGTGATGCCAGAAAAACTTGAACGCCTGATTCTGGTACAGCGATATCCGTTGGCGTTACTTCAAGCCCAACCACATGTAATATCAAGCCATCTCGCCCAGCAAGTCGCTGCCTTACGATACCTCGCTTTGGTCGACCTCTATAATCGACTATCTTTAACGTCGCGTACTTGACAAGCCCTGAAATATTCAAGTCACTAAGCCCCAACGTGTCATAAAAAGAACTCGATACGATAGGGAAAGCCACGACATTCCGTTCATTGTTTAGATTGATCCAAATTGAACGTAACAATTCATATTCAGAACCAACGGATGCTGCCGTTGCGCGGATGTCGACATTGACTTCACCAACATCGTTGGTCAACATCGTCTCTGGCGCCGTGTCAACCAATATTGTTGCCGTATTTGACTCATAAACAAGTCTCACATCAGGAACTGGATTGCCATTTTCGTCAGTGATGACTAATGTTGCCACTAACTCGTCCAGTTCATCCGCTATCAGTTTGTATTCGGTTTCACCACCCACGCCAGGTTGCCCTGCAGCCTCCGGGTCAACTTTCGAAAAGTGGTAACTCAATCGAGCCGTCTCTGCATCGCCGAGCAATGTGACGCCCAGACTGGTTGCAGTCTCATTGCTGTCTTCTTGGTTTGTGACTCGTATGCGAAACTCAGTGGCCCGAGTACTGTTGACCAGCACGCTAAATTGATTGGGGTTTATCATCACTTGCTCAAGGTTCACAAAAGGCACAACATCATCAGAATCTATGGCTATAGCTTCTAGTTCATAGTTGTTTTCAGGGCTAACACCTTGGACCAAAGCAACCTTGATGTTCTGCCCATTCGCTATACCTGTTTGGACCACCATATCCAACGACAAATCATGATGTCGGATACACGTCAAATACGCCTTTTTACCGTCAACCCAAGGCGTCACCTCAGAAGAGTCCAGCTCCATGAGTTCAAAGTTGCCATCCATACGCCTTGCAATGTAAGAGTGCTCTTTTGGCCAGTTAGATAAACGGTCTCCTGTCGTAGTGCCTGCATGGTCTCGTGACCATAGTCGTGCTAACTCTTGAGATGTAGGAACATTGCCGTACTGATTGCAATAGCGCATTGCCACTTCTGGAGTGAAGCTTGCTAACGTGTTTTCCACCTCGGGATCCCAACTTGGTGTCACGGCTAGGGTACCAACCACATCGCTATATCTTGGCGGTGCGGTAAATATGTTATTGTAATTAGCACCATCCACCACAATTTCAGACCACGTTTTATCTTGCTCTTTAGGTATAACCGTGATGGCGATTGAACCTTGGCTATTGTTGTTATTCACATCACCCACCAAAAAACTCACGATGTGAACACCTGGCGATAAGGCTTCAAAACGAAACGAGGTATTGCCAACGGTTTCTTTATCGAGTAATTCAACTTCTGCGGTAAGGCTTGACACTGCCAGCAATTGCCATTCTTGATCGTCAGTGATGGTCAGCCCTGTTAGAGCAGACAAATCCAACGTCAAAGATTGCATAGCTTCAACGGTTGTCGACATTTGCGCGTTATAATCGTAATGAGCAGGCGTGATTTCAGGCGCTTCCGAACCTTGTTCTGTGAACGTAAAATAGATCGACCCCAACTTGGTATTGGAGGTATCAACTTCACTTTCTAAGATATACAACACCCGAGTCCAGCCAGGACTGGCTGGCGCAATGAAGTTTATTTTTTCATTGTCTGTGGCGGCACGTCCGAGGTTATTGGGATCACCAATCATGGCTGGCGTGCCCTGGCGAACACGAAACCCATCTGGAAATTGCTCACCAAGCACTTCGGCAAAATTCATATACACCGATTCATTAAGAGTCGCGGCATAGCTAAGCTCTGGTAACGTTGGCGCGAGTGAGGATGAACTGAATAGATTCAGTTTTGCAGTGGCTGTTTGTTGATGTGCATCCTCCACTGTGTATTGATATTGGCAAAAAATACCGCTTTCTTGCTCAACTTGCACACTCAAATCCGATGCAACAAGCTCGGGACAGTCTTGCATCCCGCCGGCAGATAGATCCTGACTTGCAACGATTGCCGTAATGCTCGGTTGGTTTCCGTCAATGTACGGTGAAAGATCAACCGATGTTCCAACACCTGCAGATATAAATCCATCTTGAACGCTTAAAGGGGGCGATGTTGTGTTCGTTTCATCCCCGTCATTCCCGCAACCAGCGAGTAGAAAAGAACAGATGATAATCGTTGGGAATGCAATTCCACCATTCATAGTTACAATACGTGTAAGTTAATCATTGGCGGATTGTAAATAAACTCAGCTCGACATTCTCTACCCCACCTTTCGCCTGCGCATTCAACGCGCGCTCTTGCACATTTATAAATCCAGTAACAAAGCCCTAGCTGAACAAGTAGGGCTCACCATAGTGCTCATTTCTTACCGTCTATAGCGCGAAAAATTCAGCGCAGGTTCCTATAATCGGATGGAGGGTTCGATTAAGCCGAGTCCAGTCTCGCCCATCCCAGTACAAAATCGCAGCCGGAAGATATGTCTCATGCGTATCACTAACGGTATAATATGCTCCATCAATCCTAAACACTCTGCTATCCCCCTCCGCGCGATCAATAAAGATTGCCAATTTCCCCACATCATCAGGCCCCATTATTGGCGGATAAAAATATTGCCCAATTGAAGTATTCGAACGGGTGCGCTCTACGCACAACGTATCTCTATCACCCATTTTTTCTCGCCAGAAGTTACGACTAGCCAGTTTGTCATCAGGGCTTGATGGGACACCCGATTCAACCGGCAACCCTGCGACTGTGTTTGCTAACTTAATATGCGAACGTGTCATGCCTAGCAAATCAATACTCGGTCTACTTGGCGAACCGTCCAAAGCAAATTCAATGTGAGCCGGAGTATTATCGATGGCCATCGATACCATCACTTCAACGCCCTCGACAGGGACGGGAATTTCTGCCACGTAATCAGAGCCATCAATATGAATAATTGAACCAACTTCACCACCAACTATCTGTAACGTTGCTGCGATTGCTTCGTTAGATGCGTTTAACACTCGGAATCTCGATTTTGTGTAAAGACGAGCGGTTTCGAGCGGCGTCATTTCCACCGTAACATATCGGTTTGGGTGTATAACCCTCACCAGTACCTGTTTTGGTTGACCATTGACATCGATGTGAAACGATCGATCAATCTCAAACTCTCCGCCCAATGCCGACAACGATGCCTTCATCGGAATTGTCAATTGGCCATCTTGGTCCGTAATCATTTGCTCGAGCGTTTTTTCGGTATACATTTTTTGCGTGTTTGCTAAATACGCATACCATTTATCTGCAATTGGGTTACCATTTATATCGTTGAAATCGAGATTGACATTTAATACGTCGGCATCGTCCGCGGTGAGCTCTTGCTGATAGGGCGCTTCTGGGTCATCTTTGCTGAAACTGTAGGTTAACTCTGTCGTCGCAGCATCTCCAATAATGGAAATTGGTTGCGTGATTAATTGCTCGCTTGGGTTAGCCAAATTAAATACTCTCAAGCGAAATTGCCCAGCTTGAATCGTGCTGACCATCACATCAAATTGACCATCGATGACAGCCGACTTCTCAATATTCAATTCGGGTAGGGCCGCAGCTTCATTTACCGAGAGAGCTTCAACATCATATTCTACACCCGGTTTAACGTTAAACACCGTTACAACAGGGTATTGATTATTGTCTGCCACGACGGTTTTTACTATCTGATCCAGCTCCAAATTATGACGGTTCACACAACTTATATAGGCACTTTGACCATCCGTCCACGGTTCGGCTGACTTGTTCATCAAATCAAACAACATATAGCCCAAACCATCGGCTGATTTAGCAAGGTAAGAACGTTGTTTTGGCCAATTGACCAAACGATCCCCCACCGTATTCGCGGCACGGTCGCGCTCCCAAAGCGTTTGCCATTCCAAAATGGATGGGATTGCACCTCCACTCTCACAATAATATTGCCCTGTTGTCGGGGTAAAACTAGCCAGCGTGTTTTGAACATCGCTATCCCACACCGCGTCGATCTTCAATTCTTCTATCACCTCGCTGTAACGTGGTGGAGACGTAAACGTTCGACTGCCTTGCGCATACTCAAAGCTGATATTCGACCAAGTCTTCGCTTGCTCTTTCGCAATCACGTTGAGGGAGATAACACCTCGACTGATATTATTGTGCACATCCGCTACGACATAACTGACAAAATGTTGCCCTGGTGTGGTTGCATTAAAACGAAACACTTTAGTTCCGACTTGTTCTTTATCCACTATTTCCACATCGGCTGTAAGGCTGGAGACTTCCAACAGTTGCCATTCTTGATCGTCAGTAATGCTAAGTCCTTCCAGAGCGGATAAATCCAACGTCAAGGTTTGCATGGTTTCAACGGTCATCGACATCTGCTCATTGTAATCGTAATGAGCAGGCGTGATTTCAGGCGCTTCCGAACCTTGTGCTGTGAACGTAAAATAGATCGACCCCAACTTAGTATTGGAGGTATCAACTTCACTTTCCAAGGTATACAACACTCGAGTCCAGCCTGGGCTAGCTGGCGCAATGAAGTTTATTTTTTCATTGTCTGTAGCGGCACGTCCGAGATTATTGGGATCACCAATCATGGCTGGCGTGCCCTGGCGAACACGAAACCCATCTGGAAATTGCTCACCAAGGGCTTCGGCAAAATTCATATACACCGATTCATTAAGAGTCGCGGCATAGCTAAGCTCTGGTAACGTTGGCGCGAGTGAGGATGAACTGAATAGATTCAGTTTTGCAGTGGTTGTTTGTTGATGTGCATCCTCCACTGTGTATTGATATTGACAAAAAATACCGCTTTCTTGCTCAACTTGCACACTCAAATCCGATGCAACAAGCTCGGGACAGTCTTGCATCCCGCCGGCAGATAGATCCTGACTTGCAACGATTGCCGTAATGCGCGGTTGGTTTCCGTCAATGTACGGTGAAAGATCAACCGATGTTCCAACACCTGCAGATATAAATCCATCTTGAACGCTTAAAGGGGGCGATGTTGTGTTCGTTTCATCCCCGTCATTCCCGCAACCAGCGAGTAGAAAAGAACAGATGATAATCGTTGGGAATGCAATTCCACCATTCATAGTTACAAAACGTGTAAGTTAATCATTGGCGGATTGTAAATAAACTCAGCTCGACATTCTCTATTCCACCTTTCGCCTGCGCATTCAACGCGCGCTCTTGCACATTTATAAATCCAGTAACAAAGCCCTAGCTTAACAAGTAGGGCTCATTTCTTACCGTCTATAGCGCGAAAAATTGAGCGCAGTCCCATATTGCCGGATGCAGATTTTGATTAAGCCGAGTCCAGTCTCGCCCATCCCAATACGTTACCGCAGCCGCAGCAGCAGCGGACGTGTTATTAACTGAATAATACTCGCCATCAATCCTATACAGTCTGGAACCCCCTAGCGCGCGATCAATAAAGATTGCCAATTTCCCCACATCGTCGGGCCCCATAATCGGCGGAAAAAATTCTTGTGCAACTGAAGTACTCGAAGCGGTGCGCTCTACACACAACACATCATTATCACCCATTTGTTCTCGCCAGAAATTACGACTAGCCAATTTGTCATCAGGGCCTGATGGGGCACCCGGTTCAATCGGCAACCCTGCGACTGTGTTTGTCAAAGTTATATGCGAACGTGTCATGCCTTCCAAATTAACACTCGGTCTACTTGGCGAACCGTCCAAAGCAAATTCAATACGAGCCGGGTTATTATTAATGGCCATCGATACCATCACTTCAACGCCCTCGACAGGGACGGGAATTTCTGTCACGTAATCAGAGCCATCAATGTGAATAATTGAACCGACTTCACCGCCAACTATCTGTAAAGTTGCTGGAATTGCTTCGTTAGCTGCGTTTAACACTCGGAATCTCGATTTTGTGTAAAGTCGAGTGGTTTCGAGCGGCGTCATTTCAACGGTAACATATCGGTTTGGGTGTATGACTCTCACCACAATTTCCTGATTCACGCCATTAACATCGATGTGAAACGATCGATCAACCTCAAATCCTCCGCCCAATGCCGACAACGACGCCTTCATCGGAATTGTCAATTGGCCATCTTGGTCAGTAATCATCTGCTCGAGCGTTTTTTCGGTATACATTTTTTGCGTGTTTGCTAAATACGCATACCATTTATCTGCAATTGGGTTACCATTTATATCGTTGAAATCGAGATTGACATTTAATACGTCGGCATCGTCCGCGGTGAGCTCTTGCTGATAGGGCGCTTCTGGGTCATCTTTGCTGAAACTGTAGGTTAACTCTGTCGTCGCAGCATCTCCAATAATGGAAATTGGTTGCGTGATTAATTGCTCGCTTGGGTTAGCCAAATTAAATACTCTCAAGCGAAATTGCCCAGCTTGAATCGTGCTGACCATCACATCAAATTGACCATCGATGACAGCCGACTTCTCAATATTCAATTCGGGTAGGGCCGCAGCTTCATTTACCGAGAGAGCTTCAACATCATATTCTACTCCCGGTTTAACGTTAAACACCGTTACAACAGGGTATTGATTATTGTCTGCCACGACGGTTTTTACTATCTGATCCAGCTCCAAATTATGACGGTTCACACAACTTATATAGGCACTTTGACCATCCGTCCACGGTTCGGCTGACTTGTTCATCAAATCAAACAACATATAGCCCAAACCATCGGCTGATTTAGCAAGGTAAGAGCGTTGTTTTGGCCAATTGACTAAACGATCCCCCACCGTATTCGCGGCACGGTCGCGCTCCCAAAGCGTTTGCCATTCCAAAATGGATGGGATTGCACCTTCACTCTCACAATAATATTGCCCTGTTGTCGGGGTAAAACTAGCCAGCGTGTTTTGAACATCGCTATCCCACACCGCGTCGATCTTCAATTCTTCTATCACCTCGCTGTAACGTGGTGGCGACGTAAACGTTCGACTGCCTTGCGCATACTCAAAGCTGATATTCGACCAAGTCTTCGCTTGCTCTTTCGCAATCACGTTGAGGGAGATAACACCTCGACTGATATTATTGTGCACATCCGCTACGACATAACTGACAAAATGTTGCCCTGGTGTGGTTGCATTAAAACGAAACACTTTAGTTCCGACTTGTTCTTTATCCACTATTTCCACATCGGCTGTAAGGCTGGAGACTTCCAACAGTTGCCATTCTTGATCGTCAGTAATGCTAAGTCCTTCCAGAGCGGATAAATCCAACGTCAAGGTTTGCATGGTTTCAACGGCCATCGACATCTGCTCATTGTAATCGTAATGAGCAGGCGTGATTTCAGGCGCTTCCGAACCTTGTGCTGTGAACGTAAAATAGATCGACCCCAACTTAGTATTGGAGGTATCAACTTCACTTTCCAAGGTATACAACACCCGAGTCCAGCCTGGGCTGGCTGGCGCAATGAAGTTTATTTTTTCATTGTCTGTAGCGGCACGTCCGAGATTATTGGGATCACCAATCATGGCTGGCGTGCCCTGGCGAACACGAAACCCATCTGGAAATTGCTCACCAAGCACTTCGGCAAAATTCAGATACACCGATTCATTAAGAGTCGCGGCATAGCTAAGCTCTGGTAACGTTGGCTCTGGTGAGGATGAACTAAAGAGGTTAAGTGTCGAAGAAACCGTTTGTTGATGATCATCGTTAATAATGAGTCGGTATTGACAAAATACACCCATTAATTGGCTAGGTTTTACGCTAAGCTGTGCAAACTCCGGTAAAGGACACGCCTCACCCTCTTGTAGAGTCAGAGAATCGCTTAGCATCACCTGCCTAATTCGCGGGTTATCTCCGTCCACGTATGAAGATAGCGTCAGCCAAGTTCCGGGGAGTGCAGAGATAAACATATCGTTGGCAGACAAAGATGGTAAGGTGGTATCGCTATTGTGATTCGACTCGTTATTGCAAGCCATTAATAAAACTGTACACAATGTAATAGCTATCAAGCGACATTTTTTAATTTTAAGCATAATCCATTTGAATGAGGTAAAATTATATTATCTCAGTTGCAGTAAATACTTACGAATATCACCTACACACTTAATGCTTGTTTGCGCGTTTTGTTTGTTCTTTTGCGCATTCCAATCAAGCAATAACACCACTACGTCACTTTGATGAACGGTAGGATTTGCGATCAACTCTTGCAACCAAACCCTAACTAACAAAAGCCTGCTTTAAAATGTAGGGCTCGGACTGCTGACAATGGTCTCGCTTGCTAGCTAGACCGTTATCGAATAGGCGTATAGAAATATCGATAACACTATGAGTCCACGCCCTATTCTTAAGATGAAACGCTCAAATGAAGTGCATAAAAAAAACCAACTGCTTACGCAGTTGGCTTAGTGTCAAACTGTCAATGTATTTTAGGACGAAACCGTTGATGTTCAAAACGGGAATATCCTTGATAGCGATACCAACGCGGGTAACACTCCCAAAAAGCCCCGAGTTTGAAAAAGGAATCGTCATCAATCTGAGCCCTAGTTGAAAAAATAGGGCTCACCATAATGCTCATTTCTTACCGCTATAGCGCGAAAAATTCAGCGCAGGTTCTTATCATCGGATGGAGGTTTTGATTAAGCCGAGTCCAGTCTCGCCCATCCCAATACGTTACCGCAGACCCAGCAACAGCGGACGTGTCATTAACTGAATAATATCCGCCATCAATCCTATACAATCTGGTGCCTCCTTTCGCGCGATCAATCAAGATTGCCAATTTCCCCACATCGTCGGGCCCCATAATCGGCGGAAAAAATTCTTGTGCTAATGAAGTATTCGAACGGGTGCGCTCTACACACAACACATCATTATCACCCATTTGTTCTCGCCAGAAATTACGACTAGCCTGTTTGTCATCAGGGCCTGATGGGGCACCCGGTTCAATCGGCAACCCTTCAACTGTGTTTGTCAAAGTTATATGCGAACGTGTCATGCCTAGCAAATCAATACTCGGGCGACTTGGCGAACCGTCCAAAGCAAATTCAATATGAGCCGGGTTATTATTGATGGCCATCGATACCATCACTTCAACGCCCTCGACAGGGACGGGAATTTCTGTCACGTAATCAGAGCCATCAATGTGAATAATTGAACCGATTTCACCGCCAACTATCTGTAAAGTTGCTGGAATTGCTTCGTTAACTGCGTTTAACACTCGGAATCTCGATTTTGTGTAAAGACGAGCGGTTTCGAGCGGCGTCATTTCCACCGTAACATATCGGTTTGGGTGTATAACCCTCACCAATACCCGTTTTGGTTCACCATTGACATCGATGTGAAACGATCGATTAATCTCAAACTCTCCGGCCAATGCCGACAACGACGCTTTCATTGGAATTGTCAATTGGCCATTTTGGTCCGTAATCATTTGCTCGAGCGGTTTTTCGGTATACATTTTTTGCGTGTTTGCTATATACGCATACCATTTATCTGCAATTGGGTTACCATTTATATCGTTGAAATCGAGATTAACATTTAATACGTCGGCATCGTCAGCGGTGAGCTCTTGCTGATAGGGCGCTTCTGGATCATCTTTGCTGAAACTGTGGGTTAACTCTGTAGTCGCGGCATCTCCGATGATTGAAATCATATCACTAACCAGTTGTTGACTCGGATCCATCTCGTTAGAAACTTGTAAGCGGAATTGTCCAGATTGAACGCCACTAATGGTGACAACCGTTTCTAGCTCATTCACATTCTCTTGATGAATCGCGATGTCCGGAACGATAGTACTGCCATTAACGGCCAAGGCCTCAATAAGATATTCATCTGCCGGATCCGATTTTTGTATACGTAAAACTTGATAGGTTAGATTATTGGCCACGACTGTATGTAACAAGGTGTCCATCGTAAAATCATGCTGGTTTACACAACTGACATAGCCAGGACGACCGTCATAATCTTTCGCTCCACCATCAACTAAACTATATCGCTTGTAGCCATTGCCTGAATCACTTTTTACAATATATGCACGTTGCTTGGGCCATTTAGAGAAGTCTCCTGAGGTTTGCGTACCCGCGATAACCCGTTGCCTTGCGCGCTCAAACTCATAAACGGTTGGAAGCTGCCCCTTTGTCTGACAGTATAGTTCCGCTTGCTCTGGAGTGAACAACGCTAACGTATTCTTCATCGAGGTGTCCCAATAGGGTTCTGTTTCGATTCCTGAATCTATATCACTATAACGTTCTGTCGCGATAAACGTATTTTTATAACCACTCCCTTCAATGACCACATCGACCCAGTTTGGTTCTTTTTGTCTTGGCTCTACGTAAATGTTCATTAATCCTGATGCATAACCACCACGAGTATCGGCCACAATATAACTAACGACATGATTCCCCAAAGTGGGGGCTGTAAAATAGAACTTTTTATTCGTTTGCGAGACATCATCGAACAATTCAACAGATGAAGATGGGCTGGTTGCTGATACCAAATACCAATTGTCATCGTCGATTGCCAAACCCTCTAGATTTTCAAGATCAACCAAAAGTCGGGTCGCGTCAAGCACACGGTTTCCCGTGTTTTCATTATAGTCATAATGCGGTTGATTAATAACAGGTGCTACGTTCCCTTGCTCTGATAAAGCAATGATCACTGACCCTAACATATAGTCATCAGGGTTACTTACACTACGTATGCGGAAACTGATTTGGTTCCAACCGGCATAGGGAGCGGGCGTGTAAGCGATTGTGTTACCATCCGCGCCTAATGCACTACCCAGATTAACGTCTTGTCCTTGAACTTGCACGCTCGCCAAATCAAGCTCGAAGCCATCAGGCCATGCCAACTCATTTTCCAGCTCGATATTGATCGCGGCCCCTCCCGCGTACATAGCTTTAGAAATCGCTGGTAAAAGTGGATCTTCATTGCTGGTTGAGAGCACATTAATCAATGAAGACGCTGTTTGACCATAATGATCTTGCACGACGAACTCATAGGTACACAGCTCCCCCCCTTGCAAAGCAAAAGTCGCTTGTAGTCCCGATACATTTGGCTTTGGACAACGAATGAGATCCTGTGATCTCATATTTTTTATCGTGACATTATCACCATTAAAAAAACGGCCAAGTTCATGTAAAGGAGCGTTAGGATTTACAATTAACAAGCCATTAATCGCTTTCAACTCATTAGCAGGGTGAGGATTCAATGAATTTTCCGAATCATCATTACAACCCGAAAGACTGGCTAAGCAACAAAGCGCCAGTATGCGATGTCTAAATTTTGCTTTTTCCACGTTCAACACTTCATTTTGGTTATCTTAACTATTAAGCCCTTAACTAAAATATGCTGTATTACAAGTTAAGAAAAATAAACAGCACTACATTAAGCGCACTCGTTCAAAATTCAATCCAAACGCCCTCTCTTGCATAAGCTTAACTTTTGTTTGCGCAAACTTAAGTTCTCATTGCTGATTGATTAAAGCCTGCTTTACAAGCATTTATAGTAATCACATGAATAATATGACAACATCATAACTTAAGTTTTTTATTAGAATAATTCCGCTCGAAAAGCACGCCATTCACGACTTTCATGGATAGCTTAGCTCCGCCTGGACAAGAACGCTTACGCTTAGCCACTACATCCTCTAAATTGGATGCATTAGTTATCGAATGCTCTACGTTACTCCAATATTTTTTAATTTCCATCTCACCCACATTTAAAGTTGCTATCCCATATTTCCTCTTTTTAATTAAGGCATATGTATACTCCATACACACATAACCATTAAAAATAAAAGCAACATCTGAATTTAGATAATTATCAAGATCAATTACAAATGTATATATCTACTCTTCTATTCTCTTTTCGCCCTTGTAAATTTTGATTACTCGATACTGGCTCGCTCTCACCTTTAGAAGATATCTTTATTTTTTGTGGATCTATACCTTTATCAACAAACCACTTTTTAACTTTAGATGCTCTTTCTAAACCTAAACGCTGGTTATATTCCTTTCTACCAATACTATCGGTGTGCCCTACTAATTCAATTAAAATAATATTGCCATTTAAATCGACATTTGGATCTGAGTTCACTTCCGATGAAGAAAAATCGAAATGAATGCTCGTTTTATTCAATACATTTCGTTTTTTAACTGTATTGTCGGAACTATGCAGATTTTCACCGCTTGTAGTATCATCACTAGCTAAGTTAGAAGCAGAATCATGAAGACCATATTTTTCTATATTTTTAGCGTACCCCGCACCAAATTTAAAACTGGTACTGACCACGAACTGCGCATTTGAAATATGATCGAACTTTTGATCTAAAATAATATTTGCGCCAAAGTTTAAAGAAAATCTTTCATCTATTTTTCGGTTGATTAAAATCCCTAATTCTGGCTTTAACCTATCCAATGGTTCATCCAACATTGCCGTTCCAACACTACCACTCCAAAACCAATTATCATTAATGTTGAAATGTTTACTAACTCCAAGTGATGTTACTTCTTGCCCTTTAGAGCCAATAGCATATCGACCAAAGACGCCAGTATCGCTATTTAATTGATAGCCAACACTTATTCCTATTGAGCTGTCACCTTGAGAGTTTTTTTGATTGTCATGAATTTTATACCCATATTCAGTAGATAAAGTAAAATACTGATTATTATTTTCATGCATGTTTGAAAATGCATTTGATGACAAAAAAACTAACAACAATGGAAAAACGCGTACTTTATATAAAAAATGAAACATGATACAAACCAATGATATTTAAAGAAGAGCTTCAAAAACCAAGACAAATGAATCTTGATAAGTGCCGTGATTAAGTTCAGATAAGGGCTTATCCTTGAAGCTAATTGTTATTCCAATGTCGCTATTTTTGTCGTTATCTGTAATGTTAATTGAGACCCTTTCATTAGTGTCATTAATTTGCGCTATGCCATCTTTAATAATATCACCCGATCCAATACAACCACTAGAGCATCTAACGTTATAGTAAATTTTAGTGTCCGGATTTTGGGATTCAGTCGTGCCTTGATGTTTCATATAAAAATGTCCATCAGGCTGTCTTGATGAACGTAAACCCATTTTTAGTCCAGACTTAAAATCGCCATCTGCACGTAATACATAATGGGATTCCCCACCAACTACACGCTGAGGGTAACCATAATAACGAGGACTAATGACACCGTTGCCGCTAATAATTGAAACACTATTAATGATCGCGGGATTATAGTTAATTACAAATTCAAAGCTAAAAGGGAGTACGAATTTATTTCTAATGCCATTTACATAATATTCATAGCTTATTGAAGATGTCACCTTTCCTCGATATACCCCTTTAGATACATCGGCAGTTTTAAATGCCTCAACAAGTTCTGCATGATCGATACGCTTAAATATTGGCCTGAAGTGGCTAAATGGTGCTTTCTGTGCATTAAAAAGATATCCCTTATCTGCAATTCCAGCCCCCAGCACTTTAACGACATCGCCATTGCGTGTAGCCGTTGCTGTACCACGTTCATCAACTTCGCTGGCTGGAGTCTCCGACAACCGATACTCCATGCCAAGTATTGTATACGGAATATTTACCTCCCCCCCCTCACCGGTTAGAACCAGTAATTCTTCCGCCCCAACATTCACAGGACCTGCTGGTACTATTCGCAAAGCCGTAGGCAATGCTATCGGAAGATCCCATTGGCTTGACATTAGATGCCCACCACTTTCGATGCCAGAACGCCATTGCAGACTTCCAGTTCGAATCTGAGCCTCCAAAATAGAAGCGTTGCTTTGAAACACAGATAAAAGCGCAAATATTGTTACGAATATACGACTCATCACAAATCCCTATTTGGCATGGTGAGTATTTTTCTCTAACTCAAATTTCGTATTGAAATCATTGTTATGAGTCATCAAACTCATTTCCAAGGATGGTTTTTTCAACATTTCGCCATCAAGGTTGACAACGAGATCGCGATTTGGCAATGCGTATACTACTTTGCTGCATGAAGAACGCTCAGCCATCGGTGTGCTGTCGCTGCAACCATCCAAGACAATATTGAGATATGTTTGACCAAGATTAGTAATGTTCACTTTATCTCCGTTGTGTCGGATATCGTAGCGAATCGGTTTGTCTTCTTTCGCAGGGACAATCATGATCGGAGCAAAACCAACGGCCATCTGCACGGCATGTTGCGGGCGTTCACCATTCTCAAAATAAGGCGTTGGCACAAACGTCACTTGATAAACGTGGTCATGCTCTTGATTGACTTTACTACTGATCACTTTAAATGTTTTAGTTGCGTTATCATCGAGTACGGTACGCGATGGTTTAACCTCTAAACTCCAATCTGCCAAATTTTCACGAGTGTATGGGATTGTCTTCAACTGGCCATTTTCTACCGCAACATCAGAAATTACGGCAGAGATGAATTGACGGTAACCGTCGCCATTGCTAACAGTGAAAACCGCCTCACCATCTTCCGCAACTTTTATTAATGCATCGATACCAATCGCATGCGCTGGATTTGTAATACTGGTTAATATAGCTAAGTTAAGGATTAGTTTTTTCATTTATCGAATACCAAATTGTTGTTCTTGATCGATGGCGTCATAGATCGCGTATTTTTCCAACGACTCTAAGAGCGAAGATTGTGCCACCGTATATTCATGTGGGTGCTTAACGTATACATAAAGGTTTTCACCGACGCTGACATGATGAGTCAGTAAGTTCACCTCGCGAAGTCGTTCAAGTATCAATTCAGCTTCTTCACTGGTTCGATAACGGCCTAAGTAAATAAACCCTTGTTTTGAAACTTTGCCAACTTCTATACCATCGGCAGTGGTACTCAAGACTATCGCATCATCGATACCAGCATCGTCTAGTCCCTCTAAGCAATATGAGTTCACGTAAGCATTGCCAAAAGCCTTTGCATCGTAAACGCACAATTTTCGACTTGAGACCAATTTGAACGGTTTTTCCGCAATATAGTTGAGGCGGAAAATACCATCGTCTGATACTGGTTCAACACCTTTACAACCGTCACCAACACAGCTCGCTTGGCGTATTGGTTCACCAAACATATTATTTAAAACTATAATTTGGCTTTCGACAGAAGTTATTTCCGGTGACGCATCAAAAACGGTTCCGGGTTGAACGAAGAAGCGTTTACTTGTTTCAGCAATCTCTATCCCTTCCAACTCTGCATCTAACTTTACGTCCAACTGAACATAGCTTGGTAAGCTATGCACTTGTTGAGTTCCTGTAGCTACCTTGTTTGACAACCATAGGTCATCATCTCTCACCAAGTTGTAGTAAACATTACGTCCCGCCTCTATTGGCTCGTTACCCTCTGTTTTGGGTTCAATGTAAAGGTACGACTGGCTTGATTCAGACGTAACCCAAGCCTTTGATTGCGTCAGAATCTGACTACTCTCTAAGCTTCCCGACACGGAATAATCGCCATCTGAAGCTGCATACCCGTAGGCATCATATTGAACGAATTCATTTTTACCATTTATGGATGCAGTTCCGTGGAAATCTGAGTTTTCTTGATCTCGGCGGGTACCAATTGATGATCTAGCGCTCCAACTATCACTTTCATATAAATGCTGAACATCAAGTTGTGTTTGACTAAGGCCATTCTTATCCATGGTGGCTGATGTGCTTATTTGTGAATTTTCACCTAAATGGTGACTCCAGTTCACCATAGTCATAAGTTGCTCTTGATACTCACTCTCACTCAACGTCGCATTAACACTGAAATCCCCTCCGAACAACTTTCTAGACCACGTCAATGACAAGCTATTGGTTCGCCAATATTCTTTGTCTAGTTCATAATTCGCGGAAGAAAGATTAATAAATCCAGAACCACCGAGAATGTTGCTTGAGTAGGACAGTCCGATTTCGTCAAATCCACCTTCTCCATAAAGAACTGAAGCGAAGTCTTTCTTCTCGTCAAATGATCCATCAGCAGGCTTGAATTCCTTGCCATACGCTAGGAAAGGGCCAACTTGCATTTGTGCCTGTAAATAGTGGCTTTGATCATCAAAATAACCACCAGAAAACTGCACGTTTGAATCACCGTCGAGGGTGTAAGTCGCACCAAGTTGAATAAGGTTGTCATCACCATCACTACCCAGACCACCAGCAAAAATGATCTTTTCGCTATTGCGATAACTCGCAGCACTGTAAACATAGGTATGCGTTATATCGGCTTTTTCAAGCTCACCAAAAGCCAGGCGATAATCAATACCACCAACATCCAACTGATATCGATTGTTATTCACTACCGTTCGCTGTTCATCTAGCAAGCGTTCATCACCGCGCTTCACGACAATATTTAGATCATAAACACCACCGGGCAATTCATCGTAACCTATTGAGTTCTCACCTTGATACACCGTTCTGGTCAGCAGTAACCGTGTACCGCGATACACTTCTAGCGTGCCTGATTGTGGGGCAAAAAAATAAATTCTCTGTGTTGACTTATCTTTTCCTATCAACAAGTTACGACTACTTCCAATGCTTATTTGGGTACCTGAAAAATTAGCACCATATCGTAAGCTATCCGTTGAATTAAAATTATCAGATGTGTGCTGACTTTGATAACCCACTTCAACTCGAGTACGTCCAACCTCGCCAATATAACGGGCAGAATAGAGTTCAAACGAATCGTTATCATTAGATAGACGATTTGTTGTTTCAACATACCCGTATGGCACACCGAGCAAAGTACTATTATTCAGAGACACATTGTTTTGGTCATTGCTGGATGATGCGTATAATTTCGAGTTGTTTATCAGCGCATTATCTTGACGTAAACCATCATAATATTGAATTGAGTCACTTCCGGAAATCAGCGACGACGATGTTGGGAAAATACGCAAGACATTGTTGTCGTAATCGTACGTAAACACTGCCGTTTGGTTGTCTATTTTAGGAATACAATAACTTATTTCACCTTTGCAACCGGGATTTGCATTAACCCCTTCAACCAATGAGGCCACAATTTTTTCTATGGCGCTTGCATTAACTTTGCGATCCGTCAAATAACTAACGAGCGTGTTTCTGTTTTTCTCATCTATATCTAATCGAAAAGAATCGAAGTTTACATAACCAAAAATACGCTCACTAAGAGTTTCACCCGAAATAACCACTTCAACATTACGCAACTGTTCTTCAAAAAAATCCGCGAATTCTAGTGGGTAGTCACTCGCATTAGCCACTACGCTTGGGAACATGAAAATTGCTATAGTTAGTTTGTTTAATTTCATATTGTTCCCTCACTCAGTTCAGCCGTTATTGCCAGCATGCCATAACAGTCAATCGGTCTTAACTGCCGCTCGACCTTCGGATATTTAAAAATCAATTCGTGCCAATTGGTAGACGACGCGTGATATATTCTTTCCGTTGGTTCACCTAATAAAAAAGGTGTGTTATCAATCTGTAAAGATACGCCTATATATTCTGTCAGTTCGTCTTTATTTGATACTTTGCAAAAGTGATCAGATACATTCAATTTCAGTTGGTAATCTACAGCACCATCTACTGGTATTACGTTAAAACCTGTTCGATGATCTAAGAAGTGGTTTCGGTCAACATCATAAATTGCTTCGAAGTTATTTTCTTTCAAAACAATATTTATCGCGCCCCCTTTGTTATCATTATGAATAACAACACTGGTATGTAATTCTTGTTGTGCTAATCGACCTGCCGCAATAGAGGTGAAAGCAATTGAGCTCAACAGCACTACTGTAAATACTTTTTTGATAAACACTTTTGCAAACCCAAAAAGCCCGAAATTAATAATAATAACGGGCCTAGACTTATTTGATTAATTAATTTTTAGTCAGATAAAAATTAAGCT
Source organism: Vibrio alfacsensis (assembly GCF_019670485.1). Taxonomy (NCBI): domain Bacteria; kingdom Pseudomonadati; phylum Pseudomonadota; class Gammaproteobacteria; order Vibrionales; family Vibrionaceae; genus Vibrio; species Vibrio alfacsensis. Next base: position 1,733,486 of record NZ_AP024165.1, read on the forward strand.
TCAGTAGGTGCAATTGCTACTACAGCTTGTAGTACTACATCTTGGTTAGCTTCAAGAGTAGAAGTTACTGCTTCATTGTGAGTAATTTTGAATGCAGATGGAGCCGCGTCTACAGCGATAGCTTGAGCTGCATCTTTAGCTAGAGCTACACCGTTTAGGTTAACTTGGAAGAAGCCATCAGCTTGTTCTGCTGGTGCTGCACCATCAACACCAACTTTTACGTTAGTCAATGTTAGACCGTAAGCTAGTTTAGTATCACCTTCTGATACAGTACCATCAGCATCTACGTCTTTTAGTACTTCGAACGCTAGCTCAGATGAAGACTCTACAGATACTTTACCAGCAACGTTTTGGAAGTTTACTGTACCGTTCATCAGGCCTAGAGCACTGGTAGTTTTAATCACGTAACCTGCATCTGGTGCGATAGTTGCAGCAGGAACAGTACCAGTCCATTGCATTGTTTGAGAAGCTGGATCGTAAGCTGCGAAAGAAGAAGCTGCGAAGCCAGAAAGTGCTAGTGCAATGATAGTGTTTTTCATTCTTATATCTCAATATGTATTAGTAAATGTCAATTTATTTGGGCTCAATCCCCAACCCAACCTCAGTTAATCTAAACCTCGTTGGATGTGAGCAGTATATTTAATTTCAAATCTTTAAAAATAACCAGCCTCAAAAGTTGCGCATTCATAAGCGCCTAATGCGCATTAATAAGGACAGCACAGATCTTTAGCGTTATTTATATTTTCGCATCACTTATGACATCACAATTTTTATTCATAGAGAGACATTCATTTTTCAATCATAATATTTATCATTAATTGGTAGCGTCCTGACTCTATTTGATTTTTATCAGACTATCCAACATTAAAAACTGATGAAAAAGCTGAAATTATAGCTAACGGCCCCCAAAAAACCGCCTATTTACTAACGCACTTTTACCTGATTTCTGCCACTTTGTTTTGCTTCATATAGCGCGCAGTCGGCCCTACCCATTGCAGATGTATAACTGTCATCTATCAAGATATCCGTAACGCCTATAGACAATGAAACCATCGTTTCTTGTTTAACGCTTTCCCGCATTCTGTTAGCAATGTGGACAGCTTCATGAGCTTTAATGTCAAAAAGAACAATGAATTCATCCCCGCCCCATCGAATGAACTCATCACTTTCTCTTAAGCAGCGTCTAACGATTGATGCAACTTGTGTTAATGTGCGATCACCCTCTAGATGTCCATACGTGTCATTAACATGTTTAAAATGGTCAATATCAAAAACAATCAACGAATGACCTGATTGCTGAACATGTTGCCAATAACCACGTTTTTGCATTCTACTTTCAAGGTATTGCCGATTTCGGCAAAGAGTCAGTGAGTCATAATAAGCAGTACGCGATAATTTTTTATTCTGGTATAAATTATTAAATAAATTTAGGACTACAATAGCTATCGTTAAGCCTAATCCAATTAAAAATGAATATATATGCTGCTTAATAGATTGAACATAGTAATCTGTAATATTCATTTTAATAAGAAGCATTCTGTTAATGTCTTTAAAGTAGTGTATATATAACAGCTCACTCTTATTTAAGCTGTATGTATAAACAATACGGTCCTGCATTTTAGCCGCTTCAAATTGTTCTGATGATATGCTCTTGAAAAGAGTAAATATTGACTCCCCTTTATTCTTCTTTGGAAGTCGCACCTCTCCATCTTTAGTTAAGAATAAAACACTAACTTGTTCATCCAACCCTTGAACCTTGCTGTAGAACGCTTCATAGTTTATCCCTACGCCAAAAATACCGATGACTTGACCAAGATGATTTTTAAGTTTGTGATCATAATAAAAGGAATAAAGTGCTTCGTATTCAGATTGATCGGGGTCATAGAAGTGATAGCGAGAATCTTCCGGTTGGTCTATAAACTCTTGAACCCATTGATCTCTTTCCGATGTCGTATCAATCGAAAGTACACGACCAAAACTATCCAGATAGAGGTTATCTCGAATGTCTACTAAACCAATAGTATGCACAGAAAGTTGTTCTTTCTTGTTCTTAAGGTCTAGTAAAATCGCATCAATATTATAGGGACCCTGTAGCTTATACTCGTATATTTCAGCCAAGGTTTTACTTAAGCATGTATACGTATTATTGACATCCTTTAGTGTTCTTGAAATGTAGTTAGTCGTCCTTTGAAGTGCCGAATCTGCGATATTTTCCTGGAATATTTTGAGCGCCATGTAAAAGTGAGCAATATTAAGAATAGAAAATACTAAGATAACGACTATCGCTATTCGAGCCGTATCAAGTATATGACCATCAAGACCTTGCCACTTACTTTTCATGCGTGCCTCACGAAGACTCTTGGATAGGATTCAAGGTAAAAAACTTTTATCACACTTCGTTTTAATCATAGAATAAATGCACACTTGAAAATGCCAAGTCAATCTCATTCTGATAGTCGTGTTTAATTGTCACATACTCCTATAATTTCGGCTCTTTTGGCATTCCCAGCCCACGCTCAGCAATAATATTTCGTTGTATCTCATTTGTTCCACCATATATGGTGTCAGAGCGAGTAAATAGAAATAATGATTGCAAACGCGTTAAGTCATACGACTCGCCAGCCAATATTTCCGATTCTGGGCCCATCACATCCATGGCAAGTTTGCCTAAATCACGATGCCAGCTCGCCCAGAAGAGCTTATAAACTAATGCCTCTTTTTGTAACTGACCAGACTGTTTAGACGACAACATTCGTAATGAGTTATAACGCATGATGGTAAGTTCACTGTGTGCTTTCGCTATTCGCTGACGAATATCACAGCTATCGGCCATCCCATTCTTTTTGGCTAATTCAATCACTTCGTTGAGTTCGTTTTGAAACAACATTTGCTGACCAAGGGTTGACACTCCACGCTCAAGCCCCAGCAGTGCCATGGCAATGCGCCAACCATCACCTGGCTCACCTATAATATCGGCGGCCACTGCGTCATCAAAAAACACTTCATTGAATTCGCAAGTTCCTGTCAATTGTTTAATCGGACGAACTTGAACGTTCGCTTGTACCATATCAACGAGAAAAAAACCTAATCCTTTGTGGCCGCTCGAACCAGGCTCACAGCGCGCAATAACAAAACACCAATCAGCATCCATCGCCAATGATGTCCACACTTTTTGGCCACTGATCACCCACTGATTGATCGCCTCGTCATAACGGGCTTTTGTTTTCACCCCGGCTAAATCGGACCCCGCATCAGGCTCCGAATACCCTTGGCACCACAGTTCTTTACCCGAGACAATACCCGGTAGGTAGCGTTCTTTTTGCTCCTTTGTGCCAAACATCGAGATAGTTGGCCCGGCAAGACCCTCACCGATATGCCCGACTCGACCAGGCCCACCAGCGCGTGCGTATTCTTCATGGAAGATGACCTGCTGTTCTATCGTTGCACCACGACCACCATCTTCTAATGGCCAACCGATGCAGGTCCAGCCACCTTTTGCTAATTGCTGCTCCCACACTTTACGCTCTTCAGTAAACATGTGTTCATCACCAGGACCTCCTCGAAAGCGTAACGGCTCAAACTCACCGACAAGATGGTTAGTTAACCAATTAGCAACTTCATGGCGAAACAGCTCATCTTCAGTACTAAATGTCAGTTTCATATTAAGCTCCTGATGATTATTTTTTTGACTTTGTTGCAAGCGGCAATAAGTGCTCCGCAATCAACTCATGATGGTAAGCAGAATTTCCTAACATAACGCCACTGGCCTGAGCGCGTTTAAAATACAAATGAACATCAAATTCCCATGTAAATCCGACCCCGCCATGTAGCTGAATCGCCGTTGCAGCATTAAAAAAATAAGCGTCTGAACAATAGCTCTTAGCGATACTGGCCGCTTGGTATAACTCATAGAGTCGTTCTGAAAGCGGTTGACGGCCATTCAAGGTGATCTCAGTGCTCGTTGGCCGAGCCAAGGGTGTTGCATCCGCCGTGCAGGCCGCGTAATAGACGGAAGAACAGCCGGCCTCTGCTTTTAACATCATATCTGCCGCTTGATGCTTCACGGCCTGAAAGCTTGCAATCGGACGGTTAAATTGAGTTCGTTGCTGGGTATATTGAACTGTCTGTTCTAATACGGCTTGAGCTCCGCCCAATTGTTCCGCTGCTAATCCAATCTGCCCAACGGCAATGACTGTATGTAACGCTTCACCACAATGCCCCTCATTTGGCATCACACATGATGCATCGAGAAAGACATTATCTAATTCTATTTGAGCTTGCTTTTGTGTTTGATCCATTGTCGGCAGTAAATGGCGGGATATCCCGGGAGTGTCGGCTTTTGTAACAAATAAACTGATCCCCTCTTTGCCTCGCGTACCCTTTTTCCTTGCAGCCAAAATGAGCCATTGAGCGTTATGGCCAAAAGAAACATAACGGTAAGTCCCATTAAGCCGATATTGCTGCCCTTGCTTTTGATAGGTCACATCTACAGCATCACAACCCCAACCGGTCTTAGTTCCTGCATGGATACCGGTATAGGCGAGAGTCGCTACCTCCCCTCGAAGTAAATGCTCAAAATAGTACTGTTTCTGATAGTCACTTCCCGCAACCAATAAGGCACTGGTTGCCATACACGCACTGGCATGAAATGGTAAACAAGCGAGTTTCGCACCTATTTGTTCAAGCACGATGCACAACTCGACGTAACCAAGCCCCAACCCACCATTTTCCTCCGGAATGAGAATGCCGTGGAAAAACATCTCATCACAGATTTTCTGCCATACTTTTACGTCATAACCTTGCTCTGTCACCATGATCTCACGCGCAGATTCTATCGGAGATACTTCACTGAAGAAGTTGGATGCACTTTGTTCAATCATGATTTGTTCATCTGTATAACTAAAGTTCATGGGGCCTCTTGATCCTGTCTCTCAGCCTATATATTGAAGAGAAGTTAAACAGGCCAACAACCCGCAAATGGACTAGAGCTTTATTGTAGGAACTTAGCTATCGCTTTGCGTAACCGAAGAAGATTGATAGATGGAAAACGGACTGGGGCACTGGAAAACTAAGGAACTAAGGAACTAAGGAACTAAGGAACTAAGGAACTAAGGAACTAAGGAAAAATAACGCAGAAGAAAAAGTACCAAAGCACGATTAAGCCATGAATTTCAGCTTATTTGAACGTTGGCACTCACTTATCAATCTCGTCTATTCATCGTATTAATCTTCGTACTGAGCTGTCGAACGAACGAGAAACAAAAATCGTTTTAACCAATAACAGGTGCTAGAGCAGAAGCGACTTGGCTGTCAGACGCATCCAACGGTAATGTAAATGAACGATATTGGTCACCAGACATACTGAACGAACGATCAATTTCCACCAAACAATGCACAACAGCGCCATCAAGGATAAATGACAATTCGATCTCTTTTGTCGAGATAAAGCCATTGTTACGGAATTCTAGCTCTTGATAAATGCCAGAACGAGAGGAAAAGCCATTGCCACGCAAGAAGCCTTTCTCCACATCTGCTTTGACCATCGTAAAACCCGCTTGCTCAATCGATCTTATGACCCGAGAAACAACTGACAACGGTTTTACTTCGACATAATCACGGTCACGAGGATCAATCGCAAAGCCGATGTCTAGCGTTGTTTCAACCCATACATGACATTGATTCTTTAATGCACTAACGGCAGTGATTGGCGTTTCATCATGCAGTTTTAATTCAAATGGAACCTGCTTTTCTTCGTTTGGCTGGATAACAAACGGCTCGACCGCTTTCAACTGATCAATGGTGAATGTTTGATAGCTCACACTGTCATCCGCTTCTACTTTCATTTCTGTATTCAGCTTAAGTGTAATAGCATCGATCTGCTGCTCGACATCGCCACCTTTAATTTGAACGTGCCCTCGCAAGGTCGAACCTTGGAAAATGCTCATTTCATCTAAAATTGTATCGACTTTTGCTGAGCCAATGCCAAGCGATGCTTTAAGTTTTTTAAACATGTTATTCCTTTTGTGACTGTCTTCTTTATTTTAATTAGATGGATACCTGTTTACACAACAGACGCCACTCCTGCAAGTAATAGACGATAAGAATGCGGACTAATTCCTTTTAACAACTCACAAAATAGTACGTGTCATTTGCAATTTGTACATAGATTACGCACTATTTGTATAGTCAATTAAAAGGAAATCATTATGTCTGCACCACTCTACATACAAATTAAGCAATTTATCCTAGATAAGATGAATTCTGGTGAGTGGATGGTTGGACACCGCATCGCAACGGAATTTGAGTTAACTGAGCAGTTTGGTGTCAGTCGAATGACCGTCAATAAGGCGATCCGAGATTTGGTAAATGAGGGGAAACTTCAACGCCGTCCTCGCCTTGGCACGTTTGTTTGCGATCCCGCAGAAAAATCAGAATCTCCTCTGCTCGATATTCGTAATATTGCGGATGAAATTAGCAATCGTGGCCATACACATCACAGTGAAGTACTTAAACAAATTGCACTTAAAGCGGATGATAGCATTGCGATCAAACTTGGCGTCATGCTAGGAAAAACAATCTTTTACAGTGAAATCATCCATTACGAAGATAATGTTCCAATCCAATTGGAGCTGCGTTGGGTAAACAGTCAATATGCTCCGAGTTATTTGACTCAAGACTTTACCTGTATGACACCCAATCAATACCTTTCTAACAATTGCCCACTCAGTGCCATTGAACATACGGTAGAGGCCATCATTCCTGATGGACGTGTTAAACAAGATCTAAAAATGCAGGCAAACGAACCATGTTTGCTGCTCAATCGCCGTACTTGGAGCCAAGATAAACTGGTGAGTACGGCGTTACTTTACCATCCTGGCAACAAATACAAATTAAGCTCTAAGATTCTATTGTAAACTAGGTGTAACTTCTTCACTTTGATCACATTTCAGCAACATAACTCTTGTCAGTGACGCTTTTTTCTCCTATTTATTTGTATATACATTTAATCAATTACGTTTTAGGATGAACAGAAATGAATTTGCTGATAGAAAATGCTCGACTGGTCACGATGCAAGAGGGAGAAATGGGTTACTTACCCTCTCCGCCTGCTCGCGTTGGCATTCAATCGGGCAAAATCATCGCCGTTAGCACGACTGAAAGAGGTAAAGATGCTGTGCAAAGCGAATCTGTTCTCAGCCCAAACCAATACGACCAAACGATAGACCTCAACGGCAAGCTATTGATGCCGGGTCTCATTGATAGTCACACGCATCTTGTTTATGCCGGAAACCGTTCAAACGAATTCGAAATGCGACTCAATGGGGTGCCATACGAAGAGATTGCTCAGCAAGGCGGTGGGATTCTCTCTACCGTTCATGCCACCCGTAAAGCGCCGCAAGAGGAACTTATTGAACTCGCTCTCCCTCGTCTTGATGGCCTACTCGCCAGCGGAGTAACGTCAGTTGAAGTGAAATCAGGCTACGGACTGACACTTCATGATGAACTCAAAATGCTGCGTGCCGCTAAAGCGCTAGAAAAAGAACGCAAAGTAAAAATCACCACAACGCTACTTGCCGCTCACGCAATTCCACCAGAGTACAAAGGTCGGGCGGATGATTACATCACACACATTTGTGACGATATCATCCCTCTCGTGGCACAAGAAAATTTGGCCACCAGCGTTGACGTATTTTGCGAATCCATCGGATTCAACCTCGTGCAAACTGAGCGGGTATTTCAGTCCGCTAAACAGCATGGTTTGAGTATAAAAGGACATACTGAACAACTCTCTAATTTAGGCGGAACAGCATTAACCGCGCAGTATCAAGGCTTATCTGCCGATCATATTGAATACCTTGATGAAACAGGCGTGCTTGCACTAAAGAACTCATCAACGGTTGCCACACTGCTTCCAGGCGCATTTTACTACCTCCGAGAAACCCAATTACCACCGATAGAATCGCTAAGAAAACACAACATTCCAATGGCGATTGCCACTGACATCAATCCAGGAACCTCACCGTTTGCCGATTTAACGCTAATGATGAATATGGCATGTACGCTTTTCCGTTTAACCCCACAAGAAGCGTTGCGCGGCGTCACTGAAAATGCGGCGAAAGCATTAGGTTATGGTACGTCACGCGGTGTTATTGAGGTTGGCTTTGATGCGGACTTTTCTATCTGGGATATCGAACACCCTGCGGATCTTAGCTACCAAGTCGGGGCAAAACGGTTGGTAGGTCGTATAGTAAATGGTGAGTATGTTTCTCACGGAGGACGATAAGATGGCCCAATCCGACCTAAATAATGCGCCTTTTCATTGGCAAGGCCGCCACGATGCCGAAGATGGCGAACTAGGAAAGCGTGTCCATCACGTTATAAAAAACACCTCGGTTGAAGAGTTAGAAAAACTTAATAAGGGCGTTTCGATTCTTGGCTTTGCCACCGATGCAGGAGTAGCAAGAAACAAAGGCCGTATCGGCTCGAAGAAGTCCCCAGATCTACTCCGTCGAGCGTTAGCAAATTTAGCATGGCACCAAAAGACGCCACTCTATGATCTTGGCACCGTCATTTGTGAAGATGACTTGCTAGAAAGCAGTCAGGCCCAATGCGCGCAAACTATCGCCCAAGCTCTCCCACATAGCCCTGTCGTTGTGCTTGGTGGCGGGCACGAAATCGCTTGGGCCTCCTTTTCTGGATTAGCTGAATTTTTCAAAACCCATCACCCAGAAAAACAACCAAAGATTGGCATTATTAATTTTGATGCTCACTTTGACTTACGCGCTTTTGAAAGCTCGCTTGCTGATGTTAAGCCAAGTTCAGGCACCCCGTTTAATCAGATCCATCATTTTTGCCAACGCAATGATTGGAAATTCCATTATGCCTGTATTGGTGTGAGTCGCAGCAGCAATACCAAGGCACTTTTTCAAAAAGCGGATGAACTGAATGTTTGGTATGTAGAAGACAAGCAACTGTGCTACATGAACCACAGCTACCACTTAACCCAATTACAGCATTTTATTGATGACTGCGATTACCTCTATTTGACGATCGATTTGGATGTCTTTCCTGCAGCTACCGCTCCGGGAGTCAGTGCGCCTGCGGCACGAGGTGTCAGCTACGACATCATTTCACCGTTCCTCGACCGAATCCTACATTACAAAAACAAGCTAATGCTGGCAGACATTGCCGAGTACAACCCGACTTACGACGTCGACAGCCAGACGGCTCGATTGGCCGCCCGCTTATGCTGGGATATTGCCAATGCGATGGCTGAAAAAGAGCATAAGTCCTAAAAACAACAAAGACCAAGCATGAACTTGGTTTACACGTGAAACTAAAGGAGTCTTAAAATGACACAGCGCCAGGGACAAGATCCACGACTTGATACAAGCAGAACAATTCGTGCTCCACGCGGTAATGAACTGCGCGCCAAATCTTGGCTTACTGAAGCCCCTCTTCGCATGTTAATGAACAACCTTGACCCAGATGTTGCTGAGCACCCACACTCTTTAGTGGTTTATGGTGGTATTGGTCGTGCGGCCCGCAATTGGGAATGCTTCGATAAAATGGTTGAAGTATTAGAGAGACTCGACGACGACCAAACTCTTTTAGTGCAATCTGGCAAGCCGGTGGGTGTTTTTCCTACCCACAAAAATGCACCTCGCGTTCTCATCGCGAACTCAAACCTCGTACCACATTGGGCAAACTGGGAGCACTTCAATGAGCTCGATAAACAAGGTTTGATGATGTACGGCCAAATGACCGCAGGCAGCTGGATTTACATTGGCTCACAAGGCATCGTTCAAGGTACTTACGAGACCTTTGTATCGGTGGCGAAAAAACACTTCGATGGCGATGCAAAAGGTCGCTGGATTCTCACTGGCGGTTTGGGCGGTATGGGTGGTGCGCAAACATTGGCTGGCACCATGGCCGGTTTTTCAATGATTGCTGTCGAGTGTGACGAGTCACGTATTGATTACCGCCTACGTACTGGCTATGTCGACGAAAAAGCCACATCGCTAGATGAAGCTCTGGCGATCATCAACGAGTCCGAAACCCCAATCTCTGTAGGTCTGCTAGGTAATGCGGCTGATATTTTCTCAGAATTGGTTGAACGTAACATCACCCCAGATGTCGTAACCGATCAAACCTCCGCACACGATCCACTTAATGGCTATTTGCCTCAAGGCTGGAGCATGTCCCACGCCGCAGAAATGCGTTTGCAAGACGAAGCAGCCGTCGTAAAAGCGGCCAAAAAGTCCATGGCAGTGCAAGTGCAAGCGATGCTGGACCTACAAAGCCGTGGCGCAGCGACACTCGATTACGGCAACAACATTCGCCAAATGGCCTTGGAAGAAGGCGTTGAGAACGCGTTTGATTTCCCAGGATTCGTACCTGCTTACATTCGACCTCTATTCTGCGAAGGCATTGGGCCATTCCGCTGGGCTGCCCTATCTGGCGATCCAGAAGACATCTACAAAACCGATCAAAAAGTGAAAGAGCTCATTCCTGACAATCCGCATCTGCATAACTGGTTAGACATGGCACGTGAACGCATTCAGTTCCAAGGCCTACCAGCACGTATTTGTTGGGTTGGCTTGAAAGATCGCGAACGTCTCGGCCAAGCATTCAATGAGATGGTCAAAAACGGTGAATTAAAAGCGCCTGTGGTCATTGGTCGTGATCATCTTGATTCTGGGTCGGTTGCCAGTCCAAACCGAGAAACCGAGGGGATGATGGATGGCTCCGATGCGGTTTCAGATTGGCCACTACTCAACGCCCTCTTAAACACCGCAGGTGGTGCAACTTGGGTGTCGCTGCATCATGGTGGTGGCGTTGGCATGGGTTTCTCTCAACACTCTGGCATGGTGATTTGCTGTGACGGTAGCGAAGATGCGTCCGAGCGTATCGCTCGCGTGCTCCACAATGACCCAGCAACGGGCGTAATGCGCCACGCAGATGCAGGCTACGACATCGCAAAACAATGCGCTGCCGAACAAAAGTTGGATTTACCAATGCTCAACGAAGAACTGAAAAAGCTGAAGTAAGGATGAAAGAAATGCTCAATTTAACGCTAAAGCCAGGCCATATTAGCTTAAACGAACTGCGTCAGGTGAGCCGATCACCTGTCAACCTTACGCTCGATCCAGAAGCCATTCCAGCAATTGATGAAAGCACACAAGTCGTCGACCGCGTGATTGCTGAAGATCGCACCGTGTACGGCATTAACACCGGTTTTGGTTTGTTAGCCAATACGCGCATTGCACCAGAAGATCTGGAAACGTTGCAACGCAGCATCGTTCTCTCTCATGCTGCTGGTATTGGCAAATTAATGTCAGACGAAACTGTTCGTTTGATGATGGTGCTAAAAATTAACAGCCTCGCCCGTGGCTTCTCTGGCTTGCGTTTAAAAGTCATCAATATGTTGATTGATTTGGTCAATGCACAAGTTTACCCATGCGTACCCAAAAAAGGTTCCGTTGGCGCGTCTGGTGACTTAGCTCCCCTCGCTCACATGAGCACTGTACTGCTAGGTGAAGGGGAAGCTCGCCACAATGGGAAAATCATCTCCGGTTTAGAAGCACTGCAAATCGCAGGTCTTGAGCCAATCACTCTTGCCCCAAAAGAAGGGCTTGCACTTCTTAACGGTACGCAAGCTTCAACAGCTTTTGCGCTTGAGGGCTTGTTCATCGCAGAAGACCTTTTCTCATCGGCGACGGTGTGTGGCGCAATGTCGGTAGAAGCGGCACTGGGTAGCCGTCGACCATTCGATCCACGTATCCACCGCGTACGTGGTCACCGCAGCCAAATGGACGCCGCTCATGCATACCGTCATCTGCTTGAAGCAACCAGTGAAATTGGTGAATCTCACACTGATTGTGAAAAAGTACAAGACCCATACTCACTGCGTTGTCAGCCTCAAGTGATGGGCGCGTGTTTGCAGCAAATCCGTAATGCTGCAGACATATTACAAGTAGAAGCAAACTCCGTCTCAGACAACCCACTTGTGTTCGCAGAAGATAACGACATTATCTCAGGTGGTAACTTCCATGCAGAGCCCGTCGCAATGGCAGCGGATAATCTCGCCCTTGCGATTGCCGAAATTGGTAGCTTATCAGAACGCCGCATGGCGCTACTTATTGATAGTGCTCTATCTAAGCTTCCTCCTTTCCTTGTCGACAATGGCGGCGTGAACTCTGGATTTATGATTGCTCAAGTTACCGCTGCAGCATTGGCGAGCGAAAATAAAACGCTAGCACATCCTGCATCTGTGGATAGCTTGCCAACATCCGCGAACCAAGAAGACCATGTATCAATGGCTACGTTCGCAGGTCGTCGTTTGAAAGAGATGGGAGAAAACACGCGTGGTATTTTAGCGGTTGAGTACCTATCCGCAGCTCAAGGTCTCGATTTCCGAGCGCCGAATAAGTCATCAGAGCGCATTGAAATCGCGAAGCAAATGCTACGTGAAAAGGTCTCTTTCTACGATAAAGACCGATTCTTTGCACCCGATATTGAACATGCTAATGCGTTACTCAAATTGGCACTGCACAATGCGCTGATGCCAGAAAGCTTATTGCCTAGCGTGCACTAAGTCGTCCAAGCCTCTAAGAAAAAAGGGTCCACGAAATACAAAAGGTTTGGCGAAATATAAAGGCTCCTCGCTGGAGCCTTTACTGTCTCTTACGTATCGAGCTAACCAATGAAAATGGAGCCCCATCTTTTTTCTGCACGGACTCTGATAACTTACTTACTGTGAAAGGGATAACTTGTTGATTGATTAATATATTGAACAATACGAGGTAAGCGCGTCCTTTTGGACACTTTATTCCTTTGCATTATCGTTTCATTGTTAAGATACCGTGAAGTTTTCACTGGATGGACCATTGCTACGCAGATATTCGCATATAATCTCTGACAGTTTTGGTTACTACGTAAAAATTATGTTTCTAACACCTTATTTTTCAAGCACTAATCACCAATTTCAGTTCACTCGCGAGCAGGCAAGTCACTTTGCTAAGCGCGTTGCTGGTGATTACAACCCTATTCACGATGAAGATAATAAACGCTTTTGCGTACCAGGCGACCTACTTTTTGCGGTTCTACTAAGCAAAGAGGGAATCAGCCAAAAGATGCGTTTTAACTTCTCTGGAATGGTGAACGATGGTGTTGCACTTCACATTGAAAATAAATGTGAGAAAGAAAGTGCAGTCATCGACGAAGCAGGCAAAGAATACTTACGCATGTCTCGTGAAGGTGAAACTAACCATGACCCAGCATTTATTGAACATGTAGTGACAAACTACGTTCAATTCTCAGGGATGAACTTCCCTCACATCATGGTTCCTCTGATGGAAGAGAAACAAATGATGATCAACTGCCAGCGCCCTCTTGTTATCTACGAAAGTATGGAAGTGGAATTCTGCCGTCTCGATCTTACTCATCCGGAAGTGGACTTCACAGGTGCGACTTTCGATGTTGAAGGCAAACGCGGTGTCGTAACACTCAACTTTGCCTTTAAACAAGACGGCGAAATTGTAGGCAAAGGCATCAAACGAATGGTCGCAAGTGGCCTTAAACCTTATGACCAAGACGCCGTTGACGATCTTGTACAGCGTTTTCATGAACGTAAGGATGCATTCCTAGCAAAGTTCGCTAAAGCGGCTTAACGCTGCAAAAATTAAAAAAATAGCCCAGCATCTCTGCTGGGCTATTTTTTATTGCTTTTACTCTTATAAGACTCGTTAAATCCATCGACGTACCTGATTCTTGTAATCGACGTAATCTTCACCGAACAACCTTTCTAGTGCACGTTCTTCAGGCTTAATTTGAAACCGGTTCATGTAGGCGACAAACAATACGCTACACAAAATCACACTCAAGTGTTGCCACCATAAGCCTAAAGCAATGATGACGAGTAATAATGCAACGTACATTGGATTACGTGTATAAGAAAAAATGCCCGAATCAACCACTGTCGACGCAGACTCTGGTTTGACTGGGTTTACCGTCGTTTTTGCTTTGCGAAACTCCATAACACCCGCGACACCAACACAAATGGCAATCGATGCTAACCCGATAGATACAAAACCCACAAATGGTACGGTAATTTTTAGCCCCGGCATCATCTCTTTTAAGCCGTACATCAGTAATACCACCAGCAAGAACAAAGCAACAGGTGGGACTTTTAGCTCAAGTTTCTTCAATTTTCATGTCCTTATGAAATGAACGCATTCATCGTCGTATGACAAGCTGTTAGTGACAAAAAGCCCAGTTAGACTGGGCTTTCAAGACGTATTATAGCAAGGTTAGCAATGCTTGGACTGGGTGCTTTGGTTTTACATTCTCAAAGCGCTTCACTTGGCTTCGGCATGAATAACCTGTAATCAAGCAGCGTTCAGCATCGAGTTTATCCAAGTTTGGCTTCCAACTGAGATCATAGATATCACGAGACATAGACAGTTTATCCACTTCATGCCCGAAGGTCCCCGCCATACCGCAACATCCAACCGGAACCGTATTCAGCGTTGCACCAAAATGAGCAAAGATTGCGCCCCACTCTTTTTCAGCGTTCGGCAGCTTTGTTTTTTCGGTACAGTGCGCAAATAAATACCAGGGCGTTGCTTCACCAGACTCAATAGCGGTGAACTCGCTCAATCTTGGGTATAACCACTCATGCGCGGTCAATACGTCAAACTTTCCGCGTTTACTTCCTAGGATTTCCTCATACTCATCGCGATAACAAAGCACCAATGCAGGATCAACCCCAACCATGGGGATATCTAAATCCGCCACCATTTCCAAAAATTTTGCCGTATCTTGCGCCGTGTTCTTAAACTGGCGTAGGAACCCTTTAATATGTTGTGCTTTACCATTAGGTTTAAACGGCAGAAGAACAGGATTCATACCCAGCTTTTTAACGAGCTTAATAAAGTCTTCCACAACATCAGCATCGTAGTAACTGGTAAATGGGTCTTGAACAATCAACACATGGTTTTGTTTGTCTTCGCTTGGTAAGCCTCTTAGTGCTTGCAAGTCATAAGCTGTCGTTAAACTGTCTACGCGCTGTTTTAGCGTCGGTACAGACAATAAAGGAGCATCCACGTAACCCACTGCCGAGGCCGTTAAGCTCTGTACCCAAGATTGCTTTAATACCCCATTCACAACACTTGGTGCTTTCGCCATCAATGGCAACATCGACTCAATGTTTGATACCAAGTAATCTTTCGCTGGGCGTTGATAGCGTGAGTGGTAAATATTAAGGAAACGAGAACGAAAGCTCGGCACATCGACTTTAATCGGGCACTGACTTGCACACGCCTTACACGCTAAACAGCCATTCATCGCCTCATAAACTTCATGTGAGAAATCGTATTCATGGCGACGATTGATCGAATGACGAACACGATCAATCATCGTTTTAACAGAGGTTTTGTTTTCCAGCGTTTGTTGCTCTAAGTCGAGGATATCAATACCTTGTTCCGTGAGCTGGCGTAACCATTCACGTACTAAACCCGCACGCCCTTTTGGTGAGTGACGACGGTCTGCCGTGACTTTCATCGAAGGGCACATTGGCGAACTAGTATCGTAGTTGAAACACAAGCCGTTACCGTTACATTCCATCGCTTGTTTAAAGCTATCACGGACTTGAACGTCAATCTGTCGGTCATAATAACCGCGCTTGGTGTCGGTTATCTTTACCAGCTCCGCGTCGCTATTGAGTGGTGTACAAATCTTACCTGGATTCATTTTGTTATGTGGATCGAAAGCCGCTTTTACGCGCCTTAACTCGGTAAACAAGGCTTCGCCAAAGAACTCTGGGCCGTATTCTGAACGAAATCCTTTTCCGTGCTCACCCCACATCAAACCGCCATATTTCGCCACCAGCTTGACCACTTCATCAGAGATTTCATGCATCAACGCTTCTTGATGAGGGTCACACAGATCGAGTGCCGGACGAACGTGCAATACGCCAGCATCCACGTGACCAAACATGCCATAGTTAAGGGACTTTGCATCTAATAACTCACGAAACTCAACAATAAAATCAGCCAAGTTTTCTGGTGGTACGCAAGTATCTTCAGCAAATGCGACGGGTTTAGCGCGACCTTTTGCCGCGCCAAGTAGACCCACCGCTTTTTTACGCATGTTATAGATACGCCCGATGCTTGCTACATCACTGCACACTTGATAGCCAATGATGCCAGCTTCTTCCGTTTCTAACATGTCGTCTAGCTTGGCCGTCAGATAGGCGACTTGAGACGCCACTTCTTCTTCATCCTGACCCGCGTATTCCACCATGTTAATACCAAGCATCTCTTTGTCTGGAACATCGGTGATTAAGTCGCTGACGGTATGCCAAACAATGTCTTGCTTAGCGAGATTAAGAACTTTTGAATCCACCGTTTCAACCGATAACGCATTCGCCTGAACCATAAATGGTGCATTACGCAGCGCTGAATCAAAACTATTGTATTTTACGTTAACCAAGGTACGAGCTTTAGGAATACGCGTTAGGTTCAATTTAGCTTCAGTAATGAATGCCAACGACCCCTCAGCCCCACACAGCACTCGGGTAATATCGAAACGATCTTGCTCTTCATCATAAGCGTTCTTTAAGTCATAACCAGTTAAAAAACGATTTAGAGGGGGGAATTTATCATTGATTTGCTGACGCTTTTCTCGGCAAACCGACTCTGTGACCCGAATGGCGGTATCCGCAAATTCACCCTCGTTTGGCAATCCGTGAGAAAGATCTGACTCTAAAATTGATCCATCAGCAAACACCGCTTGGAGTGAAAGTACGTGATCGGACGTTTTTCCGTATTTCAATGAGCCTTGCCCAGAAGCGTCCGTGTTGATCATGCCACCAATGGTAGCGCGGTTACTGGTCGATAAGTCTGGAGAGAAAAAATAACCATAAGGACGAATGGCATCATTCAGTTGGTCTTTCACGACCCCGGTCTGAACACGCACCCATCCTTCTTGTTCGTTCACTTCTAGAACTCGGTTCATGTGACGAGACAGATCAACCACAATACCTTTAGTGAGCGATTGGCCATTTGTGCCGGTACCACCACCTCTAGGAGAAAACGTAATGCGTTCGTATTCTTCCTTATTGCTGAGTTTACCGATGAGAGAGACATCTTGTGTGGTTCGAGGATGAACCACAGCTTGAGGTAATTGCTGATAGACACTGTTATCAGTGGCAACCGCAAGACGACTGGAATATTGGCTCTCGATATCGCCAGTAAACCCGGCGTGTTCGAGTTCTTTAAGAAAACGAAGAACAAGAGGATCAACATCCGTTTGCGAGTGTAATCTTGGTAACATTTGCTTCCTGCCCCTACTGCGCTGATCCGATCAGCTGCGGGTTATCTAATTCTTAATCATTCACATTGCATCCTGTTCAAAGAGCAAGTAAACAACGTGAATGGAGTCATATTCTTTGAATTCCCTCACTTTACAACATTTAAAAAAGCGTTCAAATCAGAATCTCAATAGAAGATATGAACTTATGCTTTATTTCTTTAGGTCGGATGCCTTACATTTAGGGATAAATCGCCTTTTTATAATGAGCTCTAATAATGAAAAAGAATAAAGTCGTCACAACCGAAGATATCCTCCTAAAATTATGCAAATCCGTCTCAAGTGTTCTTACTTCGGCTACGTCTTCTCAAATTAACTACTCGGCAATGGTGCAAAAGATCAATAAAACGAGCTTAAAGCCTGACTTTGGTTGCTTTGTCTTGTTTGATGGCGGTTTTACCGGGCTTGTTGTTATTAACTTCACAGCAAAAGCGGCACTTGAGATCTATACCAACTACATGCGTAACATGGGCATGCCTGAAGAAGAGCTTGCGATCTCACATACTTCTGATGAAGTTGGCGATGTCCTTGGTGAACTGATGAATCAATTGGTTGGTAACTTCACGAATAAGATACGCAAAGAACTGCAAACCAATATCACACAAAACCAACCGAAAATGCTCGCGCTTAATAAACAAGTCATATTGCAAGTGGATACCAACCTAGATCGCCCTCAGGCACGTCGCGTGACATTCTCAACAGAAAACAACAATATTTTCTATCTAGAACTGGCTATGGATAAAACTGAATTCATCCAACTTGAAGAGTTTGACGTGGTCGAAGATGAAAACCCAGATGACATTTTAGAAGCAACACGCAAAAGCATGGAAAAAAGCACTGCGAGTACAGTAAGCACTAAAAACGAAGCGGATGATCTACTTGACCAACTCGGTCTGTAACTTTTTTAAAGAACATAACCCTCATCAAGCCCCTTTCCATAAGGGGTTTGTTTTTTCTTTTCCTATTCCCCTCACGCCCCTTGTTTCGTTTTTGAGCCAAAAAAGGTAATATATCCGACTTCTTAAATTTTGGTACTCATGACTGGTCGTCGATGGATAAACAAAAAGCTCTGAAAAAAATTGCCAAGTGTTTAGAACTGGGCAACTCCGCCAATGTGAATGAAGCTGCTAACGCTATAAAAATGGCGCACAACCTCATGCTCAAATATGGCTTAGACAAAGATGATATTGAGTTTATCAAAATGGGTAAGACTCAATCCTCACATCTGTTGCCAGCCAATATCAGCTCTACACTATTGCGCGTGATTCGAGGCATTAACACTAAATTTGGTGTTGAAGCCGTACTATTGAATCACAAAGGGCTTAAACGTGTTGAATTTATCGGTGAGGCAGACCGCGCAATTTTCGCTGCTTTCGCTTTTGATATCATCTATCGCGAGCTAAATGAAAGTACTGGCCAATTTCGAAATAGTTTTGCAGGCTCTGGCACCTCTTCGCTCGAAGTCACTCGCCGCGTAAACTCTTATGTTTCAGGTTGGGTCGAGGGTGCGCTAGAAAAGCTACCGGTGATCTCACCTGATGAAGAGTCAGCAAACAAAATCAATAATTACATAGATAAAGAGTTCAAGAATATTGATCGTGAAACGTTCAAGAAACAACTCAAAGAAGCGATGAAAAATCTGACCGAAGATTACGAAGTTGGCTTAAAAAAAGGTCGCAAGGTGTCGGTAAACCGAGGGGTTGGCGGCGCACAAGCGAGAAAAATGTTAGGTGATACAACAAACCGATCGTAATTTTGGTTACAACGTCGCCAACAACAAGAAAAAGCTTACAACACGCTTATCAATCTGACGTTCGCATAACAAATATCAATAACACCTACTCCATAATTCGAATCACTTTGTGAGGCGCATTTGCGCCTCAATTTTATACGGAGATTTTCCCTTGAAAAAGATGTCTATCGCACTTGCGTTAGTGCTTGCTCTTACTGGCTGTCAAGCCACTCAACGTCAAAATGCCACAACGGGCGAATACGAAACAAATTCAACGACGCAAGGCGCTCTGATCGGTGCGATCGCTGGTGCAGCAATTGGTCTTGCGACAGGTGACAATGCGAAAGAGCGACGTAAACACGCGCTAATTGGTGCCGCTGCTGGTGGTGCAACTGGTGCTGGTGTTGGTTACTACTTTGATCAACAAGAAGCCGAACTTCGTCGTGCGTTACTTAACTCTGGTGTACAGGTTGAGCGCGTTGGTGAAAACCAGCTACTACTTCGTATGGAAAACGGCATTGGCTTCTCTTCAAGCTCTTACCAACTAGACGCAGGCATCCATAATACACTACGTGGTGTGGCTCGTATCCTCGTTGAGTACCCAGACACAAGCCTAGTAATTGATGGCTACACGGACAGCACTGGTAGTGATTCATACAACCAAACACTCTCTGAGCGCCGCGCAGAGTCTGTACGTCAATTCTTAGTGTCACAAAACGTTGCACCAGGCCGCGCGATTGCTCGTGGCTACGGTGAGCGTAACCCACTGTGTTCAAACCAAACATCAGAAGGTCGTGCTTGCAACCGTCGTGTTGAAATCCAGATCTTGCCACTGAAGTAATTTGGTAGCACCATATCGGTAATAGATCATATTATCGGAGCAGGTCTAGCGACTTTCGCTAGACCTGACACACAATGTCGTTCAAAACCACTGCTTATAGCCTTATTTTTAGCGTTTGCGTATCGTACAGCGCATGTGCAACTCAAACACCTACTCCTACTCAACCTGAAGCGCAATTTGAACTGGCACAATCGCTCGCCTTAACGAATGAATCCGCCTCGCGCCCTGATGTTCGATATTGGCTAGAGCAATCTGCCCATCAAGGCTTTATACCCGCACAAAAACAATTGGCAGAAGATTACGCTCGCGGGCTTACTGGGCGTGTGGATTTTACCCAAGCGGTTTACTGGTTTACATCTGTTGCGCTCAATGACCCACAAGATCGTGGATTTCTCTTAGCTAGTTTTGTCGAGCATCATCAGACCGATGTGTCCAATGCAGATCTCATCGAAGCATGGTATCAACTCGCTGCACTTAAAAACCCTAAAGCCGAGCAGGCGTACAATCAATTCTTGGAGCAACGCTTCAATCAACTTCGCGCCAAGCAACTCTCAGAAATCGTAACGCTCGATAAAGAAGCCACAGACGAAGAAATGCGTGAAAAAGTTGAACATCGACCGAAGCAGAACACCGACACTCATTACCAATGGTACACCTTAACAGGGATCATCTTTGTTATATTACTTGGGTTTGGTGCATATCGTAGACACACCATAAAAACGAAAGCGGATACCGTAAACGATGTGTCAGAATCTCAACGCCTACAAACACAAGTAAATGAGCTTCAATTTACAAACAAACAGCTCAAACGTCAGCTAGAAAAAGTCTTCAAAGAGTTTAAAAAAATTAAAAGCCAGTCAGAGAGTCAAACCTTAGCCATTGCTTGTGCAACATTTGGCTATACTCCTCACTCAATTCCTGACAGTAAAGCACTGAAACTGCGCTACAGACAATTGTCAAAACTCTATCACCCTGATTCGCGAGGCTCTCAGGAAGAAATGAAACGTTTAAATCACGCTTTCAACGTAATCTCACAAAATGTTACAAAACAGTAAATAATCACTCTATTACTTCTATTTGAACATCTTATTTCCTGAAATCAAAGGCTCGCAATCGATCTCGCTCTCAAACGAATTAACAGACATTTAACTTCAATATGATTTCTATGTCATAATGGCCGTGAAAAATAACACCTAGCGACTCAAATTCATGTAGGTGGGGAGAAAATCAATGTTCACAGAAGAAGGCACCTGCGACTGGTGCAAAAAACCTAGTTTTGTTGCTCGTCATGATTACCTCGATGGTAAATTTAATCGTTCTTGCGAATCTTGCTACGACATTGCAAAAATCGATGTCCGCCTTTTCAACCAAGGCGAAATGAAAATGCGCGAACGCATGGCACAGCAATTAGGCTAAACAAAAAAATCAACGGAACTGATTTTCAAAGGCGTCTTTTTTAAGGCGCTTTTTTGATGCCACTTAATACCCAAAGGGCTCACTTAGATCGATTTAGCTATGCAGCACTTAGCCTTTTAGTACTGTATGAACAGTACTGAACACCTGTATATACAGTACTGATCATTGACTGCTTTTACCTCTTACCTGCCACTCACCTCACATTTTTCTGTTCTATTTCATCATAGGCACATTTCAATAAAAACCATTAATTTCAATCAGTTAAAGTAAAAACAAAAGACTATTTATATCCATATACGCTCTTACACTCATAAAAATTGGTTGATCACTTTTCAAAAACAAACTACTGTATAGACATACAGCATGTATAAAGGAACAGTAAGATGCAGTTACAAAGTCAATCTCATACATACTCACGCTACAACGTATTGGCGCAAACAACGCAACCTATGGATGTGTCTGACCAACTTCTTTCTAAGTTGGCCGTGTTGTCTCAACAAAAACAGTGGATCCTGTTTACGGCTGAGTGCCCTCGCCCTGATTTTGAACAACTTGCTGGTTCTAATATTCGCTGTCAAAACATCATTCAAATGAAACCATCTCAGCAACTTTCTGAAGTTGAAATCGTCATCAAGGCGATTCGTTCTGGCAATGCAAGTGCCGTTGTTGCATCAAGTAAGATTGCACCAATGAATCAGTCGATGCTTCGTAATATTGCTCAACGTTATCAGTGTGAAGTCTTTTTCGTCGACGGCAGAGTGAATAAGTACCACTAATAAGATCGACGTTATCCATCCTGCATCTCGCCTCCTTGTTTTGGGAGGCTTTTTTGTATTCTAAGAAAAATAAGCAAACGTTTGCTTTTTATCTGGCGACTTAAAATAGTTCTGGTATGATGCCCACATTCGATTTATTTAGCGTTAATTTTTTGCTGAATATATCCTCTATTATGACGTTTGAATAATATGATAGGAATGTCGCAATGAGCCTTGCCAATCAAGTACTTGCCGTCAATGACGACCTGCCAATTCGCACAAAAAAACCAGTACACAGCGGAAAAGTTCGCTCTGTTTATTGGCTAACAGAAGAAGACAGTGCACGACTGATCAAAGAAAAAGGATACGATGTCGCACCTAATGCGCCATTAGCCATTATGGTAATTAGTGATCGCATCTCTGCATTCGATTGTATCTGGCATGGTGAGGGCGGCCTAAAAGGCGTTCCGGGCAAAGGCGCCGCACTAAACGCAATTTCGAATCACTGGTTTAAACTGTTTAAAGATAACGGTCTAGCTGATAGCCATATTCTTGATATACCTCACCCGTTTGTATGGATTGTTCAAAAAGCGAAGCCAGTTAAAATAGAAGCGATCTGCCGTAAGTACATTACAGGTTCGATGTGGCGTGCTTATGCGAATGGTGAACGCGAATTCTGCGGTATTCAACTCCCTGAAGGCTTAGAGAAAGACAAAGCCCTACCAGAACTGCTGATGACACCATCAACTAAAGGCATTTTGAAAGGTATCCCAGGCGTTCCTGAAGCGGATGACGTGAATATTACTCGCCAAAATATTGTCGACAACTTTGGAGCATTTAACTTCTCAAGTGCAGAAGACATCGCGCAATACGAAAAGCTATTAAAAGAGGGTTTCAGTGTTATTAGCGATGCGCTTGAAGCCATTGACCAAACGTTTGTTGATACTAAGTTTGAGTTTGGCTATGTACATGACGCCGTTGGTAACGAAAAGCTAATTTACATGGATGAAGTGGGCACACCGGACTCTTCACGTATTTGGGATACAAAAGAATACTTAGCGGGCAACATTGTTGAAAACTCAAAAGAAGGGTTCCGCCAGTTCTTACTTAACCACTTCCCAGATCCGGACATTTTACTCAATAAAGAGCGTATGCCTGAGCGTGAAGCATTAGCCCGTGATAATGATCTTCCAGTTGAATCATTGATGGATATTTCTCGCACTTACATTGGTATTGCTGAAAAGATCACAGGAAAACCAATCGCACTCAGTGACAACCCGAAAGCGGAGATCATTGAAATTCTTAGCAAAGAATACGGGCTAATTGATTAGCTACCCGGTTAAAAATCAACCGGAATCCAAACAAAAAAAGCGACCGGTTGTGCGGTCGCTTTATTGATTTCATACTTCTCGTTAGAGTTTCAAGTTAAGTACGTCTTGCTCTGTGATATCTACTTTTAGTTGACTTCGAGCTTCGATGTACTCAATTTGTTCTGAGTCTAACGAATAAGGCATGACTACGCGTAGTTCTTGTATTCCCTCATGCTGAGCTAGCTTTGCTAACTTCACGAGATTTGATTCGTCGCTTTGACGTGAAGACATCGATTTTAATGCTGCTTCCCAGAGACGATCCTCTGGTTTGCTTAATTCTGCGATGTTTTGCTTCCACAACAAACCAAAAATAGGAGCAATAGTAGAAAAAGCCTCAACGAAGGTCCATTTTTTACTTCCTGATGCGCCTAAAAAACTGGTGTAGTCGAATTCAATGCATGTCTTTCCTTGGTGCTTCATCCTATACCTCTACACCCAACAAAATTGAGTTATACGAAATATCGTACAATTACTTTGATATAGCAATAGGATATAAAACATTGGTCTTTTATTCCCGATTTTATTTACAAAAGGAAATATTAAAATCAATCTCATAACAAACCATACACATATTAGCTATGTGTGAATGTCGATTTAATTCATATTTTTTAATTATAAACAACAACCAACGGATGACCGTTTTTGAAAGAAAGCAGCAATAAACAAACCAAAGAACGATTCCTCACTATCATTTAACGTCAATGACTCGACTCGCCTTTTTATACTGAACTTTCCATCCAGACCATCGCGGCAATTCCCACCGCTTTGGATCAGCTTTTCGACTTCCCTCTGCATAAATGACGTGGACCAGTTTTCGAGAGACAAAATACTCAACATCGAGCTTTAGTCCCGCTAAAACCAGCTTTAATGGAAACTTCTCCGCGAAATCCTCGTATTCCCACTCGGGAACGCCTTTAAATGGGATGTCTTTCGCTTCGAGCAACTCAATATCTTCAATACTCTCTACACCCAGTGCTTCCAATTGTTCGACCAACCACGATGAAAAAGTCAGATTTTCAATTGCCCCTTTATCGATAAGATCTGAGTTTAACCCAAGTGCGTTGTAGATCTTCCAATGCTGAATTTGTTGTTTTCTTAATGGCGCAAATTCAGGCAACAGCGTTTCATCTTCAATCATCTCTGCAATGGATTGAAGTGCAACTTCACCTTTAAGTGCTTGGTACTCTGTAAAGATACGACGACCGGCATAAACCAAATGCATGGTGGCACGTGGCGATTCTTCTTCATAATTCGTTTCGCCTTGCTGCCACTCACCTAGCTCCAACTCTCTAAACAAACGGAGCGAAATTGGCATCATAACTGAAGCAAGATTGAGCGTTTGCTTTACACCTCGTCCGGGTAAGCTGTGGCTATCTAAAACCAAAGCCGCTTCACTTGCTGCTGGGAACCGACTATTGCGACCAACCATCATTTCCATCGTGCCATTACCAAGCGCATCTCGCCGACGCTCACGCCGCACAAATACGATCTCTGGATGCAGTTTAGCCATCGCTTTAACCAATACGTCTCGTTTATAACGCGAGGCAACTTCAAGATCGGGCAGTTCAAAAACCGCTCGCATCTGTTTGGCTAAACCCTGTGCTTCTTCTAAGACACTCACATCAACGTTTACTCCGGGCAGTTGTTCACCACGCACCAGACGAGTCATCAAAGCCACATCGCAACCGAATGTTTCTTGCTGGTCTAATGCTTCTGCTGCCTCTCCACTCTGCAACTGGTACAACTGAGCAGGTACAGATAACGCTGCTGCCAAATCGATCATCGCCTCTTTTTCTGCTTTTGTTTGAATACGGGTAACCAAATCTGCAAACAAAGCATCAATCGGCAGCGGGTAAACCTTTTTGCCATGGTCAGTGACATTACCTTGCTCGTCAATCGCTCCCATTGAACGCAACGTTTGCGCGGCCAAAGCTAATGATTTCTCGGGCAATGTTTCAAGAAATGGAAGGTTCGACAAGGGATAGCCACAACAAGCGGCTGCCAACATTGGCTCCACGAGTTCTTCACGATGAAGCTCCGGTGGCGTGACGAGTTCCAGTGGCGCATGCTCACCATATAAACGAATGCACGCTCCCTCAGAAACCCGGCCTGCTCGACCCATTCGTTGTGCGGCACTGGCTTTAGAAATATTGGTCAACATCAGAGCAGTACGCCCGTTTCGTTGAATAGTCCGACGCTCTAAACCGCTGTCTATCACGACACGGATATTCGGGATCGTCAAAGACGTCTCCGCCACGTTGGTCGCTAACACTATCTTGCGCTGATTTTGAGTGGTAAGTGCACGATGCCTTTCATCATCACTCACCGATGCATGCAATTTGACCACCAGCACGTCTTCAATATGCTGCAACATCTGAGCGCATTGAGTGATCTCTTTACGCCCGGGTAAGAAGACAAGAATATCGCCATCTTCATCTTCTAACGCTTCTTTGACGGTACTTACGACATCATTCTCACAACCTTTTTTATTGGGCAAATAACGACTATCACGCGCTCGATATGTCACCGTCACGGGAAAGCAACGCCCATTAGAACGAAGTCTTTTTGCCCCTAAATACTCAGCCAGTTTTTCGCCCTCTAACGTTGCAGAAGTGACGATTAAACGATGCTGATTTTCTTGCTTTAAAATTGCAGTAAGGAGATCAATATCCCAGCGGCGCTCGTGAAACTCATCCACCATAACAATATCGAAGTTTGTAAGCTTGTCTTCTGCAAACCAACGCAATGCGACCCCAGGTGTGACGAACACAACTTGTGTGTTCTCATCAAAGTGCGCATGGAGCTTAATCGCATAACCAATTTTCGTGCCTAATGCTTGACCAGATTGCTCAACCAGAAATTCAGCTAATGACGTACAAGCAATTCGACGCGGCTCAATGACCAAAACGCGGCCATGATTGGCAGCCCATATTGGCAAACGAGTCGATTTACCGGACCCCGTTTCAGCTTCAACTACAAGGTGATGGTGACTTACGAGTTGGTCAAATTCAGCTTTTAAGCTATCAATAGGCAATTGAGACATAAATGAAAGGATCGTATGTGGTTAGAACGCCCTATTATACTCAAGTGAAAAATTCTTGCTTTAGGAATCACTACAGTGGCTATACTGACGATATTTTCATCGGGTATTAATTTTTTTTGCGACATTACGTTGATGTGCATCAACGATTGTTTACAACTAAATACTGAACCCGTTAGAATTTTACCCGCATCCCACAACCCTACATAAAGGCACCCAATGAACAACGACAAGCGCCCACTCTATATCCCTTTTGCGGGACCGGCTCTTTTGGCAACTCCGCTTTTGAACAAAGGCAGTGCATTTACGACAGAAGAACGCAGCTCGTTCAACTTAGATGGTCTTCTACCTGAAACGACCGAAACTATCCAAGAGCAAGTAGAGCGTGCCTACCGTCAGTACAAAAGCTTCGAAAGTGACATGGATAAGCATATCTACCTGCGCAACATCCAAGACACAAACGAAACGCTTTTTTATCGCTTAGTTCAAAACCACATTTCAGAGATGATGCCTATCATCTACACTCCGACTGTGGGTGCAGCTTGTGAAAACTTCTCTAACATTTACCGTCGTGGCCGTGGTTTGTTCATCTCATACCCGAACCGTGATCGCATCGACGACTTGTTAAACAACGCAGCAAACCATAACGTAAAAGTGATTGTTGTAACCGATGGCGAACGAATCTTAGGTTTGGGTGACCAGGGTATCGGTGGCATGGGCATTCCTATCGGTAAGCTATCACTGTACACCGCATGTGGTGGTATCAGCCCAGCTTACACGCTGCCTATCGTGCTGGATGTTGGTACAAACAACCCTCAACGTTTAGCGGATCCTATGTACATGGGATGGCGTCATCCACGCATCACTGGCCCTGACTACGATGCGTTTGTTGAGGAGTTTATCCAAGCGGTTCAACGTCGCTGGCCAGATGCGTTAATCCAATTCGAAGATTTCGCTCAAAAAAATGCGATGCCATTACTAGAACGCTACAAAGACCGTATCTGTTGTTTCAATGATGATATTCAAGGAACCGCGGCGGTCACAGTAGGCTCACTACTTGCGGCATGTAAAGCTGCGGGAACAAAACTTTCTGACCAACGTATTACTTTCTTAGGCGCGGGCTCAGCAGGCTGTGGCATTGCCGAAGCGATCATCGCTCAGATGGTGTCAGAGGGCATTTCTGATAAAAAAGCACGATCTCAAGTTTACATGGTCGACCGTTGGGGCCTACTGCAAGAAGGCATGCCGAACTTACTTGATTTCCAACAGCGTCTCGTTCAGAAGTTCGACAACACGAAGAAGTGGGAAACGGAAGGGAATGCTTTCTCACTACTTGATGTGATGCACAACGCTAAACCAACCGTACTTATCGGTGTTTCTGGTGCGCCAGGCCTATTTAGCCAAGAAGTCATCGAAGAAATGCACAAACACTGTCCGCGTCCAATTATCTTCCCACTGTCAAACCCAACAAGTCGTGTTGAAGCAACACCAAACGACATTATTCGTTGGACAAATGGTGAAGCTCTTGTTGCAACAGGTAGCCCGTTTGAGCCCGTCGTGCATGAGGGTCGTTCTTACCCTATCGCCCAGTGTAATAACAGTTACATCTTCCCAGGTATAGGTCTAGGCGTGCTTGCGGTTAATGCAAGAAGAGTAACGGACGAAATGTTACAGGAATCAAGCCGAGCACTTGCGACTTGTTCTCCGCTTGCCATCAATGGTCACGGAGCACTGCTTCCACCATTAGAAGAAATTCATTTGGTATCGAAGAAGATTGCATTCGCTGTTGCTAAAAAAGCGATTGAGCAAGGTGTTGCGTTAGAAATTACTGACGAAGCACTGAATGATGCCATTGACCAAGCATTCTGGCAGCCAGTTTACCGCCGTTACAAACGCACAGCATTCTAAGCAATGAGACGATTTGTCTAATAATTCGCCCTCGCTCTGCGGGGGCTTTTATTTTTTATGCTATTTTTCATCCTCCTAACCATATTTTGGCATTTCTGGGCTTCTCTCTTTAATTCTATAAGATATGATGAGAGACTCTTTTTTCATTAAGGACATAGAACGTTTTGCTGTTTTCTCGCATAAGATCAAAGTGGAAGCTTAAGTTGTCATGGAAGCGTTTTGCTTTGGTTTGGTCGATCTCTGTTCTCGGCCTGTTGTGCACGGTTATCGCAATTGACCGCTGGGTTGTACTTCAAGCACAGGATCAAATTTATACCAATTACGAGCAAGTTCCGAATCATGAAGTGGCGGTGGTTCTTGGCACTAGTAAGTACATAGGAAAAACACTCAATACCTATTACACCCACAGAATAAACTCAGCCATTGAACTCTACAAACAAGGTAAGATAAAACAGTTTCTCCTCAGTGGAGATAACGCGCACCGTTCTTACAATGAGCCATGGACGATGAAACGTGATCTACTAAAAGCAGGTGTACCAGAAGAGGTAATTCACCTTGATTATGCAGGGTTTCGTACGCTCGATTCTATCGTCCGAGCAAAAAAGATTTTTGCATCCGATCGCTTCCTCATCGTGACACAACGCTTTCATTGTGAACGAGCTCTGTTTATTGCTGATGCTTATAATATTGATGCGCAGTGTCTTGCGGTTGCGGGACCAACGACAAATAAACAAAAGACCTCAATGCGTACCCGTGAACTGCTGGCTCGAGTAAAAGCTTTTTTAGACCTTTACATCATGGATACCCAACCTCGCTTCCTTGGTCCTCAAGTGCCTATTGTCGCGGTCGACAAGACGAACACTGAAGATGAAATACCCGCTTCACAAGTCGCGGAAGGACCTCCTCTAGAAGCACAAGATCAAAAAGAATCCGTCCAACAAAAACAAGCTAACTAGCTTATATCACCGCTCGACGCGACTCTTGTATACCTGGTGTTATTCTTAACACGAAAACCAAATCACTAAATGGGTAGCTTTCTACCCATTTCCAATTATTGGCGTCACATTTTCTTATTTTTCGGTTCAATCTCCGTAAATCCCAATCGCGCTTGCATGTAACATTTAATCAATAAATAACTACAAGTCAGTTACCTTGCCATAATAAATCAACAAAACGGCAGGAATAAAGGAGCCTAACCATGACCGCATTTGCTGTGACATTGAAGAACTGGTTCTTCACTCGCAACAGTATGATTTTAGTGTTCAATATCATGCTGTTTGTTTTGCTATTCAACACGCTACCCTTTGCCCCCAAAGTCGTGACCGGATTGTGTATTTTAGTGTTCGTTGCAATTCTTTGGCTAACCGAAGCAATTCATGTAAGTATTACTGCGCTCTTAATCCCATTGCTTGCTGTATTTCTCGGTGTTTTTAATACCCAAACTGCTCTCAACAATTTTTCCAACTCTATCATTTTCCTATTTCTTGGCGGTTTTGCACTCGCAGCGGCACTACATAAACAAAAACTGGATCGCGCTATCGCTGACAAAGTGTTGCTCATCGCAGGCGGAAAAATGTCGGTGGCTGTCTTTATGTTGTTTGGTGTGAGTGCTGCACTATCAATGTGGATATCAAACACAGCGACGACAGCAATGATGTTACCGCTTGTTTTGGGCGTAATGAGCAAATTAGATGCAGAAAAAAACCATCGTACATTTCTATTCGTACTGCTTGGTATCGCTTATAGTGCTTCAATCGGCGGTATTGCAACATTGGTCGGAAGCCCGCCCAATGCGATTGCAGCCGCAGAAGTTGGCTTAGGATTTACCGACTGGATGAAACTCGGCCTACCTATCTCACTAATTTTATTACCTATCGCTGTTTTAGTTCTATACACCGTCACTAAGCCGGATCTTAGCCATACTTTCGAGCTCTCTCATAAACCTGTGGAGTGGACCAACGGAAAAATGGTGACTTTGGCTATTTTCCTTTTAACCGTAACACTTTGGATCTTTAGTAAACCGATCAATGCCATGCTAGGCGGATTTGCCAAGTTCGATACGCTGGTTGCTATCGGTGCAATTCTACTGTTGGGGGCGTCTCGCGCCGTGGAATGGAAAGACATCGAAAAAACGACCGACTGGGGTGTACTCATTCTCTTTGGTGGTGGTATCTGTCTTAGCAATGTCTTAAAGGTAACGGGTACAAGTGTGTTTCTTGCACATGGTCTGACAGGTTTCTTAGAGCAAGCTGGCGTGTTTCTTACTATCCTGGCAGTCGTCGCTTTCGTCGTATTCCTTACTGAATTTGCGAGTAACACGGCGAGTGCTGCGCTGCTTGTTCCGGTATTCGCCACGATTGCTGAAGCGCTAGGGCTGTCACCGGTCATTCTTTCCGCATTAATCGCGATAGCTGCATCTTGTGCATTTATGTTGCCAGTCGCAACACCACCAAACGCGATTGTCTTTGGTACGGGTCACATTCAGCAAAAAGAAATGATGAGGATCGGGGTAATTCTAAATATTGCCTGCATCGGCGCGCTGACGCTATTTGCTTGGCTGTTTTGGTAAGTTATTAAACCACAACACACTGCTGTTCTGGTGATAAATGTAATCACCTCCCCCTCTCACACCGAGATTGAGCAGCAGTTTCTATTTGGTGGCCAATCGGCCACCTTTTTTCTTCTTGGTTTTTGAAATTAACGTAGTGAGATTAAGTTAGTTGTGGGGATTAAGGTTGTCGGGCCTAAAAATGAGCCTCAGTATCTGACTTCACTTAACTACCATTATCTACTTGAGAGCCAGTGTTCAGTTGACTGCCACTGTTTACTTGAGTGCCACTGTTTACTTGAGTGCCATAGTTCACTTCGATGCGATTTCGCCCGTTACGTTTGGCTAAATAAAGCACTTCATCCGCTCTTGCCATGGTCTCTGAAATTCGTTCATTTTCCATTTGAGCCACACCAATACTGCACGTCAACGTATCACCATGAACCCATAAATGCTTTTCAACACTTTTGCGCACCGCTTCTGCCTTTTTAACGGCCTGCTCGATATTCGTTTCCGGACAGAAAACAACAAACTCTTCTCCACCCCATCGTACCAAACGGTCATCTGCATCAATATTGCTCGCAATCACCATCACGAACTCCCGCAATATATCGTCCCCCATTTGATGGCCATATTTGTCGTTAACGCGCTTAAATTTATCTAAATCCAAGTATAGGATTGAAAACGACTCATACCCCCAACGAACATGGCGAGCTTGCTGCTCTAACCAGGAATGTACAGCATGACGGTTCATCGCACCCGTTAACGCATCACGGTGTGCTAACTCAGCGAATTCACAATTTTGCGCTCTTAGTGTGCTATTCACCTTTTCTAAATGGCGATGACGTTTGCTTGCTTTGTCATAGGCAATTTTATTTTTACGCATTTCATGTAATGAAAATGCAAGCCCTAATGCCATCCATGAAAAAAGTAATGCAAACAACAATGTCGACTCTTCGATATACGCACCTTCAAACTCAATCTTATCAATAACGATTTTATGTTTGCCCAGTGCCGCGCCAGCGCCTGTCGCTAAATCAATTCGAGTTATATTGGAGAACTCAGGAGCAGAGTGCTCAATGGCAACATTGTTATCGTTTAGCCACCACGTCATCACTTGAAGATTCTTAATTGGAATTTCAATCACTTCGCTAAAACTGGAAGGTGAAAATTGCATACCATTGTATTTAATGGTGTATTCATCTTGAGGAATAGAATATGCGGAGTTGTAATTTCTTAGGTAAATTCGAAGATTTTTGTTCGGGTTCTCCCCAATACCCGCGGTTTCATAACGCAGAGTCAGACGAATGGTATGGTAGCTAGAGAGATCTAATCCCTTTGTGGCTTCTTTTACATCGGTATAGACCGAAATACCACAATACGGCCAAGCGTATGTACTTTTCTGTAAATCACAGTCCAGAGTGAGACTTTGTTCATTGTATGTGATTTCTGATTTGCTAAGACCATTAGCACTCGCGTCATTCGTAGCATGGATATTGAACTGTTCCGGCGTTACCACAAGCTTGCGCGTATCACCAAGCAAAGCATAAAGCGCAACCAAACTGATCGTGCATATCGACAAGGTAAAAACAAATTTGTGTATCCATTTCATCATGATTGGCCCAGTGACTATCAATCGCCCTATTTATATCGTGCAATGTACTGAAAGATTTTTGCCTTTGCAAATAAAGTATTTTGGCAAGTCAAAAAGTGATTTTTAGCTCACATTCTCACTTTAAACACATGCAGCGCACACGTTAAACGTGATCCTGCTTCACGTCTGTATGATTTTACGACAAATCACTGATTTGCGAAGCAATTCACGTCAGGCACCCTCATTCTGCAAAAAAAGCAACAAATACAGGTTTAAGTCGGTTTCTATGAAGCATTCCTCTCCATCTATAGGCTGGTAAGGTATATACTGGTCAAAAACACAATAATGAGTAATGTCATGTCAATAATTGCTACTGGTACGCTAAAAAAAATGCGTGCATCTCTTGACGGTGCTGTCAGTTACCGTCTTCCTGTAGGTGATGAAGAAGTCGATCTGAGTGCGTTTCTCGGTCAAACTCTGACTCTTACCCACACGGGTAACATTTACTGCTGCTCTTGCGGCAAGAAGACTAAAAAAAGCTACTCTCAAGGTCATTGCTTCGTTTGCATGAAGAAATTAGCAAGCTGCGATATGTGCATTATGAAGCCAGAAACTTGTCACTACGAACAAGGCACCTGCCGCGAGCCTAAATGGGGCGAAGAGAACTGTATGGTTGACCACTTCGTTTACCTATCAAACACCTCTAGCTTAAAAGTAGGTATTACACGCCACACGCAAATTCCAACACGTTGGATTGACCAAGGTGCAACTCAAGGCCTGCCTATTTTCAAGGTGAAAACTCGTCAAATTTCAGGTTTAATTGAAGTGGAATTGGCGAAACACATTGCCGATAAAACTAACTGGAGAACGCTATTAAAAGGCGACGGTGAACCAATGCCGTTACAAGAGCGCTTCAACGAACTATTACCATTAGTAGAAGACAAAATTGCAGAGATCAAAGCACAGTATGGTGATGATGCGATTGAAGTTTTGACTGAGAGTATTACCGATTTGAGCTACCCGGTTCAGCAGCATCCAATCAAGATTACGTCACACAACTTTGACAAAAACCCGATTGTTTCCGGCACGCTGCAAGGTATTAAAGGTCAATATTTGATCTTTGATTCAGGTGTGATCAACATCCGTAAATTTACATCTTACGAAATAGAAGTAAGTGCTTAAGCCATTTACTTCTCCCAAAAAGAAAAAGCTCGAGTCAATCACTCGAGCTTTGTTTGCTGAAAATAGTATCACTTAGGCATCAAGGATGTTTTCCAGTATATCAAACAACATATCTATTTCCGCCGTGGTGTTGTAGTGCATACAACCGATACGAACCACGCCCCCCGACTCCTCTAAGCCTAATTGACGTACCAAACCCAAGGCGTAGAAGTGACCATTCCAAACACAGATATTGTGCTCCCCTAACGTCTTAGCAATAAATTCAGGAGAGTATCTATCAAATGTTAAAGCAAAAGTAGGCGTTCGATGTTGACTGCTTTCGTGATTAATACCGAATAAATTAACACCATCAAGCGCGCTTAAACGCTGTAAAAAATGTGCGCTTAATCGCTCTTCATGTTGATTATACAAAGCGTAACTTTGCTCTAGTCTCTGGCGAAGTGGCAAGCCTGCTTCTCCAAATTGTGCTAAGTAATCCACCGCTGCGGTGACGCCAGCCAATCCTTCGAAACTTTGCGTGCCCGTTTCAAAGCGCCCAGGGCCAATATTCGTGGCAGGCTCAACCTTATATGGTTTAACCGTATGTAGCCACTGATCTGCCACGTATGCAATACCGACATGAGGACCGAAAAATTTGTACGCAGAACATGCTAAGAAGTCACATTCTAGCTCTTGCACATCCACTAAATGATGAGGCGCGTAATGAACCGCATCAACATACACCTGCGCACCAACCTGATGGGCCATGTCAACGACACGTTGAACATCTACAATCGAGCCTGTCGTGTTGGAAGCGTAAGTCACTGCAACCAAACGGGTCTTTTCATTGAGTAAGTTTTTCAAATGGTCGAGATCTAATGTGCAGTCTTCTTCATTAACTCGAACTTGATGAACAACCGCCCCTTTGTCTTGCGCAGCTTGCTGCCAACTCGATACATTTGAATAGTGATCTAATGAGGAAACGATGATTTCATCTCCCTCCTTCCAATCACGACTGATTGCACGACTCAATTGAAAAGTAAGAGAAGTCATATTTGCGCCAAACACAATATTGCCTGAGGATGGTGCGTTTAAGAGCGCTTGTGCTGACTCTCTCGCCAACTGCATCACTTGGACGGTTGCTTGGCTAGAAAAGTAATGCCCACCAAGGTTTGAATTAAAACGGCCCAGATAGCTAACCATCCTATCCAATACCCTTTGCGGTACCTGCGACCCGCCCGGGCCATCAAAAAATGTCACCGGTCGATCATTATGATATTGAGCCAATGCAGGGAATTGCTCTCTGACCTGATTAAGATTGAAGTTCATTGCGCTTGTCCGTTGCTGTCAAAACAAAAACATCCATATGACCTTCTTGATCATTAATAACAGAGCGAATTGGGACGGCGTTGTGCCACAACTTACTGTCTGCCAACATAGCCACTTCTCCATTCTCTAACACTTTCCTAAAAAACGGTGCTTGGTTATGACTGCTATATAACATGATGTCCCCTCCCATGATGTTATGACGCCCCACACCAACTAAAGCGATATGATCAAATCCATCTTGGTGTACCCCCTCTGGGGCAACTTGGGTTTCATCATAAATGGCCGTAATTCGAATCTGATGAATCTCGATTTCTTGTCCATCCGCTAAATGATTTGCGTTCATAAACAAAGCACACATCTCTCGGAATCCCTCGCTTGAGATGATTTCCTTTTCAATCGGTTCAAATTGACGAACGACATCGCCTTGAAAGCGGTTGATATCCGAAGATTGGACAAAACTGTTTTTATTTAAATCCACAACTTGTCCATTTTCAAAACCAACCACAGAGTAACGTCTAAGGCGATATTGACCATCTGCATGTTCCGTGCGTGGTAAGCCATTAAATGATGGCGAAAGCTGCTCAATGGCTGCCATGCTGAGCTGGGTTAAATGTAGGGTGTTCTCACGTGAATGTAACATCATTGGCTCCTTTAATGAGGCACATCTAGCTTGTTTATTTAACATTTAATTTACATCATAGGATACGCAAATATTCTGCAATTGCCAGCATTTGACGTTGATAGCTTCAACATATTACATAAAACGTCATACCATGCTAAGAATTCAACCGATGACAGATTAAACATTCAATCCTGAGCATTGGCGACATTTGAAACTAGCGTTCTCTACTACAAACAGAATTTTATGCTGCATTAAAACCACGATTTATGCGCATCAGCAAGTTCTAACCTATAACCATTAATTCGAACAGAGGCCGCCGTTTATGCTTTTAAAGCACGGAGAATTTCCCTACAATCGAGAGAAATGTTCTGCCCTCTTTGGAGCCATAATGAGCGACGTAAAACACTGTAAACTATTAATTCTTGGTTCTGGTCCAGCCGGATACACTGCCGCGGTATACGCAGCACGTGCTAACCTAAATCCGGTACTTGTGACGGGAATGCAGCAAGGTGGCCAGCTAACCACAACAACAGAAGTAGAAAACTGGCCCGGTGACGCGGAAGGACTGACTGGTCCTGATTTGATGGAGCGTATGAAAGCGCACGCGGAGCGATTCGAAACAGAAATCGTATTCGATCACATCAACGAAGTAGAATTGTCTCAACGCCCGTTCCGTCTAAAAGGTGACTCGGCGGAGTATACCTGTGATGCGTTGATCATCTCCACTGGTGCATCTGCGAAATACTTAGGTTTAGAATCCGAAGAAGCGTTCAAAGGCCGTGGCGTTTCGGCATGTGCAACCTGTGATGGGTTCTTCTACCGTAACCAAAAAGTGGCAGTGGTAGGCGGTGGTAACACTGCAGTCGAAGAAGCACTTTACCTATCAAATATTGCTTCTGAAGTTCACCTCATTCACCGTCGCGACACATTCCGCGCAGAGAAAATCCTCGTCAAACGACTGATGGACAAAGTAGAAAGTGGCAACATCATTCTCCATACGGATCGTACACTCGATGAAGTGCTAGGTGATGATATGGGTGTCACCGGCGTTCGCATTAAAGATGTCAACAATGGTGCAACTGAAGATCTTGAAGTCATGGGCGCATTCATCGCAATCGGCCACCAGCCAAATACTCAAATCTTTGAAAACCAACTCGACATGAAAGACGGTTACATCATCGTTAAATCAGGTCTTGAGGGTAACGCAACACAAACCAGTGTTGAAGGTGTCTTTGCCGCAGGTGATGTGATGGACCATAACTACCGTCAAGCAATCACTTCTGCGGGTACAGGTTGTATGGCAGCATTAGATGCAGAACGCTTCCTAGATGCACTACCTGAATAACCTTTGCTCACTAAGATATATTGACATATAACTTTTCACATTTGTGTCATATCCTTACAGCCCAGCGGTATTCCCGCTGGGTTTTCTTTTGTATACTACCGCCTCATTAAAACAATTATCATTAAGCCTTCATAATGGATAAGAAAAAGCAAAGCAGCTTGAATAAGTGGCTTAAGCAACAGAGTAAGTTGGCCAAGCGCTGGCTAATGGTTGCGATAGGCCTAGGCGTACTATCAAGCGTGTTTTTATTGGCTCAAGCAGCCCTGCTCGCCTCCATTCTTCATCAGTTAATCATTGAACATGTCGACAAAAATGATCTTGTTTGGCATTTCGTCGGATTAGGCGTCACCGTTATTGGGCGCGCAGCTTGTACGTGGGGACGCGAAATCGCAGGTTACCGCTGTGGTGAGCAAATCCGCGTTTACATCCGCCAACTGATTCTAGATAAAGTCCACCAGCTTGGCCCCGCTTACATTAAAGGCAAACCTGCCGGTAGTTGGGCAACACTGATCTTAGAGCAAGTGGAAGATATGCAAGACTTCTTCTCTCGCTACTTACCACAAATGTCACTGTCTGTACTCGTGCCTTTTATCATTCTCGTAGTGGTCTTCCCGATTAACTGGGCTGCGGGTCTAATTTTCCTTATCACTGCTCCGTTAGTTCCGATGTTCATGGCACTTGTTGGTATGAAAGCCGCGGATGCCAACCGCAAGAATTTTAAAGCACTGCAACGCTTATCCGGTCATTTCTATGATCGTTTACAAGCGATGACAACCATTCGTCTGTTTGACCGCACTCAATCCGAAACAGAGACGCTGAAAGGGGCCTCTGAAGTATTTCGCACTCGCACCATGGATGTGTTAAAGATTGCGTTCTTATCTTCAGCTGTTCTTGAGTTTTTCACCTCTATCTCTATCGCAATTACCGCGGTGTACTTTGGCTTTAGCTACATTGGTGAACTCAACTTTGGCTACTACGGTACAGGGGTCACTCTATTCGCGGGCCTCTTCATCTTGATTCTTGCCCCTGAATTTTATCAACCACTGCGTGACCTTGGTACGTTTTACCACGCCAAGCAGCAAGCTGTTGGTGCAGCCGAAAGTATCGTAGAGTTTCTTGAGTTAGATGTTGATCAAGTCAAAAATGGCAATAAAGCAATAGAGCCAAATTCAGCCATTCATATTGAAGCGACGGACCTGATTGTCTTTAGCCCTGAGGGAAAGCAGTTGGCTGGCCCACTGAGTTTCACACTAGATTCAAACCAAAGTACGGCGTTAGTCGGACCAAGTGGTGCCGGTAAAACCAGTTTAGTGAATACTATCCTTGGCTTTATGCCATACAAAGGCAGCCTGAAGATAAACGGTGATGAATTGTCTGAATTGGATCTATCCACATGGCGTAAGGCCATCAGTTGGATTGGTCAAAACCCAATGCTTCTGCACGGCAGTATTCGTGACAACGTCACTCTTGGTAAACAAAATATTCAAGATCAGCAAGTGCACTCGGTACTCCATGATTCTCATGCCTCTGAATTTGTTGAGATGCACGGTTTGGATTACCAGGTCTCCGACCGTTCCGGAGGCTTATCTGTCGGTCAGGCGCAACGTCTCGCGCTTGCACGTGCGATGTTGCAAAATGGTCGTTTTTGGTTGCTGGACGAGCCGACAGCAAGTTTGGATGCTCGTAGTGAAAAGCTTGTTATGGAAGGCATTGGTAAATACACGGCGTCTACCACCAACTTGATGATCACTCACCAACTTGCGCCACTACAAAATGTGTCGCAAATTCTTGTTATGCAACAAGGTCAAATCGTTCAACGTGGTGACTATACTACGTTAGCCTCTCAAGATGGTTTATTTAAAGAAATGTTGGCAGCGAACCTCGCTCAACGTGAATCAGACAAGGGGAACTTAGATGCGTGATTTACTCCCTTATCTAAAGCTGTATAAAAAACATTGGTTTGGCTTGTCGTTAGGCATGTTATTAGCATTCCTCACTCTAGCGGCCTCTATTGGACTATTAACTCTTTCTGGTTGGTTTATTTCTGCATCAGCAGTTGCTGGCCTCACCATTGCTCGTGAAACTTTCAACTACATGTTGCCTGGTGCAGGGGTACGTGGTGCAGCGATGGCACGTACCGCTGGTCGATGGGGAGAGCGTGTTGTTAGTCATAATGCAACATTCAAGCTTCTGACCGACCTACGGATATTCTTCTTTAAGAAGCTTGCACCGCTTATTCCCGGCCGTATTTCAACTTTACGTGATGCAGACCTCCTGAATCGCTTAGTGGCTGATGTCGATGCAATGGACCACGTTTATCTGCGTCTTATTAGCCCAGTAATTGTTGGTATCTTCGGCATTTTAGCGATGACCGCCGTTTTAGCGTTCTTCGATTGGCATCTTGCTATTCTATTAGGTGGCATCTTAACGGTTATGCTGCTGATATGGCCGGTGCTGTTTTACAAACTTGGTAAACACAATGGTGAGCACCTCACTCAAAATAAAGCTCAACTGCGTGTTGCGACATTAGACTGGCTGCAAGGTTACAGCGAATTGAGTCTATTTGGCGCAGAAGTGCGTTACCGAAATGCGATTCTTGAAAAGCAAAATCAACTGCTGTCGAACCAGTTCGTAAACGCAAATCTAACTGGTATGGCTTCTGGTTTGCTTATGTTAGCAAACGGACTAACGTTGGTGGTTATGCTATGGTTTGCGGCGGATGGTGTTGGTGGTCGTGCGCCCGATCCTTGGATTGCGCTTTTTGCATTCGCAACCATGGCAAGTTTTGAGATCCTCATGCCAATTGCAGGTGCATTCCAATATCTGGGTCAAACCTTAACGTCTGCACGTCGTTTGAATGACGTCATTCTGGCACAGCCTGATGTTATCTTCCCCGAGCAATCTGAGCGACCAGATTTACCAATGGATATTGAATTCGACAATATTGATTTCACTTACCCTGATGGCCAGCAGAAAGTAGTAAAGGATCTCACGCTCTCGTTACCGCTTGGATCAAAAACGGCGGTCGTTGGTCAAACGGGTTCAGGTAAATCAACATTAATACAATTGCTATGTCGCTACTGGGACGTAAACAAAGGCCAAGTGCGTATTGGTGGTGCTCCACTTCAAGATTGGAGTGAGTCCGATTTGCGTGCTGCGATCACAGTAGTAAGCCAGCGCGTGGACGTTTTAAATGGCACACTGCGAGATAACTTATTACTTGCCGCTCCAGAAGCAAGTGATGATCAACTTGTCGAAATTCTAACAAAAGTGGAACTAGCAAATCTGCTAGATGAACCTGGGCTGGACGCCTGGTTAGGTGATGGTGGTCGTCAGCTATCTGGAGGCGAAAAGCGCCGTATTGGTATTGCTCGAGCTCTATTGCGAGATGCCCCTATCCTACTTCTTGATGAGCCAACCGAAGGTCTTGATAAGCGCACCGAACAAAAAGTGATGGAATTGTTCCAGCTGCACTTCACCAATAAAACGGTCGTATTTATTACCCACCGTTTAATTGAGCTAGAGAGTATGGACAACATCTGCTTAATGGAGCAAGGCGAGATCATCGAGCAAGGTGATCACCACACGCTGCTTGCACAAAAAGGCCGATACCACCAGCTGTGGCAATCGATATAGCTATTAACGTTTAGTACAAGGCTCATCGATTGATGAGCCTTTCTTATTGTGCATCGAGCTTTTCGCGTCTGATTTTTGTTCATAAAATCATTCAGCGGCATATAGACTATGTGCTCAGTGCTGTTTATTTCATAAGTCGTTACATAAACCGACGCTTTAATACTTTACATCTGCGGCTGAGCAGTAAACACTTCCCCTCGAAGTGAAATCGTATCCGATACAATAGAGTCATTAGAAATTATGAGTAACACGACCACAAAAAAGTCGAATCC
Organism: Vibrio alfacsensis; assembly: GCF_019670485.1. Classification (NCBI taxonomy): domain Bacteria; kingdom Pseudomonadati; phylum Pseudomonadota; class Gammaproteobacteria; order Vibrionales; family Vibrionaceae; genus Vibrio; species Vibrio alfacsensis. Next base: position 1,774,428 of record NZ_AP024165.1, read on the forward strand.
CTTATTCGAGATCCTCTTTAACGTCTTCATCCCCTCTTTCATCTTGATGAAATTTAGTGGCGAAGAGCATTTGGGAACAGCAATGGCACTCATTGTCGCTTTGCTCTTTCCTATTATTTATGGTGGCATGGATCTTATTCGCAATAAGAAGTTTAACTTTATCGCTGCACTTGGCTTTGTCAGTGTGCTATTAACAGGTGGCATCGGTTTATTAGAACTTGATACGCGCTGGTTAGCGCTTAAAGAAGCCTTGATTCCTGGCCTCATTGGTTTAGCAGTGTTGGGCTCAACGTTCACTCGCTACCCATTTATGCAAAAGATGCTACTCAACGACACCATTTTGAATCTGACTCTAATCAAAGAGCGTTTGATTGAGAATGGCCGCACTGAGGAATTTGAGCGTTGTCTCATGTCATCAAACTACCTATTTGCGAGTACCTTTGCGTTCTCCTCAGCAATGAACTATTTCCTTGCTACTTGGATTGTGACAAGCCCTGCTGGCACTGCTGCTTTCAATGAAGAGTTAGGTAAGCTCACGTTATATAGCTACCCGATGATAGCCATTCCAAGTATGCTGATGATGTTCGGTATTTTTTACTACGTGTGGCGCCAAATTCGTGCTTTGACCTCACTTGAAACAGAGCAAATTTTCCATACTAAGTAAGTCACATTCAGAGTAACTGCAGTTCAAATTAACAAAGCTCCAATTAACACAATTTAAGTTAGTTGAGATTCCATGAACGAACATCTCTAATAAAAACGGCCAGAAGTAAGAAAACCTACGCTGGCCGTTTACATTTTGTCTCATTCGATTCCGTCATTGTTCGTACAAAACTAATGTACGATGCAGCGTCGTGATCTAGTCAAAAGAACACACTTTGCAAAGTAACGTACTACACGGAATAAAATTCTCTTTTCTTACGGTACATCGCTTCATCGGCCATTGATATCAAGCAATTTAGTGATGCCACTTCACTTGTTTCACCACCGACAGAAAATTTAACTGGATAGCGATGGTTCTCAGAAAATTCAATCCATTGATCTTGCTGCACTGAATCTAGCGCCGCTACGAGTGATTCAAGCTCTTGCTTACCATGATTTTGTGCAATCACCGCAAACTCATCACCCCCAATTCGATACAAAGAATGACCATCACCCAAGATACTGCGAATAAGGCGCGTTGATTTCATAATGAGGATATCGCCCTGGTCATGACCATACGTATCATTGAGCGTTTTTAAGCCATTAATATCGATAATAATCATTGCCATCGAATCCCAACGATTCTGTGCAACAGATTGACAAGCAAATTCATAATCTTCATCAAACGCTTTACGGTTAAAGCACTTAGATAACTTATCTCTACGAGCGAAATCCTCAAGCTCCAACCAGGAATACAACTGTTTTTTGAACAACTCGAGTAGGAGTCGCTCTTCATCATTCATCTTATAAGAGCCATAATCAAAATAGCCTAAGACTTCACCATGAGAAGAACACATGGTTTTAATACGGTTTCCTTTAGGCCTTAGAAAGCTAAAACTCATATCTGAATGAGGGAACAGTCGAAGTAGGCCTGAATTGATCAAATCCGGAATTGCATGATAACCAACCCCTGCATGACTCGTTGTAAAATTAATTAACGTCATTAAATGGGCTTTATGGGCTTCTTCTCTGGCTAAGTTAGTTCGTAATTCCGCCGTCTGCTCACCAACACAATGCTCCAGTTCTTGATTAAAGTTTTCTAACTGAGCATTCGTCTCTTGCACTCTTTGGTTTGCTTTATGCAGAGCTTGGTTACGAACTTCTAGCTCTTCAACATAATTGGTGATTTGTAGCCACATCGAATCAAGCAAGTTCATCAACTGTCTAAATTCTTTAAACTGAATTCTTTTTGCTTGCAGATCGGGACGCTCGTTATCCTTAAAGCTGCGCACCACCTCCTCCATTTGTCGAATTGGTTGGGTTAGCCAACGACTCGCCAATATGGCAATGCACAAAGTCACGATTAACGTCGCTATGATGATATTATTCAGTTGTTGTTTAGATTGCTTCAATTCCTGATCACGTACTACGTTAGAAACGGAATGAATCATAGAAATTTCAAGCGGCTCAACAAAATGACCATTTGGTATCTCTACCGTGGAAAGGTGGCGATCCCCATCTCCTTTTGTATTGCTGACATCCCCATAATGGAAATCAACACTTTCTTGCTTATACAAAAATGGCTGAGATATCTGGATAAGGTTTTGATAAGAGATCAAAACCACAATATAGCCTTGAGGCTCATATTCAGATTCAGGAAGCAGCGTGTAAGGCAACAAAGGGCTCACTAATGCAATACCGTTCTGTCCTCCTTTTAGTACCAGCCCCTCGTCAAAATAAGTGGTATGCAACATCTTTCCTTGTTTATAAACGGATGCAGCCGCACGAATTTTTTTTAATAACCGACTTTTCTCCAAATGATAAACAGAACCATTGCTTTCATACATCGGCTGCCAATTTTTATCCACAATGTAAGTCGTGCTGACATTGGTTGCTAACTCTTCAAAGGTTTCAATCATCTGCCAGATAATGCTGGAATAAAGCACGTTTTCCATCCCTTGAACCAGCAAACGATCTTTCGAATACCAACTGGTTAAGTTAGTAATAAACGTGAGATCTTCTTTTATACTTTTCTGAATACCTTTGGTGCTGTTTTCTAACTTAAGCTCTTTTTGAACTAAGAGATCGTCTTGGTGTTTGTCGATCATCGTCGTTCCGACCCAATACGCCGGTAACAAAGAGCCCATCACAACAATCAACGTTAAAATATTACGTAAACTTATCATGATGATTTCCTACTACTGTGAATACGCTCAGAATGCTCATTAATGAACTCAATGACGAACTTTGCCGCCTCTTCTGCGGGCATGCCTGCACTGTATCTTTTATAGCCGCGTATTAATGCTTCCCATGTCACCGCCATTTCCACCGAACTTGGCATTACATAAGATGGCGACAACTCTCGGTAAAGGTCACTGTAATAGGAATGAGTTTTGTCATACCACTTGCGATTAATCGTTTGATTGGTCGAAATCAGATTCTGGTTTATGATAACGTCTTCAATAAAATCAGGCTTTTGAACAATCATTGCTAACGTTTTCATCGCTTTTCGTTTTTCAGGAACGAGCATCGCTTGCGCATTAAACGCTAACACTTTCCCCCCGCTTAGAGAGTGCATATGATGATTGTTATACGTTGGCAAACGGCTTATCTTCAACTCATCGGAAAAATGCATCCTTAGCTCGCCTAACGCCCAATCCCCATCGATCAGATAAGGCACTTCCCCATTCACAAATTGAGCACGAGCTTGTTCTTGCGTATAACGACCTTTAAGCACCCCATCTTTAAGTAACCGCCCATAAAACGTTAGGGCTGCTGCCAATGTGTCCGTATCAAAGGTGGTAACAGGTTCAAAACGCTGATCCGAAAACATCGGTATAAATGACATCAAGAAGTACATATTGGGATATTGCATCGCCAATGAAATCTGTCCTTTCTCAGCCAAACTGCGCAATCTCTCCCAAGTCGGATAAAGATCATCCGTCAGTTTGGTATTCACATACAAAACTAAATGATTACCTAAACCAAGCGGTACCCCATAAATGGCATCTCCAACGGTCACCAACTCCAGCGCTTTGGGCTCAATTTCCTGTTCATCTATCCAATTTAGTGGGATCTCTGCCAAATCAAAATAATCATGTAAGCCAAGAAAGTCGGATGGGACCCAAATTACATCAGGCACAGTAATGCTTGTCTGCTTTGCCAATAAAAGTTCTGAGCGAATATTATTGACATCGAACTCCCTAATAGTGAGCGTGTTACCGGTCTCGGCCTCAAAGCGCTCTTTGATTTCAGCAACGGTTGAATACTCAATACCACTCCATACTTGAATCTCTTGAGTAAAGGCCAATGAAGAGAAGCAAAACATAAATATTAGGCAGAGTTGTCTCACTAGAATTCTCGGTAGTTGGTGATGGGACAAAAATAGCGAACCTAAATCGCGTATTCAAAAGAGACTCAATGAAATTGTGCGTATGCTTCCACTTAACCGAACTTCCACTTAACCGAATAAGTTGAGCGCTATATCTCTCACTAACAACAATCATCAATTGCGCCGAGCATCGGTAACAAAAATTTTTGTCGCTATAACGGTTAGTAAAACAAGCATTAGTAAAAATACACACAAAAAAGCGCCGCAATTGCGACGCTTTAACGAAGTATATCATAGCGAATGATTAAGCGTATTGCTGTTCAAATTCTCGCATAAAATCAACCAGTGCTTGTACGCCTTCAATTGGCATTGCATTGTAGATTGAAGCTCGCATACCACCAACCGCACGATGACCTTTTAATGATTTCAAACCTTTTGCGTCTGCAAGTTCTAAGAAAACACCATCTAGCTCTGGTTTCGCAAGTTGGAATGGCACATTCATCAATGAACGGTTACCCGAGTGCACTTCATTTCGGTAAAAATCTGATTGATCGATGTACTCATATAGCAATTGCGCTTTATCGCGGTTAACTTGCTCAATAGCTTTAACTCCGCCCTGTCCTTTTAGCCATTTGAAAACTAAACCAGACAAATACCAGGCGAACGTCGGTGGCGTATTAAACATGGATTCTTTTTCTGCCAACACTTTGTAATCCAAAATACTCGGTAATACCTTTTTGGCTAGGCCAAGTAGATCATCACGTACAATGGCAATTGCTATGCCTGATGGACCAATGTTCTTTTGCGCTCCAGCATAAATTACCCCGTATTTTGATACATCAATTTCACGAGATAGAATCGTAGAAGACATATCGGCGACGATTGGTTTATCTGTAATAGGCAACTCATTGATTTCAATGCCATCAATGGTTTCGTTTGGACAAAAATGAACGTAAGCCGCGTCAGGTAGTATTTTCCACTCTGAGGCTGGCAACACCGCGATTTTTCCATCAATCGTTGTTTTTGCATCAAATACGTCGGGTTCACAGTACTTTTGTGCTTCTTCTACTGCGCTCTCTGCCCAGTAACCAGCATCAATGTAAGTCGCTGTTTTAGCATCACCCAGTAGGTTAAGCGGAACCGCTGCAAATTGAGCACGAGCACCACCTTGGCAAAATAGCACTTTGTAATTGTCAGGGATGCTTAACAGATCGCGAAGATCTTGCTCAGCTTCCTCTGCAACTTTGATGAACTCTTTGCTTCGGTGACTGATTTCCATCACTGAAGTACCAAGGCCTTGCCAGTTAATTAGCTCCTTTTGTGCTTGCTGCATGACTGCTTTTGGCAGACCTGCCGGCCCTGCACTGAAGTTAAATACGTTATCCGTATTTTGTTCCATGATGCTCATTGCTCCTGCTAAGTAAAGATTACGAAATTAATATCACGTTTTCGCGGGGAGAAAAACAAGAAAAGAGGTCTTACGACCTCTTTTTGAACTGAAAAAGATAAAAACTCATTTTGTATAAAAATAACGTTCGCCCACATTGCAATTATCAAACAATATCAAATAATGTTCTCAAAAACGAATGAGCCGAGTCATTGTTACTTCGTTATCACTTTCTATTGCATCAAAGCTGGCATCAGCAAGGTGATCAGCGGAAACTCTTGACCATTTTCAAACTTCAGTTTTCCATCAGAAATTTGCGCTTTTAGCTCATAGCCATTGTCTTTTTTCTCAATCAGCTCCATCACCATTAACTCATCGATACCCTCTTGAATAAATGGGTACTGTTCGACAAGTTCATCTGAGAAGTAAGTGCTCAATGACCCCGTTGTCGCCATCATTAACTTCATCGGATCCTGTGTAATATTATCGGTTCCTTGAGGTACAGAAAGTTGCCACTCATTTCGAAACTTGCCTTCGCCAAACGCAAGAGAGAGTTCATTAACCGATAAGTTAAAACCTTGACTGAATAAAGTATCGATGTAAGGCAACAAGCTTTCAATTTCTTGTGTATCCAGCATTGTAGAGCTTTGGTAAATCGACATAATCTGGTCGAATGATTGGCTATCAACATCTGCAATCGAGAAATCCAGCTTAAAGTCATCCACAATCGTGCCATCGGTTAAATGCATTTTTTGGGCGCCGAGATTGAGGTTACTGTTTAACTTCTCTCCAGCTTCATCTAGTTTTGTCACTCCGCTATAGCTTGCGTTCTCAATGACAAAAATAGGAGTAAGTGATGCATCTAATACGTCCAACTTTTGCAGTGAAAATGTTTGCTCACCGAGCCAGTAACCTTTAGCCTGTTTTCCTTTTCCATGACCGGTCAGTTTATTGAGGAATATTTCTTCACCATTATCAAAATCGACCTGAACGGATGGGATAGAAACCGCGTAATTGAGATCCCCTAGTACAGTAATATCTCCCGTCACTTCCATTGGACTGGTTGATACCGAAACGCCTTGCGCTTCATTTTGGTAATTCCAACTGTCCAAATTCACGGTAAATTCTGTATTCCCATTCAGTTGGGTTTGACTATGCATTGTTAGAGGTAACATGTCATTGTCGACCAACTCTGAATCCGCACTTAGACTCGTCAAACCATGTGAAACTTGGCTCGTTACATCAAATGTCGTCGCCAGACCATCTCTTTCTAACTCCGTTTTCAATACCGGGTCGATAACGGTGTAGCGCGTATGCACAACGGAAGAAAGGTAGCCTCGGTCATATTGAACGATTTCACTTTTAAACATGTCGTCGTTCATATTCGCAATACCATCTTCAATAATGGATTGTCCGATTTGCCCAACAGCAAGTGGCCAACAAAGAGCCAACGCGACAGCACCGCCAATCGCTCCAATTTTTCTTAAATTTTCCATAACGTCACTTTTTAAGTATTTGTACTCAGTCTAACCTAAACCCTGCGAGGTTAAAACATTGAGATAAATCAGAGTATTGACGGTTAACTATTCAAACAAGTTCAGAATAAAACCTAGCTCTCAACCAGAGTATGCCAAAATTGCTATGGTGAACAACGCAAGTATATTACCGGAGCCTCAACGCCAGTGAACCGTTACGCCGTATTGTGCCTCGACAACAACCCCATCAGTGCCGAGCAATTTCGGTTAGAGTTGTCTGCGTTTTCAAGTAAATTTGACATCCTCTCTGTGGAGTCAATTGAAGAAGCCCAACACGCTCTTGAATACTTAGAAGAAAAAGAGCAAACCGTCGCGCTCGTGATCGCAAGCCATCACGCACAATTTAACGGTGTTGATTTTCTGATTGGTCTCGATCGCAAACCGCACACTGAACAAGCCCGCAAGATATTAATCAGCTGCTCATCGGATATTGACGCAATCCTCACTGCCGTCAATGAGGGACGTCTTGATCACTGTTTAACCAAGCCACTTCCTGATAATGTCTTGTTCAATACGGCACAAAAAGAGCTCACACAATTCGTATTACGCCATGACAAAGACGAGCTACTTAATTACAGCCAAATCCTTGACCAACATAAATTGCTCCGAGCTCATATTGAAAACCAAATGAGTAATTTTCAGGCCGGTTTTTTAAATGACTATCATGCCCTGTCTGATTCCGCGCTGGCAGAACAAGTCATTAATGCACTGCAGGATTTTTTCGAGCAAAACAAGGATACAACCGCTTGTCGCACATACTCTCCAGAGCACTTGCTGACCATTGAGGGCGAACCCAATAGTTTTTTGTGGTTTATTACCAGCGGTGAAGTCGCCTTATATAAACGCGATGAACTTGGTATGCAGCGTGAAGTCGTCCGTCATTCGAAAGGTAACATTGTTGGTAGTATGTCATTTGTCACCGGAGAACACTCCTTTTCTACCGCATTAACCCTGACTCAAACCGAAGTCATCAAGTTAGATAGAAATGTATTTCGCAAAGTCATGCAAAGCGATTCAAACTTGCTGCCTCTTTTTACCAACCTGCTTTTGCGACATTTCAATCGTCGCCTTCAACGCAGCATCAATACAAAACTGCAACTGCAAAAAACCTTAGAATCATTAGAGTCGGCCCATCAGCAATTGATTGAGCGTGAGAAAATGGCTATGCTCGGCCAACTTGTTGCAGGCGTCGCGCATGAGCTAAATAACCCAATTGCCGCCATATTACGAGGCGTTGAAAACCTCACCCAAACTCTTGAACAACTCTTAACAATACACCCAAGTCACGAAATACAAGATCAAGGTGTCGCACTACTAAATCGAGCACGAACGGCCAAACCGGCCTCCACTTCCGAGTTAAGAGATCGTGTAAAACAACTTTGCCATATATTACCTGAACGAGCGTTGGCCAAAAAAATAGTTAACTTAGGCTTAGAGACGGATCAAGCGCTTGTTGAACAGATCAAACAACAAAAACATCAGTCACTCGATATGCTCACTACATTTGAGCAATATCATCAAGTCGGTTCTTCGCTTCGCTCGATTAACGTTTGTGCGGCTCGAATTGCCGATATGGTAAAAAGCCTCAAAGGCTACGCTCGCTCAGATGACGAGACGTTGCATTTTGCCGATCTCCATGAAGGCATTGAAGACACATTAGTGATTTTTGAAAACAAGCTCAAATTGCACACGGTCAGAACAGAATACGCAGATCTGCCGAAGACATTGTGCCAACCCATCGCACTGCAACAGGTTTGGACCAACCTCATATCGAATGCGATTGATGCTTTTCCTGAACGAGGGATACTGACTATCCAGTCAAAACTGGTCACAAGACACCAACAGACCTACGCCGTCATTTCTTTCCGCGACAACGGCAGTGGGATCCCAGAGTCACAGAAAAAAGCAATTTTTGAGCTCAACTATACAACGAAAAAAGAAGGCAATTTTGGCCTAGGCATTGGGCTTTCTATCTGCCAACAAATTGTAACCAGTCATCGAGGATGGATAGACGTTGAGTCAGAACTCAACCAATTCACGTGCATGACAGTCTGGTTACCTATTACTCAAGAAGGAGATCAAGCATGACTAAGTATCTAATATTGTGCGTAGATGACGAAAGAGAAGTCTTAGATAGTGTCCTTCAAGATCTGATGCCATTTGAAGACAACTTCATCGTTGAAGGAGCAGAATCCGTCACAGAAGCCAAACAGGTGATCGAAGAAATGGCGGAAGAAGGCATCAAATTAGCACTGATTTTGTGTGATCACATCATGCCAGAACAAACTGGTATCAGCTTCTTGATTGAATTGAGTCAAAATAACGACACTAAATCGGCACGCAAAGTATTATTAACTGGACAAGCTGGCCTTGAAGACACGGTTGAAGCCGTTAACCATGCTAGCCTCGACTATTACATTGCTAAACCATGGCATGGCGAAACACTTCGCTCAGCAATCATCTCGCAACTGACTGCTTTCATGATAGAAAACGATGATAACTTACTCTCTTGGACAGCAATTCTCGATTCAGAAGCCATTTTGAATGCCATGTCAGAGAGGCGAGCCAGTTTCGGTGAGTAAGAAAAATCTAAAAAACGCGCCATGTCGAGTTGAGATGGCGCGTTTTTTGCTGTTTAGTTGGCACAATTGAGTCAATTGACAAAACATCGACACATTTTTGTTGGTCGTAGACCACCGTTTTTATTATGATGTCGAACAAATCAGATTACGGTTCAAGTGCTTATACCAATCAAAGTAGCCCCGTGTTCATCGTTAGCGTAATAACAAGCTAACATGACTCGTTGTTTTCAGCGATTGGAATGACTTGCGCCCACGGAAAAATTGAACAAGGTTTATCGTTAGTTATGCGTAAAACACTATTAGCCGCGGCTCTACTTATGGCATCAAACCACGCTCTAGCTGCAGACGATTACAACTCACCTGCAACTATGAGCAATTTTAGCTACGACTATTTCGAAGCACGTATTGGTGCAAGCCCAGTGACATTCGGTGCTGGCTTTAGCAAATCTATTCACCCAAACGCACACATTATTGCTCGCATCGACTCTGAGTTCGACGGTGATTTCGACTCTGCTGCAGGTTTTGGTTTCCATTCTCCAGTCAACAACTGGGCAGACCTAACAGGTGCAATGCTAATGCGCGTCGTTCAACCATCATCTTCTAGCAGTGCTGATGTGGGCATGGAACTGAACCTAGGTGTTCGCCAGTGGCTTGGTCCTCAACTTGAAGTGGGCGGCAAAGTTGGCTACGTTTCTATCGACAACGATGACGACTGGATGGGCTCAGCTTACGCACGTTTCCACTCAACAGAGCTATTCTCTCTAGGTGCTGAAGCTCGTATTAATGATTTCTACGGTGATCAACTTATGTTCACTACACGCTTTAAGTTCTAAGCCAGAATCTAAGTTTTATTTCTAGAACCTTTATACGATCAAAAAAACCGAGGCAAAACCTCGGTTTTTTTTATAACTTTTGCGTTGTAATGACAGTCGCCATGAAGCGGTCAAAAACGTTAACTTCCTTTTAACTTTCCAACACTTTGTATATTATGACTCGCGAACTTCATTCGAATGAGTCATTACTAACGTTATTCTGTACCAACACCTATATCGCAAGTTTTTCATTAGCTAAAAATAGGTGACGTAATCACTAAACTACTCACACATAGCAAGGAGCTGTTTTTTACGAGGTTCTTGAATCAGTTTCCAGTGAACGCCATCAACTGCGCCAGCAAACTTCCAAAGCAGTTTCACGTCAACATCGCTACCATAAGCAGCTTTTACTTTGTTAAACGTTTCAACGGGCCCTAATTCTAAGAACATTTCAACATCATCAATGCCCGCTTTTTTAACCATACGCTCTAAAGTAAGCTGCATGTTTGGGAGATCGCGCAGACGTCTACTTGCGAGAGAACGTTGATACTTGCGCTCTTTCACTGAACACTCGATGGATCTATTTAATAATTCATCTAAGCCCGCATAACCAGATTCAAATAGCTCTGTCACTTCATAGTAATTAACGGTTGCCGTGGTTTGCTTCTTGACGTGCTTATACTTTTCACAATTTAGTCGAATAAACTCTTCATCAAGCCCATCTCCACCACGCAAGTAACAGCTATCATTACTCACTAAAGCAAACATGGCATCATTGCTAAATAGCCCAATCCCACCAAACATAGAACGTTTTTGAAACTTAGTAAAACTGCTTACATACATAAAAAAAGCTTGGTCTGTCATTTCCATTGACCTCTTTAATCTGAATAAATTACCCCGATTAGCGAGTCGCCAGATATACAGCAGCTTGTAGCGAATAAAATGTTATTATGTTGGCGATATTTTTGTGATTTGTGCTCACCAACTTTCCTAATCATACTTAACGATAAAAAATAAGTTAGGATCTGCGTCACATAAGACAAACAGGAGTTGCTATATCTGTGATTAGTTTCACATAAATTAATTGCTAGTGCTATTTTTTTGACGAATACGACGTCAAGAATCAAACATCGAATAAAGCAAATATAACGATAACCCTCTCATTTGATTGATAAGTAACTCGTTGTAAGGGTAAACTGTCTAAAAGTTCTTAAGCACTATAATATAAATGGAACACTTATCATTTTTTTGGCTGCCAAATAATAAAGACAAGCTTATAAAAGCACTGGAATCAGAGTTTGCACAACTGGTAGAACAGTCAATTTCTACTGGAAAAATCTCGCTACCTCCGATCCCCGATGTCGTTTTAAAGATTCAAAAGCTATGCACTGAAGAAAACACCACTATTATTGATGTGGCCAACGCATTGCTTGAAGACCCAGGTTTAGCTGCGGTCGTCATTCGTGTGGCAAATTCCGTTATTTTCAATCGTCGCAACATTACCTGTACCGACTTAAGTACTGCGGTTTCTCGTTTAGGTATCCTGCGAGTGCGAGACATTGTTACCGCACAAGCCATTGAACAGTTGAAACATTCTGTCAACCTGTCTAAAGACTGTAATCTCATTTTGATGAAGAGTGCGGCCGTTTCTCGAGAGTTGGGCGCAACCATGGTCATGGTGGTTCAAGAGTTTCGAAAGCATGAACCTTCAACGTACGGTCACCTTGAACAAGAAAAAGCGCTGTTAGTTGGCCTATTGGCGGATATTGGCCTTTTCTGCTTAATCAATGAATACCACCTCTATCTGGACAGAGGTAATTACTTGGACGCAGACATCGCATTACAAATTTTCCAGACTCGCTGTTCAGCAACCAGTAAACTGGTTTTGGAAAGTTGGGGCTTTGATAATGATTTCAGAGAAGTATCTTCTAATGAAAAGTACCTTGATGTACGCCCTGAAGTCAGTTATTTGGATATCGCGAGAATTGCCAACCACTTACTGATGTTCCGTAATCAAGATGAACGTATTGAAGATCATGACGTTGAGTTTAATGTAACTGGCGCAGAAATACTCTATGACTTGAGTAACATGAGTAATGTCGATTTTCAGCGTAAAATTAGCGATGTACTCGTAGCGAGTGGTCTTTAATCAACAAACAATCGTTCCGTAGGCTCTTTCACTTATTAGATTCGATTTACTAATAAATACTGAAATAGTGCGGTTATCTCACAAAGGAATTTCTGAGTCTTATGTTTTCAGGGATGCTATTTATATTTGCCCCACTTGTTGTGGGGTATTTAATACCAATTTCTCGTGCTTCTGTTCTCGAGAAAATCAACCGTTCTACCTCCTATCTGATTTACGTCATTTTATCATTAATGGGGTTAAGCTTAGCCGCTCTTGATAACTTAGGGACGAACTTACAGACGATCTTGCTTTACGCTGGTACCTTTTTCTTTTGCTTGAGTATATGTAACTTATTAGCCTTGCCGATTATCGACAAATTAATCCCTCTTCAAACGGATCACAATTCTAAAAAACTACCACTTTCTTCTATGGCGCTAGAGTCAATAAAACTTGTCGTGGTTGTTGGGGGTGGTTTGGCCGCGGGACTATTATTACCCATTGGTCTGTCCTGGGTGGATACTGCAAGCGAATGGATTTTGTTTTTGCTACTGTTTTTCATTGGCATTCAACTTCGAAATAGTGGCCTGACGTTAAAGCAAATTCTCTTGAATAAGCAAGGTATGGCGATTGCCGCCCTTATTATTGTGACTTGTATGCTAGGTGGGGTCATTGCAGCAGCCATTTTGGACATTCCGCTTTATCAAGCCCTTGCGATGTCTTCAGGCTTTGGTTGGTACTCACTTGCTGGCATTTTAATGGGTGATGCGTTTGGGCCAATTTTTGGTGGCGCATCATTCCTTATTGAACTCATGCGAGAGTTACTGGCTCTTGTGGCCATTCCTTTGCTAATTCAACGTTACCCTTGCACTGCAATTGGTTATGCCGGCGCAACGGCGATGGACTTTACTCTTCCAGTCATTCAAACCACGGGTGGTGTACGGTGTGTGCCCGTTGCCATTGTTAGTGGCTTTATTCTTAGCCTGCTCGTACCTGTATTGATGCTTTTCTTTGTATCACTTGCTAGCTAGATCTCAGGAATAAGTTTTAACATCTATTACAATATGGAAAACAATCATACCCAAACTGCCTCTAGCCAAATGTCTCAAGCGATTGGTTTCAAGCCATTGGTTTCAAACTATTGGTTTCAATCTAAACGCGACTTGGGTATCACTCACAATTGAAAATAAAGTATCGTTCGCATTAGTGTTAAAACGGATAAAACTAAAAGGAATAATAATGAAACGCTTTGTCGTTGCAGCGCTCCTCGCTACAAGCTCAACTTTCACTTTTGCTGCTGATCAGCAGTGCCTCGCAAATAAATATGATGGTTACGTTGATGCTTCCCTACAGTGGTATCAAGATTTAGTTGATTTAACTGTCTCTCAATACCCAGACCTGAAAGAAGTTGGTCAATGGTTTCTAGACGGGCGCAAACATCACTTTGAGTTAAACCGTGAAGCCGTGCACTACTTCTTAAAAAATGAACCCAACCGAGTAGCAACAGAGCAACCAGTTGAAGCTTGGCTAAAGCTTGAACAACACGATGTAAAGCAATTGGCGACACGTGATGACAAACTAGGTGAAGTTGCAAAGAAAACGTTCAGCGATCGCCAGTCGACTAACCACCCGAAAAACTACGAACTGCGCTCAGCATTCGCCGATTTGCTAAGCCATCCAAAACAGATCGATACCGCTTTAAACTCGTACAACCAATCCATTGCTAAGATTGAGCAACTAAAATGCCAATAACCGCACGATAGTGTATTTCATTCTGGCAATATGGGTTTCAATAATTAAAACGGGACTTTGCGCCCGTTTTGGTTTAGATTGTGCCGTTCGCATTACCACTATAACTACAAAGATTCTTTGCCATGGTTAAGGAACAAAAAACCGCTGACGTTAGCTTTGAAAGCTTGCTAAAGATCTTCACGATTCCTGAAGGTCCCGATTCTACGTTAACCAAAATTGACGTAAGTCTTTCCCAAAACCTTAACGAATTTCTTCGTGAACATATCGTTGCAGAAGAAAAGCCTTTACATGAAATCGAAAAAGACTTTTCTTCTGCTCAGATTCCTGAGCAACCTGAGTTTGTATCAGACCATACTGAACACTTACTCGATACATTAGTCTCTCACTCCGTTCATACATCGGCACCTAGTTTTATCGGCCATATGACATCGGCTTTGCCATATTTCTTAATGCCATTGTCGAAAATTATGATCGCGCTGAACCAAAACTTGGTAAAGATTGAAACATCAAAGGCATTCACACCATTAGAACGTCAAGTTCTTGGTATGCTGCACAGGCTTATCTACGGCCAAAGTGACGACTTCTATACCAAGTGGATGCACAGTGCTAAGCATTCGCTAGGTGCTTTTTGTTCAGGTGGTACCATCGCGAATATTACCGCGCTTTGGGTAGCTAGAAACCGAGCACTGAAAGCAGATGGTGCTTTCAAAGGTGTTGAGAAAGAAGGCTTATTCAAAGCCATGAAGCATTATGGCTATGATGGTTTAGCCATATTGGTCTCAGAGCGTGGTCACTATTCACTCAAAAAAGCGGCTGATGTCCTTGGTCTTGGTCAAGATGGCCTAGTTGCAGTGAAGACCGACGCGAATAACCGCATTATCGTGGATGATCTAAAAGCGAAAATGGCCGAACTTGAAGCTCAAAATATCAAGCCGATTGCCGTTGTGGGTGTTGCTGGTACGACAGAAACCGGAACTGTTGACCCGCTACCACAAATTGCAGAAGTTTGTGCGGCGCATGATTGCCATTTCCACGTTGATGCCGCTTGGGGTGGTGCGACTCTTATGTCGAATAACCATCGTCACCTACTACGCGGCGCTGAACTGGCGGATTCTGTTACCATTGACGCACACAAACAGCTCTACATTCCAATGGGCGCAGGAATGGTTCTATTCAAAGACCCTGATGCGATGAAATCAATTGAGCACCATGCTCAATATATTCTACGTAAAGGGTCGAAAGATTTAGGAAGCCATACCTTAGAGGGATCACGTTCAGGTATGGCAATGTTGGTTTATGCTGCGATGCATATCATCAGTCGACCTGGTTATGAGCTATTGATCGATCAGAGTATTGCGAAAGCACGTTACTTTGCTGATCTGATCAATCAGCAAGACGATTTCGAACTTGTTTCTGAGCCTGAGCTTTGTTTGCTAACCTACCGCTACTTACCGAGCGACATTCGCTTGGCGCTTGAAAAAGCCCAAGGTTCGCAAAAAGAGAAGCTCAATGAACTGATCAACCAGTTGACCCAGTTTATTCAAAAACGTCAACGTGAAACGGGTAAGTCATTTGTATCACGTACTCGACTTAACCCAGCTCACTGGCAACATCTCAATACCATCGTATTTCGTGTCGTGTTGGCAAATCCATTAACAACGAATGAGATACTGAGCTCGGTACTTGAAGAGCAAAGAGAAATTGCACTGCAAGCACCAAGTTTAATGGCTAAAATTCAAGAAACCGTACAAAAGATCCACAACTCATGATCTTTTGAATGAGTGAGGTCAATTCGGATAAATCCGTTGTGAGCACATTCGCGGGCAAAATCATCTGAAACAAAATGTCGATGTAGTAGCTAGTGCTTTTAACTAAGAATGCTTTTAACTAAAAACGCTTCTAGCTACTCATGGCTCTGCCTATAAAAACGGTAACGCAGCCATCAGTGATTTTACCTAGCCAGAATGTCGAATAGATAATTTGGATTGACATTACATCGACTTGAAAATTTCTTTCGTTTCGATGTAACTCAGTCACATTATCGTGCCACAAGCGGCACAAATGTGCGAAGAGACATTCATTTCTGTAGTTTTTACAACATTTTGTTTGAGGCTTGTCAAATTCTCACCAATTTGTAACCGTATTTGTTTTAGCCAGATTGTGGTTCGGGTTTATACTGGTTTTATGGCGCTGGTTGCTTTCGTTAACGCCCCTCTTACCCTAGAAGCTAGGATGTTTCTGTCCGTTAACAGAGCCAGCGAGTTGTTCTCTATACCCTCGTGAACACTATGAATACATTAGAAAAAATTCAAAAAAATCTGGAGAATTTCAGTAAGTCAGAGCGCAAAGTTGCGGAAGTAATTATGGCGTCGCCACAAACTGCAATTCATTCTAGCATTGCTACATTAGCTAAGATGGCTGATGTAAGTGAGCCTACTGTAAACCGTTTTTGTCGACGTCTGGATACGAAAGGTTTTCCTGACTTCAAATTGCACCTTGCACAAAGCCTTGCTAATGGAACACCTTACGTTAACCGCAACGTGGAAGAGAGCGACGGCCCAGACGCCTACACGCATAAAATCTTCGAATCCACGATGGCTTGTTTGGATGTAGCAAAAAATAGTTTAGATCCAATGCAAGTGAATCGCGCTGTTGATTTGTTGACTCAAGCGAAACGTATCTCTTTCTTTGGCCTTGGCGCGTCTTCTGCTGTAGCGCGTGATGCTCAAAACAAGTTTATTCGTTTTAATATCCCTATCACTTGTTTCGAAGACATTGTAATGCAACGCATGAGCTGTATTAATTGCAGTGATAACGATGTCGTGGTGCTGATTTCTCACACAGGGCGCACTAAGAGTCAAGTGGAAATTGCAAATCTAGCGCGAGAAAATGGCGCAACTGTCATTGCCATTACAGCAAAAGACTCACCACTTGAAAAAGCAAGTTCACTCGCTATCACACTGGATGTCCCGGAAGATACGGACGTGTACATGCCAATGGCAAGTCGTGTTGTTCAAATGACCGTTATCGACGTTCTCGCTACAGGCTTTACGTTACGTCGCGGAACTGGTTTCCGTGAAAATCTAAAAAGAGTGAAAGACGCGCTAAAAGACAGCCGTTATGACAAACTTAGTCAGTACTGACCTGACCAGTGTTGATCCTATCAATTCTGATCAAGGCAACAACGCCAAATGTTGGTAATTGAATTATTCTAAGGGGAGCAAATATTGCTCCCCTTTTTTAATCATTTACCCCTGTTAGGTCATGATCTTGTTTTAGCACTTCGACGGAACTTAAATGACGTTTTCCTATACTTTCACATTCGTCACTGCCATCGCATACTAGCCCTAAAATATGAATTAGCCTATCTTGCGTAAGAGGAAGTGGATTACCTTTGATTGCGACAGACTTGAGCGCATCATCAGCGACTTGTTCAAATGAGGTTTGGCAAACACCAAACTTTCCAAGGCGGGGCAAATCTAGTTTATCCAACACCATTTTGACCCAAAGTACACCATCATTTTCATTCGCATTTGCTCTTTCAGTAACGATCTGAGCAATTTTTCTGTAACGACTTATCACATCACTGCGCCCGGCCCTTTTTGCTGCATTAATGTTCTCTTGCATTACATGCGGAGCTAATCGTGCGGTAATGACACTATGAGGCGCATTTAGCTTACCGCCTAAAGCCGATGCTAACCCATGAGCCGCCCCTAATTTTGCATTGGTAATCGCCATACCACCGAGCAAAGCAGCAAACGCAAGATCGGAGCGTGCTTTATGGTTGTCTTGTTTACACCCAGCAATGACGGATCGGCTTAATCGTCTGAGCCCCTCCTCACAAACCATATCGGTCAATGGGTTTGGATCACCACAAACATAAGCTTCCATTAAATGAGTAAACGCATCCATTGCGCCTCGACCAGAGGTGTATTGATCGGTGCCATAGGTTAATGTGGGATCAACAATCGCAACATCAGCAAGCATCTCTGGGCTACGGAGGCTAACTTTGACTTGGTCTTGGCCTGATTTTAGAACCGCATTGCGCGTCACCTCAGAGCCTGTACTTGCGGTGGTAGGAATGGCGATAAAATGAATAGGTTTAGTTTTTAATGGAACATTACGGCCGACAACTTCGACGTAATCATAAACGTCACCTTGGTTTGGGATGATAGCAGCCAGTGCTTTGCCCATATCTATCACGCTTCCTCCCCCAATAGCGATCACCATATCAGGCTGAAACTTGCGCCCCAAAACAGCGGTTTCTTCTACCATCGTGATATTGGGTTCCCCACTGATGGCGACATGCTGATAACGCATATTCTGCGCTTTAAGATAATTAATAATAGGTGTGGCTCTTTGCGTATCTTTACCCGTAACAAGTAAAACGCTGTAGCCAAACTGATTGATTACAGACAACGAAGATTGGAGCGCGCCCTCGCCGAAGATAATCCGTGTCGCAGTCATAAACTGAAACATACACTTCCTCCCCAAAACAACAACTGACTCTAGAGTGCTTTGCTTTCATTGAAAAAAAATTGACCCAGTGCACCTTGCCATCATTAACCTTACAAAATGTATGTTTTTATGCGTTAGTTCACATACACTGCCTTATTTTTCGGCAACTCCGATTTGGACTCAAAGTCGGGTCCGCACCGCTTTGTAACGAAAATGCCTAGTATTTATACGATAGAATTTGCCTATTGAAACAACAGGTAATTGCTACTTTATTTCCGGATCAGGATCGGGCATAGTTATGTCAACAAATGAAAGCGTGTCACGACATGAAGTCAATCCGCTCTCAACAAGAATAAATTTTAGGAGAAATGAGATTATGTTCGTAGTTATCTTTGGTCGCCCAGCTTGTCCTTACTGTGTTCGTGCGAAAGAACACGCAGAAACACTTAAAGCAAAACGCGATGATTTCAACTACCGTTACGTAGATATCCACGCAGAAGGTATTTCTAAAGCGGATCTAGAAAAAACCGTTGGTAAGCCAGTAGAAACGGTACCTCAGATCTTCATCGACCAAGAGCACATCGGTGGTTGTGATGACTTCGAAGCCTACGCAAAAGAACACCTAGGTCTGTTCGACGAGTAATACAGCTAAGACTGTATAAAAGAAACAAAGAATGTTTAAAAGCCGCACTATGCGGCTTTTTTAATATGAGTGAGATTATTTCCTTACGTCAAGTAATGACAAAAGCAAAAAAAATTCACTTATCTTTTGGCGATTATTCGTTACAATTCGCAACTCCTAATCTTTTTGGCACCCACTTTACCGAGCCACACAGTGAACATAGACGTCGTACACCTTCTTGAACAAAACCCGATTCTTCTGATCTTCGTCGTATTAGCCATCGGCCTTGGCATTGGTAAGATTCGCTTTGGAAGCCTGCAGTTAGGCAATTCTATTGGCGTTCTTATCACCTCGCTCATCATGGGCCACCTCGGTTTCTCATTTAATCCAGAAGCGCTCACCATTGGCTTTATGCTATTTATCTACTGTGTAGGAATCGAAGCAGGGCCCAACTTTTTTGGTATATTCTTCAGAGACGGAAAACATTACTTTATTTTAAGTATGACTGTGCTAGTCGCGGCAGTCAGTTTAACGTACTTTTGTAGCCATTATTTTGGTCTCGATTTTGGACTTTCTGCGGGCATGATGGCAGGCGCATTGACAGCAACGCCAGTTTTAGTTGGCGCACAAGATGCTTTAAATTCCGGCCTAGCCACGATTCCACGTAACATGGACTTTTCACTGGTATTAGAAAACCTATCCGTCGGCTATGCGATGGCCTATCTAGTGGGTTTGATCAGCATGATCATGTTCGCCAAATTGCTGCCTAAACTACAAAAACAAAACCTCTCGGATTCAGCACAACAAATCGCACAGGAACGCGGTCTCGGCAGTTCAAGTCAACGCAAAGTGTATCTGCCAATAATCCGTGCTTACCGAGTGGGTCCAGAGTTGATTGATTGGACCGATGGTAAAAACTTGCGTGAGCTAGGTATTTATCGTCAAACGGGCTGCTACATCGAACGCATCCGTCGTAATGGTATTCTTGCCCACCCTGATGGCGATGCGATCCTGCAGGAAGGGGATGAAATCGCACTGGTTGGTTTCCCAGATAGCCATGCGCGTTTGGATCCAAGCTTTCGAAATGGTAAAGAAGTATTTGACCGCAACCTACTTGACCTTCGCATTGTCGAAGAAGAGATCGTAGTAAAAAGCGACGCGATAGCTGGTAAACGTCTGTCAGACTTGAACTTATCTGAATTTGGCTGTTTCTTGAACCGCGTGGTACGCGCGCAGATTGAAATGCCGATGGATTTAGACATCGTTCTGGCCAAAGGCGACGTGTTGCAAGTCAGTGGCGAAAAGAGCCGCGTTCATGGTCTTGCTGAGAAAATCGGTTTCATCTCGATCCACAGTCAAATGGCAGACCTACTGGCATTTTGTAGCTTCTTCATTTTGGGCATTATGTTTGGGCTCGTCACGATGACGTTTGGTCAAGTATCATTCAGTCTGGGTAACGCGGTCGGTTTATTGCTATCAGGTATTACACTTGGTTTCTTACGAGCTAACCACCCTACTTTTGGTTATGTACCGCAAGGCGCGTTGAACATGGTCAAAGACTTGGGTTTGATGTTCTTCATGGTGGGCATCGGATTAAGTGCGGGCGGTAAAATGTTCGAGCACTTAACTCAAGTTGGTCCTCAAGTTATCGGTTTGGCATTTATCGTTAGTGTCGTACCTGTTGTATTGGCTTACCTTGTTGGCGCTTACATACTCAAAATGAACCGTGCGCTACTCTTTGGTGCTATTATCGGTGCTCGTACGTGTGCACCAGCGATGGACGTAGTGAACGAGTATGCGAAATCGACTATCCCTGCTTTGGGCTATGCTGGTACGTACGCCATTGCCAATATCTTAATGACACTCGCAGGTACTATCCTTATCATCCTGAGTTAGTTACTTTTGAATGAGCGTTGCTGGTTGGTTTACGTAGCGCTCATGATTCGACACAAAGTTTTAAGATACAAAGCTTAAAGACACAAAAAAGGCGCTCAATGAGCGCCTCAGATTGATGACGAACCCCGCTTTTTAAGCGGGGTTCTTTTTTGGAAGCGACCGTAGGTCGCGATCGTGATATTTTTTGTTATATCGTGCGCAGAAGTTTCCATTCATTACATAGGCATACAGAAGCAAGTATTTGCCTTATTTCTGCCATGTTTAAGCCCATTTTTCGTAGATAACTCATCACCAACGCTATCTTCTTGATGTTTTGAGCTGCTGCTGCCAACCAACATTGCATTTGCACATTGGCTAGACCTCGAAAGCGAGCATAACGATGACCATGATGTTGCTTGGCGTCTGCGAAGCTCCGTTCTACGGTTTCACTTCGACGTCGATAAGTCTTTTTTCCGTAGGAAGAGAGCCGCATTTGATTTGCTCTCTCTACTGCATCGCTATAGATATGCCGAGCAATCACTTTCTTCATGTTTTTGCTTTGAGTGCAGTCATTCCTCATTGGACAGAACGCACACTCTTTGGGGTCTGAATGGTATTCTCGGTAGGCATCACGTGATGTGGTTTTATAAAGCAACTCCTGACCATTCGGGCATTGGTAGCTGTCTCTTTGTGCGTCGTAAGTAAAGTGTTTCTTTTTGAATGTATTTTTCGTTCTCGATGGGCGTCGATAACCGAACACGCCAAGAATACCTCGACGTTCAAGTGACTCCGCCACTGGGGCGGTAAAGTAGCCTGCATCCAGTCCAACAGCTATCGGGTTCAATTGGAATGTGGCAAGCGTGTAATCTAAGCGTTGAACGTAAGGTTGTGAGTCATTGATGTTACCTGCAGTGGTATAGGTATCGAGGATAATTCCGTGTTGACCATCAACGGTTCTATGGTCGAGATAGAAGAAGCCTTGTGGCTTATTATCACGAGTCATGAAGCCACTCTCTGGGTCAGTAGTACTGGTTTTAGTATTCTTTGTTTTTGACTCTGATCCGCGAGCCTTAAGCGGCTTCTTGCCCGCTATTTCTCGGTCTAACGTGACGTCTTCATCCAGCATATCAAGATAGGCACTCGCGCGAACCGCCGTGACTTTATTGGTGTGTTTATTCTTGTTGGCGTTCGCTTTGAGATGAGTACTGTCCGTAAAGAGCTCTTGACCCGCGACCAAACCTTTCGATATGGCTTGCTCTACGATATTAATAAAAATACGTTCGAATACATCCGTGCCATTAAAGCGACGAATGCGGTTTTGGCTGAGAGTAGATGCGTGAATGACTTTCTCTGTTAATGACATCCGTAAGAACCAACGGTAAGCGACATTCACTTCAATTTCTTTAACGAGCTGACGCTCACTTTTTATGCCAAAGATGTAGCCAAGTAAGATGATTTTGAAGAGACGAACAGGGTCAACAGGTGGACGCCCATTATCTTTACAATAAAGATGAGCGACTTCATCACGAATGAATTCAAAGTCGATAGCATTATCGATTTTACGCACTAAATGGTCTTTAGGAACCAACTGTTCCATCGTTACCATTTCCAGTTCGTATTGTTGCGGAGTCGGTTCTTGAAGCATGTCGGAGTATCCATATTTCGATACCCCTATTAGATCAAAGGTCTAGCTTGAAAGCTAGACCTTTGTCAGCAGTCTGAGGCGCTCAATGAGCGCCTTTTTTAATTCGGTTAGAAACGATTAGATTTGAGTGAAATCTGTTTCTACTGCTGGGTTCACGTCTGCTTCGTAATCCACACCATCAACACCGAAGCCAAATAGCTTCAAGAACTCTTCTTTGTACTCAACGTAGTCAGTTAGCTCTTTTAGGTTTTCAGAGGTGATTTGTGGCCATAGGTCACGACAGTGTTGTTGGATATCTTCACGCAGTTCCCAATCATCCAGACGTAGACGGTTTACTTCATCTACTTCTGCAGCGCTGCCGTCTTCTTTGTAAAGACGTTGGCTAAACATACGGAAAATCTGCTCCATACAACCTTCGTGTACGCCTTCTTCACGCATTTTCTTAAATACCATAGCGATGTATAGAGGCATTACAGGAATTGCAGAACTTGCTTGAGTCACAACAGACTTAAGTACCGCTACGTTTGCGCTACCGCCAGTTGCAGACAGTTTCTCGTTCAGTGCTGCAGCTGCGCGGTCTAGGTCCATTTTCGCTTTACCTAAAGCACCATCCCAGTAGATCGGCCAAGTTAGCTCAGTACCGATGTAGCTGTATGCCACTGTTTTACAGCCATCTGCTAGCACGCCAGCTTCTGATAGTGCATTAATCCATAGTTCCCAGTCTTCACCGCCCATTACGGTTACTGTGTCTTGGATTTCTTGCTCAGTAGCAGGCTCTACGCTTGCTTCGATGATTACATCTTTGTTGGTATCAACAGCTGTCGCGGTGTAAGTCTCACCGATAGGCTTAAGTGATGAACGGATTACTTCACCCGTTTCTGGCATTTTGCGTACTGGAGAAGCCAGTGAGTAAACCACCATATCTACCTGACCAAGATCTTCTTTGATCAAGTCGATGGTTTTTTGTTTTGCTTCATTTGAGAAAGCGTCACCATTTAGGCTTTTCGCATACAGCCCCTCTTCACGAGCCAATTTCTCAAACGCTACCGAATTGTAAAAACCAGCTGTACCTGGCTTCTTCTCAGAGCCTTCTTTTTCGAAGAACACACCGATAGTCGAAGCACCGCCACCAAATGCCGCAGCGATACGAGAAGATAGGCCGTAGCCACTTGATGCACCCACAACAAGAACGCGTTTTGGTGCGTTTTTAATTGGGCCTTGTGCTTTAGTGTAAGCAATTTGTTCTTTTACGTTAGCTTCACAACCCACTGGGTGCGTAGTAGTACAGATAAATCCACGAATTCTAGGTTTGATGATCATATTCAACTTCCTTTAAAAAACGTTGCTAGGATAAAAGTTTCAGCCGGACTTCGCACCTAATTTCTGTAAAAATGCAGCGAAAATGCAAGTGGTTGGAGCACTCATGCTACTAACCACTGACAATCAGGTACAAAAAAGCACCTCATTGGAGGTGCTCTTGTTCGTTATCTCAGGCGCTAATATTTATGCGGCAGAGTTCAAGTGTGATTTCTTCGGAGCGTTGGTTCGAACTTCTGAAAAATCGTGGCTAAAATGATCAACTTGAATCGCATGGTAACGTAACTTATCCGCCGCCATGATCTGGTCGATTTCTTGCTCAGTCAGCACGCCCGCTTCAAACGCTTGCTGCAAACGATCATGTAATAAACCTTTGCGTGCAACTTTGCCATCTTTCGCTGCTTTAATCAGCTTGCGTTCAAGTGGTTTCACTTCGTACATAGCTAAGAACGCACGCTCCATCAAGCCAACGCTGTCATCCTCTTCTTTTCCGATATAACAAAGGTGAGTCATGCGGTCACGCTGCGCTCCTGGTGTCATCATCGCCTCAGCCAGCTTCACACAAAGCTCATCGCTCGGCGCTTCAAAGTGATTCCCAAGCGGGAACAGCAAGCCTTTAAGTACACCACCAACATACTTCACAGGGAAGTTAGAATAGGCTTCGTTTAGTGACTTAGCGGCATTGTATAAACAGTGCTGAACAGCATAGTGGACAAAATCTAAATCGCCTTGCTGACGACCCTCGTCTTCGTATTTCTTAAGCGCAGCGGATGCCATATAAAGGTAACTCAGGCCATCACCTAGACGTGCAGAAATCATTTCCTTACGCTTTAGGTCTCCGCCTAAAGTCAGCATAGCGAAATCAGCACTTACTGCTAGCGCGCGACTTAGACGAGTGATGTCTTTGTAATATTGTTGCGTTGGCCCACTCATGTGCGCTTTGACAAAACGCGACCCCGTCAATGCGGCGCCTAGCGCTCCAAAGGTGTTGCCTGTCGCATGGCCAATATGTTTGAACAGCAGTTCATCAAACGCTTTCGCGCCCTCATTGGCATCTGGGTTTGCTGCGGCTTCCATCTCTTTAAGTACATATGGATGACAACGCGTCGCACCCTGACCAAAGATCATTAAGTTACGCGTTAGGATATTTGCACCCTCAACCGTAATCGCTACAGGAATACCTAAATAGTGCTTCGCAAGATAATTCATCGGACCGTCCTGAATAGCACGGCCTGCGTGAATATCAAAAGAATCATTTAAAATCGTACGCGCTATTTCCGTCATATGGTATTTCGCAATAGCGGTAACGATCCCTGGTTTCTCTTTTAAATCTAACGAAGTGGTCGTCAACGTTCGTGTTGCTTCCAACAGGTAAGTCAAGCCACCAATGCGGCCCATCGCCTCCGCGACGCCTTCAAACTTACCGATAGACATACCAAACTGTTTACGAACATATGCGTATGCCCCCGTGGTGCGCGTAGTAAGGTGGCCAATTGCCGTACCAAGAGCAGGCAGAGAGATACCTCGACCCGCAGAGAGACACTCCACAAGCATACGCCAGCCTTTTCCTGCGTACTCTGAACCACCAATTAGCCAATCCATTGGAATGAAAACATCATTACCGCGTGTTGGGCCATTCATAAAAGCCGAACCTAGTGGATCATGACGCTCTCCGATTTCGACGCCATCGTGATCTGCCGGGATCAGTGCACACGTAATGCCGACTTCTTTCTTGTCACCCAATAAACCGTCTGGATCTTGAAGCTTAAAGGCAAGACCAAGTACAGTCGCCACTGGTGCGAGTGTAATATAGCGTTTATTCCAGCTAACACGGATACCAAGAACTTCTTTCCCCTCGTGCATGCCATAACATACAACGCCTTGATCAGGAATGCCGCCTGCATCTGATCCCGCTTCTGGGCCAGTCAACGCAAAACAAGGAATATCCGTACCATCGGCTAGTCGTGGTAGCCAATAGTCTTTTTGCTCCTGAGTACCATAATGTGAAAGCAGCTCACCTGGACCGAGTGAATTAGGTACCATGACAGAAACAGCAGCACTGATACTGCGAGTTGCAATACGAGAAACAATGGTTGAATTCGCAAGTGCAGAGAACTCACGACCGCCATACGATTTAGAAATTATCAAGGAAAAGAAACGCTCTTTACGCAAGAAATCCCATACCTCCGGCGGAAGATCTCGATCGTCTTTGACGATTTTTTGGTCATCCAACATTTCAAGTAAGGTTTCTAATTCATTGTCCATGAACGCTTGTTCTTCAGAAGACAGCGTCGGTTTTGGATAATGATGCAGCGTAGTAAAATTTGGCTTACCCGAGAACAGCTCTGCATCCCACCAAACGCTACCGGCTTCCATCGCTTCTTTTTCGGTGCTTGATAGTGGTGGCAGCACTTTCTTAAAAACTTTAAAAGCTGGGTCACTAATCCATTTTCTTCGTAGAGAGCTCATAGTTCAGATCCTTTTGTTCACTTTACCGCATGCGGCTGGTCTTATTATTAATTCTGTCGTTGCTTATAGTGTTATTCTTATACGTCTTTCAATGACTACTTCGTTGACATTCCGGCTGACAAGTAAGGGATGAGTAAATCAACCACTGATTTTGCATCCACTTGCTTATCAAACTTACTCTCAGCCAGTTCTGTTAACGCTTGACTTGATGCCATGGTAAATACACAGGTACCAAGCGTGAAATGTAATCGCCAAAAAAGCTGCTCTTCTGTCAAATCAGGACTGGCTTTCTTAATCGACGACAAAAACAGGTTCAAAACTTCCTCATACCGTGTACTAACAAACCAGCGCAGATGTCCTTGCACGTCTGTATAACCTCGTCCAATCAGCAACATAAACAACGCTGTTCCATTTGGTCTTACGTCGTTCAGTGCTCTAAGTGGTAAACGCAGAGATTCAAATACCTCGTCCATACTGTAAGAATCACGCGTATTTAACTCGACTAACGAGGCCTTAATACTTGGCATTAAAGCTTCTAAGTATCTATCTAGCACCGCTCTAACCAATGTTTTCTTATCACCAAAATGATAGTTAACTGATGCAAGATTCACATTCGCTTTACCGGTGATCGTTCTTAATGATGTGTCATTGAAGCCGTATTCTGCAAACAGTCCTTCTGCAACATCGAGTATTTTTTCTTTAGTTGTACTTCTCGGGGCCATTTCAATCACTCGTATTAAACAACTGTTTGAAAATATACCTCCGAAACCATAAGTTAACAAATGATTAACATCACATTTTCAACAATTGGTCCGACCAGAAAATCAACGATGCTTTCAAACTAATGAATTACAAGCAGATATTCTTTAATCAAAAAAACTTTAAAAAAAATTGGAACTGTTTGGAAATCGCTCGGTCTGAATAACTGTAACGATTAGGGCATTTAGAGTTTCACTGGCCGTCGAACTTGTTTCAATCTAATGGTTACACTGCTGCTTTTTTCTTATTAACTCCTATGTTTGTATCCGCCCAGACACTTTTTCGTCTGGGCTTTTTTTCGCCGCTCCTTCTGTGACAGGCTAATTGTTACCTGATGTCCATTACTGCCTAAGTGTGAGCCTTTCTGAACTATTCGTTTTCCTAATTATTCGTTTTCCTAACTGTTAATTCTCTCTACCCGTTAGCTCTCCTAACTATTGATTTTCAGTAACTATTGGCTTTCAGTAACCATTTTTAACAGCCGTTTGTTTTCGTTAACGATGACTACTCCCATGCTCTGAGGCATATTTTGGTGCAGTTTGCTGTACGGTTATTTGTTAAAATTTGATGACGACCCACAAATTTCAGGTATAAAAAACCTCCTGTCAAAGGAGGTTTTATGATTAATTTCTGTGTAATTATGCTTCTGCGGTTTCTTCAGCTGCTGTCTTAGGTAGCGAGAAATGCAGCAGAGCATAGCCAAGAATCGCCGCTGTCGTTGACCCCATCAAGATACCTAAACGAGCATAAGTATCAAACTCTGGGCTCACATTGGCAAAGGCCAGTGACGAAATGAAGATCGACATAGTGAAACCAATACCACACAACACTGATACTGCAAAGATATGCATGAAGTTAACGCCTTGAGGCAACTTCGCAATACCCATTTTCACTGCCACCCAACTAAAGGTGAAGATACCAAGTGGCTTACCAACTAGCAGTCCCAAAGCAATGCCTAAAGGAAGCATTGAAGTCAAACCAGACATTGATACACCTTGAAGCGAGATACCCGCGTTTGCAAATGCAAACAGAGGAAGAATCCCAAACGCAACGTATGGGTGCAGTGCGTGCTCCATATGTTTCAGTGGAGAGTGTTCACCTTTTTTGCCTTTCAACGGAATAGAGAAGCCGATAACAACACCCGCAAGCGTTGCGTGTACACCGGATTTCAATACCGCAAACCAAAGGATGGCACCTACTATCATATATGGCGTCAGCTTAGTTACGTTTTTCGCATTTAGCATGAAAAGGACGCCAGTCATGACGAAACCAACCACTAAAGCCATCGTTGATAGATCGCCTGTGTAGAACAATGCGATGATTACAACAACACCCAAGTCATCAATGATCGCTAGCGCAAGCAAGAAAACTTTTAAGCTAATAGGCACACGTTTACCTAATAGCGCCATAATACCAAGCGCAAATGCGATATCTGTCGCGGCTGGAATTGCCCAACCTGAAACCGCTTCTGGGTCACCGGCATTAAATGCAACATACACTAGCGCCGGAGCAAGCATACCACCTACCGCTGCGATCGCCGGGAAGATAGCTGTTTCTTTTGATTTTAATGCGCCTTCAAGTAGCTCGCGCTTTACTTCAAGACCGATTAATAGGAAGAACACAGCCATAAGGCCATCGTTGATCCAGTGAGAGACTGACATACCAAACACATAAGTATGCAGCATTGCCTGATAAGTTTCGCCAAGTGGTGAGTTTGCAATAGTCATTGCGATTGCCGCTGCAATCACAAGAAGAATACCACCTGCTGATTCCATTTTGAAAAAGTCACGAATGACATCGTTCATGGTTTCGCCCTTATATTTATTATCTTAATAAACGAGTAACAAAGAATGATGAGAGTTTATAGCTGTGGAAAATTTAAGAATAATCGCTTGTACAGAGTATAATGTTCGTTTTTTCCGATACTTTGTTAACGATACATCGTTTTTTCCAACAACATCATAAATACTTGAAGTCCCTTTCGTCTCCCTTATCAAACAAATTGCACACATAGACTACTATTAAGTTAATGTAATATGTGATTAATTTTCGTGATTTAAATGTTATTTTTGGACGAAATTAATGTCATCCATGCCCAAAAAAGCCGCCTTACATGGCGGCTTTAATTCTTAAATCAGTATCCCGTTAACTGCATAAATCCCCACGCCTCATTGGATCCCGATGCCAATATCGGCCCCTCCCAATAAGGAATAAGAAATGGCTGCCACATATCGGATTTGCTGATCCGTGTCGTTAGGTTGATACCATGTTTCGGCACATTCACTATCCATTGCAAAGGCATTCGTCGCCCATTTGCTAGGCTGGTCACTTGCATCGGTGTGATGCTGAAATCTTTCTCAGTTAAATTAAACACCGCGCCAGAACGGGTTGAAAGCGTGCCAAACAGGTGTGGCACTTGCCCATTATGTCGATAACGGCTTACCGTCAGCGCTCTACCGTCATCTAAATTAAATACAAGCCAATCCCAACCTTGTTGATCTTCCCCGATCAAACCGCTGCCCCACTCTTTTTGAGTCCATGCAGAACCGGTCACAGAAATGGGCTGACCATTAAGTGTCATTGTCCCTTTTACATTTAGGAACGGAGCACTAAAGCTAAAAGATGCGACAGATAACAATGCATGCTTAACTTGAAAGCCTTTATCGCCATTAACCACGAATGGTCCATTGGTCGTGGTATTTAACTCTAGACCAAATGTGTCGGTTGAAATTTCAAGCTGGCCAGGAAATGGCGTCGTGCCTAACGCGCGCCAATACCAGTTATCTATCCACAATCGAAACGGACGATTGCTCATCCCTGCTTGGCCTATTCCACCACGCGCAACGCGTTGTTCTCGCCAAACATGACTACCACGGCTGATAACGATATGAGAGATAAAAAGCTGTGGGTTTTGCCAACCACGCGTATCACGTTCATCAGTCGCAACTCTAAAGTAGCTCCACTGTACGTTGTATACATGGCCATCTTGATCTTGAAGTTTCGCAAAATAATGCCACCACTCATGCTGGTAGTTAGGATGAAAACGAAAATCTTCTGGTAATGACACGTGTTCACTCGGCAAAACAGGATCAAAAACCGTCCTTTCTTCTCGCTTTAATACCGCGCTGATTTCACTTTCTTCTGTTGCAGTCGCTTCAGCCCAAAGGGTTAAATAGAACGCTCCACCAATCAATATAATGAAAGCAATGACAACCAATGCAGAGATAGAAAAGATATTTTTCTGCTTCATGTTATTCATTACAGCGCATCCCTTAGCGACTTCATTGGCGTGCTCTTGATCATTCTGATGACAGGAAGTGCACCTGCTAACATGATCGCTAACATTGCCCAAGCAATCGTCTGTGCGTATTCCCACGGTATGACTTGAAGTTCTAATGACCACCCGAATGATTGCTTGATTATGATATCAACAATAAGATGTGCCAACGCCAAACCAAGCGGTACCGCAATAATTGCAGAAATGGTACCAAATACAAATAACTGTAAGCCGCCTAAAGCAACGAGTTCTCTACCTGATACGCCCATACAACGTAGTAAAGAGAAATGCCTTTGGCGAGATAGTTCACCCGCCAATGTCGCAAAAAACAGACCGAAAACAGCGATAATCAAGGTAATATTTCCGAGCGTTCCTGCAATAGCAAACGTATGGTCAAACACCCGCATCGCTTGGTTATAAATATTGTTATTGTCGAACAAACGGTCTTGAGGTAAACGATAGATATTTTCCAATCGTCGTTTTAGCCCATCTCCATTCACGTTTTCTTGTAACACGACTCCCAGGCCAACGTTACCTGAACCTGCAAACGCTGACAGCCAATTTCGATGAGACATCATGACTTGGTTGTAAGGATTACCATAATCGTAATAAACCCCAACAATCTGCCATCCACCGCCAAGTGGTGGGAGTAAATCGATGTAATCACCAGGACGAAGATCCAACTTCAATGCCATCGACTCGCTGATCATCAAGCTCTTAGAGTGATGCAAGTGATACCAGTAGTTCGGTACACCAAGTTTAACGGTAAGCGAATCGAGCTCTCCCTCCGATGCCCCCGTACTCACCACTTGAAGCGCACCTCGCTCCGTCGGAAAGTCTTTTTCCCAGCGCCACCAAACCTCATCAACTTCCGGTTGTTTTTGTAGCCATGAGCTCATTCGTGCTGCTGAGTTATTGGTTGGGTAAATATAGATATCCGCCGCCAAACGTTGGTTAAGCCATTTATCAGTCGTGTCTCTGAAGCTGCCTACCATGGTTTCGACACCAATGTTCGCCGCTAGCGCTAGCATAAACGCCATCGTCGCAACACCTCGGTAGCTCATACTTGCCGCCGCATCAGAGAAAAACCAGCGAACACGAACCCAACGCATAGAATAAGAAAAGCTTTGGAACATATGCCACATCAAAAATGGCATAAATAGCGCAACACTGACTAGCATAAGCGCAATGATCGTAAAGCCGGACTCTTGCGTTTTAGGCGCTTGATAAACCGCAATGGCAGCAACACAAAGTGCACAAGCGGCTAAAGCCTGCCAAGAAAACTCTCGGCCAGCAAAGCGCATTAACGAAAGCCTTGAAGATAAACGAATAGGTTGTGCTTTAAGTAAGCGGATCAGCGGCCATAAGCAAGAGAGCAATGCGCCCAATGATGACATGGCCAAACTGTATAAGCTCGATTCCCATGACCAACCTATCGTCAAGCCAACATTGGCGTCATACAAATCACTTAAACTGGATGAAACCGCGGGAATCAACTCATTAGCGAGAATCAAACCAAAGAAGTTTCCACAAGCCCATGCAAATAGAACCAAAATAAGCAGTTCAAGTAACAATGCTTGCGTAAGCTGGATACCTGTTACCCCAGTTTGACGCAAAATGCCCACTAAACGTTGGCGCTGGATAAATGACAGCGACATTGCTTGATAGAAAATGAACAGACCTACGAGGAAAGAGAGCATACCCATTGCCGTCAAGTTCATATGGAATGCATCCGTCAGTGCTTGTAGCTCACTACGGCTACTGCGCACTAAAACCATCCCGCTAGGCAGTTTTTCTTTTAACGCGAGAACTTTCTCTTCTGGCATCTCACCACATGCAATGGCTGATAACCCAGAACTGCGTTTAAGCATACGAAGTAACGAAATATCAGAAACCAGGCGAATACCAGAGAGCATTTGATTGGTATCGACTTTTAATGGCCCTAACTGACTGCCATCATTAAGCTCAATAAAGTCGCCATCTTGCCACGTCATGTACGAGGCTAAGTCTTGGCTCACTAATATTGGATAAGGTGGCTTCATTAACGAAAGTAACGGCAAATCGTTCAGTGATTTACCTTGGTGTAGAGGCAAAAGCGCAACAGGATCGACACCAACAAGCGTCAAACCAAAGTCATCTTTAGATTCAAGATGCAAGGTATCAAAAGGCGCACACTGGTTAAAGCCTGCGCGACGCAATTGAATATAAAACCCTTGCGGAATTTTATTCGCGGAGTGTTTAGTGCGGATGCGATACGGAAGAGGATTGGAAAAAAGTTTTTCACCCGTTTCATAACTTTGTTTGGCATGCTGGTTAATCGATGTCACACCGACGAGCAGTGACACGCCTAAGGTTAAACCAAGCCAAACAAGTAGAATTTGCAGAGGATAACGGCGGTAATGACCGAGTAGTGCCTTAACTACGGGCCATAACATGCAGTTGCCCTCCTTGAAGACGAATACGACCTTCCATGTGCTCAGCCACTTTTTCACTGTGAGTAACAAGCAACAAGGTGCAATCTAACTGACGAGCCAAACTGGTCAAAAGGCGCATTACTGCTTCTGCATTTCGCTCATCCAAACTGCCGGTTGGTTCATCCGCTAATAAAATCTTCGGTTCCATGTACAAAGCACGAGCAATAGCTGCACGCTGTTGTTGACCACCAGAAATTTCTTCAGGGTAACGTCCAAGCAATGGCATGAGATCAAGAGCAGACAGGATTTGGCGCCACAAACCTTTGTCTTCGGGTAAGCCTTTTAATTGGCGACAGAAACGAATATTGTCAGCGATATTTAGCGTAGGCAGTAAGTTAAACTGCTGGAAGATATTACCAATGTTATTGCGGCGGTACTTTGTTCGTTGATTCTCAGGCGCATCATGCATAGCAAAGTTCGGGTACTGAATTTCCCCAGAGTCTGCGGTATCAAGTCCTGCTATAAGATTAAGTAGTGTACTCTTCCCAGAGCCACTCTCCCCCATTAATGCGACTTGCTCACCTTGTTGTAACGTTAATTCTGCCCCTTGTAGTACAGGATGAAATTCTCCCCCGTCTACATAGCCTTTGCATAGGTCTGACAGTTTTAACATTAATTTTGCCACTCAATTGGTATTTGAAATTGGTGTCAGAATCTACACTAAAATACGTACAGTAGAAAGCACTTTGACTGACAGATCACAGCGTCCGCCTACAAATAAAACGGTTCTCGTGGCAGACCTCAATCCCCGATAAGATTATTCATCCATTTGCGGCTTAATATGCGATACAAAGAGACGCCCCATTTGACCAATTCTTCACTTAAAAACAATAAGTAAACCCATTGAGGCTCAACGCCTAAATAGATGGCAGCAAACGCGGCAAGTGGGATGCTGATTATCCACTGGGCAACCAAATCTTGATACAAACAAAACTTAACATCACCACCAGCACGAAGCACACCAACAATCGCCATCATTGGCACAGAACGAAGTACAACGCCTACCGCTAAGATCACCATAAACTGCTCAGCTAAGTGACGCGTTTCTGTTGTCAGTGCACTAAATGCATCCAATATCAATTGATTCGAGATAAGCAGTAATCCAGCGACCACTATCGCTATCAATAAATTCAAGATAACGGTAGCCCACGCTTGGTAATATACCGGGCCATAATTGTTTGCCCCCAACTGATTACCAACCATTACCGCCGCTGCGTTGGACAACCCGATCATCATCGCCAACGCTAAAGATTCGACCGGCGTCATTACCGATAATGCGGCAAGGCCTTGAACCCCTGCCTGCCCCATGATGGCATGATAGGCAAATAAACCACCAGCCCATGCTAAAAAGTTAAACGTCGTCGGAAGAGAAAGCGTAAGGAATCGCTTGATCCTATTTATCACTAAACTGGCGCGAATGTCCTCAAAGCCAAAAGCGATGGTGTGCTGAGTAAACCAAAGATAACCAAACAGGCAACCTACTTCTATTGCGCCACTAATGACCGTCGCAATAGCCGCACCTTTAATTCCCATTGCAGGCAAGCCCAAATGACCAAAAATCAAAACCCAGTTAAGAAATATATTCGAGGCTATACCGATGCCACTGAAAAAGGTACTCAATCCCGGTTGATGCATAGCGCGAAGTCCCACCGCTATACTTGCAACACACGCAACAGCCAACATACTGACGGACGAAATCACCAAGTATTCAGCCCCTAAGTGAATAACTTCGGTTGAATCAGTGGTCAATTTCATGATTGCTTCAGGGAATAAGATAAAGAAGATGACTGTCATCACGGCGAACGCCATCGCAATCATCCAAGTCAGTGACGTACTTTGTCGTACACCTACTTTATTACCTGCCCCCCAGTACTGGGCCGTTAAAAGCGCACCTCCCGTCGTCACGCCAACAAGCATGATAGTGGTAACAAACGTTGCTCTCGCTGCAACACCAACCGCAGCAATCTCCGCTTCCCCCAATTGGCCCAACATCAATACGTCCACTAAGCCTCGGCTAGAGAACATCATGCTTTGGAGTGTAATCGGTAGTGCAATCGCAAACAGTCGTCGCAGGAATGACTTATCCGCATGAGTCAGCAATTGTGAGAAAAAAGTCATGACCACTCCGACGACAACTTATTGATAGAAAGGAGAAAATGTCCCATGATTATACGCAGCGGTGTTTTTTCCACCAGCAATAAAAGGATTTAATATGAAAAAGGTGTTGGTACTTGGGGCTTCCGGCTATATCGGGTCACAACTTCTACCTCAGTTACTCGATAAAGGTTACATTGTCACGGCGGCAGCGCGTCATATTGACTATTTGGAATCGCGAACTCATCCACACCCTAACCTCACACTCACGTATTTAGATCTCGCCGATGCAAAAGCGACGCTAGAAGTCGTGAATGATTTTGATTTGGTGTTCTTCCTCGTGCACGGTATGGCGCAAGGTCACGACTTTGTTGAATACGAATTAAACCTCGCAGAGAACTTCAAAAATGCCCTCGAGAAAAGTCGTGTAGAACACGTTATTTACTTGAGTGCAATTCAGCCTCAAACCGGCAACTCTCAACACTTGGCAGCACGCAAAGCAACGGGAAAAATCATTCGCCAAGCCGGTGTGCCTGTTACTGAACTTCGAGCTGGCGTAATTATCGGTCCCGGTTCTGCGGCATTCGAGATCATGCGTGACTTTGTCTATAACCTGCCGATTCTAATTGCACCTAAATGGGTAGACTCCAAAGCCAACCCAATCGCCCTACCCAACCTCAATCACTATTTGCTTGAATTGGCAGAAACCAAACCAACAGAAAGTGAAATCTATGAAGTTGGCGGGCCGGATACACTAAGTTATCGCGAGCAATTTGAAGTCATTTGTAAGATCACTAAGAAACCTTACCGACTTTGGTCCACGCCACTTCTCACGCCTAAAATGGCCTCTTACTGGTTAGCGCTTGTCACCTCTGTACCAGCCAATATTGGCAAAGCATTACTTGCTGGCTTGGAGCACGACTACATTGCTGATACCAAGGCCATTCACGAACGATTCCCACAAGAGCTCATTAGCTACAAGCAATCCGTTACAGACACCATCGCAATGGAAGGGACTTTTGTCCGCAGTAACGTTTGGGGATTTGAACCAGCAGCACTCAAACGTTGGCAACCAGGCTACGGGTACTATCCAAAACATGCGGGAGCAAGCATCAAGACAAAAGCCTCTGCAGAATCACTTTGGAATGTCGCGCAAAAGATCGGGAGCCCTGAAAAAGGTTATTACTTTGCTAACATTCTTTGGCGCACCCGAGAATGGCTCGATATCTTCTTTGGTGGTGGGAAGCCCATTCGAGTATCCCCTGAAGGCCCCAAACTCAAGGTGGGAGATTTCATTGACTCCTGGAAAGTCATTCGCTGTGAAGAAAATCAATTCCTCTCACTGTTTTTCGGTATGAAAGGCCCAGGGCTTGGTCGTTTAGAAATCACCATCAAAGATCATGGTGAAGAACGAGAGCTCGACATCACTGCATGGTGGCATCCACAAGGCTTTTTAGGGCTACTCTATTGGTTTGCCATGATGCCGGCGCACTTATTTATCTTTAAAGGCATGGTCAAAGCTATAACGAGAGAAGCGGAAAATACGCCCAACTAAAGATCTCTGCTCACACAATTGTTTTCGTCTTCAAACAGCACTGATCAACTAGGTTTCCGGTTCGAACATGAAACGACAATCTACGGCAATAAACGGCGGATATGTTCGAGATGGACAAGCACTTCTTGTTTGTCATATAACGTATCCGCTTTTTTGCTTGTGCTCTCTCGCACCACCAGATGAACAGGCAACATTTCAGAAACGACACTTTCACCTTTTTCCATTTGATTAAGAACTAACTTAACCGCTTTTCGGCCAAGCTCATTGAAGTCTTGCTTGATTGTCGTCAAAGGGGGAGAAAAGAATTGGCTATCTTGAATACCGTCGAATCCGACAACAGATACTGTCTTAGGTACTTTAACGCCCGCTTCTGACAAAGCACATAAAACGCCTAATGCCATTTGATCATTCGCGACCAAAACCGCATCAAATGACACTCCTTTCAAGAGCGCATCTTTGACAGCATGGTAACCACTGTTCGCTTGCCAATCTCCCTCGTAATAGGCCACTTCCTGAAGCCCATTTTGATGAATTTGCCTCTGCCACTCTTTATAACGAATCGAAGAAGCCGTCGAAGCAATGGGCCCAGATATACAAATAAATGAATCGCGTTTTTGCTCAATTAAATGCTGTACGGCTAATCTTGCTCCGACTTGGTGATCACAACTAATATGATTGGCTTGCGTCTTTTCAGGTACATCAATAAACATCAACGTCAATTGACTAAACTGTTCAATGAGGGTTTCTGCCATTTCTTTCGTGACAGGTGCATTAATGATGACTGCGTCAACTTGCTGTGCAATCAATTCGCGAATCGCCATTCGAAACTCTTCAATAGAATTGTCACCAAGCACCGCAAGCGCGGTAGCATAATTCATTTCGTGAGCTTGATTACGAACCCCATTCGCAATGAGTGCCACCCCATGCAAAGAAATATCCAAAGACACTAGGCCGATAATACGTGACGAAGCCCTACTGAGCATTTGTGCACCTTTATTGGGTACGTAACCCAATTTTTTGATGGCATCATTTACGCGCTTTCGAGTTTCCTCCGCGACGTTATCAGCGCCATTCGTTACTCTAGATACGGTTTGAGTAGATACCCCTGCTAAACGTGCGACGTCTTTAAAAGTAACGGCCAACGCTCTCTCCTAGTCGATTTTATTTCTATTCTTCTTACTTTAACAAATTCAATGAAACTTTCTCGTGAAGCATGTCGTAAAAACACCAAAAAATGTTTCCGAAAACACAAGATCTAGCACACAAAAATCAACTCCACAACCTGCTTAAAATCACAAAATATAGGCTTAACAATCGATTTAGTTCCAG
This sequence comes from Vibrio alfacsensis, assembly GCF_019670485.1. Classification (NCBI taxonomy): domain Bacteria; kingdom Pseudomonadati; phylum Pseudomonadota; class Gammaproteobacteria; order Vibrionales; family Vibrionaceae; genus Vibrio; species Vibrio alfacsensis. Next base: position 1,812,468 of record NZ_AP024165.1, read on the forward strand.
ATGAGCGCATCATTACTTCAAATTATATGTTTGCGAAAACAGAGAAATATGATGCAGAAAATTGTTCACTTAAAATCCAAGAATCACAGCATGATCATTAAAGTCGATCGTGTACCAGAAATTCTTCATTGGGGCGTAAAAATCGCTCAAATTGATCCTGATTTATTGCTTTCGACAGAGCGTCCAATTTCTCAAGCCCGCCTTGATGTCGATGTACCGTTATCACTCTGCCCTGAGTTAGGCAGCGGTCACTTTAATGCCCCAGGTATCGAGGGGCATCGCAATGGCGAAGACTGGGCTCCCGTGTTCACAACCACATCCATTGAACACGATGACAACAGCGCGACATTTACCCTGCAAGATGACATTGCTGGTCTTGAATTATTGATTGAGCTACAACTGGACTTTAACAGTGATGTGGTACAAAAACGCATCACCGTAACAAACTCGACTGCCGGTGAGTATTGCTTGGGTAAGCTCTCCTCTACCCTGCCACTTCCTAACCATGCAAACGAGCTGATGACGTTCCACGGTCGCTGGTGTCATGAGTTTCAAACTCAGCGTTTGAGCTTTGAGCATGGTGGCTTTATGCAAGAAAACCGTCGCGGTCGCACTTCTCACGAAAACTTCCCAGGCTTGTTCGCGGGCACTCATGGCTTTAGTGAACAATTGGGGCAGGTTTGGGGCTTCCATCTTGGTTGGAGTGGTAACCACCAACTTCGTGCCGACGTTCGCAGTGACGGTCGCCGCTTTGTTCAAGCAGGTGAACTGCTACTGTCTGGTGAAAAGCGTCTACAAAGCGGTGAAACCTATCAATCGCCATGGCTTTACGCGACATACAGTAACTCGGGTTTGAATGGAATATCAGAGCGATTCCACGAATTTGTTCGTGCCAATATTATTCAATTTCCAAACAACAAACCTCGCCCTGTTCACTTAAACACGTGGGAAGGCATCTACTTCGAGCACAAACCTGAATACATCATGCAGATGGCAACCGAAGCGGCTGAAATGGGTGTTGAGCGCTTCATCATCGACGATGGTTGGTTCATTGGTCGTGATGGCGAACGCGCAGCGCTTGGTGACTGGTATTTGGATGAAACGAAGTACCCGAATGGTCTTGAGCCTGTCATCGAGCACGTAAACAGCAAAGGCATGGAGTTTGGTCTTTGGGTAGAGCCAGAGATGGTCAGCCAAGACTCAAACCTATATCGCCAACATCCAAATTGGGTATTGAGTCTGCAAGGCTACCATCAACCTTCAGGTCGCTGGCAATACGTGTTGGATTTGCAAAACCAAGATTGCTTCAACTACTTGTTTGAGCGTTTGAATGACTTGCTGACTCGCTACAACATCGGCTACCTAAAATGGGATATGAACCGTGAATTGGTTCAACCAGGGCATCAAGGTAAACCTGCTGTGCATGGCCAAACTAAAGCACTTTACCGCCTATTAGACGAACTTCAAGCCGCTCACCCTGCGGTTGAAATTGAGTCTTGCTCATCCGGTGGTGGTCGTATTGATTTTGAAATCCTTAAACGGACTCACCGTTTCTGGGCTTCTGATTGTAACGATGCGCTGGAACGTCAAGCCATTCAACGCGGCATGAGCTACTTCTTCCCACCTGAAGTCATGGGCGCTCACATTGGTCCTGCAGAGTGTCACTCAACCAATCGTCGCCATGCGATCAACATGCGTGGCGTGACGGCGTTAAGTGGTCACATGGGTGTGGAGCTCGATCCAGTAAAAGAAAGCGCGGAAGAAAAACAAGCGTTTGCTCATTACATTCAACTGCATAAACAGTATCGCGATTTGCTTCATTCTGGACGTACTTTCCGCATCGATCCTGCGGATCAAAACCAGAACATCTATGGCGTTGAGAACGGACAAGAGATGCTGATTACGGTGTGTCAGTTGGCAATGCCAAATCATGCGCTGCCATCTCCACTTCGCGTTAGCTGTGCGGATGAAACCGCCCGTTACGAAGTCAAGATTGTTGAAATGCCAAAAACCAGCTTCCAGTTGATGAAGCAACGTCCGCAATGGCTAGACAAAACCCTGACGTTAAGTGGCGATAACTTAAAGGAAATTGGGGTGACGCTTCCGATTCTCGATCCAGAATCGGCGCTAATTGTTCATCTTAAGAAAATTTAAACCTCTATCTGTGCCCTCTAGCGACCGGGTTTCAACTTTGCGTTGTTCCTGATAAAACACTCCTATACGCGCTAGAGGGACACCCTACAACTAACAAGCAAAACTTAATTGCTTAACTTGTTAAGGAAACAAAATGTCTATTACAGTATTACTTTCGTTCTTGCTGTTTACAGGCTTTGTTGTGGTGTTCACTTACAGCAAAGTTAAAAACGATAAAAACACCTCTCAAGATGGCTTCTTCCTTGGTGGACGAAGCTTAACAGGCGGGCTGATTGCCAGCTCCTTGATTCTAACCAACCTGAGTGCCACCAGCTTTGTTGGTATGAGTGCGCAATCCTACACCCACAACATGAGTGTGATGGGCTGGGAAGTGGCCTCTGGTGTTACACTGGTTATCATTGCGCTGCTGCTTGTTCCTCGCTACCTCAAGCAAGGCATCACCACTATTCCTGACTTTTTAGAAAGCCGCTATGACATGTCGGTGAAGAAGTTCGTTACCCTGTTGTTCTTGTGCCAATACGTTATCAACATTCTTCCTACCACGCTTTACGCTGGCGCTGTGGTACTGGGCGAAATCTTTGATGTGCAAGCTTTACTGGGTATTTCTGAGTTCAGCTCGATTGCCCTTATTTCTGCCACTATTGGTTTGCTGGGTTTCTTCTACGCGATCTACGGCGGTCTAAAAGCCGTGGTAATTGCTGATACCATCAACGGCGTAGGCTTGATTACTGGCGGTTTGATGATCCCGGTATTTGGTCTAATGGCTCTGGGCGGTGGCAACTTTATGGACGGTCTAGATGTGATTTTGACTGCTGCTCCTGAAAAATTGCAATCGGTGGGTAAAGAGACCGATCCACTGCCGTTCTCTACCCTGTTCACAGGTCTATTGTTGGTGAACTTGTACTACTGGGGTACTGACCAATCCATTATCCAACGTGCACTTGGCGCGAAAAACCTGAAAGAAGGTCAGAAAGGTGTGATTCTCGCGGGTGCGATAAAAGTTATCTCTCCACTGTTCCTTATCATTCCAGGCATCATTGCGTTCCACATGTTTGGCGCAGATGCGGGCAACCCAGATACCATGTACACACGCTTGGTGAACGAGGTATTGCCTAAGCCTCTTGTTGGTTTCTTCGTAGCGGTCATGTTCGGCGCCATCCTAAGTACCTTTAACGGTGTACTAAACAGCTCAACAACCTTGTTTGCTTTGAACGTTTACAAGCCATTATTTGGCAAAGACAAATCTGACGAAGAGCTCGTGGGTAAAGGTCAGATATTCGGGATTGTTATCGCGATCGTTTCAGTATGTATTTCGCCGTTCATCATGTATGCACCTGAGGGGCTATTCCAATACCTACAAATGGTCGCAGGCTTCTTTAGTGTGCCAATCTTTACTATCGTGTTCGTTGGTTACATCTCTAAACGTGTTCCTGCAATTGCCGCAAAAGTCGCACTGGTTGTATTTGTGAGTTCTTACGCTGCGATGCAATTGGTCTTCGATACACCAATCCACTTCCTACATCAATTAGCGATTCTATTCGTTGTGTGTACGGCTCTGATGTTTGCGATTGGTCACTTCATGCCACGTGATACAGATTACGTGATGCCAGTGAATGAGAGTATCGATGTAACACCTTGGACATTCCGCTTTGAAGCGTCAGCGGTCATCATCTACATGGTATTGGGGGCTTATGTGATGTTCTCAGACTTCGGCTTTGTCTCAAGCGATCCGACCATCATGCAAGTGTACGGCTTCTGTGGTGTGGTTTTGATGTTTGGCGTCATCTCTAACTACTTCATCAAGCGTAGAAAGAACAAACCTGTCACTAAGCTCAATGACATGTATATGCCTTAATAAGCCGCTTATTAATAGACAAAAATCTCGTGAATAAAAAATCGGAGCGCTGCTCCGATTTTTATTGGATATAATGATAAGCGAATTATTCCGCTTTGAATGACAATGGAATCTCTGCGAGCTGATTCCCCTGGTTCTCAGGGAATATCAAATACTCACCGTGGTATTTCACCATCGACTTATAATCCGTCACTTTATGAACCATAAAGCCTGCCTGAGATGCTTTCTCAACAAAATCTGCATGGTTGCCACGGACAAACCAACTCATTGGTTTCACCATGCGCTCACCATCAAAGCAGTTGTCACATTGATCCGCACACAATGCCAACGAATTTTGACCCTCGGTGAAAATTTGCACCTTGCCAAAACCAATCAGCGGTTCAGATGTCGATACTTCCCAACCTTCTTGCTCAATCTTGTCAAGAAACGCATCAATTTCAGAGTCTTTAATCACTCTGCTTTCTTGCCCCTCAGGGAAGCAGTGTGCGTAGTATGCTGAAATACGTTTGAAGATAAACAGCAAACCTGCATCGTTACCTTTTGAGCGCCCCGCTTTTTGCCAGCGAGTGAGATCGCCTAGAACACAGCGATCAAATCGCTGAGCTTTTAGCGCTTTGGTTACCCAGCGAACCAAGTATAAGTTATTGGCTATTGGTGCATTCGCCAGTTTTCCAGAGCGATGTTCCTGCTCAAGTTCACTCAGAGCCGCATTAACCAAGTTTTGAATTTCTGTGGTGTAATTAGACATTACGCCTTTCTTCCTAAAGTCCAATAAAACAGTGCAGAAAGCACTGAACAAGCAAACATAACAATAATCATTGGCCAAGCAACGCCATCTGGTAAAGAAGCGACCAGAACACCAATCAATGATCCCATACCAAAGCGCAGTGTTCCTGCTAAAGAAGATGCCGTGCCAGCCATAGTCGGATAGCCACTTAACAACAAGGCCATAGAGTTACTGCCGATCGTCGACAAAGTGCCAATAAACAGCACAACAAACGGCACCATACCCCACAAACCAAGGCCAAGCGACCAACCTAAGAATAGACCGATACCCGCGGTTAATTGCACGAATAAGCCAAAACGAAGCATCGCGTGCGATCCTACTTTCTTAACTAATCGGCCATTAATGCTGGTCATCACGATCATTGCCACGATGTTCAAGCCAAACAGATAACCAAAATGGTCAGGTCGAACACCATACAAATCAATGTATACAAACGCACCAGCAGTTAGGAAAGCAAACATACCTGAAAACGAAAATGCGCCAGACAACATGAGACCTAACGCCTGCGGGTTAGCACACAAACGAACATAATTTCGAATCGTTGTGGCAAATCTTAATGGCTGTCGGTTTTCTGGTTTTAGCGTTTCAGGGATTTTCCACAACACAAGCAAAATAACAATCACGGCAAACGCAGCCAATACCCAAAAAATTGAGCGCCAACCAAACCAAATAGCGAGGTAACCACCAATCAAAGGAGCCACTAGCGGTGCGATCGTAATAACCAATGTTACGAACGACATGGTTCGTGCAAAATCTTCACGATCGAACATATCACGAACAATTGCTTGAATAATCACAGCAGCAGCTGCACCAGCAAAACCTTGCGCAGTACGCACATACGTTAACGCATCAATACCATTTGTAGTCGCACTGACCACGGCAGCCAAACCAAAAAAGAGCACACCTAAAATGAGTACTGGTCGGCGGCCATAGCTGTCTGCTAAAGGGCCATGAATCAGCTGACCAAGCGCAAATCCTGCCGTATATGCAGTCAGTGTAATTTGTACTTCACCAGCCGTCACACCTAAATCTTTGGCAATGGTTGGCATCGCTGGTAAGTACATGTCGATGGCAAGGGGCGTTAACGCACCAATCGCGCCAAGTACGAGAAATAACAAGAAACTGAGTTGTGATTGGGGAGCGCTTTGGGCTTTTTCTGCCATTCGTTTACCTCTTGTAGAGTCTCACATCAATATATCGAACTGATTGAGACCGATGATTTACTCTCCACCAAGGTTTGCCACGCTGCACGTTTAAATTGCGAAAACGAGACGGACAACATATGGCAAAACCAAAACTCGTGTTCCTACGAGTAAGGGGGAATACAGTGGTGCAAAAGTATACCAAGAAGACCTTGATTAACTCGACGCCAGGACTTGCATGACCATTATGCAATAAAATTTATTGAGCAAGATCAGTATCATTACGGGGCATAATGATACCCCGTATTCTTTCTGTAAGATTACTTCCAGATAGATTCGACTTCTTCTTCGGTCAAGTAGCGATAATCGCCCGGTTCTAATGCTTCATCTAACACAATCGAACCAATGCGCTCGCGATGAAGATAATCAACCTTGTTACCGAGTGCAGCAAACATACGTTTCACTTGGTGATATTTACCCTCAACAATCGTTAACAACACTTCATTTTCTGCTTCGTTAACAATCTCTAAATGAGCAGGTAGCGTAGCGTCACGTTCATTACGTAATTCGATGCCTTGCGCAAATTTTTCTACGTAATCAGGCTCAATGGCATCTGCCAACCAAACTCGGTATGTTTTCTCACACTTGTGTTTTGGCGAAGTAATACGGTGAGACCATTGACCATCGTCCGTAATAAGAACCAAACCTGTTGTGTCCACATCTAAACGGCCAGCAAAGTGCAAGTTTTCAACCTTTGGCTCATCAAGCAAAACAAAGGCCGTTTGGTTAAAGCCATCTTCATGCGAACACACAAAATCCGCTGGCTTGTACAACATGATGTAACGTGGGCCTGGAACACCCACTTTGCGTCCATCCCATTCTACAACACTATTTTCTGGCACTTTAAATGCACCACTCTTTTGCACTTCACCATCAACCGTCACTTCGCCACTTTTGATGATTTTTGTAGCCTGCTTGCGAGTTGCACCCAAACCATCGCACAAATATTTATCTAAACGCATGAATACCTCATTGAATTATGCCCAAGTGACCTCTTACAACTCTTGATGTACGCCATCGAAAAGTCGCTAGGTATATGCACTTAAAAGTCACTTGGGTATAAAAGTCAGGTATTATAGCTATCCTCGTAAGAATAGTTGAGCAATTTCACAGATTTTCATGTACACCCTACGCCCATACCAAGCCGACTCAGTAAAAGCGGTGATTCACTATTTTCGTAAACACACGACACCCGCGGTTATCGTGCTGCCTACTGGCGCAGGTAAAAGCTTAGTTATTGCCGAACTCGCACGACTTGCTAAAGGGCGTGTTTTAGTGCTTGCTCATGTAAAAGAACTCGTCGAGCAAAACCATGCCAAGTACGAGGGTTATGGTTTACATGGTTCTATATTTTCTGCAGGTCTAGGAAGAAAAGAGACCGAACAACAAGTGGTGTTTGCCTCCGTCCAATCTGTCGTACGCAATTTAGATGCGTTTAAAAACCAATTTTCACTGCTTGTGATCGACGAATGCCATCGCGTTCCAGAAGACAAAAACAGCAGTTACCAAAAAGTCATTACGCATTTAAGTGAGCTTAATCCGGGCATTAAAGTGCTTGGGTTAACTGCGACACCTTATCGCTTAGGGATGGGGTGGCTATATCAATACCACACTCGTGGTCAGGTTCGCACAGAAGAACCTCGATTTTTCCGTGATTGCATCTTCGAACTTCCGATTCGCTACTTATTGGATGAGAACTTCTTAACACCGGCCAGAATGATGGATGCGCCAATCTTGTCCTACGACTTTTCTCAACTCAAACCCACCATTGCCGGAAGATATAAAGAAGCCGAAATGGACATGGTCATCGACAAAGCCAAACGAGCCACTCCTCAGATTGTCGAACAGATCATACAATACGCAGAAGCACGTAAAGGAGTCATGATCTTCGCTGCGACGGTTCGACACGCACAAGAGATTTTTGGGCTGCTCCCACCGGGTGAAACCGCCATTGTTATTGGTGATACACCTACACCGGAGCGCGATGCGATCATTCAATCGTTCAAAAATCGCGAGATAAAATACTTGGTTAATGTATCCGTTCTTACAACGGGATTCGATGCGCCACACGTTGATTTAATAGCAATTTTGCGCCCCACAGAGTCCGTCAGTCTATATCAACAAATTGTTGGCCGTGGCTTACGTTTGTCCGAGGGGAAAACGGAATGTTTGGTGTTAGACTATGCTGGTAATAGCTACGATTTATATCAGCCAGAAGTGGGCGACCCTAAGCCAGATTCCTCTAGCGAGATCATCACCATCCCCTGCCCCGCGTGCGGATTTAACAATAACTTCTGGGGTAAGTTAGACAGTAATGGCTTTCTGATAGAACATTTTGGTCGTCGTTGCCAAGGCTACTTTGAAGATGATGAAACCGGAGAGCGCGAACACTGCGGCTATCGATTCAGAGCTAAATACTGTGGAGAGTGCGGCGCAGACAATGACATCGCTGCACGAATTTGCCATGAATGTGACGCAACATTGGTTGACCCCGACAAGAAACTCAAAGAAGCCCTTAACCTCAAAGACGCGTTAATCTTCGAATGCACGGAAATGGAACTGTCTGTGTTTAAATCAAACGATGGCAAGTCGCAAGTAAAAGTGACCTATTCTGGTGAAACGTACCAAGGTGAGGGAAATGCACTGGTCCATGAATTCTGGTCATTAAATACCAAAAAACAGAAACAAGCATTCAAAGATCAATTTGTTCGCCCTCATCTAGCGGATAAGCATCGCCCATTTGAAGAAGCATCACCGACTAAAGTTGTTGCCAATCAGCATCGTTTCCGCTTGCCGCAGTTTGTTATCGCTCGAAAGTCAGGACGATTTTGGAAGTTGCGCGACAAAATATTTCATGATGAACTAAATATTGGCTGACCTAAAAATGCGGTTCACTTTCTGTTCATATACCTCTCATTATAATTGCGTTAACTCTTAGAAAAAGGCTTTGCTATGTCACGCTTCCTCGTCGCTCGTAAGCTCATCATGCTGTTAGGTTTAGTACCGCTTTTATTGTCTACCCCGAGCTTTGCTTCTCATCATCATCACGATAACGAAGATGGGCATGCCATCGTACGTGACGTAGAAAAGCCCGGTACCAGAATTGAATTCGACGAAGACCAAGATGAAGTCTATCGCGCGGTTCAAAAAGGCTATATTCGCCCATTTTCTGAAATGTATAAAGCGGTGGAAAACGACCTCTATGGACGTATTATTAAGGTTGAGCTTGAAGAAGACGATGATGAGTGGATTTATGAACTCAAAATTCTGTTCAATGACAGCGTGATAAAAGTGGAATATGACGCGGCAACACTAGAGATGTTAGAGATTAAAGGTCGCAACTTTAATAAAGCACTCAAGCGACATTAAGCGTGCAAAACTCTAAGCATGCCCAAAAAGCTAGGTATGCAAAAAACCGGAGCATGCAAGAGTGTTAAGTACGCAAAAGACTAAGCATGTAAAGAACTAAGCATGCAAAGCACTAAATGTACATAGCTGCAACGGCCAGAAAATTAGATTAATAAAAAACAATTAGAAGAACGATTATGAAAATACTTGTTGTCGAAGACGAGCCTCGCCTAGGCGAACAAATTATTGAATCATTAGAAAACAACGGTTGGGTACCTGAGCTTTCTCAGGACGGTATCGATGCACTTTATCGTGCTACCTCCGAAGAATGGGATGCCATTGTTCTCGACCTTGGTTTGCCAAAGCTAGACGGTCTAACCGTGCTAAAAGGCATTCGAGACGAAAACATCAATACGCCTGTTGTGATTTTAAGTGCTCGTGACACCCTTTCCCAACGCGTCGAGGGTTTAAATGCAGGAGCCGATGATTATCTCACCAAACCTTTTGAAATGGTCGAACTCACCGCTCGTCTTCGAGCTCAATTGCGTCGAGCTTCCGGCAATGCCTCTCCTGTGATGCAAATCGGTGATTTAAGTTTGGATACCCGCTCTTCAAAAGTATTGTGGCAAGGTCAAGCAATCAGTCTTACTGCTCTTGAATACAAAGTCGTGGCGTACTTCATGCACAATCCTGAAAAGGTCATCTCACGAACTGAACTCGTAGAGCACATCTATAAACAAGATTTTGACCGTGACTCAAATACGATTGAAGTCTTTATAGGCCGCATCCGTAAGAAAATTGCACCTAAAATCATTAAAACGGTTCGTGGACTAGGGTACCAATTGAATGCCGAATAAAAGAGCCCTCAACCACCATAGGCTCCCGATGCATTTACTTAAGCGGCTTAGTATTAAAAGCCGCTTAGTTTTGGCGGCAGTCGTGTGGCTGACCGCAATGATCCTGGCTGCTGGTGTGACAATTCCCACTCAGGTTTACCATTACATGGTAGACGACACTCGCTCCCAACTGAATGTCTACATGGATGAGATTGCTGCTCAACTCGAAGTCGACAGCAAAGGTCAACTCACTCTCTCTACGCAACTTTCTGATCCAAGATTCAGCCGCCCTTACAGTGGTCTTTACTGGAGTGCTTCCACCAAAACGAGCCTAGAACGTTCGCGTTCACTATGGGATAAGAAAATTGAGTACAAAGGATTGGATAAAAACGCCTTTGGCGCGCGTGATGAAAAACTCATCACGTTAAAAAAGACCCTTTATCTACCTGATTATGATGGCCCAATTAATGCCATTATCGGCATTGACGAAGACCCGATTGAGCACACCATTCAATCTTTAACAGGGCAGCTTTGGATCATTTTAGGATTGCTGTTTGCTGGTGTACTTGCGGTTATCTTGCTGCAAATCGCGTGGTCATTAAGCCCACTAACTAAGCTGCAACGTGAATTGGCAGAGCTGAAATCCGGTAACAAAAAAGGTTTGGAAGAAGAGTATCCGAAAGAGATATCGCCTTTGATTTCTGACCTCAATGCCCTGCTCTTTCACTATCAAGAGCTGCTAGAGCGAGCTCGAAACCATGCGGGAAACTTATCTCACGCCTTGAAGACGCCGCTTTCTGTCTTGAAAAATGAAGTACAAACCTTATCGACTGAAGAACAAGATCGACTGAACGCGCCAATTACTCAGATTCAACAACATATTGATTATCACTTAGGTCGTGCCCGAATGGCGGGTTCAATGAATATTCTATCTGTAACATCAAACCCCTCAGAACGCGTGGATGCGATTTCAATGGCATTCGACAAAGTGTATGCATATCGCGACATCACACTGATTAACGAACTTGATTCTGAGTTAAATGTCGCCGTAGAGAAAACCGATCTGGATGAAATGGTGGGTAACTTACTTGAAAATGGTTACAAGTGGGCAAACAGCATCATTCGTGTTCACTCCACGCTAGACAAAGACAACATTCACATCATCATTGAAGACGATGGGCCGGGTATTCCCGCAGAGCAGTTGTGCAAAGTAATCAAACGTGGTTATCGATTAGATGAAACAACTCCAGGTTCTGGATTAGGTTTGAATATTGTAAGCGAAATGGCACATAGCTATCGTGGGCAACTTAAGCTTTCAGAAAGCAAAATGGGTGGTTTAAGATCCACTTTGATTCTGCAAAAGAGCCGTAGTCAGTCCAAACAATGAAACGGTTAAAATAAATTCAATTTGAACAAAGAAATACCTAACTCGCGTCTGTTAGCGATTGTCTAAGCAAAAATGACAGGAATTTTGTTAGTTTAGGGGCAATTTTGGTTGCCGAATCTAGCACTGGATGATAGTATCCGCGCTCGCTTGAACAGTTACTGTATCAAGCTCTACCACGAACCCAAGGTCGCATTGTGGTTTGTGAAATTTAATTTTTACTAATTTGAGAGTAAATACTATGAAATTCGAAGCAGTAGTACGTACTGAACTAGGTAAAGGTGCGAGCCGCCGCCTACGTCACGCTGGCAAATTCCCTGCAGTTGTATACGGCGGTGAAGAAGCAGCAGTAGCTATCGTTCTTAACCACGATGAAATCGTTAACCAAATGGACAAGCCTGAGTTTTACGAAGCGATCGTTCTAGTTATCGATGGTGCTGAAGTTAAAGTTAAGCCACAAGACGTTCAACGTCACGCTTACAAGCCAAAAGTTGAGCACATGGACTTCATCCGTATCTAATTCCCTACCAAGGAATTAAACGGATAAAATCCAAACCTTTTGCATGATTAAGATAATCGACCTTACCAATCGAGATATCTAAAAAAATTCAAAACCCCGGAGACTTACCACCTCCGGGGTTTTACTATTTATTGAGTTTTACTACTTATAACGTGTTAATCAATATCGACAATGATAACACCTGCGCTCTGCTACTGACCTACCCTGCTTATTTACCTGCCCTATTCGAAATACATTTCACTAAATACACTTTCCTAGACTCAACAATATATACACTCAAAAAGTTTAACGATTTATTTCATCAGAAAAGAATATCAATTAAATTGGCCAAATAATCTTCGACATCTGAACACTACAACTGCAAATTTCTTAAAAGCAGAAATACATTCCAAATATTCAAGTAGTTAGATCACAACTTTTAATTCAAAACCCATACTTTATTTCTTAAGTACCATATCTGTTTATTTATCGATACTGCCCGCAACACGGTTTTTTACTTTCTTAAACCAATGTCTAAATAAGAGTTTGATCACTAAACTTTCACGAAAACTCCGTATATTTCACGGCAAAACAACATAATAATCACAAAGAAAGGAACCCCTATGAAGTTTTACAAATCCCTTTTGGTACTTTCCGTCGGTGCTGCACTTGCAGGATGTGGTTCAGATAATGACTCGACTCAAGTAACTTGCGAAACTGCAGACTCTTGTACAAAATTCACCATACTTCACACCAACGATAACCACGGCCGTTTCTGGCATAACAGTGATGGTGAATACGGTATGGCCGCGCGCAAAACGCTCATCGACAATATGCGTCAGGAAGTCGCTGCCAATGGAGGTTCTTCATTATTGCTATCTGGTGGTGACATTAATACAGGCGTGCCAGAGTCTGACCTACAAGATGCGGAACCTGACTTCTTGGGTATGAGTGATATTGGTTACGATGCAATGGCTGTAGGTAACCATGAGTTTGATAATCCTCTCAGTGTCTTAGAAAAACAAAGAGTCTGGGCAAACTTCCCAATGCTAGCGGCAAACATCTATGACAAACAAGGCGATCGCTACTTTCAGCCTTACAAAATTTTTGAACTGGGCGATCTGCGTATCGCTGTCGTAGGTATGACAACTGAAGATACCGCTCGAATCGCAAACCCAGAATACACTGCCGATCTCACGTTTACCAAGCCAACCGAAGAAATGCCAAAAGTCATCGCAGAGATCAAAGAGACTTACAAAGATGACCCTGTGGACTTTATCTTCGCTACGACCCATATGGGGCACTACGAGAACGGTCAACATGGTTCAAACGCACCGGGTGACGTAGCAATGGCTAAGGCAGTTGAAGAGGGTGAAATTGCAGCTATCTTTGGTGGACACTCTCAAAACCCAGTATGTATGGAACCAGATGGCTCTGGTTACGCAGAATTTGAACCTGGTGATGATTGTAAGCCAGATCAACAAAACGGCACTTACATCATGCAAGCTTATGAGTGGGGAAAATTTGTAGGCAAAGCTGATTTTGAATACTACAACGGAAAGCTACACCTTGCAGGCTACGAGTTAGTTCCAGTTAACCTAAAACGTGAAAATGCCGCGGGCGAACTTGAGTTTATTGGCGAAGAAATTAAACCAAATGAAGCGTTGCAAACACGTCTTCAGTACTTCCAAGATAAAGGTCAAGAGGAACTGGGCGTTGTGATTGCGAACTCAGATGGCTTCCTTGATGGTGAACGTGACAATGTTCGATTCAAGCAAACCAATTTAGGACGTTTGATTGCAACAGCGCACATGGAAAACCAATCTGCAGACTTTGCTGTTATGAACTCTGGTGGTGTGCGTGCATCAATTAAAGCTGGTGAGATTGCTTATCGTGATGTGCTTACCGTACAACCTTTTGGCAACACAGTAACATTCAAGGAAATGAAAGGCAGTGAAGTTGTTCAGTATTTAAATGTTGTCGCAAATAAGCAAATCGATTCCGGTGCTTACGCTCAGTTTGCAGGATTAAACATGACGGTCGATTGTAAGGCGATGACGGTTGATATTCACCAGATCAACGGTAAAGCTTTCGATACCAATGCGATCTACAAATTTACGGTACCGAGCTACAATGCTGGCGGTGGTGATGGCTATCCTAAACTCGATGCAGTCGATACCGGTAACGTTGATGCTGCTGTATTAAAAGACTACATGGAAGCGCTCAGTGTCATCAACGTGGCAAACTACGAGCCACAAGGTGAAGTCGTTTACACCAATACTGATGATGGTAATCTTGGTGGCTGCAAAATTAACGTAGCACCTTAAGAACATATCGTTCTCGTTTCAATAAACTATTGAGAATCAACGGAGCTTTAACGGCTCCGTTTTTTATCGCGATTATTTTATGGTCACGTCTTTAAACCAAATAACCCCCACTCACTTTGCAATTTAAAACGCCGCCTAAGTACGCAAATCATTGGCTAAACAAGCTAATGATATCCCTCTATTCGCTAACTCTCTGAAAACAAACCACAGCAATAAAGAGTTCAAAAAATGTTCATTTGTACTGTTGACGGTGATGTGCTTGAGTTCTATGTTTGATAAAGCCTTTCACAAAGACACATTCATTTTCGGCTTTTTAGTATTTTTTACTGGGACGAGAATATGACTAAGAAAGGTAGAATTGGCGTCGTAAGCACTGCTCTCACACAATTTGTCTTTTAGACTTCAAACAAAGACGCGATACCTCAACGTGTGCGTCAATGAGCAGCGATCTGAGCGCCAGTGTGTTCAAACTGCTGCCATCGAGTTCCGGAGGCCAAAAATGAAACGAGCCAGCAATAGCTACCGCCTACAAATGATTAAAGAAGTGGTAACACGTAGAGAGCGTGAAGCCTCCTCCGACCCTATGGCCAAATACATTCACCAACTGATGGATGAACGGCCAACAAGCACGCTTGAGGTAGAACAAAACCACCGATTTTCAGGCTGCCACTTCGACGAACAAGCGGGAGGTTGGGTTAGCGATCTTTGGTCGATGAAATAAATGGCCGAAGAAATAAAATCGTCCGCGAATTTAGGTGCATATGTAGGCACATAGCGACGCGTATTTCCCGGCTCCTTAATCATCCCAAATGGAGCCGGGACACTATAGAGCGGAGCGACTCAACGGGCTATATCGAAATGTAAGGCGGTCAAAACAAGTCTTGTTGAGGAGACGTTGTTTCTTCTGGTGCTTGCGATTTCACTTTTCCTGCGAGCACTTTTCGTCGATATCTTTGACGACATAATTTAATCACATGCAACTGCTGCGCAGGAGTAAAACTCAGCCAATTAAACCGCTCTTCTCTTTTACGCATGCATCCCTTGCAATAGCCCTTTTCGTCTGAGGTGCATACGCCAACACAAGGGCTTGGGACATTAAAAAACTCCAGTTGCTCCATGCTTAAACCATTCTGCAATTAACTTTATATAGGTCGTCCATTCATCATTGACTAAGAGTTAGAAATTTCAACGTTTTTTCAGATATCAATACCGATAACACGATCTCTGTTATAAAATACGTCGTGTCAAAAACATACGAAACCATAACCGTATGCTGACAAAAACAGTGTTTTATTACCTATACTTACCACGTTTTCTAAAAACGGAGTCTACAAAATGAAGCTTAGCCTAAAAACGTTAGTTGCAGCAATCTCACTACCAGTTCTTATGACAGCATGCGCTAGCAATGGTGACAATGTGAAAGAAATTACAGCTCAAGACTTACAGCACCACAACTGGGAGCTGATCCAAATCGATGGCAAAAACATTACTCTAGAAGAAGGGCAAACTGCACCTCGCCTAGAAGTAGGTGAAAACCTAACTGCTAATGGTAACGCTGGCTGTAACAACTTCTTTGGTCAAGCTGAGTTGAAAGACAACCAACTACGCATCGCTAAAATGGGCATGACCATGAAGATGTGTATGGATGATCAAATGCAAATCGAACGCGTGATGGCTGACACACTGACCAACTGGAGCGACATGACGCTAACTAACCAAGGTCTTGTTCTTAAAAACGCCGATCATGAGCTAACGTTCAAACTTCGTGACTGGGTAAACTAAACCCTGACATAAAAAAAGCAGCCTCAAATGGCTGCTTTTTTGTTTATACATCAATTAGATGCCCGACTTTACGTATCAAGGCGGCAACATTATCAGCACTCAATTTCTTCATGACGTTTGAGCGATGTACTTCAATCGTTCGTAATGAAACACACAATTGATTCGCCATTTCCTGATTTTTCATGCCTTTAACAACCAAGTTAAGCACTTCTTGCTCGCGCTTGGTCAAACTCTGTAGTACTAGTTTCGCTCTTAACTTATCAAAGCGGTTTAACGATTTCTGCATAGCGATATCGATAGCAGCTACGATAGCATTACCATCTACCGGTTTTTGAAAAAAGTCTACCGCTCCGTCTTTCAGGGCTTCTACCGCCATAGGAATATCACCGTGCCCTGTTAAGTAGATCACGCTGATAGGGCTAAACTGTTCTTTCATGCACTTATGTACGTCTTGACCACGTAATTCAGGCATACGACTATCAAGCAAAACACAACCGGACTGTGACAAATCTGCACCGTTTAAAAATTCCGTACCACTCGAGTACGTTTGCACGTTATACCCATACCCCTCTAGCATAAACGCCATGGACTCTAATACGGGTTGCTCATCATCAACAATATATAATGGACAAAGGTTACGACTCATGACAAGTCTCCTGATAAGGTAAAATAATGGTCACTTGGCAACCTGTAGGCTCAACGGTTCTAAACCGAAGACTGCCATTGTGGGCATCAATAACATCACGGCAAATTGCTAAGCCCAGCCCAAGGCCATTTTCTTTTGTCGTATAAAATGCTTGGTCAAGCGGCACATCTGACTCTTTAAAGCCAATGCCATTGTCAACGATATCTATAATTACCAACTCGTCACTAAAACTTACATGTAAGTCCACGAACAAGTTTTTGCGCTCCGGAACATGGCTCAAACAGGCGTCTTTTGCATTATTCAGCACGTTGAGAATGACTTGCTGCACGCCAGTTGAATCTGCAAATAGAGGCTGGGCTTCACCAGAATAAAGTACGCCTAGTTGAATACGATGACGTTGAAACTCATAATCAACCAACTTTATTGACTCTGCGATTAAACTTGGTAAGTCGACCCATTTTTTCTCAATCGGATTCCGATGAATTAGACTTCGCAAACGCTGAATAATGTCACTTGCGGATGTCACCTGCTGCTGGATTTTCTCTAAAATCGGCAACATTTCTTCCGTTGTTGCCCCTCTCTCCATACGCACTTTAGCGCCTTGGCTGTAGTTTTTTATCGCGGCCAGAGGTTGGTTGATTTCATGAGCAATGCTACTGCCAAGCTCCCCGACAATCGTTATTCGTTGAGCGTGTTCTAACATCGTACTTTTGCGACGTAAGTTGTTCATTGTCTTTTTCAGCGCTTCACGACTTCGCTTAAAGCGCCATTGCAACCAAAAGTGATAGCCAGTGAGTAATAGAATGGTAACGAGCGAAGCCATCGCTATTGCCTGATTTTTGTATAACCAATCTTTCGCTTTCTGACTCAACGACTCTTGAAGTGGGTGCATATCAAGATGCTTGTACACTTTGTCGAAAGTAACACTCGCGGCTGGCAGCATCCACCCTACATTGTTCGCAGCAACCGCTGCTGGATGATCTTTCGGCATCGCAAATAAAGTTTGAGCTACCATCTGCCCAACTTCTGGTGGTACTCGTTCTGTCATTGCCATTGTCCAGTTTGGGTACAAAGGCGTACTCACCGCACAAACTGAATTCGATGGTCGCTGCTCGTTAAGTACCCGCAAATTATGCAATTGAATGTGCCCCTCTTTTGCCATGTTTTCTAATGTACAAGCAGGAACAATCGCAACGTCCAGGTCACTCTCTACCACATCTAAAATCAACTGATCGGTTGGCGGGCCAGTAAATTTAATTTTTTCAAAAAATGAGGAATTAAAGTACCCCAACTTGTCGAGCTCATAACGCAAAGCAAGAAAGCCGCCAAAAGCCTTTTCCGAAACCGCTGCGACCCTCGCCTCATGAATATCTTTTAAGGTTTTGAAAGGAGACTCTCGACGCACCACTACAACAGAAGCTATCGATTTGTTTGATTCACCACTGTACGCCGTTTTCTGGGTTGCTAACCAGTTAATCGGATACTCACGAGCGAGTTTGGTCGCTTGGCCTGGACTCGTAAGAATAAAGTCTAACCAGCCGTGCAAAAACGCATCTTCTAATTGGTCAAAATCATAAGTATGTAAGTTAAATTGATAGCCTGGATTCTTTGCTTCCAACCAATCCAATGTCGGCTTCCAGGCTTGCCTTGCGTGTGCATGCCCTCTCAACGCCAACACGCCGACTTCATAGTCTTTTCTTTGGTTTGTAGGCTCGTTCGCAAATGACACATAAGAGAACACTGCTGAAATAATAAAAATAAACAGTTTTATTTTTTGAGAATGGTTATTAATCACTTACGAAATAATATTAAAAATTGTTTGTAGCACATTTTACCATCACTCCCCCCAATAAGTTTGTTGCTTTAGATCAAGTTGGCTTCATTATTGTGGAAAACCACAATACCCCCTAAGTGTCAATTTACTCAAAATACTTACCAATTAAGGGCTAGATGAAAATTCACTCGTTTAAGAGTGTTAATGCACCATGAACACTTATGAAAAATTACTAAGTTTATGTGTCTTCTTCCTAGCTTCAACCAGATTCTAACTGCCGAGCTAAGTGACTCGTCAGCAAAACTTTAAATTAAAATATGGAAGCAACTCATGAAAAAGTCGACTATTGCGTTGGGTGTGCTCGCGGCTGTCGCAGCCGTTGGTTACTCAACTTACAATACGATGTTCTCTGCAGAGGCTGTTGTTGTGGATGCTGCTGCACAAGAGCACAAATTCACACAATACGCTCACCCAGAACACTTCATTTCTGCACAACAACTTAAATCACTGATGGACAGTGACCAAGACGTTGTCGTTATCGGTGCGCTAAACCCTATCAAACCAGATAGTCCTATTTCTGGTTCTTACACTATGTGGCGCAACGATTACTCTGCAACGGAAGGCGTTTACGACTTTGAAGGCATGAGCAACAGCATTGAAGAAATGGAAACCATCCTTGGTAGCTTCGGGGCTACTGCAGACAGCACAATCGTGGTTTATGCAGCAGGTTCTCATCACGATGCTGCTCGTCTTTACTGGCAAATTCATAACCTTGGCCACCAAGATGTTCGTTACCTTGACGGTGGTCTAAACGCTTGGATGGGTGCCGGTTACCCAACAGGTTCCGCAAATCCAAGTGTTGCTGCGACCCAATACGATGCGCCAAATGCGAAACAAGAAAACAATGCACTAGCAACACTAGACATGGTTATCGCAGCGCAAAACAACCCAGATTGGGTAATCCTAGATACTCGCGGTAACGACGAGTTCAACGGTGAAGTTGCAGTTTCTGGCGCATTCGGCCCTGGTACAATTCCGGGCAGTGTTCACATCAACTGGACCAAAGCGTTAAACGAAGACACCACACTAAAGTCAGCAGAAGAACTGCAAGCGCTTTATGGTGACATCATTAAAGGCAAGAAAGTCATTGCTTACTGCCAATCTGGTGTTCGCTCTGCCCACACCACTATGATTCTTACTGAAGTATTAGGCGCAGAAGGCGTCTACAACTACGACGGCTCATGGATCGAGTACAGCCATGCTCACTACGAGCAGAAAAACCCTGAAGTGAACGTTATCAACGGCAAGAGCTAACAAAACGGAAATAGCAGTCAATGAACAATGTAATTTTTAGCCAAAAGTTATACGACACCGCCCAGATGATCGTCGATGGTTGTATGGGTGATGCCGATCCAGCATGTCAAACCGCATGTCCAATGCACACTGATGTAAAACAATACGTTCGCATGGCGGGTGAAGGTGACTTCCAAGGTGCGTTAGATCTTATCCGTACCAAACTATTCCTACCTCAAACACTGGGCCGCATTTGTGCACACCCATGTGAAGCGGCTTGTCGTCGTAACACAGAGTTCGGTCAGCCGATCAGCGTTGCCGGTATCAAACGTTTTGTTGCCGAGAAGTTAGATAACCAAAACCATTGGGATCTTAACATCGCTCCACTAACCAACAAGCACATCGCTATCATTGGTGCTGGCCCTGCTGGTGCTCAAGCAGCAATTGAGCTTCGTCGCCAAGGCCACGAAGTAACGATCTACGAAAAGTTAGACGTATACGGCGGTATGATGCGCGTTGGTATTCCTGAATATCGTCTACCTCGCGATGTGATCGATTTCGAATACAGCTACTTAGACATGCTAGGCATTAAGACCCGTTTTGGCGTTGAGATCGGTAAAGACATCAGTTTTGAAGCGCTGCGCAACGACCACGATGCCGTGATTCTTGCTCATGGTGCGCACGTAGGTTCAATCATTCCACTGCCAGGCCACGATAACGATGGCGTATTCTCTGCGGTTGAATACTTAAAAGAGATCTCTGAAACTCGCCAATTCCCTCGCGCAGGTAAACGTGTGATGGTTATCGGTGGTGGTGACGTAGCGATGGACTGCGCACGTTCTTCTTGGCGCATTGGCGCAAGCGAAGTGTACCAATGTTCTTTAGAGAGCATGGAAAACCTACCTGCTAGCCAAATCGAAATCGAAGAATCGCTAGAAGAAAATGTCGTGTTTAACGCAGGCTGGGGTCCAGTTGCTATCGAACACGAAAACGGCAAAGTGACTGGCATCACGATTAAGAAAGTGTTGTCAATCTTTGACGAGCAAGGCAACTTTGCACCTCAATACAGCGACGAGACTAAGACTATTGCAGTGGATACAGTGGTATTCGCAACAGGTCAAATCGTCGCTGATATTACCGATGGCGCACTAGAGCAAACTCGTGGTGGTCGTTATGTTGTCGACAAACAAACTCTGGCTTCTAGCCTTGAAGACGTATTCGTAGCAGGTGATGCTTGTGGCGGTAACATCGTAATTGAAGCGATGGCACTAGGCCGTAAAGCAGCAATGAGTGTAGAGCGTTTCCTAGCGTCTCGCTCTCTGGCTGAAGGTCGCGATTTCGAGCAAGAATACAGCTACCCATCTCGTCTAGATGTACCACTTCCAAAAGGTACAGTAGATACCCCTCGCCTACACGGTGAATTACGTGACGCTGAAGAGCGTAAGCAAGATTTTGCACAAGTGGATTTAGGCTTCACAGAAGATCAAATCAAGCAAGAAGCATCTCGCTGTCTGCAATGCAGCTGCAAGCTATGTATGACAGAGTGCATCATGATGAATGATTTCGGTGACTGTCCGAAGACCATTTTCTCAGACTTCATTGATAACAAGTCAATGGATCCACTGATGGCGTACTCATGTAATGCCTGTGACCAGTGCACCATTGTGTGTCCAAAAGACTTCCCAATGAAAGAAATGTTCCTAGGCTCTCGTGCTGATTTTGTTAAGGCAAACAATGGTGAATCACCAATGCCGGGTCACAAAGCGATCAACATGCACCAAAAACTGGGCTTCTCAAAACTCTTCACTATGGCAAAACGAGCGGTATCAACAAAATGAGTAATAAAGTATTTATGCCAGGATGCAGCTTGCCATCCTACTCACCAGAAGGCGTAGCAGCAATCGCAAGCTACCTAAAAGAAGTATTCCCAGAGATGGGCGCGGTACAAAAGTGCTGTGGTAAGCCAACGGCAGCTATCGGTCAGACTGAGAAGTTCAAAGAGCGTTACGGTCAGCTTCAGGCAGACTTCGACAAGCTAGATGCACAAGAAGTGATCGTTGCATGTCAAAGCTGCTACGGCATGATCAAAAAATCTGGCGGTTCTCAGAAACCCGTTTCACTATGGAAATTACTTCCTGAAATTGGTCTACCAGAAGAACTACGTGGCAAAGCAAAAAATAGTGATGTGGTATTCACCATTCATGACTCTTGCTCAACTCGCTACGAGAAAGAGCTGCAAGACGGTATCCGTTGGATCTTAAACGAGCTTGGCTACAAGACTTCTGAGCCAGAACACACACGCGAAAACACACGCTGTTGTGGTTTTGGTGGCATGGTTGTACCAGCAAACCCAGATGTAGCAACACGCGTAATCAAACGTCGTGTTGAAGAATTTGAAACAGACTACGTAGTGGTTTACTGCTCAGCATGCCGTGCATCGATGATGGGCGTTGGCACAAAATCTTGGCACATTCTGGATCTGATGTTTGGTCCAGTGATCATGCAAGGTGATGAGCCGCCAGTAAACGTACTAGCAAGCCCTGTGAAAGCTTGGTTCAACCGCTACAAATCAAAAGCGGGTCTAATCAAGTGTATGTCTGTGTAACCTTTTTGTCGTGAAGAATTAAAAAATGAAATTTGTAAAAATCGCTCTTATTGCAGCAGTCATCGCTCTTGCAATATTCGTTGCTAAACAAACTGGCATCCTTGAAATCATTACCGATATTAAGAGCCTACAAGATTGGATCGCAAGCTTTGGTGTTTGGGGCTACGCAGTATTTGTTGCAGCATTCGTGTTTGCATGTGTGTTCCTATTGCCAGGCAGCGCATTCACGATCGTGGCAGGTATTGTATTCGGCCCGATCAAAGGTGGCATCCTAGCGTTATTCTCTGCAACACTTGGTGCAGTGGTTGCGTTCATCGTTGCTCGTTTCCTACTACGCAATACGATCATGAAAAAGTTTGGTGATAATCCAATCTTCAAAAAGATCGATGACGGCGTTGCAGCAAACGGCACCAGCTTCTTGATCCTAACGCGTCTTGTTCCTGTATTTCCATTCAGTCTGCAGAACTACGCTTACGGTCTAACAAGCCTAAACCTTGGCACTTACGCGTTGGTTTCTCTGCTAACGATGGCTCCAGGCGCATTCATCTTTGCTTACATGGCGGGTGACATTGCCACCAATGGTGTGTCTGCAATGCTGCTTGTTAAGTTCGCGGCGGCAGGTCTTATCCTGTTTGGTATGTCTCTGATTCCAAAATACATCGCGAAGAAAAAAGGCATCAACATGGAAGAATTGGCTAAGTAATCCGGTCTATCCATATTGAATCGTTAAGAGTGCGGCTTATCGGGAGACGCACTCTTTTTCTTTTATAGGCACAACTGACTACCACATATTAGACGCAAGATACGAGATTCCATACTGAACATTGGGAGAGGTTCTGATTAAACTTCAAACCAATTTTGATTAAGTTTAAGGCTAAAATAAAGCATTGATTGGGAGCGCTTCACAGGGCAAGCAATTCTCTAAATCTATTGTCAAATTCACATTGATAATAGATCCAGATAGATTACTATCCACATTGAGGGAAAGGGGCATTTAGACTATTAATACACTATGTTAAGTGCCGAAAAAAAACGGTTCACGTTGCATAGCGAAACAAAACCCCAAAATGATTACAAAGATAAAAATACGGATTACGCATGAAAAAGTTACTTAGCACTTTTGGCATCTTTGCCGCTACTTTTGCTGCCTCTTCTTTTGCAACCTCACCAGTTGTAGAACGCTGGCAAAAAATCGAGCAACAAGCGGACGGGCAGACGGTTTACTTCCACGCTTGGGGTGGAAGCCAAGAAATCAACCGCTACATTCAATGGGCAGGAAAAGAGCTAAAATCTCGCTATAATGTGACGCTTAATCATGTAAAAGTTACCGATATTTCTGAAACCACTACACGTCTCATTGCAGAAAAAGCCGCAGGAAAAAACAGTGCCGGCAGTGTCGACATGGTTTGGATCAATGGTGAAAACTTCAAATCAATGAAAGACAATCAACTATTGTTTGGCCCTTTCGTAAACGATTTACCAAGCTGGCAGTACGTCGATAAAAGCTTACCAGTTGATGTGGACTTTTCAGAACCAACAGATGGTCTAGAAGCGCCTTGGGGTGTCGGTCAACTGGTGTTTATCCACGACGAAGAAACACTGAATAATCCTCCACGTTCTTTCTCAGAAATGCTCAGTTACGCCAAAGCGTTTCCAAACCGCTTAACCTACCCGCGTCCACCGGAGTTTCACGGAACTAGCTTTATTAAAGCATTACTGGTTGAAGTGACAAACAACGCACCTGAGCTTCAACAACCAGTGACTAAAGAGGTATTTGCTCACGTGACGCAACCACTTTGGCGCTATTTAGATGAGTTCCATAGCGTGGCGTGGCGTGGTGGTAAACAATTCCCTGCAGGCACGGCCGAAAGTGTGCAATTGCTGGATGATGGACAAATTGATCTTGCTGTGACATTCAACCCAAATGCGGTGTTTTCTGCACAATCAAGCGGTAACCTTGCTGAAAGCACTAAAGCATACGCAATGGATGCTGGTGCGCTATCGAATATCCACTTTTTAGCGATTCCATGGAATGCGAATGCAAGTGCTGGCGCACAAGTTGCGATAAACTTTTTATTAAGCCCTGAAGCGCAATCTCGCAAAGGTGACATCAATATCTGGGGTGATCCTTCGGTGCTAAACAGCCAGTACTTAACTGGTACGGCTAAAAATACACAACAATTTAAATCTATCGCAGAGCCTCACCCAAGTTGGCAGGCAGCGCTAGAAAAAGAATGGTTGAAACGCTACGGGAATTAATACGAGCACATGTTAAGAGCGCTGTATCTAGTTATTATCGCAGTATGTATTTTACCGACTATCCCTGGTTTACTCGGGGTAGTCGTTTCTGCGCTCGGTTACGTACCGCCTATCGGTTTGAACCACTTCTCTCTAGATGGCTTCAATGCTGTCTTTGATTGGGAGGGCGTTTGGACGTCAATTAGCCTGACTTTTTATTCTGCTATTTTTAGTAGCTATCTGGCTTGCTTGATCACGTTTGCGATTCTACAAGCTTCTTGGGGCAGCAAATTCTGGCGTAAAATTGAAGTCAGCCTTTCTCCACTTCTTGCGATGCCCCACGTGGCTTTCGCGATTGGTTTTGCGTTCCTATTTGCTCCGACAGGCATGGGGATACGTGCACTCAATCAATTGTTTGGATATGATCCAAACGCGCAAACCGTTAACGACTTAGCGTTGCTTATTAAAGATCCTCATGCGCTTGGCCTTATCGTTATGCTTGCTTTCAAAGAAGTGCCTTTTCTACTTCTGATGAGCATCCCTATTCTTCAGCATTTGAAAGTTGAAAAAATAGAGAAAGTCAGCCACTCCATGGGCTACACCTCTGCACAAGCCTGGTGGAAGTGCGTGTTCCCACAATGGTTTGCAAAGCTACGCTTTCCTATGCTCGCTGTCATCGCTTACAGCTTATCCGTTGTTGATGTCGCACTGATTATCGGCCCAACAAATCCTCCAACGTTTGCGGTGCTCGTTTGGCAATGGTTCAACGATCCAGATCTTTCATTACTGCCTAGAGCCGCCGCTGGTGCCGTAGTGCTCTTTGCAATCGCCAGCATTTTGATTGGTCTTGCTCGTGCAATTGAATGGAGTATCACAAAAGGCTTTAAACGTTGGCAGTATTCGGGCCGTAGCGGTTTTGCTCTACCAGGAAAAACGCTGTTTTCAGTCATTGCCCTACTCGCCATTTTGATGATGCCATTGATGGCTATTTGGAGTTTTGCTCAACGATGGCGTTTCCCTGATTTGCTCCCAAGCCGCTATAGCTTGCGTTTTTGGGAATACGAATGGCAGAGTATTCTTGCCACGCTGGAGCAAAGTATGGTAATTGCCATTATCTGCGCATCTATTGCTCTGATCCTTGCGCTGATTGCACACGAATACCGATTACGTTATCGCTGGCAGATCCCGGGCTATATCATTGCCGTGCCCATGCTGATCCCACAACTATCCGTGCTGTTTGGCATGCAAGTCGCAACACTTTACCTTAACAGCAACGCCCATTTTTTCTGGGTATGCTGGGCGCATATATTCTTTGCGTTCCCATTTGTCTATCTGTCGTTAGATGGTCCTTGGCGCAGTTTTGATAATGGGTTAACGCGCGTTGCTTTAAGTTTAGGTAAATCCCCATTGCAAGCTTGGTTCAAAGTGAAGTTGCCGATTCTGCTGCCTGCCATCGCTTTTGCTTGGGCGGTTGGCGTGAGTGTCAGCTTAGCGCAGTACTTACCTACGCTCGTATTGGGGGCCGGTCGTATTAGCACCATCACCACCGAAGCGGTTGCCCTTTCCAGTGGCTTTGACCGCCGAGTCACCGCAATTTATGCAATTTGGCAAGCTCTGTTGCCGTTACTGTTCTTTTCTTTTGCGATTCTACTTAGCCGTTTACACGTTAAGTATCGCCGGTTGTCTATTAAAGGTTTACTACCGAATGAGTCTTTGTCTCGAAAACCTCGCCATCCGTAAAACCAATGGCGACACGCTCTTCTCTTCATTCACAATGACGGTAGAGAAAGGTGAAATTGTTACCCTGATGGGGCCAAGTGGCTGTGGAAAATCCACATTATTAGACGCGATAGCCGGACACTTATCTTCCGAGTTCGACTATTCAGGCTCTATTACACTAAACCATCAAAAACTCGATTCCTTACCTGCTCACAAACGTCAGGTTGGGATTCTGTTTCAAGATGATTTGCTCTTCCCGCACTTAACGGTATGGGAAAACCTCGCCTTTGCATTACCAAATGCTGTGAAAGGCGCGGAACGTAAAGCGCAAGCGATGCTCGCATTAAAGCACATCTCGCTGACGAAACTGGCCGATTCATTTCCAGACCAAATCTCTGGTGGTCAGCGTGCCCGCATTGCATTAACTCGAATGTTATTAGCCAAGCCGAAAGTCGCATTGTTGGATGAGCCCTACAGTAAGTTAGATAAAGACTTGCGCATGCAATTTCGAAACTGGGTTGTCGAGCAACTTCAACAAGCGAACATCCCCGCGTTGATGGTAACGCACGATGAGGAAGACATTCCAGAGGGCAGTCGCTGTCTTACATGGCCTTGGGAGGCATGCCATGCTTGATAGTTTCAGCATTAAAGTTATCCGTTGGCCATTAACGCAAAGTGCAAAGCTACTCGATAAGTGTGGTGTGACCGCCAATCAAACGACAATATTTGGGTTTGTACTCGGTTGTTTGGCGTTTCCGGCTCTCGTCGGCGAGCAATATTTACAAGCAATGGTTTTCATTCTGCTCAACCGGATTTGTGATGGTTTAGATGGAGCCCTTGCTCGGATTCAAGGCATTACTGATGCTGGTGGCTTCCTTGATATCAGTTTGGATTTCCTGTTTTACTCTTTGATTCCTTTTGGTTTTATCCTGGCAAATCCAGATCAAAATGCCATTGCTGGTGCTTTTTTGATTTTCTCTTTTGTCGGCACAGGCAGCAGCTTTCTTGCTTTTGCCATTATGGCCGGAAAACGTGGTATTGATAACCCAGTGTATAAGAACAAATCGCTCTACTACATGAGTGGTTTAACGGAGGGAACAGAGACCATAGGCTGTTTCATCTTGTTCTGCTTGCTCCCGCAATATTTCGATACCATCGCGTATATTTTTGGCGCAGCATGCTGGTTTACAACGTTTACCCGTATTTATTCTGGCTTCCATACTTTAAATGCACAATAAAAAACCATCGGTCTCTCATTTACTGGTGCTTTAAACAAACAATAAACAGGGGGATCTCGTTTGAGCCCTCCTAATTGTCGCTAACTCAATGAAATTTCGGCTGTGATGTTTATGGTTCCACTTCTAATATCACAGCAGAATATCCGAAGCGCTTCTATACTGTTCAGAAAACACACTGTTCAAATAAGTAAACGCGCTTGGAGGCGACATGACACAGCACGTCAATCTGCATTTCATCCTATTTCTTTCCCTTGCAACACTTGCCGGGTGCACATCACCGAACCCATACGGTGACGCCTATGGCTCACAAGAAACCCGCACCGTTCAACAGGTTTACTACGGCACGATTGATAAAGTCGCTCCTGTCACCATTGACGCATCAACACAAACCAACGCTATTGGTACAATTGCAGGCGCAGCTATTGGGGGTATTTTGGGGTCAAAAGTCGGTGGCGGTTCAGGCTCAGACATCGCTGCCATTGGCGGTGGCTTACTTGGTGGTTACGCAGGTAGCGAGGTCGCAGAAAAAGCGGGTAAACGTAACGGTGTAAACCTGACCATTCGCTTAGAGGACGGTAAAATTATCTCCATTGTACAAGAAGCGGACCCGAACATGATTTTCCAACCGGGACAAGCCGTGCAAGTCAACGTCATTGGCGATACAGCAAGGGTGGTTCCTCGTTAAGCCTAAAATGAATGGTGTTTAATACGTTGTATTCCATGAGACCAGCAATCTGAAAATTGGCATGATTTTTTGCCTTTGAGATTGCTGGTCGTCCGTAACACAACACTTTATAAAATTGTCGATGTAAAAATTACATCATCCTGTTAGTATGAATACCGCTTTCACTAACAGTACGATGCTATGCCTCCAATGATCGATCAAGTATTGCTAAATATCGCTTTAAACTTGAGCTCTAATCTCTCCCATGAACAACAATATCAAGCGATTATCGATGGCGTGGCCAACGTATTTCCTTGTGATGCAAGTTGCTTATTTATTTTTGATGAAGACGGATTCCTAACACCTGTTGCTGTACAAGGTTTATCTAAATCTGTACTAGGCCGCCGATATTTCCCTAAAGCCCATCCTAGATTGGAAGCCATCGTTCAAACCCGAGAGCCCGTCCGCTTCGATTCTGACTGTGCGCTTCCCGATCCTTTTGACGGCGCGCTCATGACGGAAGAACAGTGTATTGATGTTCATGATTGCATGGGGTTCAGTTTGTATGTGGATGGTCAGCTTGTTGGTGCATTAACAATGGATGCACTCGCTGTTGGTGCGTTTAATAATATCGACCCTGTTGCCATTGAAACCTTTGCCGCCCTTACTGCCGCGACATTGAGAAACATCGCACAGCTCAAAGCCCTCAAAGCACAAAATCAAAAGCAAAAAAATGTCACTCAAACGCTCATTCAACAAGCTCGTTCACAGCACGGCGAAATGATTGGCCTCAGTCCGCAAATCAACCAATTACGAAATAACATCGCAACGGTAGCGCAATCGGACTATGCGGTACTGATTACGGGTGAAACCGGCACTGGGAAAGAATTGGTGGCGCATTCTGTTCATGCTCAATCCCACCGCTGTGATAAACCCATGATTTATGTAAACTGCGCCGCTCTACCTGAGGGGCTTGCTGAAAGTGAACTGTTTGGCCATGTAAAAGGCGCGTTTACTGGGGCGAACAGTCACCGTGCCGGTAAATTTGAACTTGCGGATGGCGGGACAATTTTCCTTGATGAAGTGGGTGAATTACCGTTGATTTTGCAAGCAAAACTATTGCGGGTGATCCAGCAAGGTGAGCTGCAACGCGTAGGCAGTGACAAGCATTTAATGGTCAATGTACGTATCATCGCAGCGACCAACCGTCAGCTAGAAAACGAAGTTGAGTCGGGTTCATTTCGTGCAGACTTGTTCCATCGTTTGAATGTATTCCCTATTCGCGTCCCTTCGCTTCGATCTCGTGAGGGCGATATTCCTGTTTTAGCGGGCTATTTACTCGAGAAAGTGCGCCAACAATTTAATGCACCAAATCTACATGTTCATCCTAAGGTATTACTGCAGTTAGAGTCCTTACCTTGGCTAGGAAATATCCGAGAACTTGAACACACTCTAACACGAGCTGCGCTGCATGCTATTCAGCAAGGAGCAAGCACGATCATGTTGAACCATTTTGATGCTTCGCTCGCTTTTGACGATGTAAAAAACACATCACACTATCTACCCAAAAAAAGTCAATCAATGCGTGAGTTGGTAGAGCGCTATCAGCGTGATTTAATTGAACATGCTTTAAGCCAATCTGGTGGTATTTGGGCAAAAGCCGCTGAGTTTTTACAAATGGATCGTGGAAATTTATATCGAATGGGCAAAAAGCTCGGGGTTAAATAGTAGACTCTCAACTATTGATTGATGTAATAAATACATCATATGCGTTGTATTTATTACATCAGCATGCTTTCCAAAATATAACAAAACCTTTAATTTTCAATAAGATAATGAGTGGCACGCATCCTGCTCTTCTGTGATTAATAAAATGACTATTACTACAATCACTGGAGAACCCATATGTTCTGTATTCAATGTGAACAGACAATTCAAACCCCTGCAGTTAAAGGCTGTTCTTTCGCACAAGGCATGTGCGGTAAAACGGCAGAAGTATCCGACCTACAAGATGTGTTGGTCTACACTCTGCAAGGGGTTTCATTTTGGGCATCACGCGCACTTGAATTCAATATCATCAATGATGAAATCAACCAGTGGGCACCAAGAGCATTCTTTTCTACGTTAACAAACGTGAACTTTGATCCTGAGCGCATTCTAGAACTCACATCTCGTGCAGAAGCTTACAAATCATTGCTAAAAACCGAAGTCACTGCAGCAGCGATGCTTTCAAACAAGTCTCTTGGCAATATCCCTGCACTCGCCAATTTTGAGCTGCCAACCTCTATTGAAGAGATGTTAACATTCGCCCCTCAAGTCGCGGTTAACCGTGGCAAAGATCAAGTACACGAAGATGTCATTGGTCTACGCCTGTTATGTCTCTATGGCCTAAAAGGCGCTGCGGCTTACATGGAACACGCGCGTGTGCTAGAGCAAACGAACAACGATATATACGCGGAATACCACGAGATCATGGCATGGCTAGGTACCGATCCTGAAGATCTTGGTGCACTGCTTGATTGCTCAATGCGTATTGGTCTAATGAACTATAAAGTGATGGAGATGCTTGATCTTGGTGAAACCGTGACATTTGGCCATCCAGAGCCGACAACCGTCAACGTTAAACCAGTAAAAGGTAAATGTATCCTTGTTTCTGGTCATGACCTGCATGATCTTGAGAAAATTCTGCAGCAAGCCGAAGGTAAAGGCATCAACGTTTATACTAACGGCGAAATGCTACCAGCACATGGTTACCCAGAGCTTAAGAAGTACCCTCACCTAGTCGGCAACTACGGCAGTGCTTGGCAGAACCAACAAAAAGAATTCGCGAACTTCCCTGGAGCCATCGTGATGACCTCAAACTGCCTGTTAAATCCAAATGTAGGCCAATACGCGGACCGTTTGTTCACTCGTAGCATCGTTGGTTGGCCGGGTGTCGCTCACCTTGAGGGAGATGACTTTGGTACGGTGATCGAATGCGCTCTTGCACAAGAGGGGTTCCAATACGATGAGATTGAACACAATATCACCGTTGGCTTCGGTCGCAATGCACTAATGAATGCCGCTCCTGCTGTTATTGACCAAGTAAAACGAGGCAACATTAAACACTTCTTCCTCGTGGGTGGTTGTGATGGTGACAAGTCAGAACGCAGCTACTACACAGACTTCACGGCAGAAGCACCAGACGACACCTTAATCCTAACGCTAGCGTGTGGTAAGTTCCGCTTCAATAAAAATACATTTGGCGATATCAACGGCATTCCTCGTCTATTAGATGTGGGCCAATGTAACGATGCGTACTCAGCAATCCAGTTAGCACTCGCTCTTGCGAAAGAGTTTGACTGTGACATCAACGAACTACCACTGACATTAGTTCTTTCTTGGTTCGAGCAAAAAGCAATTGTGATTCTGCTAACGCTGTTTGCTTTAGGTGTAAAAGGCATCTATACCGGTCCTACTGCGCCAGCTTTCCTAACGCCAAACCTGATTGCCATCATCCAAGAAAAGTTCGACATGCGCAGCATTAGCAATGTTCAAGATGATTTAAAAACGATCCTAGCGGCATAATCAAACGCCCGCTTAACGCCCTCCACAATTGGAGGGCGACTGTATTTAAAAGATGTAGAAATACCCAACACCAAAGAGATTATTATGTTTTTTGAATGGCAAGGCACTCAACCTGTCACGTTACACTGCATTGACAAATATCATGAGACCACCGATACAGTAAGCGTAAAATTGGCCGATTTATCAGAATCAATGCTATTTGAGTTTAAAGCAGGCCAATTCATTAGCCTTGGTATCGAAATCGATGGGAAAATGGAGTTTCGCGCTTATTCATTGAGCTCACTGTCTGGCGAGGATTGTCTTCAATTGACGATAAAACGCGTCGACGGCGGCAAAGTTTCTAACTACATCATCGACAAATTACTGATTGGCGATACGGTTCAAGTGCTGCCACCAGCAGGAGAATTTAACTGTATCGACCACCCTCCAAAGATGCACGGTGGCAAGCAAAAAGCACTCTTGATAAGCGCAGGTTGTGGTATTACCCCTGTGTTTGCGATGGCAAAACAATGGCTGAGCAATGAGCAAGGTGTCGATATCGAATTTCTGCATATTGCACGCTCTCCACAAGAGACAATCTACTTCGATTTACTTGAGACTTACCATTCAGTCTACCCAGACTTTAACTTGAAATTGCTGCTCAAAAATTGTGGTGAAACATTATATCCAGAAGGGCGTCTTAACACAGAGTGGTTGCAAGAGTTAGTACCTGACTTTCACGATCGCACGGTTTATCTGTGTGGACCGAGTCAGTTTATGTTGGATGTTCACCATTACTTAAACGAACTTGGCTTTGAAATGGCGAACTTCTATCAAGAAAGCTTCACGCCAACGGACACTAAAGGGGTTAATGTTTCTAACGAAAGCGCGCAGATTTTTGTCCCAGACTTCGCGAAAACCATTGATGCCAATAAAGGTGAAGCATTAGCAGATGCTCTGGAAAGTGCCGGCTTAGCGCTTATCGTTGCATGTCGTAGTGGTATCTGTGGCTCATGCAAATGTAAAGTCAGTAAAGGGAGTGTGTCATCTACCAGCCATGAGACACTGACGCCTGAAGAAATCGAACAAGGTTATGTGCTTGCTTGTTCATCTACGATTGAATCTGATCTTGAAGTGCAGATTGGCTGACAATGAGCAAAAGTTGATAATTAACTAAATTTAAAAATTAACTTAAGCTCATAAAACGATAAAAGCGCCAATGATTGAATAGGTTCAACATGGGCGCTTTTACTCGATACCACGCGATATGAAGCCTTTCGTTCTAGCTAAACAACAACACTTTTAGTGCGGCCTCACTGTCTACATCCATAAATTCTGGCGGATTATCTAGACGCTCACGAAATGTCAGTTGAGGAGCTTCCTCTTTCATACTTTCAATTAAGAATTCACTGGTAACCGATGGTGAGTTCACACATGCCAATACCTGACCACCAGGCGCAAGCAATTCTGCAAGACGGCGAAGAATCTTTTTGTAATCTTTGGTCAAAGCAAAGCTGCCTTTTTGGAAAGACGGTGGATCAATCACAATCAAGTCATACTGACCCGCTTTTTTGATTTTTCCCCAAGACTTGAAGATATCGTGCCCTAAGAAGCTTACCTGATTAATATTGTGGTCATTTAACTTATGGTTTTCGCGCCCTTTTGCGAGAGAAGCTCTTGCCATATCAACGTTAACCACCTTGTCTGCGCCACCAGCGATAGCTGCGACAGAGAATCCACATGTGTACGCAAACAAGTTAAGGACATTTTTATGCTTGGCATTTTCACGAACCCAATCACGGCCATAGCGCATATCTAAAAACAAGCCGAAGTTTTGGTTACGTCCGATATCCAACTGATATTTTAAACCACTCTCTTCTACGACAGGTCGAGCATCTAACTCCCCCACAAGCACTTCTGATGGCGCGCCATCTGCATAGCGGTGCTGAATAACGATCGTACGCCCCTGCTTTTCAGACCACAATTCTGATTCAGATAACGCGATCGCGCCTTGTTTCAGCTCTGATAAAAATGTTTCATCCACTTCTTTGAACAAATTGATGATCAGCTGCCCTTGCAACCAATCACAAGTAATTTGCTCTAAGCCCTCAAAGTGACGGCCACGGCCATGAAACAATCGACGAACTTCGTTGGGTGCCTGAGCGAGCTCAGATCGTAAATGCTGAAAAAACAGCGGTAGTTGTGATGCTTGCATCGAATTCTCTTATTTGGTGTTCTTAGTAGCGGTGCTTAGAGAGTCAGATTACTAACTTTCTTTCCGTTATCTATTTGATAGTAGGCCAGTTGAGTTCCCATGGCGATAACCACGAATCGATGCCTTGCGATACGAGCTCGTTGTGCCATTTACTGCCAAGCGCTGAATACTCTCTCGGATCACATACAAATCGATGTGTCTCGTTTTGGTACGGGAAACAAAGTGAAAATGCGTGCAAATATCCACGGTCAGATTCACTGCCAGCATTATAAATTGGATCTCCGACAATCCCAGAACCCACTGACTTCAGGGCGACACGAATTTGGTGCGTTTTCCCCGTATAGGGTTTACACAAAAAAAGTCGCTCACCGGGTTCAGCCGCTAATGAGAAGAATTGCGTCACTGCTGGGTTTTGTTTGCTATTGACGAGCTTCCAAGACGAACGACGTGAACGCTCCATATCCCCCATGACCAACCCTTGCTTTTTCTTTGGTTTTTTTGAACCTATCGCCATATAGAACTTTTCAACTTGGCGATCAGCAAACGCTTGAGATAACGCACTTGCTGCTTGAGCATTGCGCCCCAAAAGTAAAATACCAGAAGTCATCTTGTCGAGACGATGAATAAGGTATAACTGCTCATCACCACTCTGTTTAGCCACTTCTTGTAGTAGCATGGTGTCACCGTCATCTTTGTGTACGGAAACATTGGGATGCTTATTGATGATCAGAAAATCGGGATGGGTATGAAGAATGTCGAACATAAAAAACTGGCTCCACGTTTGGAGCCAGAAGTATACCTTTTCTCAACAATTAGGCGAGCTTAAACTTACCTACTAACGCTTCTAGCTGCTGAACTTTTTGGTTTAGACTATTCACACTTTGCGAGCTGTCATTTGCAAGCTCTAATGAACGTACAGAAATATCGCTGATCGACGTAATGTCCGTCGCAATCTCTCTTGTTACTGCCGTCTGTTCTTCGGCAGCGGTAGCAATTGAGTTCACCATACTTTGAACATTCGCCGCTCCCGAGACAATTTCTTCAAGAGAATCTACTGCGCCAGAACTTTGGCTCACACCGATTTCTACCAGACGGCAGCCATCTTCAGTATAAGTCACGGCTTCTTGGGTGCCGACTTGAATCGCTTGAATGATCTCACCAACTTCTTGCGTTGCTTTTGTCGTGCGTTCTGCAAGGGCACGGACCTCATCGGCGACCACTGCAAACCCTCGACCAAATTCACCAGCTCGAGCCGCTTCGATGGCAGCATTTAGTGCCAATAAGTTAGTTTGCCCCGCGATGTCTTCAATCACCTTGATCACCGCGCCAATTTTTTCACCGTGTGAGCCAAGATTGTTCATTTGGACTGACATGTCTGTCATTTGTTGTGAAACTTGCTGGATGCTTTCTACCATATCAACGATAACACCACGGCCTTGTTCTGCTGTGGCCTCAGACCTTCGAGCTTCTTCAAAGGTCGCCGCTCCCTGCTCGGCAACTTGGGAGATGGTCAAGCTGAGTTCTTCTGCTGCTGTCGCAATTAGATTCGCTTTATCAGATTGCTCTCGCGCTCCAGAGACAATGTCTTTACTCACAGATGATAATTCACCTGTTACTGATTTCACCTCATTTGATACGCCAGAAATAGAACCAATCAGCGTCACCAAAGACGCTTGCATTTTATTTAATGAGTTCGCAAGGTTTGTCAGTTCATCGCCTGATTTATCTTCAATCTGAGCAGCGGTTAAGTCTCCATCAGCAACGTGCTGGGCAAATTCATCCAATTTACTTAAACGGTGAGTAATTGAATTAGACAACAAATAAGCAATAATCGCAGTCGATAAAAAGGCAATAGTCCCAAGCACTGTGATCGTCAATTCAATACTGTTGAATGAATCAGATAAGTTCAATAACGCTGTACTTGTGCTTTCTTGTCCCTCCGTAGAGGCCTTATCAAGAATGAGCTCCAACGGAGCCAAGTTCGTAGTGTATAAAGTACGAAGACGGACAATATTGTCCTCAACATTATTCAATCCAAGGTTCGTCAATATTTGTGATTCAAAACCTTCCGTAAAAGTCGCCATATAATGTTCTACACGCTCAACGTTGCGATAATCCTCTCCACCCACAGTTTCCAACGTTTTTACTTGTTCAATTGCATCCGAAAACTGTTCCAAGTTCGCTTTATAATCCTGGTGAGCGCCCGGGACATTGACAATCGCGCCTAACGCATCTCGGTACACGTCGCCAGCTTCATCAATCAATATTAGGTACTGAACGGTCTCTGGAACATCGTCTGTTCTAACTTCGTCTGCGACCTCATGCGAGTTCAATACTTCAAATGTAATAATCCCTATCATCACTAACATGATTGTTAAAATGGCACCAAAACTGGCGTATAGCTTGTTTCTAACCGACATGGCCATGAATCACTTTCCTTATTGTTTTTACGCTTTAAACACGCATATTCAATAAGGTTATCGGTTAATAGGCTTACACGTTTAGTACATTTTTTTGTGACCGAAAGCTCAATGCGAGTGAGTTCACACTATTAACCTACATTTAGCACAATTGTTCTTAAGTCTATAAATTTCAAAAAAAAGCAGGAGCCATTTAGACTCCTGCTTATGATTTTAAACGTTTTTTTGAATTGGTTATAACTTCTTAGAGAAGATGCCAGCCAATGCAATAATCACGATGCCTAGGACCATGATTTCGCCCTTACCACTATCGAAACCAGATTTAATACCCATGACCGCAACGACAGCGATAGCGACAGGAATGATGTACTTAACTAGGTTGTACCATAAGCCAAACAGAGGGAAAGATACTTCACCATCGTTGGTGATCTCTTTCTCGAGATCTGCACGGTTTAGACGCCAGCCTGCAAAAATACATACCAACATACCACCAACTGCTAGGAAGATTTTATCCGTCAACAAATCGAAGATATCAAACGCGCCAGTGCCAAAGAGTGTTGGACCCACACCACCAAGTGATAGTGATGCAAATACACACAGTGTTGCCATTACAACGCTTGCTGATATTACTGCGGTTGAACGCTTCAAACCTTTTTCATCGATTAGATAAGAAACCACCACTTCCAATAGAGATACTGAAGAAGTCAGTGCAGCTACCGTTAAACCAACAAAGAACATCAGAGCAAATAGCAGACCAATGACACCGCCCATTTCAGCAAACAGCTGAGGCACAACAACAAACACGAGACCAGGGCCAGCTGCAGGCTCCATGCCGAATGCGAACATTGCTGGGAACATGGCAACACCGGCAAGGATTGCAACGCCCGTGTCCATAGCCGTAACCATACCTGTGGTTTGAACAAGGTTTTCTTTCTTCTTCAAATAAGAGCCGTAAGTCAACATACAACCCATACCCAAACTCAATGAGAAGAATGCTTGACCAAGCGCAGCTAAAACAACACTGCTGTCCACTTTAGAGAAATCAGGCATGAACAAGAATTCTAGACCTGCCATTGCCCCCGGAAGCATAAGCCCTTTCACAGATACAACGATCAAGATAAGGAACAGTAAAGGCATTAAGATCTTGCCCGCTTTCTCAATACCACCGGATATACCTTTCATCACGATAACGATGTTAAGAAATAGGTAAATACCCATCCACATCAGTGGTTGTAGCGGGTTAGAAATAAAACTGCCAAAGCTATCACCAATTGCTTCTGGTGCGCTTAATAGGCCACCACCCACTTTAAAGATGTATGCAAGTGCCCAACCACCAACGACTGGGTAAAAACCCATGATCAGTAGGCCACTAAGAACACCCATAACGCCAGTAAATGTCCAACGTCGATCAGTAGACTTAAATGCGCCTACTGCTGATAGACCTGTCTTTCGGCCAATAGCAAACTCTGTCAGCATTACGCTAAAGCCAATAAAAATAACGAAAATAAGATAGATGGCAACAAACGCTCCACCACCACTCTCACCTGCTGTGTAAGGAAACTTCCATATATTGCCCAAACCGACAGCGGAACCCGCTGCTGCCATAACGAAGCCTAGTTTAGACCCCCACGTATCACGTGGTGCTGCTGTATTAGTTGTAGCCACGCTTTTTCTCCAAAAAATATTGTTGTGTGTGCATGCAGGTAGGCGTCTAAAATATGTGCGTGTAAATTAAAATATACACTTTATAAGATGTTTAAGTGACGCTCTACATATGGTCAGTAAAACAGTTTCAATTTAAAATTGGAAGCCCCATTTAGCACATTTATCGAACAAATGTAGCGAATTTCACTCTAAATGCTGCTTTAATATCCAATTGTTAACATATCTTCTGATTATTTACCTTTCCATAACACAAGCTACCGCTATTGATTCACATTGGCAACACAAAAGTTCCGTTTTCCCACTGTATGAAAATAGTTTCCAGATCCGTCATTTACGCTTAATATCCATATTGGACCAACAATCTTGAGCGTATATGGACAAGTTCTATCATTTTCTAACTTTAACTGGCATCGGCCTATATTGGTTTTTAGTTGCTGGTGTCACTATTCGTGTCGTTTTAAAACGCCGGGCGGTCAGTGTTTCTCTGGCTTGGTTAATGATCATCTATATTCTTCCAGTCTTAGGTGTTGCGTGCTATTTCTTGTTTGGGGAGCTAAATCTAGGTCGCAAGCGCGCAGAGCGAGCAAAGGTGATGTTCAAACCTTTTCAACAATGGTTCACTCAGCTCAACGATTGCAATGCCCACACCCCTGAATCGATGGGACGTCATATCTACCGAATCGATGAACTCTGCAATAACCGCCTTGGGCTGCCAGCATTAAGTGGTAACACGCTGTCACTGCAGCAATCGCCAAATGAGATCCTGCACTCAATAATTGAAGATATCGAAAATGCGCAACACAGTATTCGGATGGTTTTCTATATTTGGCATCCAGGTGGATTAGCAGACTCTGTTGCATCGGCATTGATTCAAGCATCCAAACGCGGTGTCGATGTTAAATTGCTCTTGGACTCTGCGGGCAGTCCACGCTTCTTCCGCAGTCCTTGGTACAAAATGATGAAAGATGCGGGCATTGATGTTGTCCAAGCATTAGAAGTAAAAATGTGGCGTATGTTTTTGCGTCGTTTAGACCTAAGACAACACAGAAAAATTATCGTCATCGACGATGAGATTGCGTATACCGGTTCCATGAACCTCGTCGACCCGGCTTTCTTCAAACAAAACAGTGGTGTTGGCCAATGGATTGACATCATGGTACGCCTGACAGGGCCTACGGTGAACGTGCTAAGTGCAATCCATTGCTGGGATTGGGAAGTCGAGACCGGTGAACGTCAGCTACCTAAACACCCTGAGTGTCGTACTGATGCACATGAGTTTCAACATCCGATTCAGGTGGTACCATCTGGGCCTGGGATGCCGGAGTACCTGATCTATCAAGTGTTAACCTTAGCGATTAACCAAGCCAATCGCTCTGTGAGAATAACAACGCCCTACTTTGTTCCTAGTACGGATTTGCTTGAAACACTCAAGATGACCGCACAACGTGGCATTGACGTTGAGCTAATCATACCTCACAAAAATGATTCGATGATGGTTCAATGGGCTTCTCGAGCATTTTACAGCGAATTGATGGCCGCCGGTGTGAAGATCTACGAGTTCTACGGTGGACTATTGCATACGAAATCAGTGGTGATTGATGACCAGTTTTGCCTTGTTGGCACCGTAAATATGGACATGCGAAGTCTATGGTTAAACTTTGAAGTCACGCTTGCCGTTGACGATGAAGAATTCACTAAGCAAATGTCGTGGCTACAAGATACTTATATCAAACAGTCACACACTGTCGATCCAGAAACATGGGAAAAGCGCAGTATTTTCTCTCGTTTCTTAGAACGTGTTTTCTACCTGTTTAATCCATTGCTTTAGACCCTTTCACGCCCCTGCGATGATTTAAAAGCCGACAGCCTTAAACTGTCGGTTTTCTTTTTCTAACCAATTTACACTCCGTTATGCTCTGATGAGTCACTTGGATCCGACTTTTCCCTTGCAAAGCACATCTGCTCCATGTTTTAAATAATAAAAATGGTTAAGTGAATTACACAGGGAATATCTATGTCAGAGGGAAAAAAGACGCAGTTGATTACTGCTGGGCGTGACAAAAAATGGACCAATGGCGTCGTGAATCCACCAGTACAACGCGCTTCTACCGTGGTATTTGATACCGTGGCCGAGAAGAATCAAGCAACGATCCATCGTGCGAACAAAACGTTATTTTATGGACGTCGAGGCACGAATACGCATTTTGCTTTTCAGGATGCTATGGTACAGGTTGAGGGTGGCGCGGGATGTGCACTATACCCATGTGGCACCGCTGCTATTTCCAATGCCATTCTTTCTTTCGTCGAAACGGGCGATCATATTTTGATGGTGGATACTTGTTACGAACCAACTCGCGACTTTTGTGACACCATCATGAAAAAGATGGGCATAGAAACAACGTATTTTGATCCTCTCATTGGCGAAGCCATCCGCGACCTAATCCAACCAAACACCAAAGTTGTTTTTTTAGAATCTCCAGGCTCCATCACCATGGAAGTGATGGATGTTCCTACCATCGCACACATTGCTCATGAGCGAGACATCATCGTTATGCTAGACAACACTTGGGGCGCGGGCGTTAACTTCTCTCCTTTTGAGCACGGCGTTGATATTTCAATCCAAGCGGCGACCAAATATATCGTTGGACATTCAGATGTGATGTTAGGTACGGCGGTTGCCTCAGAGAAATACTGGGATCAGTTGCGTGAACAAAGTTATCTAATGGGCCAGTGTGTGTCACCAGATGACGCCTACCTTGGTCTACGCGGTATTCGCACTTTAGACGTGCGCTTACGCCAACATGCTGAAAATAGCTTAAAAGTCGCAAATTGGCTTGCTCGTCGTCCCGAAGTTGATCACGTTCGTCATCCTGAACTCGAAACCTGTCCGGGGCATGAATTTTTTAAGCGTGATTTTACAGGAGGCAACGGCCTGTTCTCTTTCGTCCTAAAATCTTCATACCCAAAAGCAACCACTGCACTACTTGATGGCATGAAGCACTTTAGTATGGGTTATTCATGGGGTGGGTTTGAAAGTTTGATTCTCGCTAACGAACCAAAAAGCTTTAACAGCCTACGTACGGTTGCACACCCGAACTTCGATGGAACACTAATACGTCTGCACATTGGTTTAGAAGATGTTGGGGACTTAATTGCCGATCTTGAGGCAGGATTTACACGATACAATGCGTTGATTCTAGAAAAAGAAGCTTCCCTTTGATTTCTCCTACTTCTTCACTAAACAAGCGGTAACCGCGCGCCCTCAACAAGAGGGCGCATCACTATTCGCTTACTTTTTTGGGGCACCCAATAAGGTGATCATCCACCATGCCTACTGCTTGCATAAACGCATAACAAATCGTCTCGCCAACAAACTTAAATCCTTTCTTCTTAAGAAATTTGCTCATCGCTTTTGATTGCTCTGTTGATACGGGCACCTGGCTCATGTCTGTCCAGTGATTTACTATTGGCTTATCATCAACAAATTGCCATAACGCAGCGGAAAGGCTTCCGTATTCTTCTATCAATTGCTTTGCTGCTTTGGCGTTGCTAAATACCGAGTTGATTTTCCCTCGATGTTTAACCACATCAAAGTTTTCCACAATGAATTCCGCTCGCTCCTCATTACGTTGAACTAACTTATCCAAGTCATAGTCTTCGAACGCTTGACGATAGCCGTCTCGCTTTTTAAGAATCGTGATCCAACTTAATCCTGCCTGCGCCCCTTCAAGCGTAATAAATTCAAAAAGAATCGTATCGTCATAGACGGGAACACCCCATTCAGCATCATGATATTCACGTTCGAGAGGGTGATTCATCGCCCAAGCACACGTTTTTTGTTCCATATATAGTCCTTACAAAAGCGCCTCTGGTGATGAGCCAGAGGCGCGTTAAACACTCTTAAACTCAATCGTTATTTAGGTACGGCTACCTTGTGGAATAGACGATACAGGACAGGTACAACGACAAGTGTCAGAACCGTCGCAAAACCTAAACCAAACATAATCGTAACGGCCATTGGTTTAAAGAAGATATCAGGTAGAAGTGGGATCATACCTAGAATGGTGGTGATCGCTGCCATACAAACTGGTCGCACACGACTTACTGCTGCATCAACAACCGCATCATAAGCCTCTTTACCCGACTTCATTTCAATCTCTATTTGGTCTAGTAGCACGATGCCGTTTTTCAGCACCATACCGGACAAACTGAGGAAACCAAGTAATGCCATAAATCCAAACGGCGTATTGAGTACCAACAATCCGGTTGTCACACCAATCAATGCGAGCGGTACCGTGAGCCAAACTATCAATGGTTCTTTGATCGAGTTAAACAAGAACACAGTGATCAAGAACATGAACAAGTACCCCATTGGCATTGTCGTGAAGAGTGATTCTTTTGCGTCGCCAGAAGATTCATACTCCCCACCCCATTCCAATGCATAGCCAGGTGGTAACTCAATCGCTTCAATTTGTGGCTGCAAACGTGTTTGCAATGTCGCAGCGGTTTCTTCCCCTAGTAAATCTGGATCTGCCATTACTGTTAGCATGCGTTTACGATTTTTACGAACGATGATTGGGTCTTCCCAACGCATGTCGTATCCCATCGTAACCTGCTGGAGCGGAATAAACTCACTTTGAGCCGGACTCCAAATCTTCATCCCCTCGATATTTCGAATATCAATGCGTTCATCCTCAGGCAGACGAGCGACAATTGGCATTAAGGTAGTACCATCACGGTAAAGGCCAATATTCATGCCAGAGAAAGACATCGATAAGAAATCATCAACATCTGATTTCGTAATGCCGTAACGACGTGCTTGGCTCTCATTAAATTGAGGTTCTAGCACCTGAGTCCGCTCTCGCCAATCATGACGAACGTTGGTCGCGTTTGGGTCTGCGTACATAATATCCATAACTTGAGCTGCAATAGTACGAAGCACCGTAGGATCAGAGCCAATAATGCGCGCTTCAATCTTCGCACCACCACCAGGGCCTAATTCAATTTGCTTAAGCTTGTAATTAATCTCTGGATAGTTCGCTTTAAGGTGTGCTCTAAAACGATCCATCAATGGCGCTAGCGCTTCATAATTATCAACACGCGTTGTGATCTCACCATAAGCTGCGTAGCTTTTTTCTGGTGCGTACGTCAGCATAAACCGCTGTAAACCTTTACCTGCGGTCGTCGTAATGTGGTCAACGTGATCTTGTTCAGCCAACCAGCCTTCCAGCTCTTTTAACTTATCGTTTGTTGCACGGATATCAGTGCCTTCCGGCAACCAGACATCTAACTGGAAAATCGGTGTTGTTGATGATGGAAAGAATGCTTGTTTCACGTGAGTAAAACCATACAAACTAGCGACAAGACCACCAATCAACACAACAACCGTAAACCATGCACGACGCATACAAAATTCTAAGAATTTCTTGTACATCACAAACACGATCCCGTTATATGGGTCGTTTTCTTCCCCCTCTCCAGCTTTAATTTTTTGCCCTTTAAAGAAAATATCAGCAAAGAATGGTGTAAGAGAGATCGCAGTAAACCAACTTAACATGAGCGAGATAAGTAGCACGGTAAATAACGTGCCACAGTATTCACCGGTGGAATCTTCAGAAAGACCAATCGGGGCAAATGCCGTTACGGCAATGACCGTTGCGCCCAATAGTGGCCATTTTGTTTGGGTCACGATATCGGTCGCAGCTTGAAGCCTTGTTCGCCCTTTCTGAGTTCCAATGAGTATCCCCTCAACCACCACAATGGCGTTATCCACCAGCATACCAAGCGCAATAACCAGCGCTCCCAATGAAATGCGTTGCAAATCTATGGCCAGATATTTCATGAAAATGAAAGTACCCAAAACGGTCAGCAGAAGAATAAGGCCGATCAATAGGCCAGAACGAAGCCCCATGAAGAACAGCAGTACGATGATTACGATGCCAACTGCTTGCGCTAAGCTGATTACAAAACCACTGACTGATTTATCAACTTCTTTGGGTTGGCTATAAATTTCAGAGATTTGAACGCCAACAGGTTGTTGATACTTAAGTTCAGCAAGTCGACGGTCAAAGGCTTTTCCAACTTCAACAACGTTCACCCCTTGTGAGAATGACACGCCAACGTTAAGCGCCAAACTGCCATTAAAGTTGATGATGTTTGTTGGTACTTCAACATACCCTCGTTTGATCGTCGCAACGTCTTTCA
Source organism: Vibrio alfacsensis (assembly GCF_019670485.1). Taxonomy (NCBI): domain Bacteria; kingdom Pseudomonadati; phylum Pseudomonadota; class Gammaproteobacteria; order Vibrionales; family Vibrionaceae; genus Vibrio; species Vibrio alfacsensis. The sequence continues at coordinate 1,856,869 of NZ_AP024165.1, forward strand.
AAAAGATAAGACCTTGTGCGCCGGATTCGGTGATCAGCAAATCGCCTAATTCATCAACACTTTGAAACTCACCCGTTGGTTGAATACGAATATACTCATCACCAATGCGGATTGCCCCTGCATCTGACACCACATTTTGCGTTGATAAAAGGTTAAACACCGTGGTTGGAGACAAACCTAGGCTGCTGAGTTTTTTCATAGAAATTTCTATAAAAACTTGCTCTTGCTGCTGGCCTGAAACCGACACCTTGCTGACACCATCTACGAGCTCCAACTCACGTCGTAAATAATCAACATAATCCAAGAGCTCTTTGTAGCTGTATCCATCACCTGTGACCGCGAGCAAAATACCATAAACATCACCAAAATCATCGATTACGGATGGATCGTTCACACCGGGAGGTAGAGTACCTTTGAGATCGTTAACTTTTCTTCGCAATTCATCCCAAATTTGGGGCAGGTCATCTGGGCCATAGTTGTTTTTCATCGTAACCGTGATTTGAGATAAACCACGGCTAGAAATCGAGTTAACTTCATCAACATATGTCAGTTGCTGAATCGCTTTTTCTATTGGGTACGTCACCTCTTCTTCGACTTGTTGAGGCGTAGCACCGGGGTACGACGTTACTACCATCGCATCTTTGATTGTAAAAGCAGGGTCTTCTAAACGACCTAACCCAAAGAATGCCGCGACACCGCCTATCAAAAATATTAACGAAACCATCCAACTGATGACGCGATTTCGGATGAAATACGCCGCAATACCCGTTACGTTTTCATCATCTTGAGGCGCACTATTATTTTGTTCGCTCATTGACGTGCCTCCTGCTTCACTACTTCCACTGTAATGCCATCTCTCAACCGAGAGACACCAGCAATTACAACTTTATCGTCAAGATCTAAACCATCTAAAATTTGAACCGACGTTTTTGATGCTTTACCGGCCACAACCTGTTTACGAGTAACAGTGTTATCTTCATTCAGTACCCAAACAAATTTGTGCTCTCGGCCAAGCTCATCGCCATCAGCATTGAAAATCGCTTCAATTGGAACATCGATTCCGGAGTTTAACTCCAAGCCAACATTTTCATCTTTCGAGGTTACATCAACGGCCATACCGTCAAGAATGTACTCTTCTTCTGGCATGGGCAGTGATAATGTCACCGTAAAAGTACCCGTATTTGGGTCTGGCTCAGTCGTAAACTCTTTAATGCTGGCATCGTATTCACCACCACTTGGCACACGAACCACTGCATTAATGGCCGTCAAACGTTCTTCTGTTGGCGGCTGATTCACATAGAGTCGGTCAGGCAGTTGTATCAACACTTCTACACGATTCACACTATGTATATTAACGATATATTGACCCACTTGAACATTCTCAAACTGATCCGCGTTCACACGTGAGATAATGCCGTCAACCGGAGCTTTTAAAGTGGTAAATGAGAGGCGTAATTTAGCTAATTCCAACTCAGCAAGCGCGATTTGTCGTTGAGCGGCGATTTCATCAAATTGTGACTTAGCCAATAGCCCTTTTTTAACCAAGGGTGCCGAACGACGATATTGGCTATCAACCACAGAAAATCGAGCCGATGCATTGTCTACATCTAATTGATAATCTGATGGGTCAAGAGTAGCGATTACATCGCCTTTACTGACCTTATCACCCTCCCTAACAAGTACGCGGCTTATCTCGCCAGCAACGCGAAAACTCAGGTGAGAACGATCTGCCGCATTCGCAATAGCAGGGAAATAGAGATTGTCATCCACACGCTTCCCCTCAAGAGAGGCAACTCGAACTCGAGGAGTTTCTAGCTCTGGAGCAACTCCTTTGTCACCACAACCCGTGAGTATTACGGCCGAGAAAACTGTGGCTAACACAATGATTCCTTTCATATTAAAGCCCTCGCTCCTTAACCCATGCACGTACTTTTATCCCAGGCTCGATGACATTAACACCTGATACGATGATCTGATCTCCGTCATTTAGACCCTGTTCCACTTGCTGCTTCTCGTTCAATATCACCGAGACTTTTTCAACAATGCCTTGGTCATTAACGCGCCACACGCACGTTTTTCCATCCTCTTCGAATAACGCGGAATCTGGAATTTTTGTTGCACCAGCACTTGAGGATACCAAGTGGGCATTCCCTGACATACCTGGCAAGATACCTACATTCTCAGGACGCTCCATCACCATGGTCACTTTATAACTGCCCGTTTTCGGGTCGGCTTCGGTGTCAATTTCTTGGAAAGTAAGTTCAAAAGATTGTTCTGGAAAGGCATCAAACGTCATCGTAGCGAAAGCATCCGCCCCCTGAGTAAAACGTCTTAGCAAATGATCGGGCAATTGAAATATCACTTTCATGACCTGATTGGTCTGAATATTCATAACGCCAGCTTTGGCCGCCACATACTCATGATTTTCTGCTGGGAGGTACGAAATGGTGCCATCGTATGGGGCAACCAGTTTGGTGTATCTTAAGTTTGCTTTCGCTTGATTCCATTGCGCTTTAGCAGAGTTATGATTTGCCTTTGCCGCATCAAAATCTTGTTCAGATACAACTTGCTCTTTACGCAGCTTTTTAGCTCGTTCGTATTGAACATCAGCAAGGGTATAGTTCGCTCGAGCTTGTTTCTCTAACAGAGAATACTCATCAGGATTGAGCACAGCGAGCACATCGCCTTTTTTCACGACTTGCCCAGCATTGACCTCGATTGATTGAAGTAGCCCAGGGACTCGAAATGCCAAAACGGCTCTATCCCCTGCTTCGGTTGTCGCAGGAAAGTTACGTTCAAACTGAGCATTACCAACAGAGACAGTGAAAAGTTTAGCGGGCCGAGATTCAGGCTCAGGTACGGGTGGCAGTTCTTTACCACAACCAGAAAGAACCGACATAACAGCAATTGTAATGAGCGCTTTTCTCATGTGAATCCATCCATTTATTCTACATTACCTTTAAAGTAGATGAATTCCTGTCATTCTTCTAGCGCTTTCCCCTGTATTTTTTCTTTAAAATGAGCAATTTGTGATATACCAAGCCGCATTTGATGCTCAGCTTTTGAGCGACGTGTACAACCAGTTTTAAGTAGAACAACGCCATAATATTGTGCTACTTTTCCGCGCTGTGTAACAAACTGGTTGTTTTCAATGAAATGAAAAGCGAAGAAGCCAATTGGTAATCGAAATACTCTTGTCACAAAAAAGAATATCCTCGATACAAAAAAAGCGGACAAATGCCCGCTTCTTAAAAGACTCGATAATGGATTAGAGCTTATTAAACTCTCGATTAACTCGATATGCATCCGACGTAACATACGCTTCCATTCCTCGTACCCTTGCGTCGAGCTTATTGAAATCACCCTCTAGAACACTCAATAATTGATCTGGGCTTTGTCCTTTCTGCCAAGGCTTGCTCTTCAACGTATGTTCTTGCTGCGACTTGATATTTTCTGAGTATGTCATTGGCTGCTTTTCAAGCATAAATGCCAGTGCGACATAGGCCAATAACACCAAAAATGTCCCGCCTAGTAACGCTGCTGAAATCACGACAATACGAATCAACCAAACTTCCGCGCCAAAATAGTTTGCGATTCCGGCACACACGCCGGAAATTTTGCCATTTTGCGGATCACGATACAGTTCTCGTTTATTCATATTTTCGTCTCCACGTTGGGGATTCTGCATCTAGGATACGCTCCAAGGTTTCAACTCGAGACTGCATCGCTTCTGCTTTTTCAGATAGCACCTGAAGACGCTCTAGATCTTGGCTCGACAGTGCACTATCTGCTTTGCGTTTGCTGCGATAGTGTAAGAAGAGCCATAGTGGAGCGACAAAGATTAAAAAGACAATCAATGGTCCAGTAATAATAAATGTCGACATAAATGGCTCCTTCCTTATTTATCTTTTGATGACATCTGTTCTTTCAGTTTTGCCAACTCTTTTTCAATTTCATCTTGAGCTTGTAGCTCTGCAAACTCTTGATCTAGCGATTTTGCATTACCTGTTTTCGCGTAAATGTCAGCTTCTGCTTCCATCTCATCAATCTTACGAGAGTATTGCTCAAACTTTGCCATTGCTTCGTTAGTGCGTCCGGCATGAAGCTGTTTTTGAACATCACGGCGATTTGATGCGGTTTGGTTACGAATTGCGAGTGCTTGCTGTTTCGCACGCGTCTCTGTAATTTTGGCTTCTAGCTTACCAATTTCACCCGTCAATTTCTCGATGGTTTCTTCAACAAGTGTTTGCTCAGTGTGCAAGCCTTTGATTACGTGTTCAAGTTTTTGCTTCTCAATAAGCGCAGCACGAGCTAAATCTTCACGCTCTTTAACTAAAGCTAGGCTCGCTTTTTGACCCCATTCGGTGATTTGGTCTTCTAGCGCTTCTACTTTGCGAGCGAGCTCTTTTTTATCAGCAATGGCTTTCGCTGAGTTAGTTCGAACCTCGACTAGTGTGTCTTCCATTTCTTGAATGATAAGACGGATCATTTTTTCAGGATCCTCTGCCTTGTCTAGTAATGCGCTGATGTTTGAATTAACGATATCTGCAAAACGAGAAAAAATACCCATAACGGAACTCCTCTTTTTCCTATTTAAACTCGACAAGGTGATTTACCTTGTGTCTCCCTTATAGCTATAACAAGTTGCGTGCCAACTTTTATTATACTTAATAAACAATAAGTTAACGCGTTCATTGTTGTTTCTCAACATTATGCTATGATGGTTTTTACCAACTGTTGGTAAATTTCACCAACTTCAATACTGTAAATCGTCGACATACAGAAACGAGAAGGATCTTATGAAGCAAAACCTCATTGGTGAATCACCCGCTTTTCTCGCGGTATTAGATAAAGTATCACAACTTGCGCCAATTGAACGGCCAGTGCTCATTATCGGAGAGCGAGGAACGGGCAAAGAACTTATTGCACAGCGTTTACACTATTTATCAAAGCGTTGGGATAAACCACTCCTTTCATTAAACTGTGCGACATTAAGCGAGGGCTTAATTGATTCAGAATTGTTTGGGCATGAATCTGGTTCTTTTACTGGCTCGAAAGGCAAGCATAAAGGTCGCTTCGAGCGTGCAGAGGGAGGCACCTTATTTCTAGATGAATTAGCAACAGCCCCACTGTTAGTACAAGAAAAACTGCTACGAGTGATCGAATACGGTGAATATGAACGTGTCGGTGGTCATACCGCCCTAACGGCAGATGTTCGTTTAGTATGTGCGACCAATGCCGATCTGCCTAAACTGGCAGAACAAGGTGACTTTCGTGCGGATTTACTCGACCGTTTGGCATTTGATGTCATCATGCTTCCGCCGTTACGCGAGAGAAAAGAAGACATCCTTTCTTTAGCTCAACACTACGCAATAAAAATGTGCCGTGAGCTACAATTAGAGTACTTTGTCGGCTTTACAGAAGAAGCACAGCAATCATTACTTGATTACCATTGGCCAGGAAACGTACGTGAACTCAAGAACGTGATCGAGCGTGCTATTTATCGTCACGGGTTGAACGCCGATCCTATATACCATCTTGTTTTTAATCCATTTGAAGCTGGATGGGATAATTCACTTGGTCATTCATCCAACCAAACCGAACCTAACCAGAAAGAAACCGAGCGACACGAACACATTCAATTTCCATTAGACTATAAACAATGGCAAGAAGAACAGGACATTAAGCTGTTAACCTCTGCATTAGAAGAGGCAAAATTTAACCAAAGACAAGCCGCTGATTTGCTTGGTTTAAGTTACCATCAATTAAGAGGGATGGTGAGAAAGTATGGTTTAGTTGGCCAAAATTAAGCACAGCACATAAAGATAAATAACCAAACTATCGGTGCTTTTAACATCCAAGCGCGTCTAGATTGAGGTAATACTCTGCATTGTAACGATTTTATGTTTGGAGCGTGTTCACAAAGGTGATAAATTAGCGGGATCATTTTCGCTTGTCACTCCTTTGAACATTCAAAAGAAACAAGCAAGATCCAATGACCATTTCATATGATGAAAGCTTTTTTAAGACTATCGCTAGGCCTACTCGGTATTGGCTTACTCACCGCCTGCGGTGAAGACATAGACCATCAAGACGTTCGTGAAAATCGATTTGTGTTTTGTGGACATGGTAAACCAAGTACGTTTAATCCTCAGCTCGTAGACAGCGGCATTACAGCAGAAGCGCTGAGTCCTCAGTTGTATGACACGCTACTCACCCTCGATCCAGAATCTCATCAACCCGTTGCTAGCATTGCTGAAAGCTGGACTGTGAATGATGCTGGTACTGAGTATATCTTTAAAATTAAGGACGGCGTTTCGTTCCAGACCACTCCTTGGTTCACCCCTACTCGTCCACTCAATGCACAAGATGTTGTGTTCAGCTTTAAGCGAATCATTGATGTAAACCATCCGTATCACGATATCGGTGGTGGTTTTTATCCATGGTTTGCCGGTTTGGATTTCCAAAATCTGGTGCAGGATGTGATTGCACTTGACGATCAAACCGTGAAGTTCGTTCTTTCTCAGCCAAACTTTGCATTTCTGGCCAATATTGCCACTAGCCATGCCGTTATTTTATCTAAAGAATATGGTAATGAGTTAATTACTCATGACGAAAAGGCTTTAATTGACCAGTTTCCTATTGGTTCTGGACCGTTTCAACTTAAAGAATATCAACCAAATGATTTGATCCGTTTAGAGCGTCATCCGGCCTATTGGAACACGCAAGCAAAAATGAAACAGGTTGTCTTCGATATCTCTCATCGAGGCACTGGCACCTTAGCTAAGTTGCTAAGAAATGAGTGTGACGTTCTGGCATCACCTATTTCTAGCCAAATCCCGATTATTCAAGAGAGTGAGCAACTTGAGATTGATGCTACACCTGCAAATAATGTCTCATTCATCGCCATCAATACCGATCATCCTGCGCTAAGTGATGTGCGTGTTCGCCAAGCATTGAATTTAGCTATCAACCGCCAAAATATCCTCGATTCGGTTTATTACGGAACCGGTACGCAAGCCTATACTCTTTTACCTCCGAACTCTTGGGCTTACCAAAAAGACAGCGTAAAAATTCGCTATGACAGAAACTACGCGATCGCTTTATTGCGAGAAGCTGGATTTGAAAAAGGATTGAACCTCACCATGTGGGTTCCTCTAGAGCCACGGGCTTTTGATCCAAGCCCGCGTAAAACCGCCGAATTGATTCAAGCAAGCTTCGCTGATATTGGCGTTAAGCTTGAGATTTTAACGAATGACCGTTTTGACCGAACCCAACTCGACTCTATCAACAGTATCGACTTGTTACTGACGGGTTGGATCGGCGATACAGGCGATCCCGACAATTTCTTCAGACCACTTCTTTCTTGTGAATCTGAACGTGTTGGTTTGAATGTATCCATGTGGTGTAACGAAGATTTTGATTTCTTGCTTGATCTCGCTTTAGAGACTCAAGAGCCTCGCTATCGCTTAAATTTGTATCGCCAAGCTCAAAACATCCTTAATGAGGAGTTTCCTGTTATTCCATTAGCCCATGGCGTGCAATTTCGTGTCCACAATAAGTCACTGACCGGTTTTAAATCTAGCCCGTTCAACGCGCAACCATTTGATAACGTTGAGAGAATCCACTGATGTTTTGGTACACTATTCGACGCTTTAATTTATTTTTCATCACCTTGATGATTCTCACTTTAGTGGGCTTCTCACTACTGCGTTTAGATCCTACGTCTCACTGGGCCAACGTGGAATTTTGGTCTGGCTGGCAAAGCTATTTGGTTGAGCTATCCACGTTAAATTTTGGCTTAACCAAAAGTGGCATTCCGATTTACGATGAACTGGCCGTTGTCTTTCCTGCTACGCTCGAGTTGTGCTTTTTTGCATTTTTAGTGTCGCTACTTATTGGTATCCCCTTGGGGACAATTGCAGGCATGAAGCAAGGAAAATGGTTAGATACCAGCATTTCTTTTATTTCAATGTCTGGCTACTCTGCCCCGATCTTCTGGGTAGCATTAATGCTGATCATGGTGTTTTCACTGCAATACCATGTATTTCCCGTTGCTGGCCGCTATGACTTGCTTTATGAAATCGATCACGTGACAGGCTTTGCCATCATCGATGCTTTTTTGTCTAAAGGTGAATACCGCGCACATGCCTTACAAAGTGTTATCGAACACATGATTTTGCCATGTTTGGTACTGGCTCTCACACCAACAACACAAGTCATTGGCCTCATGCGCGCATCGGTTGCTGAGGTCATGAGCCAAAACTACATTCGTGCGGCACGAATCAAAGGTTTATCTAATCGAGAAATCGTGACTCAACATGTACTTCGTAACGCAATTCCTCCAATCATTCCAAAGGTAGGGGTGCAACTCTCGAGCATGATTACGCTTGCGATCATCACTGAATCAATTTTCAACTGGCCAGGCATAGGTCGTTGGCTATTAGATGCTCTTGGAAATCAAGATTATGCATCTATTCAAGCGGGTGTCATGGTATTGGCAACCCTTGTTCTAACCGCCAATATCTTCTCAGATTTGATTGGTGCCATGATTAACCCTCTGGTGAGAAAGGAATGGTATGCTAACAAATAACATCTACCAAGAAGAGCGCATTCCAACGCAGTTTGAGCGGTTTTGGCGCAGTTTTCGTGCCAATAGCTTAGCGATGTTTGGGCTATGGTGCCTTGGTCTGATCATTATCGTCACGCTGTTGGCGCCGGTTTTGACACCCTATGACCCACAAGCACAGTCAGGTGAACTACTTGTGCCTCCATCATGGGCGCCTGCAGGCAGTGTTGACTATTTCTTAGGGACGGATGATCTTGGGCGAGATATTCTCTCTCGTTTAATCTCAGGCTCTCAACTTACGTTTGGTGCCGCGGTTATCATTACAGCAATCTCCGCTCTAATTGGCTGTTTTATTGGTGTCCTTGCAGGTATGACTAGAGGACTGCTTTCAAGTACCTTGAACCACCTACTCGACACCGTTATGGCTATTCCGTCTTTGTTGCTGGCCATCATTTTTGTTGCTTTTCTTGGCTTTGGCGAATTCAACATTTTGCTTGCTATCTGTCTTGCGCTTATCCCACGCTTTATTCGTTCTGTTTACATCGCGGTGCATACGGAGGTCGAAAAAGACTACATCATGGCGGCCCGTCTCGATGGGGCGAATGACTTCTATTTGCTGTGGAATTCTATTCTGCCAAATGTGCTAACCGTTGTGGCGGCTGAGATTACTCTCGCTCTGTCTGTAGCGATTTTAGATATTACTGCCCTTGGTTTCTTAGGTTTAGGGGCTCAAGCACCAAGTACAGAATGGGGCGCGATTCTCGGTGACTCCGTAGAGTTGATATACATTGCACCTTGGACCGTGACTTTGCCGGGCCTTACCATTATGTTCACTGTTGTTGTTCTAAACTTAGTGGGTGAAGGTGTACGCCAAGCACTCAATGCGGGGATCGAATAATGCCGTTATTAGATATTCGACATTTGACCATTGAAATTGAAACACCATCAGGATTGGTTAAAGCAGTAGACCGAATGAGTATTACTCTAAACGAGGGTGAGATCCGTGGTCTAGTCGGTGAATCAGGCTCGGGCAAAAGCTTAGTTGCAAAAGCCATTGTGGGCGTATGTAAGGACAACTGGAAAGTAACCGCAGACCGAATGCGCCTTGGTAACATTGACTTACTTCAGCTAACGCCAAAAGAACGCCGTCGCGTGATAGCTCGTGATATCGCGATGATATTCCAAGAACCCTCCACCTGTTTAGATCCATCAGAAGAAGTTGGCAGACAGCTGATCGAGTCGATTCCATCACGCTCTTTTGAAGGGAAATGGTGGGAGCGCTTTAAATGGCGTAAGAAGCAGGCAATCGCCCTGCTCCACAAAGTCGGGATTAAAGATCACAAACGCTTAATGGGGAGTTACCCATACGAGCTGACTGATGGTGAATGTCAAAAAGTCATGATCGCGATGGCGATTGCAACCAAGCCAAAAATCTTGATTGCCGATGAACCAACTAACGATCTTGACCCGATTACACAGTCACAAATACTGCGTTTATTAAGTCGTATGAACCAGATCAATAACACCACCATCGTGTTGATTGGACACGACTTGACCACCATTACCCAATGGGCAAATCGAATCACGGTAATGTATTGTGGACAGTCAGTAGAATCCGCTGATACAGCGAAAATTGTCTCAGCGCCAAAGCACCCATATACTGCTGCGCTACTTCAAGCGATGCCTGACTTCAATGACTGGATTCCGCACAAGCAAAAATTGCATTCGCTTCCAGGATCAATTCCTCCGTTGCAACACTTACCTATTGGTTGTCGATTAGGCCCTCGCTGTCCCTACGCTCAAAGGCAGTGTGTCGAAATACCACATACAAGACGAATTAAAAACCATAAATTCAGCTGCCACTTTCCATTGAACACGGAGAAACATTCATGAGTGCGCTACTAGAAGTCGATAACCTATCGAAGCAGTTTGTTACGCGTTCAGGCTTGTTTAAACGAAAAGTAAAAGAAGCGGTAAAACCGGTTAGCTTTACACTTGAGCCCGGCCAAACTATCGGTTTTATTGGCCAAAATGGCTCAGGTAAGTCTACCTTAGCCCGCATGTTAGCTGGTGTGGTTGAACCAAGTTCTGGTGAAATTCGTGTAAATGGAGAGCGACTAGAACACAAAGATTATTCAACCCGTTGTAAGTTGATTCGTATGATCTTTCAAGATCCGAATACTTCGCTGAACCCTCGTATTCAAATTGGCCGTATTTTAGAGGGGCCTCTAAAGCGAAATACAAACATGCCACCCGATGCACGGATGAAACGTGTAAAAGATACATTGCTTCGTGTCGGTTTATTGCCAGAGCATGCCTACTTCTATCCACAGATGCTTGCTGCCGGTCAAAAACAGCGTGTGTGCCTTGCTCGTGCGTTGATTCTACAGCCTTCTATCATCGTGGCCGATGAGGCTTTAAACGGTCTAGACATGGCAATGCGCTCGCAGATCATCAACTTGTTCTTAGAACTCCAAGAAGAGATGGGCTTGTCTTTTGTTTACGTGTCTCAGCATATCGGAATTGTAAAGCACATAACGGATAAGGTTATGGTGATGCATGAGGGCGAGGTCGTAGAGTCTGGAGATACGAACCAAGTGCTGACCAATCCACAGCATGCTATTACGCAGCGATTAGTCGAAAGTCATTTTTACAAGGCGCCAAACCACTAATGTCCTGAGCTCTAAGCTCTAAGCTCTAAGCTCTAAGCTCTAAGCTATTACATGATAACTTCATAAGCCTGATCAAATTCGACGAGTTTTTGAAATAAAATAGCCTGCTATCTAAGCAGGCTATTATTTTTTCAATTGAGCATAGTGAGCTGTAATTAACGACGGCTTGCTTGTTTACGTAGTTCGAAATCAAATTCATCTGGAAACAGCACCACACCCTCTTCATTCTGGTTTGGGAAAACCACAACAGACAACTCATCGTCCTCTAGGCCTGACGTCCAGCGACTGTGCCATTTGTTCAAAGAGATTGCTTCCGGCTCACACTCTTCCCAGTCACCCGTCGCCCATTGCTGTGCGAATTCTTCGTTTGGCCATACTGGAACACAGTCGTCATCTTCGGTGTTTAGCATCACGCAGCCGTGTTCATCTTTTAGAATCCACACTTTGTTATTCGCTACGATCTCTTTTACACAGTATTTCAAACGCTGTTCTTCATTGTAGCGGTTGATCGTGTCCATTTGCTCTTGGGTTAATGTTTCAGACATGTTTGTCTCCTGTTTCCCATAGAAAAATGCCCACCTGATGGCGGGCATTTACAGTATATGCTCGTAATGCAGAAATTACGCAAGCTCAGTTTGAAGCCAAGGCCAGCCTTGCTTCTTACGGCTTAGTGTATTTTCCATCATTAGCATGCCATCTTGCTCATGCTTAACAAGTTTCTCAGCCCACTCACCTTTGTAAAGAAGACGAGTTTGTGCTGTTGTGATGTCTGTTAGCATGACTGCAGCAAATGCTAGGTTGTCGTTCGCACAACGCGCTTCTAGATCCGCTTCTAGTGCTTCGATCATACCGTCAACTTGCTCTAGAGTCGCAAGTTCAACCTGGCCTACTACTACGTCACGACCGTTGAATGGGTAACCTTTAAGGTCTTTTTCAACAAGTTCAGCCGCAGATAGACCTTCGATGTTTGTCTTAGCGATTAGAAGATCTTTAGTAAATGCGTCAACATCTTGTACATCTGCGATTGTTGCTAGTTCAGCTACTGCATCTTTGTCTTTTTGAGTACAAGTTGGAGAAGCGAACCCTACTGTGTCAGAAAGAATCGCTGACATCATTAGCTTAGCGATTTGAGGCTTGATCTCGTGACTTTCAATCTTGAACATGTTGAACAGTACTGTGTTAGTACAACCAACAGGCCAGATCCATGCTTCCATTGGGTTTACTGTCATCACGTCACCTAGACGGTGGTGGTCAACAATACCAGCAACTTCTGCTTCAGCAATGTCGTCAGGTGCTTGCGCTAGATCTGAGTAGTCTACTAGCCAAACAGTTTCACCCGCTACTGAAGTGCGAAGTTCAGGAACTTCTGCGCCAGCAACATCAAGGATGTGCTGAGTTTCACGGTTGATTTCGCCTTGGCGGATTGGCATTGCTTCAACGCCACGTGCCTTTAGAAGTTCAGTTGCAACTAGTGCACTACAAATGCTGTCACTGTCTGGGTTCTTATGACCTACAACTAGAATCATGTTTCTTCCTATTCAAGTCAATTTGATACGCTTCCGAATGAGGTGAATTTCGTATTGAATGACACCTTGGAAACGAGTTTGCTCACAAAGGCCGATACTTTACCTGATTTGAGATAAATTGACACGCAGAAAAGTGGTTATCGAGTATTGCGAATAATTCTCAATTACATATAATGAGAATTATTCCCATTTCCATTTGAGATATCTATGAACGTGACCACGATTCTTAACTCAGCGCATCAGTTGCTGCAGCCCACTCAGTTTCGTCTGGCTTATAAACGGTTATTATTGCCTATCGCACTGCTCGCGCTCTTAGTAAACGAAACGACGAGAGAGATCACCGTCGCTACCCTATCTGATTCTTTCTGGGCGGTCTCTTGTTATGTTGCTGCAACACTGGCTATTTATCATTACCTTGCGAACTTCATGTCGAAGACAAGTCGTCTTACTACGCTCTATCACCGTTCACGTAATCATCAGGTTTTGTTTGCTGCGCTCCTTGGCGCACTACCCGGTTGCGGCGGAGCGATCGTTGTCTCTACTCAATTTATCAGTGGCCGTGTCGGTTTTGGGGCGATTGTCGCGGTGTTGACCTCCACAATGGGTGATGCGGCTTTCCTTTTACTTGCCGCTAAACCGGCAACAGGGTTGAGTGTTATTGGATTAGGCATTGTCGTTGGTGCGATATCTGGATGGGTTGTCAATGCATTTCATACCGATGATTTTTTGCGTCCTAAGCAAAAAGAAAACGCCCCCCAAGGTCGGTGCTGTAATGGCCATGGAAAAACTCATACGCCAGTGGAACGCCGCGCTATCAATCTCCAAGGTACATTCTGGAAATGGCTACTCATACCTGCGAGCATCATTGCCGTACTAGGTTCGTTCCAGGTAAACGTGAATCCACTGTTGGGACTAAAAGAAAACAGCATAGAATGGCTAGGGGCAATATTTGCCGTCGTCGCGATGTTTTTATGGGCGATGACTAAAGATTTGGGTGATTACCAATCAACAGTATCAGAAGACGATAAAATCATCAGTTCTCATCCCATTCAAAAAGCAGCGCAAGACACTAACTTTGTGAGTGCTTGGGTTATTTTGGCATTTTTAGCTTTTGAATTAACAACTTACTTATCTGGATTAAATTTGGAGGTCGCGTTCTCTGGCTGGGGAATTTGGATGCCGCTTATTGGCTTGGCGGTCGGTCTGCTACCCGGTTGTGGGCCGCAAATTTTAGTCACCAGCTTGTACCTTTCAGGTGCGGTGCCAATGTCTGCTCAATTATCCAATGCAATTTCCAATGATGGTGACGCCCTCTTCCCTGTCATCGCAATGGCTCCAAAAGCAGCAGTCGTTGCAACTATCTATTCAGCAGTACCAGCACTGATTGTTGGCTATGGTTTCTTCTTCTTATTTGAACACTGATATTTAAATTGAATAGCGTTAGAGACAAAAAGAGCCTCGATGGAGGCTCTTCAATTATCCGCTGCGCAAATTATGCTGTCACAATTGCTTTCGCATTGAGTCCTTTATCTAAACTAACAAGCAGTAACTGGCATGGCTCTTGATTGAGTTTCTCTCCGGTCCAATAGTCATACCAATCTGTTGGTTGATCCGCTGTCAGCGTAAATTCCGTCGCATCATCATTGGCATAATTAAATAAACAGTGAAGATCATTTTTGTTCGTCAAAGGCAGAAATGCATGGTTGAGGCCAAGTGCAGTAAATTTTGCCGCCTCTTGATTTCTGTGTTGACGAAGCATTAACTTGGACATTGTCTTACTCGCGAATGACGTGATTTCTGGTAGAGGGTCACCAGAAAGTAATAAACCTCCACATGCTAGCAGTACGTTGCGGTGAAACTGATAATCTTCACGCGATGCCGCTTGGTTCGGCAACGAAGTAAACGTCGCGCAGTCTGGGTCGATCTGCCATAAATTGCGATGCTGCCAACTGCGGAAGAACGTTTCTTTCGCGATCTGTTCAAAACGATGGCTGTGACGCTCCACATCATCCGAAACACGCATAGCATCGACCAAACCCAACGATGGCCACATTGGTGCATTACAGCCTAGCAGCCAGGCATCTCCTGCGCCTTTAGCTATCGCTTCCATACCCATACGATAGGCTTCAACACCGGTAATACCCGATTGGCTGCGCTTGCCTTTTAGTGTACCCCAATAGTTGGCATCTAGCTTGAATAGCTCGACGCCCCACTCTTGGCGCATGACGGTAACAACATGGGCTAAATGATCTTGTACTTCAGGGTTAGAAGTATCAAGAATGTACCAAGGGGTACATCGCCATCCGCCATAAGTCACATCTTCGGCTTTCAATAAACTGCCATCTTCATGACGTACGAACCACTCTGGGTGTTTTTTAAAGATTTCAGATTCTGGTTGTGCAATAAAAGGTGCCATCCAAATAGCAGGTTTTTTCCCTTTAGCACGAATGTTATGAATCAGCTCTTTCACGCCACCAGAGAATTTGTCTGACGGAGTAAGCCAATCCCCCATGAACGCTTGGTAACCGTCATCAAGAAGTACCCATTCTAAATCTGATAGCTTATCTTGCATGCATTCAACATTCTCGAGAATGTTATCTTCGGTGACTTCCGCATAGTATGCGTACCATGAACACCAACCAATAGGAGCATCTTTAAGAACACCACTACGCACAGGATGATGCTCTGCAATCATCTCGCTGTATTGCTTATAAAGATCAGACAAAGAGTCACCGCGCAGGACCGTTACCGATTCGAGTGTATTGTGCACCCAATCCGCAACTTGAGTTTCTTCACCATCAATAGAAGCAGATAGAAGCCAATGCTCCCCATGCTGAACGACGTCAAAATAGCCAGCAAAACGACGACAGGAAGTAAATCCAAACAAGGTGTAACCAGAGGAATCTTCAATCACCAAGTAGTTGTAGTAACGCTTAGGGCTATTTTCGGGGTAGATTCGATACGACGTGTTGTTATCCGGACAGCGGCCAATATCGACCGGTTGAGAAATCGTGCCGGAGGTCTGAGCAAGCATTTGAAAACCATCACCAATTACGCTTGCCCCTTGCTCATATAAAAAAGGCATTTCAAAGAGGACTTCACGATCAGTAAAGATTTTGTTATGTACCCCTGCAAACGAAAAATGCACTTGATTGCCAACAACTTCATATTGAAGATCGTTATCACGCACTGAGAGTTCAGTGTGATTGGCCAGTTGAATTATTTGAGCCATTGAGAACCTACTCACTTGATTATTTTTGTATTGTCTCTCCTATTATCGTTTGCTTCTCTCTCCCAATTCGTTATCAACGTCACGAAACCACATCCCGCTCAACCAAATAAAATGAGCATTGAGAGAATGCTCACTGAAATTTTGGTCAAAAAAATACCAGCCTAAGGGCTGGTATTTGATTTAAAGCTTAGTATGCCTAATTAAGCAACTTCGATTGGACCACCGAATGAAGTCACTGGTGGAACTTTACCAGTGAATTTCTCGAAATCCACGATACATGTATTCGCAGAAGTCGCCTGTGCTAGCTCAGAAGAACCGATGTCTTGAGTTAGTGTGTTAGGGTCACCGTAAGTACAGATAGCACCTACTTTCTCGTTTAGAGGACCATACCACGCGCCTTCTTCGATACGCACAACACCACGTGGGTAGCTGTCAGTAAGTACAGCACCAGCCAGAAGTTGACCACGATCGTTAAATACACGAACCAAGTCACCATCTTTGATGCCTTTTTCTTTAGCATCTAGCGGGTTGATGTAAACAGGCTCACGACCTTGAACCGCGTAAGTTGCACGGAAATCTTCAGATTCACACATCTGAGAGTGCAGACGCTTGTCCGGGTGGCAAGACTGTAGCCAGTACGGGTGTTTGTCAGAGCCAGGACCACCGTGTGAACGTTCTGATTTCTCGAACCACATTGGGTGTTCTTGACAGTGTTCGTAACCGTAACGACCGATCTTACGAGAAGTGATCTCGATGAAGCCAGAAGGCGTACCCAGTGGGTTGATTTCTGGATCTTGACGGAAGTCAGCGTGACGAACCCAAGGCTTACCTTCACCGAAGTCTAGTACGCTCTGTTCCCAGAACTCTGCGAATTCTGGCATTTCGAACTTACCTTCGTTCGCTTTCTTACAATCGTTGTAAAGGCTTTGGATCCATTCCATCTCGCTCATGCCACGAGTGTACTCGTCGCGACGACCAAAGCGTTGAGTCAATTCACTCATGATTTGGAAGTCAGGCTTAGATTGGAACAATGGGTCCACTAGGCGATGCATAGCAATTAGACCTTTGTTCGAGTAAGAACCGTACACGTCGATATCGTTACGTTCCCACTGAGTACATGCTGGTAGAACGATGTCAGAGAAACGACATGTTGCTGTCCAAGCAAACTCAATCGTCACAACCGTTTGAAGCTTTTGGAATGCTTTCTTCATACGGTTACGGTCTTGGTGGTGGTGCCATGGGTTATTACCCGAAATCACCATCATCTTGAAGTCTGGAAGCTTAACTTTACCACCGTTGTAGTTGATTTCTTTGCCTGGTTCTAGCAGACAGTCGATCCAACGTGCAACAGGGATAGTACGGCTGTAACCGTTAAAGTCATTGTTGTCCCACTTCGGCTTCATACCCGTATCTAGGTTACGAGGGAAGCCACCAGGGCCCGCGAAACCAGTTGAAGGTACACCGATACTTGAGTAGTGGTGACCGTAAGAGATACCGCCGCCAGGTAGACCGATTTGACCAACCATTGCTGCAACGACTGCTGCTGCCCAGTATGGTTGCTCACCGTGCTCTTGACGTTGGATACACCAACCCATAAGGATCTGTGTACGACCGTTCACTAGCATGCGCGCGAATTCACGAATCTTGTCCGCTTTCACGCCGCAAATAGGTGCAGCCCACTCAGGAGTCTTAACAACTTTATCTTTCGTTTCACCTTGAACGTACTTGATGAAGTCTTCGAAACCTAGACAGTAAGTCTCAATGAACTTCTTGTCGTATAGGTCTTCGTTGTACAGTACGTGCGCAACAGCAAGCATGAATGCTACGTCTGTTAGCGGGTTAATGTATAGGTGATCGTTCTCTAGGTAACGTTGAGTCTTGTTCTTAACTGGGTCTACAGAAAGAACATTGATCTCGCCTTTCGCCACTTTTTCCTTCAACTGCGCTAGGTAGTTGAAAGATTCGTGCGTTTCACAGTTCCAACCTACTTGTAGGTTTTTCACTGGGTCGTTTGCCCAAAGAATGATGTTGTCTGAGTTCTCTAGAATTTCTGACCAAGACGTACCTTGTGCATAAACTTCTGTTGAACCTAGTACGTAAGGCATGATGGTTTGACCAGCACCCGTCGAGTAGTCACCTACTTTAGTGATGAAGTTACCGTGCATACCTACAGCACGTTGCATGTGTGCTGTACAGTTGTTGAACGCACCAGTTTGGTTCCAACCAGTTTGACCTGCGTGTAGAGCCCATGGACCGTATTCTTTCTGAACACGTTCTAGCTCGCGGTAGAACAGGTCTAGAGCTTCATCCCAAGTTACACGGATGAAACGGTTGTTACCGCGCGTCTCAGCGCTGTATTTGTGCTTCTTCAGCCAATCTAGACGAACCATTGGGTAACGAACACGTGATGGGCTGTAGATAATACCCTTGATGCCGTTCAACATTTCTGTTGGGTTCTTATCAAGCTCTAGTGGTTTGATCTCTTGAACTTTACCCGCGTAGATGTGGGCGCGGAACGCGCCCCAGTGTGAACCTGTTACTTTCCAAGTACCAGTAGACTCAGCTGCGCTTGCAGATGCTGAAGCCAATAAGCTTGGACCGATAACTGACGCTGCACTTGTGGTTGCTACACCTTTAAGAAAACTTCTTCGTGTAATAGCCATTTATAATTACTCCAATCCGACGCTTATTAGTGGTGACCTTCAGCGAAATCTGAAGAGTGCATTTGTAGATACTTCAGAATCAATGCTTCGCTGTCTGTGTCTAGGTTAACGAATGCAAGCATACCGTCAAACATACCTGGCCAAGTGTTCGCATCGAAGTGCGCTTCAGCAGGTTGCGTGTGACATACTGAACAGTTAGTTTTGTATGCTTCAGCTGATTTTTCCCATACAGGCGTGATGTCGTTTAGCATAGACTCTTTCTTGATCCATACTTTCGCTGCCACTTTTTCCCATGGAAGACCGGTTAGTTCGTCAACTTTCTTCTCACCAGCGGTCACAACATTGCTGTCTGTTGATGCTTCCTTAAGAAGAGATGCCACTGCGATGTTCTTACCAAAATCAGCTTGGATTACACGACCAAAGCCTTTCGCTTTACGCCAGCCGTCAATTTCGATTTCTGCGTAGTCGCCTTTGTCTGCAATCACTTTTACGCTAGACGCAGGGTTAAGAAGACCCGCTTCTTTCTGGCCTTTGTCGTCGAAGTAGATTGGTAGGTGACGAACACTCACAAGCGTTTGACCAACATCATAATTGGTGTTTGAAGCAAGCGCTTCTAGATCGCCAACAATACCGCCGATGCTATCCATACCAGCTGGTAGGTTGTGCGCGATACCTTTGTGACAGTCAACACAGCTCTGATCTTTTTCCGCTGCTTGTTTCATTTGGATACGAGCAGTTGGAGACATTTGCTCGAAATCCATAGAGTCGTAGTTGTGACAGTTTTTACACTCTAGAGATTTGTTTGCAGAGAAACGATCCCATTCGTGTTTAGCAAGCTCGATACGGCGCTCTTCGAAAACACCTGGTTCATCGTAGTTACCAAATACTTGTGCAAATACTTCTTTAGATGCTTGCATTTTACGAGCGATCTTATCTGTCCAGTTATGCGGAACGTGACAGTCAGGACAAGTAGCACGAACACCAGAGTGGTTTTTCCAGTGAACTGTATCTTGTAATTCGACGTATACATTGTCGCGCATTGTGTGACAGCTGATACAGAATTCTTCTGTGTTTGTTGCTTCTAGCGCAGTGTTAAAACCGCCCCAGAAAATAACGCCAGCGATGAAACCGCCCATAGTCAGCACACCAAGGCTGATATGAACTGCCGGGCGCGTCATTGTGCGCCACAGTTTAATAATCAATGATTTCATTATTTGCTCTCTTAAAATCTTTTCAAAAGTGTGGTTGTGAGCTCACTGGCTTACATGCCATGCGCACCAGGAGGACCAAAGAAGAACACTTGAAGTGCCCAAACAATAAATCCGTAGCCACCTACGAATGCCACACTCAGAATTGGGAAGAGAACAACTGCAATGAAGAGGAAAGATTTCCACTCCAGTGAGCGTTTTTCACCACTCTCAATTTTGTTAACATCACTCATACATTTGCCTATTTTGTATCTAGTGTTATTGAATAGCCTGTATTACCAAGCTTAAGTTTTTACAATCTCTATTAGAAAATGTTAGACCATACTAACGGTAAGGTTCAATTAATTCCGCCGCTTCAGACGTTGTTATTCCACACTTTTTTGAGCTCATCCAAAGTTGTGTTTGATTGCTGAGTTTTATTAAAAAATATTAATAGATGTATAAAAATAAGTCTTTTGCGAAGTTGTAAATCATACAACAAATCAACAACACATTTCACATCTTGTCAGATTTTTTCGTGCCACTAAATTGTTTATTTTTCGACTAAAGACAGCATCTTGTGAATTAATTGTTAAACAAACACACAAAAATGTCAGCTCTTTACCCGACTTAAGGTTGGAGGAAAGTTAGACTCTATCGTTCATAAAACAAACGCAATTCGTTAGAATCATCCTGACAATTTCGGGAGTAAATACATGAATCAAGTTGTAGATATTAATTGGTTAGATTTGGCGACATTTAGCTTGATTCTCTGCATACCATTATTCATCAACATGCATTATAAACTTGGACTTGCCAGAGACTCTGTTATCAGTGTTATTCGGATGACAATCCAACTGTTTTTGGTCGGTCTCTATCTTGAATATCTGTTCCAACTAAACAGTCTGGCGATCAACTTAGCGTGGCTTGTCATCATGGTTGTTGTTGGTGCGAGCGCTATCATCAACAAAGCGAACTTACCCCAAAATGCGCTCATACTCCCCCTTATCGCAGGGCTCACATGCAGCCTATTTCCACTACTTGCTGCTATTTCATTTGGTCTAGTCAAGCCGCAACCATTTTATAATTCGCAGTACATGATCCCATTGGCTGGCATGTTACTAGGTAATAGTCTGAGCAGTAATATCGTCGCACTACAAAACCTGTTTACCGCATTCGAACAAAGAAAATCCGAATACGAAGCTGCGATCTCTCTTGGCGCTTCTCCTAAATACGCCTCATTCCCGTTTATTCAAGAAGCACTGCGTAAATCCTTAGCTCCTATCCTTGCATCCATGGCTACAACCGGATTAGTCACCTTACCCGGCATGATGACAGGGCAAATTCTCGGTGGCGCGAGTCCAATGATCGCAATCAAATATCAGCTCGTCATTATGCTGGCGATTTTTGTTATGCTTAGTGTGTCTGTTGCGTTGACTTTAGAATTGACTTTACGCTGTGTACAAACAAAAGAAGGGCGTATTACCGTCAAATTCACCCCGGAAAAACGTTCAAAAAACACCCAACAAAAGAACTCGTAAGCACTTAATTTTGTGTAATTTTTTTTGCCCTAAAAGATACTCACGATCTTTGAGCTAGGTTATCCACAGAAAATGTGGATAACCTCCCAAAGTGATAAGCAACAAGCACCATAATCTCATCACCTTAAGATTCAACCACACTTAAAATGGTCAAATCTTATTCATCCTTTTGACACAACCTTGCCCTAGAGTGTTTCCAAGAATTAATTGTGATTGGTATGGATATGTTAGCTATGCAAGAGAAATGTGACGACGTTGTCGTTGAAAACCCGTTAAATTGGTTAATGGAAGAGCCTAAAGAAGTGACGTCACTTTGGCAGCCAAGCGCGTTAAAGACGAATGAAGAGTTACTCTAACCTATCAAGTATCATTCAAAGTATGTGAAGAGGAGCAATGTGAATGAGTCTGACGTGACTACCTGATTCACACGAACAATGCGTTCACTGATTTTTAGATATAAAAAAGGCAAGCCTTTAAGCTTGCCTCTACCGCATTATTTCAAATGCTTGTCTTCGTCACGAAGGTAAATCATCCAATACCACATACCAACAAACACACCGCCACCGATGATGTTGCCAATAGTTACAGGGATTAGGTTATTCACAATAAAGCCAATCATATTCAGGTCTGCATAATCTGCAATATTAGCCCCAGTCATTTGCCAAAATGATTCCGGTGCGAAGTATTTAATACCGATAGCCATAGGCACTTGGAACATGTTCGCAATACAGTGCTCAAAACCTGCAGATACAAACATCGCAACAGGAAGAATCATTACTGCGATTTTGTCTGTTAACGTGCGGCCGCTAAATGTCATCCAGACCGCAATACACACGAGTACGTTACACATAATGCCAAGTGCGACCGCTTGGAAGAAACCGTGATGCAATTTATGTTGTGAAATCGCCATGGCATTTAAGCCCACCTGGCCGCCATCAAACATATATTGTTTGGTCACCAACATACACCCTACTAGTAGAACTGCACCAACTAGGTTACCAAAGTAAACAACAAACCAGTTTTTAACTAACGCTTTCCATGAAATCTTACCACTTGCTCTCGCAACAAGCGTCAAGACCGAGCTTGTAAACAGCTCACCGCCAGTAACCACAACAAGAATGAGACCCAAGCTAAATGCCAAGCCACCAATCAAACGAGTAATACCCCAAGGGATGTCACCGGCGCCTGTTGTCACCGTGGTATAAAAGATGAAAGCGATACCAATATGAATACCTGCTGAGATAGCCAGCAAGAAAGACTTCATTGGCGCTTTAGTCGCCTTGCCAACACCAACTTCAGCCGCACGTTCAGCAGCCTGAGGTGGTAAGAGTGAATCAAACTGATTGAAGTTCATAAAAGTGTAACAATTGGAAACAATTAAGGAGGCGCGGATAATCGCTCCATTTCCTGACTTTTTCAAGGGCTAATTTTAATGTTTACAAAAAATGTTGGTGGTGAGAACTCAATCAATAAAAAATAACTATAATTTCGCCCTCCTCTCATCACCAAATAGTGCTATTTAGTAAATTTCGATCTGAACCGTTCAGTAGACAATTCGCACTCATCCTGCCTCATGTTGACAACCCAGTCGTGCGCTAAGCCTATTATGCCTTTTTTTAGCATTGGTTCTCCGCCCCTATTATTGCGTTTCAAACGTTTACTATCGAACAAAGTTTCTGCGGAACAGCACTGTGATAGCGCGGTAGTTAACACTTCTCGCGATTTTGTATTGCCCTACCTCTGTTTTCCGACTAGCTTGGATAAAAAAGTGCAAAGGAATTATCTATGAAATTTTCAGCTGACCATATCGCAGAACTGAACCTACTTCTTCAATTTGATTTAAGCAGTGCAGCTACTGGTATTAAGGTTCATACAGACGCATCACAAGAGATGCAAGCAGCGGTCACTCGCCTTTATGCAAAAAGTCTATGCACACAACCCGATGGCGGATATTTAACCGATGAAGGCATTGAGATCGCAGAACATGCCGACAAGATTCTTCGTGTTCTTTCTGCTTGATAGTATCCCAGCATAACAATCACTGTCGGAATACTGCATCGTGATCGTAATGATAAAGCCCCCAAAGAAATTTTTCTTTGGGGGCTTTTTAAAATCCACTAGGTCAATATGCCAATATCAATCACTTATATTAAGCCATTAAGTTTCTCATTTTCCCAAATGGTTGCAGTTTGTCATATGCCCAGTTAAACCCTGTAGCATAGAACAAGAAAAAGACTAAGAACCCAGCCTCCAGTGCAAGTGCTTGCAACAACGTGATTTGCAGGAACCATGCAATCACTGGAATCGTAATGAAGATTAAGCCACCTTCAAAGCCAATGGTATGTCCAATTCGCATTCCTAAGCTTCGTTCTTCACGATTAGACCCAAACCATCTATCAAAGTACAAGTTGTAGATGTAATTCCACACGACAGTGTACAAGCTCAACCCAATACCAACGACAGCTAAATCACTCGAACCTTTCCCTGTAATTAGAGATGTCACAGGTATGATGATTGCCAAAGCGATCAGTTCAAATAAGATTGCGTGAAAGATACGTTCGTTACGAGTCATGATTTTTACCTAAATAGCTCTACTCAATGGCTCCCATTTTATCTATCATTAAGATAAGTAAAAGTTAGATACCATCGGTTTAAGCGATATGTTTACGATTGAACAATTACAAGCGTTTGTGGCAACGTCCGAGGCGGGTTCATTTTCAGCTGCGGCTCGACAATTGAGAAAAGCACAATCGGTGATTAGCCAGCACATCATGAATATGGAACTCGATTGCGGCGTTGATCTATTTGACCGATCTGGCCGCTATCCAAAATTAACGACACAAGGCCAAGAGCTCGTTCCCTATGCGCTCGCAACACTCAGTCAACTTGATCGGTTAAACAACAAAGCCGCTCAGCTATTTTCACCATCAGAGACTAAACTTGTCCTCGCAGTTGACGAGGGGATCCCCTTAACAGGTTTGCCTCAAGTTCTTAAAAATTTAGAACTTAAATTCCCTGACCTTCAAGTGGAGTGCCTCACAGCCTCAAGCCCAGACATCATTGACTTAGTCAACACAGAACGCGCGACGACAGGTATCATTCTCAGCGACTTACAAACACCAAGGAACATTGATTTTTCAAATTTGGGTCATATTGGGTTTGATGTCTATGTCTCTGTAGATCATCCACTTGCTAACCAAAAAGTCAGTCATATTGATGAACTAAAACAACATCGTCAGCTTGTTATTCGTTCAAAAAACAAGTACGTCAGCGGCTTAAATCAGGCCGTGAGCCCCGACATCTGGTACGCTGACAACTACTATATTTTATCAGAACTAGCGAATAATGGGTTTGGGTGGACGTTTCTTCCCGAACACTTGGTCTCGCATGCACCTAACACACTTGTGAAAATTAACGACGAATTTACAAAACTAGCATGGCAGGTCAATATAGATTTGATACAACACCAAAAATGGCATACCGATCCTTTGCACCAACAAGTCAGAGTAGAATTACAAACTCTATTTAAATAACACGTAGAAACTTACGGTAGGAAAACAGATGGCAAATACATTGATCGTAGGCGCAGGTTGGCTTGGAATGCCACTAGCGCAAGCTCTCGTTAAGCAAGGTCACCAAGTCACGATTACACGCCGCTCACAAGCGCGATTGGATGAATGTCCTCTTGCATCGGTCAACACTGCGCTACTTGATCTTGGTGCAGCTGATTCCGTTCAACAATTGGCAGAACTGATCAAACAACACCATATCGAACGTGTTGTGGGCGCCTTCCCTCCGGGCTTTCGTAAAGGTAATGGTCAGGAATATGCGCAACAATGGCATCAATTAGTTGAAGCGGCAAAACAAACTGACATCCAAAAACTCTTGATGGTAAGTTCAACGACCGTTTACCCAAATCGGGCGGTCGAAATGATAGAAGCAGATGCAACATTGGAATTAGCACAGAATGATGCCAATTTTTCTGAGAATGCCCGCATCATGCTTCTAGCAGAACAACACGTAATTGATTCTGGCATAAACTATGTCATCGTACGATGCAGTGGTCTTATCGGCTCTGACCGCCATCCATCTCGCTTTGCCATGCGCCTTAAACAAGTCAGCAGCAATGCGCCAGCGAATATGTTGCATCAAGACGACGCAGTGGCAGCGACGGCTTTCGCTCTCAATAACATCGATAATGACGTGGTGAATGCCACGACACCCACTACCGTCAGCAAAGCCGAATTTTACCAAGCGGCAATTTCAAAAAATGATTTAGATATTTCCCTACCGCCAATCACAGACACGCCAGATAAGCGCATTCTCGCAGACAAGCTCATCGAGCTTGGTTACCAATTTCAGTTTAAATCAACATTGGATGCACTATGAAGCTTTATCAACATATCGAAACGTTGTGGGACTACATGCAACTCAAGCATGTTTTAAAACCCGCCGAATGCTTATTTGTCATGTGCAGCAATGACCTACGCGTTGCCGAGTATGCCGCTAAACTTTACCACCAAAATCTGGCGAAATTGATTGTATTCTCCGGTGGAGAGGGCCGCTTTACAGACGGGTTATTAGAGAAAAGCGAAGCTGAAACGTTTGCAGAAATAGCAAGGATCGCGGGGGTACCAAATGAAGCAATTTTGGTCGAAACACGGTCGAGCAACAGTGGCGAAAACGTTCGTTTTACCGAACAATTGTTGAAAGAGAAAAACATTCATTGTGAATCTCTGATTTTAGTTCAGAAGCCATTTATGGAGCGACGTGCCATTGCAACGTTTGAAAAACAATGGCAATCCCCTTATTCACAACTTCAGGTCACATCCACAGCCCACCCTTTCTTTGAGTACATCAATGAAGAAATGCCACTGATGATGGCGCTAGAAGCTTTGATGGAAGATTTTTCTCGTGTAAAAATCTACCCAGAAAAAGGTTTTCAAACCGAACAAGAAATTCCTGCTCATGTTGAATCCTCTTACCAAGCGCTGCAAGAAAAATTTGGATTTGGTCAAGTGTCATGCCAATCTTCGTAATTAGCTTTAATCGTAGTAAATAACTGTAGTCGTAGTAAATAACTGTAATCGTAGTAAATACCTGGTCGTTCTAGCTTGTTAGAATTCCACGCATAGTACTCAACTATCACGCAATAAAAAGCCACCTAATTCGGTGGCTCTTTCGTTTCTAAATCCGTTTATTTGCCAAGTGCTTCTTTGTAATGCTGGCGACAAACGGATACATAACGATCGTTGCCACCGATTGCAACTTGGTCACCCTCTCGGATTGCCACACCGTGTTCGTCAGTACGAATAACCATGTTTGCCTTACGACCACAGTGACAAATAGTTTTCAGCTCAACCAATTTATCTGCCCAAGATAGCAAGTACTTGCTGCCCTCAAAAAGTTCGCCTAGAAAATCAGTACGAAGGCCATAGCAAAGTACAGGAATATGGAGTTTATCGACCACTTCTGTCAACTGATACACTTGCTCTTTTGATAAGAACTGGCACTCATCAACCAAAATACAGTGGCGCTTTTCTATTTCATTCAGTGCTGCAATTTCTTGATACAGGTTAGTATCTTGACGGAACAGCTGTGCGTCTGATTGCAAACCGATACGAGAGCTCACTTTTCCTATACCGTAGCGATCGTCTAGCGCAGCAGTAAAAATCACTGGCGTCATACCGCGTTCTTGATAGTTAAATGAAGATTGAAGAAGAGTTGTCGATTTACCCGCGTTCATTGCCGAGTAATAGAAATACATCTGAGCCACAGAGCACTACCTTCGTTAAAGTTTAGAATTTATACAAGCCTGTAAAGAAAAGGGCTGAATCATCAGCCCTTTTAAAAGATTCGATTACTTACGACGCCACGTTGTGCCTTCAGGACCATCTTCAAGGACGATCCCCATTTCAGTCAGCTTATCACGTGCCATGTCTGCGTTTGCCCAGTCTTTTGATGCGCGAGAGTCGTTACGCAGTTTAATGAGCGCTTCGATCTCAGCAACTTCATCATCGTTACCTGCATCACCTTTTAGAAACGCTTCTGGATCTTGATGTAAAATACCAATCACGTCCGCTAACTCACGCATTAGTGCGCCTAGTTCACTCGCTTTTTCTACGTTTTCTGTTTTCAGACGGTTTACTTCACGCGCCATATCAAAAAGCACAGAGTATGCTTCTGGAGTGTTGAAGTCATCGTTCATCGCTGCAGCAAAGCGAGTTACGTATTCTTCACCACCAGCAGGTGCTGCGTTTAGATCTAGACCACGTAGAGACGTATACAAACGCTCAAGAGACGCACGAGCTTGGTTTAGGTTATCTTCACTGTAGTTTAACTGGCTACGGTAGTGACCAGACATTAGGAAGTAGCGAACCGTCTCAGCATCGTAGTGACCAAGAACATCACGGATAGTAAAGAAGTTGCCTAGAGATTTAGACATTTTCTCACGGTCTACCATCACCATGCCGCTGTGCATCCATGTGTTCACGTATTGTGTGTCGTGTGCACAGCATGATTGCGCGATTTCATTCTCGTGATGTGGGAACTGAAGATCAGAGCCGCCGCCGTGAATATCAAAGTGGTTACCTAGAATTGAAGAGTTCATCGCAGAACACTCAATGTGCCAACCTGGACGACCAGCACCCCATGGTGATTCCCACGTTGGCTCACCTGGCTTAGACATCTTCCAAAGTACGAAATCTAGAGGGCTGCGTTTTGCTGTTTCGATATCAACACGTGCACCCGCTTGAAGCTGATCAAGGTCTTGCTTAGAAAGCTTGCCGTACTCATCAAATTTACCCACTTCAAACATAACGTCGCCGTTGTCTGCAACGTAAGCAAAACCACGTTCAATTAGTTTTTCAACTAATTCGATGATTTCCGCAATAAACTGCGTCGCACGAGGTTCAACATCTGGGCGTTTCATATTCAGTGAATCAAAGTCTGCATGCATTTCGCCAATCAAACGTTCAGTCAGAGAATCACATGATTCACCGTTTTCTGCTGCACGTTTGATGATTTTGTCATCGATATCCGTGATATTACGTACGAATGTTAGATCGTAACCAAGGTAACGTAAGTAGCGAGAAACGACATCGAAAGAAACAAATGTACGACCGTGACCGATATGACAGAGATCGTAGATGGTAACTCCACAGACATACATGCCAACTTTACCGGCTGTAATTGGTTTGAATTCCTCTTTCTGTCTTGTGAGTGTGTTATATATCTTTAACATGATCTCTATCTATGATTGTGAATGAATAACAAGTAAGCCGAGTATATCAACTCCAGCCATATTACGTAATAGCAATTAACGGATAAAACGATAATCGGCTAAACTTCAAGCATAAAACGTTTATTTTCATGATCCTGAGTTTTGCATGCGTTATAACTTAGGCTAGAATCCCAACTTCAATACAACACAGTAAAGGAAAATAGCATGATCACCCTTCACACTAATTTTGGTGACATCAAAATTCAACTAAACGAAGAGAAAGCGCCAGAGACAAGCGCAAACTTCCTTCAGTACTGCCGCGATGGTTTCTACGACAACACTCTTTTCCACCGTGTTATTGATGGCTTCATGATCCAAGGTGGTGGTATGGAGTCTGGTCTACGTGAAAAAACATCACGTGCACCAATCAAGAACGAAGCAAACAACGGCCTAAGCAACAAAGTGGGTACACTTGCTATGGCACGTACAATGGAACCGCACTCAGCAAGCTCTCAGTTCTTCATCAACGTAAACAACAACACTTTCCTAGACTTCCGCAGTGAAAGCCTAGATGGTTGGGGTTACTGTGTATTTGGTGAAGTAGTAGAAGGCATGGACATCGTAAACAAGATCAAAGGCGTTAGCACTGGTTCTTACGGCATGCACCAAGACGTACCGCTAGAAGACGTAGTAATCACTGGTACGACAATCGAAGAGTAATTCGTTAGAGTTGCTATACAATAGATAAGTTTGTGGGGAGGCTTCGCCTCCCCTTATTTCTATGACAACATTATTTATATCTGATCTTCACCTCACCCCTACTCGCTCTGATATCACAGAGTGTTTCGTCACGTTTATGCGAACAGAAGCTATTAAAGCTGAAGCGCTTTATGTACTCGGTGATTTGTTCGAATTCTGGGTTGGCGACGATGATAAAACGCCATTTGCCGACCAAATCCGCTCTGAATTCAAAGCCTTAACGGATACAGGTGTTTCCGTATTTTTCATTCAAGGCAATCGAGATTTTCTACTTGGTAAGCGTTTTTGCAAAGAGACAGGCGTCACACTGCTCGATGATGTATGTAAAATCGAACTTTATGGTCAAAATGCCGTTATCTTACATGGTGATACGTTGTGTATTGACGATGTAAAATATCAAGAGTTTCGTAAAACGGTTCATAAACCTTGGCTTCAGTGGTTATTTAATCGCATTCCTTGGTTTATTAAGAAAAGAATTGTTTCCAAAGTTCAGTCGGACATCCGAGATGACAAGCAAATGAAGTCACTCGATATCATGGACGTAAACCAAAAAGAAGTTGAATACGTTTTATCTACAAACAATGTCAACCTAATGATTCACGGCCATACGCATCGTCCTGACATCCATAACTTTGTTATCGATGGGGAACAGAAAACGCGTATCGTACTCGGTGACTGGTACACTCAAGGCTCCGTTTTAACGGTCAATCCTAGTGGATTTGATTTACAAATCCGACCTTTTGGAAAAAGTTTGCACTAGAGCAACTTTTACAATTAACAGAATACTGTATATCCCATAGATCTTTTGACAGAAATCGTTATTATCATGTTACTAAGTTAAACAGAACCAGTATCCCCCATTGAAGTATTCATACGTCGCTCGTCAACCAATATTGGATAAAGAGAAACGAACCATTGGTTACGAGCTTCTCTTTAGAGACGGTCCAAAAAACACGTTTCCAGAAGTTGAACCAGAACTGGCAACAAGCCGGTTGCTGTCCGATCACTTCTTATCTATGCATTACAGCACGTTGGGTGACAAATTGGGGTTTGTAAACTTCCCGTACACGAGCTTAGTCAATTTGGTTCCTACGCTCTTTCCAAAAGACTCATTAGTGGTTGAAGTATTGGAAGATTGTGTGCCAACTGACGAACTCCTCGATGCGATACAGCATCTTAGTGAGTCGGGCTACACCATCGCCCTTGACGATTTTATTCCTACTAAAGCATGGAAACGCTTCCTCCCTTACGTTTCAATTATCAAATTCGATATCCGTTCTGTTCCAATTGAAAAAGCCGCGATTTACATTCAGTCACTGTCCCACTTTGATATTCGTTTCTTAGCCGAAAAAGTCGAGACCTATGAGGAATTTGAGAAAGCTATGGATGCGGGCTTTGACCTATTTCAAGGTTATTTCTTTAGTAAACCTGAAATGATTCAAAAAAAACGACTTAACCCAGGTTTTCTTACTCTAGTTCAGTTGTGTAAAGAAATCGCAGATAAGCCCATTGATTTTAATGAAATTGAACGTTTATTCTCGACTGACGTTACCCTGTCATACAAGTTGCTCACTTTCGTCAATTCTGGATATACACTGACAACTAAAATCACCTCTTTTAGACAGGCTCTTATCTATCTTGGAGAAGAGCGACTTCGACGCTTCATTTCTTTAGTCGCCATCGCCTCAGTCCATGAGGATAAACCGGACTCACTCTATTCATTGGCCGTACAACGCGCACGTATGTGTGAGTTACTCTACAGTGAAATAAATATCAATAGCGATCCTGGGCAAGCATTCTTAACGGGTATGTTTTCTCTGTTAGATTCATTGCTTGATCAGCCCCTTGTGAATGTCATTGATGATATTCCTGTCAAAGAAGATATAAAGCTCGCACTAATTAAGCGACAAGGTGTTTTAGGTTGTTTGCTTTCAATGATCATCGCTTACGAGAAAGCCGACTGGGAAACCACAGAAACCTATTGCCGTAAACTGAAACTGACAGAGGCACAACTAGCAAAGGCCTTTGGTCAATCCGCAGCTTGGACTCAAGAACTGCTGTCTCAAACTGCCTAACTCGTTATAATGCGGGCTGTCTTTATTTCTTAAATTAACGAGATTTCGTTTATGGCTACTTCTTGCCCTTGTGGTTCTAACCGCCCCTACCCGCAATGTTGTGAAATTGCACATAAAAATCATGCAGATGTCACCACGCCAGAACAGTTGATGCGCTCCCGCTATAGTGCTCACGTTCTTGGTTTGGTGGATTACGTGGTGAACACGTACCACCCAAGCTGTAACGCAGAAGACCAACGTGAAGACATTGCTCAATCTATCGATAGTGGTTGGTCCAAACTTGAAGTAATAAAAACAGAAGCTGGCGCTAACGAAACGGAAGGCTTTGTCGAGTTTAGCGCTTATTTTGATGAAGACGGCAAACGCTACTGCATGACTGAACGCTCTCGCTTTGTGAAAGAAGACGGGCTTTGGTATTACATTGACGGCACATTTCCTGAAGAAGAGCCAGAACAAGACCCGCGTCTTAGCCAGCCAGTGAGCAGCCTAAAGGTTGGTCGCAACGATCCGTGTATCTGCGGAAGTGGTAAGAAATTTAAGAAGTGTTGTGGGTAATAGAAAGGTTCTAGGTAAAACAAAGGTCCTAGGATCCTAGGGTTTAGGGCCTAAAATCTCGGATTACGGATTACGGATTACGGATTACGGATTACGGATTACGGATTACGGATTACGGATTACGGATTACGGATTACGGATTACGGATTACGGATTACGGATTACGGATTACGGATTACGGATTACGGATTACGGATTACGGATTACGGATTACGGATTATTTTTCGTACACTTAGTGGGTATGTCAACCATTTCCGTATTCTGTAAGCGAAGCGCTCTGTATTCCATAACACTTTCTAAAATAAATGAAGTGCACAAGGCTCCCCGCGCACTCCATATAGGATCTAGGTCCTATAACCTAGGACCTGTAACTTCCCTTACTTATGACGCTCTTTCAGTTTGTTCACTACGTCATTCATCGATAAGCCTTGGTCTTGAAGCAATACCAGCAAGTGGTAAATCAAGTCTGCTGATTCACACACTAATTCCGCCTTATCGCCCGACGTCGCCGCAAGCGCGACTTCAACGCCTTCTTCGCCCACTTTTTGCGAAATACGCTTGGTGCCACGGGCATAAAGACTGGCAGTATAAGAGGAATCTGGGTCGGCACTCTTGCGGGCAGCCAATAGCTGCTCAAGTTGATGAAGCCACACCATTTGTGACTCCTCTTGAGGGTCCACATCCCAGCAAGTTGTGTTACCCAAGTGACACGTAGGACCAATGGGATTCACTTTCACCAGTAGCGTATCGTTGTCGCAATCGAGCTGAATGTTCACCAATTGCAATACGTTGCCAGAGGTCTCACCTTTCGTCCAAAGACGTTGCTTGGTACGAGAGAAAAACGTCACTTGACCTGTTTCGCCCGTTTTTGCCAACGCATCTTGGTTCATGTAACCCATCATCAGCACTTGGCTTGATTGGAAATCTTGTACGATGGCAGGTACCAGACCATCCACTTTTTCCCAGTTGATTCGCTCAGCTAGCGAACTTACTTCGGCGGCTTTCACACTCATAGTCGTACCTCAATGCCTTGTTGTTTCAAATACTGCTTTAGTTCACCAATATTGATGACTTGCTTGTGGAATACCGATGCGGCAAGCGCGCCATCCACATTTGCTTTTTGGTAGGCTTCTGCGAAGTGCTCCATGGCACCTGCACCACCCGATGCAATCAATGGCACGTTACACACTTCACGCACCATATTAAGTTGTTCAATATCGTAACCGTTACGCACGCCGTCTTGGTTCATCATGTTCAGTACGATTTCACCCGCGCCGCGTTTTTGTACTTCTTGTACCCAATCACGCGTTTCCCATTGAGTTGCTTTGGTGCGTTCTTCATCACCAGTAAACTGGTAAACCTGATACTTGCCCGTCTCTTTGTCGTAATATGAATCGATGCCAACAACGATACATTGAACGCCAAATTTATCAGCTAGGTCAGTAATCAATTGCGGGTTCGCCAATGCAGGTGAGTTGATAGACACTTTGTCTGCACCAAACTCCAGAATGCGTGCTGCATCTTCCGCTGATTTAATACCACCAGCCACACAGAAAGGAATATCAATCACTTCAGCAACGCGAGCGACCCAACTTTTATCGACGACACGACCATCACTTGAAGCAGTAATATCGTAGAACACAAGCTCGTCTGCGCCCTCTTCCGCATAACGCTGTGCCAGAGGAACGATGTCGCCAATGATTTCATGGTTACGGAACTGAACGCCCTTTACCACTTGTCCATCACGAACATCAAGACATGGAATTATTCGCTTTGCCAACATGCAAATGCCTCCTCTGCAGTGAACTTACCATCTAACAGCGCACGACCAACAATAACGCCAGCCACACCGCTACCTTTTAGCGCTTCGATATCTGCTAATGAGCCAATGCCGCCTGAAGATTGAAACTGCACTTGTGGGTACTGTTTACATAGGTCGACATAAAGCTCTACGTTTGAACCTGCTAACGTACCGTCACGAGAAATGTCCGTGCAAAGCACGTGTTGTAGACCTACCGTCAGGTAATCGTTGATTAGAGCTTCGATAGTCACGCCTGAATCTTCTTGCCAACCAGAAATCGCCACTTTACGCGTGCCGTCTTGGTCGATGTTGATGTCCAGCGCGAGAACGATTTTCTCTGCGCCGTATTTTTCCATCCAACCTTTCACAAGCTCTGGTTGTTTTACTGCTGTAGAACCGACTACAACACGCTGCGCACCGGCTTCTAACAGATCAATCACGTCTTGCTCTGTACGCACACCACCACCGATTTGGATGTTCGCTGGCGTGCTTGCTAGTAGCTTTGCAATCAAATCAAGCTGACGCGCTGTTGTGTCTTTCGCGCCAGTCAAATCCACTAAGTGTAGCCAGTTTGCACCAGCTTGGTGGTACAAGTTGAACTGCTCTGCTGGGTCGACTTTGTACTCGGTTACTTGGCCGTAATCACCTTGATAAAGGCGAACCACCTGTCCTTCAATTAAATCAAGAGCTGGAATAATCACACTAAATCCCTTTTATAATTCTAAGAAGTTTTGAATAAGCTTCGCGCCCGCTTTTGAAGAACGCTCAGGGTGGAACTGCACACCGTAGTAGTTGCCACTTTGTACTGCGGCTGTGAACGGGTTGCCGTATTCACATTCAGCAATTGTGTAGTCCCCAACTGGCATTGCAAAGCTGTGCACGAAGTAGAAGTACTCTCCTTCTTCAATACCTTTGAACAGTGGATTACCTGCTTTTGCAGACACCGTGTTCCAGCCCATATGCGGCAGCGGTAAGTCGCCAGTCTGTAGCAACTTCACTTCACCATCACAAAGTCCAAGACACTCAACTAACTCGTCTGCTTTCTGGCCTTTTTCTTGAGACACTTTGCCCAATAGTTGCATGCCTAAACAGATACCTAGTAGCGGCTTCGCTACCTGTTTTACCAAGCTGATTAGGTCACGCTCTTCTAGGTTTTTCATCGCTTCACTGGCGGTTCCCACGCCCGGTAGGAATAGCTTGTCAGCCGCCAATACAACTTGTGGATCTTTTGAAATCGTTACGTCATAACCTAGGCGTTCAATAGCAAACTTCACCGAAGAGACGTTGGCACAGCCAGTATCGATAATGACAACTTTCTGTTCTGTCACTGTTTTTCTCCTTGCTAACGTTAGCCTTAAAGTACGCCTTTACTACTCGGTAGCTCGGTGCCTTCTACTTTGATTGCTTGGCGCAGAGTGCGACCAAACGCTTTAAATAGGCTCTCAATGATGTGGTGATCATTGTTACCCGCAGAAGAAAGGTGCAGCGTACACGCTAGGGTGTCAGTCAGAGAACGGAAGAAGTGAACCACCATCTCTGTTGAAAGGTCACCCACTTGCTCACGGCTAAACTGCGCGTCGAACTTAAGGTAAGGACGACCAGATAGGTCCAGTGCACATTGTGCCAAGCACTCATCCATTGGCAGGCTGAAACCAAAGCGACCAATACCACGTTTGTCACCCAGTGCTTCTTTCAATGCCTGACCCAAAGCAAGAGCGGTATCTTCTACCGTGTGGTGATCATCAATGTGCAGGTCACCTTCTACTTTGCACACCATCTGGAATCCGCCGTGCGTCGCGATTTGATCCAGCATGTGGTCGAAGAAGCCAAGACCTGTAGAGATGTCATTGCCGCCTTGTTCATCAAGGTTCACCGCAACTTTGATGTCTGTTTCTTTCGTAGTACGAATCACTTCAGCAACGCGTGCCTTCACCGTTAGATCTTTCAAGATCTGTTTCCAATCCATGGTTTCTGGGTTGTATTGAATGCCACGAATTGCCATGTTTTCTGCAAGTTGAAGATCGGTTTGACGATCGCCAATCACAACAGAGTTTTGGAAATCAACTTTGCCACCTTGAAGATACTCTTTTACCAAGCCTAATTTAGGCTTACGGCAAGAGCAGTTATCTTCATCGAAGTGAGGACAAATCAGCACGTCATCAAAGTTTACACCTTGAGATTCAAAGATCTCCATCATCATGTTGTGTGGAGCATCAAAGTCTGCTTGTGGGTAGCTGTCGGTACCCAAACCATCTTGGTTAGTTACCATCACTAGGCGGTATCCTGCATCCTGCAACGACAACAGGCTTGGGATAACAAATGGCTCTAGTTTTAGCTTATCTAAACGGTCTACTTGAAAATCAACTGGCGGCTCAACAATTAAGGTGCCATCACGGTCGATAAAAAGGATTTTTTGTTGTTTGCTCACTCGAACTTCCTTATTGCTATTCTTTTTGGCGCTCCCGCTATTGAGCGAGAGCGATTCATTCTTTCTTGAACTATGCGTAGTAATTTCTAATAAAGCCGAGTGTTTTTTCACACTCGTCACGGTTACCTACGCTAATACGTACGCAATTCTCAATTGGCGAATTGCGCAAAATAATGCCAGTATCCCAAGCGGCTTTGAAAAGAGCATTGCCATCCGGGAATTTCACTAACAGGTAGTTACCCCACCCCTCAAAAATCTCCAAACCCGGAATCATCGACAGACCAACTTGCAGGTAAGCACGGTTTGCATTCAAATCGAGCACTTGATATTTCGCTCGGGCTAACCCCGCTTCAGACAGCGCCTGGATGGCAATTTCCGCGACAGGAACAGGTACTGGGTATGGAGCGATCACTTTAAGAAGTACATTAATCAACTCTTCGTTCGCAAGCGTAAATCCACAGCGCAAACCTGCCAACGCAAAACCTTTCGACAGAGTACGCAAAATGGCTAAATTTGGGTATTGCGGAAGTAAATCCACCGTTGATGCTTCTGGGCAAAAATCAATATACGCTTCATCCATCACCACAATGGCACGGTCTTTTGTCATCTCAAGCAGAGAGACAATATCTTCACGCTTAACCAAGTTCCCCGTGGGGTTGTTTGGCGAACAGACGAAAACCAATTTAACGTCGTCCAAATTGGCTTCAATACCAGTAAGATCCAATTGCCAATCTGATGTTAACGGAACGGTTTTGCGCTCCACACCAAAAGTTTCCGCACTGATCGCGTACATACCGTAAGTCGGTGGGCAAAATAAAATTGCATCTTCGCCCGATTCACAGAAAGCGCGAATTAATAGCTCAATCCCTTCATCTGCCCCACGAGAAGTGAGCGTCTGCTCAGGTTTCACGCCTGCATACGCAGCATAAGCGGAAATCAATTCTTTCGGCTGACATTCGCTGTAACGATTAAGACGAGCAAAGTCTGTTTTGTATTCGTTGTTGAATGGTGATTCATTCGCATTCAGCCATACATCCCCCGTACCGCCGATTCGGCGAGCCGACAAGTAAGGGGTAAGTTGTTGGATTTGTTTGCGCGCTAGCTTTTCCATCTCGTTGTCCTCTTACTTAGCTGTCTGATTTTCGGTACGGGTTAACTTTTCAGTACGAATCGTCACGGCACGTTTGTGTGCATCTAAGCCTTCCGCTTCTGCCATAGTAACGACTGTTGGCGCAAGGTTCTTTAGGCCGTCGGCCGACAGCTCTTGTACTGTCATACGCTTAGAAAAATCCGCTAAGCCCAAACTTGAGTAAGTACGTGTGTAGCCGTAAGTAGGAAGAACGTGGTTAGTGCCTGATGCGTAATCCCCGGCGGATTCTGGCGACCAATCACCAAGGAAGATGGAACCTGCATTATCTAATAGGGGCAACAGTTCACGAGGGTTCTTGGTTTGTACAATTAAGTGTTCGGGGCCGTAGTAATTTGAGATTGAAACCGCTTGAGTAAGCGATTCAGCAATAATGATCAGACTCGATGCTAATGCTTTTTCAGCAATATCAGCACGAGATAACTCTTTAAGTTGGCGTTGGACGGCATCTGTCACTTGGTCTGCAATAATTGGTGATGGTGTCACCAATACCACTTGTGAATCTGGACCATGCTCGGCTTGGCTTAAAAGGTCCGCAGCAATGAAGTCTGCATCTGCGGTTTCGTCTGCGAGCACTAAGACTTCTGATGGACCCGCAGGCATATCAATCGCTGCGCCGCGAAAGTCATTACTTACCTGACGTTTTGCTTCTGTTACGTACGCATTACCTGGACCAAAGATCTTATCGACTTTCGATACGGTCTCAGTACCGTATGCCATCGCCGCAACAGCTTGACCTCCACCGACGTTATACACTTCATCGATGCCACACAGTTTCGCTACATAAAGGATTTCGTCAGCGATAGGAGGTGGAGAACAAAGCACTACTTTGCGACAACCTGCAATTTTTGCAGGGACACCAAGCATCAAAACCGTTGATGGTAATGGCGCGCTGCCACCAGGGATGTACAAACCCACTTTTTGAATTGGGCGTGTCACTTGTTCACAAAGCACTCCCGGTTGAGTTTCTACTTTTATTGGTTGTGGTTTTTGCGCTTTGTGAAACTTTGAGATATTCGCGTAAGCTTGCTCCAATGCGTTTTTCATCTTGTCAGAAAGACGCGCTGAAGCTTCATCAATTTCTTGAGCCGATACACGTATCGATTCCGGCTTCACGCGGTCAAACTTCTCGGTCAACTCAACTAATGCCGCGTCACCTTCTTTACGAACTTTCGCAATAACTTCTGAAACTGCAGCGGTAATACTCGCACCTTCCGTTATCGCAGGGCGTTCTAGAATCGAATCTTGTTGCGTTTCACTCAGCGATTGCCATACAACTGTTCTCATCGCTATTACTCCATCATTTTTTCAATTGGCAGTACTAGAATTGAGCTTGCACCTAATTCTTTTAGCTGTTCCATCGTTTCCCAGAATAGGTTTTCAGTACTCACCAAGTGAACCGCAACTTTTTGCTTATCTGCAGACAAAGGCAAAACCGTTGGGTCTTCTGCACCAGGTAACAGGGCTTTAATTTGATCCAATTTATCCGCAGGCGCGTGCAACATGATGTACTTCGACTCTTTTGCTTGCTGCACGCCTTGCATGCGTGTCAGAAGTTTTTCAATAAGAGCAACTTTATCCGCATCAAATTCACCAGTTCGTTGAATCAACGTCGCTTTTGATTTGAAGATAACCTCTGCTTCTTTTAGCCCGTTCGCTTCTAATGTCGCCCCCGTAGATACTAAGTCAGCGATCGCATCGGCAAGGCCCGCACGGGGAGCCACTTCCACAGAACCAGTCAGCATACACGTTGAAAACGAGACGCCTGATTTGTCCATATATGCTTTTAATAGCTGCGGATAAGTCGTTGCAATACGTTTACCAGCAAGATCTTGAGGCCCGTTATATTCTTCGTCTTTATCGATAGCAATAGACAAACGACAACCACCAAAATCAAGACGACGAAGTTGAACAAACTCGCTAGGCTCGCCTAATGCTTTGCGATCCAGACGAACTTCTTCAAGTTCATTTTCACCAATAAAGCCTAGGTCGACCACACCATCCATAATTAGGCCTGGAATATCATCATCACGAACTAAAAGTAAATCAATTGGCATATTTTCTGAATGAACGACCAATCGCTCACCCATGATATTGAATTTCACGCCACATTTTTTCAGTAGAGCTTGGCTCTCTTTACTAAGGCGACCTTTTTTCTGAATGGCAATTCTTAAGCGTTGTGTTTGCATTACTTTATCCCTGTGCAAATTCGATATTTGAAATATTTTATAAATCAATAAAACTAAAAAACCCTCGAGAGAAGTTGGTCTCCCGAGGGTTTAAAATCTGTGTTTATTTTGATTTTACCTCCGGGAGTTTCCTATCTCCCGGGTATGCGTGCATCTCCCGAAAGACTAGGCTGGGTGATGATGGTGATGAATGTTCATTCCTAAATTACGCATACTTATTTCAAGGCTCTTCTCTATTGCTTTGTTAGTAACCACACTAACCAAGCTGATTACTTTTTTCAACCATTAATTTAAAAAAATTCTAATTTGTACAATACAAATAAAAAAGGAGGCCTAAGCCTCCTCAGATTGATGACGAACCCCGCTTTTTAAGCGGGGTTCTTTTTTGGAAGCGACCGTAGGTCGCGATCGCGATATTTTTTGTTATATCGTGCGCAGAAGTTTCCATTCATTACATAGGCATACAGAAGCAAGTATTTGCCTTATTTCTGCCATGTTTAAGCCCATTTTTCGTAGATAACTCATCACCAACGCTATCTTCTTGATGTTTTGAGCTGCTGCTGCCAACCAACATTGCATTTGCACATTGGCTAGACCTCGAAAGCGAGCATAACGATGACCATGATGTTGCTTGGCGTCTGCGAAGCTCCGTTCTACGGTTTCACTTCGACGTCGATAAGTCTTTTTTCCGTAGGAAGAGAGCCGCATTTGATTTGCTCTCTCTACTGCATCGCTATAGATATGCCGAGCAATCACTTTCTTCATGTTTTTGCTTTGAGTGCAGTCATTCCTCATTGGACAGAACGCACACTCTTTGGGGTCTGAATGGTATTCTCGGTAGGCATCACGTGATGTGGTTTTATAAAGCAACTCCTGACCATTCGGGCATTGGTAGCTGTCTCTTTGTGCGTCGTAAGTAAAGTGTTTCTTTTTGAATGTATTTTTCGTTCTCGATGGGCGTCGATAACCGAACACGCCAAGAATACCTCGACGTTCAAGTGACTCCGCCACTGGGGCGGTAAAGTAGCCTGCATCCAGTCCAACAGCTATCGGGTTCAATTGGAATGTGGCAAGCGTGTAATCTAAGCGTTGAACGTAAGGTTGTGAGTCATTGATGTTACCTGCAGTGGTATAGGTATCGAGGATAATTCCGTGTTGACCATCAACGGTTCTATGGTCGAGATAGAAGAAGCCTTGTGGCTTATTATCACGAGTCATGAAGCCACTCTCTGGGTCAGTAGTACTGGTTTTAGTATTCTTTGTTTTTGACTCTGATCCGCGAGCCTTAAGCGGCTTCTTGCCCGCTATTTCTCGGTCTAACGTGACGTCTTCATCCAGCATATCAAGATAGGCACTCGCGCGAACCGCCGTGACTTTATTGGTGTGTTTATTCTTGTTGGCGTTCGCTTTGAGATGAGTACTGTCCGTAAAGAGCTCTTGACCCGCGACCAAACCTTTCGATATGGCTTGCTCTACGATATTAATAAAAATACGTTCGAATACATCCGTGCCATTAAAGCGACGAATGCGGTTTTGGCTGAGAGTAGATGCGTGAATGACTTTCTCTGTTAATGACATCCGTAAGAACCAACGGTAAGCGACATTCACTTCAATTTCTTTAACGAGCTGACGCTCACTTTTTATGCCAAAGATGTAGCCAAGTAAGATGATTTTGAAGAGACGAACAGGGTCAACAGGTGGACGCCCATTATCTTTACAATAAAGATGAGCGACTTCATCACGAATGAATTCAAAGTCGATAGCATTATCGATTTTACGCACTAAATGGTCTTTAGGAACCAACTGTTCCATCGTTACCATTTCCAGTTCGTATTGTTGCGGAGTCGGTTCTTGAAGCATGTCGGAGTATCCATATTTCGATACCCCTATTAGATCAAAGGTCTAGCTTGAAAGCTAGACCTTTGTCAGCAGTCTGAGGAGGCCTAAGCCTCCTATTGTTTTAATCTTTAAATCAATTAATTACGCATTCTGACACGATGTCATTTTAGACTTAGAAAGCCATGACAATACTGCACAAACGATAGCAAAAGTGATCGATGCAGCAATGAAAGAGAATGCGATAGATGCTGTCATGCCTAGAACAATGAAGCCAACACATGAAACCAACGCAACAGATAATGCATAAGGCAACTGAGTCGATACGTGATCAATGTGGTTACAACGCGCACCTGTCGATGAAAGAATGGTCGTATCCGATATTGGCGAACAGTGATCACCAAATACGGCACCAGCAAGCACAGAACTTAGCATAGGTAGCATTAATGCAATGTCTGTTGCCCCCGCCATATCGCCCGCGATTGGAAGCATAATGCCAAACGTACCCCATGAAGTACCCGTTGAGAACGCCATTAGGCCAGACAACAAGAATAGGATAACAGGCAGCCAATGAGGGTTGATGTTGCCTTGCGCCATTGTCGATAGGTACGAACCCGTCTTCATGTCACCGATAACAGAACCGATGGTCCAAGCAAATACAAGAATGAGAATAGCACCAAACATCGACTTTGCACCAATCCAAAGCGTGCGAGCGATCTCTGCCATTGGAATGCCTTGTTTAAAGACGGTAAATAATGCAACAGCAAGCCCAAGTAAACTACCGTAGACGAGGGACGTACCCACGTCGGTATTCTCAAATGCACCTAAAAGTACAAACTCTTTGCCATCCGCTGCTAATGCTTGACCACCTGTGTAAAGCATAGCGGTAATAGTTGCGACGATCAGCGTGATGATTGGCAGCACTAAGTCTGAAACCTTACCTTTCTCGCTTTCACGGATATCCAACTCTTCGTTTAGCTCGTGTGCTTCTTGAGTGTCGTTTTCTTTGTCTTTGTCGAAGCCACGACCTTGAGATGCTGCGATTTCGTGATCGCGCATTTTACCGATGTCTAAACCAAACCACGCAACTGCAAACACCATTAATAGTGCGAATACAGCATAAAAGTTCATTGGAATTAGACGAACGTAAGCACCTAGCGCCGAGTATTCTGTTACGCCGTGAGACACTAAAATACCGCCGATAATCGTGATGATGTAAGCACCCCAGCTAGAAGCAGGCATAATCACACACATTGGCGCTGCCGTTGAGTCTAGAATGTAGGCAAGTTTAGCGCGAGATACATAGAAGCGGTCTGTTACCGGACGAGAGATCGCACCAACAGCAAGGCTATTAAAGTAATCGTCGACAAAAATGAATACGCCTAAGAAGGCGGCAAGAAGTTTAGATCCGCGTTTACTTTTTACTCGAGTTTGTGCCCACTCAGCGAAAGCGCGTGTGCCGCCAGAGAGTGTGAGCAGTGCCGTTGTCATACCTAAGAGGATTAGGAAAGCAACGATACTCATGTTCCAAGTATTAATACCGCCATCTTCAATAAAGACAGAAGAAACTTGTGAACTCACATAACCTATCGTGTTACCAATAGACCAATCGTTAAGTAGGATCGCTCCGAGAACGATACCCACACCAAGAGAAACTAATACGCGTCGAGTTAAAATCGCCAATGTCAATGCGACAATAGGCGGCAATAACGAAACAGGAGAATGTGCAAAATCTAATAAATTCATGATCTTCAAAAACCAAAGTTTGGCTAGAGATCTACTGCAGACAAGACACGTGGCATACGCACGTGCTCATGTTGAACTTAGCGACAGGGAAGCGAACACTCCACCCAACCCTACAGTAGCGCTCCATAGTTTAATGTTAATATACTATGGCAGTGTTGTTCCTTTCGGAGTCAACCCCAGCAAGTGGGTTCGATAGACCACTTACTTCGGCAATCTTCGCCTTCCACTATTATTCATTGGCATCACCCCAATAATAGCTACTCTTCGAGACTGCACCTCTACGGCAACAACAAACAATTAACTATTAATTATACAAATTAACAACACTTTGTCTGCAACATTGCATCAGGTAACAGCCATTGTACTCATGAAGACCTACAATGCAACACATCAATCTAAATTTAGTGAATAGTTAATCGCCCTTATGATTTACCAATGAAATATAAGAGGCGGATATAACCAGTACCGACCAAACACACACATGGTGATATAACTATCGGTATATAGTGATATGGTTAGTAGTATATGGTTGTTGGAATTGGTTATA
This sequence comes from Vibrio alfacsensis, assembly GCF_019670485.1. NCBI lineage: Bacteria > Pseudomonadati > Pseudomonadota > Gammaproteobacteria > Vibrionales > Vibrionaceae > Vibrio > Vibrio alfacsensis. The sequence continues at coordinate 1,900,564 of NZ_AP024165.1, forward strand.
TGGCAAAGCACGCATAAGGTTTATCTGACCTTTTGGCATTTACTTATCTATTGCTGATACGCACCATTAATACCTACTCTATGAAGCCAAAATTAGCCCTCTTAGTTCAAGCTCGTTGTATTTCTTATTCGACCTGCTAATTTGAGATCGCAACACTATTTTTTATGAAACAAAGTAACTATCTTTCACACGTTAGTTTCTAACCTTGAATTAAATGGGTAGAAGGTACAAAGATAATTCGCCGCTATTTCTTGTAACTAAGCGTGATTTTTTCTTATTACTAAGCTTAATTTTACAATTCAGCCACTACACTCATGATATACAAAATGAGAACTGCCCCTATCTATATAGTGCATTTAGGCCTATAAACCGTAAAGATTTTCTACTATTCCAATTTAATATTGATTTATTGCTAAAAAAACAATCTAAATCTCAAATTAGTATTTGCACATATTCTAAAGATAACGTTAAATATAAAGACTGTTTTTATTTATCGTTCGGCATTTGTGAATCATAAAGATTCCCAATGCTTGGCAATCTCACCTATTAATAGGAATCGTTATGTCTGAGCTGACTAAAACACTTCTAAATATCCGTAGCCTTCGTGCATTTTCTCGTGAGCTGACTCTAGAACAATTGGAAGAAGCTCTAGATAAACTGACTATCGTTGTTCAAGAGCGTCAAGAATCTGAAGAAGCTGATCGCGCAGCACAAGCTGAGCAAGAAGCGAAAATGGCTGCAATTGCAGAACAAATCGCAAAAGATGGCATCGACGTTGAAGCTCTAATCAGCGCACTAGCTGGTGAAACTAAGACTAAAGCAAAAGGTAAACGTGCTCCACGCCCAGCTAAATACAAATACGTAGATAGCAACGGTGACGAAAAAACTTGGACAGGTCAAGGCCGCACTCCATCAGCAATCCAAGAACAACTTGATGCTGGTAAATCACTAGATGAATTCTTACTTTAAATGTGATTAAAGATTTAAAAGGCTTTCGATGGAAGCCTTTTTTATACCCATTCAAATAATAGTATTCTCGCTGTGACGAGCTAATGCTACTGATAGTTTCATTATATAGATTGAAACTAGATGCATTGGTGTAAATTTTCATTCAGCCTCTATAAGAAGTTGTCTTACCAAGAGATTGAATAACAATTTATCTGAATCCATGATGGGTTTTATAAAACAATAAAAATGGCGCATTAAAAAATGCGCCATTTTCAGCTTTAGTACTTTTTACTGTTAAACGTCGTCAAACACTCTAAGAGTATTAACGCTCCCAGTACGCTTCTTCCAAGCTATCTTCACGCTCAGGAAGGCCACGAGATAAACGTGGAGAATGCTGCACTAACACTTCGTAACTCGCGCGGTTTGCGTATTTACAAACTTGAGAGAACGAAGAGTAAGTTAAATACTCATTGCTGTGCTTGCTTGAGTTAGGCACATTTTCTTTGTGGTATTTATTTGCAGCCATATCGTGAAGTACTGCTGACAGTGCTGCATCGCCTGCACCATTGGTGTTCTTGATTTTCTCAGGACCACCCATGTATGGAGAGATATGTGAATAAACTTTAATTGCATTTTCACACGCTTCTTTCTTAGCAGGACGGCTGAATTCGTAACGGTTAAACTCTGCAACAGAACCAGGAAGCAGCGGTAATGATGTTTCACGTTTCGCGCTATCTTCGGTATAACCCGCCATAAATAAACCAACAGGACCCGCGGTACATAGAACTAAATCTGCCCACTCGAGTGTCTTATCAGATGCAGCTAGTGGATCTGACTCACCTGTTAGTGCTTCTGCTTCATCTTCGTTCATAGCAACCACAGACACATGGTCACGAATAAATTCTTGCCAGAATGTAGGATCATCTTGAATGACAAATTTGGTGCCCAGCGTTAATACTACTGGAACATCATATTTTTTCGCGAAGTCAATGGCACGCATGGTTGCTTCAGGCATTGGATCGCCTTCTTTACAACGAACAAGGTATGCCGTCAAAACAAGTGCAGAGGCACTTTTGAAGATTTTCTCAGGAATATTGTCTGGGTGAAGTTGGTTCATTTGACCTTCGCTGATCGCAAAAGTACGCTCACCATCTTCAGTAATTAGCGCAAAGCAGCGACCAATTGCACCCTCTACTCCCTGTAGGTAGTTCAAATCCATACGGCTAGAGGTGTTACATAGGTAACGATAACCGTAGCTGCCAATTTTGATATCCTGACTCATTACACCTAAAAGTGTCGAGCGGTCATCCGCTAGCACAGAGTAGTTGTGTAACGTATTACCGATCGTTCCGCCTGCATACTCATTGGTAATTAGGTTTTCTTCTTTTAATTGTTGATAAAGCGCTTCAGCAGTCGCATCATCAATAACCAACGAGTGTCCTTTACTCAAACCGTACTTTTCAATCACATCCGTTGTAACTTTAGCTTCAATATCTACCAAGGTCTGATCAATACCGATGATGTGAGTGCGCGTCATCTTCTTGCTTTCTTGTGCTTGGCTCACCAAAGGGTCACGAGCATGAACAGGAAAGTAGTGCTTCGATTTGCGTTGTCCAGGAAATTTCATATTGTTAGTCTGAGTCAGGGATGAAAAGGAGAACGGATTCTATACCGCTGACAATAAAGCAGCAATAAAAGCAATTATAGCAAACGTTTGCCGCTTATATTTTTGTTCTCGAGCCCGTTATTCGCCTTCCATAAAGCCCAAATCAGGCAATTGATTTAGATGTTCTGTATAACGTTTTAAATTAAATTCACCGTCATTTTTCATGACATCAAATACCTCAATTGACATCGCACAAGCCATCATCGCCACTGCATCTTCACGTGGAGTACCTGTCATCATTAAGCGCATTAGGGTTTCTTTTACTTTTAGTGGATTGCCGTCTTCCAGTTGATTCTCAATAATTTCGATCAACTCGGCTTCTTGCATAAATTGGTTTTCTTCCGTCATTTGAATTTTCCTCTTGGATTTTTGCCAACTATGCCATATATACCCTCCCTATACTTATGAAATTACTAACTCGTGATGCTATTAGCTTAAAATGTAGCAAATCGAAGTGTGATTTCGATCTCGGATCTGTCACCGGTCTGTGGATTCTGTTAGAATCTTCGTCCCGTTTATTTAAGTGGTGTTTAGTAATGTCTGATAACAGTCAAAAGAAAGTCATCGTCGGTATGTCCGGCGGCGTTGATTCATCTGTTTCTGCGTATCTTCTAAAGCAGCAAGGCTACCAAGTGGAAGGCCTGTTCATGAAGAACTGGGAAGAGGATGACAACGAAGAATATTGTACAGCAGCAGAAGATCTTGCTGATGCTCAAGCAGTATGTGACAAGCTAGGCATTCACCTACACACCATTAACTTTGCTGCAGAATACTGGGACAATGTATTTGAGTACTTCCTTGCTGAGTACAAAGCTGGCCGTACGCCAAACCCAGACATTCTTTGTAACAAAGAAATCAAGTTCAAGGCATTCCTAGAATTTGCTGATGAAGTACTTGATGCTGACTACATTGCAATGGGTCACTATGTGCGTCGCTCATTCCCGGAAAACGCTTCAGTTGGTGAAGAACAAGAAAAACCAGCGATGTTACGTGGCCTAGACAGCAACAAAGACCAAAGCTACTTCCTCTATACACTAAGCCATGAGCAAATTGCTCGCAGTCTATTCCCTGTTGGCGATTTAGAGAAACCTGAAGTACGTCGAATCGCAGAAGAGCAAGGCCTGATTACAGCGAAGAAAAAAGACTCAACGGGTATCTGTTTTATCGGTGAGCGTAAATTCACTGAGTTCCTTGGTAAATATCTGCCTGCTCAACCTGGTAACATTGAAACACCAGAGGGGGAAATTATTGGTCAACACCAAGGTTTGATGTACCACACGCTAGGTCAGCGTAAAGGTCTGCATATTGGTGGCCGTAAAGGCGGTGGCGGTAACGAAGATCCGTGGTTCGTTGGTGAAAAAGACCTAAAACGTAACGTTTTGATCGCCGTACAAGGTAAAGATCATCCGATGTTGAAATCAGAAGGTCTACTTGCATCACAACTTCACTGGGTCGACCGTGAGCCAATTCGCGATGTTATGAAGTGCACAGTGAAAACACGTTACCGTCAGGAAGATATTCCTTGTACAATCATCCCTGTCGATGATGAAAACATTAAAGTGATCTTTGATGAACCGCAAATTGCTGTTACGCCTGGTCAATCAGCAGTGTTCTACAACGGTGACGTATGCCTAGGTGGCGGCATTATCGAGCAACGTATTAAATATTCTCAAGCTTAGGAGTCGTTACGTGGCGAATACACTTTATGACCGTACTATCGCATTTGCAGGTATCTGCCAAGCTGTTGCATTGGTTCAACAAGCAGCGAAAAACGGACATTGTGATCAAGATGCCTTTGAAACGTCAATTAAAGCCATTATCAATACAAACCCAGCGAACACTATCGGTGTTTTCGGTCGCGAGGCCGATTTAAAGCTGGGGCTTGAATGCTTAGTGAAAGGGATTGATAGCACTCCAGCTGGAAGTGAAGTTACTCGCTACATCATTAGCTTAATGGCATTAGAACGCAAGCTAACAAGCCGCAATGATGCGATGTCACAACTTGGCGACCGCATCAAAATGGCCCAGCGTCAAACGGAACATTTTGAATTGCTAGATGATCAAATGATCAGCAACTTAGCAAGCATTTACTTGGATGTTGTAAGCCCTATCGGCCCGCGTATTCAAGTAACCGGTACTCCATCTGTACTGCAACAAACCTCTAACCAACACAAAGTTCGTGCGTTGTTGTTATCAGGTATTCGCTGCGCAGTACTTTGGCGCCAAGTTGGTGGCAAACGTCGCCATTTGATCTTCGGCCGCAAAAAGATGGTCGAGCAAGCTCAGATACTCCTTGCTCGCATGTAAGACGGTTCAGAACAAGCAGCTCGCGGTAAACGCGAGCTCATTTTTTTGACTAAAACAAATCTCGCGCAAACGATTGCGCAATATTCGTGACAATTGCCACAGTTATTGGTATAAAGCTCACGAAATTTAGAAACCCAATTCAGGAGAACATCATGGAACTGTCAGCATTGACTGCTGTTTCACCAGTAGACGGCCGTTACGGAAGCAAGACAATTGCGTTACGCGAAATTTTCAGTGAATACGGTTTATTGAAATACCGTACTATCGTTGAGATCCGCTGGCTTCAGAAGCTTGCTGCTACTGCTGAAATTGCAGAAGTGCCTGCATTTAGCGCAGAAGCAAATCAATTCCTAGACGACCTTGCTGCAAACTTCTCTGAAGAAGACGCGCTACGCATCAAAGAGATCGAGCGTACAACAAACCACGACGTTAAAGCGGTTGAATACTTCTTAAAAGAAAAAGTAGCTGACGTTCCTGAACTACACGCTGTAAACGAGTTCTTCCACTTTGCATGTACTTCTGAAGACATCAACAACACTTCACACGCTCTAATGCTTAAAGAAGCGCGTGAGACTGTGATTCTTCCAGAAATTCGCAACCTAATTGATGCAATTAAAGCTCTTGCTGTTGAATACCGCGACATCCCTCTTCTATCGCGTACACACGGTCAACCAGCATCTCCATCTACGATGGGTAAAGAAATGGCAAACGTGGCGTACCGTATGGAGCGTCAATTCAAGCAAATCGAAAACGTTGAAATTCTAGCGAAAATCAATGGTGCAGTAGGTAACTACAACGCACACCTTTCAGCTTACCCTGAGCTAGATTGGCATAAGTTCTCTGAAGAGTTCATCACAGAATCTCTAGGCGTGACTTGGAACCCTTACACTACTCAAATCGAACCACACGATTACATCGCTGAACTGTTCGACGCGGTTGCTCGTTTCAACACAATCCTGATTGATTTCGACCGTGACGTTTGGGGCTACATTGCACTGGGTCACTTCAAGCAAAAAACGATTGCTGGTGAGATTGGCTCTTCAACAATGCCTCACAAAGTTAACCCAATCGACTTTGAAAACTCAGAAGGTAACCTAGGCCTTGCGAATGCAGTATTTGGTCACCTAGCACAAAAACTGCCAATCTCTCGTTGGCAGCGTGACCTTACGGATTCAACTGTTCTACGTAACCTCGGTGTGGGTGTTGGCTACGCAATTATCGCCTACACATCTACGCTTAAAGGCATCAGCAAACTAGAAGTGAACCGCGAAGCGCTTCTGGCTGAACTAGACAGAAACTGGGAAGTACTTGCAGAGCCTGTACAAACAGTAATGCGTCGTTACGGTATCGAAAAACCTTACGAGAAGCTAAAAGAGCTAACTCGTGGCAAGCGTGTAGATGGCGAAGCAATGCGTAATTTCATCGACGGTCTAGAGCTTCCTGAGCACGAAAAAGCACGTCTGAAAGAGATGACGCCTGCGAACTACATCGGCCAAGCAATCGAGCTTACCGACAAGCTATAATTACTGGATACTAGCTTAAAAAACAAAGGTTGACGTGAAAACGTCAACCTTTTTTGTTTCGTACATCAAGATGGGGTGAGCGTGCATGGTATTAGCGCTGTTTCTGGAAAAATAACGTTATTGTCCCCACTTCCACGCCAAACTTTTTAATTTTGGTGAGGTTAAATACATGATGCTCATCTTGACGATAGAGCCAATCATCAAACGATACGGTGATAGTCGAATCATCCATCTTTAACTCAAAGTCGTACTGCCACTGAAGAGCGTTACCCATCTCCTTACCGGTAGCGACACCAATGATGTCATCGGCTTTACCTTGATAGCGTCCGTTTTCAAGTTTGGTTATCACCCAAATACGTTGATCCAGTTCACCATCATCGAAAACAAAGTCTTCCACGAGCGTCAACTCTCTGCCATCAACCGTGCCTACAATTTCAACTTCAAAGCGACGAGTTTGTTTTTCGGTGTAATCTTGCACCATCCCCCATGCTTTTACATCGCCCTCAAAGTAACCAAACAAATCAAATGCTGGTGTTGCTGCCTGGTAATTATCGATGTCGGCAGAACAAGCGCCAAGCAATGTTGCAGCGGCGACAATCGATGTTTTGATCATTCGTGTAAGTATTTTCACTGCCTAACCTGCCCGATGAGTTGTTGACGAAGTCTTGGGAATTCAGTTTGTGGCGATAACCAAATGGAAAGAAAGGCATCATTGAGACGCTCATCATTCACATAACCCACTGTTTGATAGGGCTTGCTACCCGATTGACGGTAAATAAGTTGCCCAGTTTTACCGTCCGTTAAATACGTTAGCTCATCGCCTTTATTAATGTTTGGGAACATGGCCGTGAGCTCTAAGATCCATTGCTGGCGATAAGCCTGAGTAAAGCCTAATTTCTGCCACTGCTCGTCCGTCACTTCCAAAAGTTGTTGTTTACTTATGTCACGTTGATAATTGATTTCTAAAGCAAAGGCATGTGGCGATACATCGCTCGATACCCGATACTGACCATCTGGCGCTTTCAATGTTGATTTGTATACATCAAAAATGAACCACGTTAATTGTGCTTCACCAACGGTTTGCCATTGTTGCCAATCAGGTTGAACGCTCTGCTGGCGATTGTCCGAGAGAGTCTGGGCTTGTAAAGACGTCACACCAAGTAATAACGTTAACAACATTCCATCAGTCAGTTTCTGTTTCCAATTTCTTTTCAAGCTCTTCATTTCCGTACACCTTGAGTATCACAAGTACTATCACACACCATTGTGCAAACAAAATGGCGAGAGTAACGCTCGTGCTGAATCCAAATTCAACGGCTTGGAGTTTAAAACCAGCAAAATAGCTCATCGTTCCTCCGATACCGCCTATTAGTGATACGTAGGGTTTGGGGAAACGGTACAAAATTGACTTGAGTTGGTACGAATACCAAGAAAACATGACCCAAAGGCATAACAGCCAAACCGGTAGCCATTGAGTTGAAAAAACAAGAATTGAGAATTGTTGATTTATGGTATCAAGCACCAAACCAGCCACCGTGATAAAACTGATACTTTTCAGTGAATGTGCATCCGCTCTCATGCAGTAAATGAGGGTCACCAAAGTAAGTATCAACGTTAGCCACTGCCATTGATAGGTTCCAAGCACGGCGGCGAACCAGCAGAGTTGGAACCATGTCGAAGCAAGCAACAATTTCATGACGACTAAGGGCGCTGAAATGTCATGTGTACTGCACTGATGGTACGAGCCAAAAAGCCGCCCTCGCAATAGCTTAAGTAATAGCGCCACATTCGCACAAAGCGATCATCATAGCCATATGAGCGTACTTCGGCTTCCGCCTGGTTAAAGCGGTAATGCCACGCGTTGAGTGTTTTGGCATAATCTAAACCTATATCGAACAAGTCCCGTACTACTAAATCACTGTATTTGGTTGAGGCTTGTGTCAATGAAGTAACGGATGGTAAGAACCCGCCAGGAAATATATATTTTTGAATAAAATCGACATTATTACTGTAATAATCGTATCGTTGATCGGCAATGGTAATTGCTTGTATTGCCATCAAACCACCCGATTTAAGTAAAGATTCACACTTCTTAATATAAGAGGGGAGAAACTGTTTCCCAACCGCTTCGATCATTTCTATCGATACCAATTTATCGTAGGTTCCAGTGAGATCTCGATAATCTTCTTTCAACAAAGTAATCTTATCGGATAACCCTCGCTCAATAATCTGCTGCTCCGCATAAGCATGTTGCTCTTCTGAAATCGTCGTTGTCGTCACGCGGCAGCCATATTGTTCTGCCATATAAATAGCCATCGCGCCCCAACCTGTACCAATTTCTATCACATGATCATTTGCGTTTAATTCGAGTTGTTGACACAAACGGTCCATCTTGTTGATTTGCGCCTGCTCTAAAGAGTCTGAGGACTGATTATAAAGAGCGGAAGAATAAAGCATGTTGTTATCAAGAAACGCTTTGTAAAGATCGTTACCCAGATCGTAATGCGCATGAATATTTTTGCGTGAATTCTCTTGTGAGTTGCGATTGGTCCAATGGCTAAATTTATACAGTATTCGAGTAAGCCAGCTCCCCTGTTCCTCTAAACGGTCCAGTGCCTGCATATTCAGCGCCATCAGTTTCATCAAAGCGGTCAAATCTGGGCTGTCCCACCAGCCATCCATGTACGCTTCTCCTGCTGCGATGCTTCCACCTTGAAGAATTCTTGAGTAAAACCCAGGGTGTTTTACTTCAATCGTCGCAGCTATCGGGTCTCCTTTGTATTCCCCGTTTGGTGTAGAAAAGCGTTCACTGCGCTCCGTCGTTTCTGTTTTAAAGCTTTCAATAACTGTTAGGCAGCCTATTTCCATTTTGTGTAAACATTGAAATAGAACTCCGCGAGCCGCTTTTTGTGTCGTTGTTAGTTCACGCGGCATTGCCATAGAAGTTGTGTTTAACATGCAGAGTTCTCCTTATGCTTTTTCTTTTTATCATCGACGACCGTTTCATTGCTTTCTGCTTCATCCGAATTTTCACATTTAGGATGAGAGTAAAACGGTGCGCCTTTAATCCATAATTTAAGAGCGTGCCAATAAATGCCAACCATTACTTTTACCGTCTGGATTGGCGTAACGATCAAGCATTTCAATAAGGTTTTGCTAGAAAGTGGCTTGGCTTTCATCGCCATCGTCGCATCGAAGTGTTTTTCCCCCTTGTGACATTCAAGATGCACATTCAGCTTGTCTGTCAAAGGTTTAATCTTCCAGCGGTAAAGTTGGTCAATCGGATTGAATGGCGATACATGGAACGCTTTATCTTGTTCCCAGCCAAACTCTTCATCCTCTTTATCTGCCGCTATCGCGTAATAATGTCGTTCATTCCAAGGGGTATTACTCACCTCAGCAAGAAGATATTTCCATTCGTCTTCCTTGCTATAAACGTAGTAGAAATTCACCGGGCTGAAATAGAGCCCTAGATAACGCAGGTGGCATACTGCGATAACTTTGCCCGTACAGCGGACTCCTGTCAGTTGCTCAACTTTGTTTTGCACTGCCGACTTAACACAACCCTTGCCAATATAATCACTTCGCTTAAAGCGTGCCCAGTGCCACCAGTGTGACCCAAAACCCCAGACTTTCTTCTCTAGGGCATCAAGCTCGTCCAAATCAATGGCAGGCATAAACAGTGAGTAGTTCAACTCATGATTGACAGGAGTAAATCGGCGATGGCGAACATTGCCTATAAACAATCGGCTGTTCATTTGGCTTTCCATATCACGCAGCACCTTTCTCAAAAGGAACGATATTTTGCTCGCGGTACTTGTCTTCTAGCCCTTTCACTACGTCAACGGCGCTTCGTACACCGTCTTCATGAAAACCGTTGTACCAATAAGCGCCACAAAACCACGTGTTTCGCACGCCTTGTATTTCTTTTTTCCGCTGTTGGGCCGCTATAGATTCCGTCGTGAAGACGGGATGATGATACGTAAAAGCACGGAGGATCTTGCCTGATTCGATGGATTCAGAACTGTTTAACGTGACACAGAAAGTGTGCTCGGATTGTATATGCTGAAGAATGTTCATGTTGTAAGTCAAAGACGGTAATCTTTTCTGCTCATCCTTGCTCCCGTCCAGTCGGTAGTTCCAAGAAGCCCAAGCAGCCTTGCGTTGAGGGAGCACGCTTGTATCAGTATGCAGGATGACCTCATTAGCTTGATAAGCCATATCACCTAAAATGCCGTGCTCCACCGGGCTAATGTCACCGAGCATTCGCATTGCTTGATCACTGTGGCAAGCGAAGATCACATCGTCAAACCAGTGCATCTGACCGTGAACCTGAACACCAACCCCTTTCTCGTTGCGCACGACTTTCTCAACCGGACTGTTCAGACGAATGTTATCAGCAAAACCTTGAGTCAAAGGCGGAATGTAAGATCGGGAGCCACCTTTAATGACATACCATTGAGGACGATTGGTGATATCCAACAACCCGTGATTGAGGAAAAAGCGCAGGAAGAACATTAATGGGAACGCACGCATGTCTGCCAATGTCGAAGACCAAATCGCAGCCCCCATCGGCAAAATATAGTTATCAGTAAAAAATTCGCTGAAATGATGCTCATCTAAGAACTCTCCCAACGTTTGAGAATTCGAAGCTCCCTCACTTGCGAAAGCTTTAGCTAGCTTATTGAATCTCAGAATCTCAAAAATAAACCGATAGAACTTGGGGTTCGCCCAATTACGTTTTTGTGCGAATAAGGTCGACACCGTATGACCGTTATATTCTAAACCGTTACTGTCATTTCTCACGCTGAAGCTCATTTGAGTCGGCAGCCCATCTACGCCAATCTCGTTCATCAAGCGAATGAAGTTGGGGTAAGTACGGTCGTTGTACACAATAAAGCCTGTATCAATGGCGTAATCCCGACCGTCTACGTTAACATCCACTGTCGCAGTATGCCCTCCAATATAATCATTAGCTTCGAATAACGTTACGTCATGGGCTTTGTGCAAGTAATAGCCACATGTTAGGCCCGATATACCCGTTCCTACGATCGCAATTTTCTTTCTTTCTACTGTATTCATGCTTTTTCCTCTTAGGATACGAGTTTTGCGGTTAACCGGGCTTGCCAGCTATAGGGAAGCAACGAGATCAAGCGTAAAATACCGGTAAATCTCGCGGGGAAATAAATGTGACTCTTGTTGGCGTTGAGTTGATTTCGAATTGCTTCTGACGCCTGAACAACTGAAACGATCATTGGCATGTCAAATGTGTTTCTGTCGGTAAGGGGGGTTTCAACGAATCCAGGAAAAACCGTCACAACGTTGATACCTTTAGGCTTCAAATCGACAGCCAAGGTTCGGGCAAAGTAACTTACTGCTGCTTTCGATGCGCCATATGCCTCTGCTCTAGGTAAAGCCACTTCCGACGCAATAGAGCCGACAATAACAACGCGATGCCCTCGTTGAAACTGGGATTGACATGCTTCAACACAGTTTGCGATGCCAATGACGTTCACGTTCATTACTCGCGCCATAAGTTTCGCATCTACGACTCCGTTATCCATATACTCGCAGTCACCTGCGTTAAAAAACCAAGTATCTGGTGTGAATGGTAAGGTGGATAACGTTCTTATCGTCTCGTCATAGTCGGTCACATCGAAACGCAAGGAGACGATGTTATGTGATGTCTCTTCTAACTCAGACAGCACTTGTTGATTGCGCCCACAAGCAAGCACTTTCCATCCCTGTTTAGCGTAGTCCACAGCAAGCTGCTTCCCGATCCCAGAGGTCGCGCCTGTAATGAGGATCGCACGACTCATTGCCCCAACCTCTGCTTAATGGTTTTCACTACCGATCCAAGCAAAGGGAGGTTTTCATACAGCATTTCTCCCAAATCAAAGTAGTCTCGATGGTAAATCACCTGACCCTCATCAAATTTGAGATGCGATACCCCATTCACTGAAATCGGGGCGCCCTTTTGAAGTTTGGGATGCTGAAGATCCATCGTCCACGTTAAAAATCCAGTATCACCAACCTGTTGGTGGTCATGAATAGTAAAGTCACAACGAATCACATTGGTGTACAAAGATTGAAAATAATCAGACAACGCAGGCCATCCCTCGAGGCGATGAGCGGCGTCTTCAAACACGACATCTTGATGATAAACCTCTTCAAGCAAGTGCAAATTCGCCTTACTTAAATTCTGGTAAATATTGCCAACTGATTGAATATCCATTTCAATGCTCCTACTTTTTGCCAGTAGTTGTACAAATTTATTATATGTACAAGATAGTTTAGCTAATAAAGTTGTACAAAATTATTTTTGTATAACTTTGTTTCTGTAACTTGATACGCAGTGGCGTCGCTCAGAGATCAACAGATACAAAAAAGGCTTGGTTAAAAAACCAAGCCTTTTCAGAATATTATTAGTTAGTATAGGCGATTACTTTGCAAAAAGTATCTTAGTACTGCTGGCTACGTAATGCCGCAATACGCTTGTCTAATGGAGGGTGGCTCATTAAAAGCTCTGTCATAGAGCGTTTACCGTTGATACCAAATGCCATCATAGTACCATCGAGTTGAGATTCATGGCTCATTTTCAAACGTTCTAATGCAGCAATCATTTTCTCTTTACCTACCAACTTCGCCGCACCCGCATCTGCGTAAAATTCACGATGACGGCTGTACCACATGGTTAGGAAGCTCGCTAGGAAACCGAATACCAGTTCAAGCACCATAGAGACACCAAAGTAAACCATCATGTTTGTACCTTGGCCTTCTTCATCATCATTCGAAGCAACGATGTTTGCGATGAAACGAGACAAGAAGATAACAAATGTGTTTACCACGCCTTGCATCAGCGTCATGGTTACCATATCACCATTCGCAATGTGGCTGACTTCGTGTGCCAATACCGCCTCTGCTTCATCGCGCGTCATGTTATGCAAAAGACCGGTTGAAACCGCCACTAATGAATCATCACGTTTTGCTCCCGTGGCAAATGCGTTGATGTCGGCTGCATCATAAATAGCAACCGTCGGCATACCGATACCCGCTTGTTGAGCTTGACGACCGACTGTTTCTAGCAACCAATGTTCTGTTTCATTACGCGGAGTTTCGATAACCATACCGCCAACAGAGCGTAGTGCCATGCCTTTTGACATCATCAAAGAGATGAATGCACCACCAAAACCAAATACCGCAGCCATCACTAACAAGCCAGAAAGGCTGCCAGGTTGCATTCCAGTTACAGCGTAAACAATATTCAGAACAACACTAAGCACAAGCACAACGGCTAGGTTAGTTGCTAGGAATAACATAATTCGCTTCATTACTTTTCTCCGAGGAAGCTTATAGTTTTATGAAGCTCAAAATGGATTCGAGCTTCGTTGCGTTATAGATATAGTCTAACGTGGTTAAAAACAAGGTTAAGCAATAAATTGCAACATTTGTTTTCGAGAATGAAATAAAACTTAAAATTAACTCGCTCTAAAAACAGTATGTTAGTGCCAGTATAGACTTTGGTCTTATTGTGCGACTATCTGTACGTGCTAGATTCAGCTTAGATGAACGAAACGGGGCGAGCTTTAAGGACAATAAAGCAGCTCCAAACTTCCATGTCTTGAGGGAAAAATCATGGTAGAAACTAACGACTATCAAATGGCTATCGATCTACTTTGTTGTCATCTAGGTATCTCAGAGGATGAGGCAAAACAACAACTTGGTATTTCAACTGACGCTCACATGTCAAAGCGCGTTGCTGAAACACAGCAAGCTTTGATGGGGCTTAGCCAAGAAAAATAAACTGAGCGTCGGATCTTACGATTAGACACAAAAGTTTAATCGAGTAGGAGGAGGCCTCACGGCCTCCGTCCTCTCACACCACCGTACAAGCGTGGGTCGCATACGGCGGTTCCGAATATACTTTTAGTGACTCATACCCATCTCGCAACGAGTACAGACCCAACTCCTCGAACCATTTTGTTGGCATAGCGTGATTTGTCTGCGGCGTTAATGCTAGCCGCCACCAACCTTTATCTGACATCGCTAACTTCCACGCATTACGCTCTGTTACACCTTGTCGCTGTAACCATGTCGCTATGCCGTATCTGTGTTTGCGTTGCTTAAGTCGATAGCATCTTAGCCGTCGCCGTATCCATTCGTCCAAGCGCTTCATGCTGCTCTTCCGTATGGCGAGTTTGAAGTAGTGTTGCCAACCTCTTAGGTATTGAGTTAACTCGGCGATTATCACCTTTAACTCTCGACCTCGGTTTCGCTTCGTTATCTGCCGCACTCGCGTCTTCATTTGAGTTTGCGCTGGCTTCGATATATGGATTGCCCCATCTATCCCGAAGCGGTGGCTTAGGTAAGCTCGCTCTGTCACTCTTGTTGCTGCACTTTTCTCTCGGTTTACCGTGAGTTTCAGTTTTTGCTCCAAGTACTCCGTTATCGACTCTTTAACTCGATAAGCGGCTTCCTCACTACCAACATAGATTTGACAGTCGTCTGCATATCGACAGAACTTATGCCCTCTACGCTCTAGCTCTTTATCCAGTTCATCTAATACGATATTGGATAGCAACGGAGATAATGGGCCACCCTGTGGTGTCCCTCGTTGTCTCTGTTCGACTAAACCGTTTCGCATTATGCCTGCCTGTAGATATGACCTGATGAGCTTCAACACTCGTTTATCCGCGACATCCTCTGACAGTCTGTGCATCAGTCTATCGTGATTAACGGTATCGAAGTATTTCGCTAGGTCGATATCTACTACATAACCTCGCCCCTCTCGGATGTAGCGACTGGCTGCCGCTAGCGCATGATGTGCACTGCGGTTGGGTCTAAATCCGTAACTGCTATTGGAGAACTTAGCTTCATAGATATCTGACAGCACTGAAGTGATTGCCTGTTGGACAATTCTATCGAGCACTGTTGGGATACCTAGTTGCCTGACGCCACCACTAGGTTTGGGGATTTCCACACCAAGAACGGGTTGAGGTTGGTAGCTTCCAACCAGAAGACTCTGGCGAAGCGCTTGCCCGTTTGAAGCTTGTCGAAGCTTAAAGATAGTTGCATCTATGTCGAGTTTGTCGACACCTGCACATCCCCTGTTCTTCTTCACTCTTCGTAGAGCTTGATTCAGGTTGGTTGAGGAACAGATTTGTTCCATCAACGAAGTTGAGGTCACCAAGACTCGTCCTCCTGTCTACGCCGACCATGCTTGTCATTCTTCGTCACCGTGAGCTTTACTTGCGGTATCGCCCATTGGGACGTAGAGATGATGTCCATCTTGCTATGACTCCACATGATTGAGTGTCTAGTGACTGCTTCTTGATATATTCAGTTCAGGCCTTCCCTTAAGTTGTACAGTCTCAAGGTACTATGCCCTCTGCTGACTTCTTATTGCCCGTCACACAGCATCACTACTGCATTAGTCTCTATCGAGACAGACAATAAGATCTCCCGAGGTAAGACGTTGCTCTTTCCCTTGGCCGTGCCTGATTTATCACTACACACTTCCCGCCGAGGCATTGGGCTATTCTATCTATGGCTAGGTTGCCCAAGTTGTAGTGACCTACTATCAGATTTCTGTTCGTCACAACCAAGTTTTGCCATTTGCTTCCTTCAGATTTCACCTCACAGTGAACACCCTTGCATAGGCTAACGGTTCTCGCTCGACTGAGCCCGTAGAGGACTTTCACCTCCTAGATCAACGCCATGCTCGGCGCACCATGAGAAAAGGGCTGCATTGCGCAGCCCTTTTTGTATTTATTGAATCGCGAAGCCTTTATGCGTTCAGCAACGGCTCAACGTTAATGTATTTGCCTAGATCTTTACGCTTCGCACTTGGAATATAAGGGATTTCGCCAAGTTTAGGGGCATCAAGGCGATCTTCTAGCATATCGATAATCTCAGCATAATGCTCGGTACCAGGGTTTACTCGGTTTGCCACCCAGCCAACGAGATTCAAACCATCCGCTTTGATGATCTCTGCGGTTAACAGTGCGTGGCTCAAACAACCCAGCTTGATACCTACAACCAGAACGACCGGAAGCTGTTCTTGCTGTACCCAAGTCGAAAGGCTATCTGTATCTGATACAGGTACACGCCAACCACCAGCACCTTCAACAAGAACGATGTCTGATTGTTCTTTGTGTTGAGCGAGCTTTTCACTCAGCACTTCATATTTGATTTCTACATGTTCGTGCTTTGCTGCGATGTGAGGAGAAGCTGGTAATTCCAAAGCGTATGGATTCACATCGTCATAAGCCACCTCTAACGTAGCTGCGTTTTGTAAATGCAACGCGTCAGAGTTTCGTAAACCTTCGGCAGTTTTATCACTGCCTGATGCTACTGGTTTGTAACCAATAGTATTTAATCCTTTTTCTGCTAATGCTTGCAGAATAGCTTTCGACGCTACCGTTTTACCAACATCAGTATCCGTACCAGCAATAAAAAAAGCATCAATCATAGATGTATTACTCCAAAACAAACCTGATAACTTGCAGGTAAAAGACCTTGATCGTTTCTAAATGCTTGGTACGCATGCTCAACTTGTAATAATGTGCGACGACTTGTCAAACCATGTGAGCGTCCACTTACGTGATTTGCACCAATGCCTTTGAGATCACGCATTACAGAAAACGCTGAATCATACCAAACTGTGATGGTGGTCAAGTCTAGATGATGGTTGTGGCACCAAGATTGCGCTAACGCAATTTTTACCTGATTGCTGCTAACAAAGTTATTCACGTGTTGATATGCATCAATTTTTGACCACGCCTCACGCAACTCATACAGGGAACCATCCAATAATGTCGTAAAGTATCCCTGCCCTCCCTCCTTTAAGACTCGGCGAATTTCTCTTAAAGGGGAACTCAAATCCACACACCATTGAAGCGCAAGACTCGAAAATACATAATCAAAACTATCATCATCAAACGGCAAATTCTCTGCATCAGCCAGTTCATAGTGCATTCGTTCCTCACCACAACGCTGCTTTGCCTTATCGAGCATCGCTTGAGAGATATCCGCACAAACAACTTCTGCTCCGCGTTCTCTCAGAAGATGAGAAAAATAACCAGTGCCACAGCCTAAATCCAAAATCCGCTTATTGGACAAATCGCTCGGAAGTTTATCGAGCAAGCGACATCCCACATCGCGTTGAAATGCTGCATGCTTATCATACGTTTCGGCAGCTTTACCAAAAGATGTGGCAATGGCTTCTTTATTCATATGATAATTTTCAAATACTATACGTTGTGCATTTTCCATTATCGCTCTCCTAATGCTTGCTTTAAGGCGATTGAAAGCGTTTTTATTTGTTCTTTACTGTGATTTGAAGTGAGCGTGATACGAAGTCTTGATGTGCCTTTTGGCACAGTGGGAGGACGAATAGCCGTGACCCATATTCCGTTATTTCGACATAATTTTGCTACATTCAATGTTAATTCCGGCTCACCAATAACAAACGGTTTGATGGGAGTCTGCGTGTCGACAAAACCGGATAATTCCCCCAAATATTCTTGGTAATATTGGCTAAGCTCCGTCAACTTCTCTCGACGCCACGACTGCTGCTGAACCATACTCACGGCATGTATCAGCGCGTAGGCTTGGGCCGGTGGCATCGCGGTAGAATACACATGGTGTTTTGCAAACTGCGTTAAAAAGTCCCCAGTGCTTGCATCACACAAAATTGCCGCACCCGACATGCCAAAGGCTTTACCGAAAGTAACGACTAAGATCTCGGGTTTGATATTCGATAACTCGCAGGAGCCACCTCCCGATTCTCCTAACACTCCGATACCATGCGCATCGTCTACCGCTAACCACTTATTGGGCGCTTGAGTGACAGCAGCGATGCCTTTGAGGGGGGCGCAATCCCCATCCATACTGAATACACCCTCCGTCACAACCAGATGATTACTTTCGCCATCAAGCATCGACTCAAGGTGTTTTATATCGTTGTGTTTAAAGCGCTTCATCTTCGCTGGAGATAACGCACCAGCCTCCATCAGAGAGGCGTGGTTCAATCGGTCTTGTATCAGTACGTCAGATTTATCTAATAACGTAAATAGTAAAGCTTGATTGGCACTGAAGCCTGAGCCAAATAGGATTGCCCTCTCATAACCAAGCCACTCGGTAAGCGCCGCTTCAAGATTACTATGAGATGCGCTAAATCCTGTCACCATGGGTGATGCACCACTGCCACTTCCGTAAACACTGAGTCCTTGTTGCCATGCATGGACGAGCGCCTGATCATTCGCTAATCCTAAATAGTCATTACTGGAAAAATTGATGTAGCGTTTTCCATCATTTTCCAAAATCGATTGGTTACCAGAAAACACCACATTCATGGTTCGGTTAAGCCCCGATTTTTTTCGTTCAGCAAGTGCAGACTCAATACGACTCTTAAACGCTGGCATCGTAGAACAAATCGTCTTTTGTTGGTCTTGCTGCGACACGCTCTACCACGCGATCCAGCAATTCGTTTTCTTCAATTTCATCCGGTTTTTGGGAGACCTCTTGACGGTTGATACCCAGTTTACTGAATAACATCATGTCTTTATCTTCTGATGGATTTGGTGTTGTCAGCAGCTTACAACCATAGAAAACCGAGTTTGCTCCAGCCATAAAGCACAGTGTTTGCATTTGCTCGTTCATATTTTCACGACCTGCGGATAAACGAACAGCCGATTGAGGCATCATGATTCGGGCGACAGCAATTAACCGAATGAAATCAAACGGCTCAACATCTTCGACTTTCTCTAAAGGCGTGCCTTTGACTTTTACTAACATGTTGATTGGGACACTTTCAGGGTGCACTGGCAAGTTCGCCAACTCGACAAACAAACCTGCACGATCATTCGCACTTTCTCCCATACCAATGATACCGCCGGAACAGATCTTCATACCCGCATCACGAACATGAGACAGGGTATTCAAACGATCTTGATAGGTGCGTGTGGTAATGATGTTGCCGTAAAACTCCGGCGAGGTGTCGAGGTTGTGGTTGTAGTAGTCAAGACCCGCCGCCGCAAGTTGATTCGCCTGATCTGGCGTTAACATACCAAGGGTCATACATGTTTCTAAACCCATCTCTTTCACGCCTTTGATCATGTCTGTCAAATGTGGCATGTCACGCTCTTTAGGGTTCTTCCACGCAGCACCCATACAGAAGCGCGTCGACCCAGCATTCTTGGCTTTTAGCGCGGCATCCAACACGCGATCAACCTCCATTAGACGTTCTTTTTCTATGTCGGTGGTGTATCGAGCACTTTGCGGACAGTACTTACAGTCTTCCGGACAGGCACCGGTTTTAATTGATAGGAGCGTACTTACTTGAACATGGTTGGTTTGTTGATATTGGCGATGAACAAGCTGAGCTTCAAATAGAAGATCCATGAAAGGTTTTTCCATCAGTTCTCGTACTTCAGCATGCGTCCAGTTATGACGAACTTCCACGTGTATTCCTTTAGTCACTTTTGTTGTTGTGTTGACAGTCTACTGAGTCTCGATAAACTGTCAACACAACAACAAATTGAAAAGTTTACGTTTGTTTATTTTTTAATCTACACATTATTGGAATAGCACATGGATCTCGCGTTCGATCGCCAGCACATCTGGCATCCCTATACTTCAACACTAACACCTCTGACCTGCTACCCTGTTGCTTCCGCACATGGCGTGTACCTAAAACTAGAGGATGGAACAGAGTTGATAGATGGCATGTCGTCATGGTGGTCAACCATTCACGGCTACAACCATCCACATTTAAACCAAGCCGCTCATCAACAAATTGATCAGGTTTCTCACGTGATGTTTGGCGGCATTACCCACCAACCCGCCATTAACTTGTGCAAAAAACTTCTTTCTCTGACATCAAGTAACCTTGAGCATGTGTTTCTTGCGGACTCTGGCTCTGTTGCCGTGGAAGTAAGCTTAAAAATGGCACTGCAATATTGGCATGCGAAAGGCGAACGCAGACCAAAATTTCTAACTTTGCGACACGGCTATCATGGTGATACGTTTGCGGCCATGTCGGTCACCGACCCGGACAACTCCATGCATTCGCTCTACAAAGGCTTTCTACCTGAGCATATTTTTGCCGAGTCACCTGCATGCGGGTATTGGGATGAGTGGCAACCAGAAGACTTACAAGATTTCGAACAGAAGATCACACAGCACAGCCATGAACTTGCTGCCGTAATCCTAGAACCTATCGTGCAAGGTGCCGGTGGAATGCGTATTTACCACCCAGAATTCTTGAAAGGTGTCCGTCGGCTTTGTGATAAACACGGGCTATTACTGATCGCGGATGAAATCGCCACCGGGTTTGGTCGTACAGGAAAACTGTTTGCTTGTGAGCACGCCAATATTCAGCCTGATATTCTGTGTATCGGTAAAGCGCTGACAGGCGGCTATATGACACTCTCCGCCACACTTACTAGTAAGCATGTGGCAGACACAGTATGCGGGGGCGAGGCTGGTTGCTTCATGCATGGCCCAACCTTTATGGGTAACCCACTTGCTTGCGCCGTAGCGACAGCAAGTTTAGAGCTCATAGAACAAGGGGAATGGAAACACCAAACAAAACAAATTGAAATGTTGTTTTCTGAGTTATTACCGAAGTTAGAGCAATACGATTTAGTTAAGAATACGCGCTGGCTTGGTGCAATTGGTGTTGTGGAAACCCATCGTCCCGTGAATATGGAAACCATCCAAGCTTTCTTTGTTGAGCATGGTGTTTGGATTCGTCCATTTGGCAAACTGATTTACATGATGCCGCCATTCATCAGTAATCCGAGCCACATTGAGAAGTTGGTGAATGCCATTGATGCAGCACTTCAACGTGAAGATTGCTTTGCCTAATTCGTTCTCTTTAAATTCAAAGAATATGTAGAAAAGATTAAAACAAGAACGGTTTGAGCATGTCACTCAAACCGTTTTTTATCAGGCCACTTGTCTGATTGTTAAATAGATAATTACAACTATCGAAGTTGACTGTCTTTACTCGCTCGTCGATTGAATAATGCATGACGCTCAGACACCAGTTCTAGTGTGGATTGGCATTCGATACATAAACGAACACCTTTCATTGCAGTTCGACGCGCATCAGGAATCTTATCGCCGCATTCATCACAGTATTGGGCACTTTCGCCCTGGTGGATACTGCCCCGAACACGTGATATCTCATCGTCTATGGTATTTTGAATTTGTTGGCTGACGCTATCGTCATTTGCCCACCCTACGGCCATAAGCCCTCCTCGTTACTTGAATGAGAAAATCTACTTACCGTGGTAAGGTGGATGATTATATCGATTACAAATAGCAAAATAATTAGAGCAAATTTAAAAACACTATTACCTATTTGTAATAGTTAATCTTAACTCAACACTGATACAAAAAACCCAGCACGGAGGCTGGGTTTTGGTGTTCTGAAGATTAATAAATTAACCGATGTGCGTTGCGCCGCCCATGTATTTCTGAAGTACTGTTGGGATTGCAATGCGGCCGTCTGCTTCTTGGTTGTTTTCTAGGATTGCAACCATGGTACGACCTACCGCTAGACCAGAACCGTTTAGCGTGTGCACAAGTTCAGGTTTCTTCTCGCCTTTACGACGGAAACGTGCTTGCATACGACGAGCTTGGAAGTCCCACATGTTAGAACATGAAGAAATCTCACGGTATGTGCCTTGAGCAGGAACCCACACTTCTAGGTCGTAAGTTTTGTGAGAACCAAAGCCCATATCACCCGTACATAGAACCACTTTACGGTAAGGAAGTTCTAGAAGTTGTAGAACTTTCTCAGCGTGACCTGTTAGCTCTTCTAGCGCGTTCATTGAATCTTCTGGCTTAGTGATTTGTACTAGCTCAACTTTATCGAACTGGTGCATACGAATCAGACCACGAGTATCACGACCGTAAGAACCCGCTTCAGAACGGAAGCATGGCGTGTGCGCCGTCATCTTAAGCGGTAGATCCGCTTCGTCAGAAATCGTATCACGTACTAGGTTAGTTACAGGCACTTCTGCTGTTGGGATCAGAGACAGTTTACGAGGCTCTTCATCGTTCACTTTTTCAACTAGTGGCTCAGTGTGGAAAAGATCTTTACCAAACTTAGGCAGCTGACCAGTACCGAATAGGCTGTCAGAGTTAACTAGGTAAGGTACGTACATTTCTGTGTAGCCGTGCTCTTCTGTGTGAAGATCAAGCATGAACTGAGCGATTGCACGGTGTAGACGAGCAAATTGACCTTTCATCACAATGAAACGCGCGCCAGTGATTTTAACTGCGCTTGCAAAGTCTAGACCGCCACCCATTTCACCTAGGTCAACGTGGTCTTTCAATTCGAAATCGTAAGTTTTTGGCTCACCCCAACGAGAGATCTCTACGTTGTCATTTTCATCTTTACCATCTGGCACTTCATCTGCAGGGATGTTTGGTACAGAAAGAGTGAACTCATCAAGTTGAGCCATAACTTGGTCAAGCTCAACTTTCTTCGCATCAAGATCGCTACCTAGCGTACCGATTTGTTTCTTGATTTCTTCTGCGCCTTCTTTATCGCCAGCCGCCATTTTCTGGCCGATTTGCTTGGAGATGGAGTTACGCGTGGATTGTAAATTTTCAACTTCTACTTGAATGGACTTACGTTGTTCTTCAAGTTTACGAATAGTCTCTACGTCTAGCTTAAAGCCACGACGCGCCAGTTTAGCAGCTGTTTCATCCAGCTCTGTACGAAGTAATTTAGAATCCAGCATTGTTAATCCTATGCTTTTTGTTGTGAAATCACGCGCCTTATCCGAACAGGCACGCTTTAAAATTTATCGAATAAATGTATCCAAAAACGCCTACTTTTCATAGCGCTTTTGTGGGCTATTTGCATCTAAAGTAGCCAAGTAATCTAACTTTTCGCCAATTTTGGTCTCTAGACCACGATTTGTTGGCTGATAATACTTACGTTCGCCCATTTCTGGTGGTAAATATTGCTCACCAGCCGCGTACGCCCCCGGTTCATCATGTGCGTAACGATACTCAGCACCATACCCCATGTCTTTCATTAAGTTCGTTGGGGCATTTCGTAAGTGATGCGGCACTTCATATTCAGGGAGGTTATGAGCGTCTGTGAGCGCTTGTTTCCACGCAACGTATACCGCATTGCTCTTTGGTGCACATGCGAGGTAGACAATCGCCTGAGCAATGGCTCGCTCGCCCTCAGCCGGACCAACTCTCGTAAAACAATCCCATGCAGAGAGTGCCACTTGCATTGCACGAGGATCCGCATTGCCGACATCCTCAGATGCAATCGCGAGTAATCGACGTGCGATATACAGTGGGTCACAACCTGCCGCTATCATACGCGCCGCCCAATAAAGCGCCGCATCTGGGTTAGAGCCACGAATCGACTTATGTACGGCAGAAATCAGATCATACCAAATGTCACCTTTTTTATCGAAACGTGACACCTTTTCACCTGCCACTTCCGCAAGCAACTTTAATGTGATCTCTTTTTCGCCTTGCGCATTGTCTTCAGCCATATCATAGAGTAGCTCAAGATAATTAAGTGACATGCGAGCGTCACCGTTTACCAATTCAGCTAAGCGATCAAGTACATTGTCAGCAAAGTGGGCTGGCGTATCACCTAAGCCACGCTGCTTATCATTGATAGCTTGATTGAGCGCTAATAAGATTTCATCTTTGTCTAACGATGTGAGCTTATAAACACGGGCGCGAGACAATAACGCGTTATTCAATTCGAAAGATGGGTTCTCTGTTGTCGCACCAATAAAAGTCACCGTGCCATCTTCAATGTGCGGCAAAAACGCATCTTGCTGTGATTTATTGAAGCGATGCACCTCATCCACAAATAGGATTGTACGACGGCCTGCCATTTTATTTTCACGTGCTTTCTCGATAGCAGCACGAATTTCTTTCACACCAGAGGTTACCGCAGAAACACGCTCCACTTCGGCATTGGCATAATTTGCCGCGACTTCCGCAAGAGTGGTTTTCCCAGTACCGGGAGGCCCCAAAGAATCATAGAATGAATATGCCCAGCCTCTAACGCACGGCGCAGTGGTTTACCCGGCCCAAGAATATGCTGCTGGCCAATGTATTGTTCAATGGTTTCCGGTCTCATACGAGCAGCAAGGGGACGAAAATCTTCGTCCCCCGAGAAATCTAATGTGTAATTACTCACTAGCAATTAGTTCCTTTGGTCATCCACTTCCACACCATCTGGGATTGTGAATGTAAATCTGTCTGCTTTAGGCTTACCGAGTTTTACGTTGCTGAACTCAAACAGGCCTTTTTGGCCATCTTGCTCAATCACTTTGAACCCGTTAACCACACCCTTTGTATCAATATTAATCTGAAATTGACCTTGCGTGGAGTCAATTGCCGTTGGAACAAGGGTAAATTGATCGCCTTTTTGTGAAATCGTGTAATTATCCCAGTCGCTAGCGCGATTACGGGTAAGCAAAACAAAAGGTGTTTGTTCGGTCGCTTGCGCTTGATCGTAGATACTCACTTGCTCGATAAACGGACTGTAATACCACAACGACTTACCATCGGATACCAACAAGTTCTCATCCGGGAAAGTTGTGCTCCAACGAAACAGACTCGGACGAGCGATTTCAACTGAGCCCTCCCCTTCCATGATGGTTTCACCCTCTGGGCTGATCACCTGTTGCGAGAAGTCTGCACTGAAACCCTCATTCATCGCTAGACGCTTATTGAGTTCATCTTTTGCTGAAGCTGCATGTGCTGTAGAGAAAAGAGACAAGCTCAATACAAATGCGGAGAAAAGTGTCGCTGAAAATCGTTTTTTCATTCAAATACCTATCATTGGGCCAAAGACCGAAATAACTCACCTCATTTTGACTGAGGTGAGTTAGACAAGTTCATTAATCTTTTGGTGGCGCTGGCGCTAGAACTTCACGGTTACCGTTATGACCAGGAGCACTAACAATACCTTGTGCCTCGAGTTGTTCTACAATGCGAGCGGCGCGGTTGTAACCGATTTTGAAGCGACGTTGCACACCTGATACAGAGCCTCTTCGAGACTGAACAACATGCTCAACAACTTGGTCGAACAATGGGTCCATCTCTTCATCGGATTCCATTTGCTCTCCTGGGAGTAAACTCTCAGGGCCTTGATCGCCACTGATAATCTCATCGATGTAGTTTGGTTTACCACGCGCTTTCCAGTTATTCACTACGGCATGAACATCATCATCTGAAGCAAACGCACCGTGCACACGCGTTGTGTGACTAGAACCAGGTGGTAAGTAAAGCATATCACCCATACCCAACAATGATTCTGCACCACCTTGGTCTAGGATGGTGCGCGAGTCGGTCTTGGTTGATACCGTAAACGCAACACGTGTTGGAATGTTTGCTTTGATCAAACCGGTAATAACGTCCACTGATGGGCGTTGGGTCGCAAGGATTAAGTGAATACCTGCCGCACGTGCTTTCTGTGCCAAACGCGCGATCAGTTCTTCAACTTTCTTGCCCACAACCATCATTAGATCGGCAAATTCGTCAACCACTACCACGATGTAAGGCAATTTCTCTAACAACGGTGGCTCAGTGTCCATGCTGTCGCCCTCTTGCCAGAATGGGTCGTGAATTGGGTGACCAGCTTCAGCGGCCATTTTCAGCTTCTCATTGAAGCCTTTCACGTTACGTACGCCCAGTGCTGACATCAGTTTATAACGACGTTCCATTTCTCCCACACACCAACGCAGTGCATTGGAGGCGTCTTTCATGTCGGTTACAACTTCAGCAAGAAGATGAGGAATACCCTCGTAAATTGAGAGTTCCAGCATTTTCGGGTCGATCATGATAAAGCGTAGATCTTCTGGTGATGCCTTATAAAGCATACTCAAGATCATAACGTTCACACCTACCGACTTACCTGAACCGGTTGTACCCGCTACGAGTACGTGAGGCATTTTAGCGATATCCGCAATAACGGCTTCACCGGCGATATCTTGACCAAGAACGACCGTCGTAGGTGATGTCGCTTGTTCAAATTGTGGGCTACTGATGACATCAGAAAGATAGACCGTTTGACGACTCATATTTGGTAATTCTAAACCAACATAAGGTTTACCCGGAATCACTTCAACGACACGAACTGCCATTGCAGACAGCGCACGAGCTAAGTCCATAGACAGGCCTGAGATTCGACTTACTTTCACGCCTGGAGCCAAGTCCAATTCGAAGCGAGTGATCACTGGCCCTGGGTAAATACCCACCACATCCGCTTTGATCTTGTAGTCGGCCAGCTTTGTTTCCACCAAACGTGCAACTTGTTCAAGCGCTTCTCGATCAATGAAATTCTCGCGTTTTTCTGGATGATACAAGAGCTCTAGCGTCGGTAATGGCTCTTCAGGCACCGGCAAGTTATGTTCTTTCTGTACTAAGAATGGGTTTTGCTTAGCGACTACTTTTGCTTGCGCATTCGAGACTAAATTCTGAAATGCCGCCACATCTTGATCGCCCTCTTGAACCTCTTCGATTTCTACCGCATTTTGAATAGGTTCAAACGCTGGCGTAACGGGTGTAGTCACTGCTGATTGCACAGACTGCTCAGAAGACGGCAATGACGTATGTAATTGCGATTCTGAAACTTGTTCAGTGTCGGCGATAAAAGGTTGAGTAGCGACTGCACCTGGCTGCACTTGGTGCTCAGTAACCACGTCGTCTTCATCATCTAACACATCTAAATTTGATATCGTTGGTTCAATATGATGACTTGGTTCTGTTTGCTCACTGATCTGAGTTAATGCTTCTGGATCAATAACGGGGTCATGCTGTTGCGCAGATTGCTGTTCTACAGATTGCGTTTCAACAGATTGCTGTGGCGAAAACGGTTGTTGCGTAGCTTGAAGCTGTGCATGCTGCCCATGATAGGCTTGCTCCGCTTCATACTGATCATAGTCAGAGTAATCTGGCTCATTTTCATTTCGTTCATCACCCAACGGAACAAATGATGTTGGTTGAGCAACTTCCATTGTCTCGTTCATTGACGACGGTTCGGTGCGTTGTTGAACTGACGCTGGCTCCACATACAGTGAAGAATGAGCGGACGTCGATTGAACCGATTGTTGCTGTGTAATACTCGGCGCGATAAATTCGTTTACAGCTTGCGACTCATCTGCCCAGTCATCCGCTTGTTGCGCGG
Source organism: Vibrio alfacsensis (assembly GCF_019670485.1). NCBI lineage: Bacteria > Pseudomonadati > Pseudomonadota > Gammaproteobacteria > Vibrionales > Vibrionaceae > Vibrio > Vibrio alfacsensis. The sequence goes on from NZ_AP024165.1 coordinate 1,928,201, forward strand.
CGGCTTCAAGCTCTTCAATCGTGACGTTAAGTTGCTTAGTACGCTCAATGCTTGGGTCTACATTCCCCGCAATAGCGTGATATGCAGGAGCAACCGTAGGTTCTTGATGAGGGACGTGTGCCGTCGCTTTCTGCGCAGAATTAACGCTCGCAGGCTGAGGCACATAAATTGGGTATTCATGCGTCGTAGAAGCCTCTTTTGGCTCCTCGACCTCATAAGCCGTCATATGTGGCAATGGTTCATCATCAAGCTCATCATCGACTCGCTTCGTGATAACTCTATCTTCTGCAAATGCATTGAGTTGAGGCTCTAACGTTTCTTGTTCTGTTCCACGCGCTTTGTTTGTCACTGCTGCAATCACACTTAACGCACGATCACCTAACCACTCCACAATCGTCAACCATGAGATACCGGTAAAGAGTGTAAAGCCTGCCCCCCACAAAAAGAGCAGAACAAGCGTGGTACCTAACACGTTCAATGTTGGAAGCGCAAGATTTGTCAGAACGTCACCAACAATGCCGCCTGAAGAGAAATACCAGATATCATCAAAGTTAACGTCTGCAAGGCCACAACTTGTCAGAATAAGGATGGTTAAACCAAGTAGACGCGTTCCCCAAAGCATGAAATCAATAGGATCGTCTTCTGAACGCTTACGGCAAATCACCCAAGCAGCGATAGTAAGCAACACTGGTAATGGGTATGCGAGAGAGCCAAAGGTAAAAAATAAGGTATCGGCTAACCAAGCGCCAAATAGACCACCAGCATTATTGATCTCTCCGCCCCAAGCGGTTTGAGACCATGATGGATCGGCTGGACTGAAAGTAAATAGCGCAACGGCAAGCAATATTGAGCTAAGAACGCCAACGATAAAGCAGCACTCTTTTAAGCGTTGGAAGCCATTTAGACGTGAAGACTGAGGCTCTTCACTCGTTTTAATGATGGTTTCGACTTTCTTTGCGTTCTCTTTGAACATAAATCAACTTGAATATGGGAATGAAATAGGGATAAACAAAACATTCCGAGCGGCATCAGCCGCTCGGTAAATTGATTTAACCATATCAAAGAGAAAAACCCAATGAATCTATCGCGAAAGCGGTAGGTTATTCCGCTTTCTTTGCAATAAATTAACGCGTTTTAATCACAAGTTGGTTAGTTTGCTTAACTTCTTCCATAACGACGTAGGTTCGAGTGTCGTTTACGCCCGGTAGACGTAACAGTGTATCACCCAATAGTCGACGGTAAGCCCCCATATCAGATACGCGGGTTTTTAGAAGATAGTCAAAGTCACCGGAAACAAGGTGACACTCTTGAATATCGTCAAGCTTTTGAACCGCTGCATTGAACTGTTCAAATACATCTGGCGCACCACGGTTAAGTGTTATCTCTACAAACACCAACAATGATGCATCAAGAAACTGCGGATTTAGTAACGCAGTATACCCTGTAATATAGCCTTGACGCTCAAGCCTACGCACACGCTCCAAACACGGCGTTGGAGAAAGTCCTACACGTTTTGAAAGTTCAACGTTTGAAATACGACCGTCTTTCTGCAGTTCATTAAGAATGTTGCGGTCGATACGGTCTAGTTCCTTGGACGGCTTTTTATAGTTGTCTGCCATTTTTTATTCCACCTTATTACTTCCTTGCAAAAAAATATACTACAACTTTTTAATATTTAGTGCCAAATTTTACAATTCAACAACTATACTAGTTGTTAATTCGACAATAACACCCTACAAACAGTTAATACAACCATTTTAGAAAGAGGATACAGGATGATCATTGGCGTACCAAAGGAAATCAAAAACCACGAATACCGAGTGGGCATGATCCCAGCTAGCGTGAGAGAGCTTATCTCACATGGTCACCAAGTTTATGTTGAAACCAATGCGGGTGCCGGCATCGGTTTTTCAGACGATGATTACATCGCTGTAGGCGCATCCATTCTTCCTACTGCTGCTGACGTTTTTGCCAAAGCAGACATGATTGTAAAAGTAAAAGAACCTCAATCAGTCGAGAGAGCAATGCTCCGCGAAGGGCAGATTTTATTTACTTATTTACACCTAGCACCAGATTTTCCACAAACTGATGAGCTAATCAAGAGCAAAGCTGTCTGTATAGCCTATGAGACTGTAACAGATAATATGGGTCGTTTGCCACTGTTAGCACCAATGTCAGAAGTGGCAGGTCGGATGTCTATCCAAGCCGGTGCGCAAACGCTAGAAAAATCCCATGGTGGCCGAGGTTTATTACTCGGTGGCGTACCTGGTGTTGAACCTGCAAAAGTCGTCGTCGTTGGCGGGGGCGTCGTTGGTGCGAACGCGGCTCGTATGGCGGTCGGTCTGCGTGCAGACGTGACTATCCTAGACCGCAACGTCGATACACTGCGCAGACTAGATGAAGAATTCCAAGGTCGCGCTAAAGTGGTTTATTCTACTGAAGACGCTATCGAGAAGCATGTTCTAGAAGCAGACCTCGTTATTGGCGCGGTTCTTATCCCAGGCGCTGCGGCACCTAAGCTAGTAACCAAAGAACACATCGCTAAAATGAAACCAGGCGCCGCCGTTGTTGACGTTGCAATCGACCAAGGTGGTTGTTTTGAGACCTCTCATGCAACAACCCACGCCGATCCAACTTACATCGTTGACGAAGTCGTACACTACTGTGTTGCCAACATGCCGGGTGCGGTTGCTCGTACTTCGACATTTGCGCTCAACAACGCGACACTTCCTTACATTGTTAGGCTTGCAAACAAAGGCTACCGTGAAGCACTACTAGAAGATCAAGGCTTCCTTGAAGGTCTCAACGTTATCCATGGAAAAGTGACTTGCAAAGAAGTTGCAGAGAGCTTTGATCTTGAGTATGTAGAGCCTGCACAAGCCATCGCAATGTTCAACTAATGACAAAATAGCATACAAATTGTCACGTTTTATTTACAAAAACCCACTTTTAAGTGGGTTTTTCATTTATACCTATTAAATATAAATAATAACTATTTCTTATATGAGGTAATTAAAATATTGCGAGGGGTAACACTTTTAGCGCAAAACTCTGTTAATCTAACACGATAACCACGTTCTTCAAGATAAAGTGCTTTATCCAATGCAAGCCAAATTTCCAGTGGACGTTGAAACACAAGTTGGACCAAGCTCATGCGCTCCATGTGCCAAAATCGCTGCTCGGCTTCTCTCTCAAATTGGTCAAAATCTACATTTGCGGTTAACGTCCAGCCTTTCTGCTCTGCCGCCCAATGACACAATGACTCAAACCCATCACTTAATTGGGACTTACGAATACTTGGAACCGCTTGGTATTCCTTAAACCCCAAAACTCGACGTGAGATTAAGTCAAATCCCAATCTAAAGATCATCTCTTGCTGACGATGACGACGGACGCGTTCTCCCCCTGTGACGGTTTGCTGCAATGGAATGCGAAGCTCTGACTTGGAAAGCGACAAAGATGACGCTCTACCCTGCTGCGACAAAGCTTGGTAGTGATTACCTTGAATCAAATGATAACAACACGGCGAAATGGTCATCGCTGCCACGCCGCATTCACTGCCATACTGCATTAAGCGAACATGCAGATCACCACACGCATGCAGCGCGACCGCGTGATGATTGGGTTTAAACACCGCCTTGGCTTGCAAATCAAATGCGTCACCTTGAATAAACGTCATCTTCCAATCATGTTCGTCTGCCGCCTGTTGGCCTGATTCACACAACGCCTGTTGAAATTCGAAACTCGTGACAGGTTCACCCGTTTGAGTGGTCAGAATTCGCCCTAAATATCCTTTCCCAGAACACCACTCAAGCCACTCTTCACCTTGATGCTGCTGAATGGCCGCCTCTCCCATCGCACTAATTTGTTCGAGTTTACGACCTGGAATACCACTGTCTAACCCGCGTTCTAAATGCAGACCGTTTAAAGGAAGACGCTCAAGAAGTGTCATCTCTGTAAGCAATTTGATTTCAGGCATCAAAGTGCTTACTTTTTCCAATACCTGCTCGGGATTTGCTTTAAGCGTTTCTATTTGAGAGGGGATCAATGATTCTAGCCAGTGACAAAGTTGCGGGTATTTTGCTTGCCATGGTAATGATGATTCAATGCTGCTTTTGAATGGCTCAAATCGCCACAATGATTGATGCTCAATTAAGCAATCATTAATGAATTGAAATCGCGTTTTCATAACTCCCCCTACAACTTGTGTTGGATTGTAGGAGGAATTGCAAATTGAATGAAGTGTTATCTGACTGGAAGCTCAATATCCTTAAACATCTCTTCTATCTCTGCATTAGATTTTAGAGAGGTCGCTTGCTCAACGACTGGGCGCGTTAAGTGAGGTGCAAAACGCTCCATAAAGTCATACATATAAGAGCGTAAGAATGTGCCACGACGGAAACCAATACTCGTGGTACTCGCACCAAAAAGATGGCTTGCATCTATAGCAACCAGATCGCTGTCTTGATCTTCATCAACCGCCATGCTTGCAATCACACCAACACCAATACCCATACGAACATAAGTCTTAATAACGTCAGCGTCTGTTGCTGTGAATACAACACGAGGAGTCAAACCTTCACGGTTGAATGCAGTATCCAATTCCGAGCGCCCCGTAAAGCCAAACACATAAGTAACTAATGGATAAGCAGCCAAGTCATGAATCGTAATGGTATTTTTCTTAGCAAGTGGGTGATCTTTAGGCACAACGATCGAGCGATTCCAGTGGTAACAAGGCAACATGATTGCATCTTGGTACAGATGAAGGGCTTCTGTCGCAATCGCAAAATTCGCCGTTCCCTTAGCGATAGCTTCCGACATCTGTGACGGTGTGCCTTGATGCATGTGAAGCGAGACTTTTGGATAGCGCGCAGTAAAACCTTTAATCACATCCGGCAGCGCATAACGCGCTTGAGTGTGAGTGGTTGAAATATTAAGAGTACCCATCTCTGGATGAGTGTGTTCACCTGCCACTGCTTTGATACTTTCTACTCGTGCCAATATCTCTTGAGAAATTCGAACGATCTCTTCACCCGCAGGCGTTACTTGAGTGAGGTGTTTTCCACTTCGCTCAAAGACTTGGATACCGAGTTCATCTTCAAGTAAACGAACTTGCTTACTAATACCCGGCTGTGAGGTATATAAACTCTCTGCCGTAGCAGATACATTTAAGTTATGGTTCACAACTTCAACAATGTACTTCAGTTGTTGCAGTTTCATCGTAATCCCTTACTCATAATCAAAACAAAGACGACTGCTATCGTAAGGAGTGAGGTGCACAAAGCACACGTAGCCAATTACGATATAATGATAAGTTATAACGCTTTAGCAACGATATGAACAGTATTTTCTAACTTATAGCTTAAACACATACCAGAGCTTCCTAACTTATGCATTCCGCTGCACTTGTTAATTCAGATGAACACATCATGTTTCTATGGCAATTTAACCATTGATGTAACAAAACGTGTTTAGAGCAAAATAATCAAATAAATTTACTGCCGAGTAAGTAAAGTTTCATGTATTCTTGACCGCTCGCCGTAAAGTAACAAGCAGACGCAAAGACATGAATATTGGTTTAATAATTGCTTTGGTAGCCATACTACTGGTCCTGATCCTTGGCTATAACATTATGTTGCAGTACAAGTTGAAGATCGAAACCGCGAAACGACAGGAGTCGGCGCGCTATGTGGCCCTCATTGATGGTACAGAAGAGTTGATTGGCCATGCACACCATATTCCTTTTAGCAAGGAGTTACTGCTGTGTCTAAACAATCGCATTCTCGATGCTCTGGAGAGCATGCTTGACCTTGATCCAAAGAATAAGCAATTGTCCCAGCGTATCACGAACTTAAAACAGCAAATTGAACAGCTCAATGAAAACGGTCAAGATGGCGAAAGCACCAAGTTCAAACTGCCGAGCAGCGATAAGCAAGCCATCATGATGCTTAAACTGGTTAAGCGTCTGCGTGATACCATTCGCAATGAGCACAATAAAGGTCGTATTGATACGCAAACTTACGTCATCGAAAATGGACGTCTTGAAACCATTCAAATTCGTATCAACATTGAAAATGTCATTAAGCGCGCTAACGATTCGATTGCAAGAGGCCAACCCGGCACCGCACTACAGTTGCTGCGCAAAGGCATTGATGCGTTAAGCACGAAAAATGACCCTTACTCAATCAGAGCAAAACAAAAACTTGAAGAAATGCTTGGTGACCTAGATAAACGACGCCAAGACAAAAGTGATGCTGAAATGCAACAAATTGCCGACAAAGAGCGAGACAGTGATATGGAAGCACTCTTCGGTGAAAAGAAAAAGTGGTAAACTCCACACAAGCTTTCTGTCCTATCCGATTAAAGGCTGCATTTGCAGCCTTTTTTATATCTTAGTTTTGTGTCTTCGTGGATAGGACACAAGTAGGACAATCCAAATTCGAATGTAAAGTACTAATAATTAAATGATTAATCTCGACGCCTATCAGGACCTTTTGGCTCCAATTAACCAATTCTTACAGTGCAGCACCCCAGATGAATGGGTTGAACAAGCCAAAAAACCAGAAAACCTGCCTACCATTTTACTCGATCATCTGCTTTGCGAACTAAAAGCGGGTCAATCTGCTATGTTCCTCATTCGTAAATACGCAGTCGACAAAGCAAGCTCACATGCCCTGCTCGATTGGTTCAAACCTTATGAAGATTTCGCTTACCGCAAGACAGGTTCGTTAGCGACGTTAAAAGGTAAAAGCAATATATCAAAATCGATCATAGCTAAGTCTGATTCACCCTATAGCCAAGAACTGATCGATAAGATGGTTCTACTCATCAAAGAAGAACTTCATCACTTCTATCAAGTACTAGAAATCATGGATAGCCGAGGAGTCGAATACAAAAACATTCCAGCTAGCCGCTACGCAAAGACGCTCATTTCCCACATGAAAACACATGAGCCAGACACTCTCATTGATAAACTCATTATCGGTGCTTACATTGAAGCACGTTCGTGTGAGCGTTTTGCAAAACTAGCCCCGCATATGGATGAAGACATTGCTAAATTCTATGTCTCTCTACTTCGTTCAGAGGCTCGGCATTACCAAGATTACTTAGTACTTGCAGAACAAATTGCTGGTAAAGACATCAGTGAAAGAGTCGCTTACTTTGGACAAATAGAAGCAGAGCTGATCTCAACACCGGATTCTGACTTTAAGTTTCATAGTGGTATTCCAGCCTAGTCACAGCCTACTTGATCGCTATGTAATCAAGACCCACTCTTCAGAAATACAACGCCGAGCATTTCAAGCTCGGCTTTAGTAATACGTGCTACATTTTCAACGTGTGTGAGATTACCTACCCTTTACATAACTGAAGATTAAGTGCATGGTTCAAATGGATACAACCATGTATCTCGATCGCTCTCAATGCCAATGACCTAACATTAGTACAGGATGATTAAATCTCAACTTTAAGCCTCTAAGAACATCTCTCACAGGATTACATCAAGATAACACCGCCATTTTGTAATACAAATTAATTGCAATTTTTCAGCATTACAACGTACTGACCAACCATTTCTATCTGACTATTCTTTCACTACGGTCGCTCTAAAACATACCAGTTTGCCAAGTAAGTCCCGCTTAAAGGCGATCAAAGTCTCATTTGTATGATAAATTTAGTGCTATTACCACTTATCACCATTTTGTATTTGCAAATTCTGGATGAGACATTAAGATAAAAGCATATAATCATACAATACGATATTTGGAGTCTGATATGACAAAACCTGTCATTGGTTTCATCGGCCTAGGTCTGATGGGTGGAAACATGGTTGAGAACTTACAAAACCGTGGTTACGAATTAAACGTAATGGATTTGAATAAAGACGCTGTTGCTGCTTGCGTTGCTCGTGGCGCTAAAACAGTAAACACACCAAAAGAGCTTGCTCAAGCAAGTGACATCGTGATGCTATGCCTAACAACATCTGACGTTGTAGAAAAGATCGTTTACGGTGAAGATGGTATCCTAGCAGGCATCAAAGAAGGCGCGACTTTGATCGACTTCGGTACATCTATCCCTGCTTCTACTCGTAAGATCGGTGCTGATCTTGCTGCGAAAGGTGCAGGCATGATTGATGCTCCTCTTGGCCGCACTCCGGCTCACGCTAAAGACGGCCTACTAAACATCATGGCTGCAGGTGACATCGAAACATTTAACAAGGTTAAGCCGGTATTAGATGATCAAGGCGAGAACGTATTCTACTTGGGTGCGCTGGGTTCTGGTCATGTAACCAAGCTCGTGAATAACTTCATGGGGATGACAACCGTAGCAACAATGTCTCAGGCATTCGCGGTTGCTAAACGCGCTGGCGTAGACGGTCAACAGCTGTTCGACATCATGTCTGCAGGCCCTTCGAATTCTCCTTTCATGCAGTTCTGTAAGTTCTACGCTGTAGACGGTGAAGAGAAGCTAGGTTTCTCAATCGCAAACGCAAATAAAGATCTAGGTTACTTCCTAGAAATGGTTAAAGACCTTGGTACTGAATCTCTCATCGCTGAAGGCACTTCTAAGAGTCTACAAGCAGCAGTAGACCAAGGCCTTGGTCAAAATGACGTTCCAGTTATCTTTGACTACTTTGCAGAGCTAGAAGCTTAATTACCCTTTCTAAACCTACTTTAAAGCCTTGTTATGTTCTCCCATAGCAAGGCTCTTTTGTACCCGCCTCTCGATCTTCAAATCTTTATTTTCTTTGCTCTAACGATGACATCACACATTTGAACTGTATATATATACAGATTTTTAAGTTCGTCTATTATTCGCCAGTTTATTTGTTGTAGAATTTTATCATGAAGCATTACCTAGAATCTGGCATCCGCGAGCTTGTTGAACAATTTCAAGCGAATGGAAAACCTTGCCCATCAAACCAAACCATTGAAGAACGTCGCACGGGTTATATTGGCAGTACTGTTTTAGCAGGTGAGAGCCCAACATTGCACAGTGAATATTTAGATGTGATGAATGGCATTCAAGTTAAAGTTTATAAGCCAACGAGCGAAGTAAATTTACCCATCACCATCTACTTTCATGGTGGCTGTTTTATTAGTGGTGGTATTGAAACGCATGAGACTCAGCTCAGACAAATCGCCTTGCTTTCTAATACCATCGTTATCTGTATTACATACCGACTTGCGCCAGAACATACCTATCCTGCGGCACATGATGATGTTTACCAGGCGGTGCTCGGCATCAAAGAACATGGCCATAAATATGGTGGGAATACCGAACAAATAGTATTTATCGGCGATAGCGCTGGAGGCCAATTAGCATTAGCGACAACGCTTAGACTCAAGACTTTACAGGATTGGTATCCGAGCCAACAAATTCTTATCTACCCAATGTTAGATCCTAAGGGCTGCTCACAAAGCTACCGTGAAAATGGGAGCGACTATATTATTACCGCCAACATGCTTCTTTCTGGTTTCGATTTATACACAAACAGAGAATCCAGAATCACGACCGAACCGGAGCTTAACCTTTTAAGCAGTGACTTTAGCGGCTTACCTAAAACAACGATCATCACCGCTGAGTTTGATCCACTGCGTGACGAGGGCGAACAGCTCTACAAGTTAATGCTCTCTCATGGTGTCGACGTTTACTGTGAACGATACCTGGGGGTCATTCATGGCTTCTTCCAACTTTCTGGAGTGAGTGGTTCAGCAAAACGCTGCATCACTGCGGTTTCAAACCAAATAAAATCTTCTCCATTGATAGCAGTTTGAAACCGCAGTGCTCCCCATCCCTCATTCCAACTAGCCAAATTGATGAAAGAGACAAATAGCTATCTCTGTGAAGAGAAGTAAACAAACAAATAAAAAAATCCCACAGCATCATCACTGTGGGATTTTTTATTAACTAGAATCCGTTGAGTAAAAGCTAGCTCTTCGCGTTAGCTAACTTTGGGTTCTTAGGCCCTCGCGCTGCATTCACAAGCAAGACGCCCACCGAGAGAACCATCGCACCACACAAAATGAACAGTAGTCGACCTGTAGGCTCGTTTGGAATCAGAGCCATTGCTAGGATACCAAAGCCCGCTACGCTGATAAGCTTACCAAGCATGCCGCGCTGTTTTGTATCTAGGTTCTGTTGCTCTTCACTGTCGGCCACAAGCGGCGTGTTCCAGTTCTCAAATAATTGAGCCACTTCTTTCTCACGCTCAGGTGATAGGCCTTTGTAGAAACGTGTTGTCAGTAGGAAGAAGCCACCGGTGAAGACAACGTGTGCGGCTAAGCTCAAGCCAACTTTCAGGTCAGCCCACTCACGTGCTGTAAACGCTTGCTCTAGACCGAATAGGCGCTCGACGTCTTCTGCTTGTAGCGAAATACCGAAGATGTAAGAAACAAAGCCACCAACAACCAGTGTTGCCCAACCCGCCCAATCCGGCGTCTTACGAATCCACATACCAAGTAGTACAGGAATCAACATTGGGAAACCAATTAATGCGCCCACGTTCAGTACAATATCGAACAAGCTCAAGTGACGCAGCGAGTTAATGAATAGACCGATACCAATGATGATGAAGCCCATCACGATAGTCGTTGCTTTACTCACGATAACCAGCTCTTTTTGTGACGCTTGTGGACGTACAATCGGGCTGTAGAAGTTCATCACAAAGATACCTGCGTTACGGTTCAAACCTGAGTCCATTGAAGACATGGTCGCCGCAAACATTGCTGACATCAGAAGACCTACCATACCTGCTGGCATTACGTTTTGTACGAATGCTAGGTAAGCTGCGTCTCCACCTACTGAGCCGTACTGCTCTGCGAAGTCAGGCATAAATGCCGCTACGTACCAAGGTGGAAGGAACCAAATAATAGGACCGACAATCATTAGCACACAAGCAAGGCCTGCTGCTTTACGCGCGTTTTCACTGTCTTTTGCACATAGGTAGCGGTAAGCGTTGATGCTGTTGTTCATTACACCGAACTGTTTAACAAAGATGAACACTACCCAAAGGATAAAGATACTGACATAGTTCAGATTGTTACCCAGCATGAAGTCGCCGTGGAAGTTCGATACGATGTTGCCAATACCACCACCATGGAAGTAAGCCGCGACCGCACAGGTAATGGTTACTGCCATAATAACCAGCATCTGCATAAAATCAGACGCGACAACCGCCCAAGAACCGCCTGTAACCGCCATAAGCATCAGAACTAAGCCCGTTACTACGATGGTTGCTTCCATTGGGATGTTGAATACCGCTGCAACAAAGATAGCCAAACCGTTTAACCAAATACCCGCAGAGATCAAGCTGTCAGGCATACCAGCCCAAGTGAAGAACTGCTCTGAAGTTTTACCAAAACGTTGGCGAATCGCTTCAATCGCCGTTACAACACGTAGTTGGCGGAACTTGGGAGCAAAGTAGATATAGTTCATAAAGTAGCCAAATGCGTTGGCTAAGAATAGGATGACAACAACGAAACCGTCGTTGAATGCGCGTCCTGCGGCACCTGTAAACGTCCATGCTGAAAATTGCGTCATGAAGGCGGTAGCACCTACCATCCACCACAACATCTTACCGCCCCCTCGGAAGTAATCACTAGTCGATGTTGTAAACTTTCGGAACATCCAACCTATTGCGATTAAAAAGAAGAAGTAGGCAAGAACAACAAGAGTATCAATAGTCATTTTTTCAGCCTTTTAAGTATCATCATTAACTGACTCCTAGATTACTCAACTTTAATCTTCATTTGTACTACAATAATCTTTTATTGTGATCTCAAACAAAAGTTATCGTGCTAATGAATATTGAGGCTTGCGAAGTAAAATAAAGGCTTAACGTTTAAATAATCAATATCACCGCCATGGCAAAACAAATATTGTATTACAAATATAATTAAGTTTTATTCAGGTTATTTATGATGAATTGCATTGATTCTAGTACAGATAAAAAAAGCGAGCCTCTGGGCTCGCTTCAGACTGCTGACAAAGGTCTAGCTTTCAAGCTAGACCTTTGATCTAATAGGGGTATCGAAATATGGATACTCCGACATGCTTCAAGAACCGACTCCGCAACAATACGAACTGGAAATGGTAACGATGGAACAGTTGGTTCCTAAAGACCATTTAGTGCGTAAAATCGATAATGCTATCGACTTTGAATTCATTCGTGATGAAGTCGCTCATCTTTATTGTAAAGATAATGGGCGTCCACCTGTTGACCCTGTTCGTCTCTTCAAAATCATCTTACTTGGCTACATCTTTGGCATAAAAAGTGAGCGTCAGCTCGTTAAAGAAATTGAAGTGAATGTCGCTTACCGTTGGTTCTTACGGATGTCATTAACAGAGAAAGTCATTCACGCATCTACTCTCAGCCAAAACCGCATTCGTCGCTTTAATGGCACGGATGTATTCGAACGTATTTTTATTAATATCGTAGAGCAAGCCATATCGAAAGGTTTGGTCGCGGGTCAAGAGCTCTTTACGGACAGTACTCATCTCAAAGCGAACGCCAACAAGAATAAACACACCAATAAAGTCACGGCGGTTCGCGCGAGTGCCTATCTTGATATGCTGGATGAAGACGTCACGTTAGACCGAGAAATAGCGGGCAAGAAGCCGCTTAAGGCTCGCGGATCAGAGTCAAAAACAAAGAATACTAAAACCAGTACTACTGACCCAGAGAGTGGCTTCATGACTCGTGATAATAAGCCACAAGGCTTCTTCTATCTCGACCATAGAACCGTTGATGGTCAACACGGAATTATCCTCGATACCTATACCACTGCAGGTAACATCAATGACTCACAACCTTACGTTCAACGCTTAGATTACACGCTTGCCACATTCCAATTGAACCCGATAGCTGTTGGACTGGATGCAGGCTACTTTACCGCCCCAGTGGCGGAGTCACTTGAACGTCGAGGTATTCTTGGCGTGTTCGGTTATCGACGCCCATCGAGAACGAAAAATACATTCAAAAAGAAACACTTTACTTACGACGCACAAAGAGACAGCTACCAATGCCCGAATGGTCAGGAGTTGCTTTATAAAACCACATCACGTGATGCCTACCGAGAATACCATTCAGACCCCAAAGAGTGTGCGTTCTGTCCAATGAGGAATGACTGCACTCAAAGCAAAAACATGAAGAAAGTGATTGCTCGGCATATCTATAGCGATGCAGTAGAGAGAGCAAATCAAATGCGGCTCTCTTCCTACGGAAAAAAGACTTATCGACGTCGAAGTGAAACCGTAGAACGGAGCTTCGCAGACGCCAAGCAACATCATGGTCATCGTTATGCTCGCTTTCGAGGTCTAGCCAATGTGCAAATGCAATGTTGGTTGGCAGCAGCAGCTCAAAACATCAAGAAGATAGCGTTGGTGATGAGTTATCTACGAAAAATGGGCTTAAACATGGCAGAAATAAGGCAAATACTTGCTTCTGTATGCCTATGTAATGAATGGAAACTTCTGCGCACGATATAACAAAAAATATCGCGATCGCGACCTACGGTCGCTTCCAAAAAAGAACCCCGCTTAAAAAGCGGGGTTCGTCATCAATCTGAAGCGAGCCTCTGGGCTCGCTTGATATGCTTTTGGTATGTTCTTAAGCTTACAACAGTAATTATGCTACGTGAGCGACTGCATCGCGAACCAACGTACCCAGTTCATCCCACTTACCTTCATCGATAAGTTTTGTTGGCACCATCCAAGTACCGCCACATGCCAGTACTGATGGGATAGACAGGTACTCGTCTACGTTACCTAGGCTAACGCCACCTGTTGGCATGAATTTCACTGGGTAAACGGCCGTTAGTGCCTTGAGCATACCAACACCGCCAGATGGCTCAGCAGGGAAAAACTTAAGTGTACGCAGACCCATTTCCATTGCTTGCTCAACAAGGCTTGGGTTGTTTACGCCCGGTACGATAGCCACGCCTTTGTCTAGGCAGTATTGAACCGTGCGAGGGTTAAAACCAGGGCTTACGATAAAGTCCACGCCAGCTTCGATCGCTTGGTCAACTTGCTCGTTAGTTAGAATCGTTCCTGCACCGATCAGCATTTCTGGGAACTCAGCGCGCATAGCACGAATCGCTTCTGCAGCACACTCTGTGCGGAACGTGATTTCAGCGCAAGGCATACCGTTTTCAACCAAAGTGCGGCCAAGAGGGATCGCATCTTCTGCTTTGTTGATGGCAATAACAGGAATTACTTTTAGGTTTGCTAGTTGTTCGTTTAATGTCGTCATAAGAGTGTACTCGTCGTCGTTAACTTGAGTTCGATAAATCACTACGGAGCGCCGACTACTCAACGATCCGCAAAAGAATTACAAAGGAAGATCTGGCATCACATCACGTGGAATGATGGCACCTTTGTGTTGAATAACCGCGCCAGCCATACAGTGACCAGAGTAAGCCGATTCAGCTGCATTACCGCCAGTCAAACGCTTCGCCAAGAAGCCTGCACTGAAAGAGTCACCTGCCGCTGTTGTATCAATCACGTTGTCGACTTTATTTGGCGCCACGTATTGCGCTTCGCCATTCGCCACAACCAAGCAATCTTTGCTACCACGTTTGATGATGATTTCATCCACGCCCAGTGCAGAGGTTCTCTCGATGCACTGTTCTAAATGCTCATCACCGTAAAGCATTTGCTCGTCTTCAAATGTGAGCAAAGCAATATCTGTGTGCTTAAGGATTTTGAGATACCAAGACATGGCATTTTCACGGCTTTCCCATAGTTTCGGACGGTAGTTGTTATCGAAAATAACCTTACCACCTTGCGCCTTGAAACGTTCAAGGAAGCCAAACAGTTGCGCCTTACCCTCTTCAGTAAGAATCGCTAATGTAATGCCACTCAAATAAACCGCATCGTAAGAATAAAGGGTGTCGACCAGTACCGGAGATTCATTCTGTTCAAATAAGAACTTCGCGGCCGCTTCATTACGCCAATAGTGGAAGTAACGTTCACCAGTTTCATCCGTTTCGATGTAGTAAATACCTGGTTGTTTATCTTTAACTGAAAGAACTAGGCTAGTATCGATGCCCTCTTCTTGCCATGCTGAAAGCATTTCTTGGCTAAAAGGATCGTTACCGAGTGCGGTCACATAGCTAATCTTAATATCGTGAGCTTTGGTCAAACGAGATAAATACAGTGCGGTATTCAACGTATCACCACCGAATGACTGTTTTAGCTGACCTTCCTTTTTCTGTAGCTCAACCATACATTCGCCAATGACCGCGATGTTTAATGATTTCATGTTGTCACCTTAGCAACTGAGGTTGCGCTATAGATTATTTTAAGAAGTCTTCACGAGCTGGGTTGAAGATGTCTAGAAGAATACTGTCTTGCTCTAGTGCTACCGCACCGTGCATCATGTGCTTACGAGCAAAGTATGCGTCGCCTTCTTTTAGTACTTTCTTTTCACCCTCAATTTCCGCTTCAAAGCTGCCACGTACTACGTAACCGATTTGATCGTGAATGTCGTGAGTATGCGGAGCGCCAATTGCGCCTTTGTCGAAGCATAGATGAACTGCCATTAGATCGTCAGTGTAAGCAACTATTTTACGCTTGATACCGCTACCTAACTCTTCCCATGGGTGCTCGTCTAAAACAAAAAAAGAATTCATCGTCATACTCCTAAAAAGTCTCTATTAAAGCTCACCCTGCTAAACTCTCTTCTCCTATGTACTTTTTATTCAAAGCCAAAATCAAAGAGAAAGGATTCGCTGCTGAATTGGTAACGAGCATATCCGATCAGCCTCATTTGTAATACAATATATCTAAAAATATGTGACATTCGTCAAATGGAACGATCTAAATCATTTCACTTATCGATTGATAACGCACAAGCATCAGTCATAAAAAGGATTTTTACACCATTGCAAATCAATGGTTTATATTAATCAACGTGATTTTACTCTCTCTTTTCACCACAAAACCTACAAACAAACTTAATATTGTATTACTTTATTGAAAGTTTAAGAAAACAACACACTTCATCTGAGGGTGGTAAAGAAAATGACTACACAACCGATTTTGTTGACTGAAGCAGAAGTCGAACTACTAAGAAAGGAAGTAGGAAAGCCGAGCTTAATGGGCAAATCCATTGAAGCGAATCGCAAGGAACTTGAAACCTTTATGCGTCTGCCTCTAGACGTACCAGGTCACGGCGAAGCGGGTGGCTACGAGCACAACCGCCACAAACAAAACTATACCTACATGAACTTAGCGGGTCGCTTGTTCTTGATCACTCAAGAAGACAAGTACGCGCAGTTCGTTAAAGATCTTCTTGCTATTTACGCAGAGAAATACCTAACTTTTGATTTCCACATTCAGAAAAACACTAACCCAACAGGTCGTCTTTTCCACCAGATCCTTAATGAACACTGTTGGTTAATGTTTACTAGCCTTGCATACTCTTGCGTGGCATCAGTGATGACAGAAGAAGAGCGCACAGCCGTTGTTGAGCGTATTTTCGAACCAATGCTAGACATGTTCACAGTGAAATACGCGCACGATTTCGACCGTATTCACAACCACGGTATCTGGGCAGTTGCGGCTGTTGGGATCTGTGGTCTAGCCATTGGCAAACCTGAATATCTAGAGATGTCGGTGTACGGTCAAGACCGTGATGATACCGGCGGCTTCTTAGCGCAAATCTCACAGTTGTTCGCCCCTTCTGGTTACTACATGGAAGGCCCGTACTACCATCGTTATGCGATTCGTCCAACTTGTGTATTTGCAGAAGTCGTACACCGTCACATGCCTGAAGTAGACATCTACAACTACAAAGACAAAGTGATTGGCAACACAGTACAAGCGATGCTGGCAACCGCTTATCCGAATGGTGAGTTCCCTGCCCTAAACGACGCATCTCGTACCATGAGCATTACCGACATGGGCGTTCAAGTTGCAGTAAGCGTATACAGCAAGCACTATGGTTTCCAAGGCGACAGAAGTCTTGATGACAACATCCTAGGTATGGCGAAAATTCAAAACGCCGTTTGGATGCACCCATGCGGTCTTGAGCTTTCTCAAGCTTACGATAAAGCAATCGCAGACCGTGAAATCGGCATGCCTTTCTGGCCGAGTGTGGAGCTCAACGAAGGTCCAACTGGTAACAACGGAGCACAAGGCTTTATCCGTATGCAGGATAAAACCGGTGATGTGTCACAGCTTGTGATGAACTACGGTCAACACGGCATGGGACATGGTAACTTCGATACGCTTGGCATTACCTTCTTCAACCGTGGTCAAGAAGTACTGCGTGAATACGGCTTCTGTCGCTGGGTAAACGTTGAGCCTAAATTCGGCGGTCGTTACCTAGACGAAAACAAATCGTACGCACGTCAAACTATCGCGCACAACGCGGTAACGATTGATGAGCAATGTCAGAATGGTTTCGATGTAGACCGCGCTGATTCAGTGCACGGTTTGCCTCACTTCTTCAAAGTAGAAGGCACTGAAATCAACGGTATGAGTGCGTTTGCGAACGACCATTACCCGAATACAGACATGCAGCGCAGTGTGTTCATGCTTAACCTAGATGAGCTTGAAGCACCGCTATTGCTAGACCTTTACCGCATTGAAAGTGAAGGCGAGCACCAGTACGACTACTCTCATCAATACGATGGTCAAATCGTACGCACTAACTTCGATTACCAAAGCTTTGGTGAACTGAACACGCTCGGCGATGACTTCGGTTACCAACACCTTTGGAAAGTAGCGAGCGGCAAAGTGCAAGATATGGCACTGGTTAGCTGGCTACAAAACAACACCTACTACACTTGGTTAGGCACAAGCAGCAGCGCGAAACAGAACGGCGATAATGAAGTAATCTTCACTCGCACTGGCGCCAATGACCCAAGCTTTAACCTACGTAGCGAACCAGCATTCATTCTGCGCAGCAAAGGCGAATCGACGCTATTTGCTTCTGTGCTAGAAACACACGGCTACTTCAACGAAGAGTTTGAGCAATCGGTGAATGCACGTGGTCAGGTGAAAGATATCCGCGTCGTGGGTTACAACGCCGTTGGCAGCATTGTAGAAATCACCACTGAAAAATCACTAGTTACTGTGATGATCAGCAATGTGCTAGGCGCTGACGACCAAACCCCACACCAAGTAGAAATGAACGGTAAAACCTACAGCTGGAATGGCTTCTATTCTCTAGAAGTGAACGCATTCGGGCAGGAGAAATAATAATGAGCTACCAAACCCAGTCTTACCAACCGCTATTAATGAACTTTGAAGAAGCGGCAGAACTAAGCAAAGCACTTGGCACGGATAGCCTATTAGGAAATGCATTAGCACGTGACATCAAACAAACTGACGCTTACATGGCCGAGGTAGGTATTGAAGTTCCAGGTCACGGCGAAGGCGGCGGTTACGAGCACAACCGTCACAAGCAAAACTACATCCACATTGATCTAGCGGGTCGCCTATTCCTTATCACTGGCGAACAGAAGTACCGCGATTACATCGTGGACATGCTAACGGCTTACGCGAAAGTTTACCCGACGCTAGAAAGCAACACCAGCCGTGACTCTAACCCTCCGGGTAAGATCTTCCACCAAACTCTGAACGAGAACATGTGGATGCTATACGCCTCTTGTGCGTACAGCTGCGTTTACCACACGTTGGAAGAAGAGCAAAAAACGCTGATTGAAAACGACCTGTTCAAACAAATGATTGAGCTGTTCGTAGTCACTTACGGTCACGACTTCGACATCGTACACAACCATGGTCTTTGGGCAGTAGCAGCCGTCGGTATCTGTGGTTACGCAATTAACGATCAAGATGCGGTAGACAAAGCACTTTACGGCTTGAAACTGGACAAAGTCAGCGGCGGCTTCCTAGCTCAGTTAGACCAACTGTTCTCGCCAGACGGCTACTACATGGAAGGTCCTTACTACCACCGGTTCTCGCTACGTCCAATCTACCTATTTGCAGAAGCGATTGAACGTCGTCAGCCTGAGCTTGGTATTTACGAGTTCAACGACTCGGTCATCAAGACCACGTCTTACGCCGTATTTAAGACGGCATTCCCAGATGGTACTTTGCCTGCACTGAACGATTCATCGAAGACGATTTCGATCAACGATGAAGGCGTAATCATGGCAACATCGGTATGTTTCCACCGTTACGAGCAGTCTGAAACGCTACTTGGCATGGCAGACCACCAGCAAGACGTTTGGGTTCATATCTCAGGCAAAACATTGTCTGACGCGGTTGCAGCAACAGACAACATCAAACCATTCAACTGGGGTAGCCTATTCGTAACTGACGGTCCAGAGGGCGAAAAAGGCGGCGTAAGCATTCTTCGTCACCGTGACGAGCAAGACGACGACACGATGGCGCTTATCTGGTTTGGTCAGCACGGTAGCGATCACCAGTACCACTCAGCGCTAGACCACGGTCACTACGATGGTCTGCACCTGAGCGTGTTTAACCGCGGTCATGAAGTGCTGCACGATTACGGTTTTGGTCGCTGGGTAAACGTTGAGCCTAAATTTGGCGGTCGTTACATCCCAGAGAACAAGTCTTACTGTAAGCAAACGGTCGCGCACAACACAGTAACGGTTGACCAAAAGACACAAAACAACTTCGACACAGCGCTAGCAGAAACCAAGTTCGGTTCTAAGCACTTCTTCAAAGCTGATGACGAAAAACTGCAAGGCATGAGTGGTCGTATTTCTGGTTACTACAACGGCGTAGACATGCAGCGCAGCATCATTCTTGCTGAATTGCCAGAGTTCGAAAAACCGCTTGTGATTGATGTTTATCGCATCGAAGCAGACCAAGAGCACCAATATGACTTGCCAGTACACTACTCTGGTCAAATCATCCGTACGGATTTTGAATACGATGTAGAAAGCATGCTGCGTCCAATGGGCGAAGACAACGGCTACCAGCATCTATGGAATGTGGGTTCGGGTAAAGTGCAAGGCAGCTCGCTTGTAAGTTGGTTGCACGACAGCAGCTACTACTCGTTAATCACTAGTGCAGCAAACGGCGGTGAAGTGTTCTTCGCACGCACTGGCGCAAATGATCCAGACTTCAACTTGAAGAGCGAACCAGCACTGATCTTACGTCAATCTGGTCAGAACCACGTGTTTGCTTCTGTATTAGAGACACACGGTTACTTTAATGAGTCTATCGAAGCATCGGTTGGCGCTCGTGGTCTAGTAGAGTCAGTAACCGTCGTTGGCAACAACGAAGTGGGTACCGTGATTCGCCTGCAAACGACAACAGGCAATACTTACCACTTCGCTATCTGCAACCTAGACGAAAACAAGCAAAACGCGGCACATCGCGTTGAGTTCGACGGTGTGACTTACACTTGGGACGGCGCATTCGCACAAATTTAATCTTTAGCTAGTCACTAAAAATTAATGTAAAAATCGGGAACTAATTCAAAGCCGGACGTCATGTCCGGCTTTTTTGATCTAAAGCACGAATGCAAATACGGACGCTTACTTATCAGTCTGTTTAGCAGGCTAATTAGTTAATAAGTTTGATTATTTGAGGTATGCATCATACATATTGATGTAACTCATCAACCTTTATTGTAATACAATAGTATTGGCCTTGTGATGTGCTTAACCTATCCTAACAGTGGATTCTCCAGCACTCATATAACAACCGAACACCATAAATAAGAATAGGTCGCCGACATATCGTCTTGTGGCCAATAAAATGATGAATGAGGATCATTGTGATTAAAGGAAATTTATCCACCCTAGATAACTGTCATGAGCTATCTGAAAAACTGTTAGAAGTTATCGCAAGTGTTAAACAACAACTGAAAAACAACGTCGAAAATGGTAAATACAATCTAGAAGGCGAAGATGTCTTCTTTTTTGTTGTTGATGATCATACTCAATCACTTGAAGAACGAAAATCAGAATGCCATCGCAAATACCTAGATGTGCAAATCCTTCTTTCCGGTGAAGAGCGATTTGGCTACAGTTTCAAGCCGTTCAACAGTATCGCCGAAGATAAATTCGAAAGTAATGACGTAGCGTTTAGCGAAGATATTACCGAAGAGAGATTTGTTGACTTACAACCTGAAGACTTCGTGATTTTTGCAACGCAGCAACCTCATCGCCCTCTTGTTGCGCTCAATAAACCTATGGCTGTGCGTAAAGCCATCATTAAAGTAGCCAATGACTGGTTAAACTCATAATTCGATTCTAAATCAATATCCCCCTTCCGATGCACTCAGTCATAGGGGGATTGAACGACGATAAAACCCTAATCATCTAGTCATACATCAAGTTTTCAGCTTTCTTTAAATCAAACTCATTCAGAGACTTACGCGCCAAGTGCCTAAATGGCAATGCTTTGACTATCTCCTCAAACGGCATGACAGCGAACGCCCAGAAAAAAGAAAGGTCCCAATGAAGAATGATCAACGCACACAGAGGTATGGAAATAATCCACTGGCCTGTGAAGTTAATCTTGAATACTTCTGTCGTCTTGCCTAATGCACGTAAAACATGCCCATGTACCGTGTTATAACCACGTACAATTGGCAACAAAATGTATAACGGTGCAATGGAAGCAAGCGAGACATACGTACTTGGGTCCAAATCTGGATATAAGTCCGGTAGAACAAAACTCAGAGCGAGAAAGAATGCGGCAGATACAAATGAGATTATTACAGCCATATCGATACTGATATCGACGTTCTTGCGTAGTTCATCCATTTGTCGAGACCCAATCGCTTGGCTAATCGTAATCGCTGAAGAATGCGCCCATGCAGTAATGAACTGTGTGCCTGCTTTAATCCAAGGCATCACAATTGTCATGGCGACATAAGCATTCAAGGTAAGCTGCGAGTATAACAGCATATAAATAGTCGCACCGGTTTGCAGCATAGTCACGTTTGCTGCAACGGGGAAAATCTCTTTGAAGTGGTTGAGCGTGTTACTCTTCAATGACGCATCCAAACTTTGGATCGACAAGACAATGGAATCATCTAACTTAATACACAAGGTCAAGTACAAAAGTCGCACCATTATAGCGATTAAACTGCCTGCTGCTGCACCTTGAACACCAATACCTTCAAAGCCGAACAAACCATGAATTAAGGCATAAGACATTGCCATGTTTACAGGTAACTCAATTAAGTAACCTTTAAACGGCACTTTAGTTCTACCTAACGCATTAAACAACGCAATCATTACTTGGGTTATCGCATTGAAAATAATGATGAACTTTGCAACCGCTAGGTAACGTTCCGTCTCTGCATACAGAGCAACATTATCAGTCAACTTACTGATCAACACTTTGTCAAAGGCGGTAATTAGCGTCCAAAATAAGACCGCGACCAAAACGTTGATAATTAAGCCTGCCCAAAAACCTTTGTTCAACGAAAGATGTTGTCCGGAACCTACCGCTCGGCTAAGTACCAATTGAGAACCATTCGCCAATGCCATTTGAATCCCTAGCACAAAAGACACGATAGTGGTCGCAATACCCATTGCAGCAAGGGAAATTTCACCGAGAGGTGATACAAGGAAAGTGTCGATCATTAGCATCGATTGCATTAACAATGCATTCAAAGCCAAGGGCCAAGCGAGAGATAAATTTTTTCTTACGTAGGATTGGGAAGCCATGCTAGACCTTTAAAAATTGTAATAGAAGACCGCTATCATCGATAACCACCATCACAACAAGCCGTTGTCATCAGCACTAGAATGCTAGCTCTGCCCTCTTCTTATGTGCTTAATGTAAAATCAAACACATATAGGGTTATCAAGCATTGACAACCTGAGACAGTTTTTGGTTTTCGTCATTAAGCAAAGTGTGCGATGCCAAGCGAGCTTGATCTCCATTTCCCGCCATAATGGCATCATATATCTCGCGATGCTCTTCAATGCAAAATCGACCACCTTCGGCTGAATGATCGATAAACAGCTTAAAAATGGTAGAGAGAATATTACTAAACGGAATATAGAATTGATTCCCCGTTGAAAGGAAAATTGTCTGGTGAAATAAGTGATCATTAACCGTCCAATCATCATAATCATAACGTTCAGCGGCCAAAGTCATACGCTGAAAAATGACAGACAATTCCTTTCTGTGCTCTGCTGTCGCATTACTTGCAGCCAATGCACAAGCTTCTGGTTCTATGGCTTTACGTAACCCTAAAAACTGAGCCAAAAATGGTTCAGTATTCTCAAGATCTCGGATCCAATCTAAGAGCTGAGGGTCTAAAAAGTGCCAATTGTTACGCTGGCAAACTGTCGTACCCACTTTCGGTTTAGACTCAATAAGCCCTTTTGCAGATAGCAATTTGGTTGACTCACGTAGGGCTGTACGACTAACACCAAATGCATCGCAGAGATCCATTTCACTTGGCAGCCTTTCGTGCTGATTTAACTCACCTGACAGTATTTTACGGGCGATTTGCCTGGCAACTTGCACATGAATCTTACGATGTGAATCTTCTACAAGAGAAAACTGTGCCATTTAGCGCTCCTAATAATTTTTCTTGCAGTGCCCTAACACTGATTAATTTGCAAATAAATAATACAATATTACTCTTTTGTCGCAACCATACACTTTGATAATTGAGTCATAGCAGACAAAACCGCGCCAAATTTGATTGAATACGTGTTATCGATCACAACAGAGAAAAACTCAACGCCACAATTTGTATGAATAATCAGAAAGAAAAAGGAGGGTAATGAAACAATGAACTACACTAAATTGAATACAAACAAACTTAAAACGCACTGTTGAATCGTCATTTGTGAGCATTCTTATATTACGGAAACATCTGCTTGGTAGGTACGGCGAGGGGTGCTATAGTACGGATTAAATAATACATATTTATCAATTAAGTGAAGATTATGTCTGGCGAATTTCATTCTATTTCAGGCTCTAAGCGAAGCCTTCATGTGCAAGTAGCCCGTGAAATTGCACGTGGCATTTTGTCTGGTAAGCTTCCTCAAGGTTCAATCCTACCTGGCGAGATGGCCCTTTGTGAGCAATTTGGCATTAGCCGCACTGCGCTACGTGAGGCGGTAAAACTCCTGACATCTAAAGGATTGCTTGAATCTCGACCAAAAGTAGGCACTCGTGTTATCAACCGTGCTTACTGGAACTTCTTAGATCCTCAACTCATTGAATGGATGGATGGCTTAGCAGACACCGACCAATTCTGTAGTCAGTTCTTAGGTTTAAGGCGAGCAATCGAACCTGAAGCCTGTGCACTGGCCGCAATTCATGCCACAGCAGACCAACGCATTGAATTATCTGAAACTTTCCAACAAATGGTTGAGATTTCGGAGGCGGATGTCTTTGATCAAGAAAGATGGATGACGGTCGATATTCGTTTCCATAGCCTAATCTTCAACGCAACAGGAAATGACTTTTATCTCCCGTTTGGCAATATCTTGACGACAATGTTTATAAACTTCATTGCGCACTCTTCTGAAGAAGGCAGCACTTGCATCAAAGAACACCGTCAGATCTATGATGCCATTATGGCAGGCAATGCAGATAAGGCCCGTCAAGCGTCAGCTAATCACCTGCTAGACTCTAAACATCGACTCGCAGTAGTTAATTAGTTAGTTAGTTAGTTAACGTATTCTATTTTTCAAAAGCACGTCCTGATGACGTGCTTTTTTTGTCCTTATTCTGTGCACTTTTTCGAGGCATCCCTACAAGTACGTAAGCCAAAACCAACAAAATCCTCTAACCGAACCAATCCTCTTTTACAGGTTGTTTTGCGAACGCTGTTAGAGATATAATAATACAAGTTAACATCCAATCGCGTGTACTATGACTGATCCTTTATTACCGAACATACTGCAATTTATCGGGCAGATTGACCCATTCGATAAAATTCCAAAATCAGCACTACGTGATCTGGCATCGCATGTAAAGATCATCTACCTTGGAAAAGGCGAAGTCATCGATCAATGTGTGACAGGTGAAGAGAAATCCCTCTACATCATTCGAACCGGCTCTATGGAACAGAGAAAAACGGATGGCATTCTACGCGCGAAGTTAGGTCCTGAAGACATTTTCGGCTTTACTTTTCTTGGAAGCCACATTGATAGCAGTAAAGGTTATCGTGCGATTGCGATTGAAAATTCTCTTGTGTATGTCATTCCCAACTCTGCCCTAAAACAATTGTTTAAAGCTCACCCAGAGTGTGCCGAGCACTTTGCGTCTCAAGTTCAAGTTAGATTGAAATCTGCGCTGGATGTCGTGTGGTCAAATAAAGAAAAAGGCTTATTCGTTCGCCGCGTAGACGAGGTTGCTAGCGCTCGTGTTGCTACCGTGAAAGCCGAACACTCGATACAAACTGTCGCTAATGAAATGCTCACCAAGTGTTCACCTTGCGCCGTCGTTTATGAGGACGACAAAATCGTTGGCTTGATTACCGACCGTGACATGACTAAACGTGTCATCGCACAAGGCGTTAGTACTGACCGCCCTATTTCTGACGTCATGACGCACGATCCGCAAACCATCAAACCGGATGATCTTGTCTTGCATGCCGCATCTATAATGATGCAACACAATATTCGCAACTTACCGTTAGTTGAGAACAACAAAGTCGTTGGCGTGTTAACCACGACACATCTTGTACAAAATCACCGTGTGCAAGCTATCTTCCTGATTGAAAAAATCAAATACGCTGGTAGTGTGGCATCTCTTTCAAGCTTTACGCCGGAACGCCAAGCAATCTTTGAAGCACTCGTTGAGGGGCACGTTTCACCAGAAGCCATCGGCAAAGTGATGACCATGATCATGGATGCCTATACACGCCGTTTAATTCAAATTGCCATAGATAAGCTTGGGCCTCCACCTTGTGACTTCTCCTGGATTGTAGCTGGTTCCCATGCTCGCAATGAAGTCCACATGTTATCTGACCAAGACAGTGCGATTGTGCTTGCTGACCATGCAACAGAAAACGACCGGATTTACTTTAAGCATCTTGCAATGATCGTCACTAATGGTTTGGCCAGTTGTGATTACCCTTTGTGCCCAGGCAAGTTCATGGCAGCAACACCAAAGTGGTGCCAAACACTGAGTGTCTGGAAGAGGTACTACAAAAAGTGGGTGGCAAACCCAGAATACGAACGCTTACTGAACATCAGTGTATTTTTGGAAATCCGAACACTGCATGGTAATAGAGACTACGAACGCATCTTACGAGATGAGCTGCACACGAATATTCGCAGCAATCGCGAATTCCTATCGATGTTGGTCAATGATGCCGTCAATACCAACCCGCCATTAGGTATCTTCAACAGCCTGGTTTTAGAAAAGTCCGGCGAGAACAAAAAAACGTTAGATGTGAAGAAGTACGCCATCAACCTGATCATAGACTTAGCGCGAATCTATGGTTTGGCGGTCGAATGTGATTTAACTGCGACCGACGAGCGTTTCAAAGCGGCAAATGAAGCGGGAGTGCTGAGTGAAGATGCTTACAAAAACATTCTGAATGCGTACCAGTTCATCTTATCTTTTCGTTTTGGACATCAATTAGAGGCACTTAAGCGAGGTGAAGAGCCAAATAACCACATCGACCCAAATACCTTTGGTAGCTTTGAACGCCAGCACTTGAAAGACGCATTCCGTATTATTGCAGACTTACAGGAAGCGGCAAAAGTACGCTTTGGGAGCCGCTAATGAAGCGAATCTTAGCGCGCTTTCATCCCTGCTCGCGCCTGAATAGAAAACGCGAGCAATACGCAAAACAGACAACGATGCCAGACTACATCAGAGCGTTGGTTCAAACACCACATTTGGACGCTACACAATACGCTCAGGACGCTGACTATATCGTGCTGGATTTAGAAACTACAGGGTTAGACAGCGAAGAGGATTTGATCTTATCGATTGGTTGGGTAGACATCACTAAAGGCAAAGTGGATCTTGCCACTAGCCAACATATGTACATCAACAGTGATTCACAGATCAAACCAGAAACGGCCGTCATCAACCACATTACACCTCAGATGCTTTCCGAGGGTGTTTCTATCCATGATGCAATGCGCACGTTCTTCCATGCTGCAAAAGGCAAGATCTTAGTTGCTCACGCTTGTGTCGTTGAAACTAAGTTCATTAGTCAATACCTACATCGAGTATTTAAGCTCAGCGAACCACCTTTGATTTGGATCGACACGATGTGTATTGAAAAACACCTCCAAAAAGCGCTCAACCCGCGTGACGAAATCGATGTCACCCTCTCTGCGACACGCGCACGCTATGGTTTACCCGAATACAATGGTCACAATGCACTAGTCGATGCGGTTGCCACGGCAGAATTATTGTTGGCGCAAAAAACTCGAATTACCCCTCAAGGACAAACCACCATCGGTACCCTTTATCGACTGAGTCTCTAATTTACGAGCAATACACCCTTATGAAAAAAACTGATGTTTCTAGCGCCATTTTGCTCTTAGTGGCGGCAAATTTGGTTGCGTCACTCTCTGACGTGTCATTAAAAATGTTAAATGGCGAAGTTCCCACTTTTCAATACGTCTTTATTCGTCAATTTATTAGCTTACTCCTATTGTTACCGCTTTGGTTTCGTTTAGAAAAACGAGAACGTCAAATGGGTTGCGATTGGATCACGTTTTGGCGAGCTCAGTTAATCCTGCTTGGCAGTGCTTGTGCCATGGTCGCGATTACACACTTACCACTGGCGACAGCGAATGCCATCTTCTATGTAGGTCCATTGCTCGTGCTACCACTCTCCGTCATATTTTTAAAAGAGCTGCCTTCAAAAGGAAAAGTGATTGGCACATTAGTGGGCTTTGGCGGGGTGCTGATCGTTTTACGGCCTGAACACTTTCACTGGGCAGCAGTGATTGCATTAGGCAGTGCGCTTGCTATCGGAGCAGGGAATGTTCTGATTCGTCGAATGCCACAGAACCAACCTTTAGTATGTACTTTATTTTGGACCACGCTTATGACGCTGCCGATTGCTTTGGTACTCGCTTACCCTCAATGGCAATCCATCACTTGGCAGCACTTAATGTGGATTGTCGCGATTAATCTCTTTGTCCTGGCATATCATGCACTAGTCGTAAAAGCATTTAAGCGTGCACCAGCAAGCCAAATCGCTTTAGCGGAATATTCAGGATTAGCATTTGTCACCCTATTTGGTGTCATGTGGTTTGATGAAATTCCAGATTTATTCACTGCGGTTGGCATTCTGTTAATTGTATTACCAATGATGCCAATCAAATGGGGACGATTATTCAAGGGGAAACGAGCCAAGAAACGCGCTTTGGCTTAAGAAATATATCCTCCTCTACTTCATTCTAATCGTCATTTCATTAAGACATTCATTAAAACATTCATTAAAACAAGAGTAGCCAGCGATTTCGCTGGCTACTAAAACTTGAACCTAAAATGGCAACGACTGACTTAGAAACTGTACGTGATGCCGACACGACTACGTAGCTGACGTGATGCTTTATCATCGCACGAGCTATTGCATTGAACGTTACCGAACTCTACGTATGGACGCCAATCCCAACCTTGCTCTTTGTAACCAATTTTCACGTTGTAATCCCACTCGTATTTGCCGTCTCTGTTACCCACTTTCCATTCATCATTAAAGAAGTCTTCTTTATAGTTGGCTTCAAAACCAAATTGCCAAGCATTCCAATTGTAATCAATATTACCGGTAATCTTGCTCGCATTTAACGAATCATGTTGCTTTCCGTCACGGCCCTCTGCGCTCTTACCTGAGGCATAGTTTCGAAATTCATGACGGTAGCGCAGTTTCGTAGTAATACCAGAATCAAATTTGTATTGAACACGAACTTGTGGTTTGTACGTTACCGCCTCATTACCAAATGTGATTGGCATTGAGGTTGTTATACGCCAGTTTTCATCGAGTTTAAAATGGTAACCGTACTCAAATTCACTATCACCACGTTGAAGTTCACTTAGATTACCAGTGTGCTTCATCTCTACGCCGTAATAGTGGTTACCAGTGCTGCCACCAATTTTTACACGACCCGCCCATTCCTCGGAATCGTGTTTATATTCCTCACGAATATCGAGAGATGCAGCTGAAAGGCTGCCAGCAAAAAGGGTTGTCGCAATCGCTAAAGCAATATGTTTTTTAGATGTCATAGGAATGTTCCACTGTAAATAAATGGGGTTCAAAGTGGCGACGCCAATTCACGCCGCCCTTTTAAGGTTTTATTGTTTTGGGTAAAGCAATTCGATATCACGCTGCGCCCAAACTTCTGCCAAGTGTTTCTTCACTGTGAAGTGGCTAAAGTCGGTTTCTGTTGCCAGTTTCACCCACTCGGGTTTTTCCATCGCCACACCAGCTTTTAGGTAAATCGGTGTCATGCGCTCTACGCGGCGTGGGTTGTCCTTTGCGGTGTAAGGCCAGTCAGACGCAGGGTCTTGATAAGTCGCCATTAGCTGAATACCTTGCGCTAATGAGCCACCTTTCTTGTTCTCGTAGTGCCATAGATCGATGCCCACCTTGTCACCGATTTGAGCGATGCCGACCAATGGATCTAGGCTGAAATAGTGATAGTGATAAGCCCGAGTACGTTCGATTTCATGAGGTTGAGAGCCGTCTTTTTCGAACTGGGTATCTACACGCATCTTGCCCTTTTGAACCATCTGCTTTGCTAGAGGCTCATTACCTAAGAAGTAAGCAATACTCGCGACTTGGAAGTCATACCAAGTGCCGTGATTGTTTGCCGCTGCAGCTTCACCTTTTGGACCACCTGAGAGGTCATCTATGATCAACCAATCTAGGTATTCGCCGTACCATTGTGTGATTTTCTGCTCATCTTTATCTGTCCAAGCAGGAGAAAGCGATAGGATTGCGATTGAATCCAACATGCGATCAGCCAGAGTACGCGTATCAATAATGCCGCCACGACGACCTTCTGCACGACCAGGGACACCCTGACCGTAATTTACGTTCGGGTTCATCTTAGTTTCGTCATTCATAAACCAAGTACGAACGTACTCGATACCTTGTTTTGCGTACTTCTCGTCTTGGCTGAAATAGTAAGCCAAAGCCAGAGCACGAACAGAGCGCGTAAAGTGACCAATACGTTTTGAGTCAGTTTCAGCGGTTTTCGATGCAGGGTTGGTTTTGCCATCGTGGCGAATCCAAGGAAGGCCGTCTTCTTTCGATTCGTCTGGCCACCAGTAAGGGCTGATACTCATGTAGTCATTTTTACTGCCACTCGGAGGCGTCATGCCTTTGTCAGCCACAGAAAAAGGGCCATCTTTCATCGCCAGTTCTGCTTCTTCAATCAGACGGTTGTACGCATCTTTCATTGAATCACTAGCCTTATCAGACTGTAAAACGGTGCGGTTTTGCTCCAGTGTGGCTTGATCAAGGAACACGAAATCCGCAGCAAGAGAATGAGCACTAAAAAGAACGGCGCTGAGGCAGGTAGCAAGATGTAGAGGTCGTAGGGTTTTCATTATTATCGGCCTTTAGTTTTGAGTTAAAATACTACAAATATACTAACTAGCCGATGTTGAGGGTTCTGTGAATTAGATCTAATTGTATGACTTATTACGTCGATAAAACTTTGTTACAAATATAGCACCAACAACTAAGCTTTTGATTAATATATAATTAACTAAAAATAGCTCATCATGCCGCTCTGAAGATTAAGTTAAAATTGTGCTCTATCGCATATTTTTACACCAAATCTATGCATTTTAATTTGTAATACAATAAAATCATTTCAAGTTTTTGAGATTAAGGCGGATGAAATACATAGCTCATCGCTTTGAGGTTGAAGACGTGATTATTAGAAGCTCTAAACGACAGGCATAAGTAAAACGGCACAGATTAAGTAGTTCACAGCGAAGCAGATAACCATCATAACTGCCAAGCATTTATGAATAACGATCCCCCAACGTAGATTGTTGCCGTTGCTCCCTTATCATAACAATACTTTACAGGGCCTAGCTTTGTTGAACTTTGCATTGATTGTCGAAGATCTTACCGTGTAACGTGCTTAGCAACATTGAGAGATATACCCCTCGAGTATCTTTCAGCTACATCCAGAACCTCGTTTCACTGTTCTATTGCAATCCAGCAGAGCCCTTGGCTCAAACGGTACTAACACCGTTTTTCGCCCACGCATTACAGGCATGCTGTGGGCGTTTTTTTATCTAAAAATCATACAAAACAGCCTCATATCAACGGTTTCGACCTGAATTCTATTTCCTGATACCAACTTGAATGCACGCAATTTCACCATGCAATATTTGTAGTCAACCAACTGAAATAAGAAACGTGCACGAAATAAGGATAATGCTCGCAGGTCCAGAGCTCGTTATTTTGAGTGCAATGTCAATATCCGATCTCGATCACTTGTATGATTATTCAAAGTTACCATTTCGCATTACATATCACGATTTTGAGTTATTGTACTACAAATGAGCAAACTGGTAGTTAGTATTACCTCAAACATTAAATAACTATCAAAAAGGTCTAAAGATGGAACTCAATACCCTGATTGTAGGCATCTACTTCCTATTCTTGATTGCAATAGGTTGGATGTTCAGAACATTTACAAGTACCACCAGTGACTACTTCCGAGGTGGCGGTAGCATGCTTTGGTGGATGGTGGGTGCAACTGCATTTATGACACAGTTCAGTGCATGGACATTTACTGGTGCCGCAGGCAAAGCGTATGCAGATGGTTTCGCAGTTGCTGTCATCTTTCTAGCAAACGCGTTCGGCTATCTAATGAACTACTTATACTTCGCACCAAAATTCCGACAACTGCGTGTTGTCACAGTAATTGAAGCAATTAGGATGCGTTTCGGTAAGTTCAATGAGCAAGTGTTCACTTGGTCTGGCATGCCAAACAGCGTGATTTCTGCGGGAATCTGGTTGAATGGTTTAGCGATCATCGCTTCAGGAATCTTTGGCTTTGACATGACAACCACAATCATTGTCACCGGCCTTGTCGTGTTAGTGATGTCAGTGACAGGTGGCTCATGGGCGGTTATTGCTTCTGACTTCATGCAGATGGTAATCATCATGGCGGTAACGGTAACGTGTGCTGTTGTTGCTATCGTTCAAGGAGGTGGTGTTACGGAAATCATGAATAACTTCCCTGTCGAAGAGGGCGCATCATTTGTTTCTGGCAACAATTTAAACTACCTCAGTATCTTCGGAATTTGGGCATTCTTTATCTTCTTCAAGCAGTTCAGTATCACCAATAACATGTTGAACTCTTACCGTTATCTTGCAGCAAAAGACTCAAAAAATGCCAAAAAAGCGGCTTTATTAGCATGTATCTTAATGACAATTGGACCAATGATTTGGTTTATGCCATCTTGGTTTATCGCAGGTCAAGGTATTGATCTTGCTGCGCAATACCCAGACGCAGGCTCTAAAGCCGGTGATTTTGCGTACCTCTATTTTGTCCAAGAATACATGCCAGCAGGTATGGTTGGTCTACTGATTGCCGCTATGTTTGCCGCAACGATGTCCTCTATGGACTCAGGTCTAAACCGTAACTCAGGTATCTTTGTTAAGAACTTCTACGAACCAATTCTGCGTCCTCAAGCGACAGAAAAAGAGCTAGTCGTAGTGTCTAAACTCACGTCGACTTTCTTTGGGATTGCCATCATCCTAGTTGCTCTATTCATCAACTCGCTTAAAGGGCTTAGCCTGTTCGACACCATGATGTACGTTGGCGCACTGATCGGGTTCCCAATGACCATCCCAGCTTTCTGTGGCTTCTTTATTAAAAAGACACCAGATTGGGCTGGCTGGGGCACGCTCGTTGTGGGCGGTATCGTTTCTTACTTCGTCGGCTTTGTTATCACCGCAGAAATGGTGCAAAACTGGTTCAATCTAGAACCACTAACTGGCCGCGAGTGGTCTGACTTGAAAGTCGCTATTGGCCTGATCGCGCACCTTGTCTTCACCGCAGGCTTCTTTGTTATGTCAACTCTATTCTACAAACCTCTTTCAGAGGAACGTCAAAAGAACGTAGATAAGTTCTTTGAGAATCTAGCAACACCGCTTGTTGCTGAATCAACAGAACAAAAGAAGCTGGACAACAAACAACGCCGAATGCTTGGTTCACTGATTGCAGTCGCAGGTGTTGGTGTTATGACTATGTTTGTTCTACCTAACCCTATGTGGGGACGCCTAATCTTCGTCTTCTGCGGTGTGATTGTACTTGCTGTTGGTCTACTGCTAGTGAAAGCGGTTGACGACAAAATTGAGCAAGCTTCAGAAACCATAACAGAAAGCTAATTTCTACCAATGAAGCGGTGCATTCAGCCGCTTCATTCTTTCCTTATTCTCAACACTTATAGATTTGCTTTTTTGTTAAGTCCATTGCTTTAAAACATTAAATAACCAACGAATTTAACAAAGAAATAATCATACAAACAAATGAAAATGTATAATCAATTTTAATTATTGTAACGACAACAAAAACAGTTTATTCGATAATAAAAAACATCGGTATCAATTTAAATAATTGATTTCATTCCATTTAAATCAAAGATTTCTACAATGCCTATCTTGTGAAATTTAAGTGAATAGAAATTGTCGATTTTCAGTATTAATCATCCCATCACATATTTGAGTTATTGTAGTACAAATAAAAAATTCAACGGATATTATAAGTGCCAGAAATCAATGACTATGAGAAGGTCGAAAAATGGAACTCAATACCCTGATTGTTGGCATCTATTTCCTATTCCTCATTGCGATAGGCTGGATGTTTAGAACGTTTACAAGTACCACAAGTGACTACTTCCGTGGGGGCGGCAACATGCTGTGGTGGATGGTAGGCGCAACGGCGTTTATGACCCAGTTCAGTGCATGGACATTTACTGGTGCAGCAGGTAAAGCGTACACCGATGGTTTCGCAGTAGCGACTATCTTCCTAGCGAATGCATTCGGTTACTTGATGAACTACCTATACTTCGCTCCGAAATTCCGCCAGCTACGCGTTATCACACCGATTGATGCAATTCGCATGCGCTTTGGTCGCTTTAACGAGCAAGTATTCACATGGTCCGGCATGCCAAGCAGCGTTATTTCTGCGGGTATCTGGCTGAATGGTTTAGCGATCATCGCATCGGGCATTTTCGGTTTCGATATGACGACCACCATTTGGATCACGGGTTTAGTGGTACTGATGATGTCCGTAACAGGTGGCTCTTGGGCGGTTATCGCATCTGATTTTATGCAGATGGTCATCATCATGGCAGTTACGGTTACGTGTGCTGTGGTAGCAGTAGTAAAAGGGGGCGGGATTACGGAAATCATTGCGAACTTCCCTGTTCAAGAAAACGGGTCTTTCGTAACGGGTAACAACCTGAACTACCTCAGTATTTTTGGTATCTGGGCAGTGTTCATTTTCTTAAAGCAGTTCTCTATCAACAACAACATGTTGAACTGCCACCGTTATCTCGCGGCAAAAGACTCTAAGAACGCGAAGAAAGCCGCATTGCTTGCGTGTGTACTAATGACAGTGGGCGTATTTATTTGGTTTACCCCATCTTGGTTCATTGCTAGCCAAGGTGTTGACCTAGCAGCGCACTACCCAGAAGCAGGCTCAAAAGCAGGTGATTTTGCTTACTTGTACTTTGTTGAGCAATACATGCCAGCGGGCATGGTTGGTCTGCTGATTTCAGCGATGTTTGCAGCGACGATGTCATCAATGGACTCAGGTTTAAACCGTAACTCAGGCATCTTCGTGATGAACTTCTACTTGCCGATCTTGCGCCCGAACGCGACAGAAAAAGAGCTGATGATTGTATCGAAAATCACCTCTACTTTCTTCGGCATCGCGATCATCTTGATTGCTCTGTTCATCAACTCGCTAAAAGGTCTGAGCCTGTTCGACACCATGATGTACGTTGGCGCGTTGATTGGCTTCCCAATGACCATCCCTGCGTTCTGTGGCTTCTTCATCAAGAGAACGCCGGACTGGGCTGGCTGGGGCACATTGGTAGTAGGTGGCATCGTGTCTTACACGGTTGGTTTTGTCATCACACCAGAAATGGTTCAAAACTGGTTTGATCTTCAACCTCTAACAGGTCGCGAATGGTCAGATCTAAAAGTTGCGGTTGGTTTGATTGGTCACTTGGTATTTACCGCAGGCTTCTTTGCTCTGTCGACACTGTTCTACAAACCACTTGAAGATAAACGCCAACAAGACGTTGATCGCTTCTTCAATAACTTAGCAACACCGTTAGTTTCTGACTCAACGGAACAGAAAAAACTGGATAACAAACAACGCCAAATGTTGGGTTCGTTAATCGCGGTTTCGGGTGTGGGTGTGATGGCGATGTTCTTACTGCCTAACCCATTCTGGGGACGCATGATTTTCGTGTTCTGTGGTGTGATTGTTCTTGGCGTCGGCGTGGCGCTGATGAGAGCAGTCGATGGCAACGCAGAACGCGCTTCTAAGGAGACTCCGGTAACGGAGAACTCATAATGAGAAACAAGCGGTTGAGTATTCAACCGCTTTTTGTGCTTCTACAAAGAGATAAATTATGAAAAAAACAATGCTTGCTGGCGTGGTTGCCGCGTCCATTTCTGCCCTAACCCTAGTAGGTTGTAACACTTCACCTTCTCAAACCACGGAAGCTGCGGCTCCCGCTGTTGTTGAAACCGCAGTGAACGACATCACTCGCGATTACTTGCTTGCTACGGATCGCTTGAATACCGTAGATGGCGGCACACTTGAAGTGCAATCCGCAGGAGCCGTGCAAGCATTGAAACAACAAATGGAGAATGCCGAAGACAGTACAACAATTACGATTCCCGCGGGTAAATACGCGGATCTTGAGATAGTCACGGTAAAAGCCCACGACATTACCATTAGGGCAGAGCAACCTGGTAGCGTTTGGCTAACAGGTTTGGCTCAGCTTCGCCTTGAAGGTAACAACATCACTGTCGACGGTTTGGTGTTTACCAAAGGCGGCCCAGCTGAACGTTTCGGTGGCGTGCGTATGATGGGTAACAACAACACGTTACAAAACTCTACGTTCTACTACTTCAATCACGCTTACGAATACCAACCGGACGAGCGTCGCTCTGAATACCCGAAATACTTGTGGGTTTCACTTTGGGGTAAAGATGGCAAAGTGATCAATAACCGTTTTGAGGGTAAGCAAAAGCGCGGCACGTTAATTGGTGTACAAAAAGACGACACACCAGATAATCACCTTATTGCTAACAACATTTTCTTGGACCAGAAACCAAACCAGTTCAATGAATTCGACATCAAAGAAGCAATTCGCTACAACGGCAACAGTTGGGAAGCGATTCGAATTGGTGACTCTAAATCTTCTCAATGGGCATCAAACTCTAAGTTCACCAACAACTTGATGATTGATATGGATGGTGAGCGTGAGCTGATTTCGATTAAGTCAGGCGGCAATGAAATCTCTGGCAACACCATCTTTGAAAGTGCGTCTCTGATTTCTCTTCGTCACGGTAAAGCGAATGTGGTGAAAGACAACGTGATTCTGGGCAACGAAAAACTGCTTACTGGCGGTATGCGTATTTACGATGAAGACCACGTGATTGAGAATAACTACATCACTGGTACGCGCGGTCGTGATGGCAAGATTGAAGGCAATGCAGATCTACGTGGCGGCATCGTGATCAATACCGGCATCATTGATGTAGCAAACGGCGAGAAGCTCAACCAAGCGGTGAAAGGCAAAGAGCTCAACAAACAATGGACACCAAAGAACATCACCATTCGCAATAACACCCTTGTGGATACGGAATGGGGCATTGTCTACGGCAACCAAACGCACCGTGTGAGCCTGTTCAACAACAGTGAAGTGAAGAACATTTTCACTGGTGTGGACGTTCACTTCGATAGCAACGTGGTTGATAACCACCAGCAAGAGCAATTCGTGAGTGTACGCGCGACAGAAGAGTTGCCGCTGGTGAATCCTACCTACAACAACGAAGTATATGTCGGCGCGGTGACGAACGCAGAGCAAATCGCTTCTTACTCGGTAGAGCTACCAGAAAACGAGCAAGTGAAAGGCTTTACCCAATACCAAGGCGTTGGTGCGGATACGAGCAAGCTATCTGTGGTAACGGCGGAAACAGCGGGTCCTGATTACCTTCTTTCAAACGCTCAAAAGTAATTTTGCTTTAGAGTTTACTTCCAGTCTGGTGATACATGCCAGACTGGTTTCCCTCTCCTTTCACCAGTAACCCCACAATAACTGAAGAAAATTTCACCCCCTACTGTCTCCCAAGATTGAGTTGTGGTTTAATTGTATGACAATTATAAAACGCTTTTCTTTTGCTGCGGATACACTCATGGATGCTGTTTTACATCAGTTGCAATTCTCATTGTCGATCACGGGTCCCATCTGTTTAATGCTGGTATTGGGCGTAATCTTCAAGCGCATTGGGCTTATCAACGACAACTTTATCGAAGTCGGTTCTAAACTGGTGTTTCAGGTCACGCTACCTGCGATGTTGTTCTTGAGTATCGTCGTCTCTGAACATGACTTTTCAGCAGCTAGCGGCTTCGTCAATTACGGCATTGTTGCCAGCATCGCGTTTTTCATCTTCACCTATGTTTCCGTCAAACTGTTCTTCAAATCGTCACCCGACCAAGGCGTTTTAATCCAAGGCGGCTTTCGCGCCAATACGGGCATCATCGGCATTGCGTATGTAGCGAATGCTTACGGCTCTCAAGGCGTGGCTCTGGCTGCGCTTTATGTTGCGGTGACCACCTTTATCTATAACGTGCAAGCCGTGATTTGTTTGTCTCCAAAAGGGGAAACGTCTGGATCTCAAGCCGCCAAAATGATGGTGAGAACCTTAACCCGCAACCCACTGATCATCGCGATTGTCTCTGGCATGGTGTTCTACCTTCTGTCTATCCCAGTTCCGGATGTAGCGATTGATGCGGGTAATTATCTGTCGAAGATGACGCTTCCCCTCGCCCTTTTGTGTACAGGTGGTTCACTCGATTTAAGTTTGATGAAGAAAGAGAAAGGACCGTCTTGGTTTGCTAGCAGCTACAAACTGATCGTTGCCCCTATCGTAATTACCACCGGCGCATATTTAGTCGGATTTAGAGGGATTGAGCTTGGCATTCTGTTCTTTATGAACGCTTCTCCAGTTGCAGCGGCAAGTTATGTTATGGCACGTTCGATGGGTGGTAACTCTGTCTTAGCAGCGAACATCATCGCTCTAACCACCGTGCTTTCCACGGTGACTGGTACCCTAGGTATTGTGATTTTAAAAACGTATGGATTAATATAAGTCTTTGTTCGGGTGAGACATCGTGACTATATTTATCTATACATGGTTCGCCAATGTCATCTTTCTTACTAAACGGAAGAACTCTGTCGATTCTTTATCAGATAAGCATGAAAAAAAGTCTTTTTGTAATTGGTTCATAATCCGATGCACTTTTCTTACTTCTTCTGTTCCCTCTTGAGTTAGAGTCAGAATTTTGAGCCGTTGGTTCGCTTCACTTTTTGATACTTGAACAAACCCACGCTTTTCTAAGTTATCAACCATACGTTTCGCAACACTGCGTTCAGTGAGAACCGCATCCGCTAGTTCTTGTTGGCTCATTGGCTGAAATTCTTCCAGCGCTGCCAATGCACTTGCCATTTCTAAAGTAATCAAGTTTTGGCGTGACAATTCTGATTGAGCACGATTTCGGTACATCCGCTGCATCACACCACAGACGAACATTGGGCTTTGATCCAAAATAGAGATCGGAGAAATCTTCTTTTCTTTCATGTTTGCCTATTCTGTTTTCGGCTTAGTGTTTATTTGGGCACTCCTGCGTTGGCAAGAGGTTCCTGACTGCGTTCATTCGTCGCTTTCGGGAATGACGATAAGCATAACCGAGAGAGCAACACCCCGTCATTCCGACGAACCTAAGCGAGATCAGCAATCTAATTGCCACACGCTCTCACTCAATAGTTCACATCAAGTTACAGCACTCGGTGAGCAGATTCTGAATCACGCTCGTCCCTCGCTGTTCAGAATGACGTAAAATTAAACCTCAAACGCAAACTATCCAATTGAATCCAAAAATAAAGGACGCCGAAACGTCCTTTTCTTGTGCTTATTAGCAATAGTATAACTTAGTCTATTGAGCTAAGCCTTACTCTTGGCTCACAGCAGGCTGTGAATTAGATGCCATTTGTTCTTTTTGTGCTTCTTTCTGCGCGCGGCGATCAAACAAACGCTCTACCACAACAAAGAACACCGGAACGAAGAAGATACCCAGTATCGTGGCACTGATCATACCGCCCAGTACACCTGTACCTACTGCGTTTTGACCCGCTGAGCCAACCCCTGAACTGATTGCAAGTGGCACAACACCTAGACCAAATGCAAGCGAAGTCATGATGATTGGACGCAGACGAACACGTACTGCATGTAACGTCGCTTCAATAAGACCTGCACCTTTTTCATAGTATTCTTTCGCAAATTCTACGATAAGGATCGCGTTCTTCGTCGCTAGACCAACGGTAGTCAACAAGCTCACTTGGAAGAATACGTCGTTGTCCATGCCACGTCCCATCACCGCAAGTACGGCACCAAGAACACCCAAAGGCACAACCAATACTACCGCCAGTGGCACTGACCAACTTTCGTACAATGCAGCAAGTACAAGGAAGACAACCAGAATCGACAAACCGTATAGCATTGGCGCTTGGTTACCAGACAGGCGTTCTTCATAAGAAATGCCGTTCCAGTTAACCGTAAAGCCTACAGGCAGTTGCTGAACCATTGCTTCGATTTCTTCCATCGCTTCACCAGTACTCACGCCTGGCGCGGCACCACCTTGAATGTTCATTGCTGGCAAGCCATTGAAACGTTGTAGCTGTGGTGAGCCATATGTCCATTCACCGGTTGCAAACGCAGAGAATGGTACCATTTCACCTTGTGCGTTACGAACGTACCATGAGTTGAAATCTTCAGGCTGCATGCGATGCTCAGCATCACTTTGCACCATCACTTTCTTCACTCGGCCACGGTCGATGTAATCGTTAATGTAAGCACCACCCCATGCAGATGACAGGATTTGGTTTACGTCATTAATGCTTACATCCAATGCACTGAGCTTGACGTGATCAATATGAACTTGATACATCGGCGCATCAGCCTGACCATTTGGACGAACACCCACAAGCTTCGGATTTTGCGCGGCCATACCAAGTAATTGGTATTGAGCAGCAACAAGCGCATCATGGCCTAAGCCACGTGAATCTTGTAGGTAGAAGTCAAAGCCCGTTGAGTTACCCAACTCCTGAATCGCTGGTGGCGAGAATGCGAACACCATTGCTTCTTTGATGGTTGAGAAGTACCCCATTGCACGGCCAGTCAGCGATGCAGCGTCAGAACCTGGAGCTTCACGTTCAGACCAGTCTTTTAGACCGATAAATGCCATACCCATGTTTTGACCTTGGCCCGCAAAACTAAAGCCTGCAACTGAGAACACCGACTGAACGTTGTCTTTCTCTTGCTCCAAGAAGTAGGTACGCACTTTATCTAGTGTCTTTTCTGTCTGCTCTTGTGTTGAGTTCGGTGGCAAAATCGCCATCGAGAACACCGTACCTTGGTCTTCATCTGGCAAGAATGATGTCGGTAGGTTTGAGAACAACCAGCCGGCACCCACACTCATTGCTAGGAAAACCATCAGCATACGACCAGTACGCTTAAGCATCTTCGCGACACCAGCTTCATAGCCCGACGTCATCGAATCAAACTTACGGTTGAACCAACCAAAGAAGCCTTTTTTCTCAGAGAACTCCGCATCGCCTTTTTTCAATAAGCTTGCACACAGAGCCGGGGTAAGGATGATCGCAACCAATACCGACAACGTCATTGCCGCCACGATAGTGATCGAGAACTGGCGGTAGATAACCCCCGTTGAACCCGACATAAATGCCATCGGTACAAACACCGCAGAAAGCGTTAAACCAACACCAACCAATGCGCCCGTAATTTGGCCCATCGATTTCTTAGTTGCTTCTTTCGGCTCTAGCCCGTCTTCATGCATAACACGCTCAACGTTTTCAACCACAACGATCGCATCATCCACCAGCAGGCCGATCGCAAGTACCATCGCAAACATGGTTAACGTGTTGACACTAAAGCCCGTCGCGTAAAGCACCGCAAATGTACCTAGCAATACCACAGGAACCGCAATCGTAGGAATCAACGTTGCACGGAAGTTCTGTAAGAACAGGTACATGATCAAAAATACCAGTACCACCGCCTCTAACAAAGTTTTCACTACTTCTTTAATAGACGCTTCCACAAATGGTGTCGTTTGGAATGGATACGCAATCTTTAGACCCTCTGGGAACGTTTCGCTGATCTGGCCCAAACGCTCTTTGACCGCTTCTGCCGTTTCTAACGCGTTAGCGCCAGTACCAAGAGAGATACCCAAACCTGCGGCTGGGAAGCCGTTGTATTGACCATTAATGTCATAGCTTTCTGCGCCACGTTCTACACGAGCAACGTCTTTTAGATATACGTTCGAACCATTTGCTTCTGACTTAAGAATAATGTTCTTAAACTCAGCTTCACTGGTTAGACGGCTTGCCGATGAGATCGTCGCGTTAAGCAATTGACCAGTTTGTGCCGGAGCTGCGCCAAGTTGACCAGAAGACACTTGAGCGTTTTGTGCACGGATCGCGTTCGCAACATCAATCGCTGTTAGGTTAAATTGCGTCAATTTGAACGGGTCTAGCCATATGCGCATCGCATATTGAGAGCCAAACGCCTGAACCTGACCCACACCGCTTACACGACTGATTGGATCTTGAATATTAGTGACAACAAAATCACCGATGTCATTACCGGTAAACTCTGGATCTTCAGAGTAAACGGCCACTACCATCAAGAATGAGGTGTTCGATTTGTTCACCACAATACCTTGACTTTGTACTTCCATTGGAAGTGAAGTCATGGCCAATTGCAGTTTGTTTTGCACCTGAACCTGCGCGATGTCTGGATCAGCTTCGCTATCAAACGTCAGCGTAATCGTTGCGTTACCAAACGCATCACTGCTTGAGTT
This sequence comes from Vibrio alfacsensis, assembly GCF_019670485.1. Lineage (NCBI taxonomy): Bacteria > Pseudomonadati > Pseudomonadota > Gammaproteobacteria > Vibrionales > Vibrionaceae > Vibrio > Vibrio alfacsensis. The sequence continues at coordinate 1,970,263 of NZ_AP024165.1, forward strand.
CAAGTAACGTAGGTAATCAAGACCCGTCATGTTCTGCTCAATAACCTGAGTTACCGAGTCTTCAACTGTTTTTGCAGACGCACCGGGGTAACGAGCATTAATTGAGATCGTCGTAGGTGACACCGTTGGGTATTGCGACACTGGCAAGTTGAACAGTGACATTACACCGGCCAACATAGTCAAGATCGCAAGTACCCATGCAAATACAGGGCGATCAATAAAGAAACGAGCCATGATTATACCTGCTGACCTGCTTGAATCGTTACAGGGCTACCTGGACGCACTTTTTGGATTCCCGTAGTAATCACTTTATCGCCAGGTTTCAGGCCATCTGTAATGCGCCATTGGTTATTGATTGACTCCGCCGTCGTAACTGGGGTAACAGAAACTTTATTGTCGACACCGACAGTCAATACAGACGCTTTGCCCGTAGAGTCACGCGTCACGGTATTTTGAGGAATTAGGATGGCATCAGGATCAACACCTAATGTCACCGTTGCACGTACAAACATACCAGGTAGCAACAAACCGTCTGGATTCGCAAACTCAGCGCGTAGCGTTACACTACCGGTGCTTTCATCTACGTTAACTTCGGTAAATTTCATGATACCTTTGTGCGCATACGTTGAGCCATCTTCCAGTTTCAGGGTGACCTGTGCAGACTGATCTTCTTGTAGTTGGCCTTGTGATAGTGCCGACTTCAAACGAAGCAACTGAGAAGACGATTGAACGATGTCCACATTGATCGGATCAAGTTGCTGGATTGTCGTCAGTGTTGCCGCTTGGTTAGCCGTCACAAGTGCACCTGCAGTCACATTCGATTTGCTGATCACACCACCGATTGGCGCTTTAACTTGTGCGTACGACAAGTTGATCTTCGCTGTGTTAATTCTTGCTTTTGCTACTAGCACTTGTGCTTTTGCTTCTTTGTAAGCCGCTTCTGCTTCATCTAAGTCTTGTTGGCTGATTGATTTCTTCGTGATCAAAGCACGGTAACGCTTCACCGTTGAATGCGTAGATTCTGCTGCCGCTTGCGCGCGGATGAGCTCCGCTTCAGCACTCAGTAAATCCGCTTGGAATGTCGAATCATCAATCTGGTATAGAGATTGGCCTTTCTTAACCACGCCACCCTCTACAAAATTACGCTCAGAGATGATGCCCGTTACCTGTGGGCGAACTTCTGCTTCCATATAAGCACGACTGCGGCCTGGTAGTTCAACCGTAAGTGCTTGACGAACAGGTTCTACTGTCATTACCGTCACTTCTTGTGTCGGCGCCGGTCCCATCTGGGCTTGGTCCTCTTGACTCTGCTCACATCCAACCAACAGTAGGCTAGAAGCGATGAGCAGAGATAGCGTAGTTCTACGTGTCATGAAACTTCTCTCTTGTGTATATACGCGAGCCCAATATAAAGGCCTGCAAAATTAGTCGGGATAATAGTGACTAGATGTTGTACATACAACAAAATTTACCGCTCTTTACGATAGATAAAACTGTTTGTACCAAAGCTGCTATTGATGTCTCAAAGAGCACTTATTTTTATTGGTAATTTTTCCATTCTGTGAACACAGAAAACATGATTTTTCGTAATAAAAACGGCATAAATTTCTAGACAAATTCAAGCAACTAGTAACAACCCAAAGGAACGATAAGTACCGGCAATACCATGCATTCAGAGTACAAGCCCACTCAATACAATAAAGCCAATGTGATATGCAAAAGCGACATTGAAACAAAGATATTTTGTAACAATTTGCATTGATTTATCACTTCAACTGCTTATAATCCGCCCTCCCCTAAAAACCCCGAAATACAAAATCAATTTGTTATGTGTATCGACAATATTCTAGTGCTAGGGAATTTTACTTGGGACAGGACGACTCATTACTTAAAACCACTGGTTCAAAATGATCACAGTGAAGACCCAAAAACGCTTACCAACAAGCAGAAAGCACTGCTCTCGTGCCTGGTTGACGCGCATCCAAACACTATAAGCAACACTGAGATTATCAAGAAAGTTTGGGGCAATGAGCATATCTCTCAAGAGAGTTTACCTCAGCTCATTAACCGCACTCGGCGAGTACTAGAAGATAACCAAAAAAACATTCTGGTGAACAAACCAGGTATTGGCTACTCACTTAACTTTGAGTTTGCGCCAAAAACTCTGGCTGACAATAACGTAGAAAGTCTACCGCCGCAGCCACAGAGCCAAGGCGTGAAAAAGAGTCACAGTAATCGGTGGCGCGCTGTGGCTTTAGTACTCACGCTCGTCACCGTGTTTAATGTTTGGCATACCGCCCAAGCGCTCTACTATAAAATGGATTTCGAGCGTGTTCTCCATGCAAGCCCTTACTCAGAGATTAAAAAGGATGAGAACGGCAACGTAATCGTAACCATTGATAACCATGAATGCATTTACCACAAAGATCAGCTCCTTCTGCAATGCCCATAAAATTTTGCTCATGGTGTTAGTTCTGATACTTAATGTCGCCTTATTGCTTGCTGAACAGACAATATCCGTCAAGCTCTTTGGCAAAGTAGAAGCGCTCAATCATCGTTGGACAAACTATACAGAGCTGCATCAAAATTATATTCAATCGAAAATCCATTACTCGCGATTAGGTGCATCCGAACTGGACTATAAAACGCATTGTTACCATTATGAGTACTCTAAATCCAAAGGGCGAGATTACCTTGTTCTCGGAACTGATAAACCCGTAATGGTTCGACATAACCGAGTGTATTACCTTGATGAGCAATGCAGCCTGACTTTCAGCGGCATCGCTAAAATGACCTTAAAAAATGTCACTCTCCGATGTTTGTTCTAATGCTGTCGCTTTTTTACATTACGATTGCTTTACGTCATGTAAAAAAGCCCGCATCACAGATATGGGCCTTTGAGCATAAAAATTGATTTCAAACTACGCTTTTTTCACAAATTGTGCGGTCACCATCATCTCGCCGGCCCCATCAACTTTACAATCAAGTTGATGATCTTTGCCCTCTTTGATTCGACGAATGACCGCTTTTGTCCCTATTTTTAGAATCAAAGAACTGCCTTTTACTTTCAAGTCTTTTGCCAAAGTCACTTTATCCCCCTCTCGCAGAAGAACTCCGTTGGCATCTTTAACATTTACTGTTTCTTCTTCATCTGCTTGTATTGGATTCCATTCATAAGCACACTCTGGGCAAACAAGTTGATTTTGTTCTGGATAAACATATTCAGAATGACAATTTGGGCAAGGTGGTAATACCATAATAAACGTTCAGTTTGTGAGTTTTCATTCATGGTAAACGCTATCAAAAATAATTGATAGTTGTTGTGTAAGCTTCAGAAAATAAAGGGCTAATTATCTAAACTGTTAACCAATGAAACAAACTTAGTTAGATCGGCTAAGTATTGATTCCAAGCAAAAAAAAGACCAATCTTTCGAGTGGTCTTAAATATTGATTGGAGATTACGCTGAATTAGTTTAATACAGTGCGAATGTAATCCACGATGTTTTGATCTTGTGCGTTTTCAAATAGACATTGTTGGAAACGCTCACCGCCACACGCTGTTTTTACTAGTTCAACATCGATAGACTTCAACGCTTCTAAGTAATCTTTGCCAACAGCTGCTTTCACATCATTCAAAATGGCTGCGTTTTGCTGTTGAGGTACAGCACGCTCTACTGGGTAACCTTGACCACGTTCACAGCCAGACATCATCACTTTTTCAAAGATGCCGCGCACATTGAGTTCCGCTGCCCAACCAAAGTTTTTAGCAAACGCAAGAGATAGCGCGTTACCATTGTTGATTTGTGTAAATAGGAAAGCATCCGACGGCTCAAGTGCATAACCACACACAACGTTTGAGTGAGCGTTACAAGCCATCAAAGCACCTTGACCAGTGCCACAGCCTGTGAATACAAAATCCACTGCTTTTGCAGCAAGCAAAACAGACGCTTGGATACCTAGGTGAATATAGGTTAGGTGGTGATCTTCTGCGTCACACATACCTACGTTAAATACTTCGTCACCACTTTGAGCAGCAACATGACGTAGTTCGTTTAAAATGATTTCATTTTTAGCCGCTTGGCTATTTTCCATGGTTAAAGCAATTTTCATATTTTTCTCTATCGATTTTCGAGCCTTTTCAGATAGCTCGTCAACAAACGCCGACAATCAAAAGCAGCCAGATCTTCCGCTCGACCCTAACCATCTGACGTATAAACAAAATACGTTGCGGCGGCATCATCAGCGAATAAAACTTCCTGCAAGATATACAACTTTCACTTAGTTTACATCAGGCGCATTACGTGAATAATCATCGGCTAAAACCTTTCGCATTGCAACCTATCTGGGTCACAAAAACAAGATAACGAAAGATAAGGAAATTAAATGAAAACTAACGGACATGATCATCATTTGCATGATCAGTAAATCTACAGTTCAAACGTGATACTACAAACGAACTTTCATAAATAGAGTTCCGTTTTTTATCACTAATGCTTGCACCATAATGTTTACGTTGATTACCACACATCCAACATGAACAGACACACGGAGTCGATATACAAAGCCCTAGCAAACGCTTAGAGCTATTTGCAGCTTTGCCCCAGTACATTTTTCTATTACTCTTCAGTCTTTCCGCATGATGTCGACGTATGGATCGTTTTACATTTTTCATGATTTACTCCCGAATAAGGTTTTATTCGAGTGGTCACTCTTTCGAATGACCGCCTCAACCTGAATCGAGAGAGCTTAAATAAATTCATTTTGCCCCCAGCGTGCCAACGCTAGTTTTATAGCGTCGTAAACAAATACATTTTAGTTTTAAGTAATCTGATTTAATGAAAGTGCTTCTAACTGACAAAATTTGCATATTTACTTTATCAATAAACACCATAGATATACTTAGTGCTACGAAATATTGACCTAATGATCGATACCTAAATACCTTTCAGCACAACCATGACAATGGGTATCCGAATGCATAGTACCTGCAGGAAAGTAGTCATTACATTTAATGCAAAAGCCAAAGTACTTGATATCAGATAATAGCCTTTCAATCTCTTGGTCTAAATCAAAAAGTTCAATACAAGCATCTAGAGTCTTAGCTGTTATCCAGTTTGCTATTGGTTCATGAGGTCCATGCCATTCTACTGTACATACTTGCAAAACGAGCTTTTTATTTCCTCGCTTTATCCTTATAAATCCTTTGTATCTCTGATTCATAATTGTTCCTTTTCTTAACGACACTCTCTTGAATCAAGTGGTATTTTTTATAAAACAAGCAGTAAAAATGATAAGAACTGAGAATCCAATTGAAATAATGATTATGCATAACATGGCACACTAAAGAAATGTACAATTATTCTATTGACCCGTCTATAGGGTTAGGGTTCAAGATGCGCATTCGGTCAAACAATGGAGCATATATGCTAACTGTCACTCAAATCGCTAAACAGTTCGGAATATCTCGTACTACTGTTTTGTATTACGAAAAAGAAAAACTATTGATACCAGCTTTTCGTTCTGAGAATGGATATCGTTGGTATGGCGAAAAAGAGATTAAACGCTTGGAAGCGATCACCTCCTATCGCTCATACGGGGTGCCAGTTTCTAGTATTCGCACATTAATAGACCGAGATGGAGAGTCTCAAGCCCAGATATTGAAAGATCACTTCAATGAACTGGAAAGAGAAATCCAAAACCTACGAGCACAGCAGAAAGCTGTCGTTCTATTGCTTCAAGAACCAAGTTTATTAGAGGAAAAGATTGTGAATAAAGAACGCTGGGTAGAAATCATGGTTGCCGCTGGATTCACTGACACTGATATGGTCAAGTGGCATCAAAAGTTTGAGGAACTTGAACCTAATGAGCACCAGAAATTTCTTGAATCTTTAGGCATTTCTGGTGAAGAAATCGCTAAAATTCGAGCTCTATAAAGTAAAAATAGCCTCAAGGAAGAGGCTGTTGTACAGAGCGCCATGCATTGGGAACCTAGCTGAAACGCTTTGTATGTACGTTCCAATGATTGTATTTAAGTTTATTTAGGATTTGTTTGAGTTCATGAGTTATAAAACGAGTAAAGCCCCTAGGAATTTCTAGGAGCTTGAATGTAGCAGTGAGTGAGGACGGCGAACCACAACGGTAAACTATTAATATTAAAAGAATAAACGGAGTTTGAAAAATAATTTATCCTCATATTTATACTTTTTAGCCTTTGCTACACAAGTCACATTTTAAACACATTTATCCATCAATATTGAGTTTTTTCGCCTCTAGGGACATGGACTTTTTCGTTGGAATTCGTCATGTCAAATACAATCTAGGACTAGGTTATTGCTAACAACACTTTTATTTTATATGCCTTTTTGCAACCTAAGACTGGCTAAAGCACTTTCTTCTAATTTAGACCACAAACGATAGTATAAACAATCCTGTTTAAGATTAATCTTTAGAGATATAGGAGCACTCTCTAGCCATTCATAAATCTGCATCACCTCGCATTCATGACACGTTTGTGCATAATTAAGTACAAATAATATAGACTCTTGGTCATGAACCTGTGTGGTTAAATCTAACTTCGTCTCAATATGTATCGGCAGAGCATTGACACTGGTATCTTGTTCAATAAGTGTATTCAACCATTCTTCATCTAGATGAGGTTTTGCTTTATCAAACCCCTGCTCTATCTTAAATAGATGAACCAACACTGCCCATAATTTCCACTGTTTCTCGCTTTCAAATAATGGTGGTTTGGTAAAAATGGGCAAAAACTCAATGGATCTTTCATACATTGACGGCCAATCCAACTCAAACGAATTTATCCCTTTATCACTCGCGGTAGACAGTGAAATAACAGCGTGCATGATAGCGACACTGACACCACTCGAAATAACCTGAGCAGATACATTTCTTTGACGAGCAAATTCAATGATCTGTTCCCATTTCTCTTCTGCCTCAAGCAACATGAACTTTAACGTATCTTTGTTGCGGCGCTCAATGTCTTCACTGCTCGCAATCGAATCATAGTGCTCAACCATCGATGCATGATCATGATTTTCGTATGCATCAATGAAGCCTTTCACCAGCATCCCAATTGGTTTTGAGGTCTGGCGATTTATCACAGGGGAACTCAGATAGCGAGTAATCAACCTGTTCAACGCCTCTTGACTCTGCTTCATCGCTTCTGGCAAAAACATACGGTATTTGGCTTGATCGATACCTAAACTCTCTCGTCCCCAAACCGTAACTTTGAGAAATCCATGTTGCCAATGCTGAAGTAATACACCTTCAAAGTCATATTCTGCTGTTTTACAAGGGCGTGCAAACTGACAGTAATAGCGGGGTAAAGCGCAATTTAACCAATCTTTGGTATGCTCCATTAACTCTTCACTATCACACAGTATGTAAAAACTTGGTGATGAACCTTGAGGGTAGCCGACCATATATTTGATCGCACTGCCACTTTCCAGTTGAGCCTGTGCATTGTTCACTTTTTCATGCCATTGACTGTTAGGGATGATCTTATTCTCCCCCTTGAAAAAGCCTTGTAATATTTGATTAGAATAACCAGTCATCATCTTCCTCCTCATCTACCGTTGCAACAAGGTTGGAGAAGTACAAATCTTCATACGTGTTTTTCTTTTCTGCAATCGCACTCGGGTTAGTGGTGTAGGTAATTCCTTCGAAATTGATACTTGCACCAAAAAAGGTAAAGTTCATCGAACCACGTATCAAACATGAATCCGTGAGCAAGCCCTTTTCGTGTAAGTCTTTATGTTCAGCAACCACAAATCGGCTCGGATAGTTCTTTAACGCTTGCTCTAACAAATATATTTTGTCTCTGTTTTCACGAATGGCTAGTTTTAGCGTCGCACCTGCTTCAACACAATTTTGCAACAATTCAAAAAAATAAATTTGGCGATGTCCCCAAGCAGGGTTTATCGAATCAAAATTGCCAGATGTATTATCTAAAACAGGAAAATCAGAAATCCATGGGCTTAATATATAGATCTCTCCAGGGTTTAAAGCCTCGCCCACCAATATAGAGGTGAGAAGATCTTTGACATGGGCTCGACCTATCGCTTCTTTTGTCTCAATAGAGCGCTCTGTTTGAATCATCATTGGAGGATATCCCTCACTTCAACCGTGATATGCATTGCTGATAAACGAGCTTGAACTTTCGTTATTCGTGGATAGAACATCATCTTATTGTATTCAATCATGCTAACATTTAACTCACTAAGCACAGATTTTACTTGTGACCTGTCCCCACCGTTAAATACCAAGATACACTTACCTGATAATTTTAACTCAGCTGATAGTTTGTTACGCCAAGTTCCAATAGGATCGAAATCGACCATAACATCTTTCGCCGTGATAATTTGAGTTAATAGAAGGCGTTCAGTCTTATTTTTATCTGCGCTAAACTGGTTATAAAAACCTAACTCTTGCTCTCGAATCATTGCACCACGCTGCCATAATTGAGACTGGATACGGTTTTTATTGCTATAAATGTCGCTATGCGTACCTCCTATGTTACGCGCCGCAAGATAAGCAACAATATGCAATGGAATCTCGATATCTACACACGCTTCATAATTACTCCATTCCTCGAGCAAATCTACAAGACGTTGATCCGTAGAAGAATTAGCACCTTTTTTCAGGATGCGAGAATAAAGCACACTATTCCAAGCATGTGACGGTAAGATACCTAATCGAGAGATTTGCAACTTCAGCGCTTTTGTCGCTTGTGAACGGTCATCTAAACTATTCGCCGAACGAATATTATTTACACCCTGCTGCAACACTTGATTTTGAGATAACTCTAACAAGAAATGTTGTAGATCAAAGTTTACCTGCTCATACTCTCCAGTCTCAAACGCATGACTTAGACAACCCAACGTACGAAGTGGATCTTCCCTATATGCCTCTCTGAACTTAGTGATATAACCAATCCCACCGACTTCGTTTTCATTCAACCAGATGTTTAACTTATCCCCATCCCAACTATGATCGAGATTAAATGACTGCTCCGAAACATCAGATACCAACTTCAAGAACATCGCATTAATACCGCCGCACAAAGTCTGCCCTAGAACCTTTTTGCCCCACTCAAAATAGTGCTCCGATTGCCCGTAACAAGGATCAAGGTCAAGTGCACACCTAACTGCGGCCATGTTGGAATCACTTTCAAAATAGTCTGATAGACGCTGATGCAAACCTTGCTCTTCATCCCCAACCTCTGTGCTACGACGTTGGAACATACCATTCACCACCTCAAGCAACAATTGTTTACCAGTAGATGAACAAAGGACTTCAAAGGCATCATTCAGTGCTAATTTTCTTTCATGACAAATTACAAACAATGCCGACATAACACATTCAAATATCCAGTTCGCCAAGAAGTACTCATGTTCGAACTGGTCTGAATTTAGAAAAGTGTCATGTAAATACTGATAATAAAGACCTTTCTGGTTATCGTTATGCGAGAGCAACTGTTGAATTTTCTCCTCAGAAAACTCAAAACTAAATTTCGCACTATCGACCCACAATTTAGTTCCTATAGCAACTTGCGCATTTTTCTGTTGCCATTGAAAAAATATGTTTGCTGGATCTAGACCTTTTTGAGCAAATGGAATACTTGCTTTTGCTCCTGTACAAAATCGAATCAATTCTACTGACGTGGAGTTGTCATGTGTAAAAAAGTCGATAGACTTCAACACTTCAAACCATTCGCTATTTTTCGGTACCGGTGTCAAATTACTGATCGAAGGCTCACGAATATCAAAATGCCACTGAAGAATGCTACTGCTTTTATTAGTAAGCGTTTTGTTCATCGCTCGCGTGGTTTTAACGAACCTAGGCTGATAAACTGCTATTTGGTTGCCATCAAACTCGACATAATCTTGCAACACTTGTTTGCTTACGTCACCGAAAGCATCTTCAATATCAAACCCTAAAATGTCTTTCTGACCGGGCGTGGGTTCGAAATTTACAGGTACCAACCAGTCCGGTACATTCAACGCCTTAACCGTGTAACGTTTAGACATTCGCCCCGGAGCAAACTCCTTAAGAGTCTGAAAGAAAGCCATGTTCTCTCGTTTATAGCATTGCTCATTCTTAGTCGAGCGATCCAGTACAACCGATAGGCCTTGAGTGTTGAGTCCAGAAAACAACTGAGATGCAATGTATTTAGGCATTGGCCCTGAATTACCATCACCTATTCCCTGCCAATACTGACCTCTTGCTCCCCAACTATATGCGAGATTTTGTTCAAGTTCAGGAAGAAAAGACATCATTATTGAACGAGGTGGAGCCCACATAACCACTTTAACTTGCTCATCGTTCAGCCCCAGCGTATTTTTTATGTGGGTGGTTAATTGCGCTATCTTTGAAGGGTTGCCCAACAATTCACTCACTGCGCGGTGTAATTTCTCGAGCCTTTCTGCATTTTTCTGCGGGTCTTTTAATGCGCTCCAAATATTTAACCATTTTAGCTGAGAGTCATTTTTAACAAACCACTCCAATGTAGCAAGAGAGGCGTGCATCTTATGAATATGCGAGTTTTCTGTCGGCAACTTAGTGGTACTGACTTTAGGGTCAATGAGTTGCTCATACTGCTGAAAGGCAATCCTATCTCGGCCAAAATCAGACAAAATAGTATACATCCACGGTCGCATACCGCGTCGACGCCCAGCTCGTCCCTTACGTTGTAGATAAGATGCTACGTTTCTTGGCGCTTTATGTTGAATTACAGCACCTACTGTAGGATCGTTATAGCCAACTTCTAATGAAGCGGTTGCAACAACCACATTTGCACCTTGGTTAACACCACTATCCTGACTTGATGTGCGCTCAACAATGTTAGCTTGTTCAAGATTGTGACCAATTCCTTCAGTAGCAGACCAGTCTTGCCCAAGTTGACGCTTAAGCGCTAGTGAGCAATTCGTATTTTCAGAAGAACGTAAATAAGCTAACGGCTTTTCATTTCTTAAGCTCGGCCGTAATTGTCCAAAAAAGTCTTGCTTACCTTCTGCATCCAAATAATCGTTGTAAAGACGGTTAATAACATCAAGATCATCGGTAAACACAAAAGCCTTTTGACCAAATACATCGTCCGATATATTTCTCTTTACACCGACATGGGTATCCAGCATACGACTTCCAAGCATCGTAGCCTGAATTGTTGCAGAAAGAAGACCTGTTTGAGAGGCAGGATCTCCACGAAGTGCTAATAGATATTCAGCACCTTCTTCCTCAATCTCTCGCTCAAATGACTCAACCAATTCGGTATTTTGGGGCAAGGTGCCAGTAAGATCCGCAAAGAAGTTCTTTGCATCAGCAAGCGTTGCAGATAAACCAACAAAATGGGGCTTAATACCACTAAATGCCATCCAGCGTTTCAATAGAAATGAGGTTTGCGCTCCGCTACTACCTTCATAAGTATGCACCTCATCAAGCAAAACCAAAGGTATAGCAATGTTACTTTCGTTTACACCAAAAAGCTGATTGAAATTCTTGTCACTAAGACGCTGGTTCAACATTTCTGTTGTTGTAAAAAGGATATCAGGGGGATTTTTTTGAGCACCTTCTCGTGTGGTGATGACTTCCTCGGAAGAAAGAATCGCATGACAGGTCGAGCAAACCACCTGTTTTGATTGCTTATTAAATTTTAGGATGCCACCACAGTCATGTTTTGGGCAAACCATTGGCCCAAATACCGCACCATCATCTGCATAACGCTCAGATAACGTATCACCATAAAACGTGCCAATGGTGATTTTTCGCTTACCTTTGGATTCTAAGAAATCATCCAACTTACGTGCTTCTCGATAGGTTTCCGAAAACTGGTCTTTCAGAAGTTCTTTACGAGGATAAATCGCAAGAATGCGTACTCGTCGATCATCATCATTAATTAAATCGGCTGCCAGTTTAGTCATCGCGGGTAGGTAAAAAGAGAGTGTTTTACCACTACCTGTGCCAGCACAAACAATCGTCGCGCTAGGATGATAAGCCCTTTTACGCCTATGCTGCTCATATTTTGTAAGGATGCGCTCTGTCGAGCGCACCTGAAAGCCTGACAACTGAAACCAGTCATCTCCTTTTTTCAATAAACTACTAAGAATGGCTTTCTCATTCGATGACTGAAATAGATTCTTTTGCTCCCATTGAGTAATTAAAGCTTGTGCATCGTTATCTCGCTTTGGATATTGGCGCGGTCGCTTTAAAAAACGAAAGTCCGATATTAGCGGTTTAGCGTCCTCAATTTCTTGTTTAGAGAACCACTGGCGAGACAACACTTGCAAGCGCACCGTCTCTGCCATTCGTGTTCGATAGCCATCATTATCAATCGGAAAGATAAAACGACGCTCTACAAGAGCGTCAAAATAATCGTTCACATAATAGTCAGAAACCCCGACATCTTTAAGGCTAGACTCAATTTCCGCGCGGGTAGAGAATACTTCAACGTCCCCCCAAGCCAATAACTCAGATTCTTTGTCTTCTATTTTATCTAATGCTTCAATGAGCTTATCTTTATCGATCGTGGTCATTATCTTTGTTTTACCATCAATGTATCGAGTTTATTGTTCTTTTCTAACCAATCCATAACTTCTGGGGTCAGCATAGATACAAACGCCACTGCACCAGGATTTTGTAGGGCATCAAATAGTTTTTTTACACCTCCAGGCAAAGCCTCGGTATTCATTTGAGATTTGAATTCTACACACTGTTTTGCAAACTGCTGAATTCTGGCTAACTGCCCTTGATCAAAAGTGAAGCTACCTATTTGACTATCAAACTCTCTCTTTGATCTTTTGTAATTGTTGTAGAGTTCAAAATTACCATGAGGGACTTTCTGTTGTTCTAAAATCACATCATTGACATTCGTTAAGCTATTTTGCTCTTCCGCCCACTCTTGCCAAATAACCTGGTGATTTTCAGAGAATAAGTTAGCAGTCTTGCTAACAGCCTGAGTCATTTCATAAAGAGTGTTTGCTTCATCAGCCAAGCTTTGGTCTTCAATCTCTCCCCAAAGGGTCTTAAATGCCAAATATCGTTCTCTAGCCGTCTCTAGCGCTAACTCTCCGCCCTCACAATAGAGATCAACCCCATCAATCAACTTAAGGCACTCTAATTTCTTAGCCTCTTCTTCAATTCGGCTAGAGGGGTTAGCGATGCGCGTAGAGATCGTCTTAAGTGCGTTCATCTGGTCTTCCAGGTTTGCACTGTTATGGTAATACCCAATTTGCTCGTTAAGTTCTTCTATTTGGCGTTTAAGACTCATGCGCAACTCCTAAAATTTGTAAAGATTTTTCTACACATGAAAGACGATCATTTATCACTTTTTTGTAGGTTTCGATTTGGCTGACGCCATTCTTAGCGTTAAATTCTCTGATGTTTTTATCTACTTTTGGAGATATTGCTTTCCAGTCATTGAGCACTTTTATCCAAAGATCCAGTTCTACTCCACTGATTTTATTTAATAATTTCACAGGATCATCTTGAGTTTGGTTTAGAGCAATGACCGACTTAGGCGTCTGAGAGGTCACTATTTCACCCAATTGCTTAACTCTCGAGCGCACGGTTTTTATGCTCACGTCATAACTAGGCATCATCTCTGCTGGAATATTTTTATAACTGATGTCCAGTAGTTCTAATAATTCCCGAAGTTGTTCTTTCGTTTCAGAACCCTCCAAATACTCTCTTAATGAAGTACTGGTGACCTTTACTTCTCGAATAACATTGGCTAACTCACTGGTCGACCTAACGACTTTGTCTCTATTACGAAATGCATTGGCGAAAGTAACAGGATGTACGGCATTGTTACCTATTAACATGGTGTTTAGCCACTTGGTTCGCAATTCATCCCACTCTATCAGCCATGTGTCGAATACAGCTTTATGTTGTGGATTGATTGCCGGTGGCAGTTCACTTTTAATCTGGCTCGACGTTTTTACTAACTGATTTAGTGCCTTGTCGATACCTGATAATTCAAATCCCATGCTATTAGCTAACGCGACATGATTGCTAATTGGAGTGTGCGCCGTTTGCTTTGCTAACTCCAAACACCTTGCCATAGCGACTGGCACCCATTTCTGCGCAAATTGCATGTATAGTGCGTAGTCTTCTAGTCCTTGCTCGTATGACCAACCAGGCCTTTGAATGTTTTTATCATTATTATCTAATTTATTTTCAACTGCATAGCGCATAATAGCTATCATTTGCTTCTTTAACAGCAAGGCATCAAGAGATGGCGATAACTCTTTATCACCAAAAGCATTTACTTTTGAGTTTTGATGGTTTGAGCGAGAACCAGGTAAATAGATTAAGGTTAATGCGCCTTGCTTCAAGAAAGCGTTCAATAGACTCTGGTTTTTTCCACCCCATACGTTGTTTGTATTTACCGAATAGTCAGCAAACCCTTTCTGTTGTTCAAGCATTTGAAAAAGAGCTAGTCGCAATGCATTACTAGGTGTTTGCTCTAAAACTGATTTTCCCGAGAACCATGCATTTACTATTTTAACAACTTCATCATGCTGTGATTCTGCTTTAGATACTTGTTTTGCACCTGAAGTTTTCGAATCATCTTGTTTACGTTTCTTGTCTTCAGTGTTAGTCGATCCCCCCCCAACGTTTTCACGCCTACCAGGAGTCGGGTTGACTACCGCTTGACCAGTCGCTTCCAAAGAAATTTCTTCGGAGAATAATGAAGCATCTAGACTAAAGGCTAGAGCCTGTCGCTTAGATAATTGTTTGAAACAATCTTCGCTCGTAGCAGCGTCCGAGTACAAAGACATAAAGCCAATTAAACGCCTTACCATATCTTTGCCTTGGATGTTTCGGTCAACTACCATAGCCGTTTCATCATTACGAAACTCACTAAGTTGCTCTTCAAACCAAGCACTTGGGTAACCATTTTGAATAAAACGTTCTCGATGATCGCGGAGAATAGCCAATAATACCTCCTGGATAACTACCCGAGGATTAAATCGAGTTCGGTTTCCTTTAAAAACATGCTTCTTAGCTAACTTTGTAATTGCTTGTTTGTTGTATGGAAACAGAGGAATTCCATTTTCTCCAGAACTGTCAGAGGATATGGAGACGTTAGAATAACCAAAATCATCTAACGCCTTTTGATCTGATTCTTCCAGGTCAATACTCCAGGCTTCTAACTCGGTCTCAATCTCTTTGATATTTATCAAACTATCAAGTGCATCGACACCATGACGAGCAGCATTCAAGTAGCGTGCACAAAAATCAACGACATCCTTAGGTGTAAACTTAAGCTCAGGAAAGTTCTCAACATCGAAATCCGTTGGCAATCGCCACTCAAAACGACCTCGAGTCCAAATTGTATTTCGGTGACTCTTGTAACTCTCTAGATCATCCGTCGTTGCAATCACGGACTTCATAGGACAGAGCACTTGTACTCCATCATCTATATCTTGCTCTAAAAGACTTTCTATCAGCACATCATCGATGGATGAAATCGCCGCAAGGTCTTCGACTAGAACGACCAAGGTCCTGTTTTGCTTCAATAGATACTTCCGGATCTCTTTGAATAAATCTTGAAAGTTACCCGTGCTGAACTGAAATAGGCGATTGAACATTAGCTTACAAGCTCGTTCAATCGCTTTGTTCGTCATCTCTGCGGCCATTTGACGTTTGGCAGCATCTGATTCCAATTGCAGGTTAGCATAGGCTTTACGTGCTCTCGCGCCCAATTGTGTTGAGACCTCATCACCACTAGCGAATTTGAAATCTTCAGCAACAACTTGAAAATTATCTTCTAAAAGTTCCGCATAAGACTTAATTTCAATCAATCGTGAAACCCGGCCTCTAACCGCTGAATCTTTGCCAGAGAAATTGGCTTTAATGTGTGGATCATCAAAAAAGTGCTGTAGTTCACTGGCAAATGACATTTCTGCCATAAACTGTTGCCCTTTTTCTTGAGTCATTTTACCTTCAGACTGGAGCGCTTGATGCTGTTTTTGCAGCCGTGCAGGGACTTCTCGAAACGCTTCGACAATATGCGCAAACATTAGGCTTGTGGTTGTGTCACGATCTAGGGAATTAGCGACTTTACCTATTTGATCGCGCGCATTGTCAAATATATCGCCTTCCAAACCACGAAGTAGAATCTCTAACACTTGAGATAAACTCGCATTCTTTGGAATCCGAATAATATGCCACTTCTCTTGCTCTGCTTTAGGGTGATTGTTAGCAACAGCGTTCAACCAACGTATCAAGTGAGACTTACCGCTACCAGATTCTCCGACGAGGGGAATGATATGATTATGCGCTAACAGTTGCTCCAGCAAATCCTGCTGACTTTTAACAAGTATTTCTTCTGAGCCGTAAGAAGTCACAACTAACTTCATTGGGTGATGTACTGCAAGAAGCAACTTATCACTCAATCGTTCGGCTTCGCTCAGGATGCAGGTTTCAATATTTTTGAGGCTTGGCCAATATGCTTGGATACTCATTTTTGTTCCGCTCTATTAAATCTGATGTTCGTGACTTCTGTGATCGTCGACTTCGGTAACGTCAATTCAAATCGCTGACTACTGTCTGACCGTGCTTCTAGACGAAGAAGATTCATCGCCTCCAAACGGAAAAGAGCAAGACTCATTGCTGAAGAAAGTCGAATATTACCGACACGAGATACGAGTTCTGGTCTCTTGGTATTGAGATACGGATACGGTTCCTGATGCGGATTGGAAAGTTCAGTTTGATATACTCCAGTATCAAAGATCGGCAAAATACGGTTTAATTGGTCAAGAAACTCTTGAAGAGACATTTCACTTTCGGAATCAAAAATACTGTCCAAGTGCCACTGTATAAACCTCGTCGGATCTGGAATGTAGGTGTCTCTACCTACGACCTCTAAAAATCCGAGCATGTGTCCGTAATTAATTACGCCAGCAGACTCATTTGTTTTGTTGTAGGTAATTCTAGCCGCATCAGGAACAACACTACTCACCATCAATTCATAAGCTTCAGTTGCTGTGAATGAAGTGTTTTTTACAAATGTTAACTCTTCTTGATACAAGAAAAAGCACATCGCCAATACAAACAACGAAAAGTCTTTAGATAAATCGTCATCTTTGAAGTAATCATCCAATGAGATAATTAGTTCGCCATCTTTAATATACTGTTTAGATATAATATCTATAATGCGCTTGGGCAGGTTTGAAGAGTTACAGAGAGGACTCATTGCAGAATATGCTTTTCCCTCTTCTGACGAAGATACCGACCAAAGCCCATATTTACCCCAAAAAGACAAAGATTCTCGCATCTTTTTCTTGGCATTTTCATTAAGTTCAAATTCACCATCAGAACCCTGTTTTAAATAAAGTGCATCAGGCATCGTTGAACTGAGCAATTTTGATTCTAATATTGCTGATTCACTTTTTTTGGATTTTCTGCTATTCAACAACTCATCTATTAGTTGTAATGTCGGTATATGACTACCTGGGTGTGCGTTGTTAATAATTGCCATAATTACAAATTCGCTAAAGTGGTTATATTTTTAATGTTGTTACTCGACTCCCACCATTTTCTGTGGTCGTTCATCGGATCTTTTAATTCGGAGTTTCCAAAATAATAATTAGTAAATTTTTCCATAAAGGTGATTGGCACCTTTAATGTTGAGTTTATGTCGGTTTCATCCTGTATGATGAATTTTCGATGCTCATACAACATTTGATCATTACATTCGTATTGACTAAATGGAATATGGAACCAAACCTTATTAGCGTAGTTATCCAAATAAGGTTTTGCTTGTTGTAAAAAATGCTCGCTACAAACTAGTGTTGTAACCTCTTCCTCATTTACTTTCTGTTTGAATACATTTATCAAACGTTCGACAAAGTCTGATGTCGCCTCGAAATAAAACTGATAAAGATTGTTCGAGTTACAGATTGGTTGAGATACAGTAAAAACATCGCCGACTAACGTCTTGTGAGAAGCTCTTCCATTTTCAACATCGCTTCGACCACATACTTTCAATGGCATAAAATTGTCTAGCATGAAGCTTTCCTGCAAAACTTCGCCTAGGGGCTTTTTATTAGTGATCCAATCAAGCAATAACTCCCCACGGTTGTTGAGAACTTTGTTTTCTTGGGCACGGTGTGCATTAACCAAATCTTCCCATGTATCCTTGATTACATGTCTATCATGGGTCACTTCTACCACAACTTTGTTGGTAAAATCAGACCAAAATTTAGCCCAACTCTCTTCATTATCCGGGACTAGTGAGGCGTCTGGATAACACAAACGCAGCAAACCTGCACGTTGCATAAGTAACAGCGTTTTCCAGTTCCATGTTGCGTTAGCATCAGAATTTTTCTCTATATGACTTGCCTGAGTGTTTACCTTAATCTCAAATAAGTTATCACCGACTTCAAAACGCTGTTTCCACATTGAGTTCCAACGTTCAAAACCCAGTTCAATACCAATTGTGTTACTGCGACTACGATTGGTAAGTTGGCCGCTGTGATAAATCACTTCACAGTACGAAGCTTTTCCATCTCGACCACTTCGACCTATTTCTTGATAATAGCCATCAATATTTTGGCTCAAGCCAGCATGAATTATTGTTCGTACGTCACCTTTATCCATACCAACACCAAAAGCTGTCGTTGCTACAATAATATCTAAGTTGTTGGCATCCCATTTTTCAATAATATCCGAGCGTTGAGTGTCTCTCGTATCTCCAGTAAACAAGCAAACTCTATTGACGCCTTTTGCCGATAGTTGCTGATAGATATCAGTACACTCTTGCTTGGTAGATGCATACACAATCAAAGGCTTAGGAGAACCAATTACCTTTTTAACCACCGCTGATATGTAGTCTTCTTTTTTAACCATTTGCTTCAAGCAAATAGGTTCCGGGCGTAAGAATGCACCATTGATCAAAGTCGGTTTGGTGTGAGCATCACCGAACAAGGCTCGAATAGTGACAAGAGACTGATCGGTAAATGTTGCGGACAGAAACACTTTCCTAAAACAACCACCTTTCTTTTTTAGCGCCTCTAATAATGCACCTAATTTTTGAAACTCTGGTCTAAAATCATCCCCCCAAGTGTCAATTAGGTGAGCCTCATCAAACACAACATTCTTTAATATTTTGGACTCAACCGCTTTGAACAGAGTTGGCAGGATCCCACTCACCATAGATTCCGGCGACACAAACAACACGCGTTGCTTTCCAGATAAAATATCTGACTTTATCTGAGCTTTCGTATCTTTGCTTAACTCTCCTCGCCATGCGTACTCAGCACAAGGTTGGTAACCCATTCGAGATATCGATGCTTTCATACGTTTGGCTTGATCAAGTGCCAACGCAGTTGTTGGTATCACTACAATGGTGAGTTCATCCGCGCGACTCAACCCTGTAAGTGTTTCAGTGACCAGAGTTTTTCCACACCCCGTTGGCAAATTCACGATGACTGTAGCATCAGGCTTTGAAGCAAGCGTCAAACGCACCGCCTCACGCTGTGCAGGCGTTGTATAAGTGTTAAACGGCAGGTTTAGTTTGTCTAAAACAGGATCATGTGGTGGTTGCTCGGAATAACGCTTTACCACCTGTTTATAAACAGGATCAGCATACTCATCTACAGCACCCGGTTCCAAAGCTATAGAATCAGAAATTGGATCAAATTTTAAGCCAGCACTAATTCCAGCGGCAAACTCCTCTTGATTTGGCCTTTTGCCAAGTCTCAAGCGCGCACTATCTAGATCTTCTTCTGTTGCCAGTAAATCTTTGGTTAAATACCAGAACTCCGTCAGGGTTAATTCCTGAGAATCCAATGCCTGTATAAAACGGCTCTTGAATTGAGAATCAAAGAAGAACTCAACCTCTGACTTAAGGTTTTCTAACATGTAATTTGGATAAAATTCACAGAATTTCATAGCTAAGAACCAATCAACAATACATACTTCAAAGTCAGCAACTTCGCTTTAGAAACAACATCCTCGAATTCACTTTGTTGTTCAAACCTCTCGATAGCAAGTGCCTTACTTTTCTCGAGCACTAAATCTAGTGCACTAATAAACTGCTCCTTACTCACTAGCGGATCAATGAGTTGCCATAGATCCGTATTAGAGTCATCAGCTTGAATAGTGATATTGGTGTCCTTATATGGAACTTGATTACCCCCAATTTCAACTTGTCCATTTTTAGTACTGTACGCACCTCTTACTAAAGTCGCCATATTTGGTGGAATGAGATCACCACTTTCTCCAAACACCTCCTGAAAAACAACAGGTGGAAATATGGCGTCAACAGTGATTTGGTCAGATGTAGAACCGGCCTCTCCTGCTACCAACCATTGTGGCACAAAACACAATTTCGGCTCCTGCTTGAAAGGGAGCTTACGTATAATTGCACTACAGTTGCCTAGTGGTGATAGTAAAGATGCCTCGGCTATCGCATCAACAAAAGGTTGCCCATATCGCAATGGGTAACTGCCATTCCTCACACTGTTTACTCGTGAAAGGGACAATTCTTGAGTCACTGGCGATGAGTAATCTGATGCTTCAATATCAAGACCAACAATACATTTGTCGATTAACGTTGACGATCGCATTTTGGTTAAACCTGACGCATATTTAAAACGATAAAGGTCTTGGGTTTCACCGCGAAGCTTTTGGAATAAAATACCTTGCGTGATCCACTCAGTAAGTGCGGAAGACTCTTCAAAATTCTCATCATCTTGCCGCATTTCTGCCAATAGTTTTTCTGCCTTTTCAGCATCGGTATCTACCGTTGCAAGCTTAGCGATAATGTCTAAGTGCTCATACGTCTGCTTTGTCTTATCTTTTAGCTTTACTTCAGCATCTTCAAATGCAAGGTAGCCCTCTTCCCAAACCGCTGGCCACACTTCTTGGTTTAGCAATGTATCAATTTCATCTTGAATATTGGCACGATAGTGAGAAAAACAACCTACTCCCATCGTCAACGCTTGGAGCCACTTACTATACAGTGTGGGTCTCTCCGTCGATAGAATCATGGTATCGATAGGGTACACTCCGGTCGACAGTGCACTATATCGATTCAAGCGGCCATTACGCTGCTCAATGCGGCTAATCTCCATTGGCATACTGTAATGTATCGCTAGACGACGCTGTCCCTGGAGGTTCAAACCATCTTCACCTTTTTCATCACAAACCAAGACTCTTACTGCGCTATCGGTAACAAAGGCAGGAGTTTTACCTTGTTGATGACGTTCTACGCCAGTTGAAATATTATCAACAAGGAACTGATACACATTGTCGGCAGTTAAACAATCTCCGCAAAAAATAACCGCCTTACCTTCAGGCATATCCTCTAACCATTTTGTTAGCGCAAAGGCCGTTGCTTTGTTTTTGCTTAATTGCTCGCGATCGGATTGCTCTAGCATATACTGCCAGTGAGAAAGTTCATCGCTGGTACAAGTCACGGTTTTCAGATAGCGGTCAACTTCTGATTTGAAAGAAATTGGACTGGTTAGCAATGCTTCCACTAACTGCTTAAACGGGGAGATATTCAATTGCTTAAACGTATCATTGCCCACCATTTCAGAACGATACTGCTCAAAATGCTCGTCTAGGTAAGCTTCATTATTTGGTGCATTCCATATAACCGTTTGAACAGGATTTAGGCCAGGGAACAGGTTTTCAATTTCATTAACGTCATTATCCAATAAACCTGTTGATCTCGAGGTACGAATCATTCGGTAACTAAAAAGGCACTTATTATTCAAATATGATGACAGGTCACCGATGAGACGGTCACGTAACTCAAGGTCTTTTTCAAGTGCAAACATATTCACCTGAGGAAGCAACGCTTCTATCATTTCATCTACGTTAGGATCACCAATCTCTAAATCCAATAAGTCATTGAGTGACGTATAAAGAAGAAAGTCTTCATTCTCAGGTACAAAGATACGGCTTAACTCACGAATTCGATCTTGAATCGGCAGTAACTTATTGAACAGTTCAATCGTTCTATCAGTCAATGGAAAGTCATCGGCGTTCAATAAGTGCAGCAATGCCAAATAAGCCGAATCGTGCCCAGCCATCGGTGTCCCCGTTAGCAACAGAGTTACGCCTGAATGATTGGTGAGCTTTGAAATTGCAATGAACAGTTCTTTCTCTAACCAATTTTCGTTAAATGGATAGCTTGATATTTGATGAGCTTCATCAATAACAACCATCGTTGGCTCGAATGTATACGTCAGCGCCTGGGTATAGGTCAAAATATGAATATTTGGATCAGCATTATCTTCATCTGTATTGAGTAACGATCCGAGATGGAAACGATCTGACAGTTCTCGCTCCCATTGTTGGGTCAACGCGTCTGGGACCAATACAAGTACCTTTGATTCTCGGCCTCGCTCCAATACATGCTGGCGAATGATAAAACCAGCTTCGATCGTTTTGCCCAAACCCACCTCATCACAAAGCAAGTATTTCTTTTCTGAGTCTTTGAGTACCTCATAAACAGCAGCAAGTTGGTGTTTTTCTAACTCAACCGAGCTTGATAGTAACGCCGAAATTGAACGACAAGAGCGTCGCTGAGAAAAGTACTCTTGATAGAAATTAGCTAATGCATTGCAAAGAAAAGGAGATGAAGTACCTTGCCCTTTTAGAAATTCTTCAACAACGAATTCCTCAGCAGGATAAGCATTCGGAATGAATAAATCACCGAAGTCATAGACACCTTTCATCTCTCGAGAAAATGAGATGAGTGCTTGCTCATTTGGTCTTTCCCCTTGGTAGTGCCCCATTTTCCACGAATGAGACCCAGGGAACTGCACAAACACCTCGGTATTGAGGCCAAGAGAAGTCACTGCACGTAACTCACTCGCTGGCACATCAATGGTGTTGGCCAAAGGGCGGAGTGGTGACGCAAAAAAACCAATTGTCGCAGATTGATCTTGAGCGTTAATAGAAACAATTTTACCAATACCACGAAAGGCGGTCGGACTCTTCACCAACGCACCAACTCTCACCGACGACATGAATACCTCAAACTAAACAACTATACTAAATGTCATTCTTAGCATATATCACAATTAATACGCACTAAGTTACTTATAAATTACAATAAAAGTAGCAAATATTTAATTTTGGCTACTTAACACTCACTCGTAACCTTCTCAAAAATTAGGTAAAGCCATCACGCCACAAGACTCCACACTGACTTAAGAGTCCTCGTTACGACATTACGTAATCAAGAATTATAAAAAGGCATCTCATGACAAACCACTTACAATAAATGTAATTGGCACTAGTTCCATCAAACCCTATCTATAAGGCCGCAAGTACGCCGTAAATCTTAAATCAACAGGCGACAAACAATGTCGCCTATGAGTTTGCAAACATAAAAAAATCCTCGCTGAGAGGATTTTTTCGTGAAACCTAAAAGAATCAAATTACATTTTACTTCTTAAATTTACCACCTGATTTGACTGTCGTTGTCGAACTTGTCGTGTCCCTGATCCCTCTACTCTTTACGCAATAATGAGTTGCTTCAAGTTTAACGTAAACATCTTCAACCTCTAGCAGGGTTTTAAGGGCTACAAAGATCTGAGAAGTTAATCGCTCTTGAACCTGAGGTCTCTGAGAAAAAAAGCGAACCAAACGATTGATTTTTGACAAACCAATCACCTTATTATTAGGTATATAGCCGACAGTTGCCATTCCATCAATAGTTACTAAATGATGCTCACAAGTGCTCGTAAAAGAGATATCTTTTACTACGATTTCCTCATCAATAGCCATCTTGTTATCAATGGTGGTTATCTTGGGAAAGTTCTCATAACTCAAGCCTGAAAAAATCTCATCTACGTACATTTTGGCAATACGTTTAGGCGTATCAGCAAGGCTATCATCTTGTAAATCTAATGACAGCGCACCAAGTATATCTCTGGTCGCTTTCTCAATGATTTCAAACTTATCTTTTGCGCTTAAACCATTGTCAAACATCGGTGTTTCAAGTCCATGTTCTAGCAACGCTTGACGCACCATCTTCGCTTCTTGGGTAATACTGTTCATGAGGTTACAGCGTACCCAAATAACGTTCTTTGTTCTTCTCGTATGCTTCCAAACCCTCAGATCTCAACTTACATGATGGGCAATCACCGCAACCACTACCAATAACCCCATTATAACAAGTTAACGTTTTGTTCTTCACAAGATCTAGATGTTCATATTTGTCCGCCAAAGCCCAAGTCTGAGCCTTGTCTAACCACATTAAAGGAGTTACTAGTGACAGATCGTATTCCATACCTTGCTGCAATGCGCCCTCCATTGCCTGAACAAATGAATTGCGGCAATCAGGGTAGCCAGAAAAGTCTGTTTCGCAAACACCAGTAATAACAGAAAGCGCACCTATTTGATAAGCGTAAATACCCGCTAGGGTTAAAAACAAAATATTACGCCCTGGGACAAACGAATTAGGGAGTCCATTAGCTTGCAACTCATGAGATACAGGGATGTCATCTCGTGTTAAAGAGCTTATAGCAAGTTCATTAAGCAAAGATACATCCATTACTTTATGAGCGGTGACACCGAGTTCTTGGCACAATGACTGAGCAACTTCGATCTCTAACTTGTGGCGCTGACCGTAATCAAAAGTGATCGCGTGAACTTCATCATACTGTGTTAATGCCTGAACCAAACAAGTGGTTGAATCTTGGCCACCACTAAAAACAACTACTGCCTTTTTCATTTATATTCCTCGACTATGCAATCTGCAGGTATTTGTGAGTTTGTATCGACAATCGCCAGTTATTTTGAATGCACGCCTCGATACACAGTTCCGTCGCTCGCTTTTTTTGACTTATAGGCTGAAGAGCTACAACGACATTTTCTCTCGTTTCAAATGTTGATAGTAAATCGGTCAAATTATCGAGATCTTTTTGCGTTCCTATTGGGTATTTGATTTCATTTGCACGCACGACTGCCTGTGCTTGTATGTTCAAACCACCTTTCATGCCAATTTTTGGCGATACCGTGACCCAACATGCCTCAGTCGCTTTAACATCAAAAGTGCCACTGGTTTCAATTTGACAAGTAAAACCGGAACTCTCCAATCGGGAGGTCAAACGAGTCAAATCATACATGCAAGGCTCACCACCAGTAATGACAACATGCTTTGCACTATAGCGCTCTGAACATTCCTTCACGACTTGTTCTACCGAGACTTGGCCCCATTGTTCACTTTCAGTACATTTTCCTATCACTGCATCAAAGGAAATTTCATGTTCTAAATCAACTTCCCATGTATGTTTTGTATCACACCATGCACACCCAACAGGGCACCCTTGCAACCTTAAAAAGATTGACGGCACACCAGTAAATACGCCTTCACCTTGAATCGTTTCAAAAATTTCATTGACCTTTAACAATTGGGACACCCCTTTCTAGTTTTTCATATATATTGGTCAAGTACCTCGTAACCATCGATATGTCTTGGGTTACGTTTTGTAACTGGTTCCATTTTCTCACGATCTGTTCTCCATCGGAATCTTTTCCAAACTCCCAATACCCATGACTCCATGAGCAATACGGTTTTATGCGAAAAAGCTTCTCTACACAGAACTCAAAAAATACTTTCGGTGTATTTTTTATACAATATGAGTAATAAATTTCATCAAACAATTGCCCTAACGAAATAATCCCAACACCGTGAAAAAGTCGTGAGTCCTTGGGTTTTTTCCCCCAATCGTCATAAAACACTTCTCGAACTGCTCTAAAATAAGTGCTCATCAACTGTACTGCTTCATCACATTGCTCTGCGCTATATGCATTTTCTTTTAACTCACAAACGTCATACAACGCGCCTTCTCTCAAACTGTTATCTAACATTTTCATCATCGAGTTATCGGCAATTAACCCTTCTGGATTAGTTGTGAGTTTAATCAATCCATTTAATATGGAGCCAGGCTCATAATTTAGTAATTGTGTAAGCAATGAGGGTAATCGTCTTCTTGTAAGGCTTTCATTAAAGACACCGCTCGCATGAGGAAGCAATTCATATATTAAACTACGCGACAATGGTTTAGCAGAGTTAATTAGCAAAAACTGCTGCCTTTCAAACTCTGCATCATCACTCATCAATATACATACTGGATAGCTGAAATCTTTTCGCCCAGACTGCTTTAAAGCAGCTACACGCTGCTGACCATCAACCAATACAGCACTACTTGGGACTCTTGGAATCATTAACTCATGTGTACCATCACTTTTGGATGAAATATTAACTTTTGTTTTTAGACATATGATAATTGAGTTTGGAATCACCGAATTTTTTGAGTCAATATAAGCAGCAATATTATCAATATGTTGACGCACCTCCGGCCTTTGATAACCTTTAAGTACATTTTTATCTGTTCGAAACACTCTTGAAATAGTACAAATTGATTCTATTTCAACAATATTCATTGTCGTTATAAATAACGCGACATCACAGCCTTGTTCTACTTTTAATGCCATTTTTTTGATCATTGATAACTCCTACTTAAATGCATATAAAAATCATGCAAGTTGTGGAAACCTCGACGCTTATTTCTTTCAGAACCTCGATATATCATCACCTCAATGCCAAGACCCTTACATATTGCACAATGGCATTTCTTCCATGGCTTGTCCTCTAATGTTCGCTTATACTGAAAATAAGATTCATTCCGGTGATTCATCAATAGATTTTCATACTCTAATACACTTACTAATGTTGAATCTATGTCTCGAATTCCCATGTCATACTCACGCAGTGCCTGCATTGCTTCGGATTCTAGTGCATGAATTAGGTTTTGTTCTATTCGACCTGAAGAAATCGCACGTTTAACCATTTGATTTCCACTCGACTGTGGAACTCGAATTGCACTGTATGTTTCACTACCAAAACGATAATTTTTTGTTTTGTTTAAAAACGCTTGCTTTAATGGGGTTGTACTATCAATACTAAATATTCCTAAAGACTTTAACCGTTTTGACAATTCAGGCCTACCAATACCAAGCAGATGTAATTTTGTACCACGCGCTAAATAATTGTTAATCTCTTCAATTAATTTACAGATTTGATTTGAATCTAATGTCACTACCCCCCCTATAGTAATGAACTCGTAACCCATTTTTTGTAAACAAACTACCGAATTAACATAACTTTTGACGTCCCACCCCTGTGCAACCCCATAAGGTATAAACTTTTGTGCTTTAGACTGTTTAAAAAATACGCTTGCATTCTCTAGCGTCATTTCTACACGCGCCTCTTTGTCTCTTGGTAAGGATTCTTTGTCTCTACTACGTTCATCACGATACCCTAGTACAATATGGTCAAGAGATACCCCCTGATTGACATCAGTTTTCACGTAGAAGTCAATTAGTTCATCTATCGAATATGGCGGCGCTGGCTCCCCTACATATGAAAATGCACCACTATCACCCATCACATCATAACTACGACTAAGACGAAAAAATCGATGCGCCCCTTCTCGAAATAATCGGTACTTTTGCCCATCTGAATATCTGGTTTTGTTTGTCCTGCCAGGAACTCCCTCAACAATGGCTTTCGAAATCAAAAGACCATCATACGGACGCTTGAGTAACTCATGGGCATATACATCATCTCGCTGCCTCACATGACCATTGGTTACTTTCTCGGATACAAAATCAAATTCCGGATTTACAAAATCTTGACTGTCGGGGAAAAAGTACTTCATAGGCACCTCCTGATAAAACTAAGCATATACGAAGTCCCACCTTTCAGCTACACTTCAAGCCTAAGAAATTCGCTCTAACGATTACACTTGCATGGATACCGTATGAACCAAGTACATTTACTGATCCCTTGCACATCAAGAAAGATTCAAGATGCTTCTCTGACAATGAATATCAAGGAGCACATTTCTGCTTCACTTGAAGAAACACTACACAAATGGGAGAGATCTTTTTCGGCAAACAAAAATAGAACTAAGGCAAGAGATCTATATCTCGGCCCTGGGTTTACGAATTTACGATCTCTTGCAGATAAACATAGGTTGTCACTGAAGATACTTTCGGCTGGGTTTGGGTTGATTGATGGAGAAACAGAACTACCAAGTTACAATGCAACTTTTGCAGCAAATGAAAACAGAGTACCCACCCCAAAGAATCGTTGGTGGGAAGCGGTTAATGAGTCTGCTCTTCCCAGTCTGTCATTACAGAAAACATTCTCAAATAATCAGAGTGATTACTTCATTGTGGTTGCTAGCAATGAATATTTGCAAGCAATACAAAGTGACTTACTTGAGACACTAAAAAGGTTCGATGGCGCACCAGATCAGTTCGCTATCATTTCAACGTCGATACCAAAACCGTTGAATGATTACGCTAAATGTTTTGTCCAATGTTCCCATGACGTACTTGAACATCCCAACGCAAGTAATACAGGGCTAACCCTAACAAACAGAAACATAGGGGCGATAGCATCACACTTGTTTTTGAGTAAATTAGATCTTACAAAACCAGACTTCAATGATACTATCTGCGTCCTAAATAAAGAGTTCGCTCAGTTAACTCGAAAAACTAGAGTAGAGAGACCCAAACAAACAGATGAATTTGTAATCGAATTTATTGAAACTCAAATACTTATTGATGGACAGCAACCATTAGCTATCGCAAAAGCACACAAGCGCTTCAGAGAAGCAGGTTATGCTTGTGAAGATAAGCGTTTCTCGAATCTCTACAAACAAGTTAAATCAGAAAAAGGTTTATCGTGACTAAGTTCCGCTTTTACTTTCCCGACAATAAAGACTTTGTCGACCCAAGTTTCGACGGCAAAGACAACACCCGTACGAAGTACCATCGCCAATACGATGATGATCATTATCCCCACGAGATCCTAGCGGAACTTCCATTTGATGGAATGCTAATTTCTCTAGCAGGTGTTGGCACAATGCAAAAGCGTGGCAAATACTACGAGCAAGAACTAACTGAAGACTTTTACTTTCTAGGTGCTCGAGAGTTTTTGCGCTTAAACAAATCGAAGTTTCAAGATGTCAAACTAATGGGCGACTGTGGCGCTTTCGATTACCACGCAGAAAAAGAGCCACCGTTTACCGTTGAAGAACTCATTGAGTTTTACGATCGTGGTGGTTTTGATTACGGCATTTCACTCGACCACATTGTGTTTGCTTATGCAAAAGATGAAGAAGCGAAGCAGGCCCTATCACATGAAGAAATCCAAGAATGCGAGCGTCGTATTGGTATAACCCTACGCAATGCAAAAGAGTTTTATGAAAAATCAAAAACTTATGCATTTGAAGCGTATGGCGTAGCACACGGTTATGATAAAGAATCGTTCCAGCGTTCCGTAAAAGAACTTCAAGAGATTGGTTATAGAAAAATAACAATCGGAGGAATGATCAAAGCAAAGACAGATGAAATCCTTGATTTGCTTGAAAGCCTGAGTGAAGTTCGCCACCCTGAAACAGAGTTCCATCTTCTTGGTATTTGCCGTTTTGACAATATTCCGGCATACGTTAAAGCTGGTGTGACGAGTGCAGACAGCACATCGCCTCTTATGCAAGGGCTTAAAGGGGGTAAGTACTACTCACTCTCTGAAGAAATAGAGCCCTCGAAAATCGAAGAGTCACTAATGATTCGAGCACGTCAATGCGACCATAAGAATGTTCAGGATCATATCGAAAAATACCGTGATGAACTACACAACCATATTAGAACGATGGGTGAAAACAACGAGTACGATATCGATCTCTCCAACACGGCATTATCCGTCAACGAATGTGTGAAGCGTCTTGAATTAGACTGTCTAAAAAAGCTACATCACTATGATGAAACTGCACTAGATCTTGAAGGTACAGTCAAAGCGTTAGTTGCTTACGAGAAAGTAACTAATGAAGCGTACCTACCTTCAAAAATGACGCCATCAAAACTCACTACGTTAAATCGTGGGGAGGCAAAGTACCGAACTTTCCTAGAAGAACGAAAGTGGCGTCAATGTACTTGTGGCATTTGTAAAGGAGGGTTGATGAACATTATCTTCCGATCAAATCAGTCAAACCGCCGCCGTGGTATCCACAACCTAGCGATAGTTACTAAGCACAAAAACCGTGTAATTAAATCACTTGAAGCAGTAGTGAAGTAATTTATGTCAGAAATATTAAGAATTAAAGCTATTCAAGAAGTGGTTAATGGCGTCACCGTCTACACTGGTTGGATAGAGGGAAAAAAAGTTCGCGACGTAGCAAAGATTGTTCATATCACTCGTGAAGGTGAATATATTCATGGGTACCAGCGTAGTGAACTTCCGAAACATATTGAATCCATCACCGATTACGTGGAGTCAAGAAACTCTACTATACTGGCGAACTTAGTAATTGGCTTTAACAAGTCAGTTAAGTTTGAGCCTATCACGGAAGGCTCTGAATTCGGTCACTTGGTGGTCCCTTACGACCCAGATCTGCCGTCAAGTGAACTCCCTGGTGCGATTGTAGATGGGCAACAGCGTTCTGGTGGTGTAAAAAATAGCCACCACGAGAGTTATCCTCTACCGGTATCCATCTTTATTTCGGAAAATGAATCCGACTACATCCAACAATTTCTAATATTGAATTTGGGTAAACCGCTAACAGCTGTTCAATTAAATGCCTTGGCTCTTTACGACGAGATTTATAAGCCACCAGCATTGGCGGAAAAAGCATTCCCACTTTCTATGTGCGAAGAGTTAGGATTCCGTAACGAAGATTCGCCACTTTATGGTTTGATTAAGTCAAATGGTAATAAAGATGGCATGATTGCAGAATCATCCATCACTGAATTTATCACCAACGTGCAGCGTCAACTATTAAGTGTTATTGGTGTACGTGTATATCAAGAACTGGATGACGTGACTCGTGAAAGATTCATACAAGTACTTAAAAACTTCTGGAATGCCGTAGCAATTGTATTTGTTGAAGATTGGGCGAAAAAATCTCGA
Source organism: Vibrio alfacsensis (assembly GCF_019670485.1). Taxonomy (NCBI): domain Bacteria; kingdom Pseudomonadati; phylum Pseudomonadota; class Gammaproteobacteria; order Vibrionales; family Vibrionaceae; genus Vibrio; species Vibrio alfacsensis. The sequence goes on from NZ_AP024165.1 coordinate 2,001,230, forward strand.
GATATGAAACGTACCTATATTACACACGGAACCTCTATCATTGGTTTTTCATATCTATGCCGTCATATGCTGCGTGTATTCTTAACTCCAGCGAAAAATGTCAATAATGAATCAATTTTGACATCAGAGTTACCATCCCCTGCATTTTTCATTAAAGAGTTATCAATAATTAAAAATGATTGTAACTTTAGTAGTGAACACTGGGAGTTAGGCTTACTGAGAACCAATCAAAAAGATGATAACGGTAACGACCTAGCGATAAAATACACTCGACGATGGAATGATTTCCAAAATACGACATCAGAAAAACAATTGTTTGCGACAAACATTCTACGTATTTACGAAGTAAATAAAGGTTGGCGTGAAGATTACGACATCTACATCGATTAATAATAAAAAGAGAAGGTAGCACCTTCTCTTTTTTTTAATTCTCTAATTCATCTATCAACTCAAATACAAGTTCTAGCCGCTCATATTTGCAAAGCGCAACCAACTCTCGCAACTCTTGAGGATCTAGTTGGTTATTTTGAGCTTTATTTTTTAGTTCCGCCCATTTAGTTGAGACGACCTCAGGAGCAATCTGCCCACTCGATACCCCTATTAGAAACGGGTTTAACTCAAACTCAAGCAGGCGCGAACACAAAGTCGCCAGTTTGCTAGATTTCATTCAAATACCTCTATCTTGCGAAAAGCATCCTATCTCATCTAACCAATTTAACATCAAACTAGCCACAAAGTAACTTCCTATATAGTGAACACTGGTAACTAATCATACTACCTATGCTGTGCAATTTGATATAATGTCGAGTACTTACCACTTTACAGGATTTTGATGTGAACCTTTTTGTTCGAGATCTCACCGTTATTGACTCTTCTTACCTATGCGAAACGCGAGGTATGGTAGGTGAGAGTTGGATTTTAGATATCAGCCTCTCAGGTGAACTAAACGAGATGAGCATGGTACTGGATTTCGGCCAAGTAAAAAAGCAAATCAAGCGACTGGTTGACGAGTATGTTGATCATAAGTTGCTAGTGCCCACTAAAAACAAAAAAATATTCGTCGCCAACACGAAACAAGGTTACTCCTCTGTCGACCTATTCCGAGGAGACCAAGGAATTCACGTTCACTGCCCAGATGAAGCGCTTTGCTTGGTAGATGCAGACACAATCACTATGTTTAGTGTGAACAAACACCTCTACACTATCCTTAAATCTCATCTACCGCAGAATGTAAATGATCTTGAATTAACGTTGAGAACTGAAAGTATCGATGGCGCTTTCTACCATTACTCTCACGGGTTAAAAAAACACGACGGCAACTGCCAGCGCATTGCACACGGACACCGCTCACCAATTGAGTTGATAGTTAATGGCGTGCGCGATGCACAACGTGAAGCAAGATTTGCATCCCGCTGGCAAGATATTTACCTTGGTTCAAAAGAAGATCAAGTAACTCTCGCAGACCTTTCGTTGAACATTTGTGATAGTAAATTCAACGATCAAACTCACTACGCATTTAAATACACAGCGCCACAAGGTCAATTTGAGTTGGCTATTGCAAAGAATGAAACCGAAATATTGGAATCAGATACTACTATCGAGTTGCTTGTTAACTATATTGCTGATGAAGTAAAAAAAGACCTAACAGCGGAAGATACTTTAAAAGTCATTGCTTATGAAGGTGTGGGTAAGGGTGCTATCGCAACTCGATAACGTCCTGCGCCCATATCTAGATCCTGCGTGTTCCACAAGAAAGAATTCTTGACATAACGTGTATGCTTGTTTCACATTTTCACAGCCGTATGACCTGTTTCAATCTCGCAAAGGCTTTCATCGAATCATTTGCAGGCATCAACGCATAATGATGGTTGTTGGCTTTTAGCCAGTATCGACTCCTGCTCGATAAAACTCAACGACTCTTGGTCTGTACCCAAGATGACTCGTCAGGTTTTCAAACTCTTCTTTAGCGGTGTAACGTAATTGTTTAGTTAACCCTTGCAAAAATTCGACGATTTGAGGATCAATATTGACAAAACACCCTTTACCAAGCAGCAGGCAATCTGTAACAGAACTCGCCATGTAAGTAAGGGTAGCTTAGTATCAGTTTACCACTTAATTTGCATTCAACTGTCGAGGTCACTTTGATAAAACTCTGTAAACCATCCCAACGGTAATCTTTGTCTAGCCAATTTCTATCAATGATTAACTGCGCACAATGTCGAGTTTCAACGCGACCATGCTCACGACTTATTTCACTAAACTCGTCATAGGTGTGAGAAGTGGTGCTTTCTCGCATTAATTTGTTCCGCCAAGCTTCAAGCTCAGATTTCATTCCTGATTGATAGCCTTTTAGGGCTAGCTTTACCTCTAACAATCTGTTTAGCTATGTTTTTCTAACATCCCATCGCACCTAGTGTTATGATGCAGTTCTCAATATCAAGTAATATGAGTAACCTTGGAGTGGCGGTTATCTCGTTGCTCTTTTGATCAACCGCCACCTACCCTAGAACTACCTGATACTGACGACTCCAAGCGCTGACCGCATGGAGTGGCTCCTGCCTCTCGCGTATTAAAAGAACGCCGAGGTGTTTTACCATCGATAGCAAAGACATCACTCCCAGTAGACTCAATAAGACTGCTCTTCCCCCCCCCCCCGAAACGCGGTCTCAATGTCTTCTGGGTTAAGACGACATATAACGCGAGCGATCGTATCACGCCGTGGTATACCATATTCGAAAGAGCGATAGCTACGAAGCCAATCTAAGAGATGGGTGCCAAAATCTTCAATCTGCTCCCAGCCTTAGGATCCAGATAGGACAGCACTGATGGCCAAAAGAATAATATCAATAAGTTAATGCCGCTTACATCGGTCAACACGCGGGTCTTCAATGGCTTCAAAATGCTAGAGAAAAGAATCAGTCATGCTTTAAGCTACAATAAGTGATTACTCGTTGCTCTGATCGTCTATTTGCTTAAAAGTTCCCTTTTATAATGATCTTGCCGTGAGAGCAATGTGCACTTGTACGTCATAATGCTTTTCGAACAACTCGACCCGATATAATATATCTCTTAACTACTCCATTTTATAGCAATGATGAAAGATACCTTATTCAAACAGATTGATATCCCGTTCGATTTCCGCCACACATGCTGGTTTTGCGGTGAACCATCACAAGATTTTATAAATTTACCAGCGTCAGCTCATCTCATTCCTAAGTTGGAGCATGAACCTATTGCTATCCCTGCATGTGATGAATGCTCTAGGATCACTTTCCCAAACGACATCCGTTGCGCTTGGTCTTTACGGGACCATATAAAAAATATACTTATAGCTAGATATGCAAAACATCTTGGTATTGGCGAAAATTGGACAGAACAAGAACTAGTTGACACGGAATTTTCTGGCTCATCACTCGGTGGTTTCGGCCGTAGTGCATGGGCAATGTTCGAAATAGCGAAAACTAGAGTCTCATTTTCAGGTTGGTCTTTATCAGTTGATGAAGTGCCTCTAGTGAATTATGACGAAATATCAGGCTTTACATTTGACGGTACCAAATTTTTGTCACTTAATTCGTGTATTGACTATTACGAAAAAGCAACAGGCATTGATAAAGAACTACTAACAAAACTGGTTGAAATCGTAAAACCAGAGCGTTTTGACTATGCCTTAAAGATTTCAAAACTAAATAAAAGATTATCTCATTCTGAACGATTAGATATCCTTGAAGAAGTTGCTCTCCAAGAGACAGAGCAAGAAGAAATAGATAATGACGCACAATTCCGACAAAGGTGTATAGATGTCAGTATAGAAGATGTAATGGTTGAAGGTTGTGTAGCACCTGCATTTTCCATTCAGTGGGCATTATCCAAAGGAGTAAGAAATCTAGATCACCTTTGTGCTTTTGAAGACGACTATTTTGATGAATTCGAGTACTTAGGTGGGCCTGCAGCATTTATGACATACAACGGCCTGCAATTATATTTAGAAGCTAGGAAAAACAAGAGGTGGGTCGAAGACAATGATCCCAACCGTGCTCTCTGGGAACAATAACTTCCAAAATAAAAGGACACACCATGAGCATCACTAACCAATATTACAATGAAAATGCACAAAGCTTCTTTGATACAACCGTAAACGTTGATGTAAAAAAACTTTACGATCGTTTTCTATCTCTAGTCGAAAACCATGGAAAAATATTGGATGCGGGCTGTGGTTCGGGCCGCGATAGTAAAAACTTCCTGAACTTGGGTTACAACGTCGTGTCATTTGATGCCAACGAATCATTAGTAAAGTTGGCAAGCAAGCATTTAGGCCAAACCGTCACACAAGCGACATTTGAATCGTTTGGTGCCAAGGAAGAAAGCTTCGATGCGATTTGGGCATGCGCTTCTTTACTCCATGTTCCTAGTGAGGATCTTCCACGTACGTTCTCGCGCCTAGGCAAATTACTCAAATTTGATGGCGTTTTCTACTGCTCATTCAAATACGGCAATACAGAACAAATCCGTAACGGCAGATTCTTTGCTGACATGACCGAGCAAACCCTTGCGGACACACTTTCCTCAACTCAACTCAAGATTGAAGAAACTTGGATAAGTGCAGACGCAAGACCAGGACGAGAAGCCGAGCAATGGTTAAATGCCATCTTAGTAAAAGCTTAAGGAAATAACACGGATGCCGACTCAATCGCTGACCATTCGAGACAATCTGCTGACAACAGGCGATGATGATCCACTCTTACCGCAACTGTTGCATGCCATCAACCACGCGACTGAAATCGAGATTGCGGTTTCGTTTATTCAGCCGTCAGGACTTGATTTACTATTGCCAAGCATTCACGAAGCCATTGAGCGAAAGCAATCCCATCAACGCCCACTAAAACTTCGAATTTTAACCTCGGATTATCTTCATATTACCCATCCTATCGCTCTACGTTCGCTTGTCGAGCTTAATGGAGACTATATTGAAGTTAAGATCTTTGAAGCGAACAGTCGCAGTTTTCACCTTAAGTCCTACATTTTTGTGCGTAGTGATGAGTCTCAGACTTTTTTTAACGGCACTGCTTTTGTTGGCTCGAATAACATCAGTAAGTCAGCACTGACCGATGCACATGAGTGGTGTTTCCGTTTGGATTACCACCAGCCTAACGATTCTCCGTCAGCGATTCAATTCCGCAATATTCGTGAGCAGTTTGATAAGTTATTTCACCATCCACAGGCTATAGCACTCACTGATGAATGGATCGATGCCTATATCAAATGCAGAACGCCACCCAAGCTGTCGATTGTTGGAGATTCTACTCTGCTTGACGATGATGCTTACTCACCAAACCCTGCGCAGCTAGAAGCGCTTGAAGCCCTCAATCAGACTCGTGATAAAGGCAATGTGCGTGGATTGGTGGTGATGGGCACAGGTATGGGCAAAACGTGGCTGTCTGCTTTTGATGCCAAGCAGATGAATGCCAAGCGCGTGCTGTTTGTCGCCCATCGTGAAGAGATCTTGACCCAAGCATTAAACACGTTTGCTAAACTGTGGCCTGAGAAATCAGCAAGTTATTACAACGGAACAAGTAAAGAGCAGAGCAAAGAGATGTTGTTCGCTTCAGTTCAAAGCCTTGGCCGTATTGAGCACTTGAACAAGTTTGAACCAGACTACTTCGATTACATTGTGGTGGATGAGTTTCATCATGCGAGCGCAAAGACTTACCTCAATATTCTCAATCACTTTGAAGCAAGATTTTTACTGGGATTAACGGCCACACCTGAGCGTACCGACCAAGCCAACATTCTCTCCCTTTGTCATGATAATTTGGTGTTTGAGCGCAACCTAGTACACGGTATTGATGGTGAAATTCTCGTGCCATTCCATTACTATGGCGTCTGGGATGATTCGGTTGATTACCAAGAAATCCCTTGGCGCAATGGCAAGTTTGATCCAGCAGCACTGGATGCACAATTTGCCACCACGCGAAGAGCCAAGCATATTTTTAAACACTGGCAAGATAAGCAACAATCTCGCACGCTAGCATTCTGTATTTCCAAAAAGCATGCGGATTTTATGGCTGAGCAATTTAATGCTTTTTATGCTGCCCAAGGTTTTAAAGCACTATCGGTACATAGTGATTCATCGGTCCGCCGCAATGAAGCGTTAACTATGCTAGACGACGGTGAAATTCAGATTCTTTTCTCAGTTGACCTGTTTAACGAGGGCACGGATTTACCCTCTATCGATACGGTGTTGATGCTTCGTCCAACAGAATCGAATATCATTTTTCTTCAACAACTTGGTCGTGGATTACGCCGTCACTGCAATAAAACGCACTTGGTTGTATTAGATTTCATTGGTAATCATCGCTCATTTTTAAATAAACGAGAAATCCTCGGTATCACTGATGCAAAGTTACCCTCATTGCATGGCGGATCTGATACCGACAGCCCCCAGCTTGGCAAAGGCTGTTTCGTGAATATCGATCCTCAAATCGTCGAATTTTGGCAAGAGTTAACCAAGCAATTACGTTACTCTGCTAAAGAAGAGTTTGAAAACCTGACAAGCCACCTAGGGCACAGACCCAGAGCTGTTGAGTTTTATCGCGCAGGTTATGACTTCAATAAGGTCAATAAACAACATGGTAGTTGGCTAGAGATAGTAGCCACCATGAGCACTACTCCTGAATTGCAACAGCTTGTCGACGAACACAAAGCGTTCTTTTTAAATGCCATTCAGAAAATGAGCATGACTAAATGCTTCAAAGCGATCCTATTGGAAGCCTATCTCGAGCTTGATGGCTTTAATACACCGCCGTCGATTGAAGCACTATCAACTAAGAGTTGGCATGTCCTATCGAGATATCCTCAGCTAAAAGCATCTGACCTATCGGAAAAAATTCAACAACTTGAATCGGATTCTCCAGCTTGGCAAAAGTATTGGCGAGATAACCCCATTAACGCTTTTGTTGGTGGGAACACGAAGAAAGAAAATGCTTGGTTTACCAATGTGGATGGGAAATTGGTTGCCAACTTTACGGTTAAAGTCGAGTTGGTTCCGCACTTTCACGATTTTGTAAAAGAGTTGATTGATTTACAGCTAGCAAAATATGCAGATAGAGAACAAAAGAAAGTAGAACCTTTACCAACGCCAGAAGCGATGAATGATGGCTCTATGCTGCCCTATTATCCCAACCTAAAAATCGCCTGCGGTCATTTTAAGACAGGAACAAGTGATGACGTTGAATTCATGCCTATCGACATCAGCAACGTCACCTCTGATAAACACTTTTTGGCAAGAGCATCTGGTAATTCAATGAACGGAGGAAAATCACCAATCGTTGATGGAGACCTACTACTTCTAGAGTTTGTCACACCAACATCAGCAGGCTCAATTACCGGAAATACTATGGCCGTTGAGATTCAAGATGAATCGGGGAACAACCAGTATCTCTTGCGTGTGGTTCAAAAAGATAATCAGGGTCGATACTGGCTAAAAGCCAACAACCCTGATTATGCGTTGATGCCAGCAAATGACTCCATGAAAACCTTTGCGAGATTGAAACAAGTCATACGTGAGTAAACATGAAACAAGCATAAAATGGCAATGGGATGGAACGATTACTTCTGCTCCTTTAGTGCCTTAAAGACTGGTGCAAAGCCGTTCTGTAGGTTAATTAGGGTTGTAGCTATCCATTCGCCAACTTCATCCCAATTGTCTGGATTTGTGAGATCAACCTTAAGCTCTGCTCCTATTTTGGAAAGCTTGATATCATCCCCTCGTACCCATAACAACTCTTGACTAATGCGCTCTTCAATCTGTGCCTTGTGACTATGTAGTCGGTCATAAATAGCATTACATTTCTCGACACTGGTACTTGCGACACCCACATATGTTCGCATCGCACCTTTCGTGTAAAACATGGTGTATCTGCAAGATGGGTAACCCGTACCTGTATCTATCCAAGTATCACCTGCGTACTTACTATTATGGAAGATGTTGACACCACGCTCACTCAAAATTGCCATTGTGTTATCCCAAAACGCATTGCGGTGAGCACTCGATTTCTTAGCTTGACGCTTATCTTGGTTCTCAGTTGCCGCCTTAGCTTGAAGGCCCATCGTAAATTCTTGGGAAGCCTTGGCCGGAATTACTTGCTCTACGTTGAATAGCAAAAGCGAATTGATTGTATGTACTGAGGTTTGAAAACATTGAATTTGTAAGCCGTGAGTCAACAGCCATGTAACAGCACTAGTTACCTCTTTGCGGAACTTAGCTGACACCAATATGATGCGCTGGCCATTCCCTCTATTGATTTCTACTTCATCTAAATCACTACACTCCAAAAATTCACACAAAATCCCCTCAGCTTCATTATTGCCAAGGTAACCCTGAAACATTGTTATAATGTCACTCTTTGTTAGATTAGAACAATAAGATGCATACTTAATAGCCTGCCAAGTCACATCTTTTCCAGAGTCATCTAATTTGTTTTCGATCAGGACTAGGTTTCCATCTTTATCAAGTGCAAGTAAATCTAACCGCTCGTTCGTATCACCAAAGTCACTAAACTCTTTTTGAATAATCAGCAACTCCTCACCAAGGCAGGCAGGGTGCTTAGCAATCCACTCTTGCAAGTGATTTCGCTCTGTGAATGAATGTTCCTTAAAGGTACTCTTTGTTACTTCAACAATAGAGTTGTTATCGACATCAATTAGGTACATGGTTTACGACTTTCCACTGTAAGCATTTCTTTTATTTAACTATTTGGCTTTTTGATGTTATTGCCAAAGGCGCGAGCATTGATGACAAGAACGTATCTTATCAACCCATCATTCAGTTCGTATTGAACCTTTCCTAACCCCTCCCCATGACTTTACGATATTTTCAAAGGAGGAATACCTCGCTCAAACACACCTTTTTTGCAGTACGGACATGCTTCACCTTCTACATCATACTCAGACTTGATATTACTGGATTGGCATTTTGGACATTCCGTTGTTGGTGCGAGTGAATCCACCATGAAATCATGACCACAGCCTAGGCAAATATGAGGATCATCACTGCCAATACAGCGTGATAATGCGTCCATATTTGGGTGATAGGCATACTTCTTTTTTCCATTCTCATCAATATAGTATGGATTGCCACTAGACCATGATTCGATGCATTCATCACATGAAGAGCATATAAACACAATTGCTTGTGCCATAGGTTTTACTCCAAAATAAAAATACTAAAACGTGAGTTATTCTTTTCAGGTTGTTTATTTCACATCCAACTTAAGTAAACGTGACATGTTTTTTAACCAAAGTGTCACGGCGCCGTTTCTGATATTTTCTTCAATCGCACCATCCCAAAAGCGCTCCGAGCGCACAAGGCGTATCATCCAGCAGATACAATCTCGGAATGACGCCTCGCTCAACCATAAATTGAAATCTTCCAGTGTATTGATTTCTTTCATAAAGAATGGCTCATCATAGTTGATGTGAATGACCATTAAGTCATAGTCATAAGCCATCGAGTACAATGCTATGTTTGCTGATTTTTGGATCTCAATTTGTGCTGCGACAGCAGAAACGAAATCTCTGATGCGCTGATTTTTTGGGCGTTGAATTAACCACATGGCTGTTTCGCGAATTTGACTTTCCCATGCTAACTGACTCTGCCACTTTGATGGTATGCCTGATGCTCCGTAGTAAGCCCCTGCTAACTGCCCAAATATAGCCGCGGTGGTATCAGCATCATCACCCAGGTTTGCAGCCAGTAAAGCGCCATCTTCGAAACAATCGCTATTTGTAAAGCACCATAGTGCGGCTTCTAATGAAGCAACGACATAACCAGTGCCTTTAATGCTATCTCTCGATTTACTAAAAAACTCGCACTCAGCGATCGCGCGCATTTCTGGGTGGCAATCAGTTGAATACTTTAAATAATCCGGCAGTGTCGATTCTAAAAACGCTTTAGGATCAGAGAGATGTTCACTGTTTAACAATCGGTGAATTAACAGTGTCATCAATTCACACGCTTGTATACAACGCTCTTCTCCGTGGGTTGTTAATGAGCTCAACTTGGCGGCTTCCATCGCCGCTTCCTCGCTCTGATGAGCAAACAACAAGGCAATGGGTGCAACACGCATTAGGCTGCCGTTACCCGCAGAAAGATGAGACGTAGAGCCCGACTCTGGGATGCCTGTTTTCTCATAACTCACCAACGCAGTGCGGACGGTCATGCCAATATCAAAACAACTGCCCGTGCACGAATTTTCACCATGGCGATACCAGCGAACATATCGCTGAATTTGGTCATCAAGGTCAACACAGCCTTTTTCAATCAGACTGTCTGCAAGGCAAAGCATCATGGATGTATCATCGGTCCACTGCCCTGCTTTCAAACCAAATGGGCCACCGCCTACCATATCGGTCAAAGGGGTGTAACTGTCTTTCGGTTTGAATTCTAAAGTCGTGCCTAACGCATCACCCACCGCTAATCCTAGTAAGGCCCCAGCTGCACGTGAAATTTGATATTCTTTTTCTGTTTCCAAGTTCGTTTACTCTCAGATTTTTCGGCAAATGAAAATTGTTAGTCATTGATAATTCAAAGCCTAATACACCACACCTCGATGGCGGCTAGCACAACCCTGACACATTCTTTTCTCGAACATATGACCAGCATTATTGTAAGTAAAACAATAATCACAAAATTTAAAATACTTACTACGTAACACCTTTGCGTATTCAACTTCTATTTTACAATCTAAAGGTAGCTCCTTGAATGTAATCCATTCAGAAATCGGAGTATGAGGCCCAGACCACTTAATAGTTAACACCTTAATCACTATTGAATCATCAGTTCTGATCACGCGTATCTGATCTCTAATTTCTCCGTATATTCCAGATATATCGATTCTTCCCCTTGAAAAATGTTGTTTGCTTCGTTCAATTAAGAGGGGGATCACCGTTTCTCGCCAAAACTCAGTACTCACGGTAATGGCGCTATCACTATTTTGCGTTACATATTTAGAAAGAGCGACATCACTACAAGAGTCTATTGATTTACCCGTGTAATTTTCAAAGGCCCAAGCGACGCAGTTGCGGAGTTCTTCCGACTCTTCGGGAACAGATCGACTCCCTAGAAAATCACGCAATTTCTCCCATAGGTACAAATCACCACACTCCTCCCAATGCTCTGGAGGAGACTCCATAAGTCCGCAATATGTTAAATAACCTCTTGCTGATAGAGGGGATGGTGTTAATAAATCTTCATCAAAATACACGTTATTCCATTCCATTATCTAGACTAAACATTTGATATTATTTTAGTTTTTCCAACTCATGTAACTCTCTGACGTATTTGCCAACTGACGGTTGTTAGATGAATCTTATGACTCACGTTCTTTTTAAAATATGATGCTCACTTACGCTTCGCTTTCTTTGCTAGCTTGCGCTTACGTTTGTTCTTCTGTTTTTCTGCTGCGTCTTTTTGCATTTTCCCCTGAGAGGTGAAACCAATTTTCTTCAATACCGCTTTACCCTCTGCGCTGTTCACGAAGCGGCGAGCCTCTGCATGCCCGGCATCTGCGGCTTCTTTTAACAAAGTAGGAATGGGCTTGGGCGTTTTTACTCCCTCACGGACCTTAAACTTCTCTGCTGCTACAACAAGCGCTTGTTTTACGATAGAGTACTTAACATCAGCGGCTTCTAACTCATTCGCCGCCTGTTTTAATGCCTTGTGATAGATATCCAGCATCTGATCATAATAAGCGGCATCATGTGCAATTTGTTTAAATAGACGTAGCTCTACGTCTAAATACGTTGGCATGCACGCATAAGCCTCGATCATTTTCTTTTGTGCACTTTGTGTGTCCGACACTTTGTTAGTGACAAGATCCACATAAGATTGGAAGAACGCAATTGCAGGTGCACGACGTGCTTGGCCTGAAACCAATGCTGAGCGCAATGCCTTAAGCGACTCATCGGTTTGCTCGATTTCATACGCCTCAAGCTTGAGCATGACATCGGCCGTAAATGCTTCAGGCAAGCGGTGTTCGAGAGCACGTTCGAGCCAATACGTTTTTTCATCGCCGGTTTTAAATGCAGCACTCAACACGAACGAAAGCGCAGAGTGGTAGCCTTGTTCGGCGGCTTGGTGAATATAGCTTTCCCCGAGCTTAGGTTCTTCACGCTCAATAAGGAATGAACCAAACTCAAACGCGGCCTCCCCTTGCTCATCCTCTTTTAGCGCCAGCTTAAAACAGGATTTCGCATTACGCGTCGAATCTTCTTGCAGTAACTTATTTGAGTAACATTTTGCCAATAGCAACCAACTTTGAGGGTGTCCTTGACGGTGCGTTTTCTCTAGCCAGTAACTCAGATCCGCTTGCTTATCGAGGTATTGCTCTTTTTGCCACCAGCGTGACTCACCCGTTTGAATACTCATTTCGAGTAATTCGGTATAGAACTTATTGGCTAGGTAATAACTGGCTTCTTTAGAGCCTTTTAACGCATCAACAATGAACTCACTTAGGTCACAATAGGTTGGCTCTTGCCATGTATAAGAGCACTGCGTCGGCGTGCCTAACACCGTTTGCCCTACATAATGAGCTATTTCATAGAGGCTATTCATGTGCTTTTTCATACGTGAGCGAGCAACCGAAAGCTTGGCAACATAAGCGCCATTCACTTCAGTCATATGGACAGAACGATTGCCATCATGTCGCAGCTGGTTCATCTCATCAATCACCCACTCTTCAACGCACTGTGAGGCTTGAAGCATTTTGATTTTGTTCGAGAGATCACCATGCACAGGTGGGCGAAGTTTAAAGTGCTTTCCTAGCTCATGGCATGCAAGTTCAACAAATAGACGCATTTTTACCAAGCTTGATTGCGGATCGGTAAAGTAATATCGCTCGGCTAGCACCGCTTGGTTATACAACTCTTCCAGGCCGTCTTTAAGAAAAGCGAAGTTATCGTTTGTGTTGTTCTCAAAGTGTGGTTGAACTTGCATTTTTAGCGCTCCTATTTGCTGTCTATGAACGCTATACTATTTATATTAGCGACAATTCATGTCGCCTAAACGTACAATTTTTCATGGCACGATAATGAGCATACAAATACAACGTTATCAAAAAGTTTTAGAGTCTATTCCCTGTTACCCAGAGCGCATTTCTAGCTTAGACATCAAAGAGCGATTGCAAACTTCGGGGTTATTAAGTGACAAAGCAGATGAAAAAAGCCAACTGCGCACGGTTCAACGTTGTATAAATAGTGTGGTGGCCGATCACGCGAGTATTGAGGTGGATGACACAAGTAGACCATACGTGTACCAAGTCGCAAAAGGACACCGTCATCCCATCAAGCCTGACGGTATGTCTTCGGTGGTTTCTTTACAGATCATAGAGAAAGAAATTAAATCGATGCTGCCGCCTACGTTACGCTCCGATGTCGATTCGATTTTCTCATCACTTACGCAAGTTAATACCAAACAAACCAAACTGTGGCGTGAACGATTTTGTTATTTCCAAAGTGAATACCCACTGCTCGCGCCAACGGTCGGCAATGCGTTCTTCAAACTTATTGAAGAGGCACTGCTGAATAAGAAAGACATCGCATTTACTTATCAAAAACGAGGAGCTGCTACACCGAGTAATTACACTTCTACTCCGCTAGGATTATTCCTCTACGGGAATAGTTTTTATCTGGTTGGGCTGGTTCCTGGCACACTTGATGAGTTTCGTACTTTTGCTCTGCACCGCATCCATAGCCTAAAGCTTGGTTTTAGTAGTACGAAGACATTAAGCCAATTTGATGTTCGAGAATATGTACAGAAGAACGCGCGCCACTTTTCTGGAGGAGAGATGCAAAAGGTCGTGCTGAGAATCGAAAACTATCATGGTCTACACCTTATCGAAGAAACGTTGCTCTCAGCAGATCAAAAAATCCTCTCAAATGAAAACGGTTATACCACGATAGAAGCCGATGTGCGTGACAGTCACACCTTTGAGTGGTGGCTAATGAAGCATGCCAATATCATCGAGGTGATAACCCCAACAACGCTTCGAAAAAAGATAATTGAGAACCTTAAAGCGGGATTAAGCATGTACGGCATTGAGTGTTGAAATACTCATAATTAACAAAAAATTACAACGTTTAGCCAAGTAGGTTTGGCTAAACGTTTCAACACTTGTCATCTATCACCGGTCACGGCAACTGAGTCGCACGTTCCCAATGCTCAATGGTGTCTAGAGTGATCGTACCGATTCGTCGCCCCTCTCGGACGCACACTTGCTGGAAACTTACTGCAATTTCCTCATTGCCTAACAGATACAAACTGCGAATCATTCGAGTGATGCGAAGCTGATTATGATTTTTCGGCTTTAGCCAATCGTGTGAATGAGGCGCGAGTTCATCTCGCACTTCAATACTCAACCCGACTCGCTGCATTCCATAGTAATCAAGCATGAGATCCAAAGAACGGAGATGCGCTTCTCGTAACGCATGACTATTAATAAAAACCAGCCTTGATTCAGGGGTTACCAACGGAGCATGTCGATTGAACTTATGCCCATCATCTATCGGAAACAACACTTGGATGAATTTATGATCATGCTCCAGCCAAAAATGGGTAAACTGATGGATCTCTGAGATATATCGCCCCAAGCTGTCTGGTGTTTTACCCGACATAAACGAAGCAATCGGGTCAAGTTGGGTAGGTTCAGTCATTACCATTTCTCTTTTAATATCGTGTTCTGCACACAAAGCCATTATTTAAAAATGTGAAAGATCAAATGTGGCCGTTTCTAATTTTTCTGAGCACTGTTCCGCCCTTGATGCTGCAGGATCCCAAACGTGTTTTATCACTTGCAATTGGTTTCCTTTAACTTGTGCAGATCGAAAACAAGGCACCCACGATTGGCTTAACTTAGTTAAAACACTGACCATTTGCTCGTTTGAGTAGTTAAAATCAAAATCTACGGGCTGATTCTCTAACCGATACAGACCAATGTATCCAGAATGGGCTAAAGCAAAAACACCACGCTCCGTTTTACCCAGCACTTTATATTTGAAGTAGGAATGTCCATCATCCGGGTCCTCATAATAAGAAACCGAACCATCCGAAGATACGTGGTAATCACGCCCTTTAAACGCAAGGTTACTCTCTTGGCAACTATCAATAATGACTGAACGGAGAATAATGCCGTACTGGGGAGATTCACTATTCCAGGCTTGGAGTAAGTTGATACATTTAGGGTTGATGATATTGCCATTATGGTGAAAACCATAAACGATGGGACTAAGGGGCTCTTCATCCTGAGCAAATGCGGTGAAGCTAATACTAATCGCCGCCAATGTGATGAGTTTATTCATTTCAATCTCTGTAGTTTACTGCTTCAAGATCAGGTCAGAAGCAAGACGTCAATTATGTATGACGAACTATGAAAGAAGAAGAATATAACGACAAGGCGACAAAAGAAGTCGCCTATCGGAACCTCATTGGCCTCTCCCTAAACTCTCTATATATGGTTTGAACATCTTCAGGCGTAACATTTTCTGTCGACGTTATTTGTAATGCTAGCGTTGAAGCTAAATGGATTGCCTTAAGATAGATACGGATTATTAGGCTGAGTTTGGTCTGTCGATATGTTCCGTTATCAGAAACATTCCAACGAAAAGAATAGGTCCCTGTCCTACCATGTACTAAATACGTACATTCCCGACAAGATAAATATTGTGAAGATTGATGTGCCATTGTGCGCTCCATTGTGCCCTCTGGCAGCTCACTAGGCTCTAGAAATGAAAAAAGGCCTGATAAATCAGACCTTTTAGAATGTGGCGAGTGAGACCTAACACCTAGAAATATAACTCTTTGAATTTATGCTCAACTTACAAGTTGGGTAGAAAAAAGCATTTCATTACGCATACACCCTAGCTAATTTTACCTTGTCCCGTTTTAACTCACTAGGGTAAGTATAGTAGAAAAGACTCCTATCTCTGATCTGAGTAGGAGCAGAACTAATCAATATTTCTATTCTGCTCGAATGCTGGTAACAGTCATAGACTCCGAAGCACATACCGCTAGTTACAACGGCTCGTATTCTATTGAGTTTTGCATCTCTAAGATCATTCGATGAGTTTTTATTTTCTTTTGAATACGTTCCGGCAAAAGAGAGGCATACTCCGCAGTATCTAGTTGTTTAAAGTCTATGGCAATATCATTAATGATCTTGACATACTTATCACCAACTTCTTTAAGCTCATTCAAACGGTTTGTCTCCTTGCCAATCACACCTAGCAAGTGTTGCTGCTTACTCCAAAGTTCATCTAAATTCACCCCACTCTCTAGCTCAGCTTTCTTTTCCTCTAGACTCTCCGTTTCTTGCCTTAACCATTTGACACGGTTTTCTAACTCGGTCAACGCTTCACTTGATACACCTTTTCTATCTAGTGCAGCCTCAAGCTCACTCGTGACTTTGTAATGCGCTCCATCCAATATTTGTTGCGCTGTTCTTTGAGCGCTTTCAACCACTGATAGCTCTTGCTTTAGAGCATTCTCGGTAATCATTTGAGCATTCTTTCTAGCATCTTCTATTTCCGACGCTAACTCAGCTAGAACATCATCTCTAACTTCTACTCTGACCTTTTCACGTTGTTGTTCTGCTTCAACTCTCGCATTGTTAATGATTCTTCCCGCTTCTAACTTGTTAAGATAAATGGTTTGCTTGAGTTGTTCTAATTCTTGATTTAAAGATGACTTCTCTTCTTCAAGCCGCAATACCGCTACTTGAAGGTCGTTCGCGAGGGACTTTATCTGCGTATAGAGCTCTTTTTGCTCCCGCTCTTTTTCTTGCCACTTTTCAACTCTTTGTTTGATTCGGGCTACCCTTTCCTCAGCCTGTTCCTCACGATCAGAAATGTTATCAGTGATTCTTTGAACTTGTTTGCGATGCCTTGCTATCTTTCTCAACAACATACTTCTTTCTTTGCTGATACTCATCGCAGCTTGCTGCTCAATAAAATCCCAGAATGGATTTAGCGGATTTAATGCTGTTATCTGAACTTTTACATTTTCATAGCTGTTCAGCAGCGAATCTGAGTCCAACCCAACAAGAAATAACTCAAGGGCACTCCTACCCTGCTTTCGAAAGTCCACTATTTTATCTGGTGGGGTTTCATGAGTATTAGTAACTTCCACATAATACTCTTCCCTACCGATCTGGCAGACGATATCTGGAATCCTACCGTCTCGATAGACCTCTAGACGGACATTTTTCACACCTACCATTTCACAATCACTAGAATCAAAAATGCCACTGGAATATGGATGAGGAATGAGCTTCTCCCGTTCAATGAACTCCTTTGCACTCAAATGCAACTGGGTTTCATACGAATAGCGACATTCTGCGTTACTTTGATGGCGTAAGTAGCTAGCTATGCCTTTATCACTATGTGCGGCAACCATGAAGTCTCCGCAGCAAGGGCAGACAACGTCATCCTGAGTGCCACTTTCTAGCTCAACAACAGAAACAACTCTACTCTCGCTTAGCTTCCACCCAAAAATAGAACGATTTCTCATGCACACCTCAACATTGGAAAAATAGTGATGGTTAAAAACACAAAATATGGAATCAATCTCATATTAATTACCATACTAAAATCAAGTCAAAGACAATGTGCTTACTTAGTGTGATCATCCGTCGCATATAAGATCGAAAGACGAACTTATAACTGCTCTATAACCTTTCGAGTCTGCCTCATTTTGAATTTATTCGTTTAAACACCCCAAAACTGCCTGACTAATTCTAAATGCAGCAGTTTAGCTAAGTTAAGCTAAGAGAGAACCTATGATATGTTCTTTCCAAATGATATGGATTGACGTATCGACACTGCCGTTGTCCAGATCTGACAGCCAGCTAAATGCTGCGCGAGCCTGACCTCTCATATCTAGGTCAATAACTACTTTCGACATAGTTCGAAGCATTATTCAGAAATGAGTAATTAACCTCTGCAACCGTTGCTGACATTTTCGAGTTGCACAAACGCAAGCCACAGGAGCCTGCGTCTTGAACTCAAGTAGTGCTTAAATTCACTACAACCCTCCTGCTTATCATCAATGATAAGAACCAATGACAACGCCAAGCGTTGCAATACTGAAACGTCGTTTAAACATCGCTACTTTCTGTGTGAAATGCGCTGTGCATTGACTGACTCTTGGATACAGCATTTCACGATAGTCGCTAGCTATGGTCCGTCTATGTCGACATAGACGGACACTACGACCACCTCTAAGCCATTGATTAAATGGACTTCCCATGCCTTTTCGAAAAACGAAAATGCACGAAATATGAGCATAGACTCATTTTTGGCTGCGTTTGCGAAGCAAACGCCCAACAACATACGGGCAAACAATAGGGTTGGAGCTTTTGAAAGCATGCGATGTGGCCGCCAGACAAATTGATTGCAAACCACCGTAAAGCAATACCAATGAATAACGCAGAGGATCGGACATCCTCACACAAAAGAGCAATACACGCGCAAGTATGAAATGCGCAATAACACTTAACATCCAAGGCTTGATGCTTCATCAAAGTATGAATACTCAGCCTAAGCCACCGCTCTTAACAATCTTGTTTTAATTAGGAAAGCAGCATGTTCACCAGAGGCAATACCGGAGCTAGAAACCACGGATTGCGCAGCCGTGATATGGCTCGTGCAGGAAGAAATGCAATGACTGAAGCTTGTGAATCAAAGACAACGTCTTATTCCACGGCACAACAAAATGCAGATCGGTTCGAGAAGTTTGCAAGATACTGCGTCGATAACTTTTCAATCAATGATTCTCGGAAAATTGAAAACTCCCACATTCTCCTATATGCCGAAGAGTTAGCAGAGCGAGTTGAAGATGGTTCTCTCAGCGTATCATCTGCCCACGACTACTTAAGTTCAGTCAACGCAGTGATCGCTCAAATGAGGCAAGATAATCTCGTCAGAGTGACTGCTGCACAAACAAATATCCCCAACCGGAGTCACATAGCAGAGCAATCAAAAGCCTGTAGCAAGGATTTACATCAACATGCCAAGTCTCTCTTAGATGAACGTCTCTCTATTCTCTCTGAAATACAAAGAGAGCTCGGTTTGCGGTTTGAAGAGTCTGTAAAATGCAATCCAGCGGACCTACTTACCCAAGTGGATCGAAACTTCAATCCTGTGACGCGTACTTCTCATGTCAATATCATCGATGGAACAAAAGGAGGCAGGTCAAGGATCGTAGATATAACATCAAAAGCTCAGATTGAAGCACTCAAAAAAGCGGCACAGATTCAGGGAAGCCATCGTTCAATGATCCCAAAGAACCTGTCCTATAAAGAATTCCGAAGTCATTGCTATTCAGCATACTCAAAAATCAAAGGTTATAGCCCACACAAGGAGAGGCATCACTACGCACAACATAAATACACGCAAGTAATGAGAGCGTTATCTGGTCAAAACAATATCTTGGCTCCAGTGCTGTGCAAGCATTCACGAGGTCGAGAGCATATCAAACACATTGCTTCAGCAATCGGCTCAACCTACCAACGAGCAAAAGAGCTCGATTATCGAGCACGCTATGCCGTTGCAACGTCACTAGGGCATGCGAGAGTAGACATCACTAACGCTTACTTAGGTTGATTGGAGGAACTGCTTATGTACAACATCCTGAAAGATCTCCATAAACCACTAGGGGACTTAAAAAGAAAAGGAGGAAAGAAATCAAGAAAGCAGCAAGCGAAAAGGGTTGAGTTGTTAGTCTTAAACATTGCCGAGCACGAGCATGCAGTGAAAAGAATCAATCAAATTGGTCGCAACCACGTTACTGGTTTTATCAAACGAAACAGTAATTATGCTCTCAGCACAAAGCGAGATTATAACTATGCGATAAGGTACTTCTGGAATACTGTCTTAAATCGGAACAGTGCTCCTCCAGTGTTTGAGTTACATTGATTATCTTTGGATCAATCATCGGAGCGCTTTCGAGTACTACATAGAACTCGGTTACCTACCTTGACCTCACGACTAAATGCTTTGTGATCCCAAGAATACTGAACCGAAGCGGGGATCTGATTGGAGTGACCATTGATACTTTTCAATGACATTTGGTCTATCTCAAAAGGAACACCAAGTTTCTTCAAGATTTCTAACATCACCCCATCCGTACCACCAGGGTGGGTCGGCATTGGATTGTTCGTTAAGCTGTTTATTGTGGCTTTGGTGTATAAGCCATACCCTACTCTCATCAATATACCTTTTTTAATCAGCTGTTTAAGGCTGCGGCTAATTTGAGAGTAGCTGGCAAAGTGAGCAAAGTCTTTCCGCTCGAAGACATAGCGACGAGAGGCTTTAATGTGCATCTCAATACGATTAAGCGTTGTCACAATGATCTCCTTAAATCTCTGATCTATATTTCAATTCGGCTCTAGTTTTCTTGAAAAAAGTACGGCAAAGACTGCTTGTTATTGAACTTTCCCAATAAAGTGAGTAGTAGCTCTCCCCTCTTCAGTAGTATTTTGGGTCGCGATAGGAACTAAGCTGTTAGTTTCAAGTTACGCATATTGGACTATTTGACATTTTGCTCTGATCCTAATTTAGGGCATCTGCACATAGTTATTAAACATTTCTGCTAAACCTCTCATACCGTCCAAAGATGCTAAAAAAGCGAGCTCTATCTATAAATTTTTAGATACATGTAGTTCAGTTTACTAAGGATTCAACATTGGATTGAAAGGTTACTCAAGTAGTCACAGTTTGCAGAAATAACTTTGATAACAGCTCATCAAACGGGAGTTCATTTCTTGTTTTAACCTACAAAGGTAGGTTAAAATAGGAAATGAGCGTTGCAACTCGAATTAAGTTCAAATTTTAATAGATAAGGTTTTCTCATGAACTTCAGTTTAGTAAAAGTTTGGGAGCAAGAAAATGGCTCCATACAAGAAGAATCTGTTCTTGGTATCAAAACACAAGTGTTTACAGATGCAATATTAAGTGGGATTGCTCAATACACAAGTGTCAACAAGTTCCATCCTATCACGGCAGGAGGTTCAAGAGCTTGGGAAGAGATCGTTGCATCTTTCCGCCAAATGGTTGTAGATCAGGGCATGGGTTGGAAGTCTATCCATCGTGATGGCATGGCTCAACTAGTTAATGCTGACCAACAATTAACAATTGTTGTCACAAGTGGCGATTCCAATACTGGTTTTGATAATGACGTTCAACCCAGAACTCGTAATCAAAAAGGTCAAGCTACAAAAAATATCGTCGAGGCTAACTATCCCCTGTTTGAAGATACTACAACTATTGACAAAATACAGAGTAACGTAGACAGTCATCAAACTTGGGTGTTTTTATACACGATTGATAAAAAGAAATCGGAAGTAAGGTTTGAGTTGTCATTACCGACAGAAACACAACTATCAGGTGCAAAGGGTAAACTAAAGATATCACAGTGGTCCCAAAGATTTCTTTTTGAACCTGTACCATTTGAAGGCCAAATGTCTAAACCAACTCCACCAACATTTACTGAAGATTCCGATTTTTTCGCCCCCATTAAGAAGTAAGTAGAAGAAAAAATGTCAGTAAAATTTAATCCATCTAGGTTAAAGTTGGCTAGAACGCGTAGGCAACTAACTTTCAAATCTCTAGCACAAGAAGTTGGCCTTACTCCTAGGATGGTATCAGAGTATGAAAAAGACTATTGCAGCAGTGAACCACCTGAAGCGACAGTGGAGGCGTTCTCTCGCGCCTTAAATTACCCTGCCGAGTTTTTACTTGATGACGATGCTATCGAAGAAGTAGCAAGAGAAACGGTGTCTTTCAGATCTCTCAAGAGTATGAAAGCGGCTCAAGAACATGCAGCCATTGGTGCCGGTCAAATAGGAGTATTGATTAGCGAGTTTTTTGAACGTAGTTTCAATATGCTCGATGTTAATGTCCCTGACTATCGTGGCATAGAACCAGAAGTTGCAGCTCAGATGTTACGAGCGGATTGGAACCTTGGCACCGCAAGTATTAGTAATATGGTTCATTTGTTGGAAAAGAATGGTGTGAGAGTATTTTCATTAGCGGAGAATACGCAAAATGTCGATGCTTTCTCCTTTTGGAAAGGGACAACCCCTTATGTGTTTTTAAACACTCAGAAATCAGGGGAACGGAGTCGATTTGATGCAGCTCATGAATTAGGTCACCTAATCCTTCATCAACATAATTCTCCGCAAGGAAAAGACTTAGAGTCTGAAGCAGATAGGTTTGCTGCTGAACTGCTAATGCCAAGAGCAACTGTGTTACCTTACAAAGGTTCAACGATCACTATTCAATCGATTTTGAAGCTCAAACATAATTGGAAGGTATCGGCATTTGCACTTATTGTACAAATGAAACACGTAGGTGTACTTTCCGAATGGCAATACAAAAATCTAGTAATTCAGGCGAGTAAAATGGGACTAAGAACCCAAGAAATTGATGGAATTAAACGTGAAACTTCCCATGTTATAAAAAAAATCTTGGAAGTTCTTAGTGAAGATGGCTGCTCCATAGTGGATCTAGCAAAAAGAATATGCTTACCTGCTGATGAAGTTAGTGGGCTTTTGTTCAAGTGCGCTCTTATTTCTAATACTGGTTCACAAGCGTCTAATGTTACACATAACCCAAAAGGACGAGCAAATTTACGCCTAGTTAAATGACATAAAAAGGCTTCATTATGAAGCCTTTTTTATGCGTAACATGATCCTCTGACTAGTCGAACTCACAGCCCCATTATTTATGTCAGTATTAGCAGATTTAGTTGGTGTAAATGCGCTTCGCTCGTTTCAGTAATGCCTGTACGTGAACCGCCAGGCTCCTAAACTGCTAATCGTTGGAACTTATAGGGTCACCTTTAGCGCTTGATGATATCCACTTAAAACTCAACTGAAGCTTATTAGTTATAGTCACAAGGCTCAGATTGCGTTTCCACCATGTGCATTCCACAGTTTTGTGAAGCCTTGAGAGCTCACCTCAGTTGTTCGTTGCTGTGTCTTAATCTTCACTGACTTAGTCGCAGCTTTGAACAGTTTTACAACATGTGCTTTCCCAGTATTAGTTTCTGCTGTGTAATAAGCAGTGTTGTCTCTAGCGTCACATAGCGAAAGCATTTTCACGTTAGTTCCGTTAAAGTTCCAAACTTCGTTGTCTAAGTCGTCATTTTCTTCACAAACCTTTAGCGTTTCTCCATTATTAATTCTGTACTCATAGAAATATAGGTTTTGGTTATCAGACTTAGAGATGCCAATCTCTGCTATCAGGACGTAAACGTAAAGGTCAATACCAGTTTCAGATACGGCATGCCGAGTGATAGCAGCGTCGCGACTGCCATCCCATCTATTTACTTCCAAATTGTCATAAACGTTAGCATTTGTGACACCAGACAGTAAAGCAGTAGCTATTAGGATTTTCTTAATCACTTGCAAGTCTCCAGGTCAACGTAGTTAGATAGAATTACGCGATGGTGTTTGTTTAAAACTTCACTACCGTAACGAGTTATACCAACGTTTTTCATTTGCTCGACTGCACCCCACTCTTTCATTTTCAGGCAGTTACCCGACACTGTTTCGTTTTCCAGAAGTAATAACGTTGCTCTTTTCTGCAAGAACTCGTTTGAGTCAATATCATTGACTTTCGGATGATCTATTACAAATTGAGTAGCTGCTGTCTTGTTACTACAGTTCACTTCAAGCATACGTTTATAACCATATGCGAGATCTGTTGGCTTAGCGTCGCGCATTGCCTTCGCAAACAACTCGCATTGTTTGTATTGCTCTTCTTTTACCGCTTCGTTAATCAGGCGATCAAACTCATTCTCATAGAATTTTGGCTCATTACAGTAATTTGGGAAGTGGTAATAACTAGCTAACACATCGCCACTTTCATCTACTGCTTCAAAACGCACATTTACAGGATCATCGCCGCAATAGTCTTTGTAACTTGCCTGCGCAACAATAAAAGCTTTTAGATTGTTTGGTAGCTCAATCTTTCCTTCTCCCTCATTTACTTGAAACTCGGAATGTGTCACGTATTTGGTCTGGCAGTCATATGTTGAATGAGTAAAACTCGTTCCGTCTTTCCAGATATAAGAATCGGTATATAAGGTAGTTCGATTTTGGCACTGTACTTCTTCAGGACTTGCTGCACAGCCCGAAAGCGTAGCCGTAACCACTAGAGCTAAGGTCGTTTTTTTCATAGTGAGTTTTAATTGTAATGCTTATTTTTCAAGCACTTGGTTCTTAGTTTAGGAAGATAAATGGGAACTAATAAGTAACCAAACAAAAAGTAAATCTAACGCTTAGTAACACAAAGTCTAAATATCACTGTGTCAAATCTAGATAAAATTCAAGATTGTACTTACAGTTGAATATATGATTGCTTGGTCGCTGTCTGAGACTACAGTTTGAAAGGTTTATTTCGCTATATAAAAGTAGGTTGTAATTTCTATATCAATAGAATCACAATTTAACTGTTCTATATGTGTTCATACTTATTTTTTCGGGAGTATATTGACCAGAAACGTTAAATCAATTTAAAAAATTTATTAACACGATTAATTTTATTTATACACTCTCTGCGTTTTTTGCTAATCTTTCTCTAATCAACGACAATAAACGAGTTACGCGCTATCCAGTTCAGGAATTAAGATGTGTATATAGAGAGGCTACAATGGAAGCCTCTCCCTCTTAGTTTAATAAAGGATAGCTAAAATAAGTTTCATTAAACATTTCATAAACACGTTGCTTACAAGCTAACGCAAAACACCTCATTCAGCCCTGCGTTCATCGATACGCCCTTGCATCCATTGATTGATTTCTTCCTCAATCCATCCAACGCTTCGTGCACCTAATTGAACGGATTGAGGAAATGCTTTCCCGTCTGCATATCGATAAATCGAACTTTTTGATAAGCCTGTCAAGGCAATAACCTCTTTAAGGCGAATGATGCGTATAGACATAGCGACACTCCCGTATTTAATTACATATCACTATGAATATGGTTAAGAAAACGGAAGCCCTCGAAATTAGTGACGCATTTTTCTTACGTTAAATTATATTTTTCTCACTTTCTCCCCAAACTCTAAATGCGGCACCACGTTTAAAGTGCGATAGCCTGTAACAGAGACACTGCCGTAACTCGCTTCTTCAATTCTTTGACTCCACCATTCCATTAAGGGGCGACGACGTTCTAGATACGTCGTCCGATTGTACGCCTTCCGGATCGCATTTTTATCTGAGTGAGACAGAGCAGCCTCAATAACATCACTATCAAACCCTTGCTCATTAAGCGTTGTTGATGCCAATGAGCGTAATCCGTGAGCTGTCGTTCTACCTTGGAACCCAATACGTCCTAGCGCCTTATTGATAGATTCAGAATCCGTGTGCTTTTTAGGGTCTCGAATCGAGGGAAAAATAAATTCTCTGTGTCCACTCACTGGTCGGATCGTTTCCAATATAGCTATACATTGCGCTGTTAATGGGATTATGTGTTCGCGCCTTGCTTTCATTCTTTCGGCGGGAAGAATCCATAACCGTTGTTCAATATCGATTTCACACCACCGTGCAGCCGCCGCTTCGATTGGGCGTGTCATCGTGTGCAGTTGCCACTCAATAAGACATTTTGTTGTAATTGCCATGTTTCCTCTCGCTATTGCCTGCACTAACTCGGGCAACTCATCTGGACTTAAGGCTTTCATATGAGTGACTTTCGCTTTTCTAAAAACTTCTCTAATACCACTGAGCGGGTTTGAATGTATAAGTCCAGCATTGACAGCGTACGTCATCACTTCGTTGATTAACTGTGCGGTGCGCTTTACGGTCTCTAAATAACCAGCCTCCTCGACAGGTTTAAGCGCCGCGATTGCCATTGGGGCTGATAACTTAGTAATAGGGATCGAGCCAAGCATTGGGAAAGCGTAGAGTTCCAACTTTCGCCAGTTACCCTCGATGGTTTTAGGTGAGATACGGTTTTGTTTCGTGTCCATCCACAAGTAGGCAACTGCTTTGAAGGTATTAGACTGTTCAGTGGCTAACCTCGCCTTTTGCTCAATTTTGAGCAGTTGCGGATCAACCCCCTCAGCAATGTTTTTTCTAAACTCTGTGGCTTTTGATCTAGCTTCAGCTAATGAGACATCTGGATAAGAACCGATGCCTGCAAATGTTGGTTTGCCTGTTGAGGGTTTGGTGTATCTAAACTCCCAAGATTTCGCCCCACTTTTTCTTATATGAAGATAGAGGTTTCCGCCATCCCCCAGTCGATAAGCTTTATCGCGAGGTTTTGCATTCGATACTTCTTTTGCCGTTAGTTTTGCCATCATCCCCTCCTTAGAATTGAAATTTAGCCAAACTGTATGCAGTTTTTCGACCTGTCCTGCTCCCTAAAATTTTCGGTATGCAAAATAGGTGAATGATGATTTTTCAATGAGATAAAAGGTGGGATAAGAAACTTGGCAATCCTGCTCCCCACAAACCTGTATGCTGAATTTTCGACACAAATGTATGCCGATTTTTCTCACAGCTTAGAAGCATACACTTTGGCATACAATAAAGTTTGGGATAGTAAAAGACGGGTGATACGTAGTGAAACTGTTGATTCGTGCAAAAACAGAGAGTTATAAAACGAGAAAAGCCCCTAGAAACTTCTAGGGGCTCGAATGTGGCGGTGAGTGAGAGATTCGAACTCTCGATACGTTGCCGTATACACACTTTCCAGGCGTGCTCCTTCAGCCACTCGGACAACTCACCGAATCAAATTGTGGTTAGCATCATTGGCTAACGAGGCGCTAATTTAATGATTATGTGCCTGATGGTCAAGGCTAAACATAAAAAAAAGCGCCCTTTTGTGTTCGTTTGCTCACTATCTAGCTAAATTGAACAAAACTGGGGCAATTATGCGCCTTGGTAGTAGCCCGGCACACGGAACCAACGACGACATTGATCGAGAAAATAACCATAAAGAACACCCATACCGCAAGACACCACCGCATTACTTGCTACTGCAGTAATGATTTGATCGCTAGATGCACCGACAGCTAACAAAATGCCCGCATAAACCGGAGACTGAAATAGTACATACGCAGTTAAGTCAGACACATTTTTCATAAATGATGAAGAAGAGACTTTGTTACCTTGGCGTAACACCCAATCGCGGAACATACCATATGGCCAAGCAATGGCGATATTTACTGGTATCGATAAGGTACGAGAGGCTAGAGATTGCTCAAACGTCATACCAGAAACCAATATTTCAATAATCATCCCAGTAATGAAACAAAAAACCACCATAGCAAAAGTATCCGCTGCTGCATTACGAATACAAAATGGCCCGCGAGACTTCATTTTCAACCTCTAACATCAAAAACTTTAAAAATACAAATG
This sequence comes from Vibrio alfacsensis, assembly GCF_019670485.1. Lineage (NCBI taxonomy): Bacteria > Pseudomonadati > Pseudomonadota > Gammaproteobacteria > Vibrionales > Vibrionaceae > Vibrio > Vibrio alfacsensis. The sequence continues at coordinate 2,028,640 of NZ_AP024165.1, forward strand.
TATAAAATCATTAGCTACAAAAGAAAAACCAATGCAGCATATCCAGCAATTAAACCACAATATTTTTAGTTTATGATCTCGTATTAATATAGAGAATGTAAATTTACAACTAAACTTTAAATTAATAGCAGTACTTTTCACCTAAAACAGCCAAATCGACCTAAAACTCAGCCAATACGTAGCTTAATTACGTAAAATCATTACCTTAAGGTCAGATAAATATCGAATGACAGAGAAATCTTAGGTGAATATGTGGCAATATAAGGTGAAAAAGATCGCGTTATTCTGAAGTTGAAGCCCAATACCACATAAACATAAGAATGTGTGTAGCTATAGAGAGTTAGGGCTCTCTGCGACGTAAGCGAACTGAGATCACGGCATGAAAAAGAGGCAGCACAATAGGTTTATGCTGCCTCTAGAAATGATTGGTTTTTACTGCTCCGCAAGCAATGTAGTGAGTTTATCTACATCATCTTGCTGTGGAAACGTCGCTTCACTTAAGTAAGACTCTATCCTGGCGATCACTAACATCAGATCTTCTTGCGAGCTCTTTTTTACATATGCAGGCATTTGATTTAATGTTTCTCGTGCGCTGTCTAGATTTCTGTCATCCAGCGCAACATAAAAATCAAGCAATAGTGATTCCGGTGTATGAGTCGCGATTAAAAGCTCATTGGTATGCGTTTGATATTGGAACAACTTCGGCGCATGATGATACAACGCATCGTCAAGTTCTGACTCTACAATAGGCTTCGCAATGATGTGGTCTGCGCCAACATCTAGCAATCGTTCTTGTGTCTCTTTAAATACATCTGCAGTACAACCAAATATCAAAACAGCACGCTCAGGTCCTGCCATTGCTCGAATGGCTAAAATCGCCCCGACCCCGTCCAATACAGGCATATGGTTATCCATTAGTACAAGATCAAACACTTGTTCTGAAACGGCATCGACCGCTTGCTGACCATTTTCAACGCTAAAACAATGAAAGCCTTTTGAGCGCAAGAAATGCTCCATGATAATGGTGTTCGTTCGATTATCTTCAACAATGAGTGCTCTTAAACCTTGGCAATTGAGCTTATGGGTACGAGCGGATGGATGCACATCTGCCTCACATGGTGATAATGCCAACCTAACCATGAACGTAGTGCCAACATCCTGCTGGCTTTCTACCTGCACCTGCCCCCCCATGTGTTCTGCGATTTGCTTAACAATAGCAAGCCCAAGGCCAGTGCCACCAAACCGTCTCGTGGTCGTTGATTCTGCCTGTTCAAATGGCAGGAATATGCGTTTTTGAGCATCACGGCTAATACCAATCCCAGAGTCTTTAACCAAAATGATCAACGTGGTTATTCCATTGTCATTTTCCTCATTGAGTACCACCTCAACACCACCACGTTCGGTAAACTTAACGGCATTGTTTAGCAAGTTAAACAGCACTTGGCGTAAACGTGCCTTATCGCTGTTGTACCACCGCTTTTTAGGCACATGAGAAGTGACTGTAAAGGTTAAGCCTTTCTCTGCACACAACGTGTGATACACGCTATCGATACTGCCTAGGATGGCTTCCATTGGGAATGGCGAATTATCAAGTTCAATATGCCCCTGTTCAATCTTAGAATAATCAAGGATCTCATTAAGCAAGGTCATCATATGATCACCAGAATCGTACAGAGTGTTGAGGTGCTTTCGCTGATCAGCACTTAACGATGTTTTGAGCAGTATTTGCGCCGCCCCCAACACTCCATTCATCGGTGTACGGATTTCGTGAGAGAGCGTGGCTAGAAAAGCAGTTTTAGCATTCGTTGATGCCTGAGCTTTTACTCGTTCTTGCTCTAGGTAAAGGGTTTTTTCATTGAATTTATTGATCAAATGGCCAATCTCATCATCACTATCATAAGTGATGTCGATAATGCCACCGGTCTTAGAGTCATCCACTTTCTGAGCAATACGCACAATCGGCTCAACGATATAGCGATTCAAAAGGTAATAGCCGACTAGCACACAAAGCAACAAGAATGGGATGATCCCGCGCTCGACATTCATTACTTGATCAAAAACTTGTTCGGCAACTTGTACTTTGGCATTGACCACATCCATATGCCAATGAAACTCACCAAAATCTAGGGTGCTAATATAGATGCTTTCTGTAAGGTTAAAGTTATGCTCAACCACAACTTGCGCCTCAGCATCACGAATTACGACGCCGAGTGAATATTGGTTTGCGTGTTCACGAATAAACTGGAACAACGCTTCTAACGATAGATCTACCGTGGCAACCCCTGCGAACTGGCCATCAAGATAATAAGGTGCTGACGCGGTGATCATTTGAACTTGCGTAAAGGTATCAATGTAGACGCCGGACCAACTCACCGTCCCCGATGATGCATTAGCCACCGACTGATACCAAGGTTCATTGTCATAACCACCTGACTCGGGATTGTTGTAGGCGTGGATCTGATCTAAACCACCTATGTCGTTTTTATTAAAAAACAAGCTGCCATATCGCCAACTGCCATCGATAAGCACAGGTTTGGGCCACAATCCACCACTGACGATGATGTCATCACTCACACTAAGTAGCTGGGGAATCACTGCTTTTAATGAAACGTCGTTTGCCGGGGTTTGACCTAACCCAACCAAGCTGTTCACCAATCCGACGGAACTGGTCAAAGGTGCTTCGATTTGAGAAGCAAGCAACTGCGTTCGCAAATCGAGGTTTCGTTCCAGGTTATTTCGCACTGGTGGCTCCAAAACAAGGTGCACCACCGACCCGATAGTCGCGATGAAGAAACACAAATACAGTGTTAGGGCGAATATGCTTTTTTTTCTGAGTGATGAACGAATTTGCATAGATTTAGATGAATCAATCCCTAATATCGATTTATCGCTGATTGATTGGTAAGATATCCTCAATCAACCAGCCCATTAACAAATGGTATTCTATTTTGAAACTACAAGACATCCTTTCTCTTCCAGAACTTGATGGAAAATTGCTTAACCTTGCAAAAACCCAAGGCTTTGTAACCGCAATGGCATCTGCGCCAAATGTATTGATGCCTCAAGAGTGGCTACCATTCTTGTGGGGAGGAGAAGAGACCGCACCATTTTCGGATGGTGAGCAACTTGAGCTGTATATTGATGAAATTGTCCAACTATGGAATCAAACTCGCCCTGCGCTTCTAGAAGGTAGCTGGTTGTGGCCTGAAGGCTGTGCATTGGATGATCACGACATCGTTTCTGCAAACACTCGTGACTTCTGTGAAGGGGTACTTCAAGGTTGGCAACTTGCTCGTGATGATTGGGAAACCCTAATGCCAGAAGACAGCGAAGATAGTGCTTTACTTGGTGGCGTACTTCTTTCTTTAACCATGCTTTACGATCCAGAAACGACGATTGCCACTCTGGCGGAGCAAGGCATGGAAGGCTTAGAGCAATTCGAAGAAATCTTTAATGCGATGCCAATGATGCTTTGCGGCCTGACTCAGCGCGGCGTGATGCTTGCTGAAGATCAATAAGAAAAGCAATAAGAAAAGCAATAAAAAGCACGACAAGAAACACAATCAACGTGCAGTAATATGCTCATACGACAGCAAGTCGTAATCGCAAAACGTAAAAAGCTCTCGCGGTCATCAATTCCGGAGAGCTTTTTTGATCATGTCAAAATTACATGCGAATAATCACATAATCTTTCAAACGCTTCGCCCTAGGATCATTAGCCAAATATGCATCATTTATCCTTGTTCATTTCTGTCCAAGCGAAGTCTTCAATACGCTCGTCGGCAATATAAAACAATTTGGTGTTTGGGGAAACTTGCGCATTTAAATCTGGGTTTAGTTCAATCCCCTCCCCCCGGTCAAATGCGATCAATGTTGCCTGATGATACTTTTTAATAAAGCTAAAGATTGTTTCGACATTGGTTGTCGTTTGATTTTCTGGGTAAGTCACAGAGTATTGCGTCATGCCTCGTGTCGACGCCAATAGCTCTTGGTGAAGGGCACTTGATCCCGGGTCAACCGCAGCTTTCGCGAGCATCTCAGCACCAACCGCAGGAATACACTCCGCTTTAGGGCAATGTTGACTGAGTAAACGCCCTAACGCTTCATCTTTAAAGTAGGCCAACAAATGAGCCGATGGGTTGACTGATGCACAATACAAGGCTGCCGATAGCGTTATATCATCACTCAAATTATCAACAATAATACAGTCAGCAGTGGTGATATTCGCATTCTTCATTTCTTGTGCGTCTGTGTAACTGTTCACCTTGATAAAACCGATTTCACCCGGCAAGGGGTTTTCGATGTCTGAGCGACTGCACAACACAATCGGTCGCTTTCCGTCTTCTTCATGTTGCAGCATACGAATCAGGTGCATGGTCCGAGCGCCATTCCACCCTAACAATACAATGTGATTTTCCACTCTCACTCTCCGTTTCCCTAGAATACCTGCTCGCCAATACTCAATTGCACCTCCCGCGACTCGCCCTAAAATAGCCGCGAAAAGGCTCAAACCACCTGGAATGACAAACAACACCACTACCCACTTGCCTAAGTCGGTGGTGGGCGAATGATCACCGTAACCAACCGTTGAAGCTGTGACCATCAGGTAATAAACAAAATTGGAAAAATTATCGGTCAATGCACGCTCACCTGCGAGTGACAGCAGTAACCATGAAATGCCGATGTAGCTTGCGCTTATGACGAGAAGATTTCGGTTGCTCAATTTAAAAAGGTGCGAACTTAGCCACCTTTTCAACACTAGCCATACAGCCATAAGTTTCCAATCCCTTTCTTGTGCTCAATAGCTAAATACTAACCCATTGATTGTAAGAAATAAAAAAACCAGCCATATTCGGCTGGTTTTTGAGATTTGTATTGGCAAACTCTTGCATTAACAAAGCTGTCTATTATCAAAGCAATCTCTTAATGAACTGGGCTAGTAATAGACAACCGATATACAACTCGAGCAACTTAGAAAGGAAACCATTAAGCGTTACCTTTCACCTGCACATTGAGCTGCTCAGCAAAATCGAGCATACGGTTCAATGGAATAAGAGATTTAACACGTAGCGCTTCATCAACGAAGATTTCATGCTCCTGTCCACCTTCACTGAGCGCTTTTTCAATCGCTTTTAGACCATTCATCGCCATCCAAGGGCAATGTGCACAGCTACGACAAGTGGCACCCGCGCCTGCGGTTGGTGCTTCAATCAACTCTTTTTCTGGCACTAACTGCTGCATCTTAAAAAAGATGCCTTTGTCAGTCGCAACGATCATCTTTTGATGAGGGAGTTCTTTCGCAGCTTTGATTAATTGGCTCGTAGAACCGACCGCATCAGCCAACTCAACCACACTTGCAGGCGATTCTGGGTGCACAAGGATCGCAGCGTCTGGATACACGCTCTTCATCTTGCGCAAGGCATCTGCTGAAAACTCATCATGAACCACACACTCGCCTTGCCATAGCAGCATGTCAGCGCCGGTTTTGTTCGCGATGTATGAACCTAAATGACGATCTGGCCCCCAGATAATTGGCTTATCTTCCGAGTCTAAATGCTCAACAATCTCTAGAGCGATACTTGATGTCACCACCCAATCCGCACGCGCTTTTACCGCTGCAGATGTGTTTGCGTACACAACAACGGTATGGTCTGGGTGAGCGTCACAGAATTCGCTAAACTTGTCGGCAGGACACCCAAGATCCAATGAACATTCTGCTTCCAGCGTAGGCATCAGGATACGTTTTTCAGGTGTTAGAATCTTTGCAGATTCACCCATAAAGCGTACGCCACCAATGATAAGTGTACTTGCAGGGTGACGGTTACCAAACTTTGCCATTTCTAGCGAGTCACCAACAAAACCACCCGTCTCTTCAGCCAAAGCTTGAATTTCAGGATCGGTGTAATAATGCGCGATGAGTACCGCATCTTTTTCTTTAAGCAACGTTTTGATTCGCTCGATGTAATCGGCTTTTTCTTCTTGGCTTAAAGGGATCGGTTTTGGTGGGAATGGGTAAACAGTATCAATTTTATCTAGTATGTGGCTCATTGCTCTTGCTCTACGCAACTTCCTTAATTGCAGATATTGTAACCTCGTTAATTTTTAAAAACCAACCCGCAACGTCAAATTCTCGCGCTGCGCCCTAAGTCAACTTGAACGATATACGAAAATATTCGTTCACTATGAAAAAGCAATGGGGGTAAGATTTGCGCTATCCAATAAGGTACTTCATATAAAGCACGCCTAATAAAAAAGGGAACTGACGTTCCCTTTTTGACATAGATTATTGATAAAGATTACTTCAGCTTGGAACTAGCCACTTTCGCAGACGCGCTGTCTGGGTACTCGCTCACCACTTGCTGATAGTACTTTTTAGCTTGCTCTGCATTATTGTTGCGTGAAGCAATGTCGCCCAACTTAACTAACGCATCGGCTCGCTTGTTGGAATCTTTATAGGCAACAACAGCAGCAAAGCTCTTCACCGCCTCTTTATCCTGCTTCTTAGCAAAATACAGTTGGCCTAACCAATAGTGAGAATTTGCTGAATAAGTAGAGTCCGGATAATCCTTTTGAAACTGCTCAAACGCGGCAATGGCGCCTGCGTAATCACGCTTTTTAAGGATCAAATCTACCGCATTTTGATAAGCCGTTTGCTCATCCGTATTGGAGGTGTATTTGCCAACTTTTTCTGCAGGTTTCACATCGGCAACAGGAGCCGCTTTCATTTCACCACGTACACGGTCAAGTTCAACAAATAGCTCGCGTTGGCGTTGTAGCATTTGCTGCATTTCGTAACTGTTGCGTTCTAATTGACCACGTAAATCACTGATCTCTTGTGACATTTGGTCAATCTGCTCCTGCATTTGGAGCTGAACACGATTTCGATTTTGCAGTAAACGTTCTAGACGCTCGATATCTGTCTCTGAAGAAGATCGAGTTGAAACTGATGATGTGCTGTTGAGATCTGATACTGGAGCTGGTGCAGCGAACGCTAAATTCGCCACACCTGCCAGCAACGTAAGCGTAACAGCGCGCTTAGTGTTACTGAACATGAGGAATACCTCGAATTAGTATACTAGGACCGCACGGCGGTTCTTCGCGTAAACATCTTCCGATTGACCAAGAAGAAGTGGCTTCTCTTCACCATAGCTTACGATTGAAATTTGATCCGCTTGTACACCTAGTGCTTGTAGGTAATTAGAAACGGCTTCTGCACGACGCTCACCAAGAGCAATGTTGTACTCAGGCGTACCGCGCTCATCAGCGTGGCCTTCAATCGTGACATTTAGTGCTGGATTCTTGCTTAGGTAAGCAGCATGAGCCGCTAGCATTTCTTCGTAATCACCAGCAATAGTAGAATTATCGAATGCAAAGTAGATGGTTTGAGTTTCGCGCAGTGCTTGCTCTTTTAGCTCTTGTTCCGTTAGTTGACCGCTTGGATCAATCGGAGTGACTACTGTTGTCTCTGCTGATGTATTTGTCTCAGCACCTGTACTTGTGCTTGAAGCCGCATCATCACTAGAGCTACATGCCGTCATCGCCATTACTGGAATCGCGATAAGTAGTCCCTTTAGAACCTTATTAAGTTGCATCTTATTTTCCTTTATTTATAAAACTTATAACTACAAAAATGGTGACCACGCTGGCGCTCTAACACGTCCATTCGTTGCCGGTAATCTAGCTTTAAATCGACCATCAATAGAGACCATTGATAGGACGTTTTTCTGGTTGTAAATCGAACTGTAGATAACCATGCCACCATTTGGAGCGATACTTGGAGACTCATCGAGCAAGGTTTTCGTTAACACTTGTAGAGCACCTGTTTCCAAATCTTGCTTCGCTAGGTTGAAGCCTGCATCACTACGATTCACCATTACAAGGAATCGACCATCTGGTGTAATTTGACCACCCAAGTTTTGGCTACCTTGCCAAGTCAAACGTTTAGTCGCTCCGCCGGCCAAATCTACTTGATAAATCTGAGGTTTACCACCCCTGTCTGATGTGAAAATCAACGATTTACCATCTGGATGCCAGAACGGTTCTGTATTATTTGATCTACCGCTCGTAATTTGCGTTAGCTTACGAGTTTTCAGATCCAGCGTATAAACCTGAAGTGATCCCGTTTTAGACAGCACTAACGCAAGTTGGCTACCATCGGGAGAGAATCTTGGGGCACCGTTATGGCGAGGGTATGACGTTACTTTCTCACGTTCACCGGTATAGATGTTCATGATAAAGATTTCTGCCTGACCATTCTGGAAGCTTACGTAAGCCAGCTTCTGACCATCCGGAGACCACGCTGGTGACATAAGCGGTTGTTTTGAACGTAATACTAAACGTTCATTGTAACCATCATAATCCGCAACGCGCAGTTGGTATGGGAAGCGGTCCTTATCGTTTACCACCACGTAAGCGATACGAGTCATAAATGCGCCACGTTCACCAGTTAACTGCTCATAAACTAAGTCAGAAATACGGTGCGCATACTCACGCATACGAGGCCCGTTGACTGTAGCAACTTTATTGAACAACACATGATCTTTTGAAAGAACAAGTTCACCATCTCCGCCTAACGCTTTGCTCTGACCGCCAGTCAGTTGACCGCGAATGATGTCAATTAGCTGGTAGTTCACCACATAATTGCCCTGTGCATTCTTCTCGATAGAGCCAGTTAGCAGTGCATCGACACCCAAATTTGTCCACGCATCAAAATTGACTTCCGATTCGTTGAACGGCGTTTGAGGCATATTGTTAGTAGGTACGGGGCTGAATTTTCCGCTGCGTTGTAAATCAGAGGCGATCACAGCAGAAATATCCGTAGGCAGCGGCTCGCTGCCTTCCCATTTAAATGGCACGACAGCAATAGGTCTCGCAGAATCGATACCATCAGTGATGACCAGTTCTAATGCAGCATGCGCTACGCTCGTTAGACTGCTAAGCAGTACAAACATTCCTAGTAAAAGGCGTTTAATCACGTCTCAGTTCCTTTTAGTCCAAAGCAACGGTTAAGTTAATGTCTTTTAATCTTTCGTTGACGGCGTCTTCTGACGATTTAGGGAAAGTCCCTACCTGTGCGATTGCGCTTTTTGCTGCAGCACATACTCGTGCGTCACCACCTAGCACCGTTACACCGGCAACCATCATGTCGGTCCCTGTTGGGATCAATTTGATGTTTACCCTACACTCCTTTCCCAGCAAATAGTCATCCTTAATCAGCCTTTGCTGAATATTCTGAGTATAGATGGATGACATGCGAGAAAGCTCATCGTCAATAAATTGATTGCGAGCCACATTGTTTTGACTTGCTTCATCTTCAAGACCTGCGAAGATATTATTCAGCGCAGCTTCTTGTTCCTTGCGTTCCCGCTCTAGACGGTCAAGGCGTTCTTTTTCTTTTCGCGCTTTCTCAGCGGCTTCTTTTGCCGCTTTTTCTTTCGCAATGCGTTCTTGCTCTGCTTTAGCAGCAGCTTCACGTTCACGTTTCGCTTTTTCTTCGGCTTCTTTCGCCGCTTTCTCTCGCGCTACGCGTTCTTGCTCAGCTTTAGCAACGGCAGCTTCTTTCGCTATGCGTTCCTGCTCGGCTTTGCGTACCGCCTCTTCTTTTATTTTGCGCTCTTTTTCAGCTTGCGCTGCTCGTTCTTTTTCTTTACGAGCTCGCTCCTCTTCAACTTTGCGCTCTTTTTCTTTCTGCTTGCGAGCAATTTCGGCCTCTCGAGCGGCTTTTGCATCTTTTGCTTGCTGCTCTTTTAGCTTACGAATTTGCTCTTCTTCTGCTTTGCGATTCTTCTCAAGCTGCTCTGCTTCACGTCTCAGTTTATCTAGACGGTCTTGCTCTTTCTTTGCGGCTTTCTCACGCTGCTGGCGAATCTCTTTCGCTTGCTGCTGAACTAACTTTGGATCAATCACGACCGCCTGCACCATTTGCCCAGTAGGCTCAGGCTTAGACATAGTAAAATCTGTCCCCCAAAGAAGTGCAACGACAAGAATCGCATGCAAACCAACCGATATCGCTATCGGCTTGGTATACTCTCTAGCTTTCTTCTTGTTATCTTTCATAGATATTCGATGTCTATTCCCTGATATCGGTCATCAGGCCCACCTTTGGGATGCCTGCGCGACTTAACTCGTCAAGCAGAAGTACAACGTCCGCGTAGGGTGTCGCTGCGTCACCACCAACGGCAACCGGTGAATCAGGCTTGATTTCACGCTCAGCTTTTACACGCACAATCACATCTTGGAGTGATAAACCACGTTGCACCTCTTCATCATTCACACTAAGACCTAAATTACCATCGCGGTCGATTTCAATGATGATAAAACTGCTGTCGGTATCTCCAGCCAGATCTTGCATGGACTCTGCCGTTGAGGTTTGAGGCAGATCCACATCGACACCTTGAGTAACGAACGGCGCGGTCGCCATAAAGATGATCAGCAGTACAAGCATCACGTCGATATAAGGTACAACGTTGATTTCTGCCGTCATCTTCCGTTTTTTAGGTTGATACCCCGCCATGTCTTATTCCTTATCAGAACCGTCACGGCCTGCCATTGCTTGACGGTGCAGAATGCTGTGAAACTCTTCCGAGAACGTTGCATAATTGTGTTCAAGCTTACTCACTTTGTTGCTTAGGCGGTTGTAGGCCATTACCGCTGGAATTGCAGCAAACAGACCCATCGCGGTTGCAATCAGGGCTTCTGCGATACCAGGAGCAACCATAGAAAGCGTTGCTTGCTTCACCTCACCGAGAGCAATAAACGCATGCATGATGCCCCAAACGGTACCAAATAGACCGATGTATGGGCTGATCGAACCAACGGTAGCAAGAAATGGTAGACTCGTTTCAAGTTCATCAACTTCACGAGCAACAGCAACACGCATTGCACGTCCGGTACCTTCCATGATGTAAGCAGGGGAATTTGCATTACTTTTACGTAGGCGTGCAAACTCTGTGAAGCCAGCATAGAAAATTTCTTCTGTACCCGCGATATCGTCTTTACGACTTTTTACTTTTTGATAAAGCACTGAAAGATCAGTACCCGACCAAAATTTGTCTTCAAATTCATCCGCACTTTTTGATGCGTGAGACAGCACCTTGCTGCGCTTAATGATCATTGCCCATGAAGCGATTGACATGCCTAACAGTGTCAACATCACAAGCTTTACCAACAGACTGGCCTGAAGAAAGAGATCTAAAATGGAAATATCAGCAGTCACTATTTGTTAGCTCCGAATTGATAAATGATGGAATAGCTATTGGTTTCATTTTCTTATTATCGATACATGCTACCTTAACAATTGTCTTGCACAATGTTTTGCCTTCATCATTGACTAACTCTTGACAAAATTGCAAAGACGCACGTTTTATTTCTGACACTTGGGTTAGAACGGTCAAGTGATCGTCTAATTTTGCCCCTTGCTTGAAATCGATATCCATGTGTCGGACAACAAACCCTACGTTTTGTTCCAACAACACATGTTGAGAAATGCCTTTGGCGCGCAACATTTCTGTACGTGCGCGTTCAAAAAATTTTAGATAATTTGAGTGATATACAACGCCGCCCGCATCAGTGTCTTCATAATACACGGTGATCGGCCAACGAAAGAGATTTGATGTGGCTTGCAAAGGAGTACCAGTACATTCAATTATTTAAAGCAATTACTATAACTGAAGCAGTAATAATTAGTACTGAGCTGAGATAATATTTTTGAATTTTGTAGAAAAAATAAAAGCCAGACACTGTGCCTGGCTTTTGTTTGATGATTTAGTAACCGACTTTATTTCGAGTTGTAACTGATTACATAAAATACAGTACGGTTAAATAAGTTAAGATAGCAAGTGAAAAGTACGGGCTAAACAATACTTGCCAGTACCATTTTATCGGTTTAAAACCAACACCATACACCATACTCGAGCACATTGCCCAAATCAGCGCAGGGGCGATCACGGCATTGAACCCGCCAATGGCTCCATGATAAGCCTCTGGATCCCACATCACCAATCCTACATGCATAAAGCCAAGGACAAGAGACAAGACTCTAAGCAGAGTCTTATCCATTGGTTCGTGAAGTTTTGCTACCTTATCAGCGAGATTACTCACTGTCTTCATCCATCATTTCAGTGTGCTCTAACCAAAGAGCATTGATGATACCGAATGCACAAGCAAGTAGTACACCTAGAATCCATGCGAAATACCACATAGTAATTGCTCCTTAGTAAAGTGAGTTTTTATTTTCTTCAATGAACTTGTCATCCAATCGGCCAAACATCTTGTAGTAAGTCCAAGATGTGTAAGCAAGGATGATAGGAACCATCACAAACGCAACACCTGTCATTAGGTTAAGCGTCAGTTCAGATGAAGTCGCATCCCACATTGTTAAGCTGTGGCTTGGCATTAAATCTGATGGCATTACGAATGGGAACATTGCAAAACCAGCAGTAAAAATAACGCCTGCGTTACCAAGACTAGAAGTCAAGAACGCGATACCACACTTCTCTAGACGAGATGCCAATACAGCAAGAAGCGGCATTGCAACACCTAGTACAGGCGCAGCCCATAGTAGTGGGTAGTTTTCAAAGTTCTTCATCCACGCACCTGCCTCTCGAATAACTTCTTTATTCAGAGGGTTTGATGGTGCATTTGCGTCAATGCTACCAACAATCACGTAGCCATCGATATTTTGAATCCAGAAACCAGCCGCAACAAATGCAACCACGGTTAGCAAACCGGTTAACTGAGCAACATTACGTGCACGAGTGTGAACGTCGCCAGTGGTTTTCATTTGAAGCCACGTTGCACCTTGCATCAGGATCATAAACAAGCTAACTAGACCACATAGCAGAGCAAACGGGTTTAGTAGACCAAAGAATGAACCATGGTACGTTGGCATCAAAAAGTCGTTCAACTGGAACGGTACACCTTGAAGAAGGTTACCAAATGCCACACCGAAGATAATTGGTGGAACGAAGCCACTGATTGAGATACAGATATCCCAAGTATTACGCCATTTTTTGTCTTCGATCTTTGAACGGTAATCCAGACCAATAGGACGTAGCCAAAGTGCTGCCAAAGTTAAGATCATCGCTAGGTAGAAACCTGAGAACGATGTCGCGTAAACCAAAGGCCAAGCGGCGAACAATGCACCACCAGCGGTGATAAGCCAAACTTGGTTACCATCCCAGTGAGGAGCGATTGAGTTAATCATTACACGGCGTTGCGTGTCGTTTTTGCCGATAATAGGTACAAGCGCGCCCACACCCATATCGAAACCATCTGTGATTGCAAAACCAACTAGTAGAACACCGATCAGTACCCACCAGATGAGTCGCAAGATTTCGTAATCAAACATCTTGTTATCTCCTTGTCTTACGCTTCTACTTGGCGACTAACTTTGTCTTCAACAGAGTCAGCGTTTTGCTCGAAGTGGTAGCGGCCTGTTTTTAAGCTGCTTGGACCTTTACGAGCGAATTTCACCATTAGGTATACTTCTGCAATTAGGAATGCAGTGTACAGCGCTAGGATTGCAAATAGTGACGTCCAGATTTCAGCAGCGGTTAGTGCTGAAGCCGCAACGTGTACCGGTAGGATTTCACCTACAGCCCACGGTTGACGACCGTATTCTGCAACGAACCAACCCGCTTCAATAGCGATCCAAGGCAGTGGAATACTGAATAGCGCGGCCTTAAGAACCCATTGCTTCTGTTCGATCTTCTGACGACATGTTTGGATGAATGCCGCACCAAATACGAATAGCATGATGAAACCACACGCCACCATGATACGGAACGACCAGAATAGAGGCCAAACTGTTGGGATTGAATCATCCGCAGCCGCTTGGATTTGGTCTTCTGTTGCATCAACAACGTTGTCTGTGTAGCGTTTAAGGAGCAGGCCGTAACCTAGATCACCTTTCACTTCGTCAAACGCAGTCATGTTTTCTTCAGACTTATCGCCCGCACGCAGTTTTTCTAGCAACTCGTATGCGTACATACCAGTGCGAATACGGTCAACGTGCTCTTCACGTAAATCGTGTAGACCTGTTACTTGCTCGTCAAATGAACGTGTCGCAATGATACCCATTACGTATGGGATCTTAATTGCGTAATCCGTTTCCATTGTTTCTTGATTTGGAAGACCAAATAACGTGAATGCTGCAGGCGCTGGCTCTGTATGCCATTCCGCTTCTACTGCGGCTAGTTTCACTTTTTGAACTTCACCAAGCTCGTAACCAGATTCATCACCTAGAACGATAGTCGACAGAATTGCCGCCATACCGAAAGAAGCAGCAATAGCAAATGAACGACGAGCGAACGCGATATCACGACCTTTAATTAGGTAGTAAGAACTGATGCCAAGAATAAACATCGCGCCACAGGTGTAACCCGATGCCACAGTATGAACAAATTTCACCTGTGCTACAGGGTTAAGCACTACGTCAGCAAAGCTCACCATTTCCATACGCATGGTTTCAAAGTTAAATTCTGCGCCAACTGGGTTTTGCATCCAGCCGTTCGCGATAAGAATCCAAAGTGCAGAGAAATTCGAACCAAGCGCAACCAGCCAGGTTACCGCTAAGTGTTGACGTTTAGATAGACGATCCCACCCGAAGAAGAATAGACCAACAAAAGTTGACTCCAGGAAGAAAGCAACCAGAGCTTCGATCGCTAGTGGTGCACCGAAAATGTCACCTACATAGTGAGAATAGTAAGACCAGTTCGTACCAAACTGGAATTCCATGGTAAGGCCGGTAGCCACACCAAGTGCAAAGTTAATACCGAATAGCTTACCCCAGAACTTGGTCATGTCCTTATAGATTTGCTTGTTCGTCATTACGTACATCGATTCCATAATGGCCAAAAGGAAGGCCATACCAAGGGTCAATGGTACGAATAGGAAGTGATACATCGCTGTCAGTGCAAACTGCAACCGCGACAGATCAACTACGTCAATCATGGTAACTCCTATGTGTCGGCTGAATGACACTCTCTACATATTGCAATCCATGTCCAAGCGTTATTAACACTTGAATAATGTTGAATTATCACAACAAATTGTTGCAAAAATGTACTTTATTGGTTAGTTAATTGTTAAGCATCAGCTAATATAGCTAGGGCTAATATTACTTGTAAAAACAGATTGTTTCAAAAGGTTTATGGGGGGAAAGCGCTTTGATGTACATCAATCTTTATGTGCTGAATTTGAACGAAAATCCATCACATTGATCCAGATCAATACCAATTAAACAGACTTGTTATGCCGCGGTAAATAGACAAGGAATCATTGACTTAAAAGCAAACACAGCATTAACAATTAAGCACGAATGATTACCTCTTTATGGCTAGAGGAATTTTTATAAATGAGACGTTAGTCAAACTTAATCAAAAGCTGAGCGATAAACACTCAGCTATGAAATCTTATTTTTCAATACCGAAATGAAGGTACGCTCGATCGGTTGCGATTCTACCACGTGGTGTTCGTTGCAAGTAACCTTGTTGAATAAGATAAGGTTCAAGAACGTCTTCAATCGTGTCTTTTTCTTCGCCGATCGCTGCTGCCATGTTATCAAGCCCAACCGGACCACCGCCAAATTTTTCCATAATTGCGAGTAGTAGCTTGCGGTCCATATAATCAAACCCCTCGGCATCAACATCCAACATGTTTAGAGCTTTATCAGCCACATCAGCACTGATATGACCATCGCCTTTTACTTCAGCGTAATCTCGAACGCGGCGGAGTAAGCGGTTGGCGATTCGTGGCGTACCACGAGCACGACGCGCGACTTCCAAAGCCCCTTCAGATTCCATCGAAAGCCCAAGACAATCTGCACTACGCTGTACAATGTGTTGGAGATCTTTCACTTTATAGTATTCAAGGCGCTGTGTGATACCAAAGCGATCACGTAATGGTGATGTCAATGAGCCAGCTCGTGTTGTCGCTCCGATCAAGGTAAACGGTGGTAAATCAATCTTAATAGAACGCGCCGCTGGCCCCTCACCGATCATGATATCTAATTGATAGTCTTCCATTGCGGGATACAACACTTCCTCAACCATAGGGCTTAGGCGGTGGATCTCATCAATGAACAAAACATCGTTTTCTTCTAGGTTGGTCAGTAACGCAGCCAAATCCCCTGCTTTCTCAAGCACTGGACCAGACGTAGTGCGAATATTCACTTCCATCTCATTAGCAACGATATTGGCGAGCGTAGTTTTACCTAAGCCAGGAGGTCCAAAAATCAGCAAGTGGTCAAGGGCTTCCTTACGTAATTGAGCCGCCTTGATAAAGATTTCCATTTGGTCACGAACGTGATCCTGCCCTTGGTAATCCGCCAGTTTCTTTGGACGTATTGCGCGGTCTATAACATCTTCTTCGCGGAATGCTGGATTTTGAGGTGCGATTAAACGATCGGCTTCAATCATATTATTCTCTTGGAATTCCCATTACACCATTGATTTTAGTGCTTCGCGGATCAATTGTTCGCTAGTCATCTCAGGTTTAGCCACTTGTGATACCACTTTTGATGCTTGTGTTGGCTTGTAACCTAAAGCCAAGAGCGCGCTGACTGCTTCTTCTTCTGCATTGTTAGAAACCGCAGAGCCAGAATCTGTAGGTGCTGCATCCGTAAACGGAGTAAACAGATCGCCAGCGCCCCAACCTTTCAAGCGGTCTTTCATTTCAACCACTAGGCGTTCAGCGGTTTTCTTACCAACACCAGGCAACTTCACAAGCGTCGAGATATCTTCACGTTCAACACAAGCCACAAATTGGCTTGCCGTCATACCAGAAAGGATGCCCAAGCCAAGCTTAGGCCCCACACCATTGGCTTTGATGACTTCACGGAACAATGCGCGTTCTTTTACTGTGTTAAAACCGTAAAGTAACTGCGCATCCTCACGAACGACAAAGTGAGTATAAATAATGGCCTCTTCACCGACATTTGGCAGTTCGTAGAAGCAGCTCATTGGCATCTGAACTTCATAACCAATGCCATTAACTTCAATTAAAACTTCAGGTGGTTGCTTTTCTAGCAGAATGCCGCGAAGACGTCCGATCACGATAAATACTCTTTGGAAATGAATTTGCGACAGGATAATAAAGAACTGGATAGACATCCAGTCCTTTGTCTATTTAGATGATAGTTTTTGGGAGGATGACGGAACAAAAAAGCAAATATTTAGAGTATAAGAGCCTAGCTCAGGTCACTTTATCGGTAACGTCCTTTACGCGCACTGGTGGCTTTGCCAGCCAATGCAATAAGCGTCTTATTGGTATTTGCGTGACAAATTGCCACGCCAAGCGCATCCGCCGCATCGGCTTGAGGTTTCGCTGGCAGTTTAAGCATGTGCTGCACCATATGCTGCACTTGTACTTTATCTGCCCCGCCCGTACCAACAACCGCTTGCTTAATAAGACGAGCCGCATATTCATAAACAGGGAGGTCCGCATTAACCGCCGCCACAATCGCGGCGCCACGAGCTTGACCAAGTTTTAAAGCGGAATCGGCATTCTTCGCCATAAATACCTGTTCAATAGCAAAAACGTCTGGTTGAAACTGAGTGATGATTTCAGTCACGCCCGCATAGATTTGCTTAAGACGGCCTGGCAATTCTTTCTCAGACGTTCGAATACAACCACTACCGAGATATTGCAAATGGCGACCTTGTTGACGAATTACGCCATAGCCCGTAATACGTGAGCCTGGGTCAATTCCAAGAATAATTGACATGTCAATTCCTGTTCTACATCTTTTATTAAAACAAAAACTCCCGCAGGTGCGGGAGTTTTGTTATTTATTTCGATCGCATGACCAAATGAGTGCTTATTCTGCGTCTTTCGCTTTTGCCGCTGTCACTGCAATAGCAAGCTCTTCAAGTGCTGCTGGGTTAGCAACGCTTGGTGCGTCTGTTAGAAGACACGCTGCAGCCGTTGTTTTAGGGAATGCGATAACGTCACGGATGTTATCAGTACCACAAAGTAGCATCACTAGACGGTCTAGACCGAATGCAAGACCTGCGTGTGGAGGTGTACCGAATTTCAGTGCGTCTAGTAGGAAGCCAAACTTCAGTTTTTGCTCATCGGCATCAATACCTAGGATATCAAATACTGCCGCTTGCATTTCTGCATTATGGATACGTACAGAACCACCGCCCACTTCGTAGCCGTTGATAACCATATCGTATGCATTTGAATTTGCTGATGCAGGGTTCGCTTTCAACTCTTCAGCCGTTAGGCCTAAAGGAGAAGTAAACGGGTGGTGCATCGCGTGTAGGTTACCTTCGTCGTCTTCTTCAAACATTGGGAAGTCAACAACCCATAGCGGTTTCCAAGCTGACTTGTCCGTTAGCTCAAGGTCAGTACCTAGCTTAAGACGTAGTGCGCCCATCGCTTCAGTTACAACACGTTTGCTGTCTGCACCAAATAGGATGATATCGCCAGTTTCAGCCTGAGTACGATCAAGCAGTTGTGCTACAACTTCTTCGTTTAGGAACTTAGCCACTGGAGACTGTACACCTTCAAAGCCTGCTGCACGGTCGTTTACTTTCATCCATGCTAGCCCCTTCGCACCGTAAATACCTACGAAGTTAGTGTATTCGTCGATTTGCTTACGAGATAGCGCAGCGCCACCTGGTACACGAATCACTGCTACACGACCTTTTTCGTCATTAGCAGGACCAGAGAATACTTTGAAGTCGACATCTTTTAGGATGTCTGCAACGTCAACCAGCTCTAGTGGGTTACGTAGATCTGGTTTATCAGAACCAAAACGACGTGCCGCTTCTTCAAATGACATTACTGGGAACTGGCCTAGATCAACATTCAGTAGCTCTTGCCACATTTGACGAATCATCTCTTCCGTTTTTTCACGTACTTGATCAGCCGTCATAAATGACGTTTCGATATCGATCTGAGTGAATTCTGGTTGACGGTCAGCACGTAGGTCTTCGTCACGGAAACATTTAACGATTTGGTAGTAGCGGTCAAAACCAGACATCATTAGAAGCTGTTTGAATAGCTGTGGAGACTGAGGAAGCGCGTAGAAGCTGCCTTTGTGAACACGGCTAGGTACTAGGTAGTCACGAGCGCCTTCTGGCGTCGCTTTAGTCAGTACTGGCGTTTCGATGTCTAGGAAACCGTTGTCATCTAGGAAACGACGAACAAAGCTTGACGCTTTAGCACGCAGCTTGATGCGATCGCTCATTTCTGGACGACGTAGGTCTAGGTAACGGTACTTTAGACGTTGCTCTTCAGAGTTCTTTTGGTTGAAGTCTAATGGTAGAACGTCAGAACGGTTGATGATTTCAAGACCTGTCGCCAGAATCTCTACTTCACCTGTTGCCATGCCAGCATTTACTTGGCTTTCTGGACGTGCGCGAACTTCACCCGTTAGTTTGATACAGAATTCATTACGTAGTTGCTCTGCTACTTTGTAAGCATCCGCCATATCTGGATCGACAACTACCTGAACAACGCCTTCACGATCTCGCATATCGATAAAAATCAGACCGCCTAAATCACGACGACGGTTAACCCAGCCGCATAGTTCTACAGTTTGTCCTGCAAGGGACTTGTTCAGGTGACCACAGTAATGGGTACGCATAATGAAATTCCCAATCTCTCAAAAATTATTAACGAGTCTCTCTCAGCGTCATTGCCGAGCAGAGTAAAGATTTATTTATACGCTGAAAGCCTATAAAAATCGACTACTCAACATACAATTAAGTGTGTTTTATCATTCCCTGGTGCTTTTTAGTACAACAAATGCTCAAAAGCGCACCAAAGCAGAAAAGTTGAGGATGATTATACCTTGAAATTATCCGTTTCAGCAAAACTCTCGTAAAGTATCGACCATCAACATAACAGTGGAGTCGTCATGGTTGGTTTACCTCTAAGACTTGGATTAACGATGTGGTCACACAATCAGTGGCAACAAAGCTTTTATGGCAGTGGCACAAAACCCGCAGAGCGACTAGAGAAGTACGCTCGGGTTTTCCACACTGTCGAGGGCAACACCACTTTTTACGCCACTCCTACGTCAAATACCGTTCAGAATTGGAAAGCAGCCACACACGATGATTTCAAATTTACGTTCAAACTCCCCAAAGCAATCACTCACGATCAGATGCTAAGAGGCGTAGATGGACAACTGATTGATTTCATGAAAATAATGGAACCTTTGCATGAACGCGTTGGACAATGGACCATTCAATTGCCTGCAGCTTTTGGACCTGATCACCTTGATAGACTCAAGACCTTTTGTGCCCGATTCCCGCCGAACTTTCCACTGAGCGTAGAAGTACGCAATATGGCTTTTTTCTCCAAAGGAGAAGATGAACGCGCTTTAAACCAATGGCTATTAGAAAGTGGTATTAATCGAATCATAATGGACAGTCGCCCAGTGTTTGCCGCCAAACCAACCTCTCAAGCCGTGATCGATGCCCACCAGCACAAGCCTCGCGTACCGGTGCATGCTATCGCGACGGCCACGCATCCAATGATTCGCTTTATTGGTCATCCTAACATGGAGGAGAACTTACGCTTTTTCGAACCTTGGCTGCAAAAGCTACCGTTGTGGGTTGAACAAGGCATTCAACCGTATTTAATGATTCACACGCCAGATAACGTACAGGCTCCAGAGCTAGCCGAAAAGCTGTATAAACAACTGCAGCTTAAACTTTCATTGCCTAATTTAGCGGTATTTCCAGCCAACGATGGTAACTCGCAAATACAGATGTTTTAAATGCACTTATAATTAAGAAAATGACAGAGGCGCGAATTTCCCATAAAATACGCGCCTTTTTTGATGCCTGACGTTTCAGGCCGCTGCATGCAGAGATTTGGTTATGAACCCTAATAGCAATCCAGATACTATTTTTTCGGCTCCAATCGATAAAATTGGGGATTTCACGTTCGATGAACGCGTAGCGGAAGTTTTTCCAGATATGATTCAGCGCTCCGTACCGGGTTACAGCAACATCATTTCTGCCATCGGTATGCTAGCTGAACGTTTTGTTAAACCACATTCGACCATCTATGACTTAGGTTGTTCTTTGGGCGCTGCAACACTGTCAATGCGCCGTCATATCAAACAAGAGGGTTGTCAGATCATTGCTGTCGACAACTCACCTGCGATGGTTGAACGCTGTAAGTTGCACGTCAATGCGTACCGCAGTGACACACCTGTGACAGTCGTAGAAGCCGATATTCGCAATATCGAAATTGAAAATGCATCGGTTGTCGTACTTAACTTCACACTGCAATTTCTGTCACCAGAAGATCGCTATGCGCTATTAGAAAAGATCTACGCAGGTCTGCGTCCTGGTGGCATTTTGATTTTGTCAGAAAAATACGTGTTTGAAGATGAAGTATCAAATGAACTGCTGATCGACCTGCATCATGACTTTAAACGTGCCAATGGCTACAGTGAGCTAGAGATCAGTCAAAAACGCAGCGCAATCGAAAACGTCATGCGTCCTGATTCAAAGAAAGACCATAAAGAGCGTTTTGCTAAAATTGGTTTCTCAAGCTACGACGTTTGGTTCCAGTGCTTTAACTTTGGCTCGATGTTCGCCATCAAGTAAACGGCTTAGCGCTTAAACCGATACGAGCGAAAGTCACTACTGACTATTGTTATAGCGATATATTTTTATAGCAACTTATGGTTATAGCGACTTATTTTTCTAGCGACTATTAATTTTTATAACATCAACTCAGCGATGAACTAACTATGTTTAACTTTGCAAATTTCTACCAATTAATTGCCCAAGACACCCGTCTTCAACCTTGGCTGAACGTGTTACCACAACAGCTAACGGACTGGCAAAATGCAGAGCACGGTGACTTTGGTCGCTGGTTGAAAGCCCTGAATAAAATCCCACCGGGTCAGCCTGATAATGTTGATATCGTAAATTCAGTCTCTATTTCGAATAACGAACCGATGCACATCGGTGAGTTGAAGAAACTTGAAAGCTTGCTGCGTACATTCCATCCATGGCGTAAAGGCCCATATCATGTTCATGGCATCCATATAGATACAGAATGGCGCAGCGACTGGAAATGGGACCGAGTCCTACCTCACATTTCTCCACTCGAAAATCGCAGCGTTCTCGATGTTGGTTGTGGCAATGGCTACCACATGTGGCGCATGCTCGGTGCGGGTGCTCGCCTTTGTGTTGGTATCGACCCATCTCACCTATTCTTAATTCAGTTTGAAGCAATGCGTAAGCTCATGGGCGATGACCAGCGTGCACATTTGCTGCCGTTAGGTATTGAGCAACTGCCTAAATTGGAAGCATTCGATACTGTATTTAGTATGGGCGTTCTTTACCACCGTCGCTCGCCGCTTGATCACTTAGTACAACTAAAAGATCAATTGGTATCCGGTGGTGAACTGGTGCTAGAAACATTGGTGATTGAAGGGGATGAGAACGCAGTCTTAGTGCCAACCTCTCGCTACGCACAGATGCGTAATGTGTACTTCTTCCCATCAGCGAAAGCGCTTAAAGTTTGGTTAGAACTGGTCGGCTTTGAAGACGTTCGCATCGTAGATGAAAATGTGACCTCTGTAGATGAACAACGTACTACGGATTGGATGACACACAACTCACTGCCGGACTACTTGGACCCAAGCGATCCTAGCAAAACGGTGGAAGGTTACCCTGCACCTCGACGAGCGGTACTTGTCGCACGTAAACCATAATTGGTTGAGATTTCTGACATTGTCTTAACTCATTCCCGCCATTAAGACATTAATCTCTCCATGAATCTTATAAAGGATGCCAATTGCATCCTTTATTTTTTAGCGTAACGTCACTAATCCTCACTCTATAAGAGTCTGCAATAGATTCTTTCTTGTGACCATTCGGCGTTCTAAGCTAAACTACTAAAAATAAACGACTTCATCCAATCCAAGGTTATCAATGTTTACACGATTGACTCCGGTTGTTGCGATCGCCCTACTTTCAGGATGCACTCTTACGAAAGGCGAGCAGTACCACCAAGAAACGCTAGCTGCTATCCAAGCCTCTGAGACAAACTTTAATACCCGAGTCTCTAATTTAGAACTCCAACTTAGTAATCAATCAGATTATATAGAAAGCCTTGAAGATCACGTCGATAAGCTGGAAAACGAACTTATCGCTTTCCGTGATGAGGCGATGGCTGAAGTAAGAAAGCCCAAAGACCCTATCATCGTTCAAGCTCCTGCTCCCATTCAAGCAACCCCAACTCATGAGATTGTTCTTGGCTCGATTGAGCGCGTAACCATTGATTCGATCAAGCAAACCTTTGATGCTCGCGTGGATACAGGGGCAGCGACTTCGTCTCTTAATGCAGTAGATATTGAAGAGTTCGAGAGAAATGGCAAAAACTGGGTTCGCTTCCACCTAGCAGACAACACCAAATCAGATGCTGAAAAAGACATTTGGATTGAAGCGCCAATCATTCGCTTCGTAAAAATTCGCCAAGCGACCACTGAAGAGCTTGAACGCCGCGCTGTGGTAGAGCTTTGGGTCCGTGTCGGAAAAATTCATGAAAAAGCGCAATTTACGTTGGCAGATCGTTCTCAAATGAACCATCCTGTTCTACTAGGAAGAGAATTTTTACGTGACATCGCCATGGTAGATGTGAGCCGTAAATATATTCAAACGGAAGAAGACCAAAAATAAAAAGGTAAATTATGACCTCAAGAATACCGTTCTACTTGTCAATCATTCTATTGGTGGTTGCAGGCATTGCTTTGAGTGTTTTTAGACACGAAAACTACGGCGTTCCATGGACGCCAGGTGAAACTCGTCAGGTTTGGGATGTTGAAGCTCGCATCGAATTCAACGCAAATGGCGGTGAAGTAAAAGCGTCACTTGCGGCACCACATACTCAAAAAGGCTACACGCTCATTGGTGAGTCAGCATCATCACCAGGTTACGGCGTTTCTTATGTGGACTCTGATTCAGGTCGCAGAGCAGAATGGTCTATTCGTCAGGCTAAAGGGCCACAAACTATTTATTACAAGGCTCAGTTCCTTGTTGACCCTCAAGCGAAAGTTAATCCACAACCTCCAACAGAAGATATTGTCCAACCAACGCTTTCTGCACCTCAGCAAGCAGCAGCAAACGCGTTAATTGAACGTGCGATGAGCCGCTCTGCGGATAATGTTACGTTCGCCCGTGAACTTATCAAAACTCTCAATGATCCTGACAGCCAAAACGCCGCTCTGATCCTAAACGATTTTGACCGTACAGATGCGTTAAGCAAAATCCTATTAACGGCTGGTGTTCAAAGCAAAATCGTTGGAGTCATCGAACTTGAAGATGGTCGTCGACGTCAAACGATTCAACCAATGGTTCAAGTCTGGTCTGGTGATGAATGGGTATTGTTCTCTCCAAATTCAGAACAAGCCGCAGCGCAGCCTAACTTGCTCGTTTGGGATGAATCAAACGTATCACTGCTTGATTTAGTTGGCGGTAAAAACAGCCAAGTTCACTTCTCAATGATCAAACAAGAAGTGACGCCTCAACAAGCAACGGATAACAAAGTGGAAGCGGATGGCTTACTTAACCTCTCTATTCATAGTTTGCCTTTAGAAGAGCAAGCCATGTTTAAGACCATCATGTTGATTCCAATCGGTGCACTTATTGTTGTATTCCTGCGTGTCATCATCGGTCTAAAAACGTCTGGTACGTTCATGCCTGTTCTGATTGCCGTTGCGTTTGTACAAACTCAGCTAGTGACCGGTATTGTCGGTTTCCTATTAATCGTCGGCACTGGTTTGATCATTCGAAGCTATCTATCAAGGCTAAACCTCCTTCTTGTCGCGAGGATCTCCGCCGTCATTATTACGGTTATCATGATCATCTCGGTCTTCACGGTTGTGGCATTCAAGATTGGCCTCACTGAAGGTCTCACGATTACATTCTTCCCGATGATCATCTTGTCTTGGACAATCGAACGTATGTCGATTCTGTGGGAAGAAGAAGGGGCGAAAGAAGTGGCAATGCAAGGTGGTGGTTCGCTGTTAACTGCTGTTTTGGTTTACCTAGCGATGACCAACCCTTACATCCAGCACTTAACGTTTAACTTTATCGGCCTACAACTTATTGTATTGGCAGGAATCTTACTACTCGGTACTTACACTGGTTACCGTCTAACAGAGCTGCGTCGCTTTAAGCCACTAGCGGAGGACTAAACGATGTTTGAACGTTTTACTTCGCCAGGAAAACTTCGCCATAAAGGTATTATGGGAATGAACAAGCGGAACCATAGTTACATTGGACGCTACAACGATCGCTCTAAATACCCTTTGGTGGATGATAAGCTCAAGACCAAGATCATTGCTGAAGCCGCAGGGGCAACGGTTCCTAAGTTGATTGGCGTGATCAATAGCCAAGCGGAAGTCAAAACCATTCATAAGATGGTTGAAGATTGGCCTGGGTTTGTCATCAAGCCAGCGCAAGGCAGTGGCGGTAAAGGGATCTTGGTGATTACTTCTCACAAGGATGGCGTTTACACAAAACCATCCGGTTCGACCTGTAACAAAGAAGAGGTAGAACGCCATATTAGTAATGCATTAGCTGGCCTATTCTCGCTTGGCGGAAAAAACGATGTAGCCGTGGTTGAGAACCTTATCAAGTTTGATGATTGCTTTGATGGCTTCAGTTATGAGGGCGTTCCAGATGTACGAATCATCGTATTTAAAGGCTACCCTGTCATGGCGATGATGCGTTGTTCAACCTCCGCCTCTGATGGTAAAGCAAACTTACACCAAGGTGCGGTTGGCGTAGGTATTGATATCGCAACAGGAAAAGCAATTCGAGCCGTCCAATTTGACCAACCTGTCACACACCACCCAGATACGGGTAAAGACTTATCAACTCTACAAGTCCCTCATTGGGAGCGATTGCTTGAGCTTGCATCAAGTGCATGGGAAATGACTGGTCTTGGTTACATGGGTACAGACATGGTGCTGGATAAAGAAGAAGGCCCTATGGTGCTGGAGCTTAACGCACGTCCAGGCCTCGCAATTCAAATTGCAAACGGCGCTGGCTTATTGCCACGTTTAAAGCATATTGAAGCGCTTGGGATGCCCGCTGAGTATCCTAAACCACTAGAACGCGTCGCCTACGCAATCGAGAAATTCGGCGTCAAATCTCAATTCTAAGCCCTTTCGCTAGCATCCCATTCGGTGGTGCTAGCGTTATTTCATTTCTTCACGTTATTGCTCGCTTTCTAAAAAAACACACCACCTTTCCATAAACAATGATCAACCTAACAATTTAAACATCGATTGTTTCTTTTTTATTCGATTCTTTGACTATCATGATGACTCCCCCTTACTCAACTCGAGAGGTTGGGCAATGCAACAAAACAAAAATACAATAATTAACCCCCAGCTTGTAGAACAGGAGACTTTAGACCAACACTTACAACGTTTGTCAGAGCTTTCTGTCCAAGCACTCAATGAGCTTGCTGAAATGATCGAACAAGGAAACGACTTTTCAGAGGAGTAGCGCCTCCTAACTAGCGCATAATAAAAAACCGAGACTGTTGTCCTGCAGTCTCGGTTTTTTTAAGTTTATAATCAATTTATCAGTCGCGTAAATTATGAGTCATTCTAACAAGTTACTAAAATTGGCATCATTAGTTCTATTTAAAACTTTCACGCAACACCATTTCGTAGTCTAGCATTACTTTTTTTCGATATGTTCGACCTGATGCTCTCTCTCTTGCTAAATCAACCGCTGCTTCTCCCATTTCGACGGGAAATAAACGCAACGTACTTAGACTAGGGTTAAGATGTTGTGCTGCTGGTATGTCATTCATTCCTATGACTTGGATATCTTTCGGTATATCAATTTGACGTTCCTGAATTGCTCGATATACACCAATTGCGATAATATCAGTGGCGGCAAAAACGACATCGGGTTGAATTTTCTGACACAGCATGTCACTCATCGCTTTATAGCCAGATTCAATACAAAAAACATTACTCACTATACAAAGATCTTCGTGAAAAATGCCGGCTTGTTTAGTCATGTTAGTGAATACATGTAATCTTGATTCATCATTACCAATAAATGCCGGACGAGATGCTCCACTTTCTATTATTCTTGAGACAACTGCGGCTGCAGCTTCTTCCCGATCAAAAAGAACCGAGTCGCAGTTTCGCTCTCTGGGATCTGAGTCGACAAAAATCAGATTTTTATTCAATCTAAATATGTTATCTATATCTTGTGAGGAAAAATGTCCAACACAAATTACGGCATGAGCTTGATGAATAAAGTGGCTGCTTGAAGTAATGTTAGCAACAAATGTATTCCGCAAAGCTATGTTATATAAGTGGCACTGTTTTTCTATACCAATCCTTACAGATGTAAAATAAGGATCATTTAACTCCTCTGTTGGATTGAGGAAGTGAATAACCACAATGTTCATTTCAGAATAAGGATTGTTCTTCGATTGTGTTCGCGAAATAAAATGATCTTCATCATGCACACAGCTCTTTCGCATCGTTGGCGTCAAATAACCTAACTCATCTGCGATAGCTAAAATTTTATCGCGTTTTTCCTTTTTTATTGAGATAGATGGGTCATTATTTAATACTCTTGAAACCGTTGATGATGCAACACCTGCTTTTAAAGCAACATCTTTGATTCTTGCCAAAACATTTCCCTCTGCGTTTATAAAACCCCTGACAATGACGAAAAAAACAACGGTCATCACATCGAATATCACTATATTATGAAATGGAAATTTATTTTTTGCCCAAACTCACAAATAAAAAATACAAAAACAAATCTAAACACAGTAAATTTAAAGTTATAGATCACACATTTACACCAATTTATTATACTAACTTGTTAGTATTTACTTTCTCATAACAATTAAAATTGGGAAAATTTTCCAAATTTTAGTTGCCCAGTTCTAAGTTCTATTTACAAGAATCCAATCTTAGTGATTCATATCACTATCATGAATTTTCCCTAATTGCCCAATTGACGGTTAGTACCTAAAGTGCAGTTAATTCTTACAACAACTGGACAATATTATGAAATTGAATACTAAGCTTTCTGTTTTGTCTTTCTGTGTCTTGTCTTCCGCAATTTCTTTACCAACTTGGGCAGACGATCTTACAGTATGGGCATGGGATCCAAACTTCAACGTTGCTGCGATGCATGAAGCTGCTGGACGATATAAGCAGCAAGTCCCTGACTTTGAACTTGAAGTAATAGATTCTGCGCGTGAAGATATTGAGCAAAAACTACACACAATGCTCGCCTCCGGAATCACAACTTCATTACCAGACATCGTGTTAATCGAAGATTATAACGCGCAGAAATTTTTAGCCGCTTACCCTGGCTCATTTCTACCGCTGCAAGAACATATCAACTACAGCGAATTCGCCCCATATAAAGTCAAAGTCATGACTCAAAATGACAAAATATATGGTATTCCATTTGACTCTGGCGTAGCAGGTTTATTCTATCGCACTGACTATTTAGAAAAAGCGGGCTTCAAACACGAAGACCTAGTCAATATTACTTGGGATAGATTTATCGAAATAGGCAAAATAGTAAAAGAAAAAACTGGCGTAGCCATGCTAACTTACGACATTAACGATGTGGTTTTGCCGCATATTATGATGCAGTCTGGCGGCGAATGGTTTGTTGATGAACAAGGCAAGCTAAACATTTCTAATAATAGAGCCCTGATTAAAACGTTAGAGACCATCAAAGCTATCAATGATGCTGAAATCACCAGACCAATTTCAGGTTGGTCTAGCTTTGTTGGCAGCTTTAACGCAGGCTTAAGCGCTACCGTCACATCTGGCGTGTGGATCATGGGGTCAATTAAAAGTGTTGAAGAACAATCGGGGCTTTGGAGAGTTGCACCTATTCCACGCCTAAACATCGAAAACGCGACTCACGCTTCAAACCAAGGCGGATCAAGCTGGTATGTACTCAGCACTAGCGATGATAAACCTTTAGCTATCGACTTTTTGAAAAAAACCTTTGCTTCTGACCAAGACATGTATCAAACGCTGTTGGTAGAGCGTGGAGCGCTAGCGACTTATCTTCCTGCATCGACGGGATACGCCTACACTGTGAGTGACCCATTCTTTGGCGGTCAGCCGGTTTTTTCTGATTTTTCTAAATGGGTGAGCGAAATTCCTCAAGTGCCTTACGGCATGTATACCCAAGAAATCGATACAGCCATAGCCTCTGAAATACCTGCAATATTAAAAGGCGAAGATGTCAAAAAAGTTCTACAGCGTGTAGAAAAATCACTGAAATACCAAGGTATTTAGATGTTAAAGCAGCTTGATAGCTTCTATTAGATGAAAACCATCTAACATCGCGTAAATATATCAAGCTGCCTATTTTCTATGGTGGAAAAACAATGAATCATTCAAAAGTACGCCGACTGTACGATATCAATGGCTGGGCATTCGTGGGCATCGCTGTGAGCCTTATTGCCATCATGACGGTCTACCCTATCCTCAAATCGCTATGGCTTTCTTTTCATTCTGGCCGTGGTGTTGTTATGGAATTTGTTGGCCTAGGTAATATTATTCGTTTATTTTACGATCCGGTATTCAAACAAGCCTTGTTTAATACTCTTAGCTTTCTGGTTATTCAAGTTCCCATTATGATTTTGCTTTCACTAGCTATTTCATCATGTTTGAATTCACCAAATCTTAAATACAAACAGTTATTCAGATTAGCAATATTCTTACCTTGTGTGACTTCTTTAGTCGCTTATTCAATCCTATTTAAGAGTATGTTCGAACTCGATGGGGTTATAAATTCTTTCTTACTTTTCATACATATTATCGACAAACCTATTCCTTGGCTTGCCGATCCATTCTGGGCTAAGGTGACGATCATCATCGCCATTACGTGGCGTTGGACTGGTTATAATATGATCTTTTATTTGTCTGCTATGCAAAACATTGACAAGTCGATTTATGAAGCAGCAAGAATCGATGGTGTTAGTCCTATAAAACAGTTCTTTTTTATTACCGTACCACTATTAAAACCGGTCATTTTGTTTACAACTGTTACCTCAACAATAGGGACATTACAGCTATTCGATGAGGTTATGAACATCACTAATGGTGGCCCTGCAAACTCAACGCTTACTTTATCTTTATATATTTATAATTTGTCATTTAAGTTTATGCCGAATTTTGGATACGCGGCCACCGTGTCTTATGTGATAGTGGTTTTTGCTGCTCTACTAGCTCTGTTCCAATTTAAAGTCGCGAGGGATAAATAATGAGAAGTAGCAAAATATACAACGTATTGATGTATGTCTTTTTGGTATTGGTAAGTATTTTATCGCTCTTCCCTTTTTACTGGATGATTGTCTCTAGCACCAATAAAACCAGTGATATCAATATGGGAAAATTCTCTTTTGGCGACCAATTATTCGTCAATCTAGAAAAACTCACCAGTCAGGTTGATTTAGGATTGATATTTTACAATACATCAAAAATTGCGTTGCTGAGTACGATTTCGACGCTGATCGTTTGTTCAATTGCTGGTTATGCCTTTGAAATCTACAGCAGCAAAAACCGTGAACGTGTTTATGTCGCACTATTAACAACAATGATGATCCCATTTGCTGCGCTTCTTATTCCACTGTTTACCATGTTTGGTAAAGCGGGATTATTAGACACACACTTTGCCGTCATCATGCCTACGGTCGCGGGCGCGTTCATTATTTTTTATTTTAGACAATGTACTAAAACATTTCCTCGAGAACTCATCGATGCTGCTCGTGTAGAGGGGGTCGCTGAATGGAAGATCTTCCTATACGTCTATTTTCCGATTATGCGTTCTAGCTATTCAGCCGCTTTTATTATCGTTTTCATGGCTTCATGGAACTCATTTTTGTGGCCATTGGTCGTTTTACAATCCAATGGGCTTAAGACAATGAACTTAGTGCTTTCGAGCTTTGCCTCTGCTTATGCCCCCGATTTTGGACTCATTATGGTCGGAACGGTCGTTGCTACTCTGCCAAGTTTATTTATTTTCTTCGCCATGCAAAAACAATTCGTGGCAAGTATGACTGGAGCAATCAAATAATGCGTCATTCTCAAAACATTCGAAATAACTGGTTTTTCTGCAGCGGTCACGAGGTGATTGCCTCTGCTGATAGCATCGACAGTAAATACCAACAAATTGAGCTTCCTCATAATGCTAGCGATGTTCCTTTCAACTATTTTGATGAGGCATCTTTACACGGTGATTACACTTACCACTACCCGTTTGAGTGGACTAACCAAGATATTGAAAAGTCACATGTATTACGTTTTGAAGGTGTTCTTTGTGATGCTCGTGTCTACATCAATGGTAAGTTAGCTGCCAAGCACAGCGATGGGTTTACGCCATTCGATATCTTCATTACGCCATTTTTACAAAACGGTAACAACTTAATCACCGTCACACTGAGTGGTCAGGAGAATCCTTTAATTCCGCCGTTTGGCGGGCAATTGGATTTTCTCTGTTTCCCTGGCATTTACCGAGATGTCACCTTAACAACCTACAACTTTGCTCGAATCAAGAACGTCAAGTTAGAAACATACAATGTACTGACACAGCCAACTTTACGAGCCAGCGTTTTCCTTGAGTCGTTCTGCGAAACTAACGCGAATTTGTCTCTGAGACTGCGTTTATACAATAACAACAATACCGTTATGTATGAGTCTGACCATGTTCATGTATCTTCTAGCAATACTCCTATTACTATCATGGCGCATGATTTAAAAAACATAGAACGCTGGGACATTAACAACCCCAGTTTGTACCGTGTGGAAGTTGAGCTTATCTCAGACACAATCTTAGATACTTTTACCGCTCAAGTGGGGTTTCGCGAAGCAGAATTCAGAGTCGATGGTTTTTACCTCAATGGCGAGCGCATTCAGTTAGTTGGTATTAATCGCCATCAAAGCTTTCCTTATATTGGCTATGCCATGGGTAGGCGAGCGCAACAAGAAGACGCTGACATTATAAAAAATGAGCTTGGATTTAACCTCGTTCGCACCTCTCATTACCCTCAGTCACCAGATTTTCTCGACCGTTGCGATGAAATCGGTTTGCTGGTGTTTGAAGAAATGCCGGGCTGGCAGCACATTGGTGGAGCGGAGTGGCAAAATAAGTCTGTCGAGAACGTACAAGCGATGATCGAAAGAGACTGGAATCACCCAAGCATTATTATTTGGGGCGTTCGCGTTAATGAGTCTGCCGATCATCATGAATTCTATCAGCGCACAAACCAACGAGCGAAGTCGCTCGATTCAACACGCCAAACTGGTGGAGTAAGATGCATCCAAAACAGTGAATTGTTGGAAGACGTGTACACGATGAATGACTTTATTCTTAGTGACAGTGTTCTTAACCCACATGGCACTCTTGCTGTACGCAGCCCCCAAAGTGTGACTGGTTTAGATAAGCCAGTCCCATACATGATCACCGAATACGCAGGCCATATGTACCCGACCAAACGTCAAGACTGCGAGACGTGGCAGATCGAACATGCCACGCGCCACCTTCGAGTACTCGACGCCAGTTTTGCTAACCCAAATATAAGCGGTGCGATTGCATGGTGTCTGTTTGATTACAACACGCACCAAGATTTCGGTAGTGGAGACAAAGTTTGCTATCACGGCATTATGGATGCATTCCGTATTCCAAAATTTGCAGCTTACGTATACGCGAGCCAAATGGCCCCTGAACAGCAAACGATATTACAACCGGTTACCTATTGGACACGTGGTGAACGCCCAGAAGCCAGTGCTTTACCATTAATGATCTTAACCAATTGTGATAGCCTCGAAATCGAAGTGCTTGGCAGTGATTGTTGCGAAACGTTCTATCCCGATCGAGCTCGTTTCCCACACCTACCCCACCCTCCGGTGATTGTTGAGCGTCTCAATCAGCGCAGTCTACCATTAGGCGACTGGGGCCATAGTTGGAACAATCTCATCATTCGCGGATACCGCAATGGAGAATTGGTGATGCGCAAAGAGCTAGCGGCGTCACCTCAACCGACAGAACTTTCTGTTGCACTTCAAAGTAAACAGTTAATGGCGAATTGCTCAGACACATGTCGAGTTACGATCAAGGCGTTAGATCAACACCAACAATTAATGCCATATTGCAAAGACATCATTTCAATTTCCACCACTGAAAATTTGTCTTTGATTGGCCCAAGTTCACTGGCTCTTGAGGGCGGAGTTTGTGGCTTATGGGTAAAAGCTCACCAAGCTGGAGAGGCTCAAATTACAGTAACAAGCCAAATTTTTGGTCAACAAACGTTATCACTAACCATCACACAAGCGGTATCACAGCATTCTACGACTCATGAGGTTCACTATGGCTGATGTTAAACTAAACAAAATTGTCAAACGTTACGGAAAAATCCAGACAATCCACAACATCGACCTGACCATCGACTCCGGTGAATTTGTTGTATTTGTTGGTCCTTCCGGCTGTGGTAAATCCACCTTATTAAGGATGATTGCCGGCTTAGAAGATATTACTGAGGGGGAACTGTATATTGATAAAGAGTTGGTGAATGACTGCGATCCTGCCTCAAGAAAAATCGCCATGGTATTTCAATCTTATGCGTTGTACCCACATATGACGGTGGCTGAAAACATGGGATTCGGTCTAAAAATGACTGGCCATCCAAAGCAAGAGATTGAGGACCTCGTTCACAGAGCAGCAAAAACACTGCAACTTGAAGCCCTACTCGACCGCACTCCAAAACAACTTTCAGGTGGTCAAAGACAACGAGTTGCTATCGGGCGAGCCATTGTCAGAGAACCTAAAGTGTTTTTATTTGACGAGCCGCTCTCGAACCTTGATGCGGAGCTTCGAGTTGAGATGCGTTTGCAAATCGCGAGGTTACATCAAGATATGGGTAACACCATGATCTACGTTACTCATGACCAAGTAGAAGCGATGACCCTAGCAGATAAAATTGTTGTTTTAAACAAAGGACGAATCGAGCAAGTTGGCAGCCCATTGGAACTCTATCACCGCCCAATAAATCTGTTTGTCGCAGGTTTCATCGGTAGCCCGAAAATGAATTTTTTACCCGGCACAATTCAATCATTAGACAACAATCAGATAACCGTGCAGATAAATCGTGGCGAAACCATCACCGTCAATCAGCACCTAGCGAATCTGAGTGTAGGCCAAAACATTACGCTAGGTATTCGACCTGAGCATTTAAAAACTGAATGCGATGGTGACGTTCACTTTGTGATCCAAAATGAAGTAAGTGAACGTTTGGGCAATGCCACCTACATGTTTGGTAATTTTGCTGGTGTCAGTGACTTTAAAGTTCACTTAACGGGTGATATTGATCTTCAAGCATACAGTGATGTAAAACTCACTTGCCAAAGTCATGATTGTCATTTCTTCGATGAAAATGGATTAAGAATAGAATAATTTCATTGATGATTATTGAGTTATTTATTCTCAATTCTATCCCATGCTTTGATTTATTACAGCACTGTATTTGCAGTGCTGTTTATTTTTGTGACACTACCTTTCGCTGTCGAATACCTAACCTCTTATAAAAATGCCTTTGGTTCCGATGCTGATGAAAGAAATGAGTACTCAGTTATTGTGCAACCAACCTACCGATGAAACAACATTCACTCCACTTGGTTAGAAACGGAATACGCCTTTAAGCCCTACTCCCTCTCGAGAGATATTACTAATATCTCATAGAACTTATCCCCCTCACGACAATGAAAGAGCACTTATATGCTCTTTATTTTTACCATGCTTATCAAACATCGACAATTCAATTCTGATCACAGAAAACACCTTATGTTTTCTAATTATTTTCCCATTTTTTATTTATATTTTCATGAGATACCACTACAACAACTGATACAAGGATATATCATGAAATACCTATATCGAATATTTAGATATATTATTTTATCCTCATTTTCTTTGCTCCTCTTAAGCCCAACCTATGCACTAGAAAGGCCACTTAATGACAGTGATAACTTCGCTTATGGTGCCGATATTGGTTGGATAAAACAGTTACAAGATGAGGGTGTTACATGGCAAAACGACGATGGTGAAGCCAGTGATCCACTCATCATACTCAAAGACCATGGTATTAACTCTGTGCGATTACGCGTTTTTGTTAACCCTGATCCGAGCGCTTACTGGCACAAAAATAACACCACTTGGACCATGCTTGGCTATACCGACAAAGTACGCGTTATAGAAGCAGCCAAACGAGCAAGCCAACTAGATATGCGGATTATGGTCGATTTCCATTACAGTGACGTGTTTGCTGATCCTGCTATTCAATATAAACCGGCTGCGTGGGTTGGAATGTCTGTCGACCAATTAATCGAAGCCGTCTCTAATCATACTCGAGACGTGATGAGCGACTTAATAGCCCAAGGCATTACTCCTGAATGGGTACAAGTGGGTAACGAAATCGAAAATGGAATTCTACTTCCAGAAGGTAGCCCGAACAATTTCCGTCATCTAACCTCTATGCTGAATGCTGGTTACGATGCTGTGAAAGCCATTAGCCCGACCTCTAAGGTGATCACTCACCTATCAAAAGGAACCGATAATGCGAAGTCTCGCTGGTTTTTTGATAATTTCTTAATCACTCATGGTGGTAAAACCGACATTCTTGGCTTCTCTTTTTACCCTTACTGGTTAGGTCAAGATTATTGGAATGTTATGGACGCTTTATCAACCAACCTCAATGACATGGCGGCAAGATACAACAAAGAAGTCATGGTTGTAGAAACGGGTGGTGCAGAATCAAATCCTACAGACAGTTACTGGACCGTCAAAGAAACCATTGATGCTGTTAAAGCAGTACCAAACCAAAAAGGACTGGGGGTATTCTATTGGGAGCCTGCCGCTCATTCTAGCGTGCTTCCTGATGGTTACTCACTCGGTGCGACTCAAAAAATAGATGATAAAGTGTTGAAATTCACCATCGCATTAGATGCATTTGATGATGTCTTGTTACCACCAGAACAAACCGAACGTTATCGCATTATTAATCGTAACAGTGGAAAGGCGCTCAATGTACGTGGTGGCTCAATGCACGACGGTGCATACATTGAACAATATGGTTATGATGGTTGGGGCAGCCAACACTTTACACTCGTTGAACTCGACAATGGGTATTACTCTATCGTTAATGAACGAAGCAAAAAACGCTTCGACATTGAAGCGAACTCAACCGATGATGCAGCTCAAACGGTGCAAATGACGGCAAGTGAGCACCACAGCCAGCAGTGGACATTGCAGCAAATCGATGGGGTTTACTACAAAATTATCAACCGTCATAGTGGTAAGCTTTTAGACATTAACCAAGCATCCACCCAAGACGGCGCTACAGCGATACAATGGCCAGACAATGGCGGATGGAATCAGCACTGGCAACTGATCAAAAACTGATTTCCAGTTTAACTGTCCCTGAGAAGCAAAAACGGCAAACAGATAAACCTTAGTAGTAAACATTAGTAATAAACGTTAGTAATAAGCCTCGAGCAATCGAGGTTTATTTCCATATCTATGAGCTTGAACAAAAGTTTCATTCCATATGCTATGGCTGGTTACTGTTTGCAATACTTGTTAGAACTATAGAGCTTCTGACAACCTACTGCTAAGTTGCGAGCATGAGCGAAACCGCTCACTAGAACCATATAGCATCATGACAAGCTCTTGTTTCATAAGCACCATCACCTGATACTTCAATGGTTTTACGATGAGTCTGCTTGAGTAAGTTGGGAAGTGCTTCAGCATCAGTTACGTTAGATAGGATCAAGTCTGCTGCGACTATTTCGTGTGTACTTGTATTTACTGCAATATGCAGCTTACGCCAGACTATGCGCCGCCTTTCAGTACCATGCTTCTTGACCACCTACCCACCTTCGCCATGAATCTTAAGGCCAGTGGCATCTAAGGTCGGATATTGTACCTACAAAAACGCCCGCGAACATGGCGGGCGTTTTGTTTAACTCAGAGTTTATGCTTCAAGCTCTTCAATCAGTTCTTGAACTTCGCTCTTTGGTTTGTCGCTTTGACCAAAGCCACGCAGACCAACAACATGTACGTGCTCGTGATCTTTAAACACTTTACGCACCAGCTTGTAGGTTGTGCCTTTCTCTGGGCTGATATTTTCTGGCGCCGCGATAAGAAGCTGCATATCCAGGCGATCACAAAGCTCGAATAGTGTCGAAATAGACTTCGCATCCAGACGTGCTGCCTCATCGAGGAACAACAGACGACATGGCACAATGTCTTTACTACGTAAACGACGTGACTCTTCTTCCCAGCTCTGAACAACCATCAATAGAATTGACTGACCTGTACCGATCGCCTCACCCGTTGATAGCGCGCCAGATTCTGCTTGTAGCCAGCCGTCAGAACCACGGTTCACTTCCACACTTAGCTCTAGGTAGTTACGGTAATCCAGTAGCTCTTCGCCCAGAACCTGAGGAGAACGTTGGCCCATATCAATATGCGGGTTCACTCGTTGGAACAGTTTCGCCATCGCTTCAGAGAAAGTAAAGCGAGTCGACTCAAACAGATCTTTATGCTGCTCTTGCTGCGTTGCTAGACCATGTAACAGCACTTCGTGACTTTCGCGGATCTTCACATTTAGACGTACGCCTTTCACCTGACCAAACGAAATGTTCGACAAGCCTTGGTTAAGCATACGAATACGGTTTTGCTCACGCTGAATCGTTTTCTTGATGATGCTTGCTACTGACTCAGAGCTGATCGCTAGGCGGTTTTCACGTTGCGTTAGCTCTTCCGTTAGACGCGCCAGTTCTACTTCCATCTCTTCGATTGCTTCAACCGGATCATCAGTACGGATGATGTCCTGACGAATACGTTCACGAAGGTGTTGATAAACTGCGATATAGAACAGAACTTTACGCTCTGGACGAGCATTATCTTCGGATAGACGCAGCGCATCACGCAGATCATCGTTGTTTGCAACCGCAAGACGCAGCGCACCCAATGATTTATCCGACATTGAACGCAGTTCATCCGCCGACATATAAGCTAACTCGCGCTTGTGAAGACGACGTTCAACATCGTTCTCACGCGCTAGGCGAAGTACCGAGCACCACCCCGCTTTTGCTGCAACCACGAATGTACGTAGCTCAACGTAGTCTTTTTGCACTTTCTTTAGGCGTTTAACAAGCGCTTTCATCTCTAGTTCTGTAGAGGTGATGGTACGTTCGTATTCGCTCTTACGGCCGCGAGAAGTGTGTAGGCGTTCATGCAGTTCATCACGACGACGCATAGCGCGCTCTTCCGCACCTTCGTCGGCGTTAACACCAAACTCTTGCAGCTCTTGTTTGAACTCTTGAACCGTTTCCAGTTTCGCTTGGTGTGAGCTCTTCAGCGACGCCAATACTTGGTTGTACTGGTTCATTTGGCCTTGTGACTGTTTCAACTCTTCACGAGAGCGTGTACGCATTTGTTCAGCTTGAACCAGTTTTGTTTTGAGCTGCTCGCTCAGCTCGCTGCTCTTGTTCAATAGATCTACTGAATCTGAGTACGCGAAGTAGTGACGACGTTCAACCAAGTCAGCTAAAGCAAAGATTTGCTTCTTGAGATCTTGTAGCTGCTCATCTGCTGCTTTGTATTCGGCTGCTAGTGCATCGAATTGCTCTGGGTCAGCGTCTAGCGCAACAGACACTTTCTCCAACTCTGCCACCGCTTTTGCGTGGTTGGTTAGAAATGCTTTTGCTTCTGATAGTTGTGCAATTTTCTCTTCCAACTCATCAAAGCGCACTTGTAGCGTATCGTCTTCAATCAATGCCATGTGATGTGCAAGCTTATCCAAAGAGGACAATGCTTGCTTGCTGATTTGAAGCTGAGAACGTTGTTGCTGCTCTTTGGCATCGAGATCCGCCAATACTCGAACAATTTGGTTACGCTTGTCGCGAATGCTTGCCAGCGCTTGTTCTGGATCTGCTTCGAACGCTACTTGAATGTGGCTTGCCACAAACTGGTTGAACGCTTGGTACAGACGCTGCATTTTCTGCGAGTCAAATGCCGCTTTGGCGTGCTTCTCTACCACTTCTTCACGTTCGTTACGCAGTAGCTCTAAACGCTGCTCACGTGCCGCACGACCAAACAGTGGAATTTCAGGTAAGCGAGAGTAACGCATTTGACGATCGTTCATACGAACGCACACTGCTCCCTCTAACTCTTCTGCATCGAATGAGCTGTCATCAAAGGCATCGATGTCACCTTCAATGATGTACAAGTCTTCTGGACAGTCGTCGAGTTCTACCAGTTTCTCTTCGATACCTGATAGGTCAGATACAACGATAGCGTGACGAGCCGGGCCGTACATCGCACTGAAGTAAGGCGCGTCATCAATTGTGATGTCATCGTAGATCTCAGACAGTAATACGCCGCCTAGTGTATCTGCCAATCCTTTCAGACGAGGGTCGTTTGAACCACCAGGAGAAGCAAGACGCTCAATCTCAGTATCAAGCTGACTACGACGCTCTGCCAGTTTGTCTTTCGCCAGAGAAAGAGTTTTCTCTTGCTCAAGCACCACTTGCATTTGGCTCATGACTGACTGGCTATCTTCTAGCTCAGCGCCACTTTGTTCACGCAGTTTTTCTAGCGCATCGTTGGCCGCAATCCATGTTGGTGCAATGGCTTCTAGCTTGTTGATTTCCGCTGCTGCATCTTGCTCTAGACGACGCTGTTCGCTGCGTTGTTCACGCACGTCTTCTTGCGTCATCTCTAACGAGTCAATTTGCATCGCATGACGTTCGCGCTCTTGTTCAAACGTAATTTCGTCCGTCAGTTCAACATGGAACTGCTTTTGGTATTCGTTGACTAGTTCACGCGCTTGACGTTGTTGGTTCAGACTACGCTCAAGATCGCGGTGCTGTGCACGCCATTGCTGTTCGTTTTGTGCAACTTGTTGTGACTCGCGCTCTTTCGTGATTGCAGTTTTCGCATGCCCAGACGCGTCTTTGCGCTCAACTTGACCAACGATGCTTTGTACCAGTTTAAGCGCGGTTTCGAACTGCTCTGCTGCTGCAGAAGACATGTCCAGTTTGTGCTTAACCGATAGCAACGCGTTGGTGCTTTCTGATTCTTTGCTCTTAAGCTCAGAGACAAGGGCTTGTGCCGATTCTGCCGTTAGGCTTTCATCACCCAGCAACTGTTTCGCTTTATCTAGCGCTTGAACCGCTTGCTGGTATTGAAGTGCACGAGTTTGTTGAACGTCGAGTGCTTGTTGGTAGTCCGCCAATTGCGTCTTAAGGCTATCGACCTCTTCTTCGGCAACGGTCGCTTGCTCTTCCACCATCATCACGCGTTCTTGCGCTTCTTCGACAACCATCATTTGTTCTTCAAGACGCTCACTGAGCTCTTCAAGATCTTCTTGGTAACGTTCGATCTTCTCTTGCTGACGCAG
Source organism: Vibrio alfacsensis (assembly GCF_019670485.1). Lineage (NCBI taxonomy): Bacteria > Pseudomonadati > Pseudomonadota > Gammaproteobacteria > Vibrionales > Vibrionaceae > Vibrio > Vibrio alfacsensis. Next base: position 2,069,104 of record NZ_AP024165.1, read on the forward strand.
TGCATTTTGCACCAGTTGCAAGTGGTCAGAAGCCGCTTGGTAATCTTGCTCTAGCGCCGATTCCGACTCGATCAACAGTTCTAGCTCTTCTTGAACACGGTTAAGCAGGTTGTTTTGCTCAACGAGAGTTTCACGAGAACCAAATAGCTCTGAACGTAGCGACAGCGTTTTATCTAACTTGTTACGACGATCGTTGGCGTGGCGCATGTAATCCGCGGCCACATAATTGGTCGACTCTGTGATCAAGTGTTTAAACAAATCACGGTCAGTTTGTGTGGTTTTAATCGCTTCTAGCGTCATGCGGTTTTCACGCAGCGCCGATTCCATATCTTGGAATGCTTTCTTCACACCGCCGTTTTGTGGCAGAAGGTAGTCACGTAGCGAGCGCGTAATCGCACTTGAGATACCACCGTAAAGCGATGCTTCAATCAGACGGTAGAACTTAGAACGATCGCTTGAGTTGCGTAGTTTCTTCGGAATGACACCGAATTCAAACATTTGCGCGTGATAGTCCACAATTGATGGGAACGCTTTGAACTGCACTCCCTCAAACTCCGCAACGGCATCTTTAACTTCATTAATTTGACGTACGCGAGCTTGAGTCGCAGATACGCTTTCAACCAAGATATCCGTCGGTTTAACATGGCTTGGCAAGCCTTGAATAACAAACGGTTTGATGTCTACTTTCTTATCACGACCCGCAACTTGCTGCAGTTTAACCGCAAACAATAGACGTTGATTACGTGAGTTCACAACATCTAGCGCAGCATAACAGGCACCAGGTTGTAGCTTACCGTACAAACCTTTGTCGCGAGACGATTGGCTACTGCCTGCTTCCGTTGTATTACGGAAATGCAGTAGCGTTTGGTCAGGAATCAATGCGGTGATGAATGCCGCCATTGTGGTTGATTTGCCAGCACCGTTACCACCAGATAAGGTCGTTACCAGACCATCAATGTCAAACGTACGGGCAAAGAAGCCGTTCCAGTTGACCATGGTTAGCGATTGGTATTTACCGCGTTCAATCATGCTCATGCTTCACTCTCTTGCGTTGCTTCTTCTAGGTTTTCTTGCTCATCTTGGTTTTCTTGATCTTCTTCAGACAACAAGCTGCCTTGGCTTGGCTCTTTGGTATGAACCACGGCTTCACCATCACGGATCAAGCGAAGTTGTGCTTCACGCATATCATCACCAATGCGCACATCAGCACCAAAACGAAAGACTGCTTCACTGATACTGAACTTACCGGTTTCACCAATATTGATGATCATGCCTAAACGACGAAGGCGACGCAGAGACGTACGTACTTTTTCAAACAGTTTTTCTTTATCAAGGTCAGAGCCTGTTGCACGGTTGGTCACAAGCTTCATCAACTTGTTTTCATCAGCCAATGCAAGCAACTCATCGTATAGCTCTTGGTTAGTAAAGATACCCTCATGGGCAAGACGCTCTGGGCTTAGATAAAGGAAACACAGTACTTTACCCACCAGCATATCTAGCTCAGAAAGCACACTTCGGCCAATCAAAGATGTTGAACGTGGACGAAGATAAAAAAATCCCTCTGGCGCTTTCACCAATTCAGTGTTGTAGCGCTGATAGAAAGAAGAAAGCTCAAGTTCGAAATCCGACAACAATGCGTGGTTATCTAGATCTTCACTTGAGATATGACGCCCTGCTCGTAGCATACTATCCAGCGCTGGGAACAGAGGGTTTGAAATTGCTTTTGCCAGATTCTCTGACATGTATTCATTAGTATCGGTCGATGACATTCGCTTGTACCTTTGCCCCAAATTCGTTGATTGCTTTCCAGTCTGGTTGAACCGCTTGATAGTCAGATTCTGAGTACCCTAGACGCACAGCCTGATCAACAACAATTCGGGCTAAATCAAAGTGATGAGTTCTAGGGTGTTGTGCGAGGTAATCGCGTAGCACCACACTTAAATCGATTGGCGTGCCTTGCTCTTTATGTGCTTTAAGCATGTCACCAATACGCTCAGACAACTCATCATTGACTTGTTGAAACTCTTCGTATTCCACTTCCATTGGAACTTGCCCTGTTACCTCATCGTCACGCAGAACCAAAGCCTCATCACGAAGATCGGAGAGTCTTTCTGCATCGGCATAGGTTAGATACCATGGCATATCAAAATAGTCTTTTACGGATTGACGTAAACGCGAGCTGAACGCACGGTTCTTATCCATATCAATCGCTGTACGGATGAACTTATGGACGTGACGGTCGTAACCAATCCAAAGGTCAATCGCTTGCTGGCCCCAGCTCGTAATACGGTCTAACTTCATTTGTAAACCGAATAACGCTTCTTCAATAAACTCTAACTCTGCATCACCATAAACAATCTCTTGAATGTCCAGGATCTGAGTTTGCAGTTCATCACTGGCCGCTTGCAGCGTGTCTTGTAGCTCGCGCAGTGTGCTTGAGGTTTCGGACAGCAAAGATTCACAGTTGTTAATTGCTTCGCGCCAATCTTTGTTAAGCAAGTCAGCAATTTGTTGCTTCACGGATTGCTGCTGCTCATCCATCACACGTTGGTTGAGGTCGATTTGGTCAAAGATTTCACCCACAGAGTATTTCAATACTCCATAGACGTTTTTCTGCCAATGGCCCGGGGTTCCCCCTTTTTGCGCCGCTTCAATCGCTTTTGCCATTTCATCAGCGACCATTGATAGCTGAATGGAGAGGCGAAGTTTTGAAAACTCGCGGTGACGTACGTAGTAGTCGGTAATGCCGATAGCAAGCGGAGACAAGCGATAAATACTCGCCCCATCCGTAATCTCACTAACAAAACGACTAATTAGACGCTGCTTTACCATTTCGTTGATGGCATTGTTTGCGCGAAAAGCCGATGCTTCACCCGTTTCATCAAAAAGTCGAGTGACGATGGCAAATGCGTCGTGCAACTCACCTTCACCCAATTCTTCGTCAAACCTTTCGTTGCTTAATACGGCGACGGCAATCAGAAATGCCAATCGCTCAGTGGTCAGGTTCAACGAGAAATCGTGCTGCTTAACCCAGCCAACCAATTCATCTATCGGTTGTTCTGCAGCATTGAGAGTCATCTCACTCATTGTTATTCCTGTTTCTCGTTCTTTTTAGCCCACACATGAATATAGCGGCCTAATGAGAGGTATGGCTCTTGTCGACAGAGTTGTTTTTCTAGTGCCAACACATCTTCAAATTGGTAATCGCCCATGTACTGCATATTACCGATGTAATCACTGAATGAACGAATACCAGACTTACCACAAATGCTAAATCCAGAATCTTCTATCCACTGATAGACTTCTTCTGGTTTCAGACCTTTTTGTGGCTGTAGTTTAAATCTTTTTCGGTGAGGCATGCCGTCCAAAATATGAGGAATGTTGCCACAAACCACATTTTTGTAGACCAAGCCATGGTGGTTATAAAACATAACCGAAGCCATGCCTCCCGGTTTGACCTGCTCCAATACCGTTTCCAGAGCGGGCTTTGGATCCACCAGCCACTCCATCACTGCGTGGAACATGACAAAATCCACCTGACTGTCCATATGTTCACCAATAGACTGGACAGGCGAATGAATCAGGCGATACTGCTCAAGCAAACCGTTTTTTTCAATATCCTGTTTTGCTAGCTGTAGCATTTCCGAAGATAGATCACATAACGCGACACGATGTCCGAGCTTAGCAAGCTTTTGCGACATTTGCGCTAAACCGCCCCCTGCATCTAAAACGTCTAGGGGTTGCTGGTCGGCGCCTAATTCACTTAGAATCTGTAGAAAATCTTCCCACACAATGATTTGCCGGATCTCCCCTTTATCGGAGCCGTAAATATTTTTTGCAAATTTGTGGGCGATATCGTCGAAATTGCGGTCTTCTGTCACTTCTGCTTGAGTTATCATAACGGATTGTGCCGCTATTCTGGCACAAGGAAAGCAGGAATAAAGAGGGTCACCCTCATTTTTATTATCAATTGATGTTTTTTCGGACTATTTATGTATGTTTGAGCTGAAAAAAGTTGTGACCGCACTGGTCATGCCCTTGCCCGCACTGCTACTCATTGGATTATTAGGTCTTGCTCTTATTAGTTTTACCGCCAAACGCAAAACAGGTTGCTTCATTGTTCTTCTCTCGTTTGTTGGTATCTTTATGGTTGCTTTCCAACCGATTTCGTCAAAATTATTGATGCCTCTAGAACGTGAATACAAAGCATTCTTACCCTCTTCTCAAAGCGTGGATTACGTGATGGTGCTTGGAAATGGGCATGTGGTCGATGATGAGATCCCACCAACATCTCAACTAAGCCGCACTGCACTCATGCGTTTAACCGAGGGAATTCGAATTTTGCGCATGTATCCGGGCGCGAAGCTCATCTTATCAGGCTATGACGGTGGGTCGGAAATTAGCCATGCACGTATGATGGCAAACGTCGCCTTAGCACTCGGCGTTGCGAAATCCGATATTATTCTACTGGAAGATGCTAAAGACACTTGGGAAGAGGCAAGACAAGCGGCAGCGTTTGTGAAGCAAAAAGAAGTCGTTTTGGTGACGTCTGCGAGTCATATGAAACGTGCACTCTATGAATTTCATGCAGCCGGAATTAAGCCTATCCCTGCACCAACGAACTACCTTGCTATCGATGAAATTCATCAACCTTGGGTCAAATACTCACCTAGAGCACGGTACTTAGAACAAACGGAAATTTATTGGCATGAGTATTTAGGCGGCCTTTGGCAAGAACTGAGAGACACGGTAGTGCAAACGCCAATGGTGGAAGTAGAGCAGCCCTAGCTGAATTCCGTTGAAAAACAATAGCTTTAATTTATTGAGCAACAACTGAAAGTTATTAAGCAATTGCTAAAAATCAGCAGTTACAAAAAAGGAGAGCATGCGCTCTCCTTTTTTATTTCGCGATAACGTTTTAATTTCGCAATAACTTTTTAATTTAATAGTAACTAGTCACCTGCGAACATGTAGCCTTCACCATGAACGGTCACAAAGATTTGTGGGTTCTTAGGATCAAACTCCATTTTAGCGCGCATACGTCGAATCAATACATCAATTGTACGATCATTTGGCGCATCCACTCTGTGGCTGATCATGTTCAAAATACGTTCGCGGCTTAACACCTGGTTTGGATACGAAGACAGTGCAACCAGCAGTTCGTATTCTGCTTTGGTTAACTTCACTGGCTCACCATTACGGCTTAGCGCACGACGCTGAATATCAAACGTCCACTCACCGAAGCGCACAATGTGCTCTTCATTGCTTTCATTCACGTTCTTTTGTGAACCATTGCGTGCCGCTGAGATACGCCACAATAAGTTCTTAACGCGAACCAATAATTCCCTTAACTCAAAAGGCTTTGTCACATAATCGTCTGCGCCCATTTCTAGGCCAACGATTTTGTCAATGCTATCCGTGCGTCCTGTCACTAATATGATGCCGATATCTGATTGGCTGCGTAATTCACGCGTAAGCATAAGACCGTCTTCACCGGGCAGGTTAATATCCAACATAATCAAGTCAACACCGCCACCTTGAAGCACTTCACGCATCTCTGCGCCACTTTCTGCTTCACTGACTTTGTAACCTTCATTTTGGAAGTAGCCCGCTAACTTACTACGAGTTACAACATCATCTTCTACGACTAATACGTGATAGCTCATTTACACCACTTTCTGTCTTTTTTATTCCAAGACGTATTCTATTCATAACTAGTAACATTTCTAGTCATAGATACATTAAAAAGCAAGATTTTGCGATTTTATTGATTCAAAGCAAGCTTATTTGTTGCCATTAATAACTAGGCATAATTACCCATAAACAATAACAATTATAGTTACTGCTATTCATTTTAATTGTTTACACTTAAGAGATTATACTCAAGTGACTTCAAGATGCCGCCTTAAGTGCATCATTTCAGGAGCAAAAAATGCAAGAAGTGAAAGCTTTTAACGAAAAACGCGCCGAAATTTACTGGTGGTTTTCTAGCCTATTCGCTAAAGAACTTACCGAAAAAGACCTAGAGAGCTACCACAGTGTTGAAATCCGAAGTTTTTTAGCTGGCCTAGGTGAAAACGAATCCCTAAAGACATCAGTCGATGCATTGGTCGATGCACTCAACCGACTTCAAGATCGTGAAGACGCTCAACTCGAACTTGCCGCAGACTTTTGTGAGCTATTTCTGAAAACAGAAAAACACGGAGCACTTCCATACGCTTCCATGTACATCGGTGAGTCGGGTCTTCTAAACGATAAGCCAGCAGAAGAAATGGAAAAACTCATGGCGGACTTTGGTGTTCAGGTCGATGAAAACCTGAAAGAACCAGCCGATCACCTTGCTGTAGAGCTCGACTTCTTAGGCAACATGATCATTCGCTCTAACGAACTCGAGCAAGAAAAACATATGGAAGAAGCATTCGTGGCACAAAACGACTTCATCCAAAAGCAACTGCTTACTTGGTTACCTATGTTTGCAGCAAAATGTAAGCAATTCGATGAGTTTGGCTTCTACGTTAGTGTTGCTCAAATGCTGATCGCTTTCTGTAAACTGGACAGCGACTACCTTCTTGGTGAATAATTGCGGGCTATTTTAGGGGGACTCGTCATACAGCCCCCTTATTTTATTCGTTTGTTTCTCACTGGTTCAGAGAAGTACAGTGAATTTAGCCGTTAAAATGTGACATAAAAAGCACAAAACCATCGCTGAATATGTTGCCAGCCTGCTCACATAGGTCTAAAATGTGAGCGCAAACGATTAAATATGATTTATATGTAAACCGCTGAAATATAGCGGTTTTTGTGTTTTATTACTCTGCTTGCTGAGCCATTCCTTGTATCACTAATCAAGGAATATATTTCTCAGCAACCAATGTCGCTACAAATCTTTTTATACCGATTTCGGAACAACCACTGCCGAACCTATCAGCGTTGCTTTTTCGTAACTGCTCAGTTTGCGCAAGACACTAAGCGCATGGTTGTCTTCACTACGGTATTCAGTAACTCGATACAGGACATCATTTATGGCCACAATTAAAGACGTTGCTCGCTTAGCCGGCGTTTCAACCACCACAGTGTCGCACGTAATTAACAAAACTCGTTTTGTTGCTGAGACCACTCAAGAAAAAGTAATGAAAGCGGTTGATGAGCTCAATTACGCGCCTAGTGCTGTTGCTCGCAGCTTAAAGTGTAACTCAACGCGCACTATCGGTATGTTGGTTACTCAGTCAACGAACCTTTTCTTCTCTGAAGTGATCGATGGCGTAGAAAGCTACTGTTACCGTCAAGGCTATACATTGATCCTGTGTAATACTGGTGGTATTTACGAGAAACAACGTGACTATATTCGCATGCTTGCAGAAAAGCGTGTCGATGGCATTTTAGTGATGTGTTCTGACCTAACGGAAGAACTACAAGAGATGCTAGACCGCCACGCAGACATCCCTAAAGTCGTGATGGACTGGGGCCCTGAAAGCTCAAAAGCAGATAAGATCATTGATAACTCGGAAGAAGGTGGCTATTTAGCGACTAAATATCTAATTGATAATGGTCATAGCGAAATTGCATGTTTAAGTGGTCATTTCGATAAAGCAGCATGTAAAGAGCGAATTGCTGGCTTTAGACGTGCAATGGCAGAAGCAAACCTTACCGTTAAAGAAGACTGGATTCTTGAGGGTAACTTTGAATGTGATACTGCCGTTCTTGCTGCAGATAACATTACTGCAATGGAAAAACGCCCGACTGCAGTATTCTGTTTTAATGACACCATGGCACTAGGCTTGATGAGCCGTCTGCAACAAAATGGCATCAAGATCCCTGAAGACATTTCTGTGATCGGTTACGACAACATCGAACTTGCTGAATACTTCTCTCCACCGCTAACGACGATTCACCAACCAAAACGTCGTGTAGGTAAAAACGCATTCGAGATCTTACTTGAACGTATTAAAGATAAAGAGCACGACAAACGTATTTTTGAAATGCAGCCAGAGATTGTAATACGTAGCACAGTAAGCAAGCTCAACTAATCAATAATGCAGCTAAGTAATAAGAACTAAGCAATAATGACCGATTTGAAGCGCTCCTTTTAAGGGGCGTTTTTTATGTTCTGAATCCACCCTTTCGTCCTATTTTCTAATCATATTGGATTGGATTTAGGCAAGTAACATTGCCATAGGTGAAGCGATGAGCAATTGACTAATTTCGGGGTAGACAGCCCAGAGCACTTCGCTATAACATACTGTTTTAATTCAATGTATTTGAATTCGTATTTATGGTGTTGATAGGCATATCTAACCAAGAGATATGAAATAACACTCATTAAATACCCCTTTTTAATTGAACTAATGTCACACTTCCATATTCAGGATGTGATGTTAATTCAATGAAAGCAGTATTCTGATACCGTCACGCACAGGGCAAACCATTCGAAAGAGTGGGACGCAAAGCTTCCGGCCTTAACTATTTGTTTTTGAAGACCGTTATTTTTTAAAAACGGCTGTTTTTTTGAAGACTGCTATTTTTGAAGACTATCGTTTTTAAAGACTGTTTTCGATGATGGTTATTTTCAATCATCGTCGTATCAGTAGAAGGTAGCGGGGTTACCGATGGCAAATATGCATTTAACGAGTTTACCCTTTAATGACATTATAACTGCATGCATTTGCTATTCTCTCGGACCTGATTTTTGGTGGCGTAATACTAATTACACCGAGATAACTCATCATGGATAAACCGATACTCAAAGACTCTATGAAGCTATTTGAGGCACTTGGTACGATCAAGTCGCGCTCAATGTTTGGTGGCTTCGGACTGTTTGCAGATGACACTATGTTTGCACTAGTTGTAAATCATCAATTGCACATCCGAGCGGATCAGAAAACTTCATCTACTTTCGAGACTCAAGGACTTAGACCTTACGTCTATAAAAAACGTGGCTTCCCAGTGGTAACGAAATACTATGCTATTTCTGACGAGCTATGGGATTCAACCGACAAAATCCTTGATGTTGCAAGGAAGTCTCTAGAAAGCGCCAAGCTTGAAAAAGAACAACAGGCAACAACAAAGCCTAACCGACTAAAAGATTTGCCAAACCTACGTTTAGCGACTGAACGCATGCTTAAAAAAGCAGGCATCGATTCGGTAGAGCAACTAGAGGACAAAGGCGCATTAAATGCGTACAAGGCAATTCAACAAACTCATGCATCTAGTGTAAGTTTGGAATTGCTTTGGGCCCTTGAGGGAGCGATCAATGGTACGCATTGGAGTGTAGTACCACAAGAACGCCGACAAGAACTCATGAATGGCCTTTCCTAATCCGCTTCATAAGATTTAAAACATAGCCGCAGTTTTACACTGCGGTTTTTTTTGAAATTTTTTTTCGCCCAGTTCTGTCTTATTCTTTAACAAGCTAAACGAGATGAATGATATGAATAAGAAACTGATTTTAGGGCTTATCCTACTCGCGGTAATCCTCCTTTTAGGTATCAACTTCGGCCAATACTTAACATTAGAAAATGCGAAAGCGCAGCAGGAAGCGTTGAATACTCTCATTGAGGAAAACTTCTTGCTTGCGGCAACAACCTATTTCTTCACCTATATTGCGATCACGGCGTTTTCAATCCCAGGAGCGGCCGTAGTCACCTTGCTTGGCGCTGCACTGTTTGGCTTTTGGACAAGTTTACTGCTCGTTTCGTTTGCCAGCACCATTGGTGCGACTATCGCTTTTCTCAGCAGCCGATACCTACTGCGTGAGTGGGTTCAAGATAAATTTGGCAATAAACTCAGCGCGATCAATCAAGGTGTTGAGAAAGATGGTGCGTTTTATCTATTTTCTTTGCGCTTGATTCCGGTATTCCCGTTTTTCCTCATCAACCTGCTTATGGGGTTAACGCCAATGGCCGTTACTCGATTCTATCTAACCAGCCAAATCGGTATGTTGCCAGGAACAGCAGTATACTTAAATGCGGGAACGCAATTGGCGACCATTGATAGCCTCTCTGGTATTGTATCGCCTACCGTATTAGCGTCGTTTGCCCTACTCGGCCTATTCCCCATCATCGCAAAATGGATTATGAATAAAATTCGTCCCGCTCAAGTACCCAATGGAAGCGCTTAATGAAAATATACATCGCGAAAAATCCAGCGGAAGCCCATATCGTTTGTGAGTTGCTTAAAACCGAGCAGATAGCGTGTGAGGTCAGAGGTGAGGGTATGTTCGGATTAAAAGGCGAGCTCCCTTTTAGCGATGATACAGACCCATATGTATGGCTCTTACATTCGCAGCAGAAGTTAAAAGCTGAAGCAGTGATTAAAGATTATCATAAACAAGCCGAACACGTTTACCAAGACTGGCAATGCCCAAATTGCTCTGAGCAAAATGAAGGGCAATTTGGAGCGTGCTGGCAATGTGGATATCAAATAGGGGAGCCATAATTGCTCCCCTATTTATTTTCATTCTCTGAACGATTTTTCTTTCTTTAAATCACAAGTCTTAAGCACTGAGGCTTTGCTGCTTAATAAACTCAATAGAATGCTGGTTGAAATCATCCGGACGCTCAACATTGCATACGTGGCCGCAATTAGGGATTTCACGCAATACACTCAGTTTATGTACCGCCACCATCTCTTTGACCGGTTTAATAAACATGTAGTCCCTATCTCCCATCAAGTATAGCGTTGGAATGGGCAATTCACGGTCTTTAAAGTACTTCATCAATGGGTTGACATCTGCAGCCAAAATAAACCAACGTTTGAATTCTTTTTGACACAATTTTTTTGCTTCTCGGATGAAGAGATGACGCGACTCACGCTGATTTTTTTGCGGCATAACAACATAAGCAAAGAGCTTATAAAGCCACATGTAAGGCAAAATATGCTTACCAAGATTCCCTAATCTGACCAAGATCTGTGAGCGGGTATTTAAACGAGTCACCGCACCACCTAAAACCATTGAACGCACTCGTTCAGAAGCCAACTCGGCAAGGTTGCGGACAATGATCGTCCCAAGAGACATTCCCACAAAGTGGGCAGATTGAATCTTCAGGTGATCAAGTACTTTCAGGATATCTTGTGTCACCGCCGTAAAGGTATAACGACTCGTGATCAGTTCTTTTAATAGTTGATTGGATTTCCCATGCCCACGCAGATCAATCAGTAACAAGTTAAAGTGTTGCTTATACGCTTTAATTTGTTTAAACCATATGGATGAACTGCCACCAGCACCATGAACAAACACAACCCACTCTTGGCTCGTTGGGTGCAAATAGGATTTGTGGAATAAAAGTGGCTCAGTCATGCGTGCGTGTTATCAACATACTTTGTAAACAAGAAAACGCATCGTACCACACTCCATTAAAGCAAAGTAATAAAGGCACCTAATTCGGTGCCTTTCGTTACAAATTTTATAGATTTTGCGTCAATTTAACGCATCTCTATACAACGCTAGATATTCTTGTGCTGCTTTGTGCCAGCAAAAATCTTTTTGCATGGCATAGAGCTGAACTCGCCTTACTTCCGTCATATTCTGAGAATAAAGCAATAGCGCCCTTAACATCACCAATAATAGTGCTTGCGGTGTCGGATCGTTAAACACGAAACCCGTCGCCAAAGATGGGTCTACATCATAATCGCTGACGCTGTCTTTTAGTCCACCAACGCCACGAACAATCGGCAAAGTGCCATATGCCATGCTGTAGATTTGATTCAAACCACATGGTTCAAACTCAGACGGCATCAAGAAGAAATCCGATCCCGCTTCAACAAGGTGGGCTAACTCATTATCGTAGGCTTCGACGAACACGAATTTATCTGAAAATTGTGCTGATACTTCTTTTAACTGCGCGGCGAGAACGGGATCTCCCGTACCAACAATGACAAGTTGTACGTTGTGCTTCAGAAAATCCTTTAACGCTGGCAGTAAGTAGTGCACGCCTTTTTGTTGTGTCAGACGACATACCATGCCGAACATAGCACAATCAGAAAGTGTTAGACCTAGCTTCTCTTGCAATGCTTTTTTACAAGCATTTTTACCACGTACCATACTCTGTCGATTTGCTCGATAGTTCAATGGTAAATAACGATCGGTTTCAGGACTCCACGCGGTGTAATCACAACCGTTCAAAATGCCAACCAAATCATCTGAGCGCTGTTGGAACTCCCAAGCCATACCATGGCTACCGAGTTCCGTTTTTAACTCTTCCGCATAAGTCGGGCTAACAGCGTTGATCTTATCCGCATTCATGACACCAGCTTTAAGCATCGTAATATGAGTCGCACTCACTGCTGCATCTGGCACATTTCGGCTATGGAACTCTGGCAAACACTGCACATCGTCATAACTAAATACGCCCTTGAATACGGCATTATGAATGGAAATTACACTACGAGTATCAGCAAAAAATGGATCGTCGCCATATCGATGTTTGAGCAGAAATGGCACTAACCCTGTATGCCAGTCATTCGCATGGACAATATCTGGTTTAAAACCTAACTTCGGCAGCATATCAAGACACGCAGCACTAAAAAATGCAAAGCGCTCACCATTATCTGTGTACGCTTGGTTGTTCTCTGCGTACATAGACGGACGATCAAAATATGGTGGGCAATCAATCAAATAAACAGGGTTATCACCCAAGTTCAATTTTAGTACCCGATAAGCAGTATGAGGCCAACTCATGAGCTCAGTATCGAGCACTAAATCGGCATCCGCTAGTTGTTCAATGCCCGTATACGCTGGGATAGTAATTCGTACATCTTGCTGAAGGTTTTGCAGAGCTTGCGGCAGTGCCTTGGCTACATCAGCCAAGCCACCACTTTTAATAAGTCCTTCGACTTCCGATGCTACAAACAGTACAGACAATTTGTTAGTAGCCAATTCGTGCTCCTTTAGGAATCACAACAATGCCATCATCTGACACATGGAAGTGCTTTTTGTCTTCTTGCAGGTTCACGCCAATTTGTGTCCCTGGAGCAATATCAGCATCTTTATCGATAATGACTCGACGTAATACACAACCCTCGCCAACTTTAACGTCGCCAAGCATAATACACTCGCTGATGTCACACGCTGACGCAATGTTACTGCGGAAACCAAGAACAGATTTTTCAATACGAGAGCCACGTACAAAGCTACCGTTACAAACCAAGCTATCAATGATTTGGACACGTCCGTTATCGGAATCGCTGAACGTTGCCGGTGGCAGTGGTGGATAGTAGGTGTGCAATGGCCATTTGCGATTGTAAAGCGAGAATGGTGCATCTTTTTCTAGAAGATCCATATGAGCTTGCCAGTACGCATCAATCGTACCTACATCACGCCAATACACTTCTTCTCTTTCACCAGTAATACGGTTTGTACTGAAGTCGTAAACAAACACATCACCACGAGGAAACATCTTAGGAATGATGTCTTTACCAAAATCGTGCGAAGAGTCTTCATTGTCTGCGTCTTCAATAAGTTCAGAAAACAGAGCTTGAGCTTCAAAGATGTAGTTACCCATAGAAACCAAAGCATGACCAGGATCACCAGGAATTGACTTAGGCGTTGCTGGTTTTTCTTCAAAGCCGATCATACGGCCATCAGCATCTACCTCAATCACACCAAATTGAGACGCTTCTGATAACGGCATACGCAGTGCTGATACTGTCAACGAAGCTTCTTTCTCTTTATGGAAGTCCAGCATCTGTTTGATGTCCATTTTATAGATGTGGTCAGAACCAAAAATACACACCTGATCGGGTTCTGATAACTCCATAAAACGTAAATTTTGATAAATCGCATCAGCTGTACCTTCGTACCAGCGCTTACCTGTACGCATTTGAGCAGGAATAGGGTCAATGAAACGATCTGTAATACCGTTGATATTCCAACCTTTTTTTAAGTGATGGAATAGAGATTGTGATTTAAATTGAGTCAGTACATAGATTCGCATCAAGTCCGCATTCACAAAGTTATTCAATGCGAAGTCGATCAGTCGGTAACTCCCACCAAAAGGGACCGAAGGTTTACTACGGGATTCAGTCAAAGGTCTCAAACGCGAACCTTCACCGCCAGCAAGAATCATTCCCAAAACACCAGCCATTCGTTGTTCTCCATATAGTTATAGCTTGGAAGTAGTGTTTGTTTGATATGAGCAGGACTCGGGGAGCCAAACAAACACGTTAGCATATTCACGCTGATGAGCTTCTTTGAACTCTTGCAGCACAAACAAAATAAAGCTATTGCACATCCTAATACGCACACGCCATCGTTATTCATTATTTTTGACGCGATATAACAGCATACCGTTGCATTATCTGTCTCATAAGTTATCGAACTGGAATAAAATTACAATTTTAAATACGCCATTCTGTGTCACGTACATTGTTTACTTACCCAAGACGATACCTGGATCACAACAACACCTGCAACAGGTTACATCACGTAAACAATTTACAAACCAAATGACCACATAAGTGCAATTTTACGACAGAATACGTTGAAAGGATGACCATTCAATGAACATGAAAAGAGATTTAGAAAAGAAACATATTGATAATATTAACAAAAACACAAAACAAAAAGGCAGCGAATTCGCTGCCTTTGTCCGAGTCGTTTTAATTACGCTTTTGCTTTTTTACGCTTATCCGTAACTTCCCACTTGCCGTCGACAAATAAGGCAGTCCAACCACTTGGCTTACCGTCATCTTCAGTACGAACATAGTTTTCTTTCGTTTTACGACTAAAACGAACCACCGCTGGACGACCATCAGGATCAGCCTCTGGCGCTGTAGTCAGGTACTTAAACTTCTCTGGTAGACGTTCTTCAAAACGAGCCAGCTCCGAAACCAATGGTGCACGAGTTTCACGTGATTTAGGGAAGTTGCTTGCCGCCATAAATAGGCCAGAAGCACCATCACGTAAAACAAAGTACGCATCCGAATTTTCACACGGCAGTTCCGGGAAGTGAACAGGATCTTCTTTCGGCGGTGCAACTTCACCGTTCTTTAAGATCTTACGCGTGTTCTTACACGTTTCACTTGTACAATCCATGTATTTACCGAAACGGCCGTTTTTCAGAACCATGTCCGAACCACACTTATCACACTCAACAAGCGGGCCGTCATAGCCTTTTACTTTAAACTCACCATACTCAACGACATAGCCTTCACAGTTCGGGTTATTGCCACAAACATGCATCTTACGCTTATCGTCTATCAGGTATGCGTCCATTGCTGTTTCACAGATAGGACAACGTTTTTTAGCACGAAGCGCAGCGGTTTCAACATCTTCTTCAAGAACGTTGATGATGCCCTCTTCATCACCTAAGTTGATGGTTGTCTTACAACGCTCTTTCGGTGGCAACGCATACCCAGAACAGCCCAAGAATACACCCGTAGATGCAGTACGAATTCCCATTGGACGGCTACAAGTCGGACACTCAATATCTGTCATCACAATGTGATTCAGTTTCATGCCGCCTTCGTCTTCATCTTGTTCGGCTTTTTCCAGATCACCCGTGAAGTCTGAGAAGAAGTTATCTAGCACATCTTTCCACTTAACTTCACCTTCAGCAATTTGGTCAAGCTTCTGCTCCATACGAGCTGTGAAGTCGTAGTTCATTAGATCGTTAAAGCTGTCGTCTAGACGGTCAGTAACGATCTCGCCCATCTTCTCTGCGTAGAAGCGGCGCTGTTCTACTTTCACATAACCACGATCTTGGATCGTAGAGATGATTGAAGCGTAAGTAGAAGGGCGACCAATGCCACGCTTCTCAAGCTCTTTAACCAAAGCCGCTTCTGTAAAGCGTGCAGGTGGCTTGGTAAAGTGTTGTTTAGGATCTAATGACTCAAGGTCTAACTTATCACCCAATTGAACTGCTGGAAGAATCGTGTCTTCGTTTTTCCCCATAGGGCGCTGCACGCGAGTCCAACCATCGAACTTAAGAATGCGACCTTTCGCTTTCAGCGTGTACTCTGCTGCTTTTACGCTAATCGTGGTTGAATCGTATTCTGCTTGTGTCATTTGACACGCAACGAATTGATTCCAAATCAACGAGTAAAGTTTATGTGCATCGGCGTCAACACCTTGTAAATCTTCCGATTTTACTGAGACATCTGATGGACGAATCGCTTCGTGCGCCTCTTGCGCGCCCTCTTTACTACCGTAAGTTACCGGTTTAGCAGGTAAGTATTTGTCGCCAAATTCTGAACCGATGAATCCACGAACCGCATCAACTGCTTCTGCACTTAGGTTAGTCGAGTCAGTACGCATATACGTGATGTAACCCGCTTCATACAAACGCTGAGCCAGCATCATTGTCTTTTTAACGCCGTAGCCTAAACGAGTACTCGCCGCTTGCTGAAGCGTAGAGGTAATGTATGGTGCCGATGGCTTACTCTTTGTTGGACGGTCTTCACGCTTACATACTTCGTAGCTTGCTTTTTCAAGTACAGAAAGCGCAGCTTTGGTTTCGGTTTCGTTAACCGGTTTAAACGCCACACCGTCTTTTTGAGCCACAAGCAATTTGAATGCTGTTTTGTCTTTCGTATGTGTGTTCGCATTGATATCCCAAAACTCTTCTGGGATAAACGCATTGATTTCACGTTCACGTTCAACCAGTAACTTCACCGCGACCGATTGCACACGACCCGCAGATAAACCACGTGCAACTTTCTTCCATAGTAATGGAGAAACCATGAAACCCACTACGCGGTCCATGAAACGGCGTGCTTGCTGCGCGTTAACACCATCCAGATTCAGCTCACCAGGTGTTTGGAAAGCTTGTTGAATGGCATTTTTTGTAATCTCATTAAATACAACGCGTTTGTATCGCTCTTCATCGCCACCGATGATCTCACGAAGGTGCCATGCGATTGCTTCCCCCTCGCGGTCCAAATCGGTTGCGAGATAAACGTAATCAGCATCTTTCGCTAATTTTTGCAGTTCGCTGACGACTTTTTCTTTACCTGGAAGAATTTGGTAATTGGCTTCCCAGTCATGATATGGGTTAATCCCCATTTTTTTGATCAGAGCCTTGCGGTCTTTTTCTTTTTTAACACGCGCTTTCTCTTCTGGGCTCATCCCCTTTGTAGAAATAGCAGCGGCTTTTTTCTCTCCAGTGCTTTGACCGGCCGTAGGCAGATCACGCACGTGACCAACACTAGACTTAACAATAAAGTCTTTTCCAAGGTACTTGTTTATTGTCTTAGCCTTGGCTGGTGACTCCACTATAACGAGCGATTTACCCATAACTGACTCTAACGTCCTTCATAATAATGCGGGTAAACACTCCCTTAGGAAGTCCCCCCGCATAATGTTCTATTCATTGCTTCTTTTTTTACTATTGTGCGAGATGAAAAGAAGATCAACTGCTTTTTTAAAATTCAGATCCAATTGGTTGACAATTCATCGTCTTTATACTCAGGCAAGCCCAGATTCTACAAAAGGTCTTCTGCGGCATATACTAAGCAGGCCGAGAATCTTCTAGCCAATCGAATTCAATAAATTTAGCCTCTCATCACAAATATTTCCTTTTCCACAAATAAATCTGATCGCATACTCACACGAAATAAAGTAGGCCATTTCTTTTTGCTTGCCACGAAATCAGCAATTTTGCTATGCCATCAAATGGGAATTCTAGGTATACTCTTGAGCACTTAAGTTTCATAGAATGACGAGAACGTTATGTCTGACAAAAAATACATCGAAGAATTTGACCTGCTGATGATCGCGAACCAAATCATCCAAGAACATGACGACTACATTGATGGCATGCGAGCGACTAGCGTAGAAGAAAAAGAAGGCGTACTGGTTTTTAAAGGCGAATACTTTTTAGATGAAAAAGGCATGCCAACAATGAATACCACAGCGGTATTCAACATGTTTAAGTACTTAGCGCACCATCTGTCTAAAGAGTTCACTCTGAACAAGTAAGTGTCTAGAATTTCAATAAAAAGCCAGAGTGTCAAACTCTGGCTTTTCTCTTTATATTTCTGCGAACTAACAGCTTAATGCTTTTAATTTATCGAAATAATCAGGGAAAGTTTTCGATGTACATTTCGGGTCATTGATTGTCACTGGTGTATTGCTTAATGCAACCAACGAGAAACACATCGCCATTCGGTGATCATCGTAAGTGTCGATTTCCGCATGTTTGAGTTGGGTGACAGGATGGACAATAAGATAATCATTCCCCTCTTCTACCTCAGCGCCAACTTTGCGAAGTTCCGTTGCCATTGCAGACAAACGATCGGTTTCTTTTACACGCCAGTTGTACACATTGCGAATCGCTGTTGTGCCTTGCGCAAACAGTGCTGTTGTCGCAATCGTCATGGCCGCATCCGGAATATGGTTGTAATCCATATCGATGCCTTTTAGCTGACCAACACGAGAGATGACATAATCATCGCCCCATTCAATCTCTGCACCCATTTTTTCAAGTGCATCAGCAAATTGGATATCACCCTGTATGCTGTTTTTACCAATACCAGTAACTTTGACTTCACCACCTTTGATTGCCGCAGCCGCCAAGAAATAAGAGGCCGACGACGCATCACCTTCCACCAAAAAATCACCTGGGGCGATATATTGCTGCCCGGCAGGTATGACAAACTCTTGGTAATTGTGGTTGATCACTTCCACACCGAATTGCTTCATGATGTGCAGTGTGATGTCGATATACGGTTTAGAAACCAGTTCACCTTCAATATTGATGCGGATTTCACCCTCAGCCAATGGCGCGGACATTAAAAACGCAGTTAAAAATTGGCTAGAGATAGAACCATCGATCGATACTGAACCGGATTTCAAACCACTTCCAACAATTTTTAATGGCGGATAGTTTTCATTCTCTAAGTACTCAACATGAGCGCCAGCTTGCTGGAGTGCAGTAACAAGATGCCCGATAGGACGCTCTTTCATACGAGGCTCGCCTGTCAGTACGTATTCACCTTGCCCTAAGCAAAGTGCAGCAGCTAACGGACGCATTGCCGTTCCGGCATTCCCTAAAAACAGTTCAACCGGCGCTGACACTGAAAAGGCATGCCCTAATCCCTCTACGACACACTCTGTTTTATCTTCAGAGAGTTGATAGTGAACACCAAGCGTCGTTAAAGCGTTTAACATATGACGAATGTCGTCACTATCAAGAAGATTAGTAAGACGTGTTGTTCCCTTGGCCAAAGCCGCGAGCAGCAAAGCTCGATTAGAAACACTTTTTGAACCAGGAAGGTTTACTTCCCCATGAATTTTATTGATTGGTTGTAACGTTAGGCTTTCCATTAAGCGTTGATAATCCTTTGTACTCTCACTTTACAATTCGGGCAGTTCACAAATTCGGAGAGTTAAACAATTCTTCGTGAATTCAGACTAACGAAAAAACCACCACAAAACCAGAGCAAATCCATGCTATTTTTTGAATAAATAATCAGCTTGATTGAGGTGTCATTTCGCTCCATTAGTATGCGATATCGACTCGAACCCCATCGTCAAAGTACAAAATACGAACATCATCACCCCGATTAAATAGCATACTGTTATCAACATCTTGAATCACGTTGATCAACTTATCACCATCCACTTTGATCAGCAGTTCGACAAGTTTATATTCCACCGTATATTGATAATTACTGCGCTCTCGTGCAACTGCCGCTCCGGCTAGTGCCCCCACAGCAGTTGCGACTTCTTTACCTGTACCTCCACCAAACTGGTTCCCGACTAAACCACCAATCGTCGCACCCAATAATGTTTGCCACCCGTTACTTTGGGATTGTTTGACTTCTTGCTGAGTAATGTAACGTACGGAATCTACTTTGCCGTAAACCACTTGATTAACCGGTTTTGCGACATTTCTTTCGTATGATGGATTGGCGAAAAAAGGCAAAAACAGTATGATCCATGCCCAGCGTTGTACGTTAAATTTTGTTCTTCTCATACTAAGCTCCTATAAGCTCTGATGTTGGTAAACTCTTTTTATGCCTATTTACTTAACTGAATTGGATGACTCATTCTTGTTTCCATCTCCCTACGAAGCATTAAGCGATCCAAATGGTTTGCTTGCTATTGGGGGCGATCTCAATCCTGAGCGCATTCTAAATGGCTACCACCAAGGTATTTTTCCTTGGTATGGTCCCGGAGAGCCTATCCTCTGGTGGAGCCCATCGCCGAGAGCGGTCTTTGATCCAAACACGTTCCGGCCATCAAAGAGCCTAAAAAAGTTTCAACGCAAACAACAGTATAAAGTAACCTTGAACAATGCAACCGCCCGCGTTATTCAATTGTGCTCATCCACACGCCCTGCCGAAGAAACCTGGTTAAACGAGGACATGCAGCACTCATATATTGAACTTGCAAACCACGGCTACTGTCATTCAATTGAAGTATGGCATGATGAACAACTGGTTGGAGGGTTGTATGGAATAAGCGTGGGTCAGCTTTTTTGTGGTGAATCGATGTTTAGCCTTAAAGATAACGCATCCAAAATTGCATTGTGGTATCTATGTGAACATTTAGCGTCAAATGATGGTCAGTTGATCGACTGTCAAGTCATGAATTCACACCTCGCATCTCTTGGTGCGTTTGAACTTGAGCGTGATGCTTTCTTTAAAAAACTACTATCTTTAAGAGATAAGCAGACAAAAATAGGAACCTTTGAACCTCAAACCCTGCAGGACATGCCGCAATGAGCACAGAGCTTCAACACATACGCATTGGACTAACGAATAATCATCCATGCAGCTACCTGCCTAATCGTCAAGAGCGTGTCGCTGTAGCTCTTGACGAAGAACTGCATAGTGAGCACAGCTATCAGGTTCTTTTAGCCAATGGATTTAGACGCAGTGGAAATACCATTTATAAGCCCCACTGTGAGTTTTGTAGTGCGTGCGATCCAATACGAGTCGCTATCGCGGATTTTAAAGCATCGAAAAGCCAAAAGCGCTTATTAAACAAAGCGACCCAATTACGCTGGGAAGTTAAACCGGAAATGGATAAAGATTGGTTTGATTTGTACAGCCGTTATATTTGCAAACGCCACAAAGATGGCACGATGTACCCTCCCAAAAAAGAGGAATTTGCTCACTTTGCACAAACCACATGGCTCAACACGCGCTTTCTCCATATCTATGATAACTCACAGCAATTAATTGCGATTGCTGTCACCGACGAAATGTCGCAGTGTGCGAGCGCGTTTTACACCTTTTTCGATCCTGACTTTCCCCTTTCCCTCGGTACATTGGCGGTTCTTTACCAAATTGAATATTGCCAAAAGAGCGATAAACACTGGCTTTATCTGGGGTATCAGATTGATGAATGTCCGGCAATGAACTACAAAACACGATTTCAGCGCCACCAAAGGCTAGTAAATCAGCGTTGGCAAGGGTAGAATACGCTCCAACTTTACATAATTACTAATTAGCGGCAGAATACGCACGCTAATATTGCCTAATTTCTAAAGAGGATTAAATGGCTAAAGAAGACGTAATTGAGATGCAAGGCACTGTGCTTGACACTCTACCAAACACTATGTTTCGCGTTGAACTTGAAAACGGTCACGTTGTGACTGCACACATCTCTGGTAAGATGCGTAAGAACTACATCCGTATTCTTACTGGCGATAAAGTAACAGTAGAGATGACTCCATACGACCTTTCTAAAGGCCGCATCGTCTTCCGCGCTCGTTAATCTTAGATTTTCGGATGCAATAAAAAACGGAGCTTTTGCCTCCGTTTTTTATTATCTGAAATTTGCTCTACAGACCCATCCTAAGTCACCAGATCGTAAGCAAAAAAAAGCGCACGATGAATCGCACGCTTTTATACAGACATGGCACTATTAACTTATAACTTAGTGAAGCGCTGCTTCTTTCTCACTTAAGTACTCAAACTTAAGCTCGTCTTTCACTAATGTCACTTTAACCGTACCACCATCAACGAGTGAACCGAACAGAAGTTCATTTGCCAATGGTTTCTTGAGTTGCTCTTGGATAACACGACTCATTGGGCGAGCCCCCATCGCTTTATCATATCCTTTGTGAGCCAACCAATGACGAGCATCTTGCGACACTTCCATCGATACGCCACGAGCATCCAATTGAACTTGTAACTCAACAATGAACTTATCCACTACTTGATGGATGATGCTTTCATCTAGGCTGTTAAACCAAATGATGTTATCAAGACGGTTACGGAACTCTGGCGTAAATACTTTCTTAATTTCCGCCATCGCATCATGAGTGTTGTCTTGCTGAATCAGACCAATGGATTTCTTCTCGGTTTCCGCCACACCAGCGTTAGTGGTCATGACAAGAATCACGTTACGGAAATCTGCCTTACGGCCGTTGTTATCCGTTAACGTACCGTTGTCCATCACTTGCAGTAGCAAGTTAAAGATGTCTGGGTGCGCTTTTTCAATCTCATCAAGTAAAACCACTGAGTGAGGATGCTTAATAGCGGCATCCGTCAGCAAGCCACCTTGGTCATAACCAACATAACCTGGAGGCGCACCGATCAAGCGGCTAACAGAGTGACGCTCACCGTATTCAGACATATCAAAACGAAGCAGTTCAATACCAAGCAGTTTCGAAAGCTGGACGGTCACTTCTGTTTTACCAACACCGGTAGGGCCAGCAAATAAGAATGAGCCTACTGGTTTGTTGTCTACGCCTAAACCTGCACGAGACAGTTTGATGGCCTCAGAAAGCGCATCAATTGCATCATCTTGACCGAAAACCAACATCTTCATCTTATCATCAAGATTTCTGAGTATATCTTTATCTGACGACGATACCGACTTCTCTGGAATTCGAGCCATTTTCGCAACCATGGCTTCGATATCGGCAACACCGACGGTTTTCTTACGACGACTAGCCGGAGCAAGACGGCTACGTGCACCCGCTTCGTCAATCACATCAATGGCCTTATCAGGTAAGTGACGCTCATTAATGTACTTCGCTGACAATTCAACCGCCGCACGCAATGCTTTGTTGGTGTAACGCACTTCGTGGTGAGCTTCGTACTTCGGCTTGAGGCCGATTAGAATCTTAGTCGTATCATCGAGAGACGGTTCGACTACATCGATCTTTTGGAAACGGCGAGATAATGCTCGTTCTTTCTCAAAGATGTTGCTGTACTCTTGGTAAGTTGTAGAACCAATACAGCGCAACTTACCGCTACTTAATAGTGGCTTGATGAGGTTGGCAGCATCGACTTGTCCACCAGATGCGGCACCCGCACCAATGATGGTATGAATCTCATCGATAAATAGAATCGCATCGTCTTCTTTTTCTAGCTGCTTTAAGATGGTCTTAAAGCGCTTTTCAAAGTCACCACGGTATTTTGTGCCCGCTAAAAGGGAGCCTATATCAAGAGAGTAGATGACACTATCTTGAATCACTTCTGGCACTTGACCCTCAACGATTCTCCAAGCAAGACCCTCTGCTATAGCCGTTTTACCAACGCCGGCTTCACCAACTAGTAATGGGTTGTTTTTACGACGGCGGCAAAGCACCTGAATCGTACGCTCTAGCTCTTTATCACGTCCAATAAGTGGGTCAATATTACCCGCTTTTGCAACTTGGTTAAGATTGGTTGCAAAACTTTCCAAACGCTCATCAGGATTCACCTCTTCTGGCGTTTCTGAACCAAAAGAATCTGATGATGGAGAATCCTCATTCGAACCAGATGCTTTTGTAATACCGTGAGAGATATAGTTCACAATATCTAAGCGTGAGATGTCATTCTTCTTCAACAAGTAGGCCGCGTGAGATTCTTGCTCGCTAAAAATGGCGACAAGAACATTAGCACCGGTAACTTCGTTACGACCCGACGACTGAACGTGAAAAACTGCACGCTGTAACACACGTTGAAAACTCAACGTTGGCTGCGTTTCTCTTGTCTCGTCACTTTCAGGAATGAGAGGCGTCGTTTGATCAATGAAAATATCGAGCTCGTTACGCAAAGCATCAAGATCGGCTTTACAGGCTAATAGGGCTTCCTTAGCTGCATCATTTTCTAACAATGCAAGTAGGAGGTGTTCGACAGTCATGAACTCGTGACGTTTATCACGTGCGCGAGCGAATGCACCGTTAAGGCTTGACTCTAGTTCTTTATTTAGCATAAGTACCTCCCGAAAGAACAACTTGGTTGCTCGAGCAAGTCTTCTTGTTACGCTTGCTCCATAGTACATAGTAGCGGATGTTCATTTTCCCTTGAGTACATCGTTACTTGCGCTACTTTAGTTTCAGCAATTTCTGCGCTGTATGTGCCACAAATTGCCTTTCCTTCATAGTGGATCTTGAGCATGATTTGTGTTGCTTTATCAATATCATGAGAGAAAAATCGCTCAAGTATCTCTATGACGAAATCCATAGGTGTGTAGTCATCGTTATTTAGTACAACATTATAAAGCTTCGGTGGTTGTACTTTTGTACTTTCTCTCTCCAGAAGATCAGAGTCCGGAGTCACCCATTCAAAATTTTTACTCATGGCAATTTAAAGATATCTTATCAAAGGGTTGATGTTTTCGACCTATAAAACCAATCTACCATAAGCATGCCGCATGGTGTAGTGAGATATGGCACCTTAATGGACTTTGATAGATAAAAAATTTCGTCTTATATAGAGACTAATCCACCTCTGATGGGCACGCAAATAAAAGATTTTTCCCATTCGAGTTACATTCAAATTTACATGACTCATTGACCTCTTTATCAAAAGTCGCACTCCGTATCGCGCCTTTTTCTCACATTAAACGGAGCCAAACAAAGAGCTCACATCCGTGGTAGGAGATCACACTTATCACGTTACGTTTCGTTATTTATTATTGAAATGACACTTTTTATTCATTTAGTGATTAACTCCAATCGTTGGGCAAAATTCCGAACGTAAGACCAAATCAGGAATCGTTTAACAGGACATATAACTATACAGAAACACTGAGCAGACAAACCATGCTCATAATTGTTAACTTATCTGGTGGTTTGTTTTTAATAATTGCTTTATTTGTTTCAATTCACGGTTGACTGATGAAATTCATTGACTAAAGTGGAAAGTGTTGATGCATAAATCGTCATTAGCCGTCATTCAGACTATGGGGATTTTAGTGGATCAACTCGACGTGTGTTGGTGAGGCCTGACTGTGATTTATAATGAATGACGTCGGTGATAGCTAACAATGATACCAAGCTAAAGGTATGGCTTGGGGTAGTAATAATATCAGTTACAAATGCATGAGGGATGTAAACGCATGGCTACAGGTACAGTAAAGTGGTTTAACAACGCCAAAGGATTTGGGTTTATCTGTTCAGATGAAGAGGATGGAGATATCTTTGCCCACTACTCAACTATCCAAATGGACGGTTATCGTACACTGAAAGCAGGCCAACAAGTCTCATACGAGGTTGAAAAAGGCCCTAAAGGCTCACACGCAAGCAGCGTTGTTCCAATAGAAGCCCAAGCTAAATAGGCTCGTCTCTAGGATTACCGTCAAAGGCTGTTGTGGCTAATACGGCGAACATGATAAGAAGACAAATAAACCCGCATGAAAGCGGGTTTATTGTTTTCTGAAAAGCCTGTTTGTTGCAGAATCCATAGCTTGGTATAGCGAGCACATTGAAGAGCTGCAATAAAAAATAAAGCACACTGCAATGCAGCGTGCTTATGGTTACTAAATAATACGGCTACTTATTAATATCGTTACTTAATAATGGCATTTAATGTTGAGCTCGGGCGCATCAACGCTGAAACCAGCGTATCATCTAGAGAGTAGTACCCACCCAATTCACCTTTCACGCCCTGTGCATTATTCAGCTCCGCAACAATTGCTTCTTCCTGTTCGGACAGCGTTTTAGCGATTGGAGCAAACTCTGCGGCTAGATCAGCATCGGTTGTTTGTTCTGCTAGTGCTTTAGCCCAATAAGTCGCGAGGTAATAGTGACTACCACGGTTATCCAACTCACCAACTTTACGCGATGGTGATTTGTTGTTATCCAAAAACTCACCTGTTGCTTTATCTAATGCATCAGCCAGTACCTGCGCTTTCGCATTGCCAGTCACCGTACTTAAATGCTCAAGCGATGCCGCTAGTGCTAAAAACTCACCAAGTGAATCCCAACGAAGATGGTTTTCTTTTTCTACTTGTTGTACGTGCTTTGGTGCAGAGCCACCAGCGCCCGTTTCAAATAGGCCACCGCCATTCATTAGCGGAACAATAGACAGCATTTTCGCCGATGTACCCAGCTCTAAAATTGGGAACAAATCCGTTAGGTAATCGCGTAATACGTTACCAGTGACTGAAATCGTATCAAGGCCATCTTTAATACGTTCAAGAGAGAACTTACACGCATCAATTGGCGCGAGAATCTTGATCTCTAGGCCTGATGTGTCATGTTCTGGCAAGTACGCATTCACCTTTTTAATCAGCTCTGCGTCATGAGCTCGGCTTTCATCTAGCCAAAATACCGCTGGCGCTCCCGTTGCGCGCGCGCGCGTCACAGCCAACTTAACCCAATCTTGAATTGGGGCATCTTTAACCTGACACATACGGAAGATATCACCCGCTTCTACTGCTTGTTCTAGCAGAACTGTGCCTGAAGCGTCTACTACGCGAACAGTACCTGCTGCGTCGAGAATGAATGTCTTATCGTGAGAGCCATACTCTTCTGCTTTTTGAGCCATTAGTCCCACGTTTGGCACGCTACCCATGGTGGTTGGGTCGAACGCACCATGTTCTTTACAGAAATCAATGACCGCTTGGTAAATGCCCGCATAACAACGATCTGGGATCATTGCTTTCGTGTCTTTCTGCTTACCATCTGGGCCCCACATTTGACCAGAAGAACGCAGCATTGCTGGCATAGATGCGTCTACAATGATGTCACTCGGTACGTGCAAGTTTGTAATACCGCGATCTGAATCCACCATTGCCAATTCAGGTTGGGTTTCATAAACCGCTAGAATTGCTGCTTCAATTTCTGCTTTTTGTTCAGTTGGCAGAGACTCAATCTTCGCGTATACATCACCAATACCGTTATTCACGTCAACGCCTAGCTCATTAAATAGCTTGCCATATTTCGCGAATACATCTTTGTAGTACACTTTAACTGCATGACCGAAGATGACCGGATCCGATACTTTCATCATCGTTGCTTTCATGTGAAGGGAAAGCAATACATCTTGCTCTTTCGCCTCTGCAATTTCTTTTTCAAAGAAAGAGACAAGTGCATTTTTGTTCATGACAGAACTATCGATCACTTCTTTATCTTGTAGCGAAAGAGAAGCTTTTAGCTCTTTAACGGAACCATCTTCCCCAACGAATTCAATTTTTGCCTTTGTCGCTCCAGATATCGTCACAGACTTCTCACTACCGAAGAAATCACTACCCGACATGCTAGCAACATGTGATTTAGAGTCCGCAGACCATGCGCCCATTGAATGTGGGTTCTTTTTCGCATAGTTCTTAACAGATAAAGGGGCACGGCGGTCTGAGTTACCCTCACGAAGCACTGGGTTTACCGCACTACCTTTGATCTTGTCATACGTCGCTTTGATCGCTTCTTCTTCGTAGGTGCTTGGCTCTTCAGGGTAATTAGGTAGCGCATACCCTTTTGCCTGTAGCTCTTTAATCGCCGCTTTTAATTGAGGAATTGACGCCGAGATATTAGGAAGTTTGATGATGTTTGCTTGCGGTGTTTTCGCTAGCTCACCGAGTTCAGCAAGTGCATCACCAATACGTTGTTCTTGTTTTAAATGCTCTGGGAAGTTCGCAATAATACGACCCGCTAATGAAATATCACGAGTATCTACATTAATGCCAGATGATGCGGTAAACGATTGAATAATTGGTAATAATGAATACGTTGCAAGCGCTGGTGCTTCATCAGTGATCGTGTAGATAATGGTAGGTTTTTCTGTAGGCATGAAATTTCCCTATTTTTTACTCAACAGAGCAGAATCTTTAGCTCTAGAGTTTGTTGAATTGACGCAGTGCTTAACGTTAGTAGTGCATTCCTCCTCACCAACGTCACATGCGGTTTGCACTCTTTTTTGTAGTTTGGAGCTCTATGGCTCTCTATCCATGAGTACACTTTGTACCAAGCTTACTTTTAGGCGGCTTTGTGTTGTCAGCCCTATCTAAAAGCAACTTGGCTATATCATTAAACAATTAACACGAAATAGTCTATTATTCTGTGCGCTTTTGTTAGTTTTAGGCGCGCAAATGATAGCCGAAAACAGAAGAACATAAAACTTTCAAACACAAGTCATTTACAAAATTGCAAGGTAGTTAACATGTCATCTCGCACGAGCCAAGAAAAAGGTCGCCGTAGCCAACAACCTAAATCGGGGCATTTTAAACGCTCGGGAAAGTCAAACAACACCGCTGGGCAAGGTCAAAAAAGACACGCTCGTCCTAACCGATCTTCATCAACGACGAAGCCAAGAATCGCTCCAGAAGATCGTAAAGTGATCATTTTCAATAAACCTTATGACACATTAAGCCAGTTTACTGATGGAGACGGTCGTAAAACACTTGCAGATTACATTCCTGTAAAAGATGTTTATGCCGCTGGTCGACTCGATCGCGACAGTGAGGGGTTAATGGTGTTAACAAATGATGGGATCTTGCAAGCCAAGCTGACCCAACCGACATCAAAATCACCTAAAACCTATTGGGTTCAAGTGGATGGTGCACCTAGTGAGGAAGATTTAGAAAAACTACGCCAAGGCGTTGAGCTAAAAGATGGAATGACACTGCCAGCAAAAGTAGAACTCATGCCCGCGCCGCACATTTGGGACAGAACCCCTCCCGTTCGTTTTAGAGCCAATATCCCTACGACTTGGCTAGCGATCACCATCATAGAGGGAAGAAACCGCCAAGTAAGACGTATGACAGCGCACATTGGCTTCCCTACTCTGCGTTTAGTCCGCTACTCGATGGGAGACATTGTCTTGAATGATCTACAACCTGGTGAGTGGCGAGAAATCACCATCTAATTTGGTTCGTTAAGCTCAGGCTAAAATGGGCTTTCGCTACACCGACGGATGTCTGTATATCGAAAGCCCTAACAACCTGACAATCAAATCAAATCAAATCAAATCAAAAGATTGATGCTTATTACTGCTGAGAAACCCATTTAAGAAAGGCTTCACGCTCACTCTCAGACATTTCTAGATAAGCAATTTTAGCCTTTGTCATCGATGAATGCGTTTTAGTCGCGACTTGAGTCTGAGTCGGTGTACTGACCATCTCTTCTTTCGTTAACTGGACTTCTTTGCCATTTACAAAGTGAACGCCTTGCGCTTGATTGTATTCTGCAAGCTGCAGGTCTAGATCTGAATATGGGAACATGCCTTTTTTGCCCGGCATTTTGTATTGAGCGAACTCTACCTCTTCACCATCAACACGCACTTTCCAATCTGCTTTATCAGATTCAAACATTTGCTGCGCTTGGCGAACGTCTCTAAATCGTGGCACATCAATCTCTAATTCGTTACCCAAGACGTTTGTGGTAATGATGTACGGTACCGATTTAAACTGAGTGCGTTTATCGCCGTGACCAATCGATAAGTTTGCTTTTACAACGAGTTGGTTGCTGCCTTGCTTTAATGCAAACGGCTTCTGTAAATCGTCAGCATCTTGCCCATTGACGAACAGGACTTCGACAACTTTGTTTGACTTTATTGTCAGCGTTACATCACCTGTGTTCGCATTGACTGCACCAGACGTTAGTAAAACCACTAATGCCGACATCCAGATTTTTAATTTCATTGTTCAATACCTTTCAATTAATCCACGTCATCTATGAGGACGCTGAGTATTCTCGCTGCCCACATTATACTATTCAAAACAAACAACGACGATCTATTGGCTATGAGAGCAAGCCGATCACGACACGTTTTTCTATATCGTTTTCTAAATGCTTTTCTAAATGCTTTTCTAAATAAATGTAAAAAAGGCCGCACAATGGCGACCTTTTAAGTATCGTTCTAAGCGAAGCGATTAGAATGTGTAGTAAGCACCTGCAACTACTAGATCGCCTTCAACTTTCTTATCAGTTTCTTCTGTTTCAACTACAGAGTACTCGATGAAAGTTTTTAGGTTTGCTGATAGTTTGTAATCAGTACCTAGTGTGTAGTAGTGACCTTCAACATCTTTTTCGCCATCAGAGAAACCGAATGTTGTGTACAGACGTGCATCATTGATTTGGTATGCTGCTGCTGCTGCGATTGTGTCTAGATCTTCGTTGTTGATGTCTTCAACAATGTACGCTACTGCTGCTTCAAAGTTGTTCATGTTGAAACGCGCAGATGCACCCATGATGCTGTATTCTAGCTTATCATATTTATTCGTTTCTTCGTTCTTGTAGAAACGAGTACCTTGGTCTTGGTACATTGCACCCACTGTGAACATATCGTTCAGCGCGTACTCAGCAGAGAAACCGTATGCTACGTCATTGTTTTCAGATTGATCTAGGTAAACGTCAGCGATAACTGTTAGTTGCTCGAAGCTACCTTTAACTGCTGCTGCGTGACCGCCACTTTCTAGGCCGTTTACGAAGTCATCACCACGGTCGTAACCTTCGTTAGTGATGTCTAGTGTGATTGCGTCTAGTGTGTCACCGAAATCACCGATTTCACCAACTGCAACACCCCAGTTTTGGCCGATGTATGCACCGAAGTATAGGTCATCAGTTGATACTGATTTGTTGTCTGCATCGCCTGCAAAACCTTCACCGTTTTCGATTTCGAAAGAACCGAATAGAGTCACGTCTTGGTTTAGTTTGTGTTGTGCGTCGATTTGGATTTTAGCCCAAAGATCGATGTCAGCATCTTTCTTATCGTTAGTTTTTTTTACGCCTTCAGTCGTTTTCTTTTCAGATGTGCTTAGGTACGTATCGATTTCACCAGAAATGTTGAAAGATGATTCGCCGTTGTCGTACATGTTGCCAGCTGCAAGTGCAGACGTAGAGATGCCCGCTACAGCAAGCGCTAATAGAGTCTTTTTCATAGTTAATCCACTGCCTTTTCTTAGTTTGGGATATCTCTTGGGGATTCCCTTTTTTTATTTTTTGTGGCTAAGCTGTTAACAAAAAGCAACTTATGCTTGCCTACAAAATCTGGGCGCTAGATTGCAAAAGATTATTCTGCCTGTCAAATTTTCTAAACCAACTTATCAAAAAACAAAAAACTTCTTACTTTTCATTATCTTGACATTTTTACATCTTATAGTGTGATTAAGTTCTAAACAATTAATGCAACGAAATGTAAGTAATGACAGTGTCAATAGATAGCGATTATCACTAATTTAAAGTGTAACAAGGCAATCTTTTAAAATTTAATTTCAATGAAAAGCAAAAATAAAGCATTAAATCTTTCACTTTATGAAATAAACAAACGCATTTATTAGACTAATATTTTTTTGTGATGGAGATCGATGTTTTTCACAAAAGCATTCTATTTTGCTAACTACATTACGTGCAGTGATGTGTGCTACTATTCGCTTCCACCGCATTTGAGGCCAGTATGCTAACCAGTAACATTCAAAAATCGATTCGAACTAGCTATCAAAATCTACAAGCTCAGCTCGATAACTTTGTTCCACGACGCGCACAAAACTACCTCGTTGCTGAGATCGCTAAAACGCTATGCGGGCAATACCATAAGTCCAATCGCATGCTGATTGCCGAAGCAGGCACAGGGATTGGAAAATCGCTGTCTTATTTAATGGCTGCGATTCCTGTTGCGGTTTATAACAACCGTAAAGTCGTTATCTCAACCGCAACCGTGGCATTGCAAGAACAGTTAGTAAACAAAGATCTGCCTCTATTTCGTAGAATTACCGATCGCGAGTTTTCTTTTATTCTGGCCAAAGGACGCCAGCGTTACTGCTGCGCAGAAAAACTGGCAACAGCGTGTGGCGCAGACGGTGGTCAACTGGCGATGTTTGAAACAAAGCCAAAGAAAAAAGACATCGAACTACTGGAAACCATGCACCGCTCACTAGCTCAAGGTAAGTGGGATGGCGATCGTGACGCTTGGCCGAAACCAATCGATGATAGATTGTGGCAACTGATCGTCAGTGATAAGCACAGCTGTAACAACAGCCTACCCGCACACCGCGGTTGTCCATTCCAAAAAGCACGAGCAGAGCTAGACAAACACGACGTGATCATCGCCAACCATTCACTTGTCATGGCAGATGCTGATCTCGGTGGTGGCGTAATATTACCTGAGCCAGAAAACACCATTTACGTATTTGATGAAGCGCACCACTTGCCTCATGTGGCGCGCGATCACGCCTCTGCATCGGCAAGCCTCAAAGGGGCGGCCGCTTGGCTTGAAAAGCTCAATCAAGCAACAAGCAAATTTTCTTCCTTAGCCGATGAGAAACGCGTTGGGCGATTTCGTAATGATCTGCAAGAATCCATTCAAGAGCTGATTCCTGCATTAAGCCAATTACCAAAACAATTCGATCCCGCTCAATTTGAAGATGGCATCTATCGTTTTGAGCATGGTGAACTCCCTACTTGGTTAGAGAACCAATCGAAAGAACTTAAACAGTTAAGTAAAAAAGCGAATCAGAGTGTCGCTAAAATTGCCGATCTGATTGCTGAAAGAGTCAAAGATGGTGAGCTATCCTCTCGATTAGCAGAACCGGCACTGGCTGAATTAGGGTTTTACATCCAACGATTAGAAAACTTGGCTCAAGTATGGCGTCTGATGGCAGAGCCCACTCGCGAAAAAGGTGCGCCTCTTGCTCGTTGGTTAGAAACGCATCCAGATCGTGAAGGTGATTTCATCGTTAGTGTTTCACCGCTAGAAATTGGATGGCAGTTGGATCAGCAAATTTGGAGTCGTTGTGTCGGCGCGGTTTTGGTTTCTGCAACCATGCGTGCCCTCAATTCGTTCCAATACTTTTGCCACCAAGTTGGCGTTGATGCAAAACCAGAAGCCGGCACTCAGTTTTTAGCGTTGGCTTCACCATTTGATTATCAGAACCAAGCTGAATTGCTCATACCAACGATGAAGTATGAACCACAAGCACCTCAGTTTACTGAATATCTTATTGAAATTTTGCCTAAGTATTTAGAAGACAACAAAGCAAACTTAGTATTATTCTCCTCTTATTGGCAAATGAACCAAGTCGCCGAAGCGCTAAGCGCTGACTTCATTAAACGAGGCTGGGCATTACAAGTTCAAGGAGAAAGCTCTCGAGCAGAGATCCTAAAAAAACATAAAAAACTCGTCGATACACGGAAAACGAGCATTTTATTTGGTACAGGAAGCTTTTCTGAGGGGCTCGATCTGCCGGGGGAGCTACTAGAAAACCTTGTCATTACCAAGATACCTTTCGGTGTTCCAACGTCGCCAGTGGAACAAGCCCACTCTGAATACATAGAAAAGAACGGTGGCAATCCGTTTATGCAAATTACGGTGCCCGATGCGAGTAAAAAGCTGATTCAAAGCGTAGGCCGATTACTGCGTAAAGAACGCGACTCTGGTAGAGTAGTCATTCTTGACCGCCGCTTAGTGACAAAGCGTTACGGACAAGCGCTTATTGACTCGCTACCGCCATTTAAACGAAATATTCCCAGGTGACATCATTGGCTCGTGGGCATAGCAAATATTAGAAGAATAACAATTTATGGAAATGATTGAGCCAACCATGTTGTTGGTGTTGGCGCTCGTCGCTTTTGTTGCTGGGTTTATCGATGCTGTGGCTGGGGGCGGAGGCATGTTAACCGTGCCTGCCCTTCTATCTTTAGGATTGCCTCCACATGTCGCGTTAGGTACCAACAAACTGGCCGCATCGTTCGCCTCTTCTACTGCTGCTTTTACGTACTATAAAAAGCGCCTATTCAAACCTCAATGCTGGGGAAGAGCCTTTGTCGCAACGCTCATTGGGGCGACGTTAGGCACCTTATTGGTTGATGCGATCAGTACTGAATGGCTTGAAAAAGCATTGCCTCTAATCATTCTTGCCGCTGCGATGTATACCGTGTTTCATAAAACACCGCACACGGCACACCAAAGCCCAACACCTGAACCTTGTCCCCTACTCAATAAAAAACAGTATATCCAAGGGTTAAGCATTGGGTTCTATGATGGTCTTGCAGGGCCAGGAACTGGTGCATTTTGGACGGTCAGTTCAATGGCATTGTATCGACTTAATATTTTGCTCGCGTCAGGTTTAGCAAAAGCCATGAACTTTACGAGTAATTTCACCTCTCTTGTTACATTCGCATTTTTAGGTCACATCAACTGGGTGCTAGGCTTAACCATGGGCCTTTGCTTAATGGCAGGCGCATTTGTTGGCGCGCATTCTGCCATTCGATTTGGCGCAAAATTCATCCGTCCCGTATTTGTCACAGTGGTGAGTATTCTCGCGATTAAACTTGCCTATGACGCTTGGTTTGTAGGACTCACATGAACATTAAGCAACTTTCAGACAACTTAGAGCACATGTCTAAACAAGCAGCGATGCTTGATCGTCAAAGGGGTGAACACCACGTTTCACTGTTTGATGAGCGCTTATTTCACTGTCGTTCTCGCTTACTGGTTCCTTGCGTAAAAGAAGCCAGCGCCACGCTCGACGCCATTATTCGTGAACAAAAAGAAAATAAGCTTACCGCACTTCGAGCTGAGTACCTCACCGAGCGGCTCGTCGCACAGATTTCTGCAATTCAGCGTGAAATCTCAACGACAAAAATACGCAAAGGTGAAATAAAACACAGTAGCCACTTTCGAAAACCTATCAATGTGCTTTATCAAGAACTGGCTCAGCACCAGGAATGGGCTCGTCGACTGAGAGAAATGGTACTAGACAAACAAAGATCACTGGATTCATCTCCGAGTTTTGCCAGAGCAGAAGCCCAAAAAGTCCTGCTCGCAACCGAGCAACGATTGGCACGGTGTGAAGCCGCATTGTTAAAGCTTGAAAACCAGATCACTTACAGGGAAAAACATCAGTAATGTCCGATAAAACCCCATCCCCACTTGATGATGCACCAGCAGAGATTAAACTTGCTGTCGATCTGATCTATTTATTAGAAACCAACGAGATAGACTCAGAAACGGCACTAAAAGCGATTAAGATTGTGCAAAACGATCTGGAGAACAAACTCGCCCTTGAGAAGGATAAAAAATGAAAGTCATCAGCTTTAACATCAACGGACTTCGCGCACGTCTGCACCAACTCCAAGCACTTATTAATAAGCATCAACCTGATGTGATCGGCCTTCAAGAAATTAAAGTTCACGATGAAGCTTTCCCAATCGAAGATGTCGAAGCGATGGGTTACAAAGTTTACTTTCATGGTCAAAAAGCGCATTACGGTGTAGCAATGCTATGTAAGCAAGAGCCAATCAGCGTTCAAAAAGGGTTCCCGACTGACAATGAGGAACATCAAAAACGCATGATCATGGCGACGTTCGAAGATGAAAATGGCGAAAAAGTAACGGTATTAAACGGCTATTTCCCTCAAGGGGATAACATCGCTCACGAAACCAAGTACCCATACAAGCGTCAGTTCTACAAAGACTTGATGACTTACCTAAACGAACATCATACCAATGACGAACAACTTATCGTTATGGGTGACATCAATATCAGCCCTATTGATGCAGACATCGGCATCGGTGAGCCAAACCGTAAACGCTGGTTAAAAACCGGTAAATGTTCTTTCCAACCAGAAGAACGTGAGTGGTTGCAAACACTGTTAGATTGGGGCTTTGAAGACACTTTCCGTCACTTACACCCAGAGGTTAATGACCGTTTCTCATGGTTTGATTACCGTTCTCGTGGTTTCGATGATAACCGCGGCCTACGCATCGACGTCATTTTGGCAACCCCATCGCTTTCTAAGAAGTGCGTTGAGTCAGACATTGATTATGAATTGCGTGGCATCGAAAAACCATCGGATCACGCTCCTATCTGGTCTACATTCAAATAGGTGTGACTTTCCAAAATATGAAGAGCGCCAATTGGCGCTCTTTCTTTTAAATATCTGAATAATATCTATCGACGATTAGCTCAATGGTCTCAAATAGGCTAGGAATCGCTTCTCTGCTACTTTAAAGCACCACAAGATAATAAACGTCAGTGCCATATAAAATAGGCCTGCGGTCAAGAATGATTCAAATGGTGCGTAGTAACGCGAGTTAACCAAACGAGCAGCTCCCGTTAGATCCATAATGGTAATGATGCCAGCAACCGCGCTGCCATGGAGCATAAAGATGACTTCATTCGAGTATGCAGGCAACGCTCTGCGCAAAGCGCTTGGCAAAATAATACGGCGATAGGTCATAAACGTACTCATTCCATACGCTTTTGCAGCCTCAACCTCTCCTTTCGGTAGCCCATTGATCGCACCTCGGATAATTTCTGCTGTATAAGCGGAAGTATTGAGAACAAAAGCGACCAATGCGCAAAACCATGCATGTTCCCACAACGTGTCTTTTACAGGGAAGAATTGGTCCATACCGTAGTAAATCAAATAGAGTTGCACTAACAGAGGTGTACCACGGAAGAAGTAAATGAAAGCCCAAGATGGCAAACTTATCGCATAGTTATCACTGTTACGTGCCACCGCTAGTGGGATCGAAACACATAAACCAATAACAAGCGCCACAGCAACAAGCCAAACCGTCGTCCAAAGCCCCTCTAGGTAAACCGGAAAGCTTTCAATAATCAATGAAAAGTCCATCGTTTACCTCGCATGAATACTGAATTTGCGTTCAACTAGCTTAAGTAAGCCTGTAGAAACACTGGTAAAAAATAGGAAAATGATTGCGACAGCTAGGTAAAAGGTAAAGGGCATTTTGGTTGTTCCTGCCGCCAGTGAGCTCATACGGACCATGTCGTCGAGGCCAATGATCGAGACAAGTGCCGTCGTTTTCAGTAGCACTAACCAGTTGTTACCGAAACCAGGTAAGGCATGGCGTATCATCTGTGGTAACAGGATTCGTCGAAACGACATCACTGAGCTCATACCGTAAGCCTTTGCCGCTTCTAGTTCGCCTTTGTCAACCGCCATGATCGCACCACGAAACGTTTCAGCCATGTAAGCGCCGAAGATAAAGCCAATGGTTAATACACCTGCAATAAATGGGCTGACATCAATGTAATCCGGTAGGTAAGACGTCCATTCATGATCAGGGTTACTGGCAGTAAACCATTCGTTTAACGTTTCATTGATGGAGTAGAGGCTGTTGTTCAACAGAATTTGTCCACCAAAGAAAATCAGCATCATCAACACTAAGTCAGGGATACCGCGAATAATGGTGGTATAGAGTGTTGCAATGGCACGAGCCCATTTGTACGGTGCAAGTTTCGCTAACGCACCAAGCATTCCGAGCACAACCGCTAACAGCAGAGAAAGTACAGCGACCTCAATGGTCACTAACGCCCCTTTTAAAATTGAGGCTTCATATCCTTGTAGATCCAGCATAGGTGAGTTCCTAATCCCTAAACTCAACAAATCGACCGTTGGCGACTTCTAGGAACAAGCCAACGGCCTTTCTTTTCTAACGCATATTACGTATTACTCACCGTAAACATCGTAGTTAAAGTACTTACCTGCAATATCTTGGTAAATGCCTTTTTCACGCAGTGATAAGATCGCCGCATCAAGCTTCTTCGTCAGGTCTTTATCTTGTTTACGAACCGCAATACCAAAGCCATCACCAAACCATTTTGGATCCGTTAATGATGGACCTACGAACTCGTAATCTTCACCACCCGCTTTATTTAACACACCCTCTTCTAGAGCAGAGGCATCGCCAAGAACGGCAACCACACGGCCATTAGCAAGATCGAGGTACGCTTCATCGAAAGAGCCGTAACGAACGATATCTACTTTGTCACCATAGTTATCAGTCAGATATTTGTCGTGTGTAGTCGCGCGCTGAACCGCAATTTTTTGTCCATCAAGATTGTCAAAGTTTAAGTTTGCGCCTTTCTTTGCAATGAACTTATTTGGAATAAGCGCGTATTTTCCTGTGAAATCAACTTTCTTTTTACGCTCTTCCGTGATCGACATTGCTGCAATGATTGCATCGTATTTGCGCGCTAACAACGATGGAATGATACCATCCCAGTCTTGGGCAACGATTTTACACTTCACTTGCATCTCTTCACAAAGAGCATTCGCCATGTCAACATCAAAACCTTTTAGTGAGCCATCTGTTTCTGTCCAGCTAAATGGAGGGTACGCGCCCTCAATACCAAAGCGAACCGTCTTCCATTCTTTCGCTT
The DNA here is from genome assembly GCF_019670485.1 of Vibrio alfacsensis. Lineage (NCBI taxonomy): Bacteria > Pseudomonadati > Pseudomonadota > Gammaproteobacteria > Vibrionales > Vibrionaceae > Vibrio > Vibrio alfacsensis. Next base: position 2,107,333 of record NZ_AP024165.1, read on the forward strand.
GAGCGACACCAGACACTGCTGTTGCAGCAAGCGTTGCAGCCAATAACCACTTTTTCATTTCCATACTCCTGTGATTGGTCTTTTATTTCGTTGTGTTTTTTATGTTGATTTAAGGGCAGGCACGACATCGCCACCCTATAAAATATTGATAGCCATTAATCTTAATAGATAGAAGAGATAAACTGTTGTAATCGTTCTGAATCTGGACTAGTAAAAAGCTTAGCTGGATCTCCCTGTTCTTCAACTAAACCTTGGTGCAAAAACATCACATGGTTAGAAACATCACGTGCAAAGGCCATTTCATGAGTGACCACAAGCATGGTTCGCCCCTCATCTGCCAAGTCTCTCATTACTCCAAGTACCTCCCCAACTAGTTCTGGGTCAAGGGCTGAGGTTGGCTCATCAAACAGCATGACTTCGGGATCCACAGCTAAAGCTCTGGCAATGGCCGCGCGCTGTTGCTGGCCACCGGACAAGTGACCTGGGTAATAATCCTTACGCTCGTATAGCCCCACTTTCTTTAACAGCACTTCGGCATTCTCAATAGCTTGTGCTTTTGGCACACCGAGCACATGGACTGGTGCTTCAATAACGTTTTCTAAAACGGTTAAGTGGGACCAAAGGTTAAACCCTTGGAATACCATGGCTAAACGAGAACGAATACGCTGTACTTGTTTCTCATTAGCGGGAACGGATTCCCCTGCACGGTTGTTCTTCATTTGGATAAGCTCGCCGTTTACCCAAATTTCACCTGCGGTAGGCGTTTCTAGAAGGTTGATGCATCTTAGAAAGGTACTCTTACCGGAACCGGAAGAGCCAATGATGGAGATAACGTCTCCTTTGTGGGCCGACAGTGAGATCCCTTTGAGAACTTCATTCTGTCCAAATGTTTTGTGCAGGTCTTTTATATCTAGCGCGGGTACATCATTCATGCGCTTTACTCCCTGTGTTATCACTGCATTAAGGGGCTCCGCCCTTTTGATTGGAACAAATTATCACCACTAAACTAAAGTTGCAACAAATTATTAACCTGAATATTTTACATAGTTAAATACACACATCGAATTATTATGCATTTTTTAGCGAATTATGCTTTTACGTGTGCATAGCCGATATAAAAAAGCCCCTCGTTGGAGGGGCTATTAAATATATAAAAATGTTAGTTTGTGCGTTCTAAAAATAACATCTTAGTTTTGGCTATTCGGTTACTAATTTCACGAACCTGTTGTTCATTCATTACCACACCAAGAACGTCTTTTGTTGTTTGGTTACCGTCGCCGTTAGAAAACGCAGCTAAAAAGTCTGCTGCTTTTACATCACTATTTTCTTCAGTAAAAACATAACTCTGTGTCATAAGAGAGTCACTAGAAACAACTAGTTCGTCTTTTAAGCCCGATGGCATACTTGAGTAATCTAGCTCAGGCACTACGACTCGGCCATCGATTCGTGAGTAAACTGAATGTCGCAAGACATATGGTGTTGTCCCTATTGTCGCGCCTTGCTGATAACTAACTCGTTGAACACCATTTTCGTCTCCAAGCCCAATACTATCGGTCAAGTCAATAACACTCATGGAGACGCTAGGTTTCATATTATGAGTATTATTTACCGCAAATAAAGATACGTCATCGACGACAATATCCCAAGTATCAGTGACCTTATCTGTGTATGTAGCATCCCACCCTGGTGTTGCTATTGTTCCATCAACACTAAACGTCCAAACATCTCCTTTTAAGCTCTCTGGATGATAGAAAGGACTATTTTTTGGAACCTCTGCCAAACGATAAGCAAAATTATTGTAAATAACATCAATGTTAACGTTCGCAAAAGTAATTCCTGATGTATTTACTAGCGGTGACGATGGTATGCCCGCAAACACCATTCGATTGTCATTCCAACCTTCAAAACCATATTGGTAGAGAGCAGAACGTGAACTTGTACGATATTGAGACACCATCGTTCTTTCGGTATTAATAGCAGGTAAGACCTCGCCTTTCGTAAAGCGTGACTCATTTGCTTGGACTGTTTCCAATTGGGAGTCAAAATAGAAAGTTACATCAGGATTTCCATCAGCGCTATCATCCCATTTGTAATCAAGATTTTTTCGTTCGCCAGTAGAATCATTATTTCCAGTTAAACATTTTGTTCCGCGGACCTTAGTACCAACAGACAAGTAAACATTTCGAAGAGATGAATCAGACTCTAAAAGTTCTCGAGAAAAAGTGAGTGCATTGATTACCGTGCCGTTTACCTCTTGAAGAGTAACACTCCCACCTAGAGGGATTGACTCTAAGGCGATAGTAAGTTTGTCATTTGATGCATTAATAACTGAATTTGGATCAACTCTGTTTCCTTGCGCATCGGAATAGTAAGCAGAAAGATCATTGTCTAACTCGCCACCTAACGAATGATAATTCAAGACTTCTTCTTCAGTACCAGCATCAAATCGTTCATAAATTGTACACAAACCATTTGTCGAGAGTGCTTGTATTTCGGGTTCAACAAACGTAAATGTAAACGTAGTTTTCGCCGGCGCACTACTACCACCGCCGCCACCGCCGCCACAACCGACCATTAGTCCTGAAATAATTGCCACTAGCGGCAGTACTGTAAGCTGTTTCATGTCTTGTTCCTAAACTGAGCGGCAATGATTAGCCAAAAATTCGTCTCTAATAGCCATTAAGCAAGAATGAAGCCAGTTTTTTACCCATAAATATCAAACAAACCATTCGACGGTTTAGAATGTTATTTAAGCCAAATAGCGCCTAATTTTATGCAACTTGTGTAATCGAATTACACACTAAATCACCAACTTGTTCGCAAGTTGGACACTTTCTGTAGTTTTCTTTCACATCCATTCTTAAAGTGATCTAAATCAATCACCCCAAAGGGCTATCTTGCTAGACTCCGCCCCTATGATGAGGAATTTTTTGTGCCTCAACAGAAGACAAAGTTTTTAGCTATGCTTAGGCACGATATGTTCGTGCAACAAAATCTAATAATAGCTAGCATAGGAAGTGCCGCAGGAAGCGGAAAAACACAATTCAATTCAGAATTTATAACTTTTAAATATATGAGGAATCTATGTCAGACGCAGTAAATAAAGCGCACTCTGATTCGGATATCGAGAATAAAAGCTACAGCGAGCTTCATCGACCGTCATCTGAGTTCGCAAGCCGTTCAGACTACCTAGACCACGAACTGCAAATCATGAAGCCACGTCGCTACGCATTGAACTTGCCAGGTCGTGATTTCCGTTTTGAGCTTGAAGACCTTGTTCCTGCACTTGCTGGTACCATCGGTATTATCGCAATGTACTCTGCGGTAATGATGTCTTGGGCTGAAGGTCTTACTGCAGCATGGGACCACGTTAACTTGGGCAAAGAGTTTGCTATCGAAGTTGCACGTGTAGAAATGCTTATCCCTGCACTTCTTTTCTGTGTACTTGCTTCTGGTTTTATTAACCCTAAAGCCAACCTTGCAGGTAACCACGGACCAATGATCCCTCTTATTGGTACCATCGCTCTCGCTGGTGCTCACCCTCTTGCATTGGCAATCTTGATCGGTGTATTCGGTCTTATTCTTAGTTTCCTAAAAGGTGGTTCCAAACTGGTGAACCTCACCTCTGAAGGTACAGCCGGTGGCTTGCTTATCTTCTTAGGTTTAACGGGTACGATGAGCCAAATTACCTCAATTCAGGAGTGGGCGGTTGGTCTTCAGTCTGACACAGTAGCTGCGGGCAGCATGGGTTATGTAGGCCTTATCGTTCTTGCAGTGACTATCGTTCTTTACGCTTACCTTGCGAAAGTAAACAAGCGTTGGCTAGCAATCCCTGTGTGTGCTTTCACTGGCCTTTCAATTGCGCTAGTACTAGGTGCGGGTTTTGATATTAAATTCGTAACAGAGACTGGTCTTCCTAACCTAAACCCAGTTTACTGGTGGGGCAGCACAGAAGAAGGTTGGATGCTTGGTCTTCCAAACATGGAGCACTTTATTGCATCACTACCATTTGCAATCCTTGCAGTAGCAATGTGGTCACCAGACTTCCTTGGTCACCGTATCTTCCAAGAATTGAACTACCCTAAAAAGACTGAAAAAGTACTGATGGACGTTGATGACACAATGACTATGTGTTCTATCCGTCAAATGGTTGGTACTGCAGTAGGTGGTGGTAACATCACTTCATCTTGGGGTACTTACATGATCCCAGCTGCAATTGCGAAACGTCCAATCCCTGCAGGTTCTATCCTACTCGGCTTAATCGTAATGATTGTTGCGATTCTTGGTTTCCCTATGGACGTTGCGGTATGGCCACCAGTAATGCGCGTTGCGCTTCTAGTAGGTGTATCTCTACCTCTTCTTGAAGCGGGTATGCAGATGGTAAGAGATTCGAAAGATTCACAAGCAGCGGGTATCTGTATCTTCGGTAGTGCCGTAGTTAACCCAGTGTTGGCTTGGGCTCTAACGATGCTTCTTGATAATAACGGTCTAATTGGTGACAAAGAGCGTGCTTCACGTCTATCATTTGTCGACAAGATTGTTATCCCTGTCGGCGTGCTAGTTATCTGTTTGGTCGCTATGCTTGCTGTAGGTATGCTAGAAGCTCAGTTTGGTATCCCAGCTCTGCTTTAAGCTACTTACTCAAAATTTTTATGGGTAGCGCTTGTCGCTACCCTATTTTTATTAAATATTTTTAGCGTTTATTGATTTAGTTTAAGGTTTGCAAAAAAAGTTTAGTGTAGCCTTGAGATGTAGTAAGATAGAACCCACATTAATAGCAGTGACAATATTTATAGTTTTATAACCCAAAACTTTTCATTTAAGACTATAAATATTGTTATTCATTAAGAGTGTACTGTTCTCCATGTCAAAGTGGAGATAGCTGGCTCAACGGCGAAGCAGTACGTATTTTTTTCTACTAAAAAGGTAGGTATGTCATGGCAGAGCAATTTGCTAAAGCTTGGGAAGGTTTTGCTGCAGGCGACTGGCAAAACGAAGTAAACGTTCGTGATTTCATTCAGAAGAACTACGCTCCATATGAAGGCGACGAATCTTTCCTAGTTTCTGAAGGTACTGAAGCAACTAACACGCTTTGGGCTAAAGTAATGGAAGGCATCAAAATTGAGAACGCAACTAAAGCGCCTCTTGATTTCGATACTGACGTTATTTCTACCATCACTGCTCACGATGCAGGCTACATCGAAAAAGATCTAGAGACTATCGTTGGTCTACAAACTGAGAAACCTCTTAAACGTGCAATCATCCCTAACGGTGGTGTACGTATGGTTGAAGGTTCTTGTAAAGCATACGGTGAAACTCTTGACCCTATGATTTCAAAAATCTACTCAGAGTACCGTAAAACGCACAACGCTGGCGTATTCGATATCTACACTCCAGATATCCTAGCTTGTCGTAAGTCTGGTGTTCTGACTGGTCTTCCAGATGCTTACGGCCGTGGTCGTATCATCGGTGACTACCGTCGTGTTGCACTATACGGTATCGACTTCCTAATGAAGGACAAGCTAGCTCAATTCAAATCTCTTCAAGAGCGTTTTGAGAACGGCGAAGACCTAACTGCAACTATGCAACTTCGTGAAGAAATTGCAGAGCAACACCGCGCTCTAGGTCAAATCAAGCAAATGGCTGCTAAGTACGGTTACGATATCTCTGAGCCTGCAACAACTGCTCAAGAAGCTATCCAATGGACTTACTTTGGCTACCTAGCTGCTGTTAAATCACAAAACGGTGCTGCAATGTCTCTAGGTCGTACTTCGACTTTCCTAGACATCTTCATCGAGCGTGATATCGCTGCTGGCAAAATCACTGAAGTTCAAGCTCAAGAAATGATCGACCACTTCGTAATGAAGCTACGTATGGTTCGTTTCCTACGTACTCCTGAATACGATGAGTTGTTCTCTGGTGACCCAATCTGGGCTACTGAGTCAATGGGTGGTATGGGTATCGACGGTCGTACACTAGTTACACGTACTAACTTCCGTTTCCTAAACTCTCTATACACAATGGGTCCTTCTCCAGAGCCAAACATCACTGTACTTTGGTCTGAGCAGCTACCTGACGGCTTCAAACGTTTCTGTGCTAAAGTATCTATCGATACTTCTTCTATCCAGTACGAAAACGACGATCTAATGCGTCCTGACCTACAATCTGACGACTACGCAATCGCATGTTGTGTATCTCCAATGGTTGTTGGTAAGCAAATGCAGTTCTTCGGTGCTCGTGCTAACCTTGCTAAAACTATGCTTTACGCAATCAACGGCGGCGTTGATGAGAAGCTAAAAATGCAAGTTGGTCCTAAAGAAGCGCCAATGACTGATGAAGTTCTTGATTACGCTAAAGTAATGGATCGTCTAGATCACTTCATGGATTGGCTAGCTAAGCAATACGTAAGTGCACTAAACTGCATCCACTACATGCACGACAAATACAGCTACGAAGCGTCTCTAATGGCTCTTCATGACCGTGACGTTCGCCGTACAATGGCATGTGGTATCGCAGGTCTATCTGTTGCAGCTGACTCACTATCTGCAATCAAATACGCAACTGTTAAACCAGTTCGTGACGAAGATGGTATTGCAATCGACTTCGAAATCGAAGGCGACTACCCTAAATTCGGTAACAACGATGCACGCGTTGATGACATCGCATGTGAACTTGTTTCTACGTTTATGGGCAAAATCCGTAAACTTAAGATGTACCGTGATGCAATCCCAACTCAGTCTATCCTTACTATCACTTCAAACGTTGTGTACGGTAAGAAAACTGGTAACACTCCAGACGGTCGTCGTGCTGGCGCTCCTTTCGCTCCTGGTGCAAACCCAATGCACGGTCGTGACGAGAAAGGTGCTGTAGCATCACTAACATCTGTAGGTAAACTACCGTTTGCTGACGCTCAAGATGGTATCTCTTACACTTTCTCTATCGTACCAAACGCGCTAGGTAAAGAAGAAGAGAGCCAACGTGCTAACCTTGCAGGCCTAATGGATGGTTACTTCCACCACGAAGCTGGCATCGAAGGTGGTCAACACCTAAACGTGAACGTTCTTAACCGCTCTACTCTAGAAGACGCAGTTAAGCACCCTGAGAAATACCCTCAGCTAACAATCCGCGTTTCTGGTTACGCTGTACGCTTTAACTCTCTAACTGCAGAGCAACAAGCTGACGTAATCGCACGTACATTCACTGAGTCACTATAAGACCCATTGAATTAGCACAATAAGTGATACAACAAAGGCTGGTGCCATAACGCACCAGCCTTTTTTTGTACCTTGAACTAAAGTTGTGACATGACATCTGATTTTGTTTTTGATCTTCCGTATGATGCGGAAAAAGCTAACAAATGACCGATATGAAATTCAGTAAACTTTTCGCCCTTGCCTTACTCTCGCCTGTTGCGATTGCCTCTACAAAATCAACCATTTCATTTACTTTAGATAACGACGGTATATTCGGCGTCGACCAAGATTATACCAATGGTATTTTCCTTTCGTATGCGACCGAGCAACTACGCCGTGATGCTGAATGGCGTTGGTTAAGCCTAAATGAAAGCAGTAACCAAACCAACGTAGACAAAATTGAGTTGGTGCTTGGTCACAAAATGTGGACACCAAGCGATATTGAAGCCGACTACCCTTTGGTCAACGACCGCCCTTACGCTGGCTACTTACACACTGAGATCAATTACCTGACTCTCACTGCCGACCGTGCGGTACGATACAACTTCACCATTGGTGCTACCGGTGAAAGCTCACTGTCTGATAAGGCGCAAGATATTGTTCACGGCATCACTGGCTCGACCGATCCACAAGGTTGGGAATATCAAATCGATGATGAAATTGCCTTTAGTGTCGGTTACCGCGCATTCAATAAGCTAATGCGCAGTGAAGCTTCAACTCAGCAATGGGAGATCACCAATGTCACGGATATCAACGCTGGTAACTTCCGCAGTGACATTTCTCAAGGTGTGATGTTCCGTTGGGGTACGAACCTCGCCAATAGCATTGGGGCCGCAAACATTAGTGTTGAAAGCCCTTTTCATGCCAGCATGATCGCAAAAAGTACATCCAGTTGGTTTCTATTCACTGGCTTTGAGGGACGCTACCGCTTCAATGACATCACGATTGAAGGCGATCGCTCTGGTATCCCTGAGCCCTCAGAACCTTATGACGTGACCTTGCAAAACTGGCAAGCCAGTGCGGTCGCGGGGGCGACTTGGCACAATCAAAATTATGGTGCAAGCTTAACATTCACCGTTAAGACACCAGACTATAAAGAAGCGCAAACGGATGTGTATGGCACGGGTTCGCTGTCTTTATTCGCATTCTTTTAAATAAACGCCATTCTGCGGCGAGTGAGCTTTCATTCGCCGCTTTCTTTGCTCACTATCTCGGCAACGAAAACCCTCCAAGACTGTTTTAACCCTGCGATTTGTAATAAAATAGCAAGCATAATTTATTACAAATGAGAGCAAAAGATGTCAACAACTGGTCGTATTCACTCGTTTGAGTCATGTGGTACCGTAGACGGACCTGGTATCCGTTTTATCGTCTTCTTGCAAGGTTGCTTAATGCGTTGTAAGTACTGTCATAACCGTGACACTTGGGACACGCATGATGGTAAAGAAGTCACTGTAGAAGAGATCATTGCAGAGGCAAAAACTTACCGCCACTTTATGAATGCATCCGGCGGCGGCATCACATGTTCAGGTGGTGAAGCAATGCTTCAACCTGAGTTTGTTCGTGATTTCTTCCGAGCAGCACAAGCAGAGGGTATCCATACCTGTCTTGATACCAATGGCTACATTCGCAAACATACTGATGTTATCGACGAAGTTCTAGACGCAACCGATCTTGTGATGTTGGATCTTAAACACATGAAAGATGAGATTCACCAAGACTTTATCGGTGTGTCTAACCGTCGTGTATTAGACTTTGCTCGCTATCTGCATAAAATCGGTCAAAAGACTTGGATTCGTTATGTTGTGGTTCCTGGTTACACTGATGAACCAGAGGCGGCCCATATGCTTGGCGAGTTCATCAAAGATATGGACAATATCGAAAAAGTTGAGTTACTGCCTTATCACAAGCTAGGTGCTCATAAATGGGAAGCTCTTGGCTTGGAATACCCTCTAGAGGGTGTGAATCCGCCGCCAAAAGAGACAATGGATGAGATCCAAGCTATCCTTTCTCAGTACCACTCAAATGTGAAATACTAAGTATTCAGATATAAAGAATCTTCTAAAAATACCAGCGTTTTGCTGGTATTTTTGTATTTAACTTAGGGGAAAGACTTAAGGCGTTCAAACATGGATTGGTTTAATTTAGCGTCCGCTATTATCATTTTTCTGGTAGTGATTACTTACTGCTTACCTGACTGGCGCAACACCGTTTGGCCAAAGCTACTCCAGGAAAAATCATTTCAACACCTCGTTTGTGCAACGTTGTTTATCCTTAGTATTCTCTGGTCAGCGCAAGCGGGCGTGAAAGATGGCTTACAGATCCATTTCCTTGCCGTTACCACACTCACCATGATGTACGGTTGGCGTATGGCCTTTTTGCTCTGTATCCCTGCTATGTTGATCCATCACGTCATTCACAACATTTCACTGCTCGCACTTCCTAGTGCACTCATGTTATCGGCTTTGCTGCCCATTCTGATCAGTTATTTAGTCTTTGTTGTTAGCTATCAGTTTCTGCCAAGAAATATTTTCGTTTTCATTTTTATTGCCGGCTTCTTTAACGGCGCTCTGACTGGCAGCCTCCATTTATTGCTTAACGCGATATATCATTTGTATAGCGGTCATTATGATTGGCAAACCATTCTCGACAACTACTTTGTGTTTGCACCATTGCTTGCCTTCCCTGAGGGGCTACTCAATGGCATGTCGCTTGCTGTCCTCTCTGTTTTCAAGCCCGAGTGGTTACGCGTTTTCTCCGATCGTGACTACATTTACAATCATCATAAATAACCTCAAGGTATTGACTTAATCTCTTTCACTCGGCGCGATAAGGAAACCGAAGCTTGAACAAACGAATGATGATTCAACTGGCTAAATCGACGAATTCTTGCCATTTTTCATATTAAATATGTGTTGAGATCATGTTTCAACCTAGTCCAAAACGTTAACCTAAGCACATTAAAAATGTATTAGATTATTTAGTGAGGTCATCATGGAAATGTCAAACGCTCAACGTTTGATTCTATCAAACCAATACAACTTAATGTCTCAACTTGATCCAAGTAATTCTGCAAAATACAAACGCTTACAAACCATTGTTGAACGTGGTTATGAGTTGCAGATGCGAGAGCTAAACAAAGATTTTGGTTGCATTACTGAAGCAGAATGTCGTGAAATCATTGATATTTTGGAAATGTATCACGCGATGCAAGAATCAAACAAAATGTTAGAAGAAGATGAACGCCAAAACGTAGACCAGCGTCGCCTTCAATTCTTAGGTTTTGATATCGCGACAGAGGCACAGCAAGTCCACTATGTGCGCTTCTTAGTCGATTCAGAAGGGCTTTACCCTCAATTTGACAAAGCTGACCACCATTTCAATAGCCAAATGCCAATGCTTGAGAAGTACCGTCGAATGCTAAGAACATGGCGTAACTGCCCTCGCCAATACCACTTATGTGCAAATGAACTTGCACAAATTTTTAGCGCTTAAACGGTATTTTTAGCGAATAAATGGGATTAACCCATTGCTCGATTAAAAAAGAGGACCTCGGTTCTCTTTTTTGTTTATGCGCTTGCTTGCAACCCTCTCTAACATCTCCTCTCCTAACACTCGTTTAGCACTTAGGTTGCCATTCTTTAAGGGCCTTAAGATTTCATCGTCTGAAAATTAAAGCGTATTCTCTCTCTTTTATATGAACTTCATTTAGTACTTGGCCTCATTTAGTTAAATAGTGATTCAATTGTCAATTCTGCAATAAATTCATAATTGTTAAGCAAAATTGAAAATCCCCGACTAGGCTTAAAAGGAGAAAGGGAGTGATTGAAAGGTCCCTATTCACCGACTTTTGTCATAGAAAGAAAACGCCTATAAAGCAACACCTTTGGTGAAGTCCGACTCAAAATTGAGCGAACCAAACAAGATTACTGGGCGTACAACTTTACTTAGAGATAGACAATTAAAGTGATAGGTAAACCTGCTTCAACGTTCGTCGGTAGACTGACTATTAAAGGGGAAAGCGACATGAGTATTTTCGACCACTATCAATCCAGATATGAAGCTGCAAAAGATGAAGAGATGTCGTTACAGGAATTTTTATCCCTGTGTAAGGACGACAAGAGCGCTTATGCAAACGCAGCAGAGCGACTGCTTATGGCCATTGGTGAGCCAGAGGTTATTGATACGGCTCAGGACCCTCGATTAAGTCGCATCTTCTCGAATCGAGTTATATCGCGTTATCCAACATTCAAAGATTTTTTTGGTATGGAAGACGCTATAGAACAGATTGTTTCTTATCTAAAACATGCAGCTCAAGGCCTCGAAGAGCGCAAACAGATCCTCTACTTGCTCGGCCCTGTTGGTGGTGGTAAATCATCACTCGCCGAGAAACTAAAGGCATTAATGGAAAAAATGCCCGTTTATATCCTAAGCGCTAACGGCGAGCGCAGTCCTGTTAACGATCACCCGTTCTGTCTATTCAATGCGACAGAAGACGGCGAAATTCTCAAAAAAGACTATGGCATTGAGCAGCGCTACTTACGTTCGATTATGTCTCCATGGGCGGCAAAACGTTTGCATGAATTTGGTGGGGATATAACAAAATTCAAAGTTCTTAAAGTTCGCCCTTCTATTTTGGACCAGGTTGCCATTGCGAAGACTGAACCAGGTGATGAGAATAACCAAGACATTTCATCCTTGGTCGGTAAAGTTGATATTCGCCAACTTGAGCACTTTTCACAAGATGACCCCGATGCTTACAGCTATTCAGGTGCACTTTGTAAAGCGAATCAAGGTGTGATGGAATTCGTGGAAATGTTTAAGGCACCGATTAAAGTGCTGCACCCTCTATTAACCGCAACTCAAGAGGGTAACTTTAACGGTACGGAAGGGCTTTCTGCCATTCCATTTGACGGTATGATCCTCGCCCACTCAAACGAGTCCGAGTGGCAGACATTCCGAAACAACAAAAATAACGAAGCATTTCTTGACCGTGTTTACATTGTTAAAGTGCCTTACTGTTTACGTGTTTCGGAAGAAGTGAAAATCTACCAAAAACTGCTTGAGAACAGTGAACTTTCCGCGGCCCCTTGCTCGCCAAGCACGCTGGAAACATTGGCGCAATTTAGTATTCTATCTCGATTAAAAGAGCCGGAAAATTCGTCTATTTTCTCCAAAATGCGTGTCTACGATGGTGAAACGCTTAAGGACACCGATCCAAAAGCTAAGAGCTACCAAGAATACCGCGACTATGCAGGTGTGGATGAGGGCATGAATGGTCTATCGACACGTTTTGCGTTCAAAATTCTTTCGCGTGTGTTTAATTTTGATCAAACTGAAGTCGCCGCCAACCCTGTACACCTGTTCTACGTGATCGAACAACAAGTTGAACGTGAGCAGTTCCCGTCAGAAATGGCAGAAAAGTACCTTGAATTCTTGAAAGGTTATTTGGTGCCGCGCTATGTCGAGTTCATCGGTAAAGAGATACAAACGGCCTATCTCGAGTCCTATTCTGAATACGGCCAAAATATATTCGACCGCTACGTAAGTTATGCGGACTTCTGGATTCAAGACCAAGAGTACCGCGACCCAGAAACGGGTCAGTTGTTCGACCGAGCTTCACTCAACTCAGAGCTAGAGAAAATTGAGAAAACCGCTGGTATTTCAAACCCTAAAGATTTCCGAAATGAAATCGTTAATTTCGTGCTTAGAGCAAAAGCGAACAACAACGGCTTAAACCCTGTTTGGACCAGTTACGAAAAACTACGCACGGTCATCGAGAAGAAAATGTTCTCCAACACTGAAGAGCTTCTTCCGGTTATTTCATTCAACGCGAAAACATCTTCTGAAGATCAGAAGAAGCACGACGATTTTGTCGCGCGCATGATGGAAAAAGGCTACACCGAGAAACAGGTTCGCCTACTTTCTGAATGGTATCTACGAGTACGTAAGTCTTCCTAACCAGTATGAGTTAGGTCGTTTGTGAAACATGAAGAGGGCTATTTCATGGCGCAATTTATAGACCGAAGGCTCAATGGCAAAAATAAGAGCGCTGTTAATCGACAGCGCTTCTTGAAACGCCATAAAGAGCAGATCAAAGAGTCGGTAGCAGACGCAGTGAATCGACGCTCGATCACCAATACGGAAACGGGCGAAGACGTATCTATACCGCACAAAGACATTAACGAACCTATGTTTCATCAGGGTAAAGGGGGCGTGCGCGAACGAGTACACCCTGGTAACGACCAATTTATTACTGGTGATAAAATCGAACGCCCTAAAGGCGGAGGACAAGGCGGCGGCGCTGGAGAAGGGAATGCCAGTCCAGATGGCGAGGGCAAGATGAGTTTGTATTTCAAATATCAAAAGATGAGTATCTCGATATCTTATTTGAAGATCTTGAACTACCAAACTTAGAAAAGAACCAAGTTGCCAAGATCACCGAGTGGAAAACACACCGTGCGGGTTTCCAAACCGCCGGGATTCCATCAAACATCGCGATTGTTCGTTCATTGCAGCAATCGCTCGCAAGAAGAACCGCGATGACCGCGGGTAAAAAACGCCTTTTAAATGAGCTCGAACTTGAATTACAAAGAATCGAGCAAACTGAACCCGTTCAAAAACTGGAAGAGAACCGATTAAAAAAAGAGATCGAGGAACTTCGCAAGAAAATCGAGGGCGTACCTTTTATTGACACGTTCGACTTACGATTTAAAAACTATGAAAAACGCCCTGTACCATCGAGTCAGGCAGTCATGTTCTGCTTGATGGATGTATCAGGCTCGATGGACCAAGCAACCAAAGACATCGCGAAACGTTTTTATGTCTTGTTATACCTATTTTTAACTCGCACTTATGAAAACGTAGAAGTTGTTTATATTCGCCATCATACCCAAGCTAAAGAAGTCGATGAACATGAGTTTTTCTACTCACAAGAAACGGGCGGTACCATTGTTTCAAGTGCGTTGAAACTGATGGATGAAATCGTAAAAGATCGCTACCCCGTCGGTCAGTGGAACATATATGCAGCACAGGCTTCAGATGGTGATAACTGGGCCGATGATTCTCCACGATGCCGCGATCTGTTAGTGAATAGGTTACTACCTAACTGTCAGTATTATTCGTACATCGAAATCACACGACGTTCGCACCAAACCTTATGGCACGAATATGAAAAGCTAACTCAAGCCTTTCCGAACTTTGCCATGAAAAACATCCGCTCTGTGGAAGATATCTTCCCGGTATTCCGTGAACTATTCCAAAAAGAAACGGCGTAAGGAGGCTAGCGATGAATACAGCGACAAATAATCTCACAGGGGGCGCATCGCAGCGACGCAAGTCTATGTTACCTGATGGACCAGACTGGACGTTTCAGCTACTCGAACGCTATCACAAAGAAATAAAACGGGTCGCGGAGCACTACCGTCTTGATACCTATCCAAATCAAATTGAAGTCATCACCTCAGAGCAAATGATGGATGCGTACTCAAGCATAGGAATGCCCATTAATTATAACCATTGGTCGTTTGGTAAAAAATTCATTCAAACTGAGCAAAACTACAAACATGGCCAAATGGGTTTGGCGTATGAAATCGTTATCAACTCCAATCCTTGTATCGCTTATTTAATGGAAGAGAACACCATCACAATGCAGGCACTCGTCATTGCCCATGCTTGTTATGGTCACAATTCGTTTTTTAAAGGCAATTACTTATTCCAAACATGGACAGATGCCAGCTCCATCATCGACTATTTGCTCTTCGCCAAAAAATACATCGCTGAGTGCGAAGAGCGTTACGGCGCCCATGAGGTCGAACAATTACTCGACTCTTGTCATGCTTTAATGAATTTCGGCGTAGACCGCTACAAACGTCCGGAAAAAATTTCGATCAATGAAGAGAAAGCTCGCCAAGAAGAACGGGAAGCCTACTTGCAATCACAAGTGAATGACTTATGGCGAACCGTACCTCAAGCGAAAACCAAAGAGGAAGATATTAAAGAGCGCTTCCCATCGGAGCCACAAGAGAACCTACTCTATTTTATTGAAAAACACGCCCCACTTCTTGAACCTTGGCAACGTGAGGTCGTCAGAATTGTCAGAAAGATAAGCCAATATTTCTACCCTCAAAAACAAACTCAGGTAATGAACGAGGGTTGGGCCACGTTCTGGCACTATACGATTCTCAACCACCTCTATGATGAGGGCAGTGTATCTGAGAAATTCATTTTAGAATTTTTACACAGTCACACGAGTGTTGTTGCACAACCGCCATATAACAGCCCTTACTTTAGTGGTATTAATCCTTATGCACTTGGCTTTGCGATGTTCCGTGATATCAAACGCATCTGTGAGGAACCGACAGATGAAGATAAAGAATGGTTCCCAGAGTTAGCGGGAACTGATTGGTTAGATGCGGTGCATTTCGCGATGCACAACTTTAAAGATGAAAGCTTTATCAGCCAATATTTATCACCTAAGTTGATGCGAGATTTTAAACTGTTTGCCATTGATGACGATGACCGTAAAAACTTTATTGAAGTGTCGGCGATCCACGATGAGATGGGCTATAAACACATACGGGAAGCGTTAGCTGCGCAATATAATCTGGCGAACCTTGAACCGAACATTCAAGTATTTAATGTCGATGTCCGAGGTGATCGCTCGCTCACGCTTCAATACGTACCTCACAACCGTATTCCTCTCGATAACAGCTACGAAGAAGTTTTAAAACATGTCTACCGTTTGTGGGGATTTGATGTCATTTTAGAAGAGGTGAAAGATACCGGACACAGAGAGATTTTATCAACCTGTCCAAAACGCAATCAATATGACACACATATTTAGCCATCAATGACGTGTCGTTTTCGTCCTATCTCAGGTATTTATCTGTCTTAGGTATTTATCTGTCTCAGATACTAATCTTTAGTAGAAAACAATCTATCTCTGAAAGCAATCTATCTCTGAAAACAACCTACCTCAAAAAATAATAAGGCTCCTAAACTAGGAGCCTTATTATAATTGACACTGCGTAATGAAGTGTACGAAATACGTTGTGAGTTACGCGAAACGTAAAAGAGTCTTAATGCGCTTATTGCTTTCGTTGTGCAACAATTGCTCTCACAGCATCGAGATCTTCCTGAGTATCCACCCCTGCAGCTGGCGCTTCGCTCGCTACCGCTACATGGATTTTTTCACCATACCAAAGCACTCGAAGTTGCTCCAAGCTCTCGATTTGTTCAAGAACACTTGGCTGCCAATTCACATAGGTATTAATGAATCCTGCGCGGTAAGCATATATACCAATGTGACGCATCAGTGGGTTCACAATCGTTTTATCTTGCTTAGCAAAGTTATCCCGATCCCAGGGAATCGTTGCTCGGCTAAAGTACATTGCATAACCACGCTCGTCAGCGACGACTTTCACCGCGTTAGGATTGAAAATTTCCTCTTCTGATTCAATTTCAACCGCAAGCGTCGCCATCGGTGCATCACAACCGGCTAGGTTATCAGCCACTTGTCGGATAATTGAGGGTGGTATTAGAGGCTCATCGCCTTGAACATTCACGATAATGTGATCCGCAGGAATGGCCATCTTTTCTACGACTTCAGCTAAGCGCTCAGTGCCCGATTCATGGTTCGGAGATGTCATGCACACTTTACCGCCAAACTGTTTTGCGGCCTCGGAAACACGTTCATCGTCAGTAGCGATAATGACATCTTCCGCCCCCGCTTGAATCGCTTGCTCGTAAACCCATTGAATCATCGGCTTACCACCAATGTCCGCTAATGGTTTACCCGGTAAACGGCTCGATGCATAACGCGCGGGAATGACAACCGTAAAAGACATTAGCGTCCCTCATCCATGCTCATGGTTCTTGCTTCAGGCTCAATCAGAACAGGGATCCCCTCTTTGATTGGGTAAGCAAGGCGATCCAGTTTGCAGATCAACTCTTGATTATCTTTATCGTACGTCAACTTACCTTTGCACACAGGGCAAGCTACAATCTCAAGCAGACGGTGATCCATAAGTCGCTTTAACCTCTTTTATTCGATTTAAAATTCGCTCTGCATCGTTTGATTGAAACTGAGCAGAAACAGGGAGATACCACCAATTATCTTGCGCATAACGATCGCATTTGACGGCATCTTTTTCTGTCATAATCACATTGGCCCCTTGTTGAGCCAATGATTCTAATTCTTGTTGGTCAAAGTCTTGATGATCGGCAAAGCCTTTCGTCACTTTGACATCCGCATTCATCGCAGTAAGCGTATTAAAAAATCGAGGTGGATGCCCGATCCCAGCAAACGCGACGAGTTCGTTCAGCTCGTTCACATCAACTTGCTGCTTTGTCTTTAGATTAATCGCCTTTGACGGCGAAAGAGACATTGGCATTTCGCCTGATTGTGCATGACCACCATTGGTAATAATAAAGTCGACCTCTTTGAGACGCTCCATGCTTTCACGAAGCGGTCCCAGTGGAATCAAACTTTCATTCCCAAAACGGCGATTTCCATCAACAATGACAAATTCAATATCACGTTCTAGCGCGTAATGCTGCAGACCATCATCAGTGATAATGATATCAACACCCATTGGGAGCAATGCTTGCACAGCATTAGCACGAACAGGATCCACGGCAACGGGCGCCGCCGTTCGACGATGAATAAGCTTAGGCTCATCACCACAATGTTTTGCTAATGTATTGGCATCAAGCACCAAAGGATATTGTGGCGCTTTCGCTCCATAACCACGAGATACAACGCCTGGTTTATAACCAAGTTGCTGTAGTTGTTCTACCAACCATACCACCACAGGCGTCTTACCATTGCCACCCGCCGTAATATTACCGACCACGACAACAGGTACAGGCGCTTTATAAACTTGCTTTTTACCTGATTGATATTGACGACGCTTAGATTTGCTAATTGCGCCAAATAACAAACTCAGTGGCCACAACAGTGGCCAAAGCAAATATTTAAGCGGATGGTTTTCAAACCAAATTTTTTCAACCACAGCGACTACGCACCAAATTGAATGCGATGAAGCTGAGCATAAGCGCCATCTTTAGCAATCAAATCAGCGTGACTGCCACGTTCGACAATTGCACCTTCATCCACAACTAAGATTTCATCTGCATTTTCAATGGTCGACAGGCGGTGAGCAATCACAAGCACAGTCTTATCTTTTTGCAGTTCATCCAAAGCAGATTGAATGGCACGCTCAGATTCCGTATCCAAGGCAGACGTCGCCTCGTCCAGAATCAAAACAGGTGCATCACGCAACAATGCTCGTGCTATCGCCACACGCTGACGTTGACCGCCAGACAAGCTCGCTCCGTTTTCACCGATCATGGCATCTAAGCCACCATCCATCTTGCGAATAAATTCCATTGCATGAGCTAGGGTCGCCGCTCTTTCAATATCTTCCCGCGTGTATTTGTCTTCTGTTGCGTACGCGATGTTATTTGCAATAGTGTCATTAAACAAATGAACGTTCTGCGAAACTAACGCAAATTGCTCACGTAAATTCTTCAACTCGTAATCGCGAATGTCATGGCCGTCAAGCGTAATAGAACCGGCGTTGACATCGTAGAAGCGGTTGAATAAGTTCGCTATCGTACTCTTACCAGAACCAGAACGTCCAACCAAAGCAACCGTTTTGCCTCGTGGGATATCAAAACTGATATTTTCAAGTGCTGGTTTTTCCGCACCTAGATAAGTAAACGTCACGTCCTTAACCGATACATCACCTTTCGCACGTTCAACGGTAAATTTACCCTCATTTTTCTCTGGTTCAAGATCCACAAGGGCAAATAAAGTTTGGCTCGCCGCCATACCACGTTGGAACTGGGAGGTCACGTTAGTCAGAGCTTTAAGTGGGCGCATCAAACCAAACATCGCAGAAAAGACGACGGTAAACGTACCTGGCGTCAACTGATCTTTAATCGAGTCGATACTTGCTAAATAAAGGACAACCACAATGGCAATTGAAGCAATCATTTGAATGATTGGGTTAGCAGCCGCTTGAGCCGTCACTAGCTTCATGCTTTGTTGACGCATCTGGTTACTGACTTTCTCGAAACGTTTACCTTCGATGTCTTGGCCGCCGTAACTCAATACGACTTTGTGACCTTTCAACATTTGCTCTGCCGATGCCGTCACATTGCCCATCATGGTCTGCATGTTTCTAGAGATTTTTCTAAAACGCTTAGAAACAACACCAATTCCCCAGGCCACAAGCGGCGCAACAGCGAATAGCACTAATGACAGTTGCCAGCTGTTATAAAACATCAGTACGAGTAAACCAATGATGCTTGCACCCTCACGCACAATGCTCACTAAGGCTTGGCTGGTTGCTGCTGATACTTGCTCAGAATCGTAGGTAATGCGCGAAAGCAAATTACCCGTTTTCTCTTTATCAAAATAAGACACGGGCATGTGCATAAAGTGATTAAACACCATTCGGCGTACTTGCATGACCACATTGCCGGATACCCAACTCAAACAGTAAGTCGAGACGAAGCCACTCACCCCTCGAACAAACATCATGCCAAACACAATCAAAGGAAGAGTGCGCAAGAAATCAGATTCTGCATTACCAAAACCTTCATCAAGCAATGGCTTTAGTAACGAAATCATATAAGTATCGGAGATAGCATTAATCACTAATGCAATGACAGCGACGATCAGGCCGGATTTATACAGGCGAATAAATTGCCAAAGACGCTTAAACGTCTGCCAGGTCGTTTCATCAGTATTTATTGACATAGAAGTGCTTTATTTTCTTACATTAAGACTCTTATTCTACTCCCTTACGCAGCATCTGCCTATACCAGGGCTCAAATGACTCTCGACGTTTAGTATCAAAATACCAATTATCTTGATTAATAAACACGCTGATTTGTCCATCATGTCCTGTATCCAGCCATTCAACGCCTGCGAACTGATATGCCGCTTTTACACTTTCTGCTGGCATACCCCACTGATTGTTTTTTGCTAGTGACGCAATCGCCAATGTCGGATTCACAGCATGGATAAATTTGGGATTAGATGAGCTTTTACTGCCATGATGAGGGACGAGCATCACATCACTGTTGATCTTCTCAGCCTGCCGAGTTAACAACCACTCACTTATCGCTTCAATATCTCCAGTGAGTAGGACTCGAAAATGGGTTTGAGGATCCGTGATACGCAGAACGCACGAATGAGGGTTGTATGCGCGATTGACAAGCTTAGGTGGCCACACCACTTCTACCATTAAGCCCTGCCAAGTCCAATTATTATTCGCTACACAAGGCTGATAATTTAGCAATTTTTGGCTACTCAATTTCCTGCTCGGTTCAAACTGGGACTCAAGATAAAGCCGGCCACCAGCATGGTCGGCATCAGTGTGGCTTAAAACTAAAGTGTCGATTGAGTTATAGCCTCGGCGATGCAATACAGGCCGAATCACCTGTTCAGCAATACTGCCACCGGCCCACGCTTTACCTGTGTCATACAACATAATGTGGCTGTCTTTTTCTATGAGTACTGCTAACCCATGCCCAACATCGAGTACGTCTAATCGCCACCCTTGCCTCTCTTTTGAAAATGGCAACGTAAGCATGACCACTACACCACTTAATAGCATCCACGCAGGCCGGTCAAAAAAGCGCCTCAATATAAAAAGTACACAAACAAGTAACACTAACGATGATTGCTCAACGCTAAGCGGTTGCCAACTGCCTTGTGCAAACTCCAACGCCCACGTCATAGGCCAAAGCAGCCAATCCAATAATTGCCATAGCACCCCGGGAAACCAATATGTGATTGATGAGGTCATAAGTGATGATGACACAGCAAGAGCGAGGAACATCACTGGAACAACCACAAAACCAAACCAAGGGATAAAAACAAGATTGTAGAAAATAGAGGCTAGACTTGTTCCTACAAAAAAGTAGCCGCTAATAGGCATGATCAAAAGTGTCAGCAAAAACTGAACTTTAAGTAACGCTAGAAGCGGTTGTTTTCTACCCTTGCTGCCCTGCTGCATCTCATTCACCGCGAGCAAAACAGCGGCAACAGAAAGGTATGAAAGCCAAAAGCTCATACTAAAAAAAGCAAATGGACTCATACTCAATTGAATAGCGACAGCGAGCAATAAAACACGCCAAGCACTCCAATGAACAAGGAAATACTTGAGCATCACGTATATCGCACACACAGAAAAAGCACGCGTTGTTGGTAACGAGAAATCAGCTAGCCATGCATAAGAGAAAGCCGCTATCAAACCTATAACCGCAGGTAAATACAACAAATTTGATGCCATATAACGAGCACATACACCGATGGATGCGCCAAAAGCGTACGCCATCCCAATATGCAAACCGGATATAGAGATCAAATGGAGCAAACCACTGTCACGTAACTGCTGCCAATGCTGGTGAGTCAACCTAGTACGATCACTGAATGCCAAGGCACTTATCAGCGGAAAATGATGCAGATGCCTAATCTCGCGATTAACTGATTGAATAATACTTTGCCGAACAGAAGTATGAGTCCGAATAATCCATCGCGCTTGTGAAGAAACCACCGCTCTAGCAAGAACACCATTTCCCAACGATTGTTGTTCTATATCGAATCCAGCTTCGTTCCTTAACCCCGTGATGGCCTTCATCGACACTTGTGTCGTAAAGTGACTGTTAACAGATAACGGAAATGGCGTTATCAACCTGATCTTAGGTTTAGCAAAAGGTAATAAACTCTTTGAATCAGCATGACTAACAGAGACAATTCCTTCATATCCGTGACTTATTTGCGTAAAAGGGCTGTCAACTGTGCCAATTATGGTAAGATCCTCACCTGCTTGAAAAAGGGCTTGTTTATGATGCTCCATGATATTGCCATGGACGACGACAACCATAGCGCCCAAAATTGCTCCTATGCAGATTACGCCCTGACGCCATTTTATGATTGAACCGATAGTAATCATTCCCAATAGCGTCCATCGCCAATCTGGCATTGTCGGCCACCATGCTGACGATATAACGGTTACTACAAATAACACCAAGGTCCAACTTTTATCTGAGAGAGTCATGTCGTCCTATGCCTAGAAAGCTGATAAAACGCTTCATGCCAGATCATGAAATGATCAAACGCCAAAAAGCACTGAAAGTCTTCGGCAACGTGTTATACAACCCTAATTTGTGGTGTTTAAATCGTCGCTCTGCGTCTGGGGCGTTTGCCGTGGGCTTGTTTATGGCCTTTGTTCCACTTCCTAGCCAAATGATCATGGCGGCAGGTCTTGCTATCTTATTAGGAGTTAACTTACCCCTGTCTGTTGCCCTAGTGTGGATCAGTAATCCCATCACCATGCCCGTGCTGTTTTATTTTGCTTATAAACTCGGCGCATTAGTCATGCATGTTCCACCACAACCTTTTCATTTTGAACTGTCATGGGAATTTATCATGCAGCAAATGAACACCATTGGGCCTCCATTCCTATTGGGTTGTGCTATTTGTGGCGTCGTATCTGCAATGCTTGGCTATTTTGGTATTCGTGGACTGTGGCGCTATTCTGTGGTGCGAAGCTGGCAAAAACGCAAAATACGATAATACCTTGTGGGACAAAAAGCAGTTCACAAGGCATTGAATGGAAAAGAGTTAACGTTAGTTGTGATAGGTAATGTAACTCAAGTATGAAAAGCGCTGAGCTATCGCAGACATCGCCAAGCAAAAGATAAAAGCAAAAAGGACCGACTTTCGGTCCTTTTTTGTTGCTTATGAGTTGGAACTCTAAAGAGATGATATTTCTCGTTTACTTAGAACTCAAAACGGAAGCTGGATTCAACTTTGCTGCACGAGATGCCGGATACCACGTCGCCAGCAAACTCAACACAATTGCAGTAATAGATACAAGTGCCACATCAGGCCAATGCAACTGAGAGGGCAAAAAATTAACAAAGTAAATATCGCCCGACAAAAACTGATGACCAATCAGGCTTTCTACTCCTTTGATTATTGGGGTCAAATTCAGAGCCACCAGCACCCCAGCAACACTGCCTGCAATACTGCCGAAGACACCAGAAAAAACACCTTGCCAAACGAAGATACGTTTAATAAGGCTGTCTTTTGCTCCCATTGTGCGCAAAATAGCAATTTCTGCAGCTCGGTCTTTTACGGCCATCATAAGCGTTGAAACAATATTAAAACACGCGACGCCAATCACCAGAACCATAACTAAATACATGATGGTGCGGACCAATTGAATGTCCCGATACAAAAAACCAAATTGTTGCTGCCAACTCTTTAAGTAAACATAAACATCAATCTTATTCCCGACTTCACGGACAATCGATGGTGCGTCAAGAACGTCATTGGTTTTCAAAGAAATACCTGTAATACCGTCGCCTAGACGAGCGTATTGTTGAGCATCTTGTAACGGAACCAATGCTAGAGAATGATCAATTTGCCCATTAAGTGTCAAGAAACCTGAAACTTTTACCCGAACACGTTTTGGCGCCTGAACTTTATTTGAAACCCCCGTTTGCGGGATCATCAAGGTAATATAATCACCAACGCTTACGTTTAATTCATTCGCAACGCCACGCCCTAAAATGACTTGCTGTTGTCCCGGGTAGAAGCTCTGCCACGCTTTTGAATCGATAAACTCTGACATACTGGAGACCGCTTGTTCAAAAGCAGGATCCACACCGCGCACTTCAATTGCTTTTAACTTACTGCCTTTTTCAGCCAAACCTGTAAATCGAACATAAGGCGCAGCAGCGATAACATTCTTGTGGCTGACTGCTTGGTTCATGGTTTTGCTGTAATTATGCAAAGGACCATTGACCCCCTCTAACTCAGCATGTGGAATTACCGACAACACGCGGGATTGCAGTTCACGTTCAAAACCGTTCATGGCAGAAAGACCAATGATAATCACGGCCACACCAACAGCGATACCAATTGTTGACGAAAGAGAGATGAACGACACCATTTTATTACGCTTTTTGGCGCGACTGAATCGACCACCGATCATCAATGCTAAAGATGAAAACAAAATTAGCCCTCCGCGATCGTTGGTTCAGTAGTAAAACGATCGACCAGCAAACCGTCTTGCATGTGCATCTGACGATCCATTTTTGCTGCTAGTGCATTGTCATGCGTCACCACTAAGAACGCGATATTCGACTCTTGGTTTAACTCACGCATCAAATCATAGATAGCTAGAGCCGTTTTATGATCAAGGTTGCCCGTAGGCTCATCCGCTAATACCAGATCAGGCTTGTTCACTAAAGCTCGTGCAATCGCAACACGTTGTCGTTCACCACCAGAAAGCTCAGATGGACGATGCTCCATACGATGGCCTAATCCCACTTTCACAAGTAATGCTTTTGCCGCGGCTTTGGCTTCTGACACTTTCATCCCACCAATCAACAGTGGCATTGCGACGTTTTCAATGGCAGTAAAGTCAGCTAACAAATGATGAAACTGGTAAACAAAACCAAGGTGCTTATTACGAAGTGCCGCTTGTTTATTTGAGCTCAACGCCGATAAGTTCTGACCAAGAAAATCCACCTCCCCTTGAGTCGCATCATCTAACGCGCCAAGAATATGAAGTAACGTACTCTTACCAGAACCCGATGAACCGACAATAGAAACCAGTTCACCTTTATCGATATCAAAACTGACGCCTTTCAACACTTCCGTATCTAACGAGCCCTCTCGATAGACTTTACGAATATCACGACATTCTAATAGCTTATTCATAGCGAAGTGCCTCAGCAGGTTTAACAGAAGATGCTCGATAAGACGGGTAAACAGTGGCAGCTAGACTCAGAGCAATCGCCAGCACTACCACTAATAAAATTTGGAATGAGTCGATCACGATGGGTAAATGACCACCAAAGCTAAACAAAGCGACGCCGGCCGCTTCCAGAATCGCGTTTAGGTTGAGCGACAAAGCAACACCGACAGCACCACCGACAATCGCACCAATCACACCACTGCTTGCGCCTTGCACCATGAAAATGGCCATCACTTGAGATTGCTTCATCCCTTGGGTTTTAAGGATCGCGACTTCAGATTGCTTCTCCATCACCACCATGATCAACGCAGAAATGATGTTAAACGCAGCGACACCGACAATTAAACCGAGCATCAATCCCATCATGTTCTTCTCCATTTTAACCGCTTGAAAAAGTTCACCACGTTGTGCACGCCAGTCACTCCACTCCCAACCATTTGGCATTGGTGCATCAGCAAAGTCTGTCACCATAAACGGATCCGAGAAGAAAACACGCCAACCTGAAATCGTATCTTTCGGTAAGCGCATCAGTCTCGCTGCATCAGTCATATTGACGATCATCAGTTGGCCATCAACATCCGAACCCGTATTAAAAATACCCGCAACCGTAAAATTACGTTGGCTAGGGATACGTCCAAATGGCGTAAATTGAGTGGCATTGGTCACCATCAAACGAACTTTATCACCCATCGACACTTTTAGAGAACGCGCCAAGCTGTGGCCAAGAAAAACTCTATACTCACCAGCTTGCAGCGAAGATAAGCGACCCGCTATGAGATGATTTGAAATCGGGTCACCTTGTTTTGGCTCAATACCGATCAGGTAACCTGCCGTCAGTTGTGCTGAACTTTGAATAACGGCTTCACCACGCACAATAGGCTCCGGCTTCGCCATTACCGACATGTCTTGTATAAACTGAGGAGCGGTCTCGGAAAGTGGTGTTTTACCATCATGTTGGGAAATAACAGCATGAGGTAACACACCCAAAATGCGATCTTTTAACTGTGCTTCGAAGCCGTTCATTACAGAAAGCACCGTCACCAACGCCATCACACCAATAGTGATGCCCGCTGTCGACATATAAGATACAAACCGACTGAATCTATCTCCGGAGCGTCCCCGAAGATATCTCAAGCCAATGAATAAAGAGATAGGATGATACATATAGAACAAACCAACTTGGTTATCTAATTATGAAGCTACAACTTAGCTAATTAATAAGCATTATCTTACCTTACTCTTTACATGAAGAAGACAAGATAATCGCTAAATTTGTCAACGACATGCAATAAGTCCGCATTTACCGTAAAAAGTTCAGCAAGAAAAACAGGGAAACTTGATAACTTACCCTGATTAGCGATAATCAGTGCTCTATCTGGCTCATTCTAAAATAAAATGAGAGCGCTCGTGGCAGAAAGGACCGAATAATGACAGAGCAAGAGT
Organism: Vibrio alfacsensis; assembly: GCF_019670485.1. NCBI lineage: Bacteria > Pseudomonadati > Pseudomonadota > Gammaproteobacteria > Vibrionales > Vibrionaceae > Vibrio > Vibrio alfacsensis. Next base: position 2,133,758 of record NZ_AP024165.1, read on the forward strand.
ATTTCACTGTACATCACAGCCTAACCATTAACGTGGAGACGTTAGCAACAGGCTTTATTCTGCCAAATGAAGAGATATTTGAATCAGAAATCCCAGCACCATTTATCGTTGCAAGCGAATTCAGCCATTTAGATATGCTGGCCGACAAAGCACGCTTAGAGCTACAAACGAAAGAGCTCAAGCATGTCATCAATTTACTCGACACCCAAAACTCAAAGCTCAATCTGCTTTTAAGTTTCATGCTTTCCCAGCAAGATGACGCCGACGTTCGCTTTCAGACCACACAGTTTGGAGCCAGTCAATTAAGTTATCGTACTCACCTAGAAGCCAATCCCGAACAATTGGTGCGAGTCAAACTGTTCTTAGACCATCCTGCTGCAGCCATTTACTGCTACGCTCAAGTAATAGATTGTCAGCCAGAAGAGCAAGGATATGTGGTGACTTTAAAATACAAATTGCTCCGAGAAGCCGACCAAGATTTACTGATCAAAGCCGCGTTATATCAACAACAAAAACTACTACGCCAGCGTTCATTAGAGCGAAATATCAAATAACCATCATGACAAAAAAATAACTATCATGACAAAAGCAACGATTCTATCGGTCACAAACCCATCAGGTTCTGGTGACAAAAAGCAACTTGGCAACCTCCCAGGGGCGGCATTAGCGATGGCCATTGCTGAGCTTGCTAAACAGCATAAAAGCCACGCTTTACTTGTCGTGCCCGACCCTCAAATCGCGCTAAAACTGCAAGCCGAAATCGAACAGTTTACTGATAAGCCTGTTAGTCTGTTTCCAGATTGGGAAACATTACCTTACGACAACTTTTCACCACATCAAGAAATCATCTCCGACCGTATCGCTCGTTTATATCAATTGCCTCATCAACGCGACGGTGTCACGATTGTTCCAGTCAGTACGGTGTTACAACGTCAATCACCACGCGACTTCTTGCTGCAACACACTTTGATGGTCAAAACAGGTGATCAATTTTCATTAGATAAGTTGCGTGTCCAGTTAGAAAACTCCGGCTATCGCCATGTTGATCAGGTATTTGGTCCCGGTGAATACGCAAGCCGCGGTTCAATTCTTGACTTATTCCCAATGGGCAGCTCCGATCCGTACCGCATTGATTTCTTCGATGATGAAATTGATACCATTCGTACGTTTGATCCCGAAAATCAACGCTCCGTTGAAGACATTGAACAAATTCAATTGCTACCTGCTCATGAATTCCCAACCACGAAATCCGCAATAGAAGATTTTCGCACTCGTTGGCGCTCTCAATTTGAAGCAAGACGTGAGCCTGAATCTGTTTACATGCAAGTGACAAAAGGAACTTGGCCTGCCGGTATCGAGTATTGGCAACCCCTTTTCTTCGATCATACTGAAACCCTATTCGATTACTTGCCAGATGATTCCTTACTCATCACCTATGGTGATATTGAAACAGCAATCGATACGTTCTTAAATGACGTTGAATACCGTTACGATCAAAAGAAAATCGACCCATTACGTCCGCTGCTTGCGCCCCATGAATTGTGGTTAAAGAAAGATGAACTGTTTACGTACTTCAAACAGTTACCTCAAGCTCAATTGAGTTCAGAGAAAATCGTTAAACGTGCGGGTCGAGAAAACCTAGCCGCGCAATCTCTCACTGAACTTGGTGTTCAGCAGCAAAACAAAGAGCCACTTGCTCGATTACGACAATTTAGCGAGCAATTCACCGGTAAAATTGTTTTTTCTGTAGAGTCAGAGGGTCGCCGTGAAGCGCTCACCGAGCTATTGCAAGGAATTAAAGTTCGCCCCGTAGTGCATGACTCGCTCTACAAAGCACTCGGTTCTGATGACCGTTTTAGCTTGATCCTCGGCGCGGCAGAACATGGTTTTGTTCATGATGAGCTAGGCTTCGCTCTGATCTGTGAAAGCGACTTATTGGGTGATCGCGTCATCCAACGTCGTCGCAAAGACAAAAAAGCGGTCAACAGCGACACCGTGATTCGCCATCTTGCCGAACTCAAACCTGGTCAACCCGTCGTACATATCGATCATGGTATCGGTCGATATCTTGGCCTCCAAACCCTCGAAGCTGGCGGCATGAAAACCGAATACGTGACGTTGGAGTATCAAAATGATGCCAAGCTCTATGTTCCCGTATCCTCTTTAAACCTAATCAGTCGCTACTCAGGTGGAGCAGAAGAAAGTGCACCTCTACATAAGTTAGGCGGGGAAGCATGGGCCAAAGCTCGACGTAAAGCAGCAGAAAAAGTCCGCGATGTGGCTGCCGAGCTTCTGGATGTGTACGCTAAACGTGAGTTAAAACCAGGTTATAAATTCGCACTCGATCGCGGCCAGTACGCTACCTTTAAAGCGACGTTCCCGTTTGAAGAAACCGATGATCAATCTATGGCAATCAACGCTGTCTTGTCTGATATGTGTCAAGCTAAAGCCATGGACCGTCTCGTGTGTGGTGATGTCGGTTTTGGTAAAACTGAAGTGGCCATGCGCGCGGCTTTTGTTGCCACAGACAACAGCAAGCAAGTGGCGGTGTTGGTGCCCACGACCCTGCTTGCTCAGCAGCACTTTGAAAACTTCCGTGACCGATTTGCCAATCTGCCAATCCGAGTAGAAGTCCTATCGCGCTTTAAATCTGCCAAAGAACAGAAAGTGATTCTTCAAGACGTTGCTGACGGCAAAGTCGACATCGTGGTGGGCACTCACAAATTACTTTCTAGCGATATCAAGTTTAAAGATCTTGGCTTATTAATCGTCGATGAAGAGCATCGCTTTGGCGTTCGCCAAAAAGAAAAAGTGAAAGCAATGCGTGCCGATGTCGATATTCTCACGCTGACTGCCACACCGATCCCGCGTACATTGAATATGGCAATGAGCGGCATGCGTGATCTTTCGATCATTGCCACTCCTCCTGCACGCCGCCTAGCGATCAAGACATTTGTACGCCAACGTGAAGACGCCGTGATTCGTGAAGCGGTACTGCGTGAAATCATGCGTGGTGGTCAGGTGTATTTCCTACATAACCAAGTCGAGACCATCGAAAAAGCGGCGGAAGACCTGCAAAAACTGGTTCCAGAAGCGCGCGTCACGGTTGCCCACGGTCAAATGCGTGAACGCGAGCTAGAGCGCATCATGAACGACTTCTACCACCAACGTTTCAATTTGTTGGTTTGTACGACCATCATCGAAACCGGCATCGACGTTCCGACTGCTAACACCATCATCATGGATCGCGCCGATAATCTTGGTCTTGCTCAGCTTCACCAATTACGCGGCCGAGTTGGGCGTTCGCATCACCAAGCTTATGCATATTTATTGACCCCTCATCCAAAAGCCATTACGAAAGACGCCATCAAACGTCTCGATGCTATCGCTTCACTCGAAGATCTTGGCGCGGGCTTTACGCTGGCTACGCACGATCTTGAGATCCGTGGCGCTGGTGAGCTACTGGGTGATGAACAAAGTGGTCAAATTCAATCTGTTGGTTTTACACTGTATATGGAAATGCTTGAACAAGCCGTTGAAGCGTTGAAAGAGGGTAAAGAGCCATCACTGGATGATTTACTGCGTGAGCAGACAGAGATTGAAATGCGAATTCCAGCACTGCTGCCAGATGATTATATACCAGATGTTAATACTCGCCTGTCTATGTACAAACGCATTGCCAGTGTGACGGACTTCGATGGGTTATCTGAACTCAAAGTGGAGTTGATTGATCGTTTTGGTTTGTTACCTGATGCAGCGAAAAACCTGCTTGCCGTTTCTGAACTAAAAATTGGTGCCGCGTGCCTTAAAGCGAAGAAAATCGAGGCACATGATAAAGGCGGATTCATCGAGTTTTACCCAGATGCTGACATAAACCCAGCGTATTTGGTTAAACTCCTGCAGTCACAGCCGCAAAAATTTGCAATGGAAGGTCCAACTAAGTTCAAGTTTAGCGTACCATTGACGGACCGACGTAAACGCATTCAATTTGTCCAAGACTTACTGAATGATTTTAAACAGAATTTATTACCAACGAGCTAATAGTCGAATGAGAATACTGATCCCATTATTGCTTCTTTGTGTCTCAATGCCATCTTGGGCTGCGCGTCAATTTGATATTGAAGTAATTATTTTCAAACGAGCAGTCGACCCTGAAAGCACTACTGAATCATGGCCAAATACCCTGCCAACGATCGAGATGAGCAATGTCGGCAGCCTAGAGAGTGAGTCTTACCGAAGCTCAAAAGGCGTAACACTGCTGCCCCGCTCTTCTTTCCGCTTAAATGCACAAGAAGCAGCATTGAGTAATCATGCGGGTTTCAAGGTTTTAAAACACGTAGCATGGCGACAAGGCGATCGCGGTAAAGCAAGCGCACCCATTTTCCGCTTTGTCGGAGGCCGTGATTATTCAGGCAGTTACTACTCTGATGGCCGCGCTAAAGACGGAAGTACGCAACCACTAGATACAGATGGCTATAGCGAAGAAACAGTTACTGGCCCGCTTTATGAACTTGATGGAAAATTCCAAATCTATGTTCAGCACTATCTGTTTGCAGAAACCACACTGGATATTCGCGAGCCGAGTGTGCGTGAGGTTCGTATAGAAGCTCAACCTGTTGACCAACAAACAGAAACACTTGGTGAAGTCGATGGTAATGTCCAAGTAGGTAACTTAGCGGAAATTTCCCCAACGGTGACTGAAGAAACATTCTTGAAAAGTTACCGACTCGATCAGAAACGTCGTATGCGTAGCGGTGAAACTCACTACTTAGACAACCCATTGATGGGAATGATCATTCAAGTTCGTCGCGTGCAATAATCATTCGCACTAACATGAAGCGCAGCAAATGCTGCGCTTTGTTATATCTAACGTCCGAGCCCTTTTAACCTCAAGTTATTAGGGTGAGAAATGATCATTTAGGTATCTCAATTTATGAGTCCGGATTTTGAAATCATTACTCCTCGTCTAGCCTTAAAGCTCATTCCCGCAGAAGATGCACATGCTTTACAAGCACTGATCGTCCAATCGCCCTCTTTACATCAATGGCTTGATTGGTGTAACCCAAGCGTGACACTGAAAGATGCGCAAGATTTCTTACTCGCAACACGTTTAAACTGGGTAAAAACCGAGGCTTTTGGGTTTGGTATCTATGAACGAGAAAACCATCATCTCGTGGGTATGGTTGCTGTCAATGAGCTATACCATACGTTCAACATGGCAAGTATTGGGTATTGGGTTGCAGATAAGTACCAAAGAAATGGATTTGCACAAGAATCAATCGCAGCTTTGGCTGAGTTTTGCTTTGCACAATTAAGTTTAACGCGAATTGAGATCGTTTGTGATCCTGACAATACCGCAAGCCAAGCTTTAATTGAGTCTGTCGGAGCGAAAAGAGAGACGATTGCTAGAAATCGTTTTATCTTTCACGGAAAAACCAAAGATGGCGTGGTGTATTCACTGCTGCCGATTGATTTAGAATAAAAAAAACCACCGGCATGCGGTGGCTTCTCTTTATATCTCTTTGGGTTTCATCACCGACTCTGCGTTATATTACGAGACCAGCGATAGAAAAACCCATTTTAAAATTAGTGTAGCTTTAGGTTTGGACGAAGTACGCGGTTGATTCGGCCAACCAGCATCATTAGACTCGTCTTAATCACACCATGCAGCGCCATTTGGTGCATGCGATATAATGAGATATAAACCACACGAGCGATGCGACCTTCAACCATCATAGAGCCTTTGGTTAGGTTACCCATCAAACTACCTACCGTAGAGAAGCGGCTAAGTGAAACCAAAGAACCATGATCTTTGTACACGTACTCTTTTAACTCACGGCCATTCAACTTCGCTACGATATTGCTGAATGCTTGGCTCGCCATTTGGTGTGCTGCTTGAGCGCGAGGTGGTACAAATGAACCATCCGGCTGAGTACATTGAGCCAAATCACCGATAACGAAAATATCGTCATCACGTGTCGTTTGCAACGTGCCTTTCACCACGAGCTGGTTAATACGGTTAGTTTCTAGACCAGCAATGTCTTTGATAAAATCAGGCGCTTTAATACCGGCAGCCCAAACCATAATTTGAGCCGGGATCTTCTCGCCATCTTTTGTCGTCAAACCGTCTTTCTCTGCTTGTGTTACCATTGTCGCAGTGCGGACATTTACGCCCAACTTCACGAGTTCTTGGTGTGCTGCAGACGAAATACGCGGAGGCAAAGCAGGAAGAATGCGCTCACCCGCTTCAATCAAGCTGACATTTAGCTTGCTTGAATCGAGATCGCCAAAGCCATACGTTCTTAGCTCTTTGACCGCATTGTGTAACTCTGCAGAAAGCTCAACGCCAGTCGCTCCGGCACCAACAATCGCAATGTCTACCGTTCCGTTACCATTTTTTGCGTGCAGCTTTAAGAACTCATTGTTCATTTCACTGCGGAAACGGTGCGCCTGCTCTGGGCTATCGAGGAAGATACAATTATCACGCACACCTGGTGTGTTGAAATCGTTAGATGTAGAACCAATCGCCATGACCAGAATATCGTACTCCAATTCACGTCTTGGCATTAGAAGCTCACCATGATCGTCTGTAAGCTCACTTAAAACGATCACTTTACGTTCACGGTCGATATCTTGCAGACTGCCCATTTGGAAGTCAAAGCAGTGGTTCTTAGCATGCGCACGATAGCTTAATGCGTCCACCCCCTCATCGAGTGAACCCGTGGCAACTTCATGCAATAACGGTTTCCACAAATGGCTTGCTTTGCGGTCTACTAAAGTAATTTGTGCTCGGTTCTTACGACCAAGAGTGCGGCCTAGTTTGGTTGCCAACTCAAGGCCACCTGCACCACCACCAACAACGATAATACGTGTCACAATGATTATCCTCTACAAAATGAATATATGGGGTCAGCCCGATGCACACTTTCGCCTTGCGAAGTTTTGCACCCAACCGATGAATTCTTGGGGCTCTAGAGGTAGTTCACTTTTGGATAAATGCCGATGCCATTGCTTTGCGCTTTTTCTCTACGCTTTGCTATTTAGTTCAGCGAAACGCTGTACTTGGAGACGCTCATCAGCTAATAGTCTGAAAACACGATCTCAGACAATAAATGGGCAAGTTATTTCCTTGCTCTCAATTTTTTTTGATATTTATCAAATTATTTTTACTGAGTTCATTATATAGGGCATTCCTTTATTGGCAACAAAAATCCTTACCAAGGATACGGATTGGTTACTTTTTGTCTGCTCTACAATACCGTTTTCGTGCTACAAAAAGCTAAATAACCTCAACTCAGGATAGCCCACTAAGCCATTCAATCATTTCAGAATGTAGGGATGCAAAGATGCAAAGATGTAAGAATGCAAAACGTTCTTTCAACGATCTAGTGGCGTATAGAAACAAAAACAGCACTTCGAAAAGTGCTGTTAAGAAAGGCATTGCTTAATGAAAATTATGCGTTCTTGAACGCTTTCATCGCTTGCAAATGATGGGATATTTTTTTGAACTTGTGCGTTTGAGTGTCATCCCAAATAATTTGGTAATGCGCTTCTAACTCCGCCGCTGTTTTCGAATTGTCGTGAATTTCATCTTCTTTCGACAAAATCACTAAGCATCGTTCTTGGTTCTTAGTGCGGAACTTCTCAACGCACTTGGTTGCAATGTCTTCATACTCTTCTGGACGATCAATACGTCCTGCCATGGTATTCTCTGGGTGCAAATTTGGATTAAACATGACTTGCTTAATACCACATAGGAATCCAATTCTTTCTGACCAATAAGCGCCTAAACCCACACCACAAATCAACGGGCTTGGATCATCCGATTGGTCAATCACCTTAGACACTTCTTTTAATAAGTGTTGCATATCATGCTTAGGATGAAGTGTACTGTAATTGATGAAACGAACGTCATCATCAATGAATTGCAGTTGAAGCACTTTTTCGTGATTGCCTGGGCTTGTGCTATCAAAACCATGCAAATAAATAATCATGTGTACCTCTCCCTATATCCTATATTTGGTACTTCACTTTAAACTACCACTATTTCTTTATGGTTAAAGGAGAAAACGTCATCGATTCTCAAAACAGTGATCTTCCATACATAATAGGTCTTTAAACTCGTCTGCACTGTGTAAGTATTGTTCATCACCCCACAATTTGTAGGCAAGCAAATACCATAACATTGCCATCATCCTTGTCCTTGGTATCCAGGCTAAGACACCATCCAACCATAGCGTCACTTCTTCTATTTGGCGAGCTTGGCAATATTGAATGACACCTTGTTCAATAGAGACATCTGCCAGTTGCAAAACAAGGGCAAGATCAAGTCTCGGATCCGCTATAGCTGCGTATTCCCAATCAATCACTTTTATCTCATTATCGCCGCAAACTAAGTTGTAACTGCCTAAATCAAAATGGCACAGCGCTAGCGGAATAGAGTCAATATGCGGCTCAGAGCGCCACTTTCGATACAAGGCTTCAAATTCTGTTCCTGAAAATTCGCCGTTCAAACCGTACCAATAGTGGTCAACCTTCGCTAAGTATGAAAAGGTACCAAGCGTTAATGACGTCAACGGATAGCCATGAATTGACGCCGCAACCGCCAGAATTTGATCAATATTGATATCAGAATGCGTTGGCGTATCCCCTGTTAGCCATTCCACCAATAACCCTTGCTCATCAACAAACACCGCTTTGGGGCCTAGGTTGAGCGGTGAGATAGCCGTAAGAACTTGATACTCCTCATGACGAGAAATAGCAAACGCCTCACATATTTGACTGGTTGGACGCCAGACATACTCTAATCCGTCGGAAGAAACCAATCGCCAGCAGCGATTGGTTAATCCACCAGTAAGTGCGTGAGCTCTCACTGGTGGTGACGCGAAAAAGCCATCCAGCGCGCTTAAACTCGGCTCTAAGAGTTTCGCTTGCTGCCAAGAAACACTGATCATAAATGACTTATCCACTCAGGTCATAAGACCAAATAAAATCAATTAAAGACCAAATAGGCTCTTAGACTGCTCTTTGCGAATTTCTGTCTCGTCCGCCCATTCAATCAAGCCCGTTTCCAAATCCATTAAACGCATGGTCATTTTGTAGTATACGTCTTTGTCACTGCCTGCATTTTTCACGATGCTTGAAAGGTTACCGTAAAGCATGTATTGCGCACCGACCATTTTACCGAATTGAATCGCCGTGCTTTGATTCACCAGTTGATCTGAATTTTGGAAGTTCAACTGCTCACGAACGGACTCTACACGGTCCATGTCAACAAAGCGGAACTTACCTGAGTTCAGCATCTTGGTTGAGATTGAATCCGTGATCGATTCTGTATCAATGTGTTCACTTGTCTTGTTCTTGATGCGCTCAACAAACACAATTGGACGTTGGTCACGGGTGATCGCTGCCACAGACCCTGACATCATCATGCTGTCGACCATTTCACCGGCGATTTTTTGTAGGTCGGTTGAACCAAAATCAATCGTCGTCGTTTCAACCGCTTGCGCATCACCATAAGAGACTTTGTTTGAACAACCACCTAAAATGACGGCAAGACCTAACAGAGCAATAACACTTTTCTTCATGAGAGTTCCTTAGTTTGTGTGTCGTTCCAAGGCGTTTCCACCTTGGTAAAGCAGCATAACCGCTAAAAATTGTATCCACCGAAGAGTGGGTTAATCATCTTGTGCTTCACGGATTTGAACACGAAATTGAGTGCCATTTGGATTTACGGTTACCTCAGATAACGTAACCTGTTCAAATCCTCGCACGGTCATTTGTCGCCACGGGCCCGGTTTTGTGTTCACTTCCAAACCTGAATTGTCGTACCAATAAAAACGGTAAAGAATGTGCTGGTCGCCTTTGTAATTGCTCGTGAGTTGCACCACGCCTCGAGGCCGATCCTCAACATACGTTGTTCTAATCTCGTCAATCAGTAAACGGCTACCCAATACATTGTCACCAAAAAACACGTTCTGGGTTTGACCATCGATTCGAATACCCGCGGTGTTGTCAGCACAACCGACTAAACCAATCATCATTGCAAAACCAATAAGCCACGCTCTCATTACAACCTCCCCAGTTGTTTATGCCACACGGTTGAATGCGCTCCCTGACGAGAGACCCAAACCAACGTTGTTTGCTGTGCTAGCACTTCGAATTGATACACCTGATCGCCAACATTAAGGCTCTGCTGACCCGGTTTCACCACTTTTGAAGCGGTTTTCACCGTCCCCGGTAGGGTCTGCCAACTTCTGGTATCAGGTTGCTCAGTTAATGTGTTCCATACGTTGAAAATAAGATTTCCAACGTCATCTCCTTGTGCCGCTTCTTTACGAATACGGTCTTTTGCCCAAACACGAATGGCTTGACGTAGAATGATGGTTGTTAAACGCTCATTTAAATCATTCTGTGCCATGTCGTTCACATTCACTAACGTACTTGATGGTAATTTCTTACCGTTCAAAGCAACATCACCAAAGCGTTGTGTGCCACGCTTGGGATAATAAGGTAACGCTAATGAGTAAATGGCCCCATTCCCTCGACTGTCATAAATAGGTAAGTCAATACGCCAACCTTGCAACGCTTCCACCACTCCTTGCTCATCTATCACAATCACACGACCTTGTGATTTGCTTAGGGCTGATGGGGCCTTACCATAACGTTTTTCCAACATACGCAAATCTTGGTTCATACCCAATTTTTTCGCGGCGTACATGGTACTTTCAATCACTTGCTTGTTGTCTGGCATAACCGCCAATGCGCGGCGGTAATCCACATACGCACTGTTCAAATCTCGTGATGCTTCATAAAGCAAGCCAGAGAGATAAAACAAGTAACCATTCTGAACCGAACTTAACTTTTTCCCTGCGTCTGGATAGTTCGCTAATACACTACCCAAGTTAGCCGACATTCCTTGTTTGTTAAGATCTTTCTCCGCTTGCTTTAGTTCCCTTTCCCTAGCTTTTTTAGCCGCTTCTTGTACTTGGTTAGCACGACGCACCTCAACTAACGCTCCCTCAAGATCATTTTTCTGTAGGTAGTTCAGGCCAAGATACAAATGCAAAAAGCCGAGTTCATAATCGGCAGGTTGGTAATCATTTAAGTTATCGTTAATGGCGAGGGAACCCACACTTGTTGCGGTTTCTGATACGGAGATGGTCGCTCGATCTTGCTGTTTGCGTACAGCTCGATCACTGTTTTCCAATGCACTCAAACTTTTGGGATAATCTTGAGCAAGAAAAGAAATACGGCCTAATTCGAAATTGCCAAGAATTTCACCGCCGACATCACTCGATTGCAATTGCTCAGCTTGCGCATAATTGCCCGCCACGACGGCTTGATACACTTCTTGGTTTTGATCGCTGTAATGACTAAACAGGCTACCTGCAGATAAGTTCGCACACCCTGTCGCCAACAAGGCCCAGCTAATCAAACCGAATAGCTTCAAAGCATATTTCACATTTATCTCCACAAATGTGTTATTCGACCAAACTGAAAAGTGGATGGCATATTGAACCATCCACACTTCACATTCAAAATCACGTTATGCCTCATGGCTACGGCATTTTTACGTACTGAGCCGTGCGACAGACGTCATTTAAATGCGAGTTAGCTTAACACCATTGGCCCAAGAGGACGACCGCCCAACAAGTGCATATGGATATGGTAAACCTCTTGTCCACCATGGGCATTACAGTTCATGATAAGGCGATAACCATCTTCGGCAATGCCCTCTTCCTTAGCAAGTTTCTTCGCTACTGTGAACAAGCGTCCCATCATCGCTTCATCTTCCGCCTCTACATCGTTTGATGTTGGGATGAGCTTATTTGGAATAATAAGAATGTGGCTTGGCGCACGAGGGTTGATATCGCGAAATGCCGTAACTAAATCGTCTTGATATAGAACATCAGCAGGAATCTCTTTTCGAATAATTTTGCTGAAAATTGTTTCTTCCGCCATGGGAACTCCATTTTATATAGGTGTGTTACCTACTTAGTATGCGCTATGCCAAGATTGAGCTCAATAAAAAACAGTGTTCACTTAACACTATCAGCAGAACGCGAATCAGAGAATCTTTTTTTGTCGTGTGCGTCATAAAACGTGCGCAATGAACTCAATACAATCCAGAGAATTTTGTAAATTTTTAAGTTATTTCTTATTTATTTGGCTATTTTTTGGGAGAGGACGCTCACTTATGCGGGGTTCAGTTATTAAACGGATGTATGCAGGCTTTGCTCTGATCATCATCTTATTTGCTGTCACAATTGCCATTATGATGGGAGGTATGAATGACATTCATGGAAAATTCGAGAATGTTTCCAAGTCATCCTTACCACTCGTATCACTATCTAACCAAACCAGTGTAGAGCTTCTTTCTGCCGATAAGTCATTTAAAGACTTTCTAACCACTGAGAATAAACAACGCATGGAGGAGATGCGTCAAGAATTTGCCAAATCTCAGCAACAATTTGCCGCAACGCTAAATCAACTTGAAGTGGCGAGCCAGATCTATCCATCTCTTGCTGAACCTTTCTCTCAATTGAAAGAACTAGAGCAGAGCTACTTCAACGAAGCGCTGGAAGCCATGAACAATTACGAAGCGATGTTCGTTGCCCAAGAAGAAGTACAAAAATCTTCTCGTCGATTCCAGCAATTAAATACCGAGCTGTCTGTTGGCTTAAAAGAGTACATAGCTGATCAATCAAGTATCTCGGTCAAAGTCATGGCTAAGAGTTATTTCATAAAACTCAATGACGCAGAAATTATTACCTCTGATGCGCTCGCCAGTACAAACCCTGAACAAGTGATGCAAGCGCTCGCTAAAAACCGTAAGGCAGTGACTCATTTAAATTACGCATTTAACGGCCTTGTGACTCAACTTCCAGAGTTAAAAAAGGCGTTTGGAGAAACCGTTACGCAGTTTACTCGTGACGTTGGTCAACGTGGTGGTGTATTGGACCAACACAATAGCTACTTAGCCGCTCGTGCAGCACTTTATGACAACATTGCCAACTTAGCGGCAAAAGTCGATTCGACAATGACTATTCTTGAGCAGTTCAACACGACGGCGACTGACAAATTGAACGAATCATTGGTAGAAGCTGGGACGATTTATTCTCAGGGGGTGACAAAAGCGATGGTTATCGGAGTCATCGTTGTTGTTTTTGCCACTGCGATTGGCTATCACATAGCAAACAGCGTTCGTGAACCTCTGACACGCATTTTGAAAGCACTAGAAAGTTTAGCCAATGGCGATATGACACAACGCATCGATATTCGTTACAACAATGAATTCAGCCGCGTGAGTGGCCATATCAATACACTTGCCGACAGTCTTCACGACATTTTGGTGAAAATTAACGATGCATCAGAAAACCTAACCACCACTGCATCCAACAACGAGAGTACCTCTTCGTCTGCACAAATGAAGCTAAATTCACAACGAGCCCAAACCGCCAGTGTCGCCACCGCGATGACTGAGATGTCTAACTCAGTGCAAGAAGTCGCGCAAAGTGCACAAAGCTCGTTGGAGATGGTACAACGCGTTGAGTCGGCTTCGGATCAAGGCCGCAATGTGATGAACAGTAATATCTCGACCATCAATCAATTGGAGAGCCGTTTAAATGAATCCGTCTCTGCGGTATCTGAACTGCAAAAAATGAGTGGCCAGATAGGTTCTATTCTTGACGTGATTCGTAATATTGCTGAACAAACCAATCTACTTGCGCTCAACGCGGCAATAGAAGCAGCCCGCGCAGGTGAGCAGGGGCGCGGTTTTGCGGTTGTCGCAGATGAAGTTCGTGTTCTGGCCTCTAAAACGACCCAATCAACCACCGAGATTGAGTCTATGATCAGTAACTTACAATCAAGCTCTCAATCAGCAAACCAAGTGATTCAAAGTTGTATGAATGATATGGAGATGTCTGTAGAACAAGCCTCGAAAGCCAACAGTTCGATGGAGGAAATCCAAGCCCTCATTCTGGAAATTAGTCAAATGAGTACGCATATTTCTCATGCGGCGGCAGAGCAAAGTGCGACATCAGCAGATATTGCCCGCAACATAGAAGAAATCAACAGTATCGCAGACGAGAGCTACCACGCAATGTCGAGCATCGCACAAACCAGCGAGTCATTGACACAGTTAGCACATCAGCAAAACGAATTGGTTCATCGATTTAAGTTATAGTTATTGAAATAGATAACGCTGAGAATCCATACAACCAACTGTACAAGGGCGACTTTTTACCAAGTCGCCCTTGTTTTTTTATGGCCTTGTCTACATATGGTTATTATGGCTTGCTCATCCTTTTCATTTATATTTTCGAGCAAGCCAAATATGAAGGAAAACTTATGGCTGTTCATGTTGGTATAATCGACCAAGATCCCGTGAGATTGGTCACTCCGCTTTTAGATAATCGTACAATCAGTACTCATATCGTATTCATCGGTGACAAGAGCCAAGAAGACGCCTACCATCGACTGAGTGCCGTATTAGAACAGCGACAAATCACCTCTGAATTTTTTGAGATTCCTTCTGTCGTCAATACGTCTCTGATCAAACAATCAATTCAGACACTGGCTCAAGATTTACACAGCCGCGGCGAAGAAGTTAAGCTCAATGCAAGCTGTGGTCTTCGTCATCGCTTACTCTCAGTTTATGAAGTTTTCCGTACTTACCATTGGCCTATCTTTGTTGTGGAACCAAACAGCGATAAGTTATGTTGGCTATACCCAGATGGCAAAGAAGACTCTCAAGTTGAAGACCACATTACGATTGCTGATTACCTCACCATTTTTGGTGCACGCGGTGAATTCCACCACGTTGACCTCCCTCCTCAATTAGATCTAAAACTTTATGAGCTAGGTGAACGATGGGCATCGAATGCATTAGAACTCGGCCCAGGACTCGCCACGCTTAACTACCTTGCGACAACTTGTCGTAAAGAACAGAAGCTTGATGTGGAGCTGTCTGAAAAGCAGCAAGGCTACCGTGAGCTCAATATGCTTCTGAGTGATTTGGTAGAGGCACAAATTGCAACTTACGAAAATGGTATTTTAACGTTCGCGAATGAGGACGCTCGTCGTTTCTCTAACGGCGAATGGCTTGAAACACTGGTGCATAGCACGGTGAAACAAATTCAAGACAGTATGCCGACCATTCAAGATCGCTCATTAAACGTTCAGGTTTATCGCAAACTCGGTGAAAGCGAAGTTCGCAATGAGCTTGACGTTGCAACAGTGGTGAACAACAAACTTCATATCATTGAATGTAAAACCAAAGGCATGCGTGATGATGGCGATGATACACTCTACAAGCTGGAATCATTACGCGACTTACTAGGCGGTCTACAAGCTCGAGCCATGCTCGTCAGCTTCCGTCCACTGCGCCACAACGACATCACTCGCGCCGAGGACTTAGGGTTAGCACTTATTGGCCCTGAAGAGCTAAAAGATCTCAAAACACACCTAAGTGCTTGGTTTAAAGCCGCTGGTGGTTCTGACGAAATCTAATTGTCAATATCCGATCAAAAAAGCAGCCTCGAGCTGCTTTTCTATTGGGGCAGATTTAGTTTCTCTGACACTCAAGCAAAACCGGCAGATAGCAAAAGCCAGAGGCGAACCTCTGACCTTTCCCGTTTGTTTAAATGTCAACTAACCTTTGTTATTAAAACATCTTACGGTTATTAAAGCATCTTACGAGCCGCTTCAACTACAACCTTAATTGAGCGAGCTTCCGTTTCTTTCAGCGTTGAATGATCTGGAATCTCTTTTTGTGTACGGTTGATGATTACACCCGCCACACAACCTGCTTTAAGGCCTGAACTTGCACACATGGTTAGCAATGTTGCTGACTCCATTTCAAAGTTCAGAACGCCCATGTCTTGCCACTCTTGCATAGAGCCTTGGAAACGCTTAACCACACGGCCGGAGAACGTGTCGTAACGCTCTTGACCTGGGTAGAAAGTATCACTTGAAGCCGTCACACCCATATGGACAGTTGCACCAGATTCTTCAACTGCCGCTTTCATTGCGGTTGCAATTTCGAAGTCTGCTACTGCTGGGAACTCCATAGGAGCAAAGTGCAAGCTCGCACCGTCTAGGCGAACAGAACCTGTGGTCACGATCATGTCACCGACATTAACATGCGGCTGGATTGCGCCCGTTGTTCCGACACGTAGGAAAGTGCGAACACCTAGTTGCGCGAGTTCTTCCACTGCGATAGACGTTGATGGGCCACCGATACCTGTAGAACAAACCACAACAGGTTTACCATCTAGCTCTGCACGGTAAAGCGTATATTCGCGGTGACTTGCTAGAAATACTGGATTTTCCATTTCTTCTGCGATTTTTTGTACGCGTGCTGGATCGCCTGGAATGATGGCTAGCGTTGCACCATTAAGATCCGCTTCAGTAACACCTAAATGGAATACAGCTTGAGACATAAGTCGCTCCTTGTTGTGGCCTATTTTGTAAACAATAAGCTCATTAATAAGTTGTTGGGTACAGAAGCACTGTAGCGAACCTTTCCTCAACATTGAGTGATCACAGTCACAATGAAACAATGTAATAAATCTACACTTTCAAATAAAAACGGTTTACATCACACTTTGTTAGGAGAGGAATCACTTCGTTGCATAAGAATGAGTGATTTACCAAACGAAACATTCAACAAAGATATTTTTTGTTTAGCGGTTACAAAAAAGCCTGAAGCATCTAAACCTCAGGCTAATTATTAAAGGGCTTATCTTGCTATTTTACTTGCTTAGATTCAAAACGAAGCAATCTCAAAGCATTCAACGTAACCAGTGCGGTTGCGCCACTGTCGGCGAGTACTGCGACCCAAAGGCCAGTAATACCAAGTAAACTCGTCACTAAGAACACGCCTTTCAAGCCGAGCGCTAATGCAACGTTTTGACGAATGTTGTTTAAAGTCGCACGCGATAGCTCAATCATTGCTGCAAGCTCAATCAAACGGTTATGAGTAAGCGCTGCATCTGCTGTTTCCAGTGCAACATCAGTACCACCACCCATCGCAATACCAATGCTGGATGCTTTCATTGCCGGCGCATCGTTAATGCCATCTCCGACCATTGCAACGGTATGCTGAGCAGAGATTTTTTCAACGTAATGTACTTTGTCTGCTGGCAACAAGCTTGCTTTATAATCCAACCCAATTTGGCTTGCGATCGCTTCTGCGCTTCTTGGATTATCTCCGGTTAACATCACTGATGAGATTCCCAGCTTTTTCAGTGCTGCTACCGCTTGCTGAGCATCTTGACGGAGGGTATCTTGCCACGCAATCAAACCAATCACTTGTTCGTCATAACGGGCGATGACCACCGTTTTTCCTTGATCTTCCAACTCCACGACTTGCTTCTCAATCACAGATGGCAGAGGGAAATCGGCTTTTGACGGTGCAATAACTTGAACCAACCTACCATCGACCACTCCTGTTACACCCGCGCCAACCTGAGCGGTTTTATCATCGGCCTCCGGAATCATGATTCCCTGCCCTTGTGCTTTATTCACCAGAGAAATTGCCAAAGGGTGGCTTGAGCCAATCTCTATCGAGGCGGTCAAGCTCAGTAGTTGTTCTTCCGTCACATCAAACGGCACCACGTCAGTCACTTGTGGTTTGCCTTGTGTCAGTGTACCTGTTTTATCAAAAGCGACCGATTCCACACGACCAAGCAACTCTAGTGCCGCACCACCTTTGATCAGTGCGCCTCGCTTTGCCGCCGCCGCTAAGCCAGAGGTGATCGCTGCAGGCGTAGAGATAACCAAAGCACATGGACATGCGATCAACAATAACGCTAAACCACGGTATACCCATGTTTCCCAAGGTTGAGCAAACAACAATGGCGGTGTAATGATGACTAATAGAGAAACAAGCATCATCAATGGTGTGTACCAACGGCTGAACTTATCGAGGAAGCGTTCAAGCGGTGCTTTGCGTGATTCTGCTTCTTCAATCAAATGCAAAATACGGTCAATCGCATTTTCACCTTGACGAGATGTCACCTTAACTTGCACAACTTTATCGACAACCACAGCGCCGGCCATGATTCTTCCGCCTTCACTATGTTCAACCGGAAGCGATTCTCCTGTCAGAGCACTTTCATCAAAACTCGCAGCAAGGGTCATCAATAATCCATCTGCAGGCATTCGACCACCAGGCGCAACTTCAATAACATCACCCGGTTGAAGCTGTGACGCTGGTACCTCTTGACGGTTACCATCTACGATCAGCGTTGTATTCTCTGGAACGAGATCCATCAGAGCTTGGACACCACTGCGAGCGCGAGATGAGGCATATGCTTCCAACTTTTCACCAATAAGGAAAAGCAATAGCACCATCGCCGCTTCTGCTGTTTCACCAAGATAAAGTGCACCTAACGCTGCAACACTCATTAATGTTTCTATTGCAAACGGGGTTCCGCTGCGAGCGAGCCTAACCGCTTTCATGGCAACCGGATACAAACCAAGCAAACAAGTTAACGTAAAGAGCCAAGTGCTTAGTGTTGGATTGAAATCAGAGATGACGCCGGCAAACGCCATTGCACCGGCAATTGACAGAATTTGAACATTGTCTTTAACAATGCCTAACCAACCTTTCTTTTCCACTTTTGGACGAGGTGCATCGGTAGAAGTGAGTGGGAAACCCGTTTGTTGCGCGATTTGTTCAATTACAGAAGCCAGTGCGCGGTTATCAAAATCCACCACAAGCTTTTCTGTCGCGAAGAGCACTTTAGCGTTGATGACACCATCAACAGAACCGATTGCTTTTTCTAGCTTCTGCGCACAGGCAGGACAATCCATGCCAGAAACTAACCAGCTATTACGAACGGTAGACTCGAGGGGTTCGGCAGGGCCTTCTTCTTCAGCAGGATCCGTACTACAACCTCCACTGCTACAGCAAGACTCCTCTGACGAAATCACGCTTGCTTGAGTAATGTTAAGTGTTGGTTTCACCGGTGCGCAGCAAGCGTCATTTGCACCTACCGCCACCGCAGATTTGATTTTGCCAGATTGGCAGCCTTGATGTTTCGTACACATAATTCACTTTCCTTATTGGTGATAAGTCTTTATCTACTACTAAGGATAAACCTTAGAGTTAGCTCCAAGGTCAAGCGTATTTATATACAATATGGGTAATTTATGTTTTTTCGTCTTCGAGTACAGTTACAACATCTTCAATCAACACGGCATCATGAGAGCAAAATGGCTGAGAGTTAACACATGTGATGGCAGGATCATCATCAATCGCTTCCTCACCAAAGTTTTGCATCAAGTCTTTGATATGTTTGTTTAGAACAAACAAAGACAGCAATCCAAATATAATGGTGCCAACTGCTTGTCCATATAGAACCCCCAACGCCCCAAACCATTGCGAACCAAAGTAAACGAAAGGTAGTGTACCTAAGGTTGCTTTTCCAAGATTAAGTGCCGTTGAATACAGTGGCTTGCCTAAGTTATTGAAAGAGGTATTCGCCACAAACAGAGTGCCATTAAACACAAAGGATATGGCTACGTATGTGCAAAACGCTGAAACGATGATCGCCGCATCACCGGTTAAACTGAACATCGCCACAATGTAATCTTGAAGAAGATACAACAAGACGCACACGCCTAACGTATATATCGTCGTAACCAGTAAAGAGTCGCCTAAGGTTCGCTTCACACGATCCATCCGCTCTGCACCAAAGTTCTGTCCAATAATAGGCCCTACGGCACCGGATAACGCAAAGATGACCGCGAAACAAACCGGCGTCAAACGGCCAATCACGGCAAAGCCTGCCACAAAGTTCTCACCAAATTGTGCGATATGAGTGGTGACAATGGCGTTGCCTATTGGGGTCGCGGTATTGGTAATGATCGCCGGCACAGCAATCGCCAAAATGGTTTTTAAGTTACTTCTAATGATAGTGAAGTTCGGGAAAGAGACGAGGTTGTGCACTTTAACCAGTGGGTACAGTGAAAAAGCTAAAACCGTAAATCGTGCAATGACGGATGCCGCGGCTGCCCCTTCCACATTCCATTTGAAGACAAAAATAAACAAAGGATCGAGAATGGCATTAACTATCCCACCCGCCAATGTTGCCCACATGGAGCGCTTCGCATCCCCCGCAGCACGCAAACCAGCACCAGCCGACATACCCAACGCAAGGATCGGCGCACTCGGAAGAAGAATATTCAGGTAAGCTTCCGCGCGCTCTGCCGCGACCCCTTCCGCACCAATGGCAGATAAAAGTTCGGGGATATGGACAAACATACTTACCGTGATAATTAAGCTGATCATAAAAGCAACCAGCATAATGCTGCCACTCATAAATCTCGCACGTTCAAAATCTTTCGCACCAATCGCTTTCGAGACAAGTGCCCCCATCGCTATCGACGTGCCGATCGAGGCGGATGTTGAGAAAAAAATCAACGTGCCTGCAAACCCAACGGCAGCGGCAAGTTCTACTTGCCCTAACATACTGATGAACAGCATATCGAGCAGATCAACAACAAACAGAGCCATTAAGCCGACAGAGCCTGCTCCAGACATCACTAAGATGTGGCGCATCGTAGAACCTTGAACAAACTTCGCGTCTTGCGTGGACATATTTTTCCTCAACAACAAAAAGACGCCGAAGCGCCTTTCATCAAATATCTTAATTTTGGGGGATTAAACAGGGTGCTTAAAGCACTCGTTGAGCGTTTTACCAATAGCACGCAGCACATCACGACGCGTGATTACGCCAACAAGTTTCTCTTTGTCGTCCACGACTGGATACATCTTCGGCTTACCTATTTGCATCATATCAGCCAATTCAATGATCGACATTTCAGGAGAGACAGACAATACATCATCGTGCATACACTCTTGCACGGTATGCGTATCCTGACAATGGTAACTGGCTTTGACAAGTTTATCTAAAAGATCTTGTTCTGAAAGGAATCCAATCACTTTCTCATTTTCATCAATAACTGGACCACCGAGCGTTACACTTTGCATCACCTTGTCGAGTGCAGCAGTCAATGACTGATTTGGTGTAAAGGTCACAGCTTGTAATGTCATGTAATCTTTTACTTTTAGTGAGTGCATGCTTATCTCCTTATCGGCACGTTTTAGCTGCCTTTAGGATAAGTGTCGTCTAATTTCTTGATTTTACTAAATGGAAATTGGCAATTTTATTTATAGATTGTGCCTATTAATCGCCATCACAACGAATCCATAAGGCAACACAATAAATATGTAATTGCATAATTATTTAGTAAAAAAGCGAGGTTTTTCTTTGGAGGCAAAGGGGAAGAAGAGATTTGAACATATATCTGATAACGGTTGCCCCAATTTAATCACAACGACAAATGATCAACTAGCTATGCAGCCGAAATCAAAAAGCCAGCCTCAAATTTGGCTGGCTTTCGACGTATCATTACGCAAAGAAATTATGCATTTTGCATCGCTTCAACGATGTCACGAGCAACAGCTTCCGCCACTTTAATGCCATCAATACCTGCTGATAGGATACCACCAGCGTAACCCGCACCCTCACCCGCTGGGAAGAAACCTTTTAGGTTAACACTTTGGAAATCTTTACCACGCTTGATACAAACTGGCGAAGACGTACGCGTCTCAACACCAGTTAAAAGACCATCTTCCGATGCGAAACCTTTAATCTTGCGATCGAATGCAGGAATTGCTTCACGAATCGCTTCGATAGCAAATGCTGGTAGCGCTTTTGACAGGTCAGTCAGTTTGATGCCTGGAGTAAATGATGGCTCCACATCACCAAGTGCACTTGGATCGCGACCTTTCAGGAAGTCACCAATTTTCTGTGCTGGTGCGTCGTAGTTCTCACCGCCTAGCATGTAAGCGCCTGATTCCAATTCACGCTGGAAACGGATACCTGCTAGTGGATCGCCTGGGTAGTCCACTTCCGGAGAAATACCCACAACGATTGCACTGTTCGCGTTGCGCTCTGCACGTGAGTATTGGCTCATACCATTGGTTACTACGCGACCCTCTTCAGACGTTGCCGCTACCACAGTACCACCTGGGCACATACAGAAGCTGTAAACCGTGCGGCCATTCTTACAATGGTGAACCAGCTTGTAGTCCGCCGCGCCAAGAATTGGGTGACCTGCATTTTTACCAAAACGTGCCTCATCGATCATCGCTTGCTTGTGCTCGATACGGAAACCAACAGAGAACGGTTTTGCTTCCATGTAAACACCGCGCTCATGCAGCATTTCAAACGTATCACGAGCACTGTGACCTACCGCTAGCACTACGTGACGAGATTTGATTTCTTCACCGTTTGATAGCGTTACGCCTGTAATTTGACCATCTTCCATATGAAGATCATCTACGCGCGTACTAAAGCGGATTTCCCCACCTAGCTCGATGATTTTTGCGCGCATCTTCTCAATCATAGTAACCAGTTTAAAGGTACCGATGTGCGGCTTACTTACATATAAAATTTCTTCTGGTGCACCAGCCGCGACAAACTCAGTGATCACTTTGCGACCATAGAAGTTTGGATCTTTCACTTGGCTGTAAAGCTTACCGTCAGAGAATGTACCTGCGCCGCCCTCACCAAACTGTACGTTTGATTCTGGGTTGAGTGTGCGCTTACGCCAAAAGCCAAATGTGTCTTTGGTACGCTCACGCACTTCTTTACCACGTTCAACAATGATTGGGTTGAAGCCCATTTGAGCCAAAACCAAGCCCGCAAACAGACCACAAGGACCAAAACCGATCACTACTGGGCGCTCAGTTAGATTCTCTGGCGCTTTCGCGACAAACTTGTATTCCATATCTGGCGTTTGGCGAACGTGCGGATCTTTTTCAAATTTTGCTAGCAACGCTTCTTCATCACCTTCAACAATGATGTCTAGCGTATAAATCAGGTGAATATTGGTTTTCTTACGAGCATCGTAGCCGCGTCTAAAGACGTTAAAAGAGATAACTTTCTCGGCAGCAATGCCAAGTTTGTTAGTAATCGCGTCAAGTAGCGCGCCTTCCTCATGATCAAGAGGAAGCTTAATTTCATTAATACGAATCATGTGATGTCTCGATGTAGTAGGTGTCTTAGCCAAACCATACGCTCTCTCATCATATTTGAGAAATAATAGGGTTCAGCTCACAATGGCGCGCATTTTACGAGAAATTGATTTGTCTGTCATACTAAATCCAAGTTGCTTGGCCGATTTCACACCTCGAATGTTGAATTTTACTTTGGGACGAGTATTATCCCCATTCTTCAATTTTGACTAACTTAAGAGCGGATTATCATGGCATTTGTCGTAACCGATAACTGTATCCAATGTAAGTACACCGACTGTGTCGCGGTATGCCCTGCAGATGCCTTCCATGAAGGCCCAAACTTTATGGTAATCAACCCAATTGAATGCATCGATTGTGGCTTGTGTGTGGATGAATGTGCTGCAGCTGCCATCTTCCAAGAAGACGAGCTACCAGAAGATCAAGCGATCTACAAAGAGCTCAACGCGGAGCTTGCGGAAATCTGGCCAGTACAGACCGAAGTGAAGCCTGCGATGGATGAAGCGGAAAAGTGGAATGGCGTGCCAAACAAGTTGGACATGTTAGAAAAATAAGCGCATTAAAACGAAAAAAGCGTAATGAGCCTCAATTTGAAATAATCTGAGTCATTACGCTTTTTTTGTATTTGAAATTCGCGGATTCACTTAGCTGTGTTGACGACGCATGTTATCCAGAATGATACCTGTCGCCATTGCTACGTTCAGTGACTCTGCACCGCCAAATGCTGGAATAGTAATCTTATCGGTCACAAACTTTGATGCCGCTTCACGCACGCCGTGAGACTCACTGCCCATTAACAAAATACCCTCTGCAGAAAATTCTGTTTTATGTACACTCACACCCTCAAGGAATGCGCCATATACTGGCAAATTCGCGTCTTCTAAATAGCTTGGCAGATCCACCAGACTAACTTGAACACGACCAAAACTACCCATAGTGGCACTGATGGTTTTTGGGTTGTATGGGTCAGCACAATCCGTACTCGCAACAATATGCTTAATGCCATACCAATCCGCAACGCGGATGATTGTGCCCAAGTTACCTGGGTCAGACACGCCATCCAGCGCAATCATCATTCCTTTTGCCTGTGGTACTTTTACATTCGGGATTTCAACCACAGCAATAGCTGCATTGTTACTGACCAACGTACTGGCTTTAGTTAAGTCATCAAGTGACGCTTCAATGCATTCGAATCCGTTTAGCTCTTGACGATACTGATCTAAAAACTCGTCCGTAGCAAAGATGTGTTTTACGATAAGCGAACTGTTTGCCAGCTCCAGTACGTTCTTTTCACCCTGAACCAGAAATAAGCCATGCGCTTTACGCTGCTTCTTTTGACCCAAAGCACGAAGCAGTTTTAATTGGTTTTTTGAAATCATGAAAATATCCCAGGTGAAAATGGCATGTAAACAAAGAAGAGCGCCAAATTATAGAATAAAGTAAAAGTAACAGAAAGAAATGCGTGAAACGAAAAAGCCTCGCTGTCATAGCGAGGCTTTCAAAGGGTGGGACCCCAGCCACATCCCGGCACACAAGTCACCCGCTGCGGCTGCTTCCTTCCGGACCTGACCGAGTTCACGAGCTATTGTTGCGAGAGGACCAGAGCCCCATAATTCTGTTTTGAGAGCTTGTCTCAAATGATGGTTGGATTATTCAGTATCCCCCCATAGATTGCAAGTGCTAAAACGATGAATTTGTTGTTTTCACTTCTGTTTGAACAAAAGTCATTCAATTACTTCCCTACCGCCTCGCATGCTGTTGCCTGCTTGGTGTCCACTGGCTTTGATCTCATTTTGCTGTTGTACATATCGGCGTCCGCTAAGTGCAAGCCTTTCTCCAAACTAACAAAGCGTTCCCGCTGTCTAGACACGCCAACCGAGATAGATACCTTACTGACATCACCAACGAGGCCATCTTTAGCACCCAACTTGCGTAACTCTTTCAATGCCAATGTTAACTGCTCGTCTGATGGATACCCGAGGAGAATAAACTCATCACCACCAATCCGATAACCTGTTCCATCCCATACCCGACGTATTTTTGCAGCGATAAGTTTTAGCACTTCATCCCCTGATTGATGACCATAAGTATCATTGATTTTCTTAAACTTATTGATATCTAAATAAAGTATGGTCAAGTCTTTAGAAAAGCCATTACGATACTTAACTTGCAATGCTCGTCGGTTCCTTAACCCCGTCAGATTGTCTGTATTTGACTGTCGATAGAGATACAAGGAGATTCCAACTGCCACAACCAGCACGGAAAAAAACAACACTTGTGTCTGATTAGCTAACCGTATTTCATATTCCAACGCGGTTCGCCAATCTGGCCGTAAATCATACGTAGCAATGATTTTTTCTAAATCCAACATTGAAATCGCACGGCTAAAGTACGGTGCCAATAATCCGCCTCGTTCATTGTCCACCAAACCAATGGACAATTGAGAATGATAAAACTCACCTATCGCGTTGTCCTGCTCTATTGGGATCAGCTCACTTTGGCGCAATAAATGATTCAGCATCGCCGTATCCATCGGAATATAGTCCACCTCTTTTGCGAGCATGGCATCGAGGAGCTCAGTCTGGGATGGGTAACGATGAATGTCTTTAAGCGGTAACATTCTGGTTAGCATCTGATCAAAAAAGTCGTCTTTAACGACACCAATACGCTCAGAAATCAATTGCGAAACATGGGAATAAACATTGGTTTTATACCCCAGTCTTTTCACCATAACCGCTGCTGGAGAATAATGAGGCTGTGGAAAGTGGCTAAAGTGTTGGCGTTTTTGACTAATCGTAAATGGAGCAAGAACGTCAAAATCACCTTTGATAAACTCTTGGTACATTGACTCCCAACTTTCGTCAGGTTTACTGATCACCTGACAATTCAGCGCCAATATATCGCAGCTTCTCAACACGACATCTGCGGTAAGTCCGTTAACTGAACCATCTGGTTGATAAACAACATAAGGGTAAAGTGGCTCAAACTTAATTGTGATCGGCTTATCCAAATCAAAAGGGAGTGTTTTGATCGATTCTCGTAATGCCGTTTGACGCAATTCGAATTGATATTGCGTAATTTCTTGTCGCAACAACTTTTGAACTTTTTCACTATGAATAAAAGAGGAAAACTTATCTAACTCATCAATATGAGTCCCTTTTCGACTCACAATCGACACCGGTTTAATGGATATGTGATCATTAAGTAGTGTCGCATCAAATCCCTCAAGCAACATTGGTTTTAGCTGATTGATTGCATCGACAACACCATCGACTCGCCTCGCTCGCATTAGTGCGACGGCTTCTTCATGACCTTGATAAGCGATTAACGTGATATATGGATAATTCTCTGCAATAAGATCTGAATAAATAGTGCCGTGCGGAACGCCAATAACGGAAGCGTCACGCAACGAGAGATCACTGAAAGCATAAAGGTAGGTATATTCTATGTTGGTTGGTCTAGAGTAACTAAAGCGCTCTGCCCTCACATCTGTGTAGGTGATATTGCCAGCAAAATCGGCTTCACCCTTTGCGACCGCTTCAAGAATCGCGTCAAAATTCGAATAAGTAACATATTCGATGTGAATGCCAAATTCTTTGGCAACCGCATCAAACAGTACTCTTGTAACAACATCGTCTGCTTCTGTTGCTACTTTATAAGCACTGAGCGTTGTTACTTCTGCTTTAACGCAAAAACCGAAAAACAAGCAAGCCAAAAACAACAAACTTCGCACAACTTTAACCATGATAGACATTTCTAATACTTGCCTACCTACATAACAGTTTGGAAACGGGTCTAAGCACAGATAGAGGCAGCGCCCAGATAACCCAACACCCTCTGACACATTGACCTAACTAATTATATAGGCGGTGACGTATAATTATTATTGTAAGCAATTTTTTATTATGAATAATTAACCATATAGCATTACTATCTCTAATGCATAACTAAATCAATAGAGTGTCGCTTCTGTCACTATTCAATGATATATCAACAACTCATTGTCAAAGTTCCGCTTGCTCATCGTTACTACGAAGAATGTAGTCTGTCATCCAAGCAGTGCCTAGCAAGCATAACCAAACAACAAAAACCGGGTTCGGCACTTCAATATTAGGGCTGACGACTAACACGGCAAAGCCTACCGTTGGCAGAGTCCAACACAATAGTTTCCCCCAACGCATTGGATTTTTTATCCGGGTCAGTATTTCCATTGAGGCCAATATTCCAGTAATGCTAAGTGCGATAAGTACCGCATAAGGCAAATCGGCCAACCAGAGAGGTAACAGTAACAACAACGACCACCAGCCATGTTTCGAAGATGGCTTCCATTGCGTCGCGGCCCACCACATGAGAATCACAGAGACCGTTTGAACTATGGTTAACCATGCCGATCCGCCCAACTTATCCGCTTGTTGTGTCACCATAATGCCAATTTGAAGCGTGACAACAATTAAGCCTGCGGTGAGCAATACACCGAAAGAGCTGCGTCGAGAAAACACGACCATGAGAAGTGGAAAAAGAATCAATATACCAATCGAAAGTGCGATAGGCTGTGTCGACAGTGTGAGCCCATAAACTGTCATTGCACCAAGCAATAATAATCCCGCTAACCCACCTTGAGGCAGGATCCATAACGCAGGAATCATTAATGCGAGAACGGGAATATCCCCATCACTTAGACTGATCGCGCGAGCACAAACGACCGCTAGTAATGTGGTAACCAAAAATTGAAGTGTCGAAAAAATCATAATGCCTCCTGGCTTCCCCAACCGACTTGGTAACCCAACCGCATATAAAACGAAATAGAAACGGCGATTGAGTGGGTTTTGCTTTGAGCTAAGCTCAAACTCCTATTTGTACTTTACAATTATTCAGATAATCAACAACCTACTCAAAAAAAGGCGACAGTGCCAAATAAAATGATGAGTAGCATGTGATGTTAAGGAGCAATATCCAATAGAAAAGTACAAGCCATGTATATTACCATTCCTTGGTAAATCACAGTGGATACTTTGAGTATGGACCAATTTTTAATGCAAATCTTTGCTGTAATTCACCAAATTCCAAAAGGGAAAGTGAGTACTTATGGGGAAATTGCAAAGTTAGCAAGCTACCCAGG
This sequence comes from Vibrio alfacsensis, assembly GCF_019670485.1. NCBI lineage: Bacteria > Pseudomonadati > Pseudomonadota > Gammaproteobacteria > Vibrionales > Vibrionaceae > Vibrio > Vibrio alfacsensis. Next base: position 2,161,936 of record NZ_AP024165.1, read on the forward strand.
CTATGCTCGACATGTAGGGAAAGCCCTCGGTAACTTACCAGAGGGAAGTCAGTTACCTTGGTTTCGTGTCATTAATAGTCAGGGTAAAATTTCTCTAAAAGGTGAGGATCTTCAACGGCAGAAACGCAAGCTCGAAGCTGAGGGCGTTGAAGTGTCTGAAATTGGGAAAGTATCTCTCAGAAAGTACAAATGGCAGCCTTAAGCTGCCATTTGTAGTTCTGCATTGGTAACAATTATCGCGTACCCACTAGGCGGATATTCGCTTCATGTGTTTGCTCAGGATCAGTAATCACTGGAATGCTAGTATCATTAATAAAACGCAGTTTGCCATCAACTTCAATACGAGCGCGTAAGCTGTAACGATGATTTGGTTTGATATCATTGCTGTCGTAGCTTAATTCAAATGCAAAAGGCACTTGCTTACCTGCAGTTTCGAATGTCTGTTTTGCTAGCACTTTTGCTGGAGCATCAGCTAAAGACACGTCTTCTAGCGCAACGGTTACAACGGCATGGGGAGGTAATGCAATGCGCTCTCGGTATGCCACTGTACCTGTAATTGTATTCATTGATGCCTCCGCGGATTCGACTTCAGTCACTTGAGATGATTGACAACCCACAAGCGCTGCACCAAACAATAAAGAAGTAACAAGTAGTAGCGTTTTTTTCATATTAGCCTCATAGCATGTATCAATTCGCGCTAAGTATAGAGATTGTTTATTAAACTGTCTGCATGAAATGGTTTTATTTGACAATAGTTTAACTAAGTTAGAAATTATCAAACAATTGAATTTGTTTCATAATTGAAGCAACTAAAGTCACAACGGTGAGGAAACATCATGAGTAAACCACTACGAGAATTACTTAGCCTATTACAACTCGAAAAATTAGAAGAAGGCTTGTTCCGTGGACAAAGCGAGAACCTAGGTTTACCTCAAGTTTATGGCGGTCAGGTGATTGGGCAAGCATTATCAGCAGCACGATATACCGTCGAGGAAACACGTACTGTCCATTCTTTTCACAGCTACTTTCTTTACCCTGGTGATCCTGAAAAGCCTATCATTTATGATGTTGAGAATTTAAGAGATGGCCGCAGTTTTAGTACTCGACGCGTTAAAGCCATCCAAAATGGCCGTCCGATCTTCTATCTTACGGCATCGTATCATGGTGAAGCGCCGGGCTTTGATCACCAAAATACAATGCCTGACATTCCCGGACCAGAAAACTTCCCATCAGAAACCGAACTCGCAAGCCACATTGCCGAGTATTTGCCTGAGAAACTTCGCAAAACTGTTTGTGGTGAAAAGCCGATTGAGACACGGCCAGTCAATATCATTAACCCTCTCAATCCAAAAAAAGCAGAAGCAAAACAGTACCTTTGGATACGTGCCAATGGTGATATGCCAGAGAACCAATTGATTCACCAATATTTGCTTGGTTATGCTTCAGACTGGGGTTTTTTAGTGACAGCGCTATTCCCCCATGAAGTATCACTAATGACACCAAACTTCCAAGTCGCAACGATCGATCACTCCATTTGGTTCCATCGCCCATTTAGAATGGATGAATGGCTTCTCTACGTGATCGAAAGCCCAACAGCGAGTAATACCAGAGGCTTGGTGCGTGGCGAAATTTACAACCAACAAGGTCACCTTGTCGCCACAGCTGTGCAAGAAGGTGTTATGCGTTTTACCAAATAAACGGCATACGATGGTACTGCTCCAAGTGATGTAAAAACCAACATGATGCGTTAGTCTACGTGATACAATAGTCCGCGTGATGAATAAGTAAGGGAGCGTCTTCACTCCCTTATTATCCCTCTTTACACCTTTGATATCGCTCTTCAATCCCGTCCTATTAAAAACTAATAGGCAGTTCTGTTGTGTACTTAATCGGCTCCATCGCAAAGGTAGAGGTCACATTAGATAAGCCTCTCACGCTATTCACTAAGCGTTTATAAAATTCATCAAAACGCTTCATATCCCGAACCAACACTTTCATCATATAGTCGTATTCCCCCGCCATACGATAAAACTCCATCACCTCTGGAAAATCACTCACTGTCGTAACAAAGTGATGGTACCAATCCTCTGAGTGATCGCTGGTTTTCAATTGCACAAAAGCAATAAAAGACAGATCGAGTTTTTCTGCGTTGAGCAATGCCACTCGCTTTTCAATATATCCCTCATCTTCTAGCTTTTTAAGGCGTTTCCAGCATGGTGTGGTGGTCAAATTGATGCGTTCAGCTAAGTCATTCAAAGACAAAGTAGCATCGGTTTGGAGTAAAGAAAGTAACTGCCTATCTAATTTATCTAAGCTCATTCCTAGAATTTCCGCATTTAGGAGAAAAATCTTCTACTATTGGTGAATAACAAAGCAATATTAGCAAAGTTTTTCTCTAAGTTTATAGGTAGATTAGCCTTATAGACAAAAAAATACCCTACAAATTTCCAAGGAGCCATGTTATGTGCACAGACCACAACTGGATCAATAACGCAGTCCGTAAAATTGAAGCTGACTTCCAACGTTCTGCCGATACTCACCTATTCAAACTCGATCTTCCATCTTTAGAAGGTATTGATATCTATCTGAAAGATGAAAGTACGCACCCAACGGGTTCATTGAAGCACCGATTAGCACGCTCACTATTCCTTTACGCGATTTGTAATGGTTGGGTTGGTCCTGAGACAACGGTTATCGAAGCTTCATCAGGCAGCACTGCCGTTTCTGAGGCTTACTTCGCACGCCTTCTTGGTTTACCTTTTATTGCGGTTATGCCAAAGAGCACTGCTCGTAAAAAGATTGAGCAGATCGAATTCTATGGCGGTAAAGCACACCTTGTTGATCGTTCAGACCAAATCTATGATGAGTCTCGCCGTCTCGCAGAAGAACTTAACGGTCACTACATGGATCAATTTACCTACGCAGAGCGCGCGACAGACTGGCGTGGTAACAACAACATCGCTAACTCCATCTTCAGCCAAATGAAACTAGAAGATCACCCTATCCCAAGTTGGGTGGTAATGAGCCCTGGTACAGGTGGCACATCTGCAACCATCGGACGCTTTATCCGTTACCAAAAATACGATACAAAACTGTGTGTCGTTGACCCTGATAACTCCGTATTCTTTGACTCTTTCCAGTCAGGTAATCCGAACATTCGAGGTGAGAACGGAAGTAAAATCGAAGGCATTGGCCGTCCACGCGTTGAGCCTAGCTTCATTGCTGGCGTTGTTGACGAAATGCGCAAAATCCCGGATGCAGCAAGTGTCGCAACAGCGCATTGGGTGTCGGGACTCATTGGTCGCAAGGTTGGCGCATCTACGGGTACTAACCTTTACGGCGTTCTTCAACTTGCATGCGAAATGAAACAACGCGGCGAAAATGGCTCTATCGTGACTCTACTATGTGACTCAGGTGAGCGTTACCTAGATACGTATTACGACGCTGAATGGGTAAAAACAAACATTGGTGATATTCAGCCGTACTTGACTCAACTTGAAATCATTCAAGCAAAAGGCTGTGTCGAGCCAGCATGCTGCGGCCCGGTTACTGAGTAAAACGTACACGCTAGAGAAGCAACAGCCCGCAAGCAAGCGGGCTGTTTTGTATTTGATGCAGAATGATACTAACCGGCGTTAAAACGACGTTATCAAGCATGATGACAAACTAGGATGACCCGTTATTTACGACTAGTGATTCACTATTCACTATTCACTATTCACTATTCACTATTCACTATTCACTATTCACTATTATTGGTATTACTTCTTTTGACGCGCTTCAAATGCGGCAAGCTGCTCTGGTGTAGCTTCAGGCTGATGGTTCTGCTTCCATTCATCATAAGTCATACCGTATACGCGCTCACGAGCGTCATCAATGCCAATGTCCATACCACGATCTTCTGCTTCTGCTTTATACCATTTACTAAAACAGTTGCGACAGAATCCAGCAAGAATCATTAGGTCGATATTTTGCACGTCTTTGTTAGCATCTAAGTGTGCCAGTAGACGACGAAATGTTGCAGCGTCTAGCTTATCTTGCTCTTCTTGCGTTAGATTTTTGTATTTAAATTCAGCCACTTTACTTTCCTTTTATTGAACTAACCATGCACCTCAGTGCTTAGAGCAGCGGACTACGCACAACAGAATGAAACAGAAAATTTGTGCAAACAGAGCAAATTCCCCCCTTAAATCACGCACTCACCCAAAAGACTGATATTATGATAGCCAGTTATCTTATTGATTAATTTAATACTAATTCTAAAAATAGTCTTTCTTAAAGGTTACCGCTAAGTTATGAAAAACGCCATCCTATTATTGTCCGCATTGTCAGTGGCCATGCCAGTATTCGCAGCACAAGAGCAAACTCATCAATCTTATTTCTATTTGGGCACAGGTAATGTTGGGTTTGATACGCCAGACTTTGGCACGGATCGAGATAGCGATTGGTCAACACCTCATCTCACCGTTGGCTGGGGTTATCACGTAAACCAGTACCTCGCTTTTGAAGGGGTATTACGCTATTCACAGAGTGAGCTGAAAAATGGCCCAGCAAACCTTGACCTGGACTTGCATTATTATCAAGCGGGTATGTCGGCAGTGATGACCAGCGATAATCTAGGTGATACGCCTCTGTCCCTATTTGGCCGAGTCACTGCATTGGGTACTCAAGCTGAAATGTACGTACCTGATGTTCAAAAAGTAACGGATGACTCTGGAGCGCTGTTTAACCTTGGTGCAGGCATACATTGGGATATGAGCAAAGACATTTGGCTACGAGCTGAATACATCTACAACGTTGCAGAGATGGGGTTTGACGACTTCTACGACCGTTATGATGGCTTACAAGTGAGCTTAGGTAAACGGTTTTAAACACTTTCCCAAGCCCCCATGCAAAAAGTCCGCTTTGGTATTCCAAAGCGGACTGACTCATTGAATAAAGTTAACCGATGGGAGCCCCATCAGTTAAGCAGCACTATGCATCTTGCTTATCATTGCTCACCATGTGCAAGTGAACATCTTGTTGAGGGAAAGGTATCGAGATCCCCTCACGATCAAAGCGCAATTTCACTTCTTTGGTCACGTCCCAGTAAACATCCCAATAATCATCCGTTTTTACCCAAGGTCGGACAATAAAATCGACCGACGATGTATTCAATGTATGTACTTTGATCATTGGCTCAGGAGAACGAAGAACCGCAGGATGGGAAGTGATGATGTCATTTAGCACAGATTCAGCTTTCAACAGATCGTCAGCATAGCCAATACCAAAAACCATATCGACTCGACGAATACGCTCATGTGTGACGTTCTTAATCACATCGCCCCAAATCTTACTGTTTGGCACCATAATGATCTGGTTGTCGAAAGTTCGAATTGTGGTGTTCACCAAACTCATGTGGCTTACTTTACCATCTACGCCACCCGCGTAAACGAAATCGCCAACATCAAACGGGCGATAAATCAACAACATCATGCCTGCCGCAAAGTTTGATAGCGTGTCTTGCAATGCAAAACCAATGATCACACCAGCAATACCGAAACCGGTCAGGATAGGCGCGAGGTTCAAGCCTATCTGAGACAGGCCGACCATGATACCAATCACCCATACTGCCTTGCCAGACATCGAAATAAAGAAATCTTGCATTAGATGGGACAGTTTTAAATTCTTAGATGCGACGGCTTTACTCACCACTTTTCGTGTCAGTTTCGAGAGCGCTCGTGCGATCAAAAGAATTAAGGCAAAAACAAAGAGCTGGAATACATGTTGTGCGGCATTCTCTGCAAACCAATCCCCTGCGGAACTAGACCAGTGAGTGAGAATAGACAGCACCACTTTGGCATTGAGCAAATCATGCGTGATACTACCCGTTACTTCAAAGATCTGGCGTTTGTATTCTGAGGTCTCTAGCCCTAACCCATCCCCTATCGAAATCAAAGAACGTAAACTGTTCGTCGCAATATCCAACCTTTGCTTGAGGATCAGTTCATTCAACTGCAACGCCGTTTTTTCTGACTCAGGGCTTGACGATATTTGTGCGCCAATAAACTCTTTTTGCTGGTTTAGATACTCAATAGAAGCCGACAGCAAACGCATGCGCTTATCAACGCTATCTTTAAATACTTCCTCAGCTTCATTGTCTTGAACACCCAGTTCTTTCAGCCAAATTAAGTTCTGTGAACCGGCTTCGAAACTAACATCTAAGTACTGTTGAAGCTCGCGGTAAACATTCACTAGAGAGAGCTTATCTTGTTCTTTAGCTGTGTTGATTTTTTCATTTAGCACTTTGACACGATCATCTAAATAAGCAAATGAACCATCTGAATATTTTTGCTGCGTTCTAACGAGTGCAATGAGCTTTTCGTTGGGAATGGATTTGTTGTTTATTGCCGCTGAAAGGCGATTTCTCAGTTCTTCATTTTTCTGAAAAAGCTGCAATTGCAAAGCGTCTCGCTCATCTCCAGTGGCTTGTTTAAGCGTGGCAGACAAATCCAAAATATCTTGATTAATATTATCAATCGTCCGCTCTGCAAGAGAGGTTTGTTGTTCACTATTCGCCTCTGTTGCATGAATCGTAATAGGCCCAAAACTCAGAACACAAGCAAGCAAAAAACTGAAAAATGCGGCCGCACAAGAACGCGGTGTAAAAGAATGTCGATAGGTCATATTTACCTCACAAGAGACGGTCACCGAGTTAAAACTCGCCTATTAGGCAGTGAAAACATATGCCTAGAGTTTACTACATCAATAAGCACGCTGGGCGGTAATTCGTAATTAAACTGTCAAACTTGCGCCAACACCTCTATTTACCTAGGCCTTTGTATCCCACTCTCGAAATAGACGTACTTAATATATGAACCAACACAGCAGTAATTAATAAACTTTACTACAGTAAATGGACCCTTATGACTTAAAAATATGAGGTCACAATATTTGAGCTCATTTGGGAATATTGAGCAATTTATTCTTGCTAGGCACTCAATCACAAAATACCAAACGCGAAGGAAATGCATATGCCTCTGCACAAAAAATCAGCCATACGCGGCTCAATCATCGATGATGTTTACTCTTCAAAAGATTTATCTGTCGTCATGCCTAAGTATCGCATTCCCGAAAATGAGCACTCCCCGAATCACGCTTATCAGGTCGTCCATGATGAGTTAATGCTTGATGGAAACTCACGACAAAACCTAGCTACATTTTGCCAAACTTGGGTAGAAGATGAGGTTCATCAACTCATGAATGAATGCATCGATAAAAATATGATCGATAAAGATGAGTACCCACAAACTGCTGAGCTAGAGTCTAGATGTGTTCATATGCTCGCTGACCTTTGGCATGCCCCTGAGGCCGAAAACCCAATGGGATGCTCAACAACAGGATCAAGTGAAGCAGCAATGCTAGGAGGAATGGCCTTAAAATGGGCATGGCGAGAAAAAATGAAACAGCTCGGCAAACCCACTGATCGACCAAACCTAATATGTGGACCGGTTCAAGTATGCTGGCACAAATTTGCACGATATTGGGATATTGAACTTCGCGAAATACCGATGCAAGGCGACCGTTTAATCATGACGCCGGAAGAAGTCATAAAACGATGTGATGAGAACACTATTGGCGTCGTGCCTACCTTAGGCGTAACTTTTACTTGTCAGTATGAGCCTGTAAAAGCGGTGCATGAAGCGCTAGACAAACTGGAAGAACAAACTGGCTTAGATATCCCAATTCACGTTGACGGAGCTAGCGGTGCTTTCTTGGCTCCTTTTTGTGACCCCGATTTAGAGTGGGATTTCCGATTACCACGTGTTAAATCGATCAATGCCTCCGGTCATAAGTTCGGGCTTGCCCCTCTCGGAGTAGGTTGGGTGGTATGGCGTGATGCCGATGCATTACATAAAGACCTGATATTTAACGTGAACTACTTGGGCGGTAACATGCCAACTTTCGCTCTTAACTTCTCTCGCCCTGGGGGGCAAATCGTTGCTCAGTATTATAACTTCCTTCGTTTGGGCAAAGAGGGATATCGAAAAGTTCATCAAGCTTGCTATGAAACTGCTCATTACCTCGCAGAAGAGATAGAAAAAATGGGTATGTTTAAAATCATCTACAACGGCCATGGAGGCATACCTGCCCTAAGCTGGTCCTTAAAGGATGACACAAAACCTGGCTTCAATCTCTACGATCTATCAGATCGTATTCGCTCTCGTGGTTGGCAAATCGCCGCCTATGCAATGCCTGCAGAAAGGGAAGATCTCGTCATAATGCGTATCCTAGTTCGTCACGGATTCAGTCGCGACATGGCCGATTTATTGATTTCTGATTTAAAACACTGTGTGGATTTCTTCGACAAGCATCCTGTCGTTAACGGTAGTAATGAAGATGAGTCCTCTAACTTTAATCATGGGTAATCCAGCGTCATACCAGTTTGTATTTATCTAAGTCCATGTGCATCTAGGTTTGCATAGATCTAGGTATACATAGATCTAGTTTTGTATAACTCCAAGCTCATATTGACTGTATGGATAAATAATACTGATTGATGCTATTTAGAGAGCAAAGGATGAGGAAGTACCTTGCTCTTTCTCCCTCAGAGCAACAGGGTAACCGTATGTCTTTTATTTTTAGTTACTTGTCAGAAAATCCCTTTGTCTTTCTCTTCCTTTCACTTGCGATTGGGTATCCTTTAGGTCGCCTTAGCGTTAAAGGCGTGAGTTTAGGGACAACAGCAGGAACACTCGTCGTCGGGGTCGCATTGGCACTCACTTCCTTCTCCGTTTACGGTTTGAAGATTGAAGAGCCAGGCTTAGTTTCAGACATTTTCCTTATGATGTTCATGTATGCGATAGGCATGAAAGTTGGCCCACAATTCTTTTCTGGTCTCGCTCGAGGCGGATTTGACTTTGTTGTTATCGGTTTAATTGTCGTATTCAGCAATTTTGCTATTGTCGTCATCGGTGCCAAGCTAATGGGGCTTGAACCCGGGTATGCGGCTGGAATCATTTCAGGTAGCTATACTGTGACGGCAGTAATGGGCGTGGCTCAATCCGCAATCAATTCAGGTGCATTCACCCCACCAGAGGGCATGAGCGTCGACCATGTAAGCGCAAATATCGCAGCAGGCTACGCGATCAGTTATGTATTATCTACCGTCCTCATTATTCTATTTATTAAATATCTTCCCTCACTTTTTGGCATTGACCCAATCAAGGCAGGAAAAGAGGCAGAAGCAGAATATTCAGCGGGCGACGACAATGAAAAATTGCCCAGTACGTTTGGATTCTCGGACGTAGGCGTTCTACCCATCGATGTTCGCGCCTATCAAGTAACCCACCAAGAATTGGTAGGACGTTCAGTACAAGAACTTTACCAACAGTTCCCAGACGCGGCAGTACTCAAAGTGGTGAGAGGTGATGAAGTTATTAATGCATCAGACAACCCAACTCTTGCTCTAAATGACATCATCGGTGTGCGTGGTGAATATCATGTACTCATTTCTGAAGGAGAATCCGATATTGGCAACGAAGTCGATGAGCCAAGAGCACGCAACGTCGACATTGAAGTCGCCGACATCCATATTGGCAAGTCTAAATATGCAGGAAAAACCATCGCCGAGTTGCATGCAGAAGTGGGATTTGGCGTTTATTTTAAAGCCCTTTTTCGACAAGGACACCAACAACCTTTGATGCCACAAACAAAAGTAGAAGTTGGTGACGTTATCCGTGTCGCTGGTTCTCAATGGTGTGTCGAACAAACCGCGTCCAATTTAAATAGCGTTCCCATCGTCGAGAGCACCATCACAGAGACATTTTATTTAGCGTTCTCACTGCTAATAGGGTATCTATTTGGCCATCTTAGCGTAACCATAGCCGGCATTCCTTTTGCGTTAGGTACCTCTGCGGGTTGTATGCTCACTGGTATTATTTTCTCTTTCCTTAGAACTCGTAATCCAACGCTTGGGGGCCCTATGAGCGAGGGCGCGCGAAGTTTTTTACAAGACATTGGGCTAAACCTATTTGTTGCTGTATTAGCCGCGACCGTAGGACCAAAAATTCTGGCCTCTTTTCAAGGCATCATCGTCATTAAAATTGCAATATTAGGGGTCACAGCAGCACTGGTGCCACCTCTTCTTGCTTGGCTCTATGGCTTGTATTTTAGGAAAATGAACCCAGCAATTCTTGCGGGCGCTTGTGCTGGAGGAAGAAATAGCACACCAGCAATGAAAGGAGCCCAAGATGCAAGCCATAGTGATATGCCTGCCATTGGCTACCCTGTGCCCTATGCATTAACATCGGTACTGGTTCTTATCCTTGGCTATATTGCTATGGTTATCAGTTAATTATTGGTTATCAGTTAATTATTGTTTCAAATAAATAGTTAGATATGAACTATGATTGATAGCGTAAGAATCATTGAAAAGGAGTATTTATGGGGTTTTTATCTTGGATTATTTTGGGACTGATTGCCGGCGCATTAGCAAAATGGCTCATGCCTGGTAACGATGGTGGCGGATGGATAGCTACGATGGTGCTCGGAATTTTAGGAGCGTTTGTCGGTGGATTTTTGGGCAGTTTTGTTGGTCTAGGCGGTGCTGATGGCGTGAATATCGGCAGTATCGTCACTGCGACATTAGGTGCTTTCGTTCTTCTGTTTGTTTATAACCGATTTATTCGGGGTTAGCCGACGGCGCTAAAGAAATCAATACAAATAAGCCTTTCACATCGCGACCTGTAAATGACCTTAGGTACCGTTGAAAGGCTTATTGTTTGAATCACTGTTTTAACATTTCCGTTTTAACGTTCTCGTTTTTAGCTACTGACGATTTGGGTGATTCAAAATGTGGTCTTCCCAGTTCACCACATCAATCTCATACACCACTTTGTTTCGCACACTTTCACCCGCAGCATGCATTGCTGACTTCGAACCGGTGATCAAAGGATGCCATTCTGGCAGAGGCTGCTTTTCTGCCAGTAAACGATACGCACAGGTATGAGGTAGCCACGTAAAGTCTTCAATATCTTCTCGAGTTAACTTGGTGCACTCTTCACCCGATGTGAAACGGTTCGGGTAATCTTTGCATGAACACGTTTTACTATTTAGCCAACTGCAAGCCACATTGGTGTAATAAATCTCATCCGTATCTTCATCCATCAGTTTATGTAGACAACATTTACCGCAACCATCGCAGAGAGATTCCCATTCCTCTTCTGTCATGTGTTCCAACGATTTACTTTGCCAAAATGGAGTACTCATTACGTTTACTACTTATTACGATGTGGGATTGGGTGCGTTTTATACCCCTCTGGCAGAAAAAGTTCAAGTTTTGCTGAATATCTGCATAGGTCTAAGCTTGACTGAGCTGACAAGACTTAGATAGATAACGCTTCCAATCCAGTCAGAAATCGCCATAATGCCCCCTTATTTTTTGCGAGGGTTTTATGATGGATTGTCGATTGGGTTGTGGGGCGTGCTGTATCGCACCGAGTATTTCCTCTCCTATTCCTGGGATGCCAAATGGCAAACCTGCAGGTGAACGTTGTATTCAATTGAATGACGATAATCTATGCAAACTCTTTGGTAATCCAGAGCGCCCAAAAGTGTGTCATGACTTTAAGCCATGCTCTGTCGTATGTGGCAAAAGCAATCAAGAAGCACTGACGAATATTACCGAACTAGAACAAATGACCTAATTCTTCAGTTAAGTTGATGAGATAGTAGACCGCTTATCTGCGTTCTATATACCTTTAAATACGTCTCAATTATGAAACAACCAATTCAATATCACTGTTTTCATCCAACTTTCCTATCTCCACTCACACGCAGCTGACAATTCTCAACTATGTTCAGCGGGTAATCTCATCCCGAATATAGGAAACAATATGAATAAGTATATGGCAGAGTTATTTGGCACGTTTTGGTTGGTGCTTGGTGGCTGTGGTAGTGCGGTTTTGGCAGCAGGTTTTCCAGATTTAGGTATCGGTCTACTCGGTGTCTCTCTTGCTTTTGGTTTAACCGTCTTAACGATGGCATTCGCAATCGGTCATATTTCTGGGTGCCACTTGAACCCTGCTGTTACTGTCGGCTTATGGGCCGGTGGTCGTTTTGATACCAAAGATGTCGTGCCTTACATCATCGCACAAGTGATCGGAGGCATCATCGCAGGTGGTATTCTTTACGTCATCGCGACCGGGCAAGCTGGTTTTGATGTGGTTGGCTCAGGTTTCGCTGCGAATGGTTATGGTGAGCACTCTCCTGGTCAATACTCTTTAACAGCAGCACTCGTAGCAGAAATTATCATGACGATGATGTTTCTAATCGTCATTATGGGGGCGACAGATAAACGCGCACCTCAAGGGTTTGCACCTATCGCGATTGGCTTATGTTTAACTCTCATCCACTTAATCAGCATCCCTGTAACCAATACATCAGTTAACCCTGCACGTAGTACGGGTGTTGCTGTATTTGTTGGTGATTGGGCGGTCTCTCAACTTTGGTTATTCTGGGTTGCACCAATCGTGGGTGGTATTCTCGGCGCGCTGATTTACAAAAATCTTCTCGCAGGCGAATCAAACGACTAACGTTCTCGCATAAAAAAGCCGCTTTACAAAAGCGGCTTTTATTAAATCTTATGTCGACCCAGTAGTGAATGAGACAACGTCGTCCCATCAACAAGCTCCAACTCACCACCAACAGGAACACCATGGGCAATGCGACTCGCCTCAACTTGATGTTCTCTGCACAGTTCAGCGATATAGTGTGCCGTTGCTTCACCCTCAACCGTTGGATTGGTGGCAAGAATCACTTCCGTAACATCACCACGACGAAGACGATAATCCAATACATCAAGCCCAATATCACTTGGACCGATGCCATCTAGCGGCGACAAATGCCCCATAAGCGCAAAGTATCGACCAGAATATTGTCCAGTAGCTTCTACTGCCGCAATGTCCGCCGGGCTTTCTACCACACAAATCTGGCCGTTTTCTTGGCGTTTTGGGTTGGCACAAATGTGGCAGACGTCTTCCTCAGTGAAAGTTCGGCATTCGTTACAATGACCGATTTCCGTCATGGCTTGGCTCAGCACATCTGCAAGTTGCAGACCGCCTTTTCTATCACGCTGTAACAAATGAAAGGCCATACGCTGTGCCGACTTGGGGCCAACCCCAGGTAGACAACGTAAGGCCTCCATCAATTGTTCCAGCATATGGCTGGTACGCATTTAAAATCCGCTTAATTAGAGTTCAGCAGATTAGAATGGCATTTTCATGCCTGGTGGTAATTGCATACCGCCAGTAACAGAAGCCATTTTCTCTTTTTGTGTCTCTTCAACGCGACGAGCAGCATCATTGAACGCAGCAGCGATCAGATCTTCTAGCATCTCTTTGTCGTCTTCCATCAGACTTTCATCGATGTCAACACGACGCACGCTGTGGCTACCAGTGATCGTTACTTTAACTAGACCAGCACCAGACTCGCCGGTTACTTCCATATTCGCGATTTCTTCTTGAAGCTTTTGCATGCGTTCTTGCATTTGCTGGGCTTGCTTCATTAGGTTGCCCATACCGCCTTTACCAAACATGTTTATCTCTCTGGTTTCATTAGGTGTTGCATCTGTAAATGGGGCTATCAATAGACATTTTCAACCCCACTCCGTTCAATTTTTAGATAGGACGTACACTATCTTTATCAAGCTCTGCGGCGAATCGACGTTCAATAAATTGAACATGTGGATCGTTTTCTAAACTGTTGAGAGCTTGTTGTAATTTCTCTTGATAGAGCCTATCTCTAAGCTCTAAAGGCGTTTCACCATTTTCACTTATATCGACACTTAGGTGGCAATCTTCACCTAACACTGTATTCAGCGCACTCAGCAATTCACTTTGCGCTCTGTCAGTATTTAAATGTGCTTGGCTACTTCTTAATTGTAGCGAAACACTCGAGCCTGTTTTGTCAAAGTGCGAGTTTAGAGCCAATTGTTCCACCAATTTTGGTGTCTCCATTTGGCTAATCAACTTCGCCCATTCGCTCTTCTCGAGAGATTCATCAACCAATTTTTGCGCCATCTCTGGCGTTTTTTCATGCTCTAAAGCTTGCTTGAGCTGTGTCGGTGTCAGTTCTGTTTTGGCTTTTTTTTCTACTGGCTTACTAGGGCGCCAACGGTATGCTTCATCCTCAATTTTTTGCTTTTCAGCTTGAGGGATAGCTTTAGACGACACCTGCGCAGAATTGCCATGAAGTTGCGCTACACGGTCAATAACCGAGTCTTTACTTGCAGATGTCGTTCTAGACTTTTTTGGGCCACCACTTTGGTTTGTCGCTTGTAGCTGTCCCTGCCGTTGGGAGCGAAGCTGATGACGAAGTCCGCCTAAGCCAGTGCGTACAGGTGCTTCAGACGCTGCCTGAGGCTGCTGAGGCGCATGTTCTACGGACGTAGAGCTTCCACCCACTGGAGGCGCAATATCATACTGTGCCGGTGCCACATCATGTCCAGGCTGGTATTCCGACGAATAGTGCGAGGCATCAGGCATCGGGGGAACTTGTGGGTTCGCAGCGGGAGGAAGTGATGATGCTGCCATGTTAGAAGCATCGCCCCTCGCTCGTTGCGAATCCTGTAAAGGTTGCATTTGGGCATGCGAAGATGATGCTTGTGGCGTTGGCTGCGACACTTCTCTTACTTGATTTGCCCCATGAGCCGGAACGGATTGAGACGGTGAAGCCGTCGAAATAATATTCGCATGAGTGTTCGTCGCGGGACGGAATGCCATCATACGCAATACGATCATTTCCATGCCGACACGGCCATTTGGCGACAAGGTTAAGTCTTCACGGCCTTTTAGAGCAATTTGATAGTAAAGCTGCACATCTTGAGGTGTCAGCGCTCTACTCAATAATTCAATTTTTTCTGCGTCAGGTTGAGCTTGATCCAACGTCGATGGCAGTGCCTGATACATTGCCACGCGATGTAATTGGGTAGCGATTTGCTGAAGCAAACCATCCCACTCAACACCATTCGAAGCAAGTTGTTGGATCTTATCCATTGCTTGTTGAGGTTGCTTACTGCTGATCGATTCAAGCAAATGAATAGCTTGGTCTGTATCAATCGTCCCGAGCATGTGACTAACAATGTCGGTTTGAATCGACCCGTTACCCAAAGCAATCGCTTGATCGGTTAAGCTCAAAGCATCACGCATACTGCCATCGGCTGCATGAGAAATCATGCCGAGCGCTCTCGCATCCGCAGAGACTTGCTCTTTTTCCAAAATATGATCAAGTTGCTGATGAATATCATCAACACTGATTGGTTTTAGATGGAATTGCAGACAGCGAGACAAAATTGTCACTGGCAGCTTTTGTGGATCCGTTGTTGCCAACAAGAACTTCACATACTCCGGCGGCTCTTCCAAGGTTTTTAACAACGCATTGAAAGAATGACGCGACAGCATGTGCACCTCATCAATGAGGTACACTTTAAAGCGCCCGCGAGCGGGTTTGTACTGAACGTTATCTAATAGTTCACGAGTATCTTCAACTTTAGTACGAGATGCAGCATCGATCTCTAACAAGTCGACAAAGCGACCCTCATCAATCTCACGGCAAGTATCACACTCACCACATGGGCTAGCTGTTATCCCCGTTTCACAGTTCAGACCTTTTGCAAATAAGCGGCCAATCGACGTTTTACCAACGCCTCTAGTACCGCTAAATAGGTACGCATGGTGTAAGCGATTTTGCGCTAACGCATTTTCTAAAGCAGTAAGGACATGACGCTGGCCTACGACTTGTTCAAATTTGTTAGGACGCCATTTTCGCGCTAAAGCTAAATAACTCATTGAATGTATTAGTGTCCTTCAAACTCGCAAATGCTGTATACGTTCAGGCCTAGCGCTTCTAAACGCTTGTCACCACCAATTTCTGGTAGGTTAATCACGAACGCCGCATGCTCTACTTCACCGCCAAGTTGACGGATCAGTTTTGTTGTCGCTTCGATTGTGCCACCTGTCGCTAGCAAATCATCAACAACAAGCACTTTATCACCTTCAACGATAGCATCAGTATGAATTTCTAGTGTATCAACGCCATACTCAAGCTCGTAAGACTGCGCGATAGTAGGACGTGGTAACTTGCCTGGTTTACGCACAGGAACAAAGCCTACACCGAGTTCAAGCGCTAACGGAGCACCAAATAAGAAACCACGAGCTTCTGTACCAACCACTTTTGTAAAGCCCATGTCTTTGTAACGCTCAACCAATAGGTTAATCGTTGCTTGATACGCTTTTGCGTCTTCTAAAAGGCTCGTTACATCACGAAATAGAATGCCCGGTTTTGGGTAATCTTGAATGCTTTGGATGCTAGATTTGATCAGTGAGATTGTTTCTGTAGTCATAATACCGATTTACTTAGATTGGTCTATCACCCTCTATTCTTATCGCAACATCACGAGGGCAACAAACAATAGGTTTTCACCGCTATGGATTTACTTTCATAAATGTCACAAGCGCTGAAAATACAAACGCCCACTCGAAGAGTGGGCACACTATTCTCTACAATCTTAGTGATTTTCTTCTCGGTCAGCAACCAACTCAATCACAGGTAAGCGTATAAACCAACTTAGTAAAACGATTAGCATCACTAAAAGTGCAATTTTCACCCAAAGAAGAGGCACAACAACAATAGAAAGGCAGAAACTAAGCACGATGAATACGGCACCACGCTGTTTTACTTTACGGGTGACGGCACGATTGTTATGCCAATTTTTTAGTATTGGACCAAATGTTTTGTGCTCATGAAGCCAACTGTGAAATGCAGGGCTGCCTCGCATAAAGCATGCACTAGCTAAAAGAATAAAAGGAGTGGTTGGTAGGAGTGGAAGGGCGATACCCAAAACGCCAAGAATTAAACAAAGTCCACCAGCAACATTGAAGAAATAACGCTTAATACGAATGGTGGACTCCAAGAAACAAACACGCGATTAAAAACCTGCGTAACTGTTCATTACGCGAAACCAGGTTAACGTTGCAGGTAAAGTTGGAATTAAAAGAACTGCAATGAAACCCAAAAAGTAAAAAATATTATAAGGCTCTTTAAAATCTTTGTCTGCCATGATGCTTCTTCTCACTTGTTGACTGTACTTCCCTCACTGCCCCAACATCAACCCATTCAGAGTTAATGTATAGTTGCAAAAATGAGTCTTTATTGTTGAAAATCGAGTGTACAGTAAACTATGTGTTCTAAACACCAACTCAAAGTAAGGTTATTATTCTAAAGCGATCCCGGTAGCATTATTTTCATACAAAAAAGCAGCGAAAACGCGCTGCTTTTTTTAATTTGTGAGTAAATATTACGCTAGCCGACTTTTACGAACAATATTCAAGCTAAAACTCGATGAACCTAAGCACCCTATCGTCAGTTGTCCTGTGACATCAATCGGCAAATCTCGGGTAATAAAGTTCTTCATACTGCCATTTCCTAGTCGATTCCCAGCTGCAATGTGCTGGTTATCATGCCCATCTGACCACTGGCTATCTAGCCCAGCAGGTAAGATTGATACCGATGAGGAAGCTAAATCGGCGACACCAAACAGCGCGTTGACAGCCCCCGTTCCATTCGAGCACTGAATACCTTTCTCTACAATTCCCGCTAAATCTTTGAGGTCCGCACTAAAGTTACTAAGATTTCTGAGGTAATCATCAAATAAAGCTCGCACCAACAATGTCGACGCCACACCCTCATGTTCTAGTGAAGCTGAATCTACTAAATAAAAAACAAACTGTCCGTTCATTAACCAGCGGTAATCAAAGACAAGTGGCATCACATCTGTCGATTGTAATAGGCGATAAGAGCACTTCCAGTCGCCTTGAGATGTGTCTTTCTCAGGCAACAACGCATGCAGTAAATCTCTAGCTGCATTAGGGTTTTGCTGTAAGTACTCTAAATGCCAGTAGAGTTCTTGCTCATCAGGCATTTCTCCACCATCATCAACACGGAACCATTGACTGGCAAAATCACGTTGTTCTGAAAAATGGCAATCACTGTCTTCAAGCGTATTGTCTATCGCTTTAGACAAGTGGTCGTAGTTTATAATAGGTTTTGCCAAAAAATCTTTAATGCCAAACCGTAGCGCTTTTGCAACGTCAGACATTTCATCCGTTCCGGACACAACAATTAATGGCATAGATGGATATTCGAGGCTCACTTCCTCAACAAACTCTATTCCGTCTAAGACAGGCATGGACAAGTCACATATCACTAAGTCTGGTTGGTACTCTCTTAATAACTTAAGCGCCTCCAAACCATTCTCAGCTTCTACAAGGCTATATCCTTGGCTGCCCAGATAGGCACCAGTCACTCCACGAAATACTGGATCATCGTCAACTAACATTATCAGTTTGTGATGAACCACTTCCTGCGCCGAGACCATTGCCGTTTGACTGTGAGTTTTAAGCATACCTTTTACCTCACAAAGCTCAGTCAAAAAACAAAATTGAAGTTCTTATTCTTATTTTATTCACATCTTACAGATCGCTATGCAGCAAGACATCAGGCCCTTTCACCTTGCCTTAAAAAGTAGCTTGTTATTAGCATATATACAAATATTCGATTATTAAACAGTGTTTACTCACTAAGGGGTAGTGTGTTCAAATAATGCAACATGTTGACTTAACGCAACCTTTGATTGCAAAGTTAGTTATAAATTAGCCAAAACGGTAACTGAGTGTGTCTGGAAATATGAAATTAGATGATTTAAACCTATTTCGATTAGTCGTCGAAAATGGGAGCTATACCGCAACTTCGCGTAAAACCATGATTCCTGTGGCGACGATCACTCGACGCATTCAAGCGCTTGAAGACTCAGTAAACTTAAGGCTGCTGAACCGCCATGCGCGTAAACTTTCTCTTACAGAAGCTGGCGAACGTTTTTATCATGAGTGCTCCCCACTTTTGCAAAGATTGACTTCTGCTGCCGAAGAAATTACCGATGATTGCCGCGGCGCATCAGGAAAAATCAAAATTTCCGCACCATACAATCTTACCAAGCGCATGATGATGCCGATGTTTAATAGCTTTATGCAGCAATACCCGGACATCAACATCGAGCTAACAACAGAAAGTAATGCAGACCAGTTAGACCCAACGGAATGGGATGTTATTTTCCGAGTTGGTCCACAGCGTGATTCAAGTCTGATTGCACGTAAGATTGGTGAAGTGAAAGATATTTTGGTCGCGAGCCCTGATTACTTAGCCACTAACCCTGCACCAAATCATGCAGAAGAGTTGTCCAATCACTCTTTACTTAAAGGATACCCTCTCATTAAGTGGACACTCATCAATAGCAAGGGGGAATCTGTCGTGAATGTAGAGCGAGGCCGTTTCCAAGCAAACGCTCTGAATGTGGTTCGCAGTTCATGTTCTGAGGGTTTAGGCATCACGTTAATGCCGGATGTAATGATCAAGGAGTTCATTGAAAGTGGTGATTTAGTGCGTATTCTTCCAGATTGGAGTGCAAACCCGCGCGACATCTACATGCTTTACAACCACAAAGATCACTTACCAGAAAAAGTGCGTCTATTTATTGATTTCGTGATCGCTTACAACATTCACTAAGCTGAAAAACATAAACGAATAGAAACAAAAAACCAGAGCCTTTGAAGCTCTGGTTTTTTAATGCCTTGGATAAAGGGCTATTTAAGCGCCTTCGTTGTGCAGCTCTAAATTAGCAAGATCTTGCTGAATTTCAGCTTGCGTCTTCGCGTCATCATTACGCAGACCGTCAAGGAAATCGAGGTATTGCTGGTCAATATCCCCCGTAACATATTCACCATTAAATACTGAGGTATCGAATTGACTGATGTCTTGGTTACCAAGGCCAACAGCTTCAACAAGATCATCAAGACGTTGATAAATCAGCGCATCTGCGCCAATTTGTTTACAAATGCTGTCGTTATCACGGCCATGAGCAATAAGTTCAGTGGCGCTTGGCATATCAATACCATAAACGTTCGGGAAGCGAACTTCTGGTGCAGCTGAAACCATGAACACTTTGTTTGCACCTGAATCGCGAGCCATCTCGATGATCTGTTCAGATGTTGTTCCGCGCACAATTGAATCATCAACAAGCAGTACATTCTTGCCTTTAAATTCAGAGCGAATGGCATTCAGTTTACGACGAACTGATTTCTTACGCTGTTGCTGACCCGGCATGATAAAGGTACGGCCTACATAACGGTTTTTCACGAAACCTTGGCGGTATGGTTTATCAATAGCTTGAGCAATTTGCAGCGCAATGTCGCACGACGTTTCTGGAATAGGAATAACCACGTCGATATCTAAATCTGCATAATCTTCACGAATACGTTCACCAAGCTTTTTACCCATCTCTACACGTGCGCTGTAAACGGAAATCTTATCGATAAACGAATCTGGACGGGCAAAATAAACGAATTCGAAAATACATGGGTTCAGTTTTGGATTGTCACCACACTGTTTCGTAAATAACTTGCCATCGAACGTTGCGTAAATCGCTTCACCTGGCGCAACATCGCGAACAAAGTCGAAGCCAACCGCATCCAATGCGACTGATTCTGACGCGACCATATATTCTGTTTTACCGTTTACTTCACGCTTACCTAAGCATAAAGGACGAATACCGTGTGGGTCGCGGAAAGCAATCATGCCATGGCCAATGATCATTGCCGCTACTGCATAAGCGCCGCGGATTGTACGGTGTACGTTCGTGACAGCGCGGAAAACGTCATCAGCCGTCACATTGCCCTTTACCGTATCGATCTCATGTGCAAGTACGTTTAAAAGCACTTCAGAGTCTGAGGTGGTGTTGATATGACGACGATCTTTTTCAAACAGTTTCTGACGAACTTCATTCGCGTTAGTCAGGTTGCCGTTATGAGCTAAAGTAATACCGAAAGGAGAGTTTACGTAGAAAGGTTGAGCTTCAGAGGCACTTGAACTGCCTGCAGTTGGGTAACGAACATGACCAATGCCAACCTCACCCTGTAAGCGTTGCATGTGTCTTGCTTCGAACACATCTTTCACCAAACCGTTCGCCTTACGCAGACGGAAACGATTGCTTTCTATGGTACAAATACCAGCGGCATCTTGGCCACGATGCTGTAACACCGTTAACGCGTCATAAATAGACTGGTTTACAGGCGTTGTGCCCACGATTCCAACAATACCACACATGTCCTGATCCTCGATTTTCGACAGTAGCTGGCACTACTTAATAGTGCCAGACAAAAAACTTGATGTTGCTTGTAAGTGCTCGAAGAATGGGGCAATGATACGGCTGAACTCAGGGACCAACTGTGATTCTTTCCACCAATCCGAGCTTGGGAATGCAGTAAACGCATCCATAAAAAACAGCAACGCAGAAACAATCAGTACTCCGCGTAAACCACCAAACACAACACCGAGAATTCGGTCAGTACCAGATAGCCCTGTTTTTTGTACCAGTTGACCAATGACGTAATTCACCACTGCACCAACCACTAAGGTTGCGACGAATAACGCCGCAATTGCGGCTCCGTTTCGAAACATGTCATCTTCGATGTTGGTAAAATACACCGCCAATTTGGCGTAGTAATTACTGGAGATAAAAAATGCTCCGAACCAAATCACCAAAGACAAAGCTTCTTTAGCAAAACCGCGAACTAAACTGATCAGAGCTGAAAATCCGATCACACCTAAAATGACAAAATCTAACCAATTCATGTTTTCTTCATCTTAAGTTGGCGCGCATTTTAACAGAAAAAATGCTGACGCAAACGTTTTCTTATGGATTTAATGGCTTAAATTTAAGCAATTGACCTTTTGAGCCTGTAATTTTTTGTAATTCCTTGACCTGTCGTTCAAGTTTACTTTTTGACACATCAGGACCAACAATTACTCGAGTAAAAGTATTTTCTTTTTTCACATGAGCTTGATAGCCACGCTTCTGTAAATCCTCTACTAATGCAACTGCATTCTCATGGTTTTTCAATGCCATCAACTGAATGATCCAGGCCGAATCTTCATATTGATTTTTTTCTTCAACCGGACGAACAGCCACTTCCACTTGTTCAGGTTGGCTTGCTTCTTTTGGCTGAGTGGATACTTCCGGCTTTGAGTCAGAAACAGCAATAGTCGAATCTTCTGATTCATCTACTGTCGCAGAGACCGGAGACTCTGGCAGAGTGATATCGTCCTCCACCGGTTCTAGTATTTCAAAATTTTCCACATCACTATCAAGCTCAGGTTTGATAGGAATGCTGGCAAATTCTTCTTTATAGTGCAGTTTCTTACCATCTAGAACATCGGGGAGCACAATGACCCCCACTGCGACCAAGATGATGGTGCCGACTAAACGACTTTGGAATTTACTTGCCATCAAATTACCTTTGATTACTCATTATTTGATTGCCAATGCTCCAATACCTCACCGACAGTATGGAAAGAACCAACCACTAAAATGACATCATCTTTCGCTGCGTTATTTGTCGCCGCCTCAAATGCGTCTACTGGTGTTTGGAACTGAATTTGTCCCTGAGGTAAATGCTGGCACAACTCATCGGCTGTTGCGGCACGCGGGCCTGTAAGCGATGCAGGGTACCATTGCGTTGCGATTGGGGTTAGTGCTTCAATCGTCGCCTTAATGTCTTTGTCGTGCAACATCGCCACCACGACATGGATATTCTTATCCTTGTATTGATGTTTCACTCTCTCAACAAGATACTCTGCTGAGTGTGGGTTATGTGCCACATCAAGCACAATTTCTGGCCCCGTTTGCAATACCTGCATTCGGCCAGCTAGGCGAGCATTATTCAAGCCATTAACAATGTTAATGTCAGTGATTTGCAATTCTGACGCCCCTAATGCCATCAATGCGGTTGCAGCGTTAGGCAATGGAAGAGCCGGAACCGGCAGATCCGCTAAATCAAATGCACCACTGCTCCACTTCCAACCTTTCTCTGTCAATTGGTAATCGAACTGAATGCCGACTTGGAAGAATTCCGCTTTGATGTCATCTGCATGCGCAGCAACGGTTGCTGGCGGCATTGGCTGACCACATATAGCTGGCTTGCCTGCACGGTAAATACCGGCTTTTTCAAAACCAATGACATTGATGTCGTCACCTAGCCAGTCAACATGGTCGATAGCCAAGCTCGTAATCACTGAGACATCGTGATCCACCACGTTGGTCGCATCTAAACGCCCCCCTAGGCCAACTTCTAACAGAACTACATCGACGTTCTCAACTTGGAAAATACGAAGTGCAGCAAGTGTGCCGAATTCAAACAAGCTAAGACTGATTTCGCCGCGTTGCTGCTCAACATAGTCGAATGCTTCACAGTGTTTCTTGTCTTCAGCGTCTACACCGTTAATGCGAACACGCTCGTTGTATCGAATTAGGTGTGGAGAACTGTAAACACCGACTGAGTAGCCTGCATCGAGTAGAATCGCTTCCATTAACGCACATGTTGAGCCCTTACCATTGGTGCCGGCAACAGTAATCACAGTAGGAGCTGGTTTGGTGAGGTTCGCCTTTTGTGCTACCGCTTGAACGCGGTCTAAGCCAAGGTCGATTGCTGAAGTGTGGAGATTTGTTAAATAATCAAGCCACATCGCTAGAGAGGATGTGGCTTGAGGAATAGAGTTTTGGGTCATCTAACTTTAACCATTAATTTCTTTGGTTTTATGTTAGTTGCTACTTTACCCTTTTTCGTCCGCTTCTGGTACAGAATATGGTTCTTCATTTGGAGATTCGTTAACCGAGACCACCATTGGAGACTTGTGGTTAGTTAGTTTAGCCACTAAACCACCGACACGTTGACGCATTTCACGACGGTCAACAATCATATCAATCGCACCGTGCTCTAGCAGAAACTCACTGCGTTGGAAGCCTTCCGGAAGATCTTCACGTACTGTCTGCTCGATAACACGGCGACCAGCAAAGCCGATCAGCGCTTTAGGTTCACCAATATTGATGTCACCCAACATCGCCAAACTCGCTGATACACCACCCATAGTTGGGTCAGTCAGTACAGAAATAAATGGCAGGCCTTTTTCTGATAATCGTTCAAGTGCTGCACTGGTTTTCGCCATTTGCATTAGAGACATCAAAGCCTCTTGCATACGAGCGCCACCACTTGCTGAAAAACAAACAAGCGCGCAGTTGTTTTCAATTGCCGCTTCAACCGCTTTAACAAAGCGAGCACCGACAACTGAACCCATTGAACCGCCCATAAATGAGAATTCAAACGCACACGCGACTAGCGGCATACCAAGCAATTCACCTTGCATGACCACTAAGGCATCTTTCTCTCCACTGCTCTTTTGTGCAGCAGAAATACGCTCTTTGTAACGCTTTGAATCTTTGAATTTAAGTTTATCTTGCGGTTCAAACTCTGTACCAAGCTCAACACGATCACCCTCGTCTAAGAATGTTTCCAGACGACGACGCGCTTTCATGCGCATGTGATGATTACACTTCGGACAAACTTCTAGGTTACGCTCTAGTTCTGCATGGTATAGAACCTGCTCACAAGAGGTACATTTCGTCCACACGCCTTCAGGAATAGAAGCTTTGCGTGAACTAACAAGGTTGCTTTTTTCTAAAATCTTTTCAAGCCAACTCATGGAAGACCTTTTCTTTCAATTCTTCCGCTTCATTGCGAAAGAGATAAATTCGGAATATTACAGATGGATTAAAACATATCTTGCTGCGACTGTAGATAAAAAACTGGTTGTACCTATTTTTGCTACCACTCACAACGCATTGTTTTTCTATTAATTACGCCTAACGTACCGATATTTTGAAACAAAGTCGCAAACTTAGTTCAAATTATCTGGTAAAAATAGCGGACCGATCGGCACTTGTGGTAATCCAAATTCTTCTGGGTAGTCGACATCAACCAAATACAAGCCCTCGGCTTTTGCGGTTGCGCCTGCTAACGTACGATTTTTCGCATCAAGCAGTTGCTTAATCCACTCAGGTTTTTCTTCACCACGCCCCACTTTAATCAAGCTACCCGTAATGTTACGTACCATATGGTGAACAAAAGCATTCGCCTTGATATCAATCACCACATAATCACCATGTCGAGTCACGTTTAAATGCATCATATTGCGAAATGGACTCAATGATTGGCAATGTGCCGCACGGAACGAGCTGAAGTCATTTTCACCGAGCAGGTACTGCCCTGCTTCATGCATTTTTTTCTCATCCAACTCACCATGATAGTGGCTGACACCTGAATTTAAGATGCCAGGACGTAATGCGTGATTGAAAATGATGTAGCGGTAACGGCGCGCTGTCGCTGAGAATCGAGCATGGAAATCATCCGAAACTTCTGCGGCCCAACGCACTGCAATGTCACTCGGCATATTGGCATTAGCGCCCATGGTCCAAGCCACCATTTTTCGACTCACGTTTGTGTCAAAGTGGACAACCTGACCTGTGCCATGCACTCCAGCATCTGTACGACCTGCGCACTGAACTTCTACTGGATGATTCGCTACGATAGAGAGGGCTTTCTCGAGCTCTTCTTGGACGCTTTTCACTTCTCGTTGGCGCTGCCAGCCAAAGTAGTTTGTACCGTTATACTCGATACCTAATGCGATTCTCATTTTAACCTTCGGACTCTAAAATGGGGCGGGAAGTATATACCTAAGTCACCTCTCGTTGCTAGTTTCAGCCCATATGACTGACATGACAGATACAAAAATGGGCAACATTTGCTGCCCATTTTTTATTTATCGACCGTGGATGGAATCGATGAGGCGCTTAGCTTCTCGTCGAATATCATCTTCACCGTAGACAATGGCCTCTTCTAACAACTTAATCGCACCTTGCGGATCATTCATTTCAAGGTAGATCTTTGCTAAGTCCAGCTTACCTGCGGCTTCAGCATTGTTATCAACATCAAAGTCACCGATATCCCCAATCACATCAGGAAATTCATTTAGACCAACATCAAGTTTAAGATCTTGCTCTTCAAAATCCCCACTATCTTGATCCACTTGAGCCATTAGCTCATCAATGGTCATGAACTGATTTTTCTTTGGATCAAAGTCGGTAAGATCATCTTGTTCTGCCCAGTTTTCTTGCGCGATCTGTGGTTGTGCTAACGCTTCGGCAGAGCCCCACACATCTCGCTGATCTTCCGGAATCTCTTCTGCCGATACTGCATTACTGGACGGTAATTTGAAGCCATCCCAGTCATCACCAACATCGAGCATAGCTTCAAAATCCATACCCGCACTGGCGATCGTATCGCTGTCTAGCTTACCTTCGAAAACTTCCGACTCAGCATCCTCTGATAAAAGATTTGCCATTGCCGACTCTTCGAAGTCACTCAAGGTTGCGTCTGCGTCGTCATTCGTTAGTTTAGAATCAACCTCTGCACTAAACGCTTCATGTTGAGCAAACATGTCAAACAACGCGTCATGATCGTTATCAGCTTGAATAACAGGTTGAGAGCTCATGAGTGGCTCTGCCGCAGTCAAAGGTTCTTCTGCTTCTGCCTTTACATCTTGGTCAGTGAGGGAGGCTAACGCATCCTCTTCATTGAACTCTGGTAGATCCCAATCTTCAAGATCGAACTCGTCTTCGTCTGCTGCGCTGTCAACTTGCGCTTGAGGTTCAGCCCTTTCTGAAGCGGCTAGCGCTGGCTCTTCCGCCATTGAAGCAAGCGCATCTTCTTCACTGAACTCTGGTAGATCCCAGTCTTCAAGATCGAACTCGTCTTCGTCTGCTGCGCTTTCAACCGGTGCTAGAGGCTCTGCCATTTCAGACGCCGCAAGCGCAGGCTCATCCGCCATTGATGCGCGAGCATCAT
Organism: Vibrio alfacsensis; assembly: GCF_019670485.1. NCBI lineage: Bacteria > Pseudomonadati > Pseudomonadota > Gammaproteobacteria > Vibrionales > Vibrionaceae > Vibrio > Vibrio alfacsensis. The sequence continues at coordinate 2,188,764 of NZ_AP024165.1, forward strand.
CTTCGGTGAACTCTGGTAAATCTAAGCTTTCAAGATCGAACTCATCTTCGTCTACTGCGCTTTCAACTGGAACTTGAGGCTCTGCTATTTCAGACGCCGCAAGCGCAGGTTCTTCAGACATTGATGCGCGTGCATCATCTTCGGTGAACTCTGGTAAATCCAAGCTTTCAAGATCGAACTCATCTTCGTCTGCTGCGCTTTCAACTGGTGCTTGAGGCTCTGCTATTTCAGACGTCGCAAGCGCAGGTTCTTCAGACATTGATGCGCGAGCATCGTCTTCGGTGAACTCTGGTAAATTCAGCTCATCGAAATCAAACGCTTCATCCTCAGTCGGCTTCGATTCGTTCGAGCTTGCCGCAATTGGCTCTTGTTCGATTTTACTCTCAGGCTCAATCTCATCGATTAACCAATCTTCTTCTTGAGGGATACCAAATTCATTTTCAACCGTATTTGGCGTCGGAGTAAATACAGGCTCTTGTGCAACCTCAGGTTTTGTCTCCGCTTCATCTTCAACTTGAGGTGATTCAGTAACCTCTTCTGGCTGAGCATCCGATACATCAACGTTTTCGACAAGGTCGTCTTCGCTTGGCGCTAAAGACGCATCAGGCTCTGGTTCAAACTCTGGTTCAAAATCAGATTCAAGTTCTCGCTCAGAATCACTAGCGTCCGGGTCTGGTTGCTCAGTGCCTGCTCTTGGCAGCTCTTCCTGCGCTTGCTCATCAATCTCAGATTGCTCATCTATCACCGGTTGGTTGTCGCTTAACAGCGCATCAATATCCAAACCTGAATCTAGACCAAGCGCCGCTTTTTCATCTTCAAGATCCGCCGAAGTTTCAGCCCCTCCTGGAGATTGAGGTGGTGATTTTTGCGCTTCTTCTACTTCCGTTGTTGACTCTGGGTTGTCAAAACCGAGTGATGCAAGGAGTTCATCATCGCTTAGTGAATTTACTGTTTGTTCAGGTTGTTCTGACTGTTCTAATTGTTCTGATTGCTTAGGCTCATCATCTTCACGAATCAAGTCATCAAAAGGATCGACGCCTCCGTCGGTTTCGCTTTGCGTTTCTTCGGAAGAATCGTTGCTCAGAAGTTCGTCTAATAAGTCAACACTGTCTTCGTCGATGTCTTCCAGTTCATCGTCACTTTCAAAACCAGACAGCTTCTCTAATTCATTCAGTGGATCAAAGTCGTCGTCTGATGAATCTTCATCATCAAAGCCGATCAACTCATCAAGTAACTCTGTGCTGTCTTCATCAATGGACGGTTCTTCATTCAAGCCTGAAATATCTTCTAGCTCTTCTAACGGATCCAATCCATCTAGAGACGCGCCATCGTCTTCACCGAGCAACTCATCCAGTAGAGCAGACTCATCTTCTTCGCTTGAGTCCGTATCCGATAGGCCTGATAGCGATGCCAACTCTTCAAACACATCATCATCAGATTCTGAGCTTTCTGATGGTTGGTATTCAGCCAGCAATTTATCGATGTCGTCATCTGAAGCGTCATCCAAAGAAGCGGTTTGCTCAAATGATTCTGTTGAGGAAGATTGACCCTCAACATCCAGATCGAGGTCTTCCGTCGCATACTCAGCAAACAAATCATCAAGCATGGCTTGATCAACCGTGTCGTTTTCAAGTGATTCTTTCGCATCATCACCCGATAACAAATCGGCAAATGGGTCATCGTCTTCGTCTTCGTCAGACAAATCAAAGTCTGAATCTTCGCCGCCAAGTTCAATGTCTAGTTCTGGTGACGCTTCATCAAGCGCACGTTCCATCTCTTCGAGACCGAGTGCTTTTTCATCACCATTAACTTTTATACCATTGCTTGATGAATCAAACTCATCAAAACCAACGTCTAAATCGCCGTCATCATCAATACTTGCGAATGGGTCATCGCCATCATCCCCTTCAAGGTTGAAATCAAGATCTTCATCATCAAGATTGCCAAAGACATCGTCTTGTTTTTGTTCCTCTTCTTGGTCGAACAGGTTCTCTGTCTCATCATCACCGAATAAGTCGTCATCTAGGCTAAGCTCTTCTTCTAGCTCTTCCGCAGCCGCTAAACCTATTGGCGCCGCCATAGGGTCTAGGCTTTGCGATGCTTGTTCAGCTTGCGCTTGCGCCTCTTCTTCTTTCGCGCTATTACGACGGCCCATCAACATGACAATGAGCAAGGCGAACAACGCGCCTGGAATCAGGGCCGCAAGACCGACAAGCCATCCATTTGACAAGATTTTGTCCATGGTGCTTGGCTGCAAGCGCTGTTGCTCTGCGATGCGCTGCCTTTCTTCCTCAAGCAGTTTCTCGACTTCGGTACGAATGCGCTCTTCATCATTCAGTTCGTTCTTTAGACTCTCAACTTCATTCTGAACTTCAGACAGCATCAAACGTAAACGGTGATTCTTTTCTTCTAAAGACTCCATTTCACTTTGTGATACTTCGAGTTTGTCTTTAAGAGCCGAGACCTGTTTTTGCCCCTCTGGAGAGGTATTAGCCACCGGAATCGGCTTAACTGTCTCAGCAGGTGCACTTAAGCTATCTAGAGATTTCGCTTCAGGTTTCGCTTGCGGTTTAACGACAGTCTGAGTTGGAGTTTCAGGCTTAGGAGCTGAAACAACCGGCTTAGGAGGCGAGACAACTGGCTTCGGTTGTTCCGCTTTTGGTTTAGGTTGTAGTGGCTTCGTTTTGGCTTGAGCCAACTTAGCTTCATGCGCTTTCATGATCGCGACCGCTTGTGCGGTGGTCGCGCTCTGCACCTGATCTAAAGATGGGACACGTAAACGACTTCCAGGAATAAGCTCGTGGATATTTTGATTTTCAAACGCTTGAGGGTTAATTCGATAAATGGCAAGTAGCGTTTGCTGTACGGAAACCTGACGAGACGGTCGCAATTGAGAAGCGATAGACCATAGAGTCTCGTTTCCATCTGTTGGACCAAAAAAGCGCGATGGCTGGTCATTTTCAGGAGGCGTTGGTAGCGCTCTTTCAATCTCCTCAGCATAGCTTGGAGATGTTTGTACTTCACCAGAGGGCCCTACAAGTCGAATTCCTTCGGCTTGAACCACTGACGATGTCTGAGTAGCGCTGATTAGAACGAGAGTTGCTAATAAACGCTTATAATTTTGACGCATAGAAGGCTCAGTTTGGTGCTAGTAACAATTTGAAATGGTGATCGGTTAAATATATCGGATATAGCACGCAAAACTATAGCTTTGAGGGTAAAAAATGTGTGGCTCTCACCATATTCGTACTAATCTCACACAAATTTGCCCCATTCGTACAAAAAAGCCCCGCTTAATGCGAGGCCTTGAATGAAAAAGCAAACACTACTTAGTAATAATCACGAATCAACAATTCTGCAATTTGTACCGCATTCGTTGCCGCACCTTTACGCACGTTATCCGCAACAACCCATAAATTCACACCACTGTGATGGCTAATGTCGTTACGGATGCGGCCGACCATCACATGATCTTTGCCACCTGCATCACGAACCTGTGTCGGGAAGTCTTCACCGTGGAACACTTCAACGCCCTCAGTTTGCTCAAGCAGATTAATCACTTCTTGCGCATCGATCGGAGCACGCGTTTCTACATGAACCGCTTCTGCATGACCATAGAATACTGGCACTCGAACACAAGTTGGGTTCACAGTAATTGATGGGTCGTTAAGAATTTTTTGCGTCTCCCACACCATTTTCATTTCTTCTTTGGTGTAGCCGTTTTCCATCATCTGATCGATTTGTGGAATACAGTTAAACGCGATCTGTTGTGAGAATTGCTTCTTATCTGCAGGAATACCGTTCAGTAGCTTCGCTGTTTGACCTGCAAGTTCATCAATACCGCCTTTGCCTGCACCAGATACCGATTGGTAAGTTGAAACGTTAATACGTTCAATACCTACCGCATCATGAATTGGTTTTAGCGCCACCAGCATTTGGATGGTTGAACAGTTCGGGTTCGCAATGATATTGCGGTTACGAAACTCAGCAATAGCTTCTGGGTTGACTTCTGGCACAACCAAAGGAATATCGTACTCGTAACGGAAGTGAGAGGTGTTGTCGATAACAATAACGCCCTCGTCTGCCGCAATTGGCGCCCATTTTGCTGATAGCTCTCCGCCCGCTGAGAAAAGCGCAATGTGTGCTTGAGACCAATCAAACTCTTCCACGTTCTGGATACGGATGGTTTTACCGTTGAAGCGGTAAGTCTTACCCTCGCTGCGCTCACTTGCCAACAGGAAGATTTCACCTACAGGAAATTTGCGCTCTTGAAGCACTTCCAAAATTGTTTCACCGACCGCGCCGGTCGCACCTAATACGGCAACATTGTATTGTTGGCTCATTGACTTACCTCAACCTGAAAACCTAATTCTGCCAATGGAGCAAGATTGCATGTTTCTGTCCCCACTAGCGTGACAGCGCTGTATTCACGACGATCCCAGTAATTTTTACGCATCAGGTCAAATGAGCCTGGCTTACTGATTTCACGACGGAAAAGCGCGTCATCTTTACGCACATCATAGATCAACTGTGTGATGTTGTGCAGCGTTGCTTCATCCCATGCTCTGTCCAAAACCATAGTAGGGACAGGCGCGGTTGGCAGTAAATCGCTGGCATGCGCATGTAATTCGTTATTTAGAAACTCGCAGTAACTGTTGAAAACCATTGTCGTACCACGAGCTTTCCCTTCCAGACCATAGCCTGCAACGTGAGGGGTTGCGAATGCTAGCAGAGGCAGAAGCTCCATATCAACCTCTGGTTCAAATTCAAATACATCTAATGCGGCAGTAAAGCCATCGTTTTTCAGTAAACGTTGCTTCAGCGCTTGGTTATCAACAACCGGACCGCGTGCTGCATTGATAAGAATTTGATCGCTACGAAGACCATTTAGCACCATTTCATCAATCAAATGATGCGTTGGATGCGGCCCCTCTTTAGTGATTGGAGTATGCAACGTGATGATATCTGACGTTTCAATGAGCTCTTGTAGTGGTGTGAAGCTACGAGAATCACCTTCTTCTTGTTTGAATGGGTCGTTGATAAGCACGTTAATGCCCATGCCTTTCAAGCATTTTTCAAGGTAGCTTCCCACTTGGCCAGCTCCAACAATGCCAACGGTTTTATCAAAGACAGAGAAACCTTTCTGCTGTGCTAGAACCATCATGACGCTGAATACGTATTCCGCGACACCTACTTTGTTACAACCTGGCGCTGCGGTGAAGAAAATGTCTCTCTCTTTCAAAAGAGCCTGATCGACATGATCCATACCGGCCGTTGCCGTACCGACAAACTTAAGCTTGTTGGCTTTGCTGATCAGCTCTGCATTTACTTTAGTGACAGAGCGAATCATCAGGGCATCAGCATCCACTAAGTCATCAGAAGTAAGGGTACGGCCCGGTTTTAAGATCACTTCCCCGAGTTGGCTGAAAAGTTCTTCAGCGTACGGCATGTTTTCATCAACAATAATTTTCATAACGCCAGCGTTTTAAGGTCCATTTTTGTGAGTTTGTTTGTTCGCAAGAAGCGAAATTAGAATGATTGTGCCCTTTTCCCACAAAATCTCAAGAAATATACCTAGGGCGAGATTTAGAAAAGAAAAAGCCCGGCTAAATTAGCCGGGCAACGTTCCAGAACAAAAGGATCCTATCCCGCTCTCCTTGGGATAGAGTCTGCGTCTGTTCGATCAGTCAACCTGATCAAGCTCTGGAAACTGGTTTGTTGGTCCGTTTATGCCACATGGGAAATCACAGCAAAAATCCGACCAACAAATTCAGTTAGCTTTGAATCGCTCTTACGCTTGGTACTTTTTGATGACCAATGTTGCGTTTGTACCACCAAAACCAAAGCTGTTTGACATAACAGTCGTTAGCTCTGCTTCACGAGCTTCTGTTACGATGTCTAGACCTTGTGCTGCTTCATCCAAGTTAGAGATATTCACACTTGGTGCGATGAAGTTATTGTCTAGCATTAGTGTTGAGTAAATTGCTTCGTGAACGCCAGCAGCGCCTAGTGCGTGACCAGTCATTGCTTTTGTCGCAGAGATTGCTGGGCTGTTATCACCGAATAGCTCTTGGATAGCGCCTAGCTCTTTCACGTCACCTACTGGCGTTGAAGTACCGTGTGTGTTGATGTAATCAATGCTATCTACGTCTTGCATTGCCATCTTCATACAGCGGATTGCGCCTTCACCTGATGGAGCGACCATGTCGTAACCATCAGAAGTCGCGCCGTAACCAACGATCTCACCGTAGATTTTCGCGCCACGTGCTAGTGCGTGTTCAAGCTCTTCGATAACTAACATACCGCCGCCACCAGAGATAACGAAACCATCACGGTCTGCATCGTAAGTACGAGATGCTTTTTCTGGTGTTTCATTGTATTTAGTTGATAGTGCGCCCATCGCATCAAACATCATAGTTTGAGACCAATCTAGCTCTTCACCACCACCAGCAAATACTATGTCTTGCTTACCAAGTTGGATAAGTTCCATTGCATGGCCAATACAGTGTGCAGAGGTTGCACATGCGGAACTCATTGAGTAGTTCACACCACGAATCTTAAATGGTGTTGCCAGGCACGCTGATACTGTTGAAGACATCGTACGTGGCACCATGTAAGGACCTACGCGTTTAACGCCTTTCGCACGCATCGTATCTGTTGCGACTGTTTGGTTTAATGCAGAAGCACCACCAGAGCCCGCAACGATACCTGTACGGTCATTCGATACTTGCTCTTCTGTTAGACCTGCGTCTTCAATTGCCTGCTGCATTGATAGGTATGCATAAGCGGCCGCATCACCCATAAAGCGCATCTGCTTACGGTCAATCAACTCTGCAGGGTTGATTTTAAGATCACCCCAAACCTGCGAACGCAGACCGTGTTCTTTGAACTGCTCAGATGCTGTGATGCCAGATTTGCCCGCTTTTAGAGACGCAAGAACTTCTTCAACGTTGTTACCGATACTTGAAACAATACCCATACCGGTGATTACGACTCGTTTCATTATGACATTCCTATAATTTCAAAATCCGCTAGATGATAACTAAGATATTCAACAAAAGTGGTCAGCTTTCCCATAAATTCGTACAATCGGGGAATTCTAACTGCGCCAAATCACATATTTGCACCATTATGACTTCGATTAAAAACGCTGAGCTTGCATGGAATGAAGCTGGTACGCCAGTTTCTGACCAATTTGATGATGTTTATTTCTCCAATGTAAACGGTCTTGAAGAGACGCGCTACGTATTCCTCAAACAAAATCATCTCCCGGAAAGATGGCAGGAGTTTGACCAAAGACGCTTTGTTATTGGTGAAACCGGATTTGGTACAGGGTTGAACTTCTTAGCTGTATGGCAATGGTTTACCGAATTTCGTCGTGAATATCCAGAAGCAACACTAAAAGAACTGCATTTTGTTAGCTTTGAGAAATACCCATTAAGCAAAGCTGACTTACAAAAAGCACACCAATCTTGGCCAGAGTTGGCAGAACTCGCCGCAAAGCTGCAACAACACTACCCAGCCGCTGTGCCTGAGTGTCATCGAATTGTTTTGGAAGACGGTACTATCACGCTCGACCTTTGGTTTGGTGACATCAAAGACTGCATGCCACTTGTTCCTTATGAGGAGCAAGGTTTGATTGATGCTTGGTTCCTTGACGGGTTCGCACCAAGTAAAAACCCAGAGATGTGGAATCAAAATCTCTTCAATGGCATGGCAAAGTTGGCGAAACAAGATTGTACGGTCGCAACTTTTACTGCCGCGGGCTTTGTGCGTCGGGGTCTTAACGAAGCCGGCTTTGCGATGAAGAAAGTCAAAGGCTTTGGAACCAAACGCGAAATGATCGCCGGTTCAATGGAACAGCGTGAAGCACATTCAAACCATTTGCCTTGGTTCAACCGCACCGCGTCGAGCAACCATGAATCCATTGCAATAATTGGTGGCGGCATCGCCAGTGCTACTCTAGCTAAAACGCTGGTTCGTCGTGGTCAGAATGTGACGCTTTATTGCAAAGATGCTCAACCTGCTGAGGCTGCATCGGGCAATCGTCAAGGTGCCGTGTACCCATTATTAAATGGCCCTCACAAAGGCGTTTCCCGCGTGTTTGCTCCAGGCTTTTTGTTTGCCCGTCAGTTTATTGACCAAGCTGCACAAGACATCCAATTTGATCACGATTGGTGTGGCATCACTCAACTGATGTGGGATGACAAATCCGCAGAAAAACTGGAGAAGATGCTCGGGGGTAACTTTACTCCTGAGTTGATTCATAAGCTATCGGCTGAAGAGACGGCCGAGAAGATTGGCCTACCGATTGATATGGCGTCGGTTCACTACCCTCTTGGAGGCTGGTTATGTCCTGCTGAACTCACCCGCGGTTTGATTTCTCAGCTAGAACAGACTGACCTTTTTGAAGCAAAATTCGAGCATCAGATCGAGTCGCTAGATTGGGATGAAGCGCGTCAGCTTTGGACATTAAAAACGAATGGTCAACGCTTTGAGCACTCAACCGTGGTGGTTGCTAACGGCAGTGAATTCCAAACACTAAGCCAAACGGCGGACCTACCAATGGGCCAGGTAAAAGGCCAAGTTAGCCACGCACCAGCAACGGAAACACTGTCTAAGCTGAAAACCGTGCTGTGTTACGACGGTTATATGACGCCTGTTAACCCAAATAATCAACATTTGTGCATCGGTGCAAGTTACGACCGCAGTCACCTAGACTACGAGTTTGACGAAGAAGCACAAAAAGACAATGCAGAGAAATTGGTGAAGTGTCTACCGAATCAAACTTGGACGAAAGAAGTGGATACCTCAGGCAACTTGTCACGCCAAGGCATTCGCTGTGTTAGCCGAGATCATCTGCCGTTTGTTGGTAACATAGGTGACTTTGAAACCATCAAAACGCAATATGTGGATCTGCAAAATCAACAAGAACAAGACGTTGAAGCGATTCACCAGTTCCCTAACCTATTCTGTTTCTTGGGTTTAGGCTCACGCGGGTTAAGCTCAGCACCTCTAATGGCAGAAGTGTTGGCATCGCAAATCTGTGGCGACCCATTGCCATTGCCTGTAGATGTGCTAACTGAGCTGCATCCAAGTCGTATGTGGGTAAGGAAGCTGCGCAAAGGTAAGGCGATTACTGAGCTATAAGCGACTAACCTATAAAACACCGCTCTACAATACGGTCTCATACCCGAACATAAAAACGCCTTAGTCATTATTGACCATGACTAAGGCGTTAAACTTTGCATTGCTCTCGAAACGAAAAGAGCTTTATCTATCACTTATTTCAACGCAGCAACGACTGCTTTTAACTGCTCAGCAATTTCTGCATTGCGGAACTCACCAGTCTCTAAATCAAAATTGTCATAGAAGCTTGGTACAGAAAGAGAAGCTTTAACCTCTGCACCAAAATACGGTGCGGAACCCGTTGCGGCTGCTAACACCGTCTGTGCGCCACCAGGACCCGGTGACGTAGCAAGATAGATTGCTGGTTTGTTTTGGAAAACATTGCGCTCGATACGAGTCGACCAATCAAATAGGTTTTTGTATGCCGCCGAGTAAGAGCCATTGTGCTCTGCAAATGAAACGACTATCGCATCCGCCGATGCAATATCATTCAAAAATGCTTTTGCACCATCGGCTTGGCCAATTTCTTTCTCTTTGTCTTCACTAAATAGAGGGACATTGTAGCTATTGAGGTCCAATACCTGAACCTCTGCACCGTCGACAAGATTTGCCGCAAAAGTGGCCAGTGTTTTATTGATAGATGTAGAGCTGGTTGAAGCACCGAATGCGATAATTTTCATGGTTGTAGTCCTGTGTTTGCTTTCTCTAACAATTAGAATAAGAGGCAAACCAACATGCTACAACCACAAAAATTTTAAGGAGAGATTCAAATAATTTGAATGAGTCTATTTCACGCGCACTGCATCATTATGCTTGCGCTTGAAGCTCTTGCCACAAATCATTGACAATCACACGATCTGCTGGCGTCAATTCTGAACGAGCATGATCTAAGCTAATTTCAATGCGAGACTTTAATTCAGCAACATCACTAATGCCCTCTTCCTCGCAAGAAGCCGCAGAAAGGGAAATGTGACCACGTAAGTAACCACCAGCAAACAATTCATCATCTGATGCCGTTTCAATACGAGCATCAATCAACTCTAGAAGTTTTTCTTCAAATTCAATAATCATGTTGTTTCTCAGGGTTACTTAACAATAAAATCTGACTTTTCCAAAGGTTGGATATCATAAAAAGCGCGCAACGCATCAGACAGCATTTGAACACGCGGCGGAAGACCCGCAGCTAGAATACCTAGCACTTCATGATGAACCTTATGCATAAAGCCCAGTCTATCGGGTTCAAAATCGCCATGTAGGTTGTCACAACTGACATTAAAAGGGAAGTCAGCACTTTTTGCCAAAATCCACTCATAAGCTTGAGGACGAATCTCTACTTTTTCGAACTCTGCTTGCACTTCTGCAGTACGACCATCCGGTTCATACCAGTAGCCGAAATCTTCAAGCAAACGGCGCTCAGGGCCAGCAACACACCAATGTGCAATTTCATGTAATGCCGATGCATAGAAGCCACGAGCAAAAATAATCCGATGATGCGGATGTAACTCATCAGCTGGCAGGTAAATTGGCTCATCCCCCCCGAGCTCTAATTGGGTATTAAAAGACTCAAGAAAGGTATCGTTAAAAATGGTGATAAGGTCTTGGTATTCGTGGGAGATCATCGATTCTGTACTTCAAATTGATAGGCAAGATGCATTGTCGCCGTTTTTCTAGGTTAGGTAAAGATGCACAACAGCTTTGGTTATTAGCTCAGTTAATCTGAAAACCGCTTTCTCCATATAATTTCTCATTCGTCACAGATCACATTTCCCACTAAACTCACGCCTTATTTTAAGTGGAACAATGGCGAATTTTTCGTCATTTAAGTGCCATTTTTTGGGGTTGGGCCATCAAATTGCTCAAATCTTGTTTGTAAGTTTTGCCACTGCTCGCTAAATCATCAAGCGAAATCGCAGTGCATTTTGATTTTTGGGTGTCTCCTATGCTGCTAAGTGTCTTGTATATCATCGGTATCACAGCTGAAGCCATGACTGGTGCATTAAGTGCTGGTCGAAGAAAAATGGACTGGTTTGGTGTTATGTTGGTTGCAAGTGCGACAGCAATCGGTGGTGGCACCGTGCGTGACATTCTGCTTGGCCACTACCCGTTAGGCTGGGTGAAAAACCCTGAGTTTCTTGCGATCACTTGTGTCGCTGGCGTGTTGACTACCGGCCTTGCAAAATGGGTTATTAAACTAAAAGGCCTGTTTATTCGTTTGGATGCGCTAGGCTTGATTGTATTTAGCATTATCGGTACCAAAGTCGCGATTGGGATGGGCCTGCATCCTGGTATCTGCATGGTTTCTGCTTTGGTAACGGGTGTATTCGGTGGTTTGCTGCGCGATTTAATTTGTCGTCAAACACCACTCGTATTGCACGAAGAGCTGTATGCTTCTGTCGCCCTGATTGCATCAGGTCTTTACTTAACGCTTTTAGAGTTCAACGTACCAGATGTAACGGCAACGATTGTTACCTTAATTACAGGTTACATGCTGCGTATGGCAGCGGTTCGATTTAAATGGCGTCTGCCATCTTTCAATTTGGAAACCGAAGGGTCGATTCACTAATTCGAATCCAAGTGTTTCAAGAAACGCACTAAAATTAAAAAGGCTGCTCGTTGAGCAGCCTTTGTTTTATATCGAGTTAAGATACAAACTTAAATCTTTGGCGTCTCGGTTTGTACGCCATGGTTTTGACCACGATGGCGTAGCAAGTGGTCCATAACGACAATTGCCAGCATCGCTTCAGCAATAGGCACGGCTCGAATGCCCACACATGGGTCGTGACGCCCTTTTGTAATCAATTGCGTTGGCTCACCATCTTTAGTAATGGTCTCACCCGGTACTGTGATGCTTGATGTAGGTTTAAGTGCGATGTTCGCAACAATATCCTGACCTGTAGAAATTCCGCCAAGGATCCCCCCGGCATGATTACTACCAAAACCATCAGGAGAGAGCGGATCGCGGTGCTCACTGCCTTTTTGTTTGACCACATCAAAACCGTCACCAATCTCAACCCCTTTCACCGCATTGATACTCATTAGAGCGTGCGCAATATCAGCATCTAGGCGATCAAAAACGGGTTCACCGAGTCCAACAGGAACATTGGTTGCGACCACTTGAATTTTCGCACCAATAGAGTCGCCTTCTTTTTTCAAGTCACGAATCAGTTGGTCAAAAGCATCTACTTTGTCGGCATCAGGGCAGAAAAACGCGTTGTTTTCTATTTCATTCCAATCGACTTTATCAATGGAAACATCACCCATTTGTGACAGGTAAGCACGAACTTCAACACCAAATTCGTCTTTCAGGTATTTCTTCGCAATAGCACCAGCAGCAACACGCATTGCCGTCTCTCGAGCTGACGAACGGCCGCCGCCTCGATAATCTCGAATGCCATATTTTTGATGGTAAGTGTAATCAGCGTGTCCCGGACGGAACTTATCTTTAATGTCTGAGTAATCTTTAGAGCGTTGATCGGTGTTTTCAATCAGTAAACCAATTGATGTACCTGTCGTTTTACCCTCAAACACACCCGATAAGATTTTGACTTCATCTGGCTCTCGACGCTGTGTCGTGTAACGAGATGTGCCAGGACGGCGACGATCTAGATCCGTTTGTAGATCCGCTTCTGTAATTTCCAACCCTGGAGGGCATCCGTCTACGATACATCCTAGTGCGATACCGTGACTTTCCCCGAACGTGGTTACGCGGAAATGTTGTCCGATACTGTTTCCTGCCATTACTTCCTCAAATTATTGTCGCCGCACTCTTTAGCTAAAAGTGCAACTGCTTATCAATTCTTCGTAGAATCATAGTGGCGTCATTACGTTTTGATGTAAAGCCTGTTTTTACTGAAAAAACAAAAGTCCTTAAATTGACGGAATTCGTGACAAGCAGATAAAAAAACACCGAGCGCATGGCTCGGTGTCTTTATTATTTGTTTCGCTTGGTCGGTTTTTACAGACTTGTTTCTACAGGCTTGTTTGTGCAGACTTAGTCTTTGTACAGTTTGAACTCTTCTGCACAATCAACCAACTGGTCACGAGTGATCATGAATACGCCATGGCCGCCATTTTCAAACTCGATCCAAGTAAATGGAATTTCTGGGTATTGATCCATCATGTGAACCATTGAGTTACCCACTTCACAGATCAAGATACCATCATCCGTTAGGTAATCTGGTGCATTAGCAAGAATACGACGAACCAGTTTCAAACCATCCGTACCAGCAGCAAGGCCAAGTTCAGGCTCGTGCGTAAATTCTTCTGGTAAGCTATTCATGTCTTCTTCGTCCACGTATGGCGGATTCGACACTATCAGGTTGTACTTCTCTTTTGGTAAATCACGGAACAAATCTGAACGAATTGGGAACACTTGCTGCTCCATGCCGTGATCTTGAACATTCTGCTCAGCCACTTGCAGTGCGTCAGTTGAAATATCAATCGCATCCACTTCTGCATCTGGGAACGCATGTGCACACGCGATCGCGATACAGCCGCTGCCTGTACATAGGTCCATAATGCGAGTTGGCTCTTCAATCAACCAAGGCTGGAATTCTGCTTGAATCAACTCACCGATTGGTGAACGTGGCACAAGTACACGCTCATCAACAAAGAACTCAAGGCCACAGAACCACGCTTTATTCGTCAAGTACGCCGTTGGTGTACGTTCGTTAATGCGTTTTACTACACGTTCAACAATACGTAAACGCTCGCTCGTGGTTAAACGAGAACTTAATACATGCGGAGGCACATCGATCGGCAAGTATAGCGTTGGTAGGATTAGCTGAACGGCCTCATCCCACGCGTTGTCAGTACCATGACCGAAGAACAAGTTCGCTGCATTAAAGCGACTTACTGTCCAACGAATCATATCTTGAAGGGTATGTAGCTCAGATACCGCTTCTTCTACAAAAATCTTATCCAAAATTGCCTCCGAAAAGCGCTACAATACTGCCATAAATTGTAAAAATGAAATTGTTTACCTAATGAGCAAAAAAGACACCGAACACGATGACGATTTCGCCTTATTTCAGGATGCAGTACAGGGCGTAAAAAAGTTGCGACAGGATACCATAATCCAGCAACCAAAAAAAAATTCTAAGCAAAAAGAAATCAAGCGTTCTAGCCGAGAAGCGAGTGACTCCGAATTTTACTTTTCCGACGAATTCGTCCCACTTTTAAATGAAGAGGGGCCAACTCGCTATGCCCGTGATGACGTATCCACTTATGAAGTGAAACGTCTACGTCGTGGGGTGTACGTTCCTGACGTATTCCTTGATATGCACGGCATGACACAACAAGAAGCAAAACGTGAACTAGGCGCGATGATTGCCTATTGCATAAAAAATGAAGTGCACTGTGCGTGTGTTCAACACGGTATTGGTAAGCACATATTGAAGCAGAAAGCCCCACTATGGCTAGCTCAACACCCAGATGTCATGGCATTTCACCAAGCACCACTTGAATTTGGCGGTGATGGCGCACTCTTAGTCTTACTCTCTATTCCAGAAAAATAATACTAAGCAGAAAAAACGACCGAGATATAAGAATGACAAAGGCAGGATTTTCCTGCCTTTTAATTTTCAAGTACCTGTTTAATTTTCACGTACCTGTTTAATTTTCAAGTACAGGATTGTTTAGTACACCCAGCGCGATTTAAGGCGTGATGTGCCACAACACTTCGCCATTTTGTGTTTTAGGATCGTACTCAATGCAAACCAAACCAGAGGTTGGGAACATCGGAGGCGTCATATCTTTCACAAATTCAGACGTGAGATAGCCAACCAATGGTAAGTGAGAAACGAAAAGAAGCGAATCTAGCTCTTCCACTTCAATCAGTGCATTTGCAAAATCAAAGACTTGGTCAGACTGGCCATAAGGTGTGATGTCGTCACACGTAACAATGCTTGCCGACGAAAAATGGACACTAATCTCTTGCCATGTTTGCTGTGCACGAATGTAAGGACTGACCAGCACTTTATCAAAAGAGGCAAAACCTTGCTCTTTGCAAGCTCTAGCGACGGCTTCTGATTCTGCTCGGCCTCTTGAAGTCAGCACTCTCTCTGCATCGGTATCAGCAAAATGCTCGGCTTCACCGTGACGCAAAATAAATATTTTCATGTTATTTCCTATGGATAGCTAACGCTACCAAAAGGTTGACTGCTATCTTTTATAAAAAGTTGGGCTAAAATACTGATATATTTATTGGTTAATTATATCAATTCGCTTGCCAAAGATAGCGACTTTCTTAACAATCTATTAAAAAGAATATACTCAGTTCATCACATTCTACGAAGATGACATGAACTCAGTGCATTCCTTCAAATAGCCCACCCAAACACAACCATCGGGCTGTTTTGTGCACTTACCGCGGTTTAGTCGACACATACCAAGGTTTAGTACACATACAAATAGCAAAAATTCAGCAAAGCGTACTTGCGTAAGCGCAAACTTTGCACCGTCCCCATATGGGGATCATAATGACTGTAATGCGAAACTTGGAGACGCATCGTGCACTTAAGTCCAAACGATTCAAATCAATACCGCTACATTACGTTAAGTAACGCTCTGCGCGTATTGCTGATTCATTCCGACACGGCTCAACAGTCGGCAGCAGCATTAGCAGTGAATGTAGGACACTTTGATGATCCCGACGATCGTCAAGGTCTTGCCCACTATTTAGAGCACATGCTTTTTTTGGGTACGGAAAAATACCCCAAAGTAGGCGAATTTCAAAGCTATATTAGCCAGCATGGTGGAACAAACAATGCGTGGACAGGTACAGAGCACACCTGCTTTTTCTTCGATGTGAATCCAAACGCTTTTGAAATCGCACTCGACAGATTCAGTCAATTTTTTACCGCACCGTTATTCAACGAAGAAGCGCTCGATAAAGAACGTCAAGCCGTAGAATCTGAGTACAAATTAAAACTCAATGATGATTCTCGCCGCCTCTACCAAGTCAACAAAGAGATCGTAAACCCAGATCATCCATTTGCTAAGTTCTCCGTGGGCAACTTAGAAACATTGGGCGATCGCGATGGACAATCAATTCGTGATGAAATTGTCCACTTTCATAGCAATGAATATTCCGCTGACTTAATGACTCTAACGTTATTCGGCCCACAATCGCTTGATGAATTACAGGCTTGGGTAGAGCACATGTTTGCTGGCATTACCAACCATCAGTTGCGTGGAAAAACCATTGACGTACCTATTTGTGTCCAAAAAGATTCAGCTTGTGACCAAAGAGGTTCAGGGAGTACCCAAGGAAAGGCAGATAGTATCCCAGGTAATTCAGATGAAACTCTGGGCAGCACAGGCATTTTGATTCAAGTCGAACCGGTCAAAGAGTTTCGTAAACTCATTTTAACGTTCCCTATGCCGGGGATGGATCAATACTACAGCATAAAACCCCTTTCCTATTTTGCTCACTTACTTGGTTATGAGGGCGACGGCAGTTTAATGCTGCAACTGAAAAACAAAGGTTGGATTACTTCTCTGTCTGCCGGCGGGGGAGCAAGTGGCAGCAACTATCGCGATTTCACGGTCAGTTGTACGCTTACTCCAGTAGGATTGGAACATGTCGATGACATCATTCAGGCTGTGTTCCAATACCTTTCAATGATCAAACAAGATGGCATGAATGAATGGCGTTATCTTGAAAAGCAAGCCGTGCTTGAATCGGCATTCCGCTTTCAAGAAGCCTCTCGACCGCTCGATTTAGTCAGTCATCTCGTGATCAACATGCAGCATTATTTGCCAGAAGACACTATGTATGGTGACTACAAAATGGCAAGGTATGATGACGAACTACAACGGTCACTATTACAGTACCTAAGCGTTGAAAACGTGCGTGCAACATTGATTGCGAAAAATCTTAAATATAACCGCACCGCGCAATGGTACTTCACACCTTACTCTGTCACTGCATTTAGTGCCGAACAACGACGCTTCTATCAACAGATTGATCCAAGTTGGCAATTTCTTTTACCAGAAAAAAACCCGTACATTTGTTACGAACTCGACCCTCGCCCATTTGAAAATGGCGGAACATTACCCGAGTTAGTGGAAGATTTGGAGGGGTTCCGACTTTGGCACTTACAGGATGACGAGTTCCGAGTGCCCAAAGGTGTATTGTACGTCGCCATTGATAGCTCACATGCTGTCGCCTCACCCAAGAACATCGTGAAAACCCGACTTTGTGTTGAGATGTTCTTGGACTCCCTCGCTCAAGAAACTTATCAAGCAGAAATCGCGGGGATGGGCTACAACATGTACGCTCACCAAGGGGGCGTAACGCTCACACTATCCGGTTTTAGTCAGAAGCTACCTCAACTGTTGGAAGTGATTTTACAGCGTTTTGCCGCGAGAGAGTTCAACCCAACTCGCTTCGAAACGATTAAGCAGCAGTTATTACGAAATTGGCGAAATTCGTCTCAAGATCGCCCGATTTCACAGCTTTTTAACGCATTAACGGGGTTACTGCAACCGAACAACCCACCCTATGCCACGCTCGTTGAAGCGCTAGAAGAAATCGAAGTGGATGAGCTTTCCGTGTTTGTTGAATCCATTTTGGCAGAATTACATGTGGAAATGTTCGTCTATGGCGATTGGCAACGTCAGCAAGCCCATGACATGGCGACCACGCTGAAGAATGCGTTACGAGTGAAAGAGCAACGCTATGAAGAAGCCCTACGTCCATTGGTGATGCTTGGTGGTAGCGGCAGTTTCCAGCGTGAAGTGAATTGCAATCAGCAAGATTCAGCGGTGGTTCTTTATTACCAATGTACCAATACAGAGCCACGAAATATTGCATTGTACTCGCTAGCAAACCATCTAATGTCGGCAACGTTTTTCCACGAAATTAGAACCAAGCAACAATTGGGCTATATGGTTGGGACAGGCAATATGCCATTAAATCGTCATCCGGGTATTGTGCTCTATGTGCAGTCACCAAATGCAGCACCTGCCGAACTGGTAACGTCTATTGATGAGTTCTTAAACGCATTTTATATGGTGCTGCTAGAGCTCAATGAGTACCAATGGCACAGTAGTAAACGAGGGCTTTGGAACCAAATTGCCACACCAGACACCACTCTAAGAGGCAGAGCACAGCGTCTATGGGTCGCTATTGGTAACAAAGACTCGGAATTTAATCAACGTGAGAAGGTGTTAGAAGAACTTAAAACCTTATCTCGCAGCGATATGATTCGATTTGTCGTGAATGAACTCAAACCTCGCACTGCCAACCGCTTAATAATGCACACCCAAGGTATCGCTCACGAAGATGCACCGCGCATCAATCTTGGGCAAGAAATCGGCTCAATAGACGAGTTTCAGCTGCGACCAAAAGATACCGGACTTGGGTAAATGGGAATATCTGATACTAACTGTGGCGTAAAATGGTAAACATCAAAGATACGCTTCTGCTTTAATTACATTGTTCAATTTATACGCAAGCACGAGAATATGATGAAAAAACTACTTTTACTGACTGCGATGTTAATGCCACTTGCACCAGCTTATGCTGACATTACGATTAAAGGGGATGGTTTTGAACTGAGCGAAGACTGTTTACGTTTAGATGGTGACAACGTATCCGTAAAGTCTGACGACTGCTCATCTAAAAAGCACGGCAAAGACCACAAAGGCAACGCTAGCGTGCATGGTAATGACAACCCTGGCAAAGGCCATGATAAAGATAAAAAAGACAAGAAAAAGTAATATTGCTGCCAATAACAGCGAGTAAGTGCTCAAAGTTAGTATAGAAAAAACACTTGAAAACGAGACTGAAACTTTCGATACATAGTGGTCTACAATCGTAATTTTAAATGAAGCCCTCGTACTTTATAACTATAACAAGCGAGAATAACCAGTTATTGAACACAATTGATGTGGCATGTTGCGTTATCAAAAAAAGGCTAGCAACCCGCTAGCCTTTTGTATCATGCTTTAAAGAGAACTCACTTATTCGTAAAAATTACGTTCTTCACCTGCGCGAGTCAAAAGACCGTCGCATGGTGCGTAACGATCGCCGTATTTCGATGCAAACTCATTCATTTTCTCAACCAGTTCTTTCAAACCGAATTGATCCATGTAACGGAATGGGCCGCCAAGAAACGGTGGGAAGCCAATACCAAAAATTGCACCAATATCGCCATCACGCGGAGAGCGAATGATTCCCTCATCCAAGCAGCGTACCGCCTCATTTAGCATCGGCAGCACACAACGCAGTGCGATGTCAGTATCACTCAATTTTGATTCTGGCGTTAAGTTAAGTAGTTTATACACGGATTTATCCACTTCTTTTTTCTTACCTTTGTAGGTATAGAAGCCTTTACCGGTTTTACGCCCTTTACGACCATCATTGAGTAACGTGTCAAATACATCTGGGCCTTGGAAACGCTCACCTAGCTCTTTGACCAAAATTGGCATGATCTTCGCGCCAATATCCACCCCGACTTCATCCAGCAGTGTGATTGGCCCAACAGGGAAACCAAAATCCAGAAGTGCACCATCTAACTGCTCAATTGGCTCATTTGCCAACAAGATATGCGCCGCTTCATTCATGTAAGGCGCAAGAATGCGGTTCACATAAAAGCCTGCTTTATCTTTAACCACGATTGGCGTTTTACCTTGTTTTTTCGCCAACGCCACCACTGTAGATATGGTTTCATCCGAGGTGGTTTCATGCGGGATAACTTCAACCAACGGCATCTTTTCTACCGGGCTGAAATAGTGCAGACCCACAATGTTTTCTGGTCGCTCTGCTTTCTCAGCAATTTTATGTATTGGCAATGAGGACGTATTGGTTGCAAAGATGGTTTCAGACTTAGCGTTGGCTTCTATGTCCGCCACCATTTGTTGCTTAAGGTCGAGATCTTCAAAAACGGCTTCGATAACCACATCAATGTGATTAAAGCTCGTAAAGTCTACGCCCCCGGAAAGTTGTAGCATTTTCGCTTGTAAATCCGCTTTTGAAAGAATGCGGCGCTTACGCTGCTTTTCAAACAACTTGTAGTTGTAATTTAACGCGTTGAGTACACCATCATTGCTCACATCTTTGATTCGTACAGGTACTTTTGCTTTAGCTACAGAGACATGACTGATGCCCGCCCCCATTAGGCCGCCACCCAACACTCCAACTTTGCGGATAGATGCTGGTTCAGCATCCGTACCGTTTTCTTTCTTCATTTCTGTGGTTGCGAAAAAGATCGAGCGCAGTGCTTTTGACTCTGAACTCATCACTAGCTCACCAAAGCGTTTTGCCTCTAACTCTTGGCCTTGAGCAAAACCTTTTTCTAAACCATGCTGAATAACTTCGAGTATGGCTGGCATTGCTGGGTAGTTTCCACGTGTTTTCTCATTCGCTTTTTTCGCCGCTTGTTCAAAAACAAACTTACGTCCTAACCCACTTCCTGATACCAATTTTTCTTTGGTTGATTGTTTTTTACTGCCTTTGTTCTTTCCTTTTTCAATAAACTGCGTCGCGACATCAAGCAAAATCGTCTCAGGAACACAGGCATCAACCACACCAAGTTTTTTTGCTTTTTTAGCACGAAGTTGCTTACCGGTTAGGATGAGATCCAGCGATGGAAGTAAACCAATTAAACGAGGAAGACGCTGTGTGCCTCCTGATCCTGGTAACAAACCTAGCTGCACTTCTGGCAAGCCTAATCGGGTTTTATCCGAATCCGTACACACACGGTAATCACACGCAAGCGCTAATTCTAAGCCACCACCAAGACAAGGGCCATGGATCGCAGCGACGACCGGATAAGGCAAATCGGAAAGCTGCTGGAATAAATCTTGACCTTGTTTAGCTAATGCTTCCGCTTCACTTGCTGTTGTACACGCATCAAGCATACGAACGTCGGCTCCGGCCACAAAGTTATCCGGTTTTAATGAGTAAACAATCATGCCTTTCACGTTGGAGCTGTCTTTGAGTTGAGCGAAGATCTCTTTCATCTCATCAGCGAACGCCGCTTGCAAGGTGTTCATCTTTTCATTCGGAACATCGATGGCAAGCCAAGCAATGTTTTGTTCATCAATTTTTAGACTAAATGCATTTTGCTCGCTCATTACTCAACCTCCAGAATCATTGCTGCACCAAGACCACCTGCGGCACATGCGGTATTCAATGCTAGGCCACCGCCACGGCGTTTTAGTTCACGTAGGGTTTGCGTCATCATACGCGCCCCTGTTGCAGCAAACGGGTGACCATAAGCAATTGAGCCCCCGAGAACATTGAACTTGTCCATGTCGATTTCACCAATCGCTTTTGAACGCCCTAAATGTTCTTGTGCAAATTCATCTGACGCGAACATTTTCACGTTCGCCAGAGCTTGGGCCGCAAAAGCTTCATGCATATCAATAAGTGTCAGATCTGAAAGCTCCAAGCCGGTATTCTCTAGCACTTTTGCCGTTGCGTATGTCGGGCCCATTAGCATGTCCATTTCCACGCCAATCGCTGAGAATGCATAGCCACGGATGTAGCCTAGAATCTCCATGCCAAGCTCTTTCGCTTTGCCCTCGCGCATGAGCATAACAGCCGCACCACCATCAGTTAACGGCGTACTGTTTGCAGCCGTCACACTGCCATATTGACGGTCAAATGCTGGGCGAAGTTTAGCGTACCCTTCGAGTGTGGAGTCATGACGGATGTTGTTGTCTTCTGAGATCCATTTTTTGTATGGTTCAGGGAATGCTGTCATGACTTCATCTTGGATCTTGCCATCTTTCCACGCTTGAGAAGCCAGAGTGTGAGAACGATGCGCTAATGCATCTTGTTCGGCACGGGTGATGCCATGGGACTTGGCCATTTGCTCTGCGGTCTGCCCCATTGAAAGGCCAGTGGAATACTCGGCAACAGCAGGAGGAACTGGCATCAAGTCTTTGAAGCTCAGATTTTTAAGAATGTTAAGCTTTTGACCTAATGTTTTGGTTTTACTTAAAGCGAGTAAGTTCGCAGCAAGTTTTTTCGACACGCCAATTGGCAATACAGAAGAAGAGTCCGCACCACCAGCGATACCAACATCAATGGTGCCAGCCATGATACTTTCCGCCACATTCACGGCCGCTTGAAAACTGGTCGCACACGCGCGTGTCACACTGTAAGCATCGGTATGGATATTCATTCCTGTGCCTAGCACTATTTCGCGTGCAATGTTTGGCGCTTCTGGCATCTGAACTACCTGTCCAAACACAACCTGTTCAATTAACTTAGGATCGATATCGGTGCGAGCAAGCATTTCACTCACTACCATTTTGCCTAAATCGACCGCTGGCACCTGGCTAAATTCCGTGCTTTGACGAGCAAAGGGGGTTCGAAGCCCTGCGACAATAGCAACACGTTCACCATGGCGTGTTTTCACTTCCTGCTTGCCCATTGTTTCTCCTTAAATACAAGAGGTCTGACCTCATGCATTGTAATCAACTTGTTAAAATTATCAAACGTGCGTTTAAATAAACGTGAAGCAAGTAGTTGTATTGTTCTTGTTCTCGGTTTTCAAAAGACACAAGTGACTGGAGTGGCGGTTAGGTTAGGTTAGGTTAGGTTAGGTTAGGTTAGGTTAGAGATTACGTGAAATTTGATTGGGGTGAGCACGTGGAAAGCTAAAATGGAAGCAAAAAAAAACCACACAAAGTTGTGTGGTCGGAATATCTATAAAACAATTAACGTACGCCAATTGTAAAGTAATCAGTTTCCTGATTAGGAGAAAGTAAAGTCAGCCTTCAAAAGGAAGTGTCATCTTGCTCAACATGTCAGTCGTAATGACTAACTAGATGACAAGATGTACTATAACTCGTTCACTGTGACAAAATTTGAAATAGATCAATTTTATGGTGATTATGCCCTTTTCGGTGGCATCATTTATAAATGTGCTCAACCAAAGCAACCCATACGAACAAATTTAATAAAAATGGTTTGGTATATCACGAGCACACAAAATTGATGGTATGGATGTCGGTCAGTATTTTAGACCTCACAGAGCAAGACGGAGGCTCCTGTGGCAATTTTTAAAATATTCGGAAAGAAAAATTCCGACAGTCCGGTCAACTCTGATATGGACAGACAAAGAAAATACGAAGCGCTCGTTAGAGGCTATCACCGAGATTTATATCGCTATGCCTACTGGCTATGTCGAGATAAAGCGATTGCAGAAGATTTAGTGCAAGAAACCTGTTTGCGCGCTTGGAAGTCACTCGACAGTCTTCAAGATGAAAAAGCAGCGAAATCTTGGCTTATCACCATATTAAGACGAGAAAATGCTCGCCGATTTGAACGAAAACAATTTGATTTGGTGGATATCGATGATTATGGCAATGATGCCAAAGTCAACGATGATCCTCATCATCAACAGGAATGGCTACAAGCTCAGATCATGAAGCTGGATGTGGATTATCGTGAACCGCTATTCTTGCAAGTTGTTGGAGGGTTCAGCGGTGAAGAGATCGGAGAGATCTTAGAGCTCAACAAAAACACGGTCATGACTCGCCTTTTCCGAGCACGTAATCAATTAAAAGAGATGTTGGATTCTCAAAATACTCAAAGAGGACAAAAGAATGGATGATTTAGAATTTCGTCGTCGTATTTTGTCGGATCCAAAACAAAAAGACGAAGCGCTATCACAAGTGATGGCTGAAAACGAAACGAACAGTAAGTTTGTTGACGACGTTTTGGATCTCGACCTAAAAATTAAACAAGCCATGAACATCGATGTGCCGGAAGACTTAGCAGATAAGATCTTGTTCAGCCAAACATCGAGCGCGCTAGATGATGAGAAAATCCTTAAACCAAACTTTGCTCGCAAAGCCATGGCATTGGCGGCATCAGTTGCGTTTACTGCGGGGTTGCTGGTCGGTCAAATAAACTGGGGAAGTCTCATCGTTTCACCGGCACAAGCAAGCTTAGCCGATACTGCCATTAAGCATGTCGTTCATGAAGAAGCGTTTATTCGCCACCTTGATGAAAACGTTCCGAGCGCACAAATCAACGCCAAAATGTCACCGTTTGATTACCAGTTTACCAATGGATTTCCTTACCACGTGTATTACCTCAATCATTGCGGATTCGGTGATTCCAATGCATTACACATGGTTTTCCAGGGGCAATATGGCAAAGTCACTCTGTTCTTAACAGGGATAGAAAGTGACAACGCAAAAGCATTTAATAAAGATGGGATGACGGGGGTCGTGGAGCCAATAGGCAACACAAGCATGATTCTTGTTGGTGAGAAAGGTGAAGATGTAAAAGCTATTGCAGCTAAGATCCTCCCTCTCATCAAACCAATGTCCTAAAATTCCTTAATGTCCGTGAACAGTCATTAAACGCCATCAAAGTTAGAAACTTGATGGCGTTTTCTTATTATTCACCGCCAAAACATTCACCACACCTCTTACATTTAGAGCTATAACTCTAATTTATGCACTTTAGATGCAATATCCCCGCAGTTAGACATCATTTCCGCAATTTTTATTCAATTTTATCCAATGGTCGGATTTGTCTTTATTAATCTTAATACTACTATCTGCGCCACTGAGCAAAAGCTCAACTTATCGTCCAAAGAGACGAAATTAATAAGGAATAAGAAATGACTCAGAATACGCGTCTGTTCAAGAAGACTCTCCTAGCAGTGACGGTTGCAATGGCATCTGGTCAAGCAATGGCAGCTGGTTTCCAGCTAAACGCACAATCAGCGACTGGTATCGGTCGTGCATTCGCAGGTGATGCGGTAATTGCAGATAATGCCTCTGTAATGGCACGTAACCCTGCAGCAATGGCTCTATTTGATAAAACTGAGCTATCTCTTGGTTTTGAAAGCATTACTTCACTTATCGAAGTGAAAGATGCTAAATACTGTGGCGCAGGCTGCCAAGCTGCTCCAAACGTATTCCCACCTCAAGATATTGCTAACACTGATGACGTAGGCGGAACATCAATTGCGCCCAACATCCACCTCATTGTCCCTGTTAATGAAAAATTTGCTTGGGGTGTGAATGCTTACTCAAACTTTGGTACAAAAACAGAATTTTCTGACAACTATGTTGCCGCTGAATACGGTGGTCTTACGGACGTGAAGAGCTTCAACTTTGGTCTTGCGGGCTCATACCGCTTGAATGACCAATGGAGCTTCGGTGCTGGGTTAGATTTAATCTATGGTCAAGGCACAATGAAACGTGTGGCCGGCGAAGGCTTTCCAACACTAGGTCCAATATCTCCAGGTGTTCCTCTACTTGACGTGGATAAAGCTGATGGTTTTGCAGTCGGTTTCAACGTAGGTACTGTATTTGAGCTAGATAGAAACAACCGTTTTGGTTTCTCTTACCGTTACAGCCCTGAATTTGAAGCGAAAGACGATAAAGGTCAAAAAATCGTTCTGCCTCTACCAGATATGGCTGAGTTCTCTGGTTATCACAAAATTGAAGACACCAAATTCGCAGTTCACTACTCGATCCAATACATCGGTTGGGGTGCATTTGACCAAATCGAGTTTAAAAACCTTAAAGACTCACTTCTTACAGGTAATTATAACAAAGATTACCAATGGCAAGATGGTTGGCACTACGCGATTGGTGGTACTTACTACCTAAACAACGATTGGACACTGCGTGCGGGTTACATGTACGACACAAGTGCGCAAGATCAAGTGACATCAATTTCTGTACCAGATTCCGATCGTCAGTGGTTGTCTGCAGGCTTTACTTACCACATCGACACTAAATCTAACGTTGACTTTGGTTTCACTTACCTAATGGGTGATGACGTTTCAGTAAATGAAGATACTAACGTTGGTGGTATCGCAGTAAGTAGTATTTCTGCAACGACTCACGCTGACGCAATTCTATTCGGCTTACAATACAGCCGCAGCTTCTAAGCTTAGCGCTGATAGCTAATATAAGCACTCTCTATATAAAAGGCTGGTATTCCAGCCTTTTTTCTTATCTATTCAATTCCATTCACTGTATTTAAGCGTACAAGTGTAATCAAAAACCACCTTTATACCTCACAGCTGTTCGCTGAAATTTCTTTACACTCCCGTTACGATTAGTTTTATATGCCAAAAAATTTAGATTTAATAGTTATATATTTCAAAAAACAACCAATGGCGGAATCTCATTTTTAAAGTAATAACTCTAGGCGTAAACTTTCGCTCCACGTTATAAATTACTCAGCGAACATTACAATGAAAACCAACAAGACTCTCCTATCTACAGCAGTGGCATTCAGCCTACTTAGCGCTTCTGGTATCGCCAATGCGGCTGGTTTCCAACTTGCAGAATACTCTGCAACTGGTCTAGGCCGTGCATACGCAGGCGAAGCAGCAATGGCAGATAATGCAAGCTCACAATGGCGCAACCCTGCAATGCTGACTTACCTAGAAGGTACACAGGTGTCTGTTGGTGCGATTTATGTAAACCCAAATATTGATGTAGATGGCACATCGACTTACATCGATGGACCGCATCCAGCAAGCTCACACGACTTTGCCCATGATGCCATCATTCCAAACTTTTACCTTTCTCATCAATACAATGACAAGCTAGCGGTTGGTTTTGCACTTGGCACCAACTACGGCATGGAAACCGATCTAGGTAAAGATTTTGCCGCGGCAAACTTTGGTAACCAAGCGAGTGTGTTCTCGATGGAAGCAAACCTAAATGCGGCCTACAAACTGAACGAACAACTAAGCATTGGTGGTGGTGTTCGTTACATCATGGCGGATGGTAGTATTGGCGCTGTCATGCCTCCTCAAATGAAACCACTAGCTGGCAAAACACTTAAGTATATGGAAGGTGACGACAAAGCATGGGGTTGGCAAATCGGTGCTGCGTGGCAAATCAATGACAACAATCGCATTGGTTTTGCTTACAAATCTGAAGTTGAATTAAATCTTCAAGGACATGCGGAAGGTCTAGGCTTCAATCTTGTAGCGCCAGTTGTTAAACCACGCTACAACGGCTCAATGGAACTAACACTCCCTGCTACCGCAGAACTAGCAAGCTTACACCAACTAAATGATCAACTTGCGATTCACACTAGCATCAACTGGACAGATTGGAGCAGCTTTAAAGAGCTAGTGGCTAATATTCCGGAGTTTGGCGATAAATCAGACCAATTAGTAAAAACTGAAAATTGGAAAGACAACTACCGCTTTGCTGTAGGTACAACCTATCAACTTGACCAAAAATGGACGCTGCGCTCTGGCGTTGCTTACGATATGTCAGCCGTTGATGACAAATACCGTACTACAACAATTCCAGAGACGGACCGCGTATGGCTAAGTGTTGGCGCAGGTTACGAATGGTCTAAGAACCTAACTCTAGACGCTGGTTTTACTTACATCTTTGCTAAAGATGCACCAATCAGCGAGCCTCGTGATTCTTCTGACAACGCTGCCGCAGCATTCGGTGGTAAATTCGAAGGTGAAGTGACGGGCAACGTGTGGCTAATTGGTGTTCAAGCGAACTACACGTTCTAATTTTCGAATAGAACTACTTGATAAAACAAAGGCTTAGCGAACGCTAAGCCTTTTTGTTTGATACGAATTCTTGTTACTTATTGTGTAATCAGAAATCTTCTTCTAGATACTCATCTAAGTACGCTTCTTCATCTTCATCGACGTCATCCGTATTGTTGATTTCGGCCTTAAAGTCTTGCCTCTGAATATACACATCACGCGTCAGTACGTATGGATCTGGTGAGGTTTCCAGTTGAGCTTCTTGTGGCACCAATAAAGCACGTTTCTCCATCCCCTCTAGCGCCCACTTGCCTAAGCCAGCCCAGAAGTTTACATATGACAATACCGGATATAAACCATCAACGGTATCCGTCACCTCGCGCAAGGTATACGGACCATAGCCTGGAATCATAAAGTATGGCCCATTGCCAACCCCATAGTGACCAATCGCATCACTAAACGCTTTGTTGTCATATTTGGTAATACCAGCGGCGGTTGCAATGTCGAACACCCCAAAAATACCAAACGTCGAGTTAATCCAAAAACGGTTGAAATGATCGACCGCTTTGCCGCCGTTACCCATGATAAGGTTGTTCACCACGCTCGCTGGTTCATCTAAGTTTGCGAGAAAATTAGCGATACCAGAACGAATTGGAACGGGCGTATACCCAACATACGCAAGTGAAACGGGGCGAACCAAGTATGGGTCTAGATAATCGTAGTTGATATCCCACATCGCACGGTTAAAGCTTTCTAACGGATCATAAACACCCGCAGTCGTCTGATTTGTTTCATTGTCTTCTGTTACTGCTTTGTCTGGTGCGGTTGAGCACCCTGCCAGCCCAACTGCAAACAGCAACAACAAGATGGATTTACCCTTGTTATACATTCTGTGTTCCATACGACTATTAAAATAAAGGCCAGCTAATGCTGGCCTTAATCATTCTACTCGATCGGTCTTAGTCATACCACAAATCCGACCTGATAATCACAAAGTGTCATATATCAGAGTCGAACGTGAATTATTGATACTGTTTATCAATCGTCACGTCAACTGGCTGACCAAACTCAACCGCTTCGCTTTCACCGTGCCAATCTTTATCACGCGTTGCAACGTTACCATCAGAATCGACACGCACTCGTACCAAAAGCTTGTCTAACGAAGAAAGTTTTTGCCCTTCCATCATCGAGTTGCCATCGTCAAGTACCACAGTACGAGGGAATGTGCCTAACGGGTAACGAGCCGCTGCCACTGGCATTGGCGAACCATCAGCACGATGAACAGACACAATAAGCACTGCATTGGGATCCAATTGCGCTTCCGGTGCCACATTAATCGTGACTGCAACACTCTTATCTGGAGAAACGGCTTCGCCCATCTGCTTACGCGCACTTTCAATGCTGCGACCTAGCATCTCATAACGACTGTCTTCAGGACCAATCATTTGCTGCATGATGCCCCAGTACTTAATCGCCGCAGGGAAATCTTGACGTTCAAATGCGTCAAACGCAAGCAGTGAGAAGACACGTAAATCAACGTAATCTTGCTGCATCAGTTTGCCAAGTAATGAACGTGCCGTCGCTTGATCCATATCGTCTTGTGACAACATAAGGGCTTGTGCGTAACCAAGCTGAACATCAGGATCTTTCGGATCCAACTTGTACGATTTCTCCATCGCATCAATGGCGGTGGTTACATCACGATTTGCTAGCGCAATGCGCCCTAATAATAACCAACCCGTAGAATCCTCTGGTTGGTAATGCAGACGAGTACGCAATGCCAAAGACAAATCAGACATTTCATCTTCGCTTAATGGCTGAGAAGAAGCAGACATCAACTTCTTAGACAACTCAGGAAGATTAGAAGTGACTTCTTGCCATTGAATCACATCTTGTGATGCGCCAAACTTGAAGTACAAGCCATAGCTCAATGCCACCGTCAGCACTACAGATGGAATCAAAACCGCCATTGGTGAGACTTTGGTTTCACCCTGTATTTTTTCACTTGGGATGTCATCTAGCAAAGACTGCTTCAAATCAGAAATCAATTCATCTTGGCTCTCAACCAAACCTTCATCGGTTTCTTCTTCAAGTTCTGAAAGACGGTCTTTATAAAACGCTTTGTTTAGCTCATCACGCAACACTTCATCGTTGTTGGCTTTTTGCTTGAGTATCGGTAATGCAATCAGTGCACATGCGACAAGCGTAAGAACAACGGTAGCAATCCAAAATAGAGTCATTACTTCTTATCTCCGTTATTCTCTTCTTCAAGTAGTGATTTAAGGCGCGCTTCTTTCTCTGCGTCCCACTCTTCTTCACTATCTTGTGCAGCCAGCGCCTTTGACTTGCGGCTACGTAGTACGATCAAGCCAAAACCACCTAAAACAACCGCAAATGGACCAAGCCACAAAATGGCAGTCGCCATAGTAAACGGAGGATTGTAAGTCACAAAGTTGCCGTAACGAGCAATCATGTAATCGACAATCTCGTCTTTAGACTTACCCTCTTTGGTCATTTCATAAACCTTATGACGTAAGTCTTGCGCGAGTTCAGCATTAGAGTCTGAAATCGTATTGTTCTGACATTTAGGGCAGCGTAAGGTATGCCCTAGCTCTTTGAACTGCTGCTCTTGCTGCAAATTATCAAACTCATACACCTCGATCGCTGCATGAGCAGCAATCGAAAATGTCATCGCGGCGAAAGCGGCTAAGAGAAACTTTTTCATTGCTTCGCCTCCTCAACCAATTGGGTATAAAGCGGTTCTAGAGTTTCCGCCCAATTGCGTGGATTGACATCACCAACATGACGGTAACGAATGACTCCATTTGCATCGATAACGAACGTT
Source organism: Vibrio alfacsensis (assembly GCF_019670485.1). Taxonomy (NCBI): domain Bacteria; kingdom Pseudomonadati; phylum Pseudomonadota; class Gammaproteobacteria; order Vibrionales; family Vibrionaceae; genus Vibrio; species Vibrio alfacsensis. The sequence goes on from NZ_AP024165.1 coordinate 2,219,202, forward strand.
TCCGGTGCGCCGTATACACCAAGATCCAGACCAAGCATACCGCTGCCATCAAACAGACTAATCAGGTATGGGTTGCCAAGATCATTCAACCAGCCAATCGCTTTATTACGATCATCTTTATAATTCATACCGATGATCTTCACGCCGTTGCCCGCCAATTCATTTAGGTACTTGTGTTCTGCGTAACAGGTTGGACACCACGTTGCCCAAACATTAAGTAGCAAAGGTTCGCCCTTAAAAATCGACTGGTCATATTGCTTACCAGGTTCCGCTAAGTCTTCTAAGTGAAACTCCGGTACGGGTTTGCCAACAAGTACAGACTCTAGTTTCGTTGGGTCATCGCCCTCTTGGTTGCGAACCAACTGAGTTGCGAAGATGCCCGCCAAAACCATAAAAGCCACCAACGGGATAAATAAGACTTTCTTATTCATATTATGCTTCCTTCTCCGCTAGCTTTGATTGTCCGTCTTTCTTCGTTGTTTTACGAAAGCGGTAACGTCTGTCCGAGATAGCTAAAGCACCACCTAGAGACATAATCAAAGAACCAGCCCAGATCCAACGAACAAATGGTTTGTAGTAAATTCGTACAGCCCAAGAACGGTTATCATCTAAACGCTCACCCATCGCAATGTATAAGTCGCGAGTGATGCCTCGATCGATTGCCGCTTCGGTCATCATTGACTTCGCAGTACGGTAAAAACGCTTCTCCGCATGGAGGGTATTCACATATTTACCATCGTTAGTGATTTCAAAATCTGCGATGTAACCATCGTAGTTCGGACCGTCTTTATCGCGTAGACCAGAGAAGTAAAAATCGTAACCGTAAATCTTAAAGTGCTCGCCAGGAGCCAGACGAACATCACGCTCGATGCTGTAATTTTGCACCATCGCAATACCAATAACGGTAACAGCAAGACCAATGTGGCCTAACATCATCGCCCAGTGACTGCGTTGTAGTTTACGTACGCCCTCAACAAAACTATGACGGTGCGTTGCGCGTTCGTATAGCTCAAAACCGTGCATCGAGATGATCCAGATTGCCATTACCCAACCAATGTAAGCCATGACTGAGAAGAAATCTGCGAACAAGTAAACGCAAACTGCGGCTAAGCCGAAAGACAAAATGCCAGAAACAATCATTGGCTTAACAAGCTTAGATAAGTTGTCTCGTTTCCAGCGGATCAGCGGACCGATACCTAGCAAGAATGAAAATGGCATCATCAGCCAAGCAAATAGCATGTCAAAGAATGGCGCACCAATAGAAACCGAACCAAGACCAATTTGCTTATGAACTAATGGCAATAGCGTCCCGACAAGGACAACCACAAGCGCTGCGATAATCAGAACGTTATTAGCTAGTAATGCGTTTTCACGTGATACTAAATCGAAGTTGCCACGTACACGAACCGCTGCACCTTTAACAGCAAACAGCAATAAAGAACCACCGATAACGAACACTAGGAAGCCCAGAATGAACATACCGCGAGATGGATCAGAGGCAAACGCGTGTACGGAGACCAAAATACCAGAGCGAACCAAGAACGTACCGAGCAAACTTAGCGAGAATGCAGAGATCGCCAGTAGTACAGTCCAAGCTTTAAATGTACCGCGTTTTTCCGTTACTGCTAGAGAGTGCATCAATGCTGTACCCGCTAGCCATGGCATGAATGATGCATTTTCCACTGGATCCCAGAACCACCAGCCACCCCAGCCAAGTTCGTAGTATGCCCACCAAGAGCCTAGTGCGATACCGAGTGTTAGGAATACCCATGCAGCGGTTGTCCAAGGACGAGACCAGCGTGCCCAAGCCGTATCAAGACGACCCGTCATTAAAGAGGCAATGGCAAACGAGAAAGCAACCGAGAAGCCAACATAACCCATGTATAGCATTGGAGGGTGAACGATCAAACCAGGATCTTGAAGCAGAGGGTTCAAGTCTCGACCGTCTACCGGGAAGAATGGCAACGTGCGCAAGAATGGGTTTGAAGTCAAAATAATAAACAGTAAGAAACCGACTGAGATCATACCCATTACAGCGAGTACTCGTGCAACCGATTCTTGTGGCATACCACGGCTAAAAGTCGCAACGGCTACCGTCCATGCGGCTTGGATAAGAACCCAAAGCAACAATGAACCCTCGTGTGCGCCCCAAACCGCAGTTAGACGGTAGTACCAAGGAAGTTGGCTGTTTGAGTTGCTCGCAACATATTGCAGCGTGAAGTCGTTAGTATAAAAACCCCAACACAAGATGACGAATGAGAAAAACAGCATAATGAACATCGACCATGATAGTGGTCGTGCTGTGTTCATCAGCATTGTGTTGTTGTTTGATGCTCCCCATAACGGCAGAATGCTTAATAGCACCGCCATCGCAAGCGATAAAATGAGGGCAAAGTGACCGATTTCAGCAATCATTGGCCGCTTCCTTGTTTCTGTTCGGTTGTGTATTGCAAAGGTTCATGCGTTTTCTTCATCGCTTCTGCGATCTCTGGTGGCATGTACTCTTCATCGTGTTTCGCAAGAACTTCGAACGCTTTTACTGTTGTTGCATTCTCTAAAACACCTTGAGCAACAATGCCCTGCCCCTCACGGAACAAGTCAGGAAGAATCCCCTCGTAAACGATCGTCACTTTCGGACCAACATCGTGCAAATCAAAAAGAACTTTTAGAGACTCAGGATCACGGCGAACAGAACCCTCTACAACCATACCGCCAATACGCAGACGTTGACCAACCTCTGGCTTGCTGCCATCAGGCTTACCGTTAACAAGCTCTGTCGGCGTATAGAAGAGATCCATGTTTTGGTTAAGTGCATAAAGCATCAAACCAACCGTGGCACTGATACCGATAAAAATGGCTAAAATAATACCTAGCCTCTTTTTACGTCTCGGGTTCATAAGGTGTTCTCCATATTTTTCGCCGCGTCAATGCGCGTTTGACGATCAATTTTTGCTTGAACTTCTTTCAATAACGCATCTCCTCGACGAAGACTCGAAACCAACAAAATGATCATAGATAAAAAGGTAATACCAAATGCGCTCCACACGTATGACGCGTAGCCACCCATGGCAAATAAATCGCTTAGCGTTTCAAAATGCATAATTCAATTCCCTCACTGCGCTTTTTCGGTAGCAAGTTTGCGCACCCAAGGTCGGTGGCTCTCTTTGCTGATAATTTCGTTTCTAAAACGCACCATCGTGACTGCACCGAAGAAAAACGCAAAGCCAAAAATATTCAATAGCAACGGCCAAAGCATATTTGCTGAGATAGATGGTTTTTCAAATTTTGTAATTGTTGCCCCTTGGTGAAGCGTGTTCCACCACTCCACAGAGAAGTGAATAATAGGTAGGTTAACCACACCAACAATCGCTAAAATACCCGCCGCTTTTGCCGCTGTTTTTTGATCATCAAATGCATGGTAAAGCGCGATCACACCAAGGTATAAAAATAGAAGAATTAGTTCAGATGTTAAACGTGCATCCCAAACCCACCATGTGCCCCACATCGGCTTACCCCAGATTGCTCCCGTTAACAAAGCAATAAAGGTAAACACCGCACCAATCGGCGCCATTGCTAGTGCAGCCATGTTAGAAAGTCGAACTTGCCACACTAGGCCAATAAATGCAGCAATCGCCATCGACATGTAAACGCCCATCGACCAAATGGCGGAAGGGACGTGAATATAAATAATTCGGAAACTGTCGCCCTGCTGGTAATCCGATGGAGCAAACGCAAGCCCCCATACCGTACCTACCGATAAGCAGACTAAGGCCAATACAGAAAACCAAGGGAGAAACTTACCACTTAAATCATAAGCTGCTTCTGGCTTGGCATAAGGATGGAGCCATTTCCACATGTTTAATTCTCGCTCTTACTTCAGGGACACTATCCAGAGGGCCGGGACCGTAGCAGTGCTTTAATAATAATTCTTTGATCAAACGCCAACTAAGACGCTCTTTATTGAGTTAATTAACACTAACTCTTAATGCCGCACTGATCGCAAATGGAGTCAATGTCATTGCCCCCATCAACATCGCGCCTAAAATTGCCAATTGACCGTTATACGCCATACCCAGTGCTGCAGCATCAATTGCAGATGTCGCAAAAATCAAAATTGGAATGTAGAGCGGAAGAATCAGCAAACTCAAAAGTACGCCGCCCTTTTGCAATCCAACGGTCAATGCCACTCCAATTGCACCGATAAAACTCAGTGCTGGCGTGCCGATCACTAACGTCAGAACCACAGACAACCAAGTATTAAAATCAAGAGAAAGTAATACGGCCAACAGTGGGCTGATCAAGATAAGTGGTAACCCCGTTAACAACCAATGAGCTATGACCTTCGAAAGAACAACAAGTTGCAAAGGGATTGGCATTAGCATCATTTGCTCTAGCGAACCATCTTGGAAATCATCGCGAAATAGACGCTCCAATGATAATAACGCAGAGAGCAATGCAGCAACCCAAACAATGCCCGCAGCAATACGTGCTAACAAATTTGGCTCAGGACCAATACTCAATGGGAACAAAGTGATAACAATAATAAAGAACCACAGCGGGTTTAGAATATCGGCCTGACGACGAAATGCGATCAGCAACTCACGGCGGATAATGGTGGTCATGGAAGATATCATCTCAATCACCTAGCTTAATTTTTCTAAGTTTCGTGCTATCTGCAAACATATCTTGGTGTGTGGTTAACACGACGATGCCACCATTATCTGCATGACGAGCAAACAGGGATTCAAGAACTTTCACACCTTGTTTGTCAATTGCGGTAAGAGGTTCATCCAAAATCCATAAAATTTGGTTACTCAACCAAAGTCTGGCTAGCGCAACTCGTCGCTGTTGCCCTGCAGAAAGTTGTGCGACAGGCACGTCTTCTCTTCCAGCTAGCCCCACTTGAGCGAGTGCAGTAAAGATTTCTTCATCTGAAGAGCGATTATTATGGATAGATTGATAAAAACGCAGATTTTCTAGCGCGGTAAGCTCTCGCTTCACGCCAGTTTGGTGTCCTAAAAAAAGCAAATCTTGATGGAAAACATCGCGAGCTTTCTCGATCAATTCACCTTTCCATTTGATGATGCCCTCTTCTCTATCGCCTAATCCGGTTACGATACGTAGCAATGTTGTTTTCCCTGTGCCATTACGTCCCTCTATTTGGACGAGTTCTCCAGGTTTAATTTCAAACTGCAGATTTTCGAACAAGATCCTTTCATCGCGGATCGCAGTAAGGTTAGAGACTTCTAACATAGGGCATCAACTAAAAAATGAACGAGGCGCTATATTAGCACAGCTTAGTTGTGACAAAACAGAATAAGAAAGCGATGAACTATGTAACTTCGTGAGTTTTTGTTAACTTGTTGTCACATTACAATAAAACTAACCACAAATGGTTATAAGTTTATATTTTAGAAATAAAAAAAGAAGCCGAAGCTTCTTTTTCTCTTTAACGTCCTCGCCCTCGTGAAGGGTAAGATGGGACATCAAGTGGTTGGCTGGTAAGCGGTGGAATTTTTTCTTTTCCTGCGAGTTTTTTCTGCAAAGACAACATCAGTTCCGCCTCTGCTTTTGGTAGCTCACACTCTTCAATCAACTCATTGATATCAGCACCAAGTTGGACCATTTTGCTCGCTCGGCTGTACAAACGTCCATCCGTATCTGCATGCTCTAGCTCTCTAATACGCTCGCTAAGATGTTGCATGATATCTTGCTGTTCTGTGACTTTTTGACCTAGGCCGACAACAACTGAACGCACTTCCAATAATTGCTTATTGAGTTTTTGTGCCTCTTTTTCCGCATTTCGCGCTTGTGCACGTTGCTGATCCAACTGCTTTTGAAACCCGGCACGTATCCGTAACTGAAGCAGGAGTAATGCAAAGAAAACAAAAACAAGGCCACCGATGAACAATGGTAAAGAGTGAAATGTATCTTCAGCCATGATTTAATAACCTTTATAGATGAGCCATCTCATCCCATTCGTCATCTGAAAGCAGTTTATTCAAATCAACTAGGATTAGTAGCTTACCATCACGGTTGCTCACCCCTTGAATGAACTTAGCACTTTCATCGGTACCAACAGATGGTGTGGTATCTATTTCAGATGAACGTAGGTAAACCACTTCGGCCACGCTATCAACCAGAATACCGATCACTTGGCGCTCAGATTCAATCACAATAATGCGCGTATTATCCGTTACTTCACCTTCCATAAGGCCAAAGCGTGAACGTGTATCAATAACCGTTACCACGTTACCACGTAGGTTGATAATACCTAACACATAATCAGGCGCACCTGGAACTGGAGCAATCTCTGTGTAGCGAAGCACTTCACGAACTTGCATCACGTTGATGCCATACGTTTCTTCTTCTAGTTGGAACGTCACCCACTGAAGAACCTCGTCGTTCGATGTATCTTTCTTCACTTCAACTTCAAAAGCTTGAGACATAGTTAATCCTCGTTAATGTCGTTCCCGACCAAAATCTAATTCATTGATTTTACATCTAAACCAGCGTTTAGCATGTCTATTAGTGCTTGGACATGAATTAAAGCACACATTTTTTCTTTCACCATGCCCGCTAGCCAAGGGCGCTTTCCTGCTTGCTCACGCCAGCGAACTTTGTCGATATTGAGGGTTTCCGTTCCCATTAACTGGTTACTTGCCAGCCCCCACATGCTTTCTCCTAGCATGACGACATATTGGTAATTCTCTTTGTACTCTTCACCAACAAGTTTGTCGGCCATCACCCATTTTGCCGTATCCACAACATCGAATTGTTGTTCGCGTCCAGTTTGTAAACCGAGATACCAAGCCGGACGGCCAATTAAGTGATTGAGCTCTGTAATTCGGTGAATCCCACCCAGCTCATCAAGCGGGACAGCAAAAGTAACGCCATTCACATCAAAGTACAGCACTTGAAAATCTTGCGTACGTTGCGTGTTTTCCCATGAGAGAGGGACTGACGCCCCTGCTTGTGTCTCTAATTTTGGAGACAATTCATGTTGCGCCTCAACGTCGATATCAACAATGGATGCAACGCTTTCAACAGTATCCCACTTAGTTTCTGACTCAGGCTTAGTTTCTGTCTCAAGCTTAGTCTCTAGTTCTAGCTTTGATTCTAGATCAAACTTGAGCTCTAGATTTGGCAGGTCGGCCTCTGTCGAATACGCTGGCGCTTCTTCAATGTTCCAATCTTGAATTTCTTCAATTTCTGCAACGTGAACCTCGACTTTCGTGTCAGGTTCAACGGGTTGCGATTCAGCCGAAAAATCAAGCTCAATCGCTGGATTGATCGATTCAAGTTGACTCAGTAGTCGCTGTACGTCTTCCAGATTTGGCGCTTCTAATGCAGGCGCGTACATATCGCTGAACTGATAAGATTCAGGCTCTGCGTATTTTAACTGTAGTTTTGGCTCTGGCTCTGGCTCTGGCTCTGGCTCTGGCTCTGGCTCTGGCTCTGGCTCTGGCTCTGGCTCTGCAGATGATAACGTTTGTGCAACCGTGTCTCGCTCTTTTTCAGGCTCAACAACCTCGACCTCTTCACCAAGCAGTGCTGTGAAGTAATCGTCCAACGCCTGTTCACTAGAAAGTACGTCGTGGCTACTCATCGAACGCAAGCCTCTCCAAGTAAATCAGCAATTGCTTGTATGCAAAGACGCCTCGGCTTCCAGAAGCAAAATGCGACGCAGGTAAATGCTTCAAGCTGGCATCGCGGAACTTGGTATCAATTGGCACGGCAGACGTCCACACCTGATTTGGGTAATCCTTTTTCAGTTGCGTTAATGTCTGTAACGATGCTTTTGTTCGCTTGTCGTACATGGTTGGAACAATCGTGACTTTAAAACCATCCGGGCGTGACTTCTGCATGATGGTCAAAGTACGGATCATGCGCTCCAGACCTTTCATGGCCAAGAATTCGGTCTGCACCGGAATCAAAATCCGATCACTTGCCGCCAATGCATTGACCATCATGACGCCTAAGATCGGTGGGCAATCAATCAATACATAATCGTAATCTTGAGAAACTGCTTGAAGTGCACGCTTTAAAATCAACCCCATCCCGCTACGATTACCCATGACACGGTCAAGCGTTGCTAAAGACATGTGCGCAGGAATAATGTCCATACCATCCAATTCTGTATTCAGAATCAAAGGCTTCACTGTTTCCGGCGAAAATGTCTTTAACTGAAATAAATCAAAAAGACTGGAAGCAACGGTGTCAGAATCATACCCAAGATACGTCGTCAGTGACGCATGCGGGTCGGTATCGACCATCAGTACGCGATGTCCCTTTTGGCTCAATAATCCAGCCAGTGTGACTGTCGACGTTGTTTTGCCCACGCCACCTTTTTGGTTCGCTACACTCCAAACGATCATGTTTTTTCCTAAGCCAATCCCACTTCAACCAACATGCGCTCTGCAATGCGGTCGAGAGGTAAATCTTCAGTTGAGATCCCTGCTTTGGCGACAGCTTGAGGCATACCATATACCACACAGCTTTCTTCGTCCTGAGCCCAAATCGTCGACCCAGCAGATTTCAGCATGCGCGCACCTTCACGGCCATCGGCACCCATACCTGTCAAAACCATCGACAGAACTTTGTCACCATAGACTTTCGCTGCAGAACCAAACGTTACATCGACACATGGTTTGTAGTTCATGCGGTCACCACCATCGATGATGCGAATACGAGCGGCTCCTGGGCGACCATCGATCATCATTTGCTGACCGCCTGGAGCAAGGTATGCAACGCCGGCACGTAAAACATCACCGTCTTCTGCTTCTTTCACTTGAATCTTACAAAGCGTATTCAAACGACTCGCGAATGCTGCCGTAAACGTTGCTGGCATATGCTGAACAAGCACGATTGGGTGCGGGTAATTCGCTGGCAACTGAGTCAGAATTTTTTGCAAAGCCACAGGTCCACCTGTAGAAGTGCCAATCGCTGTTAGTTGGTATCGCTTACCTGATGCACGAAACTTCATTGCCATAGGACGACTTGGAGCCGACGTTGACGAATGTGCCGACGTTGCTGCCGCTCGTGATGCCAACGGTCGAGTTATCGAACTTGGTGTTGGTGCACTTCTCAATGCAGGCCTGCGCATAAATGCACGTTTAGCGGCAATTTGAATCACGCGCTGTTGCAATAAAGAGACGGCTTCTTCTCTATTGCGAGCAATGTCTTCGAATTTTTTCGGTAGGAAATCCAAAGCCCCAGCATCAAGCGCATCAAGTGTTGCTTTCGCTCCATCGTGAGTTAGTGACGAAAACATCAATATTGGCGTTGGAGACGCCGCCATAATTTCACGGACGGCAGTAATACCATCCATGACAGGCATCTCGATATCCATCGTGATAACGTCCGGTTTAAGAGCTTTGGCTTTTTCTACCGCTTCTCTACCGTTTACCGCAACGTCAATCACTTCTAGGCGCGATTCTGAGTTGATGATTTCGCTAACGCGACGACGAAAAAAACTCGAATCATCAACGACTAATACTTTAATCGCCATTTTGTTCCTTTTTTAACTGCTCGCCGCGCTTAAATGCGCGACGCTGCAGCATATTGCTTAAGTAGATCTGGCACGTCGAGAATCAACGCAATGTGACCATCACTGGTGATCGTCGCACCCGCCATACCCGGCGTTCCTTGTAGTAGATTGTCTAGCGGTTTGATCACCACTTCTTCTTGACCAATTAAGGTATCCACTACAAATCCAACACGTTGGCTGCCAATCTGTACAATCACGACATGACCATGTCCGGCACGTTCTTGAACGCGTGGTGATTTTGCCGCTAACCAGTTCTGCAAGTAGAACAATGGAATCGACTTATCACGAACAATGATCGTCAACTGACCATCAACAACGTTGGTACGGCTCAAATCTAAATGGAAGATCTCATTCACTGATGCTAGAGGGAGCGCAAATGGATGCCCACCGACACCGACCATCAGCGTTGGTAAAATCGCTAAGGTCAACGGAACTTTGATCGTAATCTTAGTGCCTTTACCAAGCTCAGAATCAATATCAATCGAGCCATTTAGGGTATTGATCGCGGTTTTTACCACGTCCATACCAACACCACGGCCAGAGATGTCAGAAATTTTCTCTTTGCTTGAGAAGCCTGGTGCAAAAATTAAGTTAAAGCACTCTTTGTCTGTCAGACGCGCAGCCGCATCTTCATCCATCATGCCGCGCTTAACCGCAATGCCACGAAGTTTGTTCGGATCCATACCGCCGCCATCATCAACGATAGCAAGTTCAATATGGTCACCTTCTTGCGATGCAGACAGAATGACTTTACCCGTACGAGATTTCCCTACTTTTACTCGGTCATCTGGCATTTCAATGCCGTGGTCTACCGAGTTACGCACCAAGTGAATCAATGGATCCGCGAGCGCTTCAACGAGGTTTTTATCTAGATCGGTCTCTTCACCACGCATTTCAAGCACGATGTCTTTATTTAAGTTACGCGCCAAATCACGAACCACTCGAGGGAAGCGGCCAAAGACTTTCTTGATTGGCTGCATGCGCGTTTTCATTACCGCACCTTGAAGATCGGCGGTAACCACATCAAGGTTTGCGACGGCTTTCGCCATTTCTTCGTCGTTGCTATTCAAACCGAGGCTCAGTAAACGGTTACGAACCAATACTAATTCGCCGACCATGTTCATGATGGTATCTAGCGTCGAAGTATCCACTCGCACTGTCGCTTCTGCCTGTGGCTTTTTCGCAGCGGGTGCCGCTTTCGCTTCTTCTTTTACGGCAACAGGCTGTGCTTCAGGCTTTGGAGTCTGAGGCGCTGCAGCAGGACTTGGCGTTAGTGCTCTCGAATTAGGAGAACTCGGATTAGGAGAACTCGGAGCCGGAGCGCTTGGTGTTGGAGCAACTTGAGGTGCTTCAGACTCAAAATTTGCCGATGCAGGTTTAGTCGCGAAATCAAGCTCCTCAATTGATGGACCTTTACCCGCCCCATGCAATTCATCGAGAAGTTTTTCAAATTCTTCGTCCGTCATCAGATCACTGTCATCTGATGTAAACGACACTGGCGCAACTGGCTCTGGCGCTTTTGGTGGCTCTACTGGCGCGATCGTTGAAGCCGATGGACTCTTACCTACACCATGCAACTCATCCAAAAGGCGTTCAAATTCGTCGTCCGTAATGTCGCCGCTTTCTGTCGTTGGAGCGCTTACTTGAACGGGTTCCACCGAAATGCTTGGCGCAGAAGCACCCGGAGCCGCACCTTTACCATGCAGCTCATCTAACAGTTTCTCGAATTCATCTTGTGTGATTTCATCGACTGAACCTACACTTGCATTCGTCGTTGTTGCAGGCTTATCCGTGATTGAATCAAACACCATCGGTTCGATAATCTCAGGTTCTTCAATGGTAGGAGCAGAGCTAACAACCGGTGATGAAGCCACCACTGCTTCATCTTCAGACTCAGGTTTACATAAACGATGTAACTCTTCTAACAATGCAGGATTCGCCGCTTCTAAAGGCTCACGGTCTTGCACTGCTTGAAACTGCGTATTCACCGTATCAAGTGCTTTAAGCATGGTATCCATCAAACTTGCCGTCACCGAGCGCTGACCGTTTCGCAACACGTCAAACACGTTCTCAGCACCGTGACAGGTATCCACCAGCTCACCTAATGATAAGAAACCAGCACCGCCTTTCACGGTGTGGAAACCTCGGAAAATCGCGTTAAGGAGATCTTTATCTTCTGGGTTGTTTTCCAGTTCGACTAATTGCTCAGAAAGCAGCTCGAGAATCTCTCCAGCTTCAATCAGAAAATCCTGAAGAATATCTTCATCTAAATCGTAGCTCATACGTTACCTTTAAAATCCAAGACTGGACAATAAGTCATCAACTTCGTCCTGCGATGAAACCGCATCTTCCCTAAGTTCTGGATGAAGAATCGGGCCTTCAGCTTCGCTTGATTGTTTACTCTTTTTATCTGATGGTCGTGGCGAAACTTGAGCATCTTGTTCTGTTTTATTGCCAGAAAAGACGGTCAATATCTCAACCAGGCGATCTTCCACTTCATTGGAGAGCGTAATCACGCGACGAATGATTTGGCCAGTTAAGTCCTGGAAGTCTTGTGCCATTAGAATTTCGGTCAATTGACCACGCAACTCGGTGCTGTCACCCTCGACTTGAACTAAAAGCTCATCGATACGGTAACAAAGCGCTTTAAAGTCACTTAATTCAATGCGTCCATGCATAAGTTCGTTCCACTGAGGACGAACTTGCTGAAGGCACTCGTGTAGGTTATCTGCGATAGGTAAGCAGCGTTCCACTGCATCCATGGTTCGGTTTGCAGCCAGTTCGGTTTTCTCAATCACATATTGCAGACGATCCCTTGCATCTGGGATTTCATCTCTTGCAATTTCTGTCATGCGTTGTTCAAGATTGAACTGTTTTAGTGAGTCATGAAGATCGCGGGTTAATGTTCCGATTTCTTGCAACATCGGATTTCCTTGACCTTCATATAACGAGGCAACAAGTGCGTTAGCTTGCTCTTGCTCCCCTTGTTCTAGCATCTGAACGAGCGACTTCGCCTGCTCTAGTGAGATCATCCTGAATAGACCCTTAATACGTTTATCTTTTCTTATTTGACTTTTTTCAGCGTCAAACGAGCCATCCTTTTATATTAAGAATTTGGAGTGATAGCCCGAGCAACAAAGCAAAATAGATCGTTATAAACGTTCAAAAATTTTCTCTAGTTTTTCTTTTAGCGTAGCGGCTGTAAATGGCTTAACGATGTAGCCGTTAACACCTGCTTGAGCCGCTTCGATGATCTGCTCACGCTTTGCTTCTGCTGTGATCATAAGTACTGGAAGATGCTTTAGCTCTGCATCAGCACGGATGTGTCGAAGCAAATCGATACCCTGCATTCCTGGCATGTTCCAATCAGTCACAACAAAATCGAAGTCACCTTTTTTCAGCATTGGTAATGCAGTTAAACCATCATCCGCTTCCTGAGTGTTATTGAAACCCAAGTCACGAAGTAGGTTTTTAACAATACGGCGCATTGTTGAGAAGTCATCAACAATAAGGATCTTCATATTTTTATTCAAAATTGCCTCCACTGAATCGCAATATCAGTGTTTTAATCGTTTTGTGTCCACGCACTGAGCTTGGTGCGTAAACGTTGCATCGCTTGACTCAATATTTGGCTTACGCGAGATTCGCTTACACCTAACACATCGCCAATCTCTTTTAAATTGAGTTCTTCGTCATAATAAAGCGAAAGAACCAAAGCTTCACGCTCTGGAAGCTGTTTTATTGATTCAACCAGTGCTTTTCGAAACGATTCATCTGCGACCCCTTTAAATGGGTTGCTATCATCGGTTTCGTCCGCCGGTGAGATCACATCATCAGATACACCTAAATCTTCAATTCCCACTAATTTTGAACAGCTTATATCAGTAATCGCACTATGATATTGGTCTAGTGTCATACCAAGATGTGCTGCTACTTCTGCATCAGATGGGTCACGATTTAGAATGCCTTCCAGCTCTGCTATCGCTTGGTTAATTTCACGATTGTTCTTATGAACAGAACGAGGGACCCAATCGCCTTTGCGAATGTCATCTAACATCGCACCGCGAATTCGGATACCCGCATAAGTTTCAAAGCTCGCACCTTTAGACGCATCATAATTCTGCTGAGCTTCGATAAGACCGATCATGCCAGCCTGAATTAAATCTTCTACCTGAACACTCGGCGGTAAACGGCCTAACAGGTGGTGAGCAATACGCTTAACCAACACAGAGTAGCGTTCTATGAATGCCTGTTGGCTATTCAATTTGCCACGTTGGTTATAGGTCATCGCTTTATTCACCAAAAGGGTCCTCTGTGAATTCAGTTCGGTTTAGTAGTCGCTCGACAAAAAACTCTAAATGGCCACTCGGTGTCTTCGGTAATGGCCAAGTCAATGCCTTACTTGCTAAAGAGCTGATCGCTAAAGCAGCCGGTGAACGCGGGAACGCATCCACGACGATCTTTTGTCTTTTTACAGCTTGACGTACTTTATCATCTAATGGGATACATGCTACGAGTTCAAGGCTGACATTCAAGAAGCGCTCTGTGACTAATGTCAATTTTGCGAATAATTCTCGGCCTTCACGGTAGCTTCTGACCATATTTGCAACAACTTTGAAGCGCTGAACTTGATGATCTTTACTCAACAGTTTGATCAGCGCATAAGCATCAGTAATGGATGTCGGTTCATCACAAACGACCACCACCACTTCCTGTGCTGCGCGTGAAAAGCTGATCACCATGTCTGAGATGCCCGCTGCGGTATCAATGAGCAGTACGTCCATCTCGTCTTCGATACTACCAAATGCACGAATAAGTCCAGCATGCTGAGCAGGAGAAAGCTCTGTCATGGCTTGAGTACCCGACGTTGCAGGAACGATCTTTATGCCATAAGGACCTTCTACAATTGCATCTTTGAGCTCACACTCACCCGCAAGTACATGGCCTAAATTGCGCTTTGAACGAATTCCGAGCATCACATCAACGTTGGCTAAGCCAAGGTCAGCATCGAGAACCATCACTTTTTTGCCTTGGCGAGCCATACAGATCGCCAGACCCAGTGTTACGTTTGATTTGCCCACACCACCTTTACCGCCAGTAACCGCGATTACTTTCGTTAATGATGGTTGTGTTAAGCGACGGAGGCCGCTTGCTTGATCGTGTATCATATTCTCAGTCATAGTAGTCCGCCGCCCTAGAGTCCTTCGTTGTCACTGTTCCAAAAGTGAGGTTCGTTCTCTGTCGACTTCTCTAACAGTTCATTTGCTTTCGCAATCATGTATTTTGGTTGTGCTATCACAATGTCTTCTGGTACGCGCTGACCGTTAGCGATGTACGCTACTGGCATTGCGTTCTGAATCACCACGCTGATGAATTCGCCCAAACTTAACGATTCGTCAAGCTTAGTCAAAATACAGCCCGACAGTGGTATGCGTCGGAAATGATCCAACGTTTCCTGCAGAACTCGACGTTGTGCGGTCGCGGGCAAAACAAGGTAGCTGTGAATCACTTCACCGCTTTCTTGCATTAAAGTATCAAGCTGTTCGGAGAGTCTGACGTCTCGTTGCCCCATACCTGCCGTATCAACCAAAATAAGTCTTCTGTTCCTTAGCTGATATATAACATCGGCTAACTCATTAGAATCTTTAGCAACTCTTACAGGACAGCCCATAATTCTTCCATAAATGGAGAGTTGCTCATGTGCGCCAATTCGATAGGTATCGGTTGTAACCAGTGCGACATTGTCAGCACCGTATTCCATTGCAGCACGCGCTGCGAGCTTTGCAACCGTCGTTGTTTTGCCAACCCCCGTAGGGCCAAGCAGGGCAACAACGCCGCCACGTTTTAAAATATCTTGCTTTGGTGTGCTAATTTGGTCTGCGACTAAAGACAGTAACGCTTTCCACGCACGAGCCGGCTTGGTGTCTTCCGGAATATAACACGCCATTTGATCGGCAAGCTCCGGTGAAACCCCCATACGCTCAAGACGTTTTATCAACATCGCTCGTAACGGTTCACGACGCTCGACTTCTTGCCACATCAAACCAGACACTTGGTGCTCGAGTAAACGACGAATGGATGTCATTTCTTCGCGCATGTTTTCTAGCTCGTTGTTTGACTCATCACGCTCATCCGACGGGCGACGACGATCGTAACGCGTTGGATCAAGCTTAGGCGTCGCGCGTTCAAAACGATTATCTTGAGCAATCAACTTCGCTAATGGGGAGTCCGATGGATACGGAGCTTGGCTTTCTTGATGTCGACTTTCTTGATGTCGACTCTGTTGCTGCCTGTCGTGTTGCTGATAGCTGTCTTGCTGTGGGTAGCTCTCTTGTTGATAGCTTTCACGGTGTTTGTTTTGGCGTTGTAGCAAAGCAGACAAAGAGTCCTCATTCTCTGCCACATGATCATCAGACTCAGCGCCAGATCCGCTGTATTGCTTGAGCATGTTAGCAAAACGCTGCGTCATCGAGCCCGATTTTTCATTACTGGCAGTCAGGCTTAATCTATCATTATCCAATCGGCGGTCTTGAAAACGCTCCGCCGCCGATGATGACATTTGACGATGTTCACTGTAACGATTAGGTTGAGCGGCAGCACGATTTGGCAATGCTGCTGTTCGCATTGCTGGGGATGCGTTGGACTCACCATCAATCGCTGCAACGATCTCGACACCACCTGCCACTTTCTTATTCGACATGATCACCGCTTCTGCACCAAGTTCTTCTTTCACTTGGAGTAGCGCCGTTCTCATATCTTTGGCAAAAAATCGTTTAATTTTCAAACTATGAATCCATTTATACTACGCAGGCTAATTACCCACGGCTTGCACAATTCTGATCTGTTTTTCATCCGGTATTTCTTGATAAGACAACACTCGGAGATTGGGTATCGTGTTTTTGACAAATTTTGCTAACGTCGAACGCAATACACCAGAAGTCAGCAGAACTGCAGGCTCTCCTTTCAGTTCTTGCTCTTGTGTGGCTTGACTCAGAGATGCTTGAATTCGCTCTGCAAGTCCAGGTTCAATACCAGCAGACTCGCCACCTGACGCCTGCATTGTTTGATGCAAGATTTGTTCCAGTTCAGGAATAAGAGTAATAACAGGCAATTCTGGCTCTATACCATTGATTTCCTGAACAATTAGACGTTTCAAGCTAATACGAACCGCAGCCGTAAGAATGTCAGGTTCTTGACTCTTACTTGAGTACTCTGCCAAAGTTTGAACAATGGTGCGAATATCACGAATTGGAATCGCTTCGTTGAGTAGGTTCTGCAACACTTTAACCACAACACCCAAAGGCAATTGATCGGGAATGAAGCTTTCGACCAATTTAGGTGCACTTCGGCCTAGCATCTCCATGAGGTTTTGCACTTCTTCATGGCCAAGCAGTTGAGAGGCGTTGTTCGTCAGTAGTTGGCTTAAATGGGTGGCGAGTACCGTAGAAGAATCTACGACAGTATAACCAAGCGCTTGTGCATGCTCGCGCTGCTCTTCTCGAATCCACACCGCTTCTAAGCCAAAAGCAGGATCAATCGTCGGTTCACCCTCAATCATGCCGTAGACTTGGCCAGGGTTGATCGCAAGTTCTTGATCTGGGCGAATCTCGGCTTCGCCAACCGCAACACCCATCAGGGTAATGCGATAACTGTTTGGGGTGAGCTCTAAATTATCTCGAATATGAACCGCAGGAATAAGAAAACCAAAATCTTGAGACAGCTTCTTACGTACCCCTTTAACACGTTCAAGCAGTTCGCCACCCTGATCGCGGTCCACCAATGGGATCAGACGGTAACCCACTTCAAGGCCGATGATATCAACAGGTTGTACGTCATCCCATGAAAGCTCTCGTTGAGAAATCGGTTCACTGCCATCTTCGGCTTTAACTGGCAGAGCAGGCTCTTTTGCTTTCTGTTTCTGCCTTTTGTCTAGCCAATATGCGGCGCCACCAGCCACTGCTGCCAACGATAGGAAAGAAAAATGTGGCATCCCTGGCACGATACCCATCACACCGATAATAATCGCCGTGATCATCAACGCTTTTGGGTTATCGAACATCTGAAATATCAGCTGTTCACCCATGTCTTCATCGGTATTTTGACGCGTTACCATCATTGCAGCCGCAATCGAAAGTAATAACGACGGAATTTGAGCAACCAAGCCATCACCGATGGTGAGTAAGGTATAGATTTGCATTGCTTCGCCGAAACCCAAACCATATTGCGCCATACCGATCGACAAACCGCCGATGATATTAATAAATAGAATAAGAATACCCGCTATCGCATCGCCTTTTACAAACTTAGACGCACCATCCATCGAACCATAGAAGTCGGCTTCTTTGGTCACTTCAAATCGGCGAGTTCGCGCTTGTTCTTGATCGATTAAGCCTGCGTTTAAATCCGCATCGATGGCCATCTGTTTACCTGGTAACGCATCCAAGGTGAAGCGAGCACTTACCTCTGAAATACGTCCGGCACCTTTGGTCACAACCATAAAGTTAATGATCATCAAGATAAGGAATACCACTAAACCGACCGCATAGTTACCACCAATAACAACGCTACCAAAGGCTTCGATTACGTTACCTGCCGCATTGCCCCCCTCATGACCATGGAGCAATACCACACGAGTCGAGGCAACGTTCAAAGCGAGGCGAAGCAAGGTTGCGATAAGCAATACCGTTGGGAATGCAGCAAAGTCGAGTGGGCGACGGGTGTAAACGGTCACTAACAACACGACCATAGCGAGGGCGATGTTAAATGTGAAGAATAAATCCAGCAGGAATGCAGGTATCGGTAGCACCACCATCGCAAGGGTGGCCAAAACCATAACCGGCGCACCAATAGCAGGCATGGAGCGCTGTGGAATTCGTGGCAATTTATCTGCAAAAGGCAGGCTTAACTTCATACTGCGAGAGTTCTCAATCGGTCAGAGGAATGCGTATTTGATGTAATTTCTTGATATTACGCGACGGTTTAGAATTAAAAGTTCATCTATTCTTATTGATTCATTGGCTCTAAGCAATCTATGTACCAGATCAAACGCCAAAATAATGACTAATTACTCAAATAAGCATCAAACACCTGAATTTTCGTTAGTTATAACCCAAATCAATGACGATGCTCAGGAGGTATCGGCAAATCGTAATCATTAAGTTTTGGTCTCTGCCCGCCCCGCTTTCTGTATTGTTTGAGCTGAAAGACAAATGCGAGCACTTGAGCCACAGCCGTAAACAAGCCATCTGGTATTTCTTGTTCCAATTCGGTCGTGTAATACAGCGCACGAGCCAATGGCGGAGCCGGCACAATGGTGATGTCATGTTCACGGGCAACTTCTCGAATTTTCATCGCCATGTGATCAGTGCCTTTAGCAATAACAACGGGCGCGCGATCAGTTTTTTGCTTGTATCGCAACGCCACAGAGAAGTGTTCTGGGTTAGTGACGATAACATCCGCTTGCGGGACGTCTGCCATCATTCGACGTTGAGCCGCTTCACGCTGGAGCATACGAATACGACCTTTAACTTCAGGCTTACCCTCTGTTTCTTTGTACTCGTCTTTAATCTCTTGCTTGGTCATTTTTAGTTGGTCAGCATGCTGCCAGATCTGAAACGGTATATCGATGGCTACCACAATCAACAATGAGCAACTGATCAGTAAGACAAAATTGAGCAAGATATCGAGCGCATGAAAGATATTCTGCGGGTACACATCCATGCTCAACTGAATCAAATCCGCTTGGGATGCTTGTATCAAGTAAATGGCCACGCCCGTCACTAGCCCAACTTTCAATATGGATTTGAGCAGTTCTACCCAACTCTGCATACCGACCATACGTTTTAAGCCACTAAGCGGATTCATTTTGGACAACTTCGGCATCGCCGCTTCAACAGAGAAGCTCACGCCGCCCACCCCTGCCGCACCAAGGAGCGCAGCAACGAATAACGTCACCAAGATCAGAAACAGTGGCAGCAATAAATCCACCATCGCACCACCGGCAATATCAAACAATTTGCCTGTGTCGTAAATTTCCTCTCGTTGAAGATCGAATAAGCGGCTCATGATAGAAAACAATGAGCGTGCGAGAGATTCACCAAACCACATTAATGCCACCGCGCCAACAATCAACACGGAAGCGGAAGCTAACTCTTTAGACCGAGCAACCTGTCCCTTTTCTCTGGCTTGTTGTAACCGTCGGGGGGTGGCTTCTTCGGTGCGTTCTTGGCCGTCTGACTCTGCCAAACCAGTCTCCTAGGGTTTACTAACCTAACATTCCAAGCGAATGAGGCGGCAAATCTGCTCCTCACCCACCGACCAAAAGATTTCATAATGGCTGTATAAACCCGCCAAAATGTACCAACACAGCAACAAACCCACCATGAGTGCAAAAGCAAAACCAAGCGAGAAGATATTCAACTGCGGTGCCGCACGCGTCATCACACCAAATGACAAGTTAATTGTTAGCAATGCAATAATGCCGGATAGTGACATGCTCAATGCCGTTTTAAACATGATCCCAAGCCAGCTTGCCAATTCACGATAATCGACCGCGCTTAAGGTGCCCGAGCCAATCGGCAATGTTTTGAAACTGAACACCACCAATTGCAGCATCTTTAAGTGCCCATCTGTGGCCAAAAAGAACAGCGTGGCTAAAAACATAAAGAGCTGACCAAGCAATGGCGTATTCTGCCCGTTTGCTGGGTCAACCATTGAGGCGAAACCCAAACTCGATTGCATACCAAGAATCTGACCTAACAAAACAAAAGTTTGGATGATAAATTGAGTCACCATGCCCATCGCGACACCAATAATGATCTGCTCTGCAATCGTGATAAAACCACGAAAAGAGAGCAATTCTAGATCTTGTGGTACGGCAGGAATGGCCGGCATGACAGCAAAAGTAATCGCGAGCCCAAGATAAAGTCGAATTCGAGGCGAGACAAACCGTGCCCCTGTCACCGTCATCACCATCAACATGGCTGAAATGCGGGTATAGGGCCAAAAATAGTTTGCTATCCAGTCGAGAACAATATCAGTTGGGTATTCCATACGAGACTCTAGTACAGAACCTGAGGTAGACGTTCGATCAAACCGTAAAAGTATTCGGTCATCATTTGCGTCATCCAATGCCCGAATAACATCAAGGCCAGTAACGTGACAATCAAACGCGGCAAGAAACTCAATGTCTGTTCGTTAATGGAGGTTGCGGCTTGGAAAATAGCGACCACAAGACCAATCAATAAGCTTGGAATGATAATGGCGCACACCATGATGAGCACTAACCACAGCGCTTCACGGAATAGCTCGACAAACATTTCTGGAGTCATGTCCTACCCTCTTCTCTTTATGCCAATCTAAAGGGCAAAACTGCCGGCGAGCGTAGATAGAATTAGGTTCCAACCATCCACCAACACAAACAGCATCAACTTGAACGGCAATGACACGATCATCGGTGACAACATCATCATACCCATCGCCATCAAAACCGAAGCCACAACTAAGTCAATAATCAAAAATGGCAAAAACAGCATAAAGCCAATCTGGAATGCCGTTTTTAGCTCAGAGGTGATAAAGGCAGGAATAAGCACCGCCATAGAAACATCTTCTGGGTTCGTCACTTGCGCTCCCGACATATTGACGAATGTTTCCAGATCTTTAATCCGAGTTTGCTTGAGCATGAACGCTTTCATTGGTACTTGCGCGGCATCGAACGCTTCTCGCGCCGTCACTTGCTCATTCAGATACGGCTGCACAGCCTTGTCGTTAATCTCATTTAAAACCGGGGACATGATGAAAAAAGTCAAGAAAAGAGCAATACCAATGATCACCTGGTTTGATGGCGTTTGTTGCAAACCCATTGCCTGACGCAAAATCGACATCACCACCACAATACGTGTAAATGAGGTCATCAAAATCACCATTGCAGGCAAGAAACCCAACATGGTCATTAAGGCTAGGATCTGTAACGTAACCGAGTAATCTTCACCGCCATCGGCGTTAGTGGTCATGGTAAAGGCGGGGATACCCGTGCCGTTTGTCACTGACATAGAGCGACTCGCCCCCGAGTCACTTTCCATTGCTTTTACGGTCACGCTGTCGCCCTGAGCCAAGTTAGATGGCGATGGGGATGCCTCAGTCTGAGCAAAAGAAAGCGAAGAAAACAGCACTCCTGCTAGCAGCACAAACATGCTGAGCACGAGGCGAATTGAATTACCCTTTATCATGTTTTTTTATCAGTTGGCTAAATTGACTGGCAAAAGCACCTGTCGCCAACTCATCCTCTTTCAATGGCTTTTCTAGTTTGGCTAAGGTCTGAATCGATTGACTGGTAATGCCGACTAAAAATTGCTCTTCACCGACCTGTATTACAGCAATGCGCTCTTTTGTACCTACAGGCAGTTGATTGATGATACGCAATCCTTTTTGCTGTCCCATTGCTGGCACTTGCATACGTTTTAACAACCATGCCAAAAGCAAAATAACACCAATGACCAATACCAAAGAACCCAAGGTAGTCGCTAAGTCGAGACTGGTTGGTGCAGCAGCAAATGCATAAGGAGCACTCAGCATTAAGCTCAGTGCTCCTGTTATTTGCTTCAATCGAGTTTTGATTGAATGGCTCATGTTAACGCAGCTTTTTAATTCGTTCGGTTTGGCTAATGACGTCCGTTAAACGAATACCAAACTTGTCGTTGACGACAACCACTTCACCATGAGCGATGAGTGTCCCGTTCACCAATACATCCAGTGATTCACCCGCTAAACGATCCAGTTCCACGACCGAACCTTGGTTCAATTGCAATAAGTTACGGATGCTGATTTGCGAACGGCCTACTTCCATTGAGATAGTCACTGGAATGTCCATGATGGTATCCAGTTTGCGGCGCTCATCATCAGAGATAGGGCTTGAGGTATCTCTTAACTCCTCTAACGGAGCCGCTAATACTTCATCCACATCAATCATCGGTGCTGATGGGTCTTCACTAAGCGCGGCAGCCCATTCGTCTGCGAGTCTTTGGTCATCACTCGGTTGCATTTTTATATCCTGTTTTAAACCTTACCTTTGCCATGCTAAATAGGCTTTCTCAAAAGAATGTTTCTTTCAACAAAAACCTAGTGGGTCAATTGGTAAGGGTATCTAATCGTCTGCATCATCATTCTCAAGCTCAGTCATAATGTCTTTGCTCAAGAACGCTAAATCGGTTTTTACCACATGCGGTCGCTCAATTTCTTGAGAGATCTGCACCGCCATTTTATCGTCAGATCGCCCCATCTTAACGCGATAAGTCGGCAAATCTTCGATGAACATCGTTGCGTGCTCCGGCATCTCAATGGGAATAACATCACCCGGTTGCAGCTCCATCAAATCGCGCAGAGAAATGTTTTTTTCCAATAAGTTGACTCGGAAATTCACTGGGCAATCCATGATCTCTTCGCGCAGTGCGGAGCTCCAACGTACGTCGGTTTCCATCTTGTCGGACTGAACACCCGCATCAAGTAATTCTCGGATAGGCTCAACCATCGAATACGGCATAACAACATGGAAGTCACCGCCACCGCCATCCACTTCAATATGAAATGAGCTTACGACAATCACTTCCGTCGGGCTGACGATGTTCGCCATACTTGGGTTCACTTCTGAGTCTAGGTATTCGAACTCAACCCCCATCACTGGCGACCATGCTTCTTTGTAATCTTCGAAAACAATTTTTAGCAATAATTGGATGATACGACGTTCCGTTGGCGTAAATTCTCGCCCTTCGATCTTGGCATGAAAACGACCATCCCCACCGAAGAAGTTCTCCACCAAAATAAACACCAGTCGCGCTTCCATCGTGATCAACGCGGTGCCTTTTAATGGACGAAAACGTACCATGTTCAAACTGGTTGGGACGTAGAGCGTATTTTGATATTCACCAAACTTCATCATCTGCACACCGTTGATCGAAACCTCAGCGGTTTTGCGCAGCATATTAAAGAGACTAATGCGCATATGTCGTGCAAAACGCTCATTAATAAGCTCGAGCGTCGGCATGCGACCACGTACGATCCGGTCTTGAGATGAAAAATCAAAACTGATCGCACTATCATTGTCATTATCTAAGGGCTCATCAATGTCATCAACATCGTCCACCCCGTGCAGAAGCGCATCAATCTCGTCTTGGCTTAATAGATCGGTCACGTTTTACCTATTGAATTACAAAATCTGTAAATAGTACTTTTTCAATCACTGGCTTACCCACTGCTGCACTTAGCGCCGCTTTGATGTCATCTGAAGCGCGGTCACGCAACTCAATACGGCCAGTCGGAGAGCGCAGTTGCTCTACCGTTGCAGAGGCAAACGTAGACAACAACGAGCTCTCAATCAGTGGGGAATGATAGCGAGCTAATTGCTCATTTTCACTGCCTCGCACCATCAATTGTGCTTTGATCTGTACTAATCTATCGCGACGGTCCCCCGTCACATTAAAAATAAATGGCTGTGGGATGTTTACATAAGCAATAGGTTGAGCGGTCGCTGCCGCTTGTGCCTGCTGAGTTTGTTCAGTTTGCGCTGGTGCATCTGATCCCATCAAAAAGAAAGCGGCTGCACCACCACCAATCAGTAATACCACTACGGCAATAATGATGATCAGTAGCTTGCTTTTTCCTTTTGCGGCCTGCGCGCCTTGTAGCTGCTCTTCTGCCATTACGTTCTCTTTATCTGCTTATTTTTCGTTATGATTCATTCAATTTTGCCAATTGGCGGGTTGGACAAAGTATTTCTATCATCGCATTCGAGTGGCCATTTTAGGCGTAGAAACTGATTCCATCACGCTTTGTAGACACATTCAAATCAAGATTCACATTACTATCGACGTTTTCATCTCCCGCTTGGGCGAATCCTCGACCTGACGTTCCCTGCCCCTGCTGTTCTGAAGCCGCATACTGTCTTTGCTGTTGACCACTGCTTTGCTGCTGTACCGATGAATCGGCTAATTGCATACCTTGCTGGGCAAGCATCTCCCTTAAGCGAGGTAAGGTTTGTTCTATCAAATCACGCGCCTGTGAGTTGGCTACGGTGAAATGCACATTCGCGATATCGTTGTTCATCGTCATGCGAATCTGCATGCGACCAAGCTCTGGCGGATCAAGTCGAATATCGAGGTTCTTCAAATTCTTCGACATCATCATTTGGACTTTTTCCGCGACTTGGTCGTTGGCCAGTTCCTTAGTTAACTGCAATGGCAGTTGAGCTTGCTGCGCAGCATCCACTCGAGCTTGTTGCTGAGCCGCCACTCCTTGTTGCCCTACCGCAGCTTGAATTTGCCCAGCTAAACCATGCTGTGATTCATTTTTATCTTGTTGATTTGCCGCAGACTTCAACGCACTCGCCGCTAGACTCGCCCCCATCACCGCTTTATTTTGCTCTGGGGTGGAAGCCAGTTGCGACATCGAATTTATCGCAGCTGCGTTCTGGTTGCCGGCGGTCAACGATTCTGGCATTGCGGCTTTATCAGTATTCGAAGTCACCCCATTTTGCGTACTATTTGCTTGTGCATTTCCTTGCAAGGTGACGTTTTGCATTTGTTGTGTAGCAGTTGATGTCGAAGCCGTCATACGCGCTGCTTGGTGCTCTGCCATTGCCGATTTTACATCATTTGGCAATGCCACAAATTGAGCAAATTCTTGAGGTGGAATGTCCGCGAGCATCGTGCCCGTTTTTAAGCCCTCGATAATGTCTAACTCTTGAGCAGAAAGAGGTTCACCCTGAGCTAATTTCGTATCGATGACTTCAAGTTCATTGAGTGAAACACGCGGTAATGCCAACGCACCACCTTGAGCAATCAAATCAGCATCAGGGAGCATCGCAGCATCTGAACCTTGTGTTACCAACTGTCCGTTAATGGCGACCTGTGTCGTTGCATTTAACGTCGCTTGGGTGTGTGCAGCTTGTGCACTTGAGTTATTCCAATCAATTTGCGCTGCTTTATCAGTAGCAGAACTTGAGTTAACGCCATCAGATGAACTCTCTGAACGTAAAGCAGAACCACTGGTTTGAAGCTCAACAGCATCAGTTGAGGTTGCGTGGCTTGATGGCGGTGACTGCTCCGTCTGAACAGGGTTGTTTAGTACTGAAGAACCTGTCATTGAACCTGCACTCGCTATTTCAGCAGAATCACCTTGTACGTTGACTTGTTGTTCTGTGATATCAGATTTCGCCGCCATTGATTCAACGCTCACTGGCAAATCATTGCCGCTTTGAGTAGTGCCGCTTTTAGCAGTACCAGAGTCATTCAGTGTCTGGTTAGCTTGTTGAATACGCCCAAGTAACGCTTGCCCCTCACCCATCGCACTTTTGACATCATCACTGTCCGAAACATTGATTTCCGAGACTTTGTTTTCTGAGGCGTTGTTTGCCGAGGCGTTGTTTTTCGAAGCATTGTTGTCCAAGTCACTTGCGTCAGAAGCGCCTGCTGGAACCTGTCCATCTTCACTTTGAGCTTTGGTCAACAAAGCGCCATCTAATGACGCATCGGTAGACGCTGCGTCAACGTTCCCCTCGCTAGAGGAGGCTTTCAAACTTGTGTGATGCGTTTCTTCTGTTTGGGAAGCTTGAGCTTCAGCATCATCGGCTACTGCGCTTTCAGCCTGAGGTTGAGTGTTAGATTGCGCCTTCACTTTTTCTGACTTCTGTGAACCGGTAAACACATCCGCGAAAGCTTCAAAGAACCCTTTGCTCTCTGTGCTTTCTGCAGCAGCTTTATTTGAAGACTCCATACTGGAAGCCTTATTAGTCGCTGATACATTGGACAAATTCACGTTCATAAAGAAACTCTCGGTGAAAACAGCACACTCTCAGTGCGGTCATAGTTGATTCAAAGGCAAAAAGACATCGCTGGCTTAGCCACTGACTAAGGCTAACATTTACAACGGTGCAAACTTCATAGCGAAAAATTGTATGACGCACTTGCTTCAACAATCTATTGCAAACGTCACTTCTTCTAAGATTTTGCAAAAATCACGCCAAACCTAACTGATGTTTTTCTGACGATATCAACATCACGCTCAACAGATCATCGCGAGTGACAAAAACGCTTCAGATTAAAATAGTGACTTAAAATGGCCTTGGTTTACGGCTATAAAGCAAGGTAGAGAACTCATCCATTTGCTTTTGTTCTCGTTTGGCTTCTAATGCCTGTTTTTCTTTGGCTCGTTTTTCGATCATCCACTCATACGACATGCGTTCTTTACGCATGTTCAGCCAGTAATCTTGGCAGTTTTCAACTTGGTATTTGAAGTGGTTTTCTGCTTGTTTTTGCTTAGATAAGGTTTCATCTAATTGAGTCAAGAAACGATTTAAATGGCCATACTGGCTGGCCGTTAAGCCTCCCTTTCCGCGATCGACTAACTGTTGGCAATAATCCAATCGGTACTTTTCAATTTGTTCAACTTGACGATAGTAATCATCCAGTTCTGTTCGCGCTTTATTGAGGGCTAATACAGCTTGGTCTTCTCGTTCTTTCGCCTGCTCGAGCAGGAAATCCATTGCATTTTCCATTTACGATTAACCGCCCAGAATGTTTCTTAGCATGTTGACGCACATATCGTATGGCACCGATTCTTTCATGCGTTGCTGTAAGTAATCATCCAATCTTGGTTTAAGCGTAAATGCGCCATCGATGGCCGGATCGGTGCCTGGCTTGTATGCACCAATCGACACCAAATCTTGATTCTTACGACAAATAGACAGAACCTGACGCACCGCTTTCGACATAAGAACATGTTCTTCGGTGGTGATTTGCGGCATCACACGGCTGACTGATTTTTCAACATCAATAGCAGGGTAATGACCTGCATCCGCCATTTCTCGCGATAACACAATGTGGCCGTCAAGGATCGCACGAGACGCGTCTGCGATTGGGTCTTGAAGATCATCCCCCTCCGTGAGAACCGTAAAGAAAGCCGTGATTGACCCTTGTTCCGGACTGCCATTACCTGCTCGTTCCACCAGCGCCGGCAATTTCGCAAACACCGACGGCGGATAACCTTTGGTAGCAGGAGGCTCACCAACAGACAGCGCGATTTCACGCTGCGCCTGAGCAAAACGGGTTAACGAGTCCATCAGCAATAATACATCTAAGCCTTGGTCACGGAAGTATTCCGCAATCGTCAATGAAGTTTGACAGCCTTTTAAACGCATCAAAGGAGAAGCATCCGCTGGCGCGGCAACCACGACAGAGCGACGACGTCCCTCTTCACCTAAAATTTCTTCAATAAACTCTTTTACTTCGCGTCCACGCTCACCAATCAGTCCTACCACCACCACTTGTGCGGTAGTACCACGAGTCATCATGCCTAATGTCACCGACTTACCTACACCAGAACCCGCAAACAGACCGATACGCTGACCTTTGCCAACCGTCAGCAAGCCATTGATAGCTTTTAAACCGACATCAAGTGGCTCAGAGATAGGCTTGCGTGCCAATGGGTTAATAGGCTCGGCATTAAAAGAAGCACGTTGTTCAGTGTAGATTGGGCCAAGACCATCGAGTGGATTCCCTACGCCGTCAATCACTCGGCCAAGCAGTTCCATACCAACAGGCAGGCCCGCTTCACTGGTTAGTGGCGTCACCTTTGCACCCGGTAAGATGCCCGTGATCTGTTCACTTGGCATTAAGAAAAGATTGTCGCCTGAGAAGCCCACAACTTCGGCTTCCATATGACCGGACATGGTTTCTACGAGACACAAACTGCCGATGGGGGCTCGACATCCGGTTGCCTCCAAGGTTAAACCAACCACACGAACTAGTTTGCCAGACGCAACGGGACGCGTCGTTAATCCCTCTACCTTATAGTTCTTTAGACGGTCCGCTAAAGCTAGCATTCGCTACTCGCCTCCTTGATGGCGGTTCGCTCCACAGAAGCTGTTCAACACGCTTTTGATGCGTTCTTCCATGCGGTAGTTGATGCTCGATTCTCCCGCTTCAATCTGCAAATCTCCACGGTTCAGAGATGGTTCGGAAACCAACGTCCAATTGCGACAATCCAGATCTTCTTCACCATAAGCAGAACGAATAATCGCGATATCATCTGGATGCAAATGCAACGTAATTGGATGCCCAGAAATTGGTAATACTTCCACAGACTGCTTGACAGTATCTAAGATAATTTGAGGATTGGTTTGTGCTTCAACGTGCACGACTTCTTTCACTAAGCAAAGCACCATGTCGACCAATTGCTTTTCTACCTGAGCGTTCATAAGCTCCAAGGGTTGCGCAAATTGATTCGCTAAGTTCATGAATGTTTCAACTTGCTGTTGAATATATTCTTGACCCGCAGTCACCCCTTCCGCTTTACCAGCTTCAAGACCTTCTGCATGTCCTGCTTGTAGACCTTCTTCTTTGCCTTTGTCATAGCCCTGTTTAAAGCCCGCTTCTTGACCTTGATACAAGCCCTCTTGATAGGCACCTTGCTTGATCAGTTCAATCTGCTCTTCGGTGAGTTCGAATGCTTGTTCTTCTTCTGGCTCATCGAAGCTAGGTACCCAACCAGGGTCGTAATTAAAGGCGGTTTCTTTGGCTTGCTTTGCTTTAGGCTCACCATAATCCGGCAAACCCCAACGTTGAGGTTCGATCATCGCATCGTCTTCATCAGGACGGATAAATCCACGTTTTCTATCGCCAACCATGAGTCGTCTACCGTTTATTGTGATTACACGTTCTATTACACCAATCGTAACAAGTGATTGGTGAGGAAAGGAGGGAGTCAGCGTTCTTCACTGCAATGAAGAACGCTAAAGAGATTATAAGAACTCGTCTGCGCCGCCAGACAGCATGATTTCACCTGCATCGGCCATACGACGAGCAATCGCCAAGATTTCTTTTTGCGCCGCTTCCACGTCTGCAACACGAACTGGTGGCATTGCTTCGATATCATCACGCATCATCTCAGCGGCACGCTTTGACATGTTCTTGAAGACTTTCTCACGTAGAGAGTCGTCGGCACCTTTAAGCGCACGTTGCAGAACGTCTTGAGGAACGTCACGCAGCAATTTCTGAATACCTTGGTCGTCCACTTCCACCAGGTTCTCGAATACGAACATGAGATCTTGGATTTGTGTAGCCATGTCTTCGTCTTGGTCGCGAATCTGCTCCATCAAGATTCCCTCGACGTTGTTGTCTAGGTAGTTCATGATTTCTGCTGCAGCTTTCAAGCCGCCAATCTTCGCAGCTTGTGCGCCTGCTTGACCTGCAAACTGCTTCTCCATGATTTCGTTCAGCTCGGCCAGTGCTGATGGCTGAACTTCTTCTAGGTTAGCAATTCGCATCATCAGATCCAAACGCACGCGCTCTGGGAACTGAGAAAGAATTTCCGCTGATTGATCCGCTTCCAAGTAGGACAATACGATGGTTTGGATCTGAGGGTGTTCATTGACAATAATGCTTGCCACTTGACGTGGATCCATCCATTTCAATGAATCCAGACCTTTTGAACCAGTTCCCAATAGGATTTGGTCCACCAAGTTATTGGCTTTGTCTTCACCTAATGCTGCCACCAAGGCGTTACGCATAAAGTCTTCGCTGCCCATACCAATATTGGTGTATTTCTGAATGTCTTCTAAGAATGTGCGATGCACCGCAGAGACTTTCTCTTGGCTAAGATCTTTTGCTCGCGCCATGGCACTACCTACACGTTGAACCTGTTTTGGTTCTAAGTGACGGATAATGCCTGCAGCATCTTGTTCGTTGAGACTTAACAGCAAAATCGCTGCTTTTTCTTCACCAGTGATGGTTGAAGCATCAAACTCAACCGGCAAACCTGCGCCGTTACCATTTTGCGCTACGATGTCGTTAGCCATTGTCATTCATCCAGTTTTTCACTACTTGAGCCGCAAGCTCTGGTTCATTGGCAACCAGTGCACGAACCGCTTTCAATACGTCTTCATCTTTATGTAGGTTTGGCAAATCGATGCTCGAACCAAATTCAAACAGCTCACTGCCCTCGATATCGCTACCAATCAAGCTGGTTTCGCCATTTGCGCCAATTGGTAGGCCATCTGGTCCATACATTTCATCTTCATCGCTGCCAGCAGGGTTAAGCAGTTTCTTCATAGCTGGGCGAACAAGCACAAGGACAACCACAATAATCACCAATGCACTTGCGAACCAACGCACCCACTCACTGAAGTTCTGGTGCTCCCAAATCGGCGGCTCAACCAACTGCTCCATTTCTGGCTCAGCAAACTTCACGCTTAGTACGTTCAGCAAGTCACCGCGAGACTCGTCAAAGCCAACCGTGCCAATAAGAACCTGACGAATCGCATTGATTTCAGCTTCCGACATTGGCGTATGAGTCACTTCACCGGTGTCTGGATTAACGTGAGTACGGTTTTTGATCGCAACCGATACGGTTTGACGTGCCAACGTTCCGGTCTGTTTACGTTCATGACTGATGGTGGTATCAAGCTCAAAATTTCGCGTCGATTCTTTGCGAACCGAGCCTTGCCCCATCGCCGAACCATCTTTCATTTGAGCAACATCTTGCGGAATAGATGCATCTGCTGGGGGTTGGTTACTTAATGCCCCAGGGATACCTGCCACCATATTGCCGTTGTTGTAATCTTCCAAGGCATATTCGCTGCGAGTGGCGGGCGTATTCGGGTCAAAGCGTTTACGTGTTTGCTCAACTGCACTGAAATCCATCTGGATATCCACTTGTGCCGTGTAATTACCAAAACCAAGAATCGGCAACAATACTGAGTCGATTTTTTCACGCAGTGCCTGCTCTTGGCTTCGCTCTAATTCTTGTTCTTTACGGCGCGCAGCCGATGCTGGGTCTTGCGAACCAGAACTCAATAAGCGGCCATGTTGATCTGTTACCGTGATACGTGACGTCTTCATGCTTGGTACCGCACTGGCCACCATATCAACGATAGAATCCACTTCCTCTTGCTTAAGATTAGCGCCTGTCGACAGGGTTAAGAAAACGGAGGCAGACGCTTCTTGATTATGGCGAACAAAGACACTGTGCTTTGGTAATGCAAGCAACACTCGAGCTTTACGGACTTGCTTCATTTCTTCAATGGCTTGTGCAAGTTGGCGCTCGCGGCTGAGCTTTAATCGTTCTTGTTCTAAACGCTGAGATACACCAAACCCCATATCTTGCAATAAGATATCATCGCCAGCTTCTGTTGGTTTATTTACACCAGCGCGCACCATCCCAAGTTTAATCGAGTTATATTCACTCGACTCAACGGAAACATTGTTACCATCAAGCTTGTAATTGATCTGTTGCTGGTCGAGATAATCCAGTACAGGGATCAGCTCTTCTGTCTCATACACACCAAGCGGGCGCATCTCTGGTTCTTTTACCCAAAAGAACAGCATCACAATCAAAGCAACACAGATAGAGATTGAAAGCACGAGTACGACTTGTCGAAGTAAATCGAGGTCACCTACGGCCATATCAAATTTGGAAGCGCTGCGCTCTTCGAGATCAGGGTTTTGCCCTTCAACGTCAAGATCGGAGCTCGCAATCAGTGCGCCATCTGAGCCACCATTGCTAACGGTTAAATCTGTAGACTTGTCTGCCACACTTATTACCTAAAATTACACTGGCATGTTCATGAGGTCTTTGTAAGCCTCAACGAGTTTATTGCGGATTTGGACAGTGGCCTCGAAAGCAACACTGGATTTGTTACGAGCAATCATTACGTCAGATAAAGAGACATCTGCATCGCCACGGTCAAAACGTGTTTGAAGATCACCTGATGTTTTTTGAAGTGAGTTGACATTATTGATGGCTTTAGTGAGCAGATCACCAAAATCTGCCCCAACTTGTGCGCCTGTTCCAACTGGCGTTGCATTCGTTGCCCCAACCATCATGGCGCGCATTTCTGCTTGAATACCATCAACTTTCATTGTCACCTCTAAGCCAAAACTTTGACTATTAATAAAACTGTTTTTTGACACAGCAATTAGCGTGCCATAAGACAAAAACGTTGCAGTTTAACCACTCTTTAATCTTATGGCTACGCATGTCGCGACTAAGCCGGAATATCGATACCTGCATCACGCATTTTGGCGAGTTTATAGCGCAACGTTCGTGGGCTGATACCCAATTTATCGGCCATTTCTTTACGGCGGCCGTTACACTCAATCAAGGTTTCTAGAATGATGGCATACTCTTGATCGCGCAACTCCCCACCAAGCCCCTCCCCCCCAGCCGCAGCGCGGTTAATCGATTCCGCTTGAGCAACCGGTTTAACATCCGGCACAATGACATGAGCATTTTGAACAACATGCTGAAGACTGCTCGCATCTTGCCAATCTACACCCTCTAGCAAAATATGTTCTGCATCAATGTCACCGTTTTCACTCAAAATCAGTGCACGTTGAACCACGTTGTCTAATTCACGAACGTTACCCGGCCATGGATATTGAAGTAGCTTCTCCAATGCAACATCAGAAATTTTTGGCACTGGCATGCCCATCTTGCTGCAATGGCGCTCCGCAAGATGCGTTGCAAGCGGTGCGATATCACCTTTACGCTCGCAAAGTGCTGGCCACGAAATTGGGAAAACATTTAAGCGGTAGTACAAGTCTTCACGGAAGTTACCCTCTGACACATACTGTTTTAAATCACGGTTACTCGTTGCAAGCACACGCACATCCAGCTTGATGCTCTTACGGCTCCCTAAACGTTCCACTTCGCGCTCTTGTAATACGCGCAGTAATTTCGCTTGTAGGCTTAAATCCATTTCACTGATTTCATCCAGCAAAATCGTACCGCCTTGTGCCTGTTCAAACTTACCCGGACACGCTTGTACCGCACCGGTAAACGCCCCTTTCTCATATCCGAATAAGGTCGCTTCCAACATGTTGTCTGGAATAGCCGCACAGTTGATGGCGACAAAAGGGCCATCTTTACGATGAGAAGCATTATGGATGTAACGAGACATCACCTCTTTACCGGAACCACTTGGGCCCAAGATCATAACGTTTGCATCGGTGCGCGCGACTTTATCTGCCAAAGCAAGAAGACGCAGGCTTTTTTCATCTGCTACGACCGCATCACCGTTATCATCACTTTTGATAGGCGCATAACGGCTCACCATATTGAGCAGAACTTCAGGTGCAAATGGCTTCGCCATATAATCAATCGCACCCTCTTTCATTGCCGAAACGGCGTCTTCTATGTTTGCGTACGCCGTCATTAGAAGAACCGGTAAATTTGGCCAATTCTGTTTGATATTGCGAAGCAGCGCTAAGCCGCCCATGCCTGCCATTTGTACATCAGAAACGACGATATCCACTGCGTTCGACTTCAGTTTCACTAATGCGTCTTCTGCACAATCCGCTTCTAACCATTCGTACCCTGCCAGAGCCAGAGTATCGACCAAGGCTTCACGAAGACCTTCATCGTCTTCTACGATCAGCACTTTGCTTTGCGCCATTATGATTCTCCTGTTATCGCAAAAGCCGCTTACTGCGCTTCTGCTTGCACTCGCTCTAGCGGAATGCACATCGTAAAGCAGGCTCCATCACCCTGCTCTGAAATAAGTTCCAATCGACCGTCATGGGCACGGCAAACCATCTGAACTACCGCGAGCCCCAACCCCGTTCCTTGAGAACGTGTGGTGAAAAATGGCTCCATAATTTTGGCTTGTAGTTCTTTTGGTACGCCCGGGCCGCTGTCTTGCACAGAAATGCGCAATTCACCGTTCACCGGACGAAAAAAAACATCAATTTGCGATTCTTTTCCTGACATTTGAATCGCATTCATCACTAAGTTACTTAGTGCTGATGCAATGGCGTTTGCGTTGCCAAGCAGCTCGGTCTGCTCTTCTTCGACTTCAAGGAAGTAGTCAATGTTATTGTTCTTCAACGCGGTTTCGACCATTGGCTGATATTCGGCAACCAACTGAGCGATGCTAAATGGCTTAATGACTTTATTATCACCACCTTTGGCAAAAAGCAGCATATCATTTACCTGCTTTTCCAAATCGTGCAGTCGATCCATTAATTTGCTTTGAAATCGATCTTTCGTTGCTGGTGGAAGATTTGGGGCGGCAAGGTTAGAGGCGTACAACATTGCACTCGATAGTGGCGTTCTCACTTGATGCGCCAATGAGGCAACCATCCGACCTAAAGAAGACAAACGCTGCAAATCACTGATGCGTGACTGTAATAACCGCGTTTCCGTTAAATCCGTGATCAGTATCAATTGCCCGGTCGTCGAAGCCGAGATTGCTAAACGCACTTTACGACCATTACGCAATGAAACTTCATGTCCGTCATCCTCACGCGGATCAAAAGCCGCTTGAATAATGGTGAACCACTTTTCGTTCACTAACGGAATCTCAAGAATTCGGTGCGCTTCTGGGTTTGCTTCACGAACAACACCATGTGTATCAAGTAAGATCACCCCTGCAGGCATCACATCCAATACTTGTTTGTATCGCTCTACTTGATTTTCTACCGAATCGAGATGGGATTGGTTGGTGTTATTGTCCATGTACTGCCTGTCGAAATATCGCCATTTAACAACTAAATAGCTAAACAAGCAATTTATATACCAAACATTTTTACAATTTTATCAATCAGTTAGTTAGAGACCATCAGTTAGCCAGCGACAATAAGTTGACACATGCATAAGCAACAAAACCCGCAAGGTACGGGTTTTGAATATAGAAAGGCAAATAAGCGTGATGTCTAACGATGCAGGTTGTATTTGCGCATCTTCTCGACCAATGTGGTGCGGCGCATTCCGAGCATATCCGCGGCACGAGCAACCACGCCACCTTGGGCTTCAAGCGCCTGACTGATCATGTTCACTTCTAGATCTGCAAGTAGCTCTTTGAGGTTCAATCCCTCTGGTGGTAGGCCTTGTGGGGCATTTACGTTGTGGTCGAGATCACTTTGAGTATCAAAGCTGAAGTTTTCGGAGAAAATATCTTGGAAAACGTCACGCTCTTGTTCTTCAACAGACGTAAATGGATTGGTTTCTGGCTGAAACTCAGGAATATCACTGTAGCGATACTTCGTTGGTAAGTGATTGACATCCACCAGACTGTTTGGATAAAGAATGATCATGCGCTCTACTAGATTCGCAAGTTCACGAACATTTCCTGGCCAATTATGTTCCATCAATGAGTTTATTGCCCGTGGCGTAAAACAAATCGGCTGACCACCTTCTGCTTCTAATCGAGTCATCAGCTCTTGAAGAAGTAATGGAATGTCTTGTTTACGAGCCTTAAGCGCTGGCATTTCAATTGGGAATACATTGAGACGGTAGAACAGATCTTCACGGAATGTGCCGTCGTCGATCATGGTTTCTAAGTTACGATGCGTTGCAGCAACAACACGAACGTTCACTTTAATCGTCGTGTTGCCACCCACACGTTCAAAACATCGCTCTTGAAGAACACGCAGCAATTTCACTTGCATTGACATCGGCATATCGCCAATTTCATCAAGGAAGATCGTACCACCCTCTGCCAACTCAAAACGGCCTTTGCGAGAAGTCAGCGCACCAGTAAATGCACCTTTCTCATGGCCAAAAAGTTCGCTCTCCAAAAGCTCAGGAGGAATGGCACCACAGTTAATTGGCACAAATGGTCCATTACGGTATGCAGAATGGTAATGAATATTACGCGCAACCACTTCTTTACCCGTGCCAGACTCACCAAGGATCAATACATTCGCTTCTGTGCCAGAAACTTGCTCGATCAAATGACGAACTTCTTGAATACCACGGCTTTGACCAACAAGACTACGGAAAAGGGTGTTCTTACGAGCGCTTGCTACAACGTTGACGCCTTTGCGTCCAAGAAAGTCTTTACAATGACGTAACGCCTCACTCAACTGTGGATAGTTAAGTGGCTGCTCTAATTCACCAACAAAGTTAGGTAGATCATCAACCGATAGAGGGAAAGGCCCCAAAACAAGCAAAGGGATATGGTGCGCTTGTCTTAGATGAGCCATCAATGTTGTCGCTGCACGCCCCGCAGATACGTTGCCTATGATACAGCCAGCCCATACTCCGGACCAGTCTACATCACCAAGCTGGTCAGTACTGACTGCTTCGCAACTCTCTCCAACAAATTCTAATATATTGCTTATATTTAGACGACTTGGAGCATCGTCATCAATTACAAGCAGCTTTGCCAAACCTTGCATAAGTAAGAATGATTGCCTTTATTTCGGGTGCGTTGCGGCCAAACCTTGATTTGCACTATTGGAAATGAGAAAGGAACACCGTCTCTCAATTAGTGATAGATAATTAGGGAAATCAGCAACAAAAAAAGCCATTAGGGCTACTAATGGCTTCTATTTTATTTGAATAAAAAAATAAGGCAACCAAGCAATGGTGCGGTGTGAGCTCGATTGTAACTTTACTCACGAATTAAACGTACAATCGCTTATAAACAAAACTTAGTTTATAAAGTTTTGTTTTGAATATTAAATTCCCACTTCGGCTGCTGTTAAGTTGTGATATTCCGCAGGAATCTGATCCCACGCTGATTTGATTTCACGAATGATATCAATCACATCATCAATTGGCTGAGGGTCGTTTTTATGGTTCGCAGCAGAGATCTGAGTGATCATAAACTCATATAAAGCATCTAGGTTAGATGCAATCTCACCACCATCTTGCATAGAAAGGCAGCTACGAAGAGAAATAATAATGTCTAATGCTTTCCCTAGGCGTTCACCTTTCGCAGGAATGTTTCCTGCAAGCATTGCCGCTTTACCTTGAATTAAGCGTTCAATCGCACCAGCCATCAGCATTTGAATCACTTTGTGCGGAGAAGCCGCGCTTAGCTGACTGTCGACTGATACCTTTTTGTATGCTTGCAAAGAACCGCGCATAGTATTCCTCTTCTAAATAAATTTTTTGTACTGCTGAAGCGAGCGCTGACCATAACGGAACTTGTGAAGTTCTTTTCCAACATTCGAGGTCTCTACTTGCATCAGCTCAACAATTTTTTTGGTTCGAGTAAGCAAGTCTTGCCACTCTACTTGCTGCTTAACCAATGGATTACTCTCTGCACTGGATAACAGACTTTCTAATAAGCTTTCTCTGATATCGACCAAGTGAAGAATTTCTTCAGCATTAAAGTCATCTTTTTCTAGGTGTTGCGTTATTAGTTGATCAATATCACTAATTTTTTGGAGTTCAGTTTCCATTCATTAGCCGATTGCGTTCATTAACGCCCCAAGTTGACCTTGCATTTTACCCGTCGCATCTTGCATCGCAGCAAATTTCGCATGGGTACGTTTTTCAAGACCGTCCATTCGGCGATCCAATGCGACTTGATCATCGTTAAGTCGATAATTTTGCTCTGTCAGGCTTTTTTCACGTGTGCGGATACTACCCGTAATTCCGGTAATACCGTGAATGGCATCTTCTACACGTTTCGCGAAGCCTGTGTTACCGCCGAAGAACTTTTCCAGCTCATTGAAGTTGTTATTCAACTGGCGGTCGAGCATGTCGTAGTTGATTTCGAGTGTCCCTTGACGTGTGGTCGTAATGCCAAACTCTGTCAATGATTTTAAATTTTCCGGCGCTTTGTCGATATTGGTAGAGAAAACAGATTTCAATCTCGCATCAGCACTTCGCACGGTACTATCGCCCGCTAATGGACCACGCTGACCGGTCGTTGGGTCGACACTCGCCAGTGCTTTGGATGTTTGGTAGAACGCATTATAGGCAGACACAAACGTTTCTATATCGGCACGCACACTTTGACGATCATACTCAACACCAATTTCAGCTGGCGGTTTACCCGCTTCTGACTTGCCTTTGATCGTGAGGTTTACCCCCTCAATCGCATCTTCTATCACGTTGTTGTGGCTAGATAACTGCGCAACACCATCAAGCATCACCATCGAATCCTGGCCAGCTTGAACTTGCGTCATACCTAAATAGGCTTCAAATGACTTCTGTGCTTCTGCAATTTTTGTTTCTGCGACATCGATTTTTTCTAAGCGTTCACGTTCTTCGGGTTTTAGCTTAGAACGATGCATCTCTTTGGCTTGTTCTTCGGTGAGCTCACCGCGCTCGACCTTTTCATCAAGTTGTTGCTTGTCACTAGCAATTTTCTGCTCGATGTCTGCTTTTTCTTGTTCGAGCTGCTGCTTGGCTTCTTTTGTCGTGACGTAAGAATCCACCAAGGTGCCAGATGCTGTATTATTCCAACCAGGAACGTCAGGAGCTTTTGCAATCGCCGCTTCATCCAGTTCAATTTCTGGCATACGGTACGAATCCAACAACGTTCCAGAAGCGGTTTCCGTCCAGCCGGGGATACTGTCCTGCGGGCGCATTCCTGCACGTTGATTCGCTTTGTCTATTGCCTCTTGAGCCGCCTTGGCTGCTGCTGAACCATAAGAAGAAATCGGTTCATTTGATGTATTTTCTGTGGCTTGATCTGCCGCTTTCTGGTCTTGAGGAGGTAGAGGATTGCCGTCGGCATCCAGCTGACTAGGTTGTTCTACTGTGGTTGGTTCTGCCTTGAGTGGCCCTAACACGGCTTCTGCCGCTTCACGAGCTTCTTCAAGCGCATTCACTCGCTCTTCCAGTGTCTTATATTCGAAATGTTTCAGAGGATTGCCAGCTTGGGCATCGACACTGACTTTAAGTTGGTGGTCCTTTCCCGATAAGTTCGAAGCAAGGATCAAACGTGGCCCATCAACATCATTGATGAGTGATGCTCGGACGCCAGGGTTATCTTTCGCGCCATTAATTCCACGCACAACGTCCACAAGCTTAGCGTGAGATGGAACGTTAACGTTAAAATCATCATCACCAAGTGAAATCTGCAGCTTACCAGGGCCAAACTTCGCATCTTCAGGTAAAACATCAGAAGCGACTTTGTGGCTCTGAGCAAGCTGCAACACATCGATAGCATACTTACCGGCTATGGCATCCGTCGTTGCAGTGGCAGATACAATGCTGTCGTTTGTTGTTTCAACAGTACGAACCGCAAAGGCTTTCTCTTGACGAAAATTCGCCATGAGGTTCTTCATCGTATCCAATGATTCTCTAAGTCGCCCGTAGGCACTGATGCTGGCATCTATTGTCGCACGCTCGTTGTTGATGCTTTGCTGCTTTGGTACCCGCTCGGCATCTACAATTTTGCTGACCATGGCATTAATATCCATGCCGCCAGACATCCCCAAAGGGCTTAAACTCATTAAATCACCTCAAAAACGACTTACACTTTTTCAACCAACAAACCACTGTTGGCTGTGTGCTCAGCTAGGCGACGCAATACCACAAGCATTTCTTCATCAGGGATTTGACGAATCACGTCACCAGTCGTGGCTTCGAAAATCGTCACTACGTCTCGCCCCGATTCTTCATCGATACGAAACGATACTCCCTTGTTCATGGCGTTCACAAACTCATTCATCTGTGCCACCATTTTTTCACGTTCTTCTCTGTTAAGCTCATGACGGGTGTCCGCCATTTCTAATGCGGCTTTAACAGAGAAGTCGTGCTCGGCCCCTTTCACTTTTTCAGGAGAAAGTGGACCGTTTGAAGTACTCGCGCTAGGCGTACCTATGCCGCTGCCATTTTGTTTAGCAACTTTTGTGCCATTCGGTTCACCGTAAGGCTGGATGTTCGATGTATATGAGGGTATTTCCATCATAATCTCCCTTCCACCTTATGGGCTAACGAACGATCTATCGCTTAGGTGAATAAATCAGCTAAGTAAAACCGGTTAGCCCAACAAGCTTAGCGCTGCAGATGGTGACTGCTTCGCTTGAGCCAAAATTGAAGTACTTGCTTGTTGAAGAATTTGCGACTTAGTCATAGACGTCGTTTCTTTCGCGTAATCGGTATCTTTAATGCGGCTGTTAGACGCATTAACGTTTTCATTAATGTTGTCTAAGTTGCTGATTGCATGGTCGAAACGATTTTGGAATGCACCAAGAGACGCGCGCTGGCTGTCGACTGATTTCAGTGCGCCATCGATGATAGCAACCGCTTCTTGAGAACCAGCAACAGTAGTGACATCGATATCTTTAACCGTCACGTCTTTTGCTTTACCGAAACCGATCTCGCCCGCTAGGTTGCCAGAGAACTCAACGTCACCCGTTACTTTCTGAGAAGCCGCAAATACTTGTAGCTTGCCGTCTTCACCAACCGATGCTTTTACATCTTCGCTTTGACCGTTGATGTAAGTCGCTAGCTGTTCGATATCATCGCCTTGCTTTGCGTTGATCGTCAGTTCTTTCTCTTCACCAAGCTTGGTCGTGTACTTCATGCTTAGTTCAGTTTTTTCACCAACAGTCCAAGACGCGTCTTTACCCTCTTCTGCTGCGTAGCTCTTACCACCCATTGCCGAAGTATCAGAACGCAAGTTACCCATAGACAGCATGACTGCTTCACCTGAGTCCGCACCGATTTGGAAAGATTGAGTACCGTAAGTACCGTTAAGAAGTTTGTTACCACCGAAAGAGGTTGTTTCAGCGATACGATTTAGTTCATCGTTAAGCGCTGTCACTTCTTCTTGGATCGCTACACGTTCTGATTTTGAGTTTGAACCGTTCGCAGATTGAAGCGATAGGTCACGCATACGTTGTAGGATGTTAGTGG
Source organism: Vibrio alfacsensis (assembly GCF_019670485.1). Lineage (NCBI taxonomy): Bacteria > Pseudomonadati > Pseudomonadota > Gammaproteobacteria > Vibrionales > Vibrionaceae > Vibrio > Vibrio alfacsensis. Next base: position 2,260,345 of record NZ_AP024165.1, read on the forward strand.
ATTCATTCATTGCACCTTCAGCAACCTGTGCAATAGAAATACCGTCGTTCGCGTTTTTCACTGCCATGTCTAGACCACGGCTTTGTGCGTTCAAACGGTTAGAAATTTGTAGACCTGCAGCATCGTCTTTCGCGCTATTGATTTTATAACCCGAAGACAAACGCTCCATTGATTTTTGTTGACCTTCAGCCGCTTGGTTTAGGTAACGCTGTGCGGTCATCGCAGAAACGTTAGTATTAACGTTAATCGCCATAGTTGATCTCCTTAAGGCTTTGATTGATGCACCGTCGTGTCTCTCACCTCACTTAGGTACATCTTATTTCTCTCAATCCCTTTAACGGCGACCAATCCATATCCTTTAGGAAAAATTTTTATTTTTTTGCGATTATTTTCTGCTACTTACTGAAGTGTGATGCAACTCAAACATCCCCAACTCACAAAAGAAATACTCGCTCTGAATTCAGACAGAAAAAAACCCAGCCGAAGCTGGGTTTACTCGCTCATCTCTCACCACGAGCCAATTAGGTTCTCTTACTGGACCAATTAGCCTAGTAGACTTAGCGCTGAGTTTGGCGCTTGTTTCGCTTGCGCAAGGATTGAGCTTGACGCTTGCGATAGAATTTGTGACTTGGTCATTTGAGTCGTTTCTTTCGCAAAGTCGGTATCTTTGATACGGCTCTTCGACGCATTCACGTTCTCATTGATGTTGTCTAGGTTGTTGATTGCGTGATCAAAACGGTTTTGGAAAGCACCTAGCTCTGCGCGGTGGCTGTCTACGTATTTTAGTGCCGCATCAATGATAGCTACAGATTCCTGTGCGCCACCCACTGAGGTTACGTCAATCGTATCTACCGTTACGTTCTTCGCTTCACCGAAGCCCAACTCACCAGATAGACCGCCAGAGAAAGACACTTCGCCGTCAACTTTGTTGTTACCAGCAAAGATTTGCAGTTTACCATCTTGGTCTACTGATGCTTTTACTAGATCCGTTTGACCGTTGATGTAAGTTGCTAACTCTTCGATGTCATCGCCCGCTTTCGCGTTAATGCTGATTTCTTGCTCTTGACCAAAACTGTCTTTTAGGCTGATTTTAAGGTCATTTTTACCCTCAGCGACATTCCAGTTTTTGTCTTTGCCATTTTCTGCTTGGTAGCTCAAGCCACCCATCATTTTGTTGTCTGAGCGCATGTCTTTTAGCTCAAGCATCACAGCTTCGCCGTTGTCCGCACCGATTTGGAAAGATTTAGAACCGTGCGTGCCGTTTAGTAGCTTGTTGCCACCAAAAGAGGTCGTTTCAGCGATACGGTTTAGCTCATCGTTTAGCGCGGTTACTTCTTCTTGAATCGCAACACGCTCTGCTTTTGAGTTTGAGCCGTTTGCCGATTGTAGAGAAAGATCACGCATGCGTTGCAGAATGTTGGTTGTCTCGTTCATTGCACCTTCAGCCGTTTGTGCAATAGAGATACCATCGTTCGCGTTACGAACGGCCACATCAAGACCACGACTTTGCACGTTCAAGCGGTTCGAAATTTGAAGACCCGCAGCGTCATCTTTTGCGCTGTTGATTTTTGAACCTGAAGACAAACGTTCCATTGACGTTTGTTGTGCTGAGTTTGCGCTATTTAGGTAACGCTGAGCGGTCATTGCTGATACGTTTGTGTTTACATTCACTGCCATGGTGATTTCTCCAATTGATTTTCCGATGTAGCGGTTTCCGACGTCTCGGAAAACCAAGTAGTTCTCTCAAAGTTATTTTTATTAACGGCGCACTTCTTGGTTTCTTTAGGAAAAATTTAAGATTTTTTTGAAAAAAAATTGTTTGGCAGGTAAATCGTGATGAAGCGGATAAAAAAGCAAAAAAACTTTCTTTTTTTACTAAAGCTTCGTTTGGAATTGTCGATAAAGGCTGTTTTTACGTAAAAATCACGTCACGTTATTGATTAGCCCAGTAGCGTTAGTGCTAGATTTGGCGCCTGCTTTGCTTGTGCAAGAATCGTGGTGCTGACTTGTTGCAAGATCTGCTGCTTCACCATTTGTGTGGTTTCTTTGGCGTAGTCAGTATCTTGGATTCGACTGTTTGAGGTTGCGACGTTTTCGTGGATATTCTCAAGATTATTGACGGCATGGTCAAAGCGATTTTGATACGCGCCTAACTCTGCGCGATGGCTGTCTACATACTTCATAGCCGTGTCTAACACCGCAACCGCCTGTTGTGCTCCCCCTACTGAAGTAATATCCAGACTATCGACCGCGTCGTAACCTTTTAGTTGCAACCCCAGTTCACTTGCTAAATCACCAGAAAAAGCCATAGTACCTGACGTTTCTACACCAGCCATAAAGAGTTGCAACTGCCCTTTTTCATTGACAGATGCCGTGACTTTGTCAGTTTGACCATTAATATAAGTAGCAAGCTCTTCAATATCATCACCTGCTTTCGCATTGATTTGAATAGTTTCCACCTCGCCAGCACGATTGGTAAATGACATGCTCAGCTCATTCACACCATCTTTGACTTGCCAATCTGAACTTGCACGCCCATTCGCGACGTAACTAAAGCCGCCCATCTCGATACCATCGGTACGCATTGACTTCAACTCAACCTGAACAGCCTCACCGGAAGTGGCACCAATTTGAAACGATGATTGACCGAAGCTGCCATTGAGCAATTTACGCCCACCAAAAGAGGTCGTTTCTGCAATTCGGTTGAGTTCATCATTAAGCGCGCTCACTTCTTCTTGCAAAGCTAACCGTTCGGCATTGCTGTTAGAGCCGTTAGAAGATTGCAAAGAAAGATCACGCATACGTTGCATGATATTGGTGACTTCATCCATCGCGCCTTCGGCAGTTTGCATGATGGAGATTCCGTCGTTTGCATTTCGTACTGCGACATCCAGCCCTCGCATTTGCGATTGCAAGCGATTGGATATTTGCAAACCTGCTGCGTCGTCTTTTGCGCTGTTAATACGCTTCCCTGAAGACAAACGCTCCATGGATTGGTTCAGCATGTCTGTTGCATTGCTCAAGTTGCGCTGTGCAACCAGTGCTGAAACATTAGTATTAACGGTGATCGCCACGAGATACACACTCCAAACGAATTAAGGCTTTGTGTATTTATCGACCACGTTAGCCAAAGGTTTAGTGTTTATTTTAAATATTGCTAGAGAGTGAGATAGGGCGAGAGAGCAACATAAAGCAAGAGACAGAAATAGAACTAGAGACAAAGATATAGGCGTAACACAAGGGTAACGAATACTAAAAAGCCCTCTTTGGTAGAGGGCTTAAAAGCATTTGGATTGCGATTATTTGATCGCTAGCTCTGCAAGCATTTCTTGTGATGGCGCAAAGAAGTACGCACCGGTTACCGCTTTAGTAAAACGAAGCAGTTGGTCAGTCTTACCATCCGTCACACCGTACATGCTTTCTAGCATCACTTTGATGTTGTGAATGGTATTACAGTAAGAAATAAACAACAGCCCGTGCGCGCCTGTTGCTGTGCCGTATGGCAAGCTATGGCGAACAATTTTAAGACCTTTACCCTCTTCTTTAATGTCAACACGACCCACATGAGATGCTGCTGGTACGTCTTCTAACTCAATTGAATCGGGTTTAGTGCGGCCAATGACTTTCTCTTGTGCGGATACATTCAAACGGCTCCATGCAGGAAGATTGTGTTCAAAACGTTGCACCATCACGTAACTACCACCAGCAAATGCGCCGTCTTTAACCAAAGCAACATCCGCACGTGCGTCACCTTTCGGGTTTTCGGTACCGTCGATGAAATCAGTCATATCACGAGCATCTAAATAACGGTAACCGTATGTTTCATCAACAACTGTCACGTCTTCTGCAGTGTCAGTTAAGAACTTACGCAGAACATAAAAGTGTAAGTCATGACGTGTTGAGTGGCAGTGAATCAACACATCAACATCGCTTGCAGGTGCAATCACTTCGCCCTCACCGAGCGGTGTAAAATCGATCAACTCGTCAGGCATTTGCATGTTTAGGTGTTGCCAGAACGACTTAGTGAATGCGATTGAAAGGGTTAAGTCCGCTCCTGGTTGGGTCGTATTAAGCTCTTTAACTAGCTCAGGAAGTGCTTTCAGTTTTTCCAATACCTGTTCACGGTTTTGGTTTACTTTTAGCTGAGTGTAAAGTGCAAATGGTCCTGCTTCAGGCACGATCGCCGTTTGAGCTTGTGACATTGAGATATCCTCTATACTTTGCCCCATGCGGGAGTTTTTTGTTCTTAATTTTTTGATGGCTGCGGTTCACTGTGCTCAAGATGTGGCACTTGGAAACAGTCTTTTACCCACCTTCCATTTAGAAGATAGATTATAAACCAACTTAACAAGGTAATCGTAAGCGCGTTCGCCCAATTGAATACACCATGTTCGAGATAGACATGATACATACTCTGAGCCAATTGAATACCGCACAAGATCAAAGTCATCGCACGACCGTGCTGCATAATTTGGTTCACCCATCCACGATCTGGGTGGCGTAACCCCATAAGCCACATCAGTAATAGACTCGGAATGCCAATCGACAAGCCCAAATACAAGGTGCTTGAGTCAGGGTACACCATTGCAAGAATTTTGCTTCCACTATCTCTGCTCACTCCAGCCATGGCAAATACCACCCATGAGCGAGCTAAAAATATCCAACCTAACCATACAAAAATGGGCGCTTTTAAAAATCCATGAGCGTCGTATTGATCAAATGAGTAACGCACAATATTGTCTTCTTAGTTTTGTAAAACGTCACTTTAACCGATCGGTCTAGAGTTGCAACACAACGGTTGTTCATTTCATCCTGTTTGACAGGTAAACTAAGTTTAGATTTACCGCAATATAAGAAAAACGATGAAGAAGAACAGCACGCCAGTACCGTCCCAAGAAACCCAAACTGAGGCGATGAAAATTGCCAGAGCAACACAAAAACAAGGTCAAACTAAAGAGCAAACAAAGCTGATCGCCCAAGGCATTGAAAAAGGGATTGCTCAATACAAGAAGCAACAGAAAGAACGTAATCGCCAAGCTGACAAAGCAAAGAAAAAGCAGCAAAAAGAAAAACTGCGTCAAAACGAACCAGTCACGGCAATAAACGAAGACACAAGCGAAATCCCAACAAGCAAATCCACACTGCTCCCTTGGGGGTTATTGGTATTGAGCTGGGTTGGATTTGCCGCTTACATCATGATGGGGAAATAATATGATTCGTAATGTGATGATTGGATGCATCGCGTTAAGCATCGGGGGTTGTGCTACACCAACAACACAACCTCTCGAACAAAGTTCAATGGTAGAGATGCGAATTGATAGCCAGTTTAATCCGACTCAATGTGAGTACATCAGTGAAATTACAGGGAGTGAGGGGCATTGGTACAGTTATCTGTTTTATACCAACGATGCGATGATGCAAGGTGCAATGAACGATCTTAAAAACACTGCAATGAAAATTGGTGCCGATACGGTATTTATGATTTCACCTCAAGACTTCGTCACTTCCTTTAGCGTCATTGGTATCGCCTACCGCTGCCAATAAGACCCATTTCCCTACGCTCTTATCGCTAAAGTGATCAAATGAATCAAGGCTAGGTGATTACAGCCATTAAAAAAGCCAGCTAATGCTGGCTTATGCACGAAATCCAAGGCTACTAACGATATCTCTCTCCCGATCGAGCACCCATTGACTGTCAAATGGTCCCCAATCAGATAGCTGATAATAGCCGTCATTATGACGTCGGCCATCTTGAACAAAAATCAGCTCAATGCCGATACCCGGTAATGCCTTAAGTACATCTTGAATCGTACGACGAGGCCACCCCGTTTTCTCAATCAATTTTGGCACATTCGGCCTTTCTAGGTTTTCCACCAATAAGGCCAAATACAAACGCCTCGCAAAAACAGGACTCAACTCCATTGACACCTCCAAAAATTGTGCTGATTTATTATTTCCTTTTTGTCCTACGAGATGTTGAGTTTGATCAATAAGTCGACTTATCTCGTCGAATTTACCGCATTTTTTACTGTTGTTGACGCGATAACATGGGAAATTAACCAAAAGGTGCAACATCGCAGAAACACAATCGAAAGAATTAGTCGAATCCGCCTTTTGTCAGTTTGATTGCTTCTTGGTAGGATGCTCAAACAACAAGAAACAATGCTTAAATCGAATCTATCGATAAAGTAAAGCACCACGAAAAAAGGAAAAAATATGACAGTCACTATGTTCGGCATCCCAAATTGCGACACCATCAAAAAAGCCAAAAAGTGGTTAGAAGCAGAAAATATCACCTTTGATTTTCATGACTACCGTAAGCAAGGGATCGATGCCGCACTGGTTACAGAATTTTGTAACGCACTTGGCTGGGAACAAGTATTGAACAAGCGTGGCACCACTTACCGTCAACTTTCGCAAGAACAGAAAGATTCACTCAATCCTGAAACGGCCATCACTTTATTGGTAGAAAATCCTGCCATGATTAAGCGCCCAATTATAAAAGTTGAAGACCAACTATTCATTGGTTTCAAAGCAGACCAATACGCGACCATTTTTAACTCTTAATGAAAGGAACTCTCAAGGATGACAGACAGTCCAGTACTGGCACTCGCTAAAGACCTAATAAGCCGCCAATCTGTAACGCCTGAAGATGCAGGCTGTCAGGAAGTAATGACCGAGCGACTCAAAGCGATCGGTTTTGAAGTAGAAGTCATGGTATTTGAAGACACAACGAACTTTTGGGCTCGCCGTGGCACACAAGCTCCGTTATTTGCTTTTGCTGGCCACACGGACGTTGTTCCCGCCGGTAAATTAGAGCAATGGGACACGCCTCCTTTTGAACCAACCATTATTGATGGTTATCTGCATGGTCGCGGCGCTGCTGACATGAAAGGGTCATTGGCATGTATGGTTGTCGCGGTTGAACGTTTCATCGAACAAAACCCGAACCACAACGGCTCAATTGGTTTCTTAATCACTTCTGATGAAGAAGGGCCATTTATCAACGGCACCGTTCGCGTTGTAGAAACACTCATGGCGCGTGGCGAGAACATTGATATGTGTATCGTTGGTGAACCCTCGAGTACAGAAGTCGTGGGTGACGTGGTGAAAAATGGCCGCCGTGGCTCCATCACTGGCGATTTGACCGTGAAAGGCACTCAAGGTCACGTGGCATACCCTCACCTTGCGAACAACCCTGTGCATCAGTCACTGTTAGCCATTTATGAACTTACTACGACTGAATGGGATCAAGGTAACGACTACTTCCCACCTACCAGCTTCCAGATCCCGAATGTTTCTGCTGGTACTGGCGCATCTAACGTGATCCCTGGTGAGTTTAATGTTCAGTTTAATCTGCGTTTTAGCACCGAACTCAGCAACGACATCATCGTTGAACGCATTACGCAGACGCTCGACAAGCATGATTTAAACTACGACTTAAAATGGACTTTTAATGGCGACCCGTTCCTCACCGACACTGGTGCATTACTTGACGCTGTTGTAGCGGCAGTCGATGAAGTAAACAGCACGAAGCCTGCGCTTCTCACGACAGGCGGTACGTCTGATGGTCGATTTATCGCACGCATGGGTGGTCAAGTAGTCGAGCTTGGTCCGGTAAACGCCACCATTCATAAAGTAAACGAATGCGTGAAAATCGATGATCTAGAAAAGTTAACCGATATGTATGAGAACACTTTGAAACACTTGCTGGCATAACAAACCGTTGCGTTATCACAAACTAAACTGACCAAGGAATGACTGCGGTTGGTACTACCCAAGCTCCACGTTGGCGCTTGGGTATAACTGAAATGACGAGAACACCATGACACCAGAGCAACTCACCGGGATCACCGATTCGCATCTACAATCCACTTTAGTGGGTCAAAAAGCATTTATGCTTCACCCTGGAGTGACTGACGATTTGTTAAAGATGATAGAAGCCGCGGCCAAGGCTGGCTTTAAGATGGAAATCGCCAGTGGCTTTCGTGACTTCAATCGTCAGAAAGCAATCTGGAACGGTAAGTTTTCTGGTGAGTTAACGATCCTCGATTCTGATTCCCAACCTTTAAACAAAGCGGAACTCAATGATGAGGAAAAACTGATGGCGATTCTTCGTTGGTCTGCTCTTCCTGGAGGCAGTCGTCATCATTGGGGATGCGATTTTGATGTGTATGCGCGTAACTTACTACCCGCTGATACTCAATTAAAGTTGGAACCATGGGAGTACCTCGATGGTCACCAGTTGGCTTTCTATCAATGGTTGGAGAAACATCTCGACCACTTTGGCTTCTTTTTCCCTTACCGACAAGATTTGGGTGGTGTCGCCATTGAACCTTGGCACATCAGTCATAAAGCGATAGGACAACAATGCCTCACTCGTCTGACACCTGAAGCACTAAAAAACCAGTTAATGATGCAAAACCGAATCGATAACATTGCAGGGATTGATGTCATACTGAATAATTTGGATAAGGTCGTCACCCAGTTCATTCACAATATCACGCCGCCGGAGGCTCTATGATTGAAATTCTAACCAACCCTTGGGTCATTATCATCATAGTGCTGAGCATCGTAGTGGGTAACATTGCTGCACTAAAATACACCGCAAAAATGAAGTTTGGTCAGATGGATAAAAGTCGCAAGAACGATTTAGATAAACTGAACAAACTGGATAAAGAGCGCTATGGCGATAAAAACGAGAAGAACGAAGACTCTCGTTAATATTCCGAATCTCGTTGCCATTTCGCATCTCGCTGTTATTCAAAACCTCGCTGTTATTCAGAACCTCGGTCTTATTCAAAAACAGGCCCCCAAAAAAACTCCATCAAAAAAGGGACCGATTGGTCCCTTTTGTTTATAACACGTGTTTATCAGTGTGGTCCGAATTATTCTTTCACAACGGCAGCCAATACTGGCTCTAGTGATTTCAAGAATTCTTCTTCTACCGGTTTGCCTGACGAATCCGTGATGTTGATAGACGTACGGTTACCTAAGTCACCGAGTAAGAACGTGTACTTACCTGGTCCGAGGTCAATCGGCTTCACGCCAATATCATTCCAAAACTCATCATCTGGCGAAGCATAAACCGCCGAAACCGTACCTTGAGATTGGCTACGCTCTTCAATCTTAAAGCCCATCTTAGGCAAGATATTTGGGACACGTTGCCACAAGGTATTGTATGGAGTACGAGCAATGATCACTGGAAGACCACTGCGATCTTTACCCATCGTGATTGGGATATGTTTAACAAGCTCTTGCGCTTTACGCTCAGCTTCTTCACGAACCTGCTGGTCATAACGAGCGGTCACCAGGTTTGTCATGAAGACATTGTAACGCTCACGGTTAGTTCGCGTTACTTCTGTAACTTGGTTACCCTCGCGCCAATCAATCAAGTTCACTTTAAAACCATGACGACCATTTGCTTCGGTACGAGTGATTTCATAGCGACTGCCGATCTCAACATCTTCATCTGGAGAGTTCCACGTCACCCAACCCGTTTCGATACGCGAATCCGTTTGGTTTTCAACGGGTATTTTGTTGTTTGCCACCATGTCTTGAACGGTTTGCCAAACTTTATCCAGTTCGTCTTTGCGTAGTAGCCAAAGCATGATTTCACCATCGCTAGTTCGATCAAGACGCGCACCCGGGATAAGCTCTAAAACTTGTTGTGGTGGACGAATATCCACTTGTTTACCGATACCACCCGTGTAGCTACCTTGCGGAATCGTATAATTTGGATAGTACTGACGTTGCGCATCGGCTGGAACATTCCACTCTTCCAGGGCCGGCGTATTCAAATACTCGAAATCGTCCTTTGCTTGACGACGTTGGTTAGCTGCACCTGAACAGGCAGTCAACACGAATACAGCTAGTGAACTTAACACTAACTGGCTTGAAAGCTTCATTTATACTCCTAAAACACTGAGGGCAAACTTACCCTCAGCATGAACTTCAATCCTAATATCTCAATCTTAGTAAATACCGGCGTCAGTCAACGCTTGTTCCACAATCGGCTCTGATTTTTCAGAAAGCGGAGTCAAAGGCAGACGCAGACTATTTTCATCAATCAAACCCAGCTTATGTGCTGCCCACTTAACTGGCATTGGGCTTGATTCAACAAATAAATTTTTATGCAATGTCATTAAACGTTGGTTAATGACTTCTGCTTCGTCGTACTTACCTTCACTTGCCAAATGGAACATATCTGCCATGTCTTTAGCTGCGATATTGTTCGTTACCGAGATAACGCCATTGCCGCCAAGTTTTACAAACTCAAGGCCTGTCGCATCATCGCCACTTAGTAAGATAAAATCTTCGCCACAAAGTTCACGATGAAGTGCAACTCGGCTTAAATCACCGGTTGCATCTTTAAGTGCCACAATATTATCAAGCTTTGACAAACGTGCCACAGTCTCAGGTAACAAATCTACTGCAGTACGACCCGGTACATTGTACAAAATTAGAGGTACGTCACTTGCTTCTGCGATCGCTTTGTAGTGTAAGAACAAACCCTCTTGAGATGGTTTGTTGTAGTAAGGCGTCACACTCAGGTAACCTGCGATTCCAGAATCCGCCAGTAATTTACTGAATGTCACTGCTTCATGGGTTGCATTGGCTCCCGTACCAGCAATCACTGGGATACGGCCGTCGGCGAATTCGACAGTTTTGTTTACGACCTTTACATGCTCTTCGATGGTTAGGGTTGCCGACTCACCTGTCGTGCCGACTGCCACAATACCGTCTGTACCAGCTTCGATATGGTATTCAACCAACTTTTGTAGACCCTCTAGGTCCACTTCACCATCAGGTTTAAATGGTGTAATCAGCGCTACGATACTTCCTGAAAACATGTTCATCTCCCTCATTTATCTCTTTCTGCATGGTACTGTAATGCGATTGAAAAACACAAGTGTGTAAAGGCGCTTACAAAGTACAAATGAATGAATAATTATCAGTTGTTAGAGGTCTAGCAACTTAATTGTTCTATTTGGCTGAATTCTAAGCCTTAACATGAACTCAACTGCCCTATCGCAAGCGATGCGAAATAAGGCGCGGAATATACTCTTTAGCTTCTGATTGGAAGTCAGTATTGAGTTAAATAGTGTATCGCCAAGTGACTTCAGGTACCGGGTTTAGAACAACTCGTTTAAAAAAAGAACTCGCTCGACATTTCTATTATTGTTCTGTGCTAATATCGGCCTATTGGAAAAAGGACAAGAAGCTCATTTATGAAGCAACATCTGGTACTTACAGCAGTTGGAACGGATCGTCCGGGCATTTGTAACCAAGTGGTTAAGCTCGTCACTCACGCAGGCTGCAATATTATAGATAGCCGTATCGCTATTTTTGGTAATGAATTTACCCTCATCATGCTACTCACTGGCAACGCAAGCAACATTACACGGGTAGAAACCCAGTTGCCTTTACTCGGCCAAGAACATGATTTCATCACAATGATGAAGCGAACTTCCTATCATGAACTTCTCGATAGCAGCTACACCGTTGAAGTATTCATAGAATCTGAAGATCGTATGGGATTAACTGAAAAATTTACTCAGTTTTTTGCCGATAAGCACATCGGAATCGACTCTCTGAGCGCACAAACAATCAGCAAATCAAAAGTACAACTCGATGCAGACCAATTTCACATTGCGATTACGACCTCCGTTAGTGCGGATTGCAATCTGATGCAACTTCAAGAGGATTTTGATGAACTTTGTCAGTCGCTCAACGTACAAGGTTCTCTCAATTTCATTAAAAACACATTATAAGTAAAGGAAAATAATAATGAATACGCTGACAGCAGGAACGCCAGCCCCAGCTTTCTCTTTGCTCGACCAAGATGGAAACACGGTATCACTTGGTGATTTCAAGGGTAAAAAAGTTCTGTTTTACTTTTACCCGAAGGCAATGACACCAGGGTGTACGACACAAGCCAAAGGCCTTCGTGACGTAAAAGCGGAGCTCGATGCTCACAATGTTGTGGTGTTAGGGGTCAGTATCGATCCAGTTAAACGCCTTGGTAAATTCATTGAACGCGACGAACTTAACTTCACGCTACTTTCAGATGAAGATCATGCTGTTGCAGAACAGTTTGGTGTTTGGGGTGAAAAGAAGTTCACCCTTAGAAATTTTTTATGACATAAAACCTTGGATTTTTTTTATGACAAAACTATCTTTGATATGTGGCTAACATATCGAGGGTTGTCTTGTGATAGGAACGCATGAAAAACAGAGTTTTGATATTTACGACGACTATTGGCTTCTTTCCATAGAGGTGGATACATTAGCGAAGCTACAAAACTATGCAAATATCGATATCGACACTGGAGAAGTGACGCATTCCCCTTACCTTTCTCCTTCCAACCTGAAATCACGCCTAAAGAAAACAGATATCATCATTGCCCCTGATGGGACTATTGTTTATCCACAATCTCTGTACCTCGTATCCAAATTGCGTGGGGAAGCTGCAGTCAAAGACACTGGCTCAATCGCGAAAGGCTTGTTAGCTTTTACTCGTTATCTAGACTCCACCCACTACTCACAAGTGGATGAAGATGGTTATGAAATACCGCCTGAATACCTAACCTATAAAACTCTGTCCAAGTATGAAGAAGAAGGTGTACCTTGGCGGTTTGCCGAGTTCTTACTTGCAAACTGCAAAAATATTGAAGGTTCTAATGGCGACGAGGCTTTAAGCCTATCTACCGCTAAGAGTTATATGAGTGCAGTGATTGGGTTCTATAAATGGATGCAAAAATACGGCTACATCCCAAATAATGATCAGAATGTTGTAACCCACTACACAACCAGGACAAGGCATTATGAGTTAAATCATCACGATATGTTGGCTCATACAAAGCCAGGCTCTGAACATTCTAATGAAACCTCCAACATTATGAGAATGTTTCCTAAAAAAGATACTACTCCCGCTTATAAAAAGCTTAAGCCGATGCACCCCGAGCACAAGGCTATATTTAATGAGCATGCAACTTCACTCCCAAAAGCGGCAAATTTAATCTTTCGCCTATGTCTCGAGGCAGGGCTTAGAATTGATGAAGCCACTCACTTCCCCTCCAGTGACATCGGGATAGCAGACTGCAGTGATTTAGATGTAGTACCGTTCAAAATTACTCGTACGAAAGGCAGTAAACCTCGTATCGTTGAAGTTCCAATTACACTGTACGAAGAGCTAGAGATATATAAAGAGAGTCATGCACGGCTTAAAAAGCTAAACAAACGTAATGACCTTATTCAATCAGGCAAAGAAACAGATACCATAGAATACCTATTTCTTTCAAATAAAGGGAAACCTTACTCGGTCAATACTTTAGAAACGGATTTTTCGAAGCTGCGAAGACGCATACGCGAAGTGGATCGTTCTTGGTATTACCGTATTCACGATTTACGCTCAACCTTTGCAACCCATTGGCTCTGGAATGAGTCAAAAGAACGTGATGTTGGCTATGACTACCTTATGGATGAGCTGAAGGAGTTAATGGGGCACTCAAGCACCTCAATAACAGAAAAGTACATTAAGTATATGAACAAGCTGGACGACCAAATCAACATGGCTAAAGCCAAAAACCTCAAAATCAACGGAGGTTGGTCGTAATGGCGAAAAGTAAAATCGCAAAACAGTCCAAAGCCGTCAAGCATGTGCGGAACAATCAAAATGTTGTTCCTTTGAATCTTGATATTCCTTATAAAGGTACTAGAGAAACTAGAGTAAAGCTGTTCGATGTTTCTCACCTATTGTATTTTGGGAGTAACAAAGAAAACAAAAAAATAGGCAACCGAACCGTATTTATCAGGTCTTTTTGCAAAAAAGCTCATCAATATGTCAGCAATGGCAAGTCAGCAACAAGCGTCACAGGATGCTACGAGAGTTTACGCGCCTACGTTGCTTTTTGTGATGCACTAAAAGTTGACCCATTCTCCGAAAGTGGCTATTTGAAGTATGCAGGCAACGATGGCGAGTTAAGACATCGTATCAAGATGTTTACCCCTTCAAAACGCCTGTGGGAATACAATCATGGTGATGAGTTAAGCAAGAAAGAGTCAAGCGCTTCAACTGTACTTTCAACCCTTCGCACAGCGCTTGAATGGTGCGGTTTGCCGGTTTCCGATTGGGCTAGGCATCATCGAGGGTTTGCAAGAGAAAATGAGCCATTTAAGGGGTACTCAGATGATGAAGAAACGCTTCTGGTCACTCGATTAGATACATTATTTTTCACTCTCGCGCCACAACTCATTGCTGCTAAAGAAAACAATACGCTTTTACCCGAAACTCTGCCGCTTATCATTAGTCTTGGCTTGCATGAGGAAACTCTCCATATCCCGACATCATTGGAAACGCGATTTGCAAGCAAAAATGGCACCGCTGTTAATGCTGGCGCGGCCTTCAACCTTACGATGGGTGCCGCATATCATTTAATGTGCTTTTTTACCTCACAGAACGACAGCAACATTCGAAACATTGCCCACCCAATTCATGTTCATACCGAAGATCGAGATAAGAGCCTGCAAGTAGTCAAGGTTTCAAGCTATAAGCCTCGATCAAGCAACGAAGTCGATGCCCTATTAGTGGGTGAGTCATTTGACGTTAATAAGCGTGATGGCGTAAAGTTTATAAAACTATTAGAACGATTATCCAAGCTCTACGGCAACAGTGAAGATGGCTCTGAACTGCTTTTCACTCTCAATAATAACTCAGAAGTCAGTAATGCCTTTAATTTGCGAGAACTAAATAAGGCTCTCGTCAACAAACTACACCTGTTATCTCCCCACCGGGCGGGTAATCTACCTTGGTTTAAAGAGTTGTTTTACACCTACCGAAATCAGCAATCCATCACGTTAAAAAAGGTTACGAATCATTTAGGTCGCACGGTTGTTCATAAAGAAGTGCAGGAAGTTTCCAAAACTAAGGCAGGACAAGGAGCAACCAACAGCGCCTACTGCATTTTATCTTGCTACACAGACTTACCGTATAAAGGGGTTTTACTTCCGCTCACCTATTCCGAGATTGATAGCGATGGCAATGTTACCGTTTCTTTTAAGTATAGAAGTGGCGAAACAGGATACTTCAAAGCCCCTGCTTGTGATTTAACGCTTATTAAAGATATAGAGCGGTATGCGAAAGAAAAAGCAAACAAACAGGCTAAGAAATACAAACGACTACTTTTAACAAGATCCTCCAATAATATTCCTTATGATTGGGAAGGTATTAGCCCTATTTCAGCCAACCTCATGAAACGTTGGTCTGTTGAACCCAACCATTACTACCTCTCTCTTCAATCAAGTCGCTGGCGAGAAATGAGCAGTAATCAAGCCTATGCGGAGGGAGGGGTTCAAGCCGTTCAAAGCTTGCTCCAAAACAAGCGAGACACAATAGAGAGAAGTTACATAAATGGGCTTCCATCACTTAATAAAGTCATTCTCTCTCAGGGTATCGAAGTTATCGAAAACCTCTTTGATAATGACTTAGAGAAAGCAAAAGATGCTGTTGCTAAAAGGCGCGGCATTCCGATGCTGACATACGAGGAAAGTGAGAAAAAGCGTAAAACCAACCCCAACGGAATAGTTTGTGATGGGAAGCAAGCTATGATTGACGGTAAGAATACACAGCGAGAAACGAACTATGCGCTAGACGCAGACTTACCTTGCGCCGAGTTTGATATGTGCCACAAGTGCCAATCTGCCAAAGCGTTAGATGAAGTTGACGCTATCTATAAACTCATTTCATACATCGATGTTTTGAAGGAAGGGCTTGATATGTTCCCTGACTCGAAAGGGGATGCACTAGAAAAAATCAAAGCGTTTGAGTGTACGCTAGATGAGGCAAGTAACGATGTATTCGATGAAGCCATGAAAAAATTCAATACCCAAGGTCGTCATCCAAGAGTATCCATCGACCATGCAATTCTATCTATGTAGTTACGGAGGCTCACATGATAAAAATCTCTGACCTAGAGCACCAAAACAAGCTTCTTAAAGCGCAACAAAACATTGGCGCTCATACTAATTACTTAATAGATGTGTTAAAGCCAGCGATTGAGCGCGGCGATTGGGATGAACTCGAAGCTCTTGATATAGGCTTTACGGTGACTGGTGAATCATTAGGTAAAATTGCCGATGATGAGGCATGGAGAAACTTGCAGTCTCACATTGAGCCGCAACCAAAGAAGTTCTACACACTAGAGTTTACTAACGATGGTAGAGTGGTTGAGCGCAACCTAAAAAATGAACTTAAAGTGCTCATACTTAAAATGATGTGGCTTTCACCTCATGACCATTCCTTTTGCACTCTTTATGAGGCGCTAAATGATCTAAAAAAAGTCATCAACCCGCTCTTAAATGAAGGGATTAATACGTTGTCTGCGCTTGACTTTGACCAACTCGAAACCTGGGTGCTAACAGACTTTACCGATATCGACTTTGAAAGAGAAAAAATTTACAACGGGTTAAATCGCCTTTATTTAGAAGCTAGGGGGTTGCCCTTTAAGGTTAACCTAAATAAAAAACTTACCGCCTCAGATTTTGGTTTAACTCTTAAAGAAGCTAAGCAATATACCGTCATTCCACAAAGGCTCTACTATATGGGGCTTCAAAAGTCAGAGGAGGTGATAAATGAAGCTTACGCTCTTCGTCATGAGCTAGAGCAACTGGCAGATTACATTACCACCTATTTTGAAAAAGCCTATGTAGGTTATGCTAAGTATCTGGTCAGTGGTGACGCTAGACAAAAAAACGGTGGTATTACATGGTATTTAGTCAAATCGGGAGAAAGAAATAAAAAGCGCACCACGGCTTTTCAACAAGCCTTCACTGCACTTCGCTCTCCAAATGAAGAAGAAGTACTGGCTCTCGCACAACTTCATAAGCCACAGATAAAAAGCGAATATATAGATAAATTCCACAGCGAACGACAGCTAACGATTGGGCAGTGGACAATCACCAATCGAACAGAGGCTCAATCACTTTTTAAAATGCTTAATGGTGGCTGCTTATGGGGATTAATGGCTCGTACAGGAATGAGAGGCGATGAAATGTATAGTCTGAACACGGTTCAGGGCTGCACGAAAGATATCATTGACCGCCAAAATATATACGTTATCCATGCAAACCTATCAAAGACAGTGAAAGGCTCTCAATCAATACAAGATGAGTTTGTCACCACTGAAATTGGTATGAAAGCTTATGAAGTCCTGCAAGCGCTGCATACGCCACTTAGAAAAAGGGACTCAAGCTCACAATCTTTCTTTCATAAAACAACAGAAGATTTCAGTAAAGTAGGCAAAGCATCAATAGGAAAATACTCTATGGCTTGGTTCAAAAATGCTTTGCGTGAAGAGCTTGCGCTAACCAATGAAGACCTAACTGACCTAAAAGTATCTGACCCCAATTTATCGTTTGAATTGGGTAGCAATTACGAGTTTACGCCACACCAACTTCGCCGCTCTTTTGCTTACTATTTAATTGGTTACGAGCTTTGTAACTTTCCACAACTCAAACAACAGTTCAGTCATGTATCTATGGCAATGACGCGGCATTACGCTAAAAATGCCAGTAAGTTTCAAAAAATCAGACAAAAGAAAAAGACACTTGCGAACGAAATTGATGAGGAACGAATCGACCAAAAAGCCCGTGTCTATTTGAGTATCTATGAAAAATTGGCAAACAAGGAAAAAATTGCAGGCGGTAAAGGCAAAGAGTTTGCTAAAAGCATAACCAAAACAAACCGTAACTTATTCACAGACAAAGTGGATAATGACATGCTTACTCTTAACTTCTGGAAAAAGCAAATTCGAAATAAAAAACGGCACCTTCATGCCGTAGCGCCTGGGATATATTGCACTTCAACCACATGTGGCTTAAGAACACTTATTAACCTAATTGAGTGCGTAGATTGCAAGAATGACTACATCGTGGATGCCGTATTTGCTGAAGCAAAGCGTAAAGAAGCTGAAATTCACATGCTTTACGATATTGAAAATAATGAACTCACTCCTCAAACTGCCTCTGAGTCTTATATTAAAGTTCAAGCGGCAGAACGTATTATGAGTGATTTAGGTATCGACTATGAGCCTGTCGTTTTTCCTAATGAAGTTAGGGACTTACTCATCCCATTTGGAGTTTTTTCATAATGTCACAGACAACAAAAAAGAAGCTAATTGACGCATTAGAAAGGCTGCTGAGCGGTGATGTAGCAAAGTTAACATCGAGAGAGCTGCGTAATAAAGCGCGAAAGGGCAAGCTTAAAATCAACAATAGCAATGTTGAAAAAGAAGCAGGCCTTTCCGTTGGCGCACTCAGAAGACACAACGACGTCATTCTGATGATAAAAAACAAATCATTAGAAGTACAGGTTGCTCAGGATGAAACAAGTGATTCCCCTATTGAAATACTTCTAAAAGAAATAAAGTCAATCAGAAGCGAGAAAATAAGAGAGAAGAATTTAAAAGAAGAGTATTACGGCGAAGCACAAAACCATCAGGATGCGTTAGCTGCTCAAGCAGCCACTCACGTAAAAGTCGTTCAAGAGCTTATGGATATGTTACATGAAAGTGAACGAGAGAAAGCGATGGATAAGGTGGTTAATGCCAGACCAGATAACATCGTCGAAGGTCATTTTAGAAAGTAACTAAACCTCGTTTGCCGTTACCACTAGACAACACTATCAAGCATAGATCAAACTAGACGTTAAGATAATAAGAAAACTCATTTCAGAGTAAATTAAAGAAAGTAAGGATAATCCATGGCTATCGAAGCAGGGCAAATCGCTCCAGATTTCACATTAAACGACCAAGACAGCAACCCAATTACGCTCTCCGAGTTAAGAGGAAAGAAAGTTCTGCTCTACTTTTACCCACGCGCTTCGACGCCTGGCTGTACTGTCCAAGCTCAGGGTCTTCGTGACACTAAAACTGAACTAGATGCTCATAACGTTGTTGTTCTGGGTCTCAGCCCTGACACACCCAAAAAACTTACTAATTTTATCAATAAACAAGAGCTCAACTTCACGCTGTTAGCCGATGAAAATCACACTGTATGTGAAAAGTACGGTGTTTGGCAGCTCAAAAAGTTCATGGGTCGAGAGAATATGGGCGTGGTTCGTACAAGCTTCCTTATCGATGAGTCTGGTAATCTCGAACATGTATTCAACAAGTTCAAAACCAAAGATCATCATGAAGTCGTTCTAAACTACTTAAATGGACAACAAAAATCGTAAACCGAATTAAAATCTAACACAGCCCAACTGGTAAGAGGTAAAGTCAAACAGTTGGGCTTTCTCGTTTCATTTCCGTTATAAGATTAATCGCTTGAGTTCTAACATTTAGCCGCGTAACTATTCCTGACAACTTGTCTTGAGCTGTTTGCAACAAAGGTGACAGTAAGACTCCCAACTCTTCACTTCGCTCGATCAGAAGTTGATACTCTTCAACTTCAGTTTCAATGGTAGAGCGCTCCCGTTCCAGGTTATTTTTCTCATACTGAAGCAACTCGATAACCGCTTCTTTCTCTGCCCCACCGCTTTTCTTTTTGCGATATCTTCTCTGTGTCAGATAGAAGTCGATCTCATAAAACAGAGGCGTTTTATGATAAATACGATTCCGCTGGTTCCCTAAGCCAATCACAACACCTGCATCTACTAGTTTTTTAACTTCTCGCGCAACAAACACCCTCAACGACAAAGGATCAGAATATTCAGCTGAGGTATTACGTAGTGAGTTACGAACGTCATTTACTGTAAAGCTTTGAAGCTCTTTAGGAGCAAGGGCCTCATAAACATCCCTATTGATGCGGTGTTTTTTAGTATTTGTCATTTTCATCATAAAAATCAGCACTTTTGAGGATTATAGTCCGTGGCTATATCTGCATCAAGATCAGATAGTCTTCCATTTGAAGCTGAACAAAAATGAAAGACTTAGCAAAGAAACTTGGTATCAATTTGGTAGCTATGAGAAAGCAAAAGCATATTTCTCAAGACAAGCTCGCATTGCTCGCAAATATTGATAGAAGTTATGTGGGGAGGATTGAGCGCGGTGAAGTGAATATCACTCTAGAGAAACTGTACCAAATAGCTGAAGCATTAGAGTGTGATGCTAGAGATCTCCTGCCAAGTATGCGAAAGAGCGATACACCATAGTCTTGTCGAACCTAACAAGGTTATGCCCCTTTACTCGTTAGAGTAAAAGCTCATTTCTGCCCCATTTCACGTTAGAGTTAAAGCTCATTTGCAATACATGAGTGATAATTTGCTATATTTTTTCTAATATCAATTTCTGGGCTGAACAACGAAGAAGATCTGCAACTGGCAAGCCTTCATTCGTGGTGTATAGAACGAGTGTCGAGTAAGTTGGGGCTATTAATCAGGTTTTTCACCTATGTCTGTCCGCTTATAAATGGCCTTATTATCTACTGTCTTATGTGATAACAGACCAATTTCCAGTGATTCTAACTCTTTCCTGAAACTACGCCCAAAAGCTCTAGGGCTCTCTACTTGAGCCCACGCTTCACCAAGGAGTTCCGTAAGAGAAAACTCCGTGCCTTCATCTAACATAAATGCATTATGCAATGCTGTGTTCATTAAGCGACTTTGATCCACCTTTTTTACCTCCTCATCTTTCGCGATTTGTGCTTTAACCTGATTTTGAAGAGACAAACTTAATGCCTCTTCAATAGATACTCCTTGCTTATTAGCGATCAGCGTAACATGAGATAAATCTTCATCAGTGAGCCTAATGAGTAGTTCTATAGCCATACAACCTCCTATAATATGAAAAATGGCCCTGCATATAGCATAGAAGCAACTTCTATACTCAATCTATACACTTCTATTTTTTCAACAGTACAATAGCTTTAAAAAGGTGTCAAATGGAGAATAGATTTGGCTTCTACTTATTTTCTATGTGCTTTTAAGTTATAAAAGTGACTTGTGTCGAGGTTGCAAAAAGGCATTGATGTCATACCTGACGAAGCTTTGAAAGACTTGTTAGCTCTGCCTTAGCTTACAATGCTGTAGAGGACGGTACGGTTCGTGACAATTTAGATCAGATCATGAAATGTAAAATTAGTTCAAAAAAAATCCCCAAGCTGTAGCTTAGGGATTTGTGTGTAAGAGACAGATTAACAGGATCTTAAAATTTTGAACCAAGCCCGCTTCTACTAAAATCTATAGCATCAGATACAGATTCATCCCAATATTCACTCGAATCATCATTGTAATAAGAAGTTTCTTCTTCGATATCTTCTTCATTAACAAATACATTATCATCGAGTGATTTTTTAAATGTATATGAAAAAATATTATTAGACATAGGCAAAATAGATATAAGCTCCCAACCTTTTATACCTATATAATCAAGTATGGTTTGCACCATTTGATCTTCATAATATTCTTCTTCGGTTATAGATGATATTCTTTCTGGTATTTTTTCTATAGAGATCATCGTGTCGAGCTCATCATCTAAATAGACTTCGAAATTAACGACTAAATATTCCCAAGACATAATTGTTCTCCAGGCACAATAAAAGCATTAGAATGTAATAATAATTACTGTTTTATTAAATTACTCATAATGACTATTTAAATAACTGATTATTTATTTCACATAAAATTACAGAAATCATTGCTTCATATAGTAATAATCCCGAACTCAAGTCCGAAGTGCGACACTTCCAAATTTAGCAGCCATGCATATTTTTTGAATATCACAGCTGGCTGTTTAAAGCCTAAACACTTCTTTGGTCTGTAATTTATTCTCGCCATAGCGAGGGATATCTCGTCATCACTAACTTCACGTAAATCAGAACCTTTCACAAATTTTTAATTGGTATTAGTCTATTTCGCCTGTCTGATGAATGCAGGAATGTCCAGGTAATTATCAGATTGCTCACTTACCTTACTGTGAGTATTCACTATGGTGTTTAGTTCATCGTAGCTAACACCAAAAAAACGAGATGCCTTCATTAATCCATTGATAAACTGTTTTTTTTCCTTGCGGCTACAATCGTCTGTTAAATTTTGGTAGTGTAAAAATTCACACTCTAAATAATTTATAAAATCTCTTTTACTCATATATAAATGACCTCAGTTAAACTTTGTTCGGATGTTCAACTTTACGTTGAGTACAAACTAATTAATTTAGCTTTTTATTTTACCTGTCATTTCTCTTTTAGAAAAATATTTTCGATGGAGTAATTGGATTTAACGTAAGGCTCGTTGCACGAATCTAACATAAGCTAAGTGGCTTTGTTGCTTAAATCGATGGAACTAAATCAAGAAGACTATCCCCATCAGTCGTCGTAGCCTCATGCCTAAACCTCGTTACAAAACAACTAACTGGAAGCAGTACAATAAAGCCTTAATCAACCATGGTTCTCTGACCTTTTGGATTGATGAGGAAGCGATCGCTGAGTGGAAGCAAAACAAACAAAGCAAGCGTGGTAGACCTCGTCGATTTAGCGACTTAGCCATTACTACCGCACTTATGGTGAAACGCATTTTTTCTATGCCATTGAGAGCACTGATCTAAATGATTTCTGTTCGTGCGACGTGAGGTTGCATGAAGCGTTGTTCACCGCCTAATGAGTGAACCAACTGTATCACCAGTTGACCCTAGGGCTCTGAATAAAGCAGCGAGCCTGACAATGTAACGAAGACGGGCCTGACAGTCTGTCGGGGACTAAATCGTGAGACAAGGTCCTTCCTGATAACCACAAATTGGGTGAGTGCTAGGGAGTTGGTATGATGAACACACGTGAATCCGTATAAGGTGCGTTATATTATGAGCAGCGGAAGTGGTTTATACGCTGTGGCCAAAAGGCATCGAGAGTAGGAAAGAGGTTGGACAGTACTCTTTCGTGATCAATATACTCTCCGCATCATAGCGGGCATCTAACCCAACATCACGCAACATGTGAAACACGGTAAGCCTGTATCACTCCCTATGGGAAAGCCGCAGTGGCCGATAGTGATGCAGGTAGAGGAGGTTGGAAAAAGCAAAGGCTGCATTGTAACGATGCAGATACAGACTTGTGTCTGGTCACGAAAGTGAGCCCACTTCCAACTGGTCTCTCGTTGCGAGAGAGTTTGAAGAACTTTATTAAGGAAGAAAAGCAAATGATGATTTCGAATGAGATTAGTGCATCTTCTGACAGTGCACAGTGGCAATCCATTAACTGGAAGGCCGTAGAGGCAAACGTCTTAAAGCTTCAAATGCGTATCGCAAAGGCAACTAGAGACGGTAAGCACGGCAAAGCAAAAGCATTGCAGTGGATACTGACTCACTCTCGCTCAGCAAAACTTCTTGCTGTTAAGCGAGTCTCTCAAAATAAAGGCAGTAAAACGCCTGGAATAGACGGCGTTGTCTGGAACACAGACACGCGTCGTATGAAAGCAGCAAATCAACTGAGTCGGAAAGCTTATCAAGCAAAACCACTCAAGCGTATCTACATCCCCAAAAAGAACGGTAAACTCAGGCCACTGGGTATTCCATGCATGATTGACAGAGCCCAACAAGCTCTTCATCTTCTAGCATTAGAACCTGTGTCCGAAACGCTTGCCGACCCTAATAGTTATGGTTTTAGACCAAATCGCAGCACGGCTGACGCTGTCAGTCAATGTTTCAAATGTTTGGCCCTAAAGCGATCTGCTAAATGGGTTCTTGAAGGAGACATCAAAGCTTGCTTCGATAAAATCGGGCATCAGTGGCTGATGGATAACATCGCCATCGATAAACGGATGTTGGAGCAATGGCTTAAGTCAGGCTTTGTAAACAAAGGGCTGTTTTACGACACCGACGAAGGCACGCCTCAAGGCGGGATTATATCCCCCACCTTGATGCTGATGACGTTATCGGGTCTCGAACAGCGCATTAAGTCTACTGCGCTTAAGAAAGGCGCAAGAGCTAACTTTATTGGATATGCCGACGATTTCGTCGTCACCTGCGCTTCAAAGGAAGTGTTGGAGAACGATATCAAACCATTGATTGCTGACTTTTTAGCGGTACGAGGCTTAACGTTATCCGAAGAGAAAACGCATATTACTCACATCAACGACGGTTTTGACTTTCTTGGGTTCAACCATAGGAAGTACAAAGGAAAACTGCTCATCAAACCGAGCAAGGCCAACACGTTGACGTTCCTAAGTAACTTGCGCGGACTCATCAAAAAGCACGTTACCCTACCGGTGAACGACCTTATCAAACTGATTAACCCAAAGCTTAGAGGGTGGTCGAACTATTATCGCCACTGCGTAGCTAAGCAGGTATTCAGATATGTCGGTCACGGACTATTTCAAGCGTTATGGCATTGGGCTAAAAGGCGACATCCAACAAAATCTAGATCTTGGATCGCCTTGAAATACTTCATCAACCGAAAAGGCCAATGGCAGTTTCACGGTTGGCAGAAGATAAAGGATATGGATTGCCAGTTTAATCTTTTCCAGATAGCTAAAGTGCCAATAGAAAGACATGTGAAAATCCGAAGCGCAGCGACTCCTTTTGACCCTCAATACCAAGAATACTTGGGAAAGAGAAAACACAAAAGGCTAGCTCGTAATTCTTGGATTGAACCTGCTCTCACTGCTTTATAAGTTGCTGGGTATCATTTGATGCCTTTGTAGAGGCTTGAGCCTAGTGCAGTGAAAGTTGCACGCTGGGTTCTCAGGGAGACGGCACTTGGTAACAAGTGTCGTCCACCCGACAACAATGAGCTATCATGACTAGCTCATTGTGTGTGATATAAGTTAATAATGGTTTGGGTATAGGCGATAATTAGGGTTAGTATGAGCAATAAAAAAAATTTAGATATACCAGTGTTTATCCATAAAACACCAACGCCACCAAAAAACCACAACATAGTTTATTCGAGTAAATGGGGAACATGCCCAAGAGCGAGAGCCTCAAGTGCACAGGAGAGAGCGAGGGTGGCAATAGAGGAATTTAACGCGAAAAATAGATATGCGTTATACAATCTTAAAAAATGCTGTTCTGATGGGCTTTTTAAAATTGGTAAGGGGTTGGATAGTGTAGACAATGTCAGAGCTGAAATGATTTCCTGCATCGATTTTGCGCTGTCTCAAGACAATTTCATGTTTTCTGATACAACTAAAGCTGAGTTTAAGGAGGCTATAGAAGCATCAAAGCTTAATTCCATCATCAAAGTTAATGGCTCGAAAGTTTCTGGAATTGACGAAGCTTTGCGCATTGCAATTTGTGCCGTTAATAAGGAATTAAAATGGTTGCCGTTTGAGGGCTACGAGGTAAAAATCACAACAATCAGGATTGATGATGATGATTTTAACAACACTTTTATTGGTTCCATGACTGGCGTAATTGAGGGTGGAAAGATAAATGGATATCAACTGCCGCGGGATTGTTTAATTACATTTTCAGACTTTGAGCTCACGTAATGTAGTAGCGCGGGGCATCAAATAGGTTTGTTTGCTATTAAATACGATGAAGTGAGAAATTCACTCTGTTGTAGAGTCTGCTTTAATTGAATTGAATACTAATACGTAACACTGATTTGCATCATCAATACTGAACTCTGAATATAATGACCTAGACTGTCCAGACTCTTCAAGACGCTTACCGCCTATTCTTTTTCCTTTGCAATACCAGTTGTTATTCATGGATCGTTAACATTCGATTTTCCGTAACGCACTTTTGTCCAAAAGTGAGCTGGGTGGCAATTGTATATGTGTGTGATCACCAAGCGATCCCATCGCATTGACTATCACTTCACCTTATAGCAACACCTTAGCTTTTATGACAAATTTGCACTTGGAAAATCATCAAAATCAGCCCGATTTACAAAAAATTATGACAACTGCTATGCTTGAGATTCAAAATGAGAAACTATTACCCTAAAATACTGTTAGAGATAGATTTTTCTGCAAATTGTCATAAATTTAGTCTTAAAGAATTTCCAAGGGTAAGAGGGCATGGGTAAAGTGTACGACGGACTTCACCGCATCAGTTTCCTGATCAACGAGGACGGCGTGATCGAACACGTATTCAACAAGTTCAAAACCAAAGATCACCACGAAGTCGTGATCAACTACCTGAATGAAAACGCGTAATTGCCACCACGTTAACATCAATAAGCCCAGCAATCGCTGGGCTTATTGATAAAATAACTGTGGCGCTTATTCTTGTTGTATAGGTGGGTGCTCTTCTGTACTTGGCAGCGCATTCCAGACCGCTTTCACCAATGTCGCTAATGGGATTGCAAAAAATACGCCCCAAAAGCCCCACAAACCACCAAATACCAACACAGCCACAATAATCGCTACAGGGTGGAGGTTTACTGCCTCAGAAAACAGTACTGGCACCAATACATTTCCATCTAGCGCCTGAATAATGCCGTATGCCACCAGCAACCAGTAGAACTGCGGTGAGAGCCCCCATTGGAACAAACCGACAATCGCAACTGGCACTGTCACAGCGGCTGCACCGATATAAGGAATCAACACAGATAAACCAACCGCTACCGCGAGCAATGCTGAATAACGTAAGTCCAGAATCGCAAACGTCACATAACTCACACTGCCCACGATCAAAATTTCTAACACTTTACCGCGAATGTAATTCGAGATTTGCTCATTCATCTCATGCCAAACTTTATTCGCTAGCTTACGGTTTTTTGGCATGATGCCACTTGCCATACTCAGCATCTCTTCTTTGTCTTTTAATAAGAAGAACACCAGCAAAGGAACAAGGATCAAATAAACTGCCAACGTCGCTAAACTGACGAGAGATGCGAGTGAACCCTTAACGACACTTTCCCCCAAACCGATAGCTTGGTTCTTTGCGTTCGTCACCACCGTTTCTACGATTTCGAGATTTGCCAGTTCAGGGTAACGCTGCGGCAGCTTAACAATAAACTTTTGCAGCCCATTGTACATATTGGGAATATCGTTAATTAAGTTACCGACCTGAGTCCAAATGGTTGGCACCAAGCCAAACACGGCGATCAACATCAAGCCAATAAAAATCAAAATAACGGTGACAACGGCAAGTGTTCGAGGTACCCCTAGGCGGCACATTTGTGTGACTGGCCACTCAAGTAAGTAGGCCAAAACAATCGCAACGAGCAAAGGCGCAATTAAATGCCCGAAAAAATAGATAGTGATGAAGCCGAAAAGCAGGATCGCTACTAGGCTCACGGCATGTGGGTCTGAAAAGCGTCGCTTATACCAACGAGTTACCATCTCAAGCATTGTTAGGGGCTTCCTTATTAATAACGGTCAAGGTGAAATATTCGCCTGTGAACTCACACTCTACGGTGAATTGCTGAGAACGCAAATACTTCACGATATCTTGCTTAGAACTATTGTCCACTACTTGAATAATCAACTGGGAGCACTGCTGAGTTTCTCCTTGAAACGCATCGGCAGCGTGACGTTTAGCAAGCAACAATGCCATTGGGCAGCGCTGCTCACGCAAATCAAGTAACATGGATTCCATTGTATTGCTCTGCACTTATGATAGGGTGGTATTGTAACGGCTTTTTGAGCTGGTGCTAGCATTTCTCATGTGATTTATACGTATACATAAATGACGTTAATATTCATAATTCAATGCGTTGCCTGCAATAATTTACGAAACCAATTCGTTTATTTTGGGTCTTACTGCTAGCATATTCATCCTATAGGATGACCACAAAGTATGAGGGATGAGAAAATATGAACATGACTCACCTCATATTCGGTATTTTGGAGAATCTTTACACCGTATGTTGAAACGCACTCGATCGCTAGTTTGTATTTGCCTGGCAGCCGCACTCAGTACACCGACGACCTACGCGAACAGCCTAGATCTTCCAGATATTGGTACCGCAGCCGGAGGCACTTTAACGATAGACCAAGAGCTTATCTTTGGTGATGCTTACATGCGTATGCTAAGAGCCAGTAGCCCTATCGTCAACGATCCGGTTATTAACGCATACATTGACTCCTTAGGTCATCGCCTGGTCGCCAATGCCAATGATGTAAAAACGCCATTCCACTTCTTTATGATTCGCGATCGCAATATCAACGCGTTTGCATTTTTCGGTGGTTATGTCGCCTTGCACTCAGGCCTGTTTTTACATGCCCGAACAGAGAGTGAACTTGCATCGGTTGTGGCGCACGAAATCGCCCACGTCACTCAACGTCACCTTGCACGAAGCATGGAAGAACAAGCACGTCGTTCTCCTGCAACCATGGCGGCGCTTGCTGCAGGGTTACTGCTTTCCATTGCCTCACCACAAGCCGGCATGGCAGCCATCACGGCGGCAACGGCAGGCAACATGCAAAGCCAAATCAACTACACACGTTCGAACGAAAAAGAAGCCGACCGCTTTGGCATCGCGACACTCGCAAAGGCGGGGTTTGAAGTTCAAGCCATGCCTCGTTTTTTTGGCCGCTTAGCTGACCAATATCGCTACGCGAGTAAGCCACCACCAATGCTGTTAACGCACCCACTACCAGAAGATCGTATCACTGATAGTCGAGCACGAGCTCAAGCCTATCCTCCAATGCGTATCATGCCATCGATAGATTATCATCTAACCAGAGCTCGTATTGTCGCACGTTATGCCAATATCGACGGACAAGCGGCAATGAGTTGGTTTGATAGGACACAGAAAAAAGCGTCCCCAGATATCGCGGCCTCTTTCGATTATGGACGGGCATTGGTGCATCTCGACAATAAACGCCTGAGTGAAGCGGAACCATTGTTAACCAAATTACTACAACAAGATCCAGGGAATCCATTTTACCTTGATGCGATGAGTGATTTGTATATCGAGAAGAAAGAGCCACAAAAAGCCGTCGATATGCTAACCAAAGCGTTAAAACGTAATCCGCAGAATACGGTGCTCACCATCAACTATGCGAATGCACTGCTAGAAGCAAACAAATTCGAAGACGCCGTACGCCTATTACAACGATACACACACGATTACCCTGAGGACATCAATGGTTGGCACTTACTGGCAAAAGGCAATCATGATCTAGGAATTAATGATGAAGAGCTTGCTGCACGAGCTGAAATTTTAGCTCTGCAAGCAAACTGGAATAAAGCCATTCAACTTTATACCGAAGCAAGTAAAATTGCGGATTTAGGCAGTTTACAACAGGCACGATACGATGCTCGTATTGACCAATTAATGATCCAAAGAGATCGATTCATGGCATTACAATAACGAAATGGAGAAAACCATGTCAGTCGTGATTTATCACAACCCACGTTGCTCAAAAAGCCGTCAAACACTCGAATTATTAGAGCAAAACGGTGTGACACCAGAAGTGGTTAAATACCTTGATACACCGCTTAATGTTGAACAACTGAAAGCGCTTTATGCTCAGCTTGGTTTCGCTTCAGTACGCGAAATGATGCGTACCAAAGAAGACATTTACAAAGAGCTTGCGCTTGGTGAAACATCTGTTTCTGATGAGCAACTTTTCGAAGCAATGGCACAAAACCCAAAACTATTTGAACGTCCAGTTGTCGTTGCAAACGGCAAAGCAAAAATTGGTCGTCCGCCAGAGCAAGTTTTGGAAATTCTATAGATGGATTGCCAGATCCTCATTTTGTACTTCAGCCGCCACGGCTCGACAAAACAGCTGGCAAGACAGATCGCAAGGGGAGTTGAATCGACTCCCCATTGTGAAGCGATTTTACGAACAGTTGAAGATTTGTCACCTAACTCACATCCCCTTTCTGATCCAATTGTTACTCTACAAGAGCTGAAGCAATGTGACGGACTCGCCTTTGGCAGCCCTGTGTGGTTTGGCAATATGGCGGCCCCACTTAAGCACTTTTGGGATCAAACGACGCCTTTATGGGTGAGTGGTGAGCTTATCGATAAACCGGCTTGTGTCTTTACGTCTTCATCATCAATGCATGGTGGTCAGGAAAGCACACAACAAAGTATGATGCTCCCGCTTTTGCATCATGGCATGATGATATTGGGAATACCTTACTCAGAGCCAGAACTGCACACCACACAATCAGGTGGCACGCCCTATGGCGCAAGTAGCGTGGGACAAGAATCGACGCTTACGCCAGAAGAGGTTCGTCTCGCTCAGCAATTAGGAAAACGACTGGCAACTGCAGCGCAAAAGCTCAAAGGAAGTCAGTAATACCCGCCAGGGCTCTTAGGGGTTCTCGCAACGGTATAAGCTCAAGGATAAGTAAATCGATGTCTGACACTATTGACCAACCACCGCTTAGCACACAAACCCAAACCTACCGCTATATGGCGTTATTCGGCAATTGGGCATTATTGGCTTGGGTTGCAATATGGCAACTTGCCCTCTCTCCTCACCCACATCTCAACAGCACTACGTTAGCTGTCGCATGGTGTATTCCCCTGCTATTACCGCTGCCAGGTATCCTAGCAGGCAAGCCTTACACACATGCTTGGGCTAACTTTGTCCTGATGCTCTATTTTTTGCATGCGCTGACCATCTTGTATGTTGATGATGGCGAACGTTGGCTCGCTGCGGTTGAATTGTTACTCACGACGTTGGGTTTTGTAGGTAATATTTTGTTCGCTCGCGCTCGAGGTAAAGAACTGGGTCTGAAACTCAAACGCTTATCTCAAGTGGAAAAAGAAGAAAAAGCCAAGTTCAAAAACAAAGACTTAAACAAATAACGATTCAGGCAAACTGCCAATTAAGATAAATAGCAATTCACCAAATAGCAATTAGCCAAATACACTTTTGTCATATTCGCACTAGCATTAAGAATAAGATACTCATCTTAATGCTAGTGCGTTAGTAAACAATCGCGCGTTAGCAAACTATCGTTCATTAGAAAACGATCGTGCATTAGAAAACAAACGTGCATTAGAAATGCAGTCGTGTATTTACAAGATGAAACGATACAAAAAGAGTCGCATCACGCGACTCTTTTATTGTGTCTCAATGAGATCGGCTAATTATCCCTCAACCTAAGTTATCTTCAAGCTCCAGTTCTGATGCTTGCTGTGGGACTGGTTTCAGGTCTGGTTGAGGTAAAGAACGAGCAAGGGCTCGCCATTCGTAAATGAGATCATACGTTTCTTTCACTGGCTCAGTCACTGCTGGTTGTAACGTCACGGCTTCTACAGGCTCTTGTGCAACTTTGTTTACCGAGTTTTCCAGAACCGATGGTTCTGTCACATCAGAGGCTGCGAGTTCAGTGGTTGCTACGTCAGAGGCAGTAGCATCAGATGTTGATGCTTCAGTTGCAGCGCCATCGACAGATACCACTTCTTCTGGCAATGTATCTTCTGCTTTAGGCTGAGAAACAGGCTCATGAGCAACGTTATCTTCTTCACCTAATGGGTCATCAAACACCATCAGTTGCGAAATCGCAGAGGCTTCTTGCTCAAATGCTTGCTGCGATGCCAACAGATGCACTTTCAGCGTCACCTCATTACCTTGTACGCGTTTGATTTCCGTCGATGCGACAGAATTCAGTTGCGTCAGCGCATTCTCCAAATTGAAGAAATCTCTCGCTGATGACACATTCAATATTTTCACATCAATCGATTCTGAAGACTCGCTAGACACAATAACTGCACTTTTCGTCGCATAGTAATCAGCAATACCGTTCATCATTGCGGTCATCGCGTTCGCTCCTGATGCAGAGCCGCTACGAGGAGACATTTGTGACTCAACAATCTTAGATGGAGACTGATCATACAACGACCAACGAATACTATCACCTTGCACTCGAATAACGAGAACGGCATCGACAGGATAGCGTTGACTCGCTTGACTAATAGGATCAATAAAGCCGCCCCACAAGTCAGAAATACTCACGCCCGTCACATCATCAATATCACCCACTGGCATTGTAATCGGTAAGCCACGGTTTTCTGCTGCAGAGCGTAACGCTGCAACAGTTGGAGATTCAGTATGCTCCCAAGTAATGGTGCGGTCATACCCATGCTCTTCCACTAACCAAACCAAAATATTCGCCCGGTTAGCAGACCAAAATGGTAACTGTGCTTGGGTCAGCAGTGAGCGAATTTGATCGCTATTAAATAGCATCTTCAAGCTATTTTGACCGTCTACTTGACCATAACTGAGTTGAGAAATATAACGTGAACTTGTTCCAACGGCTTTCTCAATCACTGGGTTACTAAGGGAGGACTGGCTGCCGGTTGCACGCACAATCACATCTTTCATACCCTGTTGACGAGCCAAAGACTCCCCATCTTTTTGCTCACCGTCGATCGCTACTTCTGCGCGATAGATATCTACCTGAGTCAGTGCATAAACAGGAAGAGACAACCAACCTACCAATAAGAGAGC
The DNA here is from genome assembly GCF_019670485.1 of Vibrio alfacsensis. Classification (NCBI taxonomy): domain Bacteria; kingdom Pseudomonadati; phylum Pseudomonadota; class Gammaproteobacteria; order Vibrionales; family Vibrionaceae; genus Vibrio; species Vibrio alfacsensis. The sequence continues at coordinate 2,292,647 of NZ_AP024165.1, forward strand.
TAAATAGCGCATAGTTTTATTAATCCTCTAAACAAGAACCCGCATGATAAGCAACTATCAAACGGCGAGCAAGAACCGTGCTGAGTAAATTGTTTATATTCCGTCCAATTTAATGAACGCTAATGCAACAAAACATTCGCTCACCTTATAATTCAATGCAAAAGTTTGATCTAGGCTACATTGCAATCGATTGCTGAATGCTAATATTCGCCGGATTTGTCTGCGTATCTTTGAATAGGGAATAATTATGAAAAACGCGTTACAAGGCGCTCAGATGCTCTTTGTCGCTTTCGGTGCTCTCGTGCTTGTGCCACTGCTTACTGGCCTCGATCCTAACGTGGCGCTATTCGGTGCTGGTGTTGGTACTCTCCTTTTCCAACTTATCACTAAACGTTCTGTTCCAATCTTCCTTGCTTCTTCTTTTGCTTTTATTGCTCCTATCATGTTCGGTATCCAAACTTGGGGTATCGGTGCAACCATGGGCGGTCTAATGGCGGCAGGTTTAGTGTATGTTGCACTTGGAGCAATGATTAAAGTTCGTGGTGTTGGCTTTATCCACAAAATTTTGCCTCCAGTGGTTGTTGGCCCGGTGATCATGGTGATCGGTCTAGGTCTTGCACCAACCGCAGTAAACATGGCCATTGGTAAATCAGGCGATGGCGCTGTACAACTGGTCAACGGGGATGCCGCATTCGTCATCTCAGCGGTCTCTTTGCTTACAACTATCGCATTAAGCGTCTTTGCTAAAGGCTACTTAAAGTTAGTGCCTATTGTAGGTGGTATTGTGGCGGGTTACTCCGTGTCACTGATGTATGGAGTGGTAGATTTTACCCCTGTTGCTCAAGCTGCATGGCTTGCAATGCCGAACTTTACTGCGCCGGAGTTCAACATCAATGCGATTCTATTTATGATTCCTGTTGCAATTGCCCCTGCGGTAGAGCACGTCGGTGACATGCTGGCTATCTCTAACGTAACGGGCAAAAACTACCTTAAGAAGCCAGGTCTTCATCGCACTATCGCGGGTGACGGGATCGCGACAATTGCAGCATCTATGGTCGGCGCGCCACCTAACACCACTTACAGCGAAGTAACCGGTGCGGTAATGCTGACCAAAGCGTTTAACCCAGTGATCATGACTTGGGCTGCAATTACGGCAATCGTGCTTGCTCTTGTTGGTAAACTAGGCGCGATGCTACAAACGATTCCTGTGCCTGTAATGGGCGGCATCATGATTTTACTATTTGGTTCTATCGCTACCGTCGGCCTCAACACATTGATCAAAAACAACGTGGATCTTCACAAATCTCGCAACCTTGTGATTGTCGCAGTGACGCTTGTATTTGGTATCGGTGGTATGGCTTTTGGTATTGGCGAATTCAGCCTTCAAGGCATCAGCCTATGTGGTATCGTAGCGATTATTCTTAACCTTGTGCTTCCAAACGACTTAGGTGAAAACCACGTCGTTGATAACGCACAAATGGAAGAAGAAAAAGCGAAGTAATCCGCTGCGCGGTCATTCCATTGGCCGTGTTTGCTGTTCGATAAGAATATCAATCATAGAGAATAAAAAAGGCTTGGTGAAAACCAAGCCTTTGTTTTATCTATTCAATCGTAACAAAATATCAGAGAATTACTTAGTACCGAAGATCTTGTCACCAGCGTCGCCTAGACCAGGGACGATGTAACCTTTGTCATTTAGCTTCTCATCGATTGCTGCTGTGTATAGCTCAACGTCTGGGTGGGCTTTTTCTAGTGCTTCGATGCCCTCAGGAGCCGCAACAAGAACAAGAACTTTGATTGCCTGACAGCCTTTCTCTTTTAGAAGGTCGATCGTTGCGATCATAGAGCCACCCGTAGCAAGCATTGGGTCAACAACAAGAGCAATACGCTCATCGATGTTAGAAGCAAGCTTGTTGAAGTAAGGTACTGGCTCAAGTGTTTCTTCGTCACGGTAAATACCAACAACGCTGATACGCGCACTTGGCATATGCTCAAGAACACCATCCATCATGCCTAGACCTGCACGCAGGATTGGCACTACAGTCACTTTCTTACCTTTGATTTGGTCTACTTCTACAGGACCATTCCAACCCTCAATGGTTACTTTTTCTGTTTCAAAGTCTGCTGTCGCTTCATAAGTTAGAAGACTACCGACTTCGGTTGCTAACTCACGAAAACGCTTCGTGCTGATATCACCTTCTCGCATTAGACCAATTTTGTGTTTTACTAGAGGGTGTTTAACTTCAACGACTTTCATTTCCATCTCCGGCTTTTGTGACAATATTTAAACAAACTTTCAGATTATACATGATTTTTTAAGGGAGATCAGGATGGCGAGCTAAAGAAAAAAACTTACGCAAACGTTTGCTATCTATATTTAAGCACTGTTAGAATAGCGCCGTTTTCATATCCAACTTAATACCGAGGACTTCCCTGTGAGTGGTAATAACTCTTCTCTTAGCTACAAAGATGCTGGTGTAGATATTGATGCAGGCAATGCGCTTGTGGATCGTATTAAGGGTGCGGTTAAACGTACTCGTCGCCCTGAAGTGATGGGTGGTATTGGTGGTTTTGGTGCCCTTTGTGAATTACCAACGAAATACAAACAACCTGTACTGGTTTCGGGCACTGATGGCGTAGGAACAAAACTTCGCTTAGCCTTGGATATGAACAAGCACGACACCATTGGTATTGACCTTGTGGCAATGTGTGTTAACGACCTTATCGTGCAAGGTGCAGAGCCTCTCTTCTTCCTAGATTACTATGCGACTGGCAAACTAGACGTTGATACTGCGGCAGACGTGGTTTCTGGTATTGCTGATGGCTGTGTTCAAGCAGGTTGTGCACTTATCGGTGGTGAAACGGCGGAAATGCCAGGTATGTACGAAGGTGAAGATTACGACGTTGCAGGTTTCTGTGTTGGCGTAGTAGAGAAAGAAGACGTCATCGACGGTACGAAAGTAGCAGCAGGCGATGCACTAATCGCAGTTGGCTCAAGCGGTCCACACTCTAACGGTTACTCTCTAATCCGCAAGATCCTTGAAGTTTCTGGCGCAGATAAGAACGAAGAGCTAGCAGGTCGCACTATCGGTGAACACCTACTAGAACCGACTAAAATTTACATCAAATCAGCACTTAAGATGATTGAGAAGCACGACATCCACGCGATTTCTCACATCACGGGTGGTGGTTTCTGGGAAAACATCCCACGCGTACTGCCTGATGGCACCAAAGCCGTTATCGATGGTAGCAGCTGGGAATGGCCGATCATTTTCCAATGGCTACAAGAAAAAGGCAACGTGACCACACATGAAATGTACCGTACTTTCAACTGTGGTGTTGGCCTAATCGTCGCTCTACCAAAAGACCAAGCAGACGAAGCCGTAGCCCTACTTAAAGAAGAAGGCGAAAACGCATGGGTGATTGGTGAAATCGCTCAAGCTGAAGCAAATGAAGAGCAAGTTGAAATCCGATAACTTGTGAGTTGCGCTACATAAAGACATGAATGAGGACACTATGTCCTCATTCTGCTATCTGGAACATCGAAAACCATTCTAATAGTAGGTAATTTAATCTCTACACATCTCCAGTCTGCAAGACTAATACCAATCACAACATCAAATAAGGCAGTCACAACATCATGAAAAACATCGTGGTCCTCATTTCTGGTAATGGCAGCAACCTACAAGCAATACTTGAATCCTGTGAAGCCAACATGCCAAATGCACAAGTCGCAGCTGTGTTCTCCAATAAAGCAGAAGCTTATGGTTTAGAGCGTGCAAAGCTTTTTGATGTGAACGGTCACTTTATCAATCCTAACGCATTCGAATCTCGCGAAAAATTTGATGCTGAGTTGATGAAACAAATCGATGAATACCAACCTGATGTGATTGTCCTCGCCGGCTATATGCGCATTCTTAGCAGTGCGTTTGTTCAACACTATTTAGGTAAGATGATCAATATTCACCCATCCCTTCTGCCAAAGTATCCAGGCCTAAACACTCATCAGCGCGCTATTGATGCCGGTGACAAAGAGCACGGCACTAGCGTTCATTTTGTTACAGAAGAGCTCGATGGCGGTCCAGTAATATTGCAAGCCAAAGTGCCTGTATTTGAAGATGATAATGCTGATGCTCTTACCGCTCGTGTACAAACGCAAGAGCATACCATTTACCCTATGGTCACAAAATGGTTAGTAGATGAAAGACTAACAATGAGAGATGGCAAAGCGTACCTCGATGGTTTTGAGCTTGGTGAACACGGCTACGCCACCGAGTAACGCTCAATTCCAAACGACAAACACAAAAGGCAACCATCACAGGCTGCCTTTTGTTATTTTAAATCTTATAAGCTTGGTTCAATAAAGCCGTAGTCAGACTAGAAGCCAAAACCAACAACCTAAAAAGTCCCTGAAACCAACTTAGCAATACAACACTCGGATAGTAGATTCTGAATCTGACTCGTTCCTCGTCGTTCAGAATGACGCAGTCGGTAAAAAGTAGAATTCACTTCAATTAGTTACGTCATTCCAGCGAGCCTTAGCGAGACTAGGAATCTACTACTAGCACACTAGGAAGTAAGAATGCTCATCCGTATCCGTCCTCGGTTTAAAACGCAAAAAATAAAGCTCGCGACTAAGCGAGCTTTATTTAAGTATTCAGTATCAGAAACCATCACTCCAATGGATCAGTCGGAGCTTGGTTACCCGGCTTCGGCGCAGCAAATGGGACATCCGCTAACGCCTTTGCATTATTGAGCACCATCTCACCAACATGAAACAACCCATACTCACCCGGCTTCATGCGCTGCCATGTCTCGTTACCTGTAAGTGGTTGAGTCGCAATCACTGAAACCACATCGTGTGGCGTCGTCTCTTCTTGGAAGTTAATCTCGACATCTTCATCTAATAGCGCAGCTTTACCAAATGGCGCACGACGAGTGATCCAGTAAAGATGATTAGTACAGTAAGTCATCACAAACTCACCGTCGCTAAGTAGCATGTTAAACACACCCTTTTCTCTCAACTTATCGCAACACGCCGCTACATAGATAAATACAGACTCCATATCCTGTGGAGGCTCTGGATACATATCTTCCATCTGTTTGAGTAACCAGCAAAAAGCCAACTCACTGTCTGTTTGCCCTACCGGACGATGACGCCCAGTCTGCAAGTCTTGATAATCAGTTAGCTGACCATTATGTGCAAACGTCCAGTAACGCCCCCAAAGCTCTCGCGTAAACGGGTGGGTATTTTCTAAGTTCACCCCACCACGGTTTGCTTGACGAATATGACTGATCACGGCACGACTTTTTATCGGATAGTTTTGCACCAATTCAGCAATTTTTGAGTCACAGCTTGGGTTTGGATCTTTAAATGTGCGAAACCCTTTCCCTTCATAGAAAGTAATTCCCCAACCATCACGGTGTGGCCCTGTGCGGCCGCCGCGCTGCATCAATCCTGTAAAACTGAAACAAATATCCGTCGGGACATTTGCGCTCATTCCGAGCAATTCACACATGGTTTAACGAACTCCTTACCTCAAAACGACGAGATCGATATTTCGACCTCGAAGTCAAATTTATTCCATCTCTTTTTCAACCAACTGAATGATGATGTGAATGATCTTAATGTGCACTTCCTGAATACGATCTGCGTAACCAAAATGCGGCACGCGGATTTCAATATCTGCCAGACCCGCCATTTTGCCACCATCTTTACCAGTAAGTGCGATGGTCTTCATCCCTTTCGCTTGCGCCGCTTCGATCGCTTTAAGAATGTTGCCTGAGTTACCCGATGTTGATAGGCCAAACAACACATCACCTTTACGGCCAACCGCTTCTACGTAACGAGAAAAGACGAAATCGTAACCAAAGTCGTTACTTACACATGAAAGGTGGCTTGGATCTGAAATCGCAATACCCGCGTAACCAGGACGATTTTCACGGTAACGGCCTGTCAATTCTTCAGCAAAATGCATCGCATCACAATGAGAGCCACCGTTACCACATGACAACACTTTGCCTTCTTGCTTAAAGGAGTCGGCAATCATTTTTGCTGCAGCTTCAATTTGCGCGATGTTGTGATCATCACTTAAAAACTTATTCAGAACTTCAGCAGCTTCTGTTAATTCACTTCTAATCAGATCTTGGTACATAAGACGTTCTCTTTATTATTTCAGCTTCAGCGAAGAGACTAAGCCTCTCACCGAGCAAATTGTTCCGATGCAAATCGTGCATCTAACATTTCATTACTCTGAGTTTACCCACAAACGAGAATTAGTGTCGATAGCGAAGCAACAGATTTAAATTGAACCGCAGCATAAACTGGTTAACTGGCGACGAAATCACCACTCAAATCCCAACTTTAGAATTTTAACTCTACTGAGATCACTTTTTATCCAACTTTGGGTTTTACATTTTATTAATATTTTGATTACACTTAATGAACTGGTTAGACCTCTTACCAAAATACAGACGTACAACTTTAATAAAGTCTGAAAAGGAAAATACATATGGACATCTTGCTCTCAATCTTAACGATGACAATCGTGTTAGGCATTGCGCTCTACCACAGAATGTCACTCGTCAAATCCATCAGCCTGCTCACAGCAACGATGGTAGCACTGACTATTGTTGGCCCAGTGGGCATCATTGGTTGGTCTCTTTACGTACTTGCCGTTGCCGTGTTTGCCATTTCTGGTATTCGCCAATCGCTGATCAGCCGAAAAGCATTGACGTTATTTAAAAAAGTGCTTCCTGCGATGTCTCAAACGGAAAAGGAAGCATTGGATGCAGGTACGGTGTGGTGGGAAGCGGAGTTGTTTAAAGGCAAACCTGAATGGCAAAAGCTTCACGCCATCAAAGCGCCTAAGCTAAGCAAAGAAGAGCAAGCGTTTCTCGATGGCCCGGTAAATGAAGTATGTGCGATGGTAAGCGATTTCCAAGTGACGCATGAACTTGCCGATTTACCTCCAGAAGTATGGCAATACCTCAAAGACAACAAATTTTTTGCCATGATCATTAAGAAGAAATACGGTGGTCTAGAATTTTCAGCTTATGCTCAATCTTTGGTGTTACAAAAACTGACTGGCGTATCCGGCGTATTGTCTTCAACCGTTGGCGTGCCTAACTCGTTAGGTCCGGGTGAGTTATTGCAACACTATGGAACAGAAGAACAGAAAAATTACTATCTACCTCGTCTTGCCGAGGGTAAAGAGATCCCTTGTTTTGCTCTCACCAGTCCGGAAGCCGGTTCTGATGCAGGCTCGATCCCAGATTTTGGTGTCGTTTGTAAAGGAGAATGGGAAGGGAAAGAAGTTCTCGGTATGCGCCTGACATGGAACAAGCGATACATTACGCTTGCGCCTGTTGCGACCGTGCTTGGTCTTGCCTTTAAACTGCGTGACCCTGAGGGATTGTTAGGCAATCAAGAAGATCTTGGTATCACTTGTGCTCTAATCCCAACTGACCTTAAAGGCGTTGAGATTGGTAACCGCCACTTCCCGCTTAACGTACCATTCCAAAATGGTCCAACTCGCGGTAAAGACATCTTCGTACCAATGGACTTCATCATCGGTGGTGAGAAAATGGCTGGCCAAGGCTGGCGTATGCTGGTTGAGTGTCTATCGGTTGGTCGTGGTATCACGCTACCTTCAAACTCTACCGGCGGCATCAAAACTGCAGCACTGGCAACGGGCGCATACTCTCGTATTCGTCGTCAGTTCAAGCAACCGATTGGACACATGGAAGGGGTTGAAGAGCCTCTTGCACGCTTGGGCGGTAATGCCTACGTAATGGATGCAGCAAGTAACCTAACCGTTGCAGGTATCGACTTAGGTGAAAAACCATCGGTTATCTCCGCAATCGTGAAATACCACTGTACCCACCGTGGTCAGCAAAGCATCATTGACGCAATGGATATCGTTGGGGGCAAAGGCATCTGTTTGGGCCCATCGAACTTCCTAGCGCGTGGTTACCAGGGCGCCCCAATTGCGGTAACGGTAGAGGGTGCAAACATTCTAACACGTTCTATGATCATCTTTGGCCAAGGTGCGATTCGTTGCCACCCATACGTTCTAGAAGAAATGAATGCTGCCTACTCTGATGCCGGTGATGCCGTCGATAAATTCGACAAAGCGCTAGCGGGTCACGTGAGCTTTACCATGAGTAACCTAGTTCGCAGTATTTGGTTTGGCCTAAGTGACGGTCTTGGCTCAACATCACCAACAAAAGACGCGACGAAACGTTACTACCAGCAATTGAACCGTTATAGCGCAAACCTAGCTTTGCTATCAGATATCTCGATGGCGGTATTAGGCGGCTCGCTGAAACGCAAAGAACGTTTGTCTGCACGCCTTGGTGATATTCTAAGTCAACTTTACCTAAGTTCAGCAGCATTAAAACGCTTTGAGCAAGATGGCCGTCCTGTAGAAGACTTGCCACTTGTCCATTGGGGCCTACAAGACAGCTTGAAACAAACTGAAGCGGCAATTGATGAGTTCCTCGCAAACTTCCCGAATAAAGTGATTGGTCGAGCACTGCGCGTATTGATCATGCCATTTGGCCGTGTACGTAAGGCACCAAGTGATAAACTCGACAGCAAAGTCGCGCGCATTCTTCAAACGCCAAGTGCAACGCGTTCACGCATCGGTCGTGGTCAGTATCTAGAACCCACTGAGCACAATGCAGCAGGTAAGATTGAGCTGGCACTGTCTGTGATTCTTCAAGCGGAACCTGTGTTTGACAAAGTATGTAAAGCACAAGGCAAACGCCGTCCGTTCCTGCGCTTGGATATAATTGCACAAGAGGGGTTAGAGCAAGGTCTGATCACCCTAGAAGAGGCAGAGCTACTGAGAGAAGCGGAGCAACATCGCTTAGATACCATCAACGTAGACGATTTTGAGCCAGAACTACTGGCAGCGAAACCACTCTACCCTCAGATGGAAAACGTCGCCTAAGCAGACACAAGCTTGAATAAACGTTAGAAAAGCAAAACGGGAGCCGAGGCTCCCGTTTTTTATTGAATCTCTGCTAAGCACAACACGGTGTTAGCAAAGAAGCATTTATTGTTCGTTATTGTCTTCAACGATAAACGACTGTTCAATTCTGCGCAGTTCTTCTTGCTCTTTAAGCTTTAACTCTTCTTGAAGCGTTGCTTTACGTTCATTCAGTGCTTTCTTTTCTGACTTGGTCAGAAACTTCACTGCTTTTTTATTAGCCAATGCGTACGCTACGACATCTTCGCCTTTCTCACGACGTTCACTGACGCGCTGCGAGAAACGCTCATTATCACGTGCTTTACGTTCAGCCGAACTTAATTTGCTCATTTTTATACCTTTACAAAATATATGGCAGCCCTATTGCTCCCCTCAGGTAAACAAATGATGAGTCATTCATATAGCTGATTGCGTGAGTTTAGCATAGATATGTAAAGGAACAGCGAAGTGATTGTATGTGCGTACTAGAACCTATTGCCGAGCACTCTGTGGAGGGTGAAGAAACCAACGCCCCAGCACACTAACAATAGATTCTTAGTCTCGCTGGAGCTCGCTAGAATGACGGTTTATTTTAATTTATCAAGTGACTACACGCACAGTGTGCCTAAATTTCCGTCATTCTGAACAGTGAGGAACGAACGTGATTCAGAATCTAAATTCTTGCGCCCTACTTCTTAGGCAGTTCCAGTTGCATCTCTGGGATGGATGCACGCTTAGCTTTGAGCTTGCTCCACACTAACCACAGTAACAAAACAAGAATAAGAGCAACAACATTACCAACTGCGATAATGATCATATTGCGCTGACGCTTGGCTTCACGCTCAGCAATGATGCGTTTTTCCATTTCGATACGACGTTGCTCTGCGAGCTGTGCCTCTTTCGCTTTGCGGGCGGCCTCCAGATCGACATCGTCAACCACGCTAAAGCTCTGTTCTTGAATTGGGAATACCAGAGCACGCTTTGTCGCCAAATCAGTGGCAAACACTTCACCATGCCACGAGTATTTACCAAGTTCTGGGTCATTATCCATTTTCAGTGTGGTTTTGCTGCCATCAGGCGAGACTTGACCTTGGCTGTAGCTAATAAAGCCATCTGGGGCCGCTTGCTCAATACTCACCGCAATAGAACCCGGTTCTATCATACCCTGCTCACCACTGACCACCAGCTGATGAGGTTGGTTAGCATCACGCGATTGAATGAAAGTACGAGAGATAGGTGATGGGTAAACCAAAACCACTTGCTCTTGTGCTCGCAAAAAGACTCCGTTCCCCGAAGTAATACGTGCACGATATTTTCCTGGCTCGATATCAATGGGTAGTTGGACCGTAAAAATACCGTCCCCTGCTCTTTCATCAAGATCTCGGCCGTCGTCCGCAAATTCACCAATCACCATTGGAACAGGACGCGCCTCTTTAATTAACTGATCTTCATTTTCTACAAACTTGGTAAAGGTGACACGCAGGTTTACGCGATCAAGAAAATCACGCAGTACCAGCGGTTTATCATCTGAGGTTAATTGGGCGGTAAATTTGAGCGCCTCATTTTGGTAAAGGCGCGTCGGGAATACATCCGTATTAAGCTTAAGATGTGAAAGCAATCGGATGTTGTTTTTTGGTGTCACCTTGCCTACCGCTTGCCACGGACCAGGCATAGGATTATCGACAGAGATGATGTCTAAAGAAGACTCTTGATACCAACGCACATTATCATACGTGCCCCACGCGTAATATTTTTTACCATCAGGGCGCACCAGTACGACAGGTTGAGAGCTTTGTTCACGATATACCAAAAAGGTGATTTGTTCGATCGTCGAGTCGACACGAAAACGGTTATCCAACAAAGACATGGCGGACTCATTTGCGGCAAACGCAAAACAACTCCAAATCGCTAAGAGCGCGACCGATAAAGCCCTCAACATAGCTTCTCCTAATGCTGCCAAATACAGTCGCTCACCAGTTCTAGTCTTTTCTGGTGTGCTTCTACTTCATCGGCAGTTGCACGCAAAACCTTTAGCGCTTTTCTTCCTTCAAGACGACGAATTCCCTCTGCTTCACCCTCTTTTTTATTGGCATTGAATTCTAGATTAGTTTGCCCACCCGTCATCAGTAGGTAAACGTCCGCTAGAATCTCCGCATCGAGTAATGCCCCGTGGAGTGTACGGTGAGAGTTATCTATGCCGTAGCGCTCACACAATATGTCGAGGTTATTTCGTTTGCCAGGGAAGATTTTCTTCGCCATGGCAAGGGTATCGGTCACCTTACAGAAGTCTTCCGTTTTACCGATGGTTGGATCGAGCATTTCAAACTCATAATCCATAAAGCCGGTATCGAAGGGCGCGTTGTGAGCAACCAGTTCAGCGCCTTTGATGAAGTCTAAAAACTCTTTGTGAACACTGGCATATTCAGGTTTGTCGACAAGAAACTCATCCGTAATACCATGAACATTAATCGCATCTGGTTGAATTTCACGATCGGGTTTGAGGTAAACGTGAAAATGACGACCAGTCAACTTACGGTTGATGATCTCCACGGCACCAATTTCTACAATGCGATGTCCCATGTAGTGCGGGCCGCCCTCTAAGTTCATACCTGTGGTTTCGGTATCGAGAACGACAATACGATTATGTTCAGAATTGCTGCTGGTATTCATAAGGTTATGTGTGTCAGACTATGCTTTATTAAATGATTCGGCTAATAGTACCAAAAATATGACCAAACACGTTGAGATTTTCACAGACGGATCTTGTTTAGGAAATCCTGGCCCAGGTGGATACGGCATCGTTTTACGTTATAAGCAAACGGAAAAAACGCTTGCCAAAGGCTACACGCTAACCACCAATAACCGCATGGAAATGTTAGCCGCTGTTGTTGCGCTGCAAACACTCAAAGAGCCATGCCAAGTTACCCTCACCACAGATAGCCAATATGTGCGCCAAGGCATCACACAGTGGATTCATAACTGGAAGAAACGTGGTTGGAAAACGGCAGATAAGAAACCGGTAAAAAATGCCGATTTATGGCAAGCGTTAGATAAAGAAACCGCGCGCCACCAAGTCGATTGGCAATGGGTAAAAGGCCACGCAGGCCATCGTGAAAACGAAATCTGTGACGAAATTGCTCGCGCAGCTGCCGAGAACCCAACCGAGGAAGATACTGGTTATCAACCTAGTTAGATCTTAATGCTCGATACAGAACTTAACGTTTAATGTAGTGCTTAAGATTCGCAGAGACCTTACTTAAGGCTCAAGCGCTTTACTTGATGTCTTTCTCGCTGTACTACCCTCTCGATTCATCACTCTTATTGGCGTCAGTTTTTTCTTCATGCGCCAATGCGGCTTAATGGGTTTGAGAGGGTATGTTCTTTTACGAGCAACGATGTAATACAAACTCCCCGCAGGTGATGCCCAATCGCCCAAACTGTTTTCTAGCCATGTCCACATGGTTTTATAACGCGTCATTGGAAACAAGGCGTAACGATCGCAATGAATCACTTGGTAATTTAATACTCCTAACCAGTCTTTAATGCGGTTTGATGTGAACATTCGCCCACTCCACGGCAGGTTATTTTTTCGCCACGGCAATAAACTGGCTAGGCCAGTGAGACTAATGGGGTTGAACCCCGTAAGAATGAGATAGCCATCATCCATCATCACCCGATCAACTTCTCGAAGTAGACGGTGAGGATCACTTGCATAGTCAAGCTGATGTGCGAGCACGACAACATCAAAGCTTTTTTCTAAAAAGGGCAATTCGTAACCATCTGCAATCACATTATGCAACGGGTTCTGGATATCTACGTTAACTTGGTGTTGAATGTTACAACTACAACTGGTTAGCTCACAGCTCAACCCGCCCAATTTAAGCATGTGGTAGCCGAACAGTCTCGGACACCATTCATCTAGTCGGGTTTGGATTGACTCAAGCACCCATGGGCCATTGTTCATTTCTGACCACGTCGATGGGTGTGCCATAGTTTTGTTGCTGAGTGCTGGTTTCATTTACCACCTGCTAATTGGGTGACGGAGAACGAATCGTGTTACAGATCAAAAGCATACCTGCATTTAACGATAATTACATCTGGCTGATACAAAATAGCGATAAGCGTTGTGCCGTTGTCGACCCTGGCGATGCTCAACCGGTATTAGACTATTTAGTGGCCCACGAGTTAACTTTAGAGGCAATCTTAATCACACACCACCACAACGATCACATTGGTGGCGTTCCAGATTTAGTTCGCGCTTATCCACATGTAGCGGTCGTCGGGCCAAAAGCGGAACCCATTCCAACGCTCACGAATGCGATGGAAGAGGGAGACAAACTCGATCTGTTTGGCGAAATCTTTATGGTGCTAGGGCTGCCTGGCCATACGTTAGGTCACATTGGCTACGTAGGCGATGGAAAGCTGTTCTGTGGTGATGTGCTATTCTCAGCGGGCTGCGGACGCGTATTTGAGGGCACACACGAACAGATGTTCGAATCCCTGAGTAAGATCTCTGCACTGCCTGAAGAAACCGAAATTTTCTGCGCTCACGAATACACAGCAAGTAATGTCGCCTTTGCTCTTGCAGTAGAACCAGACAATGAACACTTACGCCAATACCGAGATGATGTGAATCGCCTACGCGCTCTCAACATTCCAACGGTGCCGACAACGCTCCGAAAGGAAAAGTGGATTAATCCATTTTTGCGTACTACAAATCCTGAAATAGTCAAATCCGTGGCGAACCGCATCGAAAATAGCGATCCATGCTCGGTTTTTGCAGCTCTGCGTGAGTGGAAGAACGAATTTTAACCAACTTTTACTTGTATCTTTGTTCCGCACAAGTATTATCTTCAGCTCATTTTTAATAGAAGCGCCTTTGGCGCTTCTATTGCGTTTAGGGCTAATATAAATCTGTTTGCATTTCGCCCTAATGCACATTCGGTGTTTATTCGCCGTTTTAATTTGTTTAGAAATCGATGTCTATTATCTTGCCTACCACACTTTTATATTCGTGGTATTTCTGGCAGATAAACAGGCCCTCAATAGGCTAACCCCATGCGTTTGAAGTACAGTTTGGCGTTGGTATTGTTGCTATCTGGCTGTCAATTGACACAATCAGATACAACTAATTCTCCAACCCAAGAAACCAATAAATCTGAGCAGATTGCAAAGCAAGATAACGCTCAGGCAGACACCTCTAAGAAGCCGCTTGCTAAAAAAGAAGCAGTGACAGCGACTCCTAAAGTGATTGCGCCTCAGGATCAAGAGGATGTATGGCAACGCATCGCTATGCAATTGGACATGGACATCCCTAACAACAAAAAAATCGACTATTACCGCACTTGGTATTTGAAGCATCCGAGCCATCTTCGTACCGTATCTGAACGCGCGCAGCCGTTTTTATACATGATCACCAAGCGTATTGAAGAGCGTGGTCTACCGATGGAGCTAGCGCTTCTACCTGTCGTAGAAAGCTCGTTTGATGCATTCGCCTATTCTCACGGTAGTGCGGCTGGTCTTTGGCAATTTGTTCCAGGAACCGGCAAAATGATGGGACTTGAACAAAACTACTGGTACGACGGTCGTCGCGATGTGGTTGCGTCTACAGATGCCGCGCTTGATTATCTTCTACAACAAAACAAACGTTTTGATGGCAACTGGGCACATGCTATTGCGGCATACAATAGCGGCGGTGGTCGTGTATCAAGCGCAATTCGTAAGAATAAAAAACTCGGTAAGCCAACGGACTTCTTTTCTTTAGATCTTCCAAAAGAGACCAGCAGCTATGTGCCGAAGTTACTTGCGCTTGCTGACATCGTGGCAAACCAAGAAAAATACGGCATCGACATTCCAGCGATTCCGAATAAACCAGTCCTGACTCAAGTGGATCCAAAAGAGCAGCTTGATCTTGCAATTGCAGCGGATTATGCCGGTATTGGTGTAAAAGAGCTGCAAAGCTACAACCCAGCGTACAACCAATGGTCGACAGCGCCTAATGGCCCCCACCAGCTCCTTATTCCAATTGAGAAAAAAGACCAGTTTCTTGCTCAAGTAAATAAGAACCGTGGTAAAGGGGTAAAAGTCGCACGCTATAAAGTGAAATCGGGCGATTCGCTAAGTCTGTTGGCTCAAAAGTACGGTACGACAACCAAAGTTATTCAGCGCGCAAACGGGCTATCAAACAACAATATTCGCGTTGGTCAGTACTTAATGATCCCAACGTCAACAAAAGACGATGCTAAATACGCTCTAACCGCGGAGAACCGACTAGAAAAAACACAATCTCAAGCGCGCGGTCAATTTAAGCTTACTCATGTTGTGCAGTCTGGTGAGAGCTTGTGGTCTATCGCAAAAGAGAACAAGGTTTCCCATCAGTCTTTGGCTAAATGGAACGGTATGGGGCCAAGAGACACCTTGCGCGTGGGTCAAAAACTGGTGATCTGGAAGAACTCTGACAAAGGCGCGATTATTCGAACTGTGTTCTACAACGTACGCTCAGGCGACACCATCAGCGGTATTGCGAGCAAGTTTAAGGTGAAGGGCAACGACATCGTGAAATGGAACTCTCTTCAAAAGCAGAAGTACCTAAAACCAGGTCAAAAGCTTAAGTTGTATGTTGACGTAACTAAGGTAAGTGTATGAACCCATCGAGCAACCCGCTTGTCATGCTGTTGGATATTTTCCGATCTCCAACATCTTGCTTCTTGGCGCTCTATCAGCGTGGAGGCTGGGGATGGCAACCTTTCATCTTTTTGATGATAAGCCCATTCCTATTCTGGGGGGCCTATTTCTCGAATGTGGATTTCACTTGGTTAAGTGAGCAACTGGCGGTTCAATTCCAACAGATCGACCCTCAACAAGTTGAACTGTTAGAGCCAAATACGTTGATGGCAAGTGCGATCATTAATGACGTGTTCAACCGCTTTGCGACTCTGCTGCTTTTGGCGTTGTGGTTCTTCCTTGCGACCAAAGCAAGCAAACAGCAGTACGGTTACTGGAAATGGTTTGCAGCCTCTTCTGCAATCTTATTCCCAGCGGTATTAGGTGATGTCGCAAGCTACGCCAGTCTGCTTCTGAAACACGGTCAGGTGATGACATACGCCGCCGATCTGAACAGCCTAAATGGCTTGTTAAAACTGCCTTTGACCAACGAGTGGTCGCACTTTGCTAGCTCACTACCGCTACTGCTGCCTTGGTACATTGTATTGGGCTATGGCGTGGTTCTAACTTGGACAGAGTTTGAACGCGGACAGGCACTTGTCATTGCGAGCCTGCCTTGGATTGCGTTCTACGTAATTTGGGCGTTGTACATCGTTATCGCTTAATACGTTACTCGACTAGCATAGTCCATGCTATTCGTTAAGCGTAAACGACACCAACAATGGATTATGATCAGAAGCGTCGCTCTGCGGCGCTTTTGCGTTTTTAAGAGTTAACCCACGATAAAACACATGATCTAATGGTAAGCCTGTAATAAATTGAGTCCGATTATCTTGAGCAAACTTAACTTCTTGTAAATCTGCCTTGAGCAATGCTTTCTTCATTGCGGTCACCCGCTCTTCACTCCAACTATTAAAGTCTCCTGCAAATAAAATCGGTCCTTTATGCTCATTCAATACACGCTCCATCGCAGAAATCTGAGATGTGTATTCGTCGGTTCCAACCGTAAAGTTAATGGCATGAATATTTACTACCGCTAGAGTCTCACCATTGCTAAGCTGATATTTGCTGTACAACGCTGACTTAGGCAGACGCAACCATGGTTCTTTAGACGTGTAAGCACATGCCAGAATAGGCTCTTGTTTCGCAATACTGATCACACCAGCACCACTGCCTAACGCTTTAAATGCCGTCACTTGGTTACTCACCCAATGACCATCCACCAGCCAATCTTTAAACGTGTCGGTAAGACTCGCCTCTTGCAAAAGAAGTAACTGTTTATTAGCAGAAAATGTATCTAAAGCTGATCGCCAATCATCTCGATTCTGCTTGTAGATATTCCATACCAATATGTTTAGCTCACCATCTTCATCGAGTGCTTTCGGCTGGTTAAACTCCATACAACGAACGTTTTGAGTAATGCTGCTCCCTGTTTGGGTAATAATTTGAGGTTGCTCCGGCACAATAAAAATAAGCTGAAAAGCGAACACCGCCGCTAAGCTAAGAAAAACCACCGCAATAAATAAGCGCTTAAACATAGACCGCCCTAAATACAGAACAAAGATAGACTTGAATGAATAAAAAAGGAGCCACCTCGGACTCCCTTTTAGCTTAATCAATTTTTCACTGTATGTTGTAGTGAAATCTTAATTCTATATAGATGCTCGTTAGATTGCGTCTTCGTCTTCTTCACCCGTACGGATACGCACTACGCGTTCTACATCGGTAACGAAAATCTTACCATCGCCAATTTTTCCAGTTTGAGCGGTATCAACAATGGTATCAACACACTTATCTGCCATGTCTTCAGTCACAACAATTTCTAACTTCACTTTTGGTAGAAAGTCGACCATGTACTCCGCACCACGGTAAAGCTCAGTATGACCTTTTTGGCGACCAAAACCTTTCACTTCAGAGACCGTCATCCCTGTGATACCTACTTCCGCCAATGCTTCTCGAACATCATCCAGTTTGAATGGTTTGATAATCGCTTCAATTTTTTTCATGTTCATCCCTTAAGCTTCAATCGTTTGCGCATATTATCGGTTAGCGTGTCACAACATTCAATGCTTGTCGTCGCCAAGCGATTCAAAATCCTAACTCTCTACGAGCTTTATATCTATTTCAGGCTTGCGTAATACGCAGCCAAGTTTGCAATATCAGCATCAGAAAGCAAACTGGCTTGAGCTTGCATAACCGCAGCTAAACCACCTGTGCGCTGACCTTGCTTATACGCATTAATTGAGCTTGCTAGGTATTGCTCGTTCTGCCCTTTTAGATTTGGATAACCAGGAATCACCGCGATACCATCCGCGCCATGGCAAGCAGAACACAATGCAGCTTTCGCTTCTCCTGCTCCTGCATCTCCAGCAGCCAGTGCTTGCCCACTCAACATGGTTAGCACCACCATTGCGCCCGTGATTATTTTCTTCATTGCTTCACCTAATCGCTTTTATTTAAGTAGCTGTTTTTATACCCGGCATTGTGGCATGAATTACAATGACTTACGCCAGATAAGTTCACAATCTTTGCCACTAAACGCTTGATCTACAAACAACCCCGCCACGGCAACCACCTGATCTTGATACATTAAAATAGGGGTCTGTCTGCGTAGCCAGCTAGGGACATTGTATTCTTGAAATAGCTTTTTTAACTTACGACTGTGGTTGCGTGTACTTGGATGTGCCGATAACCCCTCAGGATTAAAAGTAATTGTGAGCAATTCTGGTTTAGACGGTAATGCAATATTGGCCTCATTAGATGTCGAACACAGCGTTAACTCCCCTAACCGTTCAGGAAGAACTACGGGTAAATCCGTTTGGATTGTGCTTTGCCACATAGTGACATCTGCTGTTTCTGTCACCCAATATAATCGTTTTTGAAAGCGGCGAACTTCACCCTGCTTAAGTTGTAGCTTTGGGTTCGCATCTTGTTGCGCCAATGCAACCTCATTCCAAATCAAATTTAACTGCACCTGCGTTGGCATATTGGCATTTAGCTTTGCTAACCACATCCGAATTAATCGTGCTCGAGCAAGAGAGCTATGGGGTGCCAACGCCTCAATACTCAGGCTTAAATCGTTTAGCAATGCACATTCAAAAGCGGTGTTGAGCAACTCATCAAGCAGTGTTTCTTGCTCGGCACATAAGCTCGCACTGCGCAGCACCGACTGATGAATACTCGGCCAACGTTGTGAAAGTTCAGGAACCACTCGATGACGCAGAAAGTTTCTGTCATAGCGTGTATCTTGATTACTTTCGTCTTCGACCCATTCAAGGCCAAGTTGATGTGCCACTGCTTCTATTTGCTCACGCTTAACGCACAATAATGGCCTAACGATCTGCCCTCGTGAAAAAGCCATACTTTCAGCCATGGAAGACAGCCCCTTTGGCCCACTGCCGCGTTTCAATGCCAACAAAAACGTTTCAATTTGATCATCTGCATGTTGGCCTGTTAAAAGTAAATCACCCGTATTTACGTACTTAGCGAGCGCTTGATAACGAGCCTCACGCGCAAGAAGTTCAACACTTTCTCCGGAGGAAAGATCAAGACTGACATACTCCACTGAGCAAGAGATGCCCGCATCTTCTGCCCATAAAAGACATTTGCTCGCCCAAGCATCTGCATTAGCGCTTAATCCGTGATGTACATACACCGCATGGCACGCAATAGATTGGGCCTGTTGGTATCGACGAAGTAACTCAAGTAATAAACGAGAATCTACGCCACCACTGAATGCTAATACTATCTTGGGCGTCGATGGTAATGTCGTATTAGGCTGGTAATATCTGTCCAGTACACTAGCAAAGTGTTGATATAGCGATTCCATAAGCGATCCAATAGGTACAAAAAAGGGCTGACATTAAGCCAACCCTTTCTATTTTATCTGTTATCTTGCAAGAGTTCAGCTAACGCTTCGCTATAACTCGATTTAGCAGTAACCTATGTTTAACAATAACCATAGTTCATTAGTCGTTGATAACGGCGCTCAAGAAGCGTCTCTTGATCAAGCTGTTCCAAATCTTCAAGCTGACGAAGCAGATTCGCTTTCATATTTGCAGCCATCTGAGCGTGATCACGGTGGGCGCCGCCAAGTGGCTCTTCGATGATTTCGTCGATCAGTTCAAGCTCTTTAAGGCGAGGTGCCGTTAGACCCATAGCCTCTGCCGCTTGAGGTGCTTTATCTGAATCACGCCATAGGATAGATGCACAACCCTCAGGAGAGATTACTGAGTACGTTGAGTACTGAAGCATGTTCACATAGTCACCCACACCAATGGCTAATGCACCACCTGAACCGCCCTCACCAACAACGTTACAGATCACTGGCACTTTAAGACCAGACATCACTTTAAGGTTCGTTGCGATGGCTTCAGATTGGCCGCGCTCTTCCGCACCAACACCAGGGTATGCACCCGCTGTGTCGATGAATGTGATGATTGGCATATTGAAACGTTCCGCCATTTGCATCAAACGAAGTGCCTTGCGGTAACCCTCAGGTTTAGGCATACCAAAGTTACGCTTCACTTTTTCTTTGGTTTCTCGCCCTTTTTGGTGACCGATGATCATCACAGGACGACCGTCTAAGCGTGCAATACCACCAACAATCGCTTTATCATCTGCGAATGCGCGGTCACCCGCCAGTTCATCAAACTCATCAAACGCATGCTTAATGTAGTCCAAAGTGTATGGACGTAAAGGGTGACGAGCCAGTTGAGCTGTTTCCCATGCACCTAAATCACTGAAGATTTTTTTCTTAAGTTCTAGGCTTTTCTTCTCAAGCTGTTCGATTTCTTTATCAAGGTCAATTGCAGAATCACCACCATGACGAGAAACGTCACGTAATGCTTCAATTTTCGCTTCTAGCTCTGCAATTGGCTTTTCAAATTCAAGAAAGTTTAGGCTCATCTATGAATCCTTTTTTACTCAGCGTCTAACGTATTACGCTGAATTTTTAGTTAAATTCGAGTTCTACCTGGTCTTTGCCAAGTAACTGTTTTAAATCGTCTAGCAATGTATCACTCGGCGTTACACGCCACTCGGTGCCCAATGTTAACCGCGCTCTGGCGTCGGCACGCTGGTAGTATACATTGACTGGAACGGTTCCGGCTTTATGAGGTTCCAAAATACGGGAAAATTCGGAAAAGAATTTATCGTTAATCTGGTTGGCATCAATCGATACCGATAAACCTCGTGCATATTTTTCACGTGCACTACCCAGATCCATAACTTCACGCGCCGACATTTTAAGGCCACCATTGAAGTCATCAAAGCTGACCTGTCCGGAAACCACTAAAATTTTATCTTTTTCGAGAAGTTCTGCATATCTATCGAGCGCATCTGAGAACAACATCACTTCCATTCGACCGCTTCGGTCATCTAAAGTCATCAGACCAATTCGCGTACCGCGCTTGGTTGTCATCACTCGAGCGGCAATAACTAAGCCAGCAATAGTCACTGATTGATCGCGACGTGTTGGTGTCGCGTCTTTAAGTCGACAGCTGACGTACTTATTTAGTTCCTTGATATAGGCGTTAACGGGGTGCCCCGTCAAATACAAGCCTAACGTCTCACGCTCTCCCTCTAGCCATACTTTTTCTGGCCAAGGTGGAACTTGGGTGTATTTATGCTCAACTTCTTCTGGTGCATCGGTTAATACACCAAACATATCAGCTTGACCAAAGGCCTCCGCTTGATGGTGTTGGCTTGCCGATTTTACCGCGTCATTCAATGATGCCATCAATGCTGCACGATGCGGCCCTAATCGATCAAGAGCCCCCGCGTAAATCAATTTCTCAATAACACGTTTATTGACTTTTTTAAGGTCAATTCGCGCACAAAAATCAAACAGGTCTTTAAAGTGACCGCCTTTTTCTCGTGCCGCTAAAATCGCATCAATCGGCCCCTCACCGACACCTTTAATCGCGCCAATACCGTAGACAATCGCACCATTTTCATCCACGTTAAAGCGGTATAAACCTGAGTTGATATCTGGCGGTAATACGGTGAGTTTCATGCGCAGGCATTCGTCAACCAGACCGACTACTTTTTCAGTGTTATCCATATCGGCGGTCATTACCGCTGCCATAAACTCAGCTGGATAATGCATCTTAAGCCAAAGGGTTTGATAAGAAACCAGAGCATATGCAGCTGAGTGCGATTTGTTAAAGCCGTAACCCGCGAACTTCTCTACTAAGTCGAAGATTTTCATCGCCAGCTCGCCATCGACGCCATTGGCAACGGCGCCATCTTCGAACGTCGCACGCTGCTTCGCCATTTCTTCTGGCTTTTTCTTACCCATCGCACGGCGAAGCATGTCCGCACCACCTAGCGTGTAACCAGACAGTACCTGCGCGATCTGCATAACCTGTTCTTGATACAAGATGATGCCGTAAGTTGGGTCTAAAATTTCTTTAAGCGACTCGTGTTGCCACTTTTCATCTGGATATGAAATCGCCTCTCGGCCATGTTTACGGTCAATAAAGTTATCAACCATGCCCGATTGAAGCGGCCCCGGACGGAACAGCGCCACCAGTGCGATGATGTCTTCGAAACAGTCTGGCTGAAGACGCTTGATCAGCTCTTTCATGCCGCGAGATTCAAGCTGGAATACCGCGGTCGTTTCCGAATTTTGCAGTAACCGGAATGACGCTGCATCATCCAATGGAATCGATTCGATACGAACGGGCGCTTTGCCCTCTTTCTCTAAACGTGGGTTAATTAATCCAAGCGCCCAGTCGATGATAGTGAGTGTACGCAGCCCCAAGAAGTCAAATTTGACTAAGCCGGCCGTTTCTACGTCGTTCTTATCGAACTGAGTAACAGGGAAATGTCCTTCCGAGTCTGCATAAATTGGCGCAAAGTCGGTGATCGTGGTTGGTGAAATTACAACACCACCAGCGTGCTTACCGGCATTTCGCGTACAACCCTCAAGGATACGACACTTATCGATAAGCTCTTTCACTTCTTCGTCGGCTTCATACAACTCAGGCAACGCTGGCTCTGCCTTGAACGCTTTTTCCAGTGTCATGCCCGGGTCTGGTGGGATCAACTTGGAAATACGATCAACGAAACCAAATGGATGGCCAAGAACACGACCAACATCACGAATAACCGCTTTTGCCGCCATGGTACCGAAAGTGATGATCTGAGATACCGCATCACGACCGTACATTTCTGCCACGTGATCAATCACTTGGTCACGCTTATCCATACAGAAATCGACATCGAAATCGGGCATCGATACACGTTCTGGGTTCAAGAAACGTTCGAATAGCAAATCATATTCGAGTGGATCAAGATCCGTAATTTTTAGCGCGTATGCCACCAATGAACCTGCACCAGAACCTCGACCAGGGCCAACTGGAATCGCATTATCTTTCGACCACTGGATGAACTCCATTACGATCAAGAAGTAACCTGGGAATCCCATTTGGTTGATTACGTCGAGCTCAATTTGCAAACGCTCATCATATTCTGGACGTCGTTTCAGACGTTCTTGTTCATCTGGGAATAGAAATTCAAGGCGGTCTTCCAATCCCTCGCGAGATTTCATGACCAAAAACTCGGTCTCTTCCATCCCCTCCGTAGGAAAAGCCGGCAGGAAGTATTCGCCAAGACGCACTGTCACGTTACAACGCTTTGCGATTTCAACACTGTTTTCTAGCGCTTCAGGGATGTCAGCAAACAGCTCACACATCTCTTCTTCACTACGTAAATACTGTTGCGTACTGTAATTCTTGGGACGACGAGGGTCTTCTAAAGTATAGCCATCATGAATGGCAACTCGTATTTCATGGGCATCAAACAAGTCTTCACTGATGAATACCACTTCATTCGTCGCAACAACAGGTAGATCTTCTTTCTCCGCCAATTCCACCGCAAAATGTAAGTAGGTTTCTTCGTCTGGTCGGCCAGTACGAATTAACTCTAAGTAAAAACGATCCGCAAAGTGCTGCTTGTAAAACTCAACACAACTTTCAACAAGCTTTCGGTTGCCTTTTAGTAACGCTTTACCCAGCTCACCACTTTTTCCGCCGGAAAGAACAATCAACCCCTCAGAAAGCTCAGCAAGCCATGCTTTATCAATAACTGGTTGATGTTGAACATGACCACGGAGATAAGCTTTAGAAATCAACAACGTTAGGTTTTTATAACCAGTGTTGTTTGCTGCTAATACCGTTAATTGTGTCAGCTCCTCACCAAACTCATCCGATTGCATTTTAAAATCTGCACCGATGATTGGTTTTACGCCACAGCCATGCGCTGTACCATAGTATTTCACCAGACCGCATAAGTTGGTGAAGTCTGTTAACGCCATCGCTGGCATACCGAGCTCAGCAACTTTCTTAACAAGCGGTGGAACTTTGTTGATACCATCCACCATTGAATAATCACTATGGACTCGAAGGTGAACGAACTTAGGATCTGACATTAACAGGTACCGTCTAACTATATGGTGTTGGGAGTTCTATATCTTATTAGGAATTCTAACTTAAGAAGACCGAGTTTATCATTGTGAAAACCGCTTAATCTTCAATACCAAGTGCTTTCTTTACCGGTTTAAAGCTCTTACGGTGCTCACTGATCACACCATGCTGCTCAATGGCTTCAAAATGCGCTTTGGTCGGATAACCTTTGTGCTTAGCAAAACCAAACTGTGGATATTGTTTGTCTAGTTCTTCCATCTCTTGATCGCGAACGACTTTAGCGATGATCGAAGCTGCGCTGATCTGGGCAACACGCAAATCGCCTTTCACGACGGCTTGAGCATCCATTGGCAAGTCTGGACAACGGTTGCCATCAATGAGTGCTAAATCAGGTTGAACATTCAAACCAGCAATCGCACGCTGCATGGCGACCATCGTCGCTTGAAGAATATTCAATTCATCAATCTCGGCTGGAGAACAGCGCCCCACCGCCCAGGCTAATGCTTTTTCTTTAATCTCAGGCAATAACGCAAGACGTTTTTTCTCACTGAGTTTTTTAGAATCGTTCAAGCCCTCAATTGGGTTATTCGGGTCTAAAATAACCGCCGCGGTAACGACATCACCCACCAAAGGACCACGCCCTACCTCATCAACACCCGCGATCAGATGATAGCCTTGCGGATATTCAAACGGTGGTAGTTCTACTTTTGCTTTGGTCGTTTTTGGTTTTACAGCCATGGTAAATCTCTATTTTTTAATCAGTTTTAGAACCGCGCTTGCGGCTTGTTGGTCCGCATCTTTGCGAATCCAGTGATGCATTTCAGTAAACTTATCCAACATTTCTTGGTTGTCGCTCTCTAGTAAACGAGACACTTCATTGAACAAGTTTTCTGGAGTGCATTCTTCTTGTAAGTATTCTTTCACCAACTCCGTATCTGCAAGAATATTAGGTAATGAGACATACTTTGTTTTTAATAAACGCTTGGCTAAAAATGCCGTTACTGCATTGACACGGTAACCCACCACCATCGGGCGTTTAAGTAACATGCACTCTAACGCGACGGTGCCTGAAGCCAACATCACGGCGTCAGACGCCGTAATCACATTACGGGCGGTATCATCCACCAGCTTAAAATCCAACTCTGGTGCGAATTCTTTCCAAGCCTGTTCAAATTGAGCGCGACGCTTTTGATTCACCAAAGCGACTACAAAGCCTAAATCAGGGAATTTTTGATGCAGTAACTTACAGGTTTCAATGAACGGCTCAGAAAGCATTTTTAACTCACTTCCACGGCTACCTGGTAGTACTGCCAACCATTTTTTGTCTTGTTCTAAGCCTAGTAATTCGCGCGCTGGTGCTTTTTCTGACGTCAACGGGATTGCGTCGGCCAGAGTATGACCAATGAACTCACACGGTACGTTGAACTTATCGTAGAATGCTTTTTCAAAAGGTAAAAAAGCCAAAACAAGATTTGTTGCCGCTTCGATATTAACAATGCGCTTTTGTCGCCAAGCCCAAACTGACGGGCTAACGTAATGCACCGTTTTAATACCCGCGTTCTTTAAATCTAGCTCAACACGTAAGTTAAAATCTGGAGCATCGATCCCCACGAACACATCCGGCGGATTCTCTGTAAAATACTTAACAAGCTCTGCTTTTACTTTAAGCAATCTCGGAAGACGACCTAAGACTTCGACCAGTCCCATTACGGCAAGCTCTTCCATATCAAATAGAGACTCACAACCTTGAGCTATCATCTTAGGCCCACCAATACCGACAAATTCTGCATTTGGGTACTGCTGCTTAACTGCTTTAATAAAGCCCTCACCTAGCGTGTCGCCAGACAGTTCTCCGGCAATGATGCCGATACGTAATGGTCTTTCCATATCTACTTCGTCATTTTCCTATGCGCTATGGATAACGGTTTATACCTATTACAGTAAGTAATCACTATAAGTTAGCGGCCAAAACTAGCGTAAGAGCAAGCTAGAATGAGCCATTATTTACTACAATGGGCATTACTATGATGAGTATTACACTATCCATAAAACACAAAAAGACCGCAGCCCAAATTGGGCGCGATCTTTTCAATTTAATCGCTCATTCGTTGATTAACGAATAATGCCACGTTCCGTGGTTTCCAGAATGTCTGAGAAACGCTTCACTGCAGGCCACTCTTGTGCCATTTCAGCAAGGATAGGTTTTACCTCTTCCAAAGTCTTACCTGAACGGTAAATCTCTTTGTACGCTTTTTGTAGCGCACGAATCTCTGGCTTTTCAAAACCATTGCGCTTTAGGCCTACCAAGTTCAAACCAAATGGCGTTGCATGGTTACCTTGCGCAAGTACGTATGCTGGTACGTCTTGAACCACGGCAGAGCAACCACCCACATAAGCATATGCACCAACGGTACAAAACGGGTGAATCGCAGAAAGTGCCATAACACCTGCGTGATCTTCAACAGTTACGTGGCCGCCAAGGATCGCATTGTTGCCAATGTGAGTATGGTTACCAACAATAACATCGTGTGCGATATGTGCATTAACACAAAGCAAGTTATCGTCACCAATAACCGTGGTTGCTTTATCTTGAACGGTGCCACGATGAACCTGAACAGCTTCGCGAATTACGTTACGATCACCGATAACAACCGTTGTATCTTCACCACCGTATTTCTTGTCTTGGTTTTCTTCACCAATCACAGCATGTGGAAAAATGCGGTTATCTTTACCAATTATCGTATGGCCTTTAATTACGACATGGGACATGATCTCTGTGCCCTCACCAATTTCCACTGTTGAAGTGATATAAGTGAATGGGCCTACGGTCACGTTTGCGCCGATTTTTGCGCCTTCTTCTACCACCGCAGCAGGGTGGATTTTAGCGGTTTCATGAATCATATTAAAACTCTCGACGAGCACACTTCAGCTCAGCTGAACATACTACTTCGCCATCAACTTTCGCCACACCTTTAAATGCAGCGATGCCGCGACGCTCTTTCAAAAATTCGACTTCAATAATCATCTGATCGCCCGGCACTACTGGTTTACGGAACTTCGCGCCGTCAACACTTGCAAAGTAGTACAGTTCGTTTTCAGTTGGCGCACCAAATGATTTAAATGCAAGCAAACCTGTTGCCTGAGCCATTGCTTCTAGGATCAGCACACCTGGGAATACTGGCAGTTGTGGAAAGTGACCTGTGAACTGAGGTTCGTTAACCGACACGTTTTTAATCGCGTGAAGGTACTTCTCTTCCTGGAAGTCAATCACTCGGTCGATCAATAAGAATGGGTAGCGATGAGGTAGTAGCTCTTGAATTTCAGAGATGTTCATCGTTTTCTTTTCAGTAGTCAAAGTCGTCTTCCTATATCAATTCTCAACAACCAAGATGGTAGGTAGCGGCAAATGCCACCGATTCAGGAAATGTCCTGCAAAGGATGTACCAGCTTGGTGATTATAGCGCGCCATTATAGAAGAAAAAGACTCGCATTTCGCGAGTCTTTATTCGGAATTAAGATTCTTCTTTTGGTTCCAGCTGTTTTTCAACGGCTTTCAAGCGTTTATTCATCTCGTCGATGCGATGCACTCGAGTCGCGGTTTTACGCCATTCACGGTTTGTTTGCAATGGAATACCTGATGAGTACAAGCCTTTCTCGTCGATACTCCGCATAACCATGCTCATACCGGTGATAGCGACTCCATCTGCAATCGTAATGTGACCGTTCAGAACCGACGCGCCGCCGATCTGGCAGTACTTACCAATTTTGGTGCTGCCGGCAACAATAGTACCACCTGGCATCACAGTACCATATCCGATCTGCACGTTATGCGCGATTTGAAGCTGATTATCTAGAATGACATTGTCTTCGATAATCGTGTCTTCTAGAGCACCACGGTCAATCGTCGTACATGCACCAATTTCAACACGATTACCGATGCGTACTGAGCCAAGCTGAGGAATTTTGATCCACTCACCTTTATCATTTGCATAGCCAAAACCATCAGAGCCAATGACTGCACCAGATTGAACGAGGCAGTCATCGCCCATAGAAACTTCATGATAAACCGTAACATTAGCCCAAAGCTTAGTATTGTTTCCAAGCTTCGCGTTCTTACCGATAAAACAACCTGCGCCAATGCTTACGTTGTCGCCGAGTTCTACACCCGTTTCGATGACAGCATTCGCACCGACTGCTACGTTTGCACCCATCTTCACGTCTGCTGCGATCACAGCACTTGGTGCAATCTCATCAGCAGGCTTTGGTGTCGTGTCCATTGCTTGAACAACACGAGCAAAAGCAACGTAAGGGTCTGCAACCACAAGCGCGTTACCAGAACACTGATCTTTGTGATCGGCTTTCACCATGACGACCGTCGCTTTACACTCTGAAAGGTGCTTAGCGTATTTGGGGTTAGACAAGAAAGTAACATCACCCTCTTGTGCTTTGTCCATCGGAGCTACACGACTCACTACAAGTGACTGATCACCAAATAGTTCGCCCCCGGTAATTGTTGCCAACTCGGCTAATGTTAATGTTTTCATAACGTCTTATTTTAGAGCTTTAATAACATCTTCAGAGATGTTGTATTCTGGTTTACCGTATTGAAGTGATGAGATATCAATAACTAGGTCGTAACCTTTTTTATCGGCTACTTTCTTCACTGCATCTTGAATAGTACGGAATAGTTTCGCTTTCTCTTCAGCTTCACGACGTGCACTCGCTTTTTCTAGTGCCTGAGCTTTTACTTTATATTCGCTGTCTAGCTTAGCGATATCAATACGCAGTTTCTCAATCTCGTCTTGGCCAAGAAGTTCGCCATCACGCTGAAGTTTCTCAATTTTAGTCTTAGCTTTCGCTTGAATTGATTTCAGCTCGTCTGCTTTACCTTTGAAGTCTTTCTGCATTTTTTGTAGAACAACTTCACGTTGAGGAAGCGCTTGGAAAACCTGAGCTGTGTTTACATAAGCGATTTTCTGAGCTGCTTCTGCAGCATTAGCAAACATTGAAGAACCCAGTACAACAAGGCCAATCCCAGCCGCTTTGATCATTTTATTCAAAATATATTCCTCTTTAGAAAGTTCTACCGATAGTAAATGTGAAGAATTCTTCATCATCACCATCAAATTTATTAACTGGTTTCGCTAGTGAGAAAACCAGTGGCCCCATTGGAGACATCCACTGCAACGCTGCACCATAAGATGAACGATAGTTACTTGGATCAGAGTAATCGTAGTAGTACTTATCGCCAGTCACAGCGCCTGCTTTGTTGTAATCGAACTCAGTATCCCAAACACTTGCCATATCGAAGAAGATACTCGTACGGATCTGACTGCGTACTTCGTCCGAAGCAAACGGCGTTGGGACGATCAATTCAAGGCTCGCCAACGCTACCGCATTACCACCTACTGAATCTTCTGTTGCGGTAATACAGCCGTTGTTACCACATGCACCGGAGTTATCCGTGTATACCGCTCGTGGACCAGCACTGTTTGAACCAAAGCCACGCAACGTAGTAAAGCCACCTGCGTAGTAGTTTTCATAGAATGGGAACACGTTATCGTTACCATCCGTTTTACCGTAACCATTACCATAACCCAAGCGGCCACGCATCAATAGCGTAAATTCATGCTTCTTGGTGAGTGGAATGTACTGGCGTACGTCATATTGCATCTTGAAGTACTGAGCATCAGAGCTCGGAACCGTCGCCTTAAAGAATGCGCGTTGGTGGTTACCCGCTGTCGGGAAATAACCGCGGTTCAAGTTATTGCGAGTCCAAGAAACGTTGACGTCAAAGTCATTAGTATTGATGTCACCATCTGGCTGGCCGATACTTTGTGCAAATTTAGCTGCCTGATCGTAAGTTGGTACGTTACCAATCTTGTTATGTGTGTAACCGACACCAAACTCAAAACGGTTCAGTTCGTCAAAAGGGAAACCCCATGTCAAACTCGCACCATAACTTTGGTTGGTATAGTCGATAATACCGGCTTCAGATGCTTCAAACTCATCATAGAAGATCTTACCGCCTAAGCTCACACCATCTAAGTTCCAGTATGGATCGCGGTAGTCTAAGCTCACGTTTTTCTGGTAATCGTTCATCATCGCGTTAATACCAACACGATTACCAGTACCGATAAAGTTATCTTGTTGTAAGCCGACTTGGAAGCTCACACCAGATTCTGTACCGTAGCCGACACCAAAGTTAACACTACCTGAGTTTGCTTCTTTAACTGTGTAGACCAGGTCAACTTGGTCATCACTGCCTGGGACACGAACCGTCTGAACTTCAACGTTTTCAAAGAACCCAAGACGATTTAGACGCGTTTTGCCCGTTTCGATTGATTTCGAGTTTAACCAACTGCCTTCCATCTGACGCATTTCACGGCGCAAGACTTCATCTTTGGTTGAGTTATTGCCTGTAAAGCGAATATCACGAACGTAGATACGGTTACCAGGATCAATGTTAACGATAAGAGAAACTTGTTTGTTCTCATCGTCGAACTCAGGGATCGTATTCACTTGTGGATAGGCGTAACCAGATTCACCAAGCACACGTTTAATGCCCTCTTCCATCGAAGTCACACGAGAACCGTTGTAAGTTTCGTTATCTTCAAATGGAACCAGCTTTTCTAGCGTCGCTTCTTCACCGATCAAATTACCACGGAACTTCACGTCTTTAACGGTGTAAACATCCCCTTCCTCTATACCAAGCGTAATGTATACACCTTTTTTGTCAGGGGAAATCGCCACTTGTGTCGAATCGACGTTAAACTTCAGGTAACCACGGTCAAGATAGTAAGACTTCAACGCTTCAATATCACCAGCAAGCACTTGCTTTTGATATTTGTCATCCGCCAAGAAGTTCCACCACGGAATGTCTACGTTAAGGTTAAAACGAGACAGAAGATCTTCATCAGAAAAGACTTCATTGCCGATAAAGTTGATTTGTTGAATTTTTGCCGATACGCCTTCAGTAAAGACAAACTTCAAGTCAGAACGGTTACGAGGCAATGGGGTTACAACGGCTTTTACTGTCGCATTGTATTTACCAACACTGTAGTAAAAATCTTCAAGGCCTTTTTCAATGTTGCTAAGCGTCGTACGGTCAAGCGCTTCACCTTCACGAACGCCTGAAGCGTTCAGGTTTTCTTGTAGCTGCTCGTCCTTGATTGCTTTATTGCCTGAAAATGAAATGCTAGCGATGGTAGGACGTTCTTTTACTTGAACAACCAAAATACCGCCATCACGCAGCACTTTTACATCTTCAAAGTTACCCGATGCATACAATGCGCGAATGATGTCTGCGACATCACCTTGGTCAACAGTATCACCGACACGTACAGGCATTTTCAGCAATGCAGCACCTAGTGCCACACGCTGTAATCCATCGATTTCAATATCTTGAACTACAAAGTTCTCTGCTCCATTTGCGGATACACTGGTCGCCAGTAAACTTGCAAATAGAATTCGCTTAATCGCCATACTTGTTCTAATTATTCCTTGCTACTGCTTGTGTCTCTGAACTATCACAGACGAGTAAAATCATTAAATAGCGCCAACGCCATCAGCGCGAATATAATCGCACCACCAATTCGATAGCCCATTTCCTGTATTTTTTCAGGCACTGGGCGTCGGATAATCGCTTCTATTGCAAAAAACAGCAAATGGCCACCATCCAACATTGGCAACGGGACGAGGTTGATAATACCTAGGTTAACACTAATTAGTGCCAGAAAACCTAAAAAGTAAACCAAACCGTAATCGGCGGTTGCTCCTGCGCCTTTCGCAATTGAAATTGGTCCGCTCAAATTGTTCAAACCAACGTCACCAACAATTAGCTTTTTCAACATGCTAATTGTCAGCCCAATAACTTGTCCGGTCTTGTCTACGGCTTTACCAATAGACTCGAATACACCAAACTGTAATTCGAAGCGATAACTTTCTGGCCATTCTGCGACTTCAGGTGCGATACCTGCAAAGCCAACGACCTGTTTGTTAGCTAGCTCACGGCTACTTGGTGTCAATGTGAATCGTCGCTCTTCGCCTTGACGTAATACAACAACATCAATTGGCGTTTCCGGATTAGAACGAATGGCTTCTACCACATCATTCCAACTCGTTACTTTTTGACCACCCATGTCGATGATTTCATCACCGGCAAGCAATCCTGCTTTTTCAGCGGCGCCACCCTCACTAACCTGTGCTAACTCCGTGAAAATTTCAGGAGTATAGGGTTTGAAGCCGAGAGATTGCATCGTAGATTCGGTTTCAGGATCAAACTTCCAATCTCGGATATCTAATGTTTTGGTGACCTCTGAACCCACTTCGTCAGCTGAAGACAAAGTGATGGTCATAGAGTCATCACCAATATGGGAGATAAGCCCCATATTAACCGATTCCCAATCCGGTGTTTTGATGCCAGAGATAGATTTTAGTTCCATCCCGGATTCAATTCCTGCTTTAGCAACGATTGAATTGGGCGTAATATCACCAATTACTGGCTTAACTGCGGGCACACCGATAAGGAACACGAACCAATATGCCACAATTGCAAATAAGAAGTTAAAGATAGGACCCGCAGCAACGATCGATGTGCGTTTCCAAAGTGGCTTCTGATCAAAAGCCATGTGCTTTTCATTTTCAGGAACTTCATCAACACGGCTATCCACCATCTTGACGTAGCCGCCTAGTGGGATCATTGAAATACTGTATTCAGTCCCATCTTTGCCCACTTTGCTCCAAATCGACTTACCAAAGCCAATAGAGAATTTTTCGACTTTAACGCCACATCGACGCGCAACCCAAAAATGACCAAATTCGTGCACAGCAACCAAAATGCCCAATGCAACGATAAAAGAAACCAAATTCCATAAAATACCAGTCATTAGCTACGCTCACGTAATAGTTCTAAGGCGATAGTTCGTGACATTCTATCTAGCTCTATTAAGCTTTCCAAGCTATTCACATTCTCAGTTTTATGGTTTGCAATGATTTTGTTCAATACCGCCTCATTGATGCGAGCGATATTTGTAAAACCAAGACGATTATTCAGAAAAGCATCAACAGCAACTTCGTTCGCCGCATTCAAAGCCGTCGTCGCATGTTGCCCCTCATAGCACGCATCGATCGCCAGCTTCAAACAAGGGTAACGGGCAAAATCTGGCTGTAGAAAGGTCAACTCACCAACTTGGGTAAAATCAAGCGGTTTCACACCCGCATCTACACGTGATGGGTAAGACAAAGTAAGGGCAATTGGTGTCGCCATGTCAGGCTCACCCATCTGCGCTAATACAGAACCATCACGGTATTGCACCATTGAATGGATAACTGATTGTGGGTGAATGATCACCTTTAGCTGCTCGCGAGCTGCATTGAATAGCCATTTTGCTTCAATGTACTCAAGGCCTTTATTCATCATGGTCGCGGAATCGACCGAAATTTTCGGCCCCATTGACCAGTTAGGGTGAGCTATCGCTTGTGCAGGTGTCACTGTGTCTAACTCTGCAATGTCGGTATAACGGAACGGACCGCCCGAGCCAGTAAGCAGAATAGAAGAAATACCATGCTCTTCAAGGTTACAACGACCCAAATTAGTCTGAACTTGCTGTGGAAGGCACTGGAATATAGCGTTGTGCTCACTGTCCACAGGAAGCAATTCTGCGCCATGTTCTGCTACGGCATCGATAAACAGTTGCCCTGACATAACCAGAGCTTCTTTGTTCGCAAGCAAAATGCGCTTACCCGCTTTCACGGCTGCCATCGTCGGCAATAAACCTGCTGCACCTACGATTGCTGCCATCACGCTATCGACTTCTTCTAGCGAAGCGACATGACAAAGTGCATCAATACCACCGAGTACTTCCGTATTTGGCGCAATTGATGCTAGTTCGGATTTCAACGCCGTTGCTGCCGCTTTATCCGCCATCACGGCGTACTTAGGCTGCCATTTACGGCACAGCGCAACCATTTTATCAACGTTCGTGCTTGCCGCTAATGCGACGACTGAAAACTGCTCAGGGTTTTGTTCAACCACTTTAAGTGTGCTTGCACCGATTGAGCCTGTTGCACCAAGAATCGTTAAATTTTGCATGATGTAAGACCGTTAGAAAAACTCAGGAGCGACGATGCCGCTCCCGATAAATTAGAATACGTAGTAGAGAAGAGCAAATACTGGGAATGCGGCGGTTAAGCTATCGATTCGATCGAGAATACCGCCATGGCCTGGAATGATGTTACTGCTGTCTTTAATACCAGAAACACGTTTAAACATGCTTTCCACTAAGTCACCAAGCACTGAAATAACCACCGTAACTAACGTGATGATGACCATATGTACAGGGCTGGTAAATTGGATATCGAACCAGCCTGCGAATAACCAGCCCACAACCAGTGCTGCTATAATGCCACCAATTAAACCCTCAATGGTCTTATTTGGACTGACGTTTGGTGCCATTTTACGCTTACCCATGCTCTTACCGGCAAAGTAAGCACCGCTATCTGCAGCCCATACCAAGAAACAAACATACAGCACTAATTTTGCGCCGTGGTATGGATCCACTGAAATATCAGACGCTCTAAGAATGATCACACTCCACATGAATGGAATCAGGGTCAAAAAGCCAAATACATGACGAAGCGCTTTACTGCGTTGCCATAGATTAGTGGTCTTCGGGTAGGTAATCGCCATACCACTTGCAACAATCCACCAGATAAAACCAAGTCCTAAAACGGTGTAATGCGAAAAAGTAAGATGGTTAAGGTTTGTCACATCTGGGGAAATAAACAAAAAGCTCAATCCGGTTACAACCACAGCTGGAACCAATGCCGCAATGCGTGAGTTGCTCTCTGTGAACTGTGTCCACTCCCAAAATCCTAATAGCGTTATCGCTGCTAACGCGATAATAAAGCCCATTAGGGGTAATTTAAAAATACCTAAAATAACTAGGGGAGCTAAAATTAGTGCGGTTATTATTCTCTGTTTCAAACTAACTAGTCCTTATTGAGCAGCCATCAATGCTTTGACTTGCTCACCCGTACAGCCA
Organism: Vibrio alfacsensis; assembly: GCF_019670485.1. Taxonomy (NCBI): domain Bacteria; kingdom Pseudomonadati; phylum Pseudomonadota; class Gammaproteobacteria; order Vibrionales; family Vibrionaceae; genus Vibrio; species Vibrio alfacsensis. Next base: position 2,327,759 of record NZ_AP024165.1, read on the forward strand.
AAACGACGCTCTCGGTTAATAAACCAAGTGACAGCCTCAACTAGGCTATCTTCATCAAAATCTGGCCAGTACTCCTCAGTAAAGTACATTTCTGCATACGCCATTTGCCATAACATGAAGTTACTAATGCGGCATTCACCACTGGTACGAATCAAAAGATCAACTTCTGGTAGATCAGCCATGGTCAGATGCTGGGTAATCAACTGCTCATTGATGTCTTCTATACGGATCTCACCGTTACGCGCTTTCGACGCTAACGCTTTTGCCGCCTCTGTGATATCCCACTTTCCACCGTAGTTAGCCGCGATATTAATCACCATCCCAGTATTGCTTTCCGTCAAGGCTTCCGCTTCCGCAATTTTGCCTCTTAAACGATCACTGAAACGGCTGATATCACCAATAACACGCAAACGTAAGTTGTTTTTGTGCAGTTTCTTCACTTCACTGGATAATACTGAAATAAATAGTTCCATTAGCAGACCGACTTCTTCTTCAGGACGGCGCCAGTTTTCACTACTAAATGCGAATAATGTGACCGCATCAATACCAAGTTTCGATGCAGCTGCGATGGTCTTACGAACAGCGTTAACGCCTTTTTTATGACCAAATACGCGAGGTTTTCCTTTGGACTTAGCCCAACGACCATTACCGTCCATAATGATGGCAATATGTTTCGGGAGGGAATCAGAGAAGGCTTGAGAATTTTGCATAGGGAGTTAAGTGAGTTCCATCAGTTGGATAGACTAACACAAAAAAACGCTGCGCTGTGAGCACAGCGTTTTCCAACAGTGATGTAGGTGGAGTATTAAACTTCCATCAACTCTTTTTCTTTCGCAGCAAGAACATCATCGATCTTCTTAACGGCTACGTCAGTTAGTTTTTGAATTTCGTCTTGTGCTTTACGATCTTCATCTTCAGAAATTTCTTTGTCTTTTAGAAGACCTTTTAGATCGCTGTTTGCGTCACGACGGATGTTACGTACAGCAACACGAGCGCCTTCTGCTTCACCACGAACGATTTTAACTAGGTCTTTACGACGCTCTTCTGTTAGCGGTGGAAGTGGAACGCGAATGATAGTACCAGCAGACATTGGGTTTAGACCAAGGTCAGACATCATGATCGCTTTCTCAACCTTTTGCGTTAGCTCTTTGTCGAACACTGTGATTGCTAGAGTACGAGCGTCTTCAGCAACAACGTTAGCGACTTGGTTAAGAGGAGTAGCAGCGCCGTAGTATTCTACAGAGATACCAGATAGTAGGCTTGGGTGCGCGCGGCCAGTACGAACTTTAGAAAGGTTGTTCTTTAGCGCTTCAACACTTTTGTCCATGCGCTCTTGCGCGTCTTTATTGATTTCGTTAATCACGGTTTCACCTTAAAAATGTCATCTTTCCTGAAGAAAGCCTAAGGGGCTTAAGCAAAGCAGAATGCCACTCTACAATAGTTGAATGGCATTGAGATTTACGCGTCAGCGCAGATCAAAGTGCCTTCAGCTTCACCCATTACCACGCGGCGTAGTGCGCCTGGCTTGTTCATGTTAAATACGCGGATTGGCATTTTGTGGTCACGAGCAAGAGTGAACGCAGCCAAGTCCATTACTTTCAATTCTTTATCCAGAATTTCAGCGTAAGATAGCTTATCATACAGCTCTGCGTCTGGGTTTGCTACAGGGTCAGCCGTAAATACGCCATCAACTTTTGTTGCTTTTAGAACTACGTCAGCTTCAATTTCGATACCACGTAGACACGCCGCAGAGTCTGTTGTGAAGAATGGGTTACCAGTACCTGCTGAGAAAATCACAACACGGCCTTGGCGAAGTTCACGGATAGCGTCTGCCCAATTGTAATCGTCACACACACCTTTTAGAGGAATTGCAGACATTACGCGAGCGTTTACGTATGCACGGTGAAGTGCATCACGCATTGCTAGGCCATTCATTACCGTTGCAAGCATACCCATGTGGTCACCAACAACACGGTTCATGCCTGCTTCTGCAAGACCTGCACCACGGAATAAGTTACCACCACCGATTACAACACCAACTTGAACACCTAGTTCAACCAGCTCCTTAACTTCTTGAGCCATACGATCAAGAACCGCAGGATCAATACCGAAACCTTCTTCGCCTTGAAGAGCTTCACCACTCAGTTTTAATAGAATACGTTGATACGCTGGTTTAGGGTTCGTAGTCATGGAGTTTACCTTCCAAAAAGAGAGTTGTTGATTAACAGTCATAAATAGATACAAAGGTTCTTATAGCTATTGATCACGGCAAATCTAAATTGATCACAGTAAATCTAAGTTGAACAAGGCAAATGTTAATGTAGCGCATCGCCCTTTGCTCATAAAAAGACCGCAGCCAAGGCCACGGTCTAATCTTTGCACAATTCGCTAAGGATTAACCTTTTTGAGCTAGTGCTACTTCTTCTGCGAAGCTTAGGCCTTCTGCTTTCTCGATACCTTCACCAACTTCTAGGCGAACGAATGTAGCAACTGAAGCACCTTTTTCTTTTAGCATTTCGCCAACAGATTTTTTAGGTTCCATGATGAACGCTTGACCAGTCAGAGAAACTTCGCCAGTGAATTTCTTCATGCGGCCTTCAACCATTTTCTCTGCGATTTCTTTTGGCTTGCCTTCGTTCATAGCGATTTCAACTTGAACTTCACGCTCTTTAGCAACTACGTCTGCAGGTACGTCAGATGGGTTTACGTACTCTGGACGAGAAGCAGCTACGTGCATTGCAACGTGCTTAAGAGTTTCAGCATCGCCTTCACCAGCAACAACTACACCGATTTTCTCACCGTGACGGTAAGAAGCGATTGCAGCACCTTCAACGTACTGTACGCGACGGATAGTGATGTTCTCACCGATCTTAGCTACTAGAGTTACGCGAGCTTCTTCGAATTGAGCTTGAAGCTCTTCAACAGAAGCTTTAGAAGCTAGAGCTGCAGCTGCAACTTCTTCTGCGAATGCAGTGAAGTTACCGTCTTTAGCAACGAAGTCAGTTTGGCAGTTAACTTCAAGAAGAACAGCAACGCCGTTTTCTTCTTTGATGATGATTGCGCCTTCAGCTGCAACGTTACCAGCTTTTTTAGCTGCTTTCGCTGCGCCTGATTTACGCATGTTTTCAATTGCTAGTTCGATGTCAGCGTTTGCTTCTACAAGCGCTTTCTTACATTCCATCATGCCAGCGCCAGTGCGCTCGCGAAGTTCTTTAACTAGAGCAGCAGTTACAGTTGCCATTCTCTATTCCTCGTTTGGTTCGAAATAAGGTAAAAAACAGGGGCCTACATTGTCGGCCCCCATTGCTAACTATAACTCAATCTATGCTACAACAAGGTTTCACATAGACTAAGTGTGACGCAGAGCCGCTATTATTCAGCTTCTACGAAACCGTCTTTTTCAGCAACTACTGCAACGTCTTTGTTGCGGCCTTCAGTTACTGCAGATGCAGCAGCGTTTAGGTATAGTTGTACAGCGCGGATTGCGTCGTCGTTACCTGGGATGATGTAGTCAACGCCATCTGGGTTAGAGTTAGTATCTACCACAGCGTAAACTGGAATACCTAGGTTGTTAGCTTCTTTAATTGCAATGTGCTCGTGATCAGCGTCGATTACGAATAGAGCGTCTGGTAGGCCGCCCATATCTTTGATACCACCAAGAGATTTCTCTAGCTTCTCCATTTCGCGAGTACGCATTAGAGCTTCTTTCTTAGTTAGTTTTTCGAAAGTACCGTCTTGTGCTTGTGCTTCGAATTCTTTTAGACGCTTGATAGATTGACGAACTGTTTTGTAGTTCGTTAGCATGCCGCCCAACCAACGGTTGTTAACGTAGTATTGGTTGCTTGCGATAGCAGCTTCTTTAACAGCTTCAGATGCAGCGCGTTTAGTACCTACGAATAGAACTTTACCTTTCTTCTCGCCAACTTTAGCTAGTTCAGCTAGAGCTTCGTTGAACATTGGTACAGTTTTTTCTAGGTTGATGATGTGAACGCGGTTACGAGCACCAAAGATGAATGGCTTCATTTTTGGGTTCCAGTAACGAGTTTGGTGACCGAAGTGAACACCAGCTTTCAGCATATCGCGCATTGATACAGTTGCCATTTTAAAATCCTCTATGGGGTTAGGCCTCCACATCCCCCATAATTCCGACCAAGCTTCTGCTCAGCACCCCGGAACATGTGACGGAATGTGTGTGATTTAAAGATAAAAAGTTATTCGGAAGAAAGCCGCTTCGCCATTAATCTAAAGATAAATGAAGAGAACAACCCTCGATTCCGGCGCGCTTTATACCATATTTTAGCCCAACATGGCTAGTAAAAATTGTTTGTTACAATCTCTCTTGTTCATCAAATACCCCGCGTTACTCATGAACAAATTCGGTCTTCTAATACAAAGAAAGCGAAACGCATATTCTGAACCGACTTGGGTTCCGTGCAATATGTCTGATAGAATGCGCTCATTCGCACGTTCACGTGCTTACGAATAAGTAGAGAAAGCCAATGTCAATCAAGATTAAAACTGCTGAAGAAATCGAACGCATGCGTATTGCGGGCAAGCTAGCCGCAGACGTTCTAGAAATGATCGAACCGTACATCAAAACTGGTGTAACGACAGACGAGCTAAACCAAATCTGTCACGATTACGCTCTAGAGAGAGGCGCATACTCTGCACCGCTTGATTACCATGGATTCCCTAAATCAATCTGTACCTCTATCAACCACATCGTTTGTCACGGCATTCCCGCTGCAGAAGATGAAATGGGTGCAAATGGCCAAATGAAACCTGCGGTTTTGAAAGATGGCGACATCATCAACGTCGATATTACGGTTATCATTCCTGACGATGAAAATGCTGACCTAAGTGTTCGTCCACAAGGTTACCATGGTGATACATCAAAAATGTTCCTAGTGGGTGAAGTATCACCTGCGAACAAGCGCCTATGTATGGTTGCCCAAGAAGCGCTATACATCGGTATGCGTCAAGTTAAGCCTGGTGCGACAGTTGGTGACATCGGTACTGCTATCGAGAAATACATCAAAGACAACAACAAGAACAACCCTCGCAATAAGTTCTCGATTGTTAAAGATTTCTGTGGCCACGGTATTGGTAATGAGTTCCATGAAGAGCCTCAAGTGGTGCATTACAAGAACAAAGATCGCCGCGTATTGAAAGAAGGTATGTGCTTTACTATTGAACCAATGATCAATGCAGGTAAGTTCGGATGTACTGTTGACGTACAAGACGACTGGACGGTTTACACTGGCGACGGCAAAAACTCAGCGCAATGGGAACACACCATCGTGGTGACTAAAGAAGGTTGTGAAGTGTTCACTCTTCGTAGTGATGACACCATTCCTCGCTTTATGAAAAACATCTAATCAATTCTATCTATTACTATCCCCGCCAGTGCGGGGATATTTTTTATCAGCATCAAATTTGTTAGATTGCTAATAGGTTTAGCTTGCACGGATAGCAAATATGACACTTCAGTCCCCTCTCACGTTTACCGATGAGCAAATCAATGTCGGCGAACTTAAACAACAACTCGAACAATTCAGTTCATATCAAAAGCAAGAATTTCTTAATCATCACCCGGTGACTAACCTCGTGTTGTCGCGTGCTGAATATATGGATTTGCTCCTTAACCGTTTATGGCAACACTTTGGTTTCAATGATATTCACAACATTTCGTTGATTGCTGTCGGTGGATATGGACGTGGCGAGCTTCACCCTCTATCCGATATTGATATTCTGATCTTATCGAACCATCGCCTGCCAAATGCACTGGAAGCCAAAATCAGTGAATTCATCACCCTCTTGTGGGATTTGAGACTTGAAGTTGGGCATGCCGTACGCACTGTTGAACAATGCGCAGAGATCGGTCGCTCAGATCTCACGGTAGCCACTAACTTACAAGAAGCGCGGCTGCTTTGCGGCAGTGAAAATACATTCCAAGCCCTAAAAAATGTGGTGCTATCAGATTCTTTTTGGCCTAGTGAAACCTTTTACCAAGGCAAAATTCAGGAACAACGTGAGCGCCACGCCCGCTACCATGACACCACCTATAACTTAGAGCCAGATATCAAATCGACACCTGGTGGGTTACGAGACATTCATACTTTAAGCTGGGTGGCTCGCCGCCATTTTGGTGCCACGACGCTACTTGAAATGAGCCGTTTTGGGTTCTTAACCGATGCCGAATACCGTGAACTAGTTGAATGCCAAGACTTTTTGTGGCGTGTTCGTTTTGCGCTTCATATTGAATTGCGCCGCTACGACAACCGCTTAACCTTTGCTCATCAAGCCCAAGTTGCTGAGCACCTAGGCTACATTGGGGAGGGAAACCGCGGCGTAGAAATGATGATGAAAGAGTTCTACCGCACCCTCCGTCGTGTCTCAGAACTCAACAAAATGCTGCTCAAATTATTCGACCAAGCGATCATCAATGGTGGCGCAACACAAGATGCTGAAATCATTGATGAAGACTTTCAACGTCGAGGTTCGTTAATTGAAGCGCGTAAGCCAGCACTGTTTCAAGCGCGTCCAGAAACCATTCTGGATATGTTTATTCACATTGCAAACGACTCAAGCATTGAGGGAGTCAGCCCGCCTACTCTTCGCCAACTTCGCACGGCACGTCGTCGTTTAAATAAGTTTCTGCATACCATTCCAGAAGCCCGCGAAAAATTCATGACTCTGTGTCGACACCCGAACGCCCTTCACAAAGCGTTTAGCTTAATGCACCGTTTGGGCGTTCTTGCCGCGTATTTACCGCAGTGGAGTCAAATTGTTGGTCAAATGCAGTTTGATTTATTCCATGTCTACACGGTCGATGAACATAGCGTTCGCTTACTTAAACACATCAACACATTCAGCTATGCAGAAAACCATAATAAGCATCCCATATGCTGCGAAATTTACCCTCGCATCCAGAAAAAAGAGCTGTTGATTCTTGCTGCTATTTTCCATGATATTGGTAAGGGCAGAGGCGGCGATCATTCTGTCATTGGTGAAGGCGAAGCCTACGATTTTTGTATTGAGCACGGCTTATCGAAACCCGAAGCAAAACTGGTTAGCTGGTTGGTACGTCATCACTTAATTATGTCGGTAACGGCGCAGCGCCGTGATATATACGATCCAGATGTGATCACTGAATTCGCAAAACAAGTTCGAGATGAAGAGCGCCTTGAATTCTTGGTCTGTTTGACAGTCGCCGACATTTGCGCGACTAACCCCGAACTTTGGAACAGTTGGAAACGTACATTGCTTGCTGAGCTGTTCTATTCCACTCAGAGAGCCCTACGCCGAGGATTAGAAAACCCCGTAGATGTGCGTGAACGCATCCGACATAACCAACAGATGGCATCAGCTTTACTTCGCAAAGAGGGGTTCTCTGCCCGTGAAATTGAAGTGTTATGGCAGCGCTTCAAAGCCGATTATTTCTTGCGTCATACTCACAAGCAGATTGCATGGCATTGTGAAAATTTACTGCGCATGGAAGACCCATCTAAACCGCTCGTTCTGATCAGCAAAAAAGCCACTCGTGGCGGCACTGAAGTGTTCGTTTATACCAAAGATCAACCCGCACTATTTGCAACCGTCGTAGCGGAGCTCGATCGCCGAAACTTCAATGTTCATGACGCCCAAATCATGACCAGCAAAGATGGCCATGTGCTGGATACATTCATGGTTCTCGATCACCATGGTAATGTCATTGATGAAACTCGTCATAGTGCAGTCAGCAAACACATCACGCATGTCCTCGAAGACGGCCGTCCAACAAAGATCAAGACTCGTCGAACGCCACATAAACTTCAGCACTTTCACGTAAAAACTAAAGTCGATTTTTTACCCACCAAAGGTAAAAAACGCACGCTGATGGAGTTTGTCGCCCTAGACACACCAGGCTTACTCGCTAAAGTCGGACGTACTTTTGCAGATTTAGGCATTAACTTGCACGCCGCGAAGATCACCACCATTGGTGAACGCGCCGAAGACTTGTTTATTCTGACGAGTGATGCAGGTGGACGCTTGAGTGAAGAACAGCAAGAAGAGCTACGCGAAATGTTGATTGAACGGTTAGCCGATTCGGTTTCTGCATAGCAAAGGGGCACTTTTCTTTTGTAAAATATCGGTGGGCAAGAACGAGAGCGATCTTGCCCACAAGTTGAGCAATTTGACTAAATATCAGCTATCTAGCTCAAATATGGGCTGCTACAGTTACAAAGAAGACTTATTCTAGTGACTAGACAGAGGTAGCCTATGTATCCACACCTCACTGGTTTGGGCATCCACGACCCAAAGCAGATTGAACGTTATTCCCTTCGACAAGAAGCTCATAAAGACGTCCTCAAAATATACTTCCACAAACAAAAAGGTGAGTTCTTCGCTAAAAGCGTAAAATTTAAATACCCACGCCAAGTGAAGAATGTGTTGGTTGACAGTGGCAGCCACAAGTACAAAGAAATTACGGAAATAAACCGCAACTTGACCTTAGTGATCGACGAGTTAAACAAGATCACTAAGCCAGTGAAAACAGCAGAAGTCGATGTAAAAGAAAAAATTCTGTCCGATCTTCGTCATCTAGAAAAAGTGGTTTCGAGTAAGATCGCCGAGATCGAAGCCGATCTAGAAAAGCTTAAGTAAACCATTTCATTTCTCAAAGAGAAAAAAGGGGGGGATATGAATATCCCCCCCCTTTCTCGTTTTATCTCTCGTGTACACTGAGCAATCTACGTGCGTTATTTTAGCAGCGATTTATCCCATTCAAATCGAGCAAACAGTTGTTGCCAAGTTTCATCAATACCCGCTTTCATTACGATCTCTTCGTTCGTAAACGGATGAACAAAACGCAACTCTGATGCATGCAACAACAAACGATGTGAGTCAAATTCGGTGCGATACAGCTTATTGTGTTTGCCATCACCATGAGTGGTATCCCCGACAATAGGATGACGTAGGTGCGCCATATGTCGACGCAACTGGTGTTTTCGACCTGTCTTCGGCTTCATTTCCATCAAACAGTAGCGCGTCGTTGGGAACTTACCTGTTGAGTAAGGCACTTCCACTTTCGCCAGAGGCTTGTAAGCCGTCACAGCGTCTTGAGCTTCTTTCTCTTGCGAGGCAAACTTGTCTGCAATCTTATCAAGCTCCACTTTAAGTGCGTAATCCAGCACCCCCTCTTCGGCTATCCAGCCTCGAACGATCGCGTGATAGGTTTTCTCCATCTTATGCTCAGCAAACATTGGCATAACTTGCGATGCCACTTCACTCGAAAGCGCAAACACCAGTACACCTGAAGTTGGACGATCTAAACGATGCAAAGGAAATACATGTTGCCCAATTTGGTCACGCAGTGTTTGCATTACGAAAAGCGTTTCATGCTTATCTAACCAGCTGCGATGCACCAACATACCGGCAGGCTTATTCACTGCGACAAAGTACTCATCCTGATATACGATCTCCAACTCCACTGGAGCAACAACGTGTGATGTTTCTTGTTCTGACATTAAGATTACTTACATAGTTCGTCGATGGTTCGGATGGTCACGAGCAGCTCAGCGTAATGCGGCTCTTGTTTCCATGCTTCTGCAAAGTAAGGTTCGATAGAGAAACCACTTGGCAAAGGCTGCGAGCTTTCTACTAACGCTCGCATCCTTGCAATAAAAATCCACTGTAACCATTCATGCGGGTGCAATGTATCAATTGCAAAAGGCTCAGAGCTTTGCAGGGCTTGTGCCGATGGCTTCGTTTGCTGCCAAAGTTCATGTTGCTGCAATTGCGCCTCAAGTTGTTGAAGTAAGTCGACCAATTGGGTGTTTGTTGCCATTAATTCTGTCTCGAACCTTGAATTAGCCGAGAATGATACCATTTCTTGTGAAAAGAACGTTAGGATGTCGTATTTAATGGAAAATATTCATACCCTCACCCAGTTACTCAGCAACAGCCACTGCGAATATCAGATCTTTGATCTCGGTCGTCGAATCAAAACCATCGATCCATCGCTTTTTGCCGATGTAGAAAAAGGTCAATGTCCTTACCCATTCCCAATGCAGCGCAAAGCGCACTTAGCGATCGCCTATTGGAATGAAAAAAAGCAGCCTTGGATTTGGTTTCTGAAGTTTGAGTTGGATGAGCGTGGTTTATTAAAGCAATCCGATATTGGTAACTTCATCAAATACGTCATTGAAGCCATGGGTACTCGCCTCAGCGCAGATATCTCGGAAGAACAACAGCAAAAGCTTTCAAACAATCCATACACTTTCAAACCTGCTGAAGAAAAAATGGCGGTATTCCACAGCCAAGTGCGCGCGAACTTAGGTTTACCCACCAGCCAATATTACGAGCATACTCAGCATTACTTCACTGGTGGCCTAGGCTGGGAGAACTGGCAAACCGTCGGTCTGCAGGGCATCACAGATATGGCAGCGCGTCTTGGCAAAGAGCAAAATGGTGTGACATTGCGAAAGGCTTTAAATCACTTACCAAATGAGCCACTCTACGCCTTACTTGGCGCGTTAGAACATGTGGATTTGCAAGATCGTTTAGCTGAACGTATCGCAGAAAAAGCGCAACGAGAAATGGATAGTAACGAACCTGACTTATTCTTGTTATCTGCATTGATGCGTGCACTGGCTGGTGCTCCAGTTGAGACATCTCTACCAATATTGAAAACCATCTTGGCAAGCCCACGTCTGAGCCACCAAGAAGTGCTTATTGGTATTGCGGGTCGTACTTGGCATCTATTGGCAGAGGCAAATGTTGCTGAGCAATTTTTACTGCGTCTGGCTCAAACCGGTAACCAAGCCCTATTTAACCAATTGTTTGCTGATTTGGTTATGCTGCCAGAGCTGAGAATGGTATTGCTACCACTCTTGCATTCAAGTCCATCAGAAGAACTGACGACTGCGCTCATCAAACTGCAGCAAGCCACAAAAGGATAGTCAAGGATTCAAAATGATTGGAGACCTTCTCGCCATATTAGGGCTATGCTTTTTCTGCTTTCTGTTTTGGCAGCAACGACGTCAATCCGAGTTGGCAAAAGCAGCCATCACGCGAAAATGCGAACAGTTAGATCTGCAGTTGGTGAGCATGGCTTTTGGTGCGCATAAACTGAAAACGCCAGAGGGAATCTGGCGTTGGCATACAATCTATCAGTTTGAGTTTTCATCGCTTGGTGATGATTGTTACCAAGGACAATTAACCATGGTTGGGTTTAGGCCGCAGAACTTTCACCTACCGCCACATCGCTTGTAAATTCCATTTCAAAATAAGGGCCATACAGGTCCTTATTCTCCCGTTTTTTTGTAAATCCTATTTTTTCCAACACAATCATTGACGCGTCGTGGTGACTGTTCACGTTCGCTTTGACTCTGTGCAGCCCTAACTCACGGCATGCTTTTGGAAAAAACGCCTTTAACGCTTCTGTCGCTAACCCTTTACCCCAATAAGCTTTATCAAAGATAAAACCTAGCTCAGGTTCATGATCCAAGTTAGAAATAAACACATGTCCCATGTAATCACGGCTTGTACTCTCAAGTACAGCCATGCTGTAGACATGTTCATCATCCAGAATCTTCTCAAACAACTGTTTGGCAGAAGACACAGTATGAGGTCCGTTCAATTCTGCGCGGTTTTTAGCACAGCAATTCAACATCACGAACTCTAGTTGCAACGACTCATTGTAGGGTAGAAGAAGCATTCTTCTGGTTACTATGGTCACATCTATTCCTTGATTACAGCAAACTTCATTTATCTACAGTAGATAAGCAATATGCCTTAACTGCAGCACATAACGCCTTTGAGAAGCCGAAAGTTAAACCAACTGGTTGGAAAGAAACTTGATCTGGATTGTTTTTTATTCAGTGTTATGAGGATTTTATAAATAATGTGACATGACGACTTTCAATTGGTTAGATTTATAAAAGCGTCAATAATAAGAAAGGCCCCGACACAAACGTATCGGGGCCATAGTCTTACTCGCAGCAGTCCGGCTACTAATTAGTGCTCCATGCATCATCCATAATAGTGGCTGAATCCGTCAGCTTGGTCCTTACGTCGCCGTCCTAGCGGTGTCCTTATCATCCTGATAGCTAACAATCCTCGTTAGCGCGCATCACTTGTTCCTTGAGCGGTGTCCCTTGCATCTTCCTGATGCTGTCCTTGCCTCAATCCTATGAGGGGTCCATTGTCTATCCTTAGTCATCAACATCCTATTGATGATTGTATCCTTACAATGTCCTACGCTCCTTGCTTGATCACTCATCCTGAATAACCAAATCGTCTTCCTGACGATAACCAAATCCTTGGTGCTTTCCTGTTCCGTGTCTGCTTCCTGCCGACAAGGTTTAATTTACGCTTTTCCCTTTAAATCTCAATCTACCTTAGAGAATCTTTTGTCGAAAATTTTGGTTAAAAATATGTTAAATGCTTATATTTCATACATTTAGATTCTTTATTTTCTATTTGGTTGATGACGAAATCGTTTTCTCTCACAACCTGTGTAAGAGATCTCGCACAAGGCTCTACCGAAATTGCCATTCGCCAAAATAAGTCGTGCGAAGTATGATGATAAAAGTCATTTTAGTAGGGACAAATTATGTTAACTCAAGACATCACTAAAGAGCTGGAAGCCGTGATGGAACAGCTACAGCAGCAAGGTAAAGAGCCAACCGTAGCACTGGTTAAAGCTCGAATGAAAACACCAGTACCAATGCCTGCACTGATTGCGACAATCAAGAGCTGGAAGAACGCAAATGGCGTTCCTAAAATCGAAGTGGCACTGCAAACACCAAAAGAAGATGACCGTATTACTGTTCTAGAAAATACCGTCGCAAAACTACTCGATCGTATTGAACGATTAGAAGCACAACTGAGTGAGAAAACATCATGAAATTATGGGTAGATGCGGATGCGTGTCCGAAAGTCATCCGCGAAACTATCGTTCGTGCTGCTGAGCGAACCGGTGTTGATTGCACTTTTGTAGCTAACCACCTTGTGCCTGTACCTAAGCGGGCGAACATTCACACTCTTCAAGTACCTGCTGGCTTTGACATCGCCGATAATGAAATCGTGCGTCGCGTTGAAGCCAACGATTTAGTCATCACTTCTGATATCCCCCTTGCGGATGAAGTGATCAGCAAAGGCGCGCTCGCACTAAGTTCTCGGGGCGAGCTATACACGAAAGATACCATCAAAGCACGTTTAAACATTCGTGACTTTATGGAGACTATGCGTTCTAGTGGCATCCAAACGGGTGGTCCGGCGGCTTTATCTCAAACAGAGCGCCGTGAATTTGCCAATCACCTCGACCGAATTCTTGCAAAACGCTAGCGCCCAAGCGCTCTAAACAACAAAAAGCCTGCAACGAATGCAGGCTTTGTTTTAGCAGAGTGAGATTGCTCATTAAGGCGTGTAGTACGTTGCCGCACCAGGGCCTACAGGCAGACCGAATACGAATACCCATAGGTAGAACAGCACACTCCAACCAACAATGAAGACAATAGAGTAAGGTAACATGGTCGCGATTAACGTACCGATACCTAGGTTCTTCATGTAGCGTGTTGCTACCGCAAGGATAAGACCGAAGTAGCTCATCATCGGTGTAATGATGTTCGTCGTTGAGTCACCGATACGGTAAGCCGCTTGAATCGTTTCAGGTGCGTAACCGACTAGCATTAGCATTGGTACAAAGATTGGTGCAGTTACTGCCCACTGCGCTGATGCCGAACCAATCATCAAGTTGATGAACCCACACATTAAGATGAAAGCAAAGAACAGCATTGGGCCAGTTAGACCAATTTCTTGTAGGAAGCTTGCACCCGCTACCGCGAATACTTGACCAAAATTCGTCCACTTAAAGAAAGCAACAAATTGCGCAGCAAAGAATACCAGTACGATGTACATGCCCATTGAAGACATTGACTTCGACATGGCATCAATCACGTCGCGATCATTTCTCATCGTGCCAACAACGCGACCGTAAACAAAGCCCGGTACTGCGAAGAACACAAAGATGAACGCAACAATACTCTTCAGGAATGGAGAGCCTGCAACCGTGCCTGCATCAGATCGTAGAACACCATCAGCAGGAACAATCGTCCATGCTAGTAGTGCAGAAACAGCCAATACTGCAATAGCCGCCAGTTTAAGACCTTTCTTCTCTACGTCAGTCAGACCACCCATTTTATCTTGAGATAAGTCTTCAGCCGCCTCTTCATCATTGTATTTGCCAAGTTTTGGCTCAACGATTTTCTCAGTAACAAATGCACCGGTAATCGCGATGAAGAACGTCGAAACAAACATGAAGTACCAGTTTACTTCAGGACCAACGGTGTAAGTTGGGTCAATCATCTGTGCTGCGGTTTCAGTAATACCTGACAGCAGTGGGTCAACCGTACCGATAAGTAGGTTGGCAGAATAGCCACCAGATACACCAGCAAACGCGGCAGCTAGACCAGCAAGTGGGTGACGACCTAGAGAGTGGAACAGCATTGCCGCGAGTGGAATCAACACCACATAGCCAAGCTCAGAAGCCGTGTTTGAAATGATACCAGCGAAAACTACCGTTACCGTAACCATGCGCTGAGAAGCGCCCATTACTAGGCCACGCATTGCAGCAGAAAGTAGTCCAGAATGTTCTGCAATGGCAACACCAAGCATTGCAACCAGTACGGTACCTAATGGTGCGAAGCCTACAAAATTCTTCACTAGATTTGTAACGATCAACTGCAGGCCGTCGGCGTTCAACAGACTGACCACTTGGATCATACCGTCTGCCGCACGACCAGGAGCACCTTCTGGGCGAGGATCAACAACAGAAACCTCAAAATAACCCGCGATACCCGACATAACTAGGATCGCAAGGCAGAAAATGGCAAAAAGCGTGATTGGGTGGGGTAAAAGGTTCCCCAAATATTCGACAGTATCTAGAAAACGCGTAAATAGCGGCTTCTTTGGTGAATTTTGTTTCATTGAAGCAGATGAACTCATCTGTTCCCTCCTTGTATTTATTCCTGCGCAATTGTGACAAAAATGTCACAAAGCTTGCGCAGGGTACTCGACACAAGGGTTAAGTTAAAGTTCAAAAGGTTACAAAATGTAAGCGCACGTCGAATTTATAGCCAATTTTTGACAAAAATACAGTTATATCACCTAGATAACAAATATAACCCGGAATTATAAGTTACTAACATTAATAAGCTGGCGCGATGGTACAGCTCATTCGACTATCAGCAAACAACAAACAAACAAACAAACAACAAAGGCCTCAGTACATTCTTCACCCTTAACCAGTAATCCAAGTAAAATTTGTGATACTTTCTCCCTAAACCTCAGTGAAAGACACAAATCATGTATTCCATCGAACCTATTGGCGTTATTGAAAGCCCTTATAAAGAGAAGTTTGCTGTTCCTCGTCAACCACGATTAGTCCCTGCGGCAAAATCGCGCGTGAGACTTACCGGAAGTGCGAATAGCCCAGAAGCCGTGCGTGGCCTAGAGTTATTTTCTCACGTGTGGTTGCTATTTTTGTTTGACCAAAACTTGGAAGCTGGTTGGAAACCAACCGTTCGACCTCCTCGTTTAGGAGGAAATGAACGCATTGGTGTATTTGCGTCGCGTTCTACATTCAGACCTAACGGTATTGGAATGTCGGCAGTCGAAGTACAAGGCATATCCAAAAAGGGCGACCAGATATATTTAGATCTTGGTAGCGTAGACTTAGTTGATGGCACGCCGATCATCGACATTAAACCCTACATTCCCTATTCAGATTCCATTCCTACAGCACAAGGTGGCTATGCAGATAACGAACCTGAAACTTGCTCCGTGAGCTTTTCATCTCCTGCACTAGCCGTGCTAAACAAGCATAGCGACACCGAGTATGTAAAAACGGTGATTGAACAAGTTCTCGCCCAAGATCCTCGTCCTGCTTATAAGAAAAACAAACCAGACAGTAAAGAATATGCGGTAAATTTGTTCAATCTAAACGTGAAGTTTACCGTCAACGAAAACTTAATATCAGTTACTGCGATCGAAAGCTTTTGACAAAGCCATTTGGCTGATATTATAAGCGGCTAACAATTTTCCCTATTGGGATCCTCATGCTCTTGTTCATAGCGACTTGAGTATTTAACTTTAATAAACGGATAAATTTAATGCGTACCAGTAATTATCTTCTTTCTACTCTGAAGGAGACTCCAAACGACGCAGAAGTAGTGAGCCACCAGCTCATGCTACGTGCGGGTATGATCCGTAAGCTGGCTTCAGGTCTATACACCTGGCTGCCTACTGGTCTACGTGTACTGCGTAAAGTCGAAAACATCGTTCGTCAAGAAATCGACAATGCAGGTGCAATCGAAACTTTGATGCCCGTTGTTCAGCCGTTTGAACTATGGGAAGAAACAGGCCGCTCTGAGAAGATGGGTCCTGAACTGCTTCGCTTTACTGACCGCCATGTTCGTCCGTTTGTACTTAGCCCAACAGCAGAAGAAGTGATCACTGCATTGGTTCGTAACGAAGTAAGCTCTTACAAGCAGCTTCCAATTAACCTTTACCAGATCCAAACAAAATTCCGTGATGAACGCCGCCCACGTTTTGGCGTGATGCGCGCGCGCGAATTCTGCATGATGGATGCATACAGCTTTGATATCGACAAAGCTGGCCTAGAGAAATCTTACCAAGCGATGCACGATGCTTACTGCAAAGCATTTGACCGTATGGGCCTTGAGTACCGTCCAGTACTGGCTGATTCTGGCGCTATCGGTGGTAACGGCTCTCAAGAGTTCCACGTTCTAGCTGAAAGCGGCGAAGACTTAATCGCATTCTCGACAGAATCTGATTACGCGGCAAACATTGAAAAAGCAGAAGCGGTTGCACCTGCAACTGAACGTGCACAGCCAACTCAAGAGATGACGCTTGTTGACACGCCAAACGCAAAAACAATCGCGGAATTGGTTGAACAACATGGCCTAGCAATCGAGAAAACGGTTAAAACTCTGTTCGTTAAAGCTTCAGATGAAATCGAAGCACCGATTGTTGCACTGATCATCCGTGGCGACCACGAGCTGAATGAAATCAAAGCAGAAAACCTAGCTGAAGTTGCTTCTCCTCTAGAGATGGCAACAGAAGAAGAAATGCGCGAGCTAATCGGTGCGGGCGCAGGTTCACTAGGTCCTGTTGGTCTTGAGCTACCATTCATCGTTGACCGCTCTGTTGCAGTAATGAGCGATTTTGGCGCTGGCGCGAACATTGATGGCAAACACTACTTCGGTATCAACTGGGGTCGCGATGTAGAGCTTGGTCAAGTTGCTGACCTACGTAATGTCGTAGAAGGTGACCCAAGCCCATGTGGTCAAGGTACTATCATGCTTAAGCGTGGTATCGAGGTTGGCCACATCTTCCAACTAGGTAATGTTTACTCTGAAGCGATGAACTGTGGTGTTCTAGACTCTAACGGTAAGAACGTGATCCTAGAGATGGGTTGTTACGGTATCGGTGTATCACGTGTTGTTGCTTCTGCGATTGAACAGAACCACGACAAGTACGGCATCATCTGGCCAGACGCACTAGCACCTTTCCAAGTTGCTATCGTTCCAATGAACATGCACAAATCTGAGCGCGTTCAAGAAGCAGCAGAGAAGCTATACGCTGAGCTGACAGCTATGGGTATCGAAGTGCTATTCGATGACCGTAAAGAACGCCCAGGTGTTATGTTCTCTGATATGGAACTGATCGGTATCCCTCACACTATCGTGATTGGTGACCGCAGCATGGACGAGGGTAACTTCGAATACAAGAACCGTCGTAGCGGTGAGAAAACAGCAGTAGCGATGGCTGATATCGTTGAGCACGTTAAAGCTCAGCTAAAGTAATCCACGTTACTCTCTGATATTCAACGTCATTTACTAATATTCAAAAGGGTTGGCTTCGGTCAGCCCTTTTTTATTGCGGCAAAGGTAGAATTGATTGCCTCCGTTAATCTTTTATTCAGATTCATCACCTTACACTGGATTCAATCTAGTAAGGAGTTCAGCTATGGATCTAAAAAATCTTCTTAATCAAGCACTCAAATCAGACTTGCTCAAGCAAGGTGCCGATGCGCTCAGCAAGCAGACCAGCAATATCAAATCGTCCTCAAGTTCTAGCCAACTGAAAACCCTTGGGGCAGGCGCGATTGGCGGTGGTCTTATCGGTATGCTGATGGGCTCAAAAAAGAGCAAAAAAATGGCGAAGAAAATGGGCACTGGCGCACTTAAAGTCGGCGGTGCAGCGGCCCTTGGCGCACTGGCTTACAAAGTCTACAACGATTGGCAAGCCAAACAAGATACACAAGGCGTCAGCGAAGCCTTTGACCCAGAGGATAATAAACACGCCAAACTGATCCTCAAAGCCATGATTGGTGCAGCAAAAGCCGATGGCCATGTTGACCAAGAAGAAATGGCTCGCATCGAACAAGCACTGACGGAAATGGGCGCAGACGATCACGTAAGACAGCTCGTTCATCAAGAGCTACACAAACCTCTCGATCCTGCGGAAATTGCGCGTTTAGCAACGTCTCCACAACAGGCATCAGAGATTTATCTTGCCTCTCTGATTGTGGCTGATGAGCAAAACTTCATGGAAAAGGCTTATTTACAAGAGCTTGCGAAACAGTTGAATCTATCTCCCGAAGTGACTTATCAACTAGAAGCGCAATTAAAATGATGTAATTTTACTCAAATTGCCTGTGAATTTGAGCCAAAACAACGCTCTGCTTTGAGTTTCAAAACGGCTATGTGTATATTGAGATAAGTTATCATTTAGTGGAAAGAAAACATGCAAGTATACGGCTGTTGTGATTTGGTTCGTGAGCTTTACGCTCAAATCGGTAGTGGCGATCAAGGCTACATTCCTCAAGCAATTTCATGTGCAGTGAAAACACTGAACGATGTGGCAGCGGATGAATCACTACCGAAAGATGTTCGTGAAAAAGCTGCATTTGCGGCGGCCAACCTGCTCATTTCAGATTTTGAGGACTAGCGATGAACTTAGCAAACTTTGAATCGATGGATCCGATCATGCTGATGAGCATCGTCAACATGAAACTTCGTGATGATTTTGGTGGCGATCTAGATAAGTTGGCTACGTTCTATGAAATCGATCGCGCAGCACTTGAAGCAAAATTGGCATCTGCGGGTTTTGATTTTTTACCCGATGCTGGTCAGTTCCGTTAATCTTAACGAACCGTCGAAATAGCAAATAAAATAAGGGCTTGATGAGTTATCATCAAGCCCTTTTCTTTTGTGATCTCCCCTCCTCAAAACTGTTTACACATTGAGGACAGGTTATGACTAGCGTTAATTAGCCGAATGAAGCCCAGATCACGGTAGCCACAAGCACCGGACAAACGAACTTCACGTAGGCCGGCCACAATTTACCAAACCAGCCTTGTGTGAACTCAGGACAGCCTTGCTCAAGCTCTTTAATTTTTGAGTGACGGTTCCATACCCAACCACCAAATAGACAGAACAACAGTGCCGCCATTGGTTGTAGATATTGCGTTGCGATAGTAGCAACCATGCCAAACAGTGTGCCGAAGTTAAACACGATAACCACACTGAACAGTGCAATCAATGCACCTAACACCCAGCTTGTTGTACTGCGTTTGGTATTAAAGCGCTCGCCCACCAGTGCAACTGGGCATTCAAGCATCGAAATTGACGATGTGAGTGCCGCAATCGTCAGTAGCAAGAAAAATACGATTGAGAACAGTTGACCAAGTAAGCCTAAGCTATCAAACATCAATGGTAAAACCGTAAATACCAGAGTATCTGAACTGAGTAATGACCCATCTTCCGCGTAAATTTGTACGCCTTTTTGCATCGCGACAAACATAGCAGGCATGACAACAAGACCGGCAATGAAAGCAACCGCAGTATCCACCATCGTCACGTTCATGGCCATCTTAGGTAGGTTCTCTTTCTTACTTAAGTAAGAGCCGTAGATCAGCATTGAACAACCACCAATGGTCAGCGAGAAGAAGCCTTGACCCATTGCAGCAAGGATAAGTTTTCGATCCCATACTTTTTCAAAGTCTGGCACTAAGTAATGCTTCAACCCCTCCATCGCACCGTTTTGCGTCATGATGTAGACGAACAGCAAACCGAAGAGAATAAACAGCGCTGGCATCAAACGTGTTGACCACTTCTCAATACCCTGTTTCACGCCGCCTTGCACAATCAAAATAGTGAGAACATAAAAGATGATCGTACCAAAAAGGTTGCGTTCCACACTAAAGCCTTTCAACCACTGGGTTGCGGCTTCCATTCCCATGATGTCGGTAACGGCACCTAGCATAAAGCAGATCAACCAGCCACCAACAATCGAATAAAACGCCAGCACTGCGCTTGGTACACTCAGGCCAATCCAACCAACAATACCACCAAGCTTTTTACCAGCAGGGCTGTCAGTAAGAGAGCGCATACTATCAACCGGGTTTGCTTGGCCATGACGACCAATCGCCATTTCAACCACAAGCATTGGAAAAGCAACAATAAGAATCATCACTAAATAAACAAGTAAGAAAGCGCCACCGCCATTACTCGCAGCTTGGGTTGGAAACCCCCAAATATTTCCTAGACCAACGGCAGCTCCTGCAGCGGCTAAGATAAATCCAAGACGCGAGCCAAAATGCTCACGAGGTTGAGAAGAGGTTTGTTGTGTCATACTACTCACACACATATCAACGAACTAGTGAGCTAGTACATTATAGCAATATCCCCCATTCGACAAGAAAATTTAGGTTAATTACTCGACAATCAGCACGCTTATCCTCAACAACATTTGTAAACTGCTATAAACCCCTCAAACTAAAACAAAAAAACCGCTGAGCATACTCAGCGGTTTATTTATACGTGGTCTGGAAACGATCAAAACCATCAGATAGTAAAGACTTGATAATCTTTCAATTCTGGAATCTTCTTGAGCAAATCTTGCTCTTGATCCGCCATTTCATCCAACGAATCACATAGACCCTCGGCTTGCTGCTCTACTTCTTTAGAGTGTTCAGCCAAACGTTGAGCTACTTTCGCTTGCAACTCTGTCATGCTTTCAGAGAGCGCCGTTAAATTCAAACCACCCTCTTCTTTCATCTTGGCAGACAATGCATCAAAAGCGCTCGTTAAGAATTCTTTGTTGAAAATCTCTTGTGCTTTTTCAAAATCAGCTGTCCATGATTCTGTCATCGAGTCAAAACTGTCTGCTGGTAGAATAAAATCACCATCTTTGTAATAACGAGACTCTACATCCGCAAAGAACGCTTTGGCGGCGGCCTTCACATTATCAAAAGCATCTGGGGCATCTAAACTAACCGCAATATCGTCAATAATATCGTTCGCTAAAGCCAGACCATCACTGGCCAATTGCTTAGCTTGTGGGATATAGGCATTCATTTTCTCACGATAGTCTTCGATAGCGGCTTTCTGATCGGCATCAAGCTCTATCAATTCACCTTTGATGAATAAGTTATTCTCTTCATCAACCACCGCTTTTTCACCATTAGCATGGACAATTTCGAGGTTTTGACCATCCATACGTACTTCATTATTTATATCAATACGACACTGGGCCGCGTAGCTACTTGCACTAACCATCAACAATGAGAATGTGAGCAGTTTCTTCATTACGTTCTCTTCTATCACAATATTCTTTATAACTATAACAACCAGCAATAAATACGATGTCAGAAAATCGCCACAACTTCATAACAGGTTGTTTTATCACCAATGGCCACGGTAATTTCTTCGCCAACCTCTTTACGCATTAAAGCACGCCCGAGAGGCGATTGAGCAGTAAGAACAAAGACTTCTTTATCTTGCCACTGAACCGTTAACCCGCCAGAACATGGGCCAACGAAAAAGGCCTTTTCATTATCATGCTCATCAATAAGCTCGACATAAGCACCCACAGCAATCGCAGAATCAGAAAAATCACGAATGACTAACGAACGGTACTGACGAAGCTCTTCTTCACTCTCTTGAACACGCATCGCTTGCCCATGCGCAAGATAAGACGCTTCAAGCGCTAACGTATCGTATTTATGCTCCGGTACAGTTTCTTCATCTGTGGCAGCATCAATGGCTCGTTGGGTCGAGGCATAAGCAATTTGAAGTTTGTCTTCTAAGTGTTTAATGATTATTTGGACTAACTCAGGTTTGTTCATACTTTTAGGACGCGCGTTTCGCACTCATGGTGTGTTAATGTAACCCAGTTTACCATCAAAGAAAGGTTTCCTTATTATGCAAAGTGGCTCGCTTATGCAAACACTTCAATCCGTGTTTGGTTTTGATGCCTTACGACCAGGTCAGCAACCTGTTATTGACGCCGTAATGAACGGACACTCTGCTGCTGCTATCTTCCCAACAGGCTCCGGGAAGTCACTTTGCTACCAACTCCCAGCGACACAGTTACCGCATCTCACGTTGGTCATTTCCCCTCTATTGGCGTTGATGAAAGACCAACTCAGCTTTTTACAAAGTAAAGGGATTGCAGCCGCCTCTATCGACAGCAGTCAAAGTAGAGAAGAAGCACAGCAAGTCATGGCTGGAGTTAAGAGTGGTCATATAAAAGTGTTGATGATTTCTGTAGAGCGACTCAAGAACGAACGCTTTCGTGAATTCATTCGTCAAATTCCTATTTCTTTGATGGTGGTGGATGAAGCACACTGTATCTCAGAGTGGGGGCATAATTTCCGTCCCGATTATCTTAAATTGCCTCAGTACCAACGTGAGCTCAACATCTCTCAATCACTCCTGCTAACCGCCACCGCAACACCGGCGGTGATTGAAGATATGCAGAAGAAGTTTAGCATCGACAACGAGCATATCACCGTCACCGGTTTCTATCGCCCTAACCTCGATATTTCTGTGTTGCCTTGCGATGAAGAAAACAAACAAACTCAACTGAATGACATTATTGCTGCGGAGCCTAAACTGCCAAGTATCGTGTACGTAACTCAACAGCAAACCGCAGAGCAAGTTGCCAACTCACTGATCCGTTTGGGCATCAATGCTCACGCTTACCACGCAGGTATGAAGAGCGACATTCGTGAGAAAATCCAACAGCAGTTTATGGACTCTCAAATCGACTGCATTGTTGCAACCATCGCGTTTGGTATGGGTGTCGATAAATCCGACATTCGCCGCGTGATTCATTTTGATTTGCCAAAATCCATCGAAAACTACGCGCAAGAAATCGGACGCGCAGGGCGTGATGGTCAACGATCTGAATGCATCTTGTTAGGAAATACGTCGGGCTTAACCGTACTTGAAAATTTTGTGTACGGCGATACCCCAGAGCCAAGCGCCATCCAGTATGTCTTAGAGCAGATTCGAGAAAATACGCCTCAATGGGAAATGATCGCACTGCGCCTTTCTCGTGACAGCAATATTCGCCAATTACCACTTAAGACCTTACTCGTTTATCTTGAATTAGCGGACGTTATTAAAGCGAAGTACAGTTACTTTGCTGAATACCGATTTAAGTTTTTGCAAGATCAACAGTTTATTCTCAACCAGTTCCAAGGTGAGCGTCGTCAGTTTGTCGAGGCCATTTTCACGTGTTCGACCAAAGCAAAAATCTGGTGCCAGGTAGATTTAGAAGCCCTATGGATGCACTATCAATCTGAACGCAGCCGAGTGGTTGCTGCTTTAGACTACTTCCATCAAAACGGCTGGATTGAATTAGAAAGTAAACAACTCACGGATGTTTATTCCGTATTGCCTGCAACTCAGAGCCAAGACGCACTCACCGAACAATTAGTTGAGCTATTTCAATCAAAAGAACGTAAAGATATCGAACGTATTCACACTATGCTGAACCTGTTCCAATCGTCTGATTGCCTAAGCCATCAGTTGGCTCACTACTTTGCCGACCATGATGCGCCTACACGATGTGGTCATTGCTCGGTATGTCGTGGAGAAGTGGCGACATTCCCTCAAACGCAACATGAGCAACCAGAAACGCTTCATCTGAAAGCATGGGTAAATGAGTTTGTTCAACTCTCACCTAGCGCCATCAGCAATGAAGCCGTAGCTCGCTTTCTATGTGGGATCAGCACTCCTATCATTGCTCGACTTAAAGCAAGCAAGCTTCAAGGTTATGGCGCTATGGCAAATACCTCTTTCTCTCAAGTATTGCAACACGTTGAAGTGGCACGATCCTAGAAGAAGCTCAAGCCTAGAAGAAACTCAATTGACGAGCTTGTTCTTCGGGCTTGAGCATCACACTCAAGCCCAACAAGCGGATCTCTCTGCCATTTTGGCGTTTTAGAATATCCCTTAGCAAAGCCTTAAAGTCGTCCAACTCCAGTTGTGGATGTATATGCTCAATGGTTGTCAGTTGGAAATCTGCGAACTTTACCTTGATCCCCTGCTTGATGATTGATTTATCTGGGCTGGCTCTTTCCAAGCGCTTCTCTAGTTCAGGATAAAGCTTTTCTTCTATCACTTGCCAACATTGATCATAGGTCGAAATGTTTTCGCTAAACGTACGCTCTACGCCAACCGATTTGCGCTCTCGCTCCACAACCACTTCTCGATCATCAATGCCATGGCTGCGCTTCCATAGTGATGCACCTTGCCGCCCAAACTGACGTAATAACTCACGATAGTCACTGTTTTTGATGTCCTCACATAAATAGAAGCCCGCTTGGTGCAGTTTCTCCAAGCTCACTTTGCCAACCCCAGGAATCTTCTCCAGAGGCAGCTTATCAACGACTTCCTGAACTTGACTTGGCGTAATCACAAACTGACCATTCGGCTTATTCATGTCAGACGCGACTTTAGCTAAAAACTTTATTGGTGCGATCCCAGCAGAGGCAGTTAACCCCAACTCCGTGTGTATGTCTTTACGAATGGACTCTGCTATCAGTGTGGCAGACCCTCGACAAGCGGTGGAGTCTGTAACATCAAGGTATGCTTCATCTAGAGAAAGAGGTTCGATGATTTGTGTGTAACGTTCGAAAATGGCGCGGATTTGTTGTGAGACTTGTTTATAAACATGCATTCGTCCCGGAACAACGAGCAAATTCGGGCAAAGTTGGAGTGCACGCGCTGTTGGCATCGCACTTCGAATGCCAAACTTGCGCGCTTCATAGTTACACGTACTGATCACGCCACGTTGCTTTTCATGACCGCCCACAGCAAGTGGTACCCCCCGATAGCTCGGGTTGTCGCGCATTTCCACCGCGGCATAAAAACAATCCATATCAACGTGAATAATTTTTCTTACTCGTTCTTGCACGCTCAATACACAAAACACACTGTTTAAAAAAACAGTATACTATGATGCACTTCTCAAAATAAAGATCGAAGTTTGTGATAAGTAACCATTGGTAAGTCTAGCTTGAAGATAAGCTTGTTATACCCAAGTGACTTCAAGATGCAGGATTCAGAGCGTTGCCAGTGATTCCCTGTTTACCGGAATAAGAAAGAAAGCAACGAAGCGTAATAGCTAGCTTTTTCTAAGTTGTTTGACGATGACATTGTTTCAATGACACGCTCCCAAAGGGCGAGCTGACTTGGGTATAGAAGCACGGCATGGCTATATCACATGCCGCGCGACCATCTCCGCACTAATCAAAAATGCTATTGCTCAACCTGTTTATCGTGTAGAAATTGCTTCATTCCGATAATCATCGTACTCGTGTACGCATTCTTTTCTTGGTTCGCTTTTGCATTCGCTAGACTGTTATCGAGTTTGCTATACACATCTTCTATTCGGGAGGATAAATCGTGAGTCACCACGGTTTGGCTAGTAGATGTTTCATGTACGACAGAGTTAATTGCCGCCAATTTTTGCGTACTTACATTAATACTCTCGAACGCTTCATTTAAATGCTTAGAAAGTGCAAACGACTTTTTGATGATCGCTTGGTTCTTAGTAATATGATCTTGCGCTTTCGTACTGTAAGCATTGAGCTTTTCTACGGTTTCTTTTATTACCGATGTACTCTGTTGAGTCTGCATCGACAACTTACGCACTTCACTGGCAACGACGGAAAATCCCTTACCATGCTCACCCGCTCTTGCGGCTTCAATAGAGGCATTGAGCGCCAATAATGACGTTTGGTTAGAAACTTGGTTGATGGTATCCAAAAGCAAATTGATGTCATTTGAACATTCAAAAAGTTTATTAAAAATCGGCACAGAATGTTCAATCGAGGTGAACACTTGCATAGCAATCTGACTGTCGTATTCCATCAAACGACGACCTTTATATAGATCTCTCAGCACTTGTTCAGTTGCATCTTTGGCGACTGAAGCTTCATGGCTAACGCTTTGTGACGTTGAAGACAACTCTACTGTTGAAGCAGATATTTGTTCAAGATCAAGAAAGCACTGCTCAGTGTCCTTAACATTCTTGTCTAAATTAAGATTAAAAGATTGGTAGGAGGCATGCAGTTCATCAAGGAGATTGCTAAGGCCCGCGTTAATTTCATTTAGCTTGAGTTGAGTCCGAATAAGAATCGTAGATAACACAACAACCAATGATGCCAAGAATGCACTCAACATGCTGGCTAACTTTACATCGATACTTATACTAGTTGAATAAATCAACGGCATGGTAATACATACCATGATAGTTAAAACAGAGAGGATTTTTAGGTTCATTTTTATACAATTTTTAAATTATAGACACTATCTGTAACGCAATCCATCCATCTGCAAATTGAACGCATATCGCTCATATTCGTCGATCCGATCAACGAACGTTTTTCATACAAAGTTTTCTCAGCAAAATAAATTAAAAATAAGAATAACCGATTAAGCCATCGCTCCTCATTTTTAACCTATGATATTAAGTGTCTAGCCTGCGAATAAATACAACATAACTTGCCATTATTCACTACACAAACAAAGACCTTTTATTACATACAAAACACAAACCCCATCCAGAGCGTGATATTTAACTCATTTTTACTGCTTTGAACAAAACACACATTCACCTTACCGATATAACGACTTTCGTTCTACGTTGTATTTTTGTCGTTGCGATTAAAGTAAATTGTTGTTTGTCATAAGCTACTCGAACTAGTTAGTACTGTAAAAAGACATTAAGAATACTTAAAGTTCAACAATGTTCTTATACCTAAATAGTGTTATTCGGAGCCAAAGTTAGACATATTTTCATAGCATTAATAAAACTGTTGATTATTATTGATTCCATTAGCGAGAAAGCTTAACAATATAAGGTTATCGCAAAACCGAACATCAAGATAATGCGAATGCATATACGAACAGTATGCTCGGGGTTGCACTATACAAAAGTAAGGACACTTTTTTGAGTAACAAAATTTTGATTGTCGAAGACAGTCGCGCCTTTCGAAATTATCTGCAACAAATCTTAGGGCAAGCAGGGTATGAAATCATTGCAGCAGAGAACTTTTCAGAAGCACAAGCCATTTTAAACTCTCAGCAAGACCTGCTGTGCGCCGTATTAGACTATTGTTTACCTGATGCCCAAGACGGTGAAATCATCGATCTTTTACTTTCTCATCAACATAAAGTCATTGTACTGACTGCGATGTTTCAAGAAGAGATCCGTGAACAAATGCTAGCTAAGGGCGTGCTAGACTATTTATTAAAAGACAGCATGGCTTCTGTCTCCTACCTTCTTCCATTAATTAGGCGACTGACAAACAACCACAACCATAAGTGCTTGGTCGTGGATGACTCCATGGTGGTGCGTCATCACGTGGTGCAACTGCTGGAGCATCAATATCTGCAAACACTCCAAGCTGAGAATGGTCAGCAAGCGATTGAATTAATCGAGCAGAACCCTGATATCACTTTAGTCCTCACTGACCACGACATGCCAACCAAAGATGGCATTACAATGATCAGAGAACTACGCCAGAATTTTGATAAGAACCAACTGGCGATTCTTGGTATTTCTGGTAGCGATGACCACACAATGACGGCCCGTTTTCTAAAAGCTGGCGCAAATGACTTTTTATACAAGCCTTTTAACCAAGAAGAGTTCTTTTGCCGAGTTCATCAAATCTTAGATATGAAAGAAGCTACTTCTGAGTTGTACCGGATGGCAAACCAAGATTCCCTCACCGGTTTGTGGAATCGACGTTTCTTGTTTGGTCAAGCGTGTGGGGGATGCGAAAAACGCAATATTGCGATGCTTGATATCGATTTCTTTAAGAAAGTGAACGACAACTATGGCCATGATGGTGGAGACGCTGCACTCGTCATGGTCGCCAACATCTTAAAAATTTATTTCCCAGATGATGTTGTGGCTCGATTTGGTGGAGAAGAGTTTTGTATTCAAGCATGCGATCACTATGAGGAATTTGTCACACGCCTAGAGCAAATGAGGCAACGAGTAGAGAAAACGCCGATACCATACCAAGACGAAGAAATTCAGATAACGATCAGTATTGGTGTATCAACAGCACTCGACAACCTCGACCAACAAATTAAAGTCGCAGATGATCGCTTGTATCAAGCAAAAGAAAATGGTCGAAATCAGACTATTTACCAGTAGACACTTTTTCTACTAAATTGCTCCAAAAAAAAACCAGCCACAAGGCTGGGTTTTCTATTTTAACCATTACAGATTAAGCAATGCGGTCTTTTTCCCATGCAGCAAGCTTTTCCGCACGTGCTGCTTCACGAGCTTCACGTTTCTTACGTGCATCACATGGTTCAGGGCAATTACATACTTTTTCAATGCCTACTGCGCCAAGGCCACCGCAACTGCCTTTTACCACTTTCTTTTGAAAGATGTAACCCACTGCCATCGCTGCAATCACCGCAACAAAAACAGCAAAAGTAATTAGAAATGTACTCATAAGAACATACTCACTTCGGTTGTTATTTCTTCATGAACGGCTTGTATGCTTCAGAAGCCAGCTCTTTAAATCCATCATCCGTTTTCACTATCATGAAAACTGGAATGTTGTTGTCATTTGCGATTTGCATACCTTTGTCTTCACCTAACACCATGATGCCAGTTGCAAGACCATCGGCCGTCATCGACGATTTATCCAATACCGTAACCGATACCACTTTATGGTGGATTGGTTTACCTGTTTGCGGATTGATGATGTGAGAGTATCGCACACCATTGCTCTCAAAGTAATTACGATAGTCACCACTTGTTGCAATTGCCATATCACCTGGCTCAATAATTTCCTGAATTGAGCGCTCATCTACGGTTGGTTTTTCAATCGCAATACGCCACGGCACCCCCTCACGGTTAATACCTTTTAGACGCATTTCACCACCGACTTCAACCATGTAGTTATGAATCCCCTCTGATTGCAGGTAATCCGCAACAACATCCACACCCCAGCCTTTTGCTATCGTTGAGAGATCAACATAAAGGTTCGGGATATCTTTCGACATCTTGTTCCCCTCGACCGAAAGGTGGTGAATACCGGTGTTCGCTTTGCGAGCTGCAAGTTCTTCATCTGATGGTACAACATCTGGGCGAGCTTCAGGGCCAAAACCCCAAAGGTTAACCAAAGGACCAACGGTAACATCGAGAGCGCCTAAAGTAAGACCATTTAGGCGAATCGCTTCTTTCACAACCGTTGCGGTTTGCGGTGATACTTCAAATGGTTCACTCGTTTCATGTTGATTAAAACGGCTAAGCTCTGAATCTTCACGGTAAGTCGACATTTGATCGTTCACTTCTTCAAGTAGGCGATCGATTTCTGTTTGAAGCGCTTCAGGTGAAGGTAAGCCATCTTGCTCAATGTATTTGATATTGTAAGTAGTTCCCATCGTTGGGCCACTTAAATGAATTTGATCTGCAGACTGTTCACAGCCAGCCAAAATCAATAGAGAAGCGAATGCAACAAGCCACTTTTTCACTTGTTTACTCCAATTGTTGTTAATACCAATTTCCCTAATCAGCGATATTGGTATGAATTGATATGGAAAATGGGTTCTCTTAAGACAAACCGATTTCCTATATCAACTGTTGAATATCATTTTGTCATTCACAAAAAAGAATGGCTAGCTCTTAGAGAGCTAGCCATAGATTCAATCACTTGGAGGAATTAACCACCGAAGTCATCTAGAAGGATATTCTCATCCTCTACACCTAGATCTTTTAGCATGCCGATAACAGCCGCGTTCATCATAGGTGGACCACACATGTAGTATTCACAGTCTTCTGGCGCTTCGTGATCACGTAGGTAGTTCTCGTAAAGAACATTGTGAATGAAGCCTGTGTAACCATCCCAGTTATCTTCTGGCATAGGGTCAGACAATGCACAGTGCCAAACGAAGTTGTCATTCTCAGCCGCTAGGCCGTCGAAATCTTCTACGTAGAACATTTCACGTCGAGAACGAGCACCGTACCAGAATGACATCTTACGCTTAGAGTGCAGACGTTTTAGCTGGTCGAAGATATGAGAACGCATTGGGGCCATACCTGCACCACCACCAACGAATACCATTTCAGCATCAGTGTCTTTCGCGAAGAACTCACCGAATGGACCAGAAATCGTACACTTGTCGCCTTCTTTTAGAGACCAGATGAACGATGACATGATACCAGGTGGTACGTCAGGATTATTAGGCGGCGGCGTAGCGATACGCACGTTTAGCATAATAATACCCTCTTCTTCTGGGTAGTTAGCCATTGAGTAAGCACGGATTGTTTCTTCGTTTACCTTAGACTCGTAACGGAACAAGTTAAATTTGTCCCAATCTTCACGATACTCTTCAGGTACATCGAAATCAGCGTACTTAATGTGGTGAGCTGGTGCTTCAATCTGGATGTAACCACCAGCACGGAAAGGTACTGATTCGCCATCTGGAATTTGTAGCTTAAGCTCTTTGATGAATGTTGCTTTGTTATCGTTAGAGATAACCGTACATTCCCACTTCTTAACGCCGAAGATTTCTTCAGGAAGTTCGATGTCCATGTCAGTTTTCATTGCAACCTGACACGCTAGACGCTCACCTTCACGCGCTTCACCTTTAGTAATATGGTCAAGCTCGGTAGGTAGGATGTCACCACCACCTGATTTAACTTTTACGCGACACTGACCACAAGAGCCACCGCCACCACAAGCAGAAGATACGAATACGCCAGCACCCGCTAACGCAGTTAGTAGCTTACCACCTGGTTGTGTAACGATCGCCAATTCAGGGTTATCGTTCACAGAAATTGTAATGTCACCTGTTGGTACAAGCTTTGACTTAGCGAATAGAATCACTAGTACTAGCGCAAGTACGATCAGAGTAAACATCACTACACCAAGAATAATGTCCATTGACTATTCCTTAATTGTTGCGGTTTACCCGACTTACAGTTGAACACCAGAGAAAGACATAAAGCCCAACGCCATTAGACCTACAGTGATGAACGTGATACCTAGACCACGTAGACCAGGAGGCACGTCTGAGTACTTCATCTTCTCACGGATACCTGCAAGAGCGACGATCGCTAGCATCCAACCCACACCAGAACCGAAGCCGTAAACAACAGATTCAGCAAAGTTGTAGTCACGTTGTACCATGAAAGATACACCACCGAAGATCGCACAGTTTACTGTGATCAGCGGTAGGAAGATGCCCAGCGCGTTGTACAAAGGAGGGAAGAAACGGTCAAGAACCATCTCTAGGATCTGTACAAGTGCTGCAATTACACCGATGAAGGTGATGAAGTTTAGGAAGCTAAGGTCTACGCCCTCAACTAACGCGTTCTCTTTCAAAACTAGGTTGTAAACTAGGTTGTTCACAGGAACCGCGATAGTGAGTACTACCACAACTGCAACACCCAGACCGAAAGAGGTCTTAACTTTCTTAGATACGGCAAGGAAAGTACACATACCTAGGAAGAAAGACAGTGCCATGTTTTCGATGAAAATCGATTTAACTAGCAGACTGATGTAATGTTCCATGACGTCCTTACTCCTTCGCTTCGATTTGTTCAGGTCTGATAATGCGGATAGCCCAGATCATGAAACCGATTAAGAAGAATGCTGATGGTGCAAGTAGCATCAGGCCGTTTGGCTGGTACCAACCACCGTTGCTCACTAGAGGTAGTACTTCTAGGCCAAATAGTTTGCCTGAGCCAAATAGCTCACGGAAGAAACCAACAGTGATAAGAACGAAGCCGTAACCAAGACCGTTACCGATACCATCAATTAGAGATGGGATTGGCGCAGATTTCATCGCGAATGCTTCTGCACGACCCATTACGATACAGTTCGTAATGATCAGACCTACGAATACCGATAGCTGTTTAGAGATATCGTATAAGTATGCTTTAAGCACTTGGTCTACCACGATTACTAGAGATGCGATGATTGCCATCTGAACGATGATACGCACACTGTTAGGAATGTGGTTACGGATTAAAGAAACAGAGAAGTTCGACAGTGCAGTTACAAATGTTACCGCTAGTGTCATTACAAATGCTGTTTCTAGTTTAGTTGTTACTGCAAGAGCAGAACATACACCAAGAACCTGCAGCGCAATTGGGTTGTTATCCAACACCGGCGCCATGATGCTCTTTTTAATGTTTTGTGCGCTAGACATTAGTTCAGACCTCCATCACGAACTTTTGCTAGGAAAGGACCGTAGCCCATGTCACCTAACCAGAAGTCGAATGTACCTTGAACACCGTTACCAGTTAGTGTCGCACCAGATAGGCCATCAACGCCGTGTTCAGAACCTGCTGGAGCGCCACCTTTAACAATCTTGATTGCTGGTTTGTGGTTTTCATCAAACAGTTTCTTACCAACGAATTGAGCACGCCATGCTGGGTTCTCTACTTCACCACCAAGTCCAGGAGTTTCACCTTGCTCGTAGTAAGTAATACCAGAAATAGTGTTACCGTCAGTTTCAACCGCAACGAATGCGTACATCATTGACCAAAGACCTGTTCCGTGAACAGGGATGATAACTTTAGATACTCCATCACCGCTTTTCACTAGGTAAACAATACCTGTGTTAGCACGACGTAGGATCTTAGCTTTGTCTTCTTCAGCCGTTAGCTTGATAGATTCAGCTGGATCTTTTGCTGCTTTACGTTGGTCGTAGTTCGCTGCCGTAGAACCATCTTCCGCTTTCTCTACAAAGTCACCTGTTTTGAAATCAACTAGACGAGGTTCAATGTACTCAGCAAATAGCTCAGGTACTTTTTTACCGTCTGTGTCAATGCCAGCAACTTCTACAATCTTTGATTGTTTATCTAGGACAGCGTTAGCTTTTTGCTTATCACGCAGACCTACTGCTGCTGTTGATACGATGATTGAACAAACAAGGCTCAACCCGATAACAACACCCAGCGTCTTTTTAATGCTGTCGTTATTACTTGCCATAGCGTGCTAGTCTCCGCTTGATGTTCTTCTCGATAACCACATGGTCGAACAGAGGTGCGAATAGGTTCGCGAATAGAATCGCCAGCATCATACCCTCAGGGTAAGCTGGGTTAACTACGCGGATCATCACACACATTGCACCGATTAGGATACCGTACCACCACTTACCACCGTTGGTGAATGAAGCTGATACAGGGTCCGTTGCCATGAAGAACATACCGAATGCAAAACCACCTAGTACTAGGTGCCAGTGCCATGGCATGTTGAACATTGGGTTGGTGTCAGAGCCGATTACGTTGAACAACGTCGACACTGCAATCATACCGATCATTACACCCGCAATAATGCGCCATGAAGCGATTCGCATGTAAACGATCATCGCCGCACCGATCATTAGAGCCAGAGTCGATACTTCACCAATTGAACCAGGAATGTTACCGATGAAAGCATCCATCCAAGTGATATGCGCGCCAGTGATGTTATTGATCAGCGCACCATTACCACCCTGAGCCCATTGGCTAAGTGCTGTAGCACCAGAGAAGCCATCGGCCGCTGTCCATACTAAGTCACCAGAGATTTGAGCTGGGTAAGCAAAGAATAGGAACGCACGACCTGCAAGTGCAGGGTTCAAGAAGTTACGACCTGTACCACCGAAGATCTCTTTAGCAACAACAACACCAAATGTGATACCTAGTGCCGCTTGCCATAGAGGTAGCGTTGGTGGAACGATAAGCGCGAATAGAATAGAAGTAACAAAGAAACCTTCGTTAACTTCGTGCTTACGCACCATACAGAAAAGCACTTCCCAGAAACCACCAACGATAAATACCGTTGCGTAGATAGGTAGGAAGTAAGTCGCACCTAGTAGCATCTTACTGCCAACGCCCGACTCAGCACCGATGGTGCCGCCAAGCATTTCTGTTAGCCAGTAGTGCCAGTTACCAGAGATAACTGTCGCTAGTTGCTCACCAGCGTACATGTGGTTAAGTGCTGCAATCGCTTGGCCACCCGCGTTGTACATACCCCAAAACATTGCTGGGAAAACCGCGAACCAAACCATGATCATGATACGTTTTAAGTCAACGCTATCACGGACGTGCGAGCTACGTTTTGTTACTAGACCTGGCGTGTAGAAAAGCGTCGCCGCTGCTTCGTACAGTGCAAACCATCTTTCGTGTTTGCCGCCTGGTTCAAAATGATGCTCGATATCCTCTATGAATTTTTTAAGCATGGATTACCCTTCCTTCACAATGGTATCTAGGCATTCACGAAGTAGCAGACCGTACTCGTATTTACCAGGACATACAAAGGTACACAATGCTAGATCTTCTTCATCCAGTTCAAGTGCACCAAGTGCTTGCGCACTGTCAGTATCACCTGCACATAGATCACGAAGTAGCAATGTTGGTTCCATATCAAGTGGCATTACACGCTCGTAGTTGCCAATTGGAACCATTGCACGGTCACTACCGTTAGTCGATGTTGTCATATTGAACAACTGACCTTTGAAAACGTGACCAAGGAAAGATTTTGTAATCGAGAATTTGTTTTTACCAGGTACAGCCCAACCAAACAGCTCTTTGTCACGCCCCTCGCGCAACACAGAAACTTGTTGATGGTAACGACCAAGGTAAGCATGTGGACCAGACGCTTGAGTACCAGACAGTACCGAGCCAGAGATCACACGAACTTCACCAGGCATCAATTCGCTGTCAGTTAGGTCTTCTAACGAAGCACCTACAACAGTGCGAACTAAACGTGGGTTGTTGACAACTGGACCAGCTAGAGAGACAACACGGTCTGTACATAGCTCGCCAGTTAGGAATAGCTTACCTAACGCGATAACGTCTTGGTAATTGATGCTCCAAGCCACGTTTTGTGCATTTACTGGGTATAGGAAATGCATGTGTGTGCCAGCAAGACCTGCTGGGTGAGGGCCATCGAAGACGTGTTCTTCTACGTTAGACTGAGAAGAACGTGGCAAGCTCGTGCCAGATTTACATACGTAAACCTTGTCTTCTGTCAGGGCTGAAAGAATGTCTAGACCTGCAACGAATGCTTCTTGTTGTTCATTAATGATCAACTCAGGCTGAGCTGCGAGTGGATTAGTATCCATCGCAGTTACAAAGATAGCCTTTGTAGCAGAATCGATTGCTGGAACCTTGCTGAACGGACGAGTACGGAAAGCGGTCCAAAGGCCAGATTCAACCAGTTGAGTCTTGATCACTTCGCGATCTAGACCAGCTAGTTGACTTGCTTCGAACTTATCAAATGTCACCTGCTCTTCGCCTGCCACTTCAATCACTACAGATTGAAGTACACGCTTAGCGCCACGGTTAACTTCGATCACTTTACCGGCTGCTGGTGCAGTGAACTTCACGCCAGGGTTCTTTTTGTCTTCAAAAAGAACTTGCGCTTTTTTCACTTCATCACCAACGCGGACATGCATGGTAGGACGCATGCCAACGTACTCTTCGCCAAGCAAGGCGACTTTTTTGATGGTCTTACCATCATTAATCACCTGGGATGGAGTTCCTGCGATAGGAAGATCCAAGCCCTTCTTTATTGTAATCATACGCACTTGCACTACTTTTATCGGGAAAAAGATTCTTTTGATTGCGTAACTTTTAGACACGACATCAGTGTCCGGTTCTGGCGATGTTTTAAACGCCAAAATCGCAACATCCTATTAAAAATCTTGTCACAGTAATTTGGACAGATCTATCAGGTGCCGTAGTCTAGCATTTTTTCGGAACTTGATGCCATGACCAATAACAGTAATAGTGCTTTTATTTCGCTCCAAACCGCGTTAAAAGGTTAAAGAATAGTCATAAGTTTGAGCCATCGCACAAATGTCAGCCCCTCTTTTGTACCATCCAGAATCACTTATTCATGGTTTGAAACATGCATTAATTTCTATTCATTTGTTGAAACGCTGTTAACGATTTTTATAAAGTTCTCGTTATACGTTTCGAACATTACAAAGCAAAAAAGATGACCGAGGCCATCTTTTCAAGTCGTTGTTTTAATCGAACTTAACGTCCACCACCCATGCACATTGGGCTATCTGGCGCACCATCTTGCTCAAGCTTCCATTCATCAGGCGTATATGTATGAATCGCCAGTGCGTGAATGTGATTGTCTAACTCATCAGCAAGCACTTGGTGTACTTGACGATGACGGCCAATCAAACGCAATCCAGCGAACACATCACTCACAACAATCACCTTAAAATGGCTCTCTGAACCAGGCGGTACGTTGTGCATGTAGCTTTCATTAATCACCTTGAGATAATCAGGTTGCAACTCACCATGCAGTTTCTTTTCTATGATTTCTTGGATCATATTTCGTCCTCATCAATACCAATCCGGTAAGTATATACTCTAGTTTTGCAAATTAAATCTTAGAACTGGCATTACTTTACACCTGTCACCGTTCCTACAAACAAAAAGCAAGCCAAAATCAGGAATTTTGACAGCTTTTTGTATCTTGAGGACGCATCATTTGCGACAATCGTCTCTCGTTTTTAACTTAACCAACGTTTATCTATGAAAACCGAACTGAATCTTCACGATAGAAGCCTAGAGCTTCACCGCTTTCCAAAACGCTCAAACGAAACTCTTCAAGCGTGGGACGCGGGTGATGAATATCTCATCAATCATGTCGAAGAGCTTGCACTGCCTGACAATCAAAACATCGTTGTTATTAATGATAACTTTGGCACGCTTGCTTGCTGGTTTTCCCAAAGACATAACGTCACGTTTGTGAGTGATTCATTTATCTCACATAAAGGCGCACAAAAGAATTTAGAGTTAAATCACTGCAACCGTGTCGGCTTTCTCACCACCATGGACGACATTCCTGCCAATACCGATATTGTTTTGCTGCAATTACCGAAAAGCAATCGTCACCTCGTTTGGTTGTTGAGCCAATTACGTAAGTCACTACCAGCGTCTTGCCCAATTATCGCAGTCAATAAAGCGAAAGAGATTCACACCTCAACACTCAAACTGTTTGAGAAGTACCTAGGTGAAACCAAGACATCGCTTGCGTGGAAAAAACATCGTTTAGTTTTTTCCAATGCCAATAGCAAACCAATCATTGATGTCGACCCGATGACAGTCTGGGATGTGGATGGCGAAAACATTCAACTCAAGAACCTGCCAAATGTTTATTCTGGTGAAAGCTTGGATTTAGGAGCACGCTTTATGCTGCAACACTTACCAAAAGATCCAAGCATCAAGCACATCATTGATCTAGGTTGTGGGAATGGCGTTC
Source organism: Vibrio alfacsensis (assembly GCF_019670485.1). Classification (NCBI taxonomy): domain Bacteria; kingdom Pseudomonadati; phylum Pseudomonadota; class Gammaproteobacteria; order Vibrionales; family Vibrionaceae; genus Vibrio; species Vibrio alfacsensis. Next base: position 2,365,374 of record NZ_AP024165.1, read on the forward strand.
TATCGGTAAAAGTGGGCCAGCTCAATCCAAATGCACGTCTTACTTGTATTGATGAAAGTTTCATGGCGGTAGAATCAGCAAAACAAAACCTGACGGATAACTTAGGCAGTGATATTGATTTTCAGTGTATTGCTAATAACTGTTTGGATGATTTCAAACCCGATAGTGCTGACCTAATTATGTGCAACCCACCATTTCATCAGCAACAAGCCATTACTGACCACATTGCATGGCAAATGTTTTGTGATGCTAAACAAACCCTAAACCGTCAAGGTAAATTACTTGTCATCGGTAATCGCCACCTCGGCTATGATGCAAAATTGAAGCGCCTATTCGGCGATAAAAACGTGAAATTAATCGCTTCAAACAATAAGTTTGTCATTTTACAGGCTGTAAAAAATCCTGCTAAATTAAGCGCAGCACTATAACCCCCTGATTTCAGGGTATGAACATATTTTTAGTGAAGCCATCAGCATCAATGTCATGATGGTAACTAGTTGAACCAACTTGCCCTAGCAACATGTTGAAAAGGAAATAACAAAATGAAAAAACTGGTACTCGCCGCTTCGGTTGCTCTGCTTGCTGCATGTTCAGCGCCTCAGCAGCCACAACTGAATCTAATGCCAGAAACAACACTTAGTACAAATCCTATTGTTCAAGGCAAAACTTACAGCCTAACGAGTAAAGATGTTCGTGCAGCACAATACGTTGCGCTCGTGGATAACGGCCGTTCAAACATTCTGCCTCTCCATGCGAAGCAGAACTTGCGAATCTCATTAGAAGAAGCACTTGAAAAACAATTGTCTTCACAAGGCTTTCATTCTGACTTAAACAGCAACAACAGTATCGAACTTGAAGTACAAGAAGCATTGGTAAACGTTAAACACTCTGTTATGGAGAATGAAATGGATGCCAAGGTCGTGCTAGAAATTACAGCAGAGACACCTCAAGGGAAACTCGTAAAAACTTTCACTGGTACGGCAAAACGTTCTGGCACACTAAGCGCTTCTGACGCGGACATCGAGCAAACGTTGAATGATGTCGTTGCGCTTACGCTTAAAGAGATAGCAAACGACGCTGAGTTACGTCAGTACATGCAGGAGCGATTCTAATGTTACGTAAAGCGATTCTATCTTTGGCACTACTTAGCTGTAGCGTATTTGCCGGGCCAAAAGTCGCATTTGAAACGACACTGGGCAATTTTACCGTTGAGCTAAACCAAGAAAAAGCACCGATCACTGTCTCTAACTTCCTAAAATATGTAGAAGATGGTAGCTATGAAGGGACTATTTTTCATCGTGTTATCCCTGGCTTTATGGCTCAAGGCGGTGGCTTTAATCAAGACATGCAAATGGTTAAAACCTACGCACCTATCAAAAATGAGGGCAATAACGGTTTAAATAACGACCGCGCAACCATTGCAATGGCGCGTACCAATGCACCTGATTCCGCTACGCGACAGTTTTTTGTTAACTTAACCGATAATGATTTCTTAAACTACGGTGCTCGCCCACCAGGTTACGCCGTATTTGGTCATGTTGTTGAAGGGTTTGATGTCATTGAAAAAATGGCGAAACAACCAACGACATCTTTTGGTCGTATGCAAGATGTCCCAGAAAAACAAATTGTGATTACCAAGGCAACATTGCTGAAGTAAACATACCCCAAAAGCCCTTTGAAAATTCGAGGGGCTTTCTCTTTTTAGCCGCTCTATGTTAACGGATTGATTTATGTCTTCTCTGCCCTCCATCACTTGGTTGGAAACAGTAAAAAGTTACCTTGATAAACGCCTACTTTGGGTTTTCATGCTGGGCTGTTCAAGCGGTTTCCCGTGGGTATTGATTGGCTCGAATATGTCCGGTTGGTTAAAAGATTCGGGCCTAACTCTCTCTGCGATTGGTTACTTTGGTAGCGTATTTGCTGTCTATGCCATTAACTTTATGTGGGCACCTTTAGTTGACCGCGTAAAATTGCCCTTGCTAAACCGCTTATTGGGCCAACGCCGCAGCTGGATTTTTCTTTGCCAGAGCATCGTCCTTATTGCGACCATATTTATTGCAGGCGTGAATCCGGCAGAGAACTTGATCTTTGCATCACTTCTTGCGCTTTGTATCGCTACCGCGTCAGCCACTCAAGATATTGCTATTGACGCTTTCCGTATTGATACTTTCCCAAAATCTGAAGAATCAAAGCTGCCCCAAGCATCAGCCATGGCCGTTATTGGTTGGTGGACTGGCTATTCTCTTCCTGGCTATTTGGCATTCATTAACGCCGATAGTATTGGCTGGAATGGCGTTTACTATGGTATGGCAATGGTCGTTGTATTGCTTATGATTTTTACGCTGTTGGTTGGCGAGCCAAAAACCCAACGAGAGCAACTTCAGCATCAAGCCGAACAACGCCATGAAGAAGTAGTAGGTTCTAAAATCGCTGCCTGGTTTACCGTAACGGTTGTTGAACCTTTCCTAGATTTCTTTAACCGAAACGGCGTTCGGGTTGCCATCACCCTACTGCTATTCGTGTTTCTATTTAAGATTGGCGAGGCCTTTTTGGGAAGAATGTCGATTGCATTCTATAAAGATATTGGCTTTAGCAATGAGCAGATTGGCCACTACTCCAAATTGATCGGTTGGGGCGCAACAATGCTCTTCACGCTGGTTGGCAGCATGTTCAATGTTAAATTTGGCATCGTTCGCGGTTTAATGATCGGTGGCATTGCCATGGCAGCTAGCAACCTGATGTTTGCTTGGATCGCCAAAGTCGGCCCAAATGAACACCTGTTCTTAGCAACGATTATTGTCGATAACTTTACAACAGCATTCTCTACCGTCGCATTTGTTTCGTTCCTAACCATATTAACCGGGCAAGCTTTTTCGGCAACACAGTATGCTTTGCTTGCATCGTTAGGTAACTTCGGGCGTACTACCCTTGCTTCATTTAGTGGCGAATTAGTGGACTATTTAGACAACTGGACGGCTTTCTTTATTTTGACCGCGTTAATGGTTATACCAAGCCTTGTCATGCTGTATTCATTAAGGCATTACTTCACTGACTTACTAGAGAAAGCGAGACACAAGCACTGAGCATAAGTTGCTACTTGCTCAAAAACAGTCTGTTCATAAAGGACTCGCCGCTTGCGAAAAACCATTTCGCCACCATAAAAAGTCACCTCCATCAAAAAACCACCGGCTTAACGGTGGTTTTTTACATGGAGGAAATCAAAAGCGTTTGTTTCACACTAACGTCGCACTTATGGGTACATCCCTTTACCGAACAAATTGAAGATTCTCGCGACACCTTGCGTGAATATCATCGGCTCAGTCAGCACGGTCAGGCACAAACAATCTTCACCCGATTTCGTGAATGGGCTGTGCTTGACAGAAGCATCTCTAACTAAAAGATCACCTTTTTCATAATGGCCATCTTCATCGCTGAAACCACCGTGCAACACTAGCGTAGATTCGAGGCCTTTGTGTGTATGTTGAGGTATCTGCACATCTTGATTAATGTACATCAAGTTTACCCTTGCCTCTTCTCCGAAATCCAATTGGGAACTGAATACTTTCCCACCGTAACTCTTCCAATCTCCGACTAAGTCAGTATACCGACTCAACGTTTTAGGAAGTTGAAAAGTTTTACCTGCAACGCTTACCGAGGCGACTTCTCTGATAATAATATCATCACGGGTTGGCTCTGAATTGATGATATCGCTAAGCATATAGTCAAAAGTAGGGTCATAGTCAGCCGGAATATCATTGGCGACATCACGGCCTTGTGATGCTTCTATTTGATTGACACGTGCACGACAGTGGGGACAGGTTTCCAAATGGGTTGCGACCACTAAACCAGAAACTGCATCAATACTTCCTGAAGCATAGGCCTCTAACAAATTGTTATCTGGGTGTTTGTTCATAGTTGCTCCGTATGCATCGAATGCCTTAGTTTTTCTACCGCTAATCTCAAGCGCGATTTAACGGTGCCAAGAGGAATATCGAACAGCTCCGCGACTTGCTGATGGGGCATTTCCTCTAGATACACTGCCCGTAGTACATCTCTCTGGTTTTTAGGCAAGATATCCAAAAACTTAACCACTTGCTCTTTTAGCATATCTTGCTCGGGAGAGTAGTGATCCACGAGATCCGGCGGGTAGTATTCCGATGGCCAAATATCATCAGAGTGGATATGTAAATCTTTACCTTTCTGCTTTCTCAGCAAATCAAAGCACTGATTACGAATGATGGTGTATATCCATGTCGATAGTGCGCTTTTCTCTCCATCATAAAGGTGAGCTTTTTGCCAGACAGTTGCCATTGTCTCTTGAACCATCTCTAAAGCAACCTGTTCATTGCCCACATGCTTATAGGCAAATTGTTTCAACTTAGGCGCATAAAAACGGAATACGAAAGCAAAAGCGTCTTTGTCTCGTGCTTTTACTTTATTCATATAAGCATTCCAGTCGCTTCGCCCTAATTTTTGCGGGCTTTCATTCATATTCTTCAGCCTTAAAGTTTGGGAGGAGAGTCCTCCTCCCTTTTCATCCAAGTTCGATTATTTTCAACGAGCAACGCCCATATTTATGATGAGGCTCACTTCACCAACAAACCGAATCCACCGTTATCATCTATCGCTATCGCTTGATAAATCATGCCATCTTCTAGTGGGGGAAGCATCGCTGGCCCAATAACCGGCGTTTTATCGCCAGGTGCCGTCACGGTGACATAGTAATCACCTGCCGCAACGTAAATATTCTGCACACTTTGCTTATACGCAAAATCCGCTATCGCTGGATCACTTTCAGAAATATCTTGCGTCGTAGTGAGATACACATCAACACTCGCCGCTGCCGGATTCGATGCAGCATGCGTTACATTTAAGATAGCACTCGTTGCAACAGCGCGTCGTACATCGGTTACGACGAGAGGCTCTATAGCAATAGACGGTGAAACCATACCGACCGCATAAACGCTGTAAGTTTTCCCTGATTCAAAGGTGACTTCAGCATCAATAATTGGATCTGCAACGCCGTCAGCAACCACACTTGCGTTGTATGACATAGCGGCGACGGGAAGATAATCAGAGATATCCTTAAACATCACATCAGACAACACAGTATTGCCATCTAGCAATACATCAACGTTTGGTGCGCCATCCACTAAATGCCCAACTCTCAACTCAGATAAACCAACACCATCTCTCGCCCCAAAGCTATCGCCCGCGCTTAAAATGGTTGAAGATCCTGTTCCATCAAGTACGAGTAGCTTCACTGGAGATTCAGACACCGAGCCACCTTTATTTATTGCGGCAACGGTTAACTCACTATTGGCCGTTAAGCTCACCGGACCGGAATCAAACACTGGAGTATTAGTTGTGTCTGTCGATAATGCCAATCTAATCTGGTAGTCGCCATTAGGAATATTGATGACATCGGTAAAGCCTTTGTAATCAAGAGTAGCGACAGGAGACGCTGTCATTAAATCGGCCCCTGGCTCAGTAACGAACACATTCACCTCAGGAACGCCCGCAGCCGCATGTACGACTTGAACGTCTAGACTATTTGGATCGGCCATCGCATCATCGCTTCGAGTGACAATCAATGGTTCCACTGGTGTTGCAGAACCATCAACCGCAGAGCCAACAACAAACGCGGTGTATTTAAGATCGGAATCTAGTTCAAGTGTCGTTTTTGGAATAACAGTGGTTGTTTCACCACCCGGTAATTGCACGTCAACTTGTACCGAATTCATACCCTCTCGAAGAGAGACGTACCCTGACCCAACGCCATAATCAACGCCCTCTAACGCGGCCTCATCATTAATCCATACATTCGCTAAAGGGGCATCGGCAGAGGCGTGCACTGCTTGCAAGCTCGTAAAGTCTATAGTGTCTGTGTCGCTATCTGAGTTACAAGCCGTTAAGCCCAGTGCGGCCAACAACGTCACAGTGAGTTTTGTCAATCCATTCATATCCAAGTCTCTCTTTGGTGTGGGGTTTCTATGGCATCGTTCAGGAATTGCAGTGCAGGCAAACAATCATGCGCACCAACTAACTTTTCAAACAGCGCGCTGTCGAGTGGTAGAATTTCTAACCAACGCTGCGTAACCCATGACACATCATCAAAAAATCGATGCTGGTAGAGGCCACCAAGTTGAGGAAAACGTGTGTAAATACGTGCAAGTTGCTGACTGAGATCGGTAAAAGGAGGAGCAGAAATAGGTCCCTCCCAATTTTCTAACCACTCCACATCGGCATGGCGCAAACCATCCGAATCGGCTCTCACACGTTTTACAGAAAAACGTTTTTCTCCAACGACTGTAATGCCAAGAAGACCATCACTAAGTATTTCAAAATCTACGATAGTGACCAAAGTACCGATTGAAGAAACATTTCCCACTGCTTTCGAGTTTTCTGAGTTTCCAACAAGACAAACTCCAAAGCCCTTATTTTGGATACTGCATTCTTTCACCATTCTTTTATATCTCGGCTCAAAAATGCGTAAGTTCATCTTGCCCTCAGGCAACACAACCGAAGTGAGTGGAAATAACATGACTTCATTCATTCAAACGTCCTCTTTGATTCATAGAGTGTTACGGAGAGGACACAAATCAGATCACTAACTGTTTCTGTTGGTTAATCGAGTGGCTTAAAAAATCATAAAAACGCTTGCGCAAACGACACAAGTCACATAATTAGTGCAAATCAATGCAACAACCGAAAAGTTCCATGGGATTAATTAGTTTCGTGACATACATCACCAAAAATCTTTATTTTTGCACCGTTTATCACTTTCATTTGAGATTTTTATCGCTATTATTCCCGCCAATTGGAAAGCGCAGCGAAGATTGCGTGTTCTGAATCATTACAAACATAGAGAGTCCCCTTATGCGTAAATCACTTTTAGCTCTGAGCCTACTAGCGGCTACATCAGCTCCAGTTATGGCGGCAGATTACTCTGACGGCGATATCCACAAGAACGATTACAAGTGGATGCAATTCAACATCATGGGTGCCTTCAATGAAAAAGGCGTGCAAGAGTCTACTCACGATTACCTAGAGATGGAATTTGGCGGTCGCTCTGGTATTTTCGACCTTTACGGCTACGTTGATGTATTCAACCTAACTTCAAGCAAAAGCAGCGACAAAGCTAACGGCGATAAAATTTTCATGAAGTTTGCGCCTCGCATGTCTCTAGATGCTGTAACTGGTAAAGACCTATCTTTCGGTCCTGTGCTAGAAACTTACATCGCATCTGAAATCAACTGGGACGGCGGTAAAGGTGGTGTAAACCTACAGAAAATCGGTCTTGGTTCAGACATCGATATGCCATGGTTTGGTAAAATGGGCCTAAACCTATACAGCACATACGATTCAAACAAGAAAGACTGGAACGGTTTCCAAATCTCGACTAACTGGTTCAAACCTTTCTACTTCTTCGAGAACGGTTCATTCATTTCTTACCAAGGTTACATTGATTACCAATTTGGTATGAAAGAAGAATACTCAACAGCTAGCCACGGCGGTGCAATGTACAACGGTATCTACTGGCACTCAGACCGCTTCGCTGTCGGTTACGGTCTAAAACTATACAACGACGTATACGGTTTTGCTGACGGTGAAGACGTACCATTCATTCCTGGTAATGACGTGAAGTTTGAATCTTCAGGTGTAGCTCACTACGTAGCTGTAACTTACAAGTTCTAATTGAACCAATAAGTTTCCCCCAAAAATGGCGCCGCTTGGCGCCATTTTTATTTGCTTTCCTTTTTTCCCTCATTATCCTTGCAGCAAACCTTTTTATTGAGAGCGTTTGGTGAATATTCTCATCCTTGGTCCAGGAGCGGTTGGCTCTCTTTGGGCAACAAAATTTCAGCTAGCTGGACACCACGTGTCATTGTGGGGGCGTACCTCAGAGAGCGAGTTGTCGCTTCAACTGGATGATGCTCCGTTTACCACTTATTCCAATCAAAGCATTTCCTCTTTGCAAGAGGCTGATTTGATTTTAATCACGGTAAAAGCTTGGCAAGTTGAATCTGCAATTGAACTTCTTTTGCCACACATCAACGCAGATACCATCGTAATGCTAATGCATAATGGTATGGGTACCGCAGAATGGTTAGAGTCGAAGTTAAGCGACAATCCGATTGTGGTTGCGACGACAACGCATGGCGCCTACAAGCCTACCAAGCAGCAAGTATTGCACACCGGTCATGGATACACACAAGTCGGTGGATTTAATGCTAAGGGAGCAAAGTGTGATTTCTTGCAAGATGTCATGAATCACGCCCTACCAAGCGTGAATTGGAACCCAAATATCCATTCCGCCTTGTGGACCAAACTTGCAATCAATTGCGCTATTAACCCGCTGACCGCCATTCATCAATGTAAAAATGGTGAGCTTGCCGCAGAACAATATTCATCTTTATTAGAAGCCATCACTCACGAATTGGTTGAGGTGATGAATAAAGAAGCGATCGTCACGGATTTTGACACGTTGCATCGCACCATTATGCAAGTGGTTAACGCGACGGCAGCGAACTACTCTTCTATGAGGCAAGACATTTTTCATAAGCGTCGTACCGAGATCGACTTTATTACCGGCTATTTATTACAAGCGGCCAAAAAGCATCAAATAAATACACCAGAGAATGCCAAACTCTATCAATGCCTCAAACAAATTGAACAAAGCTGGACAGAACAATGAACAAAAAGATCTTAGTTCCTATTGCACCAGGTACGGAAGAAATGGAAGCCGTGACCGTTATCGATATTATGGTTCGTGCTGGCTATGACGTAACGGTCGCAAGTGCCGATTTCGATGGCGCGCTGACAATGAAAGCCTCGCGTGGTGTCACCTTAACGGCCGATTGTAAATTGGTTGATATTGCTGATGACGAGTTTGATGCCATTGTTCTCTCTGGCGGTGTCGGTGGCGCTGAGACATTCCGTGATAGCACCATTATGATAGAAATCATTAGACAGCACATGTACGAGGGTAAGCTCGTTGCAGCGATTTGCGCAGCGCCCGCTGTAGTACTGCAACATCATGATCTTTATCCAGAAGCGTTAATGACTTGCCACCCTAGCTTTCAATCCCATATTCCTAAAGATAAATGGCGTGCAAAACGCGTCACTATGGATATAAACCACAACTTGCTCACCAGTCAGGGGCCAGGTACTGCGCTCGAGTTTGCAATGGAGATCATCATTAAGCTTTCCGGTAAAGAGCATGCGTGGACCGTGGCTGAGCCTATGGTCACTCTTCCTACTCTTCATTATCACGAACTTGGTGATGAATAATGTTTGATATCAATGCCGTACGCGCGCAGTTCCCAGCCCTTAATCAAGAAGTAAACAACGTTCCTTTGGTGTATCTCGATAGCGCAGCGACGACTCAAAAGCCACAATGCGTGATTGATGTCATCAGCCGTTATTACAGCGCACAAAACGCCAATGTGCATCGCGGCAGTCATAGCCTAACCGCGAATGCCACCAGCCAATTTGAGGCCGCTCGTGAGACCGTAGCAGCGTTTATTGGGGCAACCAACTCAAAAGAAATCATTTGGACTCGCGGTGCAACAGAAGCGCTGAACTTAATCGCGCAAACTTACGCCCGAAGTACACTCCAAGCGGGTGATGAAATCCTGATTAGTGAGATGGAACACCACGCAAACATCGTACCTTGGCAGATTGTTGCAGAACAGACGGGAGCAACGATCATTAAGGTTCCGATGACATCGAGTTGCCAGTTCGACATCGACGCGTTTGAGACACTATTATCGGAGCGTTGTAAGATCGTCGCTTGTGCGCAAATTACAAATGTGACCGGCACTCGTCAACCTGTCGAGAAAATCATTGCTTTAGCCCATAAAGTAGGTGCGGTTGTGGTTGTCGATGGTGCGCAAGGCATCGTACACGAGCCACTTAATTTGGCTGAATTAGATGTCGATTTTTACGTATTCTCTGGCCACAAACTTTACGCTCCCGCTGGTATCGGCGTGCTGTATGGCAAACTTGAACTTTTAGAAGCGATGCCACCATGGCACGGCGGCGGTAAAATGGTTGAGAGAGTCTCATTTGAGAAAACGACATTCTCTGCCTTGCCGGGTAAGTTTGAAGCGGGTACACCGAACGTGGCTGGTGCGATTGCCCTAGCGAAAGCCATCGACTGGTATCAAGGCTTCGACCGAAGTGCAGTAGAGGCGCATCTGCATACTCTGCAAGACAAAGCTTACCAAGCGCTGCGCCAGTTAGATGATATCCAAATTCTTGGTTACCAGCCTAACGCTTCAGTGCTGACGTTTGTAATGGATGGTGTTCACCACCAAGACATTGCAACGCTGCTCGATCAACAAGGTATCGCCGTTCGCGCCGGGCATCACTGTGCTCACCCTCTGATGGATGCACTTAACGTCAAAGGCACGGTGCGCGTTTCTTTTGGTATCTACAATACGTTAGAAGATGTTGAGAGGCTGATTGCAGCGGTCGAGAAAGCGGTCGATATGCTTTAGGAAACTGGCAGGTCTTCGGTTTAAAGATAGGTACTAGGTTTAAAAGTAGGTCCTAGGTTCCTAGGGCCTAATATCTTGGATTACGTAGTCTTTTTAGTTGGAAAACACAGCTGTCATTCTGAACAGTGAGGAACGAACGTGATTCAGAATCTGCGGGTCGAATTTGAGGACACAAAGGTGATGAATCGAGGCTAAATTGCGTGTAGGAGCTAGATTCCTAGTCTCGCTAAGGCTCGCTGGAAGGACGTTATTGCGAAAGTATTTTTTCTGTTATCGAGAAGCAAAGCGCTCCGTATTCCACACATCTCTCAATAGTCAACGAAACGCACAAAGCTCCCAACGTACTTTCCTAGGATCCTAGGCCCTATCAACCTAGGATCTTTAAATCGTCCCTTTTCTTATTGAGCTTGTGTTTTGATCTGCTCAACAATCGCTTTTAAACCGTTACCACGTGAAGGGCTTAGGTGAGCGATTAAACCAAGCTTTTCAAAGTAAGCATCAATATCAAACCCTTGAATTTGCGCTGCAGTTTTACCATCGTAAGCTGCCATCACCAAGGCAATCAGACCACGAACGATACGCGCGTCAGAATCAGCGCAGAAGTGCCATACCCCATCTTGTTCTTTGCTGACTAGCCACACTAAGCTTTCACAACCAGACACGGTGACTTGCTCTGATTTAAGTTCTTCTGGCATTGGTGGCAGCTTTTTACCCCACTGAATCACTTGGCGATAACGGTCTTCCCAACCTTTAAATTGCTGCATAGTTGCAACAATGTCTTCACTGGTGATATCAATGCCAAATGGCGATGCAGGAAAGTCAGTCATGACGCGCTCTCTTCTCTGAATTACTTCTTGTACTTTTGAATCAACTTTTCAACGATCCGTGATACCGCAACAAAACCGAACGTTGCTGTCACGACAGTAGCTGCGCCAAAACCACTCGCACAGTCCATGCGTTTTGGACCTTCTGCTGTCGATTTCACGCCACACACGGAACCATCCGCTTGTGGGTACTTCAATTGTTCCGTAGAGAACACACAATCGATGCCAAACTTACGTGCAGGATTTTTCGGGAAGTTATGATGACGGCGCAAGGTGTCTTTGATCTTCTTCGCCAGTGGGTCTTGGATAGTCTTGGTCAGATCCGCCACCATAATTTGGGTTGGATCGGTTTGACCTCCGGCACCACCTGTGGTGATCACCTTGATCTTATTACTGCGGCAGTAAGCCAATAGCGATGCTTTTGCTTTCACACTGTCGATCGCATCCAACACGTAATCGAAATCTTTGCTCAAATATTCATGTTGGTTATCTGGCGTAATGAAATCATCAATTAGATTCACCTTACATTCTGGGTTAATCAGCTTAACGCGTTCTGCCATCACTTCGATTTTGCTTTGACCAACCGTACCTGTCATCGCATGGATTTGACGGTTAATGTTCGTTACACACACGTCATCCATATCGATAAGCGTCAGTTCACCAATACCAGTACGAGCAAGTGCTTCAACAGCCCATGAACCCACACCACCAATGCCAATCACACACACGTGTGCAGCGCGAAGAATGTCTACTTCGCTGTTACCGTAGAGACGACGAGTGCCACCAAAACGTTGGTTATAGCTGTCAGAGGCCGGAGTATCGAGTTCACGCATATTGAAGTTCCAGATGATCGATAGAAAAACAAAGAGTGCGATTTATACGCACTCTTTGAGGAAATGTCTAGATAAGGAGAGTGGATTCTCTCACTAGGAATTTATTGTAACTTTTCTGGTGGTAAAGCCCAAGGTGCTTGCGTTGGGGTGTTTTCTAAGCCTAGCTTCCACACACGGCCAAAGTGCTTGTAATGTCCCGCTTCTGTGCCCGCACGTGGCCCCATACCATGGTAAAGGTCTAAATGGTTTTGCTTTACCGCTCCGCCCGTGTCTAACACAATAAGAAGACGAAGTTGGTGCGCCCCACTCCATGTCCCATCAACATTCAATAACGGGACTTCTGCAAGAATTGGCGTACCCATCGGTAGAATTGAGCGATCGCCCGCGACCGATGCCATTGGCAATAGTGGAATACCTGCTGAACCGGTTACCGGCGCATCCGCTTGCGGCGCAAAGAACACATAAGATGGATTTTGCTCTAATAGTTCACGTACCGTTGCTTCATCGTTGGCCATTACCCATTCTTTAATCGCTTTAAGCGACATTTTTTCACGTGGTACTTCACCACGTTCAATCAGAATTCGACCAATGCTGACGTAAGCTTTATTGTTTTTACCTGCGTAAGCAAAGTACTCCAAAGTATCGTCATCTTCAAAGTGAACAAAACCGCTACCTTGAACTTCCATCATGAAAGGATCAATTCGATTTGGAGCATAACCAAGTACCAAGCCTTGACCGTCTAGCGCGCCACTATAGATTTCTGCACGGGTTGGGCAATCTGCACTGCAATTCGGCATACCATAAACCGGATACTTGTACGTCTCATTGGCTTCATGACGCAACTCCATCACTGGTGAAAAATAGCCAGTAAATAGAACATTACCTTTTTTATCACCGCCACCGAGTTGGGCAGCTTGAATGCCGTATGCACTTAACGCACTGGTATCACCGCTTTGCAATGCCCATTCACTCAACTTCTCATACAAAGGCTGATACATTTTTGCCATTCTTGGTGACTTAGTCACAACCTGTTCAGCTTGCTTATTAAACTCTGTAAAGTCGCGGGGTTTGTTCGACTCAACCACATCCACTTTATTTAAAACTTGAGGAAATTCGCCATCCAAATATTGCTGGGCCAAATCATTTTGTTGGGCACAGCCAAATAATAGACTTAATGAAATAACAGGAATGAGTTTTTTTAACACGTGTCTTTTCCGTAATAGAAGATAGCAAAAGGATGGCAAACAAATGCGACAGACGCAATTGAAAAGCTGCGACAAAGTGTATCAGTAATAAGGAAAAAGTGTTGGTTGCTGTCAATTCATTCACTTAACCCCATCGACCAAAGTTGTCTCAATTCACTTGGGTGATGAGAACGCCTAGATCTTAGAAAGCATTAGCTCTAAGAAATACTGGTTCTAAAAAATACTGGTTCTAAGACAAGATTAGTTCTACGAAAACTTTGCCCCTCAGAAGAGATTGATTCTAAGAAGACATTGGTTCGAAGAAACATTGGCCCATAAAAACGAATCGACTTTCAAAAAGAACGATAATGCAAACAAAGGCGGCTGACTAACTAAATGTCGTCAGCGAACGGAACGTTGTGTGTGGCCTTCAATACGAAACACCGGCAAATAGTGAGCATTGGAATCGAGTTTCATTTCTGAATGCTGTTGGTTGATAAATTCAAACTTACGAACCGTTGAACCCACTTTGTAAGACAAAGAATCACCATCAAATTCAAACTCGGTTGCGACAATAGCCCCATTAACCGCCACTCCTCCTGAGCTTAAAACAAACTCTTCTCTTGCATACGGCGCAACATCCTGCTCAATCCACTTACCATAAACAATCGACTCATCAATAGGTGGATTGATATAGCGAGCAATCAAGTCTCCATAAAGCATAAACGCAACAATACTCCCAACAATCGCACTGAGCATTAGTGAGCGTTCTATCCACTTACGGATCATTGATTTGTCTGAGCTTTCTTGAGCTTTTTCGAGGCGAGGTTTTACAGCAGTCGTCATGGTCTTTTACATAATTTTATAAGAGGGTCGATTATAGTTCCTCATTCATCAAATAAAAAAGTGCCATCCTATTGATATTTGTTATTCATTCCAAAATTTACCTTGCGAACACTTGAATAAAAAGACAAAATAACAACATAAATACGCAAAGGAGTTGTGGTAGTGAAGATTCGTAGTACTGCCCTTGTAAAAGGATTTCGTCAATCAACCCCATATGTTAACGCTCACCGTGGAAAAACGATGGTGCTTATGCTTGGTGGCGAGGCGATCGCTGATAAAAATTTTGGTAATATTATCAATGACATTGCTTTAATGCATAGCCTAGGAATAAAAATCGTTTTAGTCTACGGTGTTCGCCCTCAAATAAACCAACTTCTTGAAAAACAAAACCTTACTACGCCATATCATAAAAACATACGAATTACTGATGAAGCCGCACTTTCGGTAGTTATGCAAGCAGCTGGACAACTTCAATTAGCCATTACCGCGCGGCTTTCTATGAGTCTCAGTAACACTCCGATGGCTGGTACACAACTCAACGTGGTCAGCGGAAACTTTGTCATAGCACAGCCTCTCGGAGTTGATGATGGTGTCGACTATTGCCATAGCGGCCGTACACGTCGTATTGATGTTGATGCCATTCATCGCACGCTCAATCAAGGTTCAATTGTCTTGCTCGGTCCCATCGCAAGCTCGGTCACAGGTGAGTGTTTCAACTTATTATCAGAAGAGGTCGCAACTCAAGTTGCTATCAAACTCAAAGCCGACAAATTAATCGGCTTTTGTTCAGAGCAAGGTGTTATTAACGACGAGGGCAATGCAATTGCAGAGCTATTCCCTACAGAAGCAGAACAAGTCATCAGCACACTCACAGAAATCAACGATTCTGATTACCACTCTGGCACGCTTCGTTTCTTAAAAGGGTCAGTGACCGCCTGCCGCGCTGGAGTACCTCGTAGCCACCTAATTAGTTACAAAATGGATGGCGCTTTGATACAGGAGCTCTTCTCTCTTGATGGTATCGGTACACAAGTCGTGATGGCGAGTGCCGAACAAGTACGCCAAGCAAACATCGATGATATTGGGGGCATTTTAGATTTGATCCGCCCACTTGAAGAGCAAGGTGTATTAGTTCGCCGATCTCGTGAACAACTTGAACAAGAAATTGGAAAATTCACCATTATCGAAAAGGATGGCTTAATCATCGGTTGTGCGGCGTTATACCCATATGTTGAAGAACGAAAAGCTGAAATGGCATGTGTGGCGATTCATCCTGATTATCGGGATGGCAACCGAGGACAAATGTTACTCAATTACATGAAGCACCGCACCAAACTCGACAACATAAGCCAAATATTCGTACTGACTACGCGCAGCTTACATTGGTTTAGAGAGCAAGGGTTTTATGAAGTGAGTGTGGATTATCTACCCGGAGCAAAACAAGGCTTATATAACTTTCAAAGAAAATCCAAAATTCTTGCGTTAGATGTCTAGCATCACTCGCTATAGTAGCTTTTATTTAAAAATATAATGCAATGCATTACATATAATTGATGACCAATTTTCCCTTTTCAATGTGCATGTCGTTGTTTATAATTTACGCGTTGATTGTACATTACTTAATCAATCATGGATCTAGGTGCAAATTCTTCGCACCCTAAACTGCATCGTGATTACCACCTGCATGACACATCAAGGACAGCTGTTATTCTTAAACAAATAAGATGAGCACTGTTATGAGAACCATCATTTGTAACTCGCTACAAAGCTTCTGGGATATGGCCGATAACCACTTTCTTGAGGGGTTAGATGTACACTGTGTTTTTCCAGTCAATGACGCTATCAAAGACTTTATTCTGGCTTATCAACAGCAGTACAAGATAAAAAGCGTCTCCTTTACTAATGCATTTTCTAGACTTGAATGAACAGAGACCGAGCACAGTGCTCGGTCTTTTTGTTTTAACTAGATAAGCGAGAGACCAACCCACTCGCTCGAGTGGTTTTCACTTTGATGCCACGTTTGAGAACATTCATCTCAGCGTACATCGCAAGGCGTTTCTTCGCGCGAGTAATGCCGGTATAGATCAGCTCACGAGTAAGGATTGGACTGAAATCTGGCGGCAAAATCATCAGCGTGTACTCAAACTCACTGCCCTGCGATTTATGGATCGTCATCGCATATGCGGTTTCATGCTCAGGCACTCGGCTTGGCAACACCGACTTCACGCTACCATCTGGCAGTTCAAAGAACACCTTAAGACGCGGTTCGCTTTCGCTTTCGTCTCGCATACAAATGCCGATATCACCGTTATACAATCCCAAGCCATGATCATTACGCGTGACCATCACTGGTCTGCCGTGATACCAAAGCTCGTCTTGGGTTTGAATCAACTTACGTGCTGCTAATGCTTTTTCAATGCGTTGGTTTAAACCTGTCACACCAAAATCACCTTCACGAATGGCACACAACAAGCGACATTGGTTAAAGGTATCCAGCACGGCTTTGGCTTTGTGGGTCAACGTTTCTGGGTCTCCAGTCTTCTGGTCAATCTCTTGCTGACCGATGCGTTTTAGATAACAACCATATTCGGAGACCAAAGTCTGCATCATCTGATTGTAATTTTGGCTACTCAATGCGAAATGCTCGATATCAGCAAAATCACGATTCCAAACGTCGTCTACTTTTGCGGCTGAGCCAGCGTTGACCGCTTTTGCTAGCTGGCCGATACCAGAGCGAGCATCGAATCGGTAACTCTTTTGCAGCATACATAAGCTATCGGCAATCGAAGCATTACTGTTGGTGCTGTACGCCAAAGTGTCAAAGCCTGTTAACTTCGCGACCGCAGACGCCTGATCTTTACCAAAGCCAAATGCGTGGAACGAACAGATATCACCTAGCACCGCACCTGCTTCTACCGATGCCAATTGGTCTTTATCTCCCAGAAGAATCAAACGTGCGTGTTTTGGTAGCGCATCGACGACTTTGTACATCATCGGCAGATCGACCATGGAGGCTTCATCCACCACTAAAATATCGAGGTGTAGCGGATTTTGTTTGTTGTGACGAAACTCTGCACTGTTTGGGATCGCGCCCAGTAGTCGATGCAAAGTGCTCGATTCGGTTGGAATTTTCGCTTTAAGCTCAGGCTCCACTGGCAACTCTTGAATTGCTTTACCGATAGACTCCGTCAAACGTGCTGCCGCCTTACCTGTTGGCGCCACCAGCTTGATGGTGAGGTTTTTCTCTTGTCCTGCTTGCTCAATCAATGCGGCAAGCAGTTTGGTTACCGTAGTAGTTTTACCCGTACCCGGACCACCGGAAATCACCGCAAAACGACGCGTCAGTGCCACCGCTGCCGCGACCTTCTGCCAGTTAACACAAGCTGACAACGGCACAAGCTTGTCCAGCACTTGCAGATCGTGCACTTGTTTCGCTTGGTTGACTGCCGTATCAATTGCAGCCCAATCGAGACTGTCTACAGTGACCACATCCAAATGGTCACAGACTAGCTGCTGGCGTAGCACTTGGTTGCTGGTTCCTGCCTCTGCCGATTTAGCTAACGCATTGAACAGAAAGTGGTACTGACGAGCGAATAAATGATGCAGCAACTCAGACAAACGTGTGAACTCTTGAGGCTGAAGGTTTACAGCCGCACTGAGTTGGTTGAGTTTGTCCGCCAACGTCACTTCATAGTGCCAGTAACGATGCAAGTAGAGACGCTCACCATCAAACATCATTGGCAAGGCTTCACCTTGAGCACCAACCAAAGGCGACGCTTGCAGAAGCTCAACCCAGTTAACGCCTTGCAGCTGAGTATTAAGCGTCAGCGCAGACTCCCCGAACAGACCGAGCTTACTGGCAAAATCTGCTGGTTGCCCTTGGCTATCAAACAGAGGTAAACAGATGTGTCCTTTCCCTAATTCACTGCTGACCACGCCAGCAATAAATGCCAGTTCTTGGCTGTTCGCTTGTTGCTCAACTTGCGAATAGATAAAGCGCGCGAATTGGAAATCCAGTTGACGAATCGCACCTTTACTCGCTAACGATTCTAAAGTTGCCAATAGATCTGGCGTTGCTACTAGATCTGGTGTTGCCACAGGGCTGTTTTGTGCAGAAAGAAGATCATTGGTTTTCATCAAATTAACTCCATCTGACCCGATTCACTGGATCGCGTGTCAGGTGCTTGACCATCAATCAAATGATCCATCTCTTGTAAAAATTCAAAGGTTGGCTTGGCAGAAAAAATGCCGTGATCACTTTGCCCATCCATACCACGTAAGAACAGGTAATAAACACCACCAAAGTGCTGTTCATAATCATAATTTCGCAATCTGCTGCGTAAGAAACGATGCAGTGCCAAAGCGTAGATTTGGTATTGCAGATCATAGCGATGATCCGCCATCGCCGACTTCAACGCATCGCCATGATAGTGGAACACATCATCGCCTAAGTGGTTCGATTTCCAGTCGAGGACGTAGTATTTGCCTTGGTGCTCAAACACCAAGTCAATAAAGCCTTTCAACATGCCTTGCACGGTTTGGAAACCCAGATCGCCCGCTTTAGCAGACAGCGGATCATGACGTTGAATCACACGATTCAATGCTGGTGCAGATAGCACTTCAATCGGCAGTAAGAATTCCATCTCAACCAAACGTTGTGCCGGGCCTTTTTGATTGAGCAGTAGTGCTTTGCTATCCAGAGGCGTTGCCAGCACGGTATCAATCAACTGTTGCAGGATTGGCAGCCATTCCTCATCAAGCTGTTCGCTTTCCATCAAACCGAGGATGATGTGGGTGTTCTCTTCCGTCGTCGCTGGTTGAGTAAACTCAATTTCCTCAAATAAGCTGTGCAGAAAAGTACCCGGACGTGCGCCACGCGGGAAGTTGAAGATAGAGCGTTCTGGCTCAACCAACTCCGCTTCATCTTGCTCTTCTGAAGAGTCGATATCAAAGCCGGTGATTTCAATCGTCGCGTCATGCTCGGCATGATGGGAACCTTGCTTAACCAAGCCCGAGTAACTGGTGATGCGCCAGTTTCTATCAATCGGGTTTTGTAGCTCTTTGGCTGTCAACGCTTCCAGCTCGGTTTGCTCCGCAACATACATCTCATCGTGCTGCTTTGGAGGGTCACAAATCACTACGCTATCGAGATTCTCTTGTTGCTTCTTCAACCCTACAAACAGGTCGTTGATGCCGCCCTCTTGACCATTTTGCACCAAGTAACCAATCGCACTGTGATGAACGCCGGTTGGCTCTTTGGTTGAGCGACCATTGCGTAGTGGTGAAGCACCAATAAAGCAGGCATACACGGCACGCGTTAGCGCTACATAGATAAGGCGCAAGTCTTCAGCTAAGCGCTCTTTATCTGCCTGTTTTAACGACGCATCATTGCCCGAGATATCAAGCACAGTCCGATCGTTCTCAGCGTCGTAGTATTTGGCTTCACTTGCTTCTCGGTAACCAAACACAAATGGTAAGAAAACCAAGTCATATTCCAGACCTTTTGATTTGTGAATGGTGACGATTTGCACCAAGTTACGCTCTGATTCCAAACGCTGAATTTGGTCATCGCTGCCTCCTAGCCCGTGCGCTGCATCGCTGATGGATTGCGCTAACCAACGCAGCAAACCGTGGTCACTGTCCAATTCGTTACTCGCTTGCTGCAATAGCTCACCAATGTGCATCAAATCGGTAAGTACTCGCTCACCGTTTTCGCTTTGTGAGCTCGCCCCTTCTTCTAGCAGACGCTCCGCAATATGGCGTTTACTGATCACCGCTCGCAGCATAGGTAATACACCACGTTGCACCCAAAGCTTTCGGTATTCTTTGAACTCGTTAACCGCGTTTTCCCATACGGTTTCGTCGTTATTAAGCGCGTCTAAACTAGCAGCATCCAGAGCGAACAATTCTGATGCTAGGCTGGCACGCAATGCTCTATCGTTTTCTGGCGTTAATACCGCTTGCAGCAAACGCTGTAAGTCTTGCGCGACAGAGCTAGTAAACACGCTATCACGGTTAGAAAGGTACACGCTGGCAATGCCTTGGTCGGCTAACGCCTGTTTGACCATGCGACCTTCGCTACCCGTTCGTACCAGCACCGCAATGTCGCCCGCTTTGACTGACTTCTGCTTCTCGCCATTGACCAGACACGCTTGACCTTGTTGCGCTGCGGTCAAAATAGTTTGAATTTGGCTTGCTGTCGCTTCTGCCATAGCGGTAAGGTATTCACCTTTTGGCAGAGGTTTATCCTCCGCTTCTTGCAACCAATAAGTCAGTGCAGGTTGCTTTTGACCACCCATGGTCCAAACGCGTTTGTCAGCACTTGGGCTGTAATCCACGGAATGGAATGGAATGTCGGAGTCATAAATAAACGGGCTATCTGGTAGAGCAAAAATCTGGTTCACTGCCAATACCATATCGGCACTTGAGCGCCAGTTAGTGCCAAGCGTGTAGTGAGCACTAACTTGGTTACGCGCCTTGATGTAGGTAAAGATATCCGCACCACGGAAACCGTAAATAGCCTGTTTCGGGTCGCCGATCATAAACAAACCGCACTCAGGATTATCCAAATAAATGCGGCTGAAAATACTGTATTGCAGTGGGTCGGTATCTTGGAACTCGTCGATCATCGCTACCGGATAAAGCGTGCGTATACGCTCTGTCAGCAATGCAGTTTCATCGGTATCAATCGAGGCAGAAAGCTGAGTCAGCAAGTCATCAAATGACAACCATTGCTTCTGATTTTTTGCTTTTGCCAGCATCACGCGACAATGCTCAATCGCATGAGCTAATAGCGGCGCTTTTAAACTGATTGGGTTTGCTAGGAAAGCTTCAATCGCCTCAAACACAGGGTGCTGCGGCGCGGTGCCTTTTGGGGTTTTCTCAAGTAACACATTTTGTGCGAACTTCTCCAGCTTATCTGGATAGTCATACCCCGTAGTTTCTGTCGCTGCCCATGCATTGACGGCTTCTAACCACGTCGGTAGAGACTTTTTGGTGTAGCTGCGTTTGTTGATATCAGAGTCTGAAATCAGCGCGAGGAAATCATCTTGGCTATCACGCCATTGGGCTTTCAATCCATCAATCTGCTTTAAATTTTGCTCATGCAAGTCGGCAAGGCTGCCTTGCATTGCCGGAACAGAAAGAGTCAAAGGCGCACCCGTGAGGTAGTTGCTGATCTCATACAGCAGATCCGATGGCGAGCCCCAGAGTTGACGCACTTCTCCAGCCAAAGCAAATGGCAGAGGGTAGAAGTTGCGACGCCAGTAATCGGCAACCACTTGCGCTTTAAGATGGCTTTCGTCCGTCACAAACTCATTGTTGAAACGGCTACCGGATTCAAAGGCGTTTTGCGTCAGCATGCGTTGGCAGAAACCGTGAATGGTGTAGACCGCTGCTTCATCCATTTGGCGTTCGGCTTGCAATAGGATCTCAGCAGCTTGTTTATGATCCTCGATTTCTTCGAGCAAAGGCTGGATAACGGGATCTGAGCTTTGACCGCGAGCGAATGCGATCCTCGCATCGTGAATACGAGCACGAATACGATCACGCAGCTCCGCCGTTGCGGCTTCGGTAAAGGTCACCACCAGAATTTGATCCACGGTCAACGGCACGCGATGTTTTGTGTCGGCACTGCCATGCCCTAACAGGAGTCGCAGGTACAAACCCGCAATAGTAAAGGTTTTACCCGTACCCGCCGATGCTTCAATTAGCCTTGCACCATGCAATGGAAAAGTCATGGTTTGCAGTGGAGTTGGAACTGACATTTGCGCCATAACGCTGAATCTCTCCAAGTATTCAACAAGAACGTGCTGATATTCAAAGGCAAATCGCTTCTAAAGATCAACACATCCTATAATGTGATCTATCGTTAAAAATTCTATTAATCTATCTAATAGGTTGGAATGTTTAGACCTTTGTGCGATCTCACTCACGGTTATCATTTGGGAGTACCGTTAGTATGCGCCTCACGAGATAAGCCAAGCCTTACAGGCCGCTACACTCAAAAGAATCATGGTCCCTCTGACCTTGTGGCCGTACAGCGAACGCCCTACAAAAAATAATGATTTTCTGGCGGCCACCCTACTCTTTTCTTTATCTAAATAATCCAACTTACTTTTCATCATCGGCATCCATCGCCGCCAATCTTGCGCCTTGAAGAACCAATGCGGTCAGCATGCGAACTTCTGCCGCTAGCTCATCATTCCAAGCTGGCCAAATACGCGAAATATACACGTTATTTCCTTCGCCTGGACTCATGTAGCCATCATTGAATGCATCCGCCATTTTCTTCAGCGATTTCTCTTCGTCATCAACCCAGTGGCCACGACTAAAGCCCGCCTCAACACACGCCAGTGCTGTTTTCGGGAAGTATGGCAATGGTTTGGTCATGCCTTCAAAAAACAAACGTACTAATTCAGCAAGAAGTTGTTTTGCTTGTACCGCATCTGCCATTGCTGGGTAAACTAAATGCACCGCGCCTTCCTTGCGGTCATAACCGATAACGTGGGTCTTTCTAGCGTGACCAGAGGCAGACATAGCAAGATGATCAATCCATGCAGCAAGGTAATCCTGCGCACGAATTTTACCGCTGCGGTAGCGAATCAAACCGGACTGATAGCATTGAGTTAGCCAACCGGTTAGACGGATGTTTTTTCCTTCACCAAGCACATCAAAGGTAAGGTCGATTTCTAAATCGTCTTGCGGTGCGCCGGATAAGAACGCCAACTTATCCACCAGCTCTTCCGCTTGCACGCGGTTGGTTTCAAACTCGATATCACCAAATGCGCCAACCGGTAATTTGCCCTGTGCGCGTTGCTCACTCATAAAGTGCTTGAGTACATCTGCTTTTGCGGACGGTTGGGTAATGGCGGTTTCGAGCAAGGTTTCTAGTAGTTCATCACGCATTTGGTAGCTTTCTAAGCCGCCTAAAACGAATGGCTCATCGTCTTCCATCACAGGCAATGGTGGCTCGAACATCACTTTCAAACGGCGGTTAAAGAAATACTGCACTGGCAAGCGCCAGAAACGTTGCAATTCAACCAAATCCAACTCAATGGGGAAAGTCGCACCAAGCAAGTAATTATCCAATGCGCGGTTAAACTCACGGCGTGCATGACCTTGCCATTGACTGCTTTGGGTCAACGCCGCTGGAATCCACTCTTTGGCATAGCTTGAATGAGAACCTTGGAATGCGCTTGGGCTGAATGGCACCATTGCATGCACATTCACTAACTCGTTGAGTAGCTTATCGCCTGAATCATCGACTGGCTGGTCTTGATCACCATCTAGGCAATAGTTCTGATGGCAATATTCCATCAACTCAGACACCAACACGGACGGCACACGCTCGGTGTTATCTTGAATAGAACGCCCAACGTAACTGATGTACAAACTTTGTTGCGCAGACAGCACGGCTTCTAAGAATAGGTAACGGTCATCATCTCGGCGTGAACGGTCGCCCGGTTTCGTGCGCCCTGTCATTAAGTCAAAACTTTCTGGTGGCATTGAGCGCGGGTAGACCCCATCGTTCATACCCAGCAGACACACGGTTCTAAATGGGATCGAGCGCATCGGCATCAGAGTACAGAAGTTCACTTGTCCAGCAAGGAAACGCTGGCTGACCCGTGTTCCTGACAGCTTGTTTTGTAGATACTGACTGACAATAGAAGGCGACAAGGCATCATCAAATGCCGCATCGGTTAGCTGTTCTTTCAGTTGGCTTAAGGTATCTCGAATGGACTTGAGCGCCATTTCCCCCTCCAGCTCAACAGAGAAGAAGCTATCCAACATCGCCACCAAGGTTTCACGCCATGCATCAATCGACTGAACATGGGAAAGTTTGCTGCGATACTGGCTAATTTGTTGAATAAAATGGGCTAACTTGCCGGCAAGTTCTGCGCCCATACCTTGCACTTCGTTGTATGGCGAGAGACTACCCTCTTGCGCTTCAAACAAACCGGAAGATTCTGGCATTGCGTAACCTAATAACATACGCTGGATACCAAATTGCCATGTGTTTTGGCGGGTTTCTGGCAATTCAAATTCACAGCCTGTATTCGCATCTAATCCCCAGCGAACACCCGACTCTTCCACCCAACGTTTCGCTTGTAAGAAGTCATCTTCACTGAGATCAAATCGCTTCAAAATAGCAGGCGTTTCTAACAGCTCTAATAGCTCAGATGCTAAGCAACGCGTATTAGGTAAATTCACTAATTGCATGAACGCTGCCAAAATCGGGCTTTCTTGATCAGCCGTTCGGTCTGAGATCGAATAAGGAATAAATCGCTCACCGGGGGCGTTGCCGAATACCGCTTGAATCGCAGGGCTGTAGGCATTGATATCCGCCACCATGACAATAATGTCGCGCGGTTTCAGTGTTGGGTCGGCATCGAACATCGCCAAAAGCTGGTCGTGCAGCACTTCCACTTCTCGCATTGGGCTATGACAAGAGTGCAAGCTGAGCGATTTATCACCCAAACTCACCACTTGTTTGTGCTGACTGCTGTCGATTTGCTGGTCGTCTTGGTGCTCTTCTAGGTTAAGAATGTCTGCTTGCAGTTGATGGAGCAGACTGTCGCGCTCGACATCAACGAAAGCTTCAATCTCATGGGATTCTAGTTGCGATAACAAATACATATTGTCACGCCCTAGCTTACCCATCGAAGCCAATAAGCTATTGCCCACCACATCGGTATGCAGTTCATCAATCACGTTTTCTTCTAGTGACCCTTTTAGCTGCTCACTCTCACCTTGTACTTCAGAATGGTCTTCTTGCCACACCACGTGCTGGCGATGTTTTGCTGCTAACCGCGCTAGGAATTTACGGTCACGGACTTCACCCCAGTAGTAACGACAAGGGTTAGTAAACATCAAATGCACATCGATATGTTCACCAATGGCTTTTAGGGCATCCATGTAGCGTGGCGGCAATGACGAAATGCCAAACACAAAAAGACGTTTCGGCAGATGGTCGAAGTTACCGTTAAAGCTCTCAAGCGTATCAATAAAGTGTTCATACAGATTGGCACGATGATAAGGTGATTGCCCTAACGTCACAGTATGATCGTACAGTGCTTGCCACAAAATCGGCTGCCACGGGTGTTCATCTTCAAGTTCAGCGACGGTTTGTCCCGCTTCCCAGCTTGCAATCCATTCTGGGCGATACACCAAATAACCATCGAAAATATCGGCGATTTTCTCGGCCAGTTGATACAACTTAGAGTTGTCGTTGTCATCTTGAAGATAGCGAGCTAATGGTTCGAATGCATCGTCGTGTAGTAAGCCTGGGAGCAAGTGCATTAATTTCCACGTCATCGACTCTTTATTGAATGCGCTTCGCTTTGGTACATCAGGCAAAACTTGGGTGAACATATCCCAGATAAACGTCGCTGGCAGGGGAAAATCTAAGTTCGCGGCAACACCAAACTCTTTTGCCAATTCCATTTTTAACCACTGAGACATACCCGGGCTCTGCACCAGAATTTGCTCTTTTTCAAATGGATTTTCTAATGGATTAATGCGAATCAGTTCGACAAGAAGTGACTTAAGAACATCGACCTGGTTGGAGTGATAGACAGTAAACAAAGTATGAGCACCGAACGCCGTTGGAAACTGCTAGCAAGCTTAGCACAGCCCAAAATAAACCCGCAGCGATCTCGATAGCTTAAATAACAAAAGGTTAGAAATTATGCAAAGAGTGGTGAGATTCCAACCTTAACGTCAAACAAAAACACCTTAAAGAGAGATCGTACAAAACTAAAAAGCCCCATGGTCAGCAACCATGGGGCCAAATACTAAGACCCAACTTAAGCGTGGTGAGCCAATAATTTAAGCATGATGAGCCACTACCAAGCGAGGTTTAATTAGCAAGTTATTGATGTATTGAAATGCCACATAACTTACTACTACTGTTGCAACGATAAGCTCTACGCCCGCTAAACCACGAACTTGATGTACATATTGAGCAGCAAGGCCGTTTGCCTCCATCCAATTCGCTGTTTTAAATAGAGCCGTCGCACCAATCACCATTGGGAAAGTAAACGCTGCGTAACCTGGACTAAATGGCAGTCTTAACAATTTGAAGAACGCCAAGTAAATGATGGCTGTCATCAATACTGCGATACCAAATAGTAGAGCAATAATCACTGGCGATGGGGTTGCTGTAACGGTTAAGTAGCCAGCCAACGATAGACTCGCTGGTGCCGCTAAAATTGCCATGGTTGGTTTCGCAGCATCTGGGATCTCATGGGTAAACATGAAACGGTAAATCATAATTGGTAA
The DNA here is from genome assembly GCF_019670485.1 of Vibrio alfacsensis. Classification (NCBI taxonomy): domain Bacteria; kingdom Pseudomonadati; phylum Pseudomonadota; class Gammaproteobacteria; order Vibrionales; family Vibrionaceae; genus Vibrio; species Vibrio alfacsensis. Next base: position 2,391,848 of record NZ_AP024165.1, read on the forward strand.
CATCACTGCGTAAGCGACCATACCGAACACCAATGCACCATGCGCAATCGGTGCTAGTGCTGGGTTACCAGAGAATGATACGTCAGCAACGATAATACCCACTGGTGGTACGAACCAGCTTGGTACCATGTGGTGAAGCTCAAAATCTTTCGCGCGGTGATACAAGAAGCTCACAAGGAATCCAATGTGCAGCGCTACTGCGGCTAACCACAATACATTACCTACAATTGGGAAAAAGTGTCCAAGAGAGGCGGATACCACCATGGTGCCCATCGCAAACGTTGGAACAACACTGCCGACCACTGGGTGCGCGAGATCTTGTCTCAACAGATGGTTGTGAAAAAGAAATTTAATCGCCAAGATTGCGAGTAATACACTTGCAATACCCGCGCTTATCCACTGTCCATAGCCATGTAATTCAGCGAAGTTTTCCCAACTCCAGCCTAAGCTCGCAATACCAAGCGCTAAACCCGCCATTGGGGTTGGTGCTCCCATTACTTTTGCTTTTGTTCTTTGAATCATGACGACCTCGAAATCAGGCTAACTTTCTATGGGATGTATCTTACACTTGCACTTCGTTCCAATATATCTAATTATTTAGAACATACGTTCAATATTACTTAACGGAAATTCATGGCCAGTCATATTTCTCTTAAACAGCTTAAAGTTTTCACCACCATTACCCAGCATAAGACGCTCACAGCAGCGTCTGAAAGCCTGTTCCTTTCTAAAGCCGCGGTAAGCATGGCGCTGTCTGAATTGGAGAAACAAATTGGTCATCATCTGTTTGACCGAGTGAATAACCGCCTGATCCTAAACCAAGAAGGACATAAGCTCTTACCCCTTGCCGATGAGTTACTTAGCCGCGCAAACGATATTGAGACAATCTTCGATGGGGATTTAACCTTATCAGGAGAATTGCGTATCGGGGCTAGCGATACCATCGGCAACCAAGTCGCACCTTATTTGATCAGTGACTTTAGACATCAAACCCACCACCAGCAGCAAAGTTTGTTTATCTCCAACTCAGCACAAATCTGCGACATGCTGACAGATTACGAACTCGACATTGCACTCATTGAGGGAAAGACGCTCCATCCTGAACTGCATTCAACTCAATTTAGTGAAGATGAGATGTGCGTCATCTGTGCGCCCGATTCCCCCTATGCGAACAAAGGAATAAATGGACTTGCTAGCTTAGAGAATAGTGACTGGATTTTACGTGAAGCAGGCTCGGGCTCTCGAGAGTTTTTCATGCGTGTCATTGCACCGCGCATTGAGCATTGGCACGAAGCTTTCCAACTCAATACAACTGAAGCATTAATCAACTCTGTTTCTGCGGGGCTAGGACTTGGCTGTTTATCTCGTCTATCAGCGGATCACGCCATTCAAGATGGTCGGGTTAAGATGGTTGAAATGCCGTTAGACATGAAGCGTCGATTTTGGATTCTAGTGCATAAAGAGAAATACCAAAGCCCACTGCTACGCACGTTCATTGAGTTCTGCCGAGATTGGGAGCGACCAGAGAACCCGCTCCTAAAAGGTGACTAGCTCAAAATAGATAGTTCGAGATAGACAGTTCAAATGCTGGTCACTTAGTTATACATGGTTCTCAATCTTAAGAGTGCCGCTAGACTTAACTGGTTAAAAACTGTATAAACAGCCAGTACAAATTCATCAAGTTAGAGGACCAACACCATGGCTGTAATCGTCAAGTACGTGGTAGAACGCAATGGAGAAGAGAAAATGACTTTTACCTCTAAAGCGGAAGCTGACGCATACGATAAGATGCTGGATATGGCGGACGAATTGTTCGCTCTGCTAGGTAAAAGTGATGTTCTAGAAGACGAAAGCAAGCAAGAAGATCTTGCTATGTTCCTTGCGCAAAACAAAGAAGAAGTGCTTTACGCTCTAGGCGCAAAACGTCGCCCTACCCCAAAGAAAGCGAAAAAGCTTGAAGCTGTTGAAGAAAATAGCGAACAAGAAGACGCTGCATAAGCCTCTCATTTGTTTAGAAAAAACGTCGCACCGTGCGGCGTTTTTTTATGTCATTTATTTATCGCCATATATCTCTAGAAATATAAAGAACCGATTTAATATCCCAAATTGCTCTAAATTTCATGTTGCAGATTAGTGTGACTTAGATCTAATCTAAATCGGTACGGTGATGGGGTACCACCGGAATCGAAAGGTTCGAACCGCTTTAAAGCTAATGACTCCTACAGAAACGAAAACAGGTTAGCCCTGTTGGAAATGCTTCCACCTATATTGTGAAAGCAAGAGTTCTGTAGTGAGCAATTCAACTCTTCTCCAACCCCGCCCCTGTTTTCTCAAAAATTAAAAATACACTGGGAAAACATTATGCAATACTCACACGAAATCCAATCAATGTGCCCGATTCAACGCGGCGATCTTCATGCATCTGCACCGATCCCTGTTGAAGGCGCAATGATCAATCCAAAAGACGTTATCGCGATTTCTGGTCTTAGCCACGGCGTTGGCGCTTGTGCTCCTCAACAAGGCGCAGCAAAACTGACTCTTAACGTCAAAAACGGCATCATCGAAGAAGCTTTGATCGAAACGATCGGCTGTTCAGGCATGACTCAATCAGCCGCGATGGCTGCAGAAATCCTAACTGGCAAAACCATTCTTGAAGCACTGAATACCGACTTGGTATGTGATGCTATCAACGTCGCGATGCGCGAAATCTTCCTTCAATTTGTTTACGGTCGTACTCAATCTGCTTTCTCTGAAGGCGGCTTGGAAATTGGCGCGGCACTGGAAGACCTTGGTCAAACTCAACGTAGCCAAGTGGGTACTAGTTACTCAACTAAAGCAAAAGGCGTGCGTTACATGGAGTTGGCTGAAGGCTACGTAACAAAACTCGCGCTAGACGAAAACAAAGAAGTGATTGGTTACCAATATCTCAATCTCGGCAAGATGATGAAAGCCATCAACGAAGGCGTATCTGCTGCAGAAGCCGCAGACAAAGCAACGGGGACTTACGGTCGTTTTGACGAAGCCGTAACTACCATCAACCCACGCCAACAATAATTGCCACCAAGAGGAAAGAGATTATGAACACTCCAATTACTGAATCTGTACGTCGCACATTAGACGAAATGCAACTTTCTTCTCTGGAAGAGGCTTACCAATACTGTATGGATCGTGGTATCGACCCTAAAGCACTAGTGATGGACACTCAACCTATCGCGTTTGAAAGCGCTGCCGATGCCTACACGCTAGGCACTGCTTTGGCGATTTTCCGCGGAGCAAAAACAGCAGAAGAAGCTGCAAACATCATCGGTGAAGGTCTTCAGGCGTGCACAAAACCAGGCAGCGTCGCAGAACAACGCCAAGTGGGTATCGGTCACGGTGCATTGGCGGCTCGTCTATTGAATGAAGAAAGTGGCTGTTTTGCTTTCCTTGCGGGCCATGAGTCATTCGCAGCGGCAGAAGGCGCAATCAAAATCGCATTGAACGTGAACAAATCACGTAAAAATCCGTTGAAAGTTATCTTGAATGGTTTGGGTAAAGACGCCGCTTACCTAATCTCACGCATCAATGGTTTCACTTACGTACGCACTCAATACAACTACCAAACTGGTGAGTTAGTGGAAGTAGAACGTCGCCGTTTCTCCCAAGGTCCACGTGGTGAGATCCTTTGCTACGGTGCAGACGATGTACGTGAAGGTGTGGCTATCATGCATAAAGAACAAGTGGATGTGAGTATCACAGGTAACTCAACCAACCCGACTCGCTTCCAACACCCAGTTGCGGGTATCTACAAAGCAGAGCGTAACCGTGAAGACATGCCTTACTTCTCTGTGGCATCAGGTGGTGGTACTGGTCGTACTCTACACCCAGATAACGTGGCGGCAGGTCCTGCATCCTACGGCATGACAGATACCATGGGTCGAATGCACGCCGATGCGCAATTCGCGGGTAGCTCTTCAGTACCTGCACACGTAGCGATGATGGGCTTCATCGGTATGGGCAACAATCCAATGGTAGGTGCAACTGTTGCACTTGCCGTAGCCGTCGGTGAACTTAGCCTTTAAGCCGATTTAATCGCTTTCTATCCAAAGCGATTAAATCCAACAAACCCAGTGTAGGGGGAGTGACTTCGGTCCTCCCCTTATTTTTTGCTATGCCCCTTTTCCAACTTCACTTTGTCTTTACCCCAAATCGGTCTGAGAAGGCTTTTGCGACACATTTCTCATCAGACAAACATATCTCTGAAAAGACAAAAGGTATCCATCTACAGACTTTCTCCATTTCCCCTCTTTAAACTCCCCAACACTCTCTTTATGATGACTGACAACTTAATTATTTCTTGTCAGTGAACAGACGAGACACAAGACTCAACACATGGAGATCAACTATGGCTTTCTTCTCTCTAGCCTTTGGTACGGCAACTAAAAACCGCGACGGCAAAATCATCGAAGCGTTTTTCCCAAACCCAGTTCTTAACCCAAGCGAAGCGCTTGTTAACGCACTAGCAGCAGTAGCAGGTTACGAGCAAGGCAACCAAGCTATCGAGATCTCTGCAGCACAAAGCGCAGAACTGGCAGCAGCATTTGAAGCAAACGGCGATGCAGCAAACGCGTCTTTCGCAGCAAAAGCAGCAGAATCAGCACAACCACTCGTACTGGTTATTCTTGCCACTGACGAGCAGCCACAAAGCGTTGCTGAAGGCTTCCTAAAGCTTCAACTTATCTCTAACCGCCTAGTTCAACCACACGGCACGGTACTAGACGGTATCTTCGGTCTACTACACAACATCGCATGGACTAACGAAGGTCCAATCGATCTACCTGAACTGGCAGAGCGTCAAATCGAAGCTCGCCTAGCGGGTCGTGCACTAAGCGTAGATTGCGTAGACAAGTTCCCTAAAATGGTAGACTACGTGGTACCAACTGGCGTTCGTATCGCTGACACTTCTCGCGTACGTCTTGGCGCACACGTTGGCGAAGGCACAACGGTAATGCACGAAGGCTTCATCAACTTCAACGCGGGTACAACTGGCGTGAGCATGGTTGAAGGTCGTATCTCTGCTGGCGTAGTAGTTGGTAACGGCTCTGACATCGGCGGCGGCGCATCTATCATGGGTACGTTATCTGGCGGCGGTAAAGTTGTAGTTTCTATCGGTGAAAACTCTCTACTAGGCGCGAACGCAGGTCTTGGTTTCCCAATGGGTGACCGCTGTACTATCGAATCAGGTCTATACGTAACTGCTGGTTCTAAAGTACGCATGCTAGATTCTGCGGGCCAAGAAGTGGAAGTAGTGAAAGCACGCGATCTTGCTGGTGTTTCTGACCTACTGTTCCGTCGTAACTCTGTAACTGGTCAAATCGAGTGTCTTGCAAACAAGAGCGCGGTTGAACTGAATGCTGAGCTACACAAAAACAACTAAGTTTAAGCTCTAAGCTCTAAGCTCTAAGCTCTATACAAATGATGCCGCTGCTATTTAGCGGGAACTTAACGAAAAAATGGCTCTGCTCATCGTTCCTTTAATGTAAAGAACGAAGAGAACAGAGCCATTTTTGTACTCGAAAATCAGATACTCGCAATTTCTAGCTTGATTGCAATTCGATTAACTGCCCTTCTGTTTGACGCGATCACTTATTAAAGTGAGCAACCACGCCCGCCAGTTGTTTCGCTGTTTTAAACAGGTTTTCTCGCCCTGCCGCAATGGCCTCACTGAGCTCACACGGTGTTGGTACGATTGAAAAACACGCAATAATGCCCGCGCTTTTTAACACATCGATACCCTCACCCACACTGCCGGCTAAAGCTATGGTCTTAATGTTGTGCTTTTGCGCTAATCGTGAAACGCCTACCGGGGTTTTGCCATGGATCGTTTGGCTATCAATACGCCCCTCTCCAGTAATGACAAGATCTGCCCCCATCAGCTTTTGCTCGAATTCAACCGTATCCAACACGATGTCAATGCCCGGCATCAATCGAGCGTTGAGGAACGCAAGCAGCGCAGCGCCCATGCCTCCTGCCGCACCCGCTCCTTTTTCAAACTCAATATCACGAGAAATCGTAGACTGGATACAATTTGCATAATGACGCAGGTTTGCATCTAGTGCTTCAACCATATCTGGTGTCGCTCCTTTCTGTGGACCAAAAACAGCAGAAGCGCCTCTTTCACCAGTCAAAGGGTTATCGACATCACAAGCTGTTAAGATCTCTACATTTTGCAATCGAGGATCTAAATTTGAGATATCAATATGCGCGATGTTACCCAGTTCACCACCACCGAAACCAATCTCGCGGCCATCTTCTCGTGTAAATTTCACGCCAAGCGCCTGGAGCATGCCAACGCCACCATCGTTTGTTGCACTGCCACCAATTGCGACAATAATTTTCGTGATGTTTTCTTCTAATGCTCGCTTGATCAACTCACCAGTACCAAAACTTGTGGTTTTTAGGGGGTTACGATCACAAGGCGCCACCAGTTCGATCCCGGATGCAGAAGCCATTTCCACAACAGCCGTTTGTTGATCGCCAAGGACACCGAACTGCGCATTTACGACATTACCAAGAGGTCCAGTAACCTCAACTGGGATCACTCGTCCATTCGTTGCGTCAACCAATGCCTCTAGCGTACCCTCACCACCATCAGCGACGGGAATACAAACACACTCAGCATTCGGTATTTCTGAAACAATCCCTTCGGCAATCACGTTCGCCACTTCTTTCGCAGACAAACACTCTTTAAATGAGTCTGGGGCGATAATTATTTTCATAGTCTCACCTTAAAAAAGGGCCAGAATCTCTGGCCCATTAGCATCCAATAACAGTAGTGGCCTTAGCGCCATTAACCACGAATCGAGTGGTTTGCCATGTGTTCCAGTGCTTTGATCATCGCAGAGTGGTCCCAGTTTGAACCGTCTAGTGATGCACAGGTATTGAATAGTTCTTGCGCTGTTGCTGTGTTAGGTAGATTGATGTTCAGTGCTCGAGCCCCTTCAAGAGCAAGATTGAGATCTTTTTGGTGTAGCGAAATACGGAAACCAGGATCGAACGTACCGTTAATCATGCGCTCGCCGTGAACTTCAAGAATTTTAGATGATGCGAAACCACCCATTAGAGCTTGACGAATTTTCGCTGGATTTGCGCCCGCTTTAGAAGCAAAAACAAGCGCTTCTGAAACCGCTTCAATGTTCAAAGCCACAATGATTTGGTTCGCGACTTTACAAGTCTGACCGTCACCATTACCGCCAACTAAAGTGATATTTTGGCCCATGATCTCGAACAAAGGTTTCGCGCGTTCAAAAATCTCGTCACGACCGCCAACCATGATTGATAGCGTACCGTTAATCGCACCGACTTCACCGCCAGATACTGGTGCATCGAGATAAAATGCGCCTAGTTCTTCTACTTTGCTAGCGAACTCTTTGGTCGCAATAGGTGAAATTGAACTCATGTCGATCACAACTTTGTCTTTCGCAAGGCCATGAGCGATGCCAATTTCACTAAATAGTACGTCGTTAACTTGTGGTGTATCTGGCACCATTACGATAATGAACTCACACGCTTCAGCGACTGCTGCAGGGGTTGGCGCTGCAAAGCCGTTGTCGCCAAGTAAATCTGCTGGAGCGGCTTCAAAGTGCTCAGAGAAGTACAAGGTATGACCTGCGTTTTGCAGGTTCTTCGCCATTGGCTTGCCCATGATACCTGTACCGATAAAACCGATATTCGCCATTTTTCTATCTCCGATTCTCAATTCTTTACGCAATTAAATTAGGTTGTATTCTTTTAGCCAGCCGAGGCCCGCTTCGGTAGTTTTTGCTGGCACATATTCACAGCCGATCCAGCCTTGATAGCCAATATCGTCAATGTGCTTAAGTAGGAATGGGTAATTGATTTCACCAGTCCCTGGCTCATGACGCCCTGGGTTATCCGCAAGCTGAATATGCGCAATGGTTGATTGGTTATCTTTCAGCGTACGAGCCAGATTGCCTTCCATAATTTGCATGTGGTAAATGTCGTATTGGTAACCAAGGTTGGCTTCGCCCACTTCTGCCACAATGCGCAGTGCTTTTTCTGTACTATTGATAAAGAAGCCCGGCATGTCTTGCGTGTTAATGGCTTCCATAATCAAACGAATGCCTTCCGCTTTGAGCTTTTCGGACGCAAACTTCAGATTCTCAACCACGGTTTGAAACGCTTCTTCTTCAGAAACATGCACTGGTTTAATCCCCACAAGGCAATTCACTTGTTGGCAGTTCAATGCTTTGGCATAACGAATCGCTTTATCCACGCCTGCGCGGAATTCCCCTATGCGGTCAGGATGGCAAGCGATACCGCGCTCTCCTTTGGCCCAATCACCAGCCGGTAAATTGAACAGCACTTGAGTTAGACCAAATTGGTACAACTCTGCCGCAATCTCTTGAGCGTCATAATCGTATGGGAAGAGGTATTCAACACCACGGAATCCCGCTTTGGATGCCGCTTCAAAACGGTCCATAAAATCGTATTCCGTGAACAACATAGAAAGATTGGCAGCTAGTTTAGGCATAAGTCACTCCAAGAATATTTGTTGATGCCTCCCCCACGAACAAACGTGGAGGAGACTGAGTTAGCTATTAATCCAAATCGATGGTTTCTTCGAACTCGACCACTTTGTCGATATCAGGCCCCATTGCGATATTGGTCACGCGCTCAGTAATCACTTCCACAACCACTGGAACTTGGAACTCTTTGAGCCATGCTTGAGCTTTACGCAGTGCTGGTTGAATATCTTCTGGGTTGAAGACACGAATCGCTTTACAGCCAAGACCTTCCACTACAGACACGTGGTCAACGCCGTAGCCATTAACTTCTGGCGCGTTGATGTTTTCAAAGTCCAGTTGCACACAGTGGTCGATCTCAAATGCACGCTGAGATTGACGGATTAAACCTAAGTAAGCGTTGTTGATTAGGACATGGATATAAGGCAGTTTGAATTGCGCACCTACCGCCAACTCTTCCATCAAGAATTGGAAGTCATAATCACCAGAAACGCCAACAACAGGAGTCGTAGGGTCGGCTTTTACTACACCCAGCGCAGCAGGCATTGTCCAACCTAGAGGACCAGCCTGGCATGAGTTGATCCAATGACGAGGACGGTGCACGTGTAAGAACTGGTTCGCTGCGATTTGCGCGTTACCAATGGTGGCGACATAACGCGTTTCTGGACCAAAGACCTCATTCATTTCTTGGTATACACGTTGAGGTTTAATAGGGTTGTTGTCGAAATCGGTACGACGCAACATAGTGCGCTTACGTTCCTGACACTCACCTAGCCATGCTGAGCGATCTTTTAATTCGCCACGTGCTTGCATCTCTTGAGCAACTTCAACAAATACTTTAAGCGCCTCACCTGCATCTGACACAATGCCAAGATCTGGGCCAAAGATACGGCCAATTTGTGTTGGCTCGATGTCTACGTGAATAAATTGACGGCCTTTAGTGTAAGTTTCAATTGCGCCAGTGTGACGGTTTGCCCAGCGGTTACCGATACCAAATACAAAGTCAGACTCTAGGTAAGAAGCGTTACCGTAACGATGGCCTGCTTGACAGCCCATCCGGCCAATCATCAGTTCATGATCGTCAGAGATTGTGCCCCAACCACGTAGCGTTTGAATAACAGGGACCCCAGTGATTTCTGCAAACTGCTGTAGTAGTGCAGATGCACCAGCGTTAATGATGCCACCACCCGCAACCAAAATCGGTTTATCGGCTGCGTTTAGCATGTGTAGTGCGCGCTCTGCTTGAGCTCGAGTTGCTTTTGGCTTGTGTGGTTCTAATGGCTCATACAAATCGATATCGAACTCGATTTCAGCCATTTGAACATCCATTGGTAAATCGATATGTACCGGACCAGGACGACCGGAACGCATTTCGTAAAATGCTTTCTGGAAAGTACCAGGAACTTGGCCAGCTTCACGAATGGTCACCGACATTTTAGTCACAGGCTTTGCAATAGCCTCAATATCGACACCTTGGAAGTCTTCTTTGTGAAGCTTCGCTGTTGGTACCTGACCAGTAATGGTAAGAATCGGCGTTGAATCTGCTGACGCAGAATAAAGACCTGTGATCATATCTGTACCAGCTGGGCCAGACGTACCGATACACACACCGATATTGCCATCTTTAGCACGAGTGTAACCCTCTGCCATGTGCGACGCGCCTTCTACGTGACGAGCCAGAACATGCTCGATGCCACCTAGTTTTTTCAATGCCGCATATAGAGGGTTGATCGCAGCACCAGGAACACCGAATGCGACCTTAACCCCTTCTTTTTTCATGATCAAAACAGCCGCTTCAATCGCTCTCATCTTAGCCATAATACTTCTCCAAACTTATTTATTATTTTTCAACTGAATATATTCATTACAGTTGAATAATGAATTCTTCTGACAAATGACGAACAATACAGTTATCTTCTCCAGCTCGGTCAACTGTTAAAAAGTCCGTATCTTTATTCCAAGCAAATAACAAGTAATGCCACGCATTTTGTCGGTAATTCACGCCTTGCTTACCATTACTAACAAATGCTTTAATTGTGGTTTCATCAACTTCGTCACCACCCTCAGCAACAACAACAATAAATCGCTCGCCATTTAGTGGAAAAAAGGCTTGGCTACCAATTGGGTGTTTTTCAAGTAAATCAATTTTTATTGAAGAACTGACACCTTTCGCTCTGACAATACTGATCAAAGGGTTAGTATCATCTTCGACACTGACTTCACCCAAGCCATGAAAACGCTGACCTGATTCACTATTAATAAAGAAAAAATCAGATTCTTCTGTTTCAATAACTTCACCAAATGGTTCAAATCCACTTTTTGTTAGGGGTTCTAACTCTAGAATTTTCATAATTAAAATTACCTATAAAACAAATCATCTTAGGTATATTTAATTACAAAAAAACAAAACAAAAAAGAAAAACAAAACTATATAAAAAAGGTTTTGATAAATTAGATAAGTTAATATAACAACAATTAAAAAAGGGCTGTAACAGCCCTTTTTTTTAATATTTCAACCTATGTTAACGCCCAGTACATCATACCTGTAACTAATGGAATGTTTATATGCGAAAAGTTAAACTTATCTTTAAAAAAAGTCGGTTCGATGTTTAAAAATAAATTTGTCTGACCATCAATAAAAATCAACTTATCACCGACCTTTTCACCATAAATATAATGGCTATTATCCCTTATGAGTTCATCAAGCTGACCTACACCAATAATAAATCTCGTTCCACTCTCATACTCTTCCATCTCTTTATAAGCTTCACATGAGATAATGTCATCTTGATCCAGCGAAAACCATTGACTACCTTGGGGATTAAAAAGCGTAAACCCTCTTTCTTCAGCAAGAATAGACAGATATAGTGAAATGTACTTAATTTGGTCTTCGACTGGCTGTACGTATTTACTCCAGAAAAAATAGTCTCGATTTCTCAACATTGCCATTGCATTGGCTTCAACTAAGTGGGTAGGTTGTCTTGTTGCCAATCCAACAGCATTGAGAGAACAATTATTTAATCTGTTTTTCTCATTCCCGGTAACAACAGCAGTATTAACAATCCCACCCATTGAATTACAAACATCTAGTCCGTATTTATATTCACATTGATGTTCAAGTTCAAAATTTTCATTATATTTACTAACTGCATTTTTTATTTTGAGTATTATCTCATCATTTTCAGACGAATAATCTTCATTCCACGATAATTGGTATTTATTATTCATTATAAATCCTGCCACATAGTGCAATTTAGTTAGGTGTTGCTGTTGTAATTTGTACTTTTGTCATCTTTCTCTTAGTTAAAAGTGCATATAGTGAAAAAGAAATAAATACACCAGTAAACCATGATAACTGAGATAAAGGCTTAAGGAATGGTACAAACTCACCAATAATGGCAGCAAAGGCAGCAATTATTGTCACACCAAAAGCTAATGAATTGTAACCATTTTTATAGTAATTATATTGTCCTGGTTTAGTGTATAATGTTTCTAAGTCAACCTCACCTTTCATTATTACAAAATAATGTGCGAGCATAACACCTAGAACAGGACCTAACATCGCACCAATGATGTTTAAAAACATAAACAAACTTTCTTGACTTTCCATTAACTTCCATGGGCAGATAATTACACTAATAACACCAGCGATCATTACACCTTGTCGGTAAGTAAGTTTAGGGAAAAGGGCTACTACTTGGTATCCAGCTGGAATGATATTTGCCGTTGCGTTAGTAGATATAGTTGTCATTAATATCACAATACTCGCAAATGCAGGAATAAACCATCCATCAAATTTATTCACTATTTCAAGGACGTTCCAAGTATCAATACCATAATGGATACTTGCACCTGCTAATATCATGACACTTGTTATTGCAAATAGTGTATAAGCTACAAAGAATCCTAACGTTTGACCTCTCGCTTGTGCTTGGTCACTCTTAGCATACTGAGTAAAGTCGCAATTACCTACAGCTGGACACGCCCATACTGCAACTAAAGAGTTAATAACAATAAAGAACTTGAATAATGCATTACCATCAGTCTGAACTTGTTGCGGTACATAATTGAGAATATTGCTTAACCCAGCCTGGTAAACCGCCCAAATTGCTAATCCACCAAATACTAGCCAAATTAAAGGATTTAGTATTGCTGTAAATTTATTAAGAATATCACCACCATAAAATGCGATTACCATATTTATTGCCCAAAAAACCAAAAAAGCAATCATTGATGGGATACCAAGACCAAGGATTGTTGAGCCACTACCAATGTCTAAGAAAGCTGGCCAAAACTTTCCAATTAAAATAAGCATTGCTCCAGTACCTGCAGTGTTCATAATGCCGAACCACATAATTGAAGCAACACCACCACGTAAAGTACCCGGTAATAAAGCTCCTTTTACTCCGTACGAACCTCGTAGCAACATTCCAAATGGAACACCATATTTTGAGCCTGCTAAACCATTTAGGACCATTGCTGCAGCTATAACCAAACTACTGATAATAATAGCTGTCATAAGTCCGAACATACTTAAACCTAGTGTAAGAAACCCACCTACCGCGATATAGCTTGGTATATTGTGAACAGAGCCTTGCCATAAAGTAAAGTAATTAAATGTTCCCCAAGTTCTTTTTTCTTTTGGCTTTGGTAACATGTCATCACTATAGCCTCGAGAACGATATTTACTGATCAACTCAGAATTTATTTCACTCATATATGCCTCTTTGTTAATTTTTAGAAACCAAAGACAATATATCCATAGAGGAAAAATATTTTATTGAATGGTAGCTAGCTATTAAGAAAAAATTGTTTTTTTTGAAAGCACTCAATATTTTGTTAAATTTAATCTAATAATTTAATAGAATATACTACCTACATCATAATCTTACTGTGACTTAGCGTTGATATTAATTCTTTAGCAAAAGCATGTATCAAGTAAATAGTAAAAAACCAGCACTTGGCTGGTCTTTATTTTATGCTTGCTGTCTTTCCAAATGGCTATAACGCCTGAGGCATATAAATGTAAATGTAATTGCACCTATTATTAATAGGCCAGATGAAAGATAAAAACCTATCGCTTTTGATCCTGTCACATCTGATATAAATCCCGTTATTGGTGGGGCGATAATCGATGAACTCATCCCGGAAAGATTGAAAATCGCTAATGCTCTAGCAAGACGCGCGGTAGGTACCCTTTCTGTAACAAAAGCAATTAAGATGGGATCTAGCGCCATTTTCCCTAAAAAGCCATAAATAACAAGGCAAAGCATCAGAGCCCAAGTATTAGGAGCAATCACTGCGCATGTCAGCATTATCGCAGCCGCTATTTCTAACAAGATAACTGTTCGTACAGCTTGATGACGGTATTTATCTACAAACGAACTGAAAAATATCGCACCAGGTACTGCGGCTACCGCAACTAAAGCGGATGCGCCACCAATCGCAGCCCCCTCAAAACCACGTTCAGATTGAAGAAAGCTAGGAAGCCAAGTTACAATCATGTAGTAACCATAGCACGTACAAAAATACACAAAATACGCAGCTATAAGTTGTGAACTAAATAGAGATTTTTTTTCTTTATTGGCGTTTTCATTTGGAGTTATTGCTTGTCTAGGTTCATGCTTCGTTGTTTTTCCATTTTTTATCATCAAGGCAAACACAATGGCCATAATAATAATAATGGCAGCCGAAACATATAGAACATCATACCAAGGCATTCCCATATTTCTGACTAATACGCTAGAGCCTATCAAACCAATGCCCATACCTAACGCGCAGCCACTATTTACTACTGCTGAAGCAAGTGCACGCCTTTTTTCAGGTACGTTTTGTCCTGAAAGCGAATAAGCAGAGCAAAAGAATGAAGCACAGCCTAATCCTGAAAATAACGATCCACCATAGACTAATACCATACTATTGGCATTAGCTATGACCAGTGTGCCAAATGAAAATAAACTGAATCCCACCAATAACGTAAACTTTTGACCTTTCCTTTCTACACATAGGGAAGCTGGTATTTGTCCACCGCAATATGCAGAAAAATAAAATGTAGAAATGAGTCCAATCTCTGTATCACTTATGCCCCCAAACGCTGCTTGAATTTCAGGATATATGGGTGTTAATACTGTTCTATATATCCAGATAGCAACCCAACCAAAACACAGTATTAAAACCAAAACTTTCCAATATGAATCTTGAGTTTCTTTCTTATGTTTCATTTAATCCCCCAATTCTTTATAAGCGAGTTCATAAAGAATATCAGCGAGGGCCTTAACACCTACTACTCGATCAGCCAGATGCGTATGCTCTTTAGGGTTGTGACTAATACCTGAAATACTAGGCACAAAAAGCATTGCGGTTGGAACTACTGGTGCAAAAATCTGTGCATCATGCCCAGCGCCACTATGCATGATCTTGTAATTCGCATTATTGTGCTTTAATTGCTTCTCTATAAGCTCAACCAACCCTAGATCCATAGGAATTGGATCTTCATCCATCCATAAATCAACAGAACACTCAATTTCTAGTTCATCACATATTAATCTTAAATCGGCAATGATCTGATCCGTAAAGATTGTAAGTGCTTCTTTACATGTATGCCGACAATCAATCGAAAAGGTTAACTCTCCTGGCACAACATTTACCGTATTCGGCGATGGTATAACTTTACCGAAAGTCAGAACTAAAGGGTCTCCCTCCACATTCGCTTTGTCTATTGATTGCGAACAAAACTTGCTAAATGCATACACCGTATCTTTACGGTACCCCATCGGTGTCGTTCCTGCATGATTGGACTCTCCTGTTAAAGTAACGGAGTATCGACGCTGACCGACAATACTTGTCACTATTCCAAGCTGCTTATTTTCTGTCTCTAGGACTTTGCCTTGTTCAATGTGTAATTCGACAAATGCGCGGATATCCTTCTGCTTTCCTTTACTTTGGTTAAAATCGAATCCACAGCTATGCATTGCCTCTACAAAATTGACACCATCATTATCAACAAGGAATTCAACATCTTGCTTTTTTGCTAAGCCAACGACATTTTTACTGCCCCAATACACATAGGGAAATCGGCTGCCTTCTTCTTCCGCCAAAGAAACCACTTCCAAAGTACGCAGTGGCTGTCCATGCTGTTCATATAGATACTGCATAGCTAAATAGGCTGCTTCAATACCGAACTGACCATCTAAATTTCCCCCGTTGACAACCGTATCAATATGAGAACCAGACATAATAATTTGGTCCGGATACTTAGAACCTAAGATACGACCATAGATATTACCAATATCATCTGAGTACGACTCTAGACCACTTTCTTCAAACATTCTCAATAGTCTATTTTGTGCACCTATCCACTCTTTGCTATAAAGCAATCGAGTCATCCCACAACTTTCATTAAATCCATATTTGCTTATGATTTTTGACGTTTCTAGAACTTTTTCTTTAAGTATATTCATTATGACCATCCAATTTATCTCTACATTTAACTTTATTGTTAATTAACCATTGAAAGCTGACTTATGATCATAAGAGTTTATATATATTTCACTTGATACTAAGTATTGATAGACGTCTTCTACTATTTCAATACCTTTTTCTAAGCTTTCTTTTTCAACCAACTCACTATTTTGTCCCGGGTATAAGACTTCATTAAATCCGGCCGCTGGTGTGATGGCATTAAGCTCTTTTATTGTTTGCCCAATTGATTCAATAAAAGATTTCGATGTTGTAAAAAACTCAGGGTTAATAACAATATGCAATTGGCCTAAATCTCGACCTTTTGAGAGATCGTCATACATAGAACTCACATGCTTACCAAAAGGCAGACCAAGAAGAATTCCTGATAACATGTCGACCATCATCATAAGCCCGTAGCCTTTTGGACCCGCAATAGGAAGCAGAGCACGAACATCATGGGGATTTGTGGTTGGGTTGCCATCGGAATCAACCGCCCAATCATTTGGAATAGCGCTATTTCTCGAACGAGCATCAAGGATTTTACCCCACGCTTGTACAGTCGTGGCCATATCAAAATTGACCGTTTCTCCATTGGGTGCAGGCGCAGAAAATGCAATTGGGTTTGTGCCATAATAAATTTCGCTACCACCGAATGGGACAACCATTGGATCGGATTGACACATTGATAAAGCGACCAATCCTTTCTCTGCTGCCATCTTTGTAAAATACCCTAATGCACCGCTATGGCTCATTCGACGAATACCAACAACTGCCACGCCTTTAGATTTTGCCATTTCTATGGCTTTCTCCATTGCGTATTTTGCTGCAAAGTGTCCAACACCATTATCCGCATCTAACACGGCAGTACATGGACCCGTTTCTTGATAGTTAAAGTTAGGCTTTTGAGTAATACCGCCCTTACTAATACGCTCAGCATAATACTCAACACGAACCGCACCATGTGAGTGTATACCTCTCAAATCTGCAAATACGAGAACGTCAGCCACAACATTAGCGTGTTCTTCCAATAATCCAGCTAATATCACTTTATTTTTAATTAAATTGTGAAGCTGCTCTTTGGACAGGTTCATTATATAACATCTCCATAACAATGTTTATTTCATTACTCTATCTAAAGTTGGAATATTGAGTTGTGAAGTATTTAAACTCTTACTATTTAGAAAGTAATTTTTAGATATCTGATTATTAAAATTAAGTCGTTTTTTATAATTTTGATTCTTTGATGTAATGCAAAAAAATCCACAGACCAAGTAAAGAATCCGCACCAGAATGGTGACCACAATCAAGTAAATCTGAGATGCTATTGTGTAATTTATCTATATTCTCAAGCGAGATATTAAGCAGTGGTTGAGCAAAATAACCTTTGCTTGCTTGACTCAAGTATCCATGGCTCACACTTGTTGTTAACTGATGTATGTCCAAAGTACTTGGTAATAGCCTTCGCGCAGCTGCACTATTGTAAAGATAAGCGCCAAACAACATTCCAATGAGCATGTCATCATGACTTGGTGTCAGTCCGGGTCCCCTACCAATAAGTGAAGACCAACAGGGAACGCTGCCCGCTCTCCAAAGATCTAACTGTTCGATAAATGCAGAAAAAGGGGTAAGATCTTGGCGACTTACGATCGTTCCTAAAGGGCCATATAGGCCAGTTTCCTGCTCAACAATACAAAGATTTTGAAATAGGGCCTTATACGGAACAGGTTTTCGACCATTTACGCTAAGCCATCTCCCATTTTGCCCTCGCTTAATTAGACATGAGCCAGATCGGAGCCCTTGCTCATCTAACTCGATAGGCTCTTGACCCACCAGCGTCGCTTTAAACTGTTCAAACCAATAAGATGAAAGGCTCCATCCGGACGGACTCATATTGGAACCTTGGCGGTGCAATGAGAGAACCTCTCGATCTTGAGTTAAAAAATTCAATACATCACGGCCGCTACCAATGAACTGCAAAACACCGCGAGAATATGGTGCTGAGTAACTAAAGGCTAATGCTTCTCCACCCATAGCACATCCTTATATTTGGGCGCAGCCTATCACTACGCCCTAGTTAAATTTATGCTTCGACTTCTAGGCCAAGTTCACACGCCAATGCCTGCAGTGCTTTTTCAAAACAAGCAAGAGGCGCTCTCACTGTTCCCGCACCAATTTGACCAATACCCGCCTCTTTATGAGCGATACCTGTATTGATGATTGGTGTAATCCCCGTTTCAACAACGCTTCGAATATCAAGCCCTAGACACGCTGCATGGAAGTTCCATGACGGTATTTGAAGTAAGGAGTTCTGAGAGACAAAGATTTCACACATCTCTTCTGATATGTCTAAGGCGACATCCACCCCGCCAACGCCAACAAATCGTGTCACTCCAGGGGCAGCAACCATCGCGGCACCACCAATGCCGTAAGTTTCCGTAATAGCGCTATCACCAATATCTGGGTTAGCTTGCTCTTGAGAATAACCAGTAAAGTACAATCCCTCTGGTGTATTTACCGGTGCAGTGAACCATTGGTCTCCGAGTCCACTCACACGAATACCAAATTCTTTGCCGTTGCGAGTCATTGCTGTAACAATAGAACCGGCTTTGATCTGCGCGCCCGCATCCATCGCACACTTGCAGAATGCCATCGCAAGGTTCAAGAAGAACTGATCCGTAATACTCAAGAAATTGAACACGCGAGACATGACATTTTTGTCAAGATCAAGCAGTGCCAGTTTCGGAGCAAGCGTACGCAGCAAGAGGGCAGAGGTAGCGATATTACGCTGATGGAATTCATCCCCCATTGTGACGCCTTGAGCCATCAATGCTCCCAGATCAATTCCTTGCTCAGTATTAGCGAGCACTTGTTTCAATGCAGGCATCAACTCTTCTCGCATCCACTTCAAGCGCTGCTGCACTTCTTCTCCGTACGCACCAAAGCGCATCACTTTGCCAATACCCTCATTCATATTGCAGTATGCAAAGTTACCATCTGTTTGGTTTTGCACGACAATCATCGGGAAGTTTGCCGATGTGATGCCACCCATTGGACCAACAGCGTTATGATGGTGACATGGCTCAAAACCAACTTGTCCAGATTCCAGTAATGCAATGGCTTCTGTGTCTGTTTTCGCCCATCCTTCGTATAAACAAGCGCTAATACAAGCACCTTGCATCGGGCCCGTCATTTCAGGCCAAGTGATTTTTGGTCCTGCATGTAATAGATTTTTGCCAGCTTTTAGCCAAGGGATAACATCACCAGCAAATGCCACGTCCACCCAAAAAGGACGAGCGCTCTTGATTTTTTCGATTACAGCCTCATTGGCTTCATTAATAGATGCGTACATTTTTGTATCCTATTGCATTTGTTTTAGTAGACGAGATAGTTCCGGATTACCACCGGCAATTGGAGACCATTGGTAATGCACGACTGGGGTACTGGTGGCTTGCAAATCTTCCGCAAAACTTTTTAATCCGATATTGATGACCTTAACGCCGTCAAATAAGGAATCTTGGAGGTCCTGTACTTGAAGTGATTCCTGAGAAATCAAGCTTTCGGCAAGTAAAATTGCTTCTTCTAGACTGTTCACAACGGAAATATTGCCCTCTAACAGACGTTGAATTTGCTGCGTTCGACTTTGAGGATCTTGATCAGTCCCCGTAACCGTTGCGATAACGTTAATTGGTTTTTCTCTCTGACCTCGGATATGTTGAATAGCTTCAATAAGCTGAGAAGCAGGGTCTGGCGTTGCACCAAATCCAATAACAACATCAAGCAATAACACACCAATATCTTCATTCGCTAAACGGTTTTGAATTTCTAGATTACGCGTGGTCGGGTCTATCATCGGATGTGGACGCCCACGAGTGTAAAAGTCATCACCTAAGTCAATGATTAGATGACCTGAATCATTGAGCATCACCCCTTTGTCATGCGTCTCATCAATGGTCAGAGATTGGTTTTCTGCCAACAGCAAAGCAGCTTCTGCGGCTAATGTTCCTCCCGCGTATAGACCAAGAATTTTGGTTCCCGACACAGTGGGAAGCACGCGCTTAATATCTTGTACATTCGCCAACATGGCAGACAGTCGACCTGCTTCTGCAATACTGTTGGCGAAGAATACATTTTCGTCACGAGCTTGAGCTCGACGCGTGCCAAGGAAAAGTGCAACAACAGGCTTAGATTGGGCTTTCATCGCAGTCAAGACTCGTTGCTCAATAGCAGGAGACGGTGGCTTTGAAACAAATGCGATAACACGAGTGCCCATGTCATGCTCAAACATTTGTAAAGCAGTTAATGCACTGATTCCGCCAACCTCTTCAGATAAATCTCGGCCTCCAAGACCAATCGCATGTGAAATGCCTTGATTGGATAACGCAATTTGAGAAGCGAGTTCTTGAATACCAGTACCAGATGCACCAATGATTCCAATGCCACCGTTTGGAATAACATTCGCAAACGCCAGTGGTGCTCCTGCAATGATTGACGTACCACAGTCCGGCCCCATCACAATTAAGTTCTTTTGCTTGGCCCGAAGTTTTAACTCTCGCTCCTCTTGCGCAGAGACATTGTCAGAAAACATCATGACATTCAGGCCATTGTCTAGCGCGTCATGAGCGACACTCGCAGCGTACTCACCGGCGACAGAAATCAGTGCCAAATTGCTATCCGGTTGCTTTTCAAGTGCCGTTTTCCAACGTCGGGCTTTTGGTAAACGTGCGCCTGTTTGGCTAGCTTGAGAAATTTCCGCTAACACTTTCTCTAGCTGCTCAGAAATCATGGTGAGAACATCTTGTTGTTCATTCGTTTCTTTTGCTCTAACCGCCACACAGATATCATTTGGCGTTGCGTCATCAAACATTGGATGCCATAAACCCGTTGCATCTAATAGAGCCTTATTCGCCGGCGTCCCCATCATTACTGAGACTTCTTCTACCCCCTCACTACCACTGAGTTGTCGAGAGATAAGCATCAAGCTTACCGAGTCTTGAAAACTCCCTTTTTTAATAAATGCTTGGATCATTGACGACCACCTTTAAATCCCAATTATTGTAAATAAAACTCTAAATATGAGTTTCTCATGTATGTGTGAGAATGAATTTACGTATAGATTATTTAAGATCGTCGATTATATTTTTGACCAATATCACACTGAATTTATTGTTATATTTTTTTAAAAAATAACTTCATTGCTTTAAAGTTTAACCAATGCAAAGAAATATTTTTTAACTTCAATTATTAAAACAAGTTTTACAATAAGCTTTTCATTATTAAAGTTTTATTCGTTATTTAATTATTTTTTGTTTTGAGATCTTTAATCACAACTTTTTTCTTTTAAGCGCGATAATATGAAATAAAACATCACAACCGAAAGATTATGTTAGATAAAGAAACCATTCGCTCATTTATGAAAGTCGCTGAGTACTCAAATTTTTCAAAAGCCGCAGAAGCTCTACACAAGACTCCTGCAGCAATCAGCTACCGGATAAAAGTTCTCGAAGAGGACATGAAAACCCCGTTATTTTTACGGACAACGAGAAGCGTACAATTAACAGAAGCAGGTGAGCATTTACTCAGTCATTGTCATAAATGGCTAGACTGGATGAATGCTATTCCTGATGAGCTCCAACAGATTAATGATGGTATTGAGCGCCACGTAAACATTGTCATCAATAATTTACTGTTTGATGAGGCTTCTGTATCTTCCCTCATTCTTGCTCTCCATCAAGCATTTCCTTTTACTCAAATTAGTATCTCTAGTGCCGTTTATATGGGGGTTTGGGATGATTTATTGAACAATGATTATCATCTAGCCATTGGGGTTCCTGGAATGGATACCATTGATCACTCAGTACACACCAAGCCATTAGGGAAGCTGAGTTGGTCATTTGTGCTATCACCTAATCACCCGTTAAGTTCAATTCAAGGAACATTGAAAGAGTCACAGTTACGTAATTATCCTGCCATTAATATTGAAGATACGTCACAGCATATTAATAAACGCACAGCGTGGTTATTGAGAGAGCAAAAAGAAATAAAAGTCCCTGCTCTTTCAACAAAAGTTGCTTGTCATATCAATGGTTCAGGTATTGGTTTTTTACCAACGAATATTGCGACACCACTCGTTGAGTCAGGAAAACTAGTAGAACGAAAAGTACAGTGGAGTAGAACGCCATCCCCCTTATCTTTGGGATGGCGTCGCGACAGTTCAGGGCAGGTGACTCAATGGATAATCGATCTATTCAATAACGGTCACCCGATCACTCAAGGTTTTTTGAAAAACATCGATCAACTACACGACCAATGATCGACCAGTTGTTACAGGGGCATGAGACCGAATACATGTCCCTTTTTCTCCCGTTAGTATTTGGTCTACATCTTTGAGCGCCCCGATAAATGCAAGACATCCCGTGTTTTCAACAAATTGAATCACCGCTTCAGCTTTCGGCCCCATCGCGCCATCCGGCACAGCAAAAGGTCGAATCTGCTCTATAGTGACATCGCGTAGCGCTTTCTGTTGCGGAGTGCCCCAGTCCGTATAGATCGCATCAGCATCAGTAAGAATCAGCAAATAATCAGCATTAATTTGTTCAGCAAGCATTGATGCTACTAAGTCCTTATCGATCACAGCCTCAACGCCTTGATAGCCCAAGTCACTATGAA
Source organism: Vibrio alfacsensis (assembly GCF_019670485.1). NCBI lineage: Bacteria > Pseudomonadati > Pseudomonadota > Gammaproteobacteria > Vibrionales > Vibrionaceae > Vibrio > Vibrio alfacsensis. Next base: position 2,414,500 of record NZ_AP024165.1, read on the forward strand.
CGACTGGCATCCCACCGCCACCACAACAAATAACCGTGTGGTTATCGTCTAATAAACGCGTAATTTGCCCAGCTTCAAGCACTTGTACTGGGGATGGGGATGGCACGACGCGACGAATAAATTCACCATCAGCTTTCAAGATCCAACCATGTTGTTGCTCTAACTGTGATTGTTGGTCTGCCAGATAAACAGGGCCAATAAATTTGGTAGGATTTACAAAAGCAGGGTCATTCTTCTCAACTTCTACTCGAGTTAAAACACAACTCACATCCTGTAACCCTTGCTGCTGGAGAGATTGCATTAACATATATCCAAGCATCCCTTGAGTTTCAGCCACAAGGACATCTAATGGATAGGCAGGAACTTCGGTATAGGCATTATTTTGTAGCGCCAATAACCCCACCTGCGGCCCATTTCCATGAACAATCGCAATGTTATATTCATGGCTAAGCTGAGCAATAAAGCGTGCTGCACTATTAATGTTTTTCATCTGGTTTTCAAAAGAAATATTTTCACCTCTTTTGATCATTGCGTTACCACCTAAAGCAATAACAATTTTTTTCTTTATCATACAAACACCTGGAAATGTAAAAACATGAATCAACAATAAGCTTTGAACGTCAATTCTATTTTATTTTCTGTTTGTATCTAACCATATGCTTAGTTTCTAAAATATTTTCACATAATGAAAAGCAAAAAATTAAATTTCCATTGACGGTGTAATTACAACAACACAGATCACATTTTTATAATTTTTAGTGCATAAAATGATTTGGAAAATTTTAGATTAATAGGTTTATTATGGGTTACTTAAACAATAATACTGGATATGTTTCTGACTTATTACAAAGTCGAGCAATCATAAAAAAAGATAATTATGCAGTTTTACCGCCAGATGGATTGGTAAAAAATACACTGCCAGGATTTGAACATTGTGACGTAACTATTTTATCTTCGCCAAAGCTCGGTGCGAGTTTTGTCGATTACCTTGTCACTTTGCATGCACATGGGCAAAACCAACAAGGATTTGGTGGTGAATCAATCGAAACATTTTTCTACGTCACCAAAGGGAAAGTCACCATCAAAATCGAGGGTAAAAATAACACATTGACTGAGGGAGGATATGTATATTGTCCCCCTGGTGTTTTACTGCATTTTATCAATGATAATGATATGCAAGACAGCCAAGCATTTCTTTACAAACGCCGCTATCAAACCATCGATGGTTATGCACCAAAAGTCGTGATAAACCACCGTAATCACTTGGATAAAATCCATTATGAGGGGATGGAAGATGTCATTGTCGAAGACCTACTGCCAACTGATTTAGGATTCGATATGAACTTCCATGTTCTCACATTTAAGCCTGGAGCATGCCATGGTTACATTGAAACTCATGTTCAAGAGCATGGCGCATTGGTGTTGTCTGGTGAGGGTGTGTACAACTTCGATAATGAATGGGTTCCGGTCAAAAAAGGCGATTATTTGTTTATGGCCGCATACTCCCCACAAGCCTGTTACGCTGTCGGCCGAGACGAAGAGTTCAGCTATATTTACTCAAAAGACTGTAACCGAGATGTAGAAATGTAATTCTGGTTTGCTCCTTTATATTTTTGGAAGCCATTTGGCTTCCTTTTTTTATAATCATGTTGAGAAAAGAAAAAATAATTACATAATTCAAATTATCTACGTTATATCAAAGACACAAAAGCCAACTTCATGATTCTATAATTTCATATCTCCCAATTTTGACCATTTTTTCCACACCATAAATTTTATATGGCTAAGGACTCATTACTAATGCCAAAAACTGAGCTATTCGAAACCTTATCTCCCCCGCAAAGAATGTTAATGGGACCCGGACCGATCAATGCTTACCCTCGTGTTCATCAGGCTCTGTCAGCAGCGCTTATCGGCCAATACGATCCCGCAATGACACGGTATATGAACCAAACTCAGAGTTTATATAGGCAGGTGTTTAATACGACAAACTCTGCAACGCTTTTGATTGATGGTACCGCAAGAGCTGGTATAGAAGCCGTTTTGGTCTCAATTTTAGAACCTGGCGATAAAATTCTTATCCCTGTGATTGGTCGATTTGGACATTTGTTGTGCGAAATAGCGCAACGAGTCGGTGCGGAAATTACAACCATTGATATCCCTTGGGGGCAAGTCTGTGATCCACAACAAGTGGAGGATGCTATCCGCATTAGTAAACCGAAGTTAGTCGCAACGGTCCAAGGTGATACCTCCACCACGATGAATCAGCCATTAGAAGAAATTGGCCGTATTTGTCGAAAATATGATGTGTTGTTTTACTGTGATGCTACGGCCTCAGTTGCCGGGAACCCATTGTTGGTCGATCAATGGCATCTTGATGCGGTTTCTGTAGGCCTACAAAAATGCCTAGGCGGCCCATCTGGAAGCGCACCAATTACTCTAAGTGATCGCTTTGTCGAACACATCAATCGAAGAAAACAGGTAGAAAAAGGAATAAGAACCGATAAGCACAACGATGGCGATCGTCCATTTATTCGTTCTAATTATTTTGATTTACCAATGATTCTTGATTACTGGGGCAGTGAACGACTCAATCACCATACTGAAGCAACTTCCATGCTCTATGCGGCAAGAGAGTGCGCACAGCTATTCCTCGAAGAGGGGCAAGAGAATGTCATTGCACGTCACCGTCAAGCGGGTGAAGCGATGGCAAGCGGCCTTGAGGCGATGGGGTTAACGCTGTTTGGCAATCAAAAATACAAAATGAACAACGTTGTGGGGGTTTATATTCCCAACAATATCGATGGTGAGTCAGTCCGAACTGAGCTATTACATCGTTTTGGTATCGAAATCGGAACTTCTTTTGGTCATCTGCAAGGAAAGATTTGGCGAATCGGCACGATGGGATATAACGCACGTCAAGAAACGGTACTCACCACACTGGCTGCTTTAGAAGCTGTGTTATCTCGCCATAACGCTCCAATTCATTTGGGAGAAGCGGTTTCTGCCGCAATCCAATATTACTAGTCTCAAAGCAGCAAAGGCCCCATAACATTTACATCATGGGGCTTATCAACATCACTCAACATCAATAAAGTATGTCGTTTGCGATGACGGGTTTAGATAATGATACTGATCGAGCGTTAACTCACTTGCATCCAGAATCTTGTTAATACTCAGGTCATATTCTGCAATATTAATGATCGCGGCTTCATCACGGGGCACTTGCTGATCGTAAACCAGTACGTATGGACTCAATCTTGCTGCTTCGTTTGTTGAAATAACCACGCCAATTTGATGATCAGAAAGTTGGACAATGGTTCCCGGTGGGTACACACCAACAACTTTAATCAATGCCATAACATCATTCACATCGTACTGTTCACGTCGCTCGTTATAGAGATAGGTTAACGCCTTGTGAGGGCTGTATTGGTGATTAATACCATTACAAAGATTGTCATAAGTATTCGCTAAAATGAGCACTCGCGACAGCGGATTAATAGCTTCTCGTTTCAAACCTTTCGGGTAACCAGAACCATCATTCAATTCGTGATGTTGACCGATCACCTTTAGCGCAGCCTCTGGGAAGTTAGGGATCCTTTCCCCCATCTTTAGGCTCTTATCAAGGTGCGAATACAGCCGTTGCTGATCATCGTCATCCAGCGGTTGCGATTTTTCTAACAAACTGCTCGGCAACTTCAGTTTACCAATGTCATGATACAACGCCGCAAAGGCAACCAATTGACACTGTTTAGCACTAAACCCTTTTGCTTGGCCAATCAAAACAGACAGCAGAGAAACATTGAGTGAGTGACAATGAAGCCGATTGTGACCAGAAGCCTCGTTCATCAAGTGAATGGTGCTGTTGCCCTCTTTGTTTATGCTCTTATAGATGGTATTCACAATGGAGAGTGACTGGCTAATACTAGGATTATTCGCCAGTTCTTCTTGATCAAAGACTTTCTGCACATCGTTAAGCGTGTTCGCAAATGCCTGTTTAGAGCGGCAGATGCGATCTTCAATGGCTGCTAATTGATCACGGCTTTCTTTCTTTTTTGACCACAATTCTTCGAACAAATCTTCACTTAGTGGTTGAAGAGGAGGCTCGCTCTCATTGCTACTTAGTTTAGCCCCCTGTTCTGCAGATTGCGGCTTGGTTGTGGGTTCTTCAAAGACATCGCTCTTGAGGGCATTGATGGTTAGGCTTTTCAACCCCAGACGTTTAATAATCCGTAGCTGCTCATCACTCTTAATTTTGAATGAATTCAGTAAAAATGGGTGCTGTCCCCACTTTAGTGGCAGGTAAATATAATGCCCAATCCTTAACTGTTCTATTTCAAGTCTTACTTTCATTGTGGTTTCGTATCAAGAATCTTAAAAAAGCACTTCCATATCAATGGCGTATACTACCTTTATTAAGGGATTAGCTCACTCTTTTTGCATTCTCTGTTCAACGTTTTGATGAGCTAAGCACATGAAATCAGTACAATACCGTTAGGTATATACCCAAGTGACTTCAAACGAGGTGACTTAGGTATACAAAACAAAAAAGACAACAGTATGAAAAGTAATTCCAAATACATCATTGCTCTTGACCAAGGTACCACCAGCTCTCGCGCGGTCATCTTGGATCATGATGCAAACATTGTGAATGTTTCCCAACGTGAATTCGCACAAATTTATCCTCAAGCGGGCTGGGTTGAACATGATCCGATGGAAATATATGCCACCCAAAGCGCCACACTTATCGAAGCGTTAGGTAAAACCGGGATTCGTAGTGATCAAGTTGCGGCTATTGGCATAACAAACCAACGTGAAACCACCATTGTTTGGAACAAAGAAACTGGCATCCCTGTTTACAACGCCATCGTATGGCAATGTCGCCGAACAGCCCCTATTTGTGAAGAGCTAAAAGCTAAAGGGTTAGAAGATTACATCCGTGAAAATACCGGGTTGGTGCTCGATCCTTACTTCTCTGGCACCAAAGTAAAATGGATTTTAGACCATGTTCCTGGAGCACGAGAAGAAGCCGAAGCGGGCAATTTATTGTTTGGTACGGTGGATACTTGGCTGGTATGGAAAATGACGCAAGGTGAAGCGCACGTCACGGACTACACTAATGCATCTCGCACCATGCTATTTAATATAAATACGCTAGATTGGGACGATACCCTTCTTTCCGAGCTCAATATCCCTCGTTCCATGATGCCAAGCGTTAAGCGCTCATCCGAAATTTATGCCGAAACCAACATTGGCGGTCAAGACGGTACCCACATTCCTATAGCCGGTATTGCTGGTGATCAGCAAGCAGCATTATTCGGTCAGATGTGTGTGAAAGCAGGTCAGGCAAAGAATACCTATGGTACTGGCTGTTTCTTATTGATGAATACAGGAAAAGAAAAAGTAACCTCCCAAAACGGACTGCTGACCACACTCGCATGTGGACCAAAAGGTGATCCTACTTATGCGCTCGAAGGCGCCGTTTTTATGGGAGGTGCATCGATTCAATGGCTACGTGATGAACTGAAGCTTATCAGCAACACCAAGGACTCCGAATACTTCGCAACTCAAGTTAATTCATCAAATGGTGTTTATGTTGTGCCCGCTTTCACAGGCCTCGGTGCGCCATATTGGGATGCCTACGCAAGAGGAACTATTTTTGGCCTCACTCGAGGAGTGAATTCCAACCATATTATTCGGGCAACCTTAGAGGGTATTGCTTATCAAACTCGAGATGTACTCGACGCCATGCAAGCCGATTCTGGCATCGAACTGGCAAGTTTGCGTGTCGATGGTGGGGCAGTCGAGAATAACTTCTTAATGCAATTCCAATCCGACGTGTTAAACACCCGGGTACTTCGCCCTAAAGTGACTGAAGTGACCGCTTTAGGTGCCGCTTACTTAGCCGGGCTCGCGGTTGGCTATTGGGATAGCATTGAAGAAGTAAAAAACAAAGCCGAGCTAGATCGCCAATTTGACCCCAACCAAGATGAAGAAAAGCGTCAACGCCGATACAAAGGTTGGAAACGCGCGGTTAAATGCGTTCAAACGTGGGCAAAGATGCACGACGAAGATGAATAAACAAATCCGTGCGATGAGTGGCGGCTGAACGCAATTCATCACAAGCAATCACTACAAACAAGTGACACAATCGTTGAGCTAAGGCCCAATCAGTTTTTGTTTTATAACTTGTTAGTTTTGGGACTTTTTTCTGATTGTGATGCATAGCTCGTCATCCACAGTATAAGCTTGTTAATGTAAAACTAAGCTATAGGAGGGACTGGCTATGCATCTAAACGATCGTGTGTTTGATCTGATTGTCATTGGTGGTGGTATCAATGGCGCTGGCATTGCGGCCGATGCAGCAGGACGCGGTTTAAGTGTTGGTCTATTTGAAGCGAATGATTTTGCCTCTGCCACTTCCTCTGCCAGTTCGAAGTTAATTCATGGCGGCTTACGCTACCTTGAGCACTATGAATTTCGCTTGGTTTCTGAGGCCCTCGCTGAACGCGAAGTGCTCTTGCGTAAAGCGCCCCATGTGGCATGGCCGATGCGATTTCGCTTGCCACATCGCCCTTTTTTACGCCCCGCCTGGATGATTCGCTGTGGTTTATTCCTCTATGACAACTTAAGTCGAAGAACCACTCTCCCTGCAAGCAAAACCGTTAATCTCGCACAATCAGGATTACTGAAACCAGAAATGAAAATCGGGTTTGAGTATTCAGACTGTTGGGTCGACGATGCCCGCTTAGTACTTCTTAACGTTCTTTCAGCAAAAGAGCACCATGCGGAAGTACGTAACTACTGCCGCGTAGAAAAAGCACAGCGCGTGAACGGAAGTTGGCATGTCACAGTTCATGATGAGATGACCAACCAACGATTCGAGTGTAAAGCAAAAGCATTGGTCAATGCCGCAGGGCCTTGGGTCAAACAGTTCTTTGACGATGGTTTAGCACAACAATCCCCACGCAATATACGATTAATTAAAGGATCACACATTGTGGTTCCTCGTATCCATGATGAGCCTCAAGCCTATATTCTCCAGAACCAAGACCATCGAATCGTATTCATGATTCCCTATCTGGATAAGTTTTCCATCATTGGCACAACCGATGTGGAGTACCAAGGCAACCCAAGCGATGTCACGATTACTGATAATGAAACTGATTATCTGCTCGATATTGTTAACCAGCATTTTGTCCACCAGTTGAATCGAGATGATGTGGTCTGGCATTACAGTGGTGTGCGCCCATTGTGTGATGACGAATCAGACTCTCCACAAGCGATTACACGCGACTATACGTTAGAGCTTGATGCCGGTGATGACCACGCCCCTCTGCTGTCGGTCTTTGGCGGTAAGCTCACGACCTACCGAAAGCTTGGTGAAGCTGCCTTGAATAAATTGGCACCCTATTTTCCAAGTATGGGGAAAGATTGGACCGCGAGCCAATCTCTCCCAGGAGGAAACTTCAGCTGCAGTCGAGAACAATTGGCAAAACAAATTCATGCACACTACCCATGGGTCTCAGAATCTTTACTGCTGCGCTACGTCACTCAGTTTGGTACTCAGACCTGGCAGATATTAGCCGAGGCAGCCAGCGAAGAAGATCTGGGATGTTGCTTTTCTAAACAAGCTCATGGGGTATATCAACGTGAGATTGATTACTTGATGGACCATGAAATGGCGCTCACCGATGAAGATATCTTGTGGCGTCGCACTAAGTTGGGGCTCTACCTGAGCGATAAAGAAAAACACGCATTAGCCGATTATCTCAAGACGAGATTGCAGCAGAAAGTCGTAAATCTCTCTCAAGTTGGTTAGGAGGTTAAGTGTTTTAACGGTTAAGTTACGTGTTTTGATGGTAAAATAGTAAGATGCGTCATTACCACACTACACGCCTAACCATGAGATAAAAGGATCAGGTCTGCCACTCGCAGGCTAGCTCTGTAACACGAGCAATTTCTCAAATATAAGCATCTTCTATCGAGATAACAAAAAGTTTTGATTTCAGGCAATTAGCAGTCTTACTTATTATTTTCTTCAGTTGGCATTTGCCCATCACCTCAAAATAAATCGGTACCCGATGAAGAAATCTCTGTTACTTAGCCTGCTTTTGTTAGGCGGATGTTCTCTTGCTCCAGAAGAACCAACACCACCGTGTTCTTGTGATGATTACGTCCCACCATACGTCAAACCACCAAGCACTTCCGATGCCGATAATATTAAGCAGTTATTAGCTTACATCGCTGATAAAGCAAAAGATCGCTGGGGGGAAGATGAGTTTGTTGAAGCTGGTAAGCATCGATACGTTAAATATCTCGATGGCTACAATACTCGAGCTCATATCGATTTCGAAGCAGGAAAAATTTACGTCTCCACGATTTCCCAATATCAGCCGACAGAGAAATTGCAACATGCCATCGTCCAAACCTTATTAATGCCAGCCGATCCTGCTCACGCGGAACTGTTTAGCGACAAAGATGCGGTGTTACGCGGCAAGCCTTTTTTGCTAGGACAAGTGTTAGATCATGATGGAAAGCCGATTGAATGGGAATGGCGTGCAAACCGTTATGCGGATTACCTCATCGACAATAAATTGCAAAAGAAAACCATCCAACGAGGCCATGCTTACTACGTGGAAATCACTATGGTCAAAGACCATCTAGAACAGCGTGAGTATCAATACGCGGGTTTAGTCCGTGATGCAGCAAAACGCTATGGTTTGCCAGAAGATCTGATTTTCGCCGTCATCAAAACGGAAAGCAGTTTTAACCCTTACGCCGTTTCTCACGCTGGCGCATACGGTTTGATGCAGGTTATCCCAAAGACAGCCGGTGCAGACGTGTTCAACTTAGTAAAGAACAAACCAGGCATCCCGACCAAAGAGTATTTGTTTGATCCAGCAAATAACATTGATACGGGGGCTGCGTATTTCTACATATTGAAAAATCGTTACTTGAAAGACGTTAAGCATCCAACATCTAAACATTTTAGTATGATTTCTGCTTATAACGGCGGGACAGGTGGTGTGCTATCCACTTTTGATAGCGATCGAAAACGCGCGATGAATGAGCTAAACAGCCTCAATCCCACTCAAGTTTATGATGCGCTAACAACACAGCATCCGAAAGGAGAAGCAAGGCGCTATCTACAAAAAGTGCTCTACTTCCAAAAAGATTTTAGTGAAGGGAATATTTAACCTCTCAAGGGCTTGATATTATCCAAGCCCTTTTGCTTTGCGCATTAACCAGGATGCCCATCCACACGTGGAGTAATCAGCATAATGCCTAATCGCCACACAAACATACCAAAAGCAAGAATCCATAATCCGCCACTGATATCAATCCAAAGCAACATATTGGATGGGTTAAAAATCACACCTAAACTACGAGTCAACGCGGCGGCAATGATCGCAATAAACGCTATGCTCATATTTGGACCTTTATAAATCATACGCCCTGTATGCCCCATCGTAACGCGAGTAATCATTGCCAGAATCAATCCACCTAATGCCCCAATTGCAAACAAATGGATTAAGTTATGACTCGCAAATGCATTATCCCACCCACCTCGCAATATTAAGCTGAGTGGCAAACACGCATACGCAGCATGCAAAGACCACACTAAAGGCTCTTTTAATGTTAGCCAAGGCTTCCAACGTAAGAATCGAACCGATTGGGCCATTCCTGCAAATAACATCAGAGGCTGACCTAGTTCAGCGAATGTCACAGGGAAAAAGCTCAAAACGAAAAGCATAACCAGTGGTAAATTGGCCATCCAATCTAACCATACCAAAGGCTGAGCTTTTTCAAATTCAAAACGGCGAGCTGTGAAGAACGGAATGACTCGTCCCCCCATCACAGATAACAACAAAGTAAACCACCAAAGCATGGCTTGCCACACGGCTGAAGATGTAAAAGGTGGCATGCCTTTCACCGTGGCATAACTTGCAAAATTAGCAAAGATCGCGAGCAAGAATAACGGCACAAAAAACAAGTTTCGCCAGCCTTTCGAACGGTAGACACGAATGCCCACTTCGTAAGCGACAAACAATAAAAATAGCGCTTCAATACTACTTGTTAACCACAATGGAGCTGGCGTCCAAAGCAAGATTCTTGGTATAAGCCAAAGCAAAAATAGGGCAAGCAACGTGTAATGTTTGGTGCCATTAATCCCCGTCCAGTTCTGAACCGCAGTGAGAACAAAGCCAACGACGATCGCCATCGAGAAACCAAATAGCATTTCGTGCACATGCCACCATAATGCAGGCACCCTCAGTGAACTGGGTTGACCAGTTTGAAACATCCATACCCATAGCGCAATCGCGACAATGGCGTAAATCGAACCAAATAAGAAAAATGGCCTAAACCCTAATCGCAGCCATGCAGGGATTTTTTCTTCCACTTTTTTATCAGTAATATTCAGCATTGTGATGCCCTTTCGTACCTATTAAGCACTGTCTAAAAATTCAACGTCAGCGATCTTATCATAAACATGTATAAAAAATACATGTTATAGGGTGAACTATCCTTTAAAAGTAGAGCTCATCATTCATTCTTTTCCAAATGGGCGGGTGAGTAAAGTTGCCGGGTAAATTGGTTTTGGGTATAACTGAATGCATCAGATTCGTCGAAACATAGGAAACAATGAGATGTATATTTTCGGCTATGGCAGCTTAATAAACTCTGCCTCTCGCCAATTAACCGGGCAAACTGGTGAAGCCATTCCCGTCATCGCTCATGGTCTGGTGCGCTACTGGGGTAAAATCGACGATAGCTATATTTTGTCACCTTTGGTGGTCAATGAAGGTGACGGGCAAGTCAATGGCGTGCTACTTGAGGTCAATGATGAAGCACTGGCTGAATTTGACCGTCGTGAGCGTGGTTACCATCGTATTCAAATACGTCCGGAACAGATAGACGCCAGCATCGCATTTGATTCTGATCTTCCTATCTGGGTTTATGTAAAAAACGATCCACAACCACCCTGCTCACTTAGCCCAATCATGCAAAGTTACGTCGATACCGTGATGGCTGGGTGCTTAGATGTTTCTCATGCCTTTGCAGAGCACTTCGTTCGCCACACTGTTGGTTGGCATCACACAAAAGAGAATGATCGCCACCAGCCTAAATACGGCAATCTTGCTGGCGTACAGGATCACCATTATGAACTGATAGACAAATTTATTGTTCTGTATTCATAGCGTTAGAATCAAAACAACATTACAAATAAAAGCCATAAAGAGATAACGTTTACATTAAAATAAAGCTAATAATTACAAGTATTAACCACCAGCTATAGAAAACAAAATTACACATCAAATTGCACTTATTACACAATAGGTGTTTAATACTCTGGTCAATACTTTTAGCCTACGAAAGGTCCCTCATGGCAACAATCAAGGATGTCGCGAAAGAAGCTGGTGTATCGGTCGCGACCGTCTCTCGCGTGATCAATAAATCACCGAAAGCAAGCCAATCTTCTATCGATGCAGTGACGCAAGCAATGAGCAAACTGGGCTACCGTCCTAATGCCGCAGCACGTGCGCTAGTTAACCAAAGTACCAATACGATGGGCGTACTTGTCGGTGATGTCTCCGATCCGTTCTTCGGCACTTTGGTGAAGTCCGTTGACAACGTGGCTCGAGAGAACGGCAAGCATATTTTGATCGGTAATGGCTACCACAACCCAGAAGATGAGCGCCAAGCGTTGGAGCTTTTGATCAACAGTCGCTGTGAAGCGATTGTGATTCACTCTAAAGGCTTGTCTGATGATGAGCTCATCGGGTACGCCAAAGAAGTGAAAGGGATGGTGCTCATCAACCGAAACATTCCAGAACTTGCGGAGCGTTGTATCTCTCTCGATAACCGCAAAGGTGCGTACCTAGCAACAGAATATTTGATTCGTCATGGCCATACCAAGATCGCTTGTATCGCGTCATCGCATGACATCGAAGATACCGACGAGCGTTTACAAGGTTACCAAGCGGCACTGAAAGATCACAATATCGAGCTATCAAAAAGCTATGTCGAATATGGCGAGCCAAACAGTGACGGCGGCGAAACAGCCATGACCAATCTGCTGACCAAATCACTGCCGATAACCGGGGTAGTCGCTTACAATGATTACATGGCGGCGGGGGCTCTGGCGGCGTTAGACCAAAACGGCATCGACGTGCCGGAAAAAGTGTCCATGGTTGGCTTCGACGATGGCTTAATTGCTCGCTTCGTCAATCCAAGTTTGACCACGATTCGTTACCCAATCGAAATGATGGCAGAGCGAGCCGCTCGTTTGGCCTTGGCGTTATCACGTGATGAACAAGTGGAAGATGACACTATCATCTTTAGTCCGACTTTGGTTCGTCGTAACTCGGTGGATCGTCATTAAGGTATTGTTCTAATCAAATCCCTGACAGACCAGAAAGAAAAAGCTCTGCCACCAAAGTGACAGAGCTTTTTTACTTTATCGCAACTGGTGAGCATTTGACCTACTGCAAGCTCAAAGCCTACCGCAACCCAAAAGCTCAAAAATTACGCTATTTACTCAAAAAGCAAACTGATAAGTGGTGCAGAAGCGGTACTCTTGTTCAGGCTCAAGAATACAGCTTGGCTGCGCCCACTCAGCATGGTTTGGCGAATCTGGTAAAAACTGCGTTTCTAACGCCAGACCCGCGTAATCGTTATATTCACCGCCACATCGATTTGGTGCGCCAGCTAGCCAATTGCCCGTGTACAATTGCATTGCAGGCTTGTTTGTCACCACTGACAGGTGCACTTTTTCATCAGGAGAAACCACCAACGCAACCGGTTTTGAAACATCACGATGAGCATCAAATAGGTAGCTATGGTCATACCCTTTGGCGGCAATCTGCTGTTCATCTTGTAAGAAGTGTTCTGAAACTGGTTTTTCACTTCTAAAGTCAAATCCAGTGCCTTTCACATCTTGCAATTCACCAAGCGGAATGCCAACGTCAGTGGTTGGTAAGTATTGACTTGCGTAGATCGTCAAGCGATGAGAGCGACAGTCTAAGTCTGCTTCTGCGCCTAACAAATTAAAGTAAGCATGGTTAGTCAGATTCACCGGCGTTGCTTTATCTGTTTTAGCGAAATACGCAATGCTGACGTGATTATCGTCAGTCAGTGTGTACGTCACTTGCACTTGAAGATTCCCTGGGAAGCCTTGGTCGCCATCTTCAGACAATAAAGAGAATGTCACTTGCTGATTCGAGTGAGACTCAATCTTCCAACGACGTTTATCAAAGCCCTCTTTTCCGCCGTGTAGACTATTTTCCGCTTGGTTAGTTGAAACCTGAAAGACTTCACCATTCACCTCAAAAAGACCATTGGCGATGCGGTTTGCATAGCGACCAACCGTTACTCCCATGTAACACGGTTGCTCTATGAAACTCCTCATAGTCCCCACTCCGAGAAGCACTTCTCGCAACTCCCCGCACGCCAAAGGTAAACGACAACTCAGCCATGTCGCGCCAATATCCATAAAGGTAACGCTCATGCCTGTGTTATTTTTCAGTTCGACCACGTTGGCAGGCACGCCATCAAAGGCGGCCTGCTGTGTCATGGTGATAGCTAATGGCTCAGTCATCTCTCGCTCCTACTGCGTCTTAAAGCACTTTGAACTTAAAGCAATTTTGCACTTAAAGTACTTCGACTAAACCAGCGCCGTTTTTCGCTTGGCACACGTAGATGGATTCTTTTAGACCCGTTGCTGCTTGGTACTTCGCTTCTACCGTTGCTTTCACTTCGTCAACTAATGCTGGCGGTACAATTGCAACGATACAACCACCAAAACCACCGCCCGTCATGCGCACGCCACCTTGCTCACCAATCACTTCTTTCACCATCTCAACTAACGTATCGATTTCTTTAACTGTGATTTCGAAATCATCACGCATAGAAGCATGAGACTCAGCCATCAGTTCACCCATACGCTTCATGTCGTGCGCGCGAAGTGCTTGCGCCGCTTCTACCGTGCGGTCGTTTTCTGTGATGACGTGACGAGCACGTTTTGCGACCATTTCGTCTAGCTCAGAGACTTTCTCGTTGAACTGTTCAATGGTCACATCACGCAATGCTTTCACACCGAAAATACGTGCAGCTTCTTCACACTGCTCACGGCGCGTGTTGTATTCGCTGTCTACCAAGCCACGTTTTTTGTTTGAGTTGATGATCACCACCGCCATGTCTTCCGGCATTGATACCGCTTCAGTTTCTAGGCTACGACAATCCAATAGCATCGCGTGGTTTTCACGACCTTCTGCCGAAATCATTTGGTCCATAATACCGCAGTTACAACCAACGAATTCGTTCTCTGCTTGTTGGCCGTTTAGCGCAATTTCCGCTTGGCTGATTTCTAGATTGAACAGCACTTTGAATGTTTGACCAATCACGACTTCCAACGCTGCAGACGAGCTTAAACCCGCACCTTGAGGCACGTTACCGCTAACAGAAATATCCGCACCAGAGAATTGGTAGCCACTAGCAAGAAGACACTTCACTACACCGCGAATGTAGTTCGCCCACATTTTGTCTTGCTGGAATGTGATTTCTTGCGTGATGTCGAATTCATCAACGGCATTGCCGTAATCCACAGAAACTACGCGTACTAAGTTGTCTTCACGCTTCGCTGCCGCCACAACAGTTTGGTAGTTGATCGCACATGGCAGTACAAAACCATCGTTGTAATCAGTGTGCTCACCAATCAGGTTTACACGACCAGGGGCTTGAATAATGTGGCTTGGCGCGTAACCCAGCACTTGTTCAAAAGAAGTTTTCACATTTTGGATTAGATCAGACATAGGGACGTTCTCTTAAATTATAAATTTGGTATTGGGATAGCGCGTTGAGCCTAACTTTCTATCTGTAAAGTCGCGCTATCCCGTTATTCGTTATCAATCTACTTTGAGGCGTTATTGCTCTTTGTAATGCACATCGCTTAGGTCACGCAGACGCTGTGCCGCTTGTTCTGCGGTTAGGTCGCGTTGGCTTTCTGCCAACATTTCATAACCAACCATGAACTTACGAACCGTTGCACTACGTAGCAGTGGCGGGTAGAACAATGCATGCAGTTGCCAATGGTCAATATCGGTACCTTCTTCAAAGAACGGCGCGTAATGCCAGCCCATTGAGTAAGGGAAAGAGCATTGGAATAGGTTGTCGTAACGGCTGGTTAGCTTTTTGATTGCAACCGCAAGGTCATCACGTTGCTCATCGGTTAGCTCACTCATTCGACGAATGTGCGTTTTAGGAAGTAGCATGGTTTCGAATGGCCACGCCGCCCAGTAAGGAACAACAGCAACCCAGTGTTCGGTCTCAACCACGGTGCGTGAACCATCTTTAAGTTCAGCTTGCACGTAATCCACCAGCAAGTTGCTGCCATGCTCTTGGTAGTAAGCTTTTAAGTTGTGTTCTTTGCGCTCGATTTCGTTTGGCAAAAAGCTGTTTGCCCAGATTTGACCGTGTGGGTGAGGCTGAGAACAACCCATGGTCTCACCTTTGTTCTCGAATGCTTGAACCCAAACGTAGTCTTTACCCAACTCTTCGATTTGATCATTCCACGTGTCAATCACGCCACGGATTTTGTCGACCGGTAGCTCAGGCAAAGTTTTGCTGTGATCAGGCGAGAAACAGATCACTCGGCTCAACCCGCGTACACCTTGAGTTTTGAACAGTGGGTTGTCTGACTCAGGCGCATCTGGAGAGTCCACCATCAGTGCTGCGAAGTCATTTTGGAACACGTACGTGCCTTGGTAGTCTGGGTTTACATCACCAGAAATACGCTCGTTGGTCGGGCAAAGGAAACACTTCTCGTCGTAGCTTGGTAGCTCATCAATCGCAGGTTTCTCATCAGCGCCACTCCAAGGGCGTTTTGCACGATGCGGTGACACCAAAATCCACTGACCCGTTAGAGGGTTGTAACGACGGTGTGGGTGATCCACTGGGTTAAATTCAACATTCGACATCTTACTTACTCAACTTTTTCGCTTTTGGTGTCAGAACCAAAATTCATCAATCTGCTTGCTAGAGATTCCCTACTCCGCTCGTCCCTCGCTCTAGGGAATGACAAAGTTCATAGCTCAACGTTGTCATTCCAGAATCGAGGCATGAGATGTCTGGAATCTCTAATTCTTTAGTAACCTTGCGGGTTATTTGACTGCCACTTCCACGTATCAGCCGTCATTTCAGCAACACTGCGCGTCGCTTTCCAGCCAAGGTCTCGCTCCGCTTTATCTGTACTTGCCCAGCATTCTGCAATGTCACCTGGACGACGAGGACAAAGTTCGTAAGGCACTGGGTTACCACAAGCCGCTGCGAACGCTTCTACCATCTCAAGCACGCTAGAGCCTTTGCCCGTACCTAGGTTGTAAATGTGCAAACCGGCTTTTTCACCTACCGATTTCAGCGCTGCGATATGGCCGTCAGCCAAATCCATCACGTGGATGTAATCACGCACGCCTGTGCCATCCGGCGTTGGGTAGTCATTGCCAAATACCGACAGTTTTTCGCGGCGGCCTACTGCCACTTGCGCGATAAACGGCATCAAGTTGTTCGGGATGCCCTGAGGGTCTTCACCCATGGTGCCCGATGGATGCGCACCAACTGGGTTGAAGTAGCGCAGCAAAGTCACGCTCCAGTCGTTTTCTGCGTTGAACAAATCGCTCAAGCACTCTTCCACCATGTACTTGCTGCGACCGTATGGGTTAGTGGTCGCCCCCGTTGGAGAGTCTTCCGTAATCGGCACAATGTCAGGATCGCCGTAAACCGTTGCCGATGAGCTAAATACAATGCTTTTCACGCCCGCTTTACGCATGCTGCGCGCCAACACCAATGAGCCATTCACATTGTTGTCGTAGTATTCCAATGGTTTCGCGACAGATTCGCCCACCGCTTTCAGGCCAGCAAAGTGAATCACAGCTTGAATGTCATGCTTGGCAAATACTGAGTCCAAAAAGGCTTCATCGCGAATGTCACCTTGGTAGAAAGCCGGCTGCTTACCGGTTAGCGCTTCAATGCGGCTTAACACTTCCACTTTGGCATTACACAAGTTGTCGACAATGATTGGCTCCATACCTGCTTCAATCATCTGTACACATGTGTGACTGCCGATGTATCCCATACCGCCTGTGACAAGAACTTTCACTTCTGCTTCTCCACTGTTGCTGCCGATGCTCAGTTAGACGCTAATGGTTAGCTGAGCCTAATTAACCAACTATTAGCGACACCGTCCATTTCTTAACTGCCTAGAAGTCTACCAATCAAATCCGGTTTAAATCCGTGATCAAACTCAAATAGTGTAAACGTTTCCACAAAATCACAAAATAGCGCGCTAAATGGCAAAGTTTCAGTTAAAGTAAAGACGAGATAAATGAACATACCCAAGTAACCTCAAGATGCTTGGGTATAAAGCTCTCACTATCCAAAACTTAGTTGTAATTTAATGAAATATGCTGTTTTACTAAAAGTTTATTTTGCTTTAAGCCGCGGGTTACAATTACTAACCCATTAATCTTAAAAGGATGGTGAATTTTGTTTTCGGGAAGAGTAAATGGCAACGTTAAAAGATATTGCTACTGAAGCGGGCGTCTCACTTGCAACCGTATCACGCGTGTTGAATGACGACCCAACGTTAAGCGTTAAAGAAGAAACCAAACGCCGCATTTTAGATATTGCTGAAAAACTTGAGTACCGTACTGGCAGCTCAAAAAAAAGCACCAAAGAGGCGAAACAAAAACACCACTTCTTAGCCTTGTATAACTATAAGCAAGATGCTGAAGTGAATGACCCATACTACTTATCAATTCGACACGGGATCGAAGCTCAATGTGACAAGTTAGGCATAACACTCACCAATTGCTACCACAGTGAGATTGATGTCGAAACGCAAAAGATTACTGGCGTTCTTTTAGTTGGAAAAACGGATGACAGCACCATCAGCAAATTACCAAAGCGTCTTGCTGACAGCATTTGCTATATAGACTTCTCCGATGATGATAGCACCTACGACTGCGTTGATGTCGACCTTTATCATATCAGTAAGCAAGTAATCGAATTTTATCTTCAGCAAGGCTATGGACGGATTGGTTTTATCGGTGGTCAACGTGAGAGTGGCACACCAGACATGCGTGAAAACGCATTTGTGGAATACGGCAAACTAAAAGGTGTGGTAGCTGAAACCGATGTTTATCGTGGAGACTTATCCAGTTTATCAGGTTACAACCTAACAAAAGAAATGCTTGCCAAAGGTGATTTCCCAAAAGCGCTATTCATTGCTTCTGATCCAATAGCGATTGGCGTGTTGCGAGCTATTCATGAATTTGGGTTAAACATTCCAAAAGATATTGCGTTGATCAGCCTCAATGACATTCCAACAGCATGTTTTACGTTCCCTCCTCTTTCTACGGTCCGTATTCACTCTGAAATGATGGGCGCACAGGGCGTGAACTTGTTGATCGAAAAGTATCGAGACAAAAGAGAAACTCCACTCAAAGTTTACGTGCCAAGTAAATTAAAACTGCGAGGCACAACCAAGCCATCGTCAGAATTCGAATAGACTTTTTCTATTAAGCACTGAAATTTCAGTGCTTTTTATTTTTCCTTTCAAGTGGTCACTTTCGTGTTTTACTTGCGTTTTTTACTTCAATAAAGACGAAGTTGTTGACCATCTCTCTCATTCCACATCCTTGATATAACAATCGACTACACCAAAGTTAAACGTTTTCACAGCTAAGTTTAGGGAATCATTTTCTATATAAGCTAGTTGGACGTAACAATTTCTGCGACTAATTCCCGTAGCCACAATCCTTTATCTTCATTATTTCGACTGGTATGCCACAGCATCGCAATATCAAAATCAGCGACAGCAATAGGCGGCTTCACGGTCACTAAATCGTCAGAAAAACCATCCGACAACGCCATTTTCTCTGGAACAATCGCGATCAGTTCACGCTGTTTGAGTAAATTTCGAATAGTAAGAAAATTGCGCGAGGCAACCGTCACTTTACGACTCAATCCATACTCGGCGAGCTTTTTGTCGACCTGAGTACTTAAACTACCATCAGGACTGACCAAGGCCTGCTCAATGTTAGCAAAAGCGTGAATCGACAATTCACACTCACCTTTTAAAACACGTTTATCACACAAGCACACGTGTTTTTCGGTATAGAGATACTGACTCTCAAAGTTGTCATCGAGCACGGGCATACTACCAATTATCACGTCGAGTTTATCGTTCTCAGTAATCGCAATGTAGTTGCTTCGATTGACATTAATAAAGCTGATCTGCGCTTCTGGTGCGCGCTGTCGGATGGCATCGTATAGCTTAGGAGCAAAGATAAATTCAGCGTAATCGGTCAAACCGATACGACAAACACCTGAATAGTTCTCGGGTTGAAAAACCGATTTAGTCAGTAAATCTTTAGCAATCGAGTCCAGTAAATGGTGTACGGTTGGCGCGATGTGATGTGCGTGCTCCGTTGGCTCCATTTTGTGGCCTTTTCGCTCAAACAATGGGTCGTCAAACAACCCCCTCAAACGCTGTAAACTGTGGCTCATAGCCGACTGGCTAACGAAGCTTTTTTCTGCTGCCAGACTCACACTGCGATGACGATAAAGATAAGAAAAGGTCACTAACAGATTTAGATCGATATTACGCCACTGGATATCATCTTTCATAGAATAGCCACCATCCCATTTCATTCATAGATGAAATTAAAACTATTAATTTGAATCATCTTAGTACATTTTTTACATTAGAGGCAGTCTTATTGGAGATTTAACAGGCTCAACATGTTTACCATTTTTAAAACTTTTTTTTGGCTTGGTTGGATCAGTTTCGGTGGCCCTGCAGCGCACATCGGTTACTTCCGCCAAACGTTCGTTGAAAAACTCAAATGGATTGATGACAGCGAATACGCACAAATCGTGGCATTAAGTCAGTTCCTACCCGGTCCAGGTTCTAGCCAAGTCGGCTTTGCTCTGGGTTATAAACGCGGTGGCTTAGGCGGCGCATGCATGGCGTTTCTGGGCTTCACCCTACCATCTGTCATCATCATGTTGGCGCTTGCGATGGTAAGCAGCCAGATCACCGATACTGCATTGTTCCAAAACATCGTTCACGGTTTGAAATTGCTTGCGGTCGTGGTTGTGGCTGATGCGACTTGGGGGATGTACAAAAACTTCTGTCAAAGCAAGCTAACAGCCGGCTTATGTGTGGCAACCGCGATTGCGTTATTGGTAGCGCCAAGCATCATGACTCAAATGCTCGTACTGGTTGTAGCAGGCTTAATTGGTACGCAGTATTTAAAGAAAGAATCGGCAGCACCTGCCGAACCTTTTAAACCAACTATTGCACCATTGGCACTGTTCGCGGTACTTCTGATTGGTTTACCGTTTGTGGCTCATTCCCTGCCAATGCTTGGGCTATTTAGCGACTTCTTCCAAGCCGGTAGTTTGGTGTTTGGTGGTGGTCACGTCGTACTTCCGCTACTGCAAAACATTGTTGGCGATCAACTAAGTCAAGATGCATTCCTAACTGGTTATGCGGCTGCGCAAGCCGTTCCTGGTCCTATGTTTACGTTTGCGACTTACATCGGTTATGAACTGTCTGATACACCTATCTTAGGCGCGTTGGTTGCAACATTAGGCGTCTTCTTACCAGGCTTCCTGTTGCTACTGGGCGTGCTAAAAAACTGGCAAGCTTTAGCTGGTAAACCTGCAGTATCAGGGGCAATTAGCGGTGTCAACGCATCGGTGGTTGGATTGCTACTGGCAGCGCTTTACCAACCCGTATTTAGCAGTGCGGTTATCGCTCCTATTGATATCGCACTCGTCATCTCTGGCTTCTATTTACATAAGAAACTTAACCTATCTGTATTGTGGATGATCGTGTTCTTTGTGGCGGCAGGCATCATCACTGGCATGATTTAAACTCTTCTAAGCGCATGCACAATAATCGCATGCGCTTTCCCTCTTATACATTGTCCACAATACACGCCTCTAATGCTCAGCGATGAATATTCTTGCATCTCCCCTTGATAGCAATTATTTGCATCCCGAACACTATCTTCTCCACAGAATTCATCAAAATCCATTCCCGTCGAATGAGTTAACATGCTAAGGTTAACAATATATTAACAACTATAAAGCCACACGAGAGAAGACATGGAGTCATCTACAATGAATCAGCCTAATCTAGAAAATCCTGCTGGTTGCGCTCTCCCGCCACCGAACGAAATGATCCTTAAATGGGCAGAGGAACGTCCAAATGAGGTTTACCTAAAGCAAATCATCAATCGCCAATTCGTAGAATTTACGTTTGCAGAAGTGGCAGACCAAGCGCTTCGACTGGTCAGTGCTCTACGTAATTTAGGTGCACAACCCGGTGACAAGGTTGCGTTGGTATCTAAAAACTGTGCCGAGTGGTTTATTTGCGATTTAGCGATGATGCTCGGGGATTACGTCAGCGTGCCGATCTTCCCAACCGCTGGTGCCGATACGATCGAATACTGCCTCACCCATAGCGAAAGTAAAATCATCATTGGGGGTAAACTCGATGATCCTAAGGCGACGCAGCAAGTCATTGACGCCTTACCAGACGTCATCAGTATTGCATTGCCTTATGACACTGCGCCAAACTGCCAATATCAGTTCAAACAGCTGATTGCTAATGCCGAGCCAAGTACTGAACGCCCACAGCACTACGACGATAAATTGATGTCTCTCGTTTATACATCAGGCACTTCAGGCTTACCAAAAGGCGCAATGCTTACTTATGGTGCATTCAACTGGTCTGTACAACAGCTCATCAATCACATTGGTATTCAAGAAAATGACCGATTGTTTTCTTATCTGCCATTGGCCCACATCACTGAGCGTGTTTACATTTTCGGTTCATCGATTCGAGGTGGTGTTATGACAGCATTTCCGGAATCACTCGATACCTTTATTGAAGATGTCAAAATGCATCGCCCAACCCTGTTTATCTCGGTTCCACGTTTATGGACACTATTCCAGCAACGAATTCAAGATAAGTTACCGCAGAAGAAACTGAACATTTTGCTCAAAATCCCATTTGTAAATACGCTAATTAAGAAGAAATTGGCCGATGGACTTGGTTTGGATCAAGCGCGAGTCCTAGGTTGTGGTTCAGCTCCAGTCTCACCTGCTTTGCTCGAATGGTACCGAAGTGTCGGCCTAAATATTACTGAAGCATGGGGAATGACCGAATCTTTTGCCTATAGCACCATTAATTATCCATTCAGAGCCGACAAGATTGGCTCCGTTGGTAATGCTGGCCCTGGCATCGAACTCAAGATTGCCGAAGATGAAGAGATCATGGTTCGCAGCAAGGGGCTCTTTTCTGGTTACTACAAAAATGACATTGCGACACAAGAGTCATTTGATTCCGACGGTTGGCTGCATACTGGTGATATCGGCGCAATTGACGCTGATGGCTACTTAACCATCCAAGGTCGTAAAAAAGACACCTTTAAAACCGCCAAAGGCAAATTTGTTGCGCCAGTACCTATCGAGAAAAAGCTTTTCGAATACAGCCGCGTTGAAATGATGTGTTTGATTGGTTTAGGCTTACCTGCGCCGATCCTTTTGGTGGTTCCGCATGATTTCCCTCACTTTGATAAAGAGCGCTATGCTCGTACAACCCGCAAAGTCATTTCAAGAATGAACCAGGAGTTAGAGTCTCATGAGCAGATCAAAGGGGTATTGATGATCCAAGATCCTTGGAGCATCGAAAATGGTATTTTGACCCCTACCCTGAAGATCAAACGCCACGTCCTAGAGCAAAAGTATCATGAGATTGGTCATAACTGGCCAAAAGGCGAATTGGTCGTGTGGGAAGAAGATCTTTAATCCACTGTACAGAAACATAATCAACGCTCCTATATTCGGGGCGTTTTTTTATGCGCCATACGCAGTTTCTATATTGGTGCAGTGCGACTCATATTTCGATTTAAGATATGAAAAAGCCCCACACTAGGTGGGGCTTTGATATCTTAGAGTTAACTTAAGAATTACTTCTTAGCGTTACGCTCTTTAACTTCTGCAATCACTTGCTCAGCCACGTTGTTTGGACATGGGTTGTAGTGAGAGAATTCCATAGAGAATTGGCCACGGCCAGAAGTCATAGTACGTAGAGTACCGATGTAACCGAACATTTCTGATAGAGGTACATCACCCTTGATACGTACGCCAGTAGTACCAGCTTGTTGGTCTTTGATCATACCACGACGACGGTTAAGGTCACCGATTACGTCACCAACGTGATCTTCTGGAGTGAACACGTCAACTTTCATGATTGGCTCAAGAAGTTGCGCGCCAGCTTTAGGCATAGACTGACGGAATGCGCCTTTAGCAGCGATTTCGTAAGCGATAGCTGAAGAGTCAACTGCGTGGAAGCCACCGTCGAATAGTTCAACTTCTACGTCTAGAGTTGGGAAGCCAGCTAGAACACCGTGGTCCATCATGCTAGCAAAACCTTTCTCAACTGCAGGCCAGAATTCTTTAGGTACGTTACCACCAACAACTGTTGATTTGAACGTGAAGCCTGAACCTTGCTCCCCTGGGCGGATACGGTAGTCGATCTTACCGAACTGACCAGAACCACCAGACTGTTTCTTATGCGTGTAGCTATCTTCAACTGCTTGAGTGATAGTTTCACGGTAAGCTACCTGTGGAGCACCTACTTCTAGCTCAACGCCGTAAGTACGCTTCAGGATATCAACTTTGATGTCTAGGTGAAGTTCGCCCATACCTTTAAGGATGGTTTCGCCTGAATCTTCGTCAGTTTCAACTTGGAATGATGGATCTTCTGCAACCATTTTACCGATCGCGATACCCATTTTCTCAGAACCGTTCTTATCTTTAGGCTTAACAGCGATAGAGATTACTGGTTCTGGGAAGATCATTGGCTCAAGAGTACATTCGTGCTTAGGATCACATAGAGTGTGACCAGTCTTCACGTTCTTCATACCAACAACTGCGATGATGTCACCAGCTTGTGCTGAATCGATCTCGTTACGCTCGTTCGCGTGCATCTCAACCATACGGCCGATACGCTCAGTTTTACCAGTAGCTGAGTTAAGGATCGTGTCACCTTTCTTCATCTTACCAGCGTAGATACGGATGAACGTTAGTGCACCGAAGCGGTCGTCCATGATCTTGAACGCAAGCGCTTTTAGTGACTCGTCTGCAGATACAGTTGCAACTTCGCCAGTTGGCTCACCAGTTTCTGGGTTAGTTAGTGGTTGAGGATCTACTTCTGTTGGAGAAGGTAGGTAGTCAACTACTGCGTCAAGAATAAGTTGGATACCTTTGTTCTTGTACGCTGAACCACAGTAAGTTGGGAAGAATGCTAGGTCACGTGTACCTTTACGGATACAACGCTTGATGTCTTCTAGAGATGGCTCTTCGCCGTCCATGTAAGCCATCATTAGGTCATCGTCTTGCTCAACAGCAGTTTCGATTAGCATTTCACGGTATTCAGCAGCTTGGTCTACTAGATCAGCTGGAATATCTTGAACTTCGTAGTTCTCTGGAAGACCTGAGTCATCCCAGATGTAAGCTTTTTGGCTTAGTACGTCAACAACACCACAGAAGTCATCTTCGATACCGATTGGTAGAGTCATAACTAGTGGAGTAGCACCTAGAACGTTTTGTACTTGGTCAACAACTTTGAAGAAGTCAGCACCCATACGGTCTAGTTTGTTAACGAAGATTAGACGAGATACGTGAGACTCGTCCGCGTAACGCCAGTTAGTTTCAGACTGAGGCTCAACACCACCTGAACCACAGAATACACCGATACCACCGTCAAGTACTTTTAGAGAACGGTAAACTTCGATTGTGAAGTCAACGTGTCCAGGAGTATCGATGATGTTTAGGCGGTGATCGTTCCAGAAACAAGTAGTAGCAGCAGACTGGATTGTGATACCACGTTCAGCTTCCTGCTCCATGAAGTCAGTAGTAGTTGAACCGTCGTGAGTGTCACCGATCTTGTGGATTTTACCAGTTAGCTTAAGGATACGCTCTGTAGAGGTAGTTTTACCCGCGTCTACGTGAGCAAAAATACCAATGTTTCTGTATTTTGATAAATCAGTCATTGTCTTACTCTGTTAATAAGGTATAAAGTGCGCGCAGAGTATATCACATTCTGTCAAGACTGATACCCTCGCGTGCGGCTATGGATAAAAAATATTTAGCGGGGGAATCTACCCCAAAACAATAGCCAAGTGTAGTATTTTGCGGTGAAAAATCCCAGTTTTTCGCCATTCAACGATTATGAGTGCCTAACTTAATAGCAACTCACAACTCATCAAACGCTTCTATCGCCTCTGAGAGCTTCTTCACGCCATGAATCTGCATTCCTGAAATGCCACCTTTTGGCATGTTCGCCGCCGGAACTATCGCTTTCTTAAAGCCATGCTTGAAAGCTTCATTCAAACGTTCTTGACCACTTGGTACAGGACGAATCTCTCCCGCTAGGCCAACTTCACCAAAGACCACCACATCTTTTGGTAAAGGACGATCACGAAAACTGGATAATAGCGCCATGACTAATGCAAGGTCTGCACTGGTCTCGGTCACTTTTACGCCACCAACCACATTCACAAACACATCTTGATCGGCCATTTGCAGACCGCCGTGCTTATGCAGTACCGCTAATAATAGTGACAGGCGGTTTTGTTCTAGGCCTACCGCAACTCGGCGAGGGTTCGCTAATTGAGAGTAATCCACCAGCGCCTGAATTTCGACCAGTAGTGGACGAGTCCCCTCCCAAACGACCATGACAGATGAACCCGATGTTTCTTCTTCTCCTCGAGAGAGGAAGATCGCTGATGGGTTACTGACTTCTTTTAAGCCCTGCCCTGTCATTGCAAATACACCCAACTCATTTACCGCACCAAAGCGGTTTTTGTGGCTGCGTAGCGTTCGGAATCGACTGTCTGTTCCACCATCTAATAAAACGGAACAGTCAATGATGTGTTCAAGTACTTTAGGCCCCGCCAACGTACCATCTTTTGTTACGTGACCAACAATAAACACGGCAACGTTATTCTGCTTTGCGTAACGCGTCAAAGCGGTTGCGGACTCACGGACCTGTGCGACACTCCCCGGAGAGGACTGAACGTCAGAAACATGCATAACCTGAATCGAGTCAATGACCATGATGCGTGGTTGTTCTTTCTCTGCTATCTGGCAAATTTTATCGACATTGGTTTCTGACAGCATCTTTAGATGGTCTTTTGGTAAACCCAAACGAGAAGCTCGCATCGCAACTTGCTGGAGTGATTCCTCACCCGTGACATATAACGTTGGCATTTGTGACGATAATAAACACATCGTTTGCAGTAGTAAGGTCGACTTACCTGCACCAGGACTACCACCAATCAAAATGGCCGCTCCTGGGACAACACCGCCGCCAAGTACTCGGTCTAACTCTTTAAAGCCGCTGGTAAACCTAGGCACTTCTTGCAAGTCAATCTCAGACAACGTCTGCACTCTTGATTCGGTTGCAGAACCTGCATAGCCACTTAAGCGCTCATTGCGGGCAACGGTTGGAGACGCAGCAATTCGAACTTCAGTAATCGTGTTCCACGCGCCACACGCATTACATTGTCCCTGCCAACGTGGAAAGTCTGCGCCACAATCATTACAAACATACGCTCGTTTTGCTTTCGCCATGATGCCTCGATTTTAAACACTCAATATTTTCAACAAATGTGACCAAACACTGCTACGCCAGTGCCTACCTAGTGATAACTATTGATATACTCAAGCTTTGCTAGGTTTAGCCGATACAAATTAAATAACGACATACTCTAACAGAAATCATGCAGCAATCTGAAATACTCTCGCTCGCTGAACGACTTATTCCCACTTACGGTGCCGATGACTTCGATTTCGTTCTCAGCCAACTGACAGAAAGCGAACCGCCATCAACAAAGTTACTGGTGAAAATGGAACTCAATCGTGTGATGGCTCCTTGCACCAAAAGCGTCGACCTTCGAGGCCGCGTGAATGGTGAGTGCCGTCAATATCTTTTAGATGGGATATCACACTGGCTAGATGACGTTGCATTTAACGCGTACCATAAAAACCTTGAAAAATATGGCCGTTATACTGAGGGTATGTGGGAGTCGTTGATCAATACCCACAATAGTTTTCGTCTGCTCAGCCAAAACACGCATCAAAAAGAAGCGAAGCCGCTCACCGATCCGGAAAGCCCATTTTTAGCTGAGCCCATCCATTTAGGCTATGACTTAAAACGACAAGAAAAACGCTTAAAAGTACAATCTCAAGTCGAAATTACGCGCCAGAAAGGTCAACTGATCCACGCGCTAAGTATCGATTTGTCTTGTTCTGGGGCAAAATTCAAAGTCCCAAGCGCATTTAAATACAACTTGGGCGAAGTCATCCAAGTCACGTTCACAGAGTTCGCCAGCAAGTCACAGGTTTCCGGCCTTGAGGAGCCTCTCTCCTATCGCGTTCTTGCGGTTGATGACTGCTATGAAAATAATGCGGTCCTCTATCTTAGAACCATCCGACTAACCGAAACTAAAATCATCGAACGAGTGATCGATGAAGCTCTCAATAGCACGGCAAAACGTATCCGACATGATAATCAAGACAAGATTATTCGCGCTCGTACACGTGGCTATGAACATATGGCCCTCAAGCACACCAGCAATCTACCGCTGTTTTTTGAGGGTACTGAATTAAAACTGGCAATGCTCACGCCAAACAACCAACAACTCTGGCAGTACTGGCATGACGAGCGTAACCAACAAGTATTAGGCTCTCTGTTTAATCAGCAAAGAATGTCTGATCTCATTCGCCAAGGCGCAAAAGGGACGACAAACGTCCTTTACTCATTTACGCATGAGCATAATGATAAAACGTATTTCTACTCGATGCTTCGACCAGAAGCCACACGAGAGCAACGTCAATTGTTTTGGCATCTAGGGGCTAAAAGGCCAAGTTGGCGAGCGTTCCGCCTCTCAATCTTCGAGCTTTCTGAGCAAGAAAAAGACGATATTGCCACGCTCTCCGTTGAGTTTAACTGCTGCTCACAATCGCTTTCACATATCGGAATTTTGCAAGAAATCGCGGATAACGAGTCTGCGCAAGATTATTTACTCACTGAGAAACCAAGACTGGCAGCAAATACACTCAACGCATTTCGACACCCACGTAAAATCATTGGTTCACCAAAGGGCATTTACTTCGATGCAAAATCACGAAGAAAAGAGCCTCGCTACCGATTTAAAACGCCACTCGTTTTGAAATCTAACCAAGCAAAATTGGGCGGATATACCAAAGATCTTTCCAAGCGAGGGCTTAACATCCACTTGGATGAGCCCATGTTGCTGCGCGTAGGCGAAGAAGTGCTGATCAATTTTAGAGAACTGCAACTGTACGACAAGCAACTACCTCTTTCTGCAGTGCCATACAAAGTGGTGCGGATCAGTCCTGATGGCCATGATGTGCAACTCATGATCGATGAATACAGTAAAACCATGCGAGTCATTGCTTTCTTTAATCGCATCATTGAACACAATCAAGATAAGTTGTTACCTCAAAAAGAGATATTGCCTACTAACTCACTGCTTGAGCGGTTGCATAGTGTTTTGCTCTCTAGAACATTAACGACTCCGGTGTTTATTACCAAGAGTGCGGTTTCTTCAGTGAAAACCCCAATCATTGGTGTCAACTTCCCGCTACCAAAACACATCGAGTTATACGCACGACTTGGGCACAATCAGCAGTTTTCACTGGATCCTTTATTTAAAGGGCGATCCAGTACTCTCATCGCCGAGCCAATCAAGCGAATCGATGGCGCAAGAGCCAAGCATCAGGATATTTACACACGGGTCTCTAAAGTTGGCGATACGATCACGGAAGTAGAATCAAAGTTACCTCAAGAGTTTGAGAATATAAAAGAGCGCATCAACTATATTAAGAAAGCACGCATGATGGGCGAGTTCTATGCAATACGAGTCTCAACGGCGCCCATTTTTGACCCAATGACTTCAATGCTACAACGAGATTTGAGTGAGTTAATACAACTTGGTGTCCATCAGGCCAGCAAACTCGAAAAAGAGCTAACCGCATTGATTGGGTACTGTGAGTTTGAAGATATTACTGAAGAAGTGGTTGTTAGGTTGGAGTTGACCGATTAACGATTCATCTCAAAAGAATAAGACAATCTAACGCAATAAAAACACCGCCGAACTTGGCGGTGTTTTTCCATCGAAATATTCATTGCTGAATATTATGGCTTCGGTTTCCAGCTAATTTTTTGCTGTTTCACGAGTGCACCAGAAAGAATACACAACACACCACCAAGCCCAGCAAACCGAACCGATGCTTGCGCTTGCGCTTCAACTTTTGCTTTCGCGTGATAAGCAATGCCTAGTCCAGCAGCGGACATCATCACCAAATCATTCGCGCCATCACCCACCGCAACAGTATTGTGCAACTCAATGTCATACTCTTCTGCTAATTCCACCAAAATGTCAGCCTTGGTTTGCGCAGCAACGACATCGCCAAGCACTTCCCCCGTCAATTTGCCATCGACAATTTCCAGTTGGTTGGATTGTGCAAAATCCAGTCCCACTTTGTCTTTAATAAAGTCGGAGAAGTAAGTAAAGCCACCAGAAGCAATCGCCGTCTTCCAACCCAATGCATTGAAGGTTGTAATTAACGCTTCGAAGTCCGGCATTAATGGCAGTTGGCTTCGTACCTGCTCGAGAATCGCTTCATCGGCCCCTTTCAGTTTCCCCACACGTTGGCGGAGACTTTGCTCGAAATCGAGCTCACCTTGCATCGCGCGTTCGGTCACTTTCGCGACTTCTTCACCCACACCAGCAAGTTTGGCGATTTCATCAATGCACTCAATTTGAATTGCCGTAGAGTCCATATCAAACACAATCAGACCCGGTGACGACAAATCCGGAACTTCGTTAAGATCGGCATAATCGACCTCTAACCCCTGAAGAATGGTTTCGTGCTCCGATGTTAAGCTCCCTGCCATCAAAGCAACTTCGTACTGCCCGACTTTCCACATATCTAATATAGGGTTATAACAGCCCGTGAAAAAATCAATATCATCAAAATGACGAGGCGACAGAAGCTCAGCAAACACAATCCAAGTCGCTTTTGACTTATCCAGCTGTGTTGCAAAGCGCGTTTCGGGGAATCGATTTAAAAGTGTGGTATGCCTTTTGATTGGCAAGCTTTTTGGCGCGTCCATGTATATAATCCCTTATGACTTTGCTAAAACGTTACCTTAACAAGCTAAAAAGGCAAGTCTTTGTTTTATTTTGAATGGACGAGTCAACGCATGAGTGAATCCTTGTTCTCCGCTAGGAACGCCCTACGAATTCTAGCGTTAATCCTACTCGGGTTAATGCTGTTCTTTACTATCAAAAACAGTGTCGTGATAAGTAAAGGCAATGAAAAAATTCAAGCGCAGCAACTTGAAACCCTGACAAGAGTACTGATTTCACAAGCCTCTTTGTCAGCCAGTGAAATGATCGTCAACAAAGATCAGGAGCGCCTGCTCGCTTTAACCAATCAGTTGGCTCAAGATAGATTAGTATTCGATGCCACGATTTATAGTGCGCAAGGTGTGCGTTTGGCATCCAGCGAAGAAGCGCTTTCTGTAAGAGAAGTACTAGGGCTTGATACTCCATTAGCTACAGCTTCAATTGGTCGCCAACAATTGGTCGAGCCGGTTTTATCCGATGGCACAATCATTGGGTATGTACGAGTGACCTTTGAAACTGGTCGTGTCACCGCGATTTCTGATCACCACTACCGTAAAAGCGATCGTTACATGTACATGATGGTACTAATGAGTTTTGCGTGTGGTATGTTGTTCATTATGCTTTTGCGTAGAGAGCCCATTCGCCGTAAAAAAGGTGAGAACCTACTTTTGACCAAATAGTAGTGCAATACAGAACTGATTACTTTGTTTCGAATAAAAAACAGCCCGCAAGATGCGGGCTGTTTTATTTAATAAATGCGTTAACGGAGAAGATTACTCTTCATCACCTAGCAGTACAGAGTCAAGTGCAATCAACATCATATCGTTAAACGTGTTTTGGCGCTCTTCTGATGTCGTTTGCTCACCTGTTTTGATGTGGTCAGAAACAGTACAGATAGTCAGAGCTTTCGCGCCGTATTCCGCTGCAACGCCATAGATACCAGCCGCTTCCATTTCAACACCTACAATGCCGTACTTGTCCATCACGTCGAACATTTCTGGATCTGGCGTGTAGAATAGTTCAGCTGAGAATAGGTTACCGACTTTTACGTCTACGCCGCGCGCTTTTGCTGCTTCTTCTGCTGCACGAACCATTTTGTAGTCAGCGATTGCTGCAAAGTCATGACCTTTGAAGCGAATGCGGTTCACTTTAGAGTCTGTACATGCGCCCATACCGATAACAACATCACGTACTTTGATGTCTTCGTTCACAGCGCCACAGCTACCTACACGGATCACTTTCTTCACGCCGAAATCTTTGATCAGTTCAGTCACGTAGATTGAACATGATGGGATACCCATACCATGACCCATTACAGAGATCTTACGGCCTTTGTAAGTACCTGTGTAACCAAACATATTACGAACATCACATACTTGAACAACATCATCTAAGAAAGTTTCAGCGATGTATTTTGCACGTAGCGGGTCGCCTGGCATTAGAACGACGTCTGCGAAAGCACCCATTTCTGCGTTGATATGTGGAGTTGCCATGTTTTATTCCTTAACCTGTCTCTAGCGTTCCCCTCTAATGGAGGAATGGACTAGATTGATATGATTTTGACAAGCAGTATTCCAATACCTATCTAGATAAGTAAATAATCCAATTATTTAGATAGGTTTAGTACTGCGAACATAAAACTAGGAGCAATCATGCTCCCAGTTTTCAATAGCTTATTTATTATAGAAAGTTCTTACCGTATTCCATTGGAGAAGTACCGAAGTACGTTGCCAATGTTTGACCGATATCCGCAAAACTGTCACGGCGACCCAATGAGCCCGCTGGCACTTTCTTACCATAAACAATCACTGGAATGTGTTCACGAGTATGGTCAGTACCTGGCCATGTTGGATCACAACCGTGGTCAGCCGTTAGGATAAGTACATCGTCTTCTTCCATAATATCCAGCACTTCGTTGACGCGACCATCGAAGTACTCAAGTGCAGCGGCATACCCTGCTACGTCACGACGGTGACCGTAAGCTGAGTCGAAGTCGACAAAGTTAGTGAATACGATCGTATTGTCGCCCGCTTCTTTGATTTGCTCTAGCGTTGCTTCGAACAATGCAGGGATACCTGTCGCTTTCACTTTCTTAGTGATGCCGCAGTTTGCGTAGATATCAGCAATCTTACCAATAGAAACAACGTTACCTTGCTTTTCTTCCACAAGTTTTTGTAAAACCGTAGTTGATGGCGGCTCAACAGAAAGGTCACGACGGTTACCCGTACGCTCAAATTGACCTTTACCTGCACCAACAAATGGACGCGCAATAACACGACCGATGTTGTAATCTTCTAGCTCTTCACGTGCAATTTGGCAAAGCTCTAGCAGACGATCTAGACCGAAAGTCTCTTCATGACATGCGATTTGGAATACCGAATCCGCTGACGTGTAAAAAATTGGTAGACCCGTCTTCATGTGCTCTTCACCAAGATCGTCAAGAACTTGAGTACCAGATGCGTGGCAGTTACCTAGGAAACCGTCAAGACCCGCACGCTCAAGGATGCGGTCAGTCAGTTCTTTCGGGAAGCTGTTTGCTTTGTCAGTGAAGTAACCCCAATCAAACAGAACAGGCACACCTGCGATTTCCCAGTGACCAGACGGTGTGTCTTTACCTGAAGAAAGCTCTGCAGCGTGACCGTATGCACCGATGATTTCAGCGTCTGCGTCTAGGCCAGGTGCGAAGCGACCTGTTGACTCTTTGTGCGCCATTGCCAGACCTAGTTTAGATAGATTTGGAAGACGAAGCGCGCCTTTACGCTGATCGTTATCTGCTAAGCCTTGTTCACATTGGTCAGCGATGTGACCTAGTGTGTCAGAACCTACATCACCAAATTGTTCTGCATCTGCAGCTGCGCCGATGCCGAATGAGTCTAGTACTAAAATAAATGCTCTTTTCATTGCTCGTTCCTTAGGCCCACTCGGCGTCTAATTATGGTTGAGTAGGCCTTGTGTCATTACTTATTCAATTAAAGATCTTCTGCACGGATTTGGCGGTAAACCTCTGGTGTTGGCGTGTACTCACCACCCACAGTGATTGCACTGCGAAGTGCTTTTGCCGCTTCTTCCCACTGCGCTTCTGTGCGAGCATGGATAACCGCAAGAGGTTTGTCACTGTCTGCTACTTCACCTAAACGAATGAAGTTGTCAAAACCAACCGCGTAGTCAATTTCGTCTGTTGCTACACGACGACCGCCGCCCATAGAAACCACAGCCATACCAATGGCACGTGTGTCCATTGCTGAAACGATGCCCGTTTCGGTTGCGTATACAGGCTTAATAATCTCTGCTTTTTCTAGGTAATTATCGTAGTTTTCAACGAAATCTGCAGGGCCGCCAAGTCCCGCAACCATCTTGCCAAAACATTCTGCCGCTTTACCATTATCAAGCACTTCCATTAGCTTCGCACGTGCGTCTTCTGTGTTCTCAGCAAGTTTGCCAAGCACTAACATTTCAGCACATGAAGCCATGGTTACTTCAAGTAAACGAGGGTTACGGTATTCACCTGTAAGGAAACGAACCGCCTCGCGTACCTCTACTGCGTTACCCGCAGAAGAAGCCAGCACTTGGTTCATGTCTGTTAGGATAGCGGTTGTGGTTGTACCAGCACCATTTGCTACCGCAACGATAGATTTTGCTAGCTCTTCAGACGCTTCGTAAGTTGGCATAAATGCACCAGAACCTACTTTTACATCCATGACTAGAGATTCAAGACCTGCAGCAAGCTTCTTCGATAAAATCGACGCCGTGATCAGAGAAATGTTGTCTACTGTTGCTGTGATATCGCGAGTCGCGTAAACACGCTTATCCGCTGGTGCAAGATCACCGGTTTGACCAATGATCGCGACACCTGCGTCTTTAGTCACTTGACCAAACACGTCGTTTGTCGGTGTGATATTGTAACCAGGAATAGACTCAAGCTTATCCAACGTACCGCCAGTGTGGCCAAGACCACGGCCAGAGATCATAGGTACGAAACCACCACATGCCGCTACCATTGGACCAAGCATGAGAGAAGTTACATCACCCACACCACCAGTAGAGTGCTTATCGACAATTGGACCACCAAAGTTCATGTGGCTCCAATCGATAACCATGCCCGAATCACGCATTGCACAGGTTAGTGCGATACGTTCTGGCATCGTCATTTCATTGAAGAAGATAGTCATAGCAAAAGCGGCGATCTGACCTTCAGATACGCTGTTATTTGCCACGCCTTGAATAAAGAAATTGATTTCGTCAGCGGTTAGAACTTCGCCGTCACGTTTTTTACGGATAATTTCTTGTGGTAAATACATTAGTGCCTCCCAAGCTCATAATGAGCCATGGTAAAAGTAGGATAGAAGAGGTTAGGTAGCACCCAATTTGGTGCTACCTTTCAGACGCTTTTTTTGGAATTAGTACGCCGTTGGATCAGCGACTTGGTCCGATACTTCTAATGTATTTAGTAGGTTTGTTAGCAGGCTAGACGCACCGAAACGGTAGTGACGAGCATCAACCCAGTTGTCACCTAGGATTTCGTCAGCCATCGCTAGGTATGCTGCTGCATCTTCAGCAGTACGCACACCACCTGCAGGTTTGAAACCAACAGATTCTGCAACACCCATATCACGAATCACTTCAAGCATCATACGTGCGTATTCTGGTGTTGCGTTTACTGGCACTTTACCCGTTGAAGTTTTAATGAAGTCAGCACCCGCTTCGATACAGATTTGAGATGCTTTCTTGATTAGTGCTTCTTCTTTAAGTTCACCCGTTTCGATGATCACTTTAAGAAGGATATCACCACAAGCTTCTTTACATTGCTTAACAAGTTCGAAGCCCACTTTCTCATCACCCGCCATTAGAGCGCGGTATGGGAAAACTACGTCTACTTCATCTGCACCGTAAGCAACTGCTGCTTTTGTTTCTGCCACTGCGATTTCGATATCGTCGTTACCGTGTGGGAAGTTCGTTACGGTTGCAATACGAACGTCTGGTGTACCTTGCTCACGAAGTGTCTTCTTAGCAATAGGAATAAAGCGAGGGTAAATACAGATTGCAGCTGTGTTACCTACCGCAGATTTCGCGTCATGACATAGTGCGATCACTTTTGCATCAGTGTCGTCATCATTTAGCGTAGTTAGGTCCATTAGTTTAAGTGCACGTAGCGCTGCTGCTTTTAAATCGCTCATTTCTATCTCCGATCAATATTCAAAAAATTCACTGCTTAGCCTCACATCAACTCTCTAACTATAATCAAGAAGCAGACAGTGTGTGAAAATTTGGCTAATCAGTCTATTAATGAACGGACTTGGTTCCTTGAAGACTCGGCATAGTCAGCGAAAGTCATATGCCAATTGCTATCCTTGTCACCGCACAGTACCAGTTTGGCCTATGGCACAACAATCTATGATTGCGGTGTCTTTAATATCACATCACACAGTAAAACGCTTTAAAGATGTGATATTGGAGGGCAATTCATTTGCCCATCGAATACGTAATATTCACTTTGTGATTAAATCATCATCATAACCACAACGTCATGAGTACTACATTATAGAGTTTCACCGCAAAACTGTAGCACCAAATAGAGCGCAAACGGTTTGTATCTCAAAATTTCAGTCCTATTCCATCAACGGAACAAGCCGTTAACGTCGAGCTCTGTCCAGTCAATTTTATAGGCCTAAAAACGAAAAATGCCCCGCAGCAATTTCTTGCTACAGGGCATGATTTAAAACGGCGTCTATATATTAAGAACCGATTCTAATTAAAGAGCTGCAAGGCTAAGGCAGAAGCCTGCAATAGTCGCTGCCATTAGGTTAGACAACGTACCAGCAAGAACGGCTTTAATACCCATGCGAGCGATATCTGAGCGACGGTTTGGTGCAAGGCTACCTAGACCACCAAGTAGGATCGCGATAGAAGAAAGGTTCGCGAAGCCACATAGTGCGAATGAGATGATAGCCGTTGTCTTCTCAGACATTACTTCACCAGTTGCCGCAACAACTTGAGCGCCTTCACCTAGGTAAGGTGTGAAGTTCAAGTAAGCAACGAATTCGTTGATAACGAGTTTCTGACCGATGAAAGAACCTGCAACAATTGCTTCGTCCCAAGGAACACCGATTAGGAATGCTAGTGGAGAGAACGCATAACCTAGGATCAGCTCTAGTGTTAGTTCAGGCATACCGAACCAACCACCGATGCCACCTAGCATACCGTTGATAAGAGCAATTAGACCTACGAATGCGATTAGCATTGCACCTACGTTTAGCGCAAGTTGTAGACCAGAAGCCGCACCGCCCGCTGCTGCGTCGATTACGTTAGCTGGTTTGTCGTCGCCACCGTCCATTGCTTCTTCGATATCTTCATGAGGCTTATCTGTCTCAGGGTGAAGAATCTTAGCAAATAGTAGACCACCAGGTGCTGCCATGAATGACGCTGCTACTAGGTACTCTAGAGGAACACCCATTGAAGCGTAACCTGCTAGTACACCACCAGCTACAGATGCTAGACCACCACACATTACTGCGAATAGCTCAGATTGAGTCATTTTTGGTACGAATGGACGAACAACTAGAGGTGCTTCAGTTTGACCTACGAAAATGTTAGCAGCTGCTGACATTGATTCCGCACGAGAAGTGCCTAGCGCTTTTTGTAGTGCACCACCAAGAATCTTGATAACCCACTGCATTG
This sequence comes from Vibrio alfacsensis, assembly GCF_019670485.1. NCBI lineage: Bacteria > Pseudomonadati > Pseudomonadota > Gammaproteobacteria > Vibrionales > Vibrionaceae > Vibrio > Vibrio alfacsensis. Next base: position 2,451,477 of record NZ_AP024165.1, read on the forward strand.
CGCCAATGTAGTAAAGAACAGAAATCAGTGCTGAGAAGAAGATCAGAGTAGGAAGAACGCGGAATGCGAAGATGAAACCGCCGCCACCGAATACTTCGAACATCTTGTCAGAAACAAGACCACCGAATAGGAATGATGAACCGTTGTTACCGTAGTTGATAACGTTAGAAACACCAGTAGAGAAACCGTTTAGTAGATCACGGCCCCAAGGTACATAAAGAACAAATGCACCTAATGCGAATTGGATAGCAAATGCGCCACCCACGGTTCTTAAGTTGATAGCTTTGCGGTTATTAGAAAATGCAAATGCAATAGCAATAAGCACTACCATACCGACTAGGCTCATAAACAGGCTCATAGTTTATGACTTCCTTATAAGTTATTTATTGGCGTGTTACAAAATGGAGCTATAAAGCGGGGCCAATTATACTCATGCAAAATCAATAAAAGTAATGCTACGTTCACACTTTCCTATTGGCTTCATCATTGATTTACCCCCTTTTGTGACGAACATCACAATCAAAAGGAAAACGTTTTCTATTTTAAACAGCATATTTAGATTTTATTCACATATAGAAAAAGCAGAATTGCTATTTTCCCACAGCTGAGCCGCAACCGTTTGCTTGTTAAGCGTATGTAATTGAGACAACTCATTCAACACATGAATAGCTTTGGCCGGATGATTCGGTTCCCCCTGATAGCCAAATATAGGCATATCAGGGGCATCTGTTTCTATAATCATGTGTTTAAGCGGCAACTTTTGAATAGCCTCACGTGTTTTATTGGCTCTTGGGTAAGTAATAATGCCACCAACACCGATAAAAAAATCTAATCGAACCCATTCCATCGCCTGCTGATAACTGCCAGAAAAAGCATGCAGCACGCCACCTTTAGGTAATTTTGCCGTTTTGACCATTTGAATAAGTCGATTGTGTGCTTTTCGACTATGAAGAATGACGGGCAGTTTGAATTTTCGCGCCAACTCAAACTGCAACTCAAGAGCTCGTTCTTGAAGATCGACAGGAACATTGGTGGCAAAATCTAAACCACACTCTCCAATTGCGACACACTGCTCACCGGCTAGTGATAACTGCCGATCCAATTCCGCTAAGTGTTGCTCAAAATTATGCTGGAGAAAGTAAGGGTGAAAACCCAAGGCGTAGTAAATACCCGGATATTGGTTGGCTATCGTTTGAATGCGAGACCAATTGCTTGGCCCTACTGAGGGAATCAATATGCGCTCCACTCCTTGCTCACGAGCCAGTTCATAGTGATGACTAAAATCATCTTGGAACACATCAAAATCAAAATGGCAGTGAGTATCAAACAGTTTCATTTTTCGACTTCTCTTGCGCTTTCTTATGGGTAGTGAATGTTTCATGTGCTGGATCTTTTTTATACGGCACGCAACTGCGTTTTTGATCCGGCGTTAACCCCATCTCTTTACACCAATCATCGTAGCGTTTGAGTCCTTTCTTAAACCAATTCATTTCTCACCTTTCCCTACGCCAAATAAAAAGCCGCCCTGAGCTAAGTGTATAGCTAAGGGCGGCTTCGAATCTAATTTGTTTTATCGAGCAGTTTCGTATTGATTAGTGTTCACGCGTCGCACGGAAATCAACATCAGGGAAACGCTCTTGCGCAAGGTTTAGGTTAACCATTGTCGGTGCAATGTAGGTGAGGTTATCACCACCATCTAGCGCTAGGTTCGCTTGGTTCTTGCGTTGGAACTCGTCCAATTTCTTCGCATCACCACACTCAACCCAACGTGCTGTTGCAACGTTAACACCCTCGTAGATCGCTTCAACGTTGTATTCTGACTTCAAACGAGCCACAACCACGTCAAACTGAAGCACACCAACTGCACCTACAATTAGGTCGTTGTTTTGTAGTGGACGGAATACCTGTACCGCCCCTTCTTCAGACAGCTGAACCAAGCCTTTAAGTAGCTGCTTCTGCTTCAATGGATCTTTTAGACGAATACGACGGAATAGCTCCGGTGCAAAGTTTGGAATACCAGAGAACTTCAGTGATTCACCTTGGGTAAACGTATCACCAATTTGGATCGTACCGTGGTTATGTAAACCGATGATATCACCTGCGTAAGCATTCTCAGCACGCGAACGGTCACCAGCCATGAAAGTTACCGCATCAGAGATACTGACTTGCTTACCAAGACGAACGTGGTTCATCTTCATACCCTGCGTGTACGTGCCTGATACAATACGCATAAATGCAATGCGGTCACGGTGTTTAGGATCCATGTTTGCTTGGATCTTAAATACGAAGCCAGAGAACTTATCCTCTGTTGCTTCTACATCACGCTCAACCGCTTGACGAGTTTTCGGCGCAGGCGCCCACTCAGTCAGGCCATCTAGCATGTGGTCTACACCGAAGTTACCCAATGCCGTACCAAAGTAAACTGGTGTCAACTCACCTTTTAAGAACAACTCAAGATCAAACTCTGGACATGCGCCCATGACCAACTCAAGCTCTTCACGTACACTTTCTGCAAGGCTCTCACCGACTTTTTCATCAAGTTCTGGGTTATCCAAACCTTTGATGATGCGTACTTCTTGGATCTCGTGGCCGTGACCTGATTCATACAGAACCGTTTCATCGCGGTGAATGTGGTAAACACCTTTAAACTCTTTACCACAACCGATTGGCCAAGTGATTGGCGCACACATCATGCCCAATTCGTTTTCAACTTCGTCCAATACTTCCATTGGATCACGAACGTCACGGTCCAGTTTGTTCATGAAAGTCACGATTGGCGTGTCGCGAAGACGCGTAACTTCCATTAACTTACGAGTACGATCCTCGACACCTTTCGCCGCATCGATAACCATCAAACACGAGTCAACCGCAGTCAGTGTACGGTAAGTATCTTCCGAGAAGTCTTCGTGTCCAGGAGTATCAAGTAGGTTTACCAGACAATCATTGTAAGGGAACTGCATCACAGAAGTAGTAACCGAGATACCACGTTCCTTTTCCATTTCCATCCAGTCTGATTTTGCGTGCTGTGCGTTACCACGACCTTTAACCGTACCTGCTTTTTGGATTGCGTTTCCGAATAACAGTACTTTTTCAGTAATGGTGGTTTTACCCGCATCCGGGTGAGAAATAATAGCGAATGTTCTACGTTTAGAAACTTCGCCTAGAAAAGGTGTATTTGACATGAAATTGATCTTCTTTGATGTCTGGATACTTGCTTAAAAACAAAGCAAGCTTTTTTGATTCAATATTGCGCGGTATTGTCCCCTATTATTGCGCTAGGGGCAACTTTCCTTAATGCTGATAAAGGAGTCTTAATAGAAGAAGAGATAACTCATGATTATCGCATCTTCTTTACCATTACCTGTTTTGGCTGGGTAATAACCGTAACGACGGTCCACCTCATTAAAACCAGCTTGATCGTAAATATGGATAGCGGGCAAATTGCTTTCACGCACTTCCAACCAAGCACTCTCAGCTTTGGCTTGTTCGCAGTAATCTAGAAAGGCATCAAGCAGCTTTTGTCCCAATCCTTTCCCTTGCTGACTCGGTGCAATAGCAATATTAAGCAAGGTCACTTCACCGACAATATTCTGCCCATAAAAGTAACCCACCACCTTGCCTGCATCCGTCATCACATGATGACATGCACCTCGGCTAGATAAGTCACGAACGAGCGACTCGGCCCAAGGATGAGTATGAGCCTGTTGTTCAATTTGCCATACTTGATCTAAGTGTTCAGCGCTCATCGTTGTAATTTCAATCGTCACGCGTCTGCTCCATTAAGAATATGAACAAATCTGCTGCCATAAGGCGCGGCGCTGTTCGTTGTTACCATCAATGTCTTTTAACAGCGGCGAAGTCAGCTGTTTAGCATTAATACTCATATCGGCCTCACAGCCAGCAAACCACACCCATTCCAAATCATGTTCACCCAAAGATGATAAACGCTCTGGCTCTAGGTGCAGCGCATCATCAAGTGAGAGCTTGATACTTTTTAGCACCCGCTCAAACATCAATGCTGTCTCATTTTCTGGACACATTGGTGAAACCAATAGGAGTTTACAAGAACTTTGCAAACGTAACATTGGCACTTGATAGTTTTCCAACCTATCTGGATGGATCAACTCCCATGTGCTGATCCCCATTTCATTTAAATACTGTTTCTCGTTTATTGACATTTTTTGTCACCTAATTGAACGAGGCAATGCTACCAAATAATCGCATGTAAAGTCAGAGGTGTTATGAAGCTTTTCCAAACAATCACTATTGCACTGCTAATCTCGACCACCAGCTTCGTTACGTTTGCTAAGAACAATGATGATAACTGGGAACTGATTGCTCAAAAAACCGTTAACTTTCAAAACGAGACAGATACTGTAGAGCTCAACGGTCTATTTAAAAATCGCCAGTTCAGCAAAATCAAGATGAAGTGCATTCAAGGCACCATGAACATCAAAAACATGAAAGTCATCATGACTGATGGTAGTGAGAAAGAGCTTAAAACCATGACGGGAACATTGACTAAAGGCATGTCAACACGAGCTTGGACTTTACCAGGCTCTGAAGATGCCAAACTCAAGCGTATTGATATGGAGTACAAAAGCTGGGGCAACATGACACTCAATGCAGCTGGTGTAAGTAAAAAAGCAAAAATCGAAATTTGGGGCAAAAAGCGCCTCCAAGAGCAAGATTAGATCACTTTTCCTCTGTTAGTAATCAAAACAGAGCATACTTAAAAACCAGTTCTGCTTAAAATCTAAGTCTCAAAAACAAAGCCCGCTATTTCCTGCGGGCTTTGTAATTCAATCTTCGTGATTATAAATCAGCAAACTCTGGTGAATAATCGATACGGCCAGAACGCCCGTCGCACTGACCTTCTGCCAATTCTGCTACGCGGAACGCACCTTGGGGCACTTCCCATGCGCAATCAAAGCCCATCTCTTCTGCTGCTTTAAAGCCTTGACGTGCATAGTAATCAGGATCGCCTAGTACGACACAAACTGGGTAACCGAAATCACGCAGAGAATCAAAACCCTCTTTGATCATCTCAGCAGCAATACCTTGACGGCGGAAATCTTCATGTACAGCCAAGGGTGCAAGCCCCTGCCACGACAAATCTTCACCGTTCAAGGTCACTGGGCTAAACAGCGCGTGACCAATGACTTCACCTTCATCGGTGCATGCCACCAAAGACAAAGTAAGTTTACCATTTTCACGTAAACGCATTACCAAATTCGCTTCGGCTTCCGTTGGGAATGTCTGCTTAAGAAGACGATCGATCGTTAAAATGTCTGCCGGTGCCTCAGTTCGAATAAGCATTCTTCACTCCGCTTTCTTGCACTGGTTCTTGGACACCTTTTTGGACAAAATCTGCCAATTGGTTCAGTGCCACTTGCATGGTTTTCGGTAGTTGCTCCAAGTCGACACTGTCCATTAGGTTCTTCACTTCTAACCCAAGCTCAGTATCACCTTCAATAGAAAGACGACGTTGGAAGAACAGCGTGTCAGGGTCTTCTTTACGGCCCGCAATCAACACCAAATCATTGAGGTTGCCACTAAAGCTCACATCTTCTTGAACGGGCTTATCTGCTACCACCAACTTCTCATCTTGGTAACTAATGTACCAAGCTAAGTTCAAGTCTTTAATTGCTACTTTTAGCCACTTATCTTCAAGAAACTCAAAATCGCCATCTTCCAAGGCTTCTTTGAATACCATTTTAAGCCCTTCTAACAAGGCTTTTTTCTGAACAGTTTGCGGCAATAACTGGACTGGAGATCGCAAAATTGAAGCTGCATTCTTTACTAGTTGACTGCGAATCTTGTTTAACACGCTAATTATCCGTTACTTTGTCATAAGGTTGTTTATCTTACGCAATAGAGTAATACCAGTACCTGTTATGTATCAAGAAAACTATTTGTTTTAGAAATGGGCGGTTACGCCAACTGTTGCGTCGATTTTTTGACCTTGTCTGAATTATTGACGCTGAGACATCGAGAAACGCTTTTATAACGTATGGTTCAAAGTTATAGTTATCAAAATAGCGTTTTTATTACACGGACGAATAATCAGGCTCATTGGAGATCGGTAACCCCTTAATGCCTTCCCAACAATTACAACATTGGTTTGCAACGCTTACCTCAAATAGCCCATTCTTTTTTGCCATTCTTGATAACAAACACAGTTATCGGATGGTGAGTGAACGCTATTGTGATATTGCAGGCCTCAATCAAGACGAACTTGTTGGGCTCAATGACAAACAAGTCTTAGGAGAAGCCTTTTATGCCAAGCTCTCTCCCTACTATGACCGCGCATTTAAAGGCGATCACGTTGAAGCAGAAATCACCCTTGATGAAACCGATCTAGAAACCAGCCTACATTTTAGTCTTTCTCCCGTGAAAGAAAGCGATGAAATCCGTTTTGTTATTTTTCATGCCGTCGATACATCAGAAAAACAGATTTTAGTTCGCTCGCTAGAAGAATCCGAAACAAAGTTTGCAAAACTCACTCGCCTTCTACCTGACGGATTGCTACTCGTTGAAGACGACATCATCATCTCGGCCAACCCTGCATCGGCCCGTCTCCTTGGTTTAAATTCCCCTCATGAATTACTCGGAGAAGAAGTTTCTCGATTATTCATTGATGAAAACAGCAAAAAAGTCTTTAGTCATCCAATAAGCTCATTGCTTTCAGAGAAGCCTTTTTTATGTTTAACCAGCGCACGGTGCGGGTTCGAACGAAAAGTACGTTTGCATGCCGACCACACTGCCATTTTAGGGAATGAGTCCCAGATTATTCTTATTCAAGATGCCGATGATGCCCCAAAAGCACTTTCATCCACGGCTTCTGAAGATGCCCATATCGATAGTTTAACCAAACTTTATAATCGCTTTGGTTTTACCAAGCGGCTGGAGCAGCTCATTAAAAGCCAAACGCCCCTGCTTGTTTTTTACCTCGATATCGACAACTTTAAAAATATCAATGACTCGCTTGGTCATCATATTGGTGACAAAGTCATTCAAGAAGTTTCTGCTCGCCTTAAGCGCTCGCTACCCACTCAAGCGATTATTGGCCACCTTGGTGGGGATGAATTCGGCATTATCCTGCCTGAGCCCGAGAATAACCTCATGGCAGAAACACTGTCTGAACGCATTATCGCTCTGATCAACCAACCCTTTGATTTACACCATTTCACAAAACGCCTCGCTTGCTCTATCGGCAGTGTTCGTTATCCAGAAGATGGTCAAGATGCCCGTATCTTGTTACAAAATGCCGATACGGCAATGTACGAAGCGAAAGATCGGGGCCGAAACCGTCTGATCAAATTCAACGATCAAATGAACAAAGAAGCTCGAATGCGCTTATGGCTGGAAATCGAACTACAAAAAGCACTGCAACAAAATGGGTTAGAGGTGTGGTATCAGCCAAAAGTGAACGCGCGCGATTTCAGCATTAATGGTGCGGAAGCGTTGGTTCGTTGGAAACACCCAGTCGAGGGGTACATTAGCCCTGGCGCATTTATTCCCGTAGCAGAACGCGCGGGGTTGATTGAACACCTTGGTAAGGTGGTCATGCGTGATGTATTTAACACGGTAAAACGTTGGAAACAACAAGGGATCCTACCTGGCCGTGTAGCAATAAACCTGTCTCCGGAACAATTTGGTAACCCTCAGCTCATTGATTTCATGGAAAAGTTGCTTCGCACAACAGAGTTGGACCCAAGCTGCATCACTTTTGAGCTCACTGAGAGCGCCGTAATGAGCGACAGTGACCATACTCTACAAATGCTCAATGCGATTAAAAAACTGGGCTTTGACCTCTCCATTGATGATTTTGGTACTGGTTACTCATCACTTTCTTATCTTGCCAGATTTCCTATTGATGAACTCAAAATTGACCGCGCATTTATTAACGACATCGACACGTTGCCAAAACAAGTGACGGTGATTGAGAACATCATCAACCTCGGAAAATCTCTCGACTTAACCGTGGTTGCCGAGGGGGTAGAAACGCACCAACAAGCGACACTACTCTCTAATCTGCAATGCAACTCGATACAAGGGTTCCATTTTCACCGACCACAACCTAAACATGAAGTTGAAGAACTGTTTGCACAGAACCGTCGACATAAAAACTGAACTCAGTTTCTGCAAAATCTGAGCGTTACCCCTTAATCCCAAGGGGTAAATTCTCACTTTATTGAGCTAAACCTAACTTAGGTCAATTTCGCTATTCACAATTCTTCATAAAATGCGGGCATCTTTTTCTCTCTAAATTGTGAGCATATGGAACTCTTGTGTCCTGCGGGTAACTTGCCTGCGTTAAAAACCGCGATTGATTGCGGTGCAGACGCCGTATACATCGGCTTCAAAGACGATACAAACGCTCGTCACTTTGCGGGTCTGAACTTTAATGGCAAAAAGCTTGAAAAAGCGGTGCAATATGTTCACGACCGCAATAAGAAAATCCACGTAGCGTTAAACACATTTGCACACCCGAATGGTTTTGACCGTTGGACTAACGCCGTTGATAACGCGGCCGCTCTTGGTGTCGATGCCCTTATCGTGGCTGACATCGCGGTACTTGAATACGCCGCTCGCAAATACCCTGAGCTTGAACTGCACCTTTCTGTCCAAGCCTCTGCGACAAACGTTGCGGCGATTGACTTCTATAAACAGAACTTCAATGTAAAACGCGTTGTATTACCGCGCGTATTGTCTATCCATCAAGTAAAACAGTTATCACGTAATATGACGAGTGATGTTGAGCTTGAAGTATTTGCTTTTGGTAGCCTATGCATCATGTCAGAGGGGCGTTGTTACCTCTCATCATACATGACGGGTGAATCGCCAAATACGGTAGGCGCATGCTCTCCTGCGAAGTACGTACGCTGGCAAGAAACCGAACAAGGTCTAGAGTCTCGTTTAAATGACATCCTAATTGACCGCTACAGCGCTGGCGAAAATGCAGGTTATCCTACACTGTGTAAAGGCCGTTTTGATGCAGAAATTGATGGTGAGAAAAAACGTTACCATGCGCTAGAAGAACCAACGAGCCTAAATACCCTATCGATGCTACCAGAGCTGTTTGCAGCAAACGTTGCATCAGTGAAAATTGAAGGCCGTCAGCGCAGTCCTGCTTATGTAGAGCAAGTCACGCGTACCTGGCGCGCAGCAATCGATCGTTACCAAGCGAACCCTGAAGCTTACCACGTAGAAGCCGCATGGGATGCTGCACTGGCGAATGTATCGGAAGGCACGCAAACGACACTGGGTGCTTACCACCGCAAATGGCAATAGAGGTTAAGATGGATAATTCAATGAAATACGCACTTGGCCCATTATTGTATTTTTGGCCAAAGCAAGATGTAGAAGCATTCTACGAGCAAGCAAAACAAAGTTCAGCCGATATCATCTACCTAGGTGAAACCGTGTGTTCGAAGCGTCGTGAGATGAAACCTACGCACTGGTTTGATATTGCAAAAGATCTGTCTGCATCTGGCAAGCAAGTGGTGCTTTCAACAATGGCGCTGCTCGAAGCGCCGAGCGAAGTGAACATCATGAAGAAGTACATCGACAACGGTGACTTCGCCATTGAAGCAAACGACGTATCAGGTGTTCAGCTGGCTTTTGAACACAAAGTACCATTCATCGTTGGACCAGCAGTGAACACGTACAATGCGCACACACTCAATTTATTCCTTAAACAAGGCATGATTCGCTGGTGTATGCCTGTAGAACTGTCTCGCGAATGGTTAAGCAACACACTCATTCAATGTGATGAACTGGGCATTCGCAACAAGTTTGAAGTGGAAGTATTTAGCCATGGTTACCTACCATTGGCTTACTCTGCACGCTGCTTTACGGCTCGGGCAGAAAACCGTGCGAAAGATGATTGTGAAACGTGTTGTATTAAGTACCCTACCGGCATTCAAGTAAGCAGCCAAGAGGGCCAAGAAGTCTTTAACCTTAATGGTATTCAAACCCAATCCGGTTACTGCTACAACCTCATCAACGATCTACCAAGTATGGAAGGCCTAGTTGATGTAGTTCGTCTAAGTCCATTAGGCATCAGTACCTTCTCTGAGCTTGACCGTTTCCGCTCAAATGAGAAAGGAACAAACCCTGAGAAGATTCAGGACCGTCAATGTAACGGCTACTGGCATCAACTTGCGGGTCTAGAAGTGAAGAACATCTAACCACTTCTCACAACTATCAAAGCAATAAAAAAAAGCGAGGCACTAACCTCGCTTTTTCGTTGCTGCTACTTTTTTACTGCTTTTAACAATAGTTAATAGCTAAGTGTTAATAGCTAATTATGAATAGCTAACTGTTCGCTACTAAGACACGTGAACCGCTGATTCAACCGAACTCTGATTCATTAGCTTCTTAATATCACGCCATAGCATGGTAAATACCACCAAACTTAACGCAATATTAGACAGTGGGAACGCAATCCAAATACCTGTCACGCCCAAGAGCTTTGGCATAATGAATAGGAATGGAAGTTGAACCAGCATATTTCCTATCGTCACAAACATCGCTTTGCTGCCTTTGTTAACCGATTGATAGTACGCCGCAGCAACCACTAAGAAACCATCCAAGAACAAGGCAAACATGTGTAAACGAATCCCAACTACCGCACTATCAATAAGATCTTGATCAGAACTGTTAAACACCGAGACAAACTCGTATGGGAAAATGTTCATCAAAATAACAAACGCCACGCCGCCGAGTACTGATGTCCCCATCGCGATCTTAAGCAGTTTACGAATATTGTCTTGATTGCGAGCACCATGGTTGTAACTCACTAGTGGCTGCATACCGTTAGCGATACCCTCTGCAATCAGGTAATAAACCGTCACTATGTAGCCCAAAATGGCATAGGCGCCAATAAGCAGTGCGCTGCCATGTTGCGCGAACAAACTGTTATGAAATGCCACCATCATTGCGCCGTAGGCATACATAAAGAAGCTAGAAGTACCGATCGTGACAATCTTAGGAATGACATCAAACTGCATCTTTAAGTCGCTGACCGTCAACCGCATTTTTGCTTTCGAGGTAAAGAAATACCCAACACCAAGAATGGTTACTACCATCTGCGCAAGAGCGGTCGCAATGGCTGCACCTGTCAGTTCCCAATCAAGTAACGCAATGAAAACATAATCCAAAACGATATTAATAATGGCACCAATCACCATTAAAATAGTGGCTAGGTTGGGACTATCATCATTACGCAATAAGAACGGAACGGCAATCGAACCTAAGGAGAACACACAAGCTACGCTTAACACATGTAAGTATTGAAGACCAAGGTCATAAACTCGGCCCTCTGCACCTTGCCAGCGGATAAAATCATCAGCAAAGAAATACAGAATCATTGCAACCATAGGCATCAGTGCAACAAGCAGCAATAAGCCTGTAGAAAGAATGCGTTTCGCGCCGTCGCTATCTTTTTCACCTTGTTTAATTGATGAGAGTGCACCAGTGCCTACCCCAACCATCATACCAATACCCAGAATCGAGCCGATAATTGGCCAAGAAATATTGATACCCGCTAGCCCATCGGCACCAACGTAGCGACCGATAAATATGCCGTCCACAACTTGATAGAGTCCATTTACAAGCATTGCTGCAACAGTCGGAATGGTGTATTTCCAAAACTGTTTATAAATTGAGTTTTGCATCTGTACCTTCAATAGTTAGCAAGGCTAACTAAATAGACAAAAATAATATTATTACTTCAATTTCCAAGCGCTTTGTTCAATAGCGCTTTCAATTGCATGGTTTCTTGCTCGCTAAGTTTTCGCGTCATTTGTGCAGAGATATCCTTATAGACAACCTGTTCCAAGGACATATCTTCAATCACCTCTTCCGTCAAAATAACACGCTTAGCTCGCGCATCTTCATTACACGGAACCCGCTTAACAAGGCCTTTTCTTTCTAAACGATCCACCATATTCGAAACCGACGGCTTAGTGACTTGCAGTTCCTCCGCCAAATCGGTGATGCGAATACCTTGTGGATTCACGTGAATAACACGCAAATAATCGAACTCATTGAAGCTGAGATTTGAAAGGGGATCTTCTTTTGCGTAAACACGCCACGCTTTCGCGCAAAAACGCTCAAGATCAATCAGACTTTTCTCTAATGCCATCAAGTTTTATTCATTTAGTTAGCTAGGCTAACTATTTTAAATTTTAACTTTAAAACGTTCAAGCACAAAAAAGCCGCCTTATAACATGGCGGCTTTCAATTATTCTTGCTCTGTTGCCTGTTGTTCGGCTTTGAGCTTAGCTAATTGCTCTTGTTGAAGTTGCTCATATATTTGAGTTAACTCTATAAAAGAATAGCGATGCTCGACATACTCATACACATTGAAAGAAATGGCTAATTTGTATAGCGATATAGCGTCTGCCACATTCCCCTCTAAACGGTAGCGCTTACCTAGGTAAAAATACGTTTCTGTTAGGCGCTCAGCAAGGCGATAATTCTCACGAGTGCCCTCCATGATCGCTTTCAATGCGGCTTCATCCGACACATCACGCAACATGATGGCAACTAAAACCCAACCCCATTCTTCACTACGATCGCGTTGGTAACGCTGTTGAAGATTGGCCTTAGCTTGTTTAGGGTTCTGCTCTGCCTCAATAATATAGAGCCAGAGTGCGCGAAATGGATCGCTCGGCATCTCTTGATAATGCTTGGTCATATCTTCTAACGCAAGCTCGATACGACCACCATAGTAAAGCGCAATTGCTCGGTTTCGCTCTGCATAAGAGTTTTCTGGTGCAAGTTCTAAAGTGGAGTCAAAAGCTTCATACGCCGCATCAAACTCACCGACTTGAGTAAAGAACACTCCAAGTAAGTTGAAGATATCTGGCTGAGCGGGGTTCAATTGCAAAGACTGGTTGAAGTCCAAACGAGCTAGGTCACGCAATCCGACACTGTCATAGTAATTACCACGCTCAAAGTGCATCTTTGCTCGTACTTCATCACTCAGGTCAGGACGTTGCAGCAACTGAGAAAGACGAGCGATCTGGACCTCTTGCTGCACACTCGGTTGAAGAGGTACTGCCATCGGAGGGTAAATCCACTGTTCAGTTGAGTGCTGAGCGGTATTCACACACCCAGTCAGCGCGAACGCCACACATAAACTTGCGGTTTGAAACCATTTCACTAATTGGGACTCCTGTTTAGACCGCCGTAAGATTGCTCGGTAATGCGTTCGTCTTATATAGACAAATGTAAACAAACGCACAGAACAAGCACAAAAAAAGGGAGCAATATTGCTCCCCTTTTATAGCACGCTTTCAGCCTCTTAAGCTAATAAAAGACCAAAGTCGATGACTTTATTACTCGTCTTTCGCTTCAGGTGCTTCAATAGCCGCTTCTTCAGCAGGCTTTTCAACCGCTTCTTTCATGCTTAGACGTACACGGCCTTGGCGGTCGATTTCAAGCACTTTAACTTGAACTTCTTGGCCTTCCGCTAGGTAGTCAGATACTTTCTCAACGCGTTTTTCAGCAATTTGAGAAATGTGTACTAGACCGTCTTTACCTGGAAGAATCGTTACAAATGCACCGAAATCAGCTAGACGTGCAACTTTACCTGTGTAGATACGGCCTACTTCAACTTCAGCAGTGATCTCTTCGATACGACGAATTGCTTCTTTCGCTGCAGCGCCTTCTGTTGCTGCAATCTTGATTGTACCGTCATCTTCGATTTCGATAGTTGTACCTGTCTCTTCAGTTAGAGCACGGATAACTGCACCACCTTTACCGATAACGTCTTTGATCTTGTCTGCGCTGATCTTCATTGTGTGAATACGCGGAGCGAACTCAGAAATGTCATCACGAGCGCCTGAGATTGCTTCATCCATTACAGATAGGATGTGCTTACGTGCACCTTGAGCTTGGTTAAGCGCAATTTGCATGATCTCTTTAGTGATACCTTCGATCTTAATGTCCATTTGAAGTGCTGTGATACCTGTGTGAGTACCTGCTACTTTAAAGTCCATATCACCAAGGTGGTCTTCGTCACCTAGGATGTCAGAAAGAACTACGAAGTCGTCGCCTTCTTTAACAAGACCCATTGCGATACCAGCAACAGAAGACTTGATTGGCACACCTGCGTCCATAAGAGCAAGAGAAGTACCACATACAGAAGCCATTGAAGAAGAACCGTTAGATTCTGTGATTTCTGATACTACACGTACTGTGTATGGGAACTCATCAACAGATGGCATTACCGCAGCGATACCACGCTTAGCCAGTTTACCGTGGCCGATTTCACGACGCTTAGGAGAACCTACAAAACCAGTTTCACCTACACAGTATGGAGGGAAGTTGTAGTGTAGTAGGAAGTGATCTTTACGCTCACCAGTTAGCTCATCGATGATTTGAGCATCACGTTGTGTACCTAGAGTCGCTGTAACGATCGCCTGTGTTTCACCACGAGTGAATAGCGCACTACCGTGAGTACGTGGAAGAACGCCAGTACGTACGTCTAGCGCACGAACCATGTCTTTCTCACGACCATCGATACGTGGGTTGCCAGCGATGATGCTACGGCGTACCACTGTCTTCTCTAGATCGTGGAAGATAGTGTGGATTTCTTTTGTATCCGCTTCAGGATCTTGAGCAAGTAGCGCTTCGTTTACTTCTGCTGCAATTTCATGAATGCGATCGTAACGAGCCATCTTCTCAGTGATTTGGTACGCTTCAACAAGCTTAGCTTCTGCTAGTTCAGCAATCTTAGTTACAAGTGCTGTGTTCTCTTCAGGAGCTACCCAATCCCAAGCTGGTGTTGCTACTTCAGCTTTGAATTCGTTGATCGCATTAATAACAACTTGTTGTTGGTCGTGACCGTAAACAACCGCTGCTAGCATTTCTTCTTCAGTTAGGTTGTCTGCTTCAGATTCAACCATTAGTACTGCTGATTCTGTACCTGCAACCACTAGGTCTAGTTTAGATGCATCTAGCTCAGTATTGCTTGGGTTTAGTACTAGTTGGCCGTTAATGTGACCAACACGTGCTGCACCGATAGGACCGTTGAACGGAATACCAGAAATAGCAAGCGCAGCAGAAGTACCGATCATCGTTACGATGTCAGGTTGAACGTCTGGATTTACAGACATTACTGTTGCAATAACTTGAACTTCGTTTTTGAATGCATCTGGGAATAGTGGACGGATTGGACGGTCAATTAGACGAGCCGTTAACGTTTCACCTTCAGAAGGACGACCTTCACGCTTGAAGAAACCACCAGGGATTTTACCTGCAGCGTATGTACGCTCTTGGTAGTTTACAGTTAGTGGGAAGAAATCTTGACCCGCAACTGCTTCTTTCTTACCTACAACTGAAACGAATACTGCTGTATCGTCCATTGTAACCATTACTGCTGCTGTAGCTTGGCGAGCGATAACGCCAGTTTCTAGGGTAACTGTGTGGTTACCGTACTGGAACGTTTTAACAACTGGTTTTTCGAACATTGTTATTCCTTGTTTCTAATTTTTCTCTATGAATAGAAAAATCTCAGAATGTGTTAATAGACACTCAAAGCATTACGAATCGCGACTAGTAAAAATGGACTGAGTCAAACTGAAGTGCATTTTTAATAGTCGCGACCTTTTGGTCGACGTGGTTGACTGTAATGTATTGAGCTGATTAAAACCTCTAAACGAGATTTAGCCGCGTGTAGTATAACGGCATAAGTGTGATTTGGCTAAGCTATAGCAGCCAAAATAAGTAAGGGGCAACAAAAAAGGGGCATAAAGCCCCTTTTTTTTACAAACTGCTATGCAGTCGCTTATTAGCGACGTAGGCCTAGACGCTTGATTAGGTCTTGGTAGCGAGCTAGATTTTTACCTTTTAGGTAATCTAGAAGCTTACGACGACGAGAAACCATACGTAGAAGACCACGGCGGCTGTGGTGATCGCCTTTGTGAGCCTTGAAGTGACCTTGAAGGTGGTTGATAGAAGCTGTAAGTAGAGCTACTTGAACTTCTGGTGAACCAGTGTCGCCTTCGCCTTGTGCGTATTCTGCTACGATTGCTGCTTTAGTTTCTGCATTCAGAGACATAATTCTCTCCTAATAAGAGTAGGTTTAAAATTGTAGCAGCCAATCTCTGATTCAGCCGCTACGCGAAGCGCGAATTATAGGGAAGTTTCCTAACTCACGCAATATAAAAATACCGGCACAAAAGCCGGTATTTTCTTGAACTAAACGAAGTTACTCTTCGTTTCGGAAAACCACCAAACGTTTTGGTGCCACTTTCCCATCATCGTTCAATTCAGCAACGCCAATAAACAACTTGTCTTCACCAGAAGTCATACGAATTGGCGTTCCTGCTGGCGCACCAAATACCTGAACAGGCATACCATGCTGCACAAGGTCGGTTAGCTCCGCGTTTAAATTTACCTCAGGCAAATCTTCTACGGCTGTGTCCATTGGCAACAACAACGGATCAAGCAGTTCCTTTGGCGCTACTTCATCACGATGAGCTTGTTCTAACAGTTCATTTAACTGTTCAAGTGTCACCATTTTTTCGTATGGATACTTAGCAACACCAGTACGACGCAACATTGTCACGTGTGCACCACAGCCAAGCATTTCACCAAGATCATCAACGATAGTACGGATGTAAGTGCCTTTTGAGCAGTGAACTTCCATCTCAACTTCATCACCCTCAAAGCGATGAAGTACGATTTCGTATACTGTAATCTTGCGAGATTCGCGTGGTACTTCGATACCTTTACGAGCGTACTCGTATAGTGGCTTACCTTGGTATTTCAATGCTGAAAACATGGAAGGCACTTGGTCAGATTCACCACGGAATGTATCAATGCATGACTCGAGTTTTGCTAAATCAACATCGATTGGACGTGTTTCTACCACTTCGCCGTCAGAATCAGACGTATCTGTACGTTCGCCTAACTTAGCAATCACGCGGTAGCGTTTATCTGAATCTAACAAAAATTGCGAAAACTTGGTTGCTTCGCCTAAGCAGATCGGCAACATGCCCGTCGCTAGTGGGTCCAATGCACCCGTATGACCTGCTTTCTCAGCAAAGTAGATACGCTTTACTTTTTGCAGTGCATCATTTGAAGAGATACCTGTTGGTTTGTCCAACAAGATAACGCCATTAATTGGACGACCTTTACGACGACGAGCCATTAGCTATCTTCTCCAGCCTGTGTTTGATCGTCTTCACGACCAGCATCTTTTTGTCTGCGCTTGTCTTCGTTAACGACTTCAGATACTAGGTTAGACATACGCATACCTTCAACAAGCGTGTTGTCGTAGTAGAAGCGGATTTCTGGTGTTAAGCGTAAACGAATACGCTTACCTAACATCATGCGAATATGAACTTCATGCTCACGTAAAGCTGCTAGGCATGATTCAGGCGTTTGCTCACCAACACATAAGAAAGTAACAAATACTTTTGTGTAAGCAAGGTCACGAGATACTTCTACATCTGAGATAGTTACCATACCCAAACGAGAGTCACGAACTTCGCGCTGAAGGATCATCGCAAGTTCTTTTTGCAGCTGTTGTGCAACACGCTGCGTGCGGCTAAATTCTTTTGACATATTCATTCTCTTACATAGAAAGAATGGGGGGATGGTCAAGCCAGCCCCCCATGGTGTATTCAACAACCCATTACTATTTGTCTTCTAGACATTTAGTAATATTAGTCAATTAGTCTAGAGTACGTTTGATTTCAACGATTTCGAATACTTCGATCTGATCGCCTACGCGAACGTCGTTGTAGTTCTTAACGCCGATACCACACTCATAGCCATTCTTAACTTCTTGAACGTCATCTTTAAAGCGACGAAGTGATTCTAGCTCACCTTCGTAGATAACAACGTTGTCGCGTAGAACGCGGATTGGGTTGTTACGCTTGATTAGACCTTCAGTAACCATACAACCAGCGATTGCGCCCAGTTTCGGTGACTTAAACACGTCACGTACTTCAGCAAGACCAATGATCTCTTGCTTGAATTCTGGAGCAAGCATACCGCCCATTGCTTGTTTAACTTCGTCAATCAATTGGTAAATGATTGAGTAGTAACGTAGATCAACACTTGCATTTTCGATAGCACGACGAGCAGATGCGTCAGCACGTACGTTAAAGCCAAGTATGATTGCGTTAGAAGCTTCTGCAAGTACTGCATCAGTTTCTGTAATACCACCAACGCCAGAACCAACGATGTTTACTTTCACTTCGTCAGTAGACAGTTTTAGTAGTGAGTCAGCAATCGCTTCCACAGAACCTTGTACGTCTGCTTTAAGAACTACGTTTAGCTCAGCAACTTCACCAGCAGTCATGTTAGAGAACATGTTCTCTAGTTTAGATTTCTGCTGACGAGCAAGTTTCACTTCACGGAACTTACCAGCACGGTAGTTTGCTACTTCGCGTGCTTTACGCTCATCACGTACTACTGTTGCTTCGTCACCTGAAGATGGCACACCTGAAAGACCTAGGATCTCTACAGGGATAGATGGACCAGCTTCTGTAATTTCTTTACCTAATTCGTCACGCATTGCACGAACGCGGCCGTACTCTTGGCCACACAATACGATATCGCCTTTACGTAGCGTACCTGATTGAACAAGTACGGTTGCAACTGGACCACGACCTTTATCTAGGCGAGATTCAACAACCACACCAGATGCCATACCTTCTGCTACAGCAGTAAGTTCAAGAACTTCAGACTGAAGAAGGATCGCTTCTAGAAGACCATCGATGTTTGTACCCTGTTTAGCAGAGATGTGAACAAACATGTTCTCACCGCCCCATTCCTCAGGGATTACGTCGTATTGAGCTAGCTCATTCTTAACGTTGTCTGGGTTCGCATCTTCTTTATCGATCTTGTTCACTGCAACAATCAGAGGAACGCCTGCCGCTTTAGCGTGCTGGATCGCTTCGATTGTTTGTGGCATTACACCATCATCCGCAGCTACAACAAGTACAACGATATCTGTCGCTTGAGCACCACGAGCACGCATAGCAGTAAACGCCGCGTGTCCAGGGGTATCAAGGAACGTGATCATGCCGTTTTCAGTTTCTACGTGGTAAGCACCAATGTGCTGTGTAATACCACCCGCTTCGCCTGATGCAACGTGTGTACGACGGATGTAGTCAAGTGTAGACGTTTTACCATGGTCAACGTGACCCATGATGGTAACAACTGGAGCGCGTGGCACTGATTCTGCGTTAGTGTCACGGTCAGATAGTACTGCTTCTTCCAGTTCGTTCTCTTTACGAAGAACAACTTTATGACCCATTTCTTCAGCAACAAGTGCTGCTGTTTCTTGGTCAATCACTTGGTTGATAGTCGCCATAGCGCCCATCTTCATCATCACTTTGATAACTTCTGTCGCTTTAACCGACATCTTGCTAGCTAGTTCAGAAAGAACAATAGTCTCACCAATAACAACATCTTGCTTCGCTACCGTTGCCGATTTATCGAAACCGTGTTGCATTGATGTTGGTTTAGCAAGTTTACCTTTACGAGCTTTACCACCACGTTGGTTACGACCACCGCGCTCGTTGTCATCGTTGCGGTTAGAAGCTTTTTTCTTCTTCTTACGACGGCCAGCTTCTGAGCTACGATCTGCTGCATCTTCCGCTTCACGAGCGTACGATGATGTCGTTACATGGTAGTCAGAGTTTTCTAGCTCTTTCTTTTTCTTTTCTTCTTCAGTCCAACGAGCTTCGTTTTCTTCAGCAAGTTTACGCGCTTCTTCTACAAGTTTTGCGGCTTCTTGCTCAGCTTTACGTTGGGCTTCTTCTTCCTGACGACGCTTTAGCTCGTCAGCATCTTTCTTCGCTTGCGTATTAGCATCCGCATTTTTTGCATTCATGTCTTTCTTAGCCTTATCAGCTTGTGCGCGTTTTGCCTTTTCTTCAGCTTCACGTTTTGCATCCGCTTCACGTTTTGCTTTTTCATCGGCTTCGCGCTGTGCTTTCTCTGCAGCCTCACGTTTGGCTTGTTCTTCAGCCTCACGCTTCGCAAGCTCTTCAGCTTCACGCTTTGCTACTTCCTCAGCCTCACGTTTTGCGTCGTCTTCGATAGTGCTGCGCTTCACATATGTGCGCTTCTTACGCACTTCTACTTGAACATCTTTACTCTTACCGCCACCCGCATTAACACTCAATGTGCTACGAGTTTTACGCTGTAGAGTTAGACGAGTCGGCTCAGAATCACCTGATTTATCGCCGTGTTCTTTTTTCAAATGAGAGAGAAGCTTCTGCTTCTCTTCATCAGTAACATTGTCAGAGCTCGCCTTATTCATGCCAGCGTCAGCAAGTTGTTCAATCAAGCGGTCGACTGGCGTACCAATCTCATCACTCAGTGCTTTAACTGTTAATTGTGTCATGCCGCTTCCTCCTTGCTGAAAATATTATTCTTCGCCGAACCAACAGATGTTACGAGCTGCCATGATTAGCTCACCCGCACGCTCTTCGGTTAGACCATCGATGCCTTCTAGATCATCGATGCCTTGGTCAGCTAGGTCTTCTAGTGTTGCAATACCTTTCGCTGCCAATTTAAATGCCATCTCGCGCTCTAGACCATCCAAGCCTAGTAGGTCTTCTGCTGGCTCTAGACCATCAAAAGATTCTTCTTGTGCAAGTGCAATTGTTGTTAACGCATCTTTCGCACGGCTACGAAGCTCTTCGATAAGTTCTTCATTTAAACCGTCAACTTCAAGAAGCTCATTTACTGGCACGTATGCCACTTCTTCTAGAGTAGAGAAGCCTTCTTCAACAAGTAGTTGAGCAAAGTCTTCTTCGATATCTAGATACTTCATGAAGTTTTCGATAGATGCTTGAGATTCTTCAGCATGTTTCTTCTGAAGATCTGCAACCGTCATTACATTTAGTTCCCAACCCGTTAGTTGAGACGCCAAACGTACGTTTTGACCGCTGCGGCCGATTGCTTGTGCTAGGTTATCAGCTTCTACAGCGATATCCATAGAGTGCGCATCTTCATCAACGATGATAGATGCAACGTCTGCAGGAGCCATTGCATTGATAACGAATTGCGCTGGGTTATCATCCCAAAGCACGATATCAATGCGCTCACCACCAAGCTCACCAGAAACCGCTTGTACACGTGCACCACGCATACCAACACACGCACCCACAGGGTCAATACGCTTGTCGTTTGTTTTTACTGCGATTTTAGCACGAGAACCTGGATCACGTGCAGCACCTTTCAATTCGATGATTTCTTCAGCGATTTCTGGCACTTCTACACGGAATAGCTCTGCTAGCATTTCTGGCTTAGAACGCGTGATGAAAAGTTGGAAGCCACGAGCTTCTGGTGCAACTTTGTATAGCAGACCACGTACACGGTCACCTGGGCGGAAATTTTCGCGAGGAAGTTGGTCATCACGTAGGATCACAGCTTCCGCGTTATTACCAAGGTCTAGTACGATAGTTTCACGGTTTACTTTTTTCACAACACCAGTGATCAAATCACCTTCGTTGTCGATGAACTGCTCAACGATTTGTGCGCGTTCAGCTTCACGTACTTTCTGTACAATAACTTGCTTAGCAGTTTGCGTAGTAATACGGTCAAACGTTACTGATTGGATTTCGTCTTCGATGAAATCGCCCAGTTGAACAGTTTCGTCGTCGTATTGTGCCGCTTCAAGAGAAATCTCTTTTGTTGGATTTTCTACGTTTTCAACAACCAACCAACGGCGGTAAGTAACGAACTCACCTGTTTTGCGGTCAATAGCAACACGTACATCGATTTCGATTTCGTACTTTTTCTTTGTAGAAGTCGCTAGAGCAATCTCAAGAGCTTCAAAGATACGCTCACGAGGTACCGCTTTTTCGTTCGATACCGCTTCTGCTACCGCTAAAATTTCTTTACTCATTGTATTTAGCCTCTAAGCTTAAACTTTTTTAGGGAACTAAAATTTAGGGATCAGGTTAGCTTTTGAAATGTTGCTTAGAGCAAACTCTTCTTGTTGCCCTTCAACCATAACCGCTATTGTCTCACCATCAACGCCGTGAATAATACCACTCCACTTGCGACGGTTTGCCACAGCCATCTTCAAAACGATGCTGACCTCGTGACCAATAAATTGCTCGTAATGTGCTGCTTTGAAAAGTGGTCTTTCTAAACCTGGAGAAGACACTTCTAAGCTATAAGCAACAGAAATTGGATCTTCAACGTCTAATACTGCACTCACTTGGTGGCTAACTTCTGCACAGTCATCCACATTAATGCCATTTTCATGATCAATGTAAATACGTAGCGTTGAGTGCGCGCCTGCACGAATGAATTCTAATCCAACTAACTCATAGCCTGATGCCGCTACTGGCGCTTCAAGCATTTCAGTAAGTTGTCTTTCTAAACCAGTCATTTGAACCACTCCAGAAACAAAAAAAGGGCTCAGAGCCCAATCAAAAAACCAAGCAACATTCTGAGTTAAATTATAAAAACTCAGATAACAAAAAACCCCGAAAGTCGGGGTTTTATGCTGCTGGACCCTGATACGTTAAGAATAGCCAACAATGCTGTTCTTAACTCGCAGTATGGTTAGCACTGCGCAAACTTGCCAACCTTTCTATTCTTCCTAAAGAAAGAAGAGATTGGTTGCGGGGGCCGGATTTGAACCGACGACCTTCGGGTTATGAGCCCGACGAGCTACCAAGCTGCTCCACCCCGCGTCCGACTTGCTGAGCATTATACGCTCAAACAGGCGATTTACAAGTTTGTAAATACATGGTGCCGAGAGAGGGACTCGAACCCTCACACCAAAGGCACTAGCACCTCATGCTAGCGTGTCTACCAATTTCACCATCTCGGCGTCATAAACCTTTACAGCTTATTGAGGAATTTCATCACCAGCTGGTGCTGGAACTTCACTCGCTGCATCTTTAACTTGTTCTACAACTGGCTGACCTAACGTTGGGTCTACCCATTGTGACTCAGTCGTGTGCGTTGACATACGGCCAAGTAACAAGCTAACGATAAAAAATACGGTTGCTAAAATAGCAGTTGTTCGGGTTAAGAAATTACCTGAGCCGCTAGCGCCAAACACTGTGTTTGAAGCACCTGCACCGAACGAGGCTCCCATATCTGCGCCTTTACCTTGTTGAATCAACACAAGGCCAATCACACCAAGCGCTGCCAACAGGTAAATCACAAGTAGAACTGAAAACATTTTTTCCACCTATGTTCCAAATTGTTGAGCCAGCGCCGTTCAAAAATACTCTTTGTTATTCATGAACAAGGCTAGCGACCTCCTAACGGGAGGCGGAGCAATACTAGCGAAAGCCAGTAACGCTGACAAGGGAAAATTCGCAAAAAATCAGCACTAACGCATTAAGCGCTCAAAAAAAGGGCAAAAGATGCCCTTTTCTATTCTACATTCGAGATACATCACAAACTCAATTTACATTGCGAGTAGTAATTTTCGATTAGCAGTTTGCTTTAACCGCATCTGCGATTTTTAGCGCTGACGACTGTACCAGCTCAGCGTCTTCGCCCTCTACCATCACGCGAAGAAGTGGCTCAGTACCTGATTTACGAAGAAGTACTCGCCCTTTCTCACCGAGTACAGCTTCCACTTCTGCGACAGAGTCTAACACTGCTTGAGCTTCCAGTGGGTTGCTATCACCTGAAAAACGCACATTCTCTAGCACTTGTGGATAAAGCGTCATGCCTTGAGACAAATCGTGCAAGGACATATCACTACCAACAACAGAAGCGAGAACTTGAAGTGCAGCTACAATTGCATCACCAGTTGTCACTTTATCTAACAAAATAACATGACCCGAGTTTTCTGCGCCGATCTTCCAACCTTTTGCCAACAGTTGTTCCATCACGTAGCGGTCACCAACTGCCGCACGCACAAATGGAATGCCCAACTGTTTTAGGCCATTTTCCATGCCCAAGTTGGTCATCAACGTACCCACTACACCGCCTTTTAGCTCGCCACGACGCAACGCATCACGAGCAATGATGTAAGCGATTTGGTCGCCATCGACCTTATTACCAAGGTGGTCAACCATGATGATACGGTCGCCGTCGCCATCAAATGCAAGACCTAAGTGAGCTTGCTCTTCAACAACGCGTTTTTGTAACGCACGTACATCTGTCGCACCAACTTCATCATTGATGTTAATACCATTCGGCTCGACACCCATCGCCACGACTTCAGCACCTAACTCTTTGAATACATTAGGAGCAATGTGATATGTCGCGCCATGTGCACAATCCACAACAATCTTCAGTTTTGCTAGGTTAAGCTCTGATGGAAAGGTTCCCTTACAAAATTCAATGTAGCGACCCGCAGCGTCATTTAGACGCGTTGCTTTACCTAACTCAGAGGATTCAACACACTCAATGTCTTTGTCTAGCTCAGCTTCAATCGCTAGCTCGATATCATCAGGCAGTTTCGTGCCCTCTGATGAGAAGAATTTGATACCATTGTCGTAGTACGGGTTGTGAGAGGCAGAAATCACAATTCCCGCTTCTGCACGAAACGTTTGAGTTAAGTATGCCACTGCAGGCGTCGGCATAGGACCGGTAAACGTCGCTTTTAGACCCGCAGCCGCAAGACCTGCTTCTAGAGCAGATTCCAGCATGTAGCCAGAGATACGGGTATCCTTACCGATAATAACCTTTTTTGTGCCTTGTTTTGCTAGTACACGACCAGCCGCCCAGCCAAGCTTAAGTACGAAATCTGGTGTGATTGGGTATTGCCCAACTTTTCCACGTACACCGTCTGTACCAAAGTAACGTCTTTTATCAGACATAAAACTTTCCTTAATTCTTTTTAAATATTATTTTTCGTCATTTCGACAACTTTCATTGCTTCAATGGTTTGCTCAAAATCGTGAACTCGAATGATCTGCGCCCCTTTCATTGCAGCAATAGTGGCACAGACGACACTCGCATTCATACACTCGGCAGCTGGTTTATCAAGTAATTTAAAAATCATCGACTTACGAGACATCCCCGCCAAAATTGGCAAACCAAACTCATGAAACTTATCAAGATGAGCCAGCATATGATAATTGTGTTCAATGGTTTTGCCAAAGCCAAAACCAGGGTCAAGAATAAGTTGAGACTTATCAATCCCCACCGCCTCACATGCTGCGATACGTTCTTGAAGAAATTCAGCCACATCACTCATGAGATCATCATATTGAGGGTTAGCTTGCATTGTTCGAGGCTGCCCTTTCATGTGCATCAAGCAAATGGGCAAGTTGGCTTTTGCCGCAACCGCCAATGCACCTGGCTCTTGTAAGGCTCGCACATCATTAATGATATCCACGCCTGCCTCAATGGCTTGGCGCATCACTTCTGCCTTACTTGTGTCGATAGAAATCCATACGTCGTATTTTTCTCGAATCGCTTTGATAACAGGAATGACACGTTGAAGTTCTTCTTCCAACTCAACGTCTGGTGCACCAGGACGAGTTGATTCACCACCGATATCGATGATACTGACACCAGCGTTAATCATTTTCTCTGCTTGGAGTAATGCGCTATTGAGAGAGTTGTATTTTCCGCCATCAGAAAATGAATCAGGCGTCACGTTGAGAATTGCCATCACATGAGGACGGGAAAGGTCGAGAGATTTATTGTTTGCTTTAATAATCATCATAAATACAAAAACCCCGAGCGAACTCGGGGTTTATTACTATCTGTTAGCGTTATTCTGAATCTTTCTTTTCTGGAACGTCGCTAGAAGTTGCTTCTTGAGAAGCTGTTTGTTCAGCAGGTTTTTCTGCTTCAGCCTTTGTCTCTTCAGCTTTTACTTCAGGTTGCGCTTTTGGCGTATCATCGCGATCAGACTTATTGCTTGGGTTATCCCCCCAGCCAGCTGGCTCGCGAATCTCAGTTTTGCGTTCCATCAGGTCATCAATCTGGCCAGCATCAATGGTTTCATACTTCATTAGCGCATCTTTCATCGCATGCATGATATCCATGTTATCTTCCAAGATTTTCTTCGCACGGTCATAGTTGCGATCGATGATATTACGAACTTCATCATCAATAAGCTTCGCTGTGTCATCAGACATATGTTTCGTCTGAGTCACGCTACGACCTAAGAACACCTCACCTTCGTCTTCTGCGTAAAGAAGAGGACCAAGTTTTTCTGAGAAGCCCCATTGCGTTACCATCTTACGCGCGATTTCAGTCGCACGCTCAATATCGTTAGAAGCACCTGTTGAAACTTTATCAGCACCGTAGATCAGTTCTTCAGCTAAGCGGCCGCCGTACAAGCTAGAAATCATAGACTCTAGGTGTTGACGCGACATACTTACACGATCTTGTTCTGGCAAGTACATAGTGACACCTAGCGCACGACCACGTGGAATGATCGACACTTTGTACACTGGATCATGCTCAGGCACTAGACGACCAACAACCGCGTGACCTGCTTCATGGTAAGCCGTTGACTCTTTTACGTCTTCCGACATCACCATTGAGCGGCGCTCTGCACCCATCATGATTTTGTCTTTCGCTAATTCAAACTCAACCATTGATACGTTGCGTTTGTTACCACGAGCAGCAAACAGTGCGGCTTCGTTAACTAGGTTAGCAAGGTCAGCACCAGAGAAACCCGGTGTACCACGAGCAATTAGTGATGGTTCTACATCACCCGCTAGAGGCACTTTACGCATGTGTACTTTAAGGATCTGCTCACGACCACGTACGTCTGGAAGACCAACAACCACTTGACGGTCAAAACGGCCAGGACGCAATAGCGCAGGGTCCAATACGTCAGGACGGTTAGTTGCCGCGATAACGATGATACCTTCGTTACCTTCGAAACCATCCATCTCAACCAGCATTTGGTTTAGGGTTTGTTCACGTTCATCGTGACCACCACCAACACCTGCGCCACGTTGGCGACCTACCGCATCAATTTCATCGATAAAGATAATACAAGGTGCCGCTTTCTTTGCTTGTTCGAACATGTCACGCACACGAGATGCACCAACACCCACGAACATTTCTACGAAGTCAGAACCAGAGATAGTAAAGAACGGTACTTTTGCCTCACCAGCAATGGCTTTCGCTAAAAGCGTTTTACCAGTACCTGGAGGACCGACCATTAGAACACCTGTCGGGATCTTACCACCCAGCTTTTGGAAGCGGCTTGGATCGCGTAGGTAATCAACCAGTTCTTTGACATCTTCTTTTGCTTCATCACAGCCTGCAACGTCAGCAAAAGTTGTCTTGATTTGCTCTTCGCTCATCATACGAGCTTTACTCTTACCGAAGGACATAGCGCCTTTACCGCCACCGCCTTGCATTTGACGCATGAAGAAAATCCACACACCAATCAGTAAGATCATAGGGAACCAAGAGATGAAGATAGTACCGAGTAAGCTCTGCTCTTCAGGAGGCGTACCTTGTACTTTTACATTTTGGTTAATTAGATCATCTAGAAGCTTCTGATCGTACACCGGCATGTAGGTGACCATTTTGGCACCACCGCCACGACGAACGAAACTAATTTCACCGTCTTTAAAAGTTGCTTCTTGAATCTGGCCTTGGCCAACTTCCTGTACAAACGTGGTGTAATCCACGGTTCTGCCATTGCTCTCTCCAGGGCCAAAGCTCTGGAATACCGACATCAACACGACAGCGATAACAAGCCACAGAATTAAATTTTTTGCCATGTCACTCAAGGTGTCAGCCTCTCGATAACTAATTGTAATTAAAGGTAGGGTACTACAGTTTATAAGCTGTAGCTATAGTGTTAACCATGCTCTAAACGAGCGAAATAGTTAACCTTTGTAACCAGTGGCTACAACAAAGACTTCTCGTGAGCGAGCTCGCGATGAGTCTGGTTTTCTGATTTTTACGGCTTTAAACATGTTTCGGACTTCTTTAACGTACTCGTCGAAGCCTTCACCCTGGAAAACCTTTACCACAAAGCTACCATTAGGTGCTAGAACTTGTCGACACATATCTAAAGCTAATTCAACTAAATACATAGCGCGTGGCTGATCAACTGAGTTGTTACCCGCAATATTAGGTGCCATATCAGACATCACGACATCAACCATAGATGGTTGAATTCTGTCTAACAATGCCTCTAGAACCGCATCGTCACGAAAGTCACCCTGCAAGAAACTTACACCAGCAATGGGATCCATTGGCAACAAGTCACATGCAATGATTTGACCATTGTCACCTACAATCTTAGCAGCATATTGAGACCATCCTCCTGGTGCTGCACCTAGATCGACCACGGTCATTCCTGGTTTCAACAGTTTATCTTTCGTTTGGATTTCATCAATTTTGAAGTAAGCACGCGAACGGTAACCTTTTTTACGAGCTTCATTTGCGTATTTATCATCAAAGTGTTCTTTCAACCAACGACCAGAACTCGCTGAATGTTTTTGTTTACTCATTTTAATCCCAACAAGGCACAAATAGGAGCTATTGTTTTAATAGGTCCAACCTATTACTCAATAAATTATAGTCTTCAGCAATAGATGGCGTTAAAATAGCTTTTTTCAACCCTTATATTAAAGAAAATTGGCCGCGTAATGAACCTAAGCACCAAACAAAAGCAGCACCTTAAAGGCCTGGCTCACAGTTTAAAACCTGTTGTGCTAATGGGCGCAAATGGACTTACAGAAGCCGTGCTAGCAGAAATTGAAATCGCTCTAAACCATCACGAACTGATCAAAATTAAAGTTGCATCAGAAGATCGTGAGACAAAACAGCTAATCATCGACGCTATCGTACGTGAGACGGGCGCTGAAAAAGTTCAGACTATTGGTAAAGTACTTGTACTATTCCGTCAGTCTGAAGAGCGTAAAATCGAAATTCCTCGTAAGTAATTCCTACTTACTATTTGGAATAAGAAAAGGTCGCCATTGGCGACCTTTTTTGCATCTATCGAATACCAATTAGATGTATTCAACGCTGTCGATTTCGAAATCTTTTGCACCACCAGGTGTTTGGATAGCAACTTCGTCACCTTCCATTTTGCCAATAAGGCCACGAGCGATAGGTGAGCTTACTGAAATTCGACCTGCTTTGATGTCTGCTTCATCATCACCAACGATTTGGTAAGTTTTTTCTTCATCAGTATCACAATCAATCAGTGTCACTGTTGAACCAAAAATTACCTTGCCAGTGTTATCCATTTTAGTTACGTCGATAACTTGAGCAACAGATAGCTTGTATTCAATATCACGGATTTGTGCTTCACAAATCCCCTGCTCTTCGCGTGCAGCGTGGTATTCCGCGTTTTCTTTCAAATCACCAAGCTCACGCGCTTCTGCAATTGCTTCTGAAATTTGCGGACGAAGCTTTAGTAGACGTTCTAGTTCTACACGTAGCAGCTGCTCGCCACGCAGTGTCATAGGAACTTTTTCCATTATATAACCTCAAGGCCAAAGGTGTCTTTGGACAAAAAAAGCCCACCCGGCTATCGAAGCTGGGTAGTACGTTCAAGGAGTTGTTTCACTTAGTTTAAACAAACTCCTCAGTGAAATCACCTTAATTCGAATCTGCTGCGGTTAAGGTGAAATTAAACCACCAAATGAATCAATATCCACATTAATCATTGTCTCATTTTATTGAAAACAAACAGTGTTCATTACATCGAAAACATAAATAAAGGTAAAAAGTAATCAATGTCAGAGCAATCTCACGACGACAATAACCATTTAAATACAACAACTTAAACACCCTACAATAAAAATCGAACAGTGTTCATTATTTGGATTTATATCATTTTACTAACTCATCATGAAACTTTAGCAGTAAAACATGTCCGGCAAGTTGCTGTGGCGTAGCTTTAACTGTTACGGATAATTTTTACCGAATAAAACTATGCACATAGCGAAAACTTGAGAGAGAACAACTCTCCCCATAAAACAATGATTATGGACAGCGAACTAGGACTAATAAGATGAAAAAGACTCTAATTGCTCTTTCTGTATCTGCAGCAGCTATTGCAACAGGTGTTAACGCAGCGGAACTTTACAACCAAGATGGCACTTCTCTAGAGATGGGTGGTCGTGCTGAAGCTCGTCTATCTATGAAAGATGGCGATGCAGCAGACAAATCTCGTATCCGTCTAAACTTCCTTGGTACTCAAGCAATCAACGACAACCTATACGGTGTTGGTTTCTGGGAAGGTGAGTTCACTACAGCTGATAAAGGTGTAGTAGATAGCGGCAGCAACAATCTAGACACTCGTTACGCATACGCTGGTCTTGGTGGCGCATTCGGTGAAGTAACTTACGGTAAAAACGATGGCGCACTAGGTGTTATCACAGACTTCACAGATATCATGGCTTACGCAGGTAACACTGCAGCAGACAAACTTGCAGTCGCTGACCGTGCAGACAACATGCTTGCATACAAAGGCCAATTCGAAAACCTAGCGGTTAAAGCAAGCTACCGTTTTGCTGACCGTGAGATCGTTGATCCAAACACTCCTGAAGCTAAATACACTGACAACGGTGAAGATGGCTACTCACTATCTGCTATTTATGCGTTAGCTGACACTGGTATTAACCTAGGTGCTGGTTACGCAGACCAAGGCGATGCAAATGAGTACATGCTAGCTGCATCTTACACTATCAGCGATCTATACTTCGCAGGTGTATTTACTGACGGCGAAAAAGCGAAAAAAGATGGCGATTACACAGGTTACGAACTAGCCGGTGCTTACACTCTAGGTCAAACTGTATTCACAACAACGTACAACAATGCAGAAACGAACAACGAAACGTCTGCAAACAACTTCGCTGTTGATGCATCTTACTACTTCCAGCCTAACTTCCGCGGCTACGTATCGTACAACTTCAACCTAATCGACTCTGGCGATACTCTAGGTAAAGTTGGTGGTAACACTAAAGCATCTAAAGTTGACGCAGAAGACGAGCTAGCTCTAGGTCTACGTTACGACTTCTAATTCAGTCTCATGAATTAAAGATAAAATGCTCGCATCTTGCGGGCATTTTTTATATCCAGAATTCTGTGAATTTTCGGTATATACTCAATTACATAACCCATACTATCAAAAATTACTATGCATCTACGTTGGCCCGCTGTACTGCTTTTTAGTCTCTTTTCTGCATCTATTTCCGCTTACCCTCATCAGGAAGTATTGCCTGAGGGGGTGCGTGTTAGCCTTATTGCCGAAAAACTTAACGACCAAAGCGAGCTAACCGGAATACAACCAACAAGCCAATACTTCCCACCAGCAAGCACGTTAAAAATCGTCACGGCACTGGCTGCAAAACTTGAGCTTGGCAACACATTCGCATTTCGAACTGCTATAGAAAGCTCCAGTACAGATGCTGTCATCACCTTTTCTGGCGATCCAACCCTTCAGACACAAGATTTAAAAAATCTCCTCACTCGCGCAAAGAAAAATGGCTTAAAGCATATCAAAGGCGATTTGTGGCTCGATAACAGCGCGTTTACGGGATACCACCGTGCTGTCGGCTGGCCTTGGGACATTTTAGGCGTATGCTACAGTGCACCAGCCTCTGCCATCACATTAAACGATAATTGCGTTCAAGCCTCTATTTATACCAATAAGAATGGCACTACGCGTGTCTATGTTCCTGAACATCAACCTATAAATGTCACCACTCGTGTGCAAACCGTTTCTAGAAGTGTTCAAAAAAGCCGTCATTGTGATTTAGACCTAATCGCCAACCCAAACAACCAATATGAACTGACTGGCTGTTTAGTTGACCGTGGAGATAAACCACTTCCCCTCAAATTTGCGGTTCAAGATCCAGAAAACTATACCAGTCAAAAGTTGGAAAAATTATTAAAACAAGTTGGAATCAAACTTAGTGGTGATATTCGGATAGGCAAAGCGCCGAGCAAAGAACGAAAACTGCTAGCAATGCACAAGTCTAAACCGCTACCACAACTGCTCGATGAAATGTTAAAACGATCTGACAACTTGATTGCTGACACTCTCACGAAAACGCTTGGTGCTAAGTTCTTTCTTCAACCCGGGAGCTTTACCAATGGCACAGAAGCCATTAAGCAGATCATTTTTGCCAATACAGGTGTCGACATTCATAATGCCCGCTTAGAGGACGGCTCCGGTTTGTCACGAAACAACCGTATTTCTGCTACTTCTATGGCTCAGATCCTACGGTACATTTGGCAACATGAAAAAGAATTGAATCTGATCGCCATCATGCCAAAATCAGGCGAGTCAGGCACACTTCAGTACCGCCAGAGCATGCGTAAAGCCCCAATCAAAGGCCAACTCATAGCAAAAAGTGGATCGTTATATGGCACATACAATATGGCGGGATACGGACTAGACAAAAATGGGCAGCCAAATACATTGTTTGTCCAGTTTGTATCGGACTATTTCCCAGAAAAAAGGGACGACAACAAACCTGCTATCGCCCCTATCACGCGTTTTGAGAAACTGTTCTATCAAGATATTGTGAGTTTTAGTCAGGCAATACCTAAGAAGTAGTTCACCACTGTAAAGTAAATCCACATCCCAGATATATCCACAATGGATGCCAATACTGGACTCACTAATACGGCTGGGTCCAGTTTACAAGCTCTTGCCACAATAGGTAATAAACCACCAAGTGTTGTGGATATCGTCACTTGTATAAACAGCGCAACGGCAATAGCAAGGGCAATATCTTCAAGTGCAAAGCCACCTGTAGACTGACTGCCGCTAAACAGCATAATACGCCCTACCATCACAATGCTGATCGCTAATGCAATGAAAAGTGCAACGCGGCTTTCTTTCCAAAGCACTTCTAGCCATTGGCGTTTCTTTAACTCTCCCGTTGCAAGAGCACGAATCACCAACGTTGCCGCTTGTGTCCCTGTATTACCACCCGCGGCTGCGATCACCGGCATGTAAACCGCCAACAAAACTAACTGGCTTAGCGTATCTTCATACTGAGCGATAATAAGGCCTGAAACGATCCCTAACAATGCAAGTGCGATAATCCAGCCAATACGCTGCTTAACATGCCCTAACACACTGGTAGAAAGATAACCGTCTGGCGTATCAACTTCAGAAATATGCAAACCTAGTTGATGTGCATAGTGCCGAGCTCGCTTATCAAATCCTGCTTGCTCAAGTTGAGCAATAAGACTGTTTACATAACCAACTGAGCAGTGCTTCAAAATGCCGACCGCCTCATCAATCGGCATGATGGTCAGTAAATGTAGCTGCTGCTCTTGCTCATATTGCAAAAACGCATTACGAGCTGCACCAATTTCGACTTCTGAAAAGTTTGGTGTTGTTTCAATAAAAGTGTTGTTCATTACCGTCATGGCGAATCTCCCGATTGGCATTGGTAACGACCATCGACAACGCACGCAACGCATCATTCGCGTCAGTTTTCAATGATTAAGAAATTCAAGGCGAATGAAATCATCAATGCAAAAGCACTGTCTATTCAGAATGTAAGGAGGAAATAACGAGAAGAAAATGTGAAAAGATGCCTCACCACTTGGGTAAGACGGAGATCGCCAATACCGAAGAGGGTTATTTCACTCCCTTTATCTTACTCACCCAACAACTGGGAGGATGGTCGGTATTATTCATGTAAATCTCCAATAATGTTGCCCATCTGGCAACGCGCGTATAGTAGCAAAGTTAATCAATTTTTGCAGTCAATCCGTTACGGTTTAACCAAATTTTTATACAAAAAAAGCGCCCATTGGGCGCTTTCATTTGGAACACTTATTAATTACTTGATAGTAATACGTGTTAATTACTTAATAGTAATACGAGCGAATTTACGTTTACCCACTTGGAATACGTAAGTGCCTGCTTCAGGAGCAAACTTGGCATCTGCAACTTTTTCGCCTTCCATCTTCGCTGCGCCTTGCTTAACCATGCGCATTGCTTCAGAAGTAGAAGCACATAGGCCCGCTTCTTTCAGTAGGTTTGCTACTGGTGTGCCCGCATCGAAATCAAACTCTGGCATTTCATCAGGAATTTGATTCTTAGCAAAACGGTTCACGAATTCTTGTTCAGCCGCATCAGCATCTGCTTCACTATGGAAACGAGCAATGATTTCTTTTGCTAGCAGCACTTTAACATCGCGAGGGTTCTTACCTGCTTCCACGTCGGCTTTGAACTGTGCAATCTCTTCCAGAGGACGGAAAGACAGTAGCTCGTAGTAGCTCCACATTAGATCGTCAGAAATAGACATGATCTTACCAAACATTTCGCTTGGTGCTTCGCTGATACCGATGTAGTTACCTGAAGATTTAGACATCTTCTTCTCGCCATCTAGACCAACTAGAAGTGGCATCATTAGAACAACTTGAGGTTTTTGACCGTGAGATTTTTGCAGTTCACGACCCATTAGTAGGTTGAACTTCTGGTCTGTACCACCAAGCTCTACGTCCGTTTCCATCGCAACAGAATCCCAACCTTGCAATAGCGGGTACATGAATTCGTGAATTGCGATTGGTTGACCACCAGCGTAACGCTTTTTAAAGTCATCACGTTCAAGCATACGAGCAACGGTTTGGTTAGCAGCAAGACGAATCATACCCTCTGCACCAAGCTCAGATAGCCATTCAGAGTTGAACTGAATTTTAGTCTTAGCTGGATCAAGAATCTTAAATACTTGCTCTTTGTACGTTTCTGCGTTGCGTAGAACATCTTCACGACTTAGTGGTGGACGCGTCGTGTTTTTGCCTGTTGGATCACCTACCATTGCAGTGAAGTCACCGATTAGGAACGTCACTTCATGGCCTAGTTCTTGGAACAAGCGAAGCTTATTGAAAATAACCGTATGGCCTAAGTGGATATCAGGTGCTGTTGGATCGGCACCTAACTTAATACGTAGAGGACGGCCTTCTTTTAGTTTTGCGATCAGCTCTTCTTCTGGAATCAGCTCTTCAACACCGCGCTTAATCTCGGCTAATGCAGCTTCAATGCTCGCCATTCTTGTTCACTCCCACAGATTTGGCAAAAATATAATAGCTGAACATCTTACTTGAATAGCGATGCATTTTGAAACACGTTAGACTAGGTAGTTGTCAATTTTTACGTTTAATTTAGCAATCAAGTACCCATGCATTCAATTTTTGTCAGACTTCCACTCTTGCATAAAGTATTGATCGGCTTGTTTAGTGCCCTCATCATCTTTGCACTATTCTTTTTGCCTGATCCGCAAGACCTCGACCCGCAGCAAAGCCGCCTTCAAGTCGGTCAGCATTACTCGGTACCGATTTCTATCGAATCCCCTGTAAGAAGTGAGTCCTCCAGTCTTCCATCCGTTTTACGTTGGGAGACTTACAAAATCAAAAATGGTGAGAGTGCAGCGGTCTTATTCAATCGCGTCGGTTTGTCTCCGCGCCTCTTGCATGACTTGATTACTTCTGACAAAGAAATTAAAGACCAACTCACTCGTCTACGCCCAGGAGACCAACTGCAGTTCGGGTTTGATGAGAACAACGACTTTATTCAGCTAAAACGTACATTGAATGCTTTTGAGACATTCCGCATCAAGCTACAAGGTGATAAATACATCTCTGAAGTGGATAAGAAAGAGGTGGATCACCAATATAACTATGCGGAAGCAACCATTACATCCAATTTCTGGAACGCGGGGATCGCTTCGGGATTAAACGCAAATCAAATCATGGAACTAGCAGGTATCTTTGGTTGGGACATCGATTTTGCATTAGACATTCGTAAAAACGACTCTTTCCGAGTGCTTTACCAAGAAGAAGTGGTTGAGGGTGAAGTGATTGGCCGTGGTAAAATTATTGCGGCGGTATTTAAAAACCAAGGTGACACGTTCACAGCCATTTTAGATGAGAAAAGCGGCAAGTACTACGATGAAAATGGTCGAGCAATGAAGAAAGCATTCTTGCGGGCACCACTGGATTTCCGCCGAGTCACGTCAAACTTCAACCCTCGTCGCCTCCATCCTGTTACAGGAAAAGTTCGCCCTCACCGAGGCACTGATTATGCCGCTCCCGTTGGCACACCGATCTGGGCAGCTGGTGACGGTATCGTACAAAAGTCAGCGTACAACAAGTTCAACGGTAACTATGTCTTTATCAAACATAGCAATACCTATATTACCAAGTACTTGCACTTGACTAAGCGACTCGTAAAAACAGGCCAACGCGTAAAGCAAGGCCAAACCATCGGTACATTGGGCGGCACAGGTCGCGTAACAGGACCGCATTTACACTACGAATTCCTGGTCAATGGCGTACATAAAAATGCCAGAACGGTTAAGTTACCGCAGTCAAAATCTCTGACAGGTAAAGCGAAACAAACGTTCATGGCAAACGCTAAAATCAGCATGGCAAAACTGGACCGTTACAGCAAATTGCTCGCAATGAAATAACCGTCCCACAAATTCAAAACCAAGAGGCAGCCTAAGCTGCCTCTTTTGTTTCTATTTCAGGATCATCAATGTTGTGCTCACGACCTAACATCAGTAAACAAGGTGTTAATACCAACGTGAGCACCGTGGCAAACGCCAATCCACCAGCAACAGCACTCGCTAATTGAGACCACCATTGCGTACTCGGCGCGCCAAACTCAACTTTTTGATTGATTAAGTCGATGTTCATTTCTAGCACCATCGGTAACAATCCCAAAATTGTGGTTACTGTGGTCAGTAGTACAGGACGTAAACGCTGTACCCCAGTACGCAAAATAGCGTCTTTCTTCTCTAGACCACGTCTGCGCATTTGATTGTAAGTATCAATCAACACAATGTTGTTGTTTACCACAATGCCAGCCAATGCTATCACCCCAATTCCTGACATGATGATACCAAAAGGTTTTTGCAAAATGAGTAATCCAGCAAAGACACCAACTGTCGAAAACAGCACCGCACTCAGAATCAAAAAGGCTTGGTAATAGCTGTTAAATTGCGTAATCAATATGAGTGCCATGACCCCTAATGCAATCAAGAACGCCGTTTGTAAAAACGCAGATGAGTTTTCCTGTTCTTCATTTTGACCACGAATCTTAAACTCAATGCCAGCAGGCAGATCAAGTTTTTGAATCTCTGCACTTATCTTAGGTAACTCTAAGGCTAGGTTATAACCCTCGACCATATCGGCTTTGATATTGATAACCCGTTGCCCATCTACACGTCGGATTGAGTCTTGCTTATGATCCGGCAGAATCTGGGCAAAGTTGGTGATCGGCACAAGACCTGCCGCCGTTTTGACTCGTAACTGATCAAAGCGGCCAATATCGCGCTTGTCTTGAGGATAGCGCACCAATATATCGACCTCTTCATCCGCATCATCTGGCAAATAATCACCGATTTTTAGCCCATTTGTCACAAACTGCACTGTGTTACCGACCAGTGTTGCATCAGCACCAAAACGAGAGGCATCATCTCGGCGGATATCGATTTGCCAATCAATACCCTCTTTATTCGTTGTATCACTTAAATTGGTTAGTGCTGGGTTTTTATCAGCCCAATAACGCACTAACTTGGCAGCACCATCCAGCATTCCAATACTGGCATTTTGCGCCGACATTTCGATGACAAGATCGTGCTCAACAGGTGGGCCGGCATCTGGAAATTTATACTCTAACTCCACTCCAGAGAAACGGTTAGTTACCTGTTTTAAATCCTCGATAATGACTTTAACCTGGCGACGATACTGCCAATCAACGGGCGTAATCTGAATTTGGCCGATTTCATCACCACTGTTTGATTCTGAACCCGTGCGCGTATAAACACTTTCAAATTCGTCATGTCCGAGCATCACTTGCTCAATTTCACGCATCACGGTGTCTTTTTCTTTAATAGAAAGATCGCCATAAGAACGCACTTTTACGGTAAAGAATGCAGGATCAACTTCAGGGAAAAACTCCACCCCAAGTCCAGCTTTGCTGTAGGTGTAACCCACCCCTGAAGCAAGTAATATTGCGCTGAGTAACACTTTAAGTGGATGCTTCAAAGCGATAGAGAGCGTCAAATAATAAAGTTTGGTGATTCCTGTAGCTTTGTGAAATTCACCATTGTGTAAATCCACCATCTGCTGTTTGCGTTGCGCACTCACCACTTGTGGTTTGCCAATGATCCCGCCAATGACCGGTACAAAAAGAAGCGCCATCATCAATGAAGCACTTAAGGTTGCGATCAACGTCAACGGTAAGTATTTCATGAACTCTCCCGTAATATCGGGCCAAAATAGCAATGGTGCAAACGCCGCCAACGTTGTCGCGGTTGAAGCCGTGATCGGCCAAGCCATTCGTTTTGCCGCGTCTCGGTATGCTTGTTTTCTTTGTACGCCCTCTTGCATTCGCCGGTCAGCAAACTCAGTGACAACTATGGCACCATCCACCAGCATCCCCACCGCCATAATCAATGCAAACAGCACCACTATGTTAATGGTGAGTCCAAACACGGAAAGAACAAACAAACCCGTTAAGAATGAGCCCGGAATCGAGATACCAACTAATAATGCCGTTCGAACGCCCAATATGGCGATGATGACAATGACCACCAAAATGATGGCCGAAAGGATGTTATTTTGCAGATCGCTCAGCATCAGTTTCACATCATCGGACTGATCCCAAGTGTATTTAACTTGCAAGTTGTTCGGCCAATCCGGTCGTTTTTGCCCCTCGGCGATGACTCGCTTAACAAGATCAACCGTATCAATGATGTTTTCTCCCGCTCGTTTTTTTACATCCAAAACAATCGCAGGCTCACCGTCTAAACGAGCAAAACTTTCAGGATCGCGAAATGCACGGCGTACCGTCGCGACATCACCAAACGTAATGACCTCTTTCCCACTGACTTTGATCGGTAATTCGAGCACGTCTTTTAATGAATCAAACACCGAGGGAACTTTTACGGAGAAACGCCCATAACCGGTATCCACAAACCCCGCGGCGACGACTCGGTTGTTTAAGGCAATTAAATTATAGATATCTGCCTGATCTAAACCATAACTCTCCATCAGCAGAGGATCGACGACGATTTCAACAATGTCTTCTCGATCACCCGCGATATCCACTTCTAAAACTTGACGAAAACTCTCTAGCTTATCTCGTAATGCTCGCGCGATCTGTACCGACGTGCGTTCAGGAACGGTACCATAAAGCACAACCGTAAGAACCGGTTCTTCCGAGGCAAAAGTGACTTCATTGACGGTGGGCTCATCACTATCTGCAGGTAGCTTTGGCTTCGCAAGATCCACCGCATCTCGCACATCAGCCATTGCCTCCGCTAAGTCCACGCCAACACTGAACTCTAAGGTCACAGACGCGTGCCCTTCAGAAGCAATTGACGTCATTTCCTTAACCCCCTCGATTGAGCGTAACTCTTGCTCAATCGGCCTAACGAGTAATCGCTCAGCATCTGTCGGTGAGATCCCTTGGTGCCCAACCGACACGTAAATAATAGGGATCGTAATATCAGGGCTCGATTCTTTGGGGATCGTGATATAAGTGACAACACCAGCGATCAAAATCATCACCAACAACGTTAGCATGGTACGTGCACGCGACAACGCCGCATCAATCAACGCAAACATATGCTCTCCTTATTGTTGATTGGCAGCGTCAGTGATGTCACTCACCTTGGTCGCCATGACAAGATCGCCATCTCGAGCAAAGCCTTGCCCCAATACGATAATATCCACTTGCTGGCCCAATCCAGACAACCAAACCCCATCATTTTCTGCTTTGACGAGTTGAATCGGGATAAAGTGAACACGTTGGTCACGCAAGGTTTTGATGCCTAGGTTCCCCTCCTCATCCAATGCCAACATTGCTGCGGTCACTTTAATTGCAGAGACCTCACTTAGCGCAAGGGTAACTTCGGCACTGATGCCTGCTGACATATCGTGTTGACTGTTATCGATTTCGATTTCAATCGGGAATGTATTGGTAGAAGAAGAGGAAACTCGACCGATGTAACGAATATTCCCCTCATGATGAACTTTATCAATGGTGCGAATATCGGCCTTTTGCCCCTCTTTAAGATACTGAATGTGACGCTCACTGACGTCGGCCTCAATGATCAACTTTTCTAAATCAATCACTGTTGCGATAGGGTCACCGACACCAACAAAGTCTCCTACCTCAATAAACTTGTGGTCGAGAATGCCGTTAAATGGCGCTCTTACTTTCGTATTTTTGAGCGCAGTCTCAACATTACTCAAGTTAGCTCTTGCATCCACCAATGCCGCTTGAGCTGTCGCAAATGCAACTTCGCCCTGTAAGCCTCGGTTTTTAAGAGATTGTGCGGCTTTGAACTCTTTTTCTTTTACGCTCAGCATGGCTTTAGCACGCTTGAGTTGAATATCCAGATCACGCTCATCAATA
The DNA here is from genome assembly GCF_019670485.1 of Vibrio alfacsensis. Classification (NCBI taxonomy): domain Bacteria; kingdom Pseudomonadati; phylum Pseudomonadota; class Gammaproteobacteria; order Vibrionales; family Vibrionaceae; genus Vibrio; species Vibrio alfacsensis. The sequence continues at coordinate 2,491,786 of NZ_AP024165.1, forward strand.
TTGGCAATAACTTGCCCTTGCTTTACTGTTTGGCCTTTCTTGACATTCAACCGAATAATTTTTCCTGCCACTTCCGCTCCTAAACGCGCTTGACGATTCGGGGCAGTGCGACCATAGAGCTCTATGGTTTTACTGGTGGACTGAGCGACAAAAGTATCAAACATCACTTTAGCGACGGGAGTTTCGTCAGATTGGGAGGATGGTGTTGACGAAGATGGAGGCGGATCATCTTGCGCATTTAGCTGACCCATTGCGAGCCAAACAGCGAGAATAATAACTAGAGTAAGGGAGACAAGCCATGGACGCCCAACAATATGTCGTCCCAAGGAAAATCCTGACATACAAAGTCCTTTTATAATCTTTACCAAATCAGTCGGTAAAGTGCGTTTACGAATCTTCCTGCTACGTAAAACTCAGGCAGCCAATTGGCTGCCTGTTGTCGTATTCATTACACGCTAAATGATGCACCACAACCACAAGTGGTTGTTGCATTCGGGTTATTGACGAAGAAGCGCGCCCCTTCCAAACCCTCAGTGTAATCAACTACGCCACCAATAAGGTATTGCAGGCTCATAGGGTCAACAACCAGTGTTACGCCACTGTTTTCGATTGTTGTATCCCCCTCGTTCACATTTTCATCAAAAGTAAAGCCGTATTGGAAACCGCTACAGCCACCACCCGTGATGTATACGCGCAATTTTAGTGCTGGGTTTTCTTCTTCTGCGATCAGCGTCTTAACGCGGGATGCAGCAGCATCAGAAAAAGATAATGGTACGTTCACTTCGCTCACGAAGACCTCTCTCACTCGTGTAATGCGTCAAGCCTGTAGCAAGACGTCAAATTTTTGCTAATTAGAGCGATTATCCAATACCTGACCAACTCGTTCAAGTATTCACCGTCGATTCTTTAAAACAGAGTAAGTTTACATTGTTTACACCCACATAAATTACGCAAAACGTTTCTAACTTGAGATTAGCTAGGTACAATGCGCCCCACTTGGTCCGAGCAATCAACAGAGGATAATCCCATGACCAAATCATCAGAGCTATATCAAAAGGCTCAGAAAACCATTCCTGGCGGTGTGAATTCACCAGTTCGTGCATTCAACGGTGTTGGCGGCTCTCCGCTATTTATCGAACGAGCAGACGGTGCCCTGATTTTTGATGCCGATGGTAAAGCGTACATTGACTACGTAGGTTCTTGGGGCCCAATGATTCTTGGCCACAACCATGCAGTGATCCGTGAAGCTGTAATCAACGCGGCTCAACGCGGTCTAAGTTTCGGTGCGCCAACTGAAATGGAAATTGCGATGGCCGAATTGGTCTCTGAACTTGTGCCATCGATGGAACAACTTCGCATGGTAAGCTCTGGTACTGAAGCAACCATGAGTGCGATCCGTCTTGCTCGTGGCTTTACTGGTCGCGACAAAATCATGAAGTTTGAGGGCTGCTACCACGGCCATGCAGACAGCCTATTAGTAAAAGCTGGTTCTGGCGCGCTAACTCTTGGCCAACCAAGCTCTCCAGGCGTACCTGCTGACTTTGCTAAACACACGCTAACAGCAACATTTAACGATCTTGAATCTGTACGTGAATTGTTCGCTGCAAATAAAGGCGAAATTGCGTGTATCATCGTTGAACCAGTAGCGGGCAACATGAACTGTATCCCACCAGTAGCTGGCTTCCACGAAGGTCTACGTGAAATCTGTGACCAAGAAGGCGCGCTTCTGATTTTCGATGAAGTAATGACCGGTTTCCGCGTAGCACTTGGCGGTGCTCAAGCTCACTACAACATCAAGCCAGACCTCACCACGCTAGGTAAAGTGATCGGTGGTGGTATGCCAGTTGGCGCTTTTGGTGGTCGCAAAGAAGTTATGCAATACATTGCTCCTACAGGCCCTGTGTACCAAGCGGGCACATTATCTGGTAACCCTGTGGCAATGGCAGCAGGCTTTGCATGTTTGAATTTGCTAAAAGAAGAAGGCAATGAGAAACGCCTAGCAGCAAAAACAAAACAACTTGCAAATGGTTTCAAAACACTTGCAGACAAACACGGCGTTCCACTTGTTGTAAACCAAGTAGGCGGCATGTTCGGCTTCTTCTTTACTGAACAAGAAAGCGTGACTTGTTATGAAGACGTCACTAAGTGTGATGTCGAGCGCTTCAAACGTTTCTTCCACCTAATGCTAGAGCACGGTGTCTACCTTGCACCATCAGCATTCGAGGCAAGCTTTACCTCTCTTGCTCACGGCTCAAAAGAAATTGATGCCACATTAGAAGCGGCTGATCGCTGTTTCGCTATCATTGCATCTGAAGCGAAATAAGCTGACTGAATTAGGCGCTTTTAGCAAAACAACGCGAAAGCCATAGCGCTCAATTCAATACAAAATGCAATACAGAAAAAGGACCATCTCGGTCCTTTTTTAATGCCTATTTCCAGTTAACGAACACTAGAATAACTATCATACCAAGCACAATTCCAAACCATGGTATGCGTTTGGTCTTTGTATCAGTTTGACACGCCTTATCTTTGCCACAGCAACCCATTTTTTGATCTCTTGATTGATAACCGCCTGAATTGTGGTCATTATAACAAGGTCAATGGCGCCGTTCTAATTCAACTCTGTCATAAGCTTGAAAGAATTGTCGGTGCAAAGTATTAAAGATTTTGCGCTGTGGTATAAGGCGTAAACACAAATCATCCGTAAGTTGGATTAATCCTATGCCGAATAATGTAAAAATCACGTCGAGTCACCGAGTGCTAGTCGTTGCACTCCTCGCCGCTGCTTTTGCCTGCTATTTGCTGGTTGAACCGTACATCAACTCAATCGTTATGGCTTTCATCATCTCACTACTCATGTTCCCAATTCATGAATGGTTTGAGAAAAAGATGCCTACCCACCAAAACATGGCGTCACTACTTTCATGTATCGTACTCACTTTTATTATCGTGATTCCATTGTTATTTGTATTTGCTGCAATTGTTCAACAAGGGTCAGTGTTTTCACAAAATACTTATCAATGGGTTTCGAATGGCGGCATTCAAGACATCTTCCAACATCCTTGGGTAGTCAAAGGTTTATCTCTTGTAAATGAATACTTACCTTTTGACAAAATTGAACCTCAGGCTATTGCAGAAAAAATTGGTCAGTTCGCCACAAGCTTTGGTTCTAACCTTGTGGCCATTAGTGCAAAGATCCTAGGTGACGCCACGAACTTCTTGATGGATTTCTTCCTAATGCTGTTCGTCTTGTTCTTCCTACTTCGCGATCACGATAAAATCATTTCAGCGCTGCGCCATATTTTGCCGCTTTCACGTAGCCAAGAAGATAAAATTCTGACAGAAATCGAGCAAGTTTCTAAATCTGCTGTAATGGGCTCATTCTTAACGGCAATCGCTCAAGGTTTTGCAGGTGGTATCGGTATGTGGCTAGCCGGGTTCCCTGGCTTGTTCTGGGGAACGATGATGGGCTTTGCCTCTTTCATACCAGTCGTCGGTACGGCATTAATCTGGATCCCAGCAGCCATCTATTTATTCCTGACTGGCGATACAACTTGGGCAATCTTCCTTACTGTTTGGAGTGTGATCATTGTTGGTTCTATTGATAACTTATTGCGCCCACTTTTAATGCAAGGCAGTGCGGGAATGAACACGTTAATGATCTTCTTCTCACTATTAGGAGGTTTGCACCTGTTTGGCTTAATTGGATTGATCTATGGTCCGTTGATCTTTGCCGTCACCATGGTCTTATTCAATATCTACGAAGAAGAGTTTAAAGACTTCCTTAACCAACAAGATAACACCTAGAAATATCGGTCAGTAGTGCCGGAGTTCTGGGTACACGTTAATTGCTTCAAGCTTGGGCCAGATTGTGCGAAAATCTGGCCCAACTTATTTTCTGATGAACCAAATTTATGTCTGCTTATATCGCTCCTAGCCAAATAGCTCAGCGCCAACTCGAGTATTTCAACGGAAAACACGTTTTAGTTGCAGGTGAAGTTGAAGACTTATTCCCACTGGAATTAGTCAATCACTGTGAGTCTGTCGAAGTGTTCACTTCTAACTACAGCTATTTCCGTCAAATTCGCAGCTCTGACAAAATTAGAAGCCACTTCGGCTCAGAATTTGATATTGATACTCAAGCAGACATGGTGTTGTTGTACTGGCCAAAAGCAAAAGCAGAAGCAGAATATTTACTTGCCATGCTGATGGCGAAGCTTGGTATCAACACCGAAATCGTCGTCGTTGGTGAAAACCGCTCTGGGGTGAAGAGCATTGAGAAAATGTTCAAAGAATATGGTCCTGTAAACAAATACGACTCTGCTCGTCGCTGTTCATTCTACTGGGGCACTTGCCTTAACGAGCCAAAGCCTTTTAATCAAGCGGATTGGTTTAAGTCTTATGTTGTAACGTTAGGTGAACAATCGCTGACGGTTAAGAGCCTTCCTGGCGTATTCAGTCATGGTGAATTTGATTTGGGTAGTCGTTTGCTGCTTGAAACCCTGCCTAAGCTATCTGGCAAAGTTCTCGACTTTGGTTGCGGCGCAGGCGTACTCGGCGCATTTATGACGAAAGCAAACCCAGAGATCGTGATTGAAATGTGTGACATCAACGCTTATGCGATTACCTCTAGCCAAGCAACGCTAGAAGCTAACGGGTTAACGGGGCATGTGTTTGCGTCAGACATTTATTCAGATGCTTCAAACGATTATCGCTTTATCATCAGTAACCCACCATTTCACAGTGGTCTCGACACAAATTACAACGCAGCTGAAACACTTCTAGGTCAAGCACCTCACCATATGACTCGCGATGGTGAAATGGTCATTGTTGCGAACAACTTCTTAAAATATCCACCAATTATTGAGAAAGCATTCAACAATTGCGAGACACTAAATAAGACTACCAAGTTCTCTATCTACTACGCTAAAAAGTCGTAATCCCTTGCTGCGCAGGCGAAATCCTGCGCAAATTTGCCTAAAGTACATCAAGCTCAGCAAAAAACTGCGCCTTTCACCACGCTTTACACTTAACTTTCTTGTCAAAGAAAAAAAACTCGTTAATTTTGTTAATTCTATTGAGTTTAATGCCTTATCCGTTTTTAACGAGAACCTCGGCAAGCCCCACTTATTGGCCACTGCCCTTTTATGAGTTGTAATCTTATTCATGTTTAAATTCTACAAAAAGCAGAAATTTAAGCGTCTACAAAGTACGCTAATGACCGCCTTTTTGGTTCTAAGTATTACGCCCCTGACGATCACGGCGATCTTCTTCCTGCAATCTCACACTAAAGATCTTGAAGAACAGAGCACATCGCACCTTCTTTCAGTTCGTGATACCAAGCAGCAGCAAATCATCGATTACTTCGCAGCGCAAGAAACCGAAGTAATGGGCTTTGTGCGTTCAGAATTAGCTTATGCCAGCGGTGGACGATTCTACGGTCTGGTTAATGCATTTAGTCGCTTGGGGCAAGATATCGAAAGCGCAAGACACAACGCTCAACAGCGTTACATTAAAGGCAGTGGCGACCAAATCAAAACCTCGATTTTGCCTGAATCTTCAGATTACGTTGGCAGTGAACGCTATCGTCTGCTCCATAAGCGCTACCACTGGGCTTATCTAGAATTACTCAAGCGCTCAGATTTCAACGATATTTTATTGGTCGACATTGATGGGAACGTCACGTATTCAATCAACAAAGACGACAACTATGGCACTAACTTACTAAGCGGCCCATACAAAGATACCGCATTGGGTAAGACGTTTAAGCGCCTATCTGAAGATGTCAGTGCTCGCCGAAAAATCAATGAAGACTATACCCCCGTAGTCGTGTCTGACTTTGATTTAGAAAATGGAAAACAAGTCGCATGGCTTGGTGCACCTATTGTACAACAAGGCTACCTACACAGTTATGCCATGTTCCGCCTACCAAATAATGGCATCACCAAGCTTGTTGCTGATATCAACCGTGATTCATCCATCAATACCCTTTTAGTTGGTAGCAACCATCAACCTCGAACCATTAACACCAAGCAACAAGATATTCAAAACAGCTTGGAAGTCGTGGATAAAGCCCTTGCTGGTCAAACAAACGTTGGAACCTACAAAAATGGGGCGGGCGAAGAATTTATCGCCGCATTTGCGCCTATCCAAACCCGAGGAATCACTTGGGCATTGGTGGTTCAACTACCAGAAAAAGAAGCTTTTTATCGCGTTCATCAGCTAGAAAAGCTATTCGTTATTGCAATGCTTATCGCTATTGTTCTAGTAGTCATTGCATCACATTACCTGTCTAACTTCATTACTTCTCCTCTACTCAAATTAACGTGGGCTGCTGAAAAGGTTTCCGCAGGTGATCTAGACGAAACCACATTTAATACCAAACGCAAGGATGAAATTGGCCGTCTAGCCATTAGTTTTGAGCGTATGCAACGTTCTATTCGCGAGAAGATCCAAACCATCAAGCAACAAAACGAAGAGCTAGAGAGCAACATCAAGCTGATCCAAAAGCAAAACGAAGAGTTGCAATTGGCAGACAAACTCAAAGATGAGTTCCTAGCAACGACGTCCCACGAATTACGTACGCCACTACACGGGATGGTAGGAATTGCAGAAACCCTAGTCTCGGGAGCAAATGGTGCCATTCCAGCAAGCCAAAAGTACCAACTGGATATCATCATTAAAAGTGGTCAGCGCTTGGCAAACCTCGTAGATGATTTATTGGATTACCACAAAATGCGTTATGGCAGCATGGATATCCAAAAGTCGGCGGTTAGCCTTGCGAGTGCCACTCGCTTGGTGCTTGAGCTTTCAAATCATTTACTTGGAAACAAAACCATCCGAATCATCAATCAAGTTCCAGCTGATTTAAAAGCCGTTTCAGCCGATCCTCAGCGCTTAGAGCAAGTGCTGTATAACTTGATCGGCAATGCGATCAAGTACACCTCTGAGGGGAAAATCGTCATCTCGGCCAATGTCATTGATGAGCAAGTCCGAGTTCAAGTGGTCGATACTGGCCAAGGTATTCCAGCTGAACACCTCGAGCATATTTTTGAACCGCTTATCCAAGCAGGACAAGATACCAGCCGTTACCGTCAAGGTGCTGGTTTGGGGCTATCAATCAGCCGTCAATTGATTGAGTTAATGGGCGGGTCACTCTATGTGAGCAGCCAGCCAATGGTCGGGACGACATTTAGTTTCACTCTGCCACTGGCTACGGAAGCAGAAATTGAAGCCACTGAAAGCCTTGCTGCTCGAGGACATTTCCAAATTCCTGAAATTAACATGGACAGCAACAACGATCTTTCTCTACCAGAAAATCCTGATGGCCCTCTTCTTTATGTGGCCGACGATGAACCCGTTAACTTACGCGTGTTAGAAAGCTTCTTACGATTAGAAGGCTACCGAGTACGTACCGTTTCTGATGGTCCTGATACACTAACGTTAATCGAACAGGAAAAGCCTGAACTCTTATTACTCGATATCATGATGCCGGGAATGAGCGGCTATCAAGTTTGTAGTGAATTGCGTAAAACATACGATCATGCCGAACTGCCAATCATTATGCTCACCGCTCTGAATCAAACTGAAGACCGTGTTCGTGGATTTGAAGCCGGTGCCAATGATTACCTATCAAAGCCATTTAATAAACAAGAGCTTGCTGCTCGGATTCAGGCCCACCTAACGGCAAGTAAAGCAGAAATGCGTCATGTCGAGAATAAACTCCTAGAGTCCGAACTCCGACAACGAGCACAGATTGAAGCAAGCTTACTAGAAACGCAAGGACGGTTACTTGAACAACTAGAATCCGCTCCTGAAGCCATCATTTGCTTGCGCGAAGACCAACGTGTGCGTTTTGCCAATGAAGCCGCATGTAAGCTGTTTAGACGAAATTTGGAGCAGCTCAGACGATCTTCGGCAGATGAGTTAATCGCGCCGAAATACCTAACAGTAAAGCAACCACATTACTGCGGTAAGGTCGATATATACGTTGAAGATATTCGTCAAAATATTGAAGCAGACATCCTTAAACTTCCTGAGGGTTCTGGTCTAGACGTCATGTATATATTTAACGTCGGCGGTGGGGCAAATGCAGCGCGTATCCACAATTTGGAAACTGCCGTTGAAGTACTGTCGAGCTATGCATTCGATGGCGACAAGGACCAACTTCAAAAATTGAAAGAGCTTGGTGGAGAATTTACTCGTCTTGCAGATAAAGCATTGGGCAGTAAAAAGGACAAACAAGAGCTCATGCGTGAAGTACTCGTCGATGTTATGTCGCACGCCCTTGATTATTGGGAATCCGCAACCGGAGAAACCAAATTCGCTTTTGCAGAACAAAGTGGTTTGTGGCGTGTCTATCTCGACCGAAGTACGCTACAAACTCGTACGCTCGATAAATATATGCGCATTGAAACGCTACCTAAAACGCCACGCTGGCGAACGGTACTAAGCTCTATCGAATTCATTCTTGAGCATTGTAAGGACCAAAGTCCAGAGCGTGCTCATATAGAAGCCCAACGAGACAAGTTACAAAGATTGCTTACCAGTTAATCTTTCATAACATACGCATCCTACCCCACCAATCTGGTGGGGTATTTTTTATCTATCATCTCATATAGCATGGGATCACTCTTCTTCACCAACAAAGCAGCACTCAATAAGTAAGCACATACAATAAGTACGTTTCAAGCAAACGTTACAAATCAATCTCCTTCTGAGGTTGCTGGCTGCGAAGCCTCCTCCTTATCAACGATAGACCAACCACACCTGGCAAGGTAATTACTTAGATTGTGTACCTAAAACGTTCTTAAGGCATGATATAAAGAGCTCCTAATACATGAAACAAGTATTCTCAACTCAGAGAGTTCCTCACTATAGATTTACCCCAATCGCTTTAGCCAACGCAACGAAACACACTTCCTTTTTTAGTTAAAAAAAGCATAATCCTCACCGCCGTTTTTACGCGACATTTGGCCATATTTGAGTTTCAAAACAGAGTTTGGCTGACAATTGGTAGAGATTGCGAACTCAATCACAACAGAACGGCAGATTAAATTTTATTTAAATAATTAACGTACTTTTGACGTGTGAGCTAGATCGACAATGACTCAAAAACAATAGAAACCATTAAAATAAAAGGCCTCAAAGGTTAGTAATAACTAACACGTACTTTTCACATGGAAACATATTGCGACGCAGTTCAATGTTCAAAACTTAGCCACAAGCGTACAAAAAAAGCGCAAAATAACGTTTATAACGTAACTTGCTATGTTTTTAACGTTTTTAACGGGAAACGAATTTGATTATTTTACTGATAAGGTGTTTTCTTAACCGTGCCTAAGGCCTACAGGCCACTCTTAGAAGCTACAGGCAAATAGATATAGTGTAGTGATGAAGAGGTGGGTCTTAGAGAATGTTAATCCATTATTCCATTAGTGAAATGAAAGCAAATAGTAAGGAACAGCTATGCTTGCCAATATTAAAAAAACAGCACTAGCAACAGCAATTATTGCAACGGCTACGACCGGTTTTGCATCAGTAGCTACAGCCGCTGAACGCAGTGAACTGACTATCCACCCTAAAGAGTTTACAACTTTTGTTCGTAACTTTAACCCTTTCTTGGGTGCAACTAACCTGCACACAACGACTGACTTTATTTACGAGCCTCTCGTTGTTTTCAACGAAATGCATGGTAACACACCAGTATTTCGTCTAGCAGAAAACTTCAAAATGGCAGATGACCTAAAAAGCGTAATTTTCGATATTCGTAAAGGCGTAAAATGGTCTGATGGTGAAGCGTTTAGCGTTGATGACGTAGTTTACTCTTTTAACCTAGTTAAAGAGAAGCCAGAGCTCGATCAATCAGGTATCAACTCATGGGTTAGCAGCGTAGAAAAACTTAACGATCACCAAGTTAAGTTCAACCTAACTGAAGCAAACTCTAACGTTCCTTACGAAATTGCTAGAGTACCAGTGGTACCTAAGCATGTATGGAGCAAAGTAAAAGATCCAGCGACATTCACTAACGAAAATCCAGTGGGTTCTGGTCCGTTCACAGTGATCGACACTTTCACTCCGCAGTTATACATCCAGTGTGAAAACCCGAACTACTGGGATGCAGCGAACCTAGACGTTGACTGTCTACGTGTTCCTCAAATTGCAAACAACGACCAGTTCCTGGGTAAAGTTGTTAACGGCGAAATGGACTGGACTTCTTCATTCGTTCCAGACATCGACCGTACTTACGCAGCAGCGAGCCCTAAACATCACTACTGGTACCCGCCTGCAGGTACTCAAGCGTTCGTAGTGAACTTTAAAAACCCAGATGCAGCGAAGAACGAAGCGCTAACTAACGTTGACTTCCGTCGCGCATTCTCTATGGCTCTTGACCGTCAAACTATTATCGATATCGCGTTCTACGGTGGCGGTACTGTGAATGACTTTGCATCAGGCCTTGGCTACGCATTCGAAGCTTGGTCTGACGAAAAGACTCATGACAAGTACAAGGGTTACAACTCATACAATGCTGAAGGTGCGAAGAAACTTCTAGCGAAAGCGGGCTTCAAAGACGTAAACAAAGACGGCTTCGTTGACACGCCATCTGGCAAGTCTTTCGAGCTTCTAATTCAATCACCAAACGGTTGGACAGACTTCAACAACACAGTACAACTCGCGGTTGAACAGTTGGGCGAAGTTGGTATCAAAGCTCGTGCTCGTACACCAGATTTCTCTGTGTATAACCAAGCAATGCTTGAAGGTACATACGACGTAGCATACACCAACTACTTCCACGGTGCAGACCCATACACTTACTGGAACAGTGCTTACAACTCAGCACTTCAGTCTGGCGACGGTATGCCTCGTTTCGCGATGCACTTCTACAAGAACGAAAAGCTAGATGGTCTTCTAAACAGCTTCTACAAAACAGCTGATAAGCAAGAACAGCTAGAAATCGCTCACGGTATTCAGCAAATCATCGCTCAAGACCAAGTGACTATCCCTGTATTGTCTGGTGCTTACATGTACCAATACAACACAACTCGCTTCACTGGTTGGTGGAACGAAGAAAATCCTAAGGGCCGTCCAAACATTTGGGCTGGTATCCCAGAGCGTCTACTTCACGTATTGGACCTAAAACCAGTTAAATAAGTAGAAGTTCATTTCTAGCGGCACACATCCCGTGTGCCGCCTATAAAAATCTCCTTGTGACCAAACCAACATATGGCGCTCGTCGTCAGGGGATTTTTCGCTCTAAATTTCGCTAGGAGCGACCTGAAACCAGAAACAGGGAAAAAATCTGGGTGAGTAAGGTGTGAGTTATGGGTTATTTTTTAAGACGTTTGTCGTTCTATCTTGTCGCGCTCTTAGTTGCAGCGACGTTAAACTTTATTATTCCGCGAGCAATGCCTGGTGACCCAGTTACCATGATGTTTGCTAACGCATCAGTACAGGTAACACCAGAGCGAATTGCAGCAATGAAAGAACTGCTGGGGTTCGTAGATGGTCCAATTTACATTCAGTACCTGTCGTACATCAAAAACATTCTAAGCTGGGAGCTAGGTACTTCTATCCAGTTCTACCCGCTTTCAGTTAACTCTCTACTAGGTGGCGCATTTGGTTGGTCATTATTCCTAGCAGGTACCGCTGTTGTACTTTCATTCTCGATTGCTTCTGTACTCGGTATCTTCGCGGCTTGGAAACGTGGTAGCCGATACGACGCATTTGTAACGCCAGGCACTCTGATCATTCAAGCGATTCCACAAATGGTTATCGCGATGCTAGCACTGTTCATCTTTGCTATCGGCTTAAAGTGGTTCCCATCGGGTTACGCATACACCCCAGGTACCGTGCCAGATTGGACAAACTGGGAATTCCTAAAAGACGTGGGTTATCACGCAATCCTTCCATTGTTCTGTGCGACGATTGTTCAGATTGGTGGCTTCCTAGTAAACATGCGTAACAACATGATCAACCTACTTGCTGAAGATTACATCACAATGGCAAAAGGTAAGGGGCTGAGCGAAAACCGAGTGGTATTCAACTACGCAGCTCGTAACGCACTACTACCAAGTGTCACCGCACTTTCAATGTCTCTAGGTATGGCAATCGGTGGTCAGCTAATCATCGAAATGATCTTCAACTACCCAGGTCTAGGTACGGTTCTTCTTAACGCAATTCACGCACGTGACTACCAAGTACTTCAAGGTCAGCTCATCATCATGACGATGTTCATGCTTTGCTTCAACCTAATGGCTGACATGCTGTACATGATTCTAGACCCTCGCCTACGTAAGGGAGGCAAATAATCATGAAAGAACTATTTAAACTGATTTTAGGTAACGCGTTCGCACGTGTTGGTTTGGCAATTATCTCGGTATTCATCTTTGTAGCAGTCGCTGCACCTTTGATTACTCAACATGCGCCAGATAAGCGCACTGGTAACCCACATGAATACCCTGGTTTTGTTGTAAAACAAGCACAAAATAACCCGGATGGCTGGGTTGCGAAAAACCTAGCAGACGACCGTCGTACCCTGCTGATGTCGAAAAAAGCGGACCACGTACTGGGCACGTCTCGTATGGGTCGTGACATCTGGTCTCAAGTTGCTTACGGCGCTCGAGTATCTCTAGGTGTGGGTTTTGGTGCGGGTATCATCGTGTGTTTCCTAGCAACCGTTATTGGTATCTCAGCAGGTTACTTCGGCGGTCGTGTCGATGACGTACTGAGCGCGGCAATGAACATCATGCTGGTTATTCCACAGTTACCGCTACTGTTCGTACTCGCTGCGTTTATCGGGGAGGCTGGGCCGCTCACCATTGCCTTGATTATCGCCGGTACTTCCTGGGCTTGGGGTGCACGTGTTGTGCGAGCTCAAACCATGGCACTACGAGAAAAAGAGTTCGTTAAAGCCGCAGAAGTACTGGGTGAGTCTCCTATTCGCATCATCTTCGTTGAGATTTTGCCAAACCTAATCCCAATCGTTGGTGCAAGCTTCATCGGTTCAGTAATGCTAGCAATCAACACCGAAGCGGTAATTTCGTTCCTAGGTCTAGGCGATGCCAATACCATCAGTTGGGGCATCATGCTGTACAACGTACAGACTTCATCAGCGATGCTTATCGGCGCATGGTGGGAAGTACTAGCACCTTGTATTGCATTAACTCTATTGGTTACTGGCCTTGCTCTACTGAACTTCGCAGTCGATGAAATTGCTAACCCACAGCTTCGTTCTCACAAAGGCATGAAGCGCTGGAAGAAAATGGCAGCACAAGATAAGAAAGAACGTGAGCCAGAATTGGCACCACAAAATGCACTATGGAGCGGAGATAAATAATCATGACTGCACCACTAATTTCTATCCGTAACCTATGCGTAGACTACATTACAGATGCGGGCGATGTCCGCGCCTGTAATAACGTCAGCTTCGACATTGCGCCAGGTGAAGTATTCGGCCTAGCAGGTGAATCAGGCTGTGGTAAATCAACCGTTGCATTCTCGCTAATGCGCCTTCACAAGCCGCCAGCGTTTATCACTGGTGGTGAGGTTATCTTCAATGGTGAGAATATCCTTCAGTACAGCGATGAACGCATGCAGTCCTTTCGCTGGAGTGAGATGTCGATGGTATTCCAAAGTGCCATGAACGCATTGAACCCTGTTCTGAATATGGAAGAACAATTCTGCGACGTGATCATGCGCCATACCAACATGACTCGTGAACAAGCGAAAACACGAGCTGAGGGATTACTGGAAATCGTTGATATCCACCCTAGCCGTCTAAATGACTACCCACACCAGTTTTCTGGTGGTATGCGTCAACGTTTGGTTATCGCAATTGCGTTAGCGCTAAACCCTAAGATGATCATCATGGATGAACCAACAACGGCACTAGACGTAGTGGTTCAACGTGAGATTCTGCAAAAAATTTATGCATTAAAAGAAGAGTTTGGTTTCTCAATTCTATTCATCACCCATGACTTATCGTTGATGGTCGAGTTCTCAGATCGCATCGGCATTATGTACTCTGGTGAATTAATTGAAGTTGCACCATCTAAGCAAATTTTGGAAAGTCCTTACCACCCTTACACGAAAGGTTTGGGTAGCTCTTTCCCTCCATTAACCGGCCCGAAAACCAAATTGACAGGTATCCCAGGCAACCCTTTGAACCTATTAGAGATCCCTCAAGGTTGTCGTTTCCAAGCTCGTTGTGACCGCGTTCACGAAGCTTGTACACGAGTTCCGACACAACTGCGCGAAATCGAAGCAGGTCGTTTCTCGAACTGTCATTTATACGGCCAAACCATTGCTCAAGCTAAGGTTTAAAACAAACACCTTACGCTAAGAACAAAATTACATTGGAGAGAATTATGAGCAAACAACTCGGCGAACTGCTGATTGAAGGTAAGAATGTCGTTAAAGACTTCCCTTTGAACAGTAACTCAATCAAACAAACTAAGATGCGTGCAATCAACGATGTATCTTTCAAAATGTACAAAAGCCGCGGTTTGTCAGTGGTGGGGGAATCAGGTTCAGGCAAATCAACCACAGCTAAAATGATTGCAAAAATGTATGCCCCTACCGATGGCATCATTGAATACAAGGGCCGCGATATTCAGGACATCACATCGAAACACGATCTGATGACCTACCGTGAAGGCGTGCAGATGGTATGGCAAGACCCGTTTGGGTCACTTAACCCAACGCACAATATTTTCCACCACATTGCTCGCCCACTGTTGATTCATAAAAAAGTATCACCGGGCAACAAAAAAGAGCTAGAAGAGCGCGTGTATGATCTTCTAGAACAAGTAGGTCTTATCCCACCAAAAGAGACGGCGCAAAAATTCCCTCACCAGCTTTCTGGTGGACAACGTCAACGTGTGAACTTAGCTCGCAATATCGCAGTAGGGGCCGAGGTAGTACTGGCCGATGAACCAACATCCATGCTTGATGTATCAATTCGTGCAGGTGTTCTTAACCTGATGGAAGAAATGAAGTTTGAGAAGCAAATGTCTCTACTTTACATTACCCATGACATCGCAACTGCACGTTACATCGCAGAAGACTTAGCCGTAATGTACGTGGGTCACATGGTTGAATGGGGTGATACAGAGGAAATCATCCACGATCCTCAGCATCCATATACACAACTGCTAGTTTCTGCCGTGCCAGATCCATCTAAGTCCATTCATGAAAAATTGAAAGGCAACAAAGGGGATATCCCTCTCTGGACACCTGACTCTGTGGGTTGCCCATTTGCTGGACGTTGTGTTCATGCTACCGACAAGTGCCGAGAGAAACTGCCTGCTGTTACTCAGTTGTCAGACAATCACTTTGTTCGTTGTTACTTATTTGAAAATTAATAACTACTAGGGTCAGGCTAAACCTGACCCACTTCTTCTTTGTATTATTTGTTCCCCTGGAGAAATTGAATGCTGCTACTGACTAACCACATTGGTTATGAGCGTCTAGGCCCTAAGAAAGCGGTCATCCAGACGAGCCGATCACGTCTGTCTTCTTATACTGCTTTATTGGTTTGTGCCAATAGTCATCAAACGGTTGCGACTCTAACGGTTGAGAAGCAAGGCAAAGTAGCGAACTGGCATCAAGGTCATTTCTACCTCATCGACTTTTCTTCATTTAACACTCCAGGTAACTATTATCTTCGTTTCGATCATTTACGCTCATCTCACTTTGAGATCGGTGAACATATTCTCCTCGATCACACTCTGTCTGATGTGATCCACTACTTTAAATCCCAGCGCTGTGGCGGTATTTTCGATCAACAAGATCATCAAGCCCCACTGCTAAATTCAAACGAAACTGCCGATGTTCACGGCGGTTGGTATGACGCTTCTGGCGATGTCAGCAAATATCTTAGTCACTTGTCCTATGCGAACTACCTGAACCCACAGCAAACCCCAATGGTGGTTTGGAATATGTTGAAAGGGTTGTCTCTACTAAAAGACAACGAGAAACTGGCTAAATTCACTGCAACACGTCTTATCGAAGAGGCTCTGTTCGGTGCAGATTTTCTTGTTCGTATGCAAAACGAAAAAGGTTTCTTCTACATGACGGTGTTCGACAAGTGGAGTAAAGACACTACCCAACGCGAAATCTGCGCTTATGAAACCCAGTTAGGCCACAAATTTGATGATTACCAAGCAGGTTATCGCCAAGGTGCAGGCATTAGCATTGCAGCATTAGCATCAGCCGCTCGTTTAGATGCTCACGGTGAGTTTGACCAACAAAAATATCGTAATGCCGCAGAAAACGGCTATTGGCATCTAAAAGAGTGCAACACCCAATACTTAAACGATGGTGAAGAGAACATCATTGATGAATACTGTGCGCTTCTTGCCGCTGTAGAGCTATTCAAGACCACCAAAGAGGCGCGTTACCTAGATGAAAGCCGCGTATGGGCAAAACGTCTTTCAACTCGCCAAACAAGTGATGAGAACATTCAACACTTTTGGAGTGCTAATCAAGATGGCAGTCGACCTTACTTCCATGCAGCAGAAGCGGGGCTTCCCGTTATCGCACTATGTGAATACTTAACCATCGAAGACGACTCTGAGCGCGCATCGGTAGTCAAACAAATCATTACTCTAGCGTGTGAATTTGAAGTCTCTATCACCAACAAAGTGACCAACCCATTTGGCTACCCTCGCCAATACGTAAAAGGCGTAGATGAAGCGAAACGTGATGCGTTCTTTGTGGCACACAACAATGAGTCTGGATACTGGTGGCAAGGTGAGAATGCCCGCCTAGGTTCACTGGCAACCATGGCTTATGTGGCGCAACCACACGTTGTATCAGATCAATTAAAACAACAGCTCTCAGCTCTTGCTCAAGATTCGATTAACTGGATTGTTGGTCTAAACCCATACGACATGTGTATGTTGGACGGCCATGGGCGCAACAACCCAGACTACCTCCCTCAATACGGCTTCTTCAACGCTAAAGGCGGTGTGTGCAATGGCATCACTGCAGGCTTTGAAGACGAAGAGGACATCGCCTTTAATCCACCAGCACAGAAAGACGACATGCTTCAAAACTGGCGCTGGGGTGAACAGTGGATCCCGCATGGGGCATGGTATCTATTAGCAATAATGAGCCAAGCTCAGCACATTTCCATGCTTGCTGATTCTAACGCATTCGAGGAGCAATAATCATGGGGATGTATTTTGTTGGAATCGACGGCGGAGGCACGTCATGTCGTGCCCGCATCAAAGATGCTCAAGGCACCGTCATTGGCGAAGCGAAAAGCGGCAGCGCAAACATCATGTTAGGCGCGGAAATCGCAATGGCGTCGATTATTGAATCTATTGCTTCTGCAGCAGAACAAGGCGGCCTGACTCAATCCGATTTTTCTTCTATGCATGTAGGTTTAGCGCTAGCAGGCGCAGAACATAAAACCTCCTGGCAAGCATTCATGGCTTTAGAGCACCCATTCGCCAGCATGACACTCAATACCGATGCCTATGGTGCGTGCATCGGCGCCCACAATGGTAAGGATGGCGCAATCATGATTGCAGGAACCGGCTCTTGTGGCATTTACCTGAAAGGACTTGAGCAGCATGTTGTTGGCGGTCGTGAATTTCCAATCTCGGATCAAGGTGGCGGTGCCGTTATGGGGCTACGTCTAATTCAACAAGTTTTACTTGCAGAAGATGGCATTCGTGAAAAAACACCGTTAACAACGCACGTAATGGCACATTTTAAAAATGATATCGACAACATAGTCGCTTGGTCTAAAACAGCATTGCCACGAGACTATGGTCAGTTTTCCCCTGCAGTTTTCCAACACGCAGAACAAGGCGATACGTTGGCGATAGAAATGCTCAAACAAACCGCAGCAGATATTGAAATGTTCTTAGTCGCTCTCAATAAACGCGGTGCAACGCGCATTTGCTTGATGGGCAGTATCGCAGAGCGAATTTTGCGCTGGCTATCTCCGCCAGTTCAACACTGGGTGGTTGAGCCCGAATTTGATGCCATCGATGGGGCAATTATGTTTGCTGGCAAACCAGAACATAACCTTTACTCGGTTAATGTTGAGCAGGAGTGAATATGGAATATCGAGTTGATCTAGTCGTCCTATCTGAACAAAAACAAAACTGCCGCTTTGGTCTGACTTTTCATAACTTAAGTGATCAAGACCTCGTTCAGTGGGGTTTAACTCTTGCGTTTGATCGTTACATTCTTCCGGGCAGTGTTTCAAACGGCCAGTTAACACAAATTGGCAGTTTCTGTACTCTCAAACCCGAGAGACAAGTACTTGAAGCAAACCATCATTATTACTGCGAATTTAGTATTGGTTCGAATCCTTTCCGCTATTACTCTGATGGCTTCAATGAAGCAACCGTCGATTTTATCGTTGATGGTCAATCACAACGTGCAAACGTTGATGTCACGCCTATCGTTTTAGCATCACCATACAAAGAGCGCTGCGATATTCCGCCAAGTGATTCTCATGCACAACCACTATTGCCAAAACCAAATCATATCGAAATCAATGATCATTCATTTCGTTTTGATGAGCAAGTTGGCATTGCAACCTACACCGATTTAGCTAGCACCGCAAAAGAGTGGTTACTGGAAGAGCTTAAACGAATTCACCAATTTGAAATCGCGTCATCGAATAGCGGAAAGATCTTATTTAAGAG
The DNA here is from genome assembly GCF_019670485.1 of Vibrio alfacsensis. Lineage (NCBI taxonomy): Bacteria > Pseudomonadati > Pseudomonadota > Gammaproteobacteria > Vibrionales > Vibrionaceae > Vibrio > Vibrio alfacsensis. The sequence continues at coordinate 2,510,454 of NZ_AP024165.1, forward strand.
CAATCCAACGCTTGATGAGGGAGCATACAAACTCAAAGTGACACAAGCCTCTATTAAGATCGAAGCGGGATCTTCATCTGGATTTACCCACGCATGTGCAACGTTATTACAACTCATCAAGCGCGATGAAGAAAGCAATACCATGGATGCAGTGTGCTGCACAATTAAAGACAGTCCTCGTTTTCGATACCGTGGCATGATGCTCGACTGCGCGCGACACTTCCATTCAATAGAGCAAGTGAAACGCTTGATCAATTTACTGGCGCATTACAAGTTTAACACGTTCCATTGGCACCTCACTGACGATGAGGGCTGGCGCATCGAAATCAAATCACTACCTCAGCTTACCGATGTTGGTGCATGGCGTGGCGTTGGTGAAACTCTCGAACCACAATACACGCATTTATCTCAGCGCTACGGCGGCTTCTATACGCAAGAAGAAATCAAAGATGTTATCGCGTTTGCCGAACAACGTGGCATTACGATCATTCCTGAAATTGACGTTCCTGGGCACTGTCGCGCGGCGATCAAGTCGCTACCTCACCTGTTGGTTGAAGCAGACGACACCACCGAATACCGTAGCATTCAGCACTATAACGACAACGTTATCAATCCTGCTCTACCGGGCAGCTATGAATTTATCGACAAGGTATTGGAAGAAGTAGCGGTATTGTTCCCTGCACCTTATGTGCATATTGGAGCTGATGAAGTGCCACATGGCGTTTGGTCAAAGAGCCCCGCTTGCCAAGCCCTAATGGCGCAATTGGGTTACACCGACTACAAAGAGCTGCAAGGTCACTTCCTGCGTCATGCAGAAGATAAACTGCGCAAACTGGGTAAACGCATGCTGGGTTGGGAAGAAGCTCAACACGGCAACAAGGTCAGCAAAGATACCGTTATTTACTCATGGTTAAGCGAAGAAGCGGCATTGAACTGTGCTCGCCAAGGCTTTGATGTGGTGCTGCAACCAGCACAAACCACTTATTTGGATATGACCCAAGACTACGCACCAGAAGAGCCTGGCGTCGATTGGGCAAACCCGTTGCCATTAGAAAAGGCATACAACTACGAACCGTTAGCGGAAATCCCTGCTGACGACCCAATCAGAAAACGCATTTGGGGCATTCAAACCGCTCTATGGTGCGAAATCATCAACAACCCATCGCGCATGGACTACATGATTTTCCCTCGCCTGACGGCTATGGCAGAAGCATGTTGGACTGAAAAACAACACCGCGATTGGACTGACTATTTATCACGTTTGAAAGGACACCTACCTCTGCTCGACTTGCAGGGCGTAAATTACCGTAAACCGTGGAAGTAATATCAGTGTGATGCCAACACATCACGCTTTAAAAGATTATAAATTTTTTGACTGCAGGTGCAGTTTAGTAAAAAGGAAATACATCAATGAAATACGGCTATTTCGATAACGAGAATCGTGAATACGTCATCACTCGCCCTGACGTACCAGCGCCTTGGACTAACTACCTAGGCACTGAAAAGTTCTGTACGGTTATCTCACATAACGCGGGTGGTTACTCGTTCTACAACTCTCCAGAATACAACCGTGTTACTAAGTTCCGTCCGAATGCTACGTTTGATCGCCCTGGACATTATGTTTACCTGCGTGATGATGAGACGGGTGATTACTGGTCAATTTCATGGCAACCAGTCGCAAAAAGCCTTGATGAAGCAAGCTACGAAGTTCGTCATGGTTTGTCATACTCGAAATTTAAATGTGACTACAATGGTATCGAAGCAACGAAAACGCTATTCGTACCAAAAGGCGAAGACGCGGAAATTTGGGATGTTGTGATTAAGAACACCTCTGACAAGCCACGTACGATCAGCGCATTCTCATTTGTTGAGTTCTCGTTCAGCCACATTCAATCTGATAACCAGAACCATCAGATGTCGCTGTACTCAGCTGGTACGTCATACAACGAAGGCGTGATTGAATACGACCTATACTACAACACCAACGATTTCGAAGGCTTTTACTACCTAGCGTCAACGTTTGACCCAGATTCATACGACGGTCAGCGCGACAGCTTCCTAGGTCTATACCGTGATGAAGCCAACCCACTAGCGGTAGAACAAGGTAAGTGCTTCAACACCGCGCAAACGTGTTACAACCACTGTGGGTCTCTGCACAAGCAATTCACCATCCAACCAGGTGAAGAAGTTCGTTTTGCTTACATTCTAGGTATCGGTAAAGGCAACGGTGACCGTCTACGTGCTAAGTACCAAGACCTTGCAGAAGTCGACAATGCATTTGCGGGTATTAAAGCACACTGGGATGAGCGTTGTGGCAAGTTCCAAGTGAAATCACCAAACGAAGGGTTAGACACCATGATCAATGCTTGGACGCTATACCAAGCCGAAACGTGTGTGGTGTGGTCTCGCTTTGCTTCATTTATCGAAGTGGGCGGTCGTACTGGTCTTGGTTACCGCGATACAGCGCAAGATGCGATCTCAGTTCCTCACGCTAACCCAGCAATGACGCGCAAACGCATCGTTGACCTACTGCGTGGCCAAGTGAAAGCGGGTTACGGTCTACACCTATTCGATCCAGATTGGTTCGATCCTGAGAAAGCCGATGTTAAACCATCAAAATCACCAACAGTTGTTCCTACTCCGTCTGATGAAGACAAGATTCACGGTATCGAAGACACATGTTCGGATGACCACCTATGGCTAGTCCCAACCATCTGTAAGTACGTGATGGAAACGGGTGAACATAGCTTCTTCGACGAAGTGATCCCTTACGCAGATGGTGGCGATGCAACGGTTTATGACCACATGAAAGCGGCGCTAGACTTCTCTGCTGAATACGTGGGTCAAACCGGTATCTGTAAAGGTTTGCGCGCAGACTGGAACGACTGTCTAAACCTAGGTGGTGGCGAATCGTCAATGGTGTCGTTCCTGCACTTCTGGGCACTGCAAGAGTTCATCGACCTAGCGAAATACCTAGGCAAAGAAGCCGATGTTGAGAAATATACTGAAATGGCAGCTAACGTTCGCGAGGCGTGTGAAACGCACCTTTGGGACGATGAGGGTGGTTGGTACATCCGTGGTCTGACAAAGAATGGCGACAAGATCGGTACAGCGCAACAAGCGGAAGGCCGAGTACACCTTGAGTCAAACACGCTTGCGGTACTTTCAGGTGCGGTATCTCAAGAGCGCGGTGAGAAAGCGATGGACGCAGTCGATGAGAACCTGTTCTCTGAATACGGCCTGCACCTAAACTCACCATCATTCGCAACACCAAACGATGACATCGGTTTCGTAACTCGCGTTTACCAAGGCGTAAAAGAGAACGGCGCTATCTTCTCACATCCAAACCCATGGGCTTGGGTAGCAGAAGCAAAATTGGGTCGTGGTGACCGTGCAATGAAGTTCTACGACGCACTGAACCCATACAACCAGAACGACATCATCGAAAAACGTATTGCAGAACCTTACTCATACGTGCAGTTCATCATGGGGCGTGACCACCAAGACCACGGTCGTGCAAACCACCCATGGTTAACAGGTACCTCTGGTTGGGCTTACTTCGCCGTAACCAACTTTATCCTTGGTGTGCGTACCGGCTTCGATGGTCTTACTATCGATCCATGTATCCCAACGAACTGGCCAGGCTTCGAAGTGACTCGTCAATGGTTAGGTGCAACGTACAACATCAAAGTCGTAAACCCTGATTCAGTAAGCAAAGGCGTTAAGTCGATTACCGTAAACGGTGAAGCTGTAAGTGGTGCATCTGTACCAGTTCAAGCGGAAGGTTCAATAAACGAAGTTATCGTAACTCTGGGTTAATCATCTTTTGGGAGAGTATTTCTCCCCCTTTTGATTTGTCCGATGCACTTAAGTTTGATAAGTGCATCGGTTCGCTAGCAAAGATTTGAGAAGCGGTGGGATGCCGCTCTTATCGAGGATCGAATTATGATCAAATTTGGTACTGGTGGCTGGCGTGCATTTATCGGTGAGGAGTTCACCAAAGATAATGTACGTTTAGTTGCTCAAGCAGTGGCAAACATTACCAACAACGAATCCGTCGCGGATCGCGGCTTTGTTATCGGCTATGACCGTCGCTTTCTTTCTGACAAAGCAGGTCGTTGGTTTGCAGAGGTTCTTGCAGCAAACGGCATCGCGGTGAGCTTTATCGACAAGTTTGTTCCAACCCCTATCGTGATGTTTCAAGCTAAAGAGATGAACTGTGCTTATTCTGCTTGTATTACGGCTTCACACAACCCTGCTGATTACAACGGCATAAAAGTGTTCATCGAAGGTGGCCGTGATGCAGACGAAATCATCACACAAAAGATCGAAACTCAAATTGCGACACTCACCGCGCAAGATGTGAAAAGTGTCGATTTTGATCAAGCCGTTGAAGATAAGCAAATCAACATCATTAACCCAATGAATGCATTTGTCGATTCAATCATCGACTTCATCGATATTGAAGCGATCAAGCGCGCGAATCTACGTGTTCTCATCGACCCTATGTTTGGTGTGGCGAAAAATGCGCTGCAAACCGTGCTGATCAATGGTCGCTGTGAAGTTGATGTCATCAACGATGGTAAAAACCCGGATTTTGGTGGCTTAATGCCATCACCAAGCGCAGCAACACTCTATCGCCTAATGCACCTTGTCGAACAAGAGGGTTATGACATTGGTATCGGAACCGATGGTGACGCAGACCGTTTAGGTATTATCGACGAAAAGGGCCACTTTATTCACCCAAATGAAGTGCTACTTCTACTTTACTACTACTTACTAGAGTACAAAGGTTGGAAAGGCTCTGTCGTACGTAACATCGCAACCACGCACCTACTCGATAAAGTCGCAGCCGATCACGGTGAAAAGTGCTTTGAAGTACCCGTAGGCTTTAAGCACATCAGTTCGCAAATGGAAGCGGATGACTCACTGATCGGTGGTGAAAGCTCTGGTGGTTTAACGATACGCGGCCATATCAAAGGTAAAGATGGCGTATTCGCATCAAGCTTATTGGTAGAAATGATTTCCGTCACTGGCAAGAAATTATCTGAGTTACTGGACGAAATCTACGGCAAGTACGGCTATGCCTACATGGCAGAGGGCGATTGCAAGTTCAAACCTGCACAAAAAGAAATACTGTTCAATAAGATTTATGTTGAAAAGCAGTTGCCTGAGTTTGAGTTTGAAATTGAAAAAGTCAGCTACGAAGATGGTGCGAAAGTGTACTTCAAGAATGGCGGTTGGATTATTGCGCGCTTCTCAGGTACTGAGCCACTGCTACGAATTTTTGCAGAAATGCAAGATAAGGACACTGCGGAACGTGTTCTTCAACAGTTTAAAGACTTCTTGTCTTTATAACTGGCCTTGTGCCTGTCCAAGCACAAACCTATAGGTGAAGAACACTTGCCCGGCATGACTGCCGGGCCTTTTTATCTCTTTTCGCTACTGAGTTGTTGATTAAGCAAATGCCAACACTCCTTGGGTTTCTACTTTCACCGTCACATTATCACCGACATTAAGCGCTTGAGCGGAAGTCGCCAATAAACGGTCACCATTCACATCAATAATGTAACGGCAGTGATCACCCATAAAGTGCTGTTCTAACACTTTGACTGCACTTTCACTATCCGCTTCAATTTGGACATGCTGTGGACGAAGTAACAAAGAACATTCCGCACCAATTAGAATCTCTTGCTGCGTATTCGCTTCTATCACTCCAAGCTGCGTTTCGAATTCGCTGTCAGAAATACGTTTGGCAGCCAAATAACTTCCACCACCTAAAAAATCGGCAACAAACTTACTCGATGGCTGATAGTAAAGCTCTGAAGCCGTTCCATACTGTTCGATCACACCTCGATTCATAACGGCCATTTTGTCGGCAAACGCAAACGCCTCTTCACGACTGTGCGTAACAAAAATTGCAGTAACACCCTGTTCTTTAAAGATCTTTCTAATCTCACCGATCAGCTCGTGACGAACTTGGGTATCAATATTAGAAAACGGCTCATCTAGCAACAGTAAATCTGGCTTATAAGCAAGCGAACGAGCAATCGCCACACGCTGCTGCTGACCACCAGACAGCTGATGAGGGTAACGATCGCCGTAGCCTTTTAGGTGAACCAAACCCAACATCTCTTCTACTTTGAGTAACTTCTGTTGAGCGCTTTCATTTTTTAGGCCAAAGGCAATGTTCTCTGCCACCGTCAAGTGAGGAAACAGTGCATAATCTTGAAAGATCATACCGATGTTACGTTGCTCGGGTGGCAGCCAATTTTCACCGTCATCAATCGTGACACCGTTTAAACTCATTTGTCCTGAGCTCAGAGGCAACAAACCCGCTATTGCCTTAAGTAGAGTTGTTTTACCACACCCACTCGCACCAAGTAGGCAAACAATCTGGCCTTGTTCCACTTCAAGAGACAATGATTCAAGTACTGTTTGAGCGTCATACTGACAAGTTAAGTTTTGAATAGATAATGCGCAGCTCATCAGTGATTTTGCTCCAGTGAACGATTTACAACAACAAGCGGGATCAACCCAACAAGAACCAGTAATACAGCCGGCAGAGCAGCAAGCTCTAAATGCTCGTCCGAGGCAAAGTTATATACATACGTCGCCAAGGTTTCAAAGTTAAATGGACGCAACAACAGTGCAGCATTAAGCTCTTTCATCGACTCAATAAACACTAATAATCCGGCGATCAATGCACCGCGTTTTACCAATGGGAAATGCACTCGCCATAACATGGTATTCGGCGTACAGCCCATGGTTCGAGAGGCCATGTCTAATGATGGAGAAATCTTATTCAAGTTGCTTTCCACGCTGCCAATGGCGACTGCAGAGAAACGCACCACCATAGCGAAGATCAACGCAAACATTGAGCCAGAGAAAATCAGCCCAGGTCTGCTCCACTCCATCGCTTTAGCAAAATCGTTCACACGGTGATCCATAAACAACACCGCCACCATCACGCCGATCGCAAGTACCGTTCCCGGAACCGCATACCCCATAGAGGATAAACGCATAAATGCCAAACTCGAACGACCACCGTTAACTCGCTGGCTAAAATTCACAATCAAGGCAATTGCAACACCAATGATTGCAGCCACGATTGACACCACCAAGCTGTTCCATGCATATTCACGGAATTCTGGTGTCCAACTCTGAGCAAAGTAAGTAATAGCGTAATCAATTAACTGTAACAGTGGGAAAACAAACGCGACAGCAACCAAACCCCAACACCAAATCAACGCCCCCCATTTCTGCCAACCTTTTAACTCATAACGAAACTCTTCATGGCTGTTAAATTGACTTTGGAAAAGCTTCTGTTTACGGCGACTGTAGCGTTCCGCGCTGAGCAGAAGCACAACCACCATCAACATCATTGCTGAAATCTTCGCCGCTGCATTTAAGTTTGAGTAACCAAGCCAGGTATCGTAAACCGCGGTTGTCAGCGTATTCACCGCAAAGTAACTGACTGTTCCGAAATCACCAATGGTTTCCATCGCGACAAGAGACAAGCCAACCGCGATAGATGGTCGAACTAAGGGTAACGAAATACGCCAAAAGCTTTCCCAAGGAGAACACTTTAGTAGGCGAGCACTTTGCAGCAAGGAAACGTTCTGTTCCATAAATGCTGCACGACACAGCAGGTAAACATATGGGTAAAGAACCAGAGAAAGAACAAAAGTTGCACCACTTAAAGTTCGAATATCTGGGAACCAATAGTCGCCAGGCCCCCAACCCGTTATATCACGTAAAAAGATTTGAATCGGTCCGGCAAAATCAAACCAATCCGTAAAGATATAGCCAATGATATAACCTGGCATGGCAAGCGGTAGAACCAAGGCCCACTGCAACCACTTCTCAGTTGGCAATTTACACATCGCCATAAACCAAGCACTTGGAATACCGAGAATCAAAGAAAGGAACATCACACCCGCTGTCAGTGCAACAGTGTTATAGATATAGGTTGGCATGACCGTCGACATCAAATGTGCAAACAAGTCATCCGTCTCGCCAATGGCGGTATAGAAGATCGCTAAGATCGGCAAAACCAGTAACAAGGTGATAGCCCCACTACTGGTTTTCCATAGAGAATGTTTATTCTTCATTGCCTAAATACTGCAAGGCTTTATGAAACACAAATGCAGGTGCAAATACATCTCATATCCTTTAATCAAATGGGGGTATAGTTATACCCCCACATGGAATTAAAGGTCAAATTTCACTTCATCTAGCAACTTAATTGCCGCTTCATGATTTGCTGCAATATCGTCTAGAGAAATCTTATCCGCGGAGAAGTCACCCCAAGACTCCACAAGCTCAGAACGCTTAACGCTTTCTTTTACTGGGTACTCGTAGTTTACTTCTGCGTACATTTGCTGCGCTTTGTCACCCGTTAGGAATTCCATTAGCTTCACAGCGTTGTCTTTGTTTGGAGAGAATTTCGCCATCGCCATACCAGAGATGTTTACGTGCGTACCTGTAGTCTCTTGGTTAGGGAAGTTGATATATACCGCATCAGCCCAAGCTTTTTGCTCTTTGTCGTTAACCATCTTACCTAGGTAGTAGCTGTTACCTAGAGAAACGTCACACAAGCCTTCTTTGATTGCTTTAACTTGAGCACGGTCGTTACCTTGAGGCTTACGAGCTAGGTTCGCTTTTACGCCTTCTAGCCATTCTTTTGTCTCTGCTTCACCGTGGTGTGCAATCATTGAAGATACTAGAGATACGTTGTAAGGGTGCTTACCGCTACGAGTACAGATTTTGCCTTTAAATTCTGGCTTCGCTAGATCCGCGTAGTTGAAGTCGTTACCTAGTTTGCCAACACGGTCACGTGAAGAGTAAACGTTACGAGTACGTAGAGTCAGAGCAAACCACTCGTTCTCTTTATCTTGGTACTGTGCAGGTACGTTTTCTTCGATGATTTTGCTGTCTACCTTTTGAACAAGACCTTTGTTCGTCAGTTCCGCTAGACGGCTAATATCTGTAGTAAGGATTACGTCAGCTGGGCTGTATTCGCCCTCCTGAGCCAACTTCTCTGCTAGACCTTTTTTCGCAAACTTCACATTTACTTTAATACCCGTTTCTTTAGTGAACTCGTTGAACATAGGCTCAACTAGAAAAGGTTGACGGTAAGAGTAGACGTTCACTTCTTCAGCAGCCATTGCTGTTGGAGCCAGAGTAGCGCAAGTAATCGCTGAAAGAGTTAGCAGTTTTTTCATTGGTTAATCCCTTGTCATGCTAATGATAACGTTTATCAGTTGCGTTATTATATGCATGTTCAACAAGAAAACAATGATGTGACACAAAAAAACCTGCTCTTTCGAGCAGGTTGTTGAACGTTTGGTTTGTAACTAATTGTTTCAATATGTCCGCTATTTTACAGTAACGAACTCTGGGTAAGCGCCAACACCACAGTCATGCATATCCATCCCTTCCATCTCTTCGTCTTCCGAAACTCGAATGCCAATGGTTACTTTTAAGATTGCCCATACCACTAGGCTTGCACCAAATACCCAAGCAAAGATAACTGCTGCACCTAGAAGCTGTGCACCAAACGTTGCATCACCATTACTCAGTGGTACTACCATCAGACCAAAGAAACCACACACACCGTGAACAGAGATAGCGCCTACTGGGTCATCAACCTTAATCTTGTCTAGACCAATGATGCTGAATACCACTAGTGCACCAGATACCGCACCAATTGCCACAGCATAAAGCGGTGATGGTGATAGAGGGTCAGCCGTGATTGCAACAAGACCTGCAAGCGCACCGTTCAGAATCATCGTTAGATCCGCTTTACCCCACGTTGTTTTACATACGAATAGTGCTGCAATTGCACCTGCCGCTGCCGCTGCGTTAGTGTTCAAGAAAATTTGACCTACTGCTGTCGCATTCTCAAAGTCAGAAACCATGAGTTGAGAGCCGCCGTTGAAACCGAACCAACCAAACCAAAGGATGAACGTACCCAATGTAGCGAGAGGCATATTTGAACCTGGAATTGGGTAAATTTCGCCATTTTTGCCGTATTTACCTTTACGCGCACCCAGTAATAGTACGCCCGCTAATGCTGCTGAAGCACCGGCCATGTGTACGATACCTGAGCCTGCGAAGTCACTAAAGCCTGCTTCTGATAGGAAACCACCGCCCCACGTCCAGTAACCTTCCATTGGGTAGATGAACGCCGTCAACACAGCAGAGAAGATAAGGAAAGACCAAAGCTTCATACGCTCTGCAACCGCACCAGAAACCACTGACATTGCTGTTGCAACAAATACTACTTGGAAGAAGAAGTCCGACTCTAAAGAGTGGTCTGCACCTTCACCTTGTGTGCCAATTAATGTACCAAATGATGGTAACCAGCCGCCTTCGCCATTATCAACGTACATAATGTTGTAGCCGACCAATAGGAACATGGTACAAGCGATTGCATAAAGACAGATGTTTTTAGTTAGTATTTCTGTTGTGTTTTTAGAGCGAACTAAGCCCGCTTCTAACATGGCAAAGCCTGCTGCCATCCACATGACCAACGCACCAGAAATGAGGAAGAAAAAGGTGTCGAGTGCGTAACGTAATTCGGTTACCGTAGTTGTTAATTCCATGATAATTCTCCAATCCCTTGAATTCTTAAAGTGCTTCTGCGTCCATTTCACCAGTACGAATACGTACCGCTTGGTTTAGGTCGTAGACAAAAATCTTACCATCACCAATTTTGCCGGTTTGAGCCGCTTTAGTGATGGCTTCAACCACGCGTTCCACATTGTCTGCATGGGTTGCAATTTCTAGTTTTACTTTTGGTAGAAAGTCGACTTGATACTCCGCGCCACGGTATAGCTCCGTGTGACCTTTCTGACGACCAAAACCTTTCACCTCTGATACTGTCATCCCTTCAATACCAACATCAGCCAATGCTTCACGTACATCGTCTAACTTAAAAGGTTTTATAATGGCATTAATGATTTTCATTGACTCTTCTCCGCAGCTTTCATCCTGAAACAGTTTTATTAATCCAAGCGGCGTGCCAACTTTTTATCTCATTGATTTATATGAACTTAAACAAAAATTAAAACTTATAAACAAAAAAAGGCGCACCAAGTCGGTGCGCCCTTTTCACAAATATAAGGCAATGTCAGTGAGACTACCCAAAACTGTGCATTAAATGTTCAAAAAGTCTTTCCATTGCTCAATCAAAGAACAAAAGTCCTCAATACCGCAACTCGCCGTGCTCTCGGCATTGTAGAAATCGAATTCAGTTTCCATCTCGACTTCATAATCGTGACTCAGTGCATTTTCTTGCACCAGAACTTCATCATCGAGGATCATTAAACTTATTTCTGCACCAGTCAGTCTATGCTCTTGAGATGGCGAAGAAAATGCCTGATCAATTAAAGCTTCAACTTGTGCAATTTTTGCAGGGTCTTTGCCGATTTCTTCTTGCAGCCAACGACCAACAATCTCATGCCCCATACTGCATTTTACGTAATATTCGCCCATCAGCGTATTACGAATAAATTCAAATTCCATCGTAGTGCTCTTTAACTCTGGTCAGACGAATCGTCACCCATTCAATTTTATTGTTACCACCTTTCTACGGCAGAAAATGCTTTCTGCTGAACAAAGGTAATTAATGGGCGAAGTCTACCCCGCTAACTTTCAAACGCAAGTATCACTTTGGGTTCACTGCATACTTTATCTGAAGATAATACCTTGTCGAACACCTTTTATACGATTGTCCCGCCAAGAACCTAGTGGTATCTTGCGCGTTTTGCACCTTAAATAAGCTTGTTATGCAGCTAAATGAAACCATCGCAAGACAGATTGTCGAGCGTACCATGAAGATCATCCCTTATTCTGTCAACGTCATGGACGAATTGGGCCGCATTATTGGTTCCGGCGATCCAGCACGACTCAGCCAGCGTCATGAAGGGGCGATCCTTGCTATTGCAGAACATCGCGTTGTCGCCATTGACTCAGCAACCGCCGAACACCTCAAAGGCGTCAAGCCCGGTATCAACTTCCCGATCATCTACCAAGATAGAATTATTGGCACCATTGGTATATCTGGCGAACCAGACCAAGTGCACCAGTATGGTGAGTTAGTAAAGATGACGGCGGAGCTTATTGTTGAGCAAGCAGCACTCATGTCACAAGTAGAGTGGCACAAACGCCACAGAGAAGAACTGGTGATGCAGCTGATTCAAGGTGCGCAAATCGATAATGATGCCATTCGGCTAATCGGAGAAAGGCTCGAACTTGATCTTAGCAAGCCTCGAATTGCAGCTATCGTCCAAGTCATGCCTGATGAAAACAAGACCCCGTTGTCACTCGCACACTTGCAGCAACTCGTGCATCTTTTAGAGTTCCCTGAGCGTGACAATCTGGTCGGTATTTTATCGGTATCCGCCAATGAGGTCGTGGTACTTAAACCTATAGAACTGAGCAAGAACGGCTGGTCCGTTGAGAATGAACGCAAGCGAGTCACAAAACTTCTAAAACGTGTACGACAATTAGGAAAATTTAAGATTCGTATCGCTTTGGGAGATTATTTTGAAGGAAGTGATGGACTGAGTAAATCGTATCAAACGGCCAAACTCACTTTAGAATCTGTACATAGCCAAAATGGCGAGGTCTTTTTCTATCAAAATCATCGATTACCCGTTCTTCTCAGCAGCCTGTTCGAAGAGTCATGGAAAGTTGAACAACTAAGAGAACCTTTCGATTTATTGATGAAACAAGACACCAAGGGAACATTAGTAAAAACCCTTAAAGCATATTTTGCTCAAAACTGTGACGCTTATCAAACAAGCCAAATGCTGCATATCCACCGTAATACTCTACGCTATCGACTAGAACAAATAGAAAAGATTACTAAGCTAAATATCAATAACTTAGATGACAAATTGCACCTTTACCTTGCTTTGAACTTACTGCGCCATTAATTAGCAATTTGTGCACGCGCACAAAAACGCACGTGTTTCCGGCAGAATATTTGTTGTTCAATCTAAAGACGATCCAAAGCATCCCCCTATAGTGCGGGCAAAATAATTCTCAAAACTAAATTGGAAACAAAAAATGGCTGAAGTCTCTACGCTTGGCGCATTGGCTGCGCTAGTGGTTGCGATAGCGCTTATCCTACGTAAAGTTCCACCTGCATACGGAATGATCATCGGTGCTCTAGTCGGTGGTGTTGTTGGTGGTGTATCACTCACTGATACCGTCTCTCTCATGATTGGTGGTGCTCAAGGCATCGTAACCGCGGTTCTACGCATTCTTGCGGCTGGTGTACTTGCTGGCGTGCTGATTGAGTCTGGTGCCGCAACGTCTATTGCCGAAACCATTGTAAAGAAAGTGGGCGAAACACGAGCTTTACTGGCACTCGCGCTAGCAACGCTGATTCTAACGGCTGTTGGTGTGTTCGTTGACGTTGCTGTTATTACGGTATCTCCTATCGCTCTTGCGATAGCCCAACGAGCCAACATTTCTAAGACCGCGATTCTTCTTGCAATGGTTGGCGGTGGTAAAGCGGGTAACGTGATGTCACCAAACCCGAATGCTATTGCTGCCGCGGATGCATTCAATGTCCCGCTTACTTCGGTTATGGCGGCAGGCGTCGTACCAGGACTATTTGGTCTTGCCTTGGCGTACATCATCGCAAAACGTCTAACAAATAAAGGCAGCATGGTACAAGCCCATGAAGTTGTCTCTGTTGATCACTCTAAGCTACCGACATTCGGCGCCGCTATCGTGGCACCACTGGTCGCAATCGCGCTACTTGCATTGCGCCCGATTGCAGGCATTAACGTAGATCCACTGATTGCCCTTCCTCTTGGTGGCTTTATTGGTGCTGTCGTTATGGGTCGTTTTAATGACACCAACCACTTCGCGGTTTCTGGTTTAAGCCGTATGGCGCCGGTTGCGGTGATGTTGCTTGGTACAGGTACATTGGCCGGCATTATTGCCAATTCTGGTCTTAAAGGTGGCTTGATTGAAATCCTGACCGCTTCTGGTTTGCCATCTTACTTACTTGCGCCTATCTCTGGTGCCATGATGTCACTTGCAACCGCATCAACCACAGCAGGTACTGCGGTAGCCGCAAGTGTATTTAGTCACACCATTCTAGAATTAGGCGTTCCAGCACTTGCTGGCGCAGCAATGATCCATTCAGGTGCAACCGTACTTGACCACATGCCTCATGGCAGCTTCTTCCACGCAACCGGCGGGGCCGTTCATATGGACATTCGTGAGCGTCTTAAGCTCATCCCTTATGAATCGGCGGTTGGTCTGATGATCGCATTCGTGTCTACCATGATGTTCGGTGTGTTTGGTCTGTTTGTTTAAGGCGTTAAGGTATTACTATGAAAATTATTATTGCTCCAGATTCATACAAAGAAAGTCTTAGTGCGATGGATGTCGCCATTGCTATTGAGCAAGGCTTCAAGCAAGTTCTTCCTAATGCAGAATACATCAAATTGCCAATGGCAGATGGTGGTGAGGGTACGGTTCAATCTTTGGTTGATGCTACAGGCGGCGAGATCATTGAACACTGCGTCACTGGTCCACTTGGCGAACAAGTTACTGCATTCTATGGGTTAATGGGGGATGGTAAAACAGCCATCATCGAAATGGCCGCCGCTTCCGGTCTCCACCTCGTGGAACCTGCAAAACGTAACCCACTTATCACCACTACATTTGGTACTGGTGAATTGATCAACGCGGTACTCGATAAAGGTGTTGAGCACATTATCGTAGGCATCGGTGGTAGTGCTACCAATGATGGTGGCCTTGGAATGGCGCAAGCTCTGGGTATCCGTCTGCTTGACGAATCTGGCCAATCGCTAGGTTTTGGTGGTGGTGAGCTAAGTAAACTTCATACCATCGATATGAGCAACCTTGACTCTCGCCTTGCTAACGTGCGCTTAGAAGTCGCATGTGATGTTGATAACCCACTGTGCGGCGAGCAAGGTGCATCACAAGTGTTTGGTCCACAAAAAGGGGCAACACCAGAGATGGTGGCATTACTCGATAGCAACTTGGCGCACTACGCTGGCGTAATCAAAGCTCAGCTTGGTCAAGATGTGTTAGAGCGTGCAGGCGCAGGCGCAGCAGGTGGTTTAGGCGCTGCTTTAATGGGATTGCTCCAAGCAGAATTGCGCCCTGGCATCGAAATTGTGATGGATGCTGTTCACTTAAATGATGTGGTTGCTGATGCCGATTTGGTGATCACAGGTGAGGGTCGTATTGATAGCCAAACGATCCATGGAAAAACGCCTATTGGTGTTGCTCGCACCGCGAAAAAACACAACGTGCCTGTCATCGGTATCGCTGGCTGTTTAACGCAAGATTGTGGCGTTGTACACGAACACGGTATTGACGCAGTCTTTGCTGTCGTTAACCGCTCCGTCGATCTCCCAACAGCGTTAGTAGAAGCCGCTCAGAATATCGAGTTAACTGCACGAAATGTCGCAGCTCTGCTGCAAGTAAAACTTTAATACTTCTCGACTCAGTGAACTGAGTTGTAAAACTGTTGCCATAAAAAAACCGCTGAATGTTCAGCGGTTTTTATTATTCGCATAACATTTATGCAGGCTCTTGGAAGATCACTTCATCCGCTTTCTTAGTGTACTGGTCCATCTTATGGAAGTTCAAGTAACGGTAAGTGTCTGCAGCCGTTGCATCAATTTGCTTCGCATACTCTAAGTATTCTTCCTTGGTTGGAATCTTACCTAAAATTGCACCCACAGCGGCAAGTTCTGCTGAAGATAGGTAGACATTCGCTCCTGTACCTAGACGGTTCGGGAAGTTACGAGTAGACGTCGACATTACCGTTGCTTTGTCTGCTACGCGAGCTTGGTTACCCATACATAGAGAACATCCCGGCGTTTCGATACGAACACCCGCACGACCATAAATGCCGTAGTAACCCTCTTCCGTTAACTGATCACGGTCCATCTTCGTTGGTGGTGCGACCCATAGGCGAGTATCCAGTTGACCACCGAACTGCTCAAGTAATTTACCTGCCGCACGGAAATGACCAATGTTTGTCATACAAGAACCAATGAACACTTCATCAATTTGCGTACCTTGTACTTCTGATAGAAGACGCGCATCATCTGGATCGTTTGGTGCACATAGAATTGGCTCATGAATATCCGCTAGGTCGATTTCAATGATGTGCGCGTATTCCGCATCTGCATCCGCTTCCATCAACTCAGGGTTTGCCAACCACTCTTCCATCGCGGTGATACGACGCTCGATAGTACGGCGGTCACCGTATCCCTCAGAGATCATCCACTTAAGCATAGTAATGTTTGAGTTTAGGTATTCTTCAACCGACTCTTGAGACAGTTTAACTGTACAACCCGCAGCCGAACGCTCTGCTGACGCATCCGAAAGCTCAAATGCTTGTTCAACCGTTAGATGTTCAACACCTTCAATTTCTAGCACTCGACCAGAGAATTCGTTGATCTTACCTGCTTTCTCAACCGTCAATAGACCTTGTTGAATAGCGTAGTAAGGAATGGCGTGCACAAGGTCACGTAGCGTGATACCTGGCTGCATTTCACCTTTGAAACGTACCAAGATCGACTCTGGCATATCTAGCGGCATAACACCTGTTGCCGCTGCAAACGCGACGAGTCCAGAACCCGCAGGGAACGAGATACCTAGAGGGAAACGCGTATGTGAGTCACCACCTGTACCGACAGTATCAGGCAGCAGCATACGGTTTAGCCATGAGTGAATAACACCATCACCAGGACGCAGCGATACACCAGCACGGTTCATGATGAAATCAGGTAGCGTGTGGTGCGTATTTACATCGACTGGTTTCGGGTATGCCGATGTATGACAGAATGACTGCATGACTAGGTCTGCTGAAAAGCCCAGACAAGCAAGGTCTTTTAGCTCATCACGCGTCATAGGACCCGTCGTATCCTGAGAACCAACCGTCGTCATCTTAGGCTCACAATATTGACCTGCACGTACACCTTCAACGCCACATGCTTTACCCACCATCTTCTGAGCGAGTGTGTAGCCTTTGTCAGATGCCGAAGGGTCAACTGGCTTAGCAAATAGGTCTGTTTCTTCCAGACCCAATGATACGCGAGCACGGCTTGTTAGACCTCGACCGATGATCAGTGGAATACGACCACCAGCACGAACTTCATCAAGCAACACTTTGCTTAGTTCAAAGCGAGAGATCACTTCATCGTTTTTACGGACAACGCCTTCATATGGGTAAATTTCAATCACATCCCCCATATTCATGTTCTGTACGTCTAACTCAATTGGTAGCGCGCCAGAATCTTCCATCGTGTTATAGAAGATTGGGGCAATCTTACCGCCTAAACAAATACCACCCGTGCGTTTGTTTGGTACAAATGGGATATCTTCCCCCATAAACCAAAGCACTGAGTTCGTTGCAGATTTACGTGAAGAACCCGTACCAACAACGTCACCCACGTAGGCAAGAGGGATACCGTCTTTTTGCAGCTCTTCAATTTGATTAATAGGACCAACGCTGCCTGGCTGATCTGGCACGATGCCATCACGTTCCATCTTCAGCATCGCTTTCGCGTGTACTGGGATATCAGGACGAGACCAAGCATCTGGTGCTGGAGATAAATCATCCGTGTTAGTTTCACCCGTTACTTTAAAGACTTTAACGGTGATCTTTTCAGCGACTTTCTCTTTTGAAGTGAACCACTCAGCATCAGCCCAAGATTGTAGGACTTGTTGTGCAAATGTATTGCCTGCTTTGGCTTTCTCTTCTACATCATAGAAAGCATCAAACATAAGTAGTGTGTGAGACAGCGCTTTTACTGCAATTGAAGCAAGCATGTCATCATCAAGGAACTCAACAAGTGGAGCAATGTTGTAACCACCCTGCATAGTACCCAACAGTTCTGCCGCTTTTTCACGGCTTACCAATGGTGATGCCACTTCGCCTTTAGCCACTGCAGTCAGGAAACCTGCTTTTACATAAGCAGCTTCATCGACACCTGGTGGAATGCGATTTTCTAGTAGGTCAAGAATAAACGCTTCTTCACCTTGTGGGGGATTTTTCAGAAGTTCAACAAGTCCAGCAACTTGCTCCGCGTCTAGCGGTTTAGGAACAACTCCTTCGGCAGCACGCTCTTCGACGTGTTTACGGTAGGCTTCAAGCACGACTTTTTCCTCTCATTGCGGTTCCTCCTTTATTAATTACTATTGTTAAAGTAAAGGAGTGAACATCCTTGGAAACTTGGCTCTCCATTGCCCTTGTTTTCATTCAATTCTTGATTGAGAAACAGCGCCGTAGAGGCCAAACTGTGGGCGACAGAATAGCAAATTTAACTTTAAATTAAAATCTCCCCACTTTGACCAACATAGCAACTTACGACTAAAGTCCGGTGAATATTGGCTAAATATGCAGAGATTTTGCTGCTCTTTACCTTTTTATTTAAATGATGTTCCAACGATCAAGTACACAGCATCCAAACTTTCCTCTGTACGACCGTAAGCCAACATAATGGGGCCAATAGGTGAATCAACGCCAAAAAATACGGACGCCGCATTATACAATGGTGCATCATTTAGCTTCAGATTGTTATCTGACCAAACACCACCATGCTCCAACGATGCTCCCAGATAAACTGGGGCTTGGAACAATCCAAAATCATTCTCCATCCATTTATAGCGATACACTAAGCTGGTGAAAAATAGGTTTTGACCAATAAGACTGTTTCTTGGAATTCCAGATAGGTTTAAAAAACCACCGAGCTCTCGTGGGTCGAGAGGAATAGAAGAATTTTTACTCTCAACAACACTGTATTCTGCCTGACCGACTAAAGTATGACGGCTGTGTGTCAACGCACCTTTAAAACGCGCGGTAATTTCATAGACCGTATCTTCAATATCCTTATCAGGATTGCCAAGTTGAAAACTTTCTGGGCTCTTGTCATGAGAGATTAAGTAATCTAAATCAATCAACATACCCCGCGTAGGAAAGGCAAAATCATCCAGCGTATCGAGTCGGTATTTTGCGAACACGCCTAAACGTTCATAATCAAAATGCCCCGCAGAGGCAAAGGTAGAGGCCTCAATCTCGCCTTTCGTGTATCGCCCGCCCACTCGGAACTCTTGCCATAACGTTGGTTGCACACCAGCGGCAAGGTCGGTAGTGAACTCCGTATAAGAGACCGGAAGAAAATCATAGACCGAACTGATATCTGGATTTTCAAAATCATTAACCGGCCAGTTACGGTTTTCATTGTTGTAGTTCACGCGACCAGAGACAAACAACTCTTGGCTAGATAGAACCGGAGAGTAGAGCTCTGCCTCTATCAGTTTATCCGTTCCCATGTCTACATTAACGGTCAATTCTGCACCGTGCGAATTCAAGTCGGTAAAGTTGGCAGAAACACCAATCCCATATTGACTGTCCGTATTGAAATCATCTTCAAGGAAAAAGCGAAAGTTAAGGTAATTCGGTCCCCATGACTTCTCATTCACTTCAAAGACAAGTAGGTTTACGCCCTCTATTTCTTCAAAGTGATAAGTGATCAACTCGAAGCGATCGAGCGCATACAAATTTTCGACGGCTTTTTCGATCTCTTCCGTGGTGAGTTGTCTTCCTGCATCAAGCTCTAAACGGTTTGTCAGCAATACATCGCTATAGTGCGTGTTGTTGACAATCACGATCTGATCAACAACGCGTTCATCACCGTACTGCATCGCTTTTCGGACATCTTGTTTGTGCTCGATGTATTTTTGGTAATCAGAGCTTTCAACACTCAATGCTTCAAGTCTTGATTTCAACTTCATCGTGATGTCATACCCTGACTTAAATGCATTTGGCATCTTGTCAAAATCAACCGTTTCCATTTGACCGACATCAGGTCGAATATAAACATCATCATCTTTGAGTGTTTTCGCTTGCTCTTGAGTGCTGCGACGAACCAGATAATTGGATAGCTGATCGGCAACGACAAACAAGCCTGTAAAGTCTTCTTTGTCTTTGTAATCGGTACTGATATCGACCGCAATCACGATATCTGCTCCCATCGAACGAGCGATATCAACAGGCATATTATTGACCACGCCGCCATCAACGAGCATGTGTCCATTGAGTTCATAAGGAGGGAGAGCACCCGGTACCGACATACTAGCCATCATGGCGTCAACCAGATAGCCGTTATCCAATACCACTTCTTCTAATTCGACAATATCCGTCGCAACCGAGCGGTATGGAATCGCGAGATCATCAAAGGATTTAAAACGGCCTAAATTACCGGTGGTTTCACGCAAAATACGTAACATATTTTGGCCTTGAACAACCCCCGTTGGTGAACGAACTTCCCCAAACCTTAAGCCGAGATCAGTGTTAATTTGGTAACGGTCTTCGTATTCTTTGTCGCGAACGCGACGTTGACTGCGGTCGACACGGTCTCGATAACCGCTATTCCAATCGACGCTATAAATAAAACTTTCGATTTCATCCGCGCTCATGCCCGTGGCATACAAGCCACCAACGTAGGCTCCCATACTCGTACCAGTAATGATATCGACCGGAATATGCATGTCTTCAAGCGCTTTTAAGACACCGATATGAGCGGCACCTTTTGCGCCTCCACCAGCCAATACAACGGCGACTTTCGGGCGCGACGGATCTTCATGTTTCGCAAAGGAAGGGGTTGCTATCAAAAAGGAGCAGATCCAAAGCGCAACCTTGCACTGCCATGGACATAATGTCGACTTTCTGAACATTCCTTTCTTCCTTTACTGAACCTTTAACGCTTACTTGTACTAAGAATTCAGCAACTGCACAAGTCAGCGATGATGTTTTTGAACATTTTACCAATCAAATAACTTGTTCAACCAGTTAGACTTTTTCTCACATTGTTGTTTGATTTGGCCCGTTTTATCCCAAACTGGCAGCTTATACTCACTACGACAATTCATTTCTAATGCCCCTTGAGGCGTCTTCTGAAAGCCCAATGTAGTGACTTCTCTTGGCCAAGGTAAATCCAATCGTTCAGGTATGCGTTGTTGCAAGTATTCTGCATAAACGCGTAAAGCACCGCTAGAACCCGTCAATTTCGTCGATTTATTATCATCTCGGCCAAGCCAAATTGTCGTTACTTCTCGGCCATCAATTCCGACAAACCAACTATCTCGACTATCATTACTGGTACCCGTTTTCCCGGCTAATGCCGCCCATGCGAACTGACTTTGTAAGAAACGTCCCGTTCCTTGAGCAACACCTTGCTTCATCGCATAAGTCGTTAGCCAAGCCGCTTGCTCATCGACTGCTGGCGAGGATTTAGGCAATGATTGGTATAATACATTGCCTTCCATATCGATAACGGAGCGCAACGCCGACAACTTCGCTCGTTTCCCTGAATTGGTTAGTGTTTGGTACATCTGTGCGACTTCAAACGGTGTTAACGAAAATGCGCCGAGGAACATCGATGGGACAGGACGAATCTCTTGCTTATCAACACCCAACCGTCCCAACGTATCGGAGACTTCAGGAATACCAAGTTGCATACCCAATCGAACCGTTGGTACATTCAATGACTTTGCCAGTGCTAAGTACAAAGGCACATCGCCACGGAATTTACGGTCAAAGTTTCGAGGCGACCAAACCGTCCCCTTACTGCCTTTTAAACTCAATGGCGTATCATGCAATGTTGTCGCTAAGTTATACTTCTCTGGCTGCTCTAACGCCGTTAAATAAATAGCCGGCTTGACCAAAGAGCCTATCGGACGGCTTGCATTCAAAGCCCGGTTGAAGCCCTCATACCCGACTCGCTTACCTCCCACCATTGCTCGAACTTCACCGCTATGGCGATCAACCGCAACCGCAGCCGCTTCTAGCTCTTTACCCGCTCGTTGCGCAAGCTCTGGGACTTTCTTCGCGATGGCTTTTTCCAACTTACTTTGTGAAACCGGATCCAACGAGGTAAACAATCGTAAACCAGTATCCGACTTAAAGTTATCACCCACTTTCTCTTTCAGTTCAATGTTTAGCTGTTGGAAGTAAGCAGGCTGACGACTGGCAATACGCGGCTTACTTTGCGTATCCAATGGACGATTAACCGCTTGTTCATATTGCTCTGCGGTTAACATATCTTGTTGCATAAGCAAACGCAGAACCAAGTCACGTCGTTCTTTGGTGCGTTCAGGATAACGAATTGGATTGTAGTAAGATGGGCCTTTGACCATGCCCACCAGCATCGCTAATTGATCAATACGCAGCTCTTGAATCGGTTGACCAAAGTAGTAACGCGATGCCAAGCCAAAACCGTGAATCGCATCACCACCACTTTGGCCTAAATAAACTTCGTTTAGGTACGCTTCAAGAATTCGGTCTTTGCTGTAGCGATAATCCAAGATCAACGCAATATACGCTTCACGTACTTTACGCCATAAGGTTTTGTCACGAGTAAGAAATAGGTTTTTGGCTAACTGCTGAGTCAGAGTACTGCCACCTTGAACGGTGCGCCCCGCTTTAATATTGGCTACAAGCGCACGACCAATAGCCAGTGGTGACACGCCATCATGTTGGTAAAAATCACGATCTTCCGTTGCTAATAACGCATCGACCAAAATCTCCGGAAATTGATCGCGACGTAAGAATAAACGCTGTTCATTTTGATCTTTTTCCAGCATACCCAACATCTTAGGTTCGATACGCAAGTAACCAAGATCCCCTTTCGACTCCAAAGATTGAATCCGTTGCAAACCACTATCAGAGAAATGCAGCATAACGTGGCGATCTGGCTCTGGCCCATCGTTAAACTCAAACGGACGACGGATCAACTCTATGCGAGTTGAAGAAGAAGAATACTCCCCGGGATAACGAGGTTGACTCACCTTACGATAATTCAACACGTCCAATTCATTGCGCATTTCTTTAACGGAAATGTTTTCTCCTGGACTCAACGTTAAAATACGGGCATAGACGACAGTTGGAAGATCAAAAAGCTGACCATCAAAGCGATCTTTCACCACACTATCTAAATAAATACCGACAAATACCAATACTGCAGCCAGCGCTACGCCAGCTTTCCAACTGAATGACCAGATAGTTTTCAGCCAAGAGCGTTTCTCACCGCTTGGTTTTTTCGATGGTGATCGCTTTGGTCGTTTCGCACTGCTGCTTTTTGCCGTTGTCGATTTATTTGGCGTTGCTTTTTTGGCTGGCGATTTTTTCACGCTAGGCTTTTTTGTATCAGTCATTATTTAATTGTCTTTTTGTTTTTGTCGTCGCAACATGATTTGCAGGGTCGTCTGGCCAAACGTGTTTTGGATAACGCCCTTTCATTTCTTTTTGCACTTCTTTATAGCTTCCCGCCCAAAACGCAGCCAAATCAGAGGTAACTTGAAGCGGTCGCTGTGCTGGTGACAACAGTTCTAACACCATGCGCTTTCGTCCAAGCGCAACGGTTGGCGATCCACTTTCACCAAATACTTCCTGCATGCGTACCGAAAGGACCGGTTCTTGACCAAACTGGTAACGAATGCGCTTTTTAGAGCCCGTTGGTAGATGATATTCTTCAGGCAACCATTCATCGATGTTTTGATTTAAGGGCCAACCCAATCGAGCATTAAGCGCTTCGATCAAGTTCACCTTTGTCAGATCTTTTACCGATGACACCGAACTCATATAAGGCTCTAACCACATTTCCAAATTATCGAGTAAACCTGCCTCATCAAAGCTTGGCCAAGCTTGTTCTGGCAACCACGCCACTGCACAACGGATCCGCTCTAACAGGTTTGTCGCTGCTGGAGTCCAGTTTAGACTCTGTAAGCCCTGACGACGGACATAAGTGAGTAAAGCTTGTGTCATTTTTTCTTTACCCGGACTTGGCATCACTTCTCGCTTGATCACCAATTGTCCGAGTTTAATTTGTCGTTCTGCAACCAACCGTCCCTTTTTTTCATCCCAATCAACAACGTCTTGCGAAGAAAATAGCGACTCAAACGTATCTTGTAAGGCATGAATATCTAGCTCACATGCCAAATTAACCTGGCTAGAGTTGGAGTGTGAACGCATCAAATCAATGGCAACCAAATACTCGCAACCACCAAGCACATCTTCAGCACGGCACTCTGCACCATGACCATTTGCAAGTGTAAAGCGGCCATATTGGTTCACTCGTTGTTGGGCAATGCGATCTGGAAATGCCAAACTCAACACCAATGGAAACGCTTGCTCATCAACATCTTTCAAGCTAAATGCGGTGTCTAGCTTATGCGCCAATGTTTGAGCGCGTTTAATTAGTATCGCTTTTTTCGAATGCGCGCCCGACATCCAACGGTGTAAACTGTGGGCAACATTCGTCACGTTACGTTCAGGCTCTTCAATAAGGGCGACGGCAGCGAGCGCGGTATTTAGCATTTTTTCACCGGAATACTGCGCCTGAATCAACATTGCCGCAGAACGAGGCTCAACACCCAGTTCATGTGCGATTTTTCCCTCTGACGTTAGTTGGTTTTGTTCGGTCAGCAAGCCCAAAGAGACTAACAATTGCTTAGCCTGAGAAAGTGCAGCGGTCGATGGAACATCAAGCCACTTGAGCTCAGAAATATCACCCGCTCCCCAAAACGCCAACTCCATGACTAAGCTGGCAAGATCTGAATGAAGAATTTCAGGTTGTGGTACTTGGGGCTGCTGCTTTAACTGACTTTCAGAATACAAGCGAACACAAACTCCCTCTTCGATACGACCAGCACGGCCGGCACGTTGAATCGCGGAAGACTGCGCAATACGCACTTGTTCCAGGCGTGTTAGACCATTTTTTAAATCAAAACGAGCGACTCGTTCTAATCCCGAATCAACCACCAAACGAATGCCTTCAATCGTTAAGGACGTTTCAGCAATATTGGTCGCTAGCACTACTTTACGCTTACCTATAGCCGCTGGCGAAATTGCCTTTTGTTGTTCCGCAAAACTGAGTTGACCATAAAGAGGGCACACTTCTACGTTATCAGGCAGATGTGATAAACGCTCTTCAACCTGTTTGATCGCCGCTACACCGGGAAGAAAAGCCAATAACGATCCCGACTCTTTTTGCATCAGACTTTCAATTGTCTTTGCCATCGACGTCGGCAGAGGATCATTGTTTCCCAACGGTAAGTAACGCGTTTCAACATCAAAACTGCGGCCATCCGACTCAATATAAGCAGCCGTTGGCAACAGTGCTTGCAATGCAGTTTGGTCTAATGTTGCCGACATCACGACGATTTTTAGATCATCTCGCAACGCTTCTTGAACTTCTAAGCTGAATGCCAACGCCGTATCTGCGTGAATACTACGTTCGTGAAACTCATCGAAGACCAATAAATCGACCCCATTAAGTTCAGGGTCATTTTGGATCATGCGAGTCATGATCCCCTCTGTCACAATCTCTAACTGTGTATGATGGCTCACCTTTGTCTCACCACGCACGCGGTAACCCACGCGACCACCGACTTGCTCGCCAAGTTGCTGTGCCAAATAACGCGCTATATTACGAGCAGCAAGGCGACGAGGTTCAAGCATCACAATTTTGCCTGTCACAGATTGGTTTAACAAAAGCTGTAACGGGAAGTAGGTTGACTTACCTGCACCAGGCGCAGCTTTAAGAATAATTTGATGTTGCGTTTTTACCGCCTTAAGTAATTGCGGCATCACGGCTTCAATCGGCAATTGTGACAAAGGTAAGACCCTATGTGGTAATGTTGGCCACATTGTACATAAAAACCTTCTTGGCTAAATAAGCAAATGCAATTCAAACCCGCTCTAGAGTCAGCAACTCTGCTAAAACGCTACAAACGCTTCCTTGCCGATATCGAACTAGATAATGGTGAAACCCGTACAATCCATTGTGCCAACACTGGGGCCATGACTGGTTGTGCTGAATCGGGTAATACGGTCTGGTATTCCACCTCAGATAACCCCAAACGTAAATATCCTAATAGTTGGGAACTGAGTGAAACGACCCAAGGGCATAAAATCTGTGTTAATACCGCACGAGCCAACCAATTAGCAATAGAAGCAATTGAAAATAATGTCATTTCAGAGCTCTCTGGATATGACGCACTTCAAACTGAAGTTAAATATGGCAGTGAAAATAGCCGAATTGATATCTTGCTCAGCGCAAGCGACAAACCGAAGTGTTATATAGAGGTAAAGAGCGTCACCTTACTTGATGAGCAGAACGCCTCGGGACAAGGTTATTTCCCTGATGCCGTGACCACTCGGGGACAAAAGCACCTGCGAGAGCTCACAGAAATGGCACAAAATGGAAGTAGAGCCATACTTTTATTCACTGTTTTACATTCAGGCATTGAAAAAGTATCCGCGGCGCACCATATAGACGCGAAATATTCAATGTTACTAAAACAAGCACAAGACGCGGGCGTGGAAGTTCTCTGCTACAAAGCCGAACTGAGTAATACTGAAATCAAACTTGTTTCAGATGTTGATTTTATCAATTAATGAGAAAAAATGATGTCATCTTCACAATGACGATAAGTTTGCTATTCAGTGATTGCTTGCACCGCCTCTTTTTGCTATAGATACCCGCCTTAAATTGACTGCGTAGCAGTTGACTAGGTGTAAGTAGGAGATGCTGTATGCCAGAATCAAAGAAAAAAACCATAGGCATCCTAGCCATTGCTGGTGTGGAGCCATATCAGGAAAAGCCTGGTGAAGAATACATGTCGCCAGAGCAGGTTGAACACTTTACAAAAATCTTAACAGCTTGGCGTAATCAACTCAGGGAAGAAGTCGGTCGCACTGTACACCATATGCAGGACGAAGCAGCAAACTTCCCAGATCCAGTTGACCGTGCCTCTCAAGAGGAAGAGTTCAGCTTAGAACTGCGTAACCGTGACCGTGAACGCCGCTTGATCAAAAAGATTGAGAAGACGTTAGACAAAATCATGGATGACGACTTCGGCTTCTGTGAATCATGTGGCGTAGAAATTGGCGTTCGTCGCCTTGAAGCTCGTCCAACAGCTGATCTTTGTATCGACTGTAAAACACTTGCAGAAATCAAAGAAAAACAAATGCAAGGTTAATCAACCACGCATTATGATTATTGAAAGGGAGCTCAGGCTCCCTTTTTGTTTTAACTAGTTTTGTAACGTTAAGTTTATAATATTACGTAATAATTTTCGAGATACACGCATGACACGCTATGTAGGTCGATTTGCCCCATCCCCATCAGGCCCATTACATTTTGGTTCACTCGTTGCTGCACTAGGTAGCTACTTTCAAGCAAAAGCCAACCATGGCGTTTGGCTAGTTCGCATCGAAGACCTTGATCCCCCAAGAGAAATGCAGGGGGCATCAGAAGCCATTCTTCAAGCCTTAGAAGCCTATCATTTACATTGGGATGGAGAGATCGTTTATCAGAGCCAACGTCATCACCTATACCAAGCACAAATCGATGCTTGGTTGAAAAATGGTGACGCCTACTATTGCCAATGCACTCGTAAGCAAATCAAAGAACACGGTGGCTACTACCCAGGCACTTGTCGAAACAAGAACTTGCAAGAGGGGGCAATTCGTCTAAAAATGACGAAGCCCATCAGCCATTTTATCGACCAAAGGCATGGTCAAATGAGCATTCCTGAAGCTCTAATAAATGAAGATTTCATTATTAAACGTCGAGATGGCTTATTTGCCTACAATCTTGCGGTAGTATTGGACGATATCGATCAAGGTGTTACCGAAGTCGTACGTGGTGCAGATCTCATTGAACCTACGGGGCGCCAAATAAGCCTGTACCAAATACTTGGACAACCTGAAGTCAGTTACTTACATTTACCGTTAGCAATGGACACAAACGGTAATAAGCTTTCAAAGCAAAATCATGCTACGGCCATTGATGTCAATGATCCAAAGCCTACTTTACTGCGCGCAATGACCTTTTTAGGCTTCCACATTCCTAAAGAGTTAAACGCCGCTAACATAGACGAAATTCTACGTTGGGGCTGCGAAAATTGGCAGGTAAAACAACTTCCAGTCGAGATTGAAATCACGCCGTGATTCTCAAATGGCACTGCGTAGGCTATCATTAGGCGCAAAATTGGCCCTAGCGGCTTAAGAACTAACCAACGCAAAATTGGACTAAACCCAGTTATTGCCAGATGCACATGAATACAAACGACTATACAACAAGCGAACCGGCCACAATTCCAGAACTCGCTCTCAATGTACTTACTCGTGAAGAGCACAACATCTCGCGTAAGCAAATCAGTGACAATGCACTGAAAGTGCTATACCGACTAAACGGTGCTGGTTTCGATGCTTTTCTTGTGGGTGGCGGGGTTCGAGACTTACTGCTTGGACAAAAGCCAAAAGACTTTGATATTGCGACCAACGCAACACCAGAACAAATCAAACAGCTGTTTAGAAACTGCCGTTTGATTGGTCGTCGTTTCCGCCTTGCACACATTATGTTTGGCCGAGACATCATTGAAGTCGCCACTTTCCGTGGTCACCACCAAGAACAACAAAACAAGAACATCTCTCAACAGTCAAAAGAAGGCATGCTGCTACGCGATAACGTATATGGCACGGTTGATGAAGATGCTGAGCGCCGAGACTTCACGATAAACTCGATGTACTACAACATCGCGGACTACTCGATTCACGACTACGCGCGTGGTATCGAAGACCTCGAAGATCGCCTGATTCGTCTCATTGGTGATCCTGAAACTCGTTACCGCGAAGATCCTGTACGTATGTTGCGCGCAGTTCGTTTCGCAGTAAAACTTGATTTTGATATTGAAGAAGACACAGCAGCTCCGATTGAAGAGATGGCGCCATTACTACGTGACATCCCATCTGCTCGTCTATTTGAAGAATCACTGAAAATGCTTCAGTCAGGTCATGGTTTAGAAACCTACCACCTGCTGCGCGAATACAACTTATTCCAACAGTTGTTCCCTTCTATTTCAGAGCACTTCACTGAAGATTACGAATCCCATACGGAGCAAATGCTTGATTTAGTATTGGACTCTACGGATATGCGTATCGATGACGGTAAACGTATTAACCCTGCATTTATGTTTGCTGCAATGTTGTGGTATCCACTGTGCGCATTAGCAGACAAGCTAATGGAACAGCGCAACCTGTGTCACTACGATGCCGTAATGGAAGCAAGTAATATCATTCTTGATGAGCAAGTACGAACCATCGCAATTCCTCGCCGTCATACCGCCACCATTCGTGAAATTTGGCAATTACAATTACGTCTGCCACGACGTAACGGTAAACGAGCATTCCGTCTAATGGAGCTCAATAAATTTAGAGCTGGCTTTGATTTTCTTGAAATGCGCGGTGAAATTGAGGGTGGCGACACTCAGAAGCTTGCCAAGTGGTGGGAAACTTTTCAAAATGCAGGCCGAGAAATGCGCCAAGCTATGGCAAACGATCTCGATAGCCAGTCACCAGGCTCAGGCCAGCGACGCCGAAAAACCTATCGCAAGAAAAAGAGCAAGTCGAAATCATGATTACAGCGTACATTGCGGTAGGCAGTAACTTGGCTGATCCTGTCAGCCAAGCTAAGCAAGCGATAGAAGCTATCAAGTCACTACCAAATTCTGAGTTTGTGGCCGCTTCTTCGTTATACAGCAGCACACCAATGGGTCCGCAAAATCAACCGGATTACATTAATGCGGTTGTCGCTATAAACACGAATTTGACGCCTCTTGAGCTGCTTGATTGCACACAAGCTATCGAGCAAGAACAAGGGCGTGTCCGAAAAGAAGAACGTTGGGGTCCAAGAACACTGGATCTTGATATTGTACTGTTCGGCAATGAGGTGATTAATTCCGAAAGACTGACAGTTCCACACTATGGAATGAGAGAGCGCGAGTTCGTACTCTACCCTCTTGCGGAAATTGCACCAAGTTTACAACTCCCAGATGGGACCGAGGTGTCGACACTACTGACAAAAGTAGATCGTAACGGCCTCAATATTTGGCAGTCATAGCCAACTCCTTGTGAGGATAAAACAATGAAAAAAATGACCATCAACGACCTAATCAAGTGGAAACAAGAAGGTCGTAAATTTGCTACTTCAACAGCTTACGATGCAAGCTTTGCCCAACTTTTTGAAAGCCAGGAAATGCCAGTATTACTGGTTGGTGACTCTCTAGGCATGGTGTTACAAGGTAAAAACGATACATTACCTGTAACTGTTGAAGATATCGCTTATCACACGCGCTGTGTACGCGCAGGCAGCCCAAACTGTCTATTAATGGCTGATATGCCATTCATGAGCTACGCAACGCCAGAGCAAGCGTGTGAGAACGCAGCAACGCTAATGCGTGCTGGTGCAAACATGGTAAAAATCGAAGGCGGCGATTGGTTAGTTGATACCGTTAAAATGCTAACTGAGCGCGCTGTACCTGTATGTGCTCACCTTGGTCTAACACCTCAATCAGTTAACATCTTCGGCGGCTACAAAGTACAAGGCCGTGATCAAGAGAAAGCCGATCGCATGGTTAAAGATGCGCTGGCTCTACAAGAAGCGGGTGCACAAATTGTTTTACTCGAGTGCGTTCCTGCTGAATTAGCCGCGCGTATTACTCAAGTACTTGACGTTCCAGTAATTGGTATTGGTGCGGGTAATGTGACTGACGGCCAAATCCTGGTTATGCATGATATGTTCGGTATTTCAGCCAACTACATGCCAAGATTCTCGAAAAACTTCCTTGCTGAAACAGGCGATATGCGCACAGCAGTATCAAAATACATGGCTGATGTCGAAAGCGGTGCATTCCCAGACGAAGCTCATACTATTGCCTAGAGGATAAGTGCATGCAAACTTTTGCGGAAATTTCGGCAATTCGTGAACAAATTAAAACGTTCAAACGTGAAGGCCGTAAAGTGGCATTTGTCCCAACAATGGGCAACCTGCATGATGGCCACTTAACGCTTGTTCGTAAAGCGCGTGAATACGCCGATATCGTTGTCGTAAGCATCTTTGTAAACCCGATGCAGTTTGAACGTGCAGACGATTTAAATAACTACCCTCGCACACTTGAAGATGATTTGAGTAAGCTTGGTGGTGAAGGGGTGGAGCTGGTATTTACACCAACACCTGAAATTATCTATCCCGAGGGTCTGGATAAACAAACCTTTGTTGACGTACCTGGTTTGTCTACCATGCTTGAAGGTGCCTCTCGTCCAGGTCACTTCCGTGGCGTAACAACCATCGTAAACAAACTGTTCAACATCGTTCAACCTGATGTCGCTTGTTTTGGCGAAAAAGATTTCCAACAACTGGCCGTGATTCGTAAGATGGTCGATGACTTGGCGATGGACATCGAGATCATCGGCGTACCAACCGTGCGTGAAATGGACGGTTTAGCGATGAGCTCACGTAATGGGCTATTAACGATTGATGAACGTCAACGTGCTCCTGTGCTTGCACGTACCATGCGTTGGATCAGCAGTGCAATGCGTGGTGGTCGTGACGACTACGCTTCCGTAATTGAAGACGCAAGCGACCAGTTGCGTGCAGCAGGTCTACAGCCTGATGAAATCTTCATCCGTGATGCTCGCACACTACAAGCAATCACAGCTGAAACAACTCAAGCTGTTATTTTGATGTCTGCATTCTTAGGTAAGGCTCGTCTAATTGATAACCAAACGGTTGATATGGTTGTTGAAAGCAAAGACGACGCTGAATCTAGTGAAGCGAATAAATCAGCAAACGCAGAATAATAAGCGACAATGACTCGCTATTCACTACGATGGATGTAAATATCGAATTCGTAAATAAAAACAAAAAGGTCGACACTGTGTCGACCTTTTTTATAACTGCTTTTTGTGTACAGGCTTAATGCACTGACTATGAACGCAAGCCGATGCCTTTGGTTACCAAGTAATGCGCTACAGCATAAAGCGCAACAACAAATACAGACAATACGCTAAATGAAGTCACGATACCCACATCTGAAACACCTAAAAAGCCGTAACGGAATGCGTTCACCATGTATACGATTGGATTTAGCTTAGATACACCCTGCCAGAATTCAGGCAACAGACTAATTGAATAGAATACCCCGCCTAAATAAGTCAGTGGCGTCAAAACAAATGTTGGGATGATCGAAATGTCATCGAACGTTTTTGCATAAACCGCATTAATTAAACCACCAAGTGAAAATACCACCGACGTCATAAAGACCGTAGCAATGATGATCCCCCAGTGATCCACTTGCAAATCAACAAAGAACAAGGATACAAATGTCACGATAGTGCCAACCAGCAGACCACGTACCACGCCCCCCATCACAAAGCCCAAAATGATGATGTAGTTTGGCACAGGAGCCACCAGCAACTCTTCAATGTTTCTTTGGAATTTTGAGCTAAAAAATGAAGACGCAACGTTTGAATAGGAGTTGGTGATCACTGACATCATGATCAGACCAGGCACTATATATTCCATATAACTAAAGCCACCCATTTCACCGATACGGGAACCAATCAAGCTGCCGAATATAATGAAATAGAGCGTCATGGTGATCGCTGGCGGAACTAACGTCTGAACCCAAATACGAGTGAAGCGGTTAATTTCTTTTGTCAGAAGACTGCAGAACGCCGTCCAATACAACTTATACATTATTGATTACCCCCACGAACAATGCTGACAAAAAGTTCTTCCAAACGGTTTGCTTTATTGCGCATTGAAAGCACTTTAACACCATGTTCAGAAAGCTGGCTAAACACTGAGTTCAACCCTTGACTCTTATCGAGTTCAATTTCTAAAGAACCGTTCACCATCATTTGGCTATTCACGCCTTCTAATTTCGGCATTTCACCCTCAAACTCAACATCTAAGATAAAAGTTTCAACACGAAGTTTACCCAGAAGAGCTTTCATTGTGGTGTTCTCAATCAACTCACCTTTATTGATGATACCGATGTTGCGACACAACATTTCCGCTTCTTCAAGGTAGTGCGTTGTTAGGATGATGGTAATACCCTGCTGTTGGTTAATCTCTTTTAAGAAATCCCACATTGAGCGGCGCAATTCAATGTCAACACCTGCGGTTGGTTCATCAAGGATCAACAACTGTGGTTCATGCATCAACGCGCGAGCAATCATTAAACGGCGCTTCATACCACCAGATAAGTTACGCGCACGCTCTTTCCGCTTCTCCCACAAATCAAGTTTGCTGAGGTACTTTTCTGCGCGCTCTTTCGCCAGCGTTTTAGACACCCCGTAATAACCCGCTTGCTGCATCACAATTTGCTCAACCGTCTCAAATTGGTTGAAGTTAAACTCTTGAGGTACCAAACCAAGGTTTTGTTTTGCCAATTCAAGGTGCGTGTCGATGTTGTAGCCAAATACCTTTGTTGTGCCGGAGGTCTTATTGACTAAAGAAGATATGATGCCAATTGTGGTCGATTTACCTGCACCATTCGGTCCGAGAAGCGCATAAAAGTCACCTTTTTCTACTTTTAGGCTAATGCCTTTCAACGCTTCAAATCCGCCCGCATACGTCTTGCGAAGCTGTTCAATTTCTAATGCGTACATTGCTTTAATCGCTGCCATCTGTTGATGAATCATAAATGCAAATACCTGAGCGGGAGTTCATCTTGACTCCATAAACACCACGTATTGCAATGAAGTTAATTTAGTTTATCGTTGAATGACGATGAATACAATTAAACCTTCCATAAAATTAGAAATAACTGGGATACAAAAAAAAACGCCACAGAATAAATTCTGTAGCGTTTTAAAAATATGAACTTTATTTACATCACCAACATCTGATGCTCATCGGTTTCCACATGCTTCACCGCTGCATTCAATGCTTCATAGCGGAACTTATAGGTGTTCTCATCCGGCACTAGATCAATCACATGGAATTTTTCTAGTTGTTCTCGCGTTCGTTGATTTGGACAAAGTAAGTACACTTCACAGTTGGCATCTAGAGCATCTTTAATGGCATTTTCTAACGCAAGGCCCACGGTGACATCAATCATCGGTACATCAGTTAAATCCAGGATCATCACCTCGTAGTCCGAGATACTGGAGTGCTGACGAGAGATGGCCTTTGATACACTGAAGATCATTGGCCCCGATAAATAAAAGAACAACACCTTGCCATTCGCACGATCCAACAACCCTCTTTCGCTATCCGTCAGTGGTACATCGTCTTCATCTGCATCACTGATCGCTTTCACTTGGCGAGCTTGCTCACGACTCAAGCGCTCAATGATGATGATATTAGAAATAAACACACCTAAACCAACCGCAACAATCAAATCAACAAATACCGTCAATAGCATTACGCCATACATCACTGCCATGCCGGGAAAGCTAACTTTATGTGCTCGTTGAATAAAGCTCCAATCAAGAATGTTAAACCCGACATAAACCGCAATACCTGCCAGCACTGCCATCGGGATCGGCTCAGTCAGGCCGCTTGCCACCAATACAACCAGCGCTAAAATCAATGCTCGTATCACGCCTGACAATGGAGAACGAGCGCCAACTTGAATATTGGTGACGGTCCCCATTGTGGCCCCCGCGCCAGGTAAAGCACCGAACAAGCCAGAAATCATATTTGCCAATCCTTGACCTCGAAGTTCTTTATCCGAGTCATGTTCTTTACGCGTCAATGAGTCTCCGATAACGGCAGTTAACAAGGTATCAATACAGCCTAAGGTGCCAAGAACCAATGCATCAATCACCATCTCAGTAAACATCGCTGGATCGATATGTGGCACCACTAACGATGGGAGGCCTGCTGGAATCTCACCAATTCGGCGGATGTCATCAACATCGAACAAAATGACAGAAAGCAACGTTACCGCGACTAATGCAACTAACTGAGCTGGAACATACTTTCGATACCGTTTTGGAAAAAAGAACAAAATACCAAGCGTCAGCAAGCCTAAAAACAACTCACTAAATTTGAGCGTTGAAATAGTTTCAGGTAACGCAGAAAGTGTACCTATAACGCCGCCAGAGGGAGCAGCATGACCGAGTAAAGGAGAGAGTTGCAAAATGATAAGGATCACGCCAATACCTGACATGAAACCCGATATCACGCT
Organism: Vibrio alfacsensis; assembly: GCF_019670485.1. NCBI lineage: Bacteria > Pseudomonadati > Pseudomonadota > Gammaproteobacteria > Vibrionales > Vibrionaceae > Vibrio > Vibrio alfacsensis. The sequence goes on from NZ_AP024165.1 coordinate 2,545,518, forward strand.
GTATGGCATTAGGGTGACATATTTTCCTAACTTCAAGGTGCCAAGAATAATCTGGAACGCCCCTGCCATCATGACGACGGTGAACGTCATTGCCATGCCTGTTTCTGGGTATTTTGCCATCATGCTGGTCAAAACTGCGGTCATAATGACCGTCATTGGGCCAGTTGGCTCAGAAATCAGAGTGTTAGAGCCACCAAACAGCGAGGCAAATAGCCCCACCATAATCGCCCCCCATAAACCTGCTTCTGCTCCAGCTCCTGAGGCCACACCAAATGCCAGCGCAAGGGGAAGTGAAATAATGGCCGTTGTCACACCGCCAAATACATCCCCTTTTAAATTGATATCCTTAAAGCGATGACCGAACATCCCGCTTGCTCCCTGCAATAAAAACAAAATACGTTCAATTTACCAAATATTTCGATAAAGAAAAAAACCAAAAAAGCTCTTAATACTTTAGGATTATTCAGTTTGCGAATGATGTCTGCACAATTTATGATTTTAACAGCGAGAACTCGTCAGATGAGTCATCTTGGACAAATATTTAACGAGATTGAATTTGTAACATTGTGTATAGTTACGGCGCTGATCGCTTTATTGGCAAGAGGTTGGTTTTTTCATTTTTAGGGAAGTAGATTGTCAGATGCCGGAAATTAAACAGTTATTCGAAAACAATTCGAAATGGTCAGAAGAGATCAAATCTGATCGTCCAGAATATTTTGCTAAACTCGCAGAGGGCCAAAAACCCGATTTTCTTTGGATTGGATGTTCCGACAGTCGCGTACCTGCCGAGCGATTAACCGGACTGTTCTCTGGTGAATTATTTGTTCATCGTAATGTCGCCAACCAAGTCATTCACACCGATCTTAACTGCCTTTCCGTTGTGCAATATGCTGTTGATGTTCTTAAAGTAAAGCACATTATTGTTTGTGGTCACTATGGCTGTGGAGGTGTAAACGCTGCGATCGATAACCCTCAACTTGGACTCATCAACAACTGGTTACTCCACATTCGTGACATCTACTTTAAACACCGTACTTACCTAGACCAAATGCCTCCTGAAGATCGCGCCGACAAACTTGGTGAAATCAACGTCGCAGAACAAGTCTATAACCTTGGCAATTCAACCATTATGCAAAACGCGTGGGAACGCGACCAAGAAGTCGAAATCCATGGTGTTGTATATGGTATAGAAGACGGACGACTCGAATACTTAGGCGTTCGTTCTCACTCACAAGAAACCGTTGAAGCGTCGTATCAAAAAGCATTATCTGCCATATTAAATGACGACAAGAAATTGCTTTGTCGATAAATAAATCATTAAAAAAGCGCCGCTTGAAATCAAGCGGCGCTTTTTATTATCTGTCTGTTATGCTGACGATATCGGCATTTATTCTTGTGGTACAACCTTGCCGATGAATGGTAGATGACGGTATTTTTGAGCGTAATCAATACCCACACCAACAACAAATTCATCAGGGATAGCGAAGCCAAACCAATCAACTGGTACTTCAACTTCACGGCGAGATGGCTTATCTAAAAGCGTACAAATCGCAATAGATTTTGGCTCACGTAGTGAAAGAATTTCACGAATTTTATTTAGCGTATTACCGGTGTCAATAATGTCTTCAACGATCAGTACGTCCTTACCTTTAATATCATCATCAAGATCTTTCAGAATACGTACATCACGAGAGCTTTCCATGGTGTTACCATAGCTAGAAGCTGTCATAAAATCGACTTGGTGAGTCAGTTCGATTGCGCGAGCCAAATCGGCCATAAATACAAATGAACCACGTAGCAAACCTACCATTACAAGATCTTCACTGCCTTGGTAATGCTCTGTGATTTGTTTGCCTAATTCACGAATACGATCCTGAACTTCTTGCTCAGAAATCATTACTTCTATTGTATGTTTCATACTGTGCTCAATTATTTTGTGGGTTGAGGTTGGTCGTACGCAAACGATCACCTTGTCTTACAACATCTAGTGTAACACCCTGCACAAAAGGTGGAAAGAGCCATCCAAGTTCTGAGAATAGTGGGGTAAACGTCTTATTTTTGAAACTTTCATCCGTAAATTAAGCATCCACAATGACATTATTGTCTATAAAGTAACCACAAGATATTGACCTTAACCATATGCACCATTACACTCATTGTCGGTTTAAGTAACTATTATAACAATCAATTAGGGGTAAACCCCTGAGACAAATATCAACTCAAATGGCAAGGATAATGGATATGGATTCAATCGCGAAGAGACCTCGCACTAGGCTTTCCCCACTAAAACGTAAACAGCAACTTATGGAAATTGCGTTAGAAGTATTCGCACGCCGTGGCATTGGTCGCGGTGGCCATGCCGATATCGCAGATATCGCTCAAGTTTCTGTTGCAACAGTTTTTAATTACTTCCCAACTCGCGAAGACTTGGTTGATGAAGTACTAAATCATGTTGTTCGTCAATACTCTAACTTCTTATCTGACAATATCGATTTAGATCTGCATGCTCGCGAAAATATCTCAAATATTACCAACGCGATGCTTGAGTTAGTGAGTCAAGACTGTCATTGGCAGAAAGTATGGTTTGAATGGAGCGCATCGACGCGTGATGAGGTTTGGCCTCTATTTGTCTCTACAAATAGAACGAACCAACTGTTAGTTCAAAACATGTTCATTAAAGCCATTGAGCGAGGTGAAGTCTGCGATCAGCATGAGCCAGAACACTTGGCAAACCTGTTCAATGGTATTTGTTACTCGTTGTTCGTCCAAGCCAATCGAACCAGTAATGATAGCGAACTGGCGACGCTTACCGCCTCTTACCTAAATATGCTTTGTATTTATAAACATGAGCACTAAGTGCGAACGCTAAACATCTGTTAATCACGAAACGAAGCTCATCAATATGGTGAGCTTTTTTCTTCTCCAAGAATCGGATTCATAAACCTTAAAAACAAAAAAACCGCTGATGAATCAGCGGCCTTTATCATTACATCTTCAAGACATCAGGTCTTTAAGTGCAGTTACTTTTTCTTTTTCACTGCTTTTTTGTTTGGCAGGTCAGTAATTGAACCTTCAAACACTTCAGCGGCTAAACCCACAGACTCATGTAGAGTTGGGTGAGCGTGAATAGTTAGTGCGATATCTTCAGCATCACAACCCATTTCGATTGCTAGGCCAATTTCACCAAGCAGTTCACCACCGTTAGTACCAACGATAGCACCACCAATTACACGGTGAGTTTCTTTATCGAAGATTAGCTTAGTCATACCGTCTGCACAGTCAGATGCGATTGCACGACCTGATGCTGCCCATGGGAATGTTGCCACTTCGTAGTTGATGCCCTCAGCTTTCGCTTCTTTCTCAGTCTTACCAACCCATGCCACTTCTGGCTCAGTGTAAGCGATTGATGGAATAACTTTAGGGTCGAAGTAGTGCTTCTTACCAGAAATAACTTCTGCCGCAACGTGACCTTCATGCACACCTTTGTGAGCAAGCATTGGTTGACCAACGATATCACCGATAGCAAAGATATGAGGTACGTTTGTACGCATTTGCTTATCAACGTTAATGAAGCCACGGTCATCAATTTCAAGACCTGCTTTTTCACCGTCAATTAGCTTACCGTTTGGCACACGGCCGATAGCAACTAGAACCGCGTCGTAGCGCTCAGCTTCTGCTGGTGCTTTCTTGCCTTCCATTGAAACATAGATGCCGTCTTCTTTCGCTTCAACTGCTGTTACTTTCGTTTCTAGCATTAGGTTGAATTTGTTCTTGATACGCTTAGTGTAAACTTTAACGATATCTTTATCCGCCGCTGGGATAACTTGATCGAACATTTCAACTACGTCTACTTGAGAACCTAGAGAGTGGTAAACCGTACCCATTTCTAGACCGATGATACCACCGCCCATGATAAGCAGTTTTCCTGGTACTTCTTTCAGCTCTAGTGCGTCAGTTGAGTCCCAAATACGAGGATCTTCATGCGGGATAAATGGCAGTTTGATTGGGCGAGAACCAGCCGCTACGATCGCATTGTCGAAGTTAACGGTTGTTGCTTCACCTTCGCCCTCTACAAGAATAGAGTTAGGACCTGTAAATTTACCGTAGCCGTTTACGACAGTCACGTTACGCATCTTAGCCATACCGCTAAGACCACCAGTCAGTTGATTAACAACTTTCTCTTTCCAGATGCGGATCTTGTTGATGTCTGTTTGTGGTTCGCCAAAAACGACACCGTGATCAGCCATCGCTTTCGCTTCTTCAATAACTTTTGAAACGTGAAGAAGCGCTTTAGATGGGATACAACCCACGTTAAGACATACACCACCTAGAGTGCTGTAGCGCTCGATAAGTACTGTTTCAAGACCTAAGTCCGCACAGCGGAATGCAGCGGAGTAACCGGCAGGACCAGAACCAAGTACAACAACTTGGGCTTTAATTTCTTTGCTCATTTTGACCTCTTGTAGTCATTATCCCTAACAGGCTGAGTGAGTATCGATTCTTTATATTTAAAGTCAGTTCGTTATAAACTGTTATTTTCAGACCGTCATCAGTTTACAGAGATGTTAATGGTGTGAAAAGTAAATCAATTTAGCCTGTGAGCTAGACAACAATTCGACAGTGAAACAATGCTGCTCCAGCATCCAATTGTCCGATAATTCTATTAACAGAGGCGGCAAAATTGCCGCCTCTCTAGTGTCTATTCTTAATTAAAGAACTAGACGACGGATATCTGATAGACACTCGTTTAGGTAAGTGATGAAACGCGCACCTTCAGCACCATCGATCACACGGTGGTCGTATGATAGAGACAGTGGAAGCTGTAGGCGTGGTTCGAACTCTTTACCATTCCATACTGGCTTCATTTCAGACTTAGATACACCAAGGATACCCACTTCTGGCGCGTTAACGATTGGCGTAAACGCTGTACCGCCGATACCACCAAGGCTTGAGATAGTGAAACAGCCACCTTGCATATCAGCTGCTGTTAGCTTACCAGCGCGTGCTTTCTTCGATACTACCATCAATTCTTCAGATAGCTCGTAGATGCCTTTCTTGTTCACGTCTTTAAATACAGGAACAACAAGACCGTTTGGTGTATCTACTGCGATACCTACGTTCACGTACTTCTTAAGAATGATGCTTTCGCCATCTTCAGAAAGTGAAGAGTTAAACGCTGGGAACGCTTCAAGTGCTTTCGCTACCGCTTTCATGATGAACACAAGAGGAGTGATCTTCATGCCAGTGTCTTTCTTCGCTTCGATTGCGTTCTGCTCTTTACGGAATGCTTCTAGCTCAGTGATGTCAGCGTTGTCCCACTGTGTAACGTGAGGGATCATCACCCAGTTACGGTGTAGGTTTGCACCAGAGATCTTCTTGATCTTAGACAGTTTCTGAACTTCAGTCTCACCAAACTTGCTGAAGTCAACTTTTGGCCAAGGAAGTAGACCAAGTGCTGCGCCGTCGCCTTTGCCAGATGCTGCTGCACCTGCGCCAGACTCAAGACGCTTAAGTGCATCTTTAACGTAAGCTTGAACGTCTTCTTTCAGGATACGGCTCTTACGACCAGTACCTTTAACCTTAGATAGGTTAACGCCAAATTCACGAGCTAGGCGACGAACAACTGGAGACGCATGTGCGTAGTCACCATTCTCTTGGAAATCATTTGCTGCAGGAGCTTCAGCTTTTACTGCTGGAGCAGATGCTGCCGCTGGAGCTGGAGTTACAGCTGGTGCCGCTGCTTGAGCTGGTGCTGCAACAGGAGCTGCACCTGCTACCGGAGTGCCTGCCACCTCAAATACCATGATTAGAGAGCCAGTCGTTACTGAATCGCCTTCAGCAATCTTGATCTCTTTAACGGTACCTGCGAATGGTGCTGGTACTTCCATCGAAGCTTTGTCGCCTTCTACAGTGATTAGAGATTGCTCTTCTTCTACTGTATCGCCAACTTTAACCATGATCTCAGTAACTTCTACTTCGTCACCGCCGATGTCTGGAACGTTTACTTCTTTATCTGCTGCTACTGCTGGAGCCGCTGCAGGTGCTGCCTCTGCAACAGAGGCTGGAGCCGCTGCGCCTGAACCAGCCACCGGAGTGCCAGCCACCTCAAATACCATTACTAGAGAGCCAGTTGTTACTGAATCACCTTCAGCAATCTTGATCTCTTTAACCGTACCTGCAAATGGTGCTGGTACTTCCATAGAAGCTTTGTCGCCTTCTACAGTTAGAAGTGATTGCTCTTCTTCTACTGCATCGCCAACTTTAACCATGATCTCAGTAACTTCTACTTCGTCGCCACCGATATCAGGAACGTTAACTTCTTTTAGTTCTGCCGCTGCAGGAGCTGAAACTGGTGCAGCTTCAACTGCTGGAGCTGCCGCAGGAGCCGCTTCTGCAGCGGCACCCTCAGCTTCGAAAATCATGATAAGAGAACCCGTTGTTACAGAATCGCCTTCCGCAACTTTGATTTCTTTTACGATACCTGCTTGAGACGCTGGAACTTCCATAGAAGCTTTGTCGCCTTCAACAGTGATTAGAGATTGTTCTTCTTCAACCTTGTCGCCAACGCTTACAAGAATCTCAGTAACTTCAACCTCATCCGCACCGATGTCAGGTACATTAATTTCGATTGCCATTGCTTATTTACCTTCTAGTTAAGCGCTGTATTAAGCGTAAAGTGGGTTAGTTTTTTCAGTGTCGATATCGAATTTCTTAATCGCTTCAACAACTACTGATTTCTCAACTTCACCACGTTTCATTAGTTCTGTTAGGGCTGCAACTACCACGTAACCTGCGTTCACTTCGAAGTGACGACGTAGGTTGTCACGGCTGTCTGAGCGACCAAAACCATCAGTACCCAGTACTTTGTAAGACTCAGCAGGAACGAACGCACGTACTTGCTCTGCGTAGTTCTTCATGTAGTCAGTTGCTGCGATTACAGGCTCTTTACCAAGTACTGTTGTGATGTAAGGTACTTTCGCTTCAGCTTCTGGGTGAAGCATGTTGTAACGCTCTGCGTCTTGACCGTCACGAGTAAGCTCGTTGAACGATGTTACAGAGAATACATCAGATGCGATGCCATACTCTTCGCTTAGGATAGTCGCTGCTTTACGTACTTCGTTCATGATCGTGCCCGAGCTCATCAACTGAACTTTACCCTTAGCACCTTCGTGAGACTCAAGCTTATAGATACCTTTACGGATGCCTTCTTCAGCGCCTTCTGGCATTGCTGGCATTGCGTAGTTTTCATTCATTACTGTTAGGTAGTAGTAAATGTTTTCTTGCTCAGGACCGTACATACGACGGATACCATCTTGCATGATTACTGCTAGCTCGTAAGCGAATGTTGGGTCGTAAGAAATACAGTTAGGGATAGTGTTCGCTTGAATGTGCGAATGACCATCTTCGTGCTGTAGACCCTCACCGTTCAGTGTTGTACGACCAGCTGTAGCACCTAGTAGGAAGCCACGAGCTTGTTGGTCACCTGCTAGCCATGCCATGTCGCCAATACGTTGGAAACCGAACATTGAGTAGTAGATGTAGAACGGGATCATTGGCAGATCGTTTGTGCTGTAAGAAGTAGCAGCAGCAACCCAAGATGCCATTGAACCTAGTTCGTTGATACCTTCTTGAAGAACTTGACCAGATGTCGCTTCTTTGTAGTAAGAAACGATGCCTTTATCTTCAGGTGTGTACTCTTGACCGTGTGGGTTGTAGATACCCACTTGACGGAATAGACCTTCCATACCGAACGTACGCGCTTCATCACAGATGATAGGAACGATGTTCTTACCGATGTTCTTGTCTTTAAGTAGGATGTTCAACGTACGTACGTAAGCCATCGTCGTTGAGATTTCACGCTTCTGAGCACCAAGTAGAGGAGCAAACTCTTCTAGCTCAGGTACTTTGAACTCTTGTGTGAACTTAGGCAGACGCTGTGGCGTGTAACCTTTCAGTGCTTTACGACGAGCATGTAGGTATTCGTACTCAGCAGAACCTTCTTCCAGTTTTAGGTAAGGCAGTTCAGCTACTTTCTCATCAGAAAGAATGTCTTGTAGACCTAGACGATCACGTAGGTATTGTACGTGAGTCATGTCCATCTTCTTAACACCGTGAGCGATGTTCTTACCTTCCGCCGCTTCACCCATGCCGTAACCTTTAACCGTCTTAGCTAGGATTACTGTTGGCTTGCCGTTTGTTTCTTTTGCATTGTTAAACGCAGCGTACAGCTTAGAAGAATCGTGACCACCACGCTTCAGTTCGAAGATTTGGTCGTCAGTCATGTCTGCAACAAGTGCAGCCGTCTCAGGGTACTTACCAAAGAAGTGCTCACGTACGTATGCACCATCTTTAGATTTGAATGTTTGGTAGTCGCCATCGATCGTTTCGTTCATAAGCTGTAGTAGCTTACCAGTCGTATCTTTAGCTAGTAGTGCATCCCAGTTGTTACCCCAGATAACTTTAACTACGTTCCAACCTGCACCTTTGAATAGACCTTCAAGCTCTTGAATGATCTTACCGTTACCCATTACAGGGCCATCTAGACGCTGTAGGTTACAGTTGATTAGGAAACATAGGTTGTCTAGCTTCTCACGAGCAGCAAAAGAAATTGCACCACGTGATTCTGGCTCATCCATCTCACCGTCACCTAGGAACGCGTATACACGTTGCGCTGAAGTATCTTTAAGACCACGACCTTCTAGGTACTTAAGGAAACGCGCTTGGTAGATCGCAGAGATCGGACCAAGACCCATAGATACAGTAGGGAACTGCCAGAATTCAGGCATCAGTTTAGGGTGCGGGTAAGAAGGGATACCTTTACCATCCACTTCTTGGCGGAAGTTATCTAGCTGTTCTTCAGTTAGACGACCCTCAACGAATGCACGAGAGTAGATACCAGGAGAGATGTGACCTTGGTAGTAAACTAGATCGCCACCGTCCGTCTCATTTGGAGCACGGAAAAAGTGGTTGAAACATACTTCATAGAACGCTGCCGCTGACTGGTAAGAAGCCATGTGACCACCTAGGTCTAGGTCTTTCTTAGAAGCACGCAATACGATCATGATTGCGTTCCAGCGAATGATTGAGCGAATACGACGTTCAAGCGTTGTGTCACCAGGGTAAGCTGGCTCTTGCGCTGCTGGAATGGTATTGATGTAGTTTGTGTTGATGCCAGTTGGCATATCAACGCCGTCTAGACGTGCTTTTTCTAGAACAGTTTCTAGCAAAAACTGTGCACGCTCTACACCTTCTTCACGAACAACGGATTCAAGAGCTTGTAGCCAATCTTGAGTTTCCAATGCGTCTACGTCATGCTTCATGTCAGACATGGCGATCTATCCTTCTGTTGGTTGGATCTACTTATTAAGTAACCGTTTCTTGTTTAAGATTCGTTACCTTGCTGAATTCGACGCAGAGAACGCTCTCGTCGAGACTCTTCTCGAGTCAAATCCAACAATGTTTCTTCGATATAAGCCAAATGTGAGTGAGACATTTCACGCGCCTTTTCCGGCTGACCAGAAACAATCGCATCCACAATATTAGCTCGGTGCTTACTTACTTTCTCCACCACTTCTTCACGGCGGTGTAGTAATTTCAAATTTTGTAGAACATTTTGCTCTAGTAAAGGCGCAAGGCTACGAACGATATGAAGTAACACAACATTGTGTGCTGCTTCTGTTAGAGCAATAAGGAACTGCATAACTGCCGCCGCTTCTGCTTCAACGTTGTCGCCTTTTTGCTCTTCACTGATCTGATTCAAGCACGCCTGAATACGAACAAAATCTTCATCGGTACCACGCAATGCTGCAAAGTACGCAGAAATCCCTTCCATCGCGTGGCGCGACTCAAGTAGGTCTAACTGCGTCTCTGAGTGGCTAGACAATAAATTCAGCAGCGGATCTGAAAAACTTTTCCAGATGTTTTCGCTAACGAATGTTCCACCGCCTTGACGGCGAGTCAACAAGCGCTTCGCTTCCAAACGCTGAATGGCTTCACGGACAGATGGACGAGACACATCGAACTGTTTGGCGAGTTCGCGCTCTGGTGGCAATTGTTGCCCCGGAGAGAGTGTTCCTTCCACAATCAACCTTTCCAACTCTTGTTCTATAACATCAGAGAGTTTTGGCTGACGAATCCTTTGATAAGCCATATTTATCGTTCTTCTACTCTTGCAGGTAATTGGTCATACCAATTTTAAGTTGATGCAGAAATTAACATAATTAAAACGCAACTGTCCAGCCAAAAGTTGACCTAAATCATAGAACAGGGCGCGAGCCAACACCCTGATAACAAATGAACATTAAAACAGCAATAAAATTGGTCTTACCAATTACAAAAAAAGAACAGCCACTTTGCGGTTCATGAGACTTTTTTGATCAATTAATTCAGAAAAAGACGAAATTTCTGTGCTGCATTTGCACCAAACCGACACAATCATAAAAATGTGTTGTTATTTATTAACAAATGAAATTTTTTGTCAGATTCAAAAAAGGCATACCTAAATGTATGCCTTATTAATAATCTCGAGTGTCACTTACAATTTTGCTACAAACCGCGTTTTAACTGCCCTCGGTACTTTATCCAGTCAAAGCTTAGACCAGGATCCGCTTTTCTCAAGGGAGCAATATACTGATGCCCAGTGATTCTAGGTAAGGTGATTTGAGGATAAGAGTGCATAATAGCTTGGGTCAACGCTGTAAGTGATTGATACTGCTCCTCTGTATAAGCAACAAATTCGGTGCCCTCTAACTCAATACCAATCGAGTAGTCATTGCAACGTTCACGGCCAGCAAAGCTTGATTGCCCAGCGTGCCATGCTCGGTCTAGAAAAGAAACAAACTGAACAATCTCACCATCACGCTTAATCAAACAATGTGCCGACACCCCCATTTTGTGAATTACCTCAAAAAATGGGTGCTCGTTAGGGTCCAAATTGCCAGTAAAAAACTCTTCTATATAAGGACCACCAAATTGGCCTGGCGGTAAGCTGATGTTATGGACCACCAGCAGAGAGATATCTTCTTTATCCAAACGCGCATCAAAAAATGGAGACGGTATATGCTTCGCTTGCATTAACCATCCATTGTCAATTTTTAGGCCCATACCAACCTCTCTACTTTGCAAATTAACTGCTGAAATTATTGCCACCGGAGAGTATCATTCGTTGCCATCTCCCTTTCAAGACAAGATTTGCGATGAAGAACACACACAACAGCCAAGAACGCCTAGAATACCTAAAACAACAACTTCCGCTAGAAATCACGCGTGCCGTGGCCGATACCCTAAAAGAAGATTTAGGTGGCACATTGGATGCCGATAAAGACATCACCGCATCGCTTATCCCAGCTGACGCTATTAATACTGCAACCATCATCACGCGCGAGCACGGTGTGTTCTGTGGTCAAGCATGGGCAGATGAAGTATTCAAGCAACTGGGTGGAAAAGTCACCATTGAGTGGCACGTGAACGATGGCGATAAGGTAGAACCAAACCAAACACTTTGCACGCTAACAGGACCTGCTCGTGATCTGTTAACAGGCGAGCGCAACGCAATGAACTTTATCCAAACCCTTTCAGGTTGCGCGACCATCACAGCAGAATACGCAGAAAAAATTGCTCACACTGAGTGTCGTCTATTAGATACGCGCAAGACTATTCCAGGTCTACGTAGCGCACTTAAATATGCAGTGGCATGTGGTGGTGGTTTTAACCACCGTATTGGTGTCTTCGACGCTTACTTAATTAAAGAGAACCACATCATTGCATGTGGTGGCATCACTCAAGCTATCTCGACGGCAAAAGAGTTAAATCCTGGAAAGCCTGTTGAAGTCGAAACAGAAAGCCTAGATGAATTAAAAGAAGCTATCGAAGCTGGGGCAGATATCATCATGTTAGATAACTTTACTACCGATATGATGCGTGAAGCGGTAGCAATCAACGCAGGTCGTGCCGCATTAGAAAACTCAGGTAATGTGACCCTAGAAACCATCGCAGAGTACGCTGAAACCGGCGTCGATTATATCTCTGTAGGCGCGCTCACAAAGCACTTAAAAGCCTTAGACCTTTCAATGCGTTTTAAATAGACCGCCCTGCAAAGCAAGAAGAAAGAGAGCCTCATCGCTCTCTTTTTTAATTCTCCGCGATCAACACCCCTCGCAAAACCTTGTGTATTTATTGCAATAGCTTATTAAAGACTATTAGTTCCCTCGTACCCACCTACCCTTATCATTTTTAATCCTGTCTGCGTCCATTACTTTTTCCCACCGATTACATGCAAGATCTTTCACTTGTACTTAAGGAAAAGTAATGAGAACGAATAAACACATGAAGCAAAAAGGCTTTACGCTCATTGAGCTAATGATGGTTGTCGCTGTAATTGGTGTATTGGCTATGGTCGCGATACCTCAATATCAAAAGTATGTCGCAAAAGCTGAAGTAGCCGCTGCGTTATCGTTAATGACCGGAGTAAAAACCAATGTTGAAGCGTATACCGCTGAGTATGGTGCATTTCCAGCAGCATCAGAATCTTCAGCGTTAGGAGTACCAAGTTTCATCCCCCAAGGCACAATCGCATTTAAGCCAGATGCATCATCCGCGTCTGGCTCCATCAGGTTTACTTTTGCCACAGACTCCAGTCCCAAGTTAGCCGGCAACGACTTTGCGTTGGTAAGAAACATCAATGGAGGATGGACTTGCACTGCGTCTGGAGCGACCTCTGCCGTTGAGAGTACTTTACTTCCCAAAACCTGCAAATCTTAGTGAAAATATTGTCTCACGATATGCAAACCAACCTCCTAGCGATTCTTCGCCAAGCCGGAATAATCACCCTAGCTCAAGAAGAATCCTTAACCCAACAAACCATCGCTTCTGGTCTCTCCGTATCAGAAGCTTTGGTTACCAGTGACTTTCTTCAAGCAGATCAAATAACGGAGCAGTTGAGCCTAATATTTGGTTTATCGCGTACCACTCTTCACCAATACGAGTATGCGGCACTGTGTCAAAAACTGGGGCTTCGCGATCTCATTACTCGGCACAATGCGCTACCACTTAGCCAAACTAACAATACACTCATGCTGGCGGTTTCTGACCCTACCAACTTTCAAGCTGAAGATGACTTTCGTTTTGCAACAGGATTGCAAGTTGAGTTAGTTCTTGCGGATTTCAGAGAACTCGCCGCTGCGATTCGGCGCTTATATGGCCGCGCCATCATTCAAGAAAAGTCAGGATTAAAGGAGATCAACCAGGAAGAACTCGCCAATCTCGTCGACATCAGCCAAGAAGAAATTGAGCACATTGAAGATCTGAGCCAAGACAATTCTCCGGTAAGTCGCTATATCCACCAGATCTTATTAGACGCCGTACGAAAGTCTGCCTCGGACATACATTTCGAACCCTATGAAAAGCGATACCGAGTTCGTTTACGCTGTGATGGCATCTTAGTAGAAAGCCAACAACCTCCTAGCCACCTAAGTCGCAGGCTTTCTGCCCGTATAAAAATCCTATCAAGACTCGATATCTCTGAGCGACGCTTACCTCAAGATGGGCGCATCAAGCTCAAACTCAACCAAGAAACGGCCATTGATATACGCGTGTCCACGCTGCCAACCTTGTTTGGTGAAAAGCTCGTTTTGCGTCTGCTTCACAGTAATTCCAACAATTTAGACGTTGATAAGCTCGGTTATAATGAACATCAAAAACAGCTGTATTTAAATGCACTGCAACGGCCTCAAGGAATGATACTCATCACGGGACCGACTGGCAGTGGGAAAACGGTATCGCTTTACACTGGCCTCAACATTCTCAACAAGCCAGAAATCAATATTGCTACAGCAGAAGATCCAGTTGAAATCAACTTACCCGGCATTAACCAGGTTCAAGTCCAGCCCCAAATCAGCTTTGGGTTCTCCGAAGCTCTGCGAGCTTTTTTGCGACAAGATCCCGACGTCATCATGCTTGGGGAGATCCGAGATCTCAATACAGCTCAGAATGCAATCAAGGCCTCTCAGACTGGCCACTTAGTGTTATCAACCCTTCATACAAACTCAACGGCTGAAACAATCATACGGCTATCGAACATGGGCGTTGAACGATTTAATCTCGCAGGATCACTAAGTTTAATCATTGCTCAACGTCTTGTGAGAATACTGTGTTCCCATTGTAAAATCCCTCAACCATTCGATGTTCAACTACGGCACATTGGCATCGTTTCGACCGATCTTATTTATCAAGCAAACCCAGATGGCTGCAATGAATGTACACAAGGTTATTTAGGACGAACAGGGATCTACGAGATGATGCATTTTGACGAGTCATTATCTGAAGCACTCATGACAGGCGCATCAATACACGACATAGAAAAGCTCGCGATCGCAAATGGCATGCAAACCCTACAAATGTCAGGGGTAGAAAAACTTCGGCAAGGGGTTACCAGCTTGAGTGAGTTAAAACGTGTCCTCCACTTTTAACGTGTAAAGCATAAACCAACCGCTGCCTAACTTATGAAAAACAAAGATTTACAACTGAGCAACTATTTCTGGAAAGGCATTAATAGCTCCGGAAAGAGAACCTCTGGGCATACTCTTGCTCTTACTGAATTCGAAGTTCGTGAACGCTTAGCTGCGCAACACATAAAAGTCAGAAAACTAAAAAAGCGTCGTATCTCTTTGCTTAAGAAATTAACCCAGCGTGTAAAAGGTAAAGATATCACAGCTTTTACCCGTCAGATTTCGACCATGCTAATAACAGGAGTTCCCATTGTTCAAGCATTACACCTTGTCGCTGAAAGCCATAAAAAAGCAGAAATGAAGTCGATTCTGCTCAGTGTTACTCGAGCGATAGAAGCCGGAACCCCAATATCAAAAGCCATGCATAACACCAGCAAGCATTTTGATCCATTTTATACCGATCTAATCGCCACAGGTGAACAATCGGGTAACTTACCTCTTGTTTTCGAACGTCTCGCCACTTATCGAGAAAAAAGCGAACAGTTGCGCTCAAAAGTCATCAAAGCCTTAATTTATCCAGCGATGGTCGTATTCGCAGCGCTTGCTGTCTCTTATTTGATGTTGACCCAAGTAATTCCGGAATTCGAAACGATGTTTGCAGGCTTTGGCGCAGAGTTACCGCTATTTACTCAGATAGTACTATTGGTGTCTGCTTGGACGCAAAAATGGGGAGTGTATATTGGTTTAGGATGCATTAGCTTAGCTATCACTTCACGTTTCGCAAGCCAGCACTCTCAATCATTCCGGCTATTGATTGCGCGTATCAGTATAATGCTTCCCATTTTAGGTCCCGTGTTATCTAAAGCCGCCATTGCTAAATTCAGCCGAACGCTTTCGACGAGCTTCAGTTCAGGGATCCCTATTCTGCTCTGCTTACAAACCACGGCTAAAACCTCAGGTAACCTTCATTACCAACTCGCAATTAATGACATTTATCACGATACAGCAGCAGGGATGCCCTTGTATATTGCCATGCGAAATAGCGGAGTATTTCCTGAATTGGTGCTACAAATGGTGATGATTGGTGAAGAATCCGGACGCTTGGATGATATGTTAAACAAAGTGGCGGCCATTTATGAGTTTGAAGTCGACAATACCGTCGATAATTTGAGTAAAATTTTAGAGCCTCTACTCATTGTTTTTCTCGGGGTTGTCGTAGGCAGTCTTGTTACTGCAATGTACCTCCCTATCTTTAACTTAATGAGCGTATTGGGATAGAATGCAGCTTTAATCCCATCAAAACAGCATCTTGCTAATTTGGTCAATTGTTCAAGAGAAAGATATGGAAGTATTCCTGTACTACCCATGGCTATTCGTTGTATTTGCCACGATTTTCGGTTTAATCGTGGGAAGTTTCCTCAACGTTGTTATTTATCGCCTACCAAAAATCATGGAAATCGAATGGCGACACGAGTGTGCGGAATCTTTTCCTGAATACAAAATAGAACCACCAAAAGAGAAGCTAACTCTTAGTATTCCACGCTCTTCTTGTCAACAATGCGGCACGCCTATTCGTGTTCGAGACAACATTCCCGTGATTAGCTGGTTATTATTGAAAGGAAAATGCCACAACTGCCAATCTTCGATTAGCGTGCGCTACCCTCTCATTGAACTTCTCACCGCGCTCTGTTCGGGTTTTCTCGCGTTTTACTTCGGTTTTAGCTACTTCACCATCGCATTAATTTTCTTTACCTTTGTACTCATTGCCGCCACATTTATCGATCTTGATACCATGTTGCTGCCAGATCACCTGACCTTACCTTTAATGTGGTCAGGCATTGCGCTTGCGCTCACTGGTATTAGTCCTATTAGTTTACAAGATGCCGTCATTGGTGCGATCGCCGGCTACCTCTGCCTTTGGAGTGTCTATTGGGGGTTCAAACTCCTAACAGGTAAAGAGGGAATGGGATATGGTGATTTCAAGTTACTCGCCGCGTTAGGAGCTTGGTTAGGTTGGCAATCACTCCCAATGATCATTTTGCTTTCATCGGTTGTCGGCATCATTTTTGGTCTTATTCAATTACGTTTGCAAAAACAAGGTATCGAAAAAGCTTTTCCATTCGGCCCATACCTAGCAATAGCAGGTTGGGTAAGCCTAATTTGGGGTGAACAAATTCTAAACTGGTACTTTACGTCAATTTTAGGAGTGTAAATGACTTTTGTTATTGGGTTAACTGGCGGTATTGCCAGCGGAAAAACCACCGTTGCAAACTTGTTTAAGCAACAGTTCAGCATTGATATTGTCGATGCTGATATCGTTGCCCGAGAAGTCGTTGAACCCGGGACACCTGGTCTCAATGCGATTATTCATCACTTTGGTAAAGACATTGTTAGAAGCGATCAAACTCTCGATAGATCGAAGCTACGCGAGCGTATCTTTTCCAATCCAGAAGAAAAAGCTTGGCTTAATGCTTTATTACACCCAATTATTCGTGAAAAGATGATCGAGGATTTGCAACAGGTCACATCAGAATACGCTCTTTTAGTCGTGCCTTTACTCATTGAAAATAAATTAGATAGTTTGTGTGATCGTGTGCTTGTGGTAGATGTAGCCGCCGAAACACAGATTTCAAGAACCGTGAAACGCGACAACGTTAGTGAAGAACAAGCTTGTGCGATCTTAGCCTCTCAAGCATCTCGTGAACAAAGGCTCGCGCTGGCTGACGATGTGGTTAAGAACAACCCAAATGACCCTAATCTTTTGCTTCAAATCACAGATTTACACCAAAAGTACCTAGCCATATGTAAGAAAAATCTGTCAGAATAGAGGGGATTCTAACCAAGGCTTATGTCGATGACCACGCACAAATTTGAACATCCTTTAAATGAAAAAACTCGCATCTATTTGCGAGTTGAGTCTTTGTTGCGTCAGGCTCACTTAGCCTCAGGCTTTACCGATAACCATCAGTATCAGCTATTCTTTCGTGCCCTTTTCGATATGGTCGAGATCTTTGAGCAAATTCAACTCAAAAGTGAACTAGCTAAAGATCTAGAAAAGCAACGCCTCACTTACCGTAATTGGTTCAATGTCGAGGGTGTAGATCAAGAAGCACTGACTGCCTTACTGCGTGATATTGATGCTATTCATAGCCAATTAATGAATGCAGAGCGATTTGGTCAGTCACTCAAAGAAGATCGCTTTTTGAGTTCTATTCGCCAACGTTTTAACCTACCTGGTGGTTCTTGCTGTTTCGATTTACCAGCGCTGCATTATTGGTTACACCTACCAATCGAGCGGAAAAAGCATGATGCCGCGAAGTGGCAAGGGAGTTTGAAACCACTCTCTGATGCGCTAAACCTTTGGTTGAAGCTCACGCGTGAAACTGGCCATTTTAAAGCCCAAATTGCTCGTGCTGGTTTTTTTCAAAGTGATGCTGACGAAGCCAATATACTTCGCTTACATATCCCAATGGAATACGGCGTCTACCCAATGATCTCCGGCCATAAAAACCGCTTTGCGATTAAATTTATCGCTTTTGAAAGTGGCCAAGCGTGCAGCCAAGATATTGAATTTGAACTTGCCGTTTGTAGCTAAACGATAATCGCACTACTATTTCCATACTGTCTTTATACACCTTAACAAACAGGACGATTGACGATGTCTAAAATTACTGTCGTTCCATGCCCACAATGTGGTGCTGATGTAGAATGGGGAGAGCAAAGTCCTCATCGCCCTTTCTGTAGTAAAAAGTGCCAAATGATTGATTTTGGTGAATGGGCAGATGAAGAAAATACCATTGCTGGCGCACCCGATATGTCAGATAGCGATGGTTGGTCTGAAGACCCATATTAATGCGCTAGATGTGGAGCATTTATAATGAGAGAAAGGTTGATGTATACGCATCAGCCTTTTTTATTGCTCGTTAATCGAGCAATTGAGTTGGTCGAGAAATATAGTTAATCGAGAAATATAGCTTTCAAAGCGTTGCTGATGGTTTAGACCATAAAAATCGCGCGGAATATTGATATTACAAATTACAAACAAAAAAACGGGGTCGATTGCTCGACCCCGTTATTTACTATGAGAACGCTAGTTATAGCATTACTTCTTAGCAAGTTTCTCTTTAATACGAGCTGACTTACCAGAACGCTCACGTAGGTAGTACAACTTGGCACGACGTACTGCACCGCGGCGTTTAACTTCGATGCTATCAACAACTGGAGAGTGAGTTTGGAATACACGCTCAACACCTTCACCGTTAGAGATCTTACGTACAGTGAAAGCAGAGTGAAGACCACGGTTACGGATTGCGATTACAACGCCTTCGAAAGCCTGTAGACGCTCACGTTCACCTTCTTTTACCTTAACTTGAACTACAACAGTGTCACCTGGTGCAAATTTAGGTAGGTCTTGCTTCATTTGCTCTTCTTCAAGAGCCTTGATGATGTTACTCATTTTATAAATTCCTAGAATAAACTGATACTAAATAAATTAGGTTACTTTGCGTTATGTTCACTGATGAACTCAGCAAGTAATTGTTCCTGTTCGTCAGTCAGAGCTAGGTTTTCCAGGAGCTCTGGTCTTCTTAGCCAAGTACGGCCTAACGACTGTTTTAGTCGCCAGTGACGAATATCCTTATGGTTACCTGACATCAGTACCGCTGGTACTTCTTTGCCATCTAACACTTCAGGACGCGTATAGTGAGGGCAATCTAACAAGCCATTTGCAAAAGAATCTTCTTCTGCTGACGCGAAATCCCCTAGTACCCCCGGAATAAACCGCGAGACAGAATCGATTAACGTCATGGCTGGTATCTCACCACCCGTCATCACAAAATCCCCAATCGACCATTCTTCGTCGACTTCAGATTGAATGATGCGCTCATCTACCCCTTCATAACGACCACAAATAAGAAGTAAATTCTCATTCGTTGCCAGTTCTTCAACCCCTTTCTGGTCGAGCTTGCGACCTTGAGGAGAGAGGTAAATGACTTTCGTCTTACCCGGTGAGGCTTCTTTCGCGGTATGAATGGCATCGCGCAAAGGCTGAACCATCATTAACATACCAGGACCACCACCGTAAGGTCGGTCATCGACAGTGCGATGTTTGTCATGAGTGAAATCTCGAGGATTCCAAGTCTCAATAGACAAAAGACCTTTTTTAACCGCTTGACCTGTTACCCCAAAATCAGTAACAGAACGGAACATTTCAGGAAAAAGGCTAATTACGCCAACCCACATGTTTATCTCGCTCTGTAATTTTGGAGATTAGAATCCAGGATCCCAGTCAACTTCGATCCGTTGAGCTTCGCGATCAACTTTGATGATCACTTGCTCTTCAAGGAACGGAATTAATCGTTCCTTCTGCCCGAAAGCATCTTTAAGATTTGCTTTAACCACCAAAACATCGTTTGAGCCAGTTTCTAGAATGTCAGAAACGACACCCAGATCGTAACCTTTATTGGTTACCACTTGCATCCCAAACAATTCGCGCCAGTAGAATTCATCTTCTGACAATTCAGGTAGTACCGCAGGGTCAATAGCAATTTCAAAGTTCGTCATCAGTTGTGCGTCTTCACGAACATCTAATTCAGCTAGTTTACAGACATAACCTTGGCCATGACGTTTCCAGCTTTCAACTTTGTACTCAACCCACGAACCCTTTTGGTTAACAAACCAAGGGCTGTAATCGAAAATGCTCTCAGCATTGTCTGTGTAGGAAAAAACCTTGAGCCAACCACGAATGCCGTAAGTAGCACCAAACTTGCCTACAACAATTCTATTGTCACTCATTGTTTCTTTACCTTTCATCGACATAAGCTAATTTCTACTTCTTAGTAAGAATTAAGCCGCTTTTTGAGCGTCTTTAACTAGCTTAGCAACGCGGTCAGATAGAGACGCGCCTTGACCAACCCAATGGTTAACGCGGTCTAGATCTAGACGTAGACCTTCTTCTTGACCTTGTGCAGTTGGGTTAAAGAAACCAACTTTCTCGATGAAACGGCCAGTTGCTGCGTTACGGCTATCCGCAACTACGATTTGATAAAATGGACGCTTCTTCGCGCCGTGACGTGCCAAACGAATGGTTACCATGTCGTCCTCTTTGCTTTCTCAAAAATAAAATTAACCCCAAAAACCATTTATGAATGAAACAGTCTGGGGTCTCGTGCCAAAATAAAGCTCCGGAATTTTACTCTTATCCCGGTTCAATGCAAGGGGTTTAGCTACTTTTTCGCCAACATAAATTAAAATTTAAGTTTGTGATGCAGCTAACACCCTGAAACTAAAGTCTAGGCAATCGATTAACGACCAAATGGATTGAAGCCACCGCCACCCATTCCGCCCATCATGCCTTGCATATTGCGCATCATGCCTTTCATGCCGCCTTTCTGCATTTTTTTCATCATCTTCTGCATTTGGGTAAACTGTTTCAGTAGACGGTTAACGTCTTGAACCTGAACACCAGAACCCGCTGCGATACGCTTTTTGCGCGAACCTTTGATGATTTCTGGGCGTTGACGCTCTTTCATTGTCATGGAGCTGATGATTGCTTCCATTTGCTTGAACATCTTATCGTCAACTTTATCTTTTACATCCGATGGCAGCTGAGACATACCTGGTAGCTTGTCTAGCATGCCCATCATGCCGCCCATGTTTTGCATTTGACCTAGCTGTTCACGGAAGTCTTCAAGGTCGAAGCCTTTCTTCTCTTTGAACTTCTTCGCTAGCTTCTCTGCTTTTTCATGGTCAACATTGCGCTGTAGGTCTTCAATCAGTGACAGTACGTCACCCATACCTAGAATGCGCGATGCAACACGATCAGGGTGGAATGGTTCTAATGCATCGGTCTTTTCACCCACACCCAAGAATTTAATTGGTTTGCCTGTAATATGACGTACCGATAGCGCGGCACCACCACGTGCATCACCATCCACTTTCGTCAGAATCACACCAGTTAGCGGTAGCGCATCACCGAACGCTTTTGCTGTGTTCGCCGCATCTTGACCCGTCATTGCATCAACAACGAACAGTGTCTCTACAGGGTTAATCGCTGAGTGAAGATCTTTAATTTCACCCATCATTTCTTCATCGATAGCCAAGCGACCCGCTGTATCGACAATCAATACGTCATAGAATTTCTTCTTCGCGTGGTCGATTGCCGCATTCGCAATATCAATTGGCTTTTGATCTGGTGAAGATGGGAAGAAATCCACACCAATGTCTGATGCGAGTGTTTCGAGCTGTTTGATCGCAGCTGGACGGTAAACGTCGGCAGATACAACCAAAACTTTCTTCTTATCACGCTCTTTAAGCAGCTTAGATAATTTACCTACCGATGTGGTTTTACCCGCACCTTGTAGGCCCGCCATTAATAGTACTGCTGGCGGCTGGGCGGCTAGGTTAAGCGCCTCGTTAGATTCACCCATTACCGCTTCAAGTTCTGCTTGAACGATCTTGATGAACTCTTGACCAGGCGTCAGTGATTTAGATACCTCTACGCCGACCGCTTTTTCTTTTACGCGATTAACGAATTCGCGTACAACAGGAAGCGCAACGTCTGCCTCAAGTAGGGCCATGCGAACTTCGCGTAGGGTTTCTTTAATGTTGTCTTCAGTCAGACGACCTTTGCCACTGATATTCTTCAGCGTTTTGGATAATCGATCCGTTAAATTCTCAAACATCTTTGTCTCTTCGCTAAAATGGCGATTAATTAGTGTGAGTATACCTTAGCCAACGTCACAGTCATACCCGTTGAGCTTGTCTATTGTTATATCGTGGGCAAGCTTATGAATTTCAATATCTCATCTCTCATGATTGTTGAGGCATTCGGCATAGCCCCAACGTCCAATGCAAGGTATAATTTTCACCACAGAGCACAACTACCTTTAGGATTCATGGATAGCTTAATTGCCATCGCAGCGGCCATTCTTTACGTCTTGGCGATTGCGACCATTATACCCGGAC
Source organism: Vibrio alfacsensis (assembly GCF_019670485.1). Classification (NCBI taxonomy): domain Bacteria; kingdom Pseudomonadati; phylum Pseudomonadota; class Gammaproteobacteria; order Vibrionales; family Vibrionaceae; genus Vibrio; species Vibrio alfacsensis. The sequence goes on from NZ_AP024165.1 coordinate 2,567,927, forward strand.
TCTCTCAGCAGTCTGGCATCAAAGTAAAAACCGTGTTTGCCAGTGCGGCATGCGCGCTTGTCTTTCATGCTTGGATTTTGGGTGATTTGATTTTTCACGGCTATGGACAGAACCTCAGCATTCTTAATGTCGCATCACTCATTAGCTTTATTATCTCGCTAGTGATGAGCGTAGCGATGTTAAAGAACCGCTTATGGTTTTTATTGCCCGTCGTTTATAGCTTTGCCGCGATTAACTTAACCGCAGCGACATTTTTGCCAAGTACTTTCATCAAGCACTTAGAAAACGATCCTAAACTGCTCATCCACATATCTTTTGCGCTGTTCTCATATGCCACACTAACGATTGGCGCTTTGTATGCACTTCAACTCGCTTGGCTTGATCACAAACTGAAAACAAAGCAATCTCTTGCAATCAATCCCAATTTGCCCCCTCTCATGATGGTAGAACGTCAGTTGTTTAAAATCATTATGATCGGGAACCTGTTGCTCACTGCAACACTCATTACGGGATTTGGTTTTGTTCATGATATGTTTGCTCAAGGCAAGGCTCATAAAGGCGTATTGTCTTTCATTGCTTGGATTGTCTACTCTGTTTTGCTTTGGGGCCATTACCGCAAAGGTTGGCGAGGCAAAAAGGTAACATGGTTTGCCGTTGCCGGAGCTACCCTGCTCACATTAGCCTACTTCGGCAGTCGATTTGTGAAAGAGATCATTTTAAGCTGATGCTTTATCGGCTAAATAGAATAAATAAGGAGCCTTGTGCTCCTTATCCTTTATATTGGCCTGCAAATAAAATAGAGTAACGCTTACTTATCTCTGTGATTTTGATAAACGGCTCTCTTGAGAGCACCTAACTCGACACTTAGCTCGATAGCACTTAGATAGACAATACTTGAATAAAGCTCATTGACGAAGTGACCATGGTCGGTCATAAATTAAATAAACACATACAAGGAACTGCAGCGTTTTGGACGACATATCTACGGGTATCTTATTTGCGCTACTCGCGTGTCTGATCGTCATATCAGGTTACTTCTCAGGTTCAGAAACAGGGATGATGTCTTTGAACCGCTACCGCTTAAAGCACTTAGCCAATAATGGGCATAAAGGGGCAAGGCGAGTCGAAAAGCTTCTCGACCGGCCCGATCGCCTTATTGGTCTCATTCTTATCGGCAACAACCTCGTTAATATTCTTGCTTCTGCTATCGCAACCATCTTAGGCATGCGTTTGTATGGTGATTTAGGTGTGGCGATAGCAACAGGTGCACTGACCATGGTGGTTTTAGTCTTCGCAGAAGTCACACCAAAAACGATCGCATCCCTTTATCCCGAACGCGTATCCTATGCGAGTAGTATCCTCCTGACGATACTGATGAAAGTGCTGTCACCACTGGTAATGCTCGTCAACTTCATTACCAACGGTTTTATCCGTTTAATTGGTGTAAAAGCCGATCACGCCACGGAAGATCACTTGAGCTCGGAAGAGTTGCGTACCGTCGTTAATGAAGCCGGAGGTCTTATTCCTCGACGCCACCAAGACATGCTGGTATCTATTCTCGACTTAGAACACGTCACTGTAAATGACATCATGGTGCCTCGAAATGAGATAACTGGCATTGATATAAACGATGATTGGAAATCGATCGTTCGTCAGCTAACTCACTCTCCACACGGCCGCATTGTTCTCTATCGTGATCAAATTGACGAAGTCGTCGGCATGCTACGATTACGTGAATCCTATCGTTTGATGTTAGAAAAAAACGAGTTCACTAAAGAAACCTTATTGCGAGCGGCGGATGAGGTTTACTACATTCCTGAGGGAACACCTCTCAATGTTCAGATGTTGAAGTTCCAGCGCAACAAACAGCGTATCGGCCTCATTGTTGATGAATATGGTGACATCAATGGTCTCGTCACATTAGAAGATATCTTGGAAGAAATTATTGGCGAGTTCACGACCTCTATCGCACCAAGTCTTTCTGAGGAAATTACTCCCCAAGGTGATGGGAGCTTTTTGATAGAGGGGAGTACGAATATCCGTGACATCAACAAAGGCTTGAAGTGGAAGCTGCCTACTGACGGCCCAAGAACGCTTAATGGTCTGATCCTTGAGCATTTAGAAGACATTCCCGAAAGCCACCTGAGTGTGCATGTTGCCGGCCACCCGATGGAAATCGTCAACATCGAGGAAAACCGTATAAAACTTGTCAAAGTTTTTCCGAAACTTAAAAAGAGCAGCTAGCCTGACTAAGCAAAGAACAAAACAGGACCAAGTACAAAAAGAGCCTGACAATGTGTCAGGCTCTCTGTTATTCAAATTTGTAGCTATTCAAACTTGATATTCAGTAAACCTGATAGTGCTTAATCAATACGAAGTTCTTTCAACATCGATTCTGGTAAAGCAAGTTCATCGTTCTTGTTGACTGAAACTCCCGCATCAAGAATATTCTGCGCGATTAGCTTTGCTTCATCCAATGAATGCATCGCAGCCGTACCACATTGGTATTCATTCAGCTCTGGGATTTTATTTTGACTCTCAACCTTTAGCACATCTTCCATTGCTGCAATCCAAGCGTCAGCCACTTGTTGCTCTGAAGGCGTACCAATTAGGCTCATGTAAAAACCTGTACGGCAGCCCATTGGCGAAATATCAATGATTTCAACGCGGTCACCATTTAGGTGATTGCGCATAAAGCCAGCATACAAGTGCTCTAACGTATGGATCCCTTTCTCAGAAAGAATGTCTTTGTTTGGGGCGGTAAAACGTAAATCAAAGACTGTGATCGTATCCCCTTTTGGAGTTTGCATTGTTTTTGCCACGCGAACCGCTGGGGCATGCATACGAGTGTGATCTACGGTAAAACTGTCTAATAAAGGCATTACGTCTCTCCTGGTTGTAACCACCAACACTCAACATATTGAGGCATTGGCATTGCTTTCCATTTATTCCTCAACTCGACTATTTGGAGTTAAAAGAACCAGCTACTGCTGTTTTCTAATTCTTGGCGGCACTGCTTAAGCTGCCAGCCATACGTTTTTGCGGTTTGTTCAACTCGCCTTGCGACCTTTACCAAACTCGGCTTACTCTTATATGTTCCTCGTTTATAACCACCTCTCCCCTCATGATAAGCAAGGTATTGGTTATATGGGTCCCACAACGAGATGCCTAATTGGCGACGCGTTTCGTGGGTATACCAACCAACAAACATCATTGAGTCATCGAAGTTGGTACGTGAACCACCTTGACCCGTTGCTTTCTGAAAGTCTTCCCAAGCAGGGTCTTGAGCTTGTGCATAACCATAAGCACTACTTACTCTCCCCCAAGGGATAAAGCCAAGGATATAATCTTTGGGTGGTTTGGCATCATGACGGAAGCTACTCTCTTGCTTAATAATCGCCATGGCGACATTAATTGGGGTTCCCCATTCTTCTTCCATGTCTTTGGCATCGTCATACCAACCCGATTTTTCGCGGAATATTTCACATAGGTTGTCCTGTTGTTTTGGGGGCGCAGTAGCACAACCAGCTAACAATACGCTCCCAAGCACAGACACCACTAACGGCTTAATGTCCAATCCCTGTCCTTATTATGTTTATACCTATTTAGGTAAGCATTGGTGTTATTTTTTCAGGTACGCAAAGTAGTCTTCAAGAAACTCATCAAATGACAATGTGTCACTCAGCTCGGCTTGTTGCTGTTTCTCAACTGAAGCGCTCACTTCCGCTTCCATCATGGCTTCTGAATATTGTTCATAACCGTGGGCTAAGTTTTCCTCTCGGAATTTCATGCCTAACGCACAACCTACTTTGCCTAAACCACCATACTCTTTTGTAAGTTCTAAAATTTGGCCAGAGATCGTTAATTCAGGATTATCAATCCACTCTTCTAATTTTTCACATACAGCTTGGTAGGCACTTCCGCCTGTTGCCGCATCCATCTCGACCGCAATTTGACGTAATTCAGCAAACACTCGATGCGCCCAGTCTTGCAGAGACAAACGCTCACCTTGACAACCAATTTGCAGCATTAAGCCTTTCTCACGACCAGATACAATGACCTTGTTCCAGTTATCACGCCAGCACTCAAGTTCGCAACCATCCATTGGGTCGGAATCTGACAATGCTGCCCATGTTAAGAACAGATCGAGGAAGCGAACTTGTTCTTCACTTACGCCAACAGCACTAAATGGGTTGACGTCGAGAGAACGAACTTCAATGTATTCCACACCGCCACGCTGTAATGCTTCAGAAGGTTTTTCACCGCTCTTCGTTACGCGTTTGGGACGAATTGGGGCGTAAAGTTCATTCTCAATTTGCAGAATATTTGAGTTAAGTTGGCGATATTCACCATTCTCTTTCACTCCAATCTTTGCAAACTCTTCAGATGGACGACGAATCGCATCACTCAAACCATCAAGATACTGCTCGATGCTGTTAAAGCCAATCTTAAGTACACTTTGCGCACTATTGGTGTAACCGAGATCACTCAAGCGCAACGAGGTCGCTTTTGGGAGGTATAATGTGCCACCTACGCTCTCGAATGGCAGATCCGTTTCGCGACCTTGAATGAAAGAACCACACAGCGCCGGAGATGCACCAAAGAAGTATGGAATCATCCAACCAAAGCGGTAGTAGTTACGAATCAAAGCAAAGTAAGCCGCCGATCTTGTCTCTTGACGCGTGTCTTCATCTTGCTCACCATGCAGTGCATCCCAGAATGATTCAGGGAAAGAAAAGTTAAAGTGCACACCAGAGATAATTTGCATCAAACTACCGTAACGGCGTTTTAGCCCCTCACGGTAAAGCGTTTTCATTTTGGCTGAATTTGATGATCCGTATTGAGCAAGCTGAATATCATCTTCGCTCCCCACAAAACATGGCATGGAAAGTGGCCACATTTTTTCTTCACCCATTTTAGTTTGCGTGAAGTGGTGGATATCTTTTAATTGCCCCATCAGTTCAGGGATCTCATGCGACACCGGCGTAATAAACTCCAGTAGAGACTCAGAAAAGTCTGTCGTAATCCATTTGTTTGTGAACGCTGAGCCCAACCCCTCAGGATGAGGCGTTGTTGCTAGGTGTCCATCCTGACGATAGCGCAAGGTTTCTCGCTCAACACCGCGTCCAAACTGCGTAAATACTTCCGGGTTTGATGCAACTTGTTTTAGTCGCGCAGCAAAATCAGTCAAAATGAGGTTCGCTTATATTGGGAGCAGGTCACTTACATCATGGCAAGTGAAAGCTAAGTTATTGATATGTAATCCATCTAGATAAATAACCCATCAAAAAGTCATTTATCTAGTCAGAAACGAATAGCGGAGAGTCTCCTCTCCGCTATTAAATGTGTGCTCTATCGAATGATTTCAAGCTCTTCCACGTCTTTCCCTAACTTTTCTAGTTGAGGACGAAGTGATTTCGCATCCCCGACAACAATGATTTGATAGTCGTTCGGGTCAAACCATTTTTGCGCAAGCGCATCCAGTGTCCGTTTATCAACGGTATCGACGATGGCATTTCGTTGCTGCAAATAGTCTTGGTCTAAATCGTATTTCAAAATATCACTGATAAGTTTGCCTTTCTGTGTTGGCGTCTCATATTTCAGCGCATCTTTTTGACCGACTGCTTGTCGCATAAATTTCAACTCATCATCCGTCATACCAGCTTGAGAGTACTCATTAAGCTCATTTTCGAACTCAATAATAGACTCAACGGTTGAATCTGCACGCACTTGAGCAGTAAAGACAACAGAGCCAGTTTCCACATTTCCTGAGAAGTAACCAAAGGCTCCATAAGTGTAGCCTTTATCTTCACGAAGGTTTTGGTTGATGCGGCTATTGAAGTTACCAGACAAGTTAAAGTTTGCTAATTGAGCAAGGTAGAAATCACCTGTTGCGTCATAAGGCATTCCCTGACGTACCAACATCACCACACTCTGCGGCGCCCCTGGTTTATCAACCAGATGAATTTTTTGCTCACCTAAAGGCGCAATGCTTTGTGGATCGTAGCTTGGGTTAGCCTCATCTTCCCAATTCGCCCAAAACGTCAGTTGTTTTTCAAGTTCGGCTTTACTTACATCACCAACGACGATGATCTGAGCATTTTTCGGTGTGTAGTGCTGAGTATAAAACTCACGAACATCATCTAACGTCAGTGCGGTTAAACCTGCTTGTGTACCGTCTTGAGGTCGGGCAAATACAGAGTCTCCATAAAGCACTTGTCGACTTGCTTGTGCTGCCATCCAACTCGGATTTTGCTGCTCATAAACAAGCCCTTCTAGCGCTTGCATTTTGACGCGGGCAAAGTCTTCCTGCTTAAATGCTGGTGATAATAGCATCTCTTCAACAATGTTAAGTGTGGATGCTAGATTCTTCTCTAATGCTGATACGCTAATGTCCGTCGTGTAACCTGAAGCATCAACAGAAATAACGCTGCCAAGCTTATCTAATTCTGCTTGAATTTGCTCCACGCTCCGCTTAGTCGTCCCTTCTTGAAGCATCGCAGCAGTCAGCTGAGCAAGCCCTTCTTTACCTTTATCGACATAACGAGTACCCGCTGGCAGGCTAAATTGCATCATTACGGTTGGCGTTTCATTACTCACTGTACCAAGTAATTTAGAGCCATTGCCAAATTGAATGTCATACAGTTTAGGCATTGTCGCTTCAACTGGTGCACCAACTGATGGCTGCACTGAACGATCAAAGTTGTCCGTGGCACGACGGTAGGCTAACTGATCATCGGTGATTTTTTCGTATTCCGGCAATGTCCGTTTTGGTGTAACGAAAGTGGCAGGTTTTACCGCAAGTTCGGTCTTACCACGTGGCACAACGCTCAGCGTTACCTTGTTCTTACCTTGAATGAAATCACTGTATGCTTTCTCTACGGATTCAGGCGTCACCGCACGAAGCTGTTCAAGTTGCTCTTCAATCAGATCCGGTTTACCAAAGAATGTTTGATTCGACGCCAGTTGCGTTACTTTACCTTTCACACTTTCTAGAGCAAAAATCGCATCAGCTTCCGTTTTGCCTTTCAATTGTTCAAGGCGATCTTTGGTTACGCCGTCTTTGGCAAACTTATCCAGCGATGCCATCAACTCATCATACAACTTAGTAAGATCGCCTTTGTCGCCAGAGTCTCCCATGGCGTAAACGTAGAAATTACACGACAACTCTGCACAGTCATGAAAAGAACCAGCATCTACCGCTTTTTGTGTTTTCACCAAGTCTTGGTATAGCACGCTATTCGTACCACTACCCAGCACACTTGATAGAGTATCAAGTGACGTTTGGCTCGCTTCACCGCTGTAGGTGGTTGGCCATGCGATCATGACCATAGGCTGTTGAATTCGATCTTCCAGCGTAATGTACTTACTCTCTTCTAGCTTCGCAGGTTGTTTCGGTGCATTTTCAACTTCAGGACCACGAGGGATAGAGCCAAAATATTTATTTACCCAATCAAGCGTTTGTTTAACGTCGATATCACCACCAATGGTGATGACCGCGTTATTTGGGCCATACCAACGTAAGAAGAATGCTTTCAAATCGTTGACATCGACACGATCGAGATCTTCAACATAGCCGATGGTTTGCCATGAATATGGGTGCCCTTCTGGGTATAAGGCCTCTGCCATGCGCTCCCAAATCAAACCATATGGACGGTTATCGTAACGTTGAGCGCGTTCATTCTTAACGGTTGAACGTTGAATTTCAAACTTATGTTGCGATACGGCATCAAGCAAAAAGCCCATGCGATCTGACTCAAGCCACAACATTTTTTCTAACTGGTTCGCCGGCACAGTTTCAAAGTAGTTAGTGCGGTCACGGTTAGTGGTACCGTTAAGTGTGCCACCCGCTTCAGTGATAATTTTAAAGTGCTGCTGATCACCGACATTTTCAGAACCTTGGAACATCATATGCTCAAAGAAGTGAGCAAAGCCTGATTTTCCGATATCCTCACGCGCAGAGCCTACATGGTAGGTGACGTCAACGTGTACAAGTGGGTCTGAACTTTCTGGCGCCAGAATCACCGTGAGACCATTATCCAGTAGATATTTCTGGTATGGGATTTTGACTTTCCCATCTTCTGCTTTCGACGATTCGACAAAAGTAACACCATCCGGTAATGATACCGGAGCGTTTGATGCACAGCCCGTGATCACTAGCAGTGAACACGCACCAACCCAAAACATTCTCATGCGCTTTCCTTAAAATAATCCGAGATAGATGGCAGCTAACAAGCTATATCTTGCCGCTTTGCCTAAAAATATAAGTACTAAACACGGCAGAAATTTCATCCTTAACCATCCTGCCGCTAAACATAGCGGGTCACCAATCACAGGCAACCAGCTAAAAAACAACCCCCAGTAACCGTATTTCGATAGCCACTTCAACGCGGTATGGCCGTACTTCTCATCTTGCGTTTTGTTCGGAATCCACAAACCGAGCCAATAATTAGTTAAGCCGCCAAGGGTATTACCGATCGTGGCAACCATGATGATAGAAGATACGGAATACTGGTTTAAAGAAAGGGTTGCGATCAATCCTGCTTCAGAGCCACCCGGTAGTAAGGTGGCACTGAGAAATCCAGTCATGAACAATACCCACAATGCAGAATCAGAAAACCATAATGCTAGGTTTTCAAAGGCAGCATTGAATGCCTCTAACATGTCATATCAAGCAAGATCTTGCCTCGCGTCCGTCCTGATTCAACTTGCTTGTGAGCCTCAGCTACTTCATTGAACGGATAGACGTGTTGTACTTCAGTTTTCAGCAGCCCGACCCCAACCATATAAAGTAAGGTATCGAGTTGCTCACGGTCTGGCTCAACCAACATCCCACTGGCTTCAAAACCAAGTAATTTTGCTTTTTCACAAATCAATTCAGCGGTAATTGTCGGAACAGTGATAACTCGCGCATTGTCTGTTAGACACTTCAGTGCATCCAGTGCCGCATCGCCGCCAACAAGATCAATCAACACGTCTACATCTTCAACACGTTCTGACACTGGCGAAAATTGATAGTTCACTGCATGTGCGCCCAGCGTTGCGAGGTAGTCTAAATTTCGTTCACTGCACGTTGTAAAAACCTCCGCTTTGGTCGCTACCGCGATTTGAACAGCGAGGTGCCCAACGCCACCAGCACCGGCTAGAATCAACACTCGATCCCCCTCTGTGACGTTGGCTTTGCTTAGCGCTTGAGCTGCGGTTTGACCCGCTAAAGGTAAAACCGCTGCAGCTTCGAGCGTGACCGTATTTGGCACACGGCTGAGTTCGGACTCTGGAACACAAATGTATTGGCTATAGCCGCCACCGCGAACAGGAAAGCCGATAAAGCCTGCCACAGCATCACCGATTTCAAAACGTGACGTCTGCTCACCACAAGAGACAACCTTGCCTGAAATATCATAGCCGGGCACCCAAGGTAAATTGTCTTTGTTCTGTGCAGCCGCCCATCCTAATCCCGCACGTGTTTTTACATCGATAGGATTGATGCCTGAGTAGGCAACTTTTACGAGGATTTCCCCCGCTTTAGGTATTGGTGTTGACGTCGTTTGAATCGCAAGAACGTCGGCATCGCCGAACTTGGTAATCGCTATCTGTTTGTGTTCCATAACCCATTCCCTGAGAGAAAACAAAAAGGGATGCGAAAGCATCCCTTTGACTATAAACCATTTTGTTTATCGAAGTTAATCGTCAATTTGTAAATTGGTGGATAATTCTATGTCGCCGATTTCCCACCAGACTCTTTAATATTCCGATTAACCAACCAATGCTAACAATATACCAGCAGCGACAGCCGACCCCAGTACGCCAGCAACGTTAGGACCCATTGCGTGCATCAGCAAAAAGTTCTGTGGGTTTGCTTCTAAACCAACCTTATTCACGACACGTGCCGCCATCGGTACTGCAGAAACGCCTGCTGCACCGATAAGAGGGTTAATGTCTTCTTTAGAAAACTTATTGAGAAGCTTCGCCATCAGAACGCCCGACCCAGTACCAATACTGAAAGCCACAGCACCGAGCCCTAAAATACCTAGTGTTTCTAAGTTGAGGAATTGTTCCGCTTGTAGCTTAGAACCGACGCCAAGACCTAAGAAGATCGTGACAATATTAATTAGCTCATTCTGTGCGGTTTTAGAGAGACGATCCACGACACCCGCTTCACGCATCAAATTCCCTAAACAGAACATTCCAACCAATGGTGTCGCAGACGGTAAGAACAAAATCGTCATGAGTAACACCGCTAGCGGGAACAGCACTTTTTCCCACTTACCAACATGGCGTAACTGAGCCATTTTGATTTGGCGTTCTTCTTTCGTCGTCAATGCTTTCATGATCGGTGGCTGAATAATCGGCACCAACGCCATGTAGCTGTATGCTGCCACGGCAATCGCACCAAGTAGATCTGGAGAAAGCTTGCTGGCAAGGAAGATCGCAGTAGGGCCATCTGCACCACCAATGATCGCGATAGACGAAGCATCCGCCATGGAAAACTCCATACCCGGCACATAGTTCAATAAGATCGCGCCAAACAAGGTAGCGAAAATACCAAACTGGGCAGCTGCACCTAACCAAAGCGTTTTCGGGTTCGCGATCAAAGCACCAAAGTCGGTCATCGCACCTACGCCCATGAAGATCAAGAGCGGGAACACGCCCGATTCGATCCCTATGTAATAAACGTAATACAGCAGACCGCCCGGCTCTGTAAAACCAGCATTTGGGATATTCGCCAAGATGGCACCAAAACCAATTGGTAGCAATAGCAGTGGCTCAAAGCCTTTTTTGATCGCCAAAAACAGCAAAGTACAGCCAACTAACATCATACAGATTTGGCCGAACTCAAAGTTCGCGATCCCCGTTTCTGACCATAAGGTCATCAATCCGTCCATGATGCTCCCTTACGCCAGACTCAGAAGAGGAGAGCCAACTGTAACTGCATCTCCCTCTTTCACATTTAACTCTTGCACCACGCCTCCACGAGCGGCACGAACTTCTGTTTCCATCTTCATTGCTTCAAGAATCAAAAGAACATCCCCCTCCGCAACTTCCGCTCCCGGTTGAACATTGACTTTAAAAATGTTCCCTGCAAGAGGAGCCGGGATTGCTTCTGCGGCACTGTTTGCTTGAACCGCAGGCACAGCAGATTGAACAGGGGCAGACGCTGAGCTTGGCGTAACGGAAGTTAACTGCCCTTGAGGACCAACTTCGACTTCATACACTTGCCCATCAACACGTACACTGTATGTCTCCACACCACCAGCGGTAGGCTGAGTCGCTGGCGCAGCAACAGGTTTGGCGACTTCTACTGTAGGTGCTGGCTCAAATGCATCTGGATTTCCACGGTTTTTCAAGAACTTCAAGCCAACTTGAGGGAACAGTGCGTAGGTCAACACATCATCAACACGCTCACTTGCTAACTTAATGCCATCGGATTGTGCTTTTTCCATCAGATCAACCGTTAGCGTTTCCATTTCTGCGGTAAGCAAATCAGCAGGACGACATGTGATCGCTTCTTTGCCATCAAGTACTTTTGTTTGCAGCTCTGCATTCACAGGAGCTGGCGCCGCGCCATATTCACCTTTTAGTACTCCCGCCGTTTCCTTAGTGATGCTCTTGTAGCGCTCACCAGTCAGAACGTTGATCACTGCTTGAGTACCCACGATCTGAGACGTCGGTGTCACAAGAGGAATGAAACCGAGATCCTCACGTACGCGTGGAATCTCTTCTAAAACTTCATCAAGGCGATCTGCAGCACCTTGCTCTTTTAGCTGACCTTCCATATTAGTAAGCATGCCACCAGGAACCTGGGCAATAAGAATGCGAGAGTCGACACCTTTTAGCTGCCCTTCCCACTTCGCGTACTTCTTGCGAACATCACGGAAATAAGCGGCAATAGGCTCAAGTTGTTCAAGTTTTAGATTCGTGTCGCGCTCCGTACCTTGCAACATCGCAACAACCGTTTCTGTTGGTGTATGGCCATAAGTACAACTCATCGAAGAAATGGCGGTATCAAGAATATCGATCCCTGCTTCAACGGCTTTCACCGCTGTTGCCGTCGATAGACCTGTTGTTGCATGGCAGTGCAGCGCTAATGGGACATCACATGAAGCTTTAATACGTGTGATCAACTCTTCTGCTTCATAAGGTTTAAGCAGGCCAGACATATCTTTAATACATAGAGAGTGACAACCTAGATCCTCTAGGCGTTTCGCGAGGTCGACCCAAGTATCGGCATTGTGTACCGGGCTTGTCGTATACGACAACGTGCCTTGAGCGTGAGCGCCAACATCTACCGCAGCTTTGACCGCAGTCTGAAAGTTGCGTACATCATTCATCGCATCAAAAATACGGAAAACATCCATACCGTTAGCATGAGCACGCTCCACAAACTTCTCGACGACATCGTCAGCATAATGGCGGTATCCCAAAAGGTTTTGCCCACGAAGTAACATTTGCATTGGCGTGTTCGGCATTGCTTTTTTCAATTCACGTAGACGATCCCATGGGTCTTCTCCTAAAAAACGAATACACGCATCAAACGTCGCTCCCCCCCAGGTCTCTAAAGACCAATAACCAACCTTATCTAACTCAGCTGCGATAGGCAGCATATCTTCGATACGCATACGCGTAGCAAATAGGGACTGATGGGCGTCACGAAGGACCACATCGGTAATAGCTAGTGGTTTAGACATGCTCTTAAACTCCTTTTTAATCCTATCTTTCGGCTACTTCGCAACCGCGGCACGATGCTGATGAATCGCAGCCGAGATCGCCGCCACTACTTGTGGACTAACAGCGGAAGAGGTTGATTGAATATTGGTATTTGTTTTTGGTGCTGCGATCGGCTCAGGTACTTCTTCTGGTACCAATTTAGACAGTAGCCGAACGAGATAAACGAGAATAGTGAGGAAAATAAATACGACTGTCATCCCTGTGATCATCAGGGTGGCCGCATCTACTAGCAGGCTTCCTATATTTGTCATGTTGCTTCCTTTCTTTGTCATCCTGACAATACGCAGGACTTTAATAACGTTAAATCCCGATCAATGGATTATCTCGATTGGTTAAATTTTGTCAATTTTGTTTAAGGAAGCTTCTAAATAACCTCAAATTTTGACTATTTATTCACCACCCAGATCACATTTCGAGAGAAAATCCTCTTTCTCAATGGCATTGTTCAACATATAACCACATTAAATGAAAGTAATGACAAAAACTGCGATTCGGATTTCAAAACCCAAACGAACACAAACAAAAAAAGTGAAACAAAAACAGAAATATACACAAATTTAACTCACACAAAACAGACGCGCAACATTAGACGACAGCAATACTGAGTTGAAAAGAAAGGCTAAGGTGGGGCGAAGAATGTTATCAGAAAAGATTCTCTTCTCAATAAAATAGAATAATAGTTCCATTTAATGCCACATGACTAATTACGCATTGAATAAACCGCCAAAAGCCCTCTATTGCGCGCTGTTTTAAACACATTCACTAGGTAGTTAGCCCTCCATTCATTCTAACCATCTTGATAGCATCATGCCGTGAATGAACATCGAGCTTTTTGTATAGTTTATAAATATGACTTTTAACCGTACTCTCAGACAAAAACAATTGCGAAGCGATTTGCTGATTCGAAATACCGTAGGCAAGCAATTCCAAAATTTGCCTTTCACGACTAGTTAAATCATCATGATGACATTCCATCACGACATTTGAATGGCGATAGTTATTGATCAGTGTCTCTAAGTAACTTCTCGGCAACCAAAGGCCCCCTTTAAAAATATACCCCACACTTTCACTGATGTGCGCGACGGATGCATCACGCAATAAAATACCCTTTAGTAATTTCCAACGCAGTAACTGGTTATCTACTTGGTCACCTGGTACGTTGTGGATCATCAATGGCCAACCAAAGAGATCAAAATCTGGTAGACAATTTGTTGATTCCAATTGCAGCATGTAGTCGTAATCGATAAACACTAAATCCACGTTAATACTGTGGCTACGAAACACCGCTTCTTGTGGCAAACAAATTGTTATTTTCACTTCGCTTATTGATGAAAGCTGCTTCGCAATCAAACTGGTTTGTAAGTTATTTTCTGCAAGTAGGAGAAGGTATTTTGTTCCCATGTATCCTCCATCTTGTCGGCACTTTTACCACTTCCCTCCAGGCGCCGAACATTACGTTTATGTTTTAACCATAATAGAAATCAATAGATGAAATATAGCACCTCAGTCTGACTTTATAACAAGGAAACAACAAAGACATACATTAGAAAGGCCTACCATATTCCTTGCCACAATCAGTCAATCTCATGCTTTTATTTACTAAACCCTTGTTATAAATAAGGGCTTTTTCTAAACCACACGCCGCAAACCACAAATGCGTTTAAAACAGATTGCCCTAAAGCTTTCAACGTACGTACTTTTTCAACCTTTTTACCGTTCAAAACTCATACTCGAAGCATTCTTAACCAAACCCGCCTACCTAACTTGATGACTATAAAACGCTTTCATATACGAAAGAAATATAGGCCTACCTTATTCAATCAGCTGAGCAGTAACTTTTCTCATTATTGAGAAACTGCCTATTGATCTTATTCCTATACTTCCAGCGCTTCCAAGCCAAAAGAGGCAGCAAGAAGTTTACATGCAGTCATTTTTAAACAGGAATACAGGAAACGGAGTGATCAATTATGACGCTTAACAAGACAGGGCTTGCTATCGCAATGTCGGCGATTTTATTGAGTGGTAATGCATTAGCTAACAATGATGTCGATGATGGCAAAAATAACAATCAGTGGGATGACAGTGCTAACACGCTTTCAGTCACTGATAGCATGAATGACAACAGTAACAATAGTGACAATAGCAATAACAGTGACAACAGCGATAACAGCAATATGCAGTCGATAGGTCTTGCTGATAGCTTTAATGACAACAGCGACAATAGTGCTAGTAATGCTAATGACAACAGCAATAACAGCGATAACTCAAATGCGAGTACTAACGCTAGTTACAATGACAATAGCGCTACTGCTGCTAACGACAATAGCAATAACAGCGACAACTCAAATGCAAGTACTAATGCGAGCTACAACGACAACAGTACAAGCAACGCAAATGACAACAGCACTCATAATGCTAACGACAACAGCAACACCCAATCACTAGGCCTTGCTGATAGCTTCAACGATAATAGTGACAACAGCAATAACAGTGATAACAGTAACAATAGCGACAACTCTAACGCGAGTACGAATGGTAGTTACAACGACAACAGCACTCACAATGCTAATGACAACAGTACGAGTAATGCCAATGACAACTCGAATTCGAGCATGAATACCGCTAACAGTTACAACGACAATAGTACCAATAACGCGAATGACAACAGCAACAACAGTGACAACTCAAATTCGAGTATGAACACTGCTAACAGTTACAACGATAACAGCACTAGCAACGCTAATGACAACAGCAACAATAGTGACAATAGTAACAACAGCGACAACTCAGATTCGAGTATGAATACTGCTAACAGTTACAATGACAACAGCACTAGTAACGCCAATGACAACAGTAATAACAGTGATAACTCGAACTCGAGTGTGAACACTGCTACAGCTAATAGTCATAACGATAACAGTAACAACAGTGACAACAGTGATAACAGCGACAACAGTATCGCTAGTAGCTTTAACGACAACAGCGACAACAGCGATAACAGCGATAACAGTGACAACAGTGACAATAGCATCGCGAATAGCTTCAACGACAATAGCGATAACAGCAATTCAAGCACTAACACTGCGAATAGCTTTAACACGCTAGAAATCGACACTGATATGGTCGTTGCAAACTCTGAAGTGATGGGCTCTGTTAGTTCAACGTCGGTTAACTACTCAGCAATGGACAAAGATTCTACTGTTCGTGTTGATAATGTGAATAACCTAGGCGGTATGGGTAGCGCAGCGGGTATTACCACTGTGGCACAAAGCGCTGGCGGTAATGCACTGATTCAACAATCTGTAGCAACCAATGCGAGTGTCTTTACTGGCGACTAATGAGCATTATTAGGAGAAAGCGATGCGTTTGGCACTGTGTACCTTGGGTATGATAATTGCCGTTTCCGCCAACGCTGATGAGATAACGTTGTCTGACGAAAGTGTTAGTCTCGAAACAATGAGTGAAGCAAGAGGTGGTCAACATGTCGATATCGATCTTGACCTTGTCTATGCCGAATCAGATGTTTATGGGATATCGTCAGATAACGTCGCCAATAACACCATTAGCGGAAATAATATTTTATCTCCAGGTGCGTTCGCAGACAGTTCAGGGATATCGAGCGTGATTCAAAATACTGGGAATAACGTACTTATCCAGAACTCAACCGTCGTTAACCTGACACTCAAGTAAATACTATGAAATTAGTTCATAACCTCACTTGGCTGATGCTGGCAATTTCAGCATCAGCCAGTGCTTTAGAGTTTCTTCCTCATAGAGCGCATTACTCTGTGCCCGTAAAGAGCTACAAAGAAATTGTGTTTGGAGATGTGTTTCGTCAACAGTACGACTTCAGTTGTGGCTCGGCTGCACTGGCTTCATTGCTGACCTACCACTATAAAGCGCCATCTACGGAAGAGCAGATTTTTCAAAGTATGTACGACAGAGGTGATAAAGAAAAAATCAAAGAAAAAGGATTCTCTCTTCTTGATATGAAAGTCCACCTTGCTTCTCTCGGTCTAAATTCTGACGGTTTTCAGATTGGGTTAGAGAAGATCAAAAAGCTTGGGGTGCCCGGCATCACATTGGTGAACTTTGACGGCTACATGCATTTTGTCGTGATCAGGGGGATGAATAATGACTCTGTTATATTGGGCGATCCCTCTCGGGGCACAATGGTCATGAAAGTCGAACAATTTGAAAAATACTACCAAGGCATTGTGCTATTAGTTCGAAATGAAGCAGAAATCGGGCGAACAAGTTTCATCACTGACGATGACTTTTCAATTTACCATTCACCACCACTGGGAAACGGTATCGAACGTGGATCTTTAGGTGTATTTAGTAATTCTCTACCTATTGACGGTGAGAACTTTAACTACAGATAGACAAACATGGGAGGCAGATGGGCATGAGCTTAATAAAAGTAACGCTAGTACTTATCACCGCTATGTTAAGTTTATTGACTAAAGCCGATAGCTTGTCGATTGACGCACTCAAGCCTGTGACAAACGAGGCTTTATCTCAATATCGCGGCGGATTTAAAGTTGCAGACGACTACGTGATCAATATTGGCCTGAGCATCTCAACAACTATCAATGGTGAAAGTCTACTAAATACTACCATCGCGAACTTAGTCATTGAAAATGGTAACCTAACCAATATCCACGCCATAAATGGTTCTGGTTCGATCAACAGTGAACAATTTGATCAAGGTATCGTAAATATCATTCAATTTGGCGATGGCAATCTTATTGGTGACAGTACATCGAATAGCCCTGATATGTCTGCCCCACAGAGTCCTACCATTATCAGCTCTGAACTTATCAACTCAAGCATCATTAACATCATTCAAAACACCACCGATAACAGCGTGATCGGATTAAATACACTTGTTGATATCGATGCCCAAGTCAGTGGTGTAATGCAGCAAATTCGAAATAATCAGCGACTAGAAGATGCCTTACTCAACCACTGAATAAATCAAAATCACTGAACAAATGGGAATAATAGCGACAATTTATTCTCTGCGACAAATCAAACTTTCGACTTCGCCCCCCCGCTCATCCTCAGGCGATGGATAACAAGCTAACTGTCTTTCGCTTCCATCTTTCTTTGTCTTTGTCTTCGCCTCGGCGTTCCTAAGCCCTAATATGTAAGATGTCAACATGTGAGATGTCAGTGCTACATTCATCGCCATTTTGATATCGCAGCATTCCCTGCCCTAAAGGTTGTACGGAACCCGAATCGTTAACTGAAAATCTGGCGTGTCTTCGGTTAATCCCGCTTGAGCACTTACATTAATTGACGTTTTTTTGTTAAATGCATAGTTAACACCAAACGTGAATGAGTCAAGTTGAAGTAACTTCGCTTCATCCGAAGTCGACCCGTTTATTTTACTTTTTAAGATCGTTTTATGGCTCAACCCTAAAGAAAAAGACAAACTGGGATTGACAGAAAACCCCATTCCTCCGGATAGTGAAATAGTATCGCCAAGGTCGATGTCAACCTTGGAATCGCCTGTCGACACCGTATCCTTTAATGTATAAATATAACTAACATTAGCAAACAACACGGCGGGTGCGGTTGGATAGATCATCGTCACACTGGGCTCAAAGCTCCAAAAACCGGAACCAGTTGGCACGTCACTGAACGAATTACTACCTTGATCTATAGATACATCATAAGGGGAACGGCCAGTATCCGACTTAACTCGAAAGCCACCAATCCAATAAGGGGCGCTTTCAAAATTAAATTGGTGACGTATCGCGAATTCGAGATCCCCTAACCCACCACCATCAATCGTCGTGTTAATCACATCATCATTGGAACCATCTTGAATCGGACGGACTGAAAGCTGATCATTGCGATAAACATACGGTAATCTAAATTCCAGCTCAGTCGCATTAGTAAGGCCATAACGAGTCGTCAAACCAAAGGTCATCGTCGTTCGATCAGCATCACTCACTTCAATACGCCCAACAATAAGCGTTGGCAACACGGTATAACCAACCACAGAGACCTTATTTGAGGAGTTTTGCGTATAGTTGAATGATGAGTCGAATGACCACGTTCCTTTCGGCGTAAGCACGCCAGGACGGTCTATGACGTCCCCCACCGTTTGTGCTCGTTGTGGTACGTCATCCCCTTCGGCAGCAGAGGCCACTTGAGCCACACATAACATTCCTAACGCACCACTCGTCAATATCTTACCTATCATTGAAGCATCCTTTCTTAATGGTAGTTATTCCCAAGTAATCTTGGGGTGCAGGGTATATAAACGATTAGGTCAATTTTCTTTATTTCGCAATGTGTTGGCATGAATAACTTCGGTTTTCTTAGAACAAAAGCATTGAGAAAAGGCGAATTACATCCAAAGTGGATATCCATCAAAATTCGGCCACAAAAGAAAGCGTAGGGAGAGAGAACAAGAACTACATTTGGAGAAGGCAGATGCAAAAAAGCCTCGCAATAAGCGAGGCTTTTAATAAGTGGCGCGTCCTGGAGGATTCGAACCTCCGACCGCCTGGTTCGTAGCCAGGTACTCTATCCAGCTGAGCTAAGGACGCGCAGTTTTCGACATCAACCTTGTTTAACAACAAGTATCAATATCAGGATTCCTATCGTGTAAGAAGAAACCCTAAAGAGTGGCGCGTCCTGGAGGATTCGAACCTCCGACCGCCTGGTTCGTAGCCAGGTACTCTATCCAGCTGAGCTAAGGACGCGCAGTTTTCGATATCAACCTTGTTTAACAACAAGTATCAACATCAGGATTCCTATCGTGTAAGAAGAAACCCTAAAGAGTGGCGCGTCCTGGAGGATTCGAACCTCCGACCGCCTGGTTCGTAGCCAGGTACTCTATCCAGCTGAGCTAAGGACGCGCAGTTTTCGATATC
This sequence comes from Vibrio alfacsensis, assembly GCF_019670485.1. Lineage (NCBI taxonomy): Bacteria > Pseudomonadati > Pseudomonadota > Gammaproteobacteria > Vibrionales > Vibrionaceae > Vibrio > Vibrio alfacsensis. Next base: position 2,587,549 of record NZ_AP024165.1, read on the forward strand.
AACCTTGTTTAACAACAAGTATCAACATCAGGATTCCTATCGTGTAAGAAGAAACCCTAAAGAGTGGCGCGTCCTGGAGGATTCGAACCTCCGACCGCCTGGTTCGTAGCCAGGTACTCTATCCAGCTGAGCTAAGGACGCGCAGTTTTCGACATCAACCTTGTTTAACAACAAGTATCAATATCAGGATTCCTATCGTATAAGAAGAAACCCTAAAGAGTGGCGCGTCCTGGAGGATTCGAACCTCCGACCGCCTGGTTCGTAGCCAGGTACTCTATCCAGCTGAGCTAAGGACGCGCAGTTTTCGACATCAACCTTGTTTAGTAACAAGTATCAATATCAGGATTCCTATCGTGTAAGAAGAAACCCTAAAGAGTGGCGCGTCCTGGAGGATTCGAACCTCCGACCGCCTGGTTCGTAGCCAGGTACTCTATCCAGCTGAGCTAAGGACGCGCAATAATCTTTATATTTTACTTTGTATAACCCGTTTATCAAACGAATTATTAAATAGTGGCGCGTCCTGGAGGATTCGAACCTCCGACCGCCTGGTTCGTAGCCAGGTACTCTATCCAGCTGAGCTAAGGACGCGCAATTCTTCTTGCTAAAGAAGCTGTGAAGCATATCACATTTTATTTCTTACGAAACAAAAAAAAGGCCAATGGCCAATCAATGAATGGCGGTGAAGGAGGGATTCGAACCCTCGATACGGGATAAACCGTATACTCCCTTAGCAGGGGAGCGCCTTCAGCCTCTCGGCCACCTCACCGTTTTCATTGTTATATCTCCGAAGAGATATGGCGCGTCCTGGAGGATTCGAACCTCCGACCGCCTGGTTCGTAGCCAGGTACTCTATCCAGCTGAGCTAAGGACGCACATTTTTTTGTGTTGATTTCTCAACGTTGCAAGAGTGGCGGTGAAGGAGGGATTCGAACCCTCGATACGGGATAAACCGTATACTCCCTTAGCAGGGGAGCGCCTTCAGCCTCTCGGCCACCTCACCGTCTTGCGGAGGCACATATTACGTTTTACCGAAAATATGTCAAACACTTTCTTTGAAAAAAAACGCAAAAAACGTTTAAGCGTTGAGGTTTTAATCAAAGTGATCATAAAACAAACTTTATCACTCTATTGTGATGAAAAAAAGAGAGTCTTCTCTTAAAAAATAACATTAATTCCCAAGTATCTGTGAATAGCACAATTCAACGAAATTCTATTAAAAATTATCTAGGCCAAACCGCTTTCAGTTTCTTGGCGCTTAGATCGAGGAGCTACCCAAACCCAAAATATCGCTCTTAGTTCACAAATTGCAAAACCAGAAACCAAAAAGGCTAGCCCATTGGCTAGCCTTTTACATTCAAACTAAGCTCTATATCTAGGAGCGGCTTAGTAGTTACCTGAAGCAACGTTTCCATTGCCCTTTTCAGCTTGAATGCGCATGTAGATTTCTTCACGGTGAACAGAAACCTCTTTCGGAGCGTTAACACCGATACGCACTTGGTTACCTTTAACACCTAGTACAGTTACAGTAACTTCATCACCAATCATAAGTGTTTCGCCTACACGGCGAGTCAAAATTAGCATTCTTTGCTCCTTGAGTAATCTCTAAATTTTCTTGCTACTAAGCTATTATCCAACAAAAGTTATATTTTCGTAAACTACCTTGTTACGGAAAATTAGCCTAAAAAGGCATGTTTTTGCTGAATCTTCAATACTTCACTGGATGAAATGTAAGCATCATGAAGAATATTTGCTGCTGAGTCCACATTTTCAGGAGATAAGACCAGCATCATAGTGAGTGCTTCTACTGCACAGAAATTGACGATAATATCTCGCTGTGCTAACAAATCACGAGCATGTTCTACCATTCCATTGGCTTCTAACCCGACTGCAGTAAGCATGCTTACCACTTCACTATTACGGATTTTGTCGCTGAACACCAGATCCAACTTGGCACATGCATCTTGTTTTATCATGATACCTGTTCGTTCTGTTTCATCGATCACATTCCAAATGTCGATTCCTAACATTTGACATTGTTTTGTCACGCTAGATAAATGTTCATTATCAACTTCAATAAAGGCAAGATCTCGTTGGATTGCGATACCAGAGATCGCATGATGACCAGATTCACCTTTAACTAAGCTACCTTCATTGACATCAAATGTTGACAGTACGCGTAAAGGAACGTTGTTTTTCCACGCATACTGAACAGAGGGTAAGTGTAGGACTTTCGCGCCACGACTCGCCATTGCTTCCATTGATGGAAAGTCAATCACTGGCATTTTTTGCGCGTTTTCTACAACTCGCGGATCACAAGTATAAATCCCATCAACGTCGGTAAAAATTTGGCATTCATCCGCGTTCAATGCACCTGCCAATGTGACGGCACTCGTATCCGAACCGCCCCGCCCCAATGTGGTGATATCCCCATTTTCATTCACACCTTGGAAGCCCGCAACGATAACAATTTGGTCTTGCTCAAGCAGTTCCAAAATTGCGGTTGTATCAATGTGAGTAATCGTAGCTTCATTATGATGATTATCCGTCACAATGTTTGCTTGAGCTCCGGTGAGTGAGCGTGCCGCACAGCCTAGCTTATTGAGAGCCATCGCCAACAGTGCCATAGAAACCTGCTCGCCAGCCGCTAGTAATACATCAAGCTCACGAGCTGTTGGAACGCTATCTACTTGCATCGCGAGATCCATCAAGCGATTTGTTTCACCTGACATAGCAGATACAACAACGACAACTTGATTTCCATCATTCTTTGCTTTAATGATGTGTTCTGCAACCTGATGGATTCTTTCAATTGAACCGACTGAGGTTCCACCAAATTTTTGCACGATAAGGGGCTTTTTCACCTGTTTTCACCTTCCCAAGATCAAAGTCTCATTCAGACTACTCATACTCTATTGAGCTAATGATATAAGCAGTCGTTGCAACAAAAACCAAATCACATCGGTAACTTGGTCAAGATAACGTCAATTAAACCACTTGGTTCCAAAAAAAAATTACGCTCAATCAAACAAGCTTGATTGAGCGTAAATTATGTTTAAATGATTATAGACGTTCTTCTAACCAAGGCTGAACAGACTGAATCGCTTGCGGTAGTGCAGCAACATCTGTACCACCCGCTTGCGCCATATCTGGGCGACCACCGCCTTTACCGCCAACTTGCTCAGCAACCATCTTAACTAGGTCACCCGCTTTCACTTTGCCGATTAGGTCTTTCGTCACACCAGCGATCAAGCCGATCTTATCGTCATTCACGTTTGCAAGAAGGATAACGCCGCTGCCTACTTGGTTTTTGATGTCATCAACCATAGTACGTAGGTTCTTGTTATCCGCGCCTTCTAGAGCTGCGATCAGTACTTTAGTACCGTTGATATCCTGAACTTTACCCATGATGTTTGCGCTTTCTGCTGCAGCCATCTTGTCTTTCAGTTTTTGGATTTCTTTCTCTAGAGATTTCGCTTTCTGTGCTGATTCAGCCAGTTTCTCTTCGTACTTAGCCGCTTGAGCTTCGATTGCGTCTAGCGCACCTTCACCCGTTACCGCTTCGATACGACGAATACCTGCTGCAATACCGCCTTCAGAGACGATCTTGAATAGGCCAATATCACCTGTGTTAGATGCGTGGATACCACCACAAAGCTCTGTTGAGAAGTCGCCCATTGATAGTACGCGAACTTCGTCATCGTACTTCTCACCAAACAATGCCATTGCGCCTTTCTTCTTAGCAGACTCAATGTCCATCACATTGGTTTCAATCTTATGGTTGCGACGAATTTGAGCATTCACTAGGCGCTCAACTTCTTTTAGTTCTGCCGCCGTTACTGCTTCTAGGTGAGAAAAGTCAAAACGCAGGCCGTCAGCTTTTACTAGCGAGCCTTTCTGCGTAACGTGCTCACCAAGCAATTGGCGAAGTGCTGCATGCAGCAAGTGCGTTGCTGAGTGGTTTAGAGATATAGCTGCGCGACGCTCAGCGTCAACGATCGTTGCAACTTCATCACCTTTCGCTAGAACGCCTTCCGCCATCACACCGTGGTGCGCAATCGCATTGCCTAGTTTATGCGTGTCTTCTACACGGAACACACCAAACTCAGTACGGATTTCACCAGCGTCACCACATTGACCGCCTGACTCAGCGTAGAAAGGTGTTTCACCCAGTACGATGATGGCTTTGTCGCCTGCAGATAGTGACTCTACTTCGTTGCCTTCAACGAACATCGCTGCTACCGAGCTAGAGCCCTTAGTCCCTGTGTAACCACAGAATTCTGTTTGCGTATCAACTTTGATTGCCGCGTTGTAGTCAGTACCGAAGTTACCAGCTTCACGCGCACGTTGACGCTGCTCTTCCATCGCTTTCTCGAAACCTTCTTCGTCGATAGCGAACTCACGCTCACGTGCAACGTCGTTAGTTAAATCAGCTGGGAAGCCGTAAGTGTCGTAAAGTTTGAAGACGGTTTCGCCGTCGAGTACTTTACCGTCGGTTCCTTGCGAAGAAATGTTATCTAACGCTTCATTTAGAATCGCCATACCGCGTTCAAGTGTACGACCGAAGTTTTCTTCTTCGATACGCAATACTTTTTCAACCACAGCTTGTTGACGCTTCAGCTCTTCGCCAGCCGTACCCATGATGTCAGCTAGTACACCAACCAATTTATGGAAGAATGCACCTTGTGCGCCCAGCTTGTTACCGTGACGAACTGCACGACGGATGATACGACGTAGAACGTAACCACGACCTTCGTTTGAAGGCATAACTCCATCAACGATCAGGAATGAACATGAACGGATGTGGTCAGCAATAACGCGTAGCGATTGGTTTGATAGGTCTTCATAGCCAATCGTTTCAGCTGCTGCTTTGATCAGCGCTTGGAACACGTCGATTTCGTAGTTAGAGTGAACGCCCTGCATGATCGCAGAGATACGCTCAATACCCATACCGGTATCTACAGACGGTTTTGGTAGCGGCTCCATCGTGCCATCAGCATGACGGTTGAACTGCATGAAGACGTTGTTCCAGATCTCGATGAAACGGTCACCATCTTCTTCAGGAGTACCAGGGCGACCACCCCAGATGTGCTCACCGTGATCATAGAAGATTTCAGTACATGGACCACAAGGACCAGTGTCACCCATTTGCCAGAAGTTATCTGACTCGAATGGCTTACCACCTTTCTTATCGCCAATGCGGATAATTCGGTCTGCAGGAACACCTACTTTTTGGTTCCAGATATCGAATGCTTCGTCATCTGTTTCGTAAATTGTTACTAGTAGACGGTCTGCTGGCAGCTTAAGCGTTTCTGTTAGGAATTCCCAAGCGAAAGCAATGGCGTCTTCTTTGAAGTAATCGCCAAAGCTGAAGTTGCCTAGCATTTCAAAGAACGTGTGGTGACGAGCTGTGAAACCAACGTTTTCCAGGTCATTGTGCTTACCACCAGCACGTACACAACGTTGAGCCGTAGTTGCTCGAGTGTAGGCGCGTTTTTCCAAGCCTAGGAAGCAATCTTTAAATTGGTTCATACCTGCGTTTGTGAACAGCAGTGTTGGGTCGTTATGTGGAACTAACGATGAACTTTCTACGATTTGGTGTCCTTTGCTTTCAAAGAACTTGAGGAACGCGTTACGAACCTCATCAGTGCTCATGTACATGCAGCTCTTCCTGAAAATAGTCGAGTTAGAATTTTGCCGTATTGTAGATCATGCAATCAGCTACGACTAGTTTTCTTGCGGAAAAGAGGAGCTAGAAGAAAAAATTTGAAGCAAAACAAAAATCAGCGTGAACCATTCATCGCTAATCTTCGTCCTCAAAGCTCAGTGCATAGCTGATTTGGTCAAAACTGTAGCCACGATATTGCATAAATCGCACCTGTTTAGCGTACTCTTTCTGGTCTTTGGCTTTGATTCCTTTAAATTTCTTCTCAGCTGCCATTCTTGCTAATTCAAACCAGTCCTGCGGCTCTTCTGCCATCGCCATATCAATGATCGATTCCGCGACACGTTTTTGATTAAGTTCTTGACGAATGCGGCGCTCGCCGTGACCTTTATAAACATGCTGACGTACTTGGCTTTTGGCATAACGCAGGTCATCCAAATAATGATGGTCGAGACAAAAATTAATGGCCGCGTCGATGTCTGTCTCTTCATAACCCTTTAGAGCCAACTTTTGGTATAACTCGTATTGTCCATGGTCTCGACGGCTCAATAATTGGATAGCCGCTTCTTTGCTAGATAGAGTCGGCGCTTGACGCTTTTGGTACATGATGATCCTAAAACTGTTTTTGCTATACAGACTCTATAACAATCGTAGTAAATAATCGTTCACTCTAGCTTGCTAAGGGCGCGAGTTCTGATCGTTTGCCTACCCTAATTGATATAAATCTGCCCTTTGTTTTTTCTACTTTGATTTCAGCAGATACAACAAAGCCCCGCATAGCAGGGCTTTGTTCAATATGATTCAATCAGAAGATTAAAACTCTTCTTGCTCTGATTTTTCATCTGATTCTGGCGCATCAGGGAGTGCCGGAGAAAGCAACATTTCACGAAGTTTGGTATCGATAGTCTTAGCAATCTCAGGGTTTTCGCGTAGGTAGTTACAAGCGTTCGCTTTACCTTGACCAATCTTATCGCCATTGTAACTGTACCAAGCACCTGCTTTTTCAACTAGCTTGTGCTTCACGCCTAGGTCGATCAATTCACCTTCGCGGTTGAAACCCTGACCGTACATGATTTGCGTGTTTGCTTCTTTAAACGGGGCAGCAATCTTGTTCTTAACCACTTTGATGCGAGTTTCGTTACCAACAACCTCATCACCTTCTTTGATTGCACCAGTACGGCGAATATCTAGGCGAACAGAAGCGTAGAACTTAAGTGCGTTACCACCTGTAGTTGTCTCTGGGTTACCGAACATCACACCAATCTTCATACGAATCTGGTTGATGAAGATACACATACAGTTAGACTGTTTTAGGTTACCCGTTAGCTTACGCATTGCTTGAGAAAGCATACGAGCTTGAAGGCCCATGTGGCTATCGCCCATTTCACCTTCAATTTCTGCTTTTGGTGTCAGTGCGGCTACTGAATCGACAACCATAACGTCGATAGCACCAGAACGTGCCAGTGCGTCACAGATCTCTAGAGCTTGCTCACCCGTATCTGGCTGAGAAACTAACAGTGCGTCGATATCAACACCAAGCTTCTTCGCGTATACCGGGTCTAGCGCGTGCTCTGCATCGATAAACGCACAAGTTTTACCTTCACGTTGCGCGGCGGCAATAAGCTCTAGTGTTAATGTTGTTTTACCTGAAGATTCTGGACCGTAGATTTCTACGATACGACCCATTGGCAGGCCACCAGCACCCAAAGCGATATCAAGAGAAAGAGAACCCGTTGAAATGGTTTCTACGTCCATTGTGCGGTTGTCGCCAAGACGCATGATAGAGCCTTTACCGAATTGCTTTTCAATTTGACCTAGCGCAGCGGCGAGCGCTTTCTGTTTGTTCTCGTCCATTACTTTCTCCGATTTATTCATCTTCTTTGGGCGATGAATCGTAATTCATTTTTCTTAAGCAGAATAACTGCTCAGCAATGAAAGTTATTATACTGTTGATTCATACAGTGTCTATACCTGTATGAAAAAAAATTGGCTTACACAAAGCAACGATTTGCTCTAGCCCTTATCAACGTTGGGCTAAGGCAAATTGAGAAATTTTAACTAAGATGCTGATGCAGCTGAGTCAGTGCATGTTCCACTGCTTTTTTGCGAACTTGTGCACGATCACCAGTAAAATACATAGTTTCAACCAGTTGCCAACTTTGATTGTCAGCGAAAGCAAAACAGACCGTCCCTACGGGTTTCTCTATACTGCCGCCACTTGGCCCAGCGATCCCACTGATCGAGACCCCGATCGTTGCATTCGAGTTTTTCAACGCACCATGAACCATTTCAATCACAACAGGTTCGCTCACAGCACCATAGGCTTCTAATGTTGAAGCTTGCACACCCAGCATTTCTATTTTTGCTTCATTGCTGTAAGTCACGAATGCACGATCTAACCAAGCTGAACTACCTGCAATATCGGTAATCGCAGTGGCAACCCCACCGCCAGTACACGATTCTGCCGTGGTTAGCACGTGAGAATACTTAGTCAGCAACGCCCCTAAATCTGCACTCAATTTTGTGGTTCTTTCCATCGTCAAAATGCCCTTTGTCTCTTTTTACTTGATAGGGTTTCACGTATCCTAAGCCGCTACGGAAATAAACAAAAGTACTTACCTGTGAAAGCTGAACAAAAACACACTCCGATGATGCAGCAATATCTCAAGCTAAAGGCTGAGAACCCTGAAATCTTGCTGTTTTACCGCATGGGCGACTTCTACGAACTCTTCTACGATGATGCGAAGCGTGCATCTCAATTGCTGGATATTTCGTTGACCAAACGCGGTGCGTCGGCAGGTGAGCCTATCCCAATGGCTGGTGTTCCATTCCATGCGGTTGAGGGGTATTTAGCAAAACTTGTTCAGCTAGGGGAATCTGTCGCGATCTGTGAACAGATCGGCGATCCCGCGACAAGTAAAGGCCCGGTTGAACGTAAAGTCGTACGCATTGTTACACCAGGTACTGTAACTGATGAAGCGCTGTTATCTGAGCGCATCGACAACCTGATTGCCGCCATTTACCAACATAACGGTAAATTCGGTTACGCGACATTGGATGTAACTTCGGGTCGCTTCCAGTTGGTTGAGCCTGAAACTGAAGAAGCAATGGCAGCAGAACTTCAACGTACTGCACCACGTGAGCTTTTGTTCCCAGAAGATTTTGAAGCGGTTCACTTGATGTCGAGCCGAAATGGTAATCGTCGTCGCCCAGTATGGGAATTTGAACTCGATACCGCCAAACAACAATTAAATCAGCAATTCGGAACACGAGATCTCGTTGGCTTTGGCGTAGAAAAAGCCAACCTTGGGTTATGCGCCGCTGGTTGTTTGATCCAATATGTAAAAGACACCCAGCGTACTGCCCTGCCGCACATTCGTTCATTGACCTACGACCGTCAAGATCACTCCGTCATTCTCGACGCTTCGACGCGACGTAACCTTGAACTCACTCAAAACTTATCTGGTGGTACAGACAATACTCTCGCAGCAGTTTTGGACCACTGTTCAACGCCAATGGGTAGTCGGATGCTAAAGCGTTGGTTGCACCAACCAATGCGCTGTGTAGATACGTTGAATAATCGCCTAGATGCAATTGGTGAGATCAAAGATCAAAGCTTGTTCAGCGACATTCAGCCTATCTTCAAGCAGATTGGTGATATTGAACGTATCCTTGCTCGTTTGGCGCTTCGATCTGCACGTCCTCGCGATATGGCCCGTCTGCGCCATGCGATGCAACAGCTGCCTGAGCTTGAATCGATTACTTCTTCCCTAGCACATCCATACTTGGTTAAGTTGGCTCAATTCGCCGCTCCAATAGACGATGTTTGTGATTTGTTAGAGCGAGCAATTAAAGAAAACCCGCCAGTGGTTATTCGCGAGGGTGGCGTGATTGCTGAGGGCTATAATGCTGAGCTCGACGAATGGCGAAAACTCGCAGATGGTGCAACCGAGTATCTGGAAAAACTCGAAGCGGATGAACGTGAGCGTCATGGTATCGATACGCTAAAAGTTGGTTACAACGCCGTACACGGTTTCTTCATTCAAGTCAGCCGTGGCCAAAGCCATCTTGTTCCACCACACTATGTGCGTCGACAAACGCTGAAAAACGCTGAACGCTACATCATCCCTGAACTGAAAGAGCATGAAGATAAGGTACTAAACTCTAAATCGAAAGCGCTAGCAGTTGAGAAAAAACTGTGGGAAGAGCTATTTGATCTGTTGATGCCAAATCTTGAGAAGATGCAAAACCTTGCTTCGGCGATTTCTCAGTTAGACGTACTACAAAACCTAGCCGAACGTGCCGATTCACTTGATTACTGCCGCCCAACGTTAGACAAAGAAGCGGGCATCACCATTCAAGCAGGTCGTCATCCGGTCGTAGAGCAAGTAACGAGCGAACCTTTTATCGCAAACCCAATCGAGCTTAGCTCAAACCGTAAGATGCTGATCATCACCGGTCCAAACATGGGTGGTAAATCGACCTACATGCGCCAGACTGCGTTGATCGCTTTGATGGCTCACATTGGTTCATACGTACCTGCAGAATCAGCTCATATCGGATCTTTGGATCGCATCTTTACCCGTATCGGTGCGTCTGATGATTTAGCATCTGGTCGCTCTACTTTCATGGTGGAGATGACCGAAACAGCAAACATTCTTCATAACGCTACCAAAAACAGCTTGGTGCTAATGGATGAAATCGGTCGCGGTACCAGTACTTATGACGGTCTTTCTTTGGCGTGGGCAAGTGCTGAATGGCTTGCCACACAGATTGGTGCAATGACGCTGTTTGCGACCCACTACTTCGAATTGACTGAGCTACCAAACCTACTGCCAAACCTAGCCAACGTTCACCTTGATGCGGTTGAACATGGTGACAGCATTGCCTTTATGCACGCAGTTCAAGAAGGTGCAGCAAGCAAGTCTTATGGTCTAGCCGTTGCTGGTTTAGCGGGCGTTCCGAAACCAGTGATAAAAAACGCTCGTATGAAGCTCTCTCAGCTTGAGCAATTAGGCCAAGGCAAAGACTCTCCGCGCCCTAGCGCGGTAGATGTAGCGAATCAATTAAGCCTGATCCCAGAGCCAAGTGATGTAGAGCAAGCTCTGTCGAACATCGATCCTGACGACTTAACGCCGCGTCAGGCACTGGAAGAACTTTACCGCTTGAAGAAGATGCTCTAGCTTCTGAAGTTATCTAGTAAAACGCAAAAATACAGTAAAACGCAAAAAGGCTATGGTCCCCCATAGCCTTTGTTTGTTCTAAACTCGCCTCTACTTGAGGTGTCTATTTTTAGTCGTCTTCTACGTTGAATAGGTTTTCCATATTCAGACCTTGTTTGATCAAAATCTCGCGTAATCGACGCAAACCTTCAACTTGTATCTGACGAACACGCTCACGCGTTAAACCAATCTCACGTCCCACTTCTTCAAGTGTTGATGGCTCATAGCCAAGCAGACCAAAACGACGTGCTAGCACTTCTTTCTGTTTTGGATTCAGCTCTTCTAGCCAATGGATCAATGAAGACTTAATGTCATCATCTTGCGTTGATACTTCCGGATCAGAGTTGCTTACATCTGGGATAATGTCGAGGAGAGCCTTTTCTCCATCCCCACCAATCGGTGTATCAACCGAACTAATACGTTCGTTCAGACGCAGCATCTTACTGACATCTTCAACAGGGATATCCAACTGTGCGGCAATTTCTTCTGCCGTTGGTTCATGATCGAGCTTTTGAGAGAGTTCGCGCGCGGTGCGCAGATAAATGTTTAGCTCTTTCACAACATGAATTGGTAGGCGAATCGTGCGAGTTTGGTTCATCAATGCGCGTTCGATAGTTTGACGGATCCACCATGTCGCATAAGTAGAAAAACGAAACCCGCGCTCTGGGTCAAACTTCTCTACCGCACGGATCAAACCAAGATTACCTTCTTCAATAAGATCGAGCAGCGCTAAACCACGATTGCTATATCGACGAGAAATTTTAACCACAAGACGCAAGTTACTCTCGTTCATTCGTTTGCGCGCAGCTTCATCGCCTCGAAGCGCGCGACGAGCATAGAGTACTTCTTCTTCTGCAGTAAGTAGCGGAGAGAAACCTATCTCGCCAAGATACAGCTGTGTGGCATCTAGGCTTTTGTTGCTCGCGTCAAGCTCTTCGCGTACAACCGTTTTAGTTTCTTTAGACGGAGTTTTTTCAAGTTCGCTTGCTGTGCTTTGCACTGCCGTTTTGTCATAACCGAACTCTTCAACTTTGGTTACTGTGTTGCTGATACTCATAACGCCTCCCCCTGGCGAGTTAGCAAGACATTACAACTCAATATGTCGCTAAATGATTTCGCAAGTTGTTGTTCAAAGTTTTAAGGCAAATAGCGTTTAGGATTGACTGATTTACCTTGATAGCGAATTTCAAAGTGCAGTTTGACGGATTTAGATCCTGAACTACCCATAGTTGCAATCTTTTGCCCGCCTGTAACACTTTGTCCTTCTGACACCAGCAGTCTGTCATTGTGTGCGTATGCGCTTAAATAATTATCGTTATGCTTCACTATAATAAGATTGCCATAACCTCGTAGCGCATTACCCGAGTAGACCACTGTGCCTGGAGCGGTTGAAACAATGGATTGACCCCGCTGCCCTGCGATATCAATGCCTTTATTTCCCTGTTCTCCCGCTGAGAAGTTACTAATTACTCTCCCTTTTGTCGGCCACAACCACTTTGATACTTTATCATTCTTCGCGGTGGTCACTGGCGGCTTTGGTTTGACATTTTGGTTAACTTTTGTACCAACATACTCCTTTGATTTGGATTGTTCAACCGTCTTTGGCGGCTGTTTTTTTACGACATTGGCCGTCGTCTTCATAGGCTGTTGAGTAGAGCTTTTACTTGAATTCGACGACTTCGCAACCGTAGTTGACTTGCTCACTGGTGCAGGTTCCTTTGCAACTACAGGAACAACAACGGGTTCCACTTTATGCCCAAATTTAGGGGAGACATATTTCGGAGCCCAAAGTTTTAGTTTTTGGCCAGGAAAGATCGTGTAAGGTGCTGTCAAATCATTGTAACGAACTAGTTCTTTTACATCTCTATCTGTGACGTAGGCTATAAAATAAAGCGTATCTCCTTTCTTTACTTCATAGTAACTGCCTCTATAACTGCCTCGTTCAACGCTAGAATAATCTTTATTGAGACTAGAAACCGGCGCAGGTGAGTGCGCTGCACAACCAATAAGTCCTGCAGCGAGTAAGCAGATAATAGAAAAACGACGTAATAAACTATTCACCTAGTGTAAAACCCTTAAGCCAAATCACCTGCAACGAGTGGTACAAATCTTACCATTTCCACAACGGTAGAAAGATACTGTTCACCTTTTCGTTCTATTTTTAATAATTGCTGTTCTTCTTCACCAACAGGGATAACCATTTTTCCACCGTCGTTAAGCTGAGCTAACAGTGCTTGGGGAATGCTTTCTGCCGCTGCGGTAACGATAATGGCATCAAATGGTCCCCTCGCTTCCCAGCCTAGCCAACCGTCTCCATGCTTCGTTGAAACATTGTAGATATCCAGTTGTTTTAGGCGTCGCTTTGCGTCCCATTGTAAAGACTTGATACGCTCTACCGAGTATACATGCTCAACAATCTGAGCAAGCACTGCGGTTTGATAGCCTGATCCAGTGCCAATTTCCAAAACGTTACTCTCCCGCTTAAGTTCAAGTAACTCTGTCATCTTTGCCACAATGTAAGGCTGAGAAATAGTTTGCCCCTGACCAATGGGTAATGCGTTGTTATCGTAAGCTTGATGCATCATCGCTTGCGAGACAAAACTTTCTCGGGGTAATCGATAGATGGCATCCAATACACGTTGATCCGTAATGCCACTGGAGATAAGAAATGCTATCAACCGGTCAGCATGTGGGTTACTCATTATTTCTCTTCCTTTAACCAACTATCCATTGCTCGCAATGATTCATGAGCGGTGAGATCGACTTGCAATGGGGTAATAGATACTCGCCCCTGTTCAATCGCATTAAAGTCTGTCCCCAGACCAGCATCTTGCTCTTTGCCTGGAGGCCCCAACCAATAAATGTCATGACCGCGTGGATCTTTCTGTTTAATCATACTTTCAGCGTGGTGGCGAGCACCTAGACGAGTCACTTCTATTTCACCAAGTTCATCGAGTGAGAGATCTGGTATGTTCACGTTCAATAATCGATTGGTTGGAATAGGACGCTGCAAATGTTGTTCAACCAATCGACGTGCTATTTTTGCTGCTGATTGGAAATTCTGTTTGCCGACGAGCGAAAACGCAATGGCCTGCACACCAAGAAAGTGACCTTCCATCGCTGCGGCAACCGTACCAGAATACAGCACATCATCCCCAAGGTTAGCGCCATGATTAATGCCAGATAACACAAGATCGGGCAGATCATCTTTCATTAGCTCATTAAGCGCAAAATGCACACAGTCTGTTGGCGTGCCCTGAACTGAGTATGTTCTATCGGCAATCTCTGTTACGCGCAATGGCTGCTCTAATGTCAGCGAATTGGACGCACCAGAACGATTTCGATCCGGTGCGACAATGGTCACTTCTGCAATGGCTTTTAACTCATCAGCAAGAGCATGAATGCCTTGAGCATGAACGCCGTCATCATTGCTGAGTAAAACTCTTAAAGGCTTTGCGTCAAGTGAGTCAGGTTTCATTAATACTCTCTTTCTACTTTTTCTTCGTTAACCAACTCTCGCACGATTGAGGTAGCAAATGAACCTGCGTCAAGTGAGAATGTCAACGTGATGTTGTTTCCATCAACCGTCCAAGTTAAGTCTTGCGGCTTAAGCGCAATATCACGTCGGTCATGACGCATTCGGTTACCACGGATCAACGCCATTAAATCAGGTTCTTCATCTAAAAACGGTTGCTCTAATACCAGCGCATCACTTTGGGTAGGCAGCGCATTATCGCCAGCAAGTGCAGCTGTAATAGAGACCTCACCTTGCATCAGTTGAGCTTGTAGCTCTGCAATGTTGCTTGCATCAATGAGTTGAGTGCCAGATTGGGTCTGTGCAATATCACCATCGATGAATTTATCAAATACACCATTCTCTAAACGAGCAGAAACAATATGGTTGAAGATCCAAGAGCGCGCAGCAGATAAGTACATGCTGCGTTTGTTTTGATTACGTGTACGAACGTTTTCACGCCCCCATCGACGCGCTTCTTCAAGGTTGTTGCCATCGTTACCAAAACGCTGGCTGCCAAAGTAGTTTGGCACACCAACTTGTTTCACTTTTTCAAGACGTTGCTCAACATCGGCCACGTCACTCACCTCAGACAAGGTAACCACAAACTCGTTCCCTACTAGGTCACCTGGACGTAACTTTTTGTTGTGACGATCTGTGGCAATAATTTCAATGCTCGGATATTGCGCCAAGAACTCAGAAAAATCTGGTGTCTCACCTTTTGGTAGGTGAACACTTAACCATTGCTCGGTCACTGCGTGGCGATCTTTAAGACCGGCCCAGCTAACGTCTTTCGACTTCACGCCACAAGCTTTTGCTAATTCGTTTGCAACAAAGCTGGTATTTTCTCCGGTTTTACGAATACGCACCATCAGGTGCTCACCTTCACCAGTAAAGGCAAAGCCAAGGTCTTCACGTACTTGGAAATGCTCTGGTTGTGCTTTAATTTTTGCTGATGCTACAGGCTTACCAGTTAGGTAAGCGAATGATGATAAAATGTCTGACATGATCTTTTTCCGCTGCTACTGCAGCTCTTAGGAGCAAATTGCTAGGTTATTGCTTAAAGAGAAGTACAACTGCTTCCGTTGCAATGCCTTCTTTGCGTCCAGTAAAACCAAGACGTTCTGTCGTCGTTGCTTTTACATTGATATTACTAATGTCGGTTTCCAAATCTTCGGCAATAGCGGCGCACATTGCATCAATGTGCGGTGCCATTTTTGGCGCTTGAGCCATAATGGTCACATCTGCGTTACCCAATCGGTAGCCTTGTTCTTTAACTCGGCGGTAGACGTCTTTCAACAATTCACGACTGTTTGCACCTTTCCACTTATCATCGGTATCAGGGAAATGACGGCCAATATCGCCAGCAGCAATCGCGCCCAATAGCGCATCGCTTAATGCATGAAGCGCGACATCACCATCTGAGTGCGCAATGAGGCCTTGTTCATAAGGAATGGCCACGCCACCAATAATCACTGGGCCTTCGCCACCAAATTTATGTACGTCGAAACCATGACCAATTCGAATCATTTTCTATCCTTTCTTTACTCGCCGCGCTCACGGCTTAGATAAAACTCGGCTAACGCGAGATCTTCTGGCTGAGTGATTTTTATATTGTTCGCATTCCCTTGGACCAGTGCTGGCTTCTCACCTAACCATTCTATCGCAGAGGCTTCGTCTGTAATGGTTACACCTTGTTTTAATGCGTCAGCCAATGCTCGAGTAAGCTGTTGAGTTTGAAACATTTGTGGGGTCAGTGCATGCCACAGTGCTTCTCTGTCTACCGTATGGTCAATATCTTGTGCTGCGTTCGCTCGCTTCATTGTATCTCTGACTGGAGATGCAAGGATGCCACCAGTTGGATGTTGACTACAAACCGCAATCAAACGGTCAATATCGGAAATTGAAACACAAGGTCTTGCGGCATCGTGTACCAATACCCAATCACACTCAAGCTGTGTATCTACATAGTTTAGCCCTGATAGCACAGAGTCCGCCCTTTCTTTGCCACCCGCGACTCGAATCACGTCTGGATGATGAGCAATCGGCAACTCAGGGTAGTATGGGTCGCCATCAGTAATCGCGACAACAACCTTAGAAATTTTGGGGTGAGAAAGGAGTTTCTCTACAGTGTGTTCAAGAACCGTTTTGTCAGCAATCAACAAATACTGTTTAGGGCGATCGGCTTTCATGCGGCTACCAACTCCAGCCGCAGGAACGATGGCTACATAAGACGATGAGCAACTAGACATCAAATTACTTTTCCTCACCAATCATCCGATAGAACGTTTCGCCATCTTTGACTAACCCAAGCTCATGGCGAGCGCGCTCTTCAATCGCATCTAGACCTTGTCTCAAATCATCGATCTCAGCAAACATTTCATTATTGCGGGCTTGAAGCTTACTGTTCACTTGCTGTTGAACTTCAATCTCATTCTCTACTGTGTAGTAATCTGATACCCCGTTTTTGCCAAACCAAAGGGTATATTGAAGCCAGCCAAACAGTAACGTAAGGGCTATTACAAAGATTCGCATATCGCAGCTAACATTCTGTTCCGGAGGGGGTTAATAAGGAGACATATATAGCACAAATGCGAAGTTGCCTCTAGGGGAGAAGAAGATAACTCAGTATCTCTTCCTAAATCAAAAACAAAACACTCTACACAATCGAGATGTTTTTTGAAGCGTTCGTGCATTACTGATAGATCGGTATGATGGGCCTTTAACTTCTTTAAGACCGTTTCTTTGCCATCATTAGAGGGGAAGAGGAAAGTGCCCACCATGAGCCTTCATTCATCATAAAAAAACAGATAAAAAAACACCCCGCCGAAGCAGGGTGTTTTAAAAGCTTTAAGTTAAGCGATTAATTCAATTAAGAATTAAGCTTGACCTTTCACTTCTTTAAGACCGTTGAAAGGAGCGCGCTCACCTAGAGCTTCCTCGATACGGATTAGTTGGTTGTACTTAGCAACACGGTCAGAACGGCTCATAGAACCAGTCTTGATTTGACCTGCAGCTGTACCTACTGCTAGGTCAGCGATAGTTGCATCTTCAGTTTCGCCTGAACGGTGAGAGATTACAGCTGTGTAACCTGCGTCTTTAGCCATCTTGATTGCAGCTAGAGTCTCAGTTAGAGAACCGATTTGGTTGAACTTGATTAGGATAGAGTTAGCGATGCCTTTCTCGATACCTTCAGCTAGGATCTTAGTGTTAGTAACGAATAGGTCGTCACCAACTAGTTGAAGCTTGTCACCTAGTAGTTCAGTTTGGTGCTTGAAGCCAGCCCAATCAGACTCGTCTAGACCGTCTTCGATAGAAACGATTGGGAACTTGCTAGCTAGGTCAGCTAGGTAGTGGTTGAACTCTTCAGAAGTGAAAGTTTTACCTTCGCCTTTCATGTTGTAGATGCCAGCTTCTTTGTCGAAGAACTCAGATGCTGCACAGTCCATAGCTAGAGTCACGTCTTTACCTAGTTCGTAACCAGCAGCTGCAACAGCTTCTGCGATAACTTCTAGCGCTTCAGCGTTAGACTTAAGGTTTGGAGCGAAACCACCTTCGTCACCAACTGCAGTGCTGTAGCCTTTAGACTTAAGAACTTTAGCTAGGTTGTGGAATACTTCTGCACCGATACGTAGAGCTTCTTTAAGAGTCTTAGCACCAACTGGTTGGATCATGAACTCTTGGATGTCAACGTTGTTGTCAGCGTGCTCACCACCGTTGATGATGTTCATCATTGGTAGAGGCATAGAGAACTGACCAGCAGTACCGTTTAATTCAGCGATGTGCTCGTATAGAGGCATGCCTTTAGCAGCAGCTGCTGCTTTAGCGTTTGCTAGAGAAACCGCTAGGATAGCGTTAGCACCGAATTTAGATTTGTTTTCAGTACCGTCTAGTTCGATCATCACTGCGTCGATTGCAGCTTGGTCTTTAGCGTCTTTACCAACTAGAGCTTCAGCGATTGGGCCGTTTACAGCTTCAATAGCTTTAAGAACACCTTTACCTAGGAAACGTGATTTGTCACCGTCACGTAGCTCAAGAGCTTCGCGAGAACCAGTAGATGCGCCAGATGGAGCTGCCGCCATACCTACGAAACCGCCTTCTAGGTGTACTTCAGCTTCTACAGTTGGGTTACCACGTGAGTCGATGATTTCACGACCTAGAACTTTAACGATCTTAGACATTGAATGTTTCCTTCTCGTTGAATATATAATGTCAAAATTAAAGGCAGCAACACAGCTTACGTTACTGCCCGTATTCCTTACTTACTTCTCGAAATCGCCGCGCTGGTATTCACCAGCTGCTTTCACGAAACCTGCGAACAATGGGTGACCATCACGCGGAGTTGACGTGAACTCTGGGTGGAATTGAGCCGCTACGAACCATGGGTGAGCTGGGTTCTCAATTACTTCTACCAGTTTCTTGTCTGCAGATAGGCCTGATACTTTCAGACCCGCTTTTTCGATTTGCGGACGAAGATTGTTGTTCACTTCATAACGGTGACGGTGACGCTCATGGATTGTCGCGTTGCCGTATAGTTCACGAGCTTTTGTACCTTTTTCTAGATGACACAGCTGTGAACCAAGACGCATAGTACCACCAAGGTCAGATTTTTCGGTACGTTCTTCAACTTTACCTTCGCCATCAACCCATTCAGTGATCAAACCTACCACAGGGTACTTCGTGTCTTTGTTAAATTCTGTTGAATGTGCACCTTCCATACCCGCTACGTTGCGCGCGTATTCAATCAGTGCCACTTGCATACCCAAACAAATACCTAGGTAAGGTACATTATTTTCACGAGCGTATTGTGCTGCGCGAATCTTACCTTCGATACCACGATCGCCGAAGCCACCAGGAACAAGGATTGCGTCTAGACCCTCTAGGATCTCAGTGCCTTTGTTCTCTACATCTTGAGAATCAACGTACTGAATCTTAACATTCAGACGGTTCTTAAGACCTGCGTGTTTCAGTGCTTCGTTTACTGATTTGTATGCATCAGGTAGTTCGATGTATTTACCGACCATACCGATAGTTACTTCACCAGTTGGGTTCGCTTCTTCGTAAATTACTTGTTCCCACTCAGACAGATCAGCTTCTGGCGCATTGATACCAAAGCGAGCACACACAAGATCATCTAGACCTTGAGCTTTGATTAACTGAGGGATCTTGTAGATAGAATCTACGTCTTTCATTGAGATAACTGCTTTTTCTTGTACGTTACAGAAAAGCGCAATTTTCTTACGTTCGTTCGCTGGGATCATACGATCTGAGCGACAAACAAGAATATCTGGTTGGATACCGATAGATAGCAACTCTTTAACAGAGTGCTGAGTTGGTTTCGTTTTCACTTCACCTGCAGCTGCTAGGTAAGGAACGAGTGTTAGGTGCATGAACATTGCGCGTTCACGGCCTAGCTCTACAGCAAGCTGACGAATCGCTTCCATGAATGGTAGTGATTCAATATCACCAACTGTGCCACCCACTTCAACGATAGCAACATCATGGCCTTCAGAGCCTGCAATTACACGGTCTTTGATAGCGTTAGTGATGTGAGGGATAACCTGAATGGTTGCACCTAGGTAATCACCGCGACGTTCTTTACGAAGTACGTCTGCGTAAACACGACCAGCAGTGAAGTTGTTACGCTTGGTCATCTTAGTGCGGATGAAACGCTCGTAGTGACCAAGGTCAAGGTCAGTCTCTGCGCCATCTTCCGTAACGAACACTTCACCGTGTTGAGTTGGGCTCATAGTGCCTGGATCAACGTTGATGTAAGGGTCAAGCTTCATCATAGTCACTTTAAGACCACGAGCTTCTAGAATAGCCGCAAGAGATGCTGCTGCAATACCTTTACCTAGAGAGGATACAACCCCGCCAGTAACAAAAATGTAATTTGTCGTCATGTTTAACCTGAAATTGGTTGAATGAGGGAAATGGAGTGCTTCTGGACGGGACGAAAATATACCAGAAGCTCCTTAACGCCACAACGTGAAATCTATCACACCGCAATTTTTTATTTTTTGCTTCAAATCAAAGTCGAGTGTTCATGCGAATTTCGCCCTATTCTTCCCTTTTAACTTCATCCCACATTGAATCTAGCTCAATCAAGCTGAAGTCCTTTAGTTGCTTACCTTTTTTGGCCACTTTAGCTTCTACACTTTTAAAACGCTTTGAGAACTTCAAATTTGCTTTCGCCAAGGCCACTTCGGGATCTTTACCTAAGTGCCGAGATAGGTTTACCGTTGCAAATAACAAATCCCCTAACTCAAGTTCAACCTTGGCTTCATCAGGCGTAATTTGAAGTGCCTCTTCCATGACCTCTTCAATTTCTTCCTGAACTTTTTCTACCACTGGTCCCAACGAGTCCCAATCAAAACCATACTTCGCGCATTTTTTCTGAATTTTTGTAGCACGAGAAAGCGCAGGTAGAGAGTTTGGTATTGAGTCTAGAATACTTTCTTCCGCTTTGCCTACTTGTGCTTTTTCTTTTGCTTTTTCCGCTTCCCAGTTGGCACTAATTTCGTCTTCAGAGGCAAACTCAACTTGAGAAAAAACATGCGGATGACGACGAGTCAGCTTTTCATTCACGGCATCGACCACATCCGAAAAATCGAACAGATTCTGTTCTTTTGCTAACTGACTATAGAAAATAACCTGATAAAGCAAATCCCCTAGCTCTTCTTTGAGGTTGTGCCAATCTCGATTTTGAATGGCATCCACCACTTCATAAGTTTCTTCAATGGTGTGAGGAACAATAGAGTCGAACGTCTGCTTCAAGTCCCAAGGACAACCGCTCTCTGGATCCCGCAGCTTCACCATGATTTGTTCTAACTGTTCAATTGGATGACTCATTTTCTGTTCCTTTAAACCTTTCTATCTAAAGAAAAAGGTGAGCAGTCAAAACCACTCACCTTCTACATTATTTTATTTTCTCAGCGGCTTTCACTAAGTAATTGTTACTTTGACAAGGCAACAAGTTTTCGCGACTCCTGAACATAGCTCGCCTATGTGCTGGAGCAAGAAAACGCAGTTAACGCAGTAAAAGTGACAAGTACGACGTGAAAGTTAGCCTAAGCGTTTCACCGACATGACATCCTTGATCTGCTCGACTCGTTTTGACACTCGCGAGAACACTTCCAAGTTTGTCACTTCGAGATCGAAGTCCATGATCGACATTTGCGTGCGGTAATCAACGCGACTCTTCATGCTGGTGACTTTGATTTTCTCGTTAGCAAACAGAGTGGTGATGTCTTTTAGTAAACCACTACGTTCCATCGCTTCTACGCGAACGGTTAGGATATATGAACCAACATAACCTCCCCCCCATACAGTATCAATGATACGTTCCGGCGCATGGTGACGAAGTTCTTCAAGCTGTTCACAGTCACTTCGGTGCACTGAGATACCTCGACCTTGTGTGATGTAACCTGAGATCTCATCACCTGGGATCGGCTGGCAACAACGCGCTAGATGCGTCATCAGGTTATCAACCCCCTCTACGACAACCGCATCTTTTTGTGGTCGGCTTTGAGCGGGTGCTTTACTCTCTGCTTCTTGCAGCTTTTCAAGCGCTTGCTTATCTTCTTCCTCTGCGGTCGGCTTATTAACTAACGCATTGATGTGATTGACAATTTGATTGATACGCAAATCACCACTACCAATCCCGACATAGAGTTCATCGGCACTGTTCACATTAAAACGCTTCACCGCGTAATGCTCCGCGTCTTTAAGTGTCGCACCAATTTTCACCAGTTCATGTTCGAGAATTTCACGGCCTGCTTCTAGGTTCTTCTCACGGCTTTGCTTGCGAAACCATGCGTTGATCTTCGCACGCGCGCGGCCTGAAGTAACAAAACCTAACGATGGGTTCAGCCAATCTCGAGATGGGTTAGGTTCTTTCTGAGTGATGATCTCGACTTGATCGCCCATTTGCAGTTTATGGGTGAATGGTACGATACGACCCGCCACTTTTGCGCCGATACAACGATGTCCCACTTCTGAGTGAATGTGGTAAGCAAAATCAAGCGGTGTCGCTCCCATAGGCAGATCAACAACATCACCGCGTGGGGTAAAGGCATAGACACGGTCATCAAATACCTGACTACGAAGCTCATCCAACATCTCACCGGAGTCAGACATCTCTTCTTGCCAATCGAGCAGTTTACGCAACCATGTGATCTTCTCATCGTAACCACTTCGAGTACTCGCCCCTTCTTTGTATTTCCAGTGCGCAGCAACACCCAGTTCCGAATCTTCGTGCATCTCTTTGGTGCGGATCTGGATCTCAATGGTCTTGCCTTCGGGACCAAGAATCACGGTATGGATAGATTGGTAGCCGTTTGGCTTCGGGTTCGCAACGTAATCGTCGAACTCACTTGGTAAGTGTTTGTATTTGGTGTGAACCACACCTAGAGCGGCATAACAGTCTTGAAGTTTGTCAGCGATGATACGTACCGCACGCACGTCAAATAATTCATCAAACGCCAGACTCTTCTTCTGCATTTTGCGCCAGATACTGTAGATGTGCTTTGGACGACCACTGACTTCTGCGTTGATGCCGCATACGGTCATTTCTTGAGTAAGGTCGTCGACAAAGTCTTTGATGTATTGTTCACGGACAATACGACGCTCAGCCAATTGCTTCGCGATTTGCTTGTAGGTTTCTGATTGTTGGTAGCGGAAAGCGTAATCTTCGATTTCCCATTTCAGCTGACCAATACCAAGGCGGTTTGCCAGAGGAGCATAAATGTTTGCACATTCTTTTGCCGCTGCACGACGAACTTCGTCCGGCGCTTTTTTAACTTCAATCAAATTGCAGATACGCTCTGCCAGCTTGATGACCACGCAACGGAAATCATCCACCATCGCGAGCAACATTCGACGAACGTTATCCACTTGAGAGGATGCCGCGCCACCCTCCATGGTGACGTTCAGTTGGCCGATGGCGGCCATTTCTTCAACGCCATCGATCAGCTTCATGATCTCTTTGCTGTACTTTTCTTCTAGCAACTCTCTATCAAAAGCACCGCTCGAAACCAAAGGAAACAGTTGCGCAGCGACTAAGGTCGCTTTGTCCATGGATAAGGTGATCAATATTTCGATCATCTCTCGTCCACGCCATAACAAAAGCTCAGCCTGTTCGCTGTCTGCCAACATCGATTGGCAGTCACGATACACTTCGATTAAACGTTTTGATATGTTCTTGTCTTGTCCTAGGCTAGCCACCCAGCTTTCAAGTTCAAACTGTTCATTTTGGTTTAAATGCGCGCTTCTTACCGCAACCATCTCATCATCCTAATTATTATATTTGTGTGGTTTGACTAACACCATCCAGGTTAGTTCTAGTGCCCCGCGTTATGCGTTGGCTTTTTGGCCACTCACCACAAGTAAGTAACCAAAACATTAAAAGTTAAGACTTTTCAAATAGCGCCATCGATTCTAGATGACTGGTATGAGGAAACATGTCTAGCATACCTAATTTGGTTAATGCGTAGCCTTGATCCAGTAAGCTCTGACTATCTCTAGCAAGGGTAGCAGGATTACAAGAAACATAAACTACACGCTGTGCGCCAAGTTTTGAAACTTGATCAATGATCCCGCTCGCACCCGCGCGTGCAGGGTCTAGCAGTACTTTATCAAACTGCTCCGCTGCCCACGCTTGTCCCTCAAAATCTTGTTCAAGGTTAGCGTGATAAAATTGTGCGTTATTGATTTGATTCAATAATGCGTTGTTTGCCGCCTTTTCTACCATTTCAGCCACACCCTCGACACCAACCACATGCTTTGCTTTTTTTGCGATTGGTAAGCTGAAATTACCCAAACCACAGAACAAATCTAACACTCGCTCATCGCTTTGAGGGTCTAACCACGCTACTGCTTGTGCAACCATTTTTTGATTCACAGTTTGATTTACTTGAATAAAGTTATTTGGCGTAAATGGCACTTTCACACCCACTTCTTGATAAAAAGGCGTGTCACCCTCAACCAAATCTAGCTGGTCCGTTTCAGGCATCAGATAAAGCGATGCATGATGACGCTTTGCTAATTCCACCAGTGTATTGGTTTCTTCTTCTGTCAACTTGCTCAAATGACGCAGCGTAATGCATGGACCACTGTCACCCAGAACCAATTCTACGTGACCAAGTTGTTCTGGCTTCTTAAACGCCTTTAACGCCGAGTATATTTCAGGCAGTAACACATTCAATTCTGGGGCCAAAACTGGGCAGTCGGTCACTTGAGCGATTTGCTTACTTTGCTTCTTTCTGAAACCAAAATGCAGCTGGCGTGTCTTTTTATCGACGAATAAACTCACACGAGCACGACGACGATAACCTAATGAAGCACCTAAAATTGGTGCTTCTAACTCGATATCGCTGCCCGCGAATTTTCGCATCAACTGACGCAATGTTTGCTGCTTGTGCGTCAATTGTTGGTCATAATTCAGATGCTGTAAGTCGCAGCCACCACATTCATGATAGTGCGGACAAAATGGCTCGACACGCGCATCACTTGGTTTAAGCACTTTGATCAATTTGCCTCGAGCAAATTTGCTCTTTTCTTCGACCAATTGAGCTACCACTTCTTCGCCTGGCAGCGCACCATCAACAAATACGGGTTTCTTATTAATGTAGGCAATGCCTGCGCCATGATGATCCAAACGCTCCACGCTCACCGCTTGGTGACGAGTATTCAGTTGCGTTTTCTTTTTAGGTTGAAAGATTCGTGCCATGCTTTGTGCCTGATTTTTATCTAATTGCCCAACAGCTTCACTATTCTTGATTGAGGCCGTTGTGTGATGCGAATGACTTGATTATGCTTACCGTTTATCCGGTAACGTCAATTTTTCTCGTATTGCTAATGAAAGCTTGAGAGTTATGCCGTTATTTTCCCATATCCAGACCCCAATGTAATCAGATAACATGACCAGATATGGCTTACGAGCTCGTGTAATTACCCTAACTCTCGCTCCGACACTAATAATTGGCTTATTACTAAGCGGATTTTTTTCATTTAACCGCTATCAAGATCTCGAGAAGCAAGTCATCAACACCGGTAATAGCATCATCGAACCGCTTGCTATTGCCAGTGAAACGCACCTTTTATCCGAAAGCAGAGAAGCGGTCCGCCGATTGATCAGTTACGCACACCGGAAAAATTCGAATTTAGTTCGTAGTATTGCGGTCTTCGATGAAAATCACGAACTCTTCGTAACTTCAAACTTCCATCCAAATTTTGAAGCGCTGACGTTCCCAAAAGATAAGCCTATCCCTCAATTGGGCAACTCAGAAATATTTGAACACTCTCTGATTCTACGTGTGCCTATCTTATCTGAGGGTCATTATCTATCAGAACTGTCTGCCGACAATCAAGGTACAAAAGCCATCGGTTATATTGCTGTTGAGATGGATCTATCTTCACTTCGTCTTCAGCAATATCAAGAAGTATTCTCCGCTTTTCTCGTTCTCATTTTAGGGCTTGGTTTAGCGAGTGTGTTTGCCTCTCGCTTGATGCACGACGTCACTCAGCCGATCACTCATATGAAGAATGTCGTGGATAGAATTCGTCGCGGTCATCTGGATGTGCGAATTGAGGGGAAAATGCACGGCGAGCTCGATCAACTTAAAAATGGCATCAACGCCATGGCCGTCTCGCTGTCGGAATACCACGTAGAGATGCAACACAGTATCGATCAAGCGACCTCAGACTTGCGTGAAACCCTTGAACAGCTCGAGATCCAAAACGTGGAGTTGGACATAGCGAAGAAACGCGCTCAAGAAGCTGCGCGGGTAAAATCAGAGTTTTTGGCAAACATGTCTCACGAACTTCGTACGCCACTCAATGGGGTGATTGGTTTTACTCGTCAGATGCTCAAAACTCAGCTTTCTAATAGTCAAACCGATTACCTGCAGACGATAGAGAAATCTGCCAATAATCTACTTAATATCATCAACGACATACTCGATTTTTCAAAACTCGAAGCAGGCAAACTGGCGCTAGAAAATATTCCTTTCAACTTCCGTGAAAGTTTAGAGGAAGTGGTGAATTTGCAAGCCACCAGCGCTCACGAAAAAGGGTTAGAAATTACGCTGAAAGTGGACCCAAAAATTCCACCAGGCGTCGTCGGTGACCCTCTGCGAATTCAACAGATTTTAACTAACTTAGTCGGAAACTCGATTAAGTTTACCGAACGCGGCAATATTGATATCAGTGTAGAGATGCGTTCACAGTCTGGTGACTCGGTCGAATTACAATTCATGGTACGCGATACCGGTATCGGTATTTCGGAGCGCCAGCAAGCTCAATTATTCCAAGCGTTCAGTCAAGCGGATGCGAGTATTTCTCGCCGTTATGGCGGTACTGGGCTTGGTTTGGTGATTACCCAGAAACTGGTTAGCCAGATGGGCGGTGAAATCAGCCTAACAAGCCGTCTTCATCAGGGGTCTACGTTCTGGTTCACCTTGCGCTTAAACGCAACCGACATGCCAATGAGCGATTTGATCGAAGTTGAATTGCTTTCTGGTAAGCAATTGCTGTTGGTTGAACCAAATATGCAAGCAGCTTCTATCACTCAGCAAATATTGAGTGAAGAGGGAATGATGGTTACCTACCGTTCATCACTGCCTGAAAGCCATGAACACTATGATTATGTACTCCTCAATTTGGCAGCAAACCAAACTTACGACGAGCAATCTGTCACCGTGTGGATTGAGCAAGCAAAATCGATGGCTCCAAGCGTAATCATGGCAACACCAAGTACTGAACTAGCGTTGGCAGACCAAGTCATGAGTGACTATCAAATTCAATGTCTAACCAAGCCACTATCACGTCGCAAATTGCTGCAAAGTCTGATCTCTGACCATGTTGAAACCCCTCAGGTTCCTGCGCCGATCGTCGAAACTATTGAAAGTGAACGACTCCCACTATCTGTATTGGCAGTAGACGATAACCCTGCTAACCTGAAGCTGATCTCTGCCCTGCTCAAAGAGCGCGTCGAAACGGTAACCGCATGTAGCAATGGCCAGCAAGCTGTGAACCTTGCAACAGAAAAGAAATACGACCTGATCTTTATGGATATCCAAATGCCATTAATGGACGGCGTAACAGCTTGTCAGCACATTAAAGAACTTGAGCTAAATAAAGAAACACCTGTGATTGCTGTCACCGCCCACGCAATGGCAGGCGAACGTGACAGATTGTTGGCCGCAGGTATGGATGACTACCTCACCAAGCCCATTGAAGAGCACGTACTTCAACAAGTGCTCGTACATTGGAATCCAAATACATGCTCAGAGCAAGTAGAGAAACTGACACCATCTTATTTAGACATCACAGAGTCTTTTGAACCCCTGCCTGCTCCTAAGCTAAAAGATGTGATCATCGACTGGCAAGCGGCACTAAAACAAAGTGCCAATAAAGAAGACTTAGCTAAAGACATGCTGAGCATGCTGGTTGGCTTTATCCCGGAGGTTGAAGAAGTCGTCGATCAAGCGTTAGAGCAAGAAGATTTTTCTCGTGACGATCTTATCCATGTAATTCATAAGTTGCACGGCAGTAGCTCCTACTGCGGCGTGCCGAGATTGAAAGCACTGTGTGCAACGCTAGAGCAAGCGCTACGTTCAGGAGCCAGTCTTGAAGAAATCGAACCGGAAATGTTTGAGTTACAAGATGAGATGATTAAGGTCACTACAACCGCGAAGCTCTATCTCGAACAGTAAGCGGCAACTTAGCAAAACGCACCGATAAAAAAGCCAGAGCATCGACTCTGGCTTTTTCGTCTTCAAATTTTATCCGCAATCAAGCGAGCTAGGATTCCAAGATCACGGTCGCTACGGCGTAATGACGTTCATCGGAAATCGATAGGTGAACGTGGTTCACACCCATCGACTCTGCGATTTGCTTGGCAACGCCAGATAACATCAACACCGGTTTACCAAACTCATCATTCGAAACCGTAAAGTCATGGAAAGTCACACCGTTAGCGATACCGGTTCCCAAGGCTTTTGATGCCGCTTCTTTCGCTGCGAAACGCTTCGCTAGATAACGACCTTGTTGTTTCAGCTCTGCAAATCTTGCCATTTCTTGCTCAGACAATATACGTTTTGCAAACGACTCACCAGTTCGACTGAGCGCTTTCTCAATGCGCTCAATCTCAGCAATGTCTGTGCCTAGTCCTAAAATTGCCATACTTAAATCTGATTATTTACGCGCGGCAACCATGATGGCTTTCATCTCTGCCACCGACTTTTCTAAGCCATCAAATACCGCACGACCGATGATCGAGTGACCGATGTTTAGCTCGTAGATTTCTGGCAGTGCCGCGATTGGTGCTACGTTGTGGTAAGTCAGACCGTGACCTGCGTTTACGATGATACCAAGATCGTGTGCGTAGCTTGCGCCTGCCGCAATTTTCTTAAGTTCATCAAGCTGATCTTCTTCTGTAGTCGCATCAGCGTAGTGACCCGTGTGAAGCTCAATGTACGGTGCGCCACAAGCTTTTGCCGCATCGATCTGTTGACGGTCAGCATCAATAAACAGAGAGACTTTGATGCCCGCATCGGTTAGCTTTTGCGTTGCCGCTTTCACTTTCTCAAGTTGGCCAACCACATCCAGACCACCTTCAGTGGTCAGTTCTTCGCGCTTTTCAGGTACCAGACAAACGAACTCAGGCTTAGTTTGAAGTGCAATCTCAACCATCTCATCCGTCACTGCCATTTCAAGGTTCATTCGAGTCTGAATGGTTTCACGCAAGATGCGTACATCACGATCATTGATATGACGACGGTCTTCACGTAGGTGAATGGTAATACCGTCAGCGCCCGCGCGCTCTGCGATTTCTGCAGCATGCACTGGATCTGGATATTTAGTACCACGTGCATTTCGTAGAGTGGCAATATGGTCGATATTAACGCCTAAGTAGATTGAGCTCATTTTCCATTACTCCGTGCTCTGGATGTCTGAATAAATAATTCACGACTTTTTAAAGGTTTGCCGCCAAGATACGGCTTTAATGCCTGTCGTGTAAAGCGTTTCGCCGCTTTTAATTGTTCTTTAGTGACGAATCGCCGTTCACTAATCGCAATCAATTCATTACCCAAAAATGTCAGGTTGTCGCGCCTTACTGAAGCGATGAATCCCTTTTGCTCTCGATAACGATAGGTCATATCAGGATCAACAGGCTCACCCGTGCCGGCGCAGTGCAAGAAATCGACGCCATAGCCCATTGAAGACAGCAGTGCCAATTCAAAACGGCGTAATCCAGGCTCTGGATTATCACACTGAGCAAGCTCTGTCAGTGCATGTAGATAATCGTGGAATAGAGCGGGCATTGGTACTTCTGCCATCAGTACACGACCGATTAACTCATTCACATACATCGCAGAATAAAGATGGATTCCACTCAAAGGTAAACCAAGGCTAATAGGCTCTGCTTGACGCAAAGTCTTCATTGAACCCTTACCTGACCATTTGAGCAATAAAGGGGTAAAAGGCTGTAACGCACCTTTCAAATTTGAACGCTTACCTCGGGCACCTTTTGCCATCAAAGTGACACGACCATACTCCTCGCTGAAAACATCAAGGATCAAGCTTGATTCACTGTACGGGCGACGATGCAATACAAAGCAACGTTGGAACCCCTCTGAAGACAGGTTGCTCATTTCAATCTGTGTGCCTACAAGTGTGGAATAAAAAATAAGGAGCCAAATGGCTCCTTATTCTAATCGATATTACATTTTAGTCGATGTTGGAACGAAGTCTCTTCGTTACCAAGCTACCGAGTAACCAAGCTTATAGGTCGTCAATGTAACCGAGTGAGCGCAATGCACGTTCGTCATCCGCCCAACCTGATTTCACTTTAACCCAAGTCTCAAGGTAGACCTTACGACCGAACAACTCTTCCATATCTAGGCGTGCTTCGCGACCAATGGTCTTGATCTTCTCACCACCTTTACCAATCACCATTTTCTTCTGACCGTTACGCTCAACCAGAATCAAGGCATTGATGTGGAAGCCGTCGGTTTCAGGGTTGTAATCGAAGCGTTCGATTTCAACTGTTACCGAGTAAGGGAGTTCTTCACCAGTAAAACGCATCAGCTTTTCACGTACGATTTCTGACGCCATGAAACGCTGAGAACGGTCTGTTACATACTCTTCAGGGAAGTGATGCGTCGCTTTCGGTAAGTGCTCGCGCACATGCTTACGCAGTACGTCAATGTTCTTACCTTGCTTCGCAGAGATTGGCACAACATCAACAAAATCCATTTTCTTGGACATGTCTGCCATGTGCATCATCACTTCATTACGATCTTGCACGTTATCGACTTTGTTTACACAAAGCACAACTGGGAAGTTCGATTTTTGAAGTTTAGTCAGAACCATCTCGTCGTCTTTGGTCCAATGCGTACCATCAACTAAGAAGAACACCAAGTTTACATCACTCAGAGAGGAGTTTGCCGCACGGTTCATCAAACGGTTAATGGCACGCTTTTCTTCAATGTGAAGTCCTGGTGTATCAACGTAAATCGCTTGGTAATCACCGTCCGTATCCACGCCCATAATTCGGTGACGTGTCGTTTGCGGCTTACGTGACGTGATCGAAATTTTCTGACCCAAAATTTTGTTCAGAAGCGTCGATTTACCTACGTTAGGGCGGCCAACAATAGCAATGAAGCCACAATGTTGGTTCTCTGGTGAACTTTGCTCACCAGGTGATGCAAAATATGCATCGATATCGAATTCGTTATCAGCCATTTGTTAATTGCTCAAGTGCTGTTTCTGCAGCCGCTTGTTCTGCCTTGCGGCGGCTGGTGCCTTTACCAATGACAGGCTTATCCACACCTGCTACTTCACACTCAACCGTGAACTCTTGGTTGTGCGCTTCACCTTTAATATTAGTCACTGTGTAAGCTGGCAGTGGTTTTCTTCTGCCTTGCAGGAACTCTTGTAGGCGAGTTTTTGGATCTTTCTGTGATACGCCTGGCTTAATCGCCTCAAGACGACTGTTGTACCAACTCAGTACAATACCACGCACAACTTCAAGATCACTATCAAGGTAAATCGCACCAATAATGGCTTCTACCGCATCGGCTAGAATAGAGTCTCGGCGGAATCCGCCACTCTTCAATTCACCTGGACCTAATTTTAAATAATCTCCTAGACCGAATTCACGACCCAGTTCCGCCAATGTGTGTCCGCGAACCAACGTTGCGCGCATACGGCTCATGTCACCCTCGTTTACTTTTGGAAAACGATGGTACAAATCATCAGCGATGACAAAACTTAAAATTGAATCGCCCAGAAACTCAAGACGTTCATTATGCTTACTGTTGGCGCTGCGGTGAGTCAGCGCCAGATGGATAAGCTCAGCATTATTAAACTGATAGCCAAGCTTTCTCTCTAATTTATCAATTGGAGAATTCATACTCTCTCGATATGTAGTGGTTAGTGAATACCGCCGATGCGATTAAAACGCACACCGGTAGGAATCCATGAAGGTAGAACGCTGTCTGCACTGCGCTCAAACTCAAAGCTTATCCAGATAGCGACTGCTTTTCCGACTAAGTTTGCTTCTGGTACAAAGCCCCAGTAACGGCTATCAGCACTGTTGTCACGGTTATCGCCCATCACAAAGTACTGACCTTGCGGTACAACCCACTCATTCACGCCAGGACGTGGCTGGTAGCTCTGCACTCGATCTCGAGACAGTGGGTTAACCAAAATTTGATGGGCTACGTCACCCAACTTTTCGTTCATTTGAATCAGAGGAATGCCGTTTTGAATAAATGGGCTTTCCTCTACATTGCTCAATTTCACTGGCTTACAAACCGACTCACCTTTTGTTTTGATACACAGATCTTTACCCTCTGAGTAACGAACAGTATCGCCCGGTAGGCCAACAACACGTTTGATATAATCAATGTTTGGTTGAGGTGGGTACTTAAATACCACAATATCACCACGCTCAGGTTTACCAGTTTCTACTAACTGAGTACGCCATACTGGATCTTTCAACCCATACGCGTATTTTTCCACCAAGATGAAGTCACCGACTAGCAAAGTTGGCATCATTGAGCCTGATGGAATTTGGAACGGTTCATAGATAAAAGAACGCAATACAAGAACGAATGCAATCACAGGGAAGATAGAAACGCTGTTCTCTATCCACCAAGGTTGGCTTTCAACTTTCTGAAGTGTCACCGCATCCAAACCATTAGCTGTCTGAGCTTGGATTTCCGCAACTTTGGCTTGACGCTTTTTCGCAAACACCAGTTTTTCAAGTAGCCAAACTACACCTGTTATCAGTGTCACGATAACGAGGATCAGTGAAAATGTATTCGCCATTAAATTCCCTTATCTAAAAATACGAAAGTGAAAGAGCCGAAACCCTTTCACTTATTTTATTATCTACGTCTTAAGACAGACAAGAGTGAGATAAAGTTCAACTCTAGTCTTTACCCACGTGAAGAATCGCTAAGAACGCTTCTTGAGGCAGTTCTACGTTACCGATCTGCTTCATACGTTTCTTACCTTCTTTCTGTTTCTTCAGAAGTTTCTTCTTACGGCTCACGTCACCACCGTAACATTTCGCGATTACGTTCTTACGTAGCTGTTTCACTGTCGAACGTGCGATGATGTGGTTACCGATTGCCGCTTGGATTGCGATGTCGAACATTTGACGAGGGATAAACTCTTTCATCTTCTCAACTAACAAACGACCACGGCTTTGTGCTTGATCTTTGTGAGTGATGATCGCCAACGCGTCCACTTTATCACCGTTCAATAGAACGTCGACACGAACCATGTTTGATTCTTCAAAGCGTTGGAAGTTGTAATCCAATGATGCATAACCACGAGACGTTGATTTCAAACGGTCGAAGAAGTCCAAAACAACTTCCGCCATCGGAATGTCGTATGTCACTGCAACTTGGTTACCGTGGTAAACCATATCAACTTGCATACCACGCTTTTCTACACATAGGGTAATAACATTACCTAGGTAATCTGCTGGTACCAAGATATTACAGCGCGCAATTGGCTCACGAATGTGCTCGATATCATTCACGGCTGGCAGCTTAGCAGGGCTATCTACATACAGAACATCGCCATTGGTTTGTTCAACTTCGTAAACTACCGTTGGTGCGGTTGTGATCAAGTCAAGATCGTACTCACGCTCTAAACGTTCTTGAATGATTTCCATGTGCAACATACCAAGGAAACCACAACGGAAACCAAAACCTAGTGCCGCCGAGTTTTCTGGCTCGTAGAACAAAGACGCATCGTTTAGGCTAAGTTTGCCTAACGCATCACGGAAGTTTTCATAGTCATCAGACGATACTGGGAATAGACCTGCATATACCTGAGGTTTTACTTTTTTAAAGCCAGGTAGTGGGCTTTCACTGCCGTTTTTCGCTAGGGTTAGCGTATCACCAACAGGAGCACCAAGGATGTCTTTAATACCACAAACCACCCAACCTACTTCACCAGTATTAAGAACATCAGTATCGACTTGCTTAGGTGTGAAGATACCTAGACGATCTACGCCCCAAGTTTGACCTGTGCTCATGACTTTGATCTTTTCGTTTTTCTTCAGTGAGCCGTTTTTAATACGAACCAAAGAAACAACGCCAAGGTAGTTATCAAACCATGAGTCAATGATCAACGCTTGCAGTGGTGCGTCTGGATCGCCCTCTGGTGCCGGAATCGCTGAAACGATATTTTCTAGCACGTCATCAACACCTAGACCTGTCTTCGCAGAACAGCGGGTTGCTTCCATTGCATCGATACCAACGATTTCTTCAATTTCTTCCGCTACACGCTCAGGATCCGCAGCAGGTAGATCAATCTTGTTAAGGATTGGCACAACCTCTAGATCCATTTCGATCGCGGTGTAACAGTTAGCGAGCGTTTGAGCTTCTACACCCTGACCTGCATCAACCACCAATAGCGCGCCTTCACAAGCGGCTAGAGAACGTGATACTTCGTACGCAAAGTCAACGTGTCCCGGAGTATCGATGAAGTTCAGCTGGTATGTTTCACCGTCTTTAGCGGTGTAGTTTAGCGTCACACTCTGAGATTTAATGGTGATACCACGCTCACGTTCAAGATCCATAGAATCCAGAACCTGTGCGGCCATTTCACGATCGCTTAAACCTCCACATACTTGGATTAAACGGTCTGATAGGGTCGACTTACCATGGTCGATGTGGGCGATAATCGAAAAGTTACGAATGTGCTTCATAGATTTAGGGTGACTAACTCTTTACAAATAGGGACAGTAAGAAAGCCGTCAGCTGACGGCATTTCAATCAAGTTGGCAGATTCTACCCAATTTCGTGAACGGGCGCACCTGTTTTAAAGTATATACCGGAATGACTCAGAAATGAGGGGGCAACTATTGGATCGGCTCGCCAAGGATACGAATAAGTGTGACTTGTTTTTTGGACGCCTCTTCTAAAGGACGGGAAACGCGTTTTGCGACAAACATCCCACCTAACACAAATAGTGCCGAAGTGAGAATAACCATTCCCTCGCCACCTCCAATGAGAGGAGCAAAAAACAAATGACCAATAAGAGCCCCCACGATTAACCCAAATAGAGGTAAAAGATACACCGCCATTGCTGATTTGATCAGGCTCGATTCTGGAAAACCAATTTCGACAACCTGACCGACTTTGACAGATTGCTCAGTTCGTAAATGCCATGACAGCGATTTATTGCCAATGGCTTTAGTAACAACGCCCGTACCACAACTTTTTTGCGATGAACAACTGCTGCAGCTGGTTTGCTGCTCGCAACTCAAATCAATATGGTAATGCTTACCGTGACGATGAACTTCCGTCACGGTAGCCAATGCAGTCATCATTGCACGTCACTCTTTGCAACATTAAACGTCACGGATTGAGCGATACGCTGCGCCGTTGTCGGTGGGATATCACCCACGACCGAAATCTCATGGTTGCCGCTAACAAAACTATGCAAAGTACGACGGCCTTGGCGAACCAATTGCCCTTTTAATGAATGCTCATCTTTGCTCGCGACATAAACAGAAAAGCTAAATAACCCATCCGAATACATTTGGCTTTCGACCAATTGGTCCGTCACTGCCATGCGGTAGCGATTCAGTTCATTTGGGTGAAAGCCGGCAGGTATCCATCCAACGTGCCAATTGCTCGTACCAATATCACCTTTTGGCATTGTTAGTACAGCCGGCAATTGAACGTCTTTCAATCCACTCATCAGGTCGGCAATTTGAGGGGTCACCGTGTATGAGATCGTGCGATATTGCTCAAGCATTTCACCGTCTCTATCGACGAGATCGGCACGCAACGGCAGTTTACTTTTTTCGTCAATCCACAACATGTAGGAGTAACGTAAACCATCTTTGGGAACGATGCGCAGCACTTGCGTTGCAACACCCGCTTCACGCGCTCGACCAACTTGAACATAGTCGTAGTAGAGATTTAAATCATCAATGTTGGTGTTCAACATTGGCATGATCGGTGCGACCATCTTGCCTGATTCAATCGTAAACGGCTCTGCTCCGGTTTCAATGTAACTCACTTCTGAGCCGCGACGAATCACTTCTCGTACAGGGCCACTCAAATACACAAGATGCGCGTATTGGTCGTCCCCATGAGTCGCGTGACGATACAGCAAAGGTTCTATACTGTTCTTTTTAATAAGAATGTAGGAGAGCTCATAGCTTAAATTTTTGCTCGCCTCGCTCATTTGATGTAATAAAGCCTCCGCTGGTTTATCACCAGCAAAGGCTTGCGAAGACATCAGACTGAACAGAGCGCAAGCGCTGAACAGAAGTTTTTTCATTCAATATCCGGAGTCAGATGTGCATCCTGCTGAGAGGCATCACTGTTAATTCGTAGCTGAAGTTCGTAGTCTCGAAGCATAGCATGAACGCGTTTACGCTGCTCTTGCATATTTGCTTCACCGACAGAGCGCTCAACAGATTCACGCGTCAAACTCACCGGTTCTGCACTGCCTGCAAACGGGATCGTTTGAAGCACTGGGAGTTGTTCCACCTGTGGCGACATTGGATCACTACCACCGTATTGCTGCACACCTAATATCACCGCAAGTGAGACACAAGCAGCAACAGCAACTTGACCAAACTGAGTCAACCATGTTGGCAGTTGGCGTTTCGCTTGCTGCGGTTCAGGTTGTGACTCTTTTGGTGCGTCATGAATCGAAATCACATTTGCACTATGTGAATCAATAGCACGATGCGCAGGTTCGTCTTCTAACGCTAACGCTACGCTTTCAGCAATATTCCACTCAGGTTTTGCTGGCGCTTCGCCTCGCATTACATCACCGATTAGATGATAGTTTTGCCAAGCATCACGGCTTTCTTGGTCCTGTTCTAGCTCTTGAATCAAAGCCTTATCGACCAATTCTCCATCCATGAGCGCTGAAAGTTTTTCTTTGTCAGCCATTATTTTCACCATAGTTATCACTTGTGTACTAGCGCTGTAAAAGAGGTTTTATTTTCTTTTCCACCGCCTCACGAGCACGGAAGATACGAGATCGTACCGTTCCCACTGGGCAATCCATTACTTCAGCAATTTCCTCATAACTCAAGCCATCGAGCTCGCGTAAAGTCATTGCCGTTTTTAAATCTTCAGGTAAGGCTTCTATTGCACTGAACACTACCCGTTGCAATTCTTTGGACAACGTTAAGTTCTCAGGGTTCGAAATTTCTTTTAGCGCATTACCTGTTTCGTAAAATTCAGCTTCTTCAGCATCGACATCCGTTGCTGGCGGTCTACGACCTTGTGCAACAATGTGATTTTTCGCAGTATTCACTGCAATGCGATACAGCCACGTGTAAAACGCACTCTCCCCACGAAAACTAGGGATAGCTCGGTAAGCCTTGATAAACGCTTCTTGTGCTACATCTGGAACATCGCCAGGATTACTTACGTATCTGGAAATAAGATTGCATACTTTGTTTTGGTACTTCATTACCAACAGATTAAATGCTTGCTTATCGCCATTCTGAACTCGCTCAATCAATACTTGATCGGTCAGCTGCTCGTTCATTCGAGCGGATACTCCTATTTGTTATGCCCCTACTCTTCTCAGATATGGGTACTAATTATGCAAAACGTAGTATTGACACCACTGCTTACTTGAGCACTATTGTGACTGTGACATGAATAAGAAAGTTCCATGACTTTCTTATTTTTTATCATTGTTTTTCCACAGTGTGATGCCACTAGCCAAATCCCTGTTCTAGCTTGACTTAAGTCGAATAATGACAAGCAAGCATAGTATTGGGGAAATGGGTATAATGAATATTGTCTGCTCCAGATTGTGCTGGGTAGGCACTAGAAAAGCAATGGCATTGACAAACTATTACTTTTCATTGGTATGCCGAAGAACCATTCACCATCCAATTTAAAATAGATTTAAGAAGTATTTGCATGTCACTGACCTGCATATCAATAAGAGTGACTTAAGTCACCAAAGTTACAGAGATATAGAACGCTCACTTAACTTAGCGCTTGGCGATGGATATCGCAGTAATGGAATGCACATGATGTGCAATATATACACAAGGTAGCCTTGTTACCTTAGCTTGGGATTGTAAAAGTTATATGAACACAAATCGTGATCACGAATGTGACGTATTAGTGGTGGGAAGTGGTGCAGCAGGCTTGTCGTTAGCTCTGCGTGTTGCCAATCACTGTAAGGTAATTGTACTTAGCAAAGGTACTCGCAGTGAAGGGGCCACCTATTATGCGCAAGGTGGTATCGCTGCGGTTTTCGATGAATCCGATACCATCGAATCACATGTTGAAGACACCCAAATTGCTGGGGATGGTATATGTGATGAAGAGACCGTAAAGTTCATCGCGGAAAACTCAAAAGAGTGCGTCCAATGGTTGATTGATGGGGGAGTACCATTCGACCGAGAAGAAGACGATTCGGATGATGAGCCACGTTATCACCTGACTCGTGAGGGTGGACACAGTCGTCGCCGAATTCTACATGCCGCCGATGCAACAGGCATGGCAATGCAAACTTCGCTTCAAGATAACGCTCATAACCATCCAAATATTCATGTCTTTGAACGCCATAATGCACTCGACCTGATCACTGAAGATAAAATCGGTGGCGATAAAAACAAGGTGATCGGTGCTTACATCTGGAACCGTAATGCAGAGCAAGTAGAAACCGTTCGTGCAAAATTTGTCGTTCTTGCCACTGGCGGCGCTTCTAAAGTTTACCAATACACGTCTAACCCGGATGTATCATCAGGCGACGGTATTGCCATCGCATGGCGTGCAGGTTGCCGTGTTGCGAACCTAGAGTTCAACCAATTCCACCCAACTTGCTTATTCCATCCAGAAGCACGTAACTTCCTATTAACCGAGGCTTTACGCGGTGAAGGTGCTTACCTGCGTCGCCCTGATGGATCGCGTTTCATGCCGGATTTCGATGAACGCAAAGAACTCGCACCACGTGATGTTGTTGCGCGTGCTATCGACTTTGAAATGAAACGTCTAGGCGCAGACTGCATGTACTTGGACATCAGCCACAAACCAGCGGATTTCATCACTAAGCACTTCCCTACTATCTATTCTCGACTGATGGATTTAGGCATCGATATGACCAAAGAGCCGATCCCAATTGTTCCTGCCGCACACTACACTTGTGGTGGCGTAATGGTGGACCAAAACGGTCACACTGATCTAAAGAATCTATACGCGATTGGTGAAGTGAGCTACACAGGTCTACATGGTGCGAACCGCATGGCATCTAACTCCTTGTTGGAATGTGTCGTTTATGCCTGGTCTGCCGCAAAAGATATTTTAACGCATCATGCAGATGCAAAATTAGCGGCTCGTGTTCCTTGCTGGGATGAAAGCCAAGTCTCTAATAGTGATGAAGAAGTTATCATCCAGCATAACTGGCATGAGTTACGTCTTTTCATGTGGGATTATATGGGCATCGTTCGTACTGACAAACGCCTAGAACGAGCGCTTCGCCGCATTCAAATGCTGCAACAAGAAACGCACGAATACTACAGTCACTTCCGCGTTTCAAATAACTTATTAGAACTGCGTAACCTACTACAAGTCGCCGAGTTGATGGTTCGCTGTGCGATGCAACGTAAAGAAAGTCGAGGCCTGCATTACACCTTAGATTATCCAAATCAATTGGAAAATAGCGGCCCGACCATCCTAACACCTAGCAAATAGCATTTAGCAGATAGGATACACGCTTATCATTCGGGAGCTTCGGCTCCCATTTTCCACTGGTGTAAAATCAAACACAGTTGTCGATATTTGACATCATGACAACTGTCTCGCCAAATCGTGATCGAATCTTTCGATGCCAATACAAATGTGACTTTAATACTTGGAACAGACAGATCAGTGCTGGTAATAAAAGATGTGCTCTCATCTTGCCTAACAATGCCATTGCGATGCACATGCCAATTGCCTTGACTGGACGGTGCGATAAAGCCACCACATCTTTGAGCTTTGATAATCAGTAATAGTAGATAAATAGAGATGACTAGCGGGGCATGAGACAACAAAACGATCGCCCAAGTTAAAGCAAAAAGAAGCGTGCCGTTTAAAACTTGGGCGTATTGTGAGGAGTGAACGGTAAGGTTAACGAACCTTACTGAGGTTATGTGCGACAATTTTATCAACCATTGCAGCGTGGCCTAGGTTTTCACTACGACCATGTCCCATCACCCAAGTGAACAAATCGGGATCATCACATTCCAATAAAGAGACGAAATCACGCTGTTCTTGCTCAGTCAGCGTATCAAAACACTCTTCAAAAAACGGCATAATCACCACGTCAAGCTCGAGCATGCCACGACGACAAGCCCATTTAATACGTGCCTTTTCTTCCGCAGTGTACATTCAGTATTCCTTCATAGATGTCTTGTTCTTAGTGCGGAGTGTAACAAGGGATGTGCAACGCCACTAGTGTGCGGGTCACAATATATACCCAAGTAGCTCCAAATCTTTATGGCAATTGATAATTAAGACACTCGAACGCCCTAACCTACCCAAGTGACTCAGATTGATTGAAAGCTGACAAATACTGATTATGGAATTAACATAGTTGAAAAATATCTTCTAAAGGCATTGAATCATGGAATGGCAAACTCGCTTTTCACCTCTAAACCTATCAACACAAGACTCCCTACCCGAGTTATCTGTCTCTCTACTCGATAACTTTGGCATGATTACCATCGTTGGAGATGATAAAAAGTCTTACCTTCATGGCCAAGTCACTTGCGATGTCGTCTCTCTTGAGAAAGCACAATCAACGTTGGGTGCCCATTGTGATGCAAAAGGCAAAGTGTGGAGTGTCTTTCGTTTGTTCCATCACAACGATGGTTACGGCATGATTCAGCCAAAATCTGCCATTGAAGTCGAACTAAAAGAAATTAAAAAATACGCCGTGTTTTCAAAAGTGACCATCGAAGAATCAAGCGATGTCATTTTGGGTGTCGCCGGTGAAAATGCGGATGCATTTATCTCTACTTTAAGTGCAGAAACGGGTGATGTCCGTTCTATTGAGGGCGGTAGTGCCGTGAAAGCAGCACCAAACCGTTGGTTACTGGTTCTTACGGAAGAAGCGACACAAACTTTGCTTGATAACAACCAAGCTACATTGACCACTCATGAACTTTGGACACGTTTCGATATTGAATCCGCGCTACCGATCGTCGGTTCACAAGCGCAAAATGAACACATCCCACAAGCTCTCAATGTACAAGCACTTGGAGGGATCAGCTTTACTAAAGGCTGTTACACAGGCCAAGAAACGGTCGCTCGCGCGAAGTATCGTGGTACGAACAAACGTGCAATGTATATTGTGAGAGGTACAACCTCAGAGGCGTTGGAAGAGGGCGCAGTTGAATTGGAACGTAGCGTGGGTGAAAACTGGCGCTCAGTGGGTACATTGCTAACGCATTATCAATTCAACGATAACCAAGCGATGGGGCTAATCGTATTGCCAAATAACCTCGACGAGGACACTCGTCTACGTTTGGTTGCCCAACCAGAGTGTGAATGGGAAATCGCAGCGCTACCATACAGCCTTGACGATGAGTAATGCCATTCATACCCCTTTGATGCAGTTTTTGGTGGATCAGAATATAGAGTTTCGTCTTCTGCCCCATCAAAGCCCAGCAACAACTATTGAGGATGCCGCCCAGCAACGCGGCATTCGCGCTTCTCAAATGGTTAAAGCCATTTTGTTACGTGATATGGGCAATCAATATGCTCTGGCTTGTGCCCCTGGAGATCGCAGTGTCGACCCAAAGAAAGTCCGTGCGATATTACAATGCCGCAGGATGACCTGTGTAGATCAAGCGGATGTCGAGGCCATTACTGGGTACAAAGTAGGGACTGTGACCCCGCTATTGCTGAAACGTTATATGCCCATTGTTTTTGACCCAAGCCTACTGGAAGAAAAAGAAATTACCATCAGTAGCGGAGATCGAATGGCGGGTATTGCACTGTCTATCGATGATCTACTCCAATTGTGTCAACCAACCTTGGCTGATATCTGCCGCTAACTTCGGTTAAAAATGCAACAATATGCAAGACCGCTAATCTAATGTGACTTCATTCATATCTATCGTAATTTTTACCAGAATTTTTAGTCACATTAAAAACATAAATAGTCACAAATAAAAATCTCATCTATGCTGATTATGTTGGTTGTGCTTTCAACAAACACTTAACCAACAAAAAGTGAATCGACTAACGTCAGCACGTTAGTTATCCACTTTTGTGTAATGCATCTGTGACTATTCGCCCGCCTTTGCGGGCTTTTTTTTGTTTTCTATTTTTTAAACCACCCAACTCTTTCTCAATGAACTAAGCAGCTTCTTCATAAACCAAGCGATTTCTTAAGAGACCAAACCATTTCTTAAGAGACCGAACTTTGTTTCTAAGCCAATCAAACTCACCACCGCACCGTAACGTATAAAGAATGAGTTTTAAGTTCCTTTAACCGTATATTTTTGGGGTAACTCTCACGTTATTTGAGGTATTGCGCTGTAATTTTGTCTAGTAAAGCACAAATCTCTAACTCAGCAGTTATCTCCTACATTTAATACTATTGCTGTCACAATAATTTTCACTCGAAAAACGTAGAATCACTTGGCTAGGTAAACGATAAGGAAAAGTAAATATGAGACTGTTTAAGCGCTATACACCAGGTATGATTG
This sequence comes from Vibrio alfacsensis, assembly GCF_019670485.1. Taxonomy (NCBI): domain Bacteria; kingdom Pseudomonadati; phylum Pseudomonadota; class Gammaproteobacteria; order Vibrionales; family Vibrionaceae; genus Vibrio; species Vibrio alfacsensis. The sequence continues at coordinate 2,630,169 of NZ_AP024165.1, forward strand.
CTAAACATATAAGTCGTCTTTTTAAGGGAAGAATCTATATTTACGGAGTCGGCAAGTTCGAGTTTGATAACGGGAAGTTAATGCTGCCAGAGAAAGCTGAGAAGCGTCACTTTCAGGCGGTAAAAGAGATTAATCAAGAAATTATGAAGCTCAGATGCGCATACGCTTAGCAAAAACATCGATGAAATAACAAAGGCTGGGTCAACCAGCCTTTTTTGTGTTTTTCGCTTGGTGAAACAATGGCAGCATTTACTGACGAGCGAGCTCTGGTAAATTGCCTTTTAAGCCCAGCGCATGTTTCATAATTTCATCTTTCGCCCCTGGTAATTGACCCGCTAGGCTCAAACCAATACCACGTACGAATTTCTTAGCTGGGTTGTCACCAGAAAACAAATCTCGGAAACCTTGCATGGCCGCAATCATCTTCGCAGCTTCTGCTTTGCGCCAACGTTCATAACCACGCAAGTTCCGTTTAGTACCGATATCTTGCCCTTGTTTCCAAAGTGCTAATACTTCTTGTGCCAAACTCGCAGCATCTAATAAGCCAAGATTTACACCCTGCCCTGCCAATGGGTGGATCGTATGAGCGGCATCACCAACCAATGCCACACGCTCAACCACAAAATCACGTGCATAACGCATCTTCAGAGGAAATGCCGCACGTTCGCCGATCACTTCACACATGCCTAAACGCACGTCAAATTCACTGGTTAGTGCTTTATTAAAGTCATGTTCATCCATCGCCAATAGATGTTCAGCACGAAGTGGATCAGTAGACCACACTATCGAGCACATATTTGGCTCAGACATCGGTAGAAAAGCCAACGGGCCATTTGGGGTAAAAATCTGACGTGCAATGCCATCGTGCGCATCCGTTGTTTTTACGTTCGCAACTAAGGCACTATGGCCGTAATCCCAACGCGTAAGCGGAATATTCATTTGGTTACGTAACCAAGAGTTCGCTCCATCGGCTCCCACAACCAATTTTGCGGTCATCGCTTGGCCATTATCTAACGTTAGCCAGCTCTCTTGCTCACCAACGGCTAACGTTGCACAGCGTGCTGGCATAAACAGCGTCACGTTATCCAGCTTTTGTACTTGCTCTAACAACGCTAATTGAATCACGCGGTTCTCAACAATATGACCAAGGTCTGGCTGCGCCATGCTTTGCGCATCAAACGCTATTTTTGCAAAGCTGTCTTGTTCCCACACTTCCATTGCTTGGTATGGGGAAGCTCGACGTTGCTCGATACCTTGCCACGCCCCGAGTTTACGCAGCATTGTTTCACTAGAGCGACTCAACGCTGATACACGAATATCCGGAAGTTCATTCAACGTATCGTCCGGCACTGAGCCTTCAATGACAGCCACACGTAGATCACTGTCTTTAAAAGCGGCGGCCAATGCCAATCCAACCATACCACCGCCGATGATGGCGACATCTACACTTTGCATCATTGATTATTGTTACCTAATTCGTTGCCGTTCATCGTTTCACTATACCAAGTGTATGGCGTAGCAGCGGCTGCTTAAAAGTAGAAAGGTTATCCATCGTTGCAAGAGCAAGATTACGCCCTATTCGCATCGCGGGTAAGTCATTTGAAAATATATGCACTAGAGAGCTCGTTAGCCAAATGGTTTCTTGACGATCCGATTCACGCCTCACACTAAAACGCATTAGACCTTGATAGCGACCAACGTCATCACTCTGTTTGACGATTTCTTCCGCCAGTGACGCCACATCTCTAATGCCAAGGTTAAAGCCCTGTCCAGCAATAGGGTGAAGCGTTTGTGCCGCATTACCGACGATGGCAAATCGATGCGATATATTCTGTTTTCGATGACGCAATAACAGTGGATAACTCGCACGCTGGCCGACTTTTTTCATTGCTCCTAGTCGCCATCCAAAGTCATTTTGTAAGCGTTCTAAAAACTCGCCATCAGGCAATGCCATAACCCTTTTAGCTTCCTCTGGGCGCAAACACCAAACCAGTGACATTCGGTTGTCACTCATCGGTAGCAAAGCTACTGGCCCGTTTGGCGTGAAACGCTCAAAAGCACGACCTTGATGCGGCTCCTGAGTCACTATATTGGCAATCACCGCCACTTGATCAAAATCGTGTTCAGACAACTCTAAACCAATTTGCTGGCAACACTGAGAAACGGCCCCATCCGCAGCGACAAGAAGCTTTGCTTCTAACTTTTCGCCGCCACTGAGTTCAATGTGAACCTTATCTTGTTCCCGCTCAACGGAGGCTACCGAGTTTGGGCAAAACTGCGTGATAGATTGACTATGCTCGAATAAACCTTGATAAACACGCCCAACATCCGCTAGTTCCACCACATAACCAAGCGCTTCAATGCCAATGTCTTGCTTGGTAATTTCCGTCATTCCCGCGTGAGAACGATCTGAAACATGAATATGTTCAATGGGTGTTGCATGAGGTTCAATCGCTGGCCAAAGTTTTAAATGACGTAAAATATTGACCGTGCCGTAAGACAGTGCAATTGAGCGAGAGTCAAAACCTGGGTGGCCCTCTGACTGCACTTTAAAAGGTTCAACGACTGCAATATTGAGCGTGCCTTTAGATAAATGTTCAATCGCCAACGCAAGCGTTGCCCCCGCCATAGCGCCACCAGCAATAACAACATCATATTGCATCATGCTAACCTCTAGAAACTATTCAAAAAATGAAATCGGACTGATTAATGAATGGTTGCTTGGCTATCGCTACTTTCAGGGCGCGCGCCAAACTCTGCATGAATGGTTAACACGCAAGCTTTTACATGCTCAATGACTTGCTCTAGCAATTGAGCTTGTTCACCAAAATCGTCATCTTCATCAATGCCCAACTTAGCAATTTCTTCAAGATCCGCTAGGGCTTCTTTTGCATCATCAGATGCTTTATTTAGGGCAATGCCTGCTAAACCAAGACCTGAAATAAAGTGGTTAACAAACTCAGACAAGCTATCAGCCAATGCAAACAAACCCTCTTCTCCAGGTTCATCAGGCAGCAAAAACTCCAGTTCCATAGAGGTGCCCGTAAGCTCTCTTACTGTTACTTTGAAAACGCTATCCGCACACGCTAATGCCGTTGCTGGCCATCCCATGCCCTCGTTAGTGTAATCAAAAAGAATGGGCTGCCAGGTTTGATCATTAATCGCCAATCCACCACTTAACATACCGACAAGCAGGCCGTGTAATTCGGCAGGCGTCACAGCTAGGCTCGCTGATTTCAATTCGGCAGCAATGGTTTGGTATTCTGGAAGGGTGATTTCACTCATATCTCGGCTCATTTTTGCGTAATAATAGACGACATATCCTACCATCAAGCCCTGTCGGCTGAAACGGCTATCAATTTCAATTTTGGATAGGAATTGCTCAATTTGTCCAATTCCTGTGTGATCACTTCACCATTTTTCTTTCTGTGATGGGAAATGCTTGAATCTTAATAGCGGTTTTTCTATAGTTTCCTCCTCGGCAGTTGTATGAAGCAATGCCTTAGATAGCGCGAATATAGAGTTTATTCATCATGAGCAATCAAGCGGTCGACGTTGAAATCCTTGGCAAAATGACACGAGTGAATTGTCCAACTGGGCAAGAAGAGTCACTGATGACAGCGGCAAAAGATCTTGATCGCCGATTGCAAGAGATGAGTGAACGTACTAAGGTAACCAATGAAATTCAGCTATTAACGTTCGCGGCACTGAACATTTGTTATGAACTTCATACCAAGTCATACGAATCGAGTGGCCAGCAACAAGAAATAACGGAGCGAATGGAAAAGCTCACCGCGTCTTTAGAAAACGCACTTAGCAAAGTAACGCAAGGACAGCAGTAGATACCAAATTTACCCTGGGGTGTTTGTCAGTTGGATTTAAGTCCCTGAGCCGATAAGCAATACCAAAGGGTTAGTACTTGATAGCTATTGAGCAAGCTTGGCTCGTACCGAGAAGCCTACGGTTATCATTGCTGATCCGCCTTGAACCAGCTGGTTCAAGGGCCATAATCCTCAACGGCACCCTGGGGTATTCCTCTATGTCAGACCTATCTCGACAAGAATTCCGCAAACTTATTCGTGAAAAGCGTAATGCGCTGTGTAGTGACACTCAGTTCCAAGCTGGGCTCGATCTGATTACTCAGTTTTCACAATTGCCTGAAATTCAACGCGCTCAACACATCGCACTTTACCTCTCAGCTGATGGTGAGCTTGACACCAAGCCACTGATTGAATGCTTATGGCAACAAGGTAAGTCCATTTATCTTCCTGTGATCCACCCATTCTCTAAAGGGCATTTGCTGTTTTTACAGTATCTACACGATGACCAATTGGTTTACAACAAATACGGCATTCTGGAGCCTAAGCTCGATATTCGTCATCTTAAGCCTATCCACGAACTCGATTTAATCTGCACGCCTTTAGTGGGTTTCGATAGCCTTGGTCATCGCCTTGGAATGGGTGGAGGCTATTATGACCGCACCCTTTCCCACTGGTTTAATACCGGGCTTGGAGCAAAACCTATTGGTATTGCCCACGATTGTCAGCGTGTCGATCTTTTACCTACTGCACATTGGGATGTTCCTTTACCTAAGATCGTGACTCCAAGCCAAATCTGGCAATGGGAAAGTGCCAAATAAGCCGCTATAATCACGCCGCAAACGTTAACGAACATCTATTCAGGAGATTGGCATGACCCAAGATGAAATGAAAAAAGCGGCTGGTTGGGCAGCGCTTAAATATGTTGAGAAAGGCAGCATTGTCGGTGTTGGTACTGGCTCTACCGTGAATCACTTCATCGATGCCCTAGGCAGTATCAAAGATGACATCAAAGGCGCAGTCTCTAGCTCTGTTGCTTCAACTGAGCGTTTAAAAGAGCTTGGCATTGAAGTATATGAGTGCAATGACGTTGCGATGCTTGATATCTACGTTGACGGTGCAGATGAAATCAACGCAGATCGCGAAATGATAAAAGGCGGCGGTGCTGCACTGACTCGTGAAAAAATCGTAGCCGCTATCTCAAACAAATTTGTTTGTATCGTTGATGGCACTAAAGCAGTTGACGTTCTTGGCCAATTCCCTCTTCCTGTGGAAGTCATTCCTATGGCGCGTTCTTACGTTGCTCGCGAATTAGTGAAACTTGGTGGTGATCCTGCATACCGTGAGGGTGTCGTGACAGATAACGGTAACGTGATCTTAGATGTACACAACATGCAAATCACAAATCCAAAAGAGATGGAAGACAAGATCAATGGCATCGCTGGTGTTGTGACAGTTGGCTTATTCGCTCATCGTGGTGCAGATGTGGTTATCACTGGCACACCAGAGGGTGCAAAAATAGAAGAATAATTCCTTTAGTGGTTTAAGTTTTCTGTTATTTCATTACAAACGGTGCTCAATGCACCGTTTTTTCTTCCCTTTTCTAACAAACGCCTACCTTATTCCGTAATTTTCTTACCCAAAGCGATTTTTTTTTGCTACTTTATTGAGCAGAAGACGCACAGGGAAACGTTTGTCTTCCGACAAAACTGTTAATTATTCCCTCTTTAATGGTTTTGCTTTATGTGCGCCACATTAGCCCACCTTTCCATTTTAAGGACGAGAAAATGGCCAAAATTTCACTGGATAAAGAAAAAATAAAAATCCTCTTGCTCGAGGGACTTCACCCATCTTCTGTTGAAGTTCTTCAAGCGGCTGGCTACAGCAACATTGAATATCACAAAGGCTCCCTTTCTGAAGACGAACTGATTGAAGCAGTCAAAGATGTTCACTTCATCGGTATCCGATCCCGCACCAACCTTTCAGAAGAAGTCATCAATGCGGCAAACAAGCTAGTTGCGATTGGCTGTTTTTGTATCGGTACCAACCAAGTCGATCTAAACGCTGCTGCTCGACGTGGTGTGCCTGTCTTTAATGCACCGTTCTCAAACACACGTAGTGTGGCAGAGTTGGTACTGGGTCAAATCCTGCTGCTCCTTCGTGGTATTCCAGAGAAAAACGCACTTGCACACCGTGGAGTGTGGAAAAAGAGCGCAGATAGTTCTTATGAGGCTCGTGGTAAGCGTCTAGGTATCATTGGTTATGGCCATATTGGTACTCAACTAGGGATCATTGCAGAAAACTTAGGGATGCGCGTTTACTACTACGACATTGAAAATAAACTGTCGCTCGGTAACGCAACGCAAGTCTTTACGATGAGCGAACTGCTCAATAAGTGCGATGTGATTTCTCTGCACGTCCCTGAAACACCAGACACAAAAAATATGATGGGTGAAGAAGAGTTTGCCCGCATGAAGCCTGGCGCGATTTTCATCAATGCCGCTCGCGGTACTGTCGTAGATATCCCAGCGTTATGTCATAGCTTAGAGTCCGGACATATTTCAGGCGCTGCCATTGATGTATTCCCGGTCGAGCCCCAGACAAATGCAGACTCATTTGAATCGCCACTACAAAAATTCGACAACGTCATCCTGACGCCACATGTTGGGGGCTCAACGCAAGAAGCACAGGAAAACATTGGGGTTGAAGTCGCAGGTAAGCTAGCGAAATACTCAGATAACGGCTCCACACTATCAAGTGTGAATTTCCCTGAAGTATCATTGCCTGAGCATCGCGAATGTTCTCGCCTACTGCACATCCACAAAAACCGCCCTGGTATCCTGACGCAAATTAACACCATCTTCGCAGAAGAGGGCATTAACATCGCGGGTCAGTATCTACAGACAGCATCAGAAATTGGTTATGTTGTGATCGACGTAGAAACCTCTCGTGCAGAAGAGGCACTAGTGAAACTAAAAGGCATCGAGGGCACCATTCGCGCTCGCATCCTTCACTAATCACTGATAGGAAAATACACAAAAGGCAGGGAACCCCCTGCCTTTCTACTTGTTGCTTTTATCTAAGCGTTATAACCCGCCAGAATGACCTGCTGTTTGCTATGGCTGATATTACTTGAGCTTGTAAACCACATCCACTTGGTCGCGAATGACCAGTGTCGAGTCTTGGTAGCTATTAGAGCTTTGTTTTGCATCCATTGCCATTGAGCGCAACAAAATTGGACGAGTATTCATTTGGTTATAGTTGATTTGCCAAACATCCCCAAGTTTCTTATCAAAACCTGTTGCTAAAGATGCCGCTTTACTCTGAGCATCTTTAATCGCTGCCATGCGTGCTTTTTGTTGGTACTCTTCCTGATTGCTCACTTTCAGTTGGATGTTATCGACTTGGTTGATGCCCGCTTTCAAAGCCATATCCAAGTATTGATTTAAGTTCGCTAGATCTTCTACCGTCACATCAATACTACGAGAAGCACGATAGCCTACTAATTCAGACTTCCCTGATTTCGGGTAGTGGTATTGCGGCGCCAAGTACAGATTAGAGCTGGTAATGTTATCTTTTGATAGACCCGCATCGGCTAAGCTATTCAGAAATGTCTCTACCGTTTTGTCGACGGATTGCTTTGCTTGCTCCGCCGTCATTGTTGTATCTACCACTTTTACCGAAAAGGTCGCCATATCAGGTGTGGCAACAACTTCTCCATAGCCTGTCGTGTTAACGTGCGCAAAGTTAGGTACATCGTAAGCAAATACAGAAGCGCTAGAAAAACTCAGTGCTGAAGCCAATAAAATTGAAGACAGTTTCATTTGATACATCCATCCATATTGAAAGGCGAAGATCACTCTCTCCAGCGTACGGTGAATACCTAACGATGGGCTCTAGATGAGGCAGAGTGACACTCTATAACCTCATCATAGAAACTTCTAATAATTATCCAAGTATCTTCATCGACTTCTAACACAACTTTGACTGTGTTACTTCGTGGTAAGTTATCGAAAATAAGGGAACTTATTGCGGCAAGTGCGTTTGAGCATACCCCACAATCGCTTGAGATATTTCTTGCAGTACCCCTGTTTCTAATTGCCAATGATGCCAGTAGATTCGATAAGACATCAAAAATCCGGGCGTAATATCAATCAAAGTGCCTTTTTCTAGCTCATCGGTGATTTGTAAGCGAGGAATCAAACAATAGGCCACACCTGCTAAAGCCATCTTAAGAAAGGCTTCAGAACTGCTGATGTTGTGGTGGATAACACTGTCAGGCCTAATGTTAAAGTGTTCAGTTAAAAACGTTTTATGCAAATCATCGTATTGATCATAAGAAACCGCTGGTGCATTTAATAACGTCTGATTATTCACTCCATCCATAAAGTAGCGCTGATAAAACTCCGGACTCGCGACACAAACGTAATCAATACGTCCAAGATAATCCGCTCGACAACCGGAAATTGCTTGCGATTCTAGGCTTATAGCTCCGGCTACTTCACCACTTTTCAGCTTTTCAATCGAACGCGATTCGCCATATATCGTCAGTTTTAACTCTACTTGACGCTGTTTCATGACATCTTGAAGAGCAGGTAATAACCACGTTGCTAAGCTGTCAGCGTTAGTGGCTAAAGATAACTGGACAGGCCGTGTTGTTGTATCATTTTTTAGCTCTGGCAAAATTTCATGCTCAAGCAACCTTACACGGCGATAGAGCCCGAGTAATTTCTTTCCAATGGGAGTGGGTTTAGGTGGCTGTTCACGAATAAGCACGGGCTGTGCAAGATACTTTTCAAGCTGTTTGATTCGTTGAGAGATAGCTGATTGAGAAACAAACAAATGCTCTGCAGCCCTTTCAAAACTGCCTAAGTGCACTACCGCATCTAACGATTCTACCCATTTGTAATCCAATCCTCGCACGCGCTTTACCTCCGTATAAATACTCAATCAAATAAGCACATCTAACTAAATAAGCATTGCTAATAATATATTAAAATCATTAATTATACTTATTTACATGAAAGCGATATCTTCCATTCCTCTGCTGTTCTATAACTGATTTTCGAGGTGTATTGTGAGCTTTTGGGTGTTATTACAAGGATTCGGATTAGGTGCGACGATGATCATTCCGATCGGTGCGCAGAATGCATATGTCCTTAACCAAGGTATTAAGCGTCAACATCATCTAACAACAGCAACCATCTGTAGCATTCTAGATACGATCTTTATCTCTCTGGGTATCTTTGGAGGTGGTGCTATCCTATCTCAAAACGAAATTTTGCTTACATCGGTAACGCTAGGTGGTATCGCTTTCTTAAGCATTTACGGCTTACTATCACTAAAAAGCGCACTCAAACCTACTGATGCATCCGAGTCGAAAGGTGAAGTAGTCGCACGAGGTCGCCGTACTGTAATCCTTGGCGCACTCGCTGTCACAGTATTGAATCCGCACCTTTACTTAGATACCGTCGTGATCTTAGGTTCCATTGGTGGTCAATTTGAGGGTAACGATCGTATCGCTTTTGCAATGGGTACCATTATGGCATCGTTTGTCTGGTTCTATACATTATCGTTAGGCGCAGCGAAACTAGGCCCTACACTATCAAAACCGAAAGTGAAAAAAGGCATCGACATCGCAGTAGCCGTTATGATGTTTACTATTGCGTCAGTACTTGCAAACGAGCTGCTGACAAAATATTGGTAAGAATGGAAATGAAACACGACATGAAGTCACTTCAAGAAATCTATCAAATCAATCGAGAGCGATTCAACGCGCTCTCTATTCCTTTTCAAGAATGGCGACATGAAGCCATTCTCGACTTCGAAACCGACATCAAAGTTGCAGCAGAGCTTGGATGGACAGGCACCCACACTAAAAGTCTTTTCCTCAAGTTAAAAGGACAAGGTTATGCCGTGTACTTAACTGATAAAGACTCACGTTTGGACGCAAAACACATAAAAATCATCACAGGAAAGCGCCCATCGATTTGCCCTGATAGCGAGATGATTGAACAGTTAGGGTGTATGCCTGGAGCCGTTTGCCCTATTGGCTTACCAGAACATATCATCATCATCGTGGATACCAGGCTCTACCAGCACGATGAATTGCTCTATACCCCTGGTTTACCAAATTTTACCTTTGGCTTTGCGGGCAACGAACTCAAACGCCTACTTTTAGCCGGCCAAAATCCCCTTTATGAGATATAAAAAAAGCGAGGAAAACACCTCGCTTTTTCATGTTCTTAATCGAAGTGATTAAGCTTCAACTTTGTTCAAGTGAACGTCCATTTGTGGGAATGGAATTTCGATGCCAGCTGCATCCAATGCTTCTTTGATTGCTTGAGTAGAATCGAAGTAAACATCCCAGTAATCAGCAGTGTTACACCATGGACGAACCACGAAGTTTACTGAAGAGTCAGCTAGAGCTAGCACACCAATCGTCATATCTGGATCTTTTAAGATACGTGGGTCTTTTTCTAGCGTCTCGCGGATCACCTGCTTAGTTTGCTTTAGATCTGCTTTGTAAGACACGCCAATTACAAGGTCTACACGACGAGTCGCGTGACGAGAGTAGTTAGTAATAGGTGCGCCAATTACGCCAGAGTTTGGAACCACTACCATTTTGTTATCTGGTGTTTTTAGAACCGTCTGGAAAATCTGAATCGCTTCTACACTGCCTGCCACGCCGCCAATCTCTACGTAGTCACCTGACTTAAACGGACGGAAAGCAACAATAAGAACACCCGCAGCAAAGTTAGATAGCGAGCCTTGCAGAGCAAGACCAACAGCAAGACCTGCCGCACCAATTACCGCAACCACTGAAGCCGTTTGAACGCCAATTCGGCTTAGTGCAGCAATAAGTACAATAACTAAAAGAAGGTAACGAACGATGCCGTGAATAAATTCAACAACGGCCTTGTCCATATTCTTCTTATCAAGCACTTTCGCTACGCTATTAGCAATCATTTTAACAATGATGTTACCAATAAATAGAATCAGTACGGCTGAGATAATGTTGATGCCATACTGCACTAATAGGTCTGAGTTATTGCTCAACCATGAATGCGCTTCATTTAAACCTTCTGTCAAAGAGGTATCGATGCTCACCGATTCACCTGCCATAATTTGTATCCTCAAAAATAAAAAGATATCAATCTAGTTGCTAATAAAATATGAATCGCAATTCTTATGCGTTCTTATTTGAAGTAAATTCGTTATAACTTTACTGAACTGCGTCAGAATTTTGGCACAATATCTCAATTCCAACATTTTGCAAAGTTAAAGTTTTGCAAAGAGATGCAAAACAGTGTCTTACCAAAGGTGATTGATGCTGACCTGTTACAGATTACGCAACAAAATTACAATTCGCCACATTTTTTAATTCATTTGACACCAGGTTGCAACAGACTACAAAATTTTGTTCAGCTCACTCTAGTGCATATAAAAAGCGCATCAATTTATACCAATCAGCGAAATTCAAAACTTAGAGTCAGCATAGATAAAACGTTTGGGAACAAAGCGCAGATTTACGATAAATATAGATTCGATAAGCAAAATGCAGACACAAAAAAACCCGCTCATATGAGCGGGTTTAAAATCAATCTAATGTGACGAATTATAGTACGTCGATTGCGTTTAGGTCAGCGAAAGCTTTCTCAAGACGAGCAACCATAGATTCTTGACCTGCACGTAGCCATACGCGTGGGTCGTAGAATTTCTTGTTAGGCGCAGCTTCACCAGTTGGGTTACCGATTTGACCTTGTAGGTAATCACGGTTCTTAGCTTCGTACTGACGGATACCATCCCAAGTAGCCCACTGTGTATCAGTATCGATGTTCATTTTGATTACACCGTAGCTGATAGACTCTTTGATTTCAGCTTCAGTTGAACCAGAACCACCGTGGAATACAAAGTTTAGAGCGTTTGGTGCGATACCAAATTTCTCTGCACAGTATGCTTGAGAGTCACGTAGGATAGTTGGAGTAAGAACAACGTTACCTGCTTGGTAAACACCGTGTACGTTACCGAAAGATGCCGCGATAGTGAAACGGTGGCTGATTGGGCTTAGTTTCTCGTATGCGTAAGCTACGTCTTCTGGAGAAGTGTATAGCTCAGACTGATCCATATCAGAGTTGTCTACGCCGTCTTCTTCACCACCAGTACAACCTAGTTCAAATTCTAGAGTCATACCCATTTTTTCCATGCGCGCTAGGTATTGAGCACAGATTTCGATGTTCTCTTCTAGAGACTCTTCAGAAAGGTCAATCATGTGAGAAGAGAATAGAGGCTTACCAGTTTGAGCGAAGAACTCTTCACCCGCGTCTAGTAGACCGTCAATCCATGGAAGAAGTTTCTTCGCAGCGTGGTCAGTGTGTAGGATTACTGGCACACCGTAAGCTTCAGCTACAGCGTGAACGTATTTTGCACCAGCAACAGCACCAAGGATTTGAGTACCTTGACCTTCAAGTTTCACGCCTTTACCAGCGAAGAAAGCAGCGCCGCCGTTAGAGAACTGAACTACAACTGGAGCTTTAACTTTAGCTGCAGCTTCAAGTACGCCGTTGATAGAATCAGTGTTAACAACGTTAACTGCTGGAAGAGCGAAGTTGTTTTCTTTCGCTACTTCAAAAACTTTTTGTACGTCATCGCCAGAGATAACACCTGGTTTTACGAAGTCGAAGATCTTAGACATGGATGTAATCCTATTTATCTGTCGTTTTTAAACAAAACTTATTAAATTAAAAATCTTGCAAACGTTTGCTCACAACTGAGGCTATTCTAGCAGACTTAGCTTCGCATTGCAGCAAACAAGAAAGCGGGAGATGTCTCCCGCTTTACTGAATATTACTTAGCTGCGCGTGCTTCTAGCATTTCAACCGCTGGAAGTACTTTACCTTCTACAAACTCAAGGAAAGCACCGCCGCCAGTAGAGATGTAAGATACATCAGCTTTAATACCGAATTGGTCGATAGCTGCTAGCGTATCACCACCACCTGCTACAGAGAATGCTGCAGACTTAGCGATTGCTTCAGAGATACCTTTAGTACCTGCTTCGAAGTTTTTGAATTCGAATACGCCTACAGGACCATTCCATAGGATAGTTTTCGCGTTTGCGATGATCTCAGCTAGAGCAGCCGTTGAATCTGGACCTAGGTCGAAGATCATGTCGTCATCTTGAACGTCAGCAACATTCTTGATTTCAGCTTCCGCGTTCTCATCGAAAGCTTTTGCACAAGCAACGTCAGTCGCAACTGGAATTGCACACTCTTTCATTAGTTTTTGTGCTGTTTCAACTAGGTCAGCTTCGTACAGAGACTTACCTACATTGTGACCTTCAGCTGCGATGAATGTGTTCGCGATACCACCACCAACAACAAGTTGGTCAGCGATTTTAGATAGTGATTCAAGAACCGTCAGTTTAGTAGAAACTTTTGAACCACCAACGATAGCAACTAGAGGACGCTCTGGGTTGCTCATTGCTTTGCCTAGTGCTTCTAGTTCAGCTGCTAGTAGAGGACCAGCACATGCAACTTCAGCAAACATGCCTACGCCGTGAGTTGAAGCTTGTGCGCGGTGAGCCGTACCAAATGCATCCATTACGAATACGTCACATAGTGCTGCGTATTTCTTAGATAGTTCTTCTTCGTTTTTCTTTTCGCCTTTGTTGAAGCGAACGTTTTCAAGAACAACAAGCTCACCAGCGTTTAGCTCTAGACCTTCTAGGTAATCTTTCGCTAGTTTAACTTCGCAATCTAGTGCGTCGTTTAGGTAGTTAACTACTGGTTGTAGAGAGAACTCTTCAGCGTATTCACCTTCAGTTGGGCGACCTAGGTGAGATGTCACCATTACTTTCGCGCCAGCTTCTAGACATAGCTTGATAGTTGGAAGAGATGCGATGATACGTGCATCAGAAGTTACTTTACCGTCTTTTACTGGCACGTTAAGGTCAGCACGGATAAATACACGTTTACCTGCTAGATCCAGGTCAGTCATCTTGATTACAGACATGATGTGTCCTCTCAAATATTTAATAATTAAAGTTTTTGAAAACTCGGCAATCCTGCCAAGCCCGTTAATTCTTCAAACTGATTACTGATATGGAGATACGTTTAATTTATTTCAAGGCTTGAAATAAAAATTTTCTCCATCGCTTCTTCAACATTATTGATCCACTTGTGAAGAAGCTTGCATTGCTAATGCGGTGTCTAACATCCGGTTCGCAAAGCCCCACTCGTTATCACACCAAACAAGCATTTTAACTAAATGCCCATTACTCACTCTGGTTTGCGTTCCATCCACAATCGCACTGTGCGGATCGTGATTGAAATCGATAGAAACAAGTGGCGATTCAGTATAGTCAACAATGTCACGTAATGTACACTGAGATGCGTTAACAATGGTTTGATTTACGTCATTAACTTTCACATTTGTACTAATTGTGACACTTAAATCCATCGCGGTCACATTTACCGTTGGTACGCGAACCGAAATTGCTTCAAATTTGTTAGAAAATTTCGGGAATATTCTTTCAATACCTTTATGCAATTTGGTGTCTACTGGGATAATGGATTGGCTGGCTGCTCGAGTACGTCTTAAATCGTTATGATAGGCGTCAATGACTTGCTGATCGTTCATTGATGAATGGATGGTGGTAATGGTTCCAGACTCGATTCCGAATGCCTCATCCAACACTTTAATAATCGGTACAATGCAGTTGGTGGTACATGACCCATTCGATACAACACGATGTTCATCTTTTAAGGTTTCGTGGTTCACACCATAAATAATCGTGTTATCTATATCACTCGCGCCAGGGTGTGAGAACAGCACTTTCTTGGCACCAGCTTCTATATGCGCTTGCCCATCAGCCTGAGAGCCATAGACACCCGTGCAATCGAGGACAATATCAACCTCTAAGTCACGCCACGGTAACAGGTCAATTTCGGCAAGGTGAAGAATTCGAATGGAATCATATTCGCCACTGTCATGGTGACAAGAACCATGATGAACGTAGAGGTGTTCTTGATCGTGAGAGATTTTCTTTCCAAAGCGGCCATGACTGGTGTCATATTGAAGAAGATGCGCCATGGCTTCTGGTTGTGCGAGTTCATTGACCGCAACAACCTTAATTTGTTGATGCTTACCGCTTTCATATACTGCTCGCAGTACATTACGACCGATACGCCCAAATCCATTGATCGCAACCTTTAGCATGATTCCCTCGCCTCACCAAAAAATCGTGTCACAGATAGTAACTGATTGAACGTTAGAACGCATTAAGTAAGTGATCTCCCTCGCGGTAAACTATCTTTTCACTTCCCAAGCTATTCATCCCCTCAATATATTTATTAGTGACTCAACGTGTTTCACTTGACACTTTAATCCCTTGTTTGACCACCAAAAGAAAATTCGTATGTCAGGTTTTCCCGCCGCTCACTTTTGTAGGCGATGCAATAGAGAAACACCACACTCAGAGGTGCTAGTCCGTAAACCAAGTCGTTATGATGCGGATAAATCGATTCTTGGAACCTTAAAGCTTTGGGCTCATACCTTGATAAACGGCGGCCACTATTACGATATGAATCGTTATGTCACTTGTAAGAAATGTGGACACAAAGAGAAGGATAACTGGGGAAACGAATTTGAATAGGCACAAAAAAACCGAGCACTAACGCTCGGTTTTTCATTTCTAGCGCTAAATTACGCTAATAGTTCTTTTGCTGTGTTCACTACGTTTTCTACAGTGAAACCAAACATCTCGAACAGTTGGTCAGCCGGCGCAGATTCACCGAATGTTGTCATACCGATGATGCGACCGTCAAAGCCAACGTACTTGTACCAGAAATCAGCAATGCCCGCTTCTACCGCGATACGTGCTGTTACGTCTGATGGCAGTACAGATTCACGGTAAGCGGCGTCTTGCTTGTCGAATGCATCTGTTGATGGCATTGAAACAACGCGTACTTTCTTACCTTCAGCCGTTAGTTGCTCAGCTGCTTTCACTGCTAGTTCAACTTCAGAACCTGTTGCGATTAGGATTAGCTCAGGCTTACCATCGCTGTCTTTCAGGATGTAAGCACCTTTCGCGATGTCCGCTACTTGCTCAGCAGTACGTTCTTGTTGCGCTAGGTTTTGACGAGAGAAGATAAGTGCCGATGGACCATCTTTACGTTCAATAGCAAGCTTCCATGAAACTGCAGACTCAACTTGGTCACATGGGCGCCATGTGCTCATGTTTGGAGTCAAACGTAGAGAAGCAATTTGCTCAACTGGTTGGTGAGTTGGGCCATCTTCGCCAAGACCGATAGAATCGTGCGTGTAAACTTGGATGTTCTGAACTTTCATCAGAGCAGCCATACGCATAGCGTTACGTGCGTATTCCATGAACATTAGGAATGTTGCGCCGTAAGGAACGAAACCGCCGTGTAGAGCGATACCGTTCATGATCGCAGTCATACCGAATTCACGTACACCGTAGTGGATGTAGTTACCAGAGAAGTCGTTCGCTTCTAGAGACTTAGAACCAGACCACATGGTTAGGTTAGAAGGCGCTAGGTCAGCAGAGCCGCCCATGAATTCTGGAAGCATTTGACCAAACGCTTCTAGTGCGTTTTGAGATGCTTTACGTGATGCGATGTTTGCTGGGTTAGCTTGAAGGTCAGCAATAATCTGGCTTGTCTTCTCTTCCCACTGTGCAGGAAGTTCGCCGTTTAGACGACGCTTAAGCTCTGCTGCTTCTGCAGGGTAAGCTGCTGCGTAAGCTTCGAACTTCGCGTTCCAAGCTGCTTCTTTCTCAGTTCCTGCTGCTTTCGCATCCCACTGTGCGTATACGTCTGCTGGGATTTCAAATGCTGGGTGTTCCCAACCTAGGAATTCACGTGCTGCTGCGATTTCTTCCGCACCTAGTGGCGCACCGTGACAGTCGTGAGAGCCTGATTTGTTTGGAGAACCAAAGCCGATGATAGTTTTAGTACAGATAAGCGTAGGACGAGGGTCCGCTTTTGCCGCTTCAATTGCAGCATTGATTGCTTCAGAATCGTGACCGTCTACCGCCGGAATTACGTGCCAGCCGTATGCTTCAAAACGCTTAGGCGTGTCGTCAGAGAACCAACCTTCAACGTGACCATCGATAGAGATGCCGTTGTCATCCCAGAATGCAATCAGTTTGCCTAGGCCTAGCGTACCAGCAAGTGAACATGCTTCGTGCGAGATACCTTCCATCAAACAGCCATCACCCATGAACACATAAGTGAAGTGATCGACGATGTCGTGGCCTTCTTTGTTGAACTGAGCCGCTAGTGCCTTCTCAGCCATTGCCATACCAACTGCGTTAGTGATGCCTTGACCTAGAGGACCCGTCGTTGTCTCGATACCAGGCGCGTAGCCGTACTCTGGGTGACCTGGAGTCTTAGAGTGAAGCTGACGGAAGTTCTTAAGATCATCGATAGACAGCTCGTATCCGCTCAGATGCAGTAGAGAGTAGATCAGCATAGAGCCGTGGCCGTTAGACAAAACAAAACGGTCGCGGTCAGCCCACTCTGGGTTTGCTGGGTTGTGATTTAGGTGAGAACGCCAAAGAACTTCAGCGATATCAGCCATACCCATAGGTGCGCCTGGGTGGCCAGAGTTTGCTTGTTGAACGCCATCCATGCTTAGAGCGCGGATTGCATTAGCCAGATGTTTACGAGAAGACATGTCTGCTCCTGAGTGCATTAAGCGAATTAATAAAGGAATGTTGGCACAACCCCAAATCATGTTGGGCGTTAAAGTGCGAGCAATATTCTCTCAAAGCAAAAATCCGACTGCAAACGTTTTACTCACCATTTTTGAGGTTTTAGCGCAATCTTTTTCTAGTTATCCCGCTTTTTGTTTAAATTCACCACACTAAAAGCAAACGTTTGGGAAATATGCTGTGTGAATTCAAACTGAAAAATAGCTTGTAATTCGAACACGGAAATTTAAAATAGACGTCTAGATGTAGAAACACCTACAAACAGTATTGAATTTTTCGTGGCCAGCTTGGGTTAGTTAGCCATGAGTAAACTTTTAGATTGGAGCTATCATGGCTAAGCACCTGTTCACTTCTGAGTCGGTATCAGAAGGTCATCCAGATAAAATCGCAGACCAAATCTCTGACGCAGTTCTTGATGCTATTCTTGAGCAAGACCCTAAGGCACGTGTTGCTTGTGAGACTTACGTAAAAACCGGCATGGTTATGGTAGGTGGTGAGATCACAACTTCTGCGTGGGTTGATATCGAAGAACTGACTCGTGAAACCGTACGTGAAATCGGTTACGTTCACTCAGACATGGGCTTTGATGCTAACTCTTGTGCTGTTCTAAACACCATTGGTAAGCAATCACCAGACATCAACCAAGGTGTTGATAAAGCCGATCCTAAAGAGCAAGGCGCGGGTGACCAAGGTATCATGTTTGGTTACGCAACGAACGAAACTGAAATTTTAATGCCAGCTCCAATTACTTACTCTCACTTGCTAGTGAAAAAGCAAGCTGAAGTGCGCAAGAGCGGTAAGCTAGACTTCCTACGTCCAGATGCGAAGTCTCAGGTTACTTTCCAGTACGACCAAGGTAAGATCGTAGGCATCGATGCCGTTGTTCTTTCAACTCAGCACTGTGATTCAGTATCAACACCTGATCTACGTGAAGCGGTTATGGAAGAAATCATCAAGCCAGTACTGCCATCAGAGTGGATTAGCAAAGACACCAACTTCTTCATTAACCCAACAGGTCGTTTCGTTATTGGCGGTCCAATGGGTGACTGTGGTCTGACTGGTCGTAAGATCATCGTTGATACCTACGGCGGCGCAGCTCGTCACGGTGGCGGTGCATTCTCTGGTAAAGATCCATCGAAAGTAGACCGCTCTGCAGCATATGCAGCGCGTTATGTAGCGAAAAACATCGTAGCTGCAGGCATGGCTGACCGTTGTGAAATCCAACTTTCATACGCTATCGGTGTGGCGGATCCAACGTCTATCATGGTTGAAACGTTCGGTACTGAGAAAGTATCACACGACATCATCATTGAAGCCGTTCGTCAATTCTTCGACCTACGTCCATACGGTCTGCAAGAAATGCTGAACCTTCTTCAACCAATCTACAAGAAGACAGCAGCATACGGCCACTTTGGTCGCGAAGAATTCCCATGGGAAGCGACTGATAAAGCTGAACTTCTACGCGATTTTGCTGGCATCAAATAATCAAATCTCGCAAGAATCAATTAAGCCCTCACCTTTTGGTGAGGGCTTTTTGTATTTGCACTCTTTCACATTACATCGAACAAAACTTCAGCAATTATTTGTAAATTGCGCCAACCCCATCAATAGTTAACGTAATGTTAAATGCACTTCTCGATGCATATAACTATTCGAAATAAGATGCAGACTCACGTGGCTAGAGGGGCATATAATGCGTCAGTCAGGCATCCGGTCCGTTTCATTCAAGATGAATTTGAGCCCGTAGGGGAGCAAATCAAGGAGGAATTATGCCTCGTACTGTGAATCCGTCAGACTTCCACAATAAACATAAGGCAGTCCCTGACAACGAATATGCTAGAACCATCCCTTGCAATACCATTAACCTTACCGCGCCATTTCACTGGTTAGCGTTAGGGTTGAACGACTTCGTCCGAATGCCCATCATTAGTGCTTTCTACGGCATCTGTTTTATGGCTGCAGCGATTGGTATTGTGCTCCTTGTTCAGTGGCAAGGTACCCACCTCGTCGTGATGCCAAGTCTTATCGTTTATATGCTGATTGGGCCTTTTCTTGCACTCGGCTTATATGATGCAAGTTGGGAGAGAGAACGTGGGCATAAACCCAGCTTATTCCACTCAATGAAAGCCATCGGACGTAACTCAACATCGCAGTGGGCTTTCGCGGTAATGCTCGCAGTATGCATGATTTTCTGGATGCGTATCGCTGCCCTACTTCACGCTCTATACCCATCTGTACAGGGCGCTCCGCTAACTGAATTCTTACCTTTCTTGGTTATTGGTTCGCTCGTTGGTTTTGTTTTAGCTTGTGTGGTTTTCAGTATTTCCGCATTCTCCATACCTTTAATGATGGAACGTCGCGTGGATATGATGACGGCCGTATTTACCAGCTTTAACGCGGTGAAATCCAACATTCCTGCAATGATTGTTTGGGCTGCGATTATTTGTGGCGGTATCTTAATTGGCTTTGCTACTTATGGTATTGGTATGCTGTTTACGATGCCAATCTTAGGCTACGGTACTTGGCATGCATACCATGCCATCATTAAGAAAAAACACACACCTTAGAAAACTGATGCTATGATCCGGCCCTCGCTCACGCGGGGGCTTTTTGTTGATTAAATGAGGTAAGTCGTGGATATAGAACTGAGCTATAACGCCAAACAAGTGATGGCAGATTACATCATGATGGCTGAACAAGCATTCAAACGTTCTTTTCCCATGCCATCACTCTCTTTTAGTGTTCGCGGCAAAGCGGCAGGCAAAGCTTATTTGCAACTCAATGAGATTCGCTTAAATCCAAAACTGTTCTCAGAGAACCCAAAGGCTTTTCTCCAAGAGGTGATTCCTCATGAAGTGGCACATCTTGTTACCTATCAAGTGTATGGTCGCGTGAGGCCACACGGCAAAGAGTGGCAAGGTGTTATGGAGGCCGTCTTTAACGTCCCCGCTAAAACCACTCATAATTTTAATATCGCATCAGTCCAAGGTAAAACCTTTGAGTACCGCTGCGCCTGTACGGTTTACCCACTATCGATACGACGCCACAATAAAGTTCTCCGCAAAGAAGCGGTATATTCTTGTCAAAAATGTCGCCAGAAGTTGAGCTTTACGGGAACTCAGCTTTCTTAACGCTTAGCTTGTTTCTTTATACTTAATTGTTTTCTTTACACTTAGCATCTTTCATCACCCATTCTCCTAATTTTCAATTTTTGAAATACTTAAACATATTTCTCTTACTTAGCTCATCAAAAGCAGCTCATCAAAAGCGCATCACACTCCATACTCGGTTCTCTCTTTGAATCACTATTGTTAACATACTCATCACTAAAACTAATTTTTGCGTGATAGAATTGGTAAAGTCATACTTTTTAAAGACTTTAATCATGAAATACCTGTTCTCTTTATTCTTACTTGCGCTTTCTAGTGCGGCAATTGCTGCGCCTCCTAGCTCTTTCTCCGCAGCCAAACGTGAAGCGGTAAAAATCTACGCCGATCATCCAACAAGTTTCTACTGTGGCTGTGACATCAAATGGCAGGGCCGAAAGGGCATTCCGGATCTTTCCTCTTGCGGCTATCAGGTTCGCAAGCAACAAACCCGCGCTTCTCGCATTGAATGGGAACATGTGGTCCCAGCTTGGCAATTCGGCCACCAGCTACAATGCTGGCAAGATGGCGGACGTAAGAATTGCTCTCGCCGTGACAAACAATTCAAATCAATGGAAGCCGATCTCCACAACCTGACACCAGCGATTGGTGAAGTAAACGGTGACCGTTCGAACTACAACTTCAGCCAATGGAACGGTATAGACGGCGTCAGCTACGGTCGCTGTGAAATGCAGGTCAACTTCAAGCAACGCAAGGTAATGCCACCCGATCGTGCTCGAGGCTCTATTGCTCGAACATACCTTTACATGAGCAAAGAATATGGTTTCAAACTGTCCAAGCAACAAAGCCAGTTGATGAGTGCCTGGAACAAAACCTACCCTGTCGATAAATGGGAATGTAAACGCGATGAACGTATTGCCAAGATCCAAGGCAACCACAACCCATTTGTTCAAGAAGCTTGCCGTGCACTGTAATTTGTTCACTTAAACGAGCACTAGCCCATTACCTAATCGAGGCGTGGATATTTACACGCCTCTTGCCCCTTGTTTTTTCGGTAGAAAGCATCCATGTTAGAGTTTAAATACTCGCGTATGCAGGAAATCGAAACGATGCGTATCCCTCGAATTTATCACCCAGAAACCATTTCACAACTTGGCTCCCTTGCTTTAAGTGAAGACGCTGCAAACCATATCGGGCGCGTACTTCGCATGAAAGAGGGTCAAGAAGTACTGCTCTTTGACGGTAACGGAGCAGAGTTCCCTGCCCTTATTAGTGAAGTCAGCAAAAAAAGTGTCATGGTTAACCTTACAGAGCGTGTAGATAACAGTATTGAGTCGCCTCTAGATCTACATCTAGGGCAAGTGATTTCACGTGGCGATAAAATGGAGTTTACCATTCAAAAATCCGTTGAACTCGGCGTAAACACCATTACTCCACTCATCTCTGAGCGTTGTGGAGTCAAGCTAGATCAAAAACGTTTCGAGAAAAAACTCGCTCAATGGCAAAAAATAGCAGTAAGTGCTTGTGAGCAATGTGGTCGAAATGTCGTACCAGAAATTCGTCCAATCATGAGCTTAGAAGAGTGGTGCCAAGAAGAGTACGATGGTTTAAAACTGAACTTGCACCCTCGCGCAAAGTATTCCATCAACACCCTGCCAACACCTGTTGAAAAGGTGCGCCTATTGATTGGCCCTGAAGGTGGATTATCGGCAGATGAAATCGACATGACACGCGAATACCAATTTGAAGAGACGCTGCTCGGCCCACGCGTTTTGCGCACCGAAACGGCAGCTCTGACAGCAATTACAGCTTTACAAGTTCGTTTCGGCGATCTCGGTTAAAACGGAGAAACACAATGATCAAAATGGGTATTGTAATGGACCCTATCTCGTCCATTAACATCAAAAAAGACTCTAGCTTTGCCATGATGCTTGAAGCGCAACGCCGCGGCTACGAAATCCACTACATGGAAATGAACGACCTTCACCTAGACCAAGGTAAAGCGATCGCAGATACCAAAGTAGTAGAACTAAAAGAAGATCCAAACGGTTGGTACGAATTCAAATCAGAGCAAACTATCGAACTTTCTGAACTAGATGCGGTTCTGATGCGCAAAGATCCTCCGTTCGACACCGAATACATCTATGCTACTTACATTCTTGAACGTGCAGAAGAGCAAGGCACTCTGATCGTGAACAAGCCGCAAAGCTTACGTGACTGTAACGAGAAACTATTTACCGCTTGGTTCCCAGAGCTAACACCCACCACCATCGTAACGCGTAAAGCAGAAAAAATTAAAGCGTTCCGAGAAGAGCATGGTGACGTGATCCTAAAACCACTTGATGGTATGGGTGGCGCTTCGATCTTCCGCGTAAAAGAAAACGATCCAAACGTATCTGTGATCATCGAAACACTCACCAATCATGGTCAAAACTACGCAATGGCACAAACGTTCGTGCCAGATATCAGCAATGGTGATAAGCGTATTCTTGTGGTCGATGGTGAACCAATGCCTTACTGCTTAGCTCGTATCCCAGCGAAAGGTGAAACGCGTGGTAACCTAGCGGCGGGTGGTACTGGAGAAGCTCGTCCACTAAGCGAAACTGACATGCAGATCGCACAAGCAGTTGCGCCAACACTAAAAGAGAAAGGGCTTATTTTTGTTGGCCTTGATGTCATCGGTGACAAACTAACGGAAATCAACGTAACGAGCCCAACTTGTATTCGCGAAATCGAAGCAGCTTTTGATATTTCTATCACCGGTAAGCTAATGGACGCGATTGAGCGCCGTATAAAAGGCGAATAACTCAAATTGTAGTACAATTATACCCAAGCAGCGTTAACGGGCTTGGGTATGTTGCACAGTCCCTTGTTAACTTAACAAACTCAGATTCCACATCTTGATGTTTACTTAAGTGACCTCACTTTTCTTAAAGGTCAACCAGATGAACCTTAAAAACCACTTCTTAGTTGCAATGCCAGGAATGAAAGACCCTTATTTCCAAAATAGTGTCATTTACCTTTGTGAACATAATGAAGAAGGCGCTATGGGTTTTATCATCAATGCGCCTGTCGATATCACCGTGGGGAACATGCTAAAACAAGTGGAAGTACAACCTGTTCATCCTCGCCTGTTTGAAGCAAGTCTAGACAGACCGGTATATAATGGGGGGCCGGTTTCTGAAGATCGTGGTTTCATTCTGCATAAACCAAAAGATTACTATGAATCGAGCATCCAAATGACCGACGACCTGTCCGTTACGACCTCTCGTGACATTTTATCTGTATTGGGTACGGAAGCAGAGCCGAGCGACTATTTAGTTGCACTAGGATACGCAGGATGGAGCGCCGGACAGCTAGAAACCGAGTTGGCAGAAAATTCATGGTTAACCATTGAAGCCACACCAGAAATTATCTTCGATACTCCGATTACGGAACGCTGGAAGAAAGCGGTAGAGAAACTGGGGATCGACCCGAGCCAGCTATCTTCTGATGCTGGTCACGCTTAATTCATTCAACATTTAGATTCGAGACTCGACATGTCACGCACAATTATGGCTTTTGACTTTGGTACAAAGAGTATTGGCAGCGCCATCGGCCAAGAAGTTACTGGTACCGCTTCTCCACTGAAAGCATTTAAAGCCAACGACGGTATTCCAAATTGGGATGATATCGAAAAACAGATCAAAGAGTGGCAACCCGATCTATTGGTTGTCGGCTTACCCACTGACCTCCATGGTAAGGATCTAGCAACCATCACACCTCGAGCAAAAAAATTCGCGAACCGCTTGCACGGGCGATATGGACTACCCGTTGAGTTGCACGATGAACGCTTATCTACTGCAGAAGCGCGCGCGGAACTATTTAGTATGGGCGGTTACAAAGCGCTATCTAAAGGCAATATTGACTGCCAGTCTGCTGTTGTTATCCTAGAAAGTTGGTTTGAAACCCTGTGGGGTGAATAACTCTTTTCGCCAATGAGCATCAAACAAAAAAGGTTGGAATTCACCAACCTTTTAACCATTTAGAATGCTGACCAGCTAAAACAGCTCAATCCATATCGATCTTAACGTTTTCTAAACTGCCCGATGAGAAAGATTCTCCGCGCTGAGTTTTCAACATTAAGCGAAGATCATTTGCAGAATCCGCACTGTGCAACGCATCCTCCTCACTGATCTTACCTTGCATCACCAACTTGTAGAGTGACTGGTCGAACGTCAACATACCAAATTCATTTGAGCGTGCCATCGTCGCTTTGAGTTCATGTAAATCACCTCGACGAATTAAATCAGAAACTCGCGGGCTATTTAACAGAACTTCAAATACCCCATGTCGACCTTGACCATTTTTATCTCTGATAAGTTGTTGGCCTATCACACCTTTTAAGTTCATCGACAAATCAAATAGAAACTGCTCTTTTTGATCGTTTGGCACTAAATGTAAGATGCGCTCAAGGGCTTGGTTAGCATTGTTAGCGTGCAGGGTTGCCATGCAAAGATGCCCAGTTTCCGCGAACGTCATCGCATATTCCATCGTTTCTCGACTGCGAATTTCACCAATCAAAATCATGTCTGGCGCTTGACGGAGCGAGTTCTTAAGCGCCACCTCGTAGCTTTCAGTATCTAAACCCACTTCTCGTTGTGTGACGATACAACGCTTATGCTCATGCACAAACTCAATGGGATCCTCAACCGTTAGAATATGACCCGCTTTATTGTTGTTTCGATACCCCGTCATTGCAGCCATTGTCGTCGATTTACCCGACCCTGTCGCACCAACCACCAGCACTAGCCCTCGCTTAGCAACAGCAAGATCTTGCAAAACCAACGGCAACTTTAATTGCTCAAAGGTCGGAATATTGGTCTCAATACGACGAATCACCGCCCCTGGTAATTCACGCTGAAAAAAAGCGCTGACGCGAAAACGCCCACAGCCTCTTACTATGGCGAAGTTAGATTCACGGCTACTACGAAATTCTCGGCGACGATCAGGCTCCATGGCACTATCAAGCAACTGCGCTACATCATGCTCGGTCAGCTTCTCACCTTGTGGGCGGAGCTCTCCATCAACTCGAAACAGTATTGGAGCACCGACCGTAATATAGAGGTCCGAAGCTTTAAGCGTGAGCATACCCTCAAGAAATTTGTTCAGATCCATACCACGTGTTCGCTATTATCAAATTCGTTACGAGAATTGTTGTGCTTCAAGGCCAACCTTTTTTTCGGCCTCATCATGAGAAACCATACCTTGAGCCATCAACTGACGCGCATTTTGTTCCATGGTTTGCATTCCATGAGCGGCACCCGTTTGAATAATAGAGTACATCTGAGCAACTTTATCTTCGCGAATAAGGTTACGAATAGCAGGGGTTGCCATCATGATTTCATGACAAGCAATCCGGCCGCCACCATTTCGCTTTAATAGCTTTTGGGCAATAACAGAGCGCAGTGATTCAGACAGCATTGAGCGTACCATGTCTTTATCGCTGCCTGGGAATACGTCAATAATACGGTCGATGGTTTTCGCCGCTGAACTTGTGTGCAGCGTACCAAAAACAAGGTGGCCGGTTTCTGCGGCTGTAAGTGCTAGGCTGATGGTTTCCTTATCACGCATTTCCCCGACCAAAATCACGTCCGGGTCTTCACGGAGCGCGCTACGCAGTGCATTTTGGAAACTGTGGGTATCACGGTGAACTTCACGTTGGTTGATCAAACATTTGTTATTGGTATGAACAAACTCGATCGGATCTTCAATTGTTAAGATATGCTTGTTGTGATTGCGGTTAATGTAGTCAACAATAGCAGCGAGTGTTGTCGATTTACCCGAACCCGTTGGCCCTGTCACCAACACCAAACCTTTTTCAGCATTCGCTATTTTTTTGAAAATTTCTGGCGCTTCTAACTCATCCAAGGTTGGAATGCTACTTGGGATGGTACGAAAGACAGCAGCACAACCTCGAGATTGATTGAAAGCGTTCACACGGAAACGACCGACATTATGCATTTCAAAGGAAAAATCGACTTCGAGTTTTTCTTCGAATTCACTGCGTTGTGCATCGTTCATGATTTCAAAAACGAGACGATGCACTTCTTGGTGTGTAAACGCTGGTATGCCAAGCTTTCTTACGTCCCCATCAATACGTACCATTGGGGGAACACCGGCAGAAAGATGTAGATCTGATGCATTATGTTTTACACTAAAATCCAGTAACTCAGTGATATCCATTTAAAATCCTTAAGTCTAAAGTACAGCTATGAGTAGTATTCAACAAAATATTGAACATATCACCTCCCAAATTCGCCACGATGAACAAAAATGTGGTCGTTCTCCAGAGTCAGTGCAACTTCTAGCCGTCAGCAAAACAAAACCTGTAGACGCAATTCTAGAAGCTCACCACGCTGGCCAAATCGCTTTTGGCGAAAACTATGTTCAAGAAGGGGTCAGCAAAGTTCAACACTTCGCGGAACACTACCCTGATAATGCCATCGAATGGCACTTTATTGGTCCCATTCAATCCAATAAATCTCGCCCTGTCGCCGAACATTTCGATTGGGTTCATACCATTGATCGCGCTAAAATTGCTCAGCGTCTTAGCGACCAGCGTCCTAATGAACTCGCGCCATTGCAAGTGTTGATTCAAGTAAACACCAGCGGAGAAGAATCCAAGTCGGGCGTCAATGATGCCGAAGTATTCGAGCTGGCAGAGTTGATTTCTCGCCTACCTAACCTCACGTTAAGAGGGTTGATGTCGATTCCTGCTAACGTATCCGATTACGAATCACAGCTTCGCGCTTTCAAACAATTGGCAACGTTAAAAGAAAAGCTAACTCAACAATACCCAGATGTCGATACGCTATCTATGGGGATGAGTGGTGATATGGATGCTGCTATCGAAGCAGGTAGCACCATGGTTCGCATCGGCACTGCTATTTTTGGCGCGCGTGACTACGGAACAAAGCCGTAGCTAAAAAAGCAAAAGCTAAATAAAGCAATAACTGCACAACGGAATAACAGCGCCCCATCGTCAAACATGGTGACGCAATGCCTTACTGCTCATAGAGAAGTAAGGTGGAACGGGTGTCATTATACACCTGTGCGCACAACAAACTGTAAGCACTTATATTTGGAAATCAGACATATGGAACATAAAAAGATTGCCTTTATTGGCGCGGGCAATATGGTAAGAGCGATTGTTTCAGGTCTAGTAGCGGATGGCTATCCAGCCCAAAACATCGTTGCAACTGCCCCATCAGAGACGCGTCGCCAACCTCTTGAGCAAGATTTTGGTATCCGAACCACCAGCGATAACATCGCAGCCGCAGAAGATGCGGATGTTGTGGTATTGTCTGTGAAGCCTCAAATGATGGCAGAAGTGTGTAAACCACTGCAATCTATCGACTTCAGCAATAAACTGGTTATCTCTATTGCGGCTGGCATCAACTGTTCACGTTTGGATGACATGCTAACGACTAAGCTCAACTTGGTTCGTGTGATGCCAAACACACCATCGCAACTTGGTTTGGGTATGAGTGGTCTGTATGCGCCTGAACATGTGCAAGAACAAGATAAAGCTTTCGCGGCAGAGCTAATGAAAGCTTGCGGTGAGGTATGTTGGGTTGAACAAGAATCTGGCATCAACAACGTCATTGCTGCAGCGGGCAGCGCACCTGCTTATTTCTTCCTATTTATGGAAGCAATGCAAGCAGAAGCAATAGCTCAAGGTTTTGATAAAGACACTGCTCGTATGCTGGTGCAACAGTCTGCTCTTGGTGCGGCAAAAATGGTCGTAGAGAATCCAAATACTGAGCTGTCTACACTGCGCGAAAACGTAACATCAAAAGGTGGAACAACCGCAGAGGCCTTACGCACATTTAACGAGCATCAACTGTCTGATATTGTAGCTAAAGCCATGCAAGCGGCGGTTGCTCGTGCTGAAGAAATGGAAAAACTGTTTTAATTAACTGTGCGACAAAATGAGATCTGTCGTTCATTACTGTTAAGGGTATCTTATGAATTCAATGAGTTTTCTCATCTCAACCCTATTCGACCTCTATATTATGGTCGTTATCTTGCGTATTTGGTTACAAGCTGCACGAGCAGACTTTTACAACCCGTTCTCGCAATTCATTGTTAAGGCGACGCAACCCGTTGTGGCTCCACTGCGCAGAGTGATTCCATCCGTCGGCGGAATTGACTTAGCAACCGTACTGTTTGCTTATGTTTTATGTGTACTAAAATTCGTCGCACTGATCCTTATCGCATCCAATGGTTCGGTCTCTTTTAGTGCCGACTTCTTATTTTTAGGTTTGTTATCACTGCTTAAAGCCGCAGGTGGCTTGTTATTCTGGGTACTATTGATCCGCGCAATTCTGAGTTGGGTAAGCCAAGGCCGCAGCCCTATTGAGTATGTATTCCATCAACTTACTGAGCCAATGCTTGCGCCAATACGTCGCATTATTCCAGCTATGGGTGGCTTTGACCTAAGCGTGCTAGTGCTTTTCATCTTGCTACAATTCGCCAACTTCTTAATGGGTGATATCATTGGTCCTATCTGGTACCAATTATAATGACAGCGGCTGTCTGGCATGATTGTGAAGATGTCATACTCAAGCTCTACATTCAACCGAAAGCAAGCCGAGATAAGATCGTCGGCTTGCACGGTGAAGAGCTAAAAGTAGCCATCACTGCTCCGCCTGTCGACGGGAAAGCAAACGCTCACTTGACCAAGTTTCTAGCCAAGCAGTTCAAAGTTGCTAAAGGCTTGGTTCACATAGAGAAAGGAGAACTGGGGCGTCACAAGCAAATTCGAATAGAATCCCCAGGACAAATACCCACCGAGATTAAAGCCATCATTTGATGGCTTTTTATTTACGAAAATTCGTATCAAACTAACAACGGATATCGATTTAAGGAAGAAACAATGAGTAAATGGATAACGGCCCTACTGATCAGTCTTGTGTCTTTACCAAGCATTGCTGGTCAGTTCAAAACAATGAAAGACATCGAAGTACACTATATTGCGTTTAACTCTACCTTTCTAACGCCTAAAATCGCACGTAGCTACGATATCAAGCGTAATGGCTACAATGCAGTGATAAACATCAGCGTATTAGACAGGGCGTCACTCGGTAAACCTGCGGTTAGTGCGATGATCAGCGGCCAAGCAAAAAACTTAATTGGTCAAACACAAAAGCTCACATTCCGTGAAGTGAAAGAAGGAGAGGCGATTTACTACCTTTCTGAGTTAAACATCAGTAACGAAGAAACCTTTACTTTTGATATTGATATTAAAGCTGGAAACAAAGGTTCAGGTAAGCTTAAATTTACCCAAAAATTCTATGTCGAAGAATGATTGATTCGAAATCGCCTCATTCACTTTTAGACTAGGATAAACATAGACTCTGAAGAGCATCAAACTCTTCTTTTTGCTACAAAACGAGATGATCATGAAAAAAATAGTGCTAGCAACAGGCAACCAAGGCAAAGTGCGTGAGATGGCAGATCTACTGTCTGACTTCGGTTTTGAAGTATTAGCGCAAAGTGAATTCAACGTATCTGAAGTAGCAGAAACTGGCACGACATTCATCGAAAACGCGATCATCAAAGCTCGCCATGCAGCACAAGAAACGGGCCTCCCTGCGATTGCAGATGACTCCGGCTTAGAAGTGGATTACTTAAAAGGTGCGCCAGGTATTTACTCTGCGCGCTTCGCAGGCGAAAAAGCCTCTGACCAAGAGAACCTAGAGAAACTGCTTAAAGCAATGGATGGCGTGCCGGAAGCCGAACGTACCGCTCGTTTCCACTGCGTATTGGTTTTGATGCGTCATGAAAACGATCCAACTCCTATCGTTTGTCACGGTAAGTGGGAAGGTCGAATTCTAACTGAAGCACATGGTGAAAACGGCTTTGGCTATGATCCTATTTTCTTCGTACCAGAAGATAACTGCGCATCAGCAGAGCTTGAGCCAACTCGTAAGAAACAACTTTCTCATCGTGGTAAAGCATTGAAATCTCTATTCGCTCAATTGTCTGAGCACGTTTCTCAGTAATATGTTTCTCAGTAATATAGAGCGAAATTAACCATGCTAACGCCACCAGCACTGAGCCTATATGTCCATATCCCATGGTGTGTGCAAAAGTGCCCGTATTGCGACTTTAACTCTCATGCGCTTAAAGCTGAGATTCCTGAAGAAGAGTACATCCATGCCCTTCTCGAAGATCTGGATACCGACATTGAGAAATACCGTCTAAACGATGCGCCACGTCCACTGCATTCAATCTTCATTGGCGGTGGTACGCCGAGCTTGATTTCGGCAGAGGGCATCGAGCGACTACTCAAAGGCATTGAAGCGCGCATTCCGTTCAAGCCTGACATTGAAATCACCATGGAAGCCAACCCAGGCACCATCGAAGCAGAGCGTTTTGTTGGCTACCGCAAGGCTGGCGTAACGCGCATCTCAATCGGCGTACAGAGTTTTGAACAACAAAAGCTCGAACGTTTGGGCCGCATTCATGG
The DNA here is from genome assembly GCF_019670485.1 of Vibrio alfacsensis. NCBI lineage: Bacteria > Pseudomonadati > Pseudomonadota > Gammaproteobacteria > Vibrionales > Vibrionaceae > Vibrio > Vibrio alfacsensis. Next base: position 2,661,345 of record NZ_AP024165.1, read on the forward strand.
TCAAGATGAAGCAGTAAAAGCGGCGAAACTGGCACACCAAATTGGTTTGAACAGTTTCAACCTTGATCTTATGCATGGGCTACCGGATCAAACCATCGAGCAAGCCTTAGCAGACTTAGACAAAGCGATTGAGTTAGCGCCACCGCACTTGTCTTGGTATCAACTGACCATCGAACCAAACACTATGTTCTACTACAAGCCACCGACTCTGCCAGATGACGATGACTTGTGGGATATCTTCGAGCAAGGACATAAGAAACTCGCAGCGGCAGGTTACGTTCAATACGAGATTTCTGGATACAGCAAGCCGGGCTATCAGTGTCAACATAACCTAAACTACTGGCACTTTGGTGATTACCTTGGCATTGGTTGTGGATCACACGGCAAGCTGAGTTTTGCTGATGGGCGCATCGTTCGCACGACTAAGGTCAAACACCCACGTGGCTATCTGATGGCATACCAAAACATGGTGAAGCCGTATCTGGATAGTGAACAGATTGTTGCTGATGAAGATCGTCCGTTTGAGTTCTTTATGAACCGTTTCCGCTTAATGGAAGCGTGCCCGAAACAAGACTACATCGATACGACAGGTCTGCCTCTGAGCTCAATTCAAGAGACTATCGATTGGGCGCTTGAGATGGGTTATCTAAGTGAAACAGAGACCCACTGGCAAATAACCGAAAAAGGCAAACTCTTCCTCAATGACTTGCTTGAAGCCTTTATGGCCGAAGAAGACTAAGGGCTTTGACTTGGGTTATTAGTTTTTGAAATATAAAAATTAATCTAAACAATGCCTCTCACTTGAGAGGCATTTTCATATTCTTATCTCATCAAATTACAAGGGTATTGCTTGAGAAGGGGCTTAAAAAATCGAACGGCCTATTCGCTCGGAAAGTAATTCAAGCGCTTTCGTGCCCGCCAGAGAGTTACCTGATGCATCAAGTTCTGGTGACCAAACCGCTATTGTCATCTCCCCCGGTACAACAGCGATAATGCCGCCGCCCACGCCTGATTTACCCGGCATCCCAACACGATACGCAAACTCACCAGCACCATCGTATAAACCACACGTGGCAAGCAACGCGTTGAGCTGTTTCGTTTGCATTGCCGTCACCACTGACTTACCCGTTTGAACAGACGTGCCCTTATTAGCTAGGTAACTAAACGTCTTAGCTAAATCCACGCAACTCATCTTCAGTGCGCAGGCATGAAAGTAATTTTGCAATACCGGGATCACCTCATTTTCGAAGTTACCAAACGAGCGCATCAGGTAAGCAATCGCCGCGTTACGGTCACCATGCATCATTTCAGAAGCCGCAACGACTTTGTCATAGACAATATGGGTATCACCTGACAATTGGCGAGCAAACTCAAGTAAGCGCTGACGCGGTGCTGATAGGCGGCTTTGAAGTAAATCAGCGACCACAATAGCACCGGCATTGATGAATGGGTTACGTGGAATACCTTGCTCCATCTCTAACTGGATCATCGAGTTAAATGCTTGACCGGACGGCTCCTTGCCTACTCGAGCCCAAATCTCTTCCTGCTTGTATAAACACATAGCAAGTGTCAGGCTCAATGCTTTTGAGATTGATTGAATTGAAAACGGTTCTTGTGAATCCCCAGCTTGAATCACTTCTCCTTCATTTGTGTACACCGCGATACCAAGCTTGGTGTGCGGTACCTTTGCCAATGCAGGAATGTAATCGGCAACCTTTCCTTGGCCTATCAAAGGGCGAACTTCCGCTAGAATGTCCGTCAAAATTTGCGCTGTAGGTTTCATTTTCTACCTTCTTGTCACAAGAACCCAAATGCCAGAACTCAGAGGTAAAAAAAGCCAACGCAGACGTTGGCTTTTCCATAGAGTTTGTTTTACTTCGTCGATTATGGTTTTACGGCCACAATGATATTGCGGTTAATCGACTGGTCAACACGGTGAAGATAACCGATGTAAGGCGCTTCGGAAAGTACCTTCCACCCTTGCTCTTCAAATAGAGCGGCGACGTCTTTCCACTTCAACGTAAACTCATTGAAAGACAACACCACTGAACCTTGCTTTTTCAGTACCACTTTCCATGCAGGCAGAGCCTCTTTTAGAAGCTCAAGAGGACTGCGATTCAGTTTGCTGTCTTTGGCATTTTTGCTGCCGTGTTGCACGCCGTAAGGTAAGTCAGACACCATCACATCTACCGAGTTTTTCTTCACAACTTGATCTGCAATACGCGTATCTGCCGAGTACAGCTTCATTGTTTGAAGATTACCTTTGTTGTAATCGTTTTTGTCTGCTGCTGCCTCAACCACGAAACCATCTGCCACTTTTTTACCGCCAGAAGTGCGCTTTTCTTTGCTCACTTTGTGCTTAAAGCGACCGTTCTTCATGAACTTAACGATGAAAGTTTGGATCTCTTGAACCCATTTCTGGTTGATCTCAACACCCACAACATTCAAACCGTGGATCAAACCTTCAAACAGTGTTGTACCTTTACCACACATAGGATCCATCAGCGTTAATTGCGCACTGCCCGTGTTGGCAGCACTTACGCCTAGGTTCACCATCAAACGCGTAAACTGCTCATTTGTTTTTCCGGTGTAACGCAAGATCTGGCTCATACTCTCAGGGAAAGTATTGAATGCAGGCGCTTGTATTGGACGTAGCAAGCCATCTTCACGCACTTCAAACAATGCATAATAAATGGAGGATGCTGCAATCTTACAAGACTGCATTTCACTCAGTTCATTTTCGCAAGAGAATACGAGCGCAGCAGGTAGACCTACCTCTTGGCTGCCAATTTCAGTGACGTCGACCCCCTCAGAATCCAGTATTGCTTTGAGTTCTGAACATGCAATGCTCATTGCGCTATCAAAGTAAATTCGGTTATGACCCGGATTCGCTAATATCGCGTAACGGTACATCGATAAGCTCCTTAAACGTTATGCAGTACGCTTGAATTTGATATCCCATACACCGTGACCTAGACGATGGCCACGCGCTTCAAATTTAGTGAGAGGGCGTTCATCAGGACGAGGAATGAAATCACCGTTTTCTGCCACATTTTCAAAGCCTGGAGCTTGGTTCATGATTTCAATCATATGCTCAGCATAGTTTTCCCAGTCTGTCGCCATATGGAAAATACCCTCGTTAGGGATAAGCTTTTGACGAACCATTTCCGCGAACTCTAGTTGCACGATGCGACGCTTGTGGTGACGCTTCTTGTGCCATGGGTCAGGGAAGAACAATTGCAATGTTGATAGGCTATCATTTGGGATCATATGCTCAAACACTTCAACGGCATCGTGACACATAACACGTAGGTTAGTTAAACCCGCTTCGCGTGCATCCGCAAGACAAGCACCAACACCTGGGCTATGTACTTCAATACCAATAAAGTTTTTCTCAGGTGCGTTCTTTGCCATTTCAACCAATGAAGCGCCCATACCAAAACCGATCTCCAAAACAACGGGATTATCATTGCCAAACACTTCTTTCCAAACAAGAAGTTCAGTTTTGTAATCAATGCCCATAGTCGGCCAGCATTCGTTCATCGCATTTTCTTGACCTTTCGTTAGGCGGCCCTCGCGACGCACGAAACTGCGTATTTTACGGATCATTTTTCCGTCTTCATTGTATTCGTTAGTGGTTACTTCAGTCATTGGTTGTGCCTGCACATTGATTAATCAAAGCGGGGATTATCCAAAGAATTCTCTTGGGTGCAAGTATTTGTTTAGCGATCAGACTATGGCAACCCAAAAGCCATCAAATCAGATAAAATATCCCCACAGTTTATCTGTTGTACTTACACCACGATCTGTGGTGCAATTTTGTTCCTAACCAATAATAGAATACAGAGCAAGTCGTGACACCTTTCGCCAGCGCCATCTTAGAATGGTATGACGCTTATGGAAGAAAAGATCTTCCATGGCAACAACACAAAACCGCTTATAGTGTTTGGTTGTCTGAAATTATGCTTCAGCAAACCCAAGTCACTACCGTGATCCCATATTACCAGCGTTTTTTACAGCGCTTCCCGACCGTGGTCGATCTTGCCAATGCCGAGCAAGATGAAGTGCTGCACCTATGGACTGGCTTGGGCTATTACGCACGCGCTCGTAACCTTCATAAAGCGGCAAGAGAGGTCGCCCATAAATACAATGGTGAGTTTCCCTTAGACCTAGAGCAAATGAATGCTCTACCGGGGATTGGCCGTTCCACCGCTGCTGCAGTCTTGTCATCGGTCTACAAACAGCCTCACGCCATATTAGATGGGAATGTGAAGCGAACACTCTCACGCTGCTTTGCTGTTGATGGTTGGCCGGGACAAAAGAAAGTTGAAAATAAACTGTGGGAAATAGCAGAAGCGCATACACCACAAACCGATGTCGACAAATACAATCAAGCCATGATGGACATGGGCGCAATGATGTGTACCCGCAGCAAACCAAAATGTACATTGTGTCCGGTCAGCGATCTTTGTGTAGCAAAGAAACAAGGCAATGTACTTGATTATCCCGGTAAGAAGCCGAAGAAAGACAAGCCCGTGAAGCAAACTCGTTTCGTCATGCTTCATTACAAAAATGAAAATGGCCATGAAGTGTGGCTAGAACAAAGACCACAAACAGGTATTTGGGGCGGGTTATTTTGTTTCCCGCAAACCGAGCATATCGATGTTGAAAGCGATATTGAATTGCTGCTAGAACAACGTGGTATTCCAGCCTGCGATATTAAACATCAAGAGACACTAATTACATTCCGCCATACTTTCAGTCATTATCATCTCGATATCACTCCGATTTTGATTGACCTGTCAAAGCAACCCAATGTGGTAATGGAAGGTAACAAAGGTCTTTGGTATAACTTATCTAAACCTGAAGAAGTCGGTTTGGCTGCACCAGTAAAACTACTACTGGAAGCAGTACCCCACGAACTTCGTTAATTAATTGCAAGGAGTCATTATGAGCCGCACTGTTTTTTGTGCTCGACTAAAAAAAGAAGGCGAAGGTTTAGACTTTCAACTTTACCCTGGTGAACTAGGTAAACGTATTTTTGACAATATTTCGAAAGAAGCGTGGGCTCAGTGGCAACACAAACAAACGATGTTGATCAACGAGAAAAAGCTCAACATGATGGATCCAGAGCATCGCAAACTGATCGAAACCGAAATGGTGAACTTCCTTTTTGAAGGTAAAGAGGTTCATATTGAAGGTTACACGCCACCAAGCGAATAAGATAAATTTGTTTTAAAACAATGACATCACAACACCAATTGTGGTGTCATTTTTATATGCAGACTCAAAAACTTCTATCATCATGAAAAAACTAGCCCTTATTGCAGTCGCGGTGTTAATGACAGGCTGCAGTCGTGAGTTTATTGAAAACATCTACGACGTGGACTACGAACCAACGAATCGGTTTGCCACTAACCTCGCGGAACTGCCAGGACAATTTGAAAAAGACACCGGAGCTCTGGATGCACTCATCCGCAGTTTTTCCGGCAATATTGAAAAGCGTTGGGGCCAACGTGAAGTTAAGGTGGCGGGTAAAAGTAATTACGTAAAGTACATTGATAACTACTTGAGTCGAGCGGAAGTGGATTTTCAAAAGGGGATGATAACCATTGAAACGGTTTCCCCTACAGAACCGCAAAAACATTTAAAAAACGCCATTATTACTACCCTATTGACGCCAGACGATCCGGCAAATGTTGATTTGTTTTCTTCTAAAGAGATCACGTTGGAAGGGCAACCATTTCTCTACAACCAAGTTGTAGACCAAGACAAAAAACCGATCCAATGGTCTTGGCGCGCAAATCGATTTGCTGACTACCTGATAGCGAATAACGTCAAAACAAAAGATGTCGATTTCAAAAAAGCGTATTACGTAGAAATACCCATGGTCGAAGACCACTTCTCGCAACGCAGCTACCAATATTCAGAGATTGTTCGTAGAGCCTCAACAAAATACGACATTCCTGAAGATCTCATTTACGCCATCATAAAAACGGAAAGTAGTTTCAATCCTTACGCGGTAAGTTGGGCTAACGCTTATGGGCTGATGCAAGTTGTGCCAACAACCGCTGGTAGAGATGTGTTTAAACTGGTCAAAAACAAACCAGGACAACCAAGCCCAGAATACTTATTTAATCCAGAAAACAATATTGATGCTGGGACAGCTTACTTTTACATTCTCAAAAATCGTTATTTGAAAGATGTTCGCCATCCAACCTCGTTAGAGTACAGCATGATTTCCGCATACAATGGTGGAACTGGTGGTGTTTTGAACACATTTAACCGTTCAGATCGAAAACGCGCGATGAACGATCTAAATTCTTTACAACCAAATCAAGTTTATTGGGCGCTCACAAATAAACACCCAAAAGCGGAAGCTCGTAGATACCTAGAAAAAGTTACAAATTTCAAAAAGGAATTTAACGCCAATCAAACTTTGTAGCAGCACTTGGACAAAAAGCACTCGAACAACCACTTTTTTGAAATTATTTAAAAAAAGTGGTTGACGAAATGCAGGAAAATCCGTTTAATAGCGCTCCGTTGCCCGGATAGCTCAGTCGGTAGAGCAGAGGATTGAAAATCCTCGTGTCGGTGGTTCGATTCCGCCTCCGGGCACCACGAATTAAAAGTCGTTGGTGCGAAGCACGAATGACAAATTGCAAAGAATATAATGTGCCGACTTAGCTCAGTAGGTAGAGCAACTGACTTGTAATCAGTAGGTCACCAGTTCGATTCCGGTAGTCGGCACCATTCTTTTGCCTCGATAGCTCAGTCGGTAGAGCAGAGGATTGAAAATCCTCGTGTCGGTGGTTCGATTCCGCCTCGAGGCACCACTTTTGGTGCGCTTGCTTAAGCAAGACACAAAACAGGATAGTTCCTCCTTAGCTCAGTTGGTAGAGCGACGGACTGTTAATCCGCAGGTCGCTGGTTCGAGCCCAGCAGGAGGAGCCACTTTCTAGAGTTTCATCTCGATGAGATTCTGAAAAATGAAGAGTTTATCTCTTCTAAAAAAGCATTATTGCTTAAAAAGAATATCGTGTGCCGACTTAGCTCAGTAGGTAGAGCAACTGACTTGTAATCAGTAGGTCACCAGTTCGATTCCGGTAGTCGGCACCATTCTTTTGCCTCGATAGCTCAGTCGGTAGAGCAGAGGATTGAAAATCCTCGTGTCGGTGGTTCGATTCCGCCTCGAGGCACCATTTTTGGTGCGTTTGCTTGATTTTAAATAATCGGCAAGACACAAACAGAATAGTTCCTCCTTAGCTCAGTTGGTAGAGCGACGGACTGTTAATCCGCAGGTCGCTGGTTCGAGCCCAGCAGGAGGAGCCACATTAAAAAGCCAAGTCTTAGGACTTGGCTTTTTTCTTTTCAGCTGCTTTCTACTTCCCTGCTCATTCCGCCCAATACTCAGATTCAGAATCCACTCTTATCCCGTTACTTACACTTATTTCACGATAAAAATTTAGGCTAAATCATAATTTCACCGGTTCAACGCCAACACCCCTGTACAAAGATCACCAGAAGAATTTATTATTAGCCTCTTTAAATATACAGTATGACGTTTCTATTATTGTGAGCCTACTATGAAACTAAAAACTCAAGCTTATTTCTTATCTGCAATCATATTGATTGCTCTACTTGCTCTGACGGCATCAGGACTTTGGACTCTTCGAGTTGCAAGCAATCTTGATAACAAAGCTCGAGTAACAGAACTATTTAAAAGTGCTTACAGCATTCTGACCGAAGTGGAAAAAATGGCCATCGAGGGCAAAATGTCAGAAAGCGAAGCTAAGGCCCTGGCAACTCGACTATTGAGAAATAATCTCTATAAAGATAACGAATATGTTTATGTTGCCGATGAAAATATGATGTTTATTGCCGCGCCACTTGATCCTCAACTGCACGGTACAAGCTTTCATGATTTCCGAGATGGAAATGGTAATAGCGTCGGTCAATTGATAGTCGATGTATTGGGCCATAGAACAGGTCAAATCGTTGAATACACTTGGACGCAGCAGTTACCAAACGGCACGATTGAAGAAAAGCACTCTATCGCAGAGAAGACGCCTCATTGGGGATGGGTTGTTGGTACAGGTATTGGATTTAATGAGGTAAACGCTCGCTTTTGGTCAACTGCGCAGTGGCAACTCGCATTATGTTTGGCGATCGCAGGGGCAATTTTGGGTGGTTTGATCATTTCTATTCGCAAAATGCTCAACCTTCTTGGCGGTGAACCAAATGACGTACGAAAAGCGGTACAAGCCGTAGCACAAGGCAATATCCAAATCACATTTGATACCGTTGCACCAAAAGGCAGTATCTACGACGCAGTACAGGATATGAGTCAATCTCTGGCTAAAATGGTCACTAACTTGGAAAGTTCAATGCATGATCTTCGATCTGAACTGTCAGCGGTAGAATCGCGCTCCAATTCAATTGCAGAGCTAACCATGTCTCAACAACAATCCACTGCAATGATCGCAACAGCAATGACAGAAATGGCATCTTCTGCAAATCACGTTGCTACCTCTGCAAGTGATACGGCAAACAATACCGACGAAGCTGACAAACAGAGCCAACACACACAATCTCTCATTCACAGCACCGTTGACAATATCCAAGGTTTAGCAACGCAACTTAATACGGCCAGCCAAGCGGTTGCAGATCTGGATCAAGACGTAAACAGCATCGTTAAGGTTCTTGATGTGATCGGCGATATTGCCGAACAAACAAACCTCCTAGCGCTAAACGCAGCAATCGAGGCTGCACGAGCGGGCGAACAAGGCCGTGGATTTGCTGTTGTCGCTGATGAGGTACGTAACCTCGCAGGCCGCACACAAGACAGTACAAAAGAAATCCAGCTAATGATTGCCAATCTGCAAGACGGTTCACGTAATGCGATTCAGACCATGGAGATCTGTGCTGAGACGAGTGAAAGCACTGTGGCAGAATCTATGAATGCGTCAGAGGCGCTTCAGCAAATTGTTACGGCACTTGAGTCTATATCTGAAATGAGCCAACAAATTGCAACCGCAGCAGCAGAACAAACACAAGTAAGTGATGACATTGCACATCGCATTAACTTAATCGAAGAGAGTGGTTGTCAATTAAACTTGGTCGTAAATGAGAGTCAAACAAGTACACAAACCCTATCCGCTTTAGCAAATGAACTTGAAGGTTGGGTGAAGAAGTTCTCAGTAAAGAACTAGTTTAATCCCATTTAGTTAGACAAGAGCACGTTTTAGGACGTGCTCCTTTCATTTTAGACACCATTAACCGTATTAGGATTTATCATTCTGGTGTGCCTAAAAGCTTAAAATATGGTGTACGACTATATTAAAATGCATAAAAACACCCCACTCCGAGCACAATTTCATCAAACGATATTTTATTTTAAATTTATTGTTGACCTAGAGACCGAAAAGCCTTTTAATACACCTCGTCGCCCGGATAGCTCAGTCGGTAGAGCAGAGGATTGAAAATCCTCGTGTCGGTGGTTCGATTCCGCCTCCGGGCACCACAATTTCTAGTTGTTGGTGCTTAGCACGAACGACAATAAAGAATACAATGTGCCGACTTAGCTCAGTAGGTAGAGCAACTGACTTGTAATCAGTAGGTCACCAGTTCGATTCCGGTAGTCGGCACCATTTATTCAGTGCGCTTGATTAGTTTTAAACTACTTTTAAGAAAGCACAAACAGGATAGTTCCTCCTTAGCTCAGTTGGTAGAGCGACGGACTGTTAATCCGCAGGTCGCTGGTTCGAGCCCAGCAGGAGGAGCCACTTTTAATTGATAAGATAAGATCTTATTGATTCGGCGCCGACTTAGCTCAGTAGGTAGAGCAACTGACTTGTAATCAGTAGGTCACCAGTTCGATTCCGGTAGTCGGCACCATTTATTCAGTGCACTTGATTAGTTTTAAACTATTTTTAAGAAAGCACAAACAGGATAGTTCCTCCTTAGCTCAGTTGGTAGAGCGACGGACTGTTAATCCGCAGGTCGCTGGTTCGAGCCCAGCAGGAGGAGCCACTTTCGAAAAGCCGTATCATTTGATACGGCTTTTTTCGCTCTAAAAGAACGGGTCTTTATCACTTTTCACAAAATCAGCAATTCAATCAGCCCTAATATGAGAGAAGCCAGACTGACATCTCGCTCCCTCTTATCCTTTTATGGGTTATAACTATTAATAGGTTATAGCTATGGGCATAAAAGCACTAATTTATCCCACCGAGACAAACATACTTAGTCTCTAAGTATTCATCCATACCTTGCTTTGCTCCCTCACGCCCTATCCCTGACTCTTTAATGCCTCCAAAGGGAGCGACTTCAGTAGATATAATCCCCTCATTAACACCAACCATGCCATAGTCTAAACATTCACTGAATTTGATAATACGTTTCAAGCTATCTGTGTAGAAGTAACACGCTAATCCATACTCCGTATCATTTGCCATTGCGAGAACTTGTTCATCATTCTCAAACGTAATGATGGGTAAGACAGGTCCAAATAACTCCTGCTGAACAATCGCCATGTCTTGTTCGACATTGTCGAGTAAAACAGGTTCCATAAAGCGCCCAGGCAGCTTTTGAGGCTGGTTAATGATGACAGCCCCCTCTTGCACTGCCTGATCGATATTTGCCTCTAGGCGATGCTTAGAAGCCATCGTGATAACCGGACCAAGTGTGATTGTTGGTTCCTGTCCATTACCGACCTGTAATGCAGATACTTTGTCTAATAGGACTGCAACAAATTCATCTTTAATGCTCTCGTGTACATATAATCTGTTGGTGCATACACACGTTTGTCCTGCATTGCGAAATTTAGATGCAATCAATCCATTTGTGGCACCTTCTATATCTGCATCATCAAAAACAATAAAAGGGGCATTTCCGCCAAGCTCCATAGAGACGGCCTTTACGGTATCACTCGCTTGCTTTAATAAGATTTTCCCAACACGAGTCGACCCAGTGAAAGATATTTTCTTGATTCTTGGATCGGTACTCAGTATCTGACCGAATTCCGCCGCTTGCTCAGAGATAACCAAAGATAATAACGCTTTAGGAATACCTGCTTGATGAGCTAAATCCACAACAGCAAGAGCCGTTAGTGGCGTTAATTCTGATGGCTTTACGATCATTCCGCAGCCTGCAGCAAGAGCAGGAGCCGCTTTTCTAGTGATCATAGCAATAGGAAAATTCCATGGCGTAATCGCCGCACAAACACCTACAGGCTGTTTAATCGTAGACAAGCGTCTATCCATAGATGTTGCCGGAATAACCTCTCCATAAGCGCGCTTAGCCTCTTCTGCGAACCATTCCACAAAGGATGCACCATATGCGACCTCTCCACGGCTTTCTGCGAGCGGTTTCCCCTGCTCCAACGTGATAATAGTAGCGATATCTTCAGCGTGCTCTACAAGCAACTGAAACCAGCTTTTGAGTATCTGAGATCGTTGTTTCGCTGCCAACTTCGACCACTCTTGTTGTGCTGTTCTGCATTGTTCAATCTGTTCATCCAGCTCCGTTAGCAAACTTGGCTCTAAGCGAATCAGCGTCTCCTCTGTCGCAGGGTTAATGACTGCGATCCCCTCTGGTGAGGACAGGCTTTCAAATAATTTTTTTAATTTTGTACTACGTAATAGCTGGATCATTAGTTTGCACTCCAAAACAGACTGTTCTTAGAGTAGCCCTCACACCCAATAAGAGTAAAGCAAACATAGTTTACTGATGTGTGCTCATCAGTTTGTCTGTTCTTTGCCTCTCCTAAATCACGTTTTCAGACGTATTTCCAAAATATCGTAGTAACAAACGCTCGATATGATAAAGACTTAGTATTGCTTCAATAACGTACGTTTAAGGTTTTGCTTCAACAAATAGGAGAAAGGCTGGAGGACTGAAGATCGTCAGGGCTTCGTCTGAATAAATGGCGGAGCGGCCGGGCTTGCGTTCAAGCGGGACTCGTTGGTCGAAGACCAAGTTTATGCATATACGAAAAAGCCCCAGCATTTCTGCTAGGGCTTCGTCTGAATAAATGGCGGAGCGGACGGGACTCGAACCCGCGACCCCCGGCGTGACAGGCCGGTATTCTAACCAACTGAACTACCGCTCCGCAATGGTTAGACTCTGGAGTCTAAATAAGAACCTGGCGATGTCCTACTCTCACATGGGGAAGCCCCACACTACCATCGGCGCTACTTCGTTTCACTTCTGAGTTCGGAATGGAAATCAGGTGGGTCCAAAGTGCTATGGTCGCCAAGTAAAATTCTGTTTGTGAATGGTGCTGATACCCAGAATCGAACTGGGGACCTCATCCTTACCAAGGATGCGCTCTACCGACTGAGCCATATCAGCATCAAATGTCCTTCTCGGACCAAAACCCCGTACTATTGACCGGATCTTTTTAATTAAAGCCTGGCGATGTCCTACTCTCACATGGGGAAACCCCACACTACCATCGGCGCTATTTCGTTTCACTTCTGAGTTCGGAATGGAAATCAGGTGGGTCCAAAATGCTATGGTCGCCAAGCAAATTCTTTAATCTGGAAAGCTGTTTTTGTGTTCTCTACACAATCAAGTCTGTTCTTGCTTTGAGTCCATCAAAACCCTTTGGGTGTTGTATGGTTAAGCCTCACGGGCAATTAGTATCAGTTAGCTCAATGCCTCACAGCACTTACACACCTGACCTATCAACGTCGTAGTCTCCGACAACCCTTTAGGATACTTAAAGTATCAGGGAGAACTCATCTCAAGGCTCGCTTCCCGCTTAGATGCTTTCAGCGGTTATCGATTCCGAACTTAGCTACCGGGCAATGCGTCTGGCGACACAACCCGAACACCAGAGGTTCGTCCACTCCGGTCCTCTCGTACTAGGAGCAGCCCCTTTCAATTCTCCAACGCCCACGGCAGATAGGGACCGAACTGTCTCACGACGTTCTAAACCCAGCTCGCGTACCACTTTAAATGGCGAACAGCCATACCCTTGGGACCGACTTCAGCCCCAGGATGTGATGAGCCGACATCGAGGTGCCAAACACCGCCGTCGATATGAACTCTTGGGCGGTATCAGCCTGTTATCCCCGGAGTACCTTTTATCCGTTGAGCGATGGCCCTTCCATTCAGAACCACCGGATCACTATGACCTGCTTTCGCACCTGCTCGAATTGTCATTCTCGCAGTCAAGCGGGCTTATGCCATTGCACTAACCTCACGATGTCCAACCGTGATTAGCCCACCTTCGTGCTCCTCCGTTACTCTTTGGGAGGAGACCGCCCCAGTCAAACTACCCACCAGGCACTGTCCGCAACCCCGATAAGGGGTCGACGTTAGAACATCAACACTACAAGGGTGGTATTTCAAGGACGGCTCCACAGATACTAGCGTACCTGCTTCAAAGCCTCCCACCTATCCTACACATGTAGGGTCAATGTTCAGTGCCAAGCTGTAGTAAAGGTTCACGGGGTCTTTCCGTCTAGCCGCGGGTACACTGCATCTTCACAGCGATTTCAATTTCACTGAGTCTCGGGTGGAGACAGCGTGGCCATCATTACGCCATTCGTGCAGGTCGGAACTTACCCGACAAGGAATTTCGCTACCTTAGGACCGTTATAGTTACGGCCGCCGTTTACCGGGGCTTCGATCAAGAGCTTCGACCGAAGTCTAACCCCATCAATTAACCTTCCGGCACCGGGCAGGCGTCACACCGTATACGTCATCTTACGATTTTGCACAGTGCTGTGTTTTTAATAAACAGTTGCAGCCACCTGGTATCTGCGACTCTCGTCAGCTCCATCCGCAAGGGACTTCACCATCAAGAGCGTACCTTCTCCCGAAGTTACGGTACCATTTTGCCTAGTTCCTTCACCCGAGTTCTCTCAAGCGCCTTGGTATTCTCTACCCGACCACCTGTGTCGGTTTGGGGTACGATTCCTTACAATCTGAAGCTTAGAGGCTTTTCCTGGAAGCATGGCATCAATGACTTCACTACCGTAGTAGCTCGACGTCGTGTCTCAGCCTTAAAAAGAGCCGGATTTACCTAACTCTTAAGCCTACGCACTTGAACCTGGACAACCGTCGCCAGGCCCACCTAGCCTTCTCCGTCCCCCCATCGCAATTGTAAGAAGTACGGGAATATTAACCCGTTTCCCATCGACTACGCCTTTCGGCCTCGCCTTAGGGGTCGACTTACCCTGCCCCGATTAACGTTGGACAGGAACCCTTGGTCTTCCGGCGAGGAGGTTTTTCACCCCCTTTATCGTTACTCATGTCAGCATTCGCACTTCTGATACCTCCAGCATGCTTTACAACACACCTTCAACGGCTTACAGAACGCTCCCCTACCCAATGAAGTAAACTTCATTGCCGCAGCTTCGGTTTATTACTTAGCCCCGTTACATCTTCCGCGCAGGCCGACTCGACCAGTGAGCTATTACGCTTTCTTTAAATGATGGCTGCTTCTAAGCCAACATCCTGGCTGTCTGAGCCTTCCCACATCGTTTCCCACTTAGTAATAATTTGGGACCTTAGCTGGCGGTCTGGGTTGTTTCCCTCTCCACGACGGACGTTAGCACCCGCCGTGTGTCTCCCGGATAGTACTTACTGGTATTCGGAGTTTGCAAAGGGTTGGTAAGTCGGGATGACCCCCTAGCCTTAACAGTGCTCTACCCCCAGTAGTATTCGTCCGAGGCGCTACCTAAATAGCTTTCGGGGAGAACCAGCTATCTCCAGGTTTGATTGGCCTTTCACCCCTAGCCACAAGTCATCCGCTAATTTTTCAACATTAGTCGGTTCGGTCCTCCAATTGATGTTACTCAATCTTCAACCTGCCCATGGCTAGATCACCTGGTTTCGGGTCTATATCCAGAGACTGAACGCCCAGTTAAGACTCGGTTTCCCTACGGCTCCCCTAGATGGTTAACCTTGCCACTGAATATAAGTCGCTGACCCATTATACAAAAGGTACGCAGTCACAGGACGCAATGCCTGCTCCTACTGCTTGTACGTACACGGTTTCAGGTTCTATTTCACTCCCCTCACAGGGGTTCTTTTCGCCTTTCCCTCACGGTACTGGTTCACTATCGGTCAGTCAGTAGTATTTAGCCTTGGAGGATGGTCCCCCCATATTCAGACAGGATATCACGTGTCCCGCCCTACTCGATTTCACTGAATGTGCGTTGTCGACTACGGGGCTATCACCCTGTATCGCCGGACTTTCCAGACCGTTCGTCTAACGCATATAAAGCTTAAGGGCTAGTCCAATTTCGCTCGCCGCTACTTTCGGAATCTCGGTTGATTTCTTTTCCTCGGGGTACTTAGATGTTTCAGTTCCCCCGGTTCGCCTCATTAACCTATGAATTCAGTTAATGATACTAGCTTATGCTAGTGGGTTTCCCCATTCAGAAATCCCAGACTCAAATGGTTGTTACTACCTAATCTGGGCTTATCGCAAGTTACTACGTCTTTCATCGCCTCTGACTGCCAAGGCATCCACCGTGTACGCTTAGTCACTTAACCATACAACCCCAAAGAGTTTCAGAAGAAATCTTGAGTTTGTTGTTTAAACAACCAAAGTTGCTATCTCATTATTTGAATGAGCGAGATAGCTATCGATTTTGCCGGACTCAAATATGTTTTGCTTTCGCAAAACCCAAGAACACTTGAATGTGTTTTTGTGTATTCATCGAAATGAATACTTTGAGAACTTTACAAACAAACGCTTATCTATTTAAGACAAGATTTGTTTTGTCAGCTTTCCAAATTGTTAAAGAGCAATAATAGCTCGAAGCTTTCGCTTCAAAACCATCAATCTGTGTGGACACTCATCGAGACTCATTTGTCTTCACTTTTAAAAAGTGAAAGCAAACTATCCGTTTCGTATAAGGAGGTGATCCAGCGCCAGGTTCCCCTAGCGCTACCTTGTTACGACTTCACCCCAGTCATGAACCACAAAGTGGTAAGCGTCCTCCTCGAAAGGTTAAACTACCTACTTCTTTTGCAGCCCACTCCCATGGTGTGACGGGCGGTGTGTACAAGGCCCGGGAACGTATTCACCGTGGCATTCTGATCCACGATTACTAGCGATTCCGACTTCATGGAGTCGAGTTGCAGACTCCAATCCGGACTACGACGCACTTTTTGGGATTCGCTCACTTTCGCAAGTTGGCTGCCCTCTGTATGCGCCATTGTAGCACGTGTGTAGCCCTACTCGTAAGGGCCATGATGACTTGACGTCGTCCCCACCTTCCTCCGGTTTATCACCGGCAGTCTCCCTGGAGTTCCCGACATTACTCGCTGGCAAACAAGGATAAGGGTTGCGCTCGTTGCGGGACTTAACCCAACATTTCACAACACGAGCTGACGACAGCCATGCAGCACCTGTCTCAGAGTTCCCGAAGGCACACCTGTATCTCTACTGGCTTCTCTGGATGTCAAGAGTAGGTAAGGTTCTTCGCGTTGCATCGAATTAAACCACATGCTCCACCGCTTGTGCGGGCCCCCGTCAATTCATTTGAGTTTTAATCTTGCGACCGTACTCCCCAGGCGGTCTACTTAACGCGTTAGCTCCGAAAGCCACGGCTCAAGGCCACAACCTCCAAGTAGACATCGTTTACGGCGTGGACTACCAGGGTATCTAATCCTGTTTGCTCCCCACGCTTTCGCATCTGAGTGTCAGTATCTGTCCAGGGGGCCGCCTTCGCCACCGGTATTCCTTCAGATCTCTACGCATTTCACCGCTACACCTGAAATTCTACCCCCCTCTACAGTACTCTAGTCTGCCAGTTTCAAATGCAATTCCGAGGTTGAGCCCCGGGCTTTCACATCTGACTTAACAAACCACCTGCATGCGCTTTACGCCCAGTAATTCCGATTAACGCTCGCACCCTCCGTATTACCGCGGCTGCTGGCACGGAGTTAGCCGGTGCTTCTTCTGTAGGTAACGTCAAATCCATACGCTATTAACGCATGAACCTTCCTCCCTACTGAAAGTGCTTTACAACCCGAAGGCCTTCTTCACACACGCGGCATGGCTGCATCAGGCTTGCGCCCATTGTGCAATATTCCCCACTGCTGCCTCCCGTAGGAGTCTGGACCGTGTCTCAGTTCCAGTGTGGCTGATCATCCTCTCAGACCAGCTAGGGATCGTCGCCTTGGTGAGCCCTTACCTCACCAACTAGCTAATCCCACCTAGGCATATCCTGACGCGAGAGGCCCGAAGGTCCCCCTCTTTGGCCCGTAGGCATCATGCGGTATTAGCCATCGTTTCCAATGGTTATCCCCCACATCAGGGCAATTTCCTAGGCATTACTCACCCGTCCGCCGCTCGCCGCCCAACAAATCCTCCGAAGATTCAATGTTGTCGCTGCCGCTCGACTTGCATGTGTTAGGCCTGCCGCCAGCGTTCAATCTGAGCCATGATCAAACTCTTCAATTTAAGATTTTGTTCGACTCAATGAATACTGAACATTCCTTTCGCTAATAAATAGCAGAAGTAATGTTTGAATTGACTGTGCTGAATCTTTCGATTCAATGGTCACTTCGTTTCATTGAAATCTAATTTGAAGCCGAAGCTTCTAATTTTGGATTATCATCAACGAGTGCCCACACAGATTGATAGGTTCTTATTTTTAAAGAGCTTGCTTTGATTGAAAACTTTCTCTCAAAGCGGAGGTGCATTCTAACGAGATAATTGAGAGTAGCAAGTACTTTTTCAATTTATTTTCTCAGAAGATTTTTACCTCTCCGACATTGCTGAAGCCTTATCGCGTCTGCTGTGTCGGTGGATGCGCATTATAGGGAGTTACTTTTCTTTGGCAATACTAAATATGCATTTTTTCCCAAAAAAAGCATCAACCGAACACTTTGCATCCAACAAGAAGAAAAGAGCAAAATAACACTCAGGGTTTACACAGATTATTCACAAAAATCTGTGGGTAACTATTCGTCACTATCAAAAAAATACGATATTCGAGAGCGTGGATTAATGTACTCTTTTACTTTATCTGGGAGTTTCGACGGATGAATCGCCTTAACTATCTTAATATCTTTGGATGCAAGCTCAATAATCGGTGCTTGAGTGCGCGGTACCGTCGGGTCGTACACCAATACATTGGGATATAACAAATGGGAGTCGTTTACCGAGATCACCAAGCCAATCATGTTATTTGAAAGTTGAACCACCGTTCCAGGCGGGAATACCCCCATAAACTTGATTAAAATATTGAGGTTTTCTTCTTTATATAGATGTTTGCAATTCTTATAGAGATGAGAGAGCGCGGTGTAAGGAATTTTCTGTTCCGCGACAACTGGCGTATGGCACAAGTTGTCAAATGCATTAGCAACCATGATCACCTGAGTCAATTCACAGATCGCATCTCCTTTTAATCCCTCTGGATAACCTGAACCATCATTTAACTCGTGATGCTGAGCAATAACGGTTTTTGCACTATCCGGAAAGCAGTCAATCTCATGAGCGATGTCTAAGCCATACTTTGTATGTAACTTGAGGTAGTTACTTTCAGGTTCGGTCAATGGCTGTTGTTTTCTCAATATCGCAGTGGGAATCTTAATTTTCCCCATATCATGAAATAGCGCAGCAAAAGACAGAGCTTTCAGCTTCTCAGCTGAATAGCCTTTTGCTCTGCCAATCATCATAGCGATGACCGCAACATTAAGAGAATGAAAGTAAACATCTTCAAATTCATTCTTACCATTCATAAGGTGCAGCGTGACATTGTCGTCAGACATCAACTTATCAACAATGTCATCGATTAACTGCTTAGCTTCATCTACAGCATCAATCGGACGATTACGTATTTTCATCATCACCGCTCGCATACGTGCAAGCGAGCGCTCAAACTCTTTTTCGCACTTAATCACACGACGACGATAAGCATTGAGTTTTTCAATACGATTTTGCTTTTCTTGCCATAACTTTTGAGCTTCGAGATCGAGCGATTCATCTGTAGAAACATCTTCCTGTGGTTGGTTTACAGGTAAAGGCGATGCGTCACTTTGCTCTGGGTTAAAGTAGACAAACTTAATGCCAAGATGACGGATCATTTCTACTTGTTGATGATCTTTAATTTTAAAGCTATTCAGTAAGAAAGGATGATCATTCCATTTTAGAGGAAGACGAATATGTAAGCCGGGTTGTATCCGGTCCACTGTCAGTTTTAATGAAGCCACTGTATTAACAAGATTCTCGTTATAATTCTCAGCTCAGAATGTTAGTGAATTCATTAAACTAAATCATCTACTGGAAGACGATTAATGCTCTCTCTGTGCTTCCTATCAAAGAACCAAAAAATTAGGCCACAAAACTTGTGGCCTAGAATGCGCAATATGTAACGAGAAGAGCAATAAAGGAGATGAAACATACTCTTTGCTATTTCAACTCATCCAATTCCTCATTATTGCTCTTTTGCCTTTGTAAACCCGCCGTACAAATCCAAACGCCTGTGACGTAAATTTGTGACAGAACCCTCTGTGTTCAGTTGTTTTAACTTGGTTAAGTCGACATCGGCAAAAATGATCATT
The DNA here is from genome assembly GCF_019670485.1 of Vibrio alfacsensis. Taxonomy (NCBI): domain Bacteria; kingdom Pseudomonadati; phylum Pseudomonadota; class Gammaproteobacteria; order Vibrionales; family Vibrionaceae; genus Vibrio; species Vibrio alfacsensis. The sequence goes on from NZ_AP024165.1 coordinate 2,680,881, forward strand.
TCTGTATTCGCATTTGCTTCTGTTAACGTTGCATCATGCGGAAAGTAAATGTCAGATGGAGAAAATACTGCTGACTGCGCATATTGAATATCTACATTGTCCACCCGAGGCAAATTACCAACACTTCCACCAATCGCGACATAACACTCATTCTCTATCGCTCGAGCTTGAGAACAAAGACGGACGCGTTGATAACCATTTTTCGTGTCCGTCCAAAAAGGAACAAAGATGATCTGAACGTCTTGCTCCGCCATCATTCGACCGAGCTCTGGGAACTCACTGTCATAGCAGATCAAAATACCGATTTTACCTGCGTCCGTTTCAAAGACTTGTACTTGATTACCACCATCAATCACCCAGTCTTTTTCTTCATGCGGTGTAATATGGATTTTGTACTGAGCATTAATTTGACCATCTCTCTGTAATAGATAAGCAACATTAAATAGCTTCCCATCTTCAATTACGGGCATACTTCCGGCAACAATATTGATGTTGTAGGTCACAGCCATCTGAGAAAAGCGTCGTTTTATCTCGTCACTAAAACTCGCCAAAAAGCGAATTGCTTCTACTGAGTTTTGGTCTTTTTGCAGTCCCATAAGTGGCGCATTAAAAAATTCAGGGAACAAGGCAAAGTCCGCTTTGTAATTGGCGAGCGATGATATAAAAAACTCGGCCTGCTCTAGAAGATCGTCCAAATCATTCATGGCTCGCATTTGCCATTGGACAACGCCAATACGAACGAGGGTCTTTTCGACATCATGGATTGATTCGATATCTTCTTCATAAAAGAAATTATCCCACTCCAATAAGGTGGCATAACCTTTTGATGCATCGTCCTCTGGCAGGTATCCACGCATGATACGTTTGACATCAAAGCCATTCGCTAATTGAAAAGAGAGAATAGGATCATGCAGTTCACGGCGTTTTACTTTATCGATGTAATCAGCGACGGAAAACTCGTCAGAATATTTGTGGTAATTGGGAATACGTCCACCAGCTAAAATTGCTTTGAAGTTTTTACTTCGGCACAACTCTTTACGTGCATCATAAAGCCGTCGCCCTAAACGAAGCCCTCGATAATCAGGGTGAACAAACACATCAAGTCCGTACATTGCATCGCCCGTCACTTGGTTCTGAATAACGTTGTTTTCCGTGATGATGTCTGTATATAAATGAGGAAGCGAAAAACGGTTGTAATCAACTTTTATCGTCAGTGCCGCGCCCACAATTTTCCCATTGTCTTCAATGCAAATCTGCCCGTCTGGAAACTGGTGAATCAGGTCCATAATCGTCATTCGAGGCCAAGAACCTCCAACATCGTGAAATACAAGATCCATTAATTCGGCAAGCTCTGAGTAATCTACCGCTTCAATCGTTCGTAGAGAGAGTTTGGGCGTGTTGCTGTCCATTTTAGATATTCCATTATTCATTCAGTAGTGCATGAACGAGAATGTCACAAAAGGAAGAAATCAGATATATAAGATCATCACATATATGAATTTATAGTGTGACGGCTCACCACTAAACATTTCAAAATTCTTCATTTAATGCCAAATATCAGATAAAACACAAAAACGAAAGAAAGTGAAAGAAAATAATGGATATGTCATGCATAAAAAAATTTACTCTTTATTGATAGTAGCCTCTGTTGCTACAACAGCAACCGCATCTGAAAACACATCTCAATACTGGCAAAACTATTTAGCGAGCAGAAACGCCAATAGCGATCTCATTGATGTTAACAAATACGAGCTAGATGGATTGATTCCACCTAATTTTTCGTATGCAGGCTACCAGACAGGGGCTACCCCCTTACCTCAAAATATTGACCCTAGCTATAAGGTATTCAACATACTCGATTTTGGGGCCATTGCTAACGACAACGTAAGCGATAAACCTGCTTTTCAACGTATGGCAAAAGCCGTTTCAGAGTATGTCAAAAACGGGACAAATGGCGCGATCTTTTATGTTCCAAAAGGACGTTACATAATCAATTCAGACTCTGACAATCAACTAATTGATAAAAAAGATAAACAACAAATCACTCACCATCAAACCATCCGAATTATTGGCAGCAACATCGTAATAAAGGGCGATGGTACCGACAAAACCATTCTTGTCATGAAAGATCATTTATTTCCAGAATCAGAAAGTAAGATGTGGTCAACGCCTTACCTAGTTCAAGTTGGAGGGGATAAATCTAAATTTAAAACCGCCACTACGACAAAGGTAGTGAAAGACGCAATTCGAGGCAGTAGTTTTGATGTATATGTGGCCGATGCAAGTACCTTTAATGTGGGAGACTATGTTGAACTTGAGGGCAACATTTCTAATCAGGAACGAATAAAAGAAGCGATTGATCCTTATAAATTTGAACGAAACAAACAAGGAAAACCACTTTGGGCCGCTCTTGCAGCCAATCTACGCAAACTCGAAAAGCACCGGATTATCGCGATCAATGGCAATCGAATGACCTTTGATGTACCTATTGCCCATAACATCATCGCTCAAGACACATGGACCGTATCAAAAATAAACCCTGCGGCTAATATTGGTATCCAAGATTTAAGTTTTGAGGGTGCTTGGAATGGCGATTTTATCCATCACAAAAATGCTATTCACGACAGTGGTTATAGTTTTCTCCGATTATCGCTTGCTGTAGATAGCTGGATTAAAAACGTGAAAATCACGAACTTTAGCCAAGGCATACAGGTAGCTAACTCATTCAACACCACGGTGCAAGACATCACCTTAACGGGTAACCCAGGCCATTTAGCGCTGTCCATTTTATACGGGAACCACAATCTAATTAAGGATGTGAATGATTCGGCTCATACATGGCATGCTCCAGGTTTATCAAAGTTTTCTACCCACAATGTCATTTTGCGTAGCCAATATTCGCCAAAGATGGGGCTAGATTTGCATGGTGCTCAATCTATGGATAATTTATTTGACAATGTGAGAGGTGGATTTGTAAAAGGACATTGGGGAGCCGCTGTGCAGAACCAACCAAATCACCTGAAAGGCTTATATCTGTGGAATGCTGAAAACTTGGGGGAGTCGAACAAAGATCTCTACTTTATGTCCAGTGATGGCAAATACGGTAAATTAATCATGCCGCACTTAATTGGTTTACATGGCAATCCTTTACAGGTGCAATCCCAACGAGAATACATGCAGGCTGCAACGCAAAAGCAATGGGCGGAATACAAACACTTACCTGCACCAAATGTTGCACAAGCATATATCGAGTCAAACGGTAAGCGAGTGTTTCCAGAATCACTGTATGAAGCGCAACTAGACCACAGGCTATCTCTAAAAGAAAAGTAATTATAACGCGTCACAAACAACAAAGCCTCGGGCTGTACCGAGGCTTTGTTCTATCTTGTTTTTTTCTATGAAGAGACCGTGCATTTTCTAATTAAAACAATGCCTTTACACCACTAAATAGCATCATTAACCCACTGACTAAAAAGAAAACACCTTTCAGCACATGCCACATTTTTCCAGATACTGATTTGTTACTCAGTACGGTAGCAAAGCTAACAACGCCAATAAGCGAACAAAGAATCCCCCACATAAAATCATCTATCATGGGAGTGAAGATCACTGCATCATGTATGCCTTCTGTGATGAAGTTATACCCTACTACGCTCACAAAGCCGAGAAGCCCAATAAGTACGATAAATTTAATGAATAGCTGTCTGTTACTTGTCATTTTGTGCTCGACTAAAGGCTACTTCACATTAGCCATCAATATTATTCAATCTGAGTATAAGGAAAGAACAACGAGATTTTTATTAGAGCAGATACAACAAAGCCCCGACTTTCGTCGAGGCTTTGTTGTTTAAATATGGTACCGGTAGGCGGACTTGAACCGCCACGCCCGAAGGCAACGGATTTTGAATCCGTCGTGTATACCAATTTCACCATACCGGCATCTTTGGGCTATTGCCCTTTGATGATTGGCATTATACGTAAGCTTTTATGCTTCGCAAGCAGAAAAATCTTTGATAACGACCGTTTGCTGATAATTTAGCCACAAAGTGTGATAAAGAATCTATTCTGATGGGTGATTCCCCTCTACTGCTGTCTCTAAACTTTCTCGAATAACATAATCAATCTGATCGTAAACTGTGACTCTGTGCGTTAGGTCTCTTTTCACAAGCAAGCGGAATCTATATTCTGACGCACAATTTTAAAGGTAAGTGATAGAACTATGACTACTTCAACGACTCTTCCACCCGCCGGTTTTTTTCGTCGAATCGCGGCTTTGATTTATGACACTCTTATCATTCTCGCGATCGAGATGATGGCTGCGGGAGTTGTCATGGCAATTGTTTTTGCTTTGAATGCAGCAGGGTTATTAAGCTATGGCGAATATGTGGATGCTGCTGATATGCTAGGAAAACATCCGGTGCTAAGCCCGCTGTTCACATTATATCTTGCAGCGGTATGGATTTACTTCTTTGTATTTTTCTGGACAAGAGCAGGACAAACCCTAGGGATGCGAGCTTGGAAGATGCAGATCCGTAACAGCAAAGATGGTGGGCCTATTACCATCACTCAAGCGTTAATTCGCTTGGCAACCTCTGGTTTTGGATTGGCAAACCTAACGGTTCCAATTGATCCGCAAAAACGAGGCTTCCATGACATCTGGGCAAAAACCGAAGTTGTGGTCTTGCCAAAAGCGAGATAGCAGAGCGGGAAAAGCAAACAAAAAAAGGAAAGCACTGTGCTTTCCTTTTCTTTTATGCCGATAATCTATTAAATAACTATAGCTTTCTTCGTAACAGCGAAACCGCAATGGCTAAGAACACCAAGCTTGGCGCTAAGGCACCAAATACTGGCGGTATGCCATAAACTAAAGTAAGCGGACCAAAGAATTCACTGGATATGTAGAACGTAAAGCCTGCAACCACGCCAGAAAGCACTCTCGCCCCCATCGTCACACTGCGCAGCGGGCCAAACACAAATGACAGTGCCATTAACATCATCACTGCGATAGATAGCGGCTGAGTCAACTTACGCCAAAACGCGAGTTCATAGCGAGAAGCATCTTGCTCTGAAGCTTTTAAATAAGTGACATAATCATACAGTCCACTCAAAGAAAGCTCTTCTGGTTTAACCGTCACTACCGCTAGCTTGTCTGGCGCTAAAGAGGTATGCCATTCCATCTGTTCTAAATCACGCTTAGTAATGACATTTTCATTTTCCATATCCGTGATTTGTACATAGCGCATCAACCAATTGTTATCTTGCTGGTAATCCACTTCTTCCGCAAAGATCACTTTGTCGAGGTTCTTATTTTCATCAAAGCGCCACATGTTCAAACCATAAAGCTTGTCATCCTCAACTTTACCGATGAAGATGAAGTCATTGGCATCACGCGCCCATACCCCAGCTCGAACCGAAGCAATGCTACCACCAGACAGGGCAAATGCTCGTAAGTCACGTGCCATTTTTTGCGCCTCTGGGGCCCCCCACTGACCAAGCGTCATCACGATGAGCATCAGAGGCACTGCCGTTTTCAATACCGAAAGGCCAATGTCCAACTTTGAAAAACCTGCGGCTTGCATCACAACAAGTTCAGAGCTTGATGCTAACATACCAAGGCCAATCAATGCCCCCAGCAGTGCCGCCATTGGGAAAAACATTTCAACATCGCGAGGGATACTCAGCAATACAAAGTAAAGAGCATGCATCAAATCGTAAGCACCACGCCCAACCTTACGCAATTGCTCTACGTATTTAATGATGCCCGACAAGCCAACAAAGGTCGCCAAAACCAAGGCTGTGGTAGAAATAATGGTTCTACCGATATATAGGTCTAAGATTTTGAACACAGCTTACGCGAGCCTCTTCTTACGGAATTTGTCTTTCATACGTCGAGCAGGAACACTGTCCATCATGTTTGCCAAAATAGCGACAATGAGCAACATAGCATTGATCGGCCACATACCAATTGCAGCAGGGATCGCTCCATCTTCCAGTGCCGATTTCGTCGCACTGATTGCTAGGAAATAGGCTAAGTAAATCAAAATCGCGGGTCCCATCTTAGCGAAGCGCCCCTGACGCGGATTCACCGCAGAAAGAGGAATGACGAGCATCGTCAACAATGGAATACAGACAAATAGAGAAATACGCCATTGCAGTTCAGCCTGAGCTTCCGGATCTGGATGCCCGATTAAATCCACCGTTGGGTAAGCTTCCCAATCACGACCTTTTTCTTTCACTTCTCGTTGACCAATTACACCTTCGTACTGATCAAACTTAGTCACCATGTATTCAACGCGAGTTGGCACACCTTCATAACGCGTCCCCTCATGCATGGTGATGATCTGACGCCCATCGGACAGTTCTTTTACTTCACCAGAAGAAGAGAACATCACACTAGGCAAGATAGAATCTCGTGGACGCATCTGCGCAACAAACACATTGCTGAGTGTGCTATTTTTTATGTCGTCAATAAAGACAACCGAAGATCCATCTGGCGTACCTTGGAATTGCCCTTTTTTCAAAAGATCAACGCTGTTTTCCGCTGCCACCTGTTCATACAGTTGTTCAACGCGATCTTGAGACCAAGGTGATAACCATAAAGCATTGAAAGCCGCAACAGCAGAGGTAATCAATGCTAAATACAACGCCGCCTGTACCAAGAACTTATTCCCGATACCTGTCGCGTTCATAACCACTATCTCGCTCTCTGCATATAGACGCCCAAAGGTAATCAATATGCCGATGTACAAACTTAATGGCAGCATCAAAAGCCCCATCGCAGGCATATTTAAACCTACAACAGAGAAAATCAAACCGGCTGGAATATCCCCATCAGAAGCGTCAGCAAGTACACTGATGAACTTCTGACTCACAAACACCAAAAAAAGCACGAAGAAAATCGCAAATTGGCTCTTGAGTGTTTCGCGGATCAAATATCTAACAATAATCACGCTGAAATTACCTATACAAAACTTGTTTTTTTGGTCGAATCACTATAGTTTCCCGTTGAACCATTTATTTTTTTAAAAATTATAAACTAAATGTTAGCGCTTAAATCAGCTCAGTGGTAATGCTAGAGCTTAAATTCAACAAGTAAGCGTTCATTATCTAACATTTAGAGCAATTTGTCTTCAGGATGTAGGAGTACGCATGGAGTTCAGTGTTAAAAGTGGCAGTCCAGAGAAACAACGTAGCGCATGTATCGTTGTTGGTGTGTTTGAACCACGTCGCCTCTCTCCAGTAGCCGAACAACTTGATAAAATCAGTGACGGTTACATCAGTTCACTACTTCGCCGTGGTGATCTAGAGGGTAAACCTGGTCAGATGCTGCTACTGCATCAAGTACCAGGTGTTTTGTCAGAGCGCGTTCTACTCGTTGGTTGTGGTAAAGAACGTGAACTAGGCGAGCGCCAGTACAAGGAAATCATTCAAAAGACGATCAGCACACTTAACGAAACAGGCTCAATGGAAGCCGTATGTTTCTTAACAGAGCTGCACGTTAAAGGCCGCGATACTTATTGGAAAGTTCGTCAGGCTGTTGAAGCAACAAAAGATGGTCTATACACATTCAACCAATTCAAGAGTGTGAAACCAGAAACTCGTCGCCCACTGCGTAAACTTGTGTTCAACGTACCAACGCGTCGTGAGCTAAACCTAGGCGAGAAAGCTATTTCTCACGGCCTAGCGATTGCGTCTGGTGTAAAAGCATCGAAAGATCTAGGCAACATGCCGCCTAACGTAGCAAATCCAGCTTACCTAGCTTCTCAAGCTCGTCGTCTTGCCGATGACTACGAAACAGTCACGACCAAAATCATTGGTGAGCAAGAGATGGAAAAGCTAGGCATGACCTCTTACCTAGCGGTAGGTCGTGGCTCCAAAAATGAATCTATGATGTCGGTCATCGAGTACAAAGGCAATCCAGATTCAGATGCAAAACCTATCGTACTAATTGGTAAAGGCCTGACTTTCGACTCAGGCGGTATCTCACTAAAACCTGGTGAAGGTATGGATGAGATGAAGTACGACATGTGTGGTGCGGCATCAGTGTTCGGTACCATGAAAGCACTGGCGAAGCTAAATCTACCGTTAAACGTAGTTGGCGTACTTGCAGGTTGTGAAAACATGCCAGGCAGCAACGCCTACCGTCCAGGTGATATCTTAACAACCATGTCTGGTCAAACCGTTGAAGTTCTGAACACAGACGCTGAGGGTCGCTTGGTATTGTGTGATGCACTGACTTACGTAGAGCGTTTCGAACCAGATTGTGTGGTTGACGTTGCAACGTTGACCGGTGCTTGTGTTATCGCACTTGGCCACCACATCAGTGGCGTACTTTCAAACCACAACCCACTGTCTCACGAGCTAGTAAACGCATCAGAGCAAGCAAGTGACCGCGCATGGCGTCTACCAATGGCAGATGAGTACCATGAACAGTTGAAGAGCCCATTTGCTGATATGGCAAACATCGGTGGCCGTCCAGCTGGCACAATTACTGCGGGTTGTTTCTTGTCTAAGTTTACTAAGAAGTACAACTGGGCGCACATTGATATCGCGGGTACTGCTTGGAAATCAGGGGCAGCAAAAGGCTCAACAGGTCGCCCTGTCTCAATGCTTGTCCAATTCCTTTTGAACCGCAGCGGCCAAGAGACAGAAGAGTAATTTCTGAACAACATCAAAAAGGGCCGCAAGGCCCTTTTTTATTATCCCAATATTCTTGAGAATGAATGAGGGTTAAGATGGTCTTAGGATGAGACCTTAAGCAAACGAGAGAATGATGCACAACGCCACTTTCTACATCATTAAAGAAGAAAGCCCACAAGCCACCGTTTCGGGGTTTGAACAATACATCGTGTTTTTGACTCAGCACTTTGCTCGTCAAGGCGCTAAAGTATATTTGAACTGCCAAGATAAATTGCACGCGGAGCAACTTGCTGAGGCTTTCTGGCAAATTGATGCTGATAAGTACATGGCACATAATCTCGTAGGTGAAGGGCCCAAATACGCTACGAATATAGAAATCGGCCATGAGGGTGTTAAGCCATCTTGGAATCGTCAGTTAGTAATTAATTTGGCGGAAAATGAGACAACCTTTGCGAACAAGTTTGCTCAAGTGGTAGACTTCGTCCCTTGCGAAGAAAAAGCTAAACAGCTCGCAAGAGAAAGGTATAAAATTTATCGTCAAGCAGGATACCAACTGCAAACAATCGAAATTGATTATCCTTAACGGTCAATCCTTATAGTTAAGGTGATCTTACGAAGATCCCTCACTTATAAAGATTGACTTAGATTCAACCATCAACGTATCCATTAAAAGAGCGCTATGGAAAAGACATACAACCCAACTTCAATCGAACAAGCTCTGTATCAGACTTGGGAAGAGAAAGGCTACTTTAAGCCACACGGTGACACTACTAAAGAAGCTTACAGCATCATGATTCCGCCACCGAACGTCACTGGTAGCCTACACATGGGCCACGCGTTCCAAGATACGATCATGGATACGCTTATCCGTTGTGAGCGCATGAAGGGTAAAAATACTCTTTGGCAGGTAGGTACGGACCACGCAGGTATCGCAACACAGATGGTTGTTGAGCGTAAGATCGCTGCAGAAGAAGGCAAAACAAAGCACGATTACGGTCGTGAAGCTTTCATCGACAAAATCTGGGAATGGAAAGGCGAATCTGGCGGCACTATCACCAAACAGCTTCGTCGTCTTGGCGCATCTGTAGACTGGGATCGTGAACGCTTTACGATGGACGATGGCCTGTCTAACGCCGTTCAAGAAGTGTTCGTTCGTCTATACGAAGACGATCTAATCTACCGCGGTAAGCGTCTAGTTAACTGGGATCCAAAGCTACACACTGCTATCTCAGATCTAGAAGTAGAGAACAAAGACACCAAAGGCAACATGTGGCACTTCCGCTACCCACTCGCAGATGGCGTTAAAACCGCAGATGGCAAAGACTACATCGTTGTTGCTACGACTCGTCCAGAGACCATGCTAGGCGATACTGGTGTTGCAGTTAACCCAGAAGATCCACGTTACAAAGATCTTATTGGTAAAGACATCATCCTTCCTATCGTTGAGCGTCGCATCCCAATCGTGGGCGATGAGCACGCAGATATGGAAAAAGGTACTGGCTGTGTGAAAATCACACCTGCGCACGACTTCAACGACTACGAAGTTGGTAAGCGCCACCAACTACCAATGATCAACATTCTGACTTTCGACGCGAACATCCGTGACGCTTCTGAAGTGTTCAACACGAACGGCGAAGCAAGCGACGCGTACAGCACAGAACTACCAGCTAAATACCACGGTATGGAGCGTTTTGCTGCTCGTAAAGCTATCGTTGCTGAATTCGACGAGTTAGGTCTACTTGAAGAAGTAAAAGATCACGATCTACAAGTTCCTTACGGCGACCGTGGTGGCGTGGTTATCGAACCAATGCTAACTGACCAATGGTACGTACGTACTGCACCTCTAGCGAAAACAGCGGTTGAAGCAGTAGAAAACGGCGACATCCAATTCGTTCCTAAGCAGTACGAAAACATGTACTTCTCTTGGATGCGTGACGTTCAAGACTGGTGTATCTCTCGTCAGCTATGGTGGGGTCACCGCATCCCGGCTTGGTACGATAACCAAGGCAATGTTTACGTAGGTCGTGACGAAGACGAAGTTCGTAAGAACAACAACCTAGAGTCAGTCATTGAACTTCACCAAGACGAAGACGTTCTGGATACATGGTTCTCTTCTGCACTATGGACGTTCGGTACTCAAGGCTGGCCAGAGCAAACTGACGATCTGAAAGTTTTCCACCCTTCAGACGTACTAGTGACTGGTTTCGACATCATCTTCTTCTGGGTTGCGCGCATGATCATGATGACCATGCACTTCGTGAAAGACGAAAACGGCAAACCACAAGTACCATTTAAAACAGTTTACGTTACTGGCCTAATCCGTGACGAAAACGGCGACAAGATGTCTAAGTCGAAAGGTAACGTACTTGACCCAATCGACATGATCGATGGTATCGATCTAGAGTCTCTAGTAGAGAAGCGTTGTGGTAACATGATGCAGCCTCAGCTAGCGAAAAAGATCGAGAAGAACACTCGTAAGACGTTTGAAAACGGTATCGAAGCATACGGTACAGACGCACTGCGTTTCACTCTTGCAGCAATGGCATCAACAGGTCGCGATATCAACTGGGATATGAAGCGTCTTGAAGGTTACCGTAACTTCTGTAACAAACTATGGAACGCAAGCCGTTACGTAATGATGAACACAGAAGAGCAAGATTGTGGCTTCAACGGTGGTGAGATTGAATACTCACTAGCGGACAAGTGGATCGAGTCTCAGTTTGAACTCGCGGCGAAAGCGTTCAACAACCATATCGACAACTTCCGTCTAGATATGGCGTCGAACACGCTTTACGAATTCATCTGGAACCAATTCTGTGACTGGTACCTAGAGCTAACTAAACCAGTTCTATGGAAAGGTACTGAAGCGCAACAACGTGGTACTCGTCGTACGCTAATCACAGTTCTTGAGAAGACTCTACGTCTAGCTCACCCAGTGATTCCTTACATCACTGAAACTATCTGGCAAAGCATCAAGCCACTGGTTGAAGGTGTAGAAGGCGAGACAATTATGCTGCAAGCACTGCCTCAATTCGACGAAGCAAACTTCAACCAAGAAGCGCTAGACGATATTGAATGGGTGAAAGCGTTCATTACCAGCATCCGTAACCTACGCGCTGAATACGACATCAACCCAGGTAAGCCGCTTGATGTAATGCTTAAAGCTGACGAAAAAGACGCAGCTCGCCTAGAAGCAAACAAACAAGTACTGATGTCTCTAGCAAAACTAGAATCAGTACGCGTACTTGCAGCAGGTGAAGAAACGCCAGCGTGTGCAACGGCATTGGTTGCTAAGTCTGAGCTGATGATCCCAATGGCGGGTCTGATCGACAAAGACGCTGAGCTTGCTCGTCTAGATGGTGAAATCAAGAAGACTCACGGCGAAATCAAGCGTATCGAAGGCAAACTAGGTAACGAAGGCTTCGTAGCAAAAGCGCCTGAAGCCGTTGTTGCTAAAGAGCGTGAGAAGCTTGACGGCTACAAAGAGACGCTAGCTAAGCTAGAAGAGCAGAAGACAACGATCGCTGCACTTTAATCGCTAAAAGCTAGAATAAAAGAATCAAAGGGTTGGTGTGAAAGCATCAGCCCTTTTTGCATTTTATCGCTCGGAAAGCTTTCAAAGATATTCGATCTTTTCTCCTCCCCTCCCTCCTATTTAATAGTTTTTACCTATCAAACTAATCTTAACTGCCCATTAGATTTAATGATAATAATTCTCAATAATAGACCTAACGAAACAACACAACGATTGAGTAATTATCATGAAAAAGACACTAACCTTTGCAGCACTCCATTTTACTATCGCGTTTAGTGTCGCTTACGTGCTTACTGGCGACATTCTAATTGGTAGTTTAATTGCCATGATTGAGCCTTCAGTGAACACCGTCGCTTTCTACTTTCATGAAAAGGCATGGGCAAAAGTCCCAGCGCTTAAAGCTCGTCAGTGGATGACCAAATTAAAAACCGCAAGCTTTGCTACTATCCACTTCAGTGTTGCCTTTAGCGTGGTTTACTTGCTAACAGGTGATGCGTTTGTCGGCGGTATCATGGCGATGCTAGAGCCAAGCTTGAACACAGTGGCTTACTACTTTCACGAGAAAGTATGGATGCGCAAATCAGATAGCCAAGCACCACAGTTTTGTTTGCACCAACACGCTTAAACGAAATATATTGGGTCACCACTCGTGACCCTTTTTTATAGGCAAAACATGGAACAAATTGCTGGTTTCACCCTCCGTACAATGACAATGCAAGATAACCCTGGCATTGCTCAAGTCATTCGAAAAGTCTCTGCTGAGTATGGCTTAACCGCAGACAAAGGTTATGGTGTGGCCGATCCAACACTGGATGACATGCACTCGGTTTACGACCAACAAGGCGCAGCCTACTGGGTAGTCGAATACCAAGGCGAGATTGTGGGCGGCGGCGGCTTTGCACCTTTAGCTGGTGAGCCAAATGTGTGTGAGCTGCAAAAGATGTACTTCTTACCTCAAACACGAGGGCACGGCTTAGCTAAACGCATCGTCGCATTGAGCTTACAACTGGCGAAACAGTTTGGGTATCAGCAGTGCTATTTAGAAACGACAGAATGTCTAAGAGAAGCGGTAGGCTTGTATGAAAAGCTAGGCTTTGAGCATCTCGATGCCCCGCTAGGACAAACAGGGCATGATGCATGTGAAGTCGTGATGCTTAAAACGTTATAGCGTTTTATCCCCAAACTTAAAGTACAAGATGGGTAACACAGAGCTCTTGGCTAAGTGCCACTGTAAATGCTTGGCGTTGCCCATCCAACTCCACCACGAGTTCATAGAGATCTTTTGGATCGGGATCATTCAAATCGGCATATTTTGGCGCTTCGACCTGGAATAAAGCACTCGCATGATCCGCTCGTACATCAATAGGAATATGGTAAGTCATGCTATTAAATTTAACCGAGGCCGATACGAGACCCGGCGCAAAAGTTTGATAGTACAAGTCTACTTTAAACTCGCAACCACCACCGTGGTGCCAAATCTGCTCGGTTGCCACACGGTCTAAACGTACATTGCGAATGAACTGCAAATACGGTTCTTGCCATACCCCTAAGCGATCATCACTCTTTTGGTATTCATGATCCGCAAGTGAGCACAACTCTGGTTTGTCCTCATCCAGCAGAAGATCTTCTTCTTCTTCAAGGAACAAGATCTCAAAACGGTTACGTCCCATCTGCATGAATGGGCGAATGTCTTTTTTGTACACGCTTTGTGAGCCGTCACAGTCAAACAATGCGACTCCGTTCAAACGCACTTCTGCATGGTAATCCACACCACCCAACACCATTTCTACCGCTGGAAATGCCATCATGGATTCGTCCACTTCAATGTCGTGCATCAGATGCCACTCTTGCTGACGAATTGCTTCTTCTGTCAGTTCAGCAGGTAAAACCTGACTCAAAGGAGCTGGGAAAGTGATGTCATCCTGTGGGATAGAAAGGTCCGTCAGTGGAGAGACTTGCCATAAACCGGCGAGTGAGAGTTGCATATACACCTTGAGCTAGATCAATTTTCACGCATTATATACTCAAGTGACTTCAATATGCACGAATCACGATGCTTATGTCACTTTCGTAAATGACAGGCACAAAAAAGCCAGCACTAAGCGCTGGCTTTCTCTTTGTATTAATGAGTCGATTACTCTTCGTCTTCATCATCTTCGTCTGGGTAAAGCGCATCTTCGCCTTCGTAGTAAGTACCCCAACCGTCATAAATGATGTCGTATTTTTCTGCAAGATGAACCAACTTCTCAACCTGTGCGTCAATTGCCTCTGCATCTAGCGCAGACTCCATCGTTGCATCACAGCAAAGCAGTTTATTGCCGTCTTCATCTTCTGTTTCTTCTGCTTCAAGCACATCAAAACCCATTTTGAATGCTTCAACTACCGCTTTTTCCAACGTGTCAAAATCTTCTGCAAACAGGTGATGTTCGATCTCGTATAGAGAATCTGGGTCACTGCCGTCTTCTAGCAGTGCTGCAATGATATCGCGAGTCTCTTCCTTTTGAATCTCAATTAATTCTTCTACTGATAGATATTCATCTTCGTGAGACATGTATTAGCTCCAGATTAGTGACTTGATAGAAACATTATACCCAAAACTTGAGTACGCTGATGCGGTGAAATATGGCATGGATCGCAACGAAAAGCCACAAACAAACCGCAATCAGAACCGATTCTCAGTGATTATTTCTTTCCTAAATTAGAAATCCAATTACAAAAAACAAAAAATTAACAAAAACCGTGAATATTTAATATTCAGAAGATCCTAATAAACCCAAGACACCCTAAATTCCACGCGCTTTGCGTGTTTATGACTATGGAATGAATACAGTCAAACAGGAACATGAGAAGTGATCCGAATAAAGAAACAGCCGCATGTGCATATTTGGGAATATTTAGTCATCTTTTATGCACAAACCGTGTATTTCGCATAATCGAAAGAGAAAAGAATAAAAACGCACTTTTCCCCAACTATCTCGTAAAAAATAAAATATCGAAAAGTAAACATGACAACAAACAATGTAGAGTAATCGAACATAAAAATAATAATACGCAGGATATTAGCAAAGCACTACAACTTGCATCTTTGCTTCAAGCTTGTCATAACTAACCGCTGGAAAATTTGTAAGGATACAAAATGAGTAAGCTGTACGTTGGTTCAGAAGTCGGTCAACTAAGACGAGTACTATTACATCGCCCAGAGCGTGCCCTAACCCACCTGACCCCATCAAACTGTCATGATTTATTGTTTGATGATGTACTTGCGGTTGAAGCTGCAGGCGAAGAACATGATGCATTTGCTCGTACATTGCGTGGTCAAGGCGTTGAAGTATTGCTGTTGCATGATTTGCTCGTAGAAACACTCGACGTGCCAGAAGCCAAACAGTGGTTACTCGGCACTCAAATATCAGACTTCCGCTATGGCCCAACTTTCGCTCGAGATTTACGCCAATATTTCATGGCGATGGACAACGAACACCTAGCCACAATCTTGCTTGGCGGTTTAGCTTATTCAGAACTGCCTATTCAATCATCTTCTATGCTGCCAAAGATGAAGCAGCCTCTTGATTTTGTTATTGAACCTCTGCCAAATCACCTATTTACTCGTGATACATCTTGCTGGGTATATGGTGGCGTCTCTCTTAATCCGATGATGATGCCCGCTCGCCAGCGTGAGACCAATCATCTTAGAGCAATATATCACTGGCACCCTACCTTTGCTGGACAAGACTTTATCAAATACTTTGGCGATGAAGATCTCCACTATGACAATGCCAACATCGAAGGGGGGGATGTATTGGTGATTGGCAACGGGGCTGTTCTGATTGGTATCTCCGAACGTACAACCCCACAAGGTGTCGAAAACCTAGCGGCAAACCTCTTCAAATCAGGCCAAGCGAAAGAAGTGATTGCGATCGATTTACCAAAACATCGCTCATGCATGCACTTGGATACGGTGATGACACACATGGATGTGGATACATTCTCTGTGTATCCTGAAATCATGCGCAAAGATCTCGACACATGGCGCTTAACACCAAAAACAAATGGTGAAATGCATGTTGAAGCCTCACACAACTATCTGCACGCGATTGAATCCGCACTCGGTTTAGACCAATTAAAAATCATCACAACGGGTGGTGACAGTTATGAGGCTGAACGTGAGCAATGGAACGATGCCAACAACGTACTCACTGTAAAACCAGGTGTCGTTATTGGTTACGAGCGCAATGTTTACACCAACGAGAAATACGACAAAGCAGGCATTGAGGTATTAACCATTCCGGGCAATGAGCTTGGCCGTGGTCGTGGCGGTGCACGTTGCATGAGCTGTCCTATCGAACGCGACGATATTTGAGAACAGATACTCACTATATTTACAGAATAAAGACTAAGGTTGATGTGTATGCATCAACCTTTTTTGTTATTACTTTAAAATAATTATTCACAATAAAAGCATTTATATGTTTAAATGCTTTTATCTTATCACCACTAACGTACTTAAGGACGAGCTATGGCTTTCAATCTCCGTAATCGCAACTTTTTGAAGCTATTGGACTTCTCAACTAAAGAGATCCAGTTTTTGCTCGAACTGTCTGCAGAGCTAAAAAAAGCGAAATATGCAGGAACAGAGCAGAAGAAACTTCAAGGTAAAAACATCGCATTAATCTTTGAAAAATCTTCGACTCGTACCCGATGTGCGTTTGAAGTAGCAGCGTTCGATCAAGGTGCCCAAGTGTCTTATATCGGACCATCGGGGTCACAAATTGGTCATAAAGAATCAATGAAAGACACCGCACGAGTGCTGGGCCGTATGTATGATGGCATTGAGTACCGTGGTTTTGGTCAATCCATCGTGGAAGAACTCGGAGCCCACGCAGGCGTCCCCGTCTGGAATGGACTAACGGATGAATTCCACCCAACCCAAATTCTTGCTGACTTCCTAACGATGCAAGAACATGGGCGAGGAAAGCAGTTGCACGAAATAACCTTTGCTTACCTTGGTGATGCACGCAATAACATGGGGAATTCACTTATGGTTGGTGCGGCAAAAATGGGCATGAACATCCGCCTCGTTGCACCAAAAGCGTTCTGGCCAGAAGAAGCGTTAGTGGCGACTTGCCAAGAGATTGCACAACAGAGTGGCGCAAAGATCACACTTACCGAGAACGTCGAAGAAGGCGTAAAAGGTTGTGATTTCTTATACACCGATGTTTGGGTCTCTATGGGTGAATCTGCAGAAGCGTGGGATCAACGAGTAGCGCTTATGACACCTTATCAAATCAACATGGATGTGATTAAACAAACAGGCAATCCTCACGTGAAGTTTATGCACTGTCTCCCTGCTTTCCATAATGATGAGACGACTCTTGGCAAAGAGGTCGCTGAGAAATACGGAATGAAAGGTCTTGAAGTCACCGAAGAGGTGTTTGAGTCAGAATACTCTATCGTATTTGATGAAGCAGAGAACCGCATGCATACCATCAAAGCCGTGATGGTCGCGACATTAGGAAGTTAACCAATATTGGTGATAAAAAGCATGATGTAATCGCTTGCGCTCACTAAAGTTAAGCGTATAATGCTCGGCAATTTGTCTGAGGATTACGAAATGAACAAGCCAATTGCGGACGTAAAAATGCGATTTGCTCTAACTAAGCGACTACGCTTACGTGCTGTTATTTTCGTTAATTCTATTGAATTTTAAAACCTCCCCATTTGGGGAGGTTTTTTTATGTCCAAAATTCCGCGGCGGTTAATTTTGGGGATAGTCACCACTGTTATAGGGAAGAAGATCATGGCGAACTCGCTTTACCAAAAGCACATCATCTCTATTCCAGAGCTTTCACGTGAAGAACTGGAACTGATTGTTGAAACTGCAGGTCAGTTAAAAAAAGAACCTCGTCCAGAGCTAATTAAAAATAAGGTTGTTGCTAGCTGCTTCTTTGAGCCGTCCACACGTACCCGTCTCTCGTTTGAAACAGCAATTCAACGCATTGGCGGCGATGTAATTGGCTTTGACAATGGTGGTAACACCTCTCTTGCTAATAAAGGGGAAACGCTATCGGACTCGGTTCAAGTGATCTCTTCTTACGTAGATGCATTCGTCATGCGTCATCCTCAAGAGGGTGCGGCTCGCTTAGCGTCAGAATTTTCAAATGGCGTACCTGTGATTAACGCTGGTGATGGTGCAAACCAACACCCAACACAAACACTCCTTGATCTGTACACCATTGCCGAAACGCAAGGCCGTCTAGATAACCTTAACATCGCATTTGTCGGTGATCTTAAATATGGCCGTACAGTGCACTCTTTGACGCAAGCGCTAGCGAAATTTAACAATATTCGCTTTTTCTTTGTCGCTCCTGATGCTCTCGCTATGCCAGATTACATCTGTGAAGAGCTTGATGAGGCAGGCATTCAATACAGCCTACATACCGATATGGAAAGCGTGATCCCAGAGCTAGATATTCTATACATGACTCGCGTTCAGAAAGAGCGCTTTGATGAGTCAGAATATGCACACATCAAATCTGCGTATATCTTAACCGCATCAATGCTAGCGGGCGCACGTGAGAATCTAAAAGTGCTGCACCCATTACCACGCGTCGATGAAATTACCACTGATGTTGATGCTACACCGCATGCTTACTTCTTCCAACAAGCTGAAAATGGCGTTTATGCACGCCAAGCGCTGTTGGCATTGGTTCTAAACGAAACACTGTAATCGAGGGAGAAAAACACATGACTAAAGAAACTCAATTGCAGGTAGAAGCAATCAAAAATGGTACGGTTATCGACCATATCCCTGCACTGATCGGTATTAAAGTGCTAAAGCTATTTAATATGCACAATTCTTCCCAACGTGTGACTATCGGTCTCAACCTACCATCATCAGCACTCGGCCATAAAGATCTGTTGAAAATTGAGAACGTCTTCATCAGTGAAGAACAGGCAAGCAAACTCGCTTTGTACGCACCAAATGCGACCGTAAACCAAATTGAAAACTATGAAGTGGTTAAGAAGCTAGCTCTTGAATTACCAGAGACCATCAGTAATGTCTTTGAGTGTCCAAACAGCAACTGCATTACACATAATGAACCTGTAGCAAGCAGCTTTACGGTTATCAAAAAGAAAGAAGAAATCCGCTTAAGATGTAAGTACTGCGAGAAAGTATTCGCTCGTGAAATTGTGACTGAACGTTAAATGCAATTTCACTTTCTGTTTACGCTAAACTGACTAATACCCCGCTTTCGCGGGGTATTTTGCTCTTTACGTGCCACGTGTTTAAAGGCACACTGATCACTCTTTATATCCCCACAAACTGATGGAAGCATTCAAATGACGAAAGTACTTCACACTGAATCTGCACCGGCAGCAATCGGTCCTTACGTTCAAGGCGTAGATCTAGGTAATATGGTTCTAACCTCAGGCCAAATCCCAGTAAACCCAGCAACAGGTGAAGTGTCTGAAGACATCGCAGAGCAAGCTCGTCAATCACTAGAGAACGTAAAAGCAGTCGTTGAAGCTTCAGGCCTTAAAGTCACTGATATCGTAAAAATGACGGTATTCGTTAAAGATCTAAACGATTTCGGTACGGTAAATGAAGTGTATGGCAAGTTCTTCGATGAGCATGAAGTAGCAAACTACCCTGCGCGTTCTTGTGTAGAAGTAGCACGTCTACCTAAAGATGTAGGTATCGAAATTGAAGCAATTGCAGTTCGCAAATAATTGCTATTGTTCATAAGCTAAAAATTGCTTGTAAACCAAAAACTGTTTATAAGCTGAAAAATGTTTGCAAGCACAAAAAACGGGTAGCTCAGGCTACCCGTTTTTTTATGGTCATTTTGCTGTGACTTCGCAGTGAAACTTAAGCGGCATTACGCTGTTTCACTTCTTCATCCAGCGCTTCCAATTTCTCTTTCATTTGCTCTCGACAGAGATTCGCCAGATCGCGCACACTGTCTTTGCCATAATTTTCAGTACTGATTGGTGGTAGCATTTCAACAATCACATGACCGTTATTCCAACGGTTCAATTTCACTTTATCCGTTGAACTGCACACGATAGGAATGATAGGTACCCCTGCACCAATTGCTGCATGGAAAGCTCCGGTTTTGAATGGCAGTAAGCCACGACCACGTGAACGTGTCCCCTCAGGGAACATCCAGATAGAAACGTCGCTCTTTTTAATGCTATCAACGACTTGGTCAATCGTACCTTTCGCTTTAGAGCGGTTTGCACGGTCAATCAAAATATTACCTGTTAGCCAGTAAAGCTGACCAAACAATGGCATCCACGCCAAGCTTTTTTTACCCACAGTCACCACTTTTGGCGTGACCGCAGAAGAGACCGTAAACAAATCATAATTATTTTGATGGTTAGCAATATAAACATGCTGACCACAGGCATAAGCGTTTTCTGGAATGCGTAATTCTAATTTAATACCAAACACGCGAGACATCTTGCCGAAAAGTCGACCAAAGGTGAAAACGTGTTTAGGGTTTCGAGGGCTAAATAGGCAGTAACCACAACCACCAATAAACATCACAATTGCGAAAATTGCGACAGCAAATACACGTAACAGTGCAATCATTGTTGTTCTCCAGGAACCGGCTTTGCGCCAGGTACAGCTATTATTGTCTTTTCATAATCAAAGTTATGAAAGAAAACGCGATATAAAAAAGCCGAAACTTGAGTTTCGGCTCTCTTGATATCCAAGTCACCTGCAACGCAGTTTAACTTGCCTCGCTCACTCGCTCAATATTTGCGCCAAGTGCAGCCAGTTTATTTTCAATTTTGTCGTAACCACGGTCGATGTGGTAAATACGATCAACAATCGTTTCACCCTTAGCAATACAGCCGGCAATCACCAAACTCGCCGATGCACGTAGGTCTGTTGCCATCACTTGCGCACCACTTAGCGAATCGACATCACCACAAATAACCGTGTTGCCCTCGATCTCCGCTTTCGCGCCCATACGCATCAACTCTGGTACGTGCATAAAGCGGTTTTCAAAGATTGTTTCAGTGATCACGCCGCCGCCTTTCGCCATCATGTTCAACAGCGTAAATTGTGCCTGCATATCAGTTGGAAAACCTGGGTGTGGAGCTGTACGAATACTTACCGCCTTCAGTTCGCGATCTGTCATATCAACAGAAATCCAGTCTTCACCAGTTTCTACCAACGCACCTGCTTCCTCTAGCTTCGCTAGCACAGCTTCAAGTAGGTGAGCATTGGTGTTACGACAAACAACTTTACCACCAGAAACGGCTGCTGCCACAAGGAAAGTACCGGTTTCGATACGGTCAGCAACAACGCTGTGCTTACCACCACCAAGGCGCTCAACACCTTCAATCGTGATCGTATCAGTACCTGCTCCAGAGATTTTCGCACCTAGCTTATTTAGGAAGTCCGCCGTATCGACAATCTCTGGTTCACGTGCTGCGTTATCAAGCGTGGTTTTACCCTCAGCTAACGTTGCCGCACACATAATCGTAATCGTTGCGCCAACACTCACCTTATCCATCACAATGTGAGCACCTTTAAGGCGGCCATCAACTTCAGCTTTTACATAACCATCTTCTAGAGTGATCGTTGCACCTAGCTGTTCTAGACCAGTAATGTGTAGGTCAACTGGACGAGCACCGATTGCACAACCACCAGGTAGAGATACTTGGCCTTGCCCAAAACGAGCAACAAGAGGGCCAAGCGCCCAAATTGATGCACGCATGGTTTTCACCAAGTCGTAAGGTGCGCAGTATTCATTAATGCTGCTCGGATCGACATGAACAGAACCATTGCGGCTTACTTTAGCGCCTAAACGCTTAAGTAGTTCCATCGTCGTATCAATATCACGAAGGTGTGGCACGTTCGCCACTTCTACCGGCTCTTCCGCTAAGATAGACGCAAACAAAATCGGCAGTGCTGCGTTTTTTGCACCTGAAATAGTCACTTCACCAACAAGTGGTTTGTCTGACCCAATAACTCGAAACTTTTCCATCAATAAACCTTAAAGCGACATTAGCTTTTTGTCACGTGCCCACTCTTCAGGAGTGAACGCTTTGATCGATAGCGCGTGAATGTCATTACGCTGGATGTAATCCATCAGAGGACCGTAAATTAACTGCTGCTTCTTAACGCGGCTCATTCCATCGAAACAAGCATCAACAGCAACCACTTCATAGTGGCTACCTTCACCTTTAACATGCACTTCTTGAAGGTTTAGTGCTTCTTCTAGTAACTGTTGTACTTTTGCGCTATCCACAATTTACCCCTGATAATTCTGTATATGTTTGGCCACTAAAGATTCAACGTTGCTTAGCTGAAACAAAGTGCGCAATTGCGCCGGCACGAAACTGAGCATTATATGACAGTTTCGTTTTTTTGCATGCTCTATTAAGTGGATTAACATCACCATTCCGGCAGAGTCAACACGCTCAATCCCCTTTAGCGAGCATTCTAACTCTGCTTGAGAAGGCATCCACTGTTGTGCCACGGCCCATAAGCCTGGTACGGAATCCCGATCCAACGCTCCTGTAAGCTTAAGAATGTCTGTCTGTAAATGCCACTGGCTATGAGATGATGCCATTACTTGCTCGCCTCGAAACGAATTGGCTTAGCCGCCAATTTCTCAAGGTCTTTCGCTACGGCAAGAATGCCGTCTTGGCGAATCTTCGTATTCCACTCTGACTGTTTGCTTGACAGTAAACTAATACCCTCAGCCACCATATCAAACGCTAACCACTCACCCGTTTTCTTATCTTTACGCAGTTTAAACTCAAGTTTGATGTTAGGACGCGGTGCGTCGACGATATCAACTTTGATGCTGGTAACGCGTTTAGACGCATCTAAGTAGGGCTCAGGACCAAATTCTATTTTCTGATCCGAATATTGTGTTAACACTTGCGCGTATGACGTTACCAAGTAAGCACGAAATGCGGTAATGAATTCACCGACATCTTCACGCTTTGCCCCTTTTAAATTTGGACCTAACAGTTTTAATGCTGCGTAGCGATCGTTAACGTAAGGCATCAACTCTTCTTCAACGATGGTTTTCAGTAAATTTGGATCTTGTTTAATCTGTGGTTGTTCCGCTTTCAAACGATCAAATGTCACTTCCGCAACCTGCTTCATCATTTGATAGGGTTGAGTCTTATCTACTTCAGTGGCCATTGCACCGAATGCAGTAAATACCGCTACAAAAGAAAGTAATAATCTTGAAAACATGGGTTATTCCTTACCTGAATCGCCTGAACCACCAATGCTATATAAAACCTGACCGATAAGATCTTCCAACACCAATGCAGATTTGGTGTCTTCAATCGTATCGCCATCGACTAGCATTTCTTCATCATCAAAAACAAAGCCTGGTACCAAGCCAATGTACTGTTCACCAATCAATCCAGATGTCAAAATTTGCACGCTAGAAGTTTCTGGAAATTGATTGTACTGGCTGTTAATCGATAAGCTCACCACGGGTAATAGGCTCTGAGGATTAAGTGTAATGTTACTTACACGCCCAATCACGACACCACCAACTTTCACCGGAGAGCGAACTTTCAAACTACCAATATTATCGAACTCTGCTTTAAGGGTATAAGTATTGCCAGAGCCCATGCTTTTTACGTCAGCAACCTGAAAAATCATCACAAGAATCGCGCAAATTCCTGCTAATACAAAGCTGCCAACCCATAATTCAGTTTTACGTGTTTGTTGCATGATTAATTCCCAAACATCAATGCGGTCAGTACAAAGTCTAGTCCTAGTACTGCTAAAGAAGAATGCACAACAGTGCGCGTGGTTGCTCGACTGATTCCTTCCGAAGTTGGAATAGCGTCATAGCCATTAAATAGAGCAATCCAAGTAACCGTAATAGCAAATACAACACATTTAATGGTGCTATTACCGATATCTTGACCTAATTCTACCGATGATTGCATTGCGGCCCAGAAACTGCCGTGATCAACGCCTTTCCAGTCAACCCCAACTAATTCCGCGCCCCAAATGCCTATCGCCATAAAAATCATAGCAAGCAGTGGCATTGAGATAACACCAGCCCAAAAACGCGGCGCGATAACGCGCTTAAGAGGATCAACAGCCATCATTTCTAAGCTAGACAATTGCTCCGTTGCTTTCATCAAACCAATCTCTGCCGTTAATGCAGAGCCTGCACGCCCAGCGAACAGTAACGCAGTGACAACCGGGCCAAGTTCACGTAAAAGCGATAACGCGACCATTTGACCAAGGCTCCCCTCTGCACCGTAATCCACTAGAACAACATAGCCTTGTAAACTGAGCACCATGCCGATAAATAGGCCAGATACCACAATAATTGCCAGTGATTGCACACCAACGGAATACAATTGCTTTAGGAGTAAAGGGAAGTTTTTGACGGGCTGGGGCCGAGAAACCAAAGCACCAATCAGCATTAGCGTCGCTCGACCAAAGGCTTCACAAATCGCCAATGTTCGCTTTCC
Organism: Vibrio alfacsensis; assembly: GCF_019670485.1. Lineage (NCBI taxonomy): Bacteria > Pseudomonadati > Pseudomonadota > Gammaproteobacteria > Vibrionales > Vibrionaceae > Vibrio > Vibrio alfacsensis. Next base: position 2,705,533 of record NZ_AP024165.1, read on the forward strand.
TAATGAGGCGACAAAATGAATAAAGTTATCGACCATCAAATAAGTCCTTCTCGATACTTTGTGCAGGAAAACGAAATGGTACAGGGCCATCGGCATCACCTTGCAAAAATTGCTGTACGCGAGGATCTGGATTTTCGTTTAGCTCTTGTGGCGTACCACAAGCAACAATTTTTCCGTCTGCGAGTAAATAAACCCAATCGGCAATACTCATTACTTCTGGAACATCATGAGATACCACGATTGACGTAAGGCCTAAAGCTCGATTTAAGTTACTGATCAACTCGACCAAAACCCCCATCGTGATCGGGTCCTGACCAACGAACGGTTCATCATACATAATCAGGTCAGGATCAAGTGCAATGGCACGTGCCAATGCCGCACGCCTCGCCATACCACCAGAAAGTTCACTTGGCATTAACTCCGCAGCCCCGCGAAGTCCAACCGCTTCGAGTTTTAGAAGAACCATGGTTCGAATCAGTGTCTCTGGTAGGTCTGTGTGTTCACGCAAAGGAAATGCAACGTTATCGAACACCGTCAAATCCGTAAACAACGCACCCGATTGAAACAACATGCTCATTTTTTTTCGTGCATGGTAAAGCTTCTTGCGTGACAACGCGGGAATATTGTCACCATCAAACCAGATTTCACCTTTTTCAGGAGACAACTGACCACCAATCAAACGCAGTAGGGTCGTTTTACCAATTCCTGATGGGCCCATAATGGCCGTCACTTTACCTTTTGGTACACGCAAATCTATATCATCAAAGATCGTACGATCACCGCGAGAGAAAGTGAGATTATGTAAAGTAACTAAATCGTTGTTCGACATATTATCTCTTCTACACTTTATAAGTGTTCACTTACAAAGTCGTTAAGTCATTCTCGCTGAACCAAGCATTTTGAGGTTACTTCGAAAGATGAACATCTCAATACTACGTCGGTACATTTATTATGGATGCAATCATAAGCACATTGAGATGCAATTAAAAGCACTGTTCAATTAATTCAAGGATCCTAGCTTTCGTTAATCTTTTAAAAAACAAAATGAAATTCAGCACCCGTCTTCTTATTTGCAAACCGAACTCTCATCGCGCAGAAGAACTCGAATTGGATGCGCATTTTCGTTACTAAGTCTTAATTTATTTGTTGTTTATCTTCCATTTTTCGCTGCAAAAGGTCAAAATTGGCGGTTACTCATTTTACATATTTACTTACTTAGGAATTATCATGCTCGAAGCCGTAGCGTTGCTTATCGTCGGTCTTGTATTACTCGTTTGGAGTGCAGACAAACTGGTTTTCGGTTCAGCTGCTCTTGCCCGCAACGTTGGCATTTCACCTTTAGTTATCGGCATGACAATCTTAGCGATGGGCTCATCCGCGCCTGAAATGATGGTATCTGCGACTGCTGCATGGGATGGCAAAACCGATACTGCCGTCGGCAATGTGCTCGGTTCAAACATCGCAAACATCGCGCTAATCCTAGGTATTACTGCTCTGATTAAACCACTTTCTATCAGCTCTGCTGTCATTCGTCGTGAATTGCCTTTAATGATAGCAGTAACTGTCCTTGCTGGTATTTTGCTATGGGATAACCACTTAGGTTTTTACGAGGGCGTTCTGTTATTTGTGTTATTTGGTGGCTTCCTCTATGCCATGCTTAAGATAAGTCGCAAAGAACAAAACGCGGGCGATGCCTTTATTGAAGAGCAAGAAGCCGAAATCCCTGAGGGCGTAAGCAATCCAAAAGCCATCATGTGGGTCGTTATCGGTCTTATTTTGCTGCCGATTGCCGCAAGTATACTCGTTGATAACGCGGTTATTATTGCCAAGTTCTTCGGCATGAGTGACCTCGTCATCGGCCTAACGATTATTGCAGTTGGTACCAGTTTGCCTGAGCTAGCAGCTTCATTAGCTGGCGTATTGAAAGGTGAAGACGATATGGCGGTAGGTAATATTATCGGCTCAAACGTGTTTAATATTCTTGCAGTAATGGGCCTACCAGGCATTATCAACCCATCAATGCTAAGCGAATACGCTATGGGCCGTGATTTCTGGGTAATGCTTGGCGTATCACTGCTGCTTGTCGCAATGTGCTTAGGTAAATCACGCAGTATTAATCGTATTGAAGCCAGCATTTTATTGGTCTGTTTCGTCGCATACCAAGGCTACCTACTCACAAACATGACCGCTTAAAAAAATAGAATAAATTACGATAAATTGGAGCATTAATATGTCCATTCAGTTTGATTTTCGTGCTGCTGCTAAACAAGTTCTAGATATCGAAGTCTCTGCGCTTCAACAACTAGACCAATACTTTGATGCGCAATTCGAACAAGCTTGCGAGTTGATTCTTTCTAACCGCGGTAAAGTTGTTGTTATGGGCATGGGAAAATCAGGCCATATCGGTAATAAGATCGCGGCAACCCTCGCAAGTACAGGCACCTCTGCATTTTTTGTTCACCCTGGCGAAGCCGCTCATGGTGACTTGGGCATGATCAGCGCTGGAGATATTGTTATCGCAATATCAAACTCTGGTGAATCCCACGAGATTTTATCGCTGTTTCCTGTACTAAAACGATTGAACATCACCATCATCAGCATGACGGGCAAGCCCGACTCAAACATGGCAAAGCTATCTGATCTGCATCTGCAAATCACGGTACCGAAAGAAGCATGCCCGTTAGGTCTAGCACCAACGAGCAGCACAACCGCAACATTAGTTATGGGCGATGCGCTTGCTGTCGCTTTGCTTCAAGCGAGAGGCTTCTCTGCCGAAGATTTTGCACTTTCTCATCCAGGCGGCGCACTGGGAAGAAAACTGCTTCTGAAACTGTCTGATATTATGCATATAGGTAGCGCTCTACCAAAAGTCGCGCCAAATGCGCTCATTCGCGATGCATTACTCGAAATTTCAGAGAAAGGATTAGGAATGACCGCCATCGTTGATGAACACGATGCTATGCTTGGTATATTCACTGACGGGGATTTACGCCGTACGCTAGACAAACGCATCGACATTCATACCACGAAAATTGGTGAAGTCATGACACAAAACCCAACGACTGCGCCCCCTGAAATGCTCGCGGTTGAGGGATTGAATATGATGCAAGACAAGAACATCAATGCACTGATTTTATGTGACAATAACAAAATCGTCGGCGCTTTGAATATGCATGACTTATTGAAAGCAGGCGTAATGTAACTTGTACATGAGTTGCACAATACAACAAATTTAACGATTAATTTATCAGATTAAGGCAGTAGTCAGGGAAGTACTGAGCTAAAAGAAGGCCTTTATTATATGAGTTTAACTCGCCTTATTTATGTGCTGTTGATCTTTGTTATTGCATGGTGTGGGTATTACTTACTCACGCCGAAAAATAACGATGGTTTACAAGTCGCACCCAATTTAGAACTGCCTATGTTCAGTGGTACTGGACTAGAAAACATCACATATGGTGAAAATGGTGTCCGCAGTTACATCATTCGTTCTACCACATTAGATCATTATGCCAAAAGTGGTGAAACCATTTTTAATGACCCAACACTAATGGTTTACCGTGATGGTAGCGTTATTGAATGGAAAGTTAGCGCGGTCAAAGCCGTACTAGATGAAGACCAAATCCTGACGTTGTACGATAACGTACTCATGCAAAACCTATTGCCAGATGCAAGCTTTGACACGATGGCAACAGACAAGATGGTCATCAATCTAACCAACCGTGATTTTAAAGCGGATCAACAAGTAATGTTGGTTGGACCGCAATTTGAAACGACAGGAGGCGCAATGAAAGGCAACTTAAATGCTCACACTGCGACTCTAACAAGTGAAGTTCAAGGTCGATATGAAACCGTTACACCTTAGCCTATTAGCACTGGTATTAGCTGCGCCACAAGCGCTGGCACTAAAATCAGACACACAACAGCCCGTTTACATTAATTCTGACACACAGCAAGTGGACATGAAGAGTAATCAGGTTGTCTTCGAGGGCGATGTCTCTTTGAAACAAGGTAGCATCAATATTGATGCTGACAGAATCATCGTGACTCGCGATCCAAAGACCGAATCGATCAAACAGATTCAAGCGTTCGGCAAACCCGCAACTTTTTCTCAATTGATGGATGACGGCAAAACACTCAGCGGTCAAGCAACAGAGTTGGATTATCGTATCGCGACGGATGAACTGACGATGAAAGGTCAAGCGCAGCTCGCACAAGATGGTAATACGATCCGTGGCTCATCAATTCGTTATCAAATTGGTAAGCAGAAGCTTGTTGCTGACAGCTCAAAAACTGAGCGTGTAACCACGATTTTGCAACCTAATCAAATCGAGAACTAATATGGCGGTACTGAGCGCAAAGAACCTGGCGAAAAGTTACAAAAAACGCAAGGTAGTCACTGATGTAAGCCTAGAAGTGGAATCAGGCCAAATTGTTGGACTTCTCGGGCCGAACGGGGCAGGTAAAACAACATCATTTTACATGATTGTCGGCCTTGTCCCTCGTGATGAGGGCACGATTACTATCGACGATCAGGACATCAGTATTCTCCCAATGCACAGTCGTTCTCGATTAGGTATCGGCTATTTGCCTCAAGAAGCTTCTATCTTCCGTAAGCTGTCTGTCGAGGACAACATCATGGCGGTGTTAGAGACACGCCAAGAGCTTACCCGCGAAGAACGTCAAGATAAGCTGGAAGATTTATTGGAAGAATTCCACATACAGCACATAAGAACCAGTGCAGGTATGGCACTATCAGGTGGTGAACGTCGACGAGTTGAAATTGCACGTGCACTCGCTGCAAACCCACAGTTTATTTTATTAGACGAACCTTTCGCTGGTGTTGACCCGATTTCGGTAAATGACATCAAAAAAATCATCGAACATCTACGTGACCGCGGTCTTGGTGTATTGATCACCGACCACAACGTTCGTGAAACTCTCGACGTATGTGAAAAAGCTTACATCGTAAGCCAAGGGCACCTTATTGCTTCTGGAAGCCCAGAAGACGTTCTCAATAATGAACAGGTGAAACAAGTTTATCTCGGTGAACAATTCCGTCTATGATTACATTAGGAACGGTAAGATTCTGAGCATTACAAGGTAAGTAACACTGAATGAAACCTTCATTACAACTCAAGCTAGGTCAACAGTTAGCCATGACGCCGCAACTGCAACAAGCGATTCGCTTGTTACAATTGTCGACGCTAGACCTTCAACAAGAGATCCAAGAAGCATTAGATTCCAACCCGCTTTTAGAAGTTGAAGAAGGCCACGAAGAAGCTCAAGTCAACGGTGAAGATAAGTCAGCTTCAGAAGCCGCTGACAACAGTGCAAACGACACCTCGGAACCAGACCTTCCGGACAGCTCAGATGTGATTGAAAAGTCAGAAATTAGCTCTGAGCTAGAAATCGATACCACTTGGGATGACGTGTATAGCGCCAATACCGGTAGTACTGGTATAGCACTTGATGACGATATGCCAGTGTACCAAGGTGAAACCACTGAGTCGCTGCACGACTACCTAATGTGGCAATTGGATTTAACGCCGTTTAGCGAAAACGACCGAACCATCGCTATCGCGATCATTGATGCGGTTGACGATTATGGCTATTTGACGCTCACTCCTGAAGAAATCCATGAAAGCTTCGACAACGAAGACATAGAATTGGATGAAGTCGAAGCGGTTCGCAAACGCATCCAACAGTTTGATCCTCTTGGTGTGGCCTCTCGTAACCTGCAAGAGTGTTTACTACTTCAATTAGTGACTTTCCCAGAAGATACCCCATGGCTTGCAGAGGCAAGAATGGTGCTGAGAGACCATATCGATCATCTGGGAAATCGTGACTACAAGTTGGTGATCAAAGAAACCAAATTAAAAGAAGCCGACTTACGCGAAGTATTGAAGCTCATCCAGCAACTTGATCCTCGACCGGGCAGTCGCATTACTCCTGATGATACTGAATACGTCATCCCTGATGTTTCTGTATTTAAAGACCATGGTAAATGGACCGTATCCATTAACCCTGACAGCATTCCAAAACTCAAAGTAAATCAACAATATGCCCAGCTTGGGAAAGGCAATAGTGCGGATAGCCAGTACATCCGTAGCAATTTGCAAGAGGCAAAATGGTTAATTAAGAGCCTAGAAAGCAGAAACGAGACCCTTCTCAAAGTTGCAAGATGTATTGTTGAACATCAACAAGATTTCTTCGACTATGGTGAAGAAGCCATGAAGCCAATGGTCCTCAATGACGTAGCATTGGATGTGGATATGCATGAATCAACGATCTCTCGTGTGACAACGCAGAAATTCATGCACACACCGCGTGGCATTTTTGAATTGAAGTACTTCTTCTCTAGTCATGTCAGTACAGACAATGGTGGAGAATGTTCGTCCACAGCAATCCGCGCACTCATTAAAAAACTGGTTGCCGCTGAAAATACAGCAAAGCCATTGAGTGACAGTAAGATTGCTGATCTTCTGGCTGACCAAGGGATTCAGGTCGCAAGGCGAACCATTGCGAAATATCGCGAGTCCTTGGGTATCGCCCCATCAAGTCAGCGTAAACGCCTACTTTAAGGCACCAACTGAAAAGGAAAGTCTATGCAAATCAATATTCAGGGCCATCACGTTGATCTTACCGATTCAATGCAAGACTATGTTCAAAATAAGTTTCAGAAGCTCGAAAGGTTCTTCGACCATATCAATCAAGCTCATGTCGTATTAAAAGTTGAAAAACTCGACCAAATCGCGGAAGCTACGCTCCATATAAATCAGGGCGAAATCCACGCTTCATCAACGGATGAAAGCATGTACGCAGCGATTGACTCGCTGGTGGATAAATTAGTTCGTCAACTTAATAAGCACAAAGAAAAACTAAACAGTCATTAATCATGCAACTTAGCGAAATACTGTCACTGGACTGCACGAAAAGTGCAGTCCATTGTACAAGTAAAAAACGAGCCCTCGAAATGATCAGCAAAATCGTTGCTGATACCACAGGCCAAGATTCAACAGAACTGTTTGAGTGTATGCTCAGCAGAGAAAAAATGGGTAGTACTGGTATCGGCAACGGTATCGCTATCCCACATGCAAGAATGTCATCTAGCGACAAAGCCATCGCCGTTTTACTTCAATGTGATGAGGCGATTGAGTTTGATGCTATCGATAACCGACCTGTCGACCTTCTTTTTGCACTCCTCGTACCAGAAGATCAGTGCAAGGAGCACCTCAAAACACTATCCTCAATGGCTGAACGTCTGAGTAACAAGCAAGTACTGAAGATGCTACGTAATGCTCAGAGCGATGAAGAACTTTACGACATTATGATTCATCAGTAATCGAGGCGATCACCATGCGATTAATCGTTGTTAGTGGGCACTCCGGTGCAGGAAAGAGTGTTGCCCTGCGCGTGCTTGAAGACTTGGGGTATTACTGCGTCGACAATCTACCAGTGAACCTACTGGATGCGTTTGTTCAATCCGTCGCTGACAGTAAGCAAAATGTTGCGGTTAGCATCGACATTCGCAATATCCCCAAAAAGCTCAAAGAACTTACCAGCACACTAGAGAAGCTAAAATCAGAGCTGGATGTCACGGTGCTTTTCTTAGATGCCAATAAAGAAACGCTGCTTAAACGCTACAGTGAAACTCGCAGAATCCACCCTCTTTCACTCGGCCAGAGTTCTCTATCTTTAGAGCAAGCGATCGAACTTGAGCACAATATTCTGACGCCGCTCAAGGCTCATGCTGACTTGGTCCTCAATAGCAGTGGGCAATCGCTGCATGATTTGAGTGAAACCGTCCGTATGCGAGTATTGGGACGAGAGCGAAAAGATCTCGTCATGGTATTTGAATCATTTGGCTTTAAATACGGTTTGCCATCTGATGCCGACTACGTTTTTGATGTGCGTTTTTTGCCCAACCCACACTGGGAACCGGCATTGCGACCACTAACCGGATTAGATGCTCCTATTGGCGCTTTCTTAGAGCAGCACCAATCAGTTCTCGAACTAAAACAACAGATAGAGAATTTCATTGAGACCTGGTTACCGCTACTTGAGACAAACAATCGCAGTTACCTCACCGTCGCCATTGGTTGTACCGGTGGAAAACATCGCTCAGTGTATCTGACGCAAAAAATTGGCGAATACTTTGCAGCTAAAGGTCATCAAGTCCAAATTCGCCACACTTCATTGGAAAAAAACGTTAAGGAATAACGGTGGAACTAAGTCGTAAAGTGTTGATCCAAAACCGTTTGGGGCTACATGCTCGAGCAGCAATCAAATTGGTCGAACTGGCGCAAAGCTATAACGCAATCATCACGATTGATAACGAAGAAGACAAAACCGCAACCGCAGATAGCGTGATGGGATTGCTCATGCTTGAGTCTGCTCAAGGGCAATACGTTACCATCCACGCTTGTGGTGATGATTCACAACAAGCACTCGATGCGGTTTGCCATTTAATCGAAGACAAGTTTGATGAAGGCGAGTGATCCACTCGCTTTTTGCTTATCTTTAGTGTGATATCCCACACCACTTCCTATCCCCTGCTTCTCTTCAACAAATAATTTCTTCGACTTTCACAAGTTGTTATTAAAAGGTGCCTAGAATTAAGATATTATTCAAAGCATTGTAAATTTCAGGAATTAGGAGGAATCAATGGCAGAGCAAATAGAATTCGACCAAGCTCACCAAGCCCTCCAAGAAGTCACTGAAGCACTGGAAAACGGTCGCTTCGTCCATGTTCGCCGTCAATTGCAGGACATGGAACCTGAGGACATCGCTCATCTTTTAGAGGCCTCCCCACGTAAAAGCCGTGAAGTACTTTGGCAGTTAACTGACCCAGAGGACTACGGTGAAATCCTTGACGAGCTAAACGAAGACGTTAAAGACAGTCTTGTATCCAAAATGGCGCCAGAAGCACTTGCTGAAGCGACAGAGGGCATGGATACCGATGACGTGGCTTACGTACTACGGAGCTTACCAGATACACTATCGCGTGAAGTCCTATCGCAAATGGACTCTGACGATCGCCTGCGCGTCGAAACCGCCCTATCCTACTCTGAGGATACCGCAGGCGGATTGATGAACACTGACGTTATTACCATCCGTGGTGATGTAGATGTGGACGTTGTCTTGCGTTATTTGCGCATGAAAGGTGAATTGCCAGAAGCAACCGATGCTCTTTACGTCATTGATGATGAAAACAAGCTCATTGGTGAATTACCGATTACCACTCTTATCACCACACAACCTGATGTCAAAGTCATTGACGTGATGGAGGATGCCGATGATGCCATTACCGTCGATACCAGTGACTCTGACGTTGCAAGCCTATTTGAACGTCGTAACTGGGTATCTGCGCCAGTCGTCGATGAAAATCAGCACCTGGTTGGCCGTATCACCATCGATGACGTTGTTGACGTTATCCGTGAAGATGCAGAACACTCTATGATGAGCATGGCGGGTATGGATGATGATGAAGATACGTTCGCGCCAGTATTTAAATCTGCTCGTAAACGCAGTGTCTGGTTAGGAGCAAACGTTCTTGCAGCACTGGCTGCGGCTTCTGTTTCCAATATGTTCGAAGCAACACTCGATCAAATGGCAGCCATTGCGGTTCTCATGACCATCGTACCCTCCATGGGCGGGGTTGCAGGTAACCAAACCGTTGCACTTGTGATCCGTGGCTTAGCGCTCGGTCACATCGGTGATGCCAACAAACGAGAACTTTTGATGAAAGAGGCGGCGATCGGCTTGCTCAACGGTATTATGTGGGCACTGATCATCGGTGGTATTGTCGTCGTTTGGAAAGGAAACTGGATGCTTGGCGGTATTATTTCTGCCGCTATGTTGACCAACCTATTAGTAGCCGGTATTGCAGGGGTAAGTATTCCAATACTGCTTAAGAAGATGAATATCGACCCAGCACTCGCGGGCGGCATGGCACTGACAACTGTCACCGACGTGATAGGTTTATCGGTATTCTTAGGGCTTGCTACTTTAGCCATCTAAGACGCATAAGCCTTACAAGCTTATTTAGGACGGATCGCAAGCCATAAAAAAGCCTGATGATAAACACATCAGGCTTTTTGAATCCTCTATCACTCACTTTTAGTGAAACTATTCGCCTGCGACTTTCATCGTATCAAGCAAGATAGAACCCGTCTGGATTTGTGAGCGGGTCTCCACATCACTGCCGACAGCCACAATTTTTGTGAACATTTCTTTTAGGTTACCAGCGATCGTGATTTCCGAGACTGGGTACTGGATTACGCCATTCTCAACCCAGAAACCTGCAGCGCCACGAGAGTAGTCGCCCGTCACAACGTTCACGCCTTGACCCATGGTTTCTGTTACCAGTAGACCAGTGCCCAGCTCTTTCAGCATTTGCTCAAAGTTTTGACCCGTAGATGTCACATACCAGTTATGAATACCACCAGCGTGACCCGTTGGCTCCATCTTCATCTTGCGAGCAGCGTAGCTAGTTAGCAAGTAAGTCGCCAAAACACCATCTGTGATGATTTCACGGTCTTGTGTGTAAACACCCTCACTATCAAATGGGCTTGAAGCCAAGCCACGTAAAACATGCGGACGCTCAGAAATATTGAACCATTCTGGCAACACTTGCTTGCCAAGGTGATCCAACAAGAAAGACGATTTACGGTATAAGTTACCACCACTGATTGCCATCACAAGGTGGCCAATCAAGCCCGTCGCAACGTCAGCGGCAAACATAATAGGATACTTGCCCGTCTTAAGTTTTTGAGCATCTAATCGGCTAATGGTTTTTTCTGCGGCTTGACGGCCAACCATCTCAGGAGTCCACAAGTCATCACGATGGCGAGCAACGGTATAGCTGTAATCGCGCTCCATTTCGCCATTCTTACCAACACCAATAACACAACAACTGGTGCTATGGCGGCTTGAAGCATAACTTGCTAATAAACCGTGGCTATTACCATAAACTTTCACACCATAATGGCTGTCATAGCTCGCACCATCACTTTGCTTAATGGCATCACTGTAACCTAATGCTTCTTTCTCGGCAGCAATAGCAACTTCTGCTGCATAGTCAGGGTTAGGTGCATCAGGATGGAAAAGATCTAGGTCTGGAATTTCTTTGACCATGAACTCTTTAGGTGCAGGGCCCGCAAATGGGTCTTCTGATGTGTATTGAGCAATGTCTAATGCCGCTAAAACGGTTTGCTTAATTGCGGCTTCGCTCAAGTCTGATGTGGAAGCACTGCCTTTACGTTGCCCACGGTAAACGGTGATACCAAGTGCACCATCACTGTTGAACTCAACGTTTTCCACCTCGCCCATACGAGTGGAAACACTCAAACCAGTGCTCTTGGTAATTGCGACTTCAGCCGCATCAGATTTTGCTCCAGCAATCTCTAATGCTCTTGCAACGGCTTGTTCTAGCTCGATTCGTTGCTCGGTAACCTGCTGTTTAATATCCATTGTCTTTCACATCATGTATTCGATGTACAATAGAATAACAAGAATTTCGCTTTCTCCCCACGATTCTTGTTAAAATAGTCATAATATTAATCAGAACACAGGCAACTGAAATGGCACGTAAGAATCAAAAAGCGCCATGGGAACCAGAAGAAGAGATCATCTGGGTAAGTAAATCCGAGATGAAACGCGACATGGAAGAGCTGCAAAAGCTTGGTGAAGAGCTCGTAGGTCTTAAACCATCGACTTTAGAAAAGTTTCCATTGAGCGAAGACCTAAGAGAAGCCGTTGCAGATGCACAGCGCTTTAAAAACGAAGCGCGTCGTCGCCAACTGCAACGTATCGGGAAATTGATGCGCTATGAAGATCCAGAGCCAATCCAAGCGGCACTGGACAAAGTTCGCAACAAGCACTCACAAGCAACCGCCGTACTCCACAAATTAGAAGTACTGCGTGATCGCGTCGTTGAAGACGGTGATAAAGCCATTGATGACGTGATGGAGCTTTACCCAACCGCCGATCGTCAACGCCTTCGTCAGCTTGCTCGTCAAGCTGCGAAAGAAAAGAAAGCGGGCAAGCCTGCGAAGTCTTACCGTGAGATTTTCCAAATTCTAAAAGCGCTGAACGAAGAAGAGCAGTAATTCGCTTACCTTTAAAAACGGCAAGAAGTATCAAATACAAAGCAGATCTCATGATCTGCTTTTTTGTTCGCGCTGTCAGGAGAGTCTATTGATGCTCTCACCACACTGAAATGCATTGATGTTTTCAATTAATATGTCAGCTAAACGCTGAAGAGAAGAATCGCTTCCCCAGGCCACATGAGGGGTAAGCAACAAATTGGGTAAATCCATATTCGCCACCAAAGGATTATTACTATCTGCTGGTTCCTGCGTAAAAACATCAATACCTGCAGCCGAGATTTCTCCTCGCCTTAGTGCATCCACTAATGCTTGCTCATCGACCAAGCCACCACGCCCTGTATTGATCAAGATGGAAGTTGGCTTCATCAACTTCAGTTCCACTTCACCAATTAAATTGTGCGTATGTTCATTTAACGGACAGTGCAAAGAAATGGCATCACAACGCTTGAGCAAATCTTCAAAGGGAATGTAACCCTCTCGACATTCACTTACGCCTTTCCGTTCGGAAAACAGTACGTTCATGCCCACCGCTTTGGCTAAATGTGCGGTTGCTTGCCCTAATGCTCCGCTTCCAATCACACCTAACGTACTACCAGCAATATCACCTATTGGATGAGTAAAAAAGCAGAACTGTTTATTTCTTTGCCATTCCCCAGCCGCAATATCTTGGTGATAGCCAAATAAATTACGACGTAATGCAAATAACATGGCAATAACATGCTCAGGTACAGAGCGGGTGGCATAGCCACGAACGTTTGCCACCGCAATATTATTCTGGACGCAATAATTAATATCGACGTTATTGAAACCCGTTGCCGCGACTGCAATCATTTTTAAGTTAGGCAATTGAGCCAAAACCATTTGGTCGAGGACAACTTTGTTGCTGATGACAATATCGGCCTCAACCAAACGTTCTACCACTTGGTCTGCCGAGGTTAAATCATACTCAACCCAATGATGAGCGAAATTGAGGCGAGGTAACTGGATATGCTCGGGGATGGTTGCTCGGTCAAGAAAGACCACTTTAGGCAGTGACATAACGGCTCCTTGTTTATTCACTGCCGAATGGAAATGTTATGAATGAGGCAGTGTTTTATAGTCTGGTAATTTACGCTCAGGGTCGAAATAGTCAAAGATCATCTCTTTCGCTTCCGGATAGAAATCACAAGGTACAAAAATACTGCGTAGCCATTGACTCTTAGGGTGATAAAAACTCAGCTCTGCTGCGTGCAGCTCCAATCGAGCCGAGAATGCTTTCGCATCTTCAGTCGCGTAAAACTCATCTCCCACAATAGGGTGCCCTAGAGCTTGCATGTGTACACGCAATTGATGGGAACGTCCTGTAATAGGTAACAGACGTACGATTGTGGTCTTAGAGCCATCTTGATGCTCTTCTCGCTTAGCGACCTGAAATAATGTCTTGGATGGCTTACCATCTTCAAAACACACTTTCTGTAGAGGTCGATTCGGCCAATCACAGATCAGGGGCAGATCGATCTCTCCCTCTTGCTGCTCTATATGCCCCCATACTCGTGCATAATAGATCTTATGCGTCAGACGATATTGGAACTGTTTCTTCAAGGCACTTTCAGCACGCTTATTTTTCGCTAACACCATCAACCCCGACGTCGACATATCCAAACGGTGTACCACCTGGATCTCTGGGTATTCTTCTTGTAGACGACTCCACATACTATCGTGATGCTCAGCAAGACGCCCAGGAACAGACAGCAAACCTGATGGCTTGTTCACAGCCAAGATATGATCATCCTCAAACACAATATCGGTCCAAGGATCTGTCGGAGGGGTGTACTCAAGCATTGCCATCTGTGTGCTCTCAAAATATAGAAAGAAAAGGAGGGGTATTTTAATACTAAAACGACTCCCGTAAAGGAGCCGTTTTGATTATCGTTTTTCTAGATAAAAACCAATTAGTTGTGACTTACCACGATCAAACGTAGCGAATCGAGTTGAACTTGAGCTTGGTTAATATAACCCGTCAACTCTTTAATTTGTGCTTCAATCGCATCAATCTCTTCGTCACGAATATTCGGGTTTACCGCTTTTAGTGCTTGTAAACGTTCAAGTTCTGAATTCAAGCTTTGCTGCATCTCTTGATGAGCTTGCTTACGAACCGCTTCAACCTGTGGTTCAACCAATGTATCACCGGCTTCTATTAAACGATGAACTTCTTTCTGAACAGAAGTCACTAGCTTGCTCGCAAGGTGACGATTTACTGGGCTCAGTTGACGGTTAAAGCTCTCAAACTCTACTTGAGCAGAGAGATCATTACCTCGGCCATCCATCATTAAGCGAATCGGCGTTTTTGGTAGAAAACGCGCAATACCACTGCGTTTTGGCGCTTGTGCATCCACCGCGTATACCAATTCAAGTAGAATAGTACCCACTGGTAGTGCTTTGTTCTTCAGCAGAGAAACCGCAGAGGTACCCACACCTTCGCTCATCAGCAAATCAATACCACCTTGAATCATTGGGTGTTCCCAACTGATGAAGTGCATGTCTTCACGAGACAACGCGGTATCACGATCAAACGTAATGGTTGCGCCCTCGTATGGAAGACCAGGGTAGCTCGGCACCATCATGTGTTCAGATGGCGTCACAACCAAGGCATTTTCACCTTTATCGTCTTGGTTCAGACCAATGGTATCAAATAGAGACAGCGCAAACGTCACTAGGTTAGTATCGCCGTCTGTTGATGCGATTTTCTCAACGATTTGCTGCGCTTTTTCACCGCCATTAGAGTGCATTTCTAATAAGCGGTCGCGGCCTTGCTCTAACTGAGATTTCAGCGCTTTATTTAACTTAGCCGATTCCTCAATCACTTCATCAAGGTTTGCTGTATCGCCCGAAGCAAGCATCTCAATGAGAGCATCTGAATACTTGTCATAAACCGCGCGACCTGTTGGACAGGTTTCTGCAAACGCATTCAAACCTTCATCAAACCAACGAGCCAGAATCGATTGTGAAGTGCCTTTTAGGTATGGAACATGAATATCGATATCGCGTTTCTGACCAATACGATCAAGACGACCAATGCGTTGCTCTAGCAAATCAGGGTTGAATGGCAGATCGAACATCACTAGCTGATTAGCAAACTGGAAGTTACGACCTTCAGAGCCGATTTCGCTACAGATTAGAACCTGTGCACCCCCCTCTTCCTGAGCAAAATAAGCCGCGGCTTTATCACGCTCCAGAATCGACATTCCCTCGTGGAATACCGTTGCGCGGATACCCTCACGCTCACGTAAAGCTTGCTCTAGTTGCAATGCAGTGCTTGCGCGAGAGGCGATGACCAGAACTTTGTCACTGCGTTTTTCTTTTACTTTTTCAAGTAGCCAGTTAACGCGAGAGTCAAATTGCCACCAGCTTGAATCATCACCTTCAAACTCTTGGAAGATTTCCTCTGGATACAAGTTCTTCATTGCACGCGCTTCAGGCGACATCTTACCGCCAATCATGCCCGCAACACGCATGGATGTGGTGTATTGCGGCGGAATATCCATTGGCATCAAATGCACATTACGAACAGGGAAGCCTTTAACAGCAGCACGTGTATTACGGAACAATACACGCCCAGTACCGTGACGATCCATTAGATTGTCAATCAACTCCTGACGCGCTGATGCTTTTGCTTCTTCATCACTGTCACTTTCGATAATACGAAATAGCGGTTCAACGTCCTGTTCAGAGAGAAGTTCTGTGATCTGGTTTTTAGCGTCATCGGCCAGTTTATGGCCTGAGAATAACGACGTAATTGCATCCGCAACAGGTGCGTATTGCTCTTCTTCTTCAACAAACGCTTCATAATCGTAGAAACGGTCAGGATCAAGTAGGCGCAAACGAGCAAAGTGACTCTCACGGCCAAGTTGCTCTGGCGTTGCAGTCAGCAGTAGCACACCAGCTGTACGCTCCGCTAATCCCTCGACGACTTGATATTCACGACTCGGTTTATCTTGGCTCCACTCTAGGTGGTGCGCTTCATCGACAACCAACAGATCCCATTCACCCTCTAATGCCTGCTCAAAGCGCTTACGGCTCTTACGTAGGAAATCAAGAGAACACAGCACATATTGCTGAGTATCAAATGGATTTTCTGCGTCTGCGAATGCTTCAATACAACGCTCTTCATCAAAGATAGAGAAGTGCAGGTTGAAACGACGCATCATTTCAACTAACCACTGGTGTTGTAATGTCTCAGGCACAACGATAAGAATACGCTCAGCTCGGCCAGCCAGCACTTGCTGGTGAATGATCATGCCCGCTTCGATAGTTTTACCAAGACCTACTTCGTCTGCTAACAGTACGCGTGGTGCATGTCGGCGGCCAACTTCGTGTGCGATATATAACTGATGAGGGATCAAACCTGCACGCATACCGCACAAGCCACGCATTGGGCTCTTATGCTGTTCAAATTGGTTTTTCAGTGCACGGTAGCGCAATACAAAGTTGTCCATGCGGTCAATCTGACCCGCGTACAATTTGTCTTGCGGTTTATTAAAACGGATCTGGTTACTAAGGAATATTTCACGCAGTACGACTGCGGTTTCCTGAGTGTCTTCACGAGTACCGAAGTAGGTGTATAAACCCTCATCTTCTAGTACTTCTTCAACTTTTAATGACCAACCTTCTTGGCAATCGATGACATCACCGACGTTGAACGTTACTCGGGTAACTGGCGCATCGTTACGTGCGTAAACTCGGTTTTCCTCTGATGCTGCAAACATCAATGTCACAGTACGAGCATCCATTGCTACTACGGTACCTAAACCTAAATCGCCTTCCGTATCGCTAATCCAGCGCTGACCCAAAGCAAATGTCATGAATTGACTACCTCGTTATTTGTTTCTTGGTGAGTGTTTCTGTTGGCCTACTTATGCTCGTTAGGCATGGATAATAGTGTAGATCTGATTGCAACTTCTGCTACCTCCATTCTACTCTTTACGCCACACCAAGCTGAGCAAACAATCGCCAGCCTCGCATGATAATTCAGGCTCATCAGAAGCACAGAAAAGGTCGGTAATCTTACTTGAAGCTGTGATACAGGTCACGCCTAAACGAACAAGCGAACCAACTTTTTTTCCTGAATTACGAATGCAATCAAATTGTAAAAAACTCATGACAATTATTGAGTTGCAACAAGCAAATATTACGTATACTTCTAATAAGGATGCTTACATCGCCATGTGTATATGTAGGCATATTGGTACACGATTAGGATCAACACGGGTTTGCAGTAAGTTGTCTTGCTACTCGGTTGCGCACTAACCGACATTGCCGGACGACCTCTATTGCAAGTAAATAAAGCTAGGACAGAGCTGTATTCCTAGTTTTCTTTAAGCAAAGCCGCGCTGCGGCAAGGAGACGCTATGGGCGATACCGATCGGAAACTATTTGTACTCGATACCAACATCCTCCTCCATGAACCTTTCGCCATTTTTTCTTTTCAAGAGCACGATGTCGTCATTCCTATGACCGTGCTAGAAGAACTCGACCGAATTAAAGACAGTAAGCGCGACGTCGCGCGAGATGCACGCGTTGCGATTCGCGCTATGGAAGATTTATTCAAAGACGCGACACCCGATGAAATTTCAGAGGGCATTCCCGTATCTAAAGACAGCCCAAGCCAAGGCACGATTTCTATTTTGGCGGATTTTGAATTGCAGGAAACCGTCAAAGCTTTCGCCGACAAAGCCGGTGACAACCGCATACTCAATGCAGTGCTTTATCTGCAAAACAAACGAGCACCTCGTGAAGTCGTGCTCGTGACGAAAGACATTAATATGCGCCTTCGAGCCAAAGGGGCTGGCGTTCGTTTTGTCGAAGACTATCGTACTGACCAGCTCATTGATGATATCCAGTACCTCACAAAAGGCTTCCAGCAACGTGAGGGGGACTTTTGGAGTCACGTCGATGATGTTGAAAGCTATGCTCTAGGAGGAAAAACATTCCACAAACTCAACAAAGAGCCGTTTGATCCAACGTTTATTAACCAATATATCATTGATGAAGACAGCGATTTTGTTGGCCGAGTAGAAACTATTGTTGATGACAAAGTGACATTGCTCGACCTCAGCCGTGAACGCATGATGCACCGTCGAGCTTGGGACATTACCCCGAAGAATATCTATCAAGGCATGGCGATGGATGCCTTACTCGACCCAGATATTGATTTGGTGATTCTGACTGGTGCAGCAGGCAGTGGTAAAACACTACTGGCCATGGCGGCCGCATTGGAACAAACCATTGAAAAAGGCATGTTTGACAAGATCATAGTAACGCGAAACACACCAGACATTGGTGAGTCGATTGGCTTTTTACCAGGCTCTGAAGAAGAAAAGATGATGCCATGGCTAGCCGCTGTCACTGATACTTTAGAAGCGTTGCACAAGCACGACCACTGCACTGAGGGCTCAATGAAGTACATCTGTGACAAAGCCAACATTCAGTTTAAGTCGATTAACTTTATGCGTGGTCGCTCTATTCAAAATGCGTTTGTGTTGCTCGATGAATGCCAGAACTTAACCGCTTCACAAATCAAGACCATCATCACCCGCTGTGGGGAAGGCACGAAGATTGTGTGTTCAGGTAACTTAGCTCAAATAGATTCTCATTACCTCACACCCGTGACGTCTGGTTTGACTTATATGGTCGAGCGTTTCAAAAACTTTGAAGGCAGCGCCAATATTCACCTAAATGGCGTGGTGCGCAGCCGATTGGCAGAGTTTGCCGAAGAGAATTTGTAGTGACCTATCTAGTCATCTAAAGTTCTTTGCCTGAGACTAGTCATCTAAAACCAATCACTGAAAACCAAAAGAGCGCTCAATAAGCGCTCTTTTTAATTTGGAGTGAATATAACTTACTCAGTACCACCAACGGTAATGGAATCAAGTTTTAATGTAGGCTGACCTACGCCAACCGGTACACTTTGACCCGCTTTGCCACACACACCAACACCTCTGTCGATGCTTAGGTCGTTACCCACCATCGATACTTGCTGCATCGCTTCGATACCCGAACCGATAAGCGTTGCACCTTTCACTGGGCGAGTAATTTTACCATCTTCAATCAAGTACGCTTCCGATGCAGAGAACACGAACTTACCAGAAGTGATATCCACCTGACCGCCACCAAAGTTTGGTGCGTACAGACCTTTCTTAACTGTAGAGATGATCTCTTCTGGTGAGTGCTCACCCGGCAGCATGTATGTATTAGTCATACGTGGCATAGGTAAATGTGCGTAAGACTCACGGCGACCGTTACCTGTTGGGTTCACACCCATTAGACGTGCGTTTAGCTTGTCTTGCATGTAGCCTTTTAACACACCATTTTCGATAAGCGTATTGTATTGACCATTGACACCTTCATCGTCCACGTTCAATGAACCGCGCAGATCTTTCAGCGTGCCATCATCCACAATAGTACAAAGCGGTGACGTTACTTGCTCACCCATTTTGCCAGAGAACACGGAAGACTCTTTACGGTTGAAGTCACCTTCCAAACCGTGGCCTACGGCTTCATGTAACAATACGCCAGGCCAACCTGAACCGAGTACAACAGGCATCATACCCGCAGGAGCGGCTTCTGCTTCTAAGTTAACCAGCGCCATGCGAATCGCTTCATCAGCGAAATAGAACGCCTGTTTTACACCATTGCTTTCAGACAAGAAGAAGTCATAACCAAAACGGCCACCGCCACCAGCACTGCCACGCTCTCGACGATCGCCTTTTTCAGCTAACACACTGATTGACAAACGAACAAGAGGACGAGTGTCTCCCGCGTAAGTGCCGTCTGTTGCCGCTACAAGCATTTGCTCATGTACACCACTGATGCTGATCGACACTTCTTTGATCATTGGCTCTTTGGTACGGATGTACGCATCTAGAGACAACAACAGTTCGGTTTTTTGTTGCTTTTCCCAGCTTGCTAGTGGGTTTACTGCATCGTAGTAAGCTTGGTTGTCAGAACGTTTGAATGCGTGCACTTTGCCATTTTGGCCTTGCTGCGCAATACCACGCGCTGCAATCGCACTTTGCTTCAAACCGTCTAGTTGAATTTGGTCTGAATAAGCGAAACCGGTTTTCTCGCCAGTGACGGCACGAACACCAACACCACAATCAATGTTGAAAGAGCCATCTTTAATGATGCTGTCTTCTAGAACCAGAGACTCATGCCAGCTGGACTGAAAGTAAATGTCCGCGTAATCGATCTGGCGCGTCGCAATGCTCGCTAGTGTGTCAGCGATGTCTTGCTCTGTCAGACCGTTTGGGGCAAGGAGTGCCTGTTCTATTTGGTTTATGCTCATAGTTAGCTCTTTTATTTCCGTTTCAATGCATTTTGAAAGCGACTGTGTTGAGTCAGCGGCATATTCTGCCTTACTTGCTGGCTGTGTGACAAATCTATCTCAGCCACCAGCAATCCTACTTGATCATCGAGTTGTTGATGAATACAGCCCCAAGGGTCAATCACCATGGAGTGTCCCCACGTTTGGCGACCACATGGATGGGTCCCCGTTTGCCCGCATGCAAGAACCCAACACTGAGTTTCAATGGCACGCGCTCTTAACAAGACTTCCCAATGCGCTTTACCTGTCACCGCAGTAAAAGCGGCTGGCACAACAATAATTTGGGCACCTGCTAAGCGTAGCGCTTTAAATAGCTCAGGAAAGCGCACGTCATAGCAAATACTTAAGCCTACCGTACCAATATTGGTCTCTGCCGTCACGATTTGGTTGCCAGCCTTAAACGTATCGGACTCTCGATAGCTGCCATGCCCATCGGCGACATCCACATCAAACATATGCAGTTTATCGTAATGAGCAATGCATTCGCCTTGCGGTGAGAATACTAATGTTGTCGTTGTGACGCCTTGTTCTGTACGGATCGGCATACTGCCCAATACCAGAGTCAGCTGGTTTTGTTTTGCAATACCAGACAAACGTTGCTGAATCGGACCGTCACCCAATCTTTCCGCGTTCTCGTGATACGCGTTACGATGGGCAAACTGCGTGGCGTTTTCTGGCGTCACAACCAGCTTAACGCCTTGTTTAGCTGCCAGTTCGCACTGCTGAGCGATAAAGTCCAGATTCTCATCGATATCCGGACCGGATGTCATTTGAATGATGCCAATTCGTTCCATCTACTTAGCTCCTTTACGCTCATCCATAAGTAAAGACGAATGATTACTTCGCTTGTTTACGCAGTTTTTCTGGCAATTTGTACTCGCCCTTGCTACGTGACATCTCTTTTACCGTTGGTGAATCCAGCGGTCCTTTCACTTCATAGTTTACCTGAGTAAAGACTTCGACAACGGGTGAAATCACTGTTGATATTGCCAGCACATATAATGCCGTTTGAGGTGCTACCGCAAAAGCGGTCAACATTGGTAAGCCCGAGGTAATATCTGGCGTAAACTTCACTTCTGCGTCCACAAGGCGACGATTAATATCAGCCATGCCTCGGATTTGCATTTCACCCGCCAACGCATCCATCACGATATCATTAGTAACAAAAATGCCATCCTGAATTTTGCCCGTACCAGTGATTGAATTAAACGCCATACCTTTGTCAAACACATCCGTAAAGTCGAGCTGCATCTTGCGGATAATGGAATCTAAACTAAACAACCCCAATAAGCGTGCGGCACCACTAACTTCGGTGATCACGCCTTTACCAAATTCGGTAGAGACGTCACCTTGCAAACTTTGAGTCTTCATCGACCACGGAGCGCCATCCCAATCAAGATTTGCACTAATCTCAAATGGCGCACGCTGAATACCTGAAGTAATACCAAAGCGTTCCATCAGGTCACTGTTGTTCTCGCCTTGTAATTTGATAGTCAGATTCGAATGACTGCGATCTTTATTTAGCTCCCACCAACCATTCATTTCCACCTTACTCTGACCACTGCTAAACGTGACATTGTTCCACGCCAAGCGGTTGTCTTGCCGTGAAAGGTCAACATTGACCTTACCGACCTTATAACCTTGGAGCCAAAAGTCATCGATATTCAACGTTAAATTTGGTATCTCTTGGTGTAGCTTTCGATCCAAATCGGAGATCAAGGGCGCCGCTTGATCCTCACTGGCAAACAAAGAGTTTCTTTCATCGGTAATTTCATCAAACCCCGGAATGTATAAATGCAAGTGTTCCAATGAGACCGACAAATCATAAGGCTTAAGGTACGTGGCATTGCCTTTCAACTCTTGACTGTTGACATCCAAGAGCCAACTCAAATGCTTTTTACGAGCGGTTAAATCCACATCATGAAAATCAATGCCCGCGACTTGAAGTGTTTTTACATCCATGCCCACACGAGTTGGTAATGGGATTGTCGGCGTTTTCATATTTGCCAACACGGACGGCGCATCACTGACGGGCACGTGACCTAACCCCGCCCAATTATCAAGGCTTAATGAGTCCAACTGAATCGAGGCATCGTGACCCACTATCGGGCTGATCTTAAACCCACCCTCGCCGACAACGAGATTTGTTGCCGTCAAAACAGGCACATCTCCCGTGATATCAATTTCTGCTTGATACTTCGCATTCGGGATTTGCAAACGTGCAGAGATACTTTCTTGATTACCTGATGCCTGTAATCTTGCTTGACCCGCTTCCCCTCGTTGTTTATTCAACGGGTATGGGTATTGGCTTATCAGTTGATTTAACTGTGCAAGCACACCAAGTTGATACGTAAAACCGACATCATTGAGCTGTAAATCAATATCCATTTGCCATGGAGCATGCCCCGAGACTAAGCTTAACCAACGCTCACCTAAATAAGGTTTAAGCGGGTCAACCGACCAATCACCCAGAGTATTGATTGCCACGTTATAGCCTTGCTCTGCATTTTCACCACGAAAATCCAAAGAAATAGGCTGATTTAGCAAAACCGCAGACAAACCCGATGTTGTCACGACATCGTTATCAAACTCTATACGTCCGGTAGCCTTTTCTAATGTCATCGGCGGCGCTTCAATATCGACACGATTCTCCTTTAGATCCGCATAACCCCATGCTCTTGAGTCTTTATCGGTATCGAAAGGAATATTGAGCTGAAACTCTGAATACACCGGCCCGCTGACTTGTAAAGCCGTCAATGCCGCACCAACAGAGTCCACCAATGGCGTCGCCATCATGTAGTCACGAACTTCATTACCTGGCGCACTCGCCTTGGCTTCTATTTCGATGTGACCATTCTCTGCCAGTTCAGGAATGCGCCCTGTAATGCGTTTCGCTTTCACACCGTTCAACGTTGCTGATTTAGAATCCAAATACATCGCATCGTTTTCGAACAATAAATCAAGTTGAAGATCAGTAATCGTCGGCCACGCGGTATCAAAACTAAACTTCGCGTTCTTCAAACCCACCCAAGCTTGGAACATTCCGTTATGTTCTTTATACGGAAAATCACCTAATTCGCCATACCAAAGCAGTTTCGCAGTGTTAACTTTCCCGCCTTGAATTGCAGTCGAAAGGTAATCGGTAAGATCTTGTCCTAACGCTGGCGTTGGTAGGTAGCGCCATGTTTCACCAGCATTGTAAAGATCAGCTTCGGCATAAAATGACAGAAATGGGCTTTGATCTTTGGGGAAATCCAAACGAAATGCACCAAGCACTTGCAGATCAGGCGTAGCAGCCGTGACTTTGTCTGACCATAAACGCCAACCGCTTTCGTCTTGCTGCCAAATAATATCGACTTCCGCTTGCTTTACATTCAGTGGCGCTTGAAACACATCACCATATGGGAAAACATCATCAATGACGGTGACCTTTGCTTTGGCTTGCTTGAGATCGCCAAACACCGAGCCTTGTACATGATTAAAGCCCGGCAGCAATTCCCATTGCGTTAGACCGAGCTGATCAAGCTCAGCCGAATATTTCAGCGTGTCTAAACCACCATTCATGGATAAACGGATGTCTTCCACTCGCCCTTTGGCCGCAAGCTTATTAAGCAAATCACTGATGGGCTCAGACTTTGGCGCCAATTTGACAAGCGGTGTTAGCGCTTCAATATCCAGTTGAGACAGGTTAAGTAACCAACCGTCTGGCTGCCAATCAAATGCGATGTCTAATTCTGGCCATGGGCGATCATCCGTGCGAATTTTGAGTGAGTGACCATTTACTTTCCAGCCCTGCTTATCTGGCGATAGCTTAAAAATGCCCGATTCCAACAATAACTCATGCTGGCCATTTTCATTCCACACAAGCTCTGAGGGTTTTAGCTCAACGTAAGCGTAGTGAGGCTGACTATGCTCCAAGGTGAGCCATGTATTTAAACTGACACGTCCCGATTCAATTCCAGATGCATCTTGTACATAAGTCGTCAACCAAGGGGTGACGGATACATCTTGAGCGCTAACATAAAATTCGCCAGAAATATCCAATAATGACCCGTAGTCTCTAAAGTTAGCGCTTACCAACAACGCATTGAGACTCGCATCAGCGATGCTGACTGTGCCCTCTGCTAAGTGGTGTTTACCACGGTTACTCCATCGCAACTGGGCGATATCTAAACGGCGAGTTTCCCCCGAAACCGATTTATACCAAACACGGGAATCCGTGATCGTAAAATCCTCAAACTGACGTAACAGTAGCGAGTCAAGCTGATCAATTAGCTTACTTTCGCTTCGTGCACTACTTGAAGCTTGAGGAGAGGATTCCCCGCGAGGTAACAAATCCAGAGAGCGGATATCTAACGCCAAATCACCAATCGTTAAATCAGCAATAACCGGTTTAAACTGCAACAAAGATTGAATTAAATCGAACTCGATGTGAATTTCATCAACGGCAAAACGCGCTTCCGGGTTATTGGGTAGATTGGCTTCTAAACCTTGTAGAGCAATAGATGGGTGGCTATTACGCCAAGAGCCAGCAACGCTGGTAATAGAAAAGTCAAAACCTGAGCCTTGCTTGACCCAGGTTTGAATTTCATCTTGGAAGTGGTTAAGTTGTGGGAGAGCAACGCGCAAGGTTGTCACGATGATGGCAAGAAAAACCAATACCGAAACCAATAGCCACGCGCAGTAACGCCCGAAACGGTTAAAACCAGAATTCACAAATTTTCCAATTACATCATTACGACGTCAAACTGCTCCTGAATATACAGAGGCTCAGCTTGAATACGAACTTGTTTACCAATAAATACTTCAAGTTCAGCCAGTGCATGTGATTCGTCGCCCAACAAAGTTTCAGCAACAAATGGGGATGCGTAAACGACAAACTTGTCGGCATCATAAGCACGGTTTACTCGAGTGATTTCACGTAAGATTTCGTAGCAGACGGTTTCGACTGTCTTCACGCTGCCACGCCCTTCGCATGTTGGACAACTCGAACAGAGAATATGTTCAATGCTTTCTCGCGTGCGTTTACGTGTCATTTCAACGAGGCCCAATTGGGTAAAGCCGTTGATGTTGGTTTTCACGCGATCTTTAGATAAAGCCGCCTCAAGCGAAACTAATACACGCTTGCGATGTTCTTCTGACGCCATGTCGATAAAATCAATGATGATTATCCCGCCAAGGTTGCGCAAACGAAGTTGTCGTGCAATCGCCTGTGTCGCTTCAACGTTAGTATTGAAGATCGTCTCCTCAAGGTTACGACGGCCAACAAACGCCCCAGTATTGATATCAACGGTCGTCATCGCTTCGGTCTGATCGATGATTAGGTAACCGCCCGATTTGAGCTCGACCTTACGCTCCAAGGAACGTTGGATTTCGTTCTCTGTATCGTACATATCAAAAATAGGTTTATCGCCCTCATACAGCTCAAGCTTGTCTGTCAGCTCTGGCACATATTCAGAAGTAAACTCTTTAAGGTTTTCATACTCCAGACGAGAATCGACCATGATTTTGTCCAGCTCAGTGCCAACAAAATCACGCAATATACGCTGCGCTAAACCAAGCTCACCATAAAGTGTCGAACGCGTTTTATATTTTGAACGACGTTCCATGACTTTTTGCCATAGACGTTTCAAAAATGCCGCATCTTGTGAAAGTTCTTTCTCGTCAGCGCCTTCCGCAGCCGTGCGAATGATAAAACCACCGTGCTCGTCGCAGTAATGGTTAACCACTTTCTTAAGACGCTCACGCTCACGCTCACTTTCAATACGCTGAGAAACACCAACATGACTCGCCCCTGGCATAAACACCAAGTAGCGCGATGGCAATGTAATATCAGTGGTTAGACGGGCACCTTTCGTACCGAGAGGATCTTTAACGACTTGCACAACAATGTCTTGGCCTTGGCGAACCAATTCAGAAATATCACGAACCTGAAATTGCTGCTTTTCGTTCTCTGCGACACACTCGGTATGTGGAACGATATCTGACGCATGCAAAAACGCCGCTTTATCTAGGCCAATATCAACAAACGCCGCTTGCATACCTGGCAATACGCGACTGACTTTGCCTTTATAAATATTGCCCACAATGCCTCGACGGGCTTCACGTTCAATATGAACTTCTTGTAGTACTCCACCTTCAATCATGGCCACGCGAGTTTCACTCGGGGTCACGTTAAGCAGCAATTCTGCACTCATGTGCACACCTCAAAACAATTATAAAAATTCTTGAATTAGCTGATCGGTTTCGAACAAAGGTAAGCCTACTACGGCATGGTAACTGCCTTCTATTCGGGTGACGAAACGCCCCCCGAGCCCTTGAATTCCATAACTTCCAGCTTTATCGCATGGTTCTCCTGACTGCCAATATTGTTCGATTTCTTCTTCGGTCAGTGTTTTGAACCACACGTCAGTGATCACGACCACTGAGTGTTGTTGTTCTTTTGATACGACGCTCACTGCGGTCATTACTTGATGTTGACGACCTGATAAGTTGTTGAGCATACGTTTTGAATCTTCAAAACTTTTTGGTTTTTCTAATACTTGGTTTTCACATACCACGACAGTATCTGAGCCCAATACAACAGAATCAGGCTTAGCCATCGCTAAGCCTGCCTGAGCTTTTTCCAGAGAAAGACGCAGAACATAGTCTTGTGCTTGCTCGTGATCTTGCTTAGCTTCTTCAATGTCAGGAAGCACAACGTCAAAATCATAACCTAGTTGAGCAAGCAGCTCTTTTCTTCTCGGAGAACCCGATGCGAGAACGAGGGATAAGCCCTTTTTCACAACGCTACCTTACGTGCCAAGCGCGACGTACACGTCGCATAAGTAAAAACATCCATGGCCAAAGTATACAGTTTATTACTGCAGTCCACAGAGATAATGGATTAAATACTACATCCTGGTTCAAATATTCCCCACAGAATATAAGAAGCTCCAATACCACGGTAAAAAAGGCAATCAAGATAGATTGTTGCCACAGTGCCATGTTACGGATCACCAGGAAGTTCAGTGCCACCAAGTAGACAACGATCGACATCATCATGCCTCTGATCCCTAAGGTCGAGCCAATCAAAATATCCCAGAGTAGCCCGAGCACTAATGCAGTACCTACGTTCACACGATGGGGCAATGCAAGCACCCAGTAACATGTGACCAAAAATAGCCATGATGGACGAAGAAGATCTAATACGCCCGGCCAAGGGATTGTTTGAAGTACAAGAGCAACAAAAAAGCTGACACCAATGACCACTCGGCTACGCACTACACTATTGGCCATTTGTCACCTCTTGCTTAGCACTTTCTTCCACACTGGATTGCAATACTTTGTGCTGACGATCTTCATTCGGCCAGATCAACAGCAAATACCTCAAACGGTCAAACTCCACGACTGGCTCAGCCTTGATTGCAGCAAACTCCTGACGTGGATCGTGAGCAACTGACGTCACATTCGCAACCGGATACCCTTCAGGATAAATCCCGCCAAGACCTGACGTAACTAATAGATCGCCAACTTGAATATCCGTACTGGTTGGGATGTGTTCCAATTGGATCTCATCGACCTCACCATTACCAGAAGCAATCACGCGAATATCATTGCGGATTACTTGTACAGGAATCGCATTCTTTGCATCGGTCAGCAGGAGCACGCGAGCATTATGTGCCGCAACAAAAGTGACCTGACCTACGATACCTTTTTCATTAATAACGGGTTGACCGACGTACACCCCGTCAATTTGTCCTTTGTCGATGACAACTTGGTGGCGATATGGAGACGTATCTACCGCCATTACTTCTGTCACGACTTTCTTCTCATCGCGGACAAATGAGGATCCAAGCAATTTACGTAAACGCTGGTTTTCTTCTTTATATTGATCGAGCAAAATCAGTTCGCTCTTCAGACGAAGCACTTCACGCTTCAAACTGCGGTTGCCATCTATCAGCGACTGACGAGTATTTAAACTCTCGAACATTCCATCGAACATGCTACGAGGTAGATTTGCCGCGTATTGTATTGGAGCGACCATACTATTAAGTAGGTATCGAACGTTAGAGAACGTATCTAGACGGTTATCAGCCAGCATCAAGCTCGCCGACACGATGACAGCAAAAAACAGACGCAATTGCAGAGATGGGCCTCTGCCAAAAATCGGTTTCATCTTGTTTTTGACCTGATTGCTACCATGATATTGAGCCTTACTTGGCAACCTGAGAAATCACAAGATTCTAGGTATGGAGCAGATTGAAATTACAGAGAGAGCAGAAATGATGGTGAAGCCCGCACTGAGCTTCACCGAACACTTTATTCTTCAGAGAATAGATCGCCACCGTGCATGTCGATCATTTCTAGAGCTTTACCACCACCACGAGCCACACACGTTAGTGGATCTTCAGCGATAACCACTGGAATGCCCGTTTCTTCCATTAGAAGACGGTCTAGATCTTTTAGTAGTGCACCACCACCAGTTAATACCATGCCGTTTTCAGAGATATCAGAAGCGAGCTCTGGCGGACACTGTTCTAGTGCAACCATCACTGCAGATACGATACCAGATAGCGGCTCTTGCAGCGCTTCTAGGATTTCATTTGAGTTTAGGCTAAAGCTACGCGGCACACCCTCAGCAAGGTTACGACCACGAACTTCGATTTCACGAACTTCATCACCTGGGTATGCAGAACCGATCTCATGTTTGATCTTTTCAGCAGTCGCTTCACCAATCAAGCTACCGTAGTTACGACGAACGTAGTTGATCACTGATTCATCAAAACGGTCACCACCGATACGTACAGAAGACGAGTAAACCACACCGTTTAGTGAGATAACTGCCACTTCAGTTGTACCACCACCGATATCAACCACCATTGAACCTGTAGGTTCAGAGACGCGTAGACCAGCACCGATTGCCGCCGCCATTGGCTCGTCAATTAGGTAAACTTCACGTGCACCCGCACCCAGTGCTGATTCACGAATAGCACGACGCTCAACTTGAGTAGAACCACAAGGAACACAAACCAGTACGCGAGGGCTTGGTTTAAGGATGCTGTTATCGTGCACTTGCTTGATGAAGTGCTGAAGCATTTTTTCAGTTACGTAGAAATCAGCGATAACACCGTCTTTCATTGGACGGATAGCTGAGATGTTACCCGGCGTACGACCAAGCATCTGTTTTGCTGCATGGCCTACAGCAGCAACGCTTTTTGCAGAACCTGCACGGTCTTGACGAATAGCAACGACTGAAGGCTCATCAAGGACAATACCTTGGCCTTTTACGTAAATTAGAGTGTTGGCAGTACCTAAATCGATAGATAGGTCGTTAGAAAACATGCCACGAAGTTTTTTAAACATATTCTTCGCTCATCCTGCAAAAATTTAGAAGACAAAAATTGTCCTAAATGTACCAATGCCTCGCTGTCACAGCAAGGCATTGGTACACAAACATGAGCAGAAAGCCTCAATTTCTTGCAGTTTCCTTACTTAACGCAAGAAACCGGCGTTTGTTACTGTGCGGTTAAACCTGGTTCACCACGATAAATCACGCGATCATTGCCACGATGAATACCAAACGTGATCACCGATGATGGGTTTTCTTCTCCGATTTCTTCCTCACTTTCTACTTTGTTCCACTTGTATTTGAGCCAAGGTAGATCATTTCCACTCGGATCAAGGTTTAGCCAAACACGACTTTGTTGACGGTTAGATTCAGATTCTCTAGCTTCAATTGAGCGAGAACGACCCGCGATCACTTTACCGCCAGCACTCAGTGCCACATCGACAGCTTCATACTCTCCACTCTGATTTTTCTTATCAGACCAAATCGTTTTGTCTTCATACTCAGGTTTCGGAGATTTGAGACCTGCAACATCCGTTTGGCTGTCATCTAAGTTGAGAGTGAAACGTTTACCATCCCAGTATTCAATACGAAGTGGAATATGTATCACCGTGTCTTTGCCTTGCTTCTCGCCAGCATCAGATAAGTTAACGCGACCAAAGCGAATCTTAGGCTGTATAATTAAACGCGAGTCGTTAGCTTTATCTACATTCAAGAAAGAAACCGGATCCTGACTATTACCCGCAAATACCAAGCCAATTTTCGTCACATCCGCTCCCTGATTATAAGGACCATCGGCATAACCTTTTGCATCGTTTATCTTGGTAAAATCTTTAATAAAGCATGCACTACCAACCGAGCGATTCGAAGAATCAGCACCACAAAGCGAATTACCACCTATAGTGAAAGATCCGAGACTCTTCGTATTATCAGATAATCCCCAGCTTCCCTCTGAGCTAGGAGCATCAAATCTCCCAGCCAATGCATCTAACTCATCAATATTAAACATGGCTTGATTCGCAGACTCGAACAACGCATAGTTTTTGAGTGAATCTTCATTCGAGTTCAAGGCCTCAACCGAATAAGAAACACCATCAAAAGGCTGCCCCATATAAGCGAAGCTTTGAGCGTCAGGGTAAGTCCAGTTGCTACCTGTCACTTGGAAATATTTAGGATAAAAACGACCGATAGTGACGTGATTGTCCGTCAACGATTTTTGGAAGTACGTTCCTGATGTTTTCAAGTCCAATGAGCCTACTTCATTCCAAGCATATTCCACCGTCAGACCTGACTTAGCATTATCTTTGTTAAATTCTAATTGCTGTTTATCTCCTAGATTCGAGATATCGCTGTCTGTTGAGGATGGATAAGCAACAGAGAATTCAGTATCAAATTGTGCTTTAGCACTTTCACCTGAGAGAGAGTCATCTGAGAAGAAGTTTTGAGTCACTGGATAGTTACAAAGATCACTTGCCTGACCTTTCGAGTCGCTATGCACAACTGGTTTGTATGTCACACTAAAGCTCTCTCCAGATGGAATAAAGCCGCTATCAGTGTCTTGGGTTTCTGGGTTCAATTTTCCGTCGTTCTTTGCAACAATATCGCATGCTGCAATTTTCCAAGGTCGCGATTGAACGGTAAATGAACCATTTAGAACCGATGTTTTCGCTTGGCTCTCTACATCTCCGCCTGAAGATATTGGACACTTATCCGAATATTGAGGGTCACAAGTAAAGTTCGCATCTTCAAGCTTGATTGTGTATTGCCCAGATTCCATCAATTTGAAGTCATCATTTGACACACCTTTTTCTAAGCTCAAAAACTCAGGAGCATAGGTCAACAAATTATCATCATTACGCCCACTGGACGGAGCCTCTAAATCTAGAGTGACAACTGGCAAGCCTGTATAGCTTTTCACCACCGTTTGCTCATCACCATGACAAGCGAGAACTTTGGTATCAAGCTTATAGCTTTTTCCAGCAACAACACTTATGTCATCGACTGCAAATTTAAATGGCACATACTTAAATGTTGTTGTTTGAGTCTGATTGTCATCCTCAACCATTGTAGCTTTAAGTGAGAATGTTTGATTCAAATCGACTTGTGCAGTGTTCTTTACTGTGACAACAAGGTCTAACTGTCCTCTATTATCGTCATTCACACTGGTTCTAAAACGAGGATAAGAACCTGTACCGGTATTATTTGCAACGGTAACCGTAAAGTTACTAGCCATGTTGACAGGGAGCATCTCAACATCAATCCAGGTACTTTCTGGCTCACCTTTATTCTTAGTCTCAATTGTAAATTCAGGCTTGTCATCTCCACACATCAAAGCAAACTGTGTTTTTGGTGACATGTTGAATTCGTAATCA
Organism: Vibrio alfacsensis; assembly: GCF_019670485.1. NCBI lineage: Bacteria > Pseudomonadati > Pseudomonadota > Gammaproteobacteria > Vibrionales > Vibrionaceae > Vibrio > Vibrio alfacsensis. Next base: position 2,737,708 of record NZ_AP024165.1, read on the forward strand.
TCTAAAGAGGGTAAACACGATGTTGCTGCGTGTACCGTAGTATGATTGTTCATGTCTATATCAACGGCAGTCACAGCACCATAAACAGTACTATGGTTACTTAAATAAACTTTCTTTTCACTGTATATCAATCCCACAAACTCAGAATGATTGGCAATATCAACTCTATCATAGAGGGTTGTGGTGCTAATAGGAAGGTCGTAAACGTTCACACGCATATTTCCGTTAATTGTACTCAACGGGTTGAGGTTAACATCCATTCCCATGAACGATTTATTCGCTAATGCGACCGCTTTAGTATTTATCGTAACTTCAGTACCTTCTTTAACTAAAAGCTTACCACCTGTATTAATCTTAACCGTATCAAACCAATACTGACCGGCTTCTAATGTCAACTCTCCATCAACATTTAGGTTTTTAACACGCTTCCCATTTTGATATGTGACCTTTTGATTCGCACCAATGGTTGCATTACTCCAGGTAGTTGTAACCGGAAAGTCTTCTAGAGCTTCTTTGCCTACTAACAAGCCATCATCACCATGACACTCAAAGCCATCACATGCATTCGTTCTATTTTGGCCAGAAATACTACCTGGACGGAAACCAACAACACGTATTCGGTCTCCATCAACTGTCAGTATTGGAGCCCCTAATATTTTCGATTGATTTGATAGGAACAAGGTGCCATTAGGTCCATCTTCTGGCCTTTCACGCTTCCAAGTTTGTACCGGAGCATTACTAAAAGCATCACAGATTGGGTTTGGATTAGCTTTCTCAAACATAAACCAGCCCACGTCTTCATCCTTATGGCCCCTCTCTCTATCTTTCTGCATGTCTTCTTCGATAATAAAAGCGGCAGAGTCCTTAGTAACTTCACAACGGCGCAACCAACCACCATTTGGGCCACGACGTGAGTTTTTGTTTGCAACCAAAATAGGAGGCGCATCAAAATTAGTCGTGTCAGGGAAAGGGGTATATACAGCACATCCATCAATCACAGGATCAATGACAGGATCTTTCGTATTCAATGTGTATTTGGTTGTACCATCTCCTAACCAAAACTTACGGCCATTAATATAGCCAGAGCCTTGACCTGCCACAAAAGCGAGCGTTTCCTTTTTACGCAAGTTGCTGTAAACCTCTGAGGTCTCGAGCGAGATTTTAGCTTTATCTTCCGTAACATCCCGAGCAAGAGCAGTAAACCAATCTGACGGTCGATCATTGTTTCTCGTCTGAGACTGAACTAATACACCCGGTTTTTTATCAAAACTGCTTAAACCAAAGTCAGAAAAATCGATGGTTACCCCATTATTTCTTTCATTCGATTTTGCTGACGCGGCAACATTGGTATCAATTGTGCCTGCGACAATTTTTGAGCCATTATTCAACTCTAGAACACCAGGCTCGATAATGAAGTAATCAACGTTAGCCAACTCTTTTTGAACGGCAATATTATTCTTACCCAAAAAAGTAACGTTTGAATCTGCTTTTTGATGCGGAGCAAACTCCTGAACGATAGTGGCTGAGGAATAACTGGTATTGACAACGGAAATGCTCGACGGATACTCCGTCGTTCGCGGTGATTTTTTCGATAAACTCGCATCAATTGTCGGCATTACAAACACTAACGGTTTAGGCTTACTCGCATCATATGAGTTTTCGAAATTAATCGTACAGGTATACTTACCTTGTTTCATGCTACAAGTATCACGATCTACTGTGCCAAATTCGAAGTCAGGAGAGCTGTTAATAGGATCTTCTGGTTCAATAATTGGTGGTTCGGTCGCATCCGAGTCACAAGATACGTCAGAAATACCAGCTCCCTCTGTATGAATGCTCAATTTGCCGTTTTTCATATCCTTGTTCATCGAAGCAATGAGTTGCCAATCTGACTGCCCCTGAATACGCCGATAATATTTGGATAAACTGTTGTTCTTAGCATCATGAAAAATCTGTATTTCATAGACTTGACCATTTGTAAGGTCCTGTTCATTAAAGTGGTATATCTCATTAGAAGTGTCACCTTTCTTACGTTGTGTATACCAAGCCACCTCCTCGGGATGATTTCCGTTGTGCTCAAAATACACAGCTTGAAACGCATTACTTCCTATAACAGTAAAACCAACTGAAAACTTTGTATTACCATGAATTTCACATGTTCCAGGCGATGGCTTTTTCGCATACACCAAGCTAGACATATTCATGAACAGCATTAGAACTATGACTTTGAATAACTTTTTCATTATTGATAATACTCCCTAACCCAAATCTCTTGTTGGCGCTGAACTTTTGTCACCCCGGAGCCACAAGTTGCTCTGGCTTGCACCTTAAAGAGAGATACCGCATCTGAAGCATCTTTATTAAAGGTACCTATTTTTGAACATGTCATCGTTTTTAACTCGCAACCTGTGCCTACCGCCATATTAGGCGTAGCGCCGCTCACAGTATCGGAGCATAAATCAGCGACATTAGGCTCTATATCACCTAATGGATAAAGCTGAGTAAGCGCCCACTCATTGGCAGATTGGGCGATAAACCACGCTTTAGTTCCTAAAAATTCACGTGTGAGTGTGCTTTGGTTGGACCAATTTACGCGCATTAATGAAGCTGCCAAAAAGCCCATCACGATAATGACAAACAACACGATGATTAAGACATTGCCTTGTGGCTTTCTTCTATGGAACATTGAGTACCTGCACGTCTTGTTGGTAAACACTGCGCTCACCGTCTTGAACAAATTCCAAATTGATATGAACTAAGCCGCCGCGTTGGAGCGTTGGTTCGGAATAATGCATTGCACTAAGCTTTTTACCGTCAGGTCCTGTCGAAGTAGTATCCACACTATCCGCCACAGGCACACCATTGCGCATCACTCTGTTGCCATCAAAGCAATACTCGATCTGCGAGCCATTTAAATAAACGTAATGACGGCTCGAAATAGAAGAGCTCCCAATCGTACTGGCAGCTCCACTGACAACAAAGACATCACCGGTTTTGACCAGACCACCAACATCTAAACTTTGTGAAGAGGAAGGTTGTAGATCTTCGTAACGACTTGGGTTAATAACCATCCAAGCGTCAGCGGGCATTCGGTTTAACGTGGCGTCATTACCCAATAAAAATTCCAAATCGTTATTTGTTAGTGTGTAAAACCCTGAATACTCAATCGGCACAAACTCCAAGCAACTTACATCCTCTCGTACATCTTCTGGTACATGGAAGCTATTTGGTACCGCATGGCGAATCTCACGCGACATTTTTTCTAATACAAACTGCGCTTGAGTTTGAATTCGCTGGCGGTCGATAGAATCCGCATAACCTTTCATCCCCAGCTTCACATACCCCGCGATACCAAGCATCATGATGCTACCAATCACAATCGTGGCAATCATCTCTATTAAAGTAAAACCCCGCATTTTCATCAGTAGTTTCCTCTAAAAGCGGTAAGCGATAGTGGCTGAGTATTGCTCGAGTAAATGGTTATCGTCACCTTTTTGTAAGGCGTGATACTCGTAGACTTGGTAGGTGCAGAGTTGTTTGTCGTAATATCGTAATAAGCGACTTTCACCTCAACCCTAAAGTTCTTGTAACTGTCACCACTGTCTTCACCCAAAATATCACTGATGTTACCGCGCTCTTTTCCCTGACACTTATTGACCGTTGTAGGCGTACTCCAACAGCCGATGTAATCATCAACGTCATTAAAATCACTTGGTCGATTTTCTCCGCTGTCTTCACCTAAATCATCAGGCTCAGTACAACTCTGTTGTCTCGCACCAGTTGGCCCCTCTCCACAGCGAATCACGCCACCATCAAAGTCGCTGTTTTCATCAAAACCCCGCGCCAATATTTGCGACATAAAACTTTGCGCTAAGGCAGCAGCGCGAGTTTGATAGTGAGGCGTTGCAGAATCGCGCAACTGCGGAACAAGAAAGGAGGTATAGGCAATCATGGCAATGCCCATCAAAACAATGGCGATCACCATTTCAATCAAGGTCATGCCGCCTTGGTTCTTCAGCCTTTTATTGCTTAAGCGTTTCAGGATTAAGCGCTTCATGTTTAGACACGTCATGAGCACTCCCCCTCTGACACATACCCTTGACTGTTGATATCTACACGGCAGCGGCTACCGCCATTTTTATCTCGGATCAGGATAGAGACTCCGGCAGAAGCAGAACCTAAAGGGTTACCTAATAAATTAAATTTTATCGGCGAAGTACCACCACTTAATTCAAATACCGCTTGTGGGTCAGCCACATAATCACTGCGAGATTCACGCTGAGTCTTGTTCATGTCACATGCGGCTTTAGAGCCAATACAGGAGCTAGAAACTTCGAGAATAAAGTTGGTGTCTTCATCATCAACATTCGATTGCATGCGATTGACTTGCACTTGGCGGATCACGGAAATGGCTTGTTCTTGAAGTGCATAAGCGGAGATGCTGGCAGTGCCCACAAAACGGCTCGCTGCATAAAGCGAAAGAATAGAGAGCAGAACGATCACTAAGATCAACTCCATCAGCGTAAACCCAAATGCAGAGCTGCGATTTTTCATAACCCAACCTTAGGTCCAGAACAAGCAAATTAAGTATAAGATGAAATTATTAGAGTAATGATAGAGTTATCACATTTTTACATGAAGTGTGAGCGGTATACGTCTCGCGTTGTGGCTAGTTATTGTCACCTTTGGCTTCATCTAGCTCTTTCTCGATGCGATCGTAGGTTTTCTTGTTGCTCAACGATTCAGAAACATGCTCTGCGGTTTGCTTGGTTTGCTCCCACTTCGCTTCATAGGTTTCTGCTTCAAAGCTGATAAATCTTGGTAATACCACATAGCCAACCACACCGAGGAGAATTAAAACAACAACGAACTCAACAGAGCTCAAACCGGAGGATTTACGCATATTAAGTATTCCGAGATTAACCAGAATTGGGAAAGAAAAGGCCAGACTGGCTGGCCTTTAGAAAATTTTCTGTTTAGTTAGTAGTGCAGTCCGTTACTTCTGTTTTTGCTACTTTATTCTCTTCAGCCGCAGTGTAACTCACACACTTTTCATTGTAGTTTTCTAGACCAAACTTAATTGTATCGCCGGCTGCCGTACCGCCACCATTTTTATAAACGAAATCACCCTCAGTAATACCTGTAATAATACCTGCAATAGCACCACTTGTTGCTTCTGGGTAACCGAAAATGGTATTGATAGATGCCGTACCAACACCAGTACTTACCGCACCACTAGTTGATTCAATCCCTTTAATTGCAGCTTTACCATAAACAATACTAGATGCACTTTGAATTGCACCAGAAAGACCTTCGAGCGTAGAATTACGCGCATCATCTTGTAAACCTAAGAAACGTGGAGCAGCCGTCACCGCTAGAATGCCTAGGATCACAATAACCACTACCAATTCGATAAGGGTAAAACCACCTTGTCTTTTCATTGTTTTTTCTCTCTATGTAAGCATGCAGAGTGACTGCAAAATTTTGGTCACATGACCCTGTTATTTGAAGCCATAATAAAAGCCAACGTGACACATTTACGTCATGTTACAACTTTTTTCTTATGGAAATGTTTGCATTATACCGACTTTATGAACCATTTGTAGTACTAAGGTGTCAAATAATTCACTCCGCCGAGTTTTCGACACTCAATTTCAACTGGTTACCACTCGATATAACTACAACTTTATAACCATTTGCGTAAGTATAATCACACATATAATTATTACTTTTAACTACGCCACGAATTTTCAACAACTCGCTCGCCATAATCTTGCGTTGTGGGTAATGCACCGCCAACCAATAGTCACAATCCAGCTCCCCACCGGATGTAAATGGCGACACCAACCCCTCATCGGTCATGTGCAGCGTAAAGCCGTCCATCATCAAGACGTTAGGCTCCCCACTGACAAGCCAAGCTTGCTGATAACGCTGAATACTGGCGCGCATCCAAGCTTTCGCCATTTTGCTGCCAGATAAACTCGCCTCTTGTTCGATAGGCTTTAGATTCTGCACAAAAGCCATCAGCACGATCATCACCACCAAACCACCGAGAATGGCCGTTGCCCTCCTTGGGTTTTCAACCATGTTTTAACCGCCTTTGATGATGTCCAACATGCCCCACATCGGCAAGAATATACCCAGAGCCAACACCATTACCATACCGGCAACAATGACCAAAAGTAATGGTTCTATTCTAGCGGTCAGGGTTTTGAGATCGTAATCCACCTCGCGGTCATAAAAATCCGACACCTCAAGCAAGAGCTCATCAATACGACCGGTTTCTTCCCCCACCGCGATCATTTGAATGACCAACGGCGTAAAGATTTTACTGTTGATCGCCGTGACAGAGATGGTGCTGCCCGCTTCAATCGAGGCTTTCATTTCTAAAATGCGGTTTTCAAGAAACTTGTTGCCAAGCGCTTCCCCCGCCAACGCTAATGACTGGTTAAGTGGCACACCAGATTTGAGCATCAATGAGAACGTGCGTGCAAAACGCGATAACTGCGCTCGGTTTACAATGCCCCCGACAATTGGCAAGCGTAAACGAAATTTATCAAACGCCTCTTGCCCGTCTGCCGTTGCGACCCAAGCTTTAAAAACAAAAAATGCTCCGACAATCGCGGCAATCAACAATCCCCAGTAGTGAACAAAGAAGTTTGACGTCCCAATCAAGATCCGGGTTGGCAATGGCAAGTCCACACCAAAACGCGAGAACATAGAAGCGAACTCAGGGATCACTAAGATATTCAGGATAAACATCGCAATGGTGATGAACACGATCACAAACGTCGGGTAGCGCATCGCCGCTTTGATGCGTTTGCGCGTTTCGAGCTCTTGTTCGTAATAGTTGGCCAATTGCAGCAACGCTTGATCGAGACGACCCGTGTTCTCACCGACGTTGATCATTGAGACAAATAACGGGCTGAATACTTTGGTATGTGGCTGCATCGCAGAAGATAAGCCTCGACCATTACTTAATTCAGATACCACGTCTTCTAGCGCGTCTTTTAGCTGCTTATTCTCACAGTTCTGTAAAAGTCCGCGCATAGAGCGAAGCAACGGCACGCCCGCTTTGGTCAAGCTAAACAATTGACGTGAGAATAGAATGATCGCTTCCAATGGGATCGCCGGAACAAGGAGCTTAGCTAAGCTCACTTTGTTCTTCATGGCTTCTTTTTCTAAGCGAATGTTGAGCGGGATAATCCCCTTGTTCATCAATGCTTCTGCTGCGGCTTCTGCATTGACAGCATCCACTTTACCACTGGTTGCTTTACCGTCTAGAGAGCGGCCTTGGTAACGAAAAGTTGGCATTCACTTACCTATATTAAGATCGGTTCAGCTTGACCAGAGGCATCACCCTCTCCCAGTGCCATCACTTCATCAAGGCTGACGGTACCTTGCAGAGCGAGCTCCATTGCCGAGGCAAGCAGTGGCTTATAGTTTGGCGAACGACGAGCGACTTGCGCAAAACCAACCGCATCGTTAGCACGCAACTTATCCATCATTTCTTGTTCAAGCTCTAAGATTTCGAATACACCGATTCGACCTCGGTACCCCGTCATATTACAGTTTTGGCAGCCAAGGCCTCGATGGAATGTTGTGCCCACCTGATTTGGGAATCGCTCTGCTAGCCAGTGCTGACGAGGCGCATCAAGCACATCTGTGGTTTTGCAGTCTGGACACACACGGCGAACTAGACGCTGAGCAACCACCGCACGCACCGCACTTGCGACCAAGTAACCCGGCGCCCCCATATCAATCATGCGCAGTGCACTGTCGATTGCATCGTTCGTGTGCAATGTGCTCAATACTAAGTGACCTGTCAGCGCGGCTCGTAAGCCGATTTCAACCGTTTCTTGATCTCGCATCTCACCGATAAGGATGATGTCCGGGTCCTGACGTAAGAAAGTACGCAACACGCGAGAAAACGTCAGATCAATCTTACTGTTGATCTGTACTTGGGTAATGCGAGGTAAGCGATACTCAACCGGATCTTCGGCTGTGATGATCTTTTTGCCTGGCTCATTAAGCTCACTCAAGGCACCATAAAGCGTTGTGGTTTTGCCCGAACCTGTTGGCCCTGTAACGAGGATCATGCCATGAGGGCGAGCAAGTTGATGACGCAAACGCGCCAGTAGCTCAGACGGCAGACCAGAATCTTCTAACCGTCTTAACCCTGACGACTGGTTTAGCAAACGCATAACCACAGATTCGCCATATTGCGTTGGCAGCGTTGACATACGGATATCTATCGACTGACCACGCACTTTGATATTAAAGCGACCATCTTGCGGTAAACGTTTTTCAGAAATGTCGAGATGCGCCATTAGCTTTAAGCGCAACACCAATGCAGAGGCAATATTCACCTCGTTAAGCAAGGTTTCTTGCAGTACGCCATCAATACGTTGACGTAAACGCAGCACTTTATCGTCCGGCTCAATATGAATATCGGAAGCGCCAACTTGCACCGCATCTTCAAACATGGAGTTGACTAGCTTAACAACGGTGACATCTTCACTGTCACCCTCATCGATGCCATATTCAAACCGTTCAGAATCTTGGTGCTCTGCTTGCAACTGCTCAGCAAACGATGCGATTTCTTGCGTTCTTCGGTAATAACGGTCGAAGCTTTCGATTAGCTGACGCTCCGGCGCAATGATAAATTCCAGATCATATTGCCCAAGCAAGTTCATCAACGACTCTTGGGTAAACAGATCCGCAGGATCACTCATCGCCACTCGCAAGGTATCGCCATTTTGAGCGACAACTAACGCACGCAGACGACGCGCATGCACTTCAGGCAGCAGTGGCACCGCGTCAGGATCAACAGGCGCTCGGCTTAAATCAATCAGCGGCAAACCTAACTGCTGAGATAAAAACTCCAGCATCTGCTTTTCGGTAATAAAGCCGAGATCAATCAACGCATCGCCAAGCTTCTGACCTGTATTTCTCTGAGCAGATAAGGCCTGCTGAACTTGATCTTCCGAAACAATATTTTCTTCGACCAAGAGATCGCCTAAGCGTTTTCTCAACTGAATTTTCATTGTGCACTCTCCAGTTGTTGTAAGAGTTTTAAGCGATCGCGAATGAACGCCTGTGATTGATTTGAAATACCGACTTTACCCAGCGCTTGCTGGTAGGAAGCCATTGCCGATTTGAATTCGATTGCTCGTTCTTGCTGAATCCCAAGCCCCAACCACCAGCGTGCATTTTCAGGCTCTCGTTGAGTGAGTAACTGGTAACTTTCTAACGCAATATCGTTCTGTTTTTGCTTCTGCGCTAACGCCGCTCGCATTGCTAAATAATCGCGACTTGGCATTGGTGGGAGGTGCACAAGTGGGCTCAGTGCGGCTTCGGGTTGATTGGCTTTCACCAACAACTTAGACAGCGCAAGACGCAACACTTGGTTATTCACATCTAAATTAATACCCGCTTGTAGAATATCGTACGCTTCACGCGTGTCGCCTTTACCAAAATATAACGCCGCCAGTTTTTGGCGAGCTTCAACATTCGTTGGCTGATAACGCAGTGCTTCATTAAACGCAGATAACGCACCTTTCATGTCATTGGCATCCATGGCCTTATCTGCGCGTATTAACGCTTTTTCGGCAAGTTGCTGGTGAGAAAGCTCAACTTGCTCTATTCGCATCGAGCTTTCCTGCACCATGGCAGGCAATGATTTGGGCTCATAATTGACTTGTGCCAATAGCACCGGCTTTTGCACCGCGTTCGGTACAGAAACAGCAGGTGTTTGAACATCGTTTGTCAGCACACCACGCTCAGCTTGAGACGGGGTATGCGATTTAGGTTGAGCTCTCACCTGAGATTGAGCTTGCTCTTGAGGCTTAACCACCACCGTTTCAGAAACTTGATGCGCTCTTTCTAGTGGTTTGGTGTACACCACTTCATCAAGATCAGGGGTGACTTTACTCGTCGGTGAATGTGTAACTCCTGCCGTTTGGTGAACAGGCTTAGATGACGAATCTAGCGTGTTATCGGCTAGGTTCGGTAAAGACAACCCATCTTGCTTTGCGTAGGATGGCGACTGTGATACAGCCCACCCACCAACGGCTAAGCTCAATGAAAAACCAGCAACTAGCCACAGCCAAGGTTTAGTCTTTGTGACGCTTGGTACTTCTGCTTTAGTTAAAGCAGATGGTGCATCTTTTTCAGCAAGTTCTGATAATGCTTTATTAATCGCACTCAAGACTGACTCCATCCCCAAAATACAGGGGTCTTAAACTTAGGTTTACGGGCATCAAAGGTGTCATGCATGGCCACATAAACGTGATGATTTTTTAAAAGGGTGCAGCGATCGTTAAATGCAGAAAGTAATGCTTTATGACTGATTTGATTAATCAGCCGAGGTATCCCCATTGCTGAACGCCAAATCGCTTTTTTCTGCTCAATCGTCAATATATGAGCGCCATTTCCCGCTTTATCCAACCGGTTGTTGATATAAGCCACCCCCTCATCCAAAGAGAGAGGACGAAGATGGCAATTGAAGGTAATGCGTTGACGAAACTGTCTGAGTTCATGTGTTGCCAAACGCTCATCGAGCTCAGGTTGACCAAACAACACCAATTGAATCAACTTATGCTGCTCTGTTTCTAAATTGCCAAACAGACGTAGTGTTTCTAACGCTTGCTCTGATAGCGCTTGAGCTTCATCAACAATCAGCACTGTTTTTTTCCCGCTACTGTGCACCTCAATCAAACGTTCCTGTATCAACGACACAATACGTAAAGGATCGTCTTCTTGAATACCCAACTCCCTTGCGACGGCAAACTGTAATTGCTCGCCGCTAAGAACAGGGTTTGGTAGGTAGACAAGCTCAACTTGGGATTCAATTTGCTCAATAAGCTTACGGCACACCATGGTTTTACCCGTGCCGACTTCCCCCGTCACTTTAATCACGCCCTCTCCCATCTGCACAGCAGCAAGTATGGTCTGAATGGCTTCATAGTGCGGCACCAACCCCAAAAACATCTCTGTATTTGGGGTCAATGAGAAAGGCTGAACTCGGAACCCAAAATGCGATAAATACATATACGGTTTAAAACACCAAGATGATGATACAACTCCCGTCCGCGTTATTGTGCGTCAGGGAACCACTCTTGCAGTAAATCACGTGAGCGTTCTAGCTCTTTCTGCCATGAGTTAACACCAACAACGGTCGGTTTAAGCAAAATCACCAGTTCGGTTTTTTCCGTCACATTGTTCACATTGCGGAACAGATGCCCTAGCGCTGGTACGTCACCAAGAAATGGTACCTTAGAAACCAATTCGCGGTTTTGCTGCTTCATCAAGCCACCAATCACAACCACGTCACCATCTTTTGCTCGAATGACAGAGTCTGATTCACGGATAGAGCTTTTTGCCAAAGGAAGTTGAATGTTTTGGAATTCGCCACCTAGGTTCAATTGTTTTACTTCTTCTTGAACCTCAATAACCGCTGGATGGACGTGAAGGAAGACATTTCCCTTATCATCAATTTGCGGGGTTACATCGAGAGAGATACCAGAGAAAAACGGCGTCAATTCCACTTCAGGTACCGCATTGGAGTTTTCACCATTACCGGCATTGCTCGAAAGTTCAGTCACGAAGTATTCATCCGTACCGACTTTGATCACTGATTTTTGATTGTTGGCCGCGGTAATACGAGGGCTTGAAAGGACATTCAAGTCACCTTGTGTCGACATAAAGCTCAAAACCGCTTCAAAGTTACCATCAGAAATCGTTACATTGGTTTGCCCACCCAATAGAGAACCGATCGCGTCTAATGGCGGCAATGCGCTTGCTGCACGCTCCACAACAACACTGCCAGAGTTACCAATCGAAGCCGTCATATCCGACCAATTGATACCTTGCTGATAACCATCACTCAAGGTCACTTCTAAGATCTTCGCTTCAAGAATCACTTGACGCTGCATTCGTTCTTGAGAAACGCCTAAGAACTCACGAACTTCACGAATTTCATCAGGGAATGCTCGCACTGTGATCACCCCAGCTTGTGGGGTCACAACCACACTTTGACCTTTGCCTGAGCCAATGAGATCTGCCACCGATTGTTGCAGCAAAGGCCAAAAGTCACTTTCGGTAATGGTCTCAATACGTGTGCCACCAGTCGAGGTCGTAGAGCTATCATCCGAATTCGAGCTTGAAGAGTCAGAATCATCCGAGCTACCACCAGAGCTTGATTTACCTGCCGACGTTACCGAACCAGTTACGATACTTGTCAAAGAGCGACCTGAACGTTTGAATTGAAGGTAATCAACTGGGATGGTGACCGTGCGCATACCCGCTGGGTACACCTGAATCACTTTGCCCGTTTGGACAACATCATAGCCATACATGTCTTGCACGACGCGTAATACTTCATCCAAGGTTACGTCAGAAAGGTTAACCGTGATGTTGCCTTGTACCGCAGGGTGAATAGCAACGCTGTACTCTGTACCTTTCACCAAAGAGGCAAAGAAACTGCGCGCATCAACCGCATTAGCTTGAATACGAAAACGCTTCAGCATTCCTTGCTCTGAAGTGACATTGGTATCAAGGTTTGGCATTAGATCGGCTTCGACGGAAGATGGGATCTCTTCAAGTGCTCGACTGTTTGCTTCATTAATAGATTCATTAAGAGCTTGCTTCACTTCAACTGGGTCACGGTGGCCCATTGAACACCCCATTAAAGAAGCAATTGTTATTCCTACAACTAATTTGCGCATATCTGATCAGGCTCTGGTTATTATTTTTTTACATTCAAACGGAAAAGCTCAAGCTTCCAATGACGGTCGCCTCGCTTTAAGGTTACAAATTCACTGGTAATTCGCGACACTCGATACCCATTAACTTGGGCTCCTTGCTCAACAAGGCGGTTATTCAATATGGCGATACAATCTGAATTTGGTTTGCATACGATGCTATTGAGCGTCGGTACACGATACTGCTTCACTTTAGGCTTAGCTTGCGCTTGAGCAGCCGGTTGTTTCCACCCTAATGGCGCGGTTGGATCTTGATTCGCAAAAACAGAACCAGACACCACTACGAGGGCAATTGAGATCATGAGTTTCTTAACCACCGATAAACTCCTCTCTTGAACCTAATGTGTAAACTTCCAGTACCAACTTCGCTTTTGGATATTCTTCCACTTTGTAATTGAAGCTGCGCCAGTAGTAACTCGAAGGTAAACCCTCTAACTTGCTTAGGTAATTGACGATAGAAAAATAATCGCCCGTCAGCTCCATTCGAACCGGATGAACGTAGTAGCCTGAGTATTGAGAAGCTTCTTTATCTTCCGTGATCGGTTCAGCAGGTAATGTCTGCAATGACAGCAAATGAATACCGCTTTGTTTTTCCAATACACTTTCGAGTAATTGAGCCATTTGAGATGGTGTAATTAAGTGCTCAATGATCTCTGACAATTGCATAGAAAGGTGATGACTTTCCGCCAACAGATCAGAGATTTGTTGATCTATTTCCGCATTAGGATCTTTTTTCAACTGCGCTTGAATGCGCAAAATATCAATTTCTGTCTTTTGGTTCGTGAGCTTTAAGTTGCTCAATTGCTTATCGTTACTGGTTACCTCATTTAATTTCGGTTCTAATACCAACGTAAACAACAACATAACAACCGTTACCAAGCCACAAAGCGCCACCAGCATTTTTTCTCGAACGCTCATTTCTTCGAAACGTTCTTCTAAAGAAAGCCAAATATCATTCATTGCGCTTTGCCTCCACGAGTCTTCAACTCAAACGTCACTACATTATCCTCGTTGCGACCAATGCTCACATCATCGAATGTGCGTCCAATTAGGCTAATTTCATTCTTAAACTGACTCACCCAGTTTGGTACTGCGCTCGGCGTTTTCGCTAAACCTTTAAGATCGAGCGTAGTACTGTCGATATGAATGTCTGACAAAGAGATATTGCTGCTGCCTAGTTTCGCCAGCGACTGCATCACTCCGGAGTAGCCTGTTCGTTGCGAATCGTCATATTTTCCAACCGCTTTCATCGAGTCGCGTTTGGCTTTCACTTCTCGTTCTAGTCGGGCTTTTGCCGCTAACTTATTGGTATCGGGTTGGTGTTTACGAAGCCTCACTTGGTAACGTTCTAGTTCCGACTTCATGATATTGCCTTTGCTCTTTACAATCGCAATCTCATCTTCGACGCCTGAGCTCTGCCATGTCACATAGCCGTAAGACAACACGATCAAAGCGGCAGCAACCACCCAAGAAATGACCACATTCTTTAATGTCAGTAAGTTTTTTTTCGGTTTTAAGAAGTCGGGATATAGATTAACGCGACGCACACCCGTATTGGCAGCCGCGCTATCGGCTAACACTCGCCCTGAAAGTTCATGCTCTTCAGCGAGCAAAGGAGAAACTTTAGTGCTCAAACGGTAGTTCAGGGATTGAACCAGTTCATTCTCATCCTCTTCATCACAGCACACTTTCAGTTGGTGTAACTGAACATTACGTAACTGTGAGGACAAGTAATCGATCGAACGTTGCAATTCCAGTGAAAGGCTGTCCATTTGCAATTCGCTTGATGGGACGCCTGTTAATGGTGGTGTCACACTGCGAATTGAACGGTGGAATGCGATGGTATGATCAACAAAAGCACTGATTCTAAAATGACCGCGTTTACTTCGCTGTAGAAGTAAAAAATGACCAAGTTCTCCAGCAGTATCACCCCATACATCATCTTCTGGGATAATCGCATCCAGCGTTAGGTTGACACGGCTAGCAAGAAGCGCCAGTTTGTCCACCATTTTTCTTGATACAACATACGCTTGCACCTTACTTGAGTTTGGCAACTCAACGGCATCAGCAATGATGTCAATGGCACGTTCAGAAATCAGCTCTTTCAACAAAAACGGCAATGCAGATGACCACTCATTACGAGGCATTGCCGGTTTATCGATTTGATACATCTGATAGTAGTTATGCGAGAGTACGACACTTAAAGCATCATAACCACTCGCTGCAACACTCAACGCTTGTTCACAGGCTCGCTCCCAATTTGAGTCAGAAATTTCAAATCGTGAAGGCCTGTTACTAGAGGCCGGTGTTGATAAATAGATGGCATCTGGTTGAACAACCAAAAAGCACGTACGCCCACCTATCGATGAGCGCTTCAGCTTATCGAATACTGCTTTAAAATCCATGTTCGTTATCTTTATTTTTTCCGCCAGCGATTGCGTCTTCCCAATTTAACTTGGGAATCTGAATGAGAACTTAGCGTGATGCTTGGTACTGGAAGAAACTGTTCTTCTGCCGAAAAATAGCGTCCCTGACCACCGAACACCCCGAGTTCAACCAAGGTGTTCAACTCATGCTTATTCTCTATACCCACTGCTATTATTTTAGTTTTACTGTTTGCAGCTGCGCCCAACATACTTCGGACAAACAACTGATTTTCATGCCTTTGATCGATCTTTGCGACCAAACTTCGATGAAGCTTAAGGTAACGAATGTCCACTTCTTTTAAATAATGAGTACTGACTATCGTTCGCCCTGCCTGCCCAATCATGATCTGGCACTCTAAACCGGCCAGCATTTTTGCAACAGGTCGCATAAAATCGAAATATCGGACAAATTGCGCTTCAACAAACTCAAACGTTAGGCATTTTCTCTGCTCTCGAGACAATTGCAAAAGCTCATCTCGAAACCACTTAAAATACTCTCGATGACCAAATGGTACGACATTGAGATTGAGGACGTAGTGTCTAGAGCTATCAAAGTTATCTTTAAAGTCTTTTAAGAACTTATTCAAAACCGCACGATCCATCTGTGCTTCATAGCCCACTTGCCGCACTGCTGAGATAAAGCGAGATGCTTTTACCATGCCATTCTCTGGATCGAGGATTCGACAGGTTAACTCATTATGCAATGATTTTTTATGCTTCATATCACCTATTGAATAGGCAGATTGTGCGTAGAGTATCACATTTTCAGAGGTGAGTGCTGAATCAAATAGCGTACGCCATCTCACACTGCCGCGCACATTTTCATCATGATTCCATTTTTTGAAGCGACTCCAGTTATTGCTATTTTGTAGCTGAGCACTCCTTAACGCCGTTTCCGCCTCATCGATAATTTGACTATGGCGCTCACCTTCTTTGTACATCGTCATTCCGATGTGACACCAGTTTTCTTCATTTAATGGGTATGGTGGGTGCAATTTTTCGAGCTGACGAATGCATTGCGAAGCCAAGTTTGCCACGTCTTTACCGGAGTGATGAGGAAGAAATAGAGCAAAGTCCGCATCATAGTATCGGGAGAAGACGACATCGGGAAAACGCTGCACTAAATTTGATAATAAGCTACCCACCTCGACGATAAATTCATCACAGGTTTGCTTGTCTTGCTCTTCTTCTACGAGCTTCCAGTCTTGAATTCGTATTAAGAGCACGGCGCCACGAGCGCCACTTTCCAAAAGGGCGGATTCCAATTTACTATCAAATAAGACACGGTTTGCCGTACCTGTCAGCTTATCGAGGAACGTCTGTGTTCGAATAAATGTATCAAAACGACTTCGTTCTTGACGTGCATCTTGGAGCTCTTCAATCAAGACATCGAGCGCTTCACTCGCTGTATAAGGCCACTCCCTCTCGTCCCCTTTTGCATACTGCTCTACCCGGCCAGCCAATATCATTCGACCGCGCTCTTCAAGCATCTCGGAGCCCTCTAGTTGCTCTTTTAACCAAGCAACACCGCGCATTAAGCAAAAAATGATCAATACGACGGCTAGCGTGATCGACCACAGAGCCTGCATCGAGTAGCCATAACCGAGATAAGGAGGAAGTGCCTTGAAATAGATAACGTAGTCTTGATTGTGAGCGAGTTGAAACTCTTGCTCAATCAGTATCGATTTATCTATCTTATGAGAGGTGTCTTTGAAACGATAAACAACGGCATTATTGGTCGATAGCGTCATTTCAACGATGTTACTTGCTTGTAGCATCTTAGGCATCCAACGCTGCATCGAGTACGCAGCGTCAGGGTCTTCCATCTCTTTATCAACAACTTCAACAATCCCCTCCAAATAATGAGTGAGATATTCTTGTCCAAGCCGTTTAAAAGAGAGGGTGCCACCGACAAACAAAATAAACATCGCGCAAATAACGATCATGGTGACAAAGGCCACCAAACGCGTGCTTAACTTTAGAGTTGGGGTATACCTCATGAATACCAAATTCCTTTTCTATTCATCATATACCTTGTTGAATTACTTATACTTGATAAGTGTTCAGTAAACAATCGGATTCGTACAATAGTGAGAGGCTAAGACTAACAAATACCAGACTTTAGTACTAAACCAGGAGCGCAGAATCGTTAGCCCGAATGGCAATAAAAAAGCCGCGTGATTACGCGGCTCATGGGATTTATAATAAGAACAATCTAGAACGGAATGTCGTCATCGAAATCCATTGGTGGCTCATTGTATTGCTGCTGTGGTTGCTGCGGAGCCTGTTGCTGCTGTTGTGGTGCATTGTACTGCTGCTGTGCAGGTTGTTGTGGCTGACCCCAACTACCTTGTTGCTGCTGCTGTTGTTGACCACCCATTGGAGCGCCACCTTGAGCACGGCCACCAAGCATTTGCATAACGCCATTAAAACCTTGTACTACAACTTCTGTTGTGTACTGATCTTGGCCTTGTTGGTTTTGCCACTTACGTGTTTGCAATTGACCTTCAATGTAAACTTGTGAGCCTTTACGTAGGTATTCACCTGCTACTTCAGCTAGCTTACCGAATAGCACTACACGGTGCCATTCCGTTTTTTCGCGCTGTTCACCAGTCGCTTTATCGCGCCATGAGTCAGAGGTAGCAATAGTAATGTTTGCTACTGCACCGCCATTAGGCATGTAACGAATTTCTGGGTCATTGCCAAGATTTCCCACTAAGATAACTTTGTTAATTCCACGGCTGGCCATGATGTGCTCCGTCTCACTCTGGATATATATAAAATTTTAGCGCATTAGAATAACACGCTTTAATGTTTTGATTAAAGTCCAATCCGATTGTGTTACTTAGACAGCACACTGTCAGCAGATACACCAATGAAACTTCAATGTGTTGCATTTTTGATTCGCTTTGCAAACATCGTTTCGTGAACCTTTGAATCTCAACGCATTTCTTCATCAAGCATGTGGTCCTTAGCAATCAATAATGACAACGTATGGGCGATATTGCATAGGGAGAACTCAACACGTGAAAAAATCAGCTTACGCGAGAAAACTGTTTCTTGTCAGCGTAGAAAAACATGCTGAAAGAAAAGTAGAAGCGATAGAGAAATACATGGATATCGAGATCCCGGTCATTACTACGGATGCCTTGATGGAGGCGAATCCTACACACCGCAACAAGATATTAGTGATTGACTATGCTGAACACAAATACCTGATTCAATCTATAAAGAACCTACCGCTGATTTGGAAGAACTTTGAGACCGTCGTGTTCAACGTCCCAAAACGTCTCACCACTGATGACTTGCTGACACTCGGACAGCTAAAAGGTATTTTCTACCAGTACCAATCCACAGAACAAGTTGGAGAGGGACTCATGGGTATTATCAATGGGCAAAACTGGTTACCAAGAAATGTCACAAGCCAACTGCTCCATTACTATCGCAATGTGATCAATACACATACGGCGCCAGCAACCGTTGATTTAACTATCCGTGAGCTCCAAGTGCTTCGCTGTTTGCAAGCAGGCTCTTCAAACATTCAAATGGCGGAAGATCTTTTCGTCAGTGAATTCACCATCAAGTCACACTTGTATCAGATTTTTAAAAAGCTTTCGGTAAAAAATCGAGTTCAAGCAATAGCTTGGGCAGATCAAAACCTAATGTCTTAATCAAACCATGCCGTATAACTAATGTTGTGACATCTGGACTATGTGTCATTCTGCCTCTGGTTTCACAGTTTTTCTTACTTTATTCATGATTCATATGCATCTATCGTGTTAAAGTATCGCCCAAATTCTTGACTAAAAATGAGAAAGGATATTCCCCCAATGATTAAAAAATGTCTATTTCCTGCGGCAGGCTACGGTACTCGCTTCCTACCAGCGACCAAGTCTATGCCAAAAGAGATGATGCCAGTGGTAAACAAACCTCTGATTGAATATGGCGTAGAAGAAGCGATTCAAGCTGGTATGAACGGCATGTGTATCGTTACTGGTCGTGGTAAGCATTCGATCATGGATCACTTCGATAAGAACTACGAACTTGAGCACCAAATCAGTGGGACCAACAAAGAAGATCTACTGGTAGACATTCGTGAAATCATTGACTCTGCAAACTTCACTTACATTCGTCAACGCGAAATGAAAGGCCTAGGTCATGCAATTTTGACTGGTCGTGAGTTGGTTGGTGATGAACCATTCGCGGTAGTTCTAGCGGATGACCTTTGCGTGAATGAAGAGGAAGGCGTTCTTGCTCAAATGGTTACGCTATTTAAGCAATTCCGTTGCTCTATTGTTGCCGTTCAAGAAGTGCCTGCAGAAGAGACGCACAAGTACGGTGTGATTTCTGGTGAAATGATCAAAGACGATATTTACCGCGTTGACGACATGGTTGAAAAACCTGAGCCTGGCACTGCACCAAGCAACCTAGCTATCATTGGTCGCTACATCTTAACCCCAGATATTTTTGAGCTGATCGAAAATACTGAGCCAGGTAAAGGTGGTGAAATCCAAATTACAGATGCGCTGCTTAAACAAGCAAAAGCAGGCTGTGTACTCGCATATAAATTTAAAGGCCAACGTTTTGACTGTGGTAGCGTAGAAGGCTACATCGAAGCAACAAACTACTGCTTTGAAAACCTATACCTAAAAGATGAGAAAAAATCAGAATTGGGTAAGCACGCAACAAAACGCGAAGCGTAATAGCACCTGTATCGTCCTCAATATGTGAACATATTTCAGGACGGGACATCGCTTTCATGTTAAAAGCTCGGTCTTGTGCCGGGCTTTTTGTTTACTGTTTTTTTGTCCAGTATTCTCTTTGCACATTTCTCACACTATGTAATACTTGCCTCACTTGGTTATACATAGAGCAAAAACGATGGATAAAATAGAAGTTCGTGGTGCCCGCACCCATAACCTCAAAAACATCAACCTCACGATTCCCCGTGACAAACTCACCGTGATCACCGGGTTGAGTGGTTCAGGTAAGTCTTCTCTCGCTTTCGACACCTTATATGCAGAGGGCCAAAGGCGTTATGTGGAATCGCTTTCGGCGTATGCTCGCCAGTTTTTGTCTCTAATGGAAAAACCAGATGTTGATCATATTGAGGGCTTATCACCAGCAATTTCAATTGAACAAAAATCGACATCGCACAACCCACGTTCAACCGTAGGCACCATTACGGAAGTATACGATTACTTGCGTCTCCTTTATGCACGCGTAGGTGAACCTCGTTGCCCAACTCACCACACACCTTTAGCGGCGCAAACCATCAGCCAAATGGTTGATAAAGTGCTCGAGTTACCCGAGGGCAGCAAAATGATGCTGCTTGCTCCGATCGTGAAAGAACGCAAAGGTGAGCATGTAAAAACACTAGAGAATCTTGCCGCTCAAGGTTTTATCCGAGCCCGTATTGATGGTGAGACCTGCGATCTTTCCGATCCACCAACTCTAGAACTTCACAAAAAGCACACCATTGAAGTGGTTGTGGACCGTTTTAAAGTGCGCCCAGATTTGCAACAACGCTTGGCTGAATCATTCGAAACGACACTAGAACTTTCTGGTGGCATTGCTGTTGTCGCACCGATGGATGGCGACGGTGAAGAAGTGATCTTCTCTGCCAACTTTGCTTGCCCTATTTGTGGCTATAGCATGCAAGAACTTGAGCCTCGTTTGTTCTCGTTTAACAACCCTGCCGGAGCCTGTGGCACGTGTGATGGCCTAGGTGTGCAGCAGTATTTCGACCCAAGCCGTGTAATTCAAGATGAATCTTTAAGTTTGGCACAAGGTGCGATTCGCGGCTGGGATCAGAAAAACTACTACTACTTCCAGATGCTTTCTTCACTGGCAGATCATTACGGATTCGATCTTCATGCACCGTTTAATTCTCTGCCAAAGAAAACTCAAGAGATCATTTTGAAAGGTTCTGGTCGTACAGAAGTCGAATTCAAATACATCAACGATCGCGGGGATATTCGTGTTAAGCGTCATCCTTTCGAGGGTATCCTGAATACACTTGAGCGTCGTTATCGCGATACAGAATCAAACTCAGTACGTGAAGAGCTTGCCAAATATATCTCCACCAAATCTTGTTCAAGTTGTGGTGGAACTCGCTTACGCCTTGAAGCGCGTAACGTCTTTATTGCCGAGACAACGCTGCCAGAGATTGTTGAACTCAGTATTGCCGATGCATTGGATTTCTTCCACTCTCTGAAACTAGAGGGGCAACGTGCGCAAATCGCTGAAAAAGTGATGAAAGAGATCAACGATCGCCTGCAGTTTTTAGTTAACGTTGGCTTGAACTACTTAAACTTGTCACGCAGTGCGGAAACGCTATCAGGCGGCGAAGCTCAGCGAATTCGTTTGGCTAGCCAAATCGGTGCCGGACTTGTTGGTGTCATGTACGTTCTCGATGAACCCTCAATTGGCCTCCACCAGCGTGACAACGAACGTCTACTAAAAACACTGACTCATCTGCGTGATTTAGGTAATACCGTGTTAGTCGTCGAGCACGATGAGGATGCAATTCGCTGCGCTGACCATGTGATCGATATTGGCCCTGGTGCGGGAGTGCATGGCGGAAACGTGGTTGCTGAGGGGACGATGGAAGATATCATCGCGAACCAGAACTCTTTAACAGGGCAGTACCTAAGCGGTGCAAAAGAAATTGCCATACCGAAAGAACGTACACCGCGTGATCCAAAGAAAACCGTTGAATTGCTTGGGGCAACAGGCAATAACCTGAAGAATGTTGACCTATCTATCCCTGTCGGCTTGTTTAGCTGTATTACTGGTGTATCAGGCTCGGGAAAATCAACACTGATCAACGATACGTTCTTTAAGATAGCGCACACCCAACTCAATGGGGCAACGACAGCACATCCATCACCTTATAAATCCATCAAAGGCCTAGAGCACTTTGATAAAGTGATTGATATCGACCAAAGCCCGATTGGTCGAACCCCACGCTCAAATCCGGCGACTTATACTGGGATCTTTACTCCAATTCGTGAACTGTTTGCGGGTACACAAGAGTCTCGTTCACGCGGTTACAAACCGGGCCGCTTTAGCTTTAACGTTCGCGGTGGTCGTTGTGAAGCCTGTCAGGGGGATGGTGTAATCAAAGTGGAAATGCACTTCTTACCCGACGTATATGTTCCTTGTGATGTATGTAAAGGTAAACGCTACAACCGTGAAACCCTAGAAGTGCACTACAAAGGCAAGACTATCGATGAAGTATTAGGCATGACCGTTGAGGACGCTCGCACTTTCTTTGATCCTGTACCTGCGATTGCACGTAAGTTGCAAACGCTCATGGATGTCGGCTTATCGTACATTCGCTTAGGTCAAGCGGCAACAACACTGTCAGGTGGTGAGGCACAGCGTGTAAAATTAGCAAGAGAGCTTTCTAAACGTGATACCGGTAAAACCCTATATATCTTGGATGAGCCAACGACCGGTCTGCACTTCCATGATATTCAACAGTTACTCACCGTATTGCATCGTTTACGCGATCACGGCAACACGGTCGTTGTCATTGAACACAACCTTGATGTGATTAAAACAGCAGACTGGGTCATTGACTTAGGACCTGAAGGTGGACAAGGTGGTGGTGAAATCATCGCTCAAGGTACACCAGAAGATGTGTCTCAGATCAAAGGTTCACATACTGCTCGCTTCCTTAAACCTATGTTGAAGTAGAAAAAACAGGTAAAGTACAAGACCAGCCATTGCTGGTCTTTTTTCATTCAAAACAACAAAATATCTATGGCAACTATACACGTTAGTGGAACCAAACTTTCACAGAGCAAAGTAACCGTTCCTCTCAATAGAAAGTTTCTTATCGCATTGGCAGCATTATTTTTGTTGGCGATGCACTTTTTTATGCCAAACCCTGGAGGCTCAGGCCTTGCCCTGTCATTCAATGCAAGTACTTGGATCGCATTTAGCTTTGCGTTAGGTATTGGATGCTATCAACTTGCGACCAATCGAGTTCTACGCTATTCCAAGCTGACCATCGCCTTACTCGCCAGTTGCGTGATCATGACGATCCCCATCTTCTATCCGAATGCCAACACGGTACTGGCGGCAAACAAGTTAATCGGTCTTTGGTGTGGCATGCTATTTTTCGTAGTGCTGCAGCAATTTCACTTTAGTAATAAACACCGTCAACGCTTACTGTGGTTTATTGTCCTTGCAGTGGTCATTGAGGCTACCTTTGGTTTGGTACAATATTTATATCTGCAACCTGGGAATGTATTTGGCTATAACACAGAGGCTAATCGCCCTTATGGTATATTCCAGCAGCCGAATGTCATGGCGAGCTTTCTTGCCACTGGACTGGTGATCGCAAGTTATTTACTCGCACGTCAACCTTACAAGTATTCCCACAAGCTAAGTGACGTTTACTTACTTTATGCGGTGCCAGTTCTGACCATTCCCCTAATTGTCGCTCTCGCCTCTCGCACTGGTTGGCTTGCCTCTATCATTGCAGTATTGCTGATCATTCCGTACATGTACCGTTATGCGACAAAAGGACGCTTTCTGCGTTGGGTAGCTTCTTTAGCTACAGGACTTCTGTTGTCAGTCACCATTATGCATATGGCTTTTCCTGATGGCGGAGGGCTAGCGAGCGAGAAGGTGAATATGGAATCACCAAGAACCTATACCTTTCCACAAGCCTTAGACATGGTGATAGAGAAACCATTCACGGGTTATGGATATGGTAAGTTCGAGTCTGAATACATGCTATATACCGCTCGCCAACATGCGCTTAATGAACACTATCCAGCTGGATTGCCATCAATGGACCATCCACATAATGAACTGCTCTATTGGGGAGTTGAGGGTGGTTTATTGCCAATATTGGGTATCATGTTAGCCATGGCGATCGTACTTCATCGCATTTCACAAGCGAAACGAGGAACTCGTCTTGCATTACTTGCGCTCTTTATCCCTATCATTTTACATTCACAGTTGGAGTACCCGTTTTATCACTCCTTTGTACACTGGATTATTTTTATCATTCTTCTGTACTGGGTCGATCAGCGCGTATCCCGTTATCATCAAGCACCATTTAGCAAAGTGACGAAGAGTTTGCTTCGTGTATGCAGCCTCATCATTCCTGCTGTCATTAGCTTTTATATGATCAGCGCATTACATACTAACTATATCTTGATGAAATTTGAGACAACTCGCCCAACCAATCCGGAGATATTGAATCGTGTGACAAACCCCGTAGTTTGGAAAGATCGTTTCGATTGGGATGTCTATAGCACATTCTTGAACATTGGACTTTATAAGCAAGACCCAAGTTTAATTCAACCTTATATCGATTGGTCTTTGGCTATCATCAAAGATAAACCACGCCCAGCGTTTTACAACAATCTGATCTTAGCTTATCAAGGTTTGAATGACTCAAGTAAAGCAGAGCAAATCCGTGCCGAAGCTCAATTCTTGTTCCCTAAGATCGATTTTAGTAACGTCAATTACCAACCACCGTCTCAAGCAGTTTCTGCCTCACAAACCTCTGGTGCTGGCAAATAAACACAAAAAAGCGAAGGGAAACCTTCGCTTTTCTTTATCCGTGCGCCATCATTTTATTCGTTCAACGATTCTTCTAAAGCACGCAAACACAAAGCAACATTTTCTGCTCGTGCACCATACCCCATCAAACCAATTCGCCAAGCTTTCCCAGCCAGTGCGCCAAGGCCCGCACCAATTTCTAAATTGTACGTTTCCAATAGATGATTACGAACTTTAGCTTCATCAATACCCTCAGGTACATAAATAGCGTTAAGTTGAGGTAAGCGATCGGCCTCCTCCACCACAAACTCAAAACCGAGTTTCTGCAAGCCTGCCTTTAGTTTTTCATGCATCTGCCTATGACGCGCCCAAGCATTTTCCAAACCCTCATTTTTCAAAATCAGCAATGCTTCATGTAATGCATATAAACTATTGACTGGCGCAGTATGGTGATAACTGCGTTTGCCATCACCGCTCCAATAGCCCAAAACTAAACTTTGATCTAAGAACCAACTTTGCACCGGTGTCGTTCTCGATTGAATTTTCTCAATCGCAGCAGAAGAAAATGTCACAGGTGATAAACCAGGAACACATGACAAACACTTTTGACTTCCTGAATACACCGCATCTAATTGCCATTCATCAACGAAAAGTGGCACGCCACCCAGTGATGTCACCGCATCAACAATTGATAGCAATCCATATTGCTTCGCCAGTTTACCCAATGCTTGTGCATCGCTCACGGCACCTGTTGACGTTTCTGCGTGTACAAACGCCAAAACCTTTGCATCTGGATGTTGCTGTAGTGCCTCTTCAACTTTATTCACCGAGACCGCAGCTCCCCATTCATCATCAACGACGACGACTTCACCACCAGCACGCACGACGTTTTCACGCATACGTTCACCAAAGACGCCATTACGACAGACAATCACCTTGTCGCCTCGTTCGATTAAGTTGACAAAACAAGCCTCCATTCCCGCGCTACCTGGCGCAGAAACCGCAATAGTAAATTCATTTTCAGTTTGGAAAGCATATTTTAGTAACTGTTTTAATTCATCCATCATCGCGATAAAAAGTGGATCTAGATGACCAACAGTCGGTCGACTTAACGCTTGTAATACTTGAGGTGAAATATCTGATGGGCCAGGCCCCATCAAAATGCGATGTGGTGGAATAAAGCTTTGGATTGACATGTCAGCTCCTTGATTGCAGTCATTCATCCTGAGCAAAATAAAAGTTCTATTCAAAATGATTGCTCAGGTATTGAACTTTTCACCCTAATAGATTTTTTGTCTAACAGCAATTAGCCCTAAGTATAGAGGTCAAACCACTGTCACAAATTCGTTAATAAAAACTTTCATTTTGGTTGAGATATTGATTGACATTGTGACAGCAAAACCGTTCAATGTTTGAGCTTTATGCAGAAGAGGAGCACTGCCCAGGTAGGTGATTTGTGGAGCCGCAATTCCAATACTCATCACTCAGGGGGAGCAGTGCCGAGGTAAGTCAAAGTTGCAGGATTTGACTTGTCGGTTGGCTTGGGTTGAGTCCCATCAACTGTCATCAGCACCGTCTGATGAAGAGCTTCTGAGGGTAAATTTTTTAATGACATTCTTACTACCTCTCTATTTGCTCTGTTCCTTTCCTCACTAAACATTGGATGTATTAGACAACCAACTATTGTTGTTATTTTAGGAAGTCGTGGGAGAACGCAGTGAGCGCATTTAACGTAGCAAAATTCGGTGGGACCAGTGTAGCCAACTTTGAGGCAATGAGCCGTTGCGCTACCATCATTGAAAACAATCCAAATACCCGTCTTGTTGTCAGTAGCGCATGTTCAGGCGTGACAAATCTTTTAGTAGAGCTAGCAAATGGTGTACAAGATCAAGAACATCGTGCAGAAATACTACAAAAGTTAGCCAATATTCACGAATCAATCTTATCGCAATTAGAAGATGCCACCAAAACCGCAAGTGAGGTTTATGCAATTCTAGATACGGTAACGAGCCTAGCCGAAGCCGCATCAATTCAAGCCAACATCAAATTGACCGATCACCTTGTCGCTTGTGGCGAGCTGATGTCGACTCATATCCTTACGCAGGTCATGCGTGAACGTGGCGTTCAAGCAACTCGATTTGATATCCGGGACGTACTTAAAACAGATGGAAACTTTGGACGAGCAGAGCCTAGCCTTAAGGACATTTCGCAACTTGCACAAGAAAAGCTGATTCCCTTATGCAAAGAGTACGTTGTTATTACTCAAGGCTTTATTGGCTCCGATGAAAATGGAAACACCACCACTCTAGGACGAGGTGGTAGTGACTATAGTGCAGCACTCATCGCTGAGGGAGTGAAAGCCTCTGGTCTAGAGATCTGGACAGATGTGCCTGGAATTTATACCACCGATCCTCGCATTGCATCAAAAGCAGCACCAATTCCAGAAATCAGCTTTAGCGAAGCGTCTGAAATGGCAAATTTCGGTGCTAAAATCCTTCACCCATCGACGTTAGTTCCAGCACTTCGTCACGATATTCCTGTCTTTGTGGGCTCTTCTAAAGAACCAGAAAAAGGCGGAACATGGATTCGTCATCAAGTAGAAAGTTCGCCGCTATTCCGTGCTCTAGCTTTACGTTGCAACCAAACCATGGTCACATTACGTAGTGCAAACATGTTCCACGCCTATGGCTTCTTAGCAAAAGTTTTTGAGATCCTCGCCAAGCACAAAATCTCCGTTGATTTGATCACAACTTCTGAAATCAGTGTGTCATTAACATTAGATCAAACCGATACCTCAGGTGGTGCTCCTCAATTGCCACAAGCTGCGCGCGAAGAACTTGAGGAGTTGTGCAAAGTAGAGGTGGAGCATGACTTATGTCTTGTCGCTCTGATTGGAAACAATATGAGTGAAAGCAAAGGCTATGCAAAACAAGTATTTGGCACGCTAGAAGACTTCAACCTACGGATGATCTGCTACGGTGCTAGTCCACATAACTTGTGTTTCCTCGTCCACGAATCAGTATCACGCCAAGCGATTCAGAAACTACACACAGAGCTATTTGAACAGTAAAAACGGCTTTTACTTTATTCGCAAAAAAACAATAAGGGCTGCACATGACAGCCCTTATTATTGGTGGTTTGATTAACCATTAATATTTGGACCTAGCCACTTCTCCGCTTCGATCCGTTCCCAACCTTTGCGATCAGCATAACTCTGTAGTTGATCCTCTTGGATCTGAGCGATCGCAAAATAACGAGAGTCAGGATGCGAGAAGTACCAACCTGATACAGATGCACCAGGATACATTGCATAACTCGATGTTAGAGACATTCCGATATTCTCTTCAACATTCATGAGCTCCCAAAGTGGTCCTTTCTCCGTGTGTTCAGGGCAAGCCGGATAACCAGGCGCAGGTCGAATACCTTGGTATTTTTCACGGATCAGTTCTTCATTTGATAGATCTTCATCCACCGCGTAACCCCAGATTTCTTTACGTACTCGCTCATGCAGACATTCAGCAAAGGCTTCTGCAAGGCGATCAGCAACCGCTTGAATCATGATTGCATTGTAATCATCACCTTGAGCCTTGTACTCATCAGCGAGTTCTCGCTCACCAATACCACCAGTCACAGCAAAAGCACCAATCCAATCCTGCTTGCCTGACTCTTTTGGGGCAACGTAATCAGACAAACAGTAGTTAAAGCCTTTCGGTTTCTCAGTTTGTTGACGTAAATTAAGCAATACTTTTGCAACTTCAGTACGTGATTCGTCAGTGTAGACTTCAATATCATCGCCCACACTTGCAGCAGGAAATAAACCACACATCCCTCGCGCCTTAAGTAACCCCTCTCGTTCCACACGATCCAGTAACTCATTGGCATCTTTGTATAATCGCAGTGCTTCTTCCCCTACTTCTTCATGATCAAATATAGTTGGGTACTTACCTACTAACGACCACGTCATGAAGAAAGGTGTCCAGTCGATATAACGGCGGAGCATCGAGATATCAAAATCATCGAAGATATGAATCCCCGGTTTCACAGGAGCTGGCGGTGTATAGGAGGACCAATCTATGGCCACTTTATTTGCTCGTGCTTCTTCTAAAGTTACTGGCTTAGTTCGTGGCTTTTTACGGTTATGTTGATCACGAACACGATCATAGTCCGCATCCAACTTTTCAACAAAACTAGGGCGAAGTTCATCTGAAAGCAGCGATGTACACACTCCAACTGCTCGGGATGCGTTGTTTACATAAACCACAGGGTGTTTATAGTTTTGCTCAATCTTAACAGCGGTATGCGCTTTTGATGTGGTTGCACCGCCAATCAGTAAAGGGAGGTCAAAATCAAGGCGTTCCATCTCTTTTGCGACATGAACCATTTCATCAAGAGACGGAGTAATTAAGCCAGATAAACCAATGATATCGACGTTTTCTTCTTTGGCAACTTTGAGGATCTTTTCGCATGGAACCATCACTCCTAGATCGATGATTTCATAGTTATTACACTGTAAAACTACCCCAACAATATTTTTACCAATATCGTGTACATCACCTTTTACCGTCGCCAGTAAAATTTTGCCATTCGACGATCCAGCCTGCTTCTCTTTGTTAATAAATGGTTCTAAATGGCCGACTGCCTGCTTCATGACACGTGCGGATTTAACAACTTGAGGGAGGAACATCTTACCCTCACCAAATAAGTCACCAACAACGTTCATGCCATCCATCAATGGCCCCTCAATAACTTCAAGTGGCTTAGATGCTTTAAGACGAGCCTCTTCAGTATCCTCAATGATGAATTCAGTAATACCTTTGACTAGAGCATGCTCTAAGCGCTTTTCGACAGACCATGTTCGCCATTCTAACGCGGAGGCATCCTCTTCTTTACCTACCCCTTTTCCAGCAAATTCTGCTGCAATATCGAGTAATCGCTCAGTAGAGTCATTTCGACGATTAAGCACTACATCTTCTACCGCTTCACGCAATTTATCAGGTACGTTATCGTAAATTTCTAACTGTCCCGCATTTACGATTCCCATATCCATACCGTTTTTAAAACAGTGATACAGGAACACGGCATGAATCGCCTCACGAACGTAATTATTGCCTCGGAAAGAGAAAGAAACATTAGAAACACCGCCAGAGATCATGGCATGTGGTAGGTCACGTTTGATATCGGCAACGGCTTCAATAAAATCCACCGCATAGTTATTGTGCTCTTCAATACCTGTAGCCACCGCAAAGATATTGGGATCGAAAATGATATCTTCCGGGGGAAAGCCAACTTCATCGACTAAGATTCGATAAGCGTTTGTACAGATTTCAAGCTTGCGCTCGCGAGTTTCCGCTTGGCCAAGCTCATCGAACGCCATCACAATCACTGCGGCACCATAACGACGTATCAGCTTAGCTTGCTCGATAAACTTTTCTTTTCCCTCTTTCAAGGAAATAGAATTCACGATCCCTTTTCCTTGAATGCACTTTAAACCAGCCTCGATAACTTCCCATTTAGAAGAGTCCACCATAACAGGCACTTTAGAAATTTCAGGCTCAGAAGCACAAAGATTTAAAAAGCGCACCATGCATGCTTCTGCATCGAGCATGCCTTCATCCATGTTGATATCAATGATCTGCGCACCGTTTTCAACTTGCTGACGAGCCACTTCTAATGCCTCATCGTAGAGCTCCTCTTTGATAAGTCGCTTAAAGCGAGCGGAGCCCGTTACGTTAGTGCGCTCACCAACATTGATGAAGAGTGAATCTTTCTCAATCGTTAATGGCTCTAACCCTGAAAGACGACAAGCGACTGTCAGTTCGGGTAATTTACGCGGAGAAATCCCCTCAACAGCTATCGACATTTGGCGGATATGTTCTGGTGTCGTACCACAACAGCCACCTATAAGATTTAAAAAGCCACTTTCTGCCCACTCTCTAACATGCACTGCCATATCTTCTGGCGACAAATCATATTCACCGAAAGCATTTGGCAATCCAGCGTTTGGGTGAGTAGAAACAAAAGACTCTGAAATACGGGAAAGCTCTTCTACATAAGGACGCAGTTCATCTGGTCCTAGAGCACAGTTCAAACCAAAACAAAGCGGTTTAACATGACGTAGAGAATTATAGAAAGCCTCTGTCGTTTGGCCAGAAAGAGTACGACCAGAAGCATCGGTAATCGTCCCTGAGATCATGACAGGTAGATCAATCGATAGCTCTTCAAAAACACTATCAACAGCAAATGCACACGCTTTGGCATTCAGGGTATCAAAGATGGTTTCGATTAAGATAAGATCAGAGCCACCTTTTATCAGGGCGCGAGTAGATTCAGAGTATGCTTTTACTAACTCATCAAAGGAAACATTTCGATAGCCAGGATCGTTCACATCAGGAGAAATAGAACAAGTTCGATTGGTAGGACCAAGAACACCGGCAACATATCGCGGACGATCAGGGGTTTTAAGGGTCCATTCATCAGCGGCTTCACGAGCGAGTTTAGCGGCTGCGAAATTTATCTCTTCGCTCAAACGCTCCATCTCATAGTCAGCCATCGCAATAGTCGTTGCGTTAAACGTGTTCGTTTCAAGAATATCTGCGCCAGCTTCCAGATAAGCGCAATGAATTTCTTTAATCAAGTGAGGCTGAGTCAGCACCAACAAGTCGTTGTTGCCTTTTAGGTCGCAATGCCAATCAGCAAAGCGCTCTCCTCTATAATCTTGCTCTTCAAGTTTGTATCCTTGAATCATGGTACCCATACCACCATCGATCAGCAGAATACGTTCCATCAATAGAGCTTCAATCTGTTGTCTTACATTACTTCCCACAGTACAGCCTCATTCCCTTAATTATCTAACCATCCTATCACACAATTCAGAGGAGTCTAGACGTCCAAAATGCGAATTGTGATTTTTTTGTATCCTTTCTAGTAACAAAATAATCTCGAAAAAATGTTTGCTATTTAGTCAACATAGTCCGAGAATTCCATTCATAAATTGTTACAAATAGAGAATCTCATGTCGGTATATCATACTTTATGTTTCTTATCTGCCGCTGCAATGCTAATTGCTTTTATAAACAGCAAGATAGGAAAAATGCAGACCACCATAGCAATCACTGCAGGCTCAATGATACTTTCTCTTCTTATTCTAATTGCAGGTCAAAATGGTTGGTTTCAACTAACTGAAATAGCGACAGAAACCATCACTAGCATTAATTTTGAAGATTTTTTACTTAAGGGGATTCTCGGATTTCTTTTATTTGCAGGTGGTCTTGGTATAAAACTACCCAATTTAAAAGATCAAAAGTGGGAGATAACTGTTCTTGCTCTGGGAGCGACACTATTCTCGACATTTTTCATCGGTTTTGCTCTCTATGGATTTTGTTTACTTATCGGCATTCAATTCGATTTAGTATATTGCTTACTCTTTGGCGCATTAATCTCACCAACGGATCCCATCGCAGTATTAGCTATCGTCAAAAAATTACATGCCCCAAAACGCATCTCTACACAAATAGAAGGAGAATCACTCTTTAATGATGGTTTTGGCCTTGTTATTTTTGTCACTATTTTTACTATCGCATTCGGAAACGAAACACCAACGGTTGGCAGTGTAACATTACTGTTTATTCAAGAAGCGATGGGCGGAATTGTTTATGGTTTCTTACTTGGTCTTCTATTCCACTACTTAATTTGTGCGACCGATGATCATTCAATGGAATTGCTACTAACAATTGGCATTCCAACCGCTGGTTATGCCTTGGCAGAATACCTACATGTATCAGGTCCATTAGCGATGGTAGTCTCAGGAATTATGATTGGAAACTGGACGCGCTTTATTGGCTTCTCGAAAGAGAGTGAAGATCACCTAGACCACTTCTGGGAGTTGGTTGATGAGTTTCTAAACGGTGTCCTTTTCCTCTTGATCGGAATGTCTATGCTGCTGTTCGAATTCCACAAAGAAGACTGGATTCTCATGGCAGTATCGATTCCATTAGTGTTGTCAGGTCGCTATCTAAGTGTTTTCATCTCTTACATTGGTTTTAAACGCTACAGAACGTATAACCCTTGGTCGATCAGAATTCTAACGTGGGGAGGCTTACGAGGTGGTCTTGCTTTAGCCATGGCTCTTTCGATTCCATCGGGGATCTTAGTCATTCCTGATAAGCTAATCGACGTGAAAGAAATCATCATGGTCATGACTTACTCTGTGGTTGTTTTCTCAATTCTTATTCAAGGCTCAACCATCACACCAATGATTGAGAAAGCGAAACAGGCCGAAAGGGAGTTGGAATAAACGCTTTTTAAGCGACATTCCAAATATTAGGATCAGAGAAATATAACGATTAGGCAGCCAAATGGCTGCCTTTTTTATTTCATCTAAATATCCAGGTACATACCAGTTAAAGAAAAATACGATTGCTCGCTCTAAACTCCCTAAGCAAAGCTGTCACTCCAAGCGCAACAAGCTTTGAAAAAATTCCTCATCGGAATGATACTTAAGATTCCAGGCCATATATGACTTGAGAGCGTTGATGTCTGGTTTCAAGATGAAGCGAGATTTGGCCAGCAAAATACGACCACTCGACTTTGGGCTGAACGTGGTTCAAGGCCGAGAGCGGTAAAACAACAGCAATTTAAGTATGCTTATTTGTTTGGCTCAATATGCCCTACTAGAGGGATCGGAGAAGCAATGGTTGTTCCTTGGGTTAACAAGGAGATCATAGTTGAACACCTTAAGCAGATCTCCGCAGTCACCGAAAGGGTCGTAACAGAGTGGTCATTATGGATGGTGCAGGCTGGCACACAAATGACATTGCACAAGCATTCCATAATCTCAGTATCATCAAATTCCTCCCCTACTCACCAGAGCTAAACCCGATTGAGCAAGTTTGGAGTTGGCTCAGGCAGCACTATCTTACCAACCAAAACTTTGACGATTATCGGGATATTGTGGCGAAAGTTTGCACTGCGTGGAATCGATTCTTGGAGAACGCTGATAGAGTTACCAAAATGTGCACAAGAGACTGGATTAACCTGAACAGTTAATTTTCCAGATTGGTATTACTGTATTTTAAAGCGACAAAAACCTTACTACGTATAGTTAGGCTTTCCGAATAAACAACGAAGCGGCCGAGCTTGCGTTCAAGCGGGACTCGTTGCTCGAAGACCAAGTTTATGCATATACGAAAAAGCCCCAGCATTTCTGCTGGGGCTTCATCTGAATAAATGGCGGAGCGGACGGGACTCGAACCCGCGACCCCCGGCGTGACAGGCCGGTATTCTAACCAACTGAACTACCGCTCCACACGGTGACAGAGATTTCTCTCTATCCGGTAATCGCCGTTCAACGCGTTTACCTTAAAATTAAAGCCTGGCGATGTCCTACTCTCACATGGGGAAGCCCCACACTACCATCGGCGCTATTTCGTTTCACTTCTGAGTTCGGAATGGAAATCAGGTGGGTCCAAAATGCTATGGTCGCCAAGCAAATTCTTTAATCTGGAAAGCTGTTTCTGTGTTCTCTACACAATCAAGTCTGTTCTTGCTTTGAGTCCATCAAAACCCTTTGGGTGTTGTATGGTTAAGCCTCACGGGCAATTAGTATCAGTTAGCTCAATGCCTCACAGCACTTACACACCTGACCTATCAACGTCGTAGTCTCCGACAACCCTTTAGGATACTTAAAGTATCAGGGAGAACTCATCTCAAGGCTCGCTTCCCGCTTAGATGCTTTCAGCGGTTATCGATTCCGAACTTAGCTACCGGGCAATGCGTCTGGCGACACAACCCGAACACCAGAGGTTCGTCCACTCCGGTCCTCTCGTACTAGGAGCAGCCCCTTTCAATTCTCCAACGCCCACGGCAGATAGGGACCGAACTGTCTCACGACGTTCTAAACCCAGCTCGCGTACCACTTTAAATGGCGAACAGCCATACCCTTGGGACCGACTTCAGCCCCAGGATGTGATGAGCCGACATCGAGGTGCCAAACACCGCCGTCGATATGAACTCTTGGGCGGTATCAGCCTGTTATCCCCGGAGTACCTTTTATCCGTTGAGCGATGGCCCTTCCATTCAGAACCACCGGATCACTATGACCTGCTTTCGCACCTGCTCGAATTGTCATTCTCGCAGTCAAGCGGGCTTATGCCATTGCACTAACCTCACGATGTCCAACCGTGATTAGCCCACCTTCGTGCTCCTCCGTTACTCTTTGGGAGGAGACCGCCCCAGTCAAACTACCCACCAGGCACTGTCCGCAACCCCGATAAGGGGTCGACGTTAGAACATCAACACTACAAGGGTGGTATTTCAAGGACGGCTCCACAGATACTAGCGTACCTGCTTCAAAGCCTCCCACCTATCCTACACATGTAGGGTCAATGTTCAGTGCCAAGCTGTAGTAAAGGTTCACGGGGTCTTTCCGTCTAGCCGCGGGTACACTGCATCTTCACAGCGATTTCAATTTCACTGAGTCTCGGGTGGAGACAGCGTGGCCATCATTACGCCATTCGTGCAGGTCGGAACTTACCCGACAAGGAATTTCGCTACCTTAGGACCGTTATAGTTACGGCCGCCGTTTACCGGGGCTTCGATCAAGAGCTTCGACCGAAGTCTAACCCCATCAATTAACCTTCCGGCACCGGGCAGGCGTCACACCGTATACGTCATCTTACGATTTTGCACAGTGCTGTGTTTTTAATAAACAGTTGCAGCCACCTGGTATCTGCGACTCTCGTCAGCTCCATCCGCAAGGGACTTCACCATCAAGAGCGTACCTTCTCCCGAAGTTACGGTACCATTTTGCCTAGTTCCTTCACCCGAGTTCTCTCAAGCGCCTTGGTATTCTCTACCCGACCACCTGTGTCGGTTTGGGGTACGATTCCTTACAATCTGAAGCTTAGAGGCTTTTCCTGGAAGCATGGCATCAATGACTTCACTACCGTAGTAGCTCGACGTCGTGTCTCAGCCTTAAAAAGAGCCGGATTTACCTAACTCTTAAGCCTACGCACTTGAACCTGGACAACCGTCGCCAGGCCCACCTAGCCTTCTCCGTCCCCCCATCGCAATTGTAAGAAGTACGGGAATATTAACCCGTTTCCCATCGACTACGCCTTTCGGCCTCGCCTTAGGGGTCGACTTACCCTGCCCCGATTAACGTTGGACAGGAACCCTTGGTCTTCCGGCGAGGAGGTTTTTCACCCCCTTTATCGTTACTCATGTCAGCATTCGCACTTCTGATACCTCCAGCATGCTTTACAACACACCTTCAACGGCTTACAGAACGCTCCCCTACCCAATGAAGTAAACTTCATTGCCGCAGCTTCGGTTTATTACTTAGCCCCGTTACATCTTCCGCGCAGGCCGACTCGACCAGTGAGCTATTACGCTTTCTTTAAATGATGGCTGCTTCTAAGCCAACATCCTGGCTGTCTGAGCCTTCCCACATCGTTTCCCACTTAGTAATAATTTGGGACCTTAGCTGGCGGTCTGGGTTGTTTCCCTCTCCACGACGGACGTTAGCACCCGCCGTGTGTCTCCCGGATAGTACTTACTGGTATTCGGAGTTTGCAAAGGGTTGGTAAGTCGGGATGACCCCCTAGCCTTAACAGTGCTCTACCCCCAGTAGTATTCGTCCGAGGCGCTACCTAAATAGCTTTCGGGGAGAACCAGCTATCTCCAGGTTTGATTGGCCTTTCACCCCTAGCCACAAGTCATCCGCTAATTTTTCAACATTAGTCGGTTCGGTCCTCCAATTGATGTTACTCAATCTTCAACCTGCCCATGGCTAGATCACCTGGTTTCGGGTCTATATCCAGAGACTGAACGCCCAGTTAAGACTCGGTTTCCCTACGGCTCCCCTAGATGGTTAAC
This sequence comes from Vibrio alfacsensis, assembly GCF_019670485.1. Lineage (NCBI taxonomy): Bacteria > Pseudomonadati > Pseudomonadota > Gammaproteobacteria > Vibrionales > Vibrionaceae > Vibrio > Vibrio alfacsensis. Next base: position 2,774,300 of record NZ_AP024165.1, read on the forward strand.
CTTGCCACTGAATATAAGTCGCTGACCCATTATACAAAAGGTACGCAGTCACAGGACGCAATGCCTGCTCCTACTGCTTGTACGTACACGGTTTCAGGTTCTATTTCACTCCCCTCACAGGGGTTCTTTTCGCCTTTCCCTCACGGTACTGGTTCACTATCGGTCAGTCAGTAGTATTTAGCCTTGGAGGATGGTCCCCCCATATTCAGACAGGATATCACGTGTCCCGCCCTACTCGATTTCACTGAATGTGCGTTGTCGACTACGGGGCTATCACCCTGTATCGCCGGACTTTCCAGACCGTTCGTCTAACGCATATAAAGCTTAAGGGCTAGTCCAATTTCGCTCGCCGCTACTTTCGGAATCTCGGTTGATTTCTTTTCCTCGGGGTACTTAGATGTTTCAGTTCCCCCGGTTCGCCTCATTAACCTATGAATTCAGTTAATGATACTAGCTTGTGCTAGTGGGTTTCCCCATTCAGAAATCCCAGACTCAAATGGTTGTTACTACCTAATCTGGGCTTATCGCAAGTTACTACGTCTTTCATCGCCTCTGACTGCCAAGGCATCCACCGTGTACGCTTAGTCACTTAACCATACAACCCCAAAGAGTTTCAGAAGAAATCTTGAGATTGTTGTTTAAACAACCAAAGTTGCTATCTCATTATTTGAATGAGCGAGATAGCTATCGATTTTGCCGGACTCAAATATGTTTTGCTTTCGCAAAACCCAAGAACACTTGAATGTGTTTTTGTGTATTCATCGAAATGAATACTTTGAGAACTTTACAAACAAACGCTTATCTATTTAAGACAAGATTTGTTTTGTCAGCTTTCCAAATTGTTAAAGAGCTAATCACTTCTCATGAAGTAACCATTTTTAAAAACTCTCGTAAGAGTGCTTAAAGATGGTGGAGCTATGCGGGATCGAACCGCAGACCTCCTGCGTGCAAGGCAGGCGCTCTCCCAGCTGAGCTATAGCCCCATCTAGGTGTCGATACTGCATACCAATTCCTAAAAGGAAGTGGTGGGTCTGAGTGGACTCGAACCACCGACCTCTCGCTTATCAGGCGAACGCTCTAACCACCTGAGCTACAGACCCAGTATCGTCTCTTTTACTTATAAACCGTATCAATCTGTGTGGACACTCATCGTGAGTAATCATCGTATAAGGAGGTGATCCAGCGCCAGGTTCCCCTAGCGCTACCTTGTTACGACTTCACCCCAGTCATGAACCACAAAGTGGTAAGCGTCCTCCCGAAGGTTAAACTACCTACTTCTTTTGCAGCCCACTCCCATGGTGTGACGGGCGGTGTGTACAAGGCCCGGGAACGTATTCACCGTGGCATTCTGATCCACGATTACTAGCGATTCCGACTTCATGGAGTCGAGTTGCAGACTCCAATCCGGACTACGACGCACTTTTTGGGATTCGCTCACTTTCGCAAGTTGGCTGCCCTCTGTATGCGCCATTGTAGCACGTGTGTAGCCCTACTCGTAAGGGCCATGATGACTTGACGTCGTCCCCACCTTCCTCCGGTTTATCACCGGCAGTCTCCCTGGAGTTCCCGACATTACTCGCTGGCAAACAAGGATAAGGGTTGCGCTCGTTGCGGGACTTAACCCAACATTTCACAACACGAGCTGACGACAGCCATGCAGCACCTGTCTCAGAGTTCCCGAAGGCACACCTGCATCTCTGCTGGCTTCTCTGGATGTCAAGAGTAGGTAAGGTTCTTCGCGTTGCATCGAATTAAACCACATGCTCCACCGCTTGTGCGGGCCCCCGTCAATTCATTTGAGTTTTAATCTTGCGACCGTACTCCCCAGGCGGTCTACTTAACGCGTTAGCTCCGAAAGCCACGGCTCAAGGCCACAACCTCCAAGTAGACATCGTTTACGGCGTGGACTACCAGGGTATCTAATCCTGTTTGCTCCCCACGCTTTCGCATCTGAGTGTCAGTATCTGTCCAGGGGGCCGCCTTCGCCACCGGTATTCCTTCAGATCTCTACGCATTTCACCGCTACACCTGAAATTCTACCCCCCTCTACAGTACTCTAGTCTGCCAGTTTCAAATGCAATTCCGAGGTTGAGCCCCGGGCTTTCACATCTGACTTAACAAACCACCTGCATGCGCTTTACGCCCAGTAATTCCGATTAACGCTCGCACCCTCCGTATTACCGCGGCTGCTGGCACGGAGTTAGCCGGTGCTTCTTCTGTAGGTAACGTCAAATCCATACGCTATTAACGCATGAACCTTCCTCCCTACTGAAAGTGCTTTACAACCCGAAGGCCTTCTTCACACACGCGGCATGGCTGCATCAGGCTTGCGCCCATTGTGCAATATTCCCCACTGCTGCCTCCCGTAGGAGTCTGGACCGTGTCTCAGTTCCAGTGTGGCTGATCATCCTCTCAGACCAGCTAGGGATCGTCGCCTTGGTGAGCCCTTACCTCACCAACTAGCTAATCCCACCTAGGCATATCCTGACGCGAGAGGCCCGAAGGTCCCCCTCTTTGGCCCGTAGGCATCATGCGGTATTAGCCATCGTTTCCAATGGTTATCCCCCACATCAGGGCAATTTCCTAGGCATTACTCACCCGTCCGCCGCTCGCCGCCCAACAAATCCTCCGAAGATTCAATGTTGTCGCTGCCGCTCGACTTGCATGTGTTAGGCCTGCCGCCAGCGTTCAATCTGAGCCATGATCAAACTCTTCAATTTAAGATTTTGTTCGGCTCAATGAATACTGACTTCAAAACTGCTCTTACTCGAAAGTAAGAAGTAATTTTAAAGCTATTATCGTTCCAACAGAACGATAATGAATTGACTGTGCCAAGTCTTTCGACTCGTTTGGTCACTCAGTTCATTGAAACCTAATTTGAAACCGAAGTTTCTAATTGGATTATCATCAACGAGTGCCCACACAGATTGATAGGTCTATATTGTTAAAGAGCTTGGCTTTCAGTGCCTTAGCACTTAAGCGAGGTGCGTATAATACGCTTTTCACTTTGAAAGTCAACATAAAACTCTAAAAAAATTCAGAACTTTATGGTGACTTGCTTAAATATTAAGCAAGTGCAAAATTAAAGCCTGGCGATGTCCTACTCTCACATGGGGAAGCCCCACACTACCATCGGCGCTATTTCGTTTCACTTCTGAGTTCGGAATGGAAATCAGGTGGGTCCAAAATGCTATGGTCGCCAAGCAAATTCTTTAATCTGGAAAGCTGTTTCTGTGTTCTCTACACAATCAAGTCTGTTCTTGCTTTGAGTCCATCAAAACCCTTTGGGTGTTGTATGGTTAAGCCTCACGGGCAATTAGTATCAGTTAGCTCAATGCCTCACAGCACTTACACACCTGACCTATCAACGTCGTAGTCTCCGACAACCCTTTAGGATACTTAAAGTATCAGGGAGAACTCATCTCAAGGCTCGCTTCCCGCTTAGATGCTTTCAGCGGTTATCGATTCCGAACTTAGCTACCGGGCAATGCGTCTGGCGACACAACCCGAACACCAGAGGTTCGTCCACTCCGGTCCTCTCGTACTAGGAGCAGCCCCTTTCAATTCTCCAACGCCCACGGCAGATAGGGACCGAACTGTCTCACGACGTTCTAAACCCAGCTCGCGTACCACTTTAAATGGCGAACAGCCATACCCTTGGGACCGACTTCAGCCCCAGGATGTGATGAGCCGACATCGAGGTGCCAAACACCGCCGTCGATATGAACTCTTGGGCGGTATCAGCCTGTTATCCCCGGAGTACCTTTTATCCGTTGAGCGATGGCCCTTCCATTCAGAACCACCGGATCACTATGACCTGCTTTCGCACCTGCTCGAATTGTCATTCTCGCAGTCAAGCGGGCTTATGCCATTGCACTAACCTCACGATGTCCAACCGTGATTAGCCCACCTTCGTGCTCCTCCGTTACTCTTTGGGAGGAGACCGCCCCAGTCAAACTACCCACCAGGCACTGTCCGCAACCCCGATAAGGGGTCGACGTTAGAACATCAACACTACAAGGGTGGTATTTCAAGGACGGCTCCACAGATACTAGCGTACCTGCTTCAAAGCCTCCCACCTATCCTACACATGTAGGGTCAATGTTCAGTGCCAAGCTGTAGTAAAGGTTCACGGGGTCTTTCCGTCTAGCCGCGGGTACACTGCATCTTCACAGCGATTTCAATTTCACTGAGTCTCGGGTGGAGACAGCGTGGCCATCATTACGCCATTCGTGCAGGTCGGAACTTACCCGACAAGGAATTTCGCTACCTTAGGACCGTTATAGTTACGGCCGCCGTTTACCGGGGCTTCGATCAAGAGCTTCGACCGAAGTCTAACCCCATCAATTAACCTTCCGGCACCGGGCAGGCGTCACACCGTATACGTCATCTTACGATTTTGCACAGTGCTGTGTTTTTAATAAACAGTTGCAGCCACCTGGTATCTGCGACTCTCGTCAGCTCCATCCGCAAGGGACTTCACCATCAAGAGCGTACCTTCTCCCGAAGTTACGGTACCATTTTGCCTAGTTCCTTCACCCGAGTTCTCTCAAGCGCCTTGGTATTCTCTACCCGACCACCTGTGTCGGTTTGGGGTACGATTCCTTACAATCTGAAGCTTAGAGGCTTTTCCTGGAAGCATGGCATCAATGACTTCACTACCGTAGTAGCTCGACGTCGTGTCTCAGCCTTAGAAAGAGCCGGATTTACCTAACTCTTAAGCCTACGCACTTGAACCTGGACAACCGTCGCCAGGCCCACCTAGCCTTCTCCGTCCCCCCATCGCAATTGTAAGAAGTACGGGAATATTAACCCGTTTCCCATCGACTACGCCTTTCGGCCTCGCCTTAGGGGTCGACTTACCCTGCCCCGATTAACGTTGGACAGGAACCCTTGGTCTTCCGGCGAGGAGGTTTTTCACCCCCTTTATCGTTACTCATGTCAGCATTCGCACTTCTGATACCTCCAGCATGCTTTACAACACACCTTCAACGGCTTACAGAACGCTCCCCTACCCAATGAAGTAAACTTCATTGCCGCAGCTTCGGTTTATTACTTAGCCCCGTTACATCTTCCGCGCAGGCCGACTCGACCAGTGAGCTATTACGCTTTCTTTAAATGATGGCTGCTTCTAAGCCAACATCCTGGCTGTCTGAGCCTTCCCACATCGTTTCCCACTTAGTAATAATTTGGGACCTTAGCTGGCGGTCTGGGTTGTTTCCCTCTCCACGACGGACGTTAGCACCCGCCGTGTGTCTCCCGGATAGTACTTACTGGTATTCGGAGTTTGCAAAGGGTTGGTAAGTCGGGATGACCCCCTAGCCTTAACAGTGCTCTACCCCCAGTAGTATTCGTCCGAGGCGCTACCTAAATAGCTTTCGGGGAGAACCAGCTATCTCCAGGTTTGATTGGCCTTTCACCCCTAGCCACAAGTCATCCGCTAATTTTTCAACATTAGTCGGTTCGGTCCTCCAATTGATGTTACTCAATCTTCAACCTGCCCATGGCTAGATCACCTGGTTTCGGGTCTATATCCAGAGACTGAACGCCCAGTTAAGACTCGGTTTCCCTACGGCTCCCCTAGATGGTTAACCTTGCCACTGAATATAAGTCGCTGACCCATTATACAAAAGGTACGCAGTCACAGGACGCAATGCCTGCTCCTACTGCTTGTACGTACACGGTTTCAGGTTCTATTTCACTCCCCTCACAGGGGTTCTTTTCGCCTTTCCCTCACGGTACTGGTTCACTATCGGTCAGTCAGTAGTATTTAGCCTTGGAGGATGGTCCCCCCATATTCAGACAGGATATCACGTGTCCCGCCCTACTCGATTTCACTGAATGTGCGTTGTCGACTACGGGGCTATCACCCTGTATCGCCGGACTTTCCAGACCGTTCGTCTAACGCATATAAAGCTTAAGGGCTAGTCCAATTTCGCTCGCCGCTACTTTCGGAATCTCGGTTGATTTCTTTTCCTCGGGGTACTTAGATGTTTCAGTTCCCCCGGTTCGCCTCATTAACCTATGAATTCAGTTAATGATACTAGCTTATGCTAGTGGGTTTCCCCATTCAGAAATCCCAGACTCAAATGGTTGTTACTACCTAATCTGGGCTTATCGCAAGTTACTACGTCTTTCATCGCCTCTGACTGCCAAGGCATCCACCGTGTACGCTTAGTCACTTAACCATACAACCCCAAAGAGTTTCAGAAGAAATCTTGAGTTTGTTGTTTAAACAACCAAAGTTGCTATCTCATTATTTGAATGAGCGAGATAGCTATCGATTTTGCCGGACTCAAATATGTTTTGCTTTCGCAAAACCCAAGAACACTTGAATGTGTTTTTGTGTATTCATCGAAATGAATACTTTGAGAACTTTACAAACAAACGCTTATCTATTTAAGACAAGATTTGTTTTGTCAGCTTTCCAAATTGTTAAAGAGCTAATCACTTCTCATGAAGTAACCATTTTTAAAAACTCTCGTAAGAGTGCTTAAAGATGGTGGAGCTATGCGGGATCGAACCGCAGACCTCCTGCGTGCAAGGCAGGCGCTCTCCCAGCTGAGCTATAGCCCCATCTAGGTGTCGATACTGCATACCAATTCCTAAAAGGAAGTGGTGGGTCTGAGTGGACTCGAACCACCGACCTCTCGCTTATCAGGCGAACGCTCTAACCACCTGAGCTACAGACCCAGTATCGTCTCTTTTACTTATAAACCGTATCAATCTGTGTGGACACTCATCGTGAGTAATCATCGTATAAGGAGGTGATCCAGCGCCAGGTTCCCCTAGCGCTACCTTGTTACGACTTCACCCCAGTCATGAACCACAAAGTGGTAAGCGTCCTCCCGAAGGTTAAACTACCTACTTCTTTTGCAGCCCACTCCCATGGTGTGACGGGCGGTGTGTACAAGGCCCGGGAACGTATTCACCGTGGCATTCTGATCCACGATTACTAGCGATTCCGACTTCATGGAGTCGAGTTGCAGACTCCAATCCGGACTACGACGCACTTTTTGGGATTCGCTCACTTTCGCAAGTTGGCTGCCCTCTGTATGCGCCATTGTAGCACGTGTGTAGCCCTACTCGTAAGGGCCATGATGACTTGACGTCGTCCCCACCTTCCTCCGGTTTATCACCGGCAGTCTCCCTGGAGTTCCCGACATTACTCGCTGGCAAACAAGGATAAGGGTTGCGCTCGTTGCGGGACTTAACCCAACATTTCACAACACGAGCTGACGACAGCCATGCAGCACCTGTCTCAGAGTTCCCGAAGGCACACCTGCATCTCTGCTGGCTTCTCTGGATGTCAAGAGTAGGTAAGGTTCTTCGCGTTGCATCGAATTAAACCACATGCTCCACCGCTTGTGCGGGCCCCCGTCAATTCATTTGAGTTTTAATCTTGCGACCGTACTCCCCAGGCGGTCTACTTAACGCGTTAGCTCCGAAAGCCACGGCTCAAGGCCACAACCTCCAAGTAGACATCGTTTACGGCGTGGACTACCAGGGTATCTAATCCTGTTTGCTCCCCACGCTTTCGCATCTGAGTGTCAGTATCTGTCCAGGGGGCCGCCTTCGCCACCGGTATTCCTTCAGATCTCTACGCATTTCACCGCTACACCTGAAATTCTACCCCCCTCTACAGTACTCTAGTCTGCCAGTTTCAAATGCAATTCCGAGGTTGAGCCCCGGGCTTTCACATCTGACTTAACAAACCACCTGCATGCGCTTTACGCCCAGTAATTCCGATTAACGCTCGCACCCTCCGTATTACCGCGGCTGCTGGCACGGAGTTAGCCGGTGCTTCTTCTGTAGGTAACGTCAAATCCATACGCTATTAACGCATGAACCTTCCTCCCTACTGAAAGTGCTTTACAACCCGAAGGCCTTCTTCACACACGCGGCATGGCTGCATCAGGCTTGCGCCCATTGTGCAATATTCCCCACTGCTGCCTCCCGTAGGAGTCTGGACCGTGTCTCAGTTCCAGTGTGGCTGATCATCCTCTCAGACCAGCTAGGGATCGTCGCCTTGGTGAGCCCTTACCTCACCAACTAGCTAATCCCACCTAGGCATATCCTGACGCGAGAGGCCCGAAGGTCCCCCTCTTTGGCCCGTAGGCATCATGCGGTATTAGCCATCGTTTCCAATGGTTATCCCCCACATCAGGGCAATTTCCTAGGCATTACTCACCCGTCCGCCGCTCGCCGCCCAACAAATCCTCCGAAGATTCAATGTTGTCGCTGCCGCTCGACTTGCATGTGTTAGGCCTGCCGCCAGCGTTCAATCTGAGCCATGATCAAACTCTTCAATTTAAGATTTTGTTCGGCTCAATGAATACTGACTTCAAAACTGCTCTTACTCGAAAGTAAGAAGTAATTTTAAAGCTATTATCGTTCCAACAGAACGATAATGAATTGACTGTGCCAAGTCTTTCGACTCGTTTGGTCACTCAGTTCATTGAAACCTAATTTGATACCGAGGTATCTAATTGGATTATCATCAACGAGTGCCCACACAGATTGATAGGTCTATATTGTTAAAGAGCTTGGCTTTCAGTGCCTTAGCACTTAAGCGAGGTGCGTATAATACGCCTTTCACTTTGAAAGTCAACATAAAACTCTAAAAAACTTCAGAACTTTATGGTGACTTGCTTAAATATTAAGCAAGTGCAAAATTAAAGCCTGGCGATGTCCTACTCTCACATGGGGAAACCCCACACTACCATCGGCGCTATTTCGTTTCACTTCTGAGTTCGGAATGGAAGTCAGGTGGGTCCAAAATGCTATGGTCGCCAAGCAAATTCTTTAATCTGGAAAGCTGTTTCTGTGTTCTCTACACAATCAAGTCTTGTTCTTGCTTTGAGTCCATCAAAACCCTTTGGGTGTTGTATGGTTAAGCCTCACGGGCAATTAGTATCAGTTAGCTCAATGCCTCACAGCACTTACACACCTGACCTATCAACGTCGTAGTCTCCGACAACCCTTTAGGATACTTAAAGTATCAGGGAGAACTCATCTCAAGGCTCGCTTCCCGCTTAGATGCTTTCAGCGGTTATCGATTCCGAACTTAGCTACCGGGCAATGCGTCTGGCGACACAACCCGAACACCAGAGGTTCGTCCACTCCGGTCCTCTCGTACTAGGAGCAGCCCCTTTCAATTCTCCAACGCCCACGGCAGATAGGGACCGAACTGTCTCACGACGTTCTAAACCCAGCTCGCGTACCACTTTAAATGGCGAACAGCCATACCCTTGGGACCGACTTCAGCCCCAGGATGTGATGAGCCGACATCGAGGTGCCAAACACCGCCGTCGATATGAACTCTTGGGCGGTATCAGCCTGTTATCCCCGGAGTACCTTTTATCCGTTGAGCGATGGCCCTTCCATTCAGAACCACCGGATCACTATGACCTGCTTTCGCACCTGCTCGAATTGTCATTCTCGCAGTCAAGCGGGCTTATGCCATTGCACTAACCTCACGATGTCCAACCGTGATTAGCCCACCTTCGTGCTCCTCCGTTACTCTTTGGGAGGAGACCGCCCCAGTCAAACTACCCACCAGGCACTGTCCGCAACCCCGATAAGGGGTCGACGTTAGAACATCAACACTACAAGGGTGGTATTTCAAGGACGGCTCCACAGATACTAGCGTACCTGCTTCAAAGCCTCCCACCTATCCTACACATGTAGGGTCAATGTTCAGTGCCAAGCTGTAGTAAAGGTTCACGGGGTCTTTCCGTCTAGCCGCGGGTACACTGCATCTTCACAGCGATTTCAATTTCACTGAGTCTCGGGTGGAGACAGCGTGGCCATCATTACGCCATTCGTGCAGGTCGGAACTTACCCGACAAGGAATTTCGCTACCTTAGGACCGTTATAGTTACGGCCGCCGTTTACCGGGGCTTCGATCAAGAGCTTCGACCGAAGTCTAACCCCATCAATTAACCTTCCGGCACCGGGCAGGCGTCACACCGTATACGTCATCTTACGATTTTGCACAGTGCTGTGTTTTTAATAAACAGTTGCAGCCACCTGGTATCTGCGACTCTCGTCAGCTCCATCCGCAAGGGACTTCACCATCAAGAGCGTACCTTCTCCCGAAGTTACGGTACCATTTTGCCTAGTTCCTTCACCCGAGTTCTCTCAAGCGCCTTGGTATTCTCTACCCGACCACCTGTGTCGGTTTGGGGTACGATTCCTTACAATCTGAAGCTTAGAGGCTTTTCCTGGAAGCATGGCATCAATGACTTCACTACCGTAGTAGCTCGACGTCGTGTCTCAGCCTTAGAAAGAGCCGGATTTACCTAACTCTTAAGCCTACGCACTTGAACCTGGACAACCGTCGCCAGGCCCACCTAGCCTTCTCCGTCCCCCCATCGCAATTGTAAGAAGTACGGGAATATTAACCCGTTTCCCATCGACTACGCCTTTCGGCCTCGCCTTAGGGGTCGACTTACCCTGCCCCGATTAACGTTGGACAGGAACCCTTGGTCTTCCGGCGAGGAGGTTTTTCACCCCCTTTATCGTTACTCATGTCAGCATTCGCACTTCTGATACCTCCAGCATGCTTTACAACACACCTTCAACGGCTTACAGAACGCTCCCCTACCCAATGAAGTAAACTTCATTGCCGCAGCTTCGGTTTATTACTTAGCCCCGTTACATCTTCCGCGCAGGCCGACTCGACCAGTGAGCTATTACGCTTTCTTTAAATGATGGCTGCTTCTAAGCCAACATCCTGGCTGTCTGAGCCTTCCCACATCGTTTCCCACTTAGTAATAATTTGGGACCTTAGCTGGCGGTCTGGGTTGTTTCCCTCTCCACGACGGACGTTAGCACCCGCCGTGTGTCTCCCGGATAGTACTTACTGGTATTCGGAGTTTGCAAAGGGTTGGTAAGTCGGGATGACCCCCTAGCCTTAACAGTGCTCTACCCCCAGTAGTATTCGTCCGAGGCGCTACCTAAATAGCTTTCGGGGAGAACCAGCTATCTCCAGGTTTGATTGGCCTTTCACCCCTAGCCACAAGTCATCCGCTAATTTTTCAACATTAGTCGGTTCGGTCCTCCAATTGATGTTACTCAATCTTCAACCTGCCCATGGCTAGATCACCTGGTTTCGGGTCTATATCCAGAGACTGAACGCCCAGTTAAGACTCGGTTTCCCTACGGCTCCCCTAGATGGTTAACCTTGCCACTGAATATAAGTCGCTGACCCATTATACAAAAGGTACGCAGTCACAGGACGTAATGCCTGCTCCTACTGCTTGTACGTACACGGTTTCAGGTTCTATTTCACTCCCCTCACAGGGGTTCTTTTCGCCTTTCCCTCACGGTACTGGTTCACTATCGGTCAGTCAGTAGTATTTAGCCTTGGAGGATGGTCCCCCCATATTCAGACAGGATATCACGTGTCCCGCCCTACTCGATTTCACTGAATGTGCGTTGTCGACTACGGGGCTATCACCCTGTATCGCCGGACTTTCCAGACCGTTCGTCTAACGCATATAAAGCTTAAGGGCTAGTCCAATTTCGCTCGCCGCTACTTTCGGAATCTCGGTTGATTTCTTTTCCTCGGGGTACTTAGATGTTTCAGTTCCCCCGGTTCGCCTCATTAACCTATGAATTCAGTTAATGATACTAGCTTATGCTAGTGGGTTTCCCCATTCAGAAATCCCAGACTCAAATGGTTGTTACTACCTAATCTGGGCTTATCGCAAGTTACTACGTCTTTCATCGCCTCTGACTGCCAAGGCATCCACCGTGTACGCTTAGTCACTTAACCATACAACCCCAAAGAGTTTCAGAAGAAATCTTGAGTTTGTTGTTTAAACAACCAAAGTTGCTATCTCATTATTTGAATGAGCGAGATAGCTATCGATTTTGCCGGACTCAAATATGTTTTGCTTTCGCAAAACCCAAGAACACTTGAATGTGTTTTTGTGTATTCATCGAAATGAATACTTTGAGAACTTTACAAACAAATGCTTATCTATTTAAGACAAGATTTGTTTTGTCAGCTTTCCAAATTGTTAAAGAGCAATAATAGCTCGAAGCTTTCGCTTCAAAACCATCAATCTGTGTGGACACTCATCGAGACTCATTTGTCTTCACTTTTAAAAAGTGAAAGCAAACTATCCGTTTCGTATAAGGAGGTGATCCAGCGCCAGGTTCCCCTAGCGCTACCTTGTTACGACTTCACCCCAGTCATGAACCACAAAGTGGTAAGCGTCCTCCCCGAAAGGTTAAACTACCTACTTCTTTTGCAGCCCACTCCCATGGTGTGACGGGCGGTGTGTACAAGGCCCGGGAACGTATTCACCGTGGCATTCTGATCCACGATTACTAGCGATTCCGACTTCATGGAGTCGAGTTGCAGACTCCAATCCGGACTACGACGCACTTTTTGGGATTCGCTCACTTTCGCAAGTTGGCTGCCCTCTGTATGCGCCATTGTAGCACGTGTGTAGCCCTACTCGTAAGGGCCATGATGACTTGACGTCGTCCCCACCTTCCTCCGGTTTATCACCGGCAGTCTCCCTGGAGTTCCCGACATTACTCGCTGGCAAACAAGGATAAGGGTTGCGCTCGTTGCGGGACTTAACCCAACATTTCACAACACGAGCTGACGACAGCCATGCAGCACCTGTCTCAGAGTTCCCGAAGGCACACCTGCATCTCTGCTGGCTTCTCTGGATGTCAAGAGTAGGTAAGGTTCTTCGCGTTGCATCGAATTAAACCACATGCTCCACCGCTTGTGCGGGCCCCCGTCAATTCATTTGAGTTTTAATCTTGCGACCGTACTCCCCAGGCGGTCTACTTAACGCGTTAGCTCCGAAAGCCACGGCTCAAGGCCACAACCTCCAAGTAGACATCGTTTACGGCGTGGACTACCAGGGTATCTAATCCTGTTTGCTCCCCACGCTTTCGCATCTGAGTGTCAGTATCTGTCCAGGGGGCCGCCTTCGCCACCGGTATTCCTTCAGATCTCTACGCATTTCACCGCTACACCTGAAATTCTACCCCCCTCTACAGTACTCTAGTCTGCCAGTTTCAAATGCAATTCCGAGGTTGAGCCCCGGGCTTTCACATCTGACTTAACAAACCACCTGCATGCGCTTTACGCCCAGTAATTCCGATTAACGCTCGCACCCTCCGTATTACCGCGGCTGCTGGCACGGAGTTAGCCGGTGCTTCTTCTGTAGGTAACGTCAAATCCATACGCTATTAACGCATGAACCTTCCTCCCTACTGAAAGTGCTTTACAACCCGAAGGCCTTCTTCACACACGCGGCATGGCTGCATCAGGCTTGCGCCCATTGTGCAATATTCCCCACTGCTGCCTCCCGTAGGAGTCTGGACCGTGTCTCAGTTCCAGTGTGGCTGATCATCCTCTCAGACCAGCTAGGGATCGTCGCCTTGGTGAGCCCTTACCTCACCAACTAGCTAATCCCACCTAGGCATATCCTGACGCGAGAGGCCCGAAGGTCCCCCTCTTTGGCCCGTAGGCATCATGCGGTATTAGCCATCGTTTCCAATGGTTATCCCCCACATCAGGGCAATTTCCTAGGCATTACTCACCCGTCCGCCGCTCGCCGCCCAACAAATCCTCCGAAGATTCAATGTTGTCGCTGCCGCTCGACTTGCATGTGTTAGGCCTGCCGCCAGCGTTCAATCTGAGCCATGATCAAACTCTTCAATTTAAGATTTTGTTCGGCTTAATGAATACTGACTTCAAAACTGCTCTTACTCGAAAGTAAGAAGTAATTTTAAAGCTATTATCGTTCCAACAGAACGATAATGAATTGACTGTGCCAAGTCTTTCGACTCGTTTGGTCACTCAGTTCATTGAAACCTAATTTGAAACCGAAGTTTCTAATTGGATTATCATCAACGAGTGCCCACACAGATTGATAGGTTCTTATTTTTAAAGAGCGTTCTTCTTTGTGACTCACATCACTTCGGAAGAGGCGGCCATTCTAACGAGATAATTCTCTATGTCAAACACTTTCTTGCTTTTATTTTACTTTTCAAAAGTAAAGGCAATTCGCTGCTTGGCGTTCTTTCTGACCCTGCCGACCTAGCCTTGAACCCTTGTGAGCTCTGCCCTGTCGACAAGGACGCATTATAGAGATCGAGGTCACATTGGCAAGTCCTATTTTGCAAAATTTGCAAAAATAATGGTTAAACGCTGACTTTTCGATCAAAGCCTTATTTATTCAACTTTACCCAAAGAAAGCAAACAACTTATCCACAAAGTTATTCTTTTAAAGCTCACTTTCAACTCTTATAAACAAATAAAGCTGCCTCACTGCAGCTTTCTTTGTTTCGTCTGAACACCGGGCCATGAGCGTAACAGCTAAATACCAGAGCCATGTTGCTCGGTACCATCGTCCTCATGTAACCCACACTCGCGTTTTAATCCAAAGAAACGCGTTTCTTCTTCTGACATTCCTGGCTCCCACTTTCTTGTCGTATGAGTATCTCCTACAGAGAGATAGCCTTGATCCCATAGTGGGTGATAACTCAAACCATACTCTTCTAAATAGTAGTGCACGTCTCTATTCGTCCAGTCGATCACGGGCAAAAACTTGAAGACTCCATTTTGAATCGACAAGATAGGTAATCCAGCACGTGATTTGCTTTGCTCTCGGCGCAGCCCTGAGAACCAAGTTCCAATGTTTTGCTCTCGCAAAGCTCGTCGCATTGGTTCAACCTTATTTATCTTGTTGTATTTTTCTATTCCCTCGACGCCTTGTTCCCAAAGTTTTCCATAACGCGCTTCTTGCCAATGGGCACTTTCTTTTGCTCGATACACTTTAAGGTTGAGGTTCAGTTGCGTTTTCAACTGATCGATGAATTGATATGTCTCTGCAAATAGATATCCGGTGTCCGTTAGGATAATTGGAATATCCGGCTTTTGTTGTGTCACAAGATGGAGCATCACGGCGGCTTGGATACCGAAACTGGATGAGACAGCGAACTCCCCTTCCAAATTCTCCAATGCCCACTTTACTCTCTCTTGCGCCGAAAGCTGTTCGAGCTCGACATTGATTTGAGCAAGACGGAGGATTTGCTCCGTCTTAGTTAATGTCAGTAACTCTGCTAGCTCCGGTTTGGACGCTACAGAATCAAGCATGGAAGTCCCTCTTTGATACTAACACTTCTTGGATAATGCCAGCTCGAATCGTGAAATCGCCAAATGCTTCGCCTTCTTCACGTTCAGCAGCCCAACGAGCCACCAGCTGATCAATCTCTTCTAAGATTTGCTTATCCGTAATGTTCTCTTTATACATCTTCGGTACTCGAGTACCGCCTCGGTTACCACCTAGGTGTAAGTTGTATCGACCCGGCGCTTTACCCACTAAGCCGATTTCTGCCAGCATTGCTCGCCCACAACCATTTGGACACCCTGTTACACGAAGAATGATATTGTCTTCTTCAGGCAGACCATGCTTTTCTAGAATATCTTCTACATCGGTTACAAATTGAGGAAGGAAGCGCTCTGCTTCTGCCATGGCTAATGGACATGTTGGAAACGCCACACACGCCATCGAGTTCTTACGCTGTTCACTTACGCCGTCATCCATTAAGCCATGTTCACGAGCAATCTTCTCGATCTTCGCTTTTTGGCTTTTTGGTACACCAGCAACAATCAGATTTTGGTTTGCCGTCATGCGGAAATCGCCTTTGTGGATTTTGGCAATTTCAGCAACACCTGTCTTAAGTGGTTTACCCGGGAAATCCAACAGACGACCGTTTTCGATGAAGAGCGCTAAATGATGCTTACCATCAATCCCTTCAACCCAACCAATACGGTCACCACGTTCTGTGAATTCGTAAGGACGGCTTTGCTCAAACTTAACACCAGCACGTTTTTCTACTTCCGCTTTAAACACATCACTACCAACACGATCTAATGTGTACTTCGTTTTTGCATTCTTACGGTTTGAACGATTACCCCAATCACGTTGCGTCGTCACTACAGCAGCGGCAACATCAAGTGTTTTCTCTAATGGGATAAAGCCAAAGTCATCTGCTCTGCGTGGATAAGTTGATGTATCGCCATGCGTCATCGCGAGACCACCACCAACGAGCACGTTAAAACCAACCAGTTTGCCGTTATCTGCAATCGCTACGAAGTTAAGATCGTTAGCGTGTACGTCTACGTCATTTTGCGGTGGGATAACCACTGTGGTTTTAAACTTACGTGGTAGATAGTTCTTACCTAAAATCGGCTCGTCTTCTTCCGTGCTTTCTACTTTTTCACCGTCTAACCAAATCTCTGCATAAGCTCGTGTCTTCGGTAATAGATGCTCACTGATCTTCTTCGCCCATTCGTAAGCTTCTTGGTGTAGCTCCGACTCCACTGGGTTAGTGGTACACAACACGTTACGGTTAACATCACCCGCGGTAGCAATCGAATCAATACCAATGCTGTTTAGCGTTTGGTGCATCAACTTGATATTTGGTTTTAGCACTCCATGGAACTGGAACGTTTGGCGAGTCGTAAGACGAATACTTCCATATAAAGAGTGCTCAGTTGCAAACTTGTCGATTGCCAGCCATTGTTTTGGCGTAATGATGCCGCCCGGCATACGTGCACGAAGCATGACGTTGTGCAACGGCTCCAGCTTTTGCTTAGCACGTTCGTTACGGATATCGCGGTCATCTTGCTGGTACATTCCGTGGAAGCGAATCAATTGGAAGTTGTCTGCAGTAAAACCACCCGTAATGCGGTCTTGCAGATCTTGTTCAATCGTTCCACGTAGTAAATTACTTTCTCTTTTAAGGCGCTCGTTATCCGAGAGTGGTCCAAGCACCTCACCTAATACTTCTTGGCTGTTTGATTGTTGATTCGCGCTCATTAGTACACATCCCTTTGGTAACGTTTCGCTTTACGTAGATCGTTGATAAATGCTTCTGCTTCTTCACGAGAGAGCTTTCCTTGTTGCTCGGCTACAAATACCAGCGCATCGTGAACATCTTTTGCCATACGAGTGGCATCACCACATACATAGATGTAGGCACCATCTTGAATCCATTGCCACACTTGTTCAGCGTTTTCTAGGATACGATGTTGAACATAGACTTTCTCTGCTTGGTCACGGCTAAACGCGACATCAAGGCGAGTCAACAAACCGGACTTGAGATACTTTTGCCATTCAACTTGGTAAAGGAAATCTTGAGTAAAGGTACGGTCACCAAAGAACAACCAGTTCTTACCTTGTGCGTCACGATTATCACGCTCTTGAATAAAACTACGGAAAGGTGCGATGCCTGTACCAGGACCAACCATGATGATTGGAGTGTTGTCATCTTGTGGCAGTTTGAAGTTATTGTTGTGCTCAACAAATACTTTCACTTCACCACTTTCTTCTAGACGTTGAGCGAGGAAGCTAGATGCTCCGCCATAGCGCTTTTCATCACCTTTGTCGTATTCAACTAAACCGACAGTTAGGTGTACTTCTTCATCCACTTCAGTTTGACTCGAAGCGATAGAATATAGACGCGGAGTTAATCGACGAAGTAAACCAACCAATTCTTCTGCGCTTAGCTTGGTCTTCTTCTCGGCAAGCACATCCACGATTTGTGTATTTACGGCGTATTCACGAAGTTTGTCTTTATCTTCCACCAGCTTTTGTAGCTTCTTGCTACCAGAAAGCTCTGCAAACTTGGTGACGAGCTGAGGATTAGAAGCGGTAATTTCATATTTACTAACTAAAGCGCTGTGAATAGATAAGCTCTCACCATCCACTTCAACACTCTCTACGCCGGATAAACCTGCTTTCGCTAAGATGGCATTAGCAAGCTCAGAGCTGTTGTCGAACCACACACCTAGGGCATCTCCTGGCTGATAAGTCAAACCTGACTCTTCAAGATCAATCTCTACGTGGCGAACATCTTTGCCTGAATCACGACCTGTGATTTTCTGACTTGTCAGAAGCGTTGCTGTATATGGATTTTGCTTGTTATAAACAGAATGTCCTGGAGCCGTTTGCCCAACGGGTAGTTGAACTACTTCTGCTTCATTACCTGAAGAAAGGGCCTCTTTTACTTGTTCAAGCGCTTGCTTACGCCATTCTGCGGCAGATGCTTCATAATCCACATCGCAATCAATGCGTTCGATAAAGGGTTTTGCACCTAATTTAGATAAGTAAGCATCGAAGTCTTTTCCCGTTTGGCAGAAGAACTCGTAGCTTGAATCACCCAATGCAATTACAGCGTATTGCAGGTTTGGTAACTTAGGGGCTTTCTTAGATTGAAGGAACTCATGCAGTTCAATGGCATTATCTGGAGCCTCGCCCTCGCCATTAGTCGACGCTACGATGATCACATGCGTCTCTTTTGCTAAGTTCTTGCCTTTGTAATCACTGGCATCAAACAGCTCTACAGCAATACCCTCAGCTCTGGCTTCTTGCTCTAGTGCTTCAGCAACCCCTTTAGCGTTACCAGTCTGAGATGCAAAGATGATGCTTAATTTGCCTGTTGGTTTAACCGCGACTGCTGCCGCCCCATGGGTAATTGGTGTCGCAGCTACTGAACCTGGTTGGTTTTGTGCTAAACCCCAAAAGTAGCCACTAACCCAAGCAAGTTGCTGCGAAGAGAGCTCTGAGACCGTTTGCTGGAGTGAACTAAATTGTTGATCGTTGAGAGGGCCTGAGATTGGTGGCTTACCACCTTGCCCATTATTATCTTCCATCACATTCTTGTGTGAATACTCATTCTTTTGAAAAGACATTGTCACGACATCCCTATTCATTGCGTGACGATAGATTAACCACTCTCCTTAATAACAAGAAAGAATAGAAGTGAATGTTTTATAACTTTTTGGAAGTATAAACTTGATAAACACTTATCGGTCTTCAATACGAACTTGCTGAAAACCGACAGCCATCGCTGACTTCGATGCCGTATCGAGATCATCGTACAGACACTCTTCTCCGTGTGTATCGGTTAAAAAAACAAAACCACCATGGGCGTGACGAAACTCTACAACCCACCCCCCTTCTTGTATCGACGGTTCGATAATGGCTTCTACAAGCTGCTTTTCACGAAACAGATGTCTTAATTCATTGATGGTCATCGTTAGGCCCTGCTCCCTGCTTCTCACTTTTCATAAGCATGGCCCAACTCTCCTGCATTAGGGATGAATTTCGAATGGATATAATGAAGTGGTATAAAAAAACGCCGCTTATAAAGCGACGTTTTAAAAATAGTGTTTCACGGTCTTACTTAGAAAGAGAATTCTGCCGTAGCAAAGAAGCCGTTAGCAAAAATAAACTCTTTGCCTAAATCAGAGAGAAAAACTTCTGATTCAAGATCAATCACTCGATAGCCTGCTCGCAACGCTAGCTGAGATTCTTGAAAAGGAATACGATACTGAACACCTGCCATTAGGTCTGTACTCTTGATGCCTTTATTATCACCAAAGTTCATTTCACCAATCACATCGAAATTGGTCTTTGGAACCGTGATTTCAGCATAGCCGTACCAAGCCCAAATCAACTCATCGAATTCTTCCGTACGGGCATTCGTCCCTGCATCAATGTACTTTGTATCACTCAAATTACTAAAAGTCAGACCCGCATCGAAATGCAAAAGGTCGTGCTCAAGAATTTGGTAGTAAAGAGTGAGATCTAGCTTATCAAAGCCCATGTAATCAGCATCAATACTGGAGTAACGAAGACGCGCATTTGGTACGTATTTTACATCATGCTCAACCGCTACATAATATGACCCTGACGTACTGCTATCTCTTCTTACTTCATTAACTTTGGTGTCCGCAGCCCAAACTTCCGCACCAACCGTCGTCTTAAAAGAAGACTCTTGCGCAAAAACAGAAAAAGACGCCGCCAAAGATAGTGTCGCTAAAGCGAATGTCGCTTTATTTGTCATGTAGTGTTTACTCCGAGATAGCTAATTTCAACATTAAGGGCATGCAAGAAATACTACCATACTCTTACAGCCCTCAATCAACTAAATCTCTACAATCCGTTACTTATAACGAGGCTGACCAACACAGTTCTTAAAAAACCAAATACCCAATGCAATCACAATCAGCCATGGTAGCAATTTCAAAACAACCCCCACCATACCAAGTAAAAACATCACCACTAATGCAATACCTGTTGCGGCAAATACGGTCATCATTGTGATACCTGTAACAAGTAAGGTCGCGGCAAAGACTAATATAAAGATAAGCTCCAACATAATCACTTCTCCTTTGTTTTAATATGACTAGAGCAGATTCTGTACCAACTTATAAAAAAACGCCTTAAACCCATGATTTACAGATAAAAATAAAGCCAGACGCATTTCTACAGCCTGGCTTTTCCATTTATAGGTTGGTATTTTTTACCAACCCCTGGTGAAATTTACACATTTAGTTCTTTTGGAATCTTCGCTAATGCGTCTTGCAGCACTTCCAGACCAGAACCCGGCTTATGCGCATTTTCACTAATATGACGACGCCATTGACGTGCGCCTGGCATGTTTTGGAATAGTCCTAACATATGGCGCGTAATGTGGCCAATGTAGGCACCTTTTGCTAACTGCGCTTCAATGTATGGGTACATCTCTTCAACGATTTCACTGCGTTTTTTCACAGGAGCGCTAGAACCAAACAACTCTTGGTCCACTGACGCTAATAAATACGGGCTTTGGTAGGCTTCACGACCAATCATTACACCATCAAGATGCAATAAATGCTCTTTTGCTTCTTCTAGCGATTTTACGCCCCCATTAACAGCGATAGTCAGGTGCGAAAAGTCTTTTTTCAATTGGTAAGCGCGTGGGTAATCCAGTGGTGGGATTTCACGATTCTCTTTCGGGCTCAGGCCACTTAGCCATGCTTTTCGCGCATGGATAGTAAACTGCTCACAACCACCTTTCTCAGACACAGTTGAGATAAAGTCCGTCAGAAATTCGTAAGAGTCTTGATCATCGATACCAATACGCGTTTTTACTGTTACCGGTACATCAACGACATCTTTCATCGCAGCCACACAGTCGGCCACCAATTGTGGCTCGCCCATTAGACATGCACCAAAGCGACCATTTTGAACACGATCAGATGGGCAACCTACGTTTAAGTTGATCTCATCATAACCACGCTCTTGAGCTAACTTCGCACACTTAGCCAAATCAACCGGGTTGGAACCACCAAGTTGTAGTGCTAACGGATGCTCTTCTTCGTTATAAGCAAGAAAATCTCCTTTTCCATGAATGATCGCACCAGTCGTCACCATTTCGGTGTACAACAAGGTTTCCTTGGTCATCAAGCGATGGAAGTAGCGACAATGACGATCAGTCCAATCCAACATTGGTGCAACAGAGAGCCTGCAAGAATGAGTCATGATTAAAACACCCGTTTACGTTACCAAGATAGAGCGCGGCAAGGCGCTCAAAAAAATTAAGTCGGGTATTGTATACTCACTGTGCAGTGGATGCGAGCATTGTGAACCCACATACTCGGGCGTGTATTTATGCACAGGTGTCTCGTTCTGTGATAACCGCGACTTCCCTATTAATCCTCACTTGCTTTAGTTCATGATTTTCGTGCAGATAGCAGGTAAAATAAGCCTCTTTTGCAGGCATAGCCATTGCAAATGGTTTATCACAAACATATCCGATAGTTATGGTGAAAGGTTTGGACCCAACAATCATTGAACAAATTGAACGTATCTGCGCACAGCGTGGAGTAAGATTAACTCCGCAACGCCGACGTGTGTTTGAGCTAATTTGTTCAAATCGCCGCGCATCGAGTGCGTATGAGCTATTGGATCTACTGAAACAAAGTGAGCCACAAGCAAAACCACCAACAGTATACCGAGCATTAGACTTTCTTCTCGAACAGGGCTTTATTCATCGAGTAGAATCAACCAATAGCTTTATTACTTGCTGCTCATTCAATACTCAACAGCACTTTTTTCAACTACTAATTTGCGATAAATGTGGTGATGTCGTTGAACTTGAAGACGAGACGCTGATATCCTTATTAGCCAATAACGCCGAGAAACACGGTTTCAAATTGACGAATCACGTTATTGAAACCCATGGTGAATGCCAAACTTGTTCCTCGGAGATGAAAAAAGAAAGATAGAAGAACGTTATGCGCGCTGAATTTGTAAACCCGTTTTTAGCTTCTCTCATGAATGTGCTAAAAACCATGGCTTCACTTGAGTTGAAGCCACAAAAACCGCGAATCAAGAAAGATGAGATCGCACGAGGGGACGTTTCTGGACTTATTGGTATGGTTGGTCCACAAACACGTGGCTCAATGTCAATTACCTTTGATGAAGCGTTGGCATTAGAAATCATGCAAAACATGCTTGGTGAACGCCCTAACGGTGTGAATGAAGAAGTCACCGATATGGTTGGCGAGATCACAAACATGGTAACTGGTGGTGCGAAGCGCATTCTAGCAGAGAGCGGTTTTGATTTTGATATGGCAACACCTATCGTCGTATCAGGTAAAGGTCACACTATTCGCCACAAGTGTGAAGGCTCAATCATCATCATGCCTTTCTCTTCACAATGGGGAAATGCATTCATCGAGATTTGCTTCGAGTAAATGAGAAAAAATAGGTTGGTCAGTGCCAACCTATTTTGTTTCTGCCTAAGGCAATAAAAAAGGTCAGCGCTTGCTGACCTTTTCTTCTTCTATTCAGACATTAAGCTTTGAACGCTTTAAATGCATTGATTAGACCGTTTGTCGAGCTATCGTGTGAGTTGATTTCAGACTCATCAGCTAGCTCAGGTAGGATTTGATTCGCTAGTTGTTTACCTAACTCAACACCCCATTGGTCGAAACTGAAGATATTCCAGATAACACCTTGAACGAAGATCTTGTGTTCGTACATTGCGATCAGGTTACCTAGCGTGCGAGGTGTGATTTGCTTAACTAGGATAGAGTTTGTTGGGCGGTTACCTTCAAATACTTTGAACGGTACTAGAGACGCCATTTCTTCTTCGCTCTTACCTGCTTTCGCAAATTCTGCTTTTACAGTTTCTGCTGACTTACCAAATGCCAATGCTTCTGTTTGTGCAAAGAAGTTAGACATCAGTTTTTGGTGGTGGTCGCTTGCAGGGTTGTGGCTGATTGCAGGAGCAATGAAGTCACATGGGATCAGCTTAGTGCCTTGGTGAATCAACTGGTAGAAAGCGTGCTGACCGTTAGTACCTGGTTCACCCCAAATGATAGGGCCGGTTTGGTAAGTCACTGCGTTACCATCACGGTCAACGTACTTACCGTTAGATTCCATGTTACCTTGCTGGAAGTACGCCGCGAAACGGTGCATGTACTGGTCGTAAGGTAAGATTGCTTCAGACTCAGCACCATGGAAGTTGTTGTACCAAATACCAATCAGAGCAAGAATCACAGGGATGTTACTTTCTAGATCTGTCGACACGAAGTGGTTATCCATCTCGTGAGCACCGTCTAGAAGCTCGATGAAGTTGTCGTAACCTACAGCTAATGCAATTGAAAGACCAATTGCAGACCATAGTGAGTAACGACCACCAACCCAGTCCCAGAACTCAAACATGTTGTCTGTGTCGATACCAAATTCAGATACCGCAGGAGCATTAGTAGAAAGCGCAGCGAAGTGCTTAGCAACGTGTGCTTGATCGCCAGCTGTTGCTAGGAACCAATCACGTGCAGAGTGCGCGTTAGTCATGGTTTCTTGAGTCGTGAACGTCTTAGACGCAATCAAGAATAGCGTTGTCTCTGGATCGACTTGCTTCAGAGTCTCAACGATGTGAGTACCATCAACGTTAGAAACGAAGTGTAGGTTTAGGTGGTTTTTGTATGGCGCGAGTGCTTCTGTCACCATGTAAGGACCAAGGTCAGAACCGCCGATACCGATGTTTACGATATCTGTGATTGCTTTACCTGTATAGCCTTTCCACTCACCGCCAATTACACGCTCTGTGAATGACTTAATTTTTTCAAGAACCGCGTTTACCGCTGGCATTACGTCTTCGCCATCCACCATTACTGGCGTGTTAGCACGGTTGCGTAGTGCTGTGTGAAGAACAGCGCGATCTTCAGTTTTGTTGATCGCTTCACCACTGAACATCGCTTCAATTGCTGACTTAAGCTCAGTCTCATTAGCAAGTGCAAACAAATGCTTTAGCGTTTCCTCATTGATTAGGTTTTTTGAGTAATCGACGAGGATGTCTGAACCGAAACGAGCAGAGTATTTATCAAAACGTGCAGCGTCTTGAGCAAATAACTCTTTCAGGTCCATATCTTGTGCTGATTCGAAATGCGCAGTTAACGCTTTCCAAGCTTGTGTTTGCGTTGGATTGATATTTTTCAACATGGTCATTATCCCGATGTTACAGTAGGTTCCATTCCTTACAGTCTAGCGAAAACTGTGGAATCCCCGATTTAGCAAAAAGTATAAAATAGATGTTTGGGCAAATTGCCACAAAACAAGTCTTTGTAGTTTTTTTTCAGTCATCAATTATGACGGAGTGTCATTGCACTCACATTGAGTTAGGTCACGTTCCCTGTTTCGAATTTAAACAATTCATTTATGCTGTAGGAAATCATATCATTTAGTAATAACTGGCTCTAATTGGATTAGGATAGACGCCAAAGCAAATTTTTCCAAAGGAATGCAAATGTGGGCACAAAAAACACTTCAATTAAAAGCGCGTAGCCGGGGCTTTCATCTCATCACTGATGAAATTGAACAACAATTACCTCAAATCCAATCACTCTCAGTAGGTTTGTTACATCTATTCATTCAGCATACTTCTGCTAGTTTGACCTTAAATGAAAATGCCGATCCGACTGTTCGCATGGATATGGAAGCCCATTTTAATAAATTTGTGCCTGAACGAGCACCATACTACCAACACACTTATGAAGGTGATGATGATATGCCCGCTCATATAAAAGCATCGTTACTTGGTAATAGTGTGACAATTCCTATTCAAAACGGCCAATTAGCTTTAGGTACATGGCAGGGAATTTACCTAGGTGAACATCGAGACGACGGTGGTCGTCGTCGCATTATCTGCACCATTAACGGAGAGTAAGGCAAATAAGCAAAAGGCCAACCTCTTCGTTAGCCTCTCGTCATCATATTCAATTAAAAGGGTTGATTAATCATCACTCTAAAAAGACCTTCATCAGCCCCTTTTGCCATTTCCGCTCGAACCACAATTCCCTCGACTTGGAAACGTACTGCGCCACCAATATTCCACTTCATATCTTCATGCAGCGTTTTAAAATCGTAATCGTCAGCAACTCGGCCAACCTCTACAAATGCAACCCACTGCCACCAAGGCAAGTCATAGTAATTAATAACAGGAATATCATCTAGCGGTTGCCAATCTGGTAATACACGGTATTCCGCGGAATAGTGAATCGCGCTACGCCCATGATAACGACCTGCGGTATAACCACGTAACCGATATAAACCACCTAAGCGAACTTGCTCTTGCTCTGGTGGGCGGCTGCACACAGCACCATCACACTGATTCCATGTCGGTGTATCTGCCGTATAAAAATCAAACGCCAATACTTGCTGATCAAACCAATCCCCTAATGGCCCTAACGAGTAGTACTGACTGTTTTGGAATTCCCACTTCAGCCATAAATCTTCCGACTGTAAGCTTTCTGCCCCCGTCGTAAGGTTAAATGAGGTATGGGAACCACGTGTGGTGTTACGCACACTATCTCGGTTATCCCAATCAAACGTCAGGCTAAAGCCTGTGGCCTCTTCTTTTTTGTCATTATAAATATCCAACTCACGAGAGGAGTAAAATGGCGTGAAGATAATGGAGCTAACACCCGATTCAACTGGAGAAGCATAACTCACATCGCGAATCGGTTGGAATGCACCAAGTAACCCATGTTCACGTACGTTGCCCCAATCAAGTAAGTATTTAAACTCTAACTGATAGTTTTCTTCATCCCCATTAGTAATGGTTTTGTCATCGGTGATGGAGTCATTGGAACCTTGGTCCCCCAAATAATAGGGGTTATCGTTATAGCGTGCTTGGTACATCTGCGCGCTAAACAATAAATTCGAAGACAACGCATAATTGAATGCAGAAAGAAAACCGACGTAACTGTCTTTTTCAGAATAGAGTCCCATGCCAAACAGTGCTGCTTGAGGTTGCCCTACTCCCTTTGCGACACCAGCAATACCGACAGTGCTACCCAGTGTTTCAGTACTGAAATAGAACGGTACAAATGCGGAGTCTTTCTCTTTTGCGATAACTGGCGAAGATAAAAAAAGGCTGGCACTAAATGCCAGCACAGAAAGTAATCTTTTCTTCATGAGTTACTTTGAATATTCCATTTCAACGCGAGAAGTCAATTTCGTCACCAGTTCGTAAGCAATGGTACCAATATGGCTTGCGACTTCTTCTACTGGCAAGTCTTTACCCCATAAAATTGCTTCGTCACTGACTTTATCGGTGGCATCTGGTCCTAAATCCACCGTCAACATGTCCATAGAGACGCGGCCTGCAATCGGCACTTTACGACCGTTAACCAGAACTGGTGTGCCATTAGGTGCCGTGCGTGGATAACCATCACCGTAACCCACAGCAATCACGCCCACTTTAGTGTCACGCTCACTCGTCCACATACCGCCATAACCGACACTCTCGCCTTTCTTCACTTCACGCACCGCAATCAGGTGAGATTTGAGCGTCATAACAGGTTGGTACCCCATGTCTTGTGCAGTTTTGTCACTAAATGGAGACACCCCATACATGATGATACCAGGACGAACCCAATCCAAATGACTTTGCGGCCATGCAAGCATACCGGCAGAAGCCGCCAAAGAGCGCTCCCCTTGACACCCTGAAGTCAACGTCATAAATAACTCTAGTTGTTCCAGAGTAATGTTGCTATCGAGTTCATCTGCACAGCCAAAATGGCTCATATAGCGAAGTGGTTTTGCGACATTCGAGCACTCTTTTAAGCGAGAGATAAATTCCTCATATTGCTCAGGACGAACGCCTAGTCGATGCATTCCACTGTCGATTTTCAGCCAAACAACAACAGGCGTTTCAAGCTCCGCTTGCTCTAGAGCTTCCAGTTGCTCTTCACAATGAATCACGGTTTGAATGTTATTGGTGACAAGCACGGGAAGATCGCCTTGCGAGTAGAACCCCTCTAATAGAAGAATGGGTTTTACGACACCACATGCTCGTAATTGAAGCGCCTCTTCAATACGAGCAACGCCAAAAGCATCAGCGTGAGTAGCATTCTTAGCAACATGACGTAAACCGTGTCCATAACCATTCGCTTTCACTACCGCCATAACTTTGCTTGTTGGCGCTTGTTGTTTTACACGTTGTAAGTTGTGCTGCAATGCTGACAAGTCAATGCATGCCTTCGCCGCTTTCATGTAGCTCATTACATTACTCATCATCGATATCAAATGCTGGTCCCGCGTAATTATCAAAGCGAGAGTGTTGACCTTGGAATGTTAAGCGAACAGAGCCAATTGGGCCGTTACGCTGCTTACCAAGAATAATTTCTGCCGTGCCTTTATATGGGCTATCAGGGTGATAAACCTCGTCACGGTAAATGAACATGATCAAGTCAGCATCCTGCTCAATGGAACCCGATTCACGCAAGTCCGAGTTAACAGGGCGCTTATCTGCACGTTGCTCTAGTGAACGGTTTAACTGTGATAGTGCAACCACCGGCACGTTCAGCTCTTTCGCCAATGCTTTTAGTGAGCGAGATATTTCTGCGATTTCAAGGGTACGGTTATCCGACATTGCAGGAACACGCATCAATTGAAGGTAATCGACCATGATCATCGATAGACCTCCGTGTTCACGAGCCACTCGACGAGCACGGGAACGAACTTCTGTCGGTGTTAGACCTGAACTGTCATCAATGTACATGTTTTTCTTCTGCATGAGGATTCCCATCGTAGAAGAAATACGTGCCCAATCTTCATCGTCCAACTGACCTGTACGAATCTTAGTTTGATCAACGCGAGATAAAGAGGCCAACATACGCATCATTAGCTGTTCAGCGGGCATCTCTAGAGAGAAAATCAGTACCGGTTTTTCTTGCTGCATTGCCGCGTTTTCACACAAGTTCATCGCAAACGTGGTTTTACCCATCGAGGGACGAGCCGCAACGATGACTAAATCAGAACCTTGCAGACCCGCGGTTTTCTTATTCAGATCAGTAAACCCAGTATCAACACCTGTCACACCGTCTTGCGGTGTCTTATATAACAGCTCAATACGCTCTAACGTTTTTTCAAGAATGTTATCGACATTCTGCGGACCTTCATTTTCACTAGTACGAGATTCAGCAATGGCAAAAACTTTACTTTCAGCCAAGTCGATCAAATCTTCAGAGCTACGACCTTGAGGATCATAACCAGCATCAGCAATCTCATTTGCGACACCAATAAGCCCACGAACAATCGCACGCTCTGCAACGATATCTGCGTACGCATTAATGTTTGCGGCACTCGGCGTGTTCTTAGCTAAGTCAGCAAGGTAAGCAAAGCCACCCACATCTTCAATTAGCTCATGGCGCTCCAAGTGTTCAGACAAGGTAATCAAGTCGAGAGGCTTGCCCGCTTCAAGAATGGACTTCACGCCATCAAAAATAAGACGATGTGGACGGCTATAGAAATCACTGCTAACAACACGCTCTGCAACCGTATCCCAACGCTCGTTGTCTAATAAAAGACCGCCAATCACTGATTGTTCTGCTTCCAGTGAGTGAGGAGGGACTTTTATTGCGTCTACCTGACTGTCTAAAGGTTTGCGATTTCTATTTTCCGCCATGACTCTGCTCGATAACTACTATTGACCCGAGATTATAACCTCAAAGAAGACTAAGATGCTTCTTTGATGCGACAATTACTTGTTAAGAATTCATGCTTTCAATTTTTGTCTTATTTTACATCAAATAAAATTCATCCACTTATTGACCGATTCCAATATCTGTATCAGGATCAGGCCCTCATTTTTCATTCGATTCGAGGTATACGTGTCCCGATACTGGTTACTTAGCTTTAGCATACTTTGCACAGGTCTTGTGCACGCTGAAGAATCAGTAAAATCAGAGCAAGAAATTGATGAGCCAAGTCCACTCAAGACCGAAGTTGAATTTGGCTATCAAGCTCATACAGGGAATACCGACTCTCGCTCCCTAAACTCCCGTTTAAGTGCGGAGTATACCGCTGGACGTCACCGTTCAATGGGGGAATGGAAATATTACAATCTTTATAAAGATGGGGAAGAGGATAAGCGCTCTTCAACTTACACTGTTCAAAGTGACTACAAGTTAGGCCCGAAAACATACCTATACGGCAGTTTTAAAGGCGTTGACTCTCGCTATACCGCTTATTTTAAGGACTACACTCTTTCAGGTGGTTTAGGTTATCAGTTTGCTTACACTGAACAATTTACGTTGGAAGTCGAAGTTGGCCCTGGTTTTCGTTATCAAGAACCAAACTTAGATGAGATCGATGACGATGACATTATCTTTCCAGATATTGTTCAAGAGGGTATTTTTCGTGGAAATGTTAACTCAACGTGGCAAGCTCTCGACAATTTGAGCTTAGGGGTTGATGTCACCGTAGTTAGTGGTAGGAGTAACACCCGTTTCGATAGTGATCTTAATGTTATCAACAAGATAACGGAGGACATTGCGTTAAAGCTTACTCACTCTCGCCAATACCACGACAAGGTGCCCAATAACCTTGAAAAAGCGGACAGTGTTTTCTCTGTAAACCTCCTTTTCGTTTTTTAATTCTTACCTTTTCGTTCTCGCTTTTTACTTTCCCCATTAAATCTCAGACATAAAAAAAGCACCTCCTGAGAGGTGCTTTTAAAATACGTCTTGATACTGAATTAGTCAGCAGCAACAACTTGTACTTTCGCAGTAGCGAAAACTTCAGAGTGAAGTTGGATGCTAATTTCGAACTCACCAGTTGTACGTAGTGCGCCTTCTGGAAGACGAACTTCGCTCTTAACAACTTCAACGCCAGCAGCTGTAATAGCTTCAGCGATGTCACGAGTACCGATAGAACCGAATAGTTTGCCTTCGTCACCAGCTTTAGATGCAATAACAACTGCTTCTAGAGCGTTAACTTTCTCAGCACGTGCTTCAGCAGCTACTAGTTGCTCAGCAACTTTAGCTTCTAGTTCAGCGCGACGAGCTTCAAACATTTCAACGTTAGCTTTAGTAGCCATAACTGCTTTACCTTGAGGGATAAGGAAGTTACGAGCGTAGCCAGATTTAACGTTTACAGTATCGCCAAGACCACCTAGGTTACCGATTTTATCAAGTAGAATAACTTGCATTGCTTAATCCTCTTTCTTAATAAAACGACCGATTACTGATGCTTGTCAGTGTACGGTAGTAGAGCTAGGTAGCGTGAACGCTTGATAGCGCGAGCTAGTTGACGTTGGTATTTAGCGCTTGTACCAGTGATACGGCTAGGAACGATTTTACCAGCTTCAGTGATGTAGTTTTTAAGAGTTGCTACGTCTTTGTAATCAATCTCTTGTACGCCTTCTGCTGTGAAACGGCAGAATTTACGACGACGGAAGAAACGAGCCATGGGCTATCTCCTGATCTTAAATTTGAGTAATATTGTCGGCATGTAACACTAATTTTCCCACACCATTTCGGCCGGTTTGATAAGCGACAAAGCCACCTACCTTAATGCTACTGCCTTGTACTAAATTCTGAGTTAATGCTTGTGACCTAAGCCCACTGACGACTACCGGCATTCGACAATAAACTTGTCGAGGTAGGTCAGCTTCGATAACAGTAGAGCGATGCTCTAACCAAAACCGACAGTGTTCTATGCCACTAGGGCTTTTACTACGAATGGGCGGCTTGGCAATGGTGCCACTCAGCTCCATTCGATTGGTCATAAGAAAGATTACTCAGCAGCTGCTTCTGGCTTAGCTTCAGCACGCTCTTCGCGACGAGGAGCACGCTCTTCTTTCTGCTTAAGCATGATAGATTGCTCAGTGATAGCCGCTTTAGTACGCATGATCATGTTACGTAGAACTGCATCGTTGAAACGGAAAGCAGTTTCTAGCTCATCGATAACAGCTTGGTCAGCTTCAACGTTCATTAGAACGTAGTGAGCTTTGTGAAGCTTGTTGATTGGGTAAGCCAGTTGACGACGACCCCAATCTTCTAGACGGTGGATTGTACCGCCAGTTTCAGTGATAGAACCAGTGTAACGCTCGATCATGCCAGCAACTTGCTCGCTTTGATCTGGGTGCACCATGAATACGATTTCGTAATGACGCATGGGTTGCTCCTTACGGATTATTCAGCTTCCACAAATGGCTCAGTCGTCCAGAGGAAGCAAGGAACTAAAGAAAATTGACTGAGTTTAAGGAGCACGAATAGTACAGAAAGGCTGCAAAATAGGCAAGTGATTATTTACACCGCTCGATGGATATTTTTATAGGGATGGAGGCAGAGAGAATAAAGGCTGCCAGTAAAGTGACAGCCTTATAAATCAGGGGACTACAACATTTAATTTTAGCGTCTATTTTACTTGAGCAAGTTCAGTGCGCATTTTGTCAATCACTTGTTTGTAATCTGGCTCGCTGAAAATAGCCGAACCCGCTACAAACATGTCTGCGCCCGCTTCTGCAATTTCACGGATGTTCTCTACTTTCACACCACCATCGATTTCTAGGCGAATATCACGACCAGACTCATCAATCATCTTACGTACTGCACGTAGCTTATCTAGCGTGTGAGGAATGAATGATTGACCACCAAAACCAGGGTTAACTGACATCAGTAGAATTAAATCAACTTTGTCCATGATGAACTCAAGGTGTGCAAGTGGCGTTGCTGGGTTAAGTACCACGCCAGCTTTACAACCGTGCTCTTTGATAAGTTGGAGAGTACGGTCTACATGCTCAGATGCTTCAATGTGGAATGTAATCATCGACGCTCCAGCCTTGGCAAAGTCAGGGATGATACGATCAACAGGCTTGACCATTAGGTGGACATCGATGGGTGCCGTGATGCCGTAATCACGTAATGCCTTACACACTGGCGCACCAAAAGTCAGGTTTGGTACATAGTGGTTATCCATAACGTCGAAGTGCACCACATCCGCACCCGCTGCGAGTACTTTCTCTACGTCTTCACCGAGACGAGCAAAATCAGCCGATAAAATGGATGGAGCAATTAGAAAATCTTTCATACCTGACCTCAGTAGTGGCGAGCAAACAGCAAACAATTTGCGCGCAATTCTACCGAAGCCAGTGGGGAGATCCACTATTTAGATGCAATAGTGTGAGAATTAGGAGTCGGATTTATCGCTATCTGGCGCTCGAAATAGAGCAAGCAACTCATCAACTTTATTACGACCGCTACCGTTACGACTAATAGTGCGCTTCACTTTCACGACGTTAAGCTCTGCACCATGGTACAGACGACGCGTCAACGTAGTATCGTGATTCGAAATCAACACAGGAATACCACGTTCGGTTGCAGCTCGCTCAGCAATATCAGCCAATGCCGCTTGGTCATCAAGCGTAAAGCCGTTTCCGGCATAAGAGGTAAAGTTCGCCGTGTTCGAAAGTGGTGCGTATGGAGGATCGCAATAAACCACACTGCCTTTACGCGCTCTACTGAATGTTTCTGGATATCCCTCACACACAAAGGTAGCTTTCTTGGCTTTTTCAGCAAAGAATTCCATCTCAGCTTCTGGGAAATACGGCTTCTTGTAAGAACCAAATGGCACGTTGAAGCCACCTTTCTTGTTGTAACGGCACAAACCATTAAAACCAAAACGGTTCATGTACAGAAACGCTAGAGAGCGATACATGACATCATCAGTTTTATTAAATTCAGCGCGAATACTCAAGTAAGCTTCTTTACGATTATTCTCTGCAATAAACCAACGCTTCGCTTCAGAGATGTAATCTTCAGGTCGCTCTTTCAATAAGTTGTAGAGATTAATCAGGTCAGGGTTGATATCCGCAAGAAGATAATGCTCGTAGTCAGTATTTAGAAAAACTGAACCAGCACCAACAAAAGGTTCAACTAGCTTCCGAGCGGGTGGTAAATGACGTTTTATGTCTTCAACCAGACCGTATTTTCCTCCTGCCCATTTAAGAAAGGCTCGTTGCTTTTTCATCTACTGCTCTATCTATCGACCGAAAATTAAGGCTGCGGAATGTAACATATTTTTCAGCGAAGCTCAGGATTATTTCACTCGCTCTATCTCTCGCTGAACCTGACCTAAAGATTTCGCCCAAGGGCCAATAGATTTCAGTGAGTTTGGTAGGCTTTCGACTGCGTCTCGGGCTGCCTGAATCGTTGGGTAATCGCTATACGTAATGATATACCACTCTACGCCATCACGGGTAGTTGGATAAATGCGCACCTGATGACTAAGTTGATGTTCATCTAGAAAAGCTTGAACGTCACTCATGGATGTCATCGCCGCAAGTTGCAACGTGTAAGCTCTTGGTGACAACGCTTTTAGTTCTTCACGAGCAAAGGAAAATTTTACAACTGGTGCGTTCGACTCTGTTGGACGGTGAGAAGCGTCACTATCATTCGCTTCAATCACTTTTATCAAAGATGAGCTAGCACGACTTTGTTCTGGGAGTTCACTTTCAATCGACTCCATGCTATCTGAATTCAATTGGTTGTGTTTTTCTGGTGCAGGTGCCCCCTCGAGCAAAGCGTCAACAACATCAGAATCAATGACGACACGTTGTTGAGTATCATCAGAACCAACACTAGCGACCTCATCGGTCACCACAGGCGGCAATGCGTCAGAATCATCCGTCGCTTGCAACGAATCGAATGAACGACCTCCTGTATCACTTGGTGTTTCTACAAGCTCTTCTGCATCTTGCTCGTTATCCGGTTCGGTAAGCGTTGGAATTGCCGTTTGCTCTACACTGCCGGTAATTTGTTGTGCCTTTTCTTCTGGTGTAGGTTGGTTGTACATCCACCAATAACCACCAGCCGCCAACAAGAGTAAAGCCAGTACAATGAGTGCAATATTCAAGGGTGAGCCAACAATTGAGCGGATAATAATCCTTTTTTCCACTTTCATCTCTCCTAACGCCATGATGTCGCCCGGTACCGGGTCAACTTTTTTAAATGCATCTCGAACACGTTTTTCGTTTTCATCATCAACATATCGAATAACAAGAGATTCAAAAAAACGACGTGCTTCGACTTCCGACAACACCTCAATATCGAGCTCCACAGGCTTATATTCCTGTCCATAACTCAAACGTGACAGCACGGGCTCGAGCAGTCCGGTCTGCGTAAATAATAAGATGTTGACTTTCCACTTAGGGTTGGTTTGCGCAGCAAGTACCAACATCCAAAGCTCAGAAATCAAAATATCGCTCAACCTATGCGCATCATCAATGACGATGGCGATATCGCAAGGATCGTTGCCTAAAATACGCTCTAGACTATCCGTTATCGTATCTTGCTGATTGAAAAGCGCATCTGACACCAGCTGACTCAAAATAAGCGTTCGATGCTGCACGTCATCTTGGTTGGCTCGACAAAGTAATAAGCATTGGTTTTTATTGCTAGCACCTAATTCAAGATACCTCTGCGCCAACCAGGTTTTTCCATACCCCATAGAACCGTTTATTGCGATCAAATTAGAACCAAAGTTAGTCAATAACCCTAACCTGTCTAATAGCTCAGTTTGCGAATCCAGTTCTAGGACGTGAGCGAAACTCATCTTATTACCTTAATAAACAACATACATGATACGTAAATACGTCATTCAAAGTTAAATATCACGACCGAAGTCGATGGCTTGTTTGATTACGTCTTGCGGTGTGTCGGCGATAACGTCTGCACTACCAATGCCTGTTGGCAGAACCAGGCGAAGTTGACCAGATAACACTTTTTTGTCGCGCATCATGTGAGTCATAAAGTCGTCAAAACTCATGGTTTCAGGTGTATGTACTGGAAGGTTAGCGCGACGTAAAATCGCAATAATGCGGGCTAATTGCTCTTGAGAAATCAAACCACGAAGGTGCGATGTTTTCGCTGCCATGACCGTTCCTGAAGCGACCGCCTCACCATGCAACCAATTACCGTAACCTAACTCTGCTTCAATGGCATGGCCGAAAGTATGACCAAGATTAAGCAACGCTCGAATGCCTGATTCTTTTTCATCCTGAGCAACAACTTCCGCTTTAATTTCACAACAACGTGCAATGGCGTAAGTCAATGCTTCTTCTTCCAGAGCGTACAAACGCTCAAGGTTTTCTTCAAGCCATTCGAAAAATACACCATCATAAATAATGCCGTATTTAATAACCTCAGCCATCCCAGCAGCAAATTCACGCTCAGGTAATGTCGATAAACAACTGGTATCGATGATGACCGCTTTCGGTTGGTAGAAAGCTCCAATCATATTTTTACCCAAGGGATGATTAACCGCGGTTTTCCCCCCTACGGATGAATCGACTTGGGACAACAAGGTCGTTGGGATCTGGATGAAATCCACACCACGTTGGTAACATGCGGACGCAAAGCCAACAAGATCCCCAATCACACCACCACCTAACGCAATAATCACTACGTCACGAGCATAGCTCCCCTCTAGCAGGAAGTTCATGACTTGATTAAATGTGTCTAAGCTTTTGTATTGCTCACCATCGGGCAGCTCAAGCAATGAGGCATCACAACCAAGCTGTTTTAGCTGGCTAAGAATTTTGTCCGCATACAGAGGAGCAACCGTGACATTACTGATCACGACGACTTTCTGATTGGCGTTTTTGTTTGAAAGAATTTGGGAAAGGTACGCCGGGTTATCAAACAACCCGGCGCCAATAGAGATTGGGTAGCTACGTTCAGCTAGATTGACCGTAATCCGTTCCATCGGTGTGCTCCATTCAAAAGATAATTGCTTATCTCTCTTCTAGCATTTTTACGATCTGGTTGGCTACCACTTTTGCACTCTGATCGTCAGTACGAACCGTGTAATCCGCTACTTCTTCGTATAACGGGTTACGTTCGCCTGCCAATTGCTCCAATACTTCGCGAGGTTTATCTGTTTGAAGTAGTGGACGCTTCTTGTCACGGTTTGTGCGTGCAAGTTGCTTTTCGATAGTTGTTTCTAAGTAAACAACGACACCACGGGCTGAAAGGTGATTGCGGTTTTCTTTGCTCATGACAGAGCCGCCACCTGTAGCTAGCACGATGCCTTGCTCTTGAGTGAGATCTTCAAGTACAGCTTCTTCGCGTTTGCGGAAACCCTCTTCACCCTCTACATCAAAAACCCAAGAGATATCAGCACCAGTGCGTTCTTCAATCACAGTGTCTGAATCAACAAACTCCATGTGTAGTTGCTGTGCTAGATGTCTACCAATTGTACTTTTGCCGGCACCCATTGGGCCAACAAGGAAAATATTACGTTTCTCAGCCATATTCAGCGGTATTTTACAACGTTAATTCAATAAAATCGCCACAAGTAAACACAGCCGAACCGCTGTTATACAAGGCTCGTGGCACCAATTCCTCACAGATATTTCGTGATAAGACCCGAAATTATCCAAGCATGGTGCCACTAATGCAACTTTATTTTTGATCTATTCACATTTTCATCGGCCAAACACTACTGAATTACGACCTTTGGCGTCACGAAAATCAACAACTCACTTTTGCCTACTTTTTCATAACTTCGGCGAAAAAGCGCGCCAAGCAAGGGTAAATCACCAAGTAAAGGGACTTTGTCAACGGC
The DNA here is from genome assembly GCF_019670485.1 of Vibrio alfacsensis. Lineage (NCBI taxonomy): Bacteria > Pseudomonadati > Pseudomonadota > Gammaproteobacteria > Vibrionales > Vibrionaceae > Vibrio > Vibrio alfacsensis. Next base: position 2,811,037 of record NZ_AP024165.1, read on the forward strand.
ATTACTGAGGCTATGTTGGAAAATACCACCCAATACCACCGTTTCACCATTATTGACCAAAACTTGAGTGCCAATTCTCTGAGTATCAATTGCAACCGCTTCTCCCGTGCCTGTTTTCACCACTTGACCAGGTCGGTCTTGAGTCACACTCAAATCCAACACTAAGCGATTATCTGGCGTTATCTGAGGCGTAACTTTTAAACTCAATACTGCTTTTTTAAATGTCACCGACGTCGCCCCACTTGATGACGATTCTAAATACGGGATTTCCGTTCCCTGCTCAATATAAGCGGGTTTCTTATTGGTGGTGATCAACCGTGGACTCGAGATAATTTCTGCTTTTGACTCCTGCTGCAAGGCAGACAACTCTAAATCAAGCAAAGTCCCTGCCCCTAGTTTTGCCACTTGAAAAGCAAGACTAGTGGCACTTGGGTTGGTCGCCGCCAGGTTAACGTTAAGAAAATCATCAATACCAACACCACCATCATATAAACCGAGTGTGGCGAGATTATTTTCAATCGAGCCTCCAACCGTTGAACTGCCATTTATACTTGTAAAACCCCAACGAACCCCTAGCTCATCCAAGTTCCCCTCATTAATGGTGACAATGCGAGCTTCAATCTGTACTTGTTTCACGGGAATGTCTAACGCTTCTATAATTTCGCGAATGACTTCAATGTTCTCTGGTAATTCTCGCACCAACAATGAATTCGTGCGCTCATCAACGGTCATACTTCCTCGCTCAGAAAGCATGCTGATATTACCCTCACCATTGATCATTTCCGCAACGTCCGAGGCTTTTGCAAAATTCACTTTGATGATCTCAGAGGAAAGCTCTCCTATTTCTTGCTCAAGCTTTTGCTTTTCAAGACGCTGCTTTTCTCTTAGCTCCAGTTCATCTAATGGGGCAATCAAAATAACATTGCCATCAACCCGTTTATCCAATCCTTTCACTTGCAAAATGATATCTAACACTTGTGGCCAAGGTACGTCATCTAAGCGTAACGTCAGATTACCCGACACAGAATCCGATACCACGAGATTGAAATCGTTATAGTCAGCAATTAACTGCAATACATTTCGCACCGGAATATCTTGAAAATTGATAGAGATTAAACGCCCTTTATTCTTCAAAATGTTCTGGCTTTGTGCTTGCTTAGTTGACTTTTCTTTCACCACTGTCACTTCTAACCAGCGTCCTGACAGGCGATAGTCATAGCGGTATTCATCGGTCGTATAGGCCAACAAACGCGTGGCCGAATGATAACGAGAAACGTCAATTTGCTTAATGACGGTAGAGAAATCTCTCACGTCCAAAAGGTGCAGTTGGTTATCACTGACCGAAGTATTAAGCAGCTCAATACTTAACCCATCTCTTTCACGTTGTATATCAACCACGACAGACGATGACGTTAGCTCAATCATGATCACCGCTTCTGTATTGTTATCTGCACGGAAGTCTATCGATTTTAATTCATTCGGTGGTGACGCCTTTGCTCTCCCCTCTGATGCAAAAAACATAAATAGCCACACAGAGAAAAAACCAACCACCATCCTTGGTGTACGTATTGATCCTTTATTCACTTTCATTATTCGTTTAAACACCCATGTTGTTACTTCAACGCTAATGTCACTTTGCGCTTTTTCCAGCACCCCAATCCATCCGGCAAGGTTTCATTTATTAACAAATGATCACTCGAGATAGACGTGACGAAACCATTGTTTTGACCAATATACTCCCCAGTCTGAACTCGATATACCTTACCGCTCGGCACTTGAATAAGCCCTGACATTTGTGCTCCCATCCCAATCACACCTTTTAAACGCAATCTTTCTAATGGGAAATGCTCCAATTGCTCCGACGATGCTCTTGATGTCGGTTGCCAACAGTCTAGCGTTGCCATCGGTTGTGTCACCGAGTGCACCTCTTTAGGTAGAGCGAAAGGCGTACGGCGCACTGACGCTTTATAGGGTACGACTTGATACGCTGTGGCAGGTTTAAGTTTAATCACGTCATCGCGAACCTGGCTTTCAACATCACGAATGAAGTCAATTAACGATTCATCGTTAGCTTGACAACCGAGCAATAGCACGCTGACTAGCACCACTACGTTATTTTTCATTTTTCTTGTCTTCAGACTTGAGTTGGTAGGTATTCGCTTTAATACGAAAGTGCAATGACTCACTTTCTTGACTCACTCGCTGCCAAATTACATCCTGAAAAACAATAATTCGGGGTAATGCCGCCATCGCTTGAGTAAAACGTCCAATATCATGAAAATCCCCGGTTAACTCGAGTTCAAGAGGCAGTCGATAAAAAAAGTGCTCAACCTGCTTTTGCCCCCAATCCATTCGAGTGAACTTAAGGTTGCTGTCGATACCAAGCTGATTGATTGATGCCAACATGGTAGCTAGCTCTCTTTCTGCGGGTAATTGCAGTAACAACTGCTCATATCGCGAGGTCAACTCATCGACTTGTGATTGCAATTGAGGCAAGGCTGCAGCCCTATTCGCTTTGATTTGAAATTCTGTTCGCAGGGATTGCTCCTTTTGAACAAGATCGTTAAGCCGCTGATTCTCGGGTTTCAAATAAAACCAATAGCAAACGATCTGAAACACAAAAATAAAGATCAATATTGCGACGCTCTGAGCCTGTATTGGCCATTCAAACATCTCATCCACATCCAAGTCTTGCCAATTAACCATGATGTAGACTTCCTGCCCCTTGCGCTTCCCGTAATCGAAAAGAGACATTAAATTGTTGGAATGATCTCCCAAAGCGTGATTTTCCATGAACAATAGAATGCATATCTACTTCATAAAGCTTTGCTGATCGCTCCATATTATCGAGCATCGTCGCCAGATGGGATGTGCTATCTGCAATCCCAGAAAGCTCAACGTAATAGTGATTGATTTTAATCTTATCGACATAAACCCCCTCAGGGATCACCGAGGGGATAAGATTCATAAACGCCGTCGTTTTGCTTCGTCCTCGCTGTAATTGGTCAACAACATTTAATCGCTGCAGAACTTGGCGATGCTCTTGCTCCGCAATTTTCATCGCTTCAATCCGCTGATCAAAAAGCGTAATGTGATTTGAGAGATAATCTAGACGCTTTTGCTGCTCAGCTTGTTGAGCCTGTAAATACTGATTTCCTCCCCACTGAATGATCGCCGCAATCATTACGCCAAAAACAGCGAGGCTAACAAAACGGTGACGATGCGCCTTACGTTGATGCTCGCGCCATGGCAACAAATTAATGCGATACAACATTGCCATGCTCCAACCAATGAATACCTCGAATCGCGAGGCCCGCAGCAGCAGTAAACTGGTGCGATTGAACAGCCTTATGCTTATGCAGTGACGCCTTCAATGTAAACAACTCGAACGGGTTGAGTGTTTCACATTCCATGCTCAATTGACTCGATAACGCTCTCTTTAATTGGGGTGTGACAAAACCGTCACCTGTAATCCAGATACCGGTAATATTGAGAGAACCATTGAAAGAAGCATAAAGCTGCAGTTGACGCTGAACTCGCTCAATCAGAGCTTGCTCTTGGTGTGATTCATCCACCTGTAAACAAGCACCTTTCTGATATACTGATGGCGTTTTTTCAGACCATGAACTTGATGAGAACTCTTTGTGAAATAATTCACCCTGTTCAGTAAACATTGTGAACGATGATTTAACGTTGCCGACATTGAGCAAGCAGTAGGTACTTTTCTCTGGAAAATGCTCCGTCGCGAGCTTCCACATATGACCTAAGCTTTGTGATGCCACCTCTACTAACACAGGCTTTAACCCTGATTGTTGTAAAGCATCGACTCGAGAATCAACAACGTCCTTACGAGTAGCAAATACTTGATAATGTTCAAGTCCATCCGTTTTATTCTTCACATCATCTAAAACAAAATCTAAACTAAGCTCTTGTAAGGGGAAAGGTGATTGATGAGCGAAAACTTGCATGACCGCATAGTCTCGTTCACTGCTATCTAACCCTGGATCTATTTGCAGTTTTTTGCTGATCACGGCATTTTCTGGCACCGAAATCGCGACACGTTTAGCCCCGAAAGGCAGTGCTTTTTTTATCTCTTTAAGTGTCTTTACAATTTCTTGATGATTTATGGTGTTATTTTCAGCGACAATACATTCTTTCAATATTATTTCTTTGTAGTCCAGTACCGCGTAATGGCGACCACTAGGCTTAAGTACCACGGCTTTGAGACTGTTATGGCCTATGTCGATGCCAGTAACGACGAGTTTGTCCATTGCTACTCTCGCTCCGAATTTTCTTCGTGCAAAGGTTGTGATTAGCATTTAAATAAGAGTTAATATCTCTATGTGCTAAATTTTGACCAAAGAGTACAAGGGTTTGTCATCCTACAGCCTCAACCAATCAGGGATTCTCCGGTGAAGTTCATAAAGCGTTTATTATTTTTAACATTGTTTTGCATAATTCTTGGAGTCATCACGATTTTCGGCTTCTATCAATACGTAAAGCCTGAATTACCAGATGTTGCAACACTAAAAAATGTTGAATTACAAACACCTATGCAGGTTTTCAGCCAAGACAATAAGTTAATTGCTCAATTCGGTGAGAAGCGTCGAATTCCTGTTACCTACGATGAGATCCCACAGGATTTGATTCATGCTCTGATCGCAACCGAAGATAGCCGTTTCTATGAGCACCCTGGTATTGACCCTATTGGCATCACTCGTGCTGCGATTGTCGTTGCTCTATCGGGCTCTGCCAAGCAAGGTGCGAGTACCATCACCCAACAACTTGCGCGTAACTTCTTCCTATCTAACGAAAAGAAGATCATGCGAAAGGTTAAAGAGATCTTTATCGCTATTCATATCGAGCAACTTCTGACTAAGCAAGAAATCATGGAGCTGTACGTAAATAAGATCTTCCTCGGCTACCGTTCATACGGTTTCGGCGCGGCAGCACAAGTCTACTTTGGTAAGAGTTTAAACGAGTTAACTCTGAGCGAGATTGCAACGCTCGCGGGTATGCCAAAAGCCCCTTCAACAATGAACCCTATCTACTCACTAGAACGCGCAACCAACCGCCGCAATGTCGTTCTGATGCGTATGCTCGATGAAAAATACATCACCCAAGAACAATACGACCAAGCTCGTTCAGAGCCAATTGAAGCTCGCTACCACAGTGCTGAAATTGAACTTTCGGCACCGTATGTTGCGGAACTCGCTCGTTCATGGGCAGTAAAAGAGTACGGTGAGGAGCAGGCTTACACTTCTGGCCTGAACATTTACATGACCGTCAACTCTAAACTTCAAGATGCCGCAAACGCGGCGGCAATCAATAACCTACTCGCTTACGATGAACGTCACGGCTACCGTGGAGCAGAGAAAGTGCTATGGAAGAAAGGTGAAGCAGCTTGGGATGTCGAACAGATTGAAAATCACCTTAAAAAGCAACCGACTTACGGTGAACTTTCTCCTGCAGTAGTCACAAAGGTCGACGAAAAAAGTGCTCAAGTATTAGTGAAGAACAACGATGAGCAAACTATCGCATGGACAGGCATGAACTGGGCTCGCAAGTTCTTAACCGATGAACGTCAGGGACCGGCGCCTAAATCGGCCAAACAAATTCTTGAGCCGGGCCAACAAGTCTGGGTACGTGAAATCACGACAACCGATAAAGACGGCCACACCATTCATAGCTGGAACTTAAGCCAAGTACCGAATGCAAACACCGCCTTTATCGCAATGAATCCAGAAAATGGTGCGGTACTCTCTCTTGTTGGTGGCTTCAACTTTGTTCACAGTAAGTTTAACCGTGCGACGATGTCTGTGCGTCAGGTTGGGTCAAGTATTAAGCCTTTCATTTACTCAGCAGCATTAAATAAAGGTCTAACATTGGCATCACTTGTCAATGATGCACCGATTAACAAATGGGATGCGGGTTCTGGCTCTGCATGGCGTCCAAAGAACTCTCCACCAACTTACATTGGTCCAACTCGCCTTCGCATTGGCTTGGCACAATCGAAAAACGTAATGGCTGTGCGTACGTTGCGTGAAGTAGGCCTAGATGAAACTCGTCAGTTCTTAACTCGTTTCGGGTTTGATATTAATGAGGTTCCTCGCTCAGAAACTATCGCATTAGGTGCAGGTAGCTTAACACCAATGAAAGTGGCGCAAGGTTACTCTGTCTTTGCGAATGGCGGTTACTATGTTGAACCTTACTACATTGACCACGTTCAGAGCGCGTTTGGTGAAGTGTTGTTTAAAGCAAATCCAAAAACAATTTGTCAGCATAACTGTCCACAAATGCCGACGGTTGAAGAAGACAAGTTTGCTGCAGAATTTGGTGAGCAAGATGTTCCTTTAGAAACCGTAGATGTAGACACAGCTTCCAACGATGAAGAGCCACGCTACGCTCCACAAGTCATTTCACAGCAGAATGCTTTCTTAATGCGTGAAATGATGTACAGCAATATCTGGGGTGGTGGTAGCTGGCGTGATGGTACTGGTTGGAATGGTACCGGCTGGCGAGCTCAAAAACTGGATCGTCGAGATATCGGCGGCAAGACGGGGACAACTAACGACTCTAAAGATACTTGGTACAACGGGTATGGACCTGGCATTGTGGCCATCTCATGGGTAGGTTTCGATGACCACTCTCGCACACTAGGTCGCACAACCGTAAACAGTAACTTAGGAAAAGGGCAAATCTCCGGTGCGGAGTCTGGTGCAAAAACTGCGGAGCCCGCATGGATTGACTTTATGCATGCCGCATTAGAGGGCGTTCCTCAGCGCAGCAAAGAAGTACCTGATGATATTGTTCGTGTTCGTATCGATCGTAATAGCGGTCTTCTCACTCACAAAGTGGATGGTTCTTCGATGTTTGAGTACTTCGAAAAAGGGACAGAGCCAACGGAGTATGTCGGAAATAACCTCGAAGACAGTATTTACTCGACTGGTGGTGGCAGCACTGAAGAGCTGTTCTAACACGGAAAATAAAATGGGGAGCCAGATTGGCTCCCCATTTTTTATTCGAATTGTCTTAAACTCAAATCAAATTATGCAGCAACAGATGTCTGCTGTTCATCAAGAATGCTCTTTATCTTAGCCGCTAAAGCTTCAAAACGAGCTCGCAGTGGCGACCCCGGACGATAGGCTAAAACAATACTTCTTGATGGTACTGGGTTCACCGCTGGTAAATAACACACGCCATCTTTTTGCTTCTCGTGAGGAACAGATAACTGTGGCAAAAGTGTGATACCGGCACCTGCTGCAACCATATTGCGTAATGTTTCTAGGCTCGTCGCTCTAAAGCGTTCATCATCTTTTGCGCCAGCAGCAAAGCAAAAGCCTAATGCCTGATCACGCAGACAATGCCCATCTCCCAGAGACAACACCGTTTTCCCATTTAGCTCTAACATATCGATATGGTCTAACGTCGCCCATTCATGATCGCATGGAACCGCGACACTAAGCGGCTCGTTATAGACCTCGATCTCCTTAAATGGCTCAGTCTCAGGTACTGACGCTAAAACAAGGCAGTCTAACTTCCCCTCTTCCAACTGACGTACCAATTGATGCGTTTGAGCTTCATGTAGAAATAGCTCCAAATCAGGAAACTCATCTTTTAATTGAGGCACAATTTTAGGCAATAAATAAGGGCCGACAGTAGGAATAAAGCCAATGTGCATTGGGCCATTCATAGTACCACTTTGACCGCTTGCCATATCTTTAAAGGTTTTTACTTCGCTTAAGATGCATTTGGCCTGATCCACCAATTGAAGACCTGAATCAGTGAATAGGACGCGTCGGCTACTTCGTTCTAAAAGTGCCGTTCCTAACTCATCTTCAAGCTTGCGAATTTGCCCACTTAAAGTTGGTTGACTAACAAAACAGGCTTCCGCTGCCTTTCGAAAATGCTTGTGCTCCGCAAGCGCTACCAAGTATTCAAAATCTCGAATATTCATAACGTACGATTCGCTTCTTTTTTGGCGATAGAAATAATCTATCAAAACCATAGCATTAAACGATTAGAGCTATCAAAGTTTTTTTTCAATAATGAGGGCAATAAAGCGAAACATAGCGCTAAAAAACGATAAGCTCTACTCGGACTATTTACAAATTGAAAAAGGAAATCATCATGTTTGCATCAAAAGAAGGTCAAGCAGTTCCACAAGTCACTTTCCCAACACGTAAAGGTGACGCATGGGTAAACGTAACAACGGACGAACTATTCAAAGATAAAACCGTTATCGTATTCAGCTTGCCGGGTGCATTTACTCCGACGTGTTCATCAAGCCATCTACCTCGCTACAATGAATTGTTCTCTGTATTCCAAGATCACGGCGTTGATGAAATTCTATGTGTATCTGTCAACGACACATTCGTGATGAATGCATGGAAAGCCGATCAAGAAGCAGAAAACATCACATTTATCCCAGATGGTAATGGTGATTTTACCGATGGTATGGGTATGCTGATTGAGAAAAACGACTTAGGCTTTGGCAAACGCTCATGGCGTTACAGTATGCTTGTGAAAAATGGCGTGGTAGAAAAAATGTTTATTGAGCCAAACGAGCCAGGCGACCCGTTCAAAGTCTCTGATGCCGACACTATGTTGAATTACATTGCACCGGGACACAAAGAGCAAGAGTCTATCACTGTATTCACTAAGCCAGGCTGTCCTTTCTGTATGAAAGCGAAACAAAACCTAATCGACAAAGGTTTAAACTACGAAGAAGTCGTACTAGGTAAAGATGCAACAACAGTCAGCTTACGAGCTATCTCTGGCCGTTCGACAGTGCCTCAAGTATTTATCGGTGGTAAACATATCGGCGGTAGCGAAGAGCTAGAAGCGTACTTGGGATAAGCAGCCTATACAGGGATGGGTGAAGTGTCATGAGTGCGACTGGATGAACTCCATTTAACCTGTCACCGACCAACAAAAAGAGCCTCGTCATGAACGAGGCTCTTTTTTGCTTGCTCTGCTTACGCAGTCATCATTGCGTAACGACTGACTAACACGATTGCAGTTAACCCGATAGTGAAGAAACCACCAGCAAGACCAAGCGCTACTTTAAGTTCTGTCGACATTATACTTTTTCCCATTTTAGGCTGACAACGAACCATACATCAGTTACGTGCTACAAAAGTTTATCCAAGCTAATTTTCCATTTTTGATTTCATCACTCTGCTCGTTCTGGCTTTGCAACAGTCTGCGGCGTTATAAGTATCTGCTGCGCTATAACAGCCACAATAAGCCAATGATCAACGTCTACGTAGGAAAAGCGCATTTACCTTTCTAATGGGTATATAATTCGAAACAAATAGAGAGCTAGAGGCGTGTTATGTCTTGTCGTAGCTGCCAAGAACATTGGTTTTGGAAAAAGATTGGCCGTTGTCAGCGATGTATGGATCAACTGACGGTACTTTCCGTCCTATGTTGGGTCGTATGGTGGTTTGTATTTCAAGATGATCCACATAGCATTGAGTCGATCGCCCTGATCTTTGCTGGTTTTGCTTTCAATGGTTTACTGTTCTTACATCTATGGATGCGTTTTGTCATCCTGCCATGGCAACGTCGTCAAAAAAAGACGAACAACCGAAAGGGACGTAAAAATACACATCGTTCAGATGACAAGTAAGCGTCAGAGAACAGGTTAGTGTCAAAGATCTAGTAAAACGCTCAATAGAAAAAAGCCCCAAAACCAATATCGGTTTTGGGGCTCTCTTAGATTCTTCTAAGAAAAAGCAGTGGTACTTTAATAGACCGGGCTTCTTCTCAAAGGTTCCGTCTTTTTTTATGATTTTTTTAATCAATAACTCAATACGAGAAAAATCATAGAGCTAGGCAACAAAACTTTTTTGGATTACTTGCTCAACTAAATTGATCTCCAAAGCAACTTCATCACATGCATGCTGACGTGGGCACTGATCACAATCTTTCAGTACTTTCTCTGGCAGCAATGACTTTGAAGTTGGTAAGAAACTCTGCTTCATAAAGAACTCTGGCGTACGGGTGAGCACAAAGACTTTCTTAATCGCCATCTGACGTGCTTTCTCAACTAGGTAGTTCACGATAGCACTTCCCTGCCCTTGCCCTTGCCACCCAGCCTCAATGCCCAAAGAGCGAATCTCAGCTAACCCTGAGTCGTATACATACAAAGATGCACAACCAGTAACTTCTCCGTGGTGCTCGGCAACAGCGAAAGAGCCAATATCACGCACCAATTCGTTGCGTGAACGAGGTAGGTTTTCCCCCATGTTCGCCCAGTATGCCACCATACCCTCTAATGTTTCGATATCGGTTAAACGAGCAGGACGTACTTTAATCGAAGAAGTATCACGTTGAGACAAACGTTTGTCCGCTTGATCGACAGCGTAAGCCACTTGCTGTGGCGCGACACCACCAAGTGCACATCGCTTCTCTAGACACGAGTCAATGGTCAGAATGTCATACACATCCGCTTCAATCACTTCAGAGAAAGCTTTCAGCTCGTCAATCGACAACTCTTCCAACGCACAACCTTTCGCAATCGCACCAACTACGGCAACGCCAACGATATGGTGCGCTTCACGGAATGGGATGCCTTTCGCCACTAGGTAATCCGCCAGTTCGGTAGAGTTTGCGTAACCTTGTTTCGCCGCTTCTAGCGTACGCTCACCATTGACCTTAATACCATCAAAACACAGTGCCGCCATTTCCATGCAGTCGTTCCATGTATCAAGCGCATCAAACAAACCTTCTTTGTCTTCTTGCATGTCTTTGTTGTAAGCCAATGGTAACGCTTTAACCGTCATCATCATGCCAGCCAATGCGCCGTACACACGACCTGTCTTACCACGGATAAGTTCTAGTGCATCAGGGTTTTTCTTCTGTGGCATCAGAGAAGAGCCCGATGTCACCGTGTCTGCCAATTCAATGAAGTTAGATTCACCCGAATTGTAGAAGATCATGTCTTCTGCTAAACGCGAAAGGTGCAACATCGAGATAGACGCCACAGACATCAATTCCATCACATGGTCACGATCGGAAACTGAATCCAATGAGTTACGCGTTGCGCGATGGAAACCGAGATTGTGAGCTAACTCTTCACGGTCAATTGGGTAAGCGGTGCCCGCAAGCGCCCCAGAACCAAGTGGACACGTATCCAAACGCTTAAGTGCATCACTCAGACGCGAGTAGTCACGTTCAAACATTTCGACATAAGCCAAACACCAGTGAGCAAACGTCACAGGCTGAGCACGTTGCAAGTGCGTGTAGCCCGGAAACACCGTTCCTTGATGTTGCTTAGCGACGCCTACCATTTGTGCTTGTAAACGATCAAGCGCAATCAACAGTTGTTGACCTTGCTGACGGCACCAAAGTTTCAAGTCCGTTGCTACTTGGTCATTACGAGAACGGCCTGTATGTAGCTTTTTACCCAAATCCCCGACTTTGTTAATCAACTGCTGCTCAACCCAAGAGTGGATATCTTCCGCATCCGAACGCAGGATTTGCTGAGGGTTTTCCATCACTTCCAGTTTGAGCTCATTCAGTGCTAACTCAAGTTTTTGCTGCTCTTCTGCGGATAACACGTCAACAGAAAGTAAGGCTTTAGACCACGCAATGGAACCGACGATGTCTTGTTCTGCTAATCGGTAATCGAAACGCAATGAATCGTTGAAGTCTTTAAATCTGGTGTCTGCCGCTTGGGTAAATCTTCCGCCCCATAATGCCATTGCGTCTCTCCTGATGACTATTGCTTACGCTAACGTGCTATTCATTAAGTGTTGACCAAACAACTGATCATTTGCTCACTTTTTGTTATGTTTCAACGTTACGATAATCACAGCAAAAAATAAAGTATAAATTCATTATTTTTACATACTTATTCACGACTTTTGTCATTATGCGCACCGTATTAGCAAAATAAAAAAGACCTGCCCAACATGGACAGGTCTTTTTGTTCTAACGTTTTTAAATTAATTTATTTTTTCTGACTATTCAAAGCACGGATACGGCTGGATAATGAATAGAGACGAATAAAGCCTTCTGCATGACTTTGGTCATAAACTTCGTCCGCACCAAAAGTTGCAAACTCTTCAGAATACAAGCTGTTATCTGAACGTTTTTGCGTAACCGTCGCGTGGCCTTTGTAGAGTTTCACAACTACTTCACCATTTACGTCCTGAGCTAGTTCCTCTGATGCCGCAAGAATTGATTTGCATAGTGGCGTAAACCAGCGACCGTCGTACACAAGGTGAGATGCTTTTAAGCCCAGCTCTTCACGGAACTCAAATGACGTTTTATCCAGTACAAGTTGCTCTACCGAACGTAGTGCTTCCATCATGATAGTGCCGCCCGGAGTTTCATAACAACCACGTGACTTCATACCAACCAAACGGTTTTCGACGATATCAATGCGGCCGACGCCGTGCTTAGCACCTTTTTCGTTTAGGTAAACCAGCGCGTTGTATGGCGTCATGGCTTCACCATCGACTTCAACGATTTCACCTTTCGCAACTTTAAGCGAGACATACTCGGCTTCATTCGGAGCTTGTTCAGGGTCGACTGTCCACGCCCAGCAATCTTCATTTGGCGCATTCCAAGTATCTTCTAGAACCCCGCCTTCCGTTGAGATGTGCCACGCGTTTGCATCACGCGAGTAAATCTTAGTTAAAGATGCTGAGCAAGGGATGTTACGCTCTGCTAAGTAATCCAAACACTCTTCACGGCTCACCAAATCCCACTCACGCCAAGGAGCGATAACATGCAGATCCGGTGCTAATGCTGCAAATGCACCTTCAAAGCGTACTTGGTCGTTACCTTTACCCGTACAGCCATGACATAACGCATCTGCACCGACTTTACGTGCGACTTCTACCTGCGCTTTGGCAATAATTGGACGCGCCATAGAAGTGCCCAGTAGGTATTTACCCTCATAGTAAGCACCGGTTTTTAATGTCGGGTAAATGTAGTCCGCGACCATCTCTTCCTTCAGGTCTGCGATGTAACACTCAGAAGCACCGGAAGCTTTTGCTTTTGCTTCAATGCCCTCTAGCTCTTCTGCACCTTGACCTACATCGGCGACAAAAGCGACTACCTCACAATCGTAGTTCTCTTTTAACCACGGGATGATGACTGATGTATCGAGACCGCCTGAGTATGCGACTACTACTTTCTTTACGTTCACTTTGCTCATGTTTATTCTCCAAACTTATCTGGCGCTGCGCTCGGCGGTCAGTGCCAACCACTTCCTAATGTTCAATTCTTTAACTGGTTTGCTTCTGCTCTATTGCGGCAGAAATTGCGTTCCGATACTTTCACCCGCGAATAGCTGGGTCAGTTTCTCTGGGTAACGCCATGTCGCGACTTCGATAGGACGACCAAGATCATTGGCAGCCTCCAAAGCGGCTTTAACTTTGACGATCATACCGTCGGTGATCACTTGCCCTTTGATCAATGCATCGGCTTCTTGCTCAGATAGCGTTTTGATCAAGTGACCTTTGCCATCGAGTACACCACTCACATCAGAAAGAAGCACTAACTCCGCATCTAACGCACCGGCGACTGCAACCGCGGCTTGGTCAGCATTCACATTCATCATCTGACCTTTATCTGTCAGGCCAATTGAGCTGATGATCGGCAGTGCACCTGCGTTTAGCACCGCTTGTAAAAGGGTTGAATCACCTGGTGATGCTTTACCTACAGCGCCTAGATCTGGGTCAAGTTCTTCAACATGACATAATCCACCATCGGCGAGACTAAGACCCACTGCATTCAGACCATCCGCAATCGCTTGACCTTGAAGCAATTTGTTTGCTGTGCCTGCAAGCGCACCTGCAATCACAGGAATTTGCTCATAAGGCGTCACACGAAGACCGTTTTTCTTTACGGTTTCAAGCTGAAGCTTTGCCATCAACTCATCAACTAGGTAGCCACCGCCATGAACGATGGCGATTTGTCGCTGTGCCGACTTTTGGTAAACCGCAATGGCACCAAACAGTTGGCTTAAGGTTTGAGTGCAAGATAGAGCTGCACCACCGAGCTTAATGACTAAAGGAGCTTGATTGGTTTGCGTCATCGCATTTCCCTCTTTCAACGACTACAGCAACGCTGTCAGTTCTGGGTAACCGTAATGAATATTGAGACATTGCATCGCTTGACTCGATGCACCTTTAAGTAGGTTGTCGATCGCCGAAATCACAATGATGTGTTCGCCTTGTACCTTCCAGCCAATATCGCAGAAAGGGGTATTTTCGACATCCTGAATACGTGGAATACCATCGCCTTTAAGACGAACCGCTGGCTTGCCTTGATAAGCTTGTTCAAACGCTTGTGCCACTTGTGCTTCCGTCACGCCTTGTGCCAACTTCATCGTGATCGTGGCAAGAATACCGCGCTTAAAGTTGCCTAGGTGTGGCGTGAAAATCACATCGCACCCCAAGTGCTGAGCAATCTCTGGTTGATGACGATGATTAAAGACACTATAAGGTTGCAGGCTCACTTCGCAGAAACTGTTAACCATAGAGGCTTTGCGCCCAGCACCTGATACACCGCTGGTTGCGTTGATCACAGGCCATTGGTTGGTATCCAGTAATGCCTGTTCTAATAAAGGTTTGATTGCGAGCTGTGAAGCGGTTGGGTAGCAACCTGCTACTGCAATCAATGGAGTGGTTTTTATCGGTTCTTGGTTCCACTCTGCTAAGCCGTACGCTGCTTTATCTAGCCAGTTGTTATATTGATGTTCGAAGCCATAAAAGGTGTCATAGAAATGCTCGCTCTTAACACGAAATGCGCCCGATAAATCGAACACCTGACAGCCCGCTTCTAAGAAAATGGGCGCTAAGTCGTGGCTCACTTCATGTGCCGTTGCCAAAAAGATTACATCAGAACCTTGAGCGACTTGCTTAGGGTCGGTCAGTGGCAATACTGGCATATCAATCACCCCTGCCAGCTTACCGTGCAACTGCGCAATATTCTTTCCTGCATCTACGCTATTGGCGGAAACGTATAAACCTGATAGCGTGAGTTCAGGGTGTTTATTGACCATTAAAGCCAGCTCTGCGCCGGTGTAGCCGCTGGCTCCGATAATCGTGGTTTTTAGCATTACATGACATCCATATACTTAAAGCTGAAAATGACTATTCATATTTAAATTTTGCTTTATTTTGATTTTTTATTCATTAAATATGATTTAATATGTGTTTTACATTTTTGTGCTCTGTCTGTCAATAGGAGAATGGAAGAATCCATGCAATTACCAAGTTTTCTAGAGGTCTATGAAGGACTGATCAGCACCTCTTCGATCAGCTCAACCGATCCAAGCTGGGATCAAGGCAATGCCAAAGTGATCGAGAAGCTAGCTTCTTGGTTTAAAGATCTTGGCTTCAGCGTTGAAGTAATCGAAGTGGAACCAGGCAAACACAATATGATCGCACGTATGGGCGAAGGTGAAGGCGGTCTACTTCTGGCAGGTCACAGCGATACCGTGCCATTTGATGAAGGACGCTGGAGTTTTGATCCACATAAGCTGACCGAGAAAGACAACCGCTTTTACGGTTTGGGTACGGCCGATATGAAAGGCTTCTTTGCGTTTATTTATGAAGCGGTAAAGAAAGTCGATTGGAGTAAACAGACCAAACCACTTTACGTATTAGCAACCTGTGATGAAGAAACCACCATGCTGGGTGCGCGTCATTTCACTGAGAGTGCGCCTTTTAAGCCGGATTACTGCATCATTGGTGAACCCACCAGCCTAGTACCGATTCGTGGTCACAAAGGACACGTAGCAAATGCCATTCGAGTAACGGGTAAATCTGGTCACTCATCCGATCCTGCTTTAGGCGTCAATGCGATTGAGATCATGCATGAAGTCATGTTCGCAATGATGCAACTGCGCGACAAGCTAGTAAAAGAATATCACCATCCGGGTTTTGCCATTCCAAGCCCTACCCTAAACCTGGGTCATATTCATGGTGGCGACAGCGCAAACCGCATTTGTGGTTGCTGTGAACTGCACTACGATGTTCGCCCTCTTCCTGGTATTAGCCTTGACGGCTTAGAGAACATGCTGCGTAACGCATTGAAAGAAGTAGAGGCGAAATGGCCTGGACGCATCGAAATCATTCCTCTGCATGAACCTATCCCAGGTTACGAGTGTCAACATGATCACCCATTCATCGGCGGTGTGGAAGAGATCTGCCAAACAAGCTCGGAAACCGTCAACTACTGCACAGAAGCGCCTTTTCTACAGCAATTATGCCCAACGTTAGTACTTGGCCCAGGCTCTATCGATCAAGCCCACCAGCCAGATGAGTTTTTATCATTCGACTTTATCGACCCAACCATTGATGTGTTGTCCCGCGCCATGGTCAAATATTGTTGTTAGTCGCATTTTGAATAATCTTCTCCATGCAGCTCCTTCGAGCTGCATTTATCTTTTCGTTACCTCAACTTTCTAGCACGCTATATCCCTCTTTTTACACGCTATTTTGTAATTTATTTTCACTTAGCTTCAACTAGCTAACGTAATTTTGCTCTAAATCAGGATAGAGACGGAATAATTACAAAGTTACTCGGCTTTATTTGACTACAACTGGTGCTTTTCGCTAGATTGGAGTCTCAACAAGGACAATGGATGTAGTTTTTTTACGAGGCAGGATGACAATGAACGAAAAATACGCCGCACTCAAAAGCAATGTGCGCATGCTGGGCCACTTACTCGGCAACACGATTCGCGATGCCCATGGCGAAGAGATATTCGAGAAAGTGGAGACCATTCGTAAATTATCCAAATCGGCTCAAGCTGGAAATCAAGGTGACAGAGACAGCTTAATTGAAGAAATCAAAAGCCTACCAGATGAGCAATTGACGCCAGTAACACGTGCGTTCAACCAATTTCTAAACCTGACGAATATCGCTGAGCAATACCATACGATTTCACGCCATTGTGATGAGCACATCTGCGAACCTGATGCGATTAACACGCTTTTCTCTAAATTGGAGCAAAGCGATGTCAGTAAACTAGATACTGCACAGGCCATTCGTGAATTAAATATCGAATTGGTACTCACCGCACACCCTACTGAAATCACCCGTCGCACTATGATCAACAAGCTAGTGAAGATCAACGAGTGTCTATCCAAGCTTGAACTTAGCGACCTATCATTAAAAGAGCGCAAGAAAACCGAACGTCGCCTAGAACAATTGATCGTTCAAAGTTGGCATTCCGATGTGATCCGCCAGCAACGCCCAACACCTCTTGATGAGGCTAAATGGGGCTTTGCCGTTGTTGAAAATTCACTATGGGAAGCCGTGCCTGATTTCCTTCGAGAAATGAATGATCGACTAAAATCTTACCTAGGCGAAGGCCTGCCTATTGATGCTCGCCCGGTGCATTTTTCCTCTTGGATGGGCGGTGACCGAGACGGTAACCCGTTCGTGACTCATAGCGTGACTCGTGAAGTACTACTTCTGTCTCGCTGGAAAGCTGCCGACTTGTATCTAAATGACATCAATGAGTTGATCAGCGAACTGTCAATGACGGTTTGTAATGACAAAGTCCGTGAACTTGCTGGGGACGATGAGCATGAACCATACCGTGCAATCCTAAAACAAGTACGCTCACTACTAAACGAAACCAAAGACATTCTCGACGCAAAAATTAACGGCCAAAAATTGGCAGTGAAAGCGCCGCTACAAAAAGTAGAGCAACTTTGGGAACCTCTTTATGCGTGTTACCAGTCCCTAACAGAATGTGGCATGAGCGTCATTGCGAATGGCTCACTATTAGACACATTACGCCGTGTCAAAGCGTTTGGTGTTCACCTTGTTCGCTTGGATATCCGTCAAGAAAGCACCCGCCACGCTGACGTCCTTTCTGAGCTAACTCGTTACCTAGGCATTGGTGATTACGAGCAGTGGAGTGAGCAAGATAAGATTGCTTTCTTAACCAACGAACTAGCATCTAAACGCCCGCTTCTGCCTCGCGACTGGGAACCATCAGAGCCTGTAAAAGAAGTATTAGATACCTGTAAGATCATCGCAGCACAACCACGTGATGCATTTGGTGCTTACGTTATCTCAATGGCGCGTACCGCGTCTGACGTACTGGCTGTGCATTTACTGTTGCAAGAAGCCGGCTGTCCTTACCGCATGGACGTGTGTCCATTGTTCGAAACGCTAGACGACTTAAACAATGCGGAAGCCGTCATCAAACAGCTAATGGGCATCGACCTATACCGTGGCTTTATCCAAAACCACCAGATGGTGATGATCGGTTACTCTGATTCAGCAAAAGATGCTGGTGTCATGTCGGCGGGTTGGGCCCAATACCATGCAATGGATTCACTGGTTAAGGTTGCTGAAGAAGAAGGGGTTGAGCTGACACTATTCCACGGCCGTGGTGGTACGATTGGTCGTGGTGGTGCGCCTGCTCATGCAGCACTGCTGTCTCAACCACCGAAGAGCTTGAAAGGTGGTTTGCGCGTCACAGAGCAAGGCGAAATGATTCGCTTTAAACTTGGTCTACCAGACGTTGCAGTAAACAGCTTCAACCTATATTCAAGTGCGATTCTGGAGGCAAACCTATTGCCACCACCAGAACCAAAACAAGAATGGCGCGACCTAATGGATGTGCTGTCGGAGGTCAGCTGTGAAGCCTACCGTAGCATCGTTCGTGGGGAGCCAGACTTCGTCCCTTACTTCCGTCAAGCAACACCGGAGTTGGAGCTAGGTAAACTGCCTCTAGGTTCTCGCCCTGCAAAACGTAACCCGAACGGCGGTGTAGAAAGTTTACGTGCCATTCCTTGGATCTTCTCTTGGAGTCAAAACCGTTTGGTACTGCCAGCGTGGCTCGGCGCGGGTGAGGCTATTCAGTACTCTGTAAACAAAGGCCATCAAGCACTGCTAGAAGAAATGTGCCGCGAATGGCCGTTCTTCTCGACTCGCCTCGGTATGCTTGAGATGGTTTACACCAAGTGCAACATGGATATCTCTCGCTACTATGATCAACGCCTCGTTGATGAGCAACTGCAACCATTGGGCGATCGTCTGCGCGATCAACTTCAACAAGACATTAAGTCCGTACTGAACGTAGAGAACAACGAGAACCTGATGCAAAGCGACCCGTGGGGCCTTGAATCGATTCGTTTGCGTAACATCTACGTTGAGCCTTTGAATATGCTTCAAGCCGAGCTTTTATACCGTACCCGTCAAACAGAAGAAGCTTCTGCTAACTTAGAAGAAGCGCTGATGGTAACGATCGCAGGTATCGCTGCAGGCATGCGTAATACCGGTTAATCTTGTTCAATCTGAGGGCTGAGCGGATGCTCCGCCCTCGCCTTACCGTACAATCATTTTCACTATGTACGACACTACCCTAGCTTAATGCTCCATTAAAAAAGCAAAAAAACCGCACCTAACAAAATAAATAACTACCACCGAGGGCTATTGAGTTTTTTATTAGTTTTTTGCCCGTTTTTTTTCCTACTATTCCACTTTATGCTTATTATTTATATACTACTCTTTCGCTGAGAGCAGATAATTCCAACCCAATAAGCTCCAGCGTGATGATGGCTCAACCATCATTCTAGGTGATAAACGGCTTTCAAGGTGACATTACCAACATTGTTTTATTACTAACATTGTTCGGTGCTACCTATACATATCAATGATTAAGTGCCAAAAAGAGCACTCAAGTATACGTAGTTTGTTTACAAGTTTATTGACCATTTGGATTGAAGACATGTCATTACCACACGTAATCTTAACCGTACTTAGCACTCGCGACGCAACCGGTTACGACATCACTAAAGAATTCTCAGCTAGCATCGGTTACTTCTGGAAAGCAAGCCACCAACAAGTTTATCGTGAACTTAATAAAATGGCGGAAAAAGCGCTGGTTACTTGCGTACTAGAACCTCAAGAAGGTAAACCTGATCGTAAGGTATATTCAATTACCGACGCTGGACGTAGTGCATTAGGTGAGTGGTTCGATCAACCGACGGCACATCCAACCGTTCGTGATGAATTTTCAGCAAAACTTATTGCTTGCGCAGTACAACCAGCAGCACCTTTCCGCGACCAACTGTCTGAACTCGTTGATGAATCGCGCAAATTGGTTTCTCACTACAAAGAAATCGAAGCCGCTTACTACGCAACCCCATCAACACTCGATAAACAAGCTCGCCTAGAGCGCCTGACTCTTCGTCGTAACCTGATGCTGCGTGAAGCATGGATCAATTGGGCTGAAGAAGTTTTAACTGAACTTGAAGTGATTGGTTAATTTACACCATTACTTAAATTGAAATGAAAAAGGCTTACCGATGGGTAAGCCTTTTCTTTTGTTTATCTTGGGGAATGGAAATTACGCACCTACCGCCACTTGTGGGCGCACACCTAACGTATGGCAAAGTGCGTAA
This sequence comes from Vibrio alfacsensis, assembly GCF_019670485.1. NCBI lineage: Bacteria > Pseudomonadati > Pseudomonadota > Gammaproteobacteria > Vibrionales > Vibrionaceae > Vibrio > Vibrio alfacsensis. The sequence goes on from NZ_AP024165.1 coordinate 2,831,433, forward strand.
GTCATCTCTGCGCGGTTGAGCGTATAGAAATGGAAGTCTTTCACACCCTCACGACTGAGTACACGCACCATATCAATCGCTTGACTAGCCCCAACCAGCTGACGTGTCACAGGATCATCATCCAATCCCTCGAATTGCTTACTCATCCAGCCTGGCACTTTCACGTTGTTCTGTGCGGCAAAGCGTGACGCTTGTTTAAAATTCGATACTGGCAAAATACCTGGGACAATTTCCACATCGATACCAGCCGCCACACAGCGGTCGCGGAAACGCAGGTAAGACTCGACATCAAAGAAAAACTGAGTGATCGCACGGTTGGCTCCTGCATCTACTTTACGCTTTAGGTTAAGCAAATCTGATTGCGCACTCTTCGCTTCTGGGTGTACTTCTGGGAACGCCGCCACAGAGATATCAAAATCATGGCGTGCTTTAAGCAATTCTACCAAGTCCGATGCGTACATATCTGGTGCGCCGCCACCTGGTGGGATATCACCACGCAGAGCAACGATATTTTTAATCCCGTTATTCCAGTAATCATCTGCAATGTTGATCAGTTCGTCACGAGTTGCATCGATGCAAGTTAAGTGTGGCGCAGCAACTAAACCGGTTTCTGCTTTGATTTCTTTGATGATGGAGTGCGTTCTATCTCGTTCACCAGAGTTTGCACCGTAGGTGACTGAAACGAACTTAGGGTTAAGCGTTTTTAGACGGTGTACTGAGTTCCATAGTGTCTCCTCCATCTTTTCGCTGCTTGGTGGAAAAAACTCAAATGAGACGTTGATATTGTCTGATAGTTCAGCGATATTTTGGTTTAAGGCGTCGATATGGCCTGCATGCGTGTATCCCATCTTACTCTCCCTGTGGTAACTCCACCACGAAATCAAAATTCCTTAAATCGACGTTTAGACGTCTATATGTCTCCAGGATGTATTGAATACGATTTAATGTCAACCTCGTGACTATGAATTTTTCTCAAGTTAACAATGAGAGCAGCTCAAGTTCCAATTCAACGGCTTTCTGAGCTTTCTTTTTACATTCATATCATGCACACCTAGCAATAAAAAACCTCGGCATCGAACCGAGGTTTTCATCACCGCTTACCGCTGTCTATTCAAAACACTATGTTTAGTACTGAACCGTTAAACAATACAGCTAGAAAAGCCCAGCTAAGCGGTTGAGATCGGATTGAATTGCACCCGCGGTGACATCTCGTCCCGCTCCTGGACCACGTATCACCAAAGGGTTGTCTTTATACCATTTACTTTCAATCGCGAAGATATTGTCACAGGGCAGAAGATTAGCCAACGCATGTTCACGAGACAGTGCTTCTACGCCAACCGTCGCTTTTCCATTACGCTCTAAACGAGCAACATAACGAAGTACTTGGTCATTCTTCTGCGCCTTATTCAGACGCTCTTGGAGAATCTCACTCAGCACGTCCCCTTGGTCAAAGAAAGTATCTAAGCTCAATTCACGTAGCGATTCTGGGACCAGTGACTCAACCTTGACGCTTTCAGGTTCAATGTCCAGCCCTGACTCTCGCGCTAAGATGACTAGCTTGCGCATCACATCCGAGCCATCTAAATCAGAACGAGGGTCTGGCTCTGTAAGACCTTGCTGCCATGCTAAGTCGACTAACTCGCTAAAAGGTACTGAACCATCAAACTGTTGGAACAACCATGACAAGGTACCAGAAAAAATACCCGATACTGCGACAATTTCATCCCCACTTTCACGTAAATCACGCACGGTATGATTGATTGGTAATCCGGCTCCAACCGTTGCGTTATAAAACCAGTGACGTCCAATCTTAGCAAAAGCATCTTGAACTTGATGGTAGTATTCACTGCTTGCAGAACCCGCAACCTTATTCGCAGAAATAAGATGAATGCCTTGTTGAGCAATGTCCACATAGCGCTCTGCAAGTGCTTTACTTGCTGTCACATCGAGCACTACGGCTTCATCATAATTTTGTAGAGCGCCCAGTTGGGTTAACCAACTGCCGTCATTTTCGGTGCTTTCTTCATCAAACCGCGACAACACTCTCTCAACATCAATCCCTTGATCATCAAACCAATAGGCTTGGCTATCAATCACCGCAACCAATTCGAAGTTCATCCCATGCCGTTTTTCCAACTCATTTTTTTGAACAGCAAAAAGTGATAACCAACTCGAACCTATGTTTCCTTTTCCACAAAGCGCAACAGCGACACGCTTTTGAGCTTGGAACAACTGATTATGAATGCTTGGTACTATGCTCTCCACTTCTGATCGGCGCAAGACCGCCACGAGACTCAAGCCTGATTCCGTTTCCGAGAAAAATTCCACCGGAGAGTGCTTTAATTGTTGGAAAAAACCAAAGCAGTGATGAGCATTTTTTGTCACACCTGCACCCACTGCAGCAAGAAGCGAATAGCCCTCTTTTAGTTTGATTTCCGCTTCAACCGCCAGGTCCTGTAAATACTCTAGTGCACCAGCTGCGATTTCAGCGGTATAAGCCAAACGCAGAACTTGCTTATCATCTTGCACTTCAAATGCGAGAGGTTCTAACTGCGCTCGTTTTAACGCCTGCAATACACCTTTTTGAGCACGTGAAAAATCATGCCCATGAAAGAACGACAGTTGAACTAAAAGTACGTCATCTAAAGAAGTAATGATTTTAGCACCACGACCCGAAGCTAATACGCGTTCAATACGAGTTGATCCCGATTCTGGCTGATAGCTACATTTGAGGTTCAAATCCATCGCACTCTGAGCCACGGGCTGAAGTGTTCTGCTATGAAGCACTGGCGCTGCCAAGCGCGCAAGCTCACTGGCTTCATCCAAACGTAACAATGGCAATAAACAAGCATCCGATACTAGTCGAGGATCCGCACTATAAACGCCAGCGACATCACTCCAGATAGTGACCGTGCTCACTCCAGCTAACGCTCCTATCACTGTCGCTGAGTAATCTGATCCATTGCGGCCAAGTAACACCGTTTCGCCCGCATAGTTTTGGGCCATAAAGCCTGTGATAATGACTCGTTTATGATTATGTTGCGCTAGTACTTCTTTAATTAACGGGTAAGAGCGGGCACGATCGACCTCTGGTTGTATCCCAGATTCTGCGCGTAAAAACAGCCGCGCATCTTGCGCAACAGCGGGTAAATCTTGCTGTGACAGCAATGCAGCCAGCAAGCGAGAAGACCACACTTCACCATGACCTAACACCGCTGCCTTTTGCGGCTCTGTTAACGGGGCAACCAATTCGGCTAGCGTACTGAATTCATCCTGTAACGAGGCGAGTAATTCACTCTTAATATCCCCCGTCAGAAGAGTCTCAACCAATTCGATTTGAAACTGTCGTAAGCTGTGCAAAGCTTCATGAGCAAGGCGACCATCTTTTTCTAAGCCATCCAAAAACTCTATTAATCGATTCGTCGTTTTTCCCGCAGCAGACACCACAACGAGATCATTTTCTGCTGAATATTCTCTAAGAATACTGGCCACACGTTGGTAACACTCGGAGTTCGCTAAGCTGCTGCCACCAAATTTATGCAGCTGACGTTGTACACTCATGATCGTTATACTCCCCGTTACTGTGCTGCTTTCGTGAATGCTTGTTCAAGATCAGAAATCAGATCTTGTGCATCTTCCAGACCAACAGATAAACGCAATAATTGTTGAGATACTCCAGCCTCTGCCAATGCAACGTCACCCATCGCACGATGCGTCATTGAAGCTGGGTGACAAATCAAGCTTTCTACACCACCTAACGACTCAGCAAGGGAGAACAGGTCAAGCTCTTTAACGAACACTTTTAATTGTTCAAATGACCCTGCAAACTCAAAGCTGAGCATCGAGCCGAAACCTGATTGTTGTTTCTTCGCAATATCATGACCCGGGTGTTCAGGCAAACTTGGGTGATAGATCTTGGCGACTAAGGATTGCGTTTGAAGATACGCTAACACTTCCTGAGAACTTTCTTCGTGAACTCGCATTCGTGCACCCAGAGTGCGAATTCCTCGCAGAGTCATGTAACTATCAAATGGTGTACCCGTTGCACCAATACAGTTACCCCACCATGCCAACTCTTCAGCGTGCTCTTCGCTCTTGGTGATCACCACACCGCCAATCACGTCAGAATGACCATTAATGTATTTAGTTGTTGAGTGGATAACAAAATCGGCACCTAGCTCTAAAGGCTTTTGATATACGGGTGTCAAAAAGGTATTGTCCACGGCCACTAACGCACCAACTTGTTTCGCTTTCTCACACACTGCCGCGATATCAACAACGCGAACTAGAGGGTTTGATGGCGTTTCTAGCAGGATGAGCTTTGGCTTTTTCGCCATCGCAGCATCCAGTGCTTGCTGATCGGATTGATCAACAAACTGAACCTTAAAGTCGCCTTTATTTGCTCGGGTGTTGAATAAACGGTAGGTGCCGCCGTAGCAATCGTGTGGTGCAACAATGAGATCGTTTGGACCAAGAAACGCCGAAACCCAAAGGTTTAACGCAGACGTTCCACAGTTGGTCACCACTGCACCTTTACCTGATTCAAGCTCATACAATGCTTTCTCTAACAAGCCTCGGTTTGGGTTACCTGAACGGGTGTAATCGTATTGAGGGACTTCACCAAATGCCGGGAAGCCATAGTTAGTTGAAAGGTAAATTGGTGGTACGACAGCGTGATATTGACTGTCTGATTCGATACCTGTGCGTACAGCAATGGTCGCAGGCTTACGGGTGCTCATGAGTGTATCCTTTCACGGGTGGTGACATCTAAACGGGAATGCGCTATATCTAACTCATATTGCTCAATTGATTAACACTCTTCCCTAACTATTAACGTCACTTTACTTGCCTAAAAACAAGACGTCAACACTTCTAGACGTCTATATGTCTTTGCTTATGGCGGTAAATGCAGCTAAAATCGCACCTACATTTAATTTTCCAACTTATTACATTAATGAAGGTGCGCAATGGCTGACTGGAATGGCGAATACATTAGCCCATATGCTGAGCACGGTAAAAAAAGCGAACAAGTAAAAAAGATTACCGTCTCTATCCCGCTAAAAGTTTTAAAAGTACTGACTGATGAGCGAACTCGCCGCCAGATCAATAACTTACGCCATGCAACTAACAGTGAACTTCTGTGTGAAGCATTTCTACATGCTTACACAGGTCAACCACTGCCAACGGATGAAGACCTTCGTAAAGACCGCCCTGATGATATTCCGGCTGAAGCAAAAGCGCTGATGACTGCAATGGGCATTGAATTCGAAGCGTTTGACGAAGAATAATTGCTTACAAATTCGTCATCGTTTGGAAGTAACGCCGGGGGGGTGCTTCAACAAAACCAAAAAGGGACGCCAATGCGTCCCTTTTTTTATCTAGATCATCACTCTGCGATTTATTCAGCCATGTAGTTTTCTGGCATTTCAATACGAGCAACACCTGAATTGACTGCCGCTTTAGCAACCGCTTTCGCCACTCGTGGCAATAGACGTGGATCCATTGGTTTTGGAATGATGTAGTCGTTGCCAAATTCGAGCTTATCAACACCTGCGGCTTTTAATACCGCTTCTGGCACTGGTTCTTTCGCCAACTCTCGAATTGCATCCACCGCCGCTAACTTCATTTCATCGTTAATCTCACTCGCACGTACATCCAAAGCACCTCGGAAGATGAATGGGAAACACAGTACGTTGTTTACTTGGTTCGGGTAATCACTACGGCCAGTCCCCATGATCAAGTCATCACGCACTTCATGAGCGATCTCTGGTTTGATTTCAGGATCAGGGTTCGAGCAAGCGAATACGACTGGCTTATCGGCCATCAGTTTCAACGCTTCTGCTGGTAGTAAGTTTGGACCCGATACCCCTAAAAATAGATCCGCCCCATCAATAACATCTTCAAGCGTGCGTTTATCCGTGTTATTCGCGAATAGCTGTTTGTATTCATTCAAATCGTCGCGACGCGTATGGATCACCCCTTTGCGATCCAACATGTAGATTTTTTCACGCATGGCACCACATTTGATCAACAGCTCCATGCATGCCACAGCTGCCGCACCAGCACCAAGGCACACAATCGTGGCTTCTTCTAGCTTTTTACCCTGCAGTTCAATCGCATTTAACATACCCGCAGCGGTAACAATTGCCGTACCGTGTTGGTCATCGTGGAATACCGGTACGTCACAACGTTCAATAAGACGCTTTTCAATCTCAAAACAATCTGGAGCCTTGATATCTTCAAGGTTGATACCACCGAAAGTGTCAGCAATGTTTGCTACTGTGTCGACAAATTCGTCGATCGTACGGTGCTTTACTTCGATATCAATTGAATCTAGACCAGCAAAACGTTTAAACAGCAGCGCTTTACCTTCCATTACTGGTTTAGAAGCCAGAGGGCCAAGATTACCCAAACCAAGAATCGCCGTACCGTTGGAAATAACAGCAACCATGTTACCTTTCGCTGTGTATTTGTACACATTGTCAGCATTCTGCGCGATTTCACGTACAGGTTCCGCGACACCAGGACTGTATGCAAGCGCAAGATCGTTAGCGGTTTCCGCTGGTTTAGTCAGCTCTACAGCAATTTTTCCTGGCGTTGGGTAGGCATGGTAATCCAATGCTTGTTGGCGACGTTCTTCTTCTGGGGTGAGTTCTTGGCGATGCTCTTCAGACATGTATCTGTTTCTCTTTTGTTATTGTTTCGGTAAGGGGGAGTAAATATTAATGTATAGAAATCAATCTTCATAGGCAAGATTGCGACCTATATCTTTAAAAAAGAGCAAACTAGTAGAGATAAGACCAGATACTTAGAAGTGACACCTGATTAATAAAACAGGTGTCATTTGGGGATTTAATGAATCAAAAGTAAAGCGCCACTACTCTTCATCAACATACTGCGCTTGGAGGTAATTTTCGATGCCAGACATCTCGATAAGGCCAAGCTGAGTTTCTAACCAATCAACATGCTCTTCTTCATCTTCAAGAATATCTTGGAACAAATCTCGAGAAACATAATCACGAATATCTTCCGCATAAGCGATCGCATCTTTTAAATCGGGGATAGCCGCCATTTCTAACTTCAAGTCACACTCAAGCATCTCTGGAGTGTCTTCACCTATCATCAGCTTGCCAAGATCTTGAAGGTTAGGAAGCCCCTCCAGAAATAGAATGCGTTCAATTAAATGATCGGCATGCTTCATTTCATCGATAGACTCGTGGTATTCCTTTTCAGCTAGGTGTTTCAACCCCCAATCTTTATACATGCGGGCGTGAAGAAAATATTGGTTTATTGCGATGAGCTCATTACCGAGCACTTTATTGAGATGTTGAATTATGATTGGATCGCCTTTCATGACAAAGCCCTCCTCTTTGGCTTCATATAACTGTAGAAGCAAATGAGAAGGTGTCAAAAATGAAGCGTGTCATTAGCTAACTTGTTTCAGCACTAGATATTCTGTTTCTGCTAAAATTTCTTTCGCTTGTTTAATGCACTTACCGCATTGACTTCCTAAAGCAGTGCATCTTTTAATTCCTCGAATGTCCGTTATGCCCTCATCTATCGCCAACTTCCTAATTTTCTTGTCAGATACACCATGACAAAGACAAACGTACATATTCAAAACCCCTAAATTCTACCTTGGAATGAAATATAAACAATAATCGTTCTTGTTACCAGTTGTATTAATAGGGGTTACAGAACGTTTTGTTATATCAATTTTGAGCGTTTAATGAACTTTCAATGACTTAGCAGGTAATGTAAAAAAAGAGGAAAGGCAGTAAAACTAAGGGGATGTTTTCAATAGCAAAAAACATCACAAGAAAAAAATGGCTTATAACCATATTAAGAATAGGAATAGTAGGTACAAAAAAGGGAAGCCTTAGCTTCCCTTTTTCTAGCGCTTTCTTCAAAAAGAAGAAGAGTGCAAGAGTTCGTTTAATTCGTTAAGAATTAAGCGAAGATCTTAGCAACAACACCAGCACCTACTGTACGGCCACCTTCACGGATAGCGAAACGTAGGCCTTCATCCATTGCGATTGGAGCGATTAGCTCAACGATCATTTGGATGTTGTCGCCAGGCATTACCATTTCTACGCCTTCTGGTAGAGAGATATCACCAGTTACGTCAGTTGTACGGAAGTAGAACTGTGGACGGTAGCCTTTGAAGAATGGAGTGTGACGACCACCTTCATCTTTAGAAAGTACGTATACTTCTGACTCGAACTTAGTGTGTGGAGTGATTGAACCAGGCTTAGCTAGTACTTGACCACGTTCAACGTCATCACGCTTAGTACCACGTAGAAGTGCACCAACGTTCTCACCAGCACGACCTTCGTCTAGAAGCTTACGGAACATTTCAACACCAGTACATGTAGTTGTAGTAGTGTCTTTGATACCAACGATAGCAACTTCGTCACCTACGTTTAGGATACCGCGCTCGATACGACCAGTAACTACTGTACCACGACCTTGGATAGAGAATACGTCTTCGATAGGCATTAGGAATGGCATATCTACTGCACGCTCTGGCTCAGGGATGTATGTATCTAGAGCTTCTGCTAGTTCAACGATTTTCGCTTCCCACTGCTCTTCGCCGTTTAGTGCGCCTAGTGCAGAACCTTGGATAACTGGTAGGTCATCACCTGGGAAATCGTACTCAGATAGAAGTTCACGAACTTCCATTTCTACTAGTTCTAGTAGCTCTTCATCGTCAACCATGTCACATTTGTTCATGAATACGATGATGTAAGGGATACCAACCTGACGGCCTAGTAGGATGTGCTCACGAGTTTGTGGCATTGGGCCATCTGTTGCAGCAACAACTAGGATACCACCGTCCATCTGTGCAGCACCAGTGATCATGTTTTTAACATAATCCGCGTGTCCTGGACAGTCTACGTGTGCGTAGTGGCGAGTTGGAGTGTCGTACTCTACGTGAGAAGTAGAGATTGTGATACCGCGCTCACGCTCTTCTGGAGCGTTATCGATAGATGCGAAGTCACGAGCAGCACCGCCGTATACTTTTGCAAGTGTAGTACAGATAGCTGCAGTTAGAGTTGTTTTACCGTGGTCAACGTGGCCGATAGTACCAACGTTTACGTGCGGTTTTACGCGTTCAAATTTTTCTTTAGACACAATCGTGTTCCTTCCTAGTTATGATTCGCTGGGATCATTATTGATCTCAACGCGCCAGAAATTGTTATTTTATGCGCCAACGCTCGTTAGCGCAATATTTGGACGGCCTGATCACGCAAAAAGTCTTAAACTTTTTGTGGATCAAACGTCAAATTAGTAACCACGTTCAGCCATGATTGCTTCAGCAAATGTCTTAGGCACTTCAGCATACTCATGGAACTCCATAGAGTAAGACGCGCGGCCTTGAGTTGCTGAACGTAGGTCGGTTGCGTAACCAAACATTTCAGAAAGAGGTACTTGAGCACGGATGATCTTAAGACCTGCCACACCCTCGTCCATACCTTCGATCATGCCGCGGCGACGGTTAAGGTCACCAACAACATCACCCATCCAATCTTCTGGAGTGGTTACTTCAACTTTCATCATTGGTTCAAGAATCACTGGGTTTGCTTCAAGAGCACCTTTTCTAAAGGCCATTGAACCAGCAATCTTAAATGCCATTTCGCTTGAATCAACATCGTGGTAAGAACCATCGAACAACGTTGCTTTAATATCTAGTACTGGGTAACCCGCTAGAACACCGCTATTCATTTGCTCTTCGATACCTTTCGCTACCGAGCTAATGTACTCTTTAGGAACCGCACCACCCACGATCTCGTCAACAAAGACAAAACCTTCACCCAGTTCAGAAGGCTCAAGTTTGATCCATACGTGACCGTACTGACCGCGACCGCCAGATTGGCGAACGAACTTGCCTTCTACTTCCGCTGTACCACGGATGGTTTCACGGTAAGCAACTTGAGGTTTACCAACGTTACAATCAACGCTGAATTCACGCTTCATACGGTCAACGATGATATCTAGGTGAAGTTCACCCATACCAGAGATCAGTGTTTGACCTGTTTCGTCATCCGTTTCCACGCGGAAAGATGGATCTTCTGCTGCTAGTTTACCTAGAGCAACGCCCATCTTATCTTGATCAGCCTTTGAGCGAGGTTCTACTGCGATCTGAATAACTGGTTCAGGGAATTCCATGCGCTCTAGAATCACTTTGTGGTTCTGGTCACATAGAGTGTCACCTGTTGTTACGTCTTTCAGACCGATTGCAGCGGCAATATCACCCGCACGGATTTCTTTCACCTCATCACGCTTGTTAGCATGCATTTGAACAATACGGCCAAAGCGCTCACGCTTCTCTTTTACAGAGTTATAAACAGAGTCACCTGTGTTTACAACACCAGAGTAAACGCGCATGAAAGTCAGTGTGCCTACGAACGGGTCAGTTGCAATCTTAAACGCTAGCGCAGAAAACGGTTCGTTGTCGTCGGCATGACGCTCAACTTCATTTTCATTTTCGTCGATACCTTTAATTGCAGGTACATCAACAGGTGATGGTAAGTATTCGATTACAGCGTCTAGTACTGCTTGTACACCTTTGTTCTTAAACGCACTACCACAAGTAGCCAGTACGATTTCGTTATTTAGTGTACGAGCACGCAGAGCTTGTTTGATTTCAACCTCTGTTAGCTCACCTTCTTCAAGGTACTTATCCATTAGCTCTTCGCTAGCTTCTGCTGCCGCTTCAACTAGGTTGTTGCGCCATTCATCAGCAAGTTCTTGCATGTCAGCTGGAATGTCTTCGTAAGTGAAAGACATGCCTTGATCGGCTTCGTTCCAGTTGATCATTTTCATCTTGATAAGGTCAATAACACCTTGGAATTCTTCTTCTGCACCAACATTAAGTTGGATTGGAACAGGATTCGCACCAAGACGGTTTTTAATTTGGTCTACAACGCGTAGGAAGTCTGCACCAGTGCGGTCCATCTTGTTTACAAATACGATGCGTGGAACATGGTATTTGTCAGCTTGACGCCATACTGTTTCAGACTGAGGTTCAACACCTGATGAGCCACAGAACACAACAACTGCGCCATCAAGTACACGAAGAGAACGTTCTACTTCGATCGTGAAGTCAACGTGTCCAGGAGTATCAATGATGTTTACGCGGTGATCTTGGAATTGGGCTTCCATACCACGCCAGAAAGTCGTTGTTGCTGCAGAAGTGATTGTGATACCACGTTCTTGCTCTTGTTCCATCCAGTCCATGGTTGCAGCACCATCGTGAACTTCACCGATTTTGTGAGAAAGACCAGTGTAGAACAGAATACGTTCAGTGGTAGTTGTTTTACCTGCATCAACGTGAGCACAGATACCGATATTACGGTAGCGCTCAATAGGAGTTTTGCGAGCCACGGTTGAATCCTCTTATACTTAGAGACTTAGGGACTATTGCTATGTCGAGAAAGCGATCCCCTAGATATAGCAATAGTTCCTAGCATGCGCATAGGAACTAAAGAAGTGCTGCAAGGAACCTTGCAGCACTGAAAAGGTATTACCAACGGTAATGTGCGAACGCTTTGTTTGCGTCAGCCATGCGGTGAACGTCTTCACGTTTCTTAACCGCAGTACCTTTGTTCTCAGACGCGTCTAGCATTTCAGCAGCTAGGCGTTGAGCCATAGATTTTTCACCACGCTTACGCGCAGCTTCAACCAACCAACGCATAGCAAGTGCGTTACGGCGAACCGGACGTACTTCTACTGGTACTTGGTAAGTTGAACCACCTACACGGCGAGATTTAACTTCTACCGCTGGGCGAACATTTTCAAGAGCTTCTTCAAATACAGCTAAGTGATCTTTACCAGATTTCTCAGCCATAGTGTCTAGTGCAGTGTAAACGATTTTTTCTGCAGTAGATTTTTTACCGTCAACCATAAGGATGTTAACGAATTTTGCCAGCAGTTCAGATTTGAACTTTGGATCTGGAAGGATCTTACGCTGACCAATGACGCGACGACGTGGCATGGAATTTCTCCGTTGTCTTATTCTTCAGGTTATCCAAAACTTTGCAGTTTCTTCAAAAAATTAAAATTTAATTTTAGTGTTTGGCCTTACTTAACGCTTCTTTACAGAAAGAAGGGCATTAAGACTTAGGACGCTTCACACCGTACTTAGAACGACCTTGTTTACGGTCGTTAACGCCAGCACAGTCAAGTGCACCGCGAACAGTGTGGTAACGTACACCCGGAAGGTCTTTTACACGACCGCCACGGATTAGTACAACACTGTGCTCTTGAAGGTTGTGACCTTCACCGCCGATGTACGATGTAACTTCGAAGCCGTTTGTCAGACGTACACGACAAACTTTACGAAGTGCTGAGTTAGGTTTTTTAGGTGTAGTAGTGTAAACACGAGTACATACACCACGTTTTTGTGGGCACGCTTCTAGTGCAGGCACGTTGCTTTTAACAACTTGCTTTGCACGAGGCTTACGTACCAACTGGTTAATAGTTGCCATTAACTAGCTCCTGATTTACTTGAAAGTAAGCTTTGTGAAAAATCTATCCCTAACAACTCTTGGCAGTTAGGGACGCAAAATTCTATGCAGCAGTGAGAGGTGTGTCAAGAAATATACGGATCTTTTTTGTTCAATTAAGACAATTCGTCCGTAAACCTCATTAGACAAGAAAAAAGGGTCAATCCCAAGTTAAGGATTTGGCTTGTTTTACGGTTAATTCAACAAAGCCTGAGTAGTTCACAACCTCAATCGATGGGCTGATTCGATTACTCATGCCTCTTGCTTCAACATCACTTTGTAAAGCATAGACCAGGGGTCCTTTTACTAAAGTGAATGCTTGATGTTGAGGATTTGCCGCATAGATGGCATCTTCAACTAACAGCACGGCATCTTGTTCGCTGTAAAACGCCGTGGCGTCGTTTAATGCTGTTACGGATTTGATGATGTGTAACATGGCTTCCTCAAAATGACAGCAATTTACCTGCTTGTTGCAATTTAGCTTTGAGTTGGTCAGTACTTAATGCTTCAGCTGCGATAACCAAATCGGCTTGAGCCAAACCTCGCTCTGAAAGTGAATCCGAACAAACGAAGACTTGCTCAATATCGTACAAATCAAACAACTTAAGCATAGGCGCATAGTCTTTACTCAATATGCCACTCGGTTCCTGACCTAGCAGTAATTGATAAACACCATCCCCAACAAATAATACCGTAATGTCTTCACAGTACGCAGATGCGGCTAACAGGGCATCAACCCCTTCTCGTCCTGCGCTATTGCCATGGGGGGCACTACGAAATAGATAAGTTAACTGACTCAAAACTGCACCACTCTATCTTGGGTAAGCATCGCCTCAGCCAAACTGCCTAATCCCGCTTGTTCAAAACCATGAGCTAAGTTGTTTTGAGTAAGGCCATGTTGGTTTGCTTCACTCTCACCAATAATGCCTCGACGAAGCGCTGCTGCCACACAAGTTTCAAGACGAATATTATGCTGTTGAGCCAATGTCTGCCATGCTTTAGTGAGATCAAATTCGTCGTTTGCTGGTACACTCAATGCCGTACCATTGGTGACGCCATCTTGATAAAAGAACACACTGACCAGAGTGTGCCCTTGTTCAATGACCGCCTGTGCGAATTGATAGGCACTGCGTGCGGATTGACGCCCATACACAGGGCCATTAACGACCAACGTGTAAGTTAATTTACTCACGCTCATTCGTCCTCAGTCTTACGCTGACGAATATAAAGATAAACGGTATGTTTTGAGATGTTCAAACGGTCTGCAACACGGTTAATTGCATCTTTGATATCGAAGATGCCTTTATCGTATAGCTCCATCACAATCTGACGATTTTTGGTATTGTTCGATACGGATTTATCAGCATTGATCTCTTCAATCGTGCGTTCAACTGTTTGGTCAACGAGCTCCTCTACATCACTCGCAAAGTTAACCGATGAAGCGGCTTCTTCGGCTTCTTGCGTAGGCATAAATGACTGCAAAACTTGAGAAAAAGGTGCATCAAGGTTGACGTTGATACACAGCAACCCAATCACGCGATTTTCACCATTACGAATAGCAACGGTGATGGATTTCATAAGTACACCGCCTTTCGCACGAGTAAAGTACGAGCGTGAGAAGTTACGCTCAGAACCCTCAATGTCTTTCAGCATTCTTAGCGCAAGGTCGGTAATCGGAGAGCCAACCTGACGGCCGGTATTCTCACCGTTAGCAATTTTGATTGCAGAGGTATTGAGATCTTCTAAAGAGTGAAGAACTATCTCACAAAATGGGCCGATTAGACTGGCAATGCCGTCTACGACTGCTTCATAAGATCTCAAGATGATTTTATCGTGCTCTGTAAATGGCATCACGTTGACAGATTCCATTTCGAGCAACATCTCCGCATTTATTGTTTCTGTAGTTGTCATAAGTCTTCGAGCGAAAAATCAACAAATTGGTGTAAGTTTATCAGAAATTTTGAAAGGCAACCTAGCAAACTCATCAACTAGTGACCTAGAACAAAAAAGGCCCGAAAATCGGACCTTTTTTCATCTACTTATAGAAAAGACGAGCTTATTGAGCTGCGTTGTCATTCTCGATTTTTAGTAGTTCTACTTCAAATACTAGCGTTGAGTTAGCAGGAATGCTTGGCGTGTCTTGCTCACCGTATGCTAGCTCTGGCGGGATAACGAATTTGAACTTAGAACCTACTGGCATTAGCTGAACACCTTCAGTCCAACCAGGGATTACGCGGTTTAGTGGGAACGTTGCTGGTTCGCCGCGATCGTAAGAGCTGTCGAACTGAGTACCGTCGATCAATGTACCTTTGTAGTGTACTTGAACAGTATCCGTGTCTTTTGGTTTCTCGCCTTCAGCTGGCGTTTCAACTTTGTATAGAAGACCAGATTCTGTCTTAACTACGCCTTCTTGCTTCTCGAACTCAGCACGGAAGTCATCGCCAGCTTTCTTCGCTTCAGCCGCTTTCTCAGCCGCTTGCTTTTGCATGGTTTCTGCAACACGCTTATCTAGAGATTCTAGAGCAGCACGAGTTTCTTCTTCGTTTAGCGCCGCGTTGCCTTTAAATACGTCTTCGATACCTTTAAGCACTAGATCTTTGTTTAGGTTGATACCGATTTCGCTTGGCTTCTCGATACTTGCACTTAGGTAGTTAGCAAATGACACACCAATTGCGTACGCCGCTTTGTCATCGTCGGTTTTAAAGTGAACCGCTTTGCCAGTTTCAGCTTGAACTTGTTCTGCTTGCGGTGCCACTTCTGGTTTTGTTTCTTCTTTTTGACAACCTACCGCTAGCATTACTGTTGCAGCAAGTAGCGACACTTTTAAAACTGATTTCATTAAATTCTCCAAATAATGGCTACGCCATTGGTTGTTGTGCACAAATCTTCTATGAGACTAGTGAAGACAATCGTTATACCAATATACTAGCTATATGTCTCAAGACACAAACTGGATTATTAGATGTAATGCAAAGAATTTCTCATTTATTCCTACATTTAGTTGTCATCACTGCGTTAAATGGATGCTTTTTTACCCATCACGATGTTCAACGATGGCCACTTGAACCTCAAGGCTCCACCAGCTTTGCTCTCAGTAGAGATGCCCGCTTTGCTTTACTCTACTCCAAAGAACACCATTTGGTATTGTGGGATTTAGAACAAAACAAGCAGCTTGCAAAGCTAGGGGAGCTCGATCAAGACGCCAGTGTGGTTTCTCATATTCGCATTTCTGACAACGGTCGATATGCTGTAACAGCAAGCCAAGTCAATTTCGCCGTTTGGGATCTGGGGTGGACACAAGCCACGGGATTATGGTCAATCTCAGATGCACTTATTCGTGACGTTGACATTACTGCGAATGGTGAGCAAGTGTTACTGGGTCTTTCCAATGGAAAAGCAATACATGTCAACTTAGTCACCGGACGAAGATTGGAGTTCCTTGCTCACCAAGAAAAAGTCAATTCTGTGGCTATCTCCCCTAATGGGCGCTTTGCACTGACGGGGGGAAATGATTACAAGGCTTACCTATGGGATACAGAAAGCGGATTAGTGATGCGGACCTTTGAGCATGACCAACGTGTGGTAAGAGTCGCGTTGCAACGAGATGGGAAATTAGCCATGACTTCCGATGCGGGCAACCAAGCCATTATTTGGGATTTAGATACGGGGGAAGAGGTGGCTCAGCTCAGTAGTTGGTCGCGCCAGTTAATTTTCTCTACCGCACGATTCTCTGATGATGGCGATTTACTGGTTACTGGGATGCCATCTGGCCGAGTGATGGTATGGAATACCCAAACGGGCAAGCGAGTCGATGGATTTGAAGTCGAGCCGAAAAAAGATACTCGCCCTCCTCGCGCGGTCGTGTATGATGCAGCCTTTGATTCCAAGCAACGTGTAATTACTGCCACATCTGCGGGCATTGCCCAAGCTTGGCAGCTAGAGAACGGATCATGACAGACAAACTCATTCAGCAATTAGAAGCACGCATCAATGACTTAGAATGTCAGCTTGCGTTCCAAGAACAAACTATTGAAGATCTGAACGGCGCCTTATCGCAGCAACAACTGCAAATCACCAAGATGCTCGATCAGATGAAATACGTGGTAGGTAAAGTGAAAAATATGGATTCGTCGAATTTAGCCGATCCATCTGAAGAAACACCACCACCGCATTACTAAAATGCAGATATCAATAACATAAAGCCCAGAACGCATTCTGGGCTTTATTGTTTTTAGCCTCGGTCAAAATATTTAGCCACAGACCAAACTACTCATCAGCGTAAATGCTTACACTGAGTTCACCTTGCGTATTAATACCTGCTCGGTACATACCGGTGCTGTTCATCGCAAAGTGCAGCTCTCCTTGAGCATCAATAGCAATTAAACCGCCCTCACCCCCCATCACTTTGAGTTCACCTTGAATGATATGCTCACACGCCGTATGCACGTCTTCTTGTAAGTAACGTATACGAGCTGCGACATCTTCCGCCACGCGCTTACGAATAAAGAACTCACCGACACCAGTGGTTGATACTGCTACGACACCATTCTCTGCCACTGTGCCGCAACCAATCAGAGCAGAGTCTCCAACTCGACCGTACTTCTTATTGGTTACGCCCCCCGTACTGGTTGCGGCAGCTAAATTACCATGTTGATCCAGCGCCACTGCGCCGACCGTACCATGCTTGCGGTCATCCGGATAACGAGATTCAGATAACGCAAACACCCCTTTCTCACGCATAGACTGCAGCTGTTCATACCGGCGATCTGTAAAAAAATAATCCTGCTCGGTGTACTCATAACCTTGTTCAAAAGCAAACTTCTCTGCCCCCTCGCCCACCAACAGTACATGGTTGCTGTTTCGCATCACGTCACGGGCGAGTTCAATTGGATTCTTAATATGACGAACACCAGCAACCGCACCTGCGGCTTGGCTTTTCCCATCCATCACAGAGGCGTCCATTTCCACCATCTCGTTATGTGTCAGAACAGAGCCTTTACCAGCATTAAAGTTGGGAGAGTCTTCCAACACTTTTACTGCCATCACGACCGCATCTAAGGCTTCACCACCTTTTGCTAAGATTTGGTGGCCAGCTTTTACTGCGGCCTCAAGATCCGCCAAGATAGATAGTTGCAATTCATCGCTCATCTGTTCACGCAAGATGGTTCCTGCGCCGCCGTGAATGGCAATCGAGAAAGGTTTCGTCATCGCTTTGTCCAACTGTTGTTACTTGTAACCGTGGTTCCGTGTATATATTGCACTACACCCAGATAAGAAAAAAGCGCAAGTTGAAACCTCAACTTGCGCTTTTTAAAACTTTGCTAGATAGCGTTATCTAGTGAAGATCGTGCGATTAGTGAGAACCGCAACCGCCGCCGCCACAACATTCGTGGTCGTCGCCTTTCTCTTCGCCGCCGCAACAGCCGCCCTCGTGATCGTGGTCGTGACCACCACAGCAACCACCACCTTGGTGAATGTGACCGTGTGCGATCTCTTCAGCGGTTGCTTCACGAGTAGCCATTACTTCTACTTCAAATGTTAGTGTTTGACCAGCAAGCATGTGGTTACCATCTACAACCACTTCATCGCCGTCTACTTCAGTTACTTCTACAGGGATTGGGCCTTGGTCAGTATCTGCTAGGAAACGCATACCAACTTCAATTTGGTCAACGCCTTGGAATACGTCTGCAGGAACACGTTGAACAAGTTCGTCGTTGTGCTCACCGTAAGCTTCTTCAGGAGATACTGTTACAGAGAACTTGTCGCCTGCCACTTTGCCTTCTAGCTCTTTTTCAAGACCAGTGATTAGGTTGTCATGGCCGTGTAGGTAATCAAGAGGAGCGTCAGCTGTTGATTGGTCAACAACAACACCGTCTTCCAACATTACTTTGTATGCAAGGCTTGCAACAACGTTCTTTTCAATTTTCATGCTAACTCCAGGGAGATTAATTGACTTAACCAGAATGGGGTTAAGTACCAAGATGGTAGTATTATGGGGATCAATTATCGAAGTTCAATTATTCTGGCTTAAAAATCCCGATCATTTCTTGCTGCGAGTGTTTATTTTTATCTACAGATTGCGGCTTACGCTGCTCGGTATAATCACAATCGACACACTCCACAAGCTCAATGTTATTCTCGATCCACCAACGTAATGTGTCTTGTTGGCTGCACTTCGGACAATTTGCTCCTGCAATAAAACGTTTCTTAATTTTCAACTCTATTCCCTCTCCCGCTCTATGTTTTGCGGGTACTACTTCCAATGATTGGGTGACTGTTGATCGCTTTCCATTTCGCGACCAAAAATTTCCTCTAATTCTTTACGCGCTTCTTTTGAGCGCTGAGCGAGTTCTTTATCTTCACTATGCTGAGGCAACAAGTCCTTGAGCATAGCATTATCAAGTTTTCGAAAATGTGCTTCTGCCCGCTTTGCTTGATACGGATGCATACCTAACTCCACGAGCGCTTGGCGACCAAGATCGAGCGCTCCTAAAAAGGTTTCACGCGAATAATTTTGCACACCATGATTCATTAATTGATACGCTTCCACACGGCTACGCGCACGTGCAAGGATCTTTAGTTTTGGGAAATGAGCACGACAAATATCAACGATTGCCATGACTTCGTCAGGAGAGTCAGTACAGATCACTAGCGCTTCTGCTTTGTCAGCCCCCGCCGCTCGCAGAAGATCAATCTGAGTCGCGTCACCATAAAACACTTTATAGCCGTATTTACGCAGTAAGTGGATCTGGCTAGCATCACTCTCTAATACCGTCACTTTGATCTTATTGGCGTACATCAAGCGCCCAACAATCTGACCAAAACGACCAAAACCGGCAATGATCACGCGTGGTCGGCGATCAACCACGTTGCTAGTCACGCTCTCTTCTTCTTGATTGAGCGTATGTGCAAACCACTTCTTCTGCCCCATGAGCAACAACGGTGTGGTCACCATCGATAAACTCACCACCACCAGCAAGAACGCCACTTGTTCTTTATTTAAGATCCCCTCTTGATTGGCTGCAGTGAAGATAACGAAAGCGAACTCCCCCCCTTGACTTAAAATCGCGGCCATACGGCTGCGCGACTTGGCACGAACTCGAGCAGTACGAGCTAAGACATACAGCACCAAACCTTTCACCGTGACTAAAGCCACTACAGCACCAATAATCGCCAGCGGTTGAAGTGCTAATAACCCCAAGTTGACGGCCATACCCACGGCGATAAAAAACAAGCCAAGCAGCAAACCTTTGAACGGTTCAATCGCAATTTCGAGCTCATGACGGTACTCACTTTCAGCAAGTAACACCCCCGCCAAAAATGTGCCGAGCGCCATGGAAAGCCCGAGTTTTTGCATGGCGACAGAAATGCCAAGCACCACCAGCAACGCTGCGACAGTAAAGAGCTCGCGTACACCACTCATCACCACAAATCGGAACAGAGGACGCAACAGGAAATGACCACCGACCAGTAAAGCCAGCACACTGCCCAACACAAAAATAGCATCCAGCCAGTCACCACCACTTTGCCCACCAGCCAACAACGGCAACATGGCGAGCATAGGGATCACTGCAATATCTTGAAACAGCAATACCGCAAAGCCAGACTGCCCAGTTTCAGTACCGGTTTGCCCTTGTTCTTCAATCACTTTAAGTGCAATTGCCGTGGACGAGAGCGCCAACCCCATACCGATAACCAAACTGACTGGTATGCTCAATCCAAACAAACTGACAATACTGCCAATCACGGCGGTGGTTATAATGACTTGCGCTCCGCCTAAGCCAAGTATTGGCCCTCGCATTTGCCACAGTTTTTTAGGATTCAATTCCAATCCAATTAAGAACAGCAACAATACGACCCCGAGTTCCGCAAAATGGAGAATGGCATCCACATCACTGATCAAGCCCAACCCCCAAGGACCAATTAGGACTCCAGCGATCAGATAACCAAGAACAGACCCAAGCCCAAGGCGTTGCGCGATCGGTACAGCAATCACCGCCGCAGAGAGAAACACCACGCTACTTTGAAGAAACTCACTGGTTATCGCCATGCTGGCCTCCTTGCTCATCCCACTCTCTCAAGGGATTATTCAGCCATTGACGATATTGCTCTGCATGTTGATAGCGTTCGATGTCCGAGACATTGCGCGACCAGTACAGCACTAAAGGTTCCATCCAGTGCATTTGGCACAGGGCTGCGGTTAACTCGAACGGTTGCAAAATTTGCTCAAGAGGATATTTGTTGTAGCCCTTAGGGCTAAACGCATCTTCTTTGCCTCCAGTGGTAATGACACTACGCCAATATTTGCCCTCTAATGCACAACCATCACCGAATGCAAATCCTTTACCTAATACGCGATCCATCCACTCTTTCAATAATGCCGGACAAGAGTACATATAGAGAGGGTGATGAAATACGATCACATCATGCTCCTTAAGCAGAGCATGCTCGTAATTCACATCAATAAAAAAATCGGGATACGCACCATAAAGATCGCGCACCGTGACATGATCAAGCGATTGAATTTTTTTAATCATAACTTGATTAGCAATCGAATTTTGTGGCTCTGGATGAGCATAGATAACCAGAACTCTTGGGGGAAGAGGCGCTGAAACAGCCAAATAGTCGTCCTTGTCTTTATTTTTATCCGTTATCAAATTGTTATACTTTTTTGTATAGCATAATGCAATTAAAGCGCAGAGATCGACTTTTCCTGCCAATAGCCCTACTATTCATCGCGAGATAAATGACTAAGAAACGCGCACTGCGCAAAGTGAATTAAAACCCTATGATTACCTTCTCTGATATTCAGTTACTGCGTGGCGGTAAACCTCTTTTAGACCAAGCATCAGCAACCATTCACCCAGGCGACAAAGTGGGTCTTGTAGGTAAAAATGGCTGCGGTAAATCTACCCTGTTCGCATTACTAAAAGATGAACTGTCCATTGATGCCGGCTCATTCAGCCAACCTCAACATTGGGAATTGGCTTGGGTTGCACAGGAAACGCCAGCACTCGACCGCAGCGCACTGGAATACGTGATTGATGGTGATCGTGAGTTCCGTGATCTTGAAGCTCAACTGGCTATCGCCGAAGAGAAAGACAACGGCACACTGGTTGCTGAGATCCACGGTAAGATTGAAACCATTGGCGGTTATAGTATTCGCGCACGCGCTGCCGAACTGCTTGATGGTCTGGGCTTTAGCCAAGAGCAAATGAGTTGGAGTCTTACCCAGTTTTCTGGTGGTTGGCGTATGCGCCTTAACTTAGCTCAAGCGCTATTATGTCGCTCAGATCTACTGTTGCTCGACGAACCGACCAACCACTTGGATTTGGATGCTGTAATGTGGTTAGAGCGCTGGTTACAAAATTATCCAGGTACGCTAATCCTTATCTCGCACGACCGTGATTTCTTAGATCCTATCGTTGGCCGCATTATCCATATCGAAAATCAACAGCTAAACGAATACACCGGCAACTACTCATCATTCGAAAATCAGCGCGCGCAAAAGATGATATTGCAACAAGCGATGTTCGAGAAACAGAAGAAGCAGATGTCGCACATGCAAAGCTACATCGACCGTTTCCGTTACAAAGCTTCCAAAGCACGCCAAGCCCAAAGTCGCATAAAAGCGCTAGAACGTATGGAAAAAGTGCTGCCTGCGCAATTCGATAACCCTTTCAGCTTTGAATTCCGCGAGCCAACGGCATTACCAAACCCAATCATGATGATGGATGAAGTATCAGCCGGCTACGGTGATAATCTGATCCTAGAAAAGATCCGCCTTAACTTAGTACCGGGCAGTCGTATCGGCCTACTTGGCCGCAACGGCGCTGGTAAATCAACCTTGATCAAGCTGCTTTCTGGCGAGCTTAAAGCACAAGGTGGTGATCTGACTTACTCGCAAGGCGTAAAGATCGGTTACTTTGCTCAACATCAATTGGAAACTTTGCACCCAGAAGAAACGCCGCTGCAACACATGATGCAAATTGCGCCAGACCAAACGGAACAGCAATTGCGAGACTACCTAGGTAGCTTTGGTTTCCAAGGCGATAAAGCACTTGAGAAAGTTGCACCGTTTTCAGGAGGTGAAAAAGCACGCTTGGTACTGGCGTTAATCGTATGGCAAAAACCAAACCTATTGCTACTCGACGAACCAACCAACCACTTGGACTTGGACATGCGCCAAGCACTGACCATGGCACTGCAAACTTTTGAAGGTGCGATGGTGATTGTTTCGCACGACCGTTACCTATTACGTGCGACAACCGATGACTTATACCTAGTCCACGATCGTCAAGTTGCCCCGTTCGATGGCGATTTGAACGATTACTACAAATGGCTGACAGAGCAACAAAAAGCCGAGCGAAAAGAAGCCCAAGCGTCACAACCGGTGAAAGATGGAGCCAATAGCGCGGCGGCAAAAAAAGAGCAAAAGCGACGCGAAGCAGAATTCCGTAAACAAACGGCGCCAATTCGCAAAACGCTGACACAGTTAGAGAATAAAATGGATAAGTTAGGCGAGGCGTTGGCGAGAGCAGAAGAACAATTAGTCGATAACTCTCTGTATGAAGCCGAAAATAAAGCTAGACTTAACGAAGTATTGGCACTTCAAGCATCGAGCAAATCAGAGCTTGAAGAAGTGGAAATGGAATGGATGTCTGCCCAAGAAACACTCGAGCAGATGGAGCTAGAGTTTAATCAATGACAAACAAGCACGTAGAATTCACTCTTACCTTAGAACACCTTTGGCAGTTCAGCCTGCAATTTTATGGTGTCCGCGAAGTGAAAGAAGCGTGCTTATCATTGCAGAACAACTACCACGGTAACGTGAACTTATTACTGCTGCTCAAATGGCTTGATGAGCAGCAGGTCATTTTCCTAGAACAAGATTGGCCAATCCTTCAAGGCTGCATAATGCGCAGTGAAACGCTCCTCAGCTCTTATCGCGAATTACGTCGCCACCTCAAATTACAAGTCAATGATGCTTTGTATCGTGAAGCATTACAGTTTGAGTTACAGCTAGAAAAGCAGCAACAATCGGATCTTGTGGATTGTATTAATTCTCTTACACTGGTGAATAACGATGGTGAACCACTGACACTAAGATACTGCCGTCAACTTGGGGGGGAGCACCTACAACACGCGTTTTCAATGCCATTTCCTGATAACCATCCCCTATAATATCGCCCATAACCCCGCAATATATCTATACTAAAGCTATAAAGAATTATATTAATAAGTTCTTCAGCGAATACGAAGGACCATATAAGAGCAGTTAGGTATGACACAATTTTTCGCAGCAGCTGGGATTAAGAACCCACACCTTCAAACCTTATTACCACGATTCATTCGTAAAAAAGCCTTGTTTACACCCGTTTGGCAGACTCTCGATACGCCTGATGGGGACTTTCTTGATTTAGCATGGTCTGAACGCATGGATATGAGCCAAAACAAGCCTATCTTCGTTTTGTTCCATGGCTTAGAGGGATGTTTTTATAGCCCCTATGCAAATGGGCTGATGAATGCATTTTCTCGGTCAGGATGGCTGTCTGTCATGATGCACTTTCGTGGCTGTAGTGGAAAACCGAATAAAAAAGCACGAGCTTACCATTCAGGCGAAGTCACGGATGCTCGCTTCTTCCTAGAATATCTAAATAAACAGTTTCCAAACAACCCAAAAGTTGCGGTTGGCATTTCTCTTGGTGGCAACATGCTGGCAAACTACTTGGCACAATACAAAGACGACCCAATTTTAAGTGCCGCGACCATCGTATCTGCACCGTTAGATTTGGCTGCATGTGCCAATCGTATTGAGCAAGGCTTTTCTAAAGTTTACAAACGTTACTTGCTTTCCTCACTCAAACGTAATGCGCTACAAAAGCATGATTTGATCCAAGGTGAGCTTGCCCTTTCTTACAGCTCGATCAAACGAGTCACTCGCTTATATGAATTTGATGATCTCATCACGGCGCCTCTGCATGGGTTTAAGGATGCTCAAGATTATTATGAACAGTGCTCTGGCCTCAGTAAGCTGCAACAAATCACTTTACCGACACTGATCATTCACGCAAAAGATGATCCCTTTATGACCGACGATGTCATTCCAAAGTTTGTACTGCCTGACAATATTGATTATCGCCTGTATGAGCATGGTGGGCATGTGGGTTTTCTAACTGGGACCGCCTTAAAACCTAAGTTTTGGTTAGAAGAGGCCTTGCCGGCCTATTATGAAAGCATCTCTTCCGAGTACCTTTCTGCTGTATCCGCATCACGAACCTTGTAAACTAACTGAGGCAAATAGCCCTAACCGTCATAAAAGTTTGAGGTATTTATGATCATTCCATGGCAAGACATCGCGCCAGATACACTAGAAAACCTGATCCGTGAATTCGTTCTCCGTGAGGGGACAGACTATGGTGCGGTAGAAATTTCGTTACAAGACAAAATCGAACAAGTGAAGCTGCAACTAGAGAAAGGCGAAGCAGTCATCGTCTTTTCAGAGCTTCATGAAACGGTTGATATACAGCTAAAAGCAAAGTTTTAGACCTCTCACATTTTTGCTGAATCCCTCTCGATGACAACGGCTTGTTACATGCTATAGTGGGATTTCGACCGTGCAGCATATTCGTATGCTGCACATTACAGGTAAGTATTTTTCGACAAGGTTTGTCATGTCAGCGAAACATCCAATCATTGCGGTTACTGGTTCGTCCGGTGCCGGCACTACAACTACATCCGAAGCTTTCCGTAAGATGTTCAATATGATGAACATCAAACCTGCATGGGTGGAGGGTGATAGCTTTCACCGTTTTACTCGTCCAGAAATGGATGTCGAAATCCGCAAAGCTCGAGAGCAAGGCAAGCACATCAGCTACTTTGGTCCTCAAGCCAATGACTTTCCCGGCCTAGAATCATTTTTCCGCCAATTTGGTGCAGAGGGCACGGGCAGCGTACGCCGATACCTGCACACCTTTGATGAGGCGGTGCCTTACAATCAAATGCCTGGCACTTTCACACCGTGGCAAGACTTACCCGAAAACAGTGACGTCTTGTTCTATGAGGGGTTGCATGGCGGCGTGGTGGATGGCGAAGTAGACGTTGCTCAACATGTCGATTTTTTGATTGGCATGGTCCCTATCGTAAACTTGGAATGGATTCAAAAATTCGTCCGTGACACCCGTGATCGCGGACACTCACGTGAGGCTGTAATGGACTCCATTGTGCGTTCTATGGACGACTACTTAAACTACATTACCCCACAATTTTCTCGCACTCACATCAACTTCCAGCGCGTACCGACGGTGGACACATCCAACCCGCTAAACGCAAAAGGGATCCCAAGCCTAGATGAAAGTTTCGTTGTGATTCGCCTGCGCGGAATTAAGAATGTCGACTTCCCGTACCTATTGGCGATGATTGATGGCTCATTTATGTCACGCCATAACACCATTGTGGTGCCTGGTGGTAAAATGAGCTTTGCTATGGAGCTCATTGTTAGGCCAATACTGCAACAACTCATCGAAACGGGAAAAATCGGGTAGAAACGTCCGTATTAAGGTGTTTACTTTTCATACCGTGATCATGTGCACAGTTTTGCTTACAAAATCTCCGCCATGGCACGATTAAAATCAAGAAATCGTTTTAGAAAAAGGATACTATTTCTAACCGAAACATAAGAGAGCTTGCAGCATAGAAAAAGTGCTCTTATTCTAGTAGGCCAATTCAGGCTGAGCTAAAATATGGATAGCGCAAGCGTACCCTGCAGAGGAAGTGAGATATTATGGTTCTAGGTAAACCTCAAACCGACCCAACATTAGAATGGTTTCTTTCACACTGTCACATTCATAAGTACCCATCAAAAAGCACGCTAATTCACGCGGGCGAAAAAGCAGAAACTTTGTACTACATCGTTAAAGGTTCTGTTGCGGTTCTTATCAAGGACGAAGAAGGTAAGGAGATGATCCTTTCTTACCTAAACCAAGGTGACTTCATTGGTGAGCTTGGCCTATTCGAAGAAGACCAAGAGCGTACAGCTTGGGTTCGTGCTAAATCTCCTTGTGAAGTGGCAGAAATTTCTTTCAAGAAGTTCCGTCAACTTATCCAAGTAAACCCAGATATCCTTATGCGCCTTTCTGCGCAGATGGCTCGTCGTCTTCAAGTTACTAGCCAAAAAGTAGGTGACCTAGCGTTCCTAGACGTAACTGGTCGTATCGCTCAGACTCTTCTGAACCTAGCTAAACAACCAGATGCGATGACTCACCCAGACGGCATGCAAATCAAGATCACTCGTCAAGAAATCGGTCAAATTGTTGGCTGTTCTCGTGAAACCGTTGGTCGTATCTTGAAAATGCTAGAAGAACAAAACCTAATCTCTGCACACGGTAAAACTATCGTTGTATACGGGACTCGTTAATTTCTTAATCAGTTAGTTTATTCATTAACTAACTTCTCATCGAAATAACGTTCAAATTATAAAGCCACCCTCGGGTGGCTTTTTCTTTACTTGGATTCGTGTTATTTACTGTCCGTGCTCTCAAAGATTTTGTCTGCTGATGCCGCAACAAACCCCGAGTACAGTTCGCCGCTTTCCATCGGGTAACGTTTCGCAAATTCATAGAAACCACCAGGGATGACTTGTGCCCCATCCATGAATGTGACCGGGACTTTATCTGCCATGGTAGAAGACTGCTCTAAAAGTACTTCTGGAGTGCCTTTTACTTCACCACCATTTTCGTTAATGATAAAGCCTGCTTCTCGCAAATAGTCATTCACCTGCTTCACTTCTTCATACTGATTAAGCTGATTGACACTCACTGTAAAGTGGTTAGCTCCGTAACCATGAGCCGCTAGCCAAGAAGCGTATTCACTCTCTTTCGCTAAAATTTGGAAGTCAGCATAGCTAAGGTCCCACAAACGTCCGCCGTACAAAAAGTCACTGCCGGTCAGTTTAGAAGCATCAACCTGCTCTACCAGTTTATGAACAATGCCTTGTAGCTCTGGTGAGCACTCATCCACTTTCAATTCACTGATGAAGACTTTTGGTTGTTTCGGATCTGGATGCTCAAAATGTTTTGCCACCAGCTTTTTGCTTTCAAATACGTAGTCACCACAGGCTTTGTAACCCACCGCTAGGAATGGCTTCGCCAACGTTTCAATGCCTAGAGGAGCGACATTAAACGTACGCAGCGCAATATGGTCATTAATAAGAGGTTCATCTTCTTGTAGAAGTTGATGCACTTTAGCAGCAGATGGGCAAAGACGTTGAATATAGTCTTTCCACAGCGATTCAAATAGCAGGTCGGGCGTCATAACAACTCCTTGTTACGAAATGTTCAGTTATAGGTAGAAGAAGTTGACCACTCGTTCACAGCCGAAAGGCTGTCCAGAATTAAGAACGAGTGGTCATCAACCTGTGACGGTATGTGTGGCATTAAGTGCCAGTCAGTCAACACGCTCTGGAAAGTCTTAAGCTCACCTTTGGCGTTTGCCAGCGCTTACCTGAATTCTAATGAGGTAAATAGCTCTGGCCGATAGAAGCAGTAATACTTTGTCACCGCTTCGTATACTTGATTACAAGCTAACACCCGGGCTCAATGTTGCAGGTAAGATCGTTTCTTGTCCCTCCATTGATGCCATTGGGTACGCACAGTAGTCCGCTGCATAATAAGCACTTGGACGTAGATTACCTGACGCACCAGGGCCGCCAAACGGAGCATCACCACTTGCTCCCGTTAATTGGCGATTACGGTTCACGATGCCAGCTCTGATATGATCAACGAAGTAGTCCCACTCTTGGTCGTCAGTTGAAACGAGACCTGCGGATAGACCAAATCGCGTATCGTTGGCTAACTCAACCGCTTTTTCTAACCCTTCGTAGCGTACAACTTGCAGCAGTGGGCCGAAGTACTCTTCATCTGGTAACTCCGCAATGTTCGTCACATCGATGATCCCCGGAGAAACAAACGCCGCTTCACCTGCTTTTGCTTCAATCAAGCTTTCGCCACCCAGTGCTTGTAAGTTCGCTTGTGCATCCAAAATTAACTTGGCTGCCGCAACCGAAATTTGTGGTCCCATGAATGGCGCAGGCTCTGCAAAAGGTTGGTCTACACGAATATTGCGTGTCGCTTCCACCAGCTTCGTGATCACGGCATCGCCTTTGTCACCAAACGGGATATACAGACGGCGTGCACAGGTACAGCGTTGGCCTGCACTAATGAATGCCGATTGAATGATGGTGTAAACTGTCGCATCTAGATCACCGTAGTTATCCGAGATAACCATCGGGTTGTTACCGCCCATTTCAAGCGCCAACATCTTATCTGGCTGACCCGCGAATTGACGATGCAAGACGTGCCCTGTGTTTGCGCTCCCGGTAAACAACACACCATCAATACCTTTAGCATCGGCAAGAGCAATACCCGTTTCTTTCGCGCCT
This sequence comes from Vibrio alfacsensis, assembly GCF_019670485.1. NCBI lineage: Bacteria > Pseudomonadati > Pseudomonadota > Gammaproteobacteria > Vibrionales > Vibrionaceae > Vibrio > Vibrio alfacsensis. Next base: position 2,860,380 of record NZ_AP024165.1, read on the forward strand.
TGGACTAGGTTAATCACACCTTTTGGTAGACCAACTTCTTCCCACAGTTTCATTGCGAGTTCACCTGTCCACGGGGTTTGTTCAGATGGCTTGAATACAACGGTGTTACCCGCAAGCAATGCAGGCACGATGTGACCATTTGGTAGGTGACCTGGAAAGTTATAAGGACCGAATACCGCCATCACACCTAGTGGGCGATGACGCAATACAATTTGGTTGCCCGCAGCTTCACGGGTCGCCTCTCCTGTTCGGTCATGGTAGGCGCGGATAGAAATGGCGATTTTTCCGGCCATTGCCGCCGCTTCAGTGCGAGTTTCCCAAATCGGCTTACCCGTTTCTTTAGCGATAACTTCGGCGATGGTTTCGCTGTTCTCTTTTACTTTTTCAGCAAAAGCCAAAACGATCGCTTCACGCTCTGCGAATGGGCGTTTTTTCCACTCAACAAACGCTTCACGTGCCGCATCTACCGCTTGATTCACTTGTTCTGCGGTTGCACCTTTGCCTTGCCAAATCACTTCTTGATTATATGGAGATAAAGACGTTAGGGCTTCTCCTTGACCTTGTACCCACTCACCTGCAATCCAATGCGTCATTGTTTCTATCCTTAAAATCTGTCGTCAGTTACTGTGGAAGAAGACGGATAAAATCTCCGTCCTTAACCAAAAGCGCTTCCGCCAATTCAGGCGCAATTACGACGCTATGTGTCTCAGCGTCATACGCCGCCTTTGCCGCTGCGGCTCGAAAATCTGAAAACGATGAATTGCACATCAAAAAGTCTTGTGTGCTCGTGTGCGGTGCAATTCTCACTTGAGCTCGGAATGAGTGGCGTACCGACTCAATATTTCGTAAATCACATTCTACGGTTGGACCACCATCGAAGATGTCCACGTAACCGCGATTTGTGAACCCTTCATTTTCAAGTAACTTGAGCGCCGGGCGAGTGTTATCATGCACTTTACCGATGACAGCTTGTGCTTCTGGGCTCAACAAATTGACATAAATCGGCAGTTTTGGCATCAAGTCAGCAATAAAGCCTTTTTTACCAATCCCCGTTAAATAGTCTGCCAGAGTGAAATCAATAGAGAAGAAGTGTTCTTGTAGCCACTGCCAGAATGGTGAATTACCTTGCTCGTCGGATACACCACGCATCTCTGCAAAAATGGTTTCAGAGAAACGTTCAGGGTGCTCAGCCATCATTAAAAAACGACATTTGGACATTAAACGGCCATTCAAACCACCACGGAACTTCTCGCGCAAAAACAAGGTACATATTTCGCTATTGCCCGTGTAGTTGTTACCAAACGTCAGTAGCTTTACAACGTTATTAACGCCAAGCTTTGGCGATGAGTGAACGACTTTACTGATGTGGTAAGAGTAAAACGGTACGTCCCATCCGATCGAAGCTTCAATCCCCGTCGTGCCCGCGACCTCTCCGGTTTCAAAATCAAAGCCGACCATAAGGTAGCCCTCATCCCCCGCCTCTTTTATGTCTGTTTTAGCAAAGCTGTACTCTGAGTGTGTAATTCGATTGGTTAATAGCTCTTCATTAACCGGCAGAGATGTAAATCCATGACCTGATTCCACCGCACAAGTGTGCAGCGCATCATAATCCGACATTGCAATAGGGCGAACAACTAGCATCAATACTCCCTCCAGATGCAAGAAGATCCTAACTATAGTGTAGGAACAATTCCCCCATCAGCGATCCTCGATGGGGGCGTCTGCGTTGACAATAAACTGGTCGGCGCGTTTAAACTAACGTCGATATGGCTTTATCCAGTTTTGCCAAGCCTTCTTCGATTTCTTGTTGTGTGATCACGAGTGATGGAGTGAAACGTACGACATTGGCACCCGCAACCAATACCATGAGACCTTGTTTACCAGCAGCGACTAGTACGTCTCGCGCACGCCCCTGCCATTCATCATTCAGCGCAGCACCTAATAGGAGACCTTTGCCACGCACCTCAGAAAAGATATTGTACTTCGTATTAATCTTCTCTAGCCCCTCACGGAATAGCGCTTCACGCTCAAGGACACCGGCTAACGTTTCAGGCTTGCTGACTTCCTCAACCACCGCCTCAGCAACGGCACAAGCGAGTGGGTTACCACCGTAAGTAGACCCGTGAGTGCCGACTTTCATGTGTTCCGCCAGTTTTGCAGTTGTTAACATCGCACCAATAGGGAAACCACCACCAAGTGATTTCGCGGTACTTAAGATATCTGGTGTGATACCCAAACCTTGATATGCGTAAAAGTGACCGGTACGGCCATTACCCGTTTGAACTTCATCAAAGATAAGTAATGCATTGTGCTTATCACACAATTCACGGACGGCTTGAGCAAACTCTGGTGTAGGTGGAATGATTCCGCCCTCACCTTGTAGTGGCTCCATCATAATCGCACAAGTGCGATCTGAAATGTGCGATTGCAGCGCTTCAATGTCATTGTAAGGCAAATGCGTAACATCACCTGGCTTAGGTCCAAAACCATCCGAGTAAGCTGCTTGACCGCCAACGGTTACCGTAAAAAACGTACGGCCATGGAAACCTTGTTTAAATGCAATGATTTCAGACTTTTCTTGACCATGAACATCTGCGGCATAACGACGGGCAAGTTTTAATGCAGCTTCATTCGCTTCAGCACCAGAGTTAGCGAAAAAAACACGCTCAGCAAAGCTGACTTCGGTTAGCTTTTTGGCAAGTCGTAGTGCTGGCTCATTGGTCATGACATTACTTAGGTGCCAAAGCTTATTGCCTTGTTCAGTCAACGCATTCACCATGACAGGATGACAATGTCCAAGGCAACTCACCGCAATGCCACCGGCAAAATCGATGTATTCATTGCCATCTTGGTCCCAAACTCGTGAACCCTTTCCTTTTACTGGAATCATTTCCATCGGGTTATAACAAGGCACCATGACCTCATCAAATAAACCGCGCTCTACTTTATTTTCCATCGTCATTGCATATTCCTTTTTGATACCGCATGCCGAGCAGATAAGCGAATTTGGCCAGCATTCATCACCAGCAAATAATGTTTTGCATTTAAGCTATCACGGCATTGTATTTACATTTAATTAACCATTTCAATAGTGATTTATTCTTTTCGTATCGGGAGCAAACCACTATTACTCACTACCTATGACTATTTATGCACCAATAATTATAAATTGAGAAGCAAAATTTAATAAAAGCCAATTATGACAAGGCTTAAACAGAAATGATAAAAATGAATAGTGCACGCCAGAAAAGTAGAACGCATAGTTTTGCATTCTCTTCCCTAGTGGAAAAAGATGAAGAATTTGTTAAGAAAAGTGATCCTGATCAGATCATTTCACGTGAGAGAAAGTTAGCCAGAAGCTCATGACCTTGTTCTGTCTTTATAGACTCAGGATGAAACTGTACCGCATCAATTGGCAGGGTTTTATGTTGATAACCCATGATTTCATCCATGCTGCCATCTGAAAGTTCCGTCCATGCCGTCAATTCAAACACGTCTGGTAGGGTGCCATTTTTTACCACTAAGGAATGGTAACGAGTCACTGTAAGTGGGTTATTGAGGTTTTTAAATACACTGCGACCATTGTGACGGATCGGCGAGGTTTTACCATGCATCACTTGTCTTGCGCGTACCACTTCACCACCAAATACTTGCGCAATCGCCTGGTGACCTAAACACACCCCTAATATAGGTAACTTGCCAGCAAAGTGCTCTATCGCTTGTAGAGAAATGCCTGCCTCATTTGGTGTACATGGCCCTGGTGAAATGACAAGGTGGGTCGGCTTGAGCGCCTCAATGCCTTGGATATCAATCTCATCATTGCGCACAACCTTAACGTTCGCCCCTAACTCACAAAAGTACTGGTAAAGGTTGTAAGTAAACGAGTCATAATTATCAATGATCAACAACATAGTGTTTAGATTGCTCCAATCCATTCTTGGCAGTTCAGACAGGGGTTATGCCACAAAAGTGCCATTGAGGCGGTATTTTGCTATACAAAATCAGAAAGGCAAGGTTTTGCGATATAAATTTACTCAAATACAAAAAACCCCCGCAAATGCGAGGGCTAAAGAAAGTCAAACTTTAAGCTGCATTATGGGCGAGCAACAAAGCCTACTGCCGCGTACGCTTTCTTCAACGTTTCAGCCGCACGAGCCGATGCTTTGTCTGCACCTTGCTTCATCACTTCGTTCATGTATGCACGATCGGCACGGATACGATGGTATTCCGCTTGGATTGGCTCAAGCATAGTAACCAGTGCTTCACCCACGTCTTTCTTGAATGGGCCATACATTTCAACGCCTTTGTATTTCGCTTCAATCTCTTCAAAGCTCATGCCTGTCGCCGCAGAGTAAAGACCCATTAGGTTAGAGATGCCTGCTTTGTTTTCCCAATCGTGAGCAATACGTGGTGGCATTTCAGCGTCTGTTTGCGCTTTGTTGATCTTCTTGATGATCGACTTAGGCTCTTCCAGCAACGTGATAACATTCTTACGGTTATCATCTGACTTAGACATCTTCTTCGTTGCGTCTTGCAGGCTCATTACACGTGCGTTTACCGTCGGAATGTAAGGCTCTGGCACTTGGAAGATTGGCTGCTCTGGCGAGTAGATGTTGTTAAAGCGGTTCGCGATATCACGCGCGAGCTCTAGGTGTTGCTTCTGATCACTTCCTACTGGCACTTGATGCGCACCGTAAAGTAGGATGTCTGCAGCCATTAGAACTGGGTAATCAAACAGACCTACGTTGACATCACCAAACTGGCTCGAGCTGTCTTTTGAGTAACGTGCAGATTTATCTTTAAACTGCGTCATACGACCCAGTTCACCCATCTGGGTGTAACAGTTAAGAAGCCAACCAAGCTGAGCATGCTCTGGTACGTGTGACTGAACAAATAGCGTGCTCTTCTTAGGGTCAACACCAACTGCCAGACAGATCGCCAGTGCATCTAGAGTCGCTTCATGCAGTGCTTTAGGGTCTTGACGAACCGTAATCGCGTGAAGGTCTACCACACAGTATTGGCAATCATAATCGTCTTGCATCTGCTGCCATTGACGTAGAGCACCCAAGTAGTTACCGATACTTAGTTCACCTGAAGGTTGAACACCACTCAATACAATGGGTTTGCTCATTAGAATGATTCCTTTGACTTCTTAATCTAATTAAATGAAAAAACCGTGCAGCGATAGGCGCACGGCTTACTCAGTGTACTCATTAACGAGTATTTTGGAAGCTCTTTTATAGCCGTTATGCAGAAACCGCTACAACGTCCAATAATTCTGCCAAACTGTCAGCAACGAAATCTGGATTTGATACTGAAATAGACTCGCCATGGTTGTAACCATAAGTTAAACCAAATGAGGCGCAGCCTGCGTTCTTCGCGGCTAGAATGTCGTTTTTCGAGTCGCCAACCATCAGCATTTCACTCGGTTGGATTTGGTGTTTTTCCATCAGCCAGTTCAGTGCGACTGGGTTTGGTTTTTTCTCTGGGAATGCATCACCGCCAAGAACATCAACGAAGTATTTTGCGATGTCGTGCTTTTCCAAAACGTCAGGCACAAACTTTGAAGGTTTGTTGGTCACCAACGCCATAACAAAACCCGCCTTGTGCAACTCTTCCAGTGTCTCTTTTACCGTAGGGTAAAGGTGGCTTAGCTTGTGACCACTTTGCTCGTAGTAATCATCAAACAGCACACGCGCTTTTGCACGAAGCTCTTCGCTCAGTTCAGGATTGATGGTCAGGCTTTGGCTCAGTGAGCGTCCAATCAGCACATCTGCGCCGTTACCGACGTAATCTCGAACCTGCTCTTCTGAAACCGATGGAAAGCCAAGCGCTTGTACTGCTTGGTCAGCCGCAACCGCCAAATCTGGCACGCTATCAAGCAAAGTACCATCAAGGTCAAAGGCGATGAATTTAATGTCTTGTTGAGTCATAACTTCCCTGAAGATTTTTATTTATAAATCGGTGAAAACAACAAAGGATGGCACCCCATCCTTTGTTTTTATTACTGTGACTGATTTATCTTAACGTTTTTTATCAGTTACTTGGCAGCAATACGCTGACGAACCGCTTCAAACAAACAGATGCCCGATGCTACAGATACGTTCAAGCTTGAAACGCTACCTGCCATTGGGATCTTAATTAGATCGTCACAGGTTTCGCGAGTCAGACGACGCATGCCGTCACCTTCTGCTCCCATCACGATAGCCAGAGGGCCGGTCAGTTTCGCTTGGTAGATATCGTGTGTCGCTTCACCCGCCGTGCCCACAAACCAAATGCCTTGCTCTTGCAGTGTACGCATCGTGCGCGCCAAGTTGGTCACTCGGATCAATGGCACGACTTCAGCAGCACCGCAAGCGACTTTGCTTACCGTTGCGTTCATTGGTGCAGAGCGGTCTTTCGGTACAATGATCGCCGCAACGCCAGCTGCGTCTGCGTTACGTAGACAAGCACCTAGGTTATGCGGATCCGTCACGCCATCCAATACCAATAACAGCGGAGATTCGTGCTGCGCTAAAATGCCATCAATGTCGTTTTCGTTCAGCTGTTTCGCTGGCTTCACACGAGCAATGATGCCTTGGTGGTTAGCACCATGCGCTTTATCGTCTAGCGTTTTACGAGTCATTTGTTGGATAGACACACCACAAACCTGAAGATCATTCAGAATTGGCATTAGCCGATCGTCTTGACGACCTTTTAAAACATACGCTTCGATAAAACGTTCTGGTTCGCGTTCTAGTACCGCTTTCACTGCGTGAATGCCGTAGATAAATTCGTTACTCATTATTTAACCTGTTTTTCTGGTCAGTGCCCACATCAATTTAACTTGGCGTATTCACACCAAGTTAAATCAGCGATTTCACCTACTCTGCGTTACTTTGAGTACGCGTGGTTTTCTTCGGCTTACTGTGTGGCTTTTTCTTACGTGCCTTTTTCACTTTCGGCTTTTTCGCGCTTTCAGTGTCACCACGCTTCGATCCACCTTTGCGTTTGTCGGCCTTTTCACTTGGCTCAGGTCGCTTAGTTGGCTCGATAGCTGGTGTAGCACGCGTACCGTTTGACTCTTTTGAAGAGCGCGTTGAGGTACGTTTTTTCTCTTTCGCTTTGCGTTTTGCTTCTGCTACACGCTTCTTCGCGGTCTTGCCTTTGCCGCGTAGCTTACGACTTGTTTCGATCAATTCAAAGTCAATTTGCTTGTCATTTAAGTTCACCGCAAGCACTTTCACTTTCACCGCATCGCCTAAGCGATAGATGTTACCGAAGCTTTCACCGATAAGTCTTTGACCGATCGGATCAAATTGGTAGTAATCGTTGGCTAGTGTCGAAATGTGTACCAAACCATCGATGTGCAGCTCTGTTAAACGAACAAAGAAACCAAAGCTCGTCACGTTGGCAATCACGCCATCAAGCTCATCACCAACGTGATCTTGCATGTATTCACACTTCAACCAATCAGCGACTTCGCGCGTTGCATCGTCTGCACGGCGCTCTGTCATCGAACATTGCTCACCGTAGAAGTCCATATCGTCAAATGAGTAATGGTAACCACCCGTTGGTGTCCAGCGATCTTGATTACGGCCTTCTTCTTTGGCAATCAGGTATTTGATTGCACGGTGCAGTAATAAGTCTGGGTAACGACGAATTGGTGACGTGAAGTGCGCGTAGCGTTTCAGTGCTAAACCAAAGTGACCGGCATTGTCTGCGTTGTATACTGCTTGCTTCATTGAACGCAACAGCATCGTTTGGATCAATTCTTTATCCTGACGCTCGGCAATTTGCTTAACCAAATCGGCGTAATCCGTTGGAGATGGCTCTAAACCACCGCCTAAGTTTAAGCCCAGCTCACCAAGGAAATCACGGAAGCCTTGCAGACGCAATTCACCCGGAGATTCGTGAACACGGTACAACGCCGGCTCTTTTGCTTTCTCAACATAAGACGCTGAAGCGATGTTCGCTAGGATCATACACTCTTCGATGATCTTGTGAGCGTCATTACGAATCACTGGCTCAATGCTTTCAATCTTACGATCCGCATTGAAGATGAATTTCGCTTCAACGGTTTCAAACTCAATCGCACCACGATTATCACGCGCTTCTTTCAGCACTTTGTACATACTGTGCAATTCTTCTAGATGAGGCACCAGTTTGTGATAACGCAAACGAAGATCTTCATCCCCCTCTAGAATTGCTCCTACTTTGCTATAAGTAAGACGAGCGTGTGAGTTCATCACGGCTTCGTAGTGTTTGTAACCCGAGAGTTTACCCGTCTCAGAGATGGTCATCTCACATACCATACACAAGCGATCGACTTGTGGGTTTAGTGAACATAAACCATTCGATAGCACTTCAGGCAACATTGGGACAACTTGCGATGGGAAGTACACAGAGTTACCACGGTTGATGGCTTCTTTGTCGAGAGCAGTGTCAGTGCGTACGTAGTAACTTACGTCAGCTATCGCAACCCATAAACGCCAACCGCCGCTCTTTTTCTTTTCACAGAAAACCGCATCATCAAAGTCACGTGCATCTTCACCATCAATGGTCACCAATGGTAAATCACGTAAATCAACACGACCTACTTTTGCTTCTTCTGGCACTTCTTCGCCTAGGTTAGCAATTTGCTTATCAACCGCTTCTGGCCAATCGTGAGGGATTTGATGAGTACGAATTGCAATTTGCGTTTCCATTCCTGGTGCCATGTTTTCACCAAGAACTTCAATGACTTTACCCATCATGCCACGTGAACGAGCGCCACGGTCTGTGATTTCAATGACAACAACGTTACCCATACGAGCACCGGCTTTGTGCTCATTGGGGATCAGGATATCCTGGCTGATTCGAGAGTCATCCGGTACAACATATGAGTAACCATATTCAAGAAAGAAACGCCCTACAATCTGTGTCTTACGCTCTTCAAGCACTCGAACTAAACGCCCTTCACGACGACCACGTTTGCTATTGTCTGTTGGTTGCACCAACACGTAATCACCGTGAATGATATGCTTCATCTGATGGTGAGGTAATACAATGTCATTGTCCTTGCCAACACTGCCCTCAGGACGTACCCAACCATGGCCATCTTTGTGGCCAATAACGTACCCTTTCACCATTTCGAGCTTTTCTGGTAAGGCATAGCACTGACGTCGTGTAAACACCAATTGCCCATCACGCTCCATCGCTCGGAGTCGACGACGCAAACCCTCGTACTGATCTTCACCATCAAGCTTTAGTGCTTCAAACAAATCATTACGATTCATCGGTACGCCGGCTTGTTGTAGAAACTCAGTAATAAACTCTCGGCTTGGAATTGGGTTTTCGTAATTTTGGGATTCACGATCTGCAAAAGGATCGTTTGGAATGTTGTCTGACATAGGCGTGCCTATCTAGCAAGGAAGGTATAGAGCTAGTATATCCGAGTCTCTTGATAAGCTACAGAATTGCTTTGAAAAAAGAACGATCTGAATGAGATTTAAGAACTATGGACGCGTAAGCAAGATCAATAGATCAGAATTGTCGGTGATGAGATCTTCAATTGTGCAATCATCGAGTGCCGCTAAAAAAGCCATTTTCGCTTGAGCTAACTTTTCTTTCAGGCGACATGCGGGCGTAATATGGCAAAATTCTACTGAACAGTTCACCAAATCTAATGGTTCTAAATCACGCACAACACCACCAATAGTGATCGCTTTTGCTGGCTTCATCAAACGTATGCCGCCATTTTTACCACGCACAGTATGCACATAGCCAAGTTGCCCAAGGCGATTAATCACTTTCACCATGTGGTTGCGTGACACACCAAATAAATCCGTTACCTCAGTGATATTGGTAAGCTCATCTTTTGGTAATGACGCTAAGTAAATCAAGGTTCTGAGTGCGTAATCGGTAAAACTGGTTAACTGCATAATGCGCTCCTCTCTGATCTCAAAAGTGTAAATCTTTTCTTGATTGAAAGATACATTTGAGATACAACTTTAAACATGCATTATAAATACAACTTTAAATAGGAAGCCATTATGCTCAGCAATCAAACCATTGATATCGTGAAAGCCACCGCCCCACTTTTGGCGGAAACTGGGCCAAAGTTAACTGCGCATTTTTATGACCGTATGTTTGCACATAACCCCGAATTGAAAGACATTTTCAATATGAGTAACCAACGCAATGGCGACCAACGTGAAGCACTATTTAATGCGATTTGTGCGTACGCAACCAACATTGATAATCTACCAGCACTGCTCGGTGCAGTAGAAAAGATCGCACATAAACACACCAGCTTTTTGATCACCGAAGATCAGTACAAAATTGTGGGTAAACACCTACTCGCAACAATTGATGAGTTGTTTTCTCCCGGCCAAGATGTCATTGATGCGTGGGCTGAAGCTTACGGCGTGCTAGCAAACGTCTTCATTCAACGTGAAGAGCAGATTTACCAAGAGAACGAAGCACTTCAAGGCGGTTGGCGTGGTTTACGTGAATTTGAGTTGGTGGGCAAGCAACGTGAAAGTGAAAATGTTTACAGCTTCGTTTTCAAACCGGTTGATGGTGAAAAGGTTGCAGAATACAAGCCGGGACAATACCTTGGTATCTACATCAACAGTAATAAGTTCGAAAACCAAGAGATTCGTCAATACAGCCTATCTTCTGCGGTTCAAGAGAACACTTATCGTATCTCTGTAAAACGAGAACAAGGCGGTAAAGTTTCTAACTTCCTACATGATGACCTAAACATTGGCGATAAAGTACAACTTGCTGCTCCAGCAGGTGACTTTTTCATGGATGTGAAAACTCAGACACCAGTGGTTCTGATTTCTGCTGGTATTGGCCTAACACCGACACTTTCAATGCTTGAGAGCCTTTCAGATCACCAAGCGCCGGTCACATGGGTACACGCAGCAGAAAACGGTCAACAACACGCATTTAAGCACCATGTAAACCAATTTGTTGGCGCAAAAGAAAACATGAACTCACTGGTTTGGTATAACCAACCAATGGCTGAAGACCGACTAGGTGAAGACTTCCACTTCACGGGCCTTGTGAATCTACGCGAAATTGAAACCGCCTTAAAACAAGACAACGTGCAAGTGTACTTCTGTGGTCCAGTTGGCTTTATGCAGCACGTAGCGAAACAACTACTTGAAATCGGTGTACCACAAGAGCAATTCCACTACGAGTGTTTCGGTCCACACAAAGTCGTTTAATCGCTCGCGACAATTCTTCGGGAAAAACAACAAAGCCCACATGATGTGGGCTTTGTTATGTCTATTCTTAGAATATCATGAAGTCACAAGATTGCATGACGCGCCGTTTTTAAGAGTACGAATTACCAGAATGTATCGCGTCGCTTTGCACGCGCAATAATGTTCTGTGGCATGCGCTGCTCGAGACCATTTCTCAGCATCGCAATACGTTTATGTTGGCGTTTGTCAGCTGTAACAGAGTTATACAACCAACGGTACGCATCTTCATAATCGAGAGGGCTACCGTAATCTCGCAAAAGCAATTCTGCAAGATGAATACGTGCATTTAAATTTCCCATCGCCGCGGCTTCACGCAAGTATGGGATCGCACGCTCTTTATCTTGTTGTACTAATGTGCCACGAGAATAATAGCGACCAATTTGCTCGAGGGCTGCTGGCAAACCTTGGTGTGCCGCGTTTTCCATGTAGTAAAGACCAAGCTCTACGTCTTGATCAACGCATACGCCCCAAGCCAGCATATCGCCATATAGGAATTCATAAGATGGCAAATTAATGCGTGTCGCACGAGCTACGATATCTTCCACCAACTGGCAGTTGTCAGCGCGTACGCGTTCTAAGTGCTTATTCTGCTCAATAAGCTTAATAAGTTCTGCTTCGGTGTAGATGGGCACTGGTGCACCTACATCGGAGACATTCGCTTTAACCGATGTTGCACTCAGCATCAATAACAGTGAAGCAGCCACTGTTCGTAACTTCATAATGTACTCTTTAAGGTATCTGAGAGACCAAAGGTCAGCGAATGACCTCTTCTGCTTATAAACCTTATCGGCAAAGGTTACTTAAGCTTTAGACAATTTTTGCCCCTCACTTAAGCTTAACGGCAATAAGTTGCCATGGCGAATACCATCTCTCAGAGAGACGAGCACATCACAGATACAAAAAAACCGGCTAGAAAGCCGGTTTTTATATTCTCTAACGAATATCCATTAAGCACCAAATGGGTGAACTTTAATGATAGTCTCGTTACGGTCAGGACCAGTTGAGATAATGTCTACTGGTACGCCAGTCAGTTCTTCAATACGCTTGATGTAATCTAGAGCTGCTTGAGGAAGCGCATCGATAGATTTAGCACCAAATGTGTTTTCAGACCAACCAGGCATTGTTTCGTAGATTGGCGTTACTTTTTCGTACTCATCAGCAGCCATTGGCGAAACTTCTAGTACAGAGCCATCTTCCATCTTGTAACCAGTACAGATTTTTAGCTCTTCAAGACCATCTAGTACGTCTAGCTTAGTTAGACAGAAGCCAGTTACTGAGTTGATTTGAATTGCACGACGCATCGCAACCGCATCAAACCAACCTGTACGACGTAGACGACCCGTTGTTGCGCCAAACTCGTGACCAACAGTACCAAGGTGCTTACCTACTGGATCTTGCTTGTCTAGACCATCGTATAGTTCAGTTGGGAATGGACCTGCACCAACGCGAGTACAGTAAGCTTTCGCGATACCAAGGATGTAACCTAGGTGACGAGGACCAAAACCAGAACCTGCAGCAACACCACCAGCAGTCGTGTTAGAAGAAGTTACGTACGGGTAAGTACCGTGATCGATATCTAGCAGTGTACCTTGAGCACCTTCGAACATGATCTTGTCGCCGCGCTTACGTGCTGCGTCTAGTTCGTCAGTTACGTCCATAACCATAGAAGTCAGCAGTTCAGCGTAGCCTTTAGCTTGCTCAAGTACTTCTTCGTAGCTTACTGCGTCTGCTTTGTAGTAGTTCACTAGAGCGAAGTTATGGTATTCCATTACTTCTTTTAGTTTCTCAGCGAATGCTTCCATATCGAATAGGTCGCCAACGCGTAGACCGCGACGAGCAACTTTATCTTCGTATGCAGGACCGATACCACGACCAGTTGTACCGATAGCTTTTTTACCACGTGCGATTTCACGCGCTTGGTCTAGCGCTACGTGGTAAGGAAGAATTAGAGGACATGCTTCAGAAATGAAAAGACGTTCGCGTACTGGAATACCGCGCTCTTCAAGAGGTTTCATTTCTTTAATTAGAGCTTCAGGTGATAGTACAACACCGTTACCGATAACGCATTTTACGTTATCGCGAAGGATACCTGATGGAATTAAGTGAAGAACGGTTTTCTCACCGTCAATTACAAGTGTGTGACCTGCGTTGTGACCGCCTTGGTAGCGCACCACGTATTTTGCATCTTCAGTTAAAAGGTCTACAATTTTACCTTTACCTTCGTCACCCCATTGGGTGCCTAGAACGACTACGTTATTTCCCATCTTTCCAAGTCTGATTGCTAGTTAAAAAAGGATTCTAGCACTGAATCTCGCATCTTGCAGTCATTTTTTGTTCACAGACTTGATACTAGAATGCAATCTCACCAACGTTGCTCATTTCGAAATCAGTACATCACTGATAATATTTGCTTTTCTAAATTCAGTTAGGAATCACTATGTCTGAGTCTATTTGGCTCGCAATCGGGCTCGTATTGATTGTAGAAGGGATTGGGCCCTTAATCGCGCCCAATGGATGGCGCAACATGGTCGCTCAACTCAGTCAGCAACCCGATAATCAGCTGCGTCGCATTGGGGGTTGCTTAGTGGTTGCGGGTGCCGTCATTGCAATCATGATGAGTTAACACACTTACGAAACCATTCCATCAAATACAAAAAAGGCTCCTTTCGGAGCCTTTATCATTTATCAACACGCTTATTGTGCTGGCGCACCTTTCGCGTTATTCATGTACTGGAAGAATTCACTCTTCGGATCCAATACAAGAATGTCGCTCTTAGAACTGAACGATTTCTCGTAAGCTTTCAAAGAACGTAGGAAGCTGAAGAACTCAGGATCCTTGTTGTACGCTTCTGCATAAATCTTCGCGGCTTCTGCATCGGCCTCACCTCGTGTTACACGAGCTGTTTTATCGGCTTCTGCTAATACCGTCGCGACTTCAAGTTCAGCTTGAGCACGAATAACTTCGGCTTTCTCACGACCTTGAGAACGGTGTTTACGAGCCACTGACTCACGTTCTGCACGCATACGTTTGTAGATAGAATCACTGATGTTGTCAGGTAGATTGATCTTCTTCATTCGGAAGTCAACAATCTGAACACCTAAGTCCGTCATCGCACTGTCACGAGTGCCTGTCAGTACGTTTTCCATGATTTTATCGCGTTCGCCGTCGATCTCTAATGCTTCTTTCGCCGCTTCAGTAGTGACGACTTCACTGTCAGAACTTTCTGGCAATACATCGTTATTACGCGGGCCTGAAACAATCTGTTTGATCTCGCGAGAACCGATTTCTGAACGCAGAACGTCTGTTACTTTGCGTTCCAATAGAGCTTCTGCCGTCAGCGTATTACCACCACCTGTTGCTAGATAGAACTGACCGAAATCTTCGATACGCCATTTAACATAGCTATCAATGATTACGTCTTTTTTCTCTGACGTTACAAAGCGGTCTGAGCGGCCATCCATTGTTTGAATACGTGCATCAAGTGTTTTTACACGGTCAAACAAAGGCATTTTGAAATGCAAACCCGGTTCATAGATACGAGCAATATCATTGTTATCTTTCAGTACTCGACCAAAGCGAATCACAATACCTCGTTCCCCCTCAGGGATCACGAATAGTGACATCAGCATCAAAGCTAGAGCGATGACCAGTACAGGGATCATTAACTTACGCATTCTTAGTATCTCCCTTGACGTGTACCAGTTGAACGAGATTGAGTATCCGTTGTACCGCTAGTACTTTGAGATTCCAACTCAATTTTGTCGTAAGTCGAAGACGAGCTTGATTTACGTTTTGTTTGTGTCGCGCCTTCCTGACCTGCGAGTTTGTCGATCGGTAGGTACAACAGGTTGCCGCTTGATTCAGAGTCAATCAGCACTTTCGATGTGCTTGAATACACTTCTTCCATTGTATCTAGGTACAAACGGTCACGAGTAACGCCTGGCGCTGCTAGGTACTCTGGTAAGAGTTTTTCAAACTGAGCAACCTGACCAAGTGCTTCATTCGTAATACGTTCGCTGTAACCTTGCGCTTCTTTCTTCAGACGTTCAGCACGACCTGTTGCCTTAGGAAGAATGTCATTACGGTACGCTTCTGCTTCACGTTCAAAACGCTCTTCATCCTCACGAGCCGCAATCGCATCATCAAATGCGTCTTTTACTTGCTCAGGTGGACGTGCAGACTGGAAGTTCACGTCAACAATCATCAAACCCATATCATAATTATCAATGATTTGGTTTAGTGTTTCTTGTGTGCTTTGACGAATTTGCTGACGGCCACTTGTTAGGATGCTGTCCATTAGCGAGTCACCAATTACCGCACGTAGCGCAGAGTCTGTTGCTTGACGCAAACTGTCATCCGCATTCGTTACTTGGTAAAGGTACTTGTATGGATCAGAGACACGGTACTGTACATCCATTGCTACCGTAACAACGTTTTCGTCTTTCGTTAGCATTGTGCCAGAAGCACGCAAAGAACGAATTGCCTGTACGTTTACAGGCGTCACTTCATCAATAAAGCGAGGACGCCAGTTCAGACCAGGATCGACGATACGGTCATATTTACCTAAACGCAGTACAACACCACGCTCTGCTTCACCGATGGTGTAAAAGCCAGCGAAGAACCAAACTGCAATCGCGATAACTGCAATGACACCGAAGCCAATCGCACTACCACCACCGCCGATAGGTGAACCACCGCCGCCTTTCTTACCAAACTTACCACCCAGCTTTTGACTCAGTTTGCTGAACACTTCATCTAAATCTGGCGGACCTTGATCTCTGCCACCAGGACGCTGGCCACCGCGATTATTATTACCCCATGGGTCATTATCGCGGCCATTATTGCCGTTGTTATTTCCAGGCTCATTCCACGCCATTAGAAAGCTCCATCATTTGATATGACGTTATACTGTAGCAGTCCTTTAAGTGACTATAAAGCCAGTCAAAACTGCCCCTTCTCTTTTTTCAAGTCTAGACCAATCTACTTGCTGCATTCGAATCGCGATCAACAAGTTACCATCCTGGTCATACTCCTCACGTTGAATACACTTCATTTGGAAGAATGTACTACGGAATCGTCCTTGATACTGTGGAGGAATTCGCAACTGATGCTCAACCATTTGAGAAGCCAACCGCTCGGTCAGCGCATCAAAGAGGAGATCAATACCGATTCCATCCATGGCGGAAATCCAAACTGCACGAGGCACGCCTTCTTCATCGCGCTCTATGCGTGGTTTCTGCTCATCTAGATTGTCAATCTTATTCATGACGACGAGACTTGGCACTTCATGTGCGTCGATCTCTTCTAATACTTCATGAACAGCTTGAATATTCTCACGAAAACGTTCATCACTGGCATCAACAACATGTAACAAAATGTCAGCTTCTTGCGTCTCTTGTAGGGTCGCTTTAAAAGCTGCCACCAAGTCATGTGGCAAATGTCGAATAAAACCAACGGTATCTGCGAGAATTGCAGGGCCTACATCTGCTAACTCTATTTTACGTAAAGTAGGATCAAGAGTAGCAAATAGCTGATCAGCTGCGTACACACCCGCTTCAGTTATACGGTTGAAGAGTGTCGACTTACCCGCGTTGGTGTAGCCTACGAGAGAAACCGTTGGAATTTCTGCTCGATTTCGGGCACGACGTCCCTGTTCACGTTGCTTCGCTACTTTTTCTAAACGACGAAGTATCGATTTAATTCTCTCACGCAATAGTCGACGGTCGGTTTCCAGCTGAGTTTCACCTGGACCACGTAAACCAATACCGCCTTTCTGCCTTTCAAGGTGTGTCCAACCGCGAATCAAACGAGTAGAAATGTGACGAAGTTGAGCCAACTCTACTTGTAGCTTACCTTCGTGCGTTCGAGCTCGTTGAGCAAAGATATCGAGAATAAGACCAGTGCGGTCGAGAACTCGACATTGGCACAGTGCTTCGAGGTTACGTTCTTGGGCAGGAGAGAGGGAGTGATTAAAAATCACAATTTCAGCACCCGTTAATTGCACCGTCGATGCAATTTCTTGTGCTTTACCCTCTCCGACATAGTATTTCGGGTGTGGGGATTGACGGCTACCAGTCACAACTTGCAGCGCCTCAACCCCAGCGGAGGAAACTAGCATTTCAAATTCAGCCAGATCTTCCCATTCACCTTCTTGCGTGAAGTTGATATGAACAAGTACGGCTCGCTCACCGGATTCATAACGGTCAAACAAGCAATCAACTCCTTATTGTAGAAATACTAAATGAAGAATTAATCTTCAGATTTTTCTTGTGGACGATCACCTTGAGGACGATCACCACTGTGGTGGCTCACTGGACGAGCCGGAACAACTGTAGAGATTGCGTGCTTGTACACCATTTGGTTTACAGTGTTTTTCAATAGGATCACGAACTGATCGAATGATTCGATCTGACCTTGAAGTTTAATACCGTTCACAAGGTAGATAGATACCGGGATACGCTCACGACGTAGCGCATTTAGGAATGGGTCTTGTAGAGATTGCCCCTTAGCCATTTTTATTTTCCTTATTTAATTTGTAGTTGTAATTATTTAGCTAGCGGTGCAATGCAAAAGGTACTGCTTTTTTGCATCTGAGCTAAACGAGTCAAAAAGCACTCTAAGTAATTAGCAGCATAGTATAAAAACCGCCAACAACCGATCCTTTAAGAGTGCGTTCACGCCAAAACGATCACATTATACACAGCAATCTCAATCAGATGCTATTGCTTCTGACATGGTTGCCAATGCTTGTTCAATGTTATCGCTATCCAACCAAGTTAAATCATTCCAGCTGCGTAACCAGGTGATTTGTCGCTTGGCCAATTGACGAGTTGCGCATACGCCACGAAATATTGCTTCGTCACGTGTACACTCTCCGTCTAAATACTCCCACATCTGTCTGTAACCAACACAACGAATAGATGGCAGATCCGGATGAAGATCTTTCCTCGCGTGAAGCGTTTTCATTTCATCTTCAAATCCAGAAGACATCATTTTTTCGAAGCGAAGTTCAATTCGACGGTGAAGTTCTGCCCTATCCTTGGGAGCAATTGCGAACTGTTTCACTCTAAACGGAAGGCTATCGCCTTTAGTTTGAGTCAGTTCAGTAAGAGTTTGACCTGAAATACGAAAAACTTCCAATGCTCGAGACAAACGCTGAGGATCATTAGGATGAATTCTCGCAGCCGATACAGGATCAATCCCCTTAAGCTCATCGTGCAACACTGACCAACCTTTAGTCAATGCTTCTTGTTCAATTTGCTGACGAATTTCAGGATTTGCAGCAGGAAGAGGAGATAACCCCTCTAGCAGCGCTTTGTAATACAACATAGTTCCACCAACAAGTAGCGGAATTTTCCCCTCAGAAACAATATCATTCATTGCCTTAAGCGCATCACGACGAAAATCTGCCGCAGAATAAGATTCGCTCGGATCTAAGATATCGATAAGACGATGTGGCGCAAGGCTAAGTTCGCGTTCATCGGGTTTTGCTGTTCCAATATCCATACCTTTATAGATCAAGGCGGAATCTACACTGATGATCTCAACGGGATACTTTTGGCGTAGACGAATGGCTAGCTCTGTTTTACCTGATGCTGTTGGCCCCATTAAAAAGAGTGCCAACGGTAGTTTGTCTGTCATGGTTTCAATTTGGCAATTGTGGCAGAGAAATCAACAGCAGAGACAAATTTAAGGTCTTCTAGTGGTAATTGACCATGTCTTAGCTGTTCAAGTTCCGCAATAATTTGAATGGCTTCGGAGAGAGTATAGTGGCTCTTAACCGTAGTGACCTGCATAGCAAGCCAATTTATCAGCTCTGATAACATCGAAGCGTCTGCGCTCTCTCCTCTCACACGCGTTTGCGCGTAAGATAGCAGATCTGGGATCAAAATTTGTAGGTTTTGTTGACGCAGTGGCGAGGGCACCCCCATCACCATCAAGGCTTTGTCATTGCGCGCCTTTAGCTGAATACCCAACTGGTCAAAATCTTGCTGATAATCCTGAGCAAACTGAATCAGTTCTGGCTCCAGTTTTACGGACAACGGAACTAAAAGAGGCTGAGCCTTTAAGGCCTCATCTCTTGGTGTGAGCTGACCTTTCGTTCGATAGAATTCAGCCCTTAGTAGAGAAACCAAAGCCACACCGCTATCGCTACTCATCAGCACAAACTGATCATCCACCACCACCAACGCTTTGCTTAATGCCATTACTGGCGGTGAGGCAGTTTCTACACGTGTGCTTACCGGAACCTTATGCGTTTCTGCTTGAGGGTTAAAATCCGGAGTTTGCAACAGTTCATGATAAGCTCGAACTTCTTGTTTCGTCGGTGCAGGCTCGGCATGACGCTGGTCTTTGTTTGAACTTGGTTTAGGCGCTGGTTTTGACTCAATCCAATCCGTTCGCTTGAACGAATCCGTCGCACGTGCTTCTCGCACTGAGGAGTCACTGGTTGCACGATCGCGTGGTGCGGCTTCATAATCCGAACGTCCCGGATAAGCAGGAATGTTGTCAATGGCTTGATAAACCTGCTCTGGCACAGGAGGTTGGACAGATTGAGGCTCATTCACTCGATCCGGAGTGGGTTCAAAATCCTCAACATCATCGACGGTCTCTGCATGATGAAAGGCGGATTGATTCACATGCGGTTTATCAATCACTGAGCTTTGAACAAGCACATCCGCTAGAGCTTGATAAATAAAGTCATGCACTAATCGCGCTTGATGGAAACGCACTTCATGTTTAGCGGGGTGCACATTGACATCGACTTGATGTGGATCGAGTTCAATAAACAGCACGTACGCAGCAAATTGATCGGACTTTAAGCTCATCTCGTAGCTTTGTCGGATAGCGTGATTAATGAGCTTGTCACGCATCATACGTCCGTTCACATAACAGTACTGCAAGTCACTTTGTTGTCTTGCGCCCTCTGGTGTTGTGATCCAACCGTGAAGTTTTAGGCCTTGATGCTCTAACTCAATGCGTAACATATGGCGTACGAAGCCATTACCACATACCGCGGCTATGCGCTTTTCGGTTTGAAGCTGATTTTTTGCCGCACGATATTGACGGACCATTTTCCCGTTATGACGAACATTAATAGTCACATCAAAACGACTTAACGCGATGCGCTTCAATAACTCATCAATGTGAGCAAATTCCGTTTTCTCTGTACGCAAAAACTTACGTCGCGCAGGCGTGTTGAAAAATAAATCTAAAACTTCAACCGACGTTCCAATCGGATGCGCCGTCGGCTGCAATGTTACTTTCATGTCACGCCCTTCAGAATAGGCACTCCATGCTTGCTCTTGTGTTGCGGGGCGAGAGGTAATGGTCAAGCGAGATACAGAGCTAATACTGGCTAACGCTTCACCGCGAAAACCTAAACTCATGATGGCTTCTAAATCATCCAAAGTGTGTATTTTAGAAGTCGCATGGCGGCTGAGCGCCAGACCTAACTCATCTTTCACAATCCCTTTACCGTTATCACGCACGCGGATCAGCTTAGCGCCGCCTTTCTCGATATCAATATCGATACGTGTAGCGCCAGAATCGAGACTGTTTTCTACCAATTCTTTCACGACAGAGGCGGGTCTTTCGACGACCTCCCCTGCCGCAATTTGGTTTGCCAATCGTGCTGGCAAAATCTTAATGGTCATGATGAGTTAAGCGCTCACTTACTTATTAGGAATAATCAGTACTTGTCCAACGGCAAGTTCATCAGAACGTAAGTTATTTGCCTTACGGATGCTCGATACACTGACGCCATATTTTGCTGCAATCTTACCTAAATATTCTCCGCGAGCTACTTTGTGCTTACGAATCGGCTTATCTTTCACTGCCACCGTAATTTTAAGCTTTTGCCCGACCCAAAGCGTGTCTGACTTCAGATTATTTTGGCGGCGGATATCGGCAATTTTCACTTTGTAGTGGCTAGCAATCTTACCGAGGAACTCACCGGATTTAACCGTGTGTGTGATCGTCTCCGTTTCAACCGTATTGGGTTTATTCGGAATAGAAACCGAAACCGCACCAGAACCAGGGATTTTCAGTTTCTGGCCAACGGCTAGACTGCTTGATTTAAGCTTGTTCTCACTCATGATCGCCTTGGTTGACGTACCATATTTTTGAGCAATAACTGAAAGCGATTCACCGCGTTTCACGGTATGAACCGCTGGCTTGGCTGACGATGAGAACACGGTTCCCTCTGGTGGATTATCTTTTAAATATTTCACCACCGCTTTGGAGATCGCTCGTGCCAATTTGTCTTGGTGTGAACGCTGGAACAACAGTTTTTCTTCAGTCGGGTTTGAAATAAAACCGGTTTCAACCAACACCGATGGGATCTGTGGTGAACGCAATACTGCGAGACTGGTATTAATTGGTTTCGAGTTATGCAAACGCGCAACCTTGCCCATTTCACCTAGGATCTCAGTGGCAAGCTTATAGCCCTCTTTTTGTGAGTGACTAAATTGCAAATCCAACAACGTTTGGTTTACGTTACGATCACTGGTATTGCTGACGAATGCAGTGCCTGAACCACCTAGCAACTCAGACTGCTTCTCATGGTTTTCCACCCAACGAGATATCTCCGTATTTGCTCGGCGAGTATTAAGAACAAATACCGAACCACCACGCGGCTGAGGAGAAGTGAAGGCATCCGCATGGATCGATATCAACAAATGCGCGTCATTTTCACGAGCGATTGCCACTCGACGATTGAGGTTAACGAAATAATCCCCTTTACGTGTCATTTTTGTCTTAATACCCGGAACCGCATTAAGTTGAGCGGCAATCTTATGAGAAATACTCAGTACCGCATCTTTTTCGTACTTACGTCGTGATGGACCGATTGAACCAGGGTCTTCGCCTCCGTGACCAGGATCAATAACAATCAAAATCTCTTGCGCACGCTGAACCGTACTCATGTCTTTGCTTGGTGTTGATGGTGTACTCGGCTTGGCCTTTGCTGGCGCCGTTGATGTTGTTTTACCGTGTGGCAAATCAATGACCAAACGATGACCATACTGGCCACCAGGCGTTGGCTTCAATTTAAAGACTTCAGCTTTCACACTTTTCTTTAACTCAAATACCAAACGATACGTATTTTTATCTGGCGGAGAGCTCTTGCGAACAAGCTTTAATACTGGACTATCCGTTACCGTCACAGGCAACTTAGCTTTCATCACGGTGTTATTAATATCCACCACTAGCCGATCTGGTCCAGAGAGAGAAAAATAAGAATAGTCCGCTTCCGAGCTCAGATCGATGACAACACGCGTTTCATCTGGGGACGGCCAAACTCGGAAACTTTTAACGACGTTAGCAAATGCTAAATTGGGGATGATAAGGAGAAAAGTGGCGACTAACGCCGCCACTGCTCTAAATTTAGAAAGACTCAACATAGCTCCAATCGACTGAGTAACTGTACACCATATTCATTATTCGCCGTTAATTCGGCAACACGCTGCTCGCCTTGGTAGCGAATGTCCACATCTAAATCAGGTTGTGGCAGCAATCCATGCCCTTTTTCAGGCCATTCGACTAAACAAATTGCATCATCCGTAAAGTAATCTCGAATACCCATAAATTCCAATTCTTCAGGATCGGCAAGTCGGTAAAGATCAAAATGGTAAACTTGCCATTTATCTAACTGGTAAGGCTCAACCAGAGTATAGGTTGGGCTTTTTACGTTTCCTTGATGACCAAGAGCACGGACAAAACCACGACTGAATGTTGTTTTACCTGCGCCTAAATCGCCATGCAGGTAAATGGTGGTCTGTTGAGAACAAAGCTGAGCTAATGCGGTGCCCAGAGCTACCGTTTCATGCTCATCTTTAAGATTAAATTGTTTCGTGCTCATTAATGTTTCTCTAACTGATGATCGTTGACTATATAAAAATCAAAAGAACAGGAATAGTAAACTGTGTTGGTTTTGAGAGACAAGCTTTCAAATGTCATATGTGCGAAAAAAGTAGCCAAAATGATGAAAGCTAATCCTATGATCTTGTTAAGTACGTTAACGGTCTTGACCATAACACTTTCCGTTTTTATTCGCTGGGTTCAAAACCTATTCCGAGACTTTCTGGTAGCACCGACTCCTAAGATCCGTTAAGATCCGCCCCCCTTTATCTTGGTGGTAAAACATGAACTACGAACAACTCGCACAACAAATCAAAATTTGGGGTAAAGAGCTCGGCTTTCAGAAAGTTGGTATCTGCGATGTTGATCTTAGTGAACATGAGGCCGCTCTGCAAAAATGGTTGGACGCTGGTTATCACGGCTCAATGGACTGGATGGCTCGTCATGGCATGATGCGCGCGAGACCCAGTGAGCTTTTACCAGGAACCGTACGCGTAATCAGCGTACGCATGGACTATTTGCCACCGGAAGCAAAGTTTGCCTCTAATTTAGCGAACAAAAACCACGCTTACATTAGTCGTTATGCACTAGGACGTGATTACCACAAGCTCGTAAGAAAACAATTAAACAAACTTGGGCAACTTATCGAACAAGAAGTTGATCAATTGGGCTATCGCCCCTTTGTCGATTCTGCACCAATTCTCGAACGTCCATTAGCCCAAAAGGCTGGGCTGGGTTGGACGGGCAAGCACTCCCTCATCTTAGATAAAGACTGTGGTTCATGGTTTTTCCTTGGTGAATTACTTATCGACTTGCCATTGCCCATCGACGAAGCAAGCATTGACCAATGTGGAAAATGTCGAGCATGTATAACGTCTTGTCCAACTCAAGCCATTGTGGATGACAAAGTTGTCGATGCTCGACGCTGCATCTCTTATCTCACCATCGAGTTTGATGGCGTGATCCCAGAAGAGTTCCGGAAACCTATGGGGAATCGCATTTATGGTTGTGATGATTGCCAGTTGGTTTGCCCTTGGAATCGCCATGCGGAAATCACCGAACAAGAAGACTTCCATCGCAGAGATGGTTTTATCGAGCCCGATCTCGTTACGATGTTTCTATGGGATGAATCCCGTTTTCTAAAACAAATGGAAGGTTCTGCGATCAGACGAATCGGACACCTACAATGGCTACGTAATATTGCCATTGCACTTGGCAATTCTGAATATAGTCTGCGTGTGGTAGAAGCGCTAGAAACGCGCCAAGGTGAAAACCCAATGCTAGATGAACATATTGAATGGGCATTAACTCAACAGTTTAATCAAACGCCATTAGAAAGTACGGGGTCTATTGAAACCAAGCAGAAACGATTAATTCGAATTGTTGAAAAAGGACTTCCTAGAGACGCTTAAGACCTAGCGTATATGCATGCAATTGAAAACAACAATTAC
This sequence comes from Vibrio alfacsensis, assembly GCF_019670485.1. NCBI lineage: Bacteria > Pseudomonadati > Pseudomonadota > Gammaproteobacteria > Vibrionales > Vibrionaceae > Vibrio > Vibrio alfacsensis. The sequence goes on from NZ_AP024165.1 coordinate 2,884,928, forward strand.
ATGCTCAATTCATGATGCTGTTCTCAATTCTGAAATGTGGAAAAACAAAAAGCACCCAGAACAAAATGGGGTATAAAAAAAAGTTAAACACAACTTCGGGAAATGACTAGGATCAAAAAAATGCAAGTTAATGATCCTAATTTAACGTACTCGATCCCCACTCCTGGCGGTATTTTTATTTATAAACAATGACTTATAAGTCAAATGTCTGACCTTATTATCTGCAAAAATAAAAAAGATCTTTCTTTTCTTCTTTTAAAAACCTAGCTAAAAACACTTTATCAACCAACTTATCCACAGAACGATGTATGTGGATAACTCTGTGAATTGAATAGGTTAAACTCAACCAAACACCAAGTCATTGATTATTGAACGAGCTCTTGCACTGTTTAATACACAGACAAAATCGCCCAACATCTGATGATGTTGATTAAAAGCTTATTTTTGGGATTGATGCTTCTCAGCATTATGAAAAGAGCGAAATGAGTGGGATCTAGAAACCAGGAATAAGTCTGAGTTTCATATCCAAAGATGGCTTAAATACGATAAAACTAAGTAGCTATCTTAAAGATTGGTTGCGGGGGCCGGATTTGAACCGACGACCTTCGGGTTATGAGCCCGACGAGCTACCAAGCTGCTCCACCCCGCGTCCGTATTGCATCACCGTTAAGTACGATGTGAACTTTGTTTTCGCATAAGAGAAAGTAGGACTACATACATTCTCTAAGAAAATTGGTTGCGGGAGCTGGATTTGAACCAACGACCTTCGGGTTATGAGCCCGACGAGCTACCAAGCTGCTCCATCCCGCGTCCGTATTTCATCGTCAAGTACGACGACAACTTGTACTTTCTGCTTAAAGAAAGTGGAGCGACACACGAGGTTCGAACTCGTGACCTCAACCTTGGCAAGGTTGCGCTCTACCAACTGAGCTAGTGTCGCATCATAAACTGCCTGAGCGTTATGCTAAATAACATTCAAACTGTTTTGAATTTGGTTGCGGGGGCCGGATTTGAACCGACGACCTTCGGGTTATGAGCCCGACGAGCTACCAAGCTGCTCCACCCCGCGTCCGTATATTATTGTAAAACTGGCTGAAAAACAAAATCTACGCAAAAGCGTATCATTTATCAGGTGAGAATTACAATGCACTGTTAAGCACAATGAAAGCTATAAAGTTGGAGCGACACACGAGGTTCGAACTCGTGACCTCAACCTTGGCAAGGTTGCGCTCTACCAACTGAGCTAGTGTCGCAAAATCACTGTTAAGCACAATGAGGGCTATAAAGTTGGAGCGACACACGAGGTTCGAACTCGTGACCTCAACCTTGGCAAGGTTGCGCTCTACCAACTGAGCTAGTGTCGCAATATCACTGTTAAGTACAATGAAAACTATCTTGTCCACTTAAAGAAAGTGGAGCGACACACGAGGTTCGAACTCGTGACCTCAACCTTGGCAAGGTTGCGCTCTACCAACTGAGCTAGTGTCGCAATGTCACTGTTAAGTACAATGAAAACTATTTTATCCACTTGAGAAAGTGGAGCGACACACGAGGTTCGAACTCGTGACCTCAACCTTGGCAAGGTTGCGCTCTACCAACTGAGCTAGTGTCGCATCATAAACTGCCTGAGCGTTATACTGAATAACATTCAAACTGTTTTGAATTTGGTTGCGGGAGCTGGATTTGAACCAACGACCTTCGGGTTATGAGCCCGACGAGCTACCAAGCTGCTCCATCCCGCGTCCGTATTTCATCGTCAAGTACGATGACAACTTGTACTTTCTGCTTAAAGAAAGTGGAGCGACACACGAGGTTCGAACTCGTGACCTCAACCTTGGCAAGGTTGCGCTCTACCAACTGAGCTAGTGTCGCATCATAAACTGCCTGAGCGTTATGCTAAATAACATTCAAACTGTTTTGAATTTGGTTGCGGGGGCCGGATTTGAACCGACGACCTTCGGGTTATGAGCCCGACGAGCTACCAAGCTGCTCCACCCCGCGTCCGTATTTCACCGTTAAGTACGATGATAACTTATACTTTCTAATTAAAGAAAGTGGAGCGACACACGAGGTTCGAACTCGTGACCTCAACCTTGGCAAGGTTGCGCTCTACCAACTGAGCTAGTGTCGCATCGCAAACTGCCTGAGTGTTATGCTAGATAACATTCAAACTGTCTTGAATTTGGTTGCGGGAGCTGGATTTGAACCAACGACCTTCGGGTTATGAGCCCGACGAGCTACCAAGCTGCTCCATCCCGCGTCCATGATCACCATTTTAAGCATGATGATAACTTATACTTTCTACTTAAAGAAAGTGGAGCGACACACGAGGTTCGAACTCGTGACCTCAACCTTGGCAAGGTTGCGCTCTACCAACTGAGCTAGTGTCGCATCAACAACGTTTCCGCTGTTCAGGGCTGCGAATTATAAGAGCATTTTTTTGTGATGCAAGTCCTTCGTTCAAAAAATCTTTAAATTTTTACTGATCGACGAAAAAGCAAGCAAAACGTTCATTTATTACAACAATTTGGATCACAGCCTTAACAGTTAGATCGTAAAGATCGTTTCACGATAGTACTTAAGCTCTGCAATTGACTCTCGAATATCATCCAGTGCCAAATGTGTTCCTTGTTTAGAAAAACCATCGAGGACTTCTGGTTTCCAACGGCGTGTCAGTTCTTTTAGCGTGCTTACGTCTAGATAGCGGTAATGAAAATACTCTTCGAGCTCTGGCATGTGTTTATAAAGAAAACGGCGGTCTTGACCAATGCTGTTACCACAGATCGGAGATACACCTTTAGGCACCCATTTTTCCAGAAATTCGATGGTTTTCGCTACTGCATCTTGTTCTGTAATGTCACTATTGCGTACACGTTCAACCAAGCCGCTTGCTGTATGGGTATTCGTGCACCAATCATCCATCTTAGCCAATTCATCTTCAGGCTGATGTACTGCTAGTACTGGACCTTCTGCCAAAATGTTTAGTTCACTATCAGTGACGATAGAGGCGATTTCAATGATTTTGTGCGTCTCAGGATCAAGTCCTGTCATCTCTAAATCAACCCAAATTAAATTTTGATCGCTAAAGGACATGGTTACACTGCCTATTTGTTTATCGATAAAAGAGGTACTATACCTGAAAATACTTGAAACACGATACTCACAAACCTGAGTCGAGATCGAACTCAATCGTTTGATTGACCCCATATTAAGTACAACATTGTGGCAAAAAAGAAAAAGTTAACCAAAGGTCAAGTGCGTCGCGTACGCAGCAACCAACAAAAGCGTCTTAAGAAGCAAGAAGATTCCGTTCAATGGGATGAAAGCATGCTTGGCGCAAGCAAACAGGGATTGGTCATCACTCGCTTTGGTCAGCACGCTGATATCGAAGATTTAGAAACGGGTGAAATACAGCGCTGTAACCTTCGTCGCGGCATTGAGTCACTGGTTTCTGGTGATCGCGTGCTTTGGCGAGAGGGGCTAGAGTCCATGGCAGGGATCTCCGGCGTTGTTGAAGCGGTGGAGCCTCGTTCATCGATGCTCACTCGCCCAGACTATTACGATGGCCTAAAACCGGTTGCTGCCAACATCGACCAGATGGTGATCGTCTCTTCAGTGCTACCAGAGCTTTCTCTTAATATCATTGACCGGTACTTAGTTGCTTCAGAAACGCTCAGTATTGCGCCATTGCTCGTCTTGAACAAGGTTGACCTGTTAGAAGAAAAAGACCGCGCAACGTATGAACAATGGCTGACTGAATATCAGCGCATCGGCTATAAAGTTCTGTTTGTTAGTAAAAAAACAGGGGAAGGTATTGCTGAGCTTGAGGTGCAACTAAGAGATCGTATCAATATCTTTGTTGGGCAATCCGGTGTCGGAAAATCCAGCCTTGTCAATGCGCTGATGCCAGAACTAGAACAAGAAGTGGAAGAGGGTGAAGTATCCGAAAACTCCGGATTAGGGCAACATACGACCACTGCGGCACGTCTTTACCATATCCCAACTGGTGGCGACCTTATTGATTCACCGGGAGTACGTGAGTTTGGACTTTGGCATTTAGAGGCGGAAGAAGTCACCAAAGCTTTCGTAGAATTCCGCCCTTATCTTGGTGGCTGTAAGTTCCGTGACTGCAAACACAACGATGACCCTGGCTGCATTCTGCGTGAAGCGGTTGAGAAAGGTGACATCAATGAAACGCGCTTTGAAAACTACCATCGCATTCTAGAAAGCATGGGAGAAAACAAAGCAAACCGTCAGTACTCACGCAGCAAAAAGGCAGACTTGTAACTGAGTAGAGTCTGCGATTGTGTAAGAAAACATCACCTAATACTGACAAGCAGATTAAATTTCAGTAACATCACGCGCCCTAAAGCGAGAATCTAACAGAAGTATCGGAAATAAAGATGGACAAGATTAAAGTTGGACTGCAGTACTGGATCCCACAACACGGGCTAACGCGCCTTGTGGGTAAACTGGCTTCAGCTGAGGCTGGCGGTCTAACAACAGCAATCATTCGCTGGTTTATCAAACAATACAATGTGAACATGGATGAGGCAAAGCACTCCGATCCTAAACACTTCAAAACCTTTAACGAGTTCTTTGTTCGTGAGCTCAAAGATGGCGCACGTCCAATTACTGATGGTGAAAAAGTGATTACTCACCCTGCGGACGCATGCGTAAGCCAATTCGGTCCGATTGAAGATGGTCAGCTAATCCAAGCTAAAGGTCATAACTTCTCAGCACAGGAACTACTTGGTGGGGACGCAAAACTGGCAGAAGAGTTCCAAGACGGTTCTTTCGCAACCTTGTACCTGTCGCCTCGTGACTACCACCGTGTTCATATGCCATGTGACGGAACTCTACGCCAGATGATTTACGTTCCTGGTGATCTGTTCTCAGTGAACCCACTAACCGCAGAGAACGTACCGAACCTTTTCGCACGCAACGAGCGCGTAGTATGCATCTTTGACACAGAGTTTGGCCCAATGGCACAAGTACTGGTTGGTGCAACCATCGTCGGTAGCATCGAACAAGTATGGGCTGGCACCATCACGCCACCTCGTGGTAACACGGTGTTCAAATGGGATTACCCTGCAGAGGGTGACAAAGCCGTTATCTTGAAGAAAGGCGAAGAAATGGGTCGCTTCAAGCTTGGGTCAACCGTTATTAACCTGTTTGCTAAAGATGCTATCGCATTCGACGAAAGCATGGAAAATGGCAAGCCGACGGTAATGGGAACCCCTTACGCTCATCAGCAGTAAACTCTTCGCTCAAATCTATCTTAACTAGCCTCCGTTCTCGGGGGCTTTTACTATTCCATTCTCCAAAACACGCATTACCCACTCCATTTCTTAACTAAAAATCAAACAATAAAAATACAATTTAGATCAAAAAATTTAACACAACCACGTGTATCACATTGATATGGTAAATATTGCTTATTAAAGTATTCACTCTTCTAACCATTTAGAAGTAATACGTGGCACTTATGCTCACGTTATGGATGAATAAATTATAAGGAACATGTAATGCGTTTAACGAAAGTTGGTTTCGCGGTGTCCGCGGCCCTCCTGGCTTCAGCCTGTAGTGACGATGATTCATCACCAAGTGTGGTTGAACCCGCCAAACTCAATTTTTCCATTCAAGGTATCGCGACTGATGCACCAGTTTCAAATGCAGCAATCACGGCCACAATTGGTGACAAAGTCATTACCACGACTGCAAATGCTACCGGCTTATATTCTCTTGATTTTGAATATGAAGACGGCTCGTTAACTGGCTCCGAAATGGTACAAATCACCGCCAAAGGGGAAGGGGACCAAGCTCATATTGAACTCACAAGTCAACTCGGTTCATTTGGATCTCTAATCGAACAAGCAGGTGACGACGCAACGCTAGAGCAAGAAGAATCTTCACGAACAGCGATCACTCAAATCAGCACGGCGATGCATGTCTTAACTAAGCAACTTGGTAAAGATATTACTAGCGATGAAGCACTTATGGCGGCCGAATCATCTGTCGATGTAGAAACACTACTTGAAATCAGTGCCATTATTAAAGTTTTAGCCGACAACCCTGATTACACACCAGAAAATGAGGAAAGTATCTTGGATATACTTACCGCCTCTGATCAAGGTGTCGAGACTTCCTTAGAGGATTACTTTGCTAAAAACAAAATGCTTGATGAATCGGGGGAATTGATTCCTGAGTTATTAAAAGCTGTTGAACAAGCAAAGCAACAAACCATTGAAGATCCATCAGTAACTCCTAACTTTACTCGTGATGAGATTGAGGGTACTTACGTACTCCATGCCTCTGTGGCTGATGGTTGGGTTCCTGCTTATGGCGATGTCCTACGCATCAATGAAAATAGCCAAGCTTGGGTAACTGATACCTCTCGATATTATGACCTTACGAATGATGATGACGCTAACTGGACGGTCATGCCGACAGGACAACTCTATATTTCGTCTTTGAATAGCAATGAATCCCAAAACTACTGGTCGCTTGACGACATCGTTGATTTTTTTGGAGAAGAGATACTCGCGACGCTTCCTCAACCTCATAGTCCGTCATACAGAGTGATTGAAACGTTAAGAGGCATTAAATTGACCAAATTAACGAAAGGTAAAGAAAGTAAAGTTGCCGCGAAATACATCTACCAGAAAACGCTTGATGACCCAGAATTAGCCGATGTCGCTTGGCCTGATGGTCTGCCAACCACCACCATTGAATCTGATCAAACGGCAGTGTTAAGTAAAACCGACCAAGAAAACCTCATTTGGCAAGAAGCCCCTAGCGGAGACTGGGTGCTACCAGTGATCAGTGACATAAAAGGACTCTACGATCAAACAGCCCTACCTTATATTGTTCACCAGCAAGTAAAACTCGATGACAACATGTCTGTTTTGGACTCTGCAGGCAATGACTTAGGAAAGTGGGCTTTTGAATCAGGCAAGCTAACCATCACTTCCCCTGATGATTGGAGTATCTCTTACCAACCATATACCAAAGTTGACGGACTCATTAGTGCCCAGGTGTCAGTAAGCATCGATGACAAACAGCAACATTCCTTAAAATGGATAGCGCCATTCGCTCAACAAGAAAGCACTCTTGCTGACGACTTTGTCCAAGAAATGCCAAATATACTAGGGGCATGGATTAACGCCTGGAGAGTAAGTGACAATAATGCTGAATTACCGGATATTGGCAGCGTTTATGGTTATAACTTTACCGAAAATGGCGAAGCGTCTTGGGTATGGACAATGTACGATGAGGAAAATAAACCTTACTTCTTCACAGAAGAGAGCACATTCCAGCAATGGTCTACTCCCGAAGAACATCAATACCTCCTGACAGGAAACGTTAACTATGGTGATTACATACGTGAGCGTGAACGCACATGGACAACAATTGGCACACTAGAAAACGGGCAGCACCTCGTTTTGGAGTATTCACACATGCGCCAAGGGTACCCTGTAGACCCGAACAGTTTCGAGGAAGGTTATTGGGTATTCCCTCGTATAAATGTACTCAAACCAATTGATCTTTCGGTATATGAAGAGGCATACCAGTTAAGCAAAGAGAAAGGTTCAATTACTGAATAAGCCTACTTTGGCATGTATAAAGCCTCTGAGTTTTTACTTAGGGGCTTTTTTGACAAAAAACAAAACTCTGTTCGAAATTTAACCTTTCTTATCCAAACTCATACTCACCTCTAAGTCCCTAAAAACTCAATCGTTTAATCTAGCATCAGGAATGAACTGTGTAAGGGGCAGCCGATGCCGAAGATGAATACGGACACACTGGTTAAATTACTGGTGTGCTTATTAGTTCCACTGGGCGTCTTGATGATGCCGATCGATATGATTCCAATTGACGACCTCACCTTAATCCAACATCGTCTTCTGGCAATATTTCTTCTTGCAGCATTGCTGTGGGTACTTGAGCCCGTCCCCGTTTTTGCTACTTCAATTCTGATTATCGCTCTCGAATTAATCATGATCTCAGACAAAGGGTTACACTTGTTTCGCAATCCTCCACCAGGACACGATTTAGGCGATTTGATTGCGTACACCGATATTTTTTCCGCCTTTTCCTCCCCTATCATCATTTTATTCATGGGCGGTTTTGCTCTCGCGATTTCCGCTTCAAAATACGAACTTGATAATAATCTCGCCCGCGTATTGCTCAAACCATTTGGCACTCAACCTAAGTTCATCATGTTAGGTTTAATGTTGATCACGGCTGTGTTTTCCATGTTCATGTCGAATACCGCAACAACCGTGATGATGCTCGCTTTGCTCGGCCCCATCGTGGCCGCTGCACCAAAAGGGGATTTAGGTGTTAAGGCGTTAGTGTTGTGCATTCCTATTGCCGCAAACACTGGTGGTATAGCAACACCAATCGGGACCCCTCCTAACGCAATTGCACTTCAATACTTAACGGGTGATAACAGTATCGATTTCCTTTCTTGGATGATGATGGGCTTACCTTTCGTGTTAGTGCAGCTCACCATTGCTTGGTTCTTACTACAAAAACTATTCCCTAGTAGCGAACCAGAGATGAAGTTGCGATTAAATGGTACGTTTAAGAAGAGTTGGCGTGCCATTGTGGTTTATATCACCTTCGCCATGACGATCGTACTGTGGATGACAACCAAAATACACGGGATGAATACCTACGTTGTCGCCATCATCCCACTTGCAGTGTTCACCCTTACCGGCATCATGGGTAAAGAGGAGCTAAAGCTGATTAACTGGGATGTGCTGTGGTTAGTGGCCGGTGGTATTGCCATTGGTATTGCTCTGGATAAAACTGGACTGGCAGAAGCCCTAGCCCACGCCATTGATTACGAAGCATTGTCGCCATTTGCGGTTGTGGTTGCACTTTCCATAGTGTGTTGGTTGATGGCGAACTTCATGTCCAATACGGCAACTGCGAACCTATTAATGCCCATCGCGGCGGCCATTGGTGTATCTATGCCTAGCTTGGCAGCCATTGGAGGGTTACAAGGGTTACTTGTTGTTGTCGCGTTCTCTGCATCACTAGGTATGATTTTACCCGTTTCAACACCGCCAAATTCACTGGCATATTCAACAGGCTTAATCGAAAGTAAAGACATGGCCAAAGTCGGCTTAATCATCGGCTTAGTTGGTTTATTTATCGTTTACGGCGCCGTTCTCATATTATTCTAGAACGCGGACCCACTGAGGTGTGAACAAACACCTCAGTGGGTCTTCAACGATTTCTTTACTATCTGATCTATAAACCAATTTTCTTTAGAGTCCGCTCTCATATTCATTCAACAAATTTTTGAGCATTATTTGCACGAATTTCCTCAAGTATATCGAATGAATGTCGATATATACCTTACAGCCTTTCATGTCACTATTCGTACTTGAATCGTCTCATATCACTTGGAGTCACTGATAGTGACATTGAACTTCTTGTCTGTTTTATGAAGGTAGGACAATGAGAAACACAATAAAATTAAAAATACAGATTGCGATTGCAATCATTATCGCCATTGTTAGCGGCGTTCAAGCTTGGGTGTCAGTAAATCAACTGCGTGAAGAAACGTCCTCAACGCTGAACCGCGAAATCCAAAACATTTCTTACTCCACAGGTAATTACATCAGTGATTGGCTTGCGATTCGCAGCGACATGATGCTCGCCAACGAAAACCTGATCGCAAACGCTGACGATGCGGATAGGGAAATGCTATTAACGAAACGAGCAGGTAAATTCCTTTCGGTATACGCGGGATTCTCTGACGGCACTATCGCCTACGGAGACAAGACAGAATCTTGGCCATCCGATTATGACCCGCGTACTCGCCCTTGGTACCAAGATGCGATGTCTCAATCTAAGCTGATCATCACTGAGCCTTATCAAGATTTTGATGGCAGTGTTGTTGTGAGTTTTGCAAAAGCCTTTAACCAAGGAAAACAAGGTGTACTGGCTGCTGATCTAACCGTTACCGATATCATCAATGAAGTGTTGAATATTAAAATAGATAACGATGGATTTGCATTTCTCGTCGATGGAAACAACAACCTTGTTGCTTACAAAGATGAAAATTTGAGCCAAAAGCCTCTCACTGACCTTAACCCTAGCCTTACGCAAAGCACCATGATGGACCTAGCCAATGATGCTAAATTGGATACGATCTCATGGCCAAATCAAGGTGACAAGCTGATTTATGTCGCCAACGTGCCGGGCACAGATTGGTCATTAGGCATCGTTCAAGACAAAGAAATGGCATTTGCCTCAGTTTCCGAACAAATGACTTTTACCATGATGACCTCTATCGTGCTGTACTTGATTATCGCAGCGATCAGTACTTACATCATCACGCGCTTGCTCAGCCCTCTCCAAACGTTATCCGAGGCTATTTCTGAACTGTCTCAAGGCGAGGGGGATTTAACTCAACGCATTAAGATTGAACGTATGGATGAAATTGGTGAGCTGGCAACGCACGTGAATCAATTTTTAGCGCAGATGCAAGCCATGCTAAAAGGCATTGTAGAAAACAGCGAACAACTTTCAGAGCAAGCAAACCAAGCAAACGAGTTGTCCGCAACGGCGGCTGGGCATGTTGAACATCAACAAAATGATGTCAACCAAATTGCGACAGCGATTCACGAAATGTCAGCAACAGCGGCAGAAGTCGCAAGCCACGCAGAACTGACGGCAAGTGCTTCACAAAACTCTGCATCGGCATGTATTGAGGGACAAAATGTCATTCAGAAGAACCGTGAAGCGATTGTCGAGTTAGCAGAACAAGTGAGCGATGCCGCAAGCGTGATTTCTGAGTTGGAAGCGAATACGCAAAGCATCAACCAAATCCTGTCAACCATCCAAGGTATTGCAGAGCAAACCAACTTGTTGGCACTCAATGCCGCAATTGAAGCCGCGCGTGCTGGTGAGCAAGGCCGTGGGTTTGCCGTGGTTGCAGATGAAGTACGCGTACTGAGCCAACGCACTCATGGTTCAACGGAAGAAATCCGTACCATGATCGAAACATTGCAAAACAACACTAAACTGGCGGTTCATAGCATGCAAAGCAGCACCAGCTTGGCAGATACCAGCGTTGATTATGCTCAGCAGGCACACGACAGCCTAACGAGCATCACTAACTCAATCACAGAAATCAACGACATGGCAATGCAGATCGCAAGCGCAGCAGAAGAGCAACGTGCCGTGAGCGAAGACATCAGCCGCAATACACAAGGCATCAAAGACGATGCTGACGTCATTGCCGAGCAATCACTCAAAAGCAGCGAAAGCGCACGTCAGATGTACGATACCGCCAATACGATGCGTGAAAACATCAGTCGCTTTAAAGTGTAATCCTCCCCATCAAAAGCAGCTCGTTGAGCTGCTCAGATTGATGACGAACCCCGCTTTTTAAGCGGGGTTCTTTTTTGGAAGCGACCGTAGGTCGCGATCGCGATATTTTTTGTTATATCGTGCGCAGAAGTTTCCATTCATTACATAGGCATACAGAAGCAAGTATTTGCCTTATTTCTGCCATGTTTAAGCCCATTTTTCGTAGATAACTCATCACCAACGCTATCTTCTTGATGTTTTGAGCTGCTGCTGCCAACCAACATTGCATTTGCACATTGGCTAGACCTCGAAAGCGAGCATAACGATGACCATGATGTTGCTTGGCGTCTGCGAAGCTCCGTTCTACGGTTTCACTTCGACGTCGATAAGTCTTTTTTCCGTAGGAAGAGAGCCGCATTTGATTTGCTCTCTCTACTGCATCGCTATAGATATGCCGAGCAATCACTTTCTTCATGTTTTTGCTTTGAGTGCAGTCATTCCTCATTGGACAGAACGCACACTCTTTGGGGTCTGAATGGTATTCTCGGTAGGCATCACGTGATGTGGTTTTATAAAGCAACTCCTGACCATTCGGGCATTGGTAGCTGTCTCTTTGTGCGTCGTAAGTAAAGTGTTTCTTTTTGAATGTATTTTTCGTTCTCGATGGGCGTCGATAACCGAACACGCCAAGAATACCTCGACGTTCAAGTGACTCCGCCACTGGGGCGGTAAAGTAGCCTGCATCCAGTCCAACAGCTATCGGGTTCAATTGGAATGTGGCAAGCGTGTAATCTAAGCGTTGAACGTAAGGTTGTGAGTCATTGATGTTACCTGCAGTGGTATAGGTATCGAGGATAATTCCGTGTTGACCATCAACGGTTCTATGGTCGAGATAGAAGAAGCCTTGTGGCTTATTATCACGAGTCATGAAGCCACTCTCTGGGTCAGTAGTACTGGTTTTAGTATTCTTTGTTTTTGACTCTGATCCGCGAGCCTTAAGCGGCTTCTTGCCCGCTATTTCTCGGTCTAACGTGACGTCTTCATCCAGCATATCAAGATAGGCACTCGCGCGAACCGCCGTGACTTTATTGGTGTGTTTATTCTTGTTGGCGTTCGCTTTGAGATGAGTACTGTCCGTAAAGAGCTCTTGACCCGCGACCAAACCTTTCGATATGGCTTGCTCTACGATATTAATAAAAATACGTTCGAATACATCCGTGCCATTAAAGCGACGAATGCGGTTTTGGCTGAGAGTAGATGCGTGAATGACTTTCTCTGTTAATGACATCCGTAAGAACCAACGGTAAGCGACATTCACTTCAATTTCTTTAACGAGCTGACGCTCACTTTTTATGCCAAAGATGTAGCCAAGTAAGATGATTTTGAAGAGACGAACAGGGTCAACAGGTGGACGCCCATTATCTTTACAATAAAGATGAGCGACTTCATCACGAATGAATTCAAAGTCGATAGCATTATCGATTTTACGCACTAAATGGTCTTTAGGAACCAACTGTTCCATCGTTACCATTTCCAGTTCGTATTGTTGCGGAGTCGGTTCTTGAAGCATGTCGGAGTATCCATATTTCGATACCCCTATTAGATCAAAGGTCTAGCTTGAAAGCTAGACCTTTGTCAGCAGTCTGAGCAGCTCGTTGAGCTGCTTTTTTATTGGCATAAATATGCGCTTTTAGATCTTTATAAATTCATGCATATTAAAGCCTCTCCCCTGCTCTACAAGGATGTCTCGCAATCATGGGTTATGAATGGCTGGCGCTGTGCGCCGCTTTCTTATGGGCTGTTTCTAGCTTAATTTCTGTTGTTCCCGCGCAGCATCTCGGGGCGTTTGCTTATAGTCGATGGCGTATGGGCTGTACCGCGGTCATCCTCTCCACGATGGCGTGGTTCACGGGGGGCTGGCTAAGTGTCTCCACCGAACATATTACGCCAATGATGGCGTCCGGTTTAATTGGCATTTTTATTGGCGATACCGCGTTGTTCGCCTGTTTGAATCGCATGGGACCACGCCAAGCAGGCTTGTTGTTTTCTTGCCATGCGGTGTTCTCTGCCATCTTGGGTTACTTCCTATTTAGCGAAAGCATGACTGGCACGGAGTTGATTGGTGCAACCTTAGTCTTCAGCGGTGTCGTAATGGCGATTTTCTATGGTCGACGCGGGCAAGCTAGCAACGCGCTAGAAGAGATCAAAGGCAACGTTTGGATTGGTATCGGGCTCGGTTTAACCGCCGCTATGTGTCAGGCTCTGGGCGGCATCATCGCTAAACCTGTCATGCAAACCACTGTTGACCCTGTCGCCGCCTCTGCCATTCGTATGATCAGTGCTTTCATCGCGCACTATGCGCTCTGGTTAATTGGTGCGAAAGTGGCTCGCGCAACGCAAACCATCACGTGGAAAGTTTTTGGTATTACTGCATTAAATGGCTTTTTGGCCATGGCGGTAGGTATGACGTTGATTCTTTATGCCCTGCGTGAGGGTAATGTCGGGATGGTGGCTCTGCTTTCTTCAACAACGCCGATCATGTTGCTGCCATTGTTGTGGGTTTACACCAAGAAACGCCCAAATCGCTTTGCCTGGTTTGGAGCAGCCTTAGCCGTGATTGGTACTGGTATCTTGGTGCGATAACGTGCCGAACACCGCTCTATTAAGCGCCAAACCTTAGACACAAAAAAGCCCGAGTCGAACTCGGGCTTCTATCATTCTGAATCGTCAGTTAATTACTTAACTAGCACTTCACCAGACATTTCTGCAGGGATTTCTAGACCTGCTAGAGAAAGCATTGTTGGTGCAAGGTCAGACAGTTTACCGCCTTCTTTGAACTCAACCGCTTTGTCACCTACGTAGATTAGAGGCACTGGTAGGTTAGTGTGAGCAGTGTGGATGCCGCCAGTTTCTGGGTCGATCATCATCTCTGCGTTACCGTGGTCCGCAGTAATTAGCATTTGACCGCCAACTTCTTTGATTGCTTCAACCACTTTACCAACGCTTTCGTCTAGTGCTTCGATAGCTTGCTCAGCCGCTTCGTAAACGCCAGTGTGACCAACCATATCTGCGTTCGGGTAGTTACAGATGATAGTGTCGTACTTACCAGACTTGATAGCCGCAACCATCTTCTCTGTTAGTTCTGGAGAGCTCATTTCTGGCTGCATGTCGTAAGTTGCTACTTTTGGAGAAGCAACAAGTTGACGCTCTTCGCCTTCGAATTCGTTCTCAATACCACCGTTGAAGAAGAAAGTCACGTGTGCGTATTTCTCTGTTTCAGAGATACGTAGCTGAGTTTGACCTTGCTTAGATAGCCACTCACCGTAAGTGTTTTCTAGAGACGCAGGTGGGAATGCGATAGCTAGAGGGATATCAGCTGCGTATTGAGTCAGCATCACGAAGTTGATTGCTGGGAATGCAGCGCGCTCGAAGCCGTCAAATGCAGGAACGAATGCACGAGTGATTTGACGTGCACGGTCAGCACGGTAGTTCATGAAGATAACCGCATCGCCATCTTGCATAATTGCGTCTTCTTGACCATCTACTTTGATTGCCGTTGCTTTAACGAACTCGTCATTTTCGCCGCGAGCGTAAGCCGCTTCTAGACCTGCAACTGCCGTATCGAAAGTAAACTCAGCTTTCGCTTGAGTTAGAAGATCGTAAGCAACTTGAACGCGATCCCAGTTGTTGTCACGGTCCATTGCGTAGTAACGACCAACTAGAGAAGCAACGCGACCTTTACCTAGTTTCGCAAATAGATCTTGGAAACGTTGTAGTGAGTTTTCAGCACTACGTGGTGGCGTATCACGGCCGTCTAGGAAGCAGTGTAGGTAGATTTTCTCAGCGCCACGAGCTGCTGCCATTTCAACCGCTGCGTAGATGTGATCTTCATGAGAGTGAACACCGCCTGGAGACATAAGACCCATGATATGTACTGCTTTCTCAGCTTTTACTGCAGAATCGATAGCTTCTACTAGTGCAGCTGTCTCAGCAAATTCACCGTCAGCGATAGATTTAGTAATACGAGTTAGATCTTGGTATACAACGCGACCTGCACCGATGTTGGTGTGACCAACTTCTGAGTTACCCATTTGACCGTCAGGTAGACCAACGTCCATGCCTGAAGCAGAGATTAGAGTGTTAGGGTTGTTCGCAATCAGTGCATCCATAACTGGTGTTTTAGCATTTGCAATTGCGTTACTTGCTGTGTCTTCACGGTAACCGTAACCGTCAAGGATAACTAGAGCCAATGGCTTCTTAGCAGACATAGTGATGACCTCATCAAATTTAAGTAACTTTCGGCGTAGGGCTTCATTGCCCATCTAACCTTGAAACAAAACTAGCGTAATTTTACTACACTTTTTAACCAGAACTGTAGGTTAAGATCAAATAATGTTTGCGATTTATTGTTGCTATCTTACAAGTTAGCAAGCAATACGACTTTGTCTGCAAACGTGTTCCACAAGCATAGTCACTTTCAAGATGCTTTGTATAACCACCGAAATACTTAGGTGAAAAACTTTTTGTTAATACCTATATTGCGCTTTTGAACGTAGAAGTGAAGTCAATTACACCGATTAGATTGATAGGAAACGTCGATACTATGATTGCAGGAATAACCACTCCAAAAGAGCCTTAACGCAAGCGATGAGATCTCAATTATAGGTTAGAAAATTTTAACCCTCTCGCCTAAGACGATTAACCTCGCTATACTCCTGCTTTATTTTTCCGCCAACAGTGTAAGAGCTCAGGACATGCAAGAGTACATTGAATTTTTCCAACAGAACATGATTCTATCCTTAGTATGGGTAGGTCTTCTTGTCGCTTTCATCATGAGTATCGTGAAATCAGCGACCTCAGCATACAAAGAAATCAACGTTAACCAACTGACTCATCTTATGAACCGTGAAAACGGTATTGTGGTGGATATCCGCGCGAAAGATGAATTCAAAAAAGGTCATATCACCGACGCAGTTCACATTTTGCCATCAGATATCAAAGCGGGTAACTTTGGTAGCCTTGAAAACCAAAAATCAAACCCAATCATTGTGGTATGCAAAACGGGCCAAACCGCTCAAGAAAGCGCAAACCTACTAGCAAAAGCGGGCTTTGAAAATGTAAGCCTACTGAAAAACGGTTTGATTGCGTGGAACGAAGCGAACCTTCCACTCGTACGTGGTAAGAAATAAGGTCGCGGTGAAAACAATTTTACCAGCCTCGTTTTTATAAACTGAGCAAATTGAAAGCAGTTGACGCGTTAAGTTGTGATGCTTTGCACGTAATGAACGCTTCACCTAGTCAAGGCAAATTTGCTCAGTTAGTCTCAGGACAAAACATATTTCGAGGTTTAGAGGTTCTAGACCTAACAAATTTTTATTAAGGATTTAAAAATGGCTGAAGCAGCACCACAAGCAGCACAACAAAACTTCGCAATTCAACGCATCTTCCTAAAAGACGTTTCTTTCGAAGCGCCTAACTCACCAGTAATGTTCCAAAAAGAGTGGAACCCTGACGTTAAACTAGACCTAGATACTCAAAGCCGTGAACTTGGCGAGGGTGTTTACGAAGTTATCCTACGTCTAACCGTTACTGTAAAGAACGAAGAAGAAACCGCGTTCCTATGTGAAGTTCAACAAGGTGGTATCTTCACTGCTGAGCAAATGGAAGCAGGCCAACTAGCACATTGCCTAGGCGCATTCTGCCCTAACATCCTATTCCCATACGCTCGTGAAACTATCTCAAGCTTAGTGGTAAAAGGTACGTTCCCTCAACTGAACCTAGCGCCAGTTAACTTCGACGCGCTATTCATGAACTACCTACAACAGCAAACTCAACAAGGCGAAGCTGAAGCGTAATTCACGCTTTGTAAGTGACGTGTTGCATTCCAAATGAATGAATTCACGTCCTATACTTGAAAAAATGCACAAAGCGTCCAATTAGCGATGCGATGTGCATTTTTTATTTCTGAAAGATCCTAGTTCCTAATCCCTAGAGATCGTAAAATCTGGCGATTATGAACTAGATTCTACTAGTAGAAAGACAATTAGGCGGTAGCATGACACACGCAAATACCAACAATGCTTACGGTAAAGACATCGCAATGACGGTGATTGGCGCAGGATCATACGGTACTTCTTTAGCAATCTCGCTTGCTCGTAACGGCGCGAACGTCATCCTTTGGGGACATGAGCCAGAGCACATGGCACGCCTAGAAGCAGACCGTGCTAACCATGAATTCCTACCTGGGATTGATTTTCCAGAGAGCTTGATCATTGAATCAGATTTAGAAAAAGCCGTTCAAGCAAGCCGTGACTTGTTAGTTGTCGTTCCGAGCCATGTTTTCGGTATTGTACTGAACAGCTGCAAACCTTTCTTGCGCGAAGATTCTCGCATCTGTTGGGCAACCAAAGGCCTTGAGCCAGAAACCGGACGCCTACTCAAAGAAGTCGCTTTCGATATTATTGGCGACAGCTACTCATTAGCAGTGCTATCTGGCCCTACGTTTGCCAAAGAACTCGCTATGGGCATGCCAACCGCGATTTCTGTCGCTTCTCCTGATGCGGAGTTCGTCGCTGATCTGCAAGAAAAAATCCACTGCAGCAAAACTTTCCGTGTCTACGCAAACAACGATTTCATTGGCATGCAACTTGGCGGCGCGGTGAAAAACGTCATCGCTATTGGCGCTGGCATGTCTGACGGTATTGGTTTTGGTGCCAATGCACGTACTGCACTGATTACTCGTGGCCTTGCTGAAATGTGCCGTCTAGGCGCTGCGCTTGGTGCACAACCAGAAACCTTTATGGGCATGGCCGGCCTTGGCGATCTTGTTCTAACTTGTACCGATAACCAATCACGTAACCGCCGTTTTGGTTTGGCACTCGGTCAAGGGAAAGATGTCGATACGGCACAAGAAGAGATCGGTCAGGTTGTAGAGGGTTACCGCAACACCAAAGAAGTTTGGATGCTTTCTCAACGAATGGGCGTTGAAATGCCAATAGTTGACCAAATTTATCAAGTACTGTATCAAGGGAAAGATGCACACCTGGCAGCGCAAGATTTACTTGCTCGTGACAAAAAAGCGGAAGGGAAGTAGCACTCTAACGCCTTTTGAACCTCATCTGAGAAGATTAAACGTTGTCGGGTCACGGAAGAACCACTCAGGATATTGAGAATGAAACACTGCGAAAAACAAAAAGTCTGGAACAAAATTGTTTCAGAAGCCCGTGAAATGTCAGAGCAAGAGCCGATGTTGGCAAGCTTTTATCATGCGACGATCATCAAGCATGAAAGCTTATGTGCCGCGCTGAGCTACATTCTGGCAAACAAATTAAACACCGCATCCATGCCTGCAATGGCGGTGCGTGAAGTGGTTGAGGAAGCCTTTGCGGCGGATCCTAACATCACGGATTTTGCCGCGTGCGATATTTGTGCCACGGTCAATCGCGACCCAGCGGTTTCAATGTACTCAATGCCACTACTGTATCTAAAAGGCTATCACGCTCTTCAAGGTTACCGCGTGGCAAACTGGTTGTGGAAACAAGGCCGTCATGCCCTAGCAACGTACTTGCAGAATCAAATATCCGTCGCGTGTCAGGTCGACATTCACCCTGCCGCACGTATCGGTAGTGGCATCATGTTAGACCACGCAACCGGCATCGTGATCGGTGAAACTGCCGTGGTTGAAAACGACGTTTCTATTTTGCAAGATGTGACCTTAGGCGGTACAGGTAAAGAGGGTGGCGACCGTCACCCTAAGATTCGTGAAGGCGTAATGATTGGCGCTGGAGCAAAGATCCTCGGCAACATCGAAGTCGGTGAAGGCGCGAAAATTGGCTCTTGTTCTGTGGTGCTACAAGCGGTACCTCCGCATACGACAGTCGCAGGTGTACCTGCAAAAATCGTTGGTCGCCCAAAAACAGACAAACCATCTCTCGACATGGATCAAGGCTTTAATGGTAAATCACAAAGCTTTATCCATGGTGATGGCATTTAGTCATTTCTTCTTATTTGATACATACGTGGTAGGAAACTCTCAAGTGCGAAAACAAAATCACTCCGTGCTACGCTCGGCTATTTTATTAACTTGTGTTTTATCTGCCACTTATCCCCTCACCTCTTCTGCTGCCAGTCAGCAAGAGTTAAAAGGGGTTTCTAGCGAAATCAGCCGTCAGCGTAAATCGCTCACTTCTCAAGAAAAACAACTTAACGATCTGCAAAAGTCGCTTAAAGACCAAGAGCTTGGTATCTCGAAACTAGAAAGAGAAATTAAGCAAACTAAGGCAGAATTAGCGCAAGCCGATCAGAACATTAATAAGTTGGAAGAGAAAATTGCACTGCAAGAAGGCCAGCGCCAAGCGCAAGAGGAAGAGCTAAAACAGCTCATTCAAACCTACTACGTGACAGAACGCGCCAAAGCCAATGGACATCTGCTCAATGAAGGGGTTGAAGAGGATCGCATCAGTCAATATTTCCAACACTTAGCGAAAGCACGTGCGGAGGTTATTGATGCCATTACTAAAACCACTCAAGAGTTGGCACACAATAAAAACCAACTTGAATTAGAAAAAGAACAGATTGAAAGCTTGCTGAAACAGCAATCGGAAAAACGTTCGTCTTTGGCAAGCACACAATCGCAACGTAAAGGTACGTTGAGCAAGATTCAAAAAAGCATCACAGACGACAAACGCTATCTTGCAGAGCTTCAGCGCAATGAAACTCGTCTAAAAGCAGAAATAGCGAAAGCTGCGAAACGTAACGCTGTACCTATGGACGGTATCGCAAAGCAACGTGGCAAACTGCCATGGCCAATAAAAGGCCGTGTATTGCATAACTTTGGTACCAAACAAACTGGCCAAGTAAACTGGAAAGGCATGGTGCTCTCTGCCAACTATGGTCAGCAAGTCAAAGCAGTTTACCCTGGTACGGTGGTGTTTGCTGAATACCTACGTGGTTATGGCTTGGTCGTGCTACTCGATCATGGCAAAGGCGATATGACGTTATACGGCTACAACCAAGCGTTAACGAAAAAAGAAGGCGATAGAGTAACCGCCGGTGAAGTCATTGCCCTTGCGGGTGATACCGGTGGTCAAGACAGACCATCACTGTACTTTGAAATTCGTCGCAACAGTGAAGCGCAAAACCCGAAATCTTGGTTAAAGCGTTTATAGCTGCCGTTTGTAATTCCTGCTCTAAACCAACCGCCTTTACAAAAAAACGTCGAACCACAAGAAACGAAGGAGCCAACCAGCGCCTTCGTTGCGTTCGCATTAAAGAAACCCCTACATTCAAGAAACCCTATGCGTAGTACGTCTCTACCGCATCAATAAAGGCCGCCAAATCATCCTTACTTAATTCATTAATGCCTGCTGCTGCTTCTCGGCCGCCGCCCGTGGAGAACTGACCACAAACTGCCACTGCTCCTTGTTTGTTGCTGAGTGGTGCGCGGAGTGAAACGGTATAAGTACCGTCTGCATTTTCGGTTAATACGGCATGAGCTGAATCTGGATTTTGGTTTGCAAGCCAATTGCCATAGACACCGCTAATTCGACGTGATGCGGCATTGTTTGGCAATACAAAAAGCTTGAGTTTTGAACTTTCATGAACGGCTGGTACTGCTTGAGCTGCATTCATATCTTGCTGATAAGCGGACTGCAATTGGTAATATGGCGATGCATTGTCTGCGATTGCATCGAATGGTGAGACGTATTGCTTTAAGGCTTGGTACAAGTCTGCAGGATGGAAATGAAGATCATCAACTTTTGAGCCATAGCCATTGTAGTTAATCAATGTACCGAGTTCTTTTAGCTGCGCTTTCTGCCCTGCATCTAGGCCTGCTTTATCCGCTAACTCATCCGCTTTAGCAATCAAGTTATCTCCATAAGCGGCCGTGATCGCCCATGTATGAAAACGCCCTTTCAACAACTTATCGACAATCAAAGCCGTACAAGTATTCGCATCAAGATCAATGTGTGCATCAAGATTACCATGCGATGGGATAGTGCCGGAACGGTGGTGATCCGCATAGAAAACGTGAGCACCTTGAGCCAGAGCTTGTTCCAGAGCGCTCATGTTTTTTTCCATCGACACATCGAAAATAGCAAGCTCATCGCCAGCTTGCACTTCCACTTGTTCGACGAGCTTAATATCGCGCTTAACGCCAGTCACTAACTGTGTTTCCAGAGGATCAGCAAAACGCCATTGAAGCAAAGCAATGATGCCATCAGCATCACCATTAAAGACATCGTAGTTCATTAAACGATAGTTCCCTTACCGATAATTCATACTTTATTGTGCTCAGAGAGCCGAGCAAGTCAACTTACGAGGTGAAGAGAAATGAGAGCTCAGCTCAAAAAAAAAATCAACAGGTCTAACCAGATTCACTATGCACATCAACAATGAAGAGTGCTCAGTGCTTCTTCTAACAGTTGCAGCTGCTCCAAACCTTGTTCTGTGGCAACGGGCTTAACAACATTCAGCATTTGCAACATGCCTTGCTTAACCATTTGCTCTGTGATGTCAGTTTTTGGAGACATGGCTGATTGATACGCCAACCAACTGCATGCGATTAAATGTAAGGTACAAACCAGAGACTTCAACTGAGTATCGTCAATATGCAGCAACTTCAGAGAAACAAACTCTTGCACAATCGCAATCAAGTTAGCCTGTAGCTTGTCTTGAACATCGATGTATTCATCGTGCAACTGTTCGTCTCTCGACAAAATTTCCGGTAAGTTGGCGTAGAAGAAACGATATTTCCACATCAAGGTAAAGATAGAATCAAGATAGCTTTTTAACATGGTCAGGCTTTCTTGAGAGCCTTGAATCGGAGTAAAACGCTCTAATAACTCTGCAGAGTAAAGCGCAAAAATCTCACGCACGATTTCTTGTTTATTGCGGAAGTGGTAGTACAAATTACCTGGGCTAATTTCAATGTGATCGGCTATGTGATTAGTCGTAATATTTCGCTCACCATGTTGGTTGAACAAGTCCAGTGCTGCATAGACGATTCTGTCGCGCGTTTTCATCTTTATCGTATTCCCTCTTGACTATCTGATCGAGTATAACGACTTCACCCATCTAGATCGATAGAGGGTCCAAATACGGTAACATAGCAGACCAGTTAAAATGCCCATGGTATTCGCTATAAGGTCATGCCAAGACGTCTGTCGACCAACATAACCTTGCAACACTTCAATCACGGCACTAAAAGACAAAATCACCATCGCTGCATAGTAACGCTGCCGCCACTGCAACACACAAAAGCTACCTAAAAAGGCAAAACCACTGTATGCCATCGCATGTTGCATCTTATCTAGATAGGCAACGTCTCCCCAATTCTGTAAATCCCCAGAACTCAAGGAGAGGTAAGCAATCAAAGCAGCATAGCTAAACAAAATAAAACGAGCAGCGGCAAGGTTCATCGTCAATCCTTAAGCAATTGGAAATGGGAATGCGGTGACTTGGTCAATATGGTCACAACCCAGTGCCAACATAATCAGACGATCAATACCTAATGCGACGCCGGCACAATCTGGTAGGCCCGCTTCTAATGCACCAATCAAGTGGTAATCAATCGGTTGTGGTTTTATCCCCATTTCCAAACGCTTGGCATTATCTTGTTCGAAACGAGCCAATTGTTCTTTCGGGTTATCCAACTCATGGAAGCCGTTTGCCAGTTCAATGCCTTTGAAGTACACCTCAAAGCGATCCGCGACACGGTGGTCTTGTGGATTAATCTTCGCCAGTGCCGCTTGCGATGCAGGAAAGTCATAAACAAATGCAGGTACTTGCTGACCAATCTTTGCTTCCACACCAATACTGAACAGCAATTGCAGCAAGGTATCGCGATCTTGTTCTGGCTCTGCAATGTCACTCAGCCCTAGCTTAGCCGCGACCACTTTTAGCTCTTGCATTGAGCCCTCTAGTGGGCACACGCCTAGCACATCAATAAAAGCTTGCTGGTAAGTCATACGATCCGCCGCGCCACATTTCAGTACCAATTGAAGCAGGTCATCCATTTCGTCCATCAGCTTATGGTGATCAAACCCAATGCGGTACCACTCCAACATAGTGAATTCAGGATTATGGTAGCGGCCATTCTCTTCATTACGGAAAGCTTTGTTAATTTGGTAAATACAGCCGCTGCCTGCAGCTAGCAAGCGCTTCATGTGAAATTCGGGACTGGTCATAAAGAACAGCTTGCTACCATCAGCATAACCCGGCCCCACAAACTCAGTCTGGAAAGTATGCAAATGAATGTCAGTCACCGTAGCGTGACTCATGGCTGGCGTGTCAACTTCCATCACCTGTCGCTCGGCAAAGAATTGACGAATTGCGCTAATCAAAGCCGCGCGTTGACGAAGTTGCTCCATAGAAGCAGTAGGTTGCCAGTTCGTTTGCATAACAAAACTCTTAAAAGGTTAGTGAGCAGGAAAAATAGCAATTTTGGCATGGTTTGCCTAGCTCAGCGAGGGGGGAATCGACTCAATTTTCTCAAACTAAATACGAATAAAAATCGATTAAATTTGAAGCAAGCATTCTACGTTCTACAGTACATTAAATCACCACAATTAAGCCTATTATCAATGAGGGTAATGTTAGGCAACAGTCGCGTAACATTGATGAGCTTTACGTTTGTACCTCAAACGTTTCGTGCCGTGATAGCAGTCACATAACCTAGAATTTCTATGCTCCCGTGTGCATTACCGGAGAAAAAACCCAAATACATCAATTTTTCTGCCACACGCCTACCCTACACTAACCTTACTACTTTAGGGGGATTACCTAAAACACCCTCCCCCACACTCACAATAACAAGCGGATTTCCGCAATCACACACTGGAGGATAACTGTGCAAATTATCACCACAGATATCGCAGTCATCGGCGCTGGCGGCGCTGGTCTTCGTACTGCTATTGCAGCGGCTGAAGCTAACCCTGACTTAGAAGTAGCACTTATTTCGAAAGTTTACCCAATGCGTTCCCACACGGTAGCGGCAGAAGGGGGCTCAGCAGCAGTTATCAAGGATGAAGATAGCTTAGATAATCACTTCAACGATACTGTTGGCGGTGGTGACTGGCTATGTGAACAGGACGTTGTTGAGTACTTTGTAGAGAACGCGACTCGCGAAATGATCCAGATGGAACAATGGGGTTGCCCATGGAGTCGTAAAGAGAACGGTGAAGTCAACGTGCGCCGCTTTGGTGGTATGAAAGTTGAACGTACTTGGTTCGCTGCCGATAAAACTGGCTTCCACATGCTTCACACGCTATTCCAGACATCGATGAAGTACGACAACATCAAACGTTTCGATGAGTACTTTGTTGTTGACTTGCTTGTTGATGACGGTGAAGTGCAAGGTCTGATTGCAATCCACATGTCAGAGGGCGAGCTAGTTACGATTAAAGCGAAGTCTGTTGTTTTAGCGACAGGTGGTGCTGGTCGTGTATACCACTGTAACACTAACGGCGGCATCGTAACGGGCGACGGCATGGCGATGGCTTACCGCCACGGCGTTCCTCTACGTGATATGGAATTCGTTCAATACCACCCAACAGGTCTACCAGGTACAGGTATCCTAATGACAGAAGGCTGTCGTGGTGAGGGTGGTATCATCGTTAACAAAAACGGTTACCGTTACCTACAAGACTACGGCATGGGTCCTGAAACTCCAGTGGGCGAGCCGAAAAACAAATACATGGAACTGGGTCCACGAGACAAAGTTTCTCAAGCTTTCTGGCATGAACAGCAGAAAGGCAACACCATCAAACACCCTCTTGGTGATGTGGTGCACCTAGACCTTCGTCACCTTGGTGAAGAGTATTTACAAGAGCGTCTACCGTTCATCTGTGAGCTAGCGAAAGCTTACGTGAACGTTGACCCAGCAAAAGAGCCAATTCCAATTCGTCCAACGGTTCACTACACCATGGGTGGTATTGAAACCAACGGCGAATGTGAGACTCGCATTAAAGGCCTATTTGCGGTTGGTGAGTGTGCATCTGTGGGTCTTCACGGTGCAAACCGTCTAGGTTCTAACTCACTAGCAGAATTCGTCGTATTTGGCCGCGTTGCGGGTGAACAAGCAGTGAAACGCGCAGCGGAATTCAAAGGCTGGAACGAAGAAGCTATCGCAGCTCAAGTGAAAGCGGTTGAAGCTCGCATCGAAGCACTAATGAACCAAGATGGCGACGAAAACTGGGCGGATATCCGCACTGAAATGGGTCACACCATGGAAGCGGGCTGTGGTATATACCGTCAAGAAGATTTGATGCAAGCAACGATTGATAAGATCACGGAACTTAAAGCTCGTTACAAAAAGATCAGCATCAAAGATAAAGGCAAAGTATTCAACACTGACCTTCTATACGCAATTGAAGTGGGCTACGGCCTAGAAGTTGCAGAAGCAATGGTCCACTCTGCAATCCTACGTAAAGAATCTCGTGGTGCACACCAGCGTCTAGATGACGGCTGTACAGAGCGTGACGATGAGAACTTCTTGAAGCACTCACTTGCTTTCTTCCAAGAAGACGCAGCACCAACTATCGACTACAGCGGCGTGAAGATCACCAAGTCTCAGCCAAAAGCACGTCTATACGGTGAAGCGGCAGAGAAAGCGGCAGCAGCAGAAAAAGCCGCTGAAGCAGAAGCGAAGAACGCAGAGGAGCAAGCATAATGTCAGCAAACCGCATTCAAAAAGTGAACGTTCTGCGTTACGACCCAGAAAAAGACGCAGAACCATACACCCAAACATTCGAAGTGCCATTTGATGAAACCATGTCTGTGCTTGATGCGCTAGGCTACATCAAGGACCACTTAGATAAAAACCTGTCTTACCGCTGGTCTTGCCGTATGGCGATCTGTGGTTCTTGCGGCATCATGGTAAACAACGTACCTAAGCTAGCATGTAAGAGCTTCCTACGTGACTACCCAAATGGCGTGACTATCGAGCCACTCGCGAACTTCCCAATCGAGAAAGATTTGATCGTTGATATGACGCCGTTCATCGAGCGCCTAGAAGCCATCAAACCTTACATCATTGGTAATGATCGTAAGCCAGAAGACGGTACAAACCTACAAACGCCAGAGCAAATGGCGAAATACAAGCAGTTTGCTGGCTGTATCAACTGTGGTCTGTGCTACGCAGCATGTCCTCAGTTCGGTTTGAACCCTGAGTTCATCGGTCCTGCTGCTCTGACTCTGGCACACCGCTACAACCTAGATAGCCGCGACAACGGTAAAGATGAGCGCATGAAGCTGATCAACGGTGAAAACGGCGCTTGGGGTTGTACGTTCGTAGGTTACTGTTCTGAAGTTTGTCCGAAGAGCGTCGATCCTGCAGCGGCAGTAAACCAAGGCAAAGTGGAGTCTTCAATGGACTTCGTGATTGCTATGTTGAAACCTGATGGTTCACCGAAAAAAGTGGAGGCATAAGGATGAGCAACCGTAAACCTTACGTTCGTGAAGTAAAACGCACTTGGTGGAAAGATCATCCTTTCTACCGCTTCTACATGCTACGTGAAGCGACAGTGCTTCCTTTGATCCTATTCACTATTTTCCTGACTTTCGGTCTAGGTTCACTAGTAAAAGGTCCTGAAGCTTGGCAAGGTTGGTTGGAATTCATGGCAAACCCTATCGTGGTAGCGATCAACATCGTTGCACTGCTAGGTAGCCTATTCCATGCACAAACTTTCTTCAGCATGATGCCACAGGTTATGCCAATTCGTCTGAAAGGCAAACCAGTGGACAAGAAAATCATCGTTCTGACTCAGTGGGCAGCAGTAGCGTTCATCTCACTGATCGTTCTCATCGTGGTGTAAGGAGCTTGAGTAATGAAACCGAATTATAGTGTTAATACAGCGCCGAAACGTTCTGATGAGCCAATCTGGTGGGGTCTATTTGGTGCCGGTGGTACTTGGTTTGCAATGATTACGCCAATCACAGTACTGGTACTGGGGATCCTAGTGCCACTCGGCGTAATTGATGCAGAAGCAATGAGCTATGAGCGCGTGTCTGAATTCGCAACCAGCATCATTGGCGCACTGTTCATCATTGGTACGCTAGCATTGCCAATGTGGCATGCAATGCACCGCCTACACCATGGCATGCACGATCTTAAATTCCACACAGGTGTGGTTGGTAAAATCGCATGTTACGCGTTTGCAGGTCTGATTTCTGCACTCGCTGTGATCTTTATCTTCATGATTTAAGATACTGACCTAAATGTAAAAAGCTGGCAACACGCCAGCTTTTTTTGTTTCAGTAATAGAATAATTACAACGCAATAAAAAAGGCCGCCAAAGCGACCTTTCTATGAGAAGCTACAAATTACTTCACACGACCTACGTATTCAGCGCTACGAGTATCTACTTTGATCACTTCACCGATAGAGATGAATAGTGGAACACGTACAACAGCACCTGTTGATAGTGTTGCAGGCTTACCACCTGTACCTTGAGTGTCACCTTTTAGACCTGGGTCTGTATCAGTAACTTCTAGTTCAACAAAGTTTGGTGGTGTAACAGTAATTGGGTTACCGTTCCAAAGCGTGATCATACAAGTGTTGTTTTCTACCAACCACTTAGCGTTCTCACCTACAGCTTTTGCGTCTGCAGCGATCTGTTCGAACGTCTCGTTGTTCATAAAGTGGTAGAATTCGCCGTCTGAATATAGATAATCTAGGTCGATATCCATTACGTCTGCCACTTCACAAGTGTCACCAGACTTAAATGTTTTCTCTAGCACTTTACCAGAAAGAAGTTTACGAATTTTAACGCGGTTGAACGCTTGGCCTTTACCTGGTTTAACGTATTCGTTTTCCAGAATTACACAAGGCTCGTTATCAAGCATTAACTTAAGGCCGCCTTTAAATTCATTGGTGCTAACTGTAGCCATTTTGTCCTCTTACATTCTTAGAGCTAAATTCAATGCCGCACATAATAACCCGAAAAGTCGAATCTGTTGAGCAAAACTGGCTCAAACAGTTAGCGAATGGGATCTCTGATCCTGCAAAATTGCTGGAAATGTTGGAAATAAATCCATCGCCGTGGCAGGACGGGTTTGCTGCGCGTAAGCTGTTTGCACAGCGTGTACCGCAAAGTTTTGTCGATAGAATGGAAAAAGGCAATCCTTACGATCCACTTTTACGCCAAGTATTACCTTTGAGCGAAGAGTTTGAGGTCCATGAGGGTTACTCCAATGATCCGCTGGAAGAACAAGATAACGAGGTTCCGGGATTACTGCACAAATACCGCAACCGTGCCCTAATGATCATAAAGGGTGGTTGCGCAGTAAATTGCCGTTATTGCTTCCGTCGCCACTTCCCTTACCAAGAAAACAAAAGCGGTAAGCAAGCATGGACAAAGTGCTTAGAGTACATGGCACAGCAACCAGAACTAAATGAAGTAATCTTCTCTGGTGGCGACCCTTTGATGGCAAAAGACGATGAGATCCACTGGCTTTTGGAGCACATAGCACAAATCCCACATATCAAACGCCTGCGTATTCACAGCCGTTTACCTGTCGTAATCCCAGCTCGTATTACTGATGAGCTATGTCACCTACTTCGAACTTCTCGTCTGCAAATTGTCTTGGTGACGCATATCAACCATGCTAACGAAATTAACGCTGAATTTGCTGCTCAAATGGCGAAGCTAAAGCAAGCGGGTGTCACTCTGCTAAACCAAGGTGTTCTGCTTAAAGACGTTAACAACAGCATTGAGGCACAAGTAGCACTAAACGAAGCCTTGTTTGATGCAGGTATTTTGCCTTACTACTTACACGTTTTAGATAAAGTCCAAGGTGCAGCTCACTACTTTGTTTCCGATGAAGAAGCCAAAGCAATCATGCGCGGCGTGATCACGCGAGTTTCTGGTTACTTGGTGCCTAAGCTAACCCGCGAAATTGGCGGTCGCCCAAGCAAAACCCCACTGGATCTGCATCTAGAGTAAGTTGCTAGCCGTATAATTATATTATCGTTACGAGCAAAAGCTTTTGTTCGATCGAACGGTCTTCTCTATGCATACTCCGCAAATTTGGAGGTTAAGATGCAAGCAACTTTTGAACACTATCTCGATCTTGGCCCATTCAGTTGGGCAGCGCTGCTTTGCTGTGCCATCAATGGTTTGATGATAGGCATTGAGCGTCAGACTCGCGGTAAACCCGTTGGTATTCGTACGGCTATATTAGTTATCTCAGGTACTTATCTGTTTATGTCGATGGCCGTCTCTTTGTCGCCAAATACGCTAGATCAAGCTCGTGTACTCGGTCAGATCATTACGGGTGTTGGCTTCTTAGGTGCTGGCGTGATGATGACGCAAGATGGCAAGATCCACGGTGTTACCTCTGCGGCCGTTATATGGGTCTTAGCCGGATTGGGATTAATGATCGGTTTAGGCTACCTAGCTCAATCCATTATTATCACCGTATTAGCACTGACCGTTTTACTCGGCGTAGACAGAGCGGAAAACCGAATAAAAGCGCTGCGTCGTGGTGTTCACCAAAAGATGCAACAACGCAAAACTTCGACACGAATCCTAAAATAAAATATCCGAATGATAAAAAAGACCCCGCATCATACCGGGGTCTTTTTGTATCTGGCGTTAAGCTAAGAAGGTCACTTAACTTTTGGTGAAGTTCGCTGATTATTTAGCGAAGTTCACGATAGGGAAACACTTGAAGAAACCGTTGTCTGCACAGTTTAGAAGACCAATTTGAACACCGTCAATTTGATCAGTCATGTTGAAGAAACCTAGCTGGAAGTTAGATTTTTTAGAGATACTTGCCAGACCGATATCTGCCATTGTGTAGCCTTCAGAGTAGTTCACAGCACTCCAGTTTAGACCTTCAACGTTGTTAGTCACGTTTACCGCACCTAAGTTAAGACCCGTTGTTTGGCCTTGGTTCCAGTTGAATAGACCTAGCGACACACCTTTCATTTCTTGGTTTACTTTAGATGCACCAAAAAGCAGACCAAAGTTCACACCTGTAGTGCGGTCTGTTTCAGACATACCTAGTAGAGAGAAGTCGACACCTTTCACTTCATTTACTTGACCGTGAAGAACAGACAGACGAACACCACCAACAGAAGAATTTGACGGCGCGTTAGTATTGTCGATAGTAGAGAACATCACTGGTGAGCTATCTGCAAGAGCAAGAGGTGAAGCGATAACGGCAGCAACGGCCAGTGACGTCATTAACTTTTTCATTTTAATCTCCGGAGGAAGTATATAATTTACAACACAGTGTAGTGTTCAGATTCTGCGCTATTTTAACCGAATAGATGTTAGCGTGAAGTCATATTTTATGATTCTGCATGCAGACAAATATATTCATAACTCTGATTTTTAAAGCATTTATCCTATTCTTGTCCACAATCGTGACAAAACGGCACAAAATCAATGCCATTTCCTCCTCACAAATCAGTAAAAATTCTTTCATACCTAACCACCGTGAGATAGCAAACGCCAACAAAAAAATGTCTAAACAACAAATACAAAAAAACCGAGGCATTCACCTCGGCTTAATAGTTTGGTTTGGTCGGTTGTCTTTAAACTATAACGCCTTAGAGCAAAGAGAAAGCGCGGAGTTTACGCATGTAAATGAGCACTTTCGATGCCGCTATAAGGGGTTAAAGCGACAAGACAAGCAGCAAATTACATCATGCCGCCCATACCACCCATACCGCCCATACCACCCATGTCAGGCATGCCGCCGTCTTTTTGTGGTAGGTCAGTCACCATTGCTTCAGTCGTGATCATTAGACCCGCTACTGATGCTGCGAATTGTAGAGCAGAACGCGTTACTTTAGTTGGGTCTAGGATACCCATCTCTAGCATGTCGCCGTATTCGCCAGTTGCTGCGTTGTAGCCGTAAGAACCCTCACCCGCTTTCACGTTGTTCGCTACTACTGACTCTTCGTCACCTGCGTTCTTCGTGATTTGACGGATTGGTGCTTCCATTGCACGTAGTGCAACGCGGATACCAACGTTTTGCTCTTCGTTGTCACCTTGTAGGTCAACAATCTTAGATGCCGCACGAATTAGCGCCACACCACCACCAGCAACAACGCCCTCTTCAACCGCTGCACGAGTTGCGTGTAGTGCATCTTCTACGCGGTCTTTCTTCTCTTTCATTTCAACTTCAGTTGCCGCGCCAACTTTGATCACTGCAACACCACCTGCTAGCTTAGCAACGCGCTCTTGTAGTTTCTCTTTGTCGTAGTCTGACGTTGCATCTTCAATCTGTTGACGGATTTGAGTAACACGACCTTGGATCATCGCTTCTTCACCCATACCATCGATGATAGTGGTGTTTTCTTTGGTGATCGCAACGCGCTTCGCTTGACCTAGATCTTCTAGAGCGACTTTTTCTAGCTCTAGACCCACTTCTTCAGAAATCACGATACCGCCAGTTAGGATAGCGATGTCTTGTAGCATTGCTTTACGACGGTCACCGAAACCAGGTGCTTTTACTGCTGCCACTTTCACGATGCCACGCATGTTATTCACAACAAGTGTTGCTAGCGCTTCACCTTCAACATCTTCAGCGATGATCAGTAGTGGGCGAGATGCTTTCGCTACTGCTTCTAGTGCAGGAAGAAGCTCACGGATGTTCGAGATTTTCTTGTCTACTAGAAGAATGAATGGGTTTTCTAAATCAACAGAACCGGCTTCTTGGTTGTTAATGAAGTAAGGCGATAGGTAACCACGGTCAAACTGCATACCTTCAACTACGTCTAGCTCATCTTGTAGCGCTTGACCTTCTTCAACCGTGATAACACCGTCACGGCCTACTTTTTCCATTGCTTCAGCAATGATGTTACCAACGCTTACGTCAGAGTTTGCAGAGATCGTACCAACCTGTGCGATGGCTTTAGTATCGTTACACTCAACAGATAGCTCTTTTAGTTGCTCAACCGCGGCGATAACCGCTTTGTCGATACCGCGCTTAAGATCCATTGGGTTCATACCCGCAGCAACCGCTTTAAGGCCTTCATTTACGATAGATTGAGCCAGCACTGTTGCTGTTGTTGTACCGTCACCCGCAGCGTCGTTGGCTTTAGACGCTACTTCTTTAACCATTTGTGCACCCATGTTCTGGAATTTGTCTTCCAGTTCAATTTCACGTGCAACTGATACACCATCTTTAGTAATCGTTGGAGCACCAAAAGAGCGGTCTAGAACCACGTTACGACCTTTAGGGCCTAGTGTTACTTTTACTGCATCCGCTAGAATGTTTACACCCTCTAGCATTTTAACTCGTGCGTCATTACCAAATTTAACGTCTTTAGCAGCCATCTTTGATTTCCTTTCTAAATTCTGTTTTCGATTTCGTTTTAAATCAGAGCAAAAAATTACTCAACGATTGCTATTACTCAACGATCGCCATGATGTCGTTTTCAGACATGATCAGCACTTCTTTACCGTCGATTTTCTCAGTCTTAGTACCGTAACCTTCAGCGAAGATCACTGTATCACCAACCTTAACATCTAGCGGTAGCACTGTACCGTTTTCTAGGATGCGGCCTTTGCCTACAGCTAAAACAACACCGCGAGTCGATTTTTCCGCAGCAGAGCCAGTTAAAACGATGCCACCAGCTGACTTAGATTCAACTTCTTTACGTTCAACGATAACTCGGTCATGTAATGGACGAATGTTCATCGGTCGTCTCTCCTGAAAGTTTTCATGTTTATTTGATAATTACCCGCTTGGGGCACGTGATCACTATATAAGGGGCGAGACCAAGGATCCCAAGGGTAAACGGAGAGTTTTTTGTGACTTAGTTAAAAGAACGAACAGTTAAGCAACGGTTTGCGTGCAAAATGCCCACTCGCTCGTCCTGTGGCTTTCTTGTATCCTTGCCACTCCCTCACCAGATAGACGTCGAAAATGCTGGAAAAACACAAGCCAGACAATCAGGCTGAAGATAAGCATGGTTTGTTGACCGCGCCCATTCCTGACACCTTGCGAAAAATGACCATTCCTATGACGATGGGCATGATCGCCATTTTGATGTTCAACTTGGTGGATACCTTTTTCATTTCACTGCTCGGCACTCAGGCGCTTGCTGCGATCAGTTATACCTTTCCAGTGACATTCGCGGTGAACTGCATCACCATGGGGATTGGTATGGGCCTTTCGACCAATATCGGTCGACTGCTTGGACAAGGCCACGCCCCACAAGCAGCACGCTTTACCACTCACGGCTTATTGCTTGCTATCACTTTAGTGACTATCGCCTCATCACTTGGCTTTTTCACGATTGAACCCTTATTCCGCTTATTAGGTGCCAAAGAAGATTCCATCCCACTGATTGAGCAGTACATGCAAGTTTGGTATCTGACCATTCCTCTACTCGTCATTCCTATGGCAGGTAACAGTGCCATTAGAGCCACAGGCGATACCAAAACTCCGGCCAAAATCATGATGCTAGCTGGGCTTATCAACGGCATACTCGATCCATTGCTTATCTTTGGTTATGGCCCTTTTCCTGAGCTAGGCATTCAAGGGGCAGCAATCGCCAGCGCATTCAGTTGGCTTGGCGCGTTGTTTGGCTCTTTCTATGTATTGATAAGACGCGAAAAGCTGCTAGCTCCACCTCAATGGCAGTTCATAAAACAAGATTGGCAACAAACGTTGAAAATTGGCACGCCTGCAGCACTTTCTAATGCAATGAACCCATTATCGGGGGCGATTCTAATGATGATGTTATCAAGCCATGGAACCGCTGCCGTGGCCGCTTATGGTGCAGCACAACGTATTGAGTCGATTTTAATTCTGGTCTTGATGTCTCTAACCTCTGCTCTTACGCCATTTATGGCGCAGAACTTTGGGGCTAAAAACCCTAAGCGAGCCTTTACTGGTTGGTTCCTAAGCATGCGTTTTGCTGTCGTGTTCCAAGGCTTTATCTTCTTGATGATGGTACCACTCAGCATTCCCCTTGCAGCGCTGTTCTCACAAGAAGCAACGGTAAAAGATCTGCTGTGGCATTATTTGCTCGTTGTGCCATTTAGCTATGGTTTCCAAGGGATTGTGATGATGTTAGTCAGTGGCTATAACGCGATGCACAAACCGCTGCGCGCATTCCAATGGAGCTTTATGCGCTTGTTCATCTTTACGTTGCCAGCGGCATGGATTGGCAGTCAGCTTTATAGCATCGAAGGTTTGTTTATTGGCATTGCTCTGGGCAACACACTAGGCGGGTTGCTAGGGTATCTCTTTGCCCTGCGCGAGCGTCGTATGACATTAGCAGAGCACTCGAGCTTTTAGTTCCATATAAAGTCAGTCTCAATCTCAGACTGACTTAAGCTTAGACAAGTTTCAGATAACAAAAAACCGCGGATAACCGCGGTTTTTTTAGACTTTTACTTTAGTAAGCTGGCTTAGAATAGCTCTTCAGCAACTTGGTATAGGTCATTACGTACTGGACGCTTCATGTTTTCGATTGCATCGATAATGTCGTGGTGAACAAGTTGCTCTTTCACGATACCAACACAACGGCCACCATGACCTTCCATTAGTAGGTGAACCGCGTAGTTACCCATGCGAGATGCTAGAACACGGTCAAATGCTGTTGGACGACCACCACGTTGAATGTGACCAAGAACCGTTGCGCGAGTTTCGCGACCCGTTCCCGCTTCAATTTCTTTCGCAAGTTCGTTTGCATCCATCATCAGCTCAGTTAGTGCGATGATTGCGTGTTTCTTACCTTTAGAGATGCCATCTTGGATATTGCTGATTAGCTTCTCTTTATCTAGACCAGTTTCTGGAGTGATGATGTACTCACAGCCACCTGCAATTGCAGACATCAGAGTTAAGTCACCACAGTGACGACCCATGATTTCTACAATAGAAATACGTTGGTGAGAAGAAGACGTGTCGCGTAGACGGTCGATTGCATCGATAACGGTGTTTAGCGCGGTTAGGTAACCGATGGTGTAATCTGTACCTGCGATATCGTTGTCGATTGTGCCTGGTAGACCGATACATGGGTAACCCATTTCAGTCAGTTTTTTAGCACCCATGTAAGAACCATCACCACCGATAACAACAAGTGCATCGATGCCGTGTTTTTTCAGGTTCTCAATTGCTTTTTCGCGTACCGCTACTTCCTTGAATTCAGGGAAACGTGCAGAGCCTAGGAATGTACCACCTTTGTTGATCACATCAGAAACACTAGAACGATCTAGCTGTTCGATACGACCTTCATAAAGACCTAGGTAGCCATCATAAACACCGTAAACTTCCAATCCCTCAGATAGTGCTGTACGAACTACGCCGCGTATTGCAGCGTTCATACCAGGTGCGTCACCGCCACTTGTTAAAACACCGATCTTCTTAATCATGCTCACCCTCGATCTTTGGCAATCAATTTATTTAATTTTCTTCTAGGCCCCTTGTTACCAAGCAACCTGCATAATCCAGAACTGTGCGTTATGTTACATTTCCTCTACAGGAATACCAATGAAAACACACTTTTTTATGTAACTTTTCTACTTATGTAAGAGTATTACAGTTCCTTATAGCAACTTCGTTGATTCACATCAGGATCACGATTCTTAATAAGTAGTGATGGAAAGATAGTCAACCAACGCTTATTTGTCGCTAGCTTTCGTGTAATTTTTAGACCTCTACCAATCTTGTGCCTTTTGCTCTCTCTCTGGGCCAAAAACGACCGATAGTGGGTCTTGATGAATTAAGACGTCTGCATCCGGGAACAAAGAAAGCACATTGTCTTCCACCTTATCCGCTATCTGGTGGGCATCAATCAAACGCAAGTTATCATCCAATTCTAAGTGCAATTGAATAAAACGCGTTGGCCCAGACATTCGAGTGCGCAGTTGATGCACCCCTAGCACCCCATCCACTTTTAGGCACTCTTTGCGAATCTGCTCTAACTCTTCATCAGGAAGTTTTCTATCCAACAAGGTCTGAATTGCTTCGCTGACCATTTTAAACGCGCTATACAGAATAAAAACGCCAATCCCAACGGCAAATACCGCATCGGCTTGTGTCACCCCAAAGTAACTCAGCCCCAGCGCCACCATAATCGCACCGTTCATGTATAAGTCAGTTTGATAATGCAGGGAGTCCGCCGCAATCGCCTGACTTCCGGTCTTGCGTACCACATGTTTTTGGAACATCACTAATCCCAAAGTGACAACGATGGCAAAGAGAGAAACATAAACCCCGAGTTCAGGCGAATTCAGTTCGTGCGGACGGAAAAATCGCTCAATACCATTCAGGATTAGGAAAACAGCAGAGCCAGAGATAAACATCGCCTGTGCCAACGCGGCTAACGATTCCGCTTTACCGTGACCAAAAGTGTGTTCTTTGTCTGCAGGCTGTAGTGCATAACGCACCACGATGAGGTTCACCACGGAAGCGGCAATATCCAACATGGAATCGATAAGAGAGGCTAATAAGCTTACTGACCCCGTTACCCACCACGTGATGACTTTTACTATGAGAAGAAGCGTCGCGACAATGGTTGCCGTCCAAGCTGCTGTCGTGACCAAGCGTGCGTATTCGTGTTTCATAATCAAAGAGTTAACTCAAACCATTTATCAAGTATACCTTGTCGGCCGTGCAATGAGTATGAAATCACTCAATCAAAAAAGGCAACTCACTGGTTGCCTTTTCTATGTTACCTAATTCGCAATTAGCTATTGTGATGCTTTTGCATGCGTTTTTGCATTTTCTCACCACACTTTTGTTGACGCTCTTTTTGCAGCTCAACAAATTTTGCTTTTTGCTCTGGCGTTAGCACGCTCAACATTTGATGTTTTTTCTCTAGCATTTTAACGCGACGATCTGTTTGTTTTTCTACCATCTCTTTTGCTAGGTCGTTTGCTGCTGCTTCATCGAAGTTGTCTGCCAATAGAAGCGCTTGAACTTTATCATGGTGCGCTTGACGCTCAGCCATGCGTGCTTCTTTACCATCAGCAAATTTTGCTTTCATCTCTGCTTTGTTCGCTTCACGCATTTCTTTTAGTTGGTCTTTTTGTGCATCAGTCAGGTCAAGTTGGCGCATGATGCCGCGGTCCATTCCCATACCACACTCACCATTAGGACCTTTGTGATGGTCTTTACCACCAAATGCGAACGCACTCGCCGCACCAAGAGTTAGAGGTAGAACAACCGCAGCTAGCACAAGTTTTTTTGCAGATTTCATAATTTGATTCCTTACACAGTTTAGTGACTCTTCTGAGCTGTTCTCACAGCGCTTGAGTGTAGAATACGAGCTTGTCGGTAAAGCAACGTATAGAGAGCGTAAAGAATCGTAAAGAGTCATTTTTACGCTCATTCTTAACAGCTATTACCATGTAATATTAAGACTGAAGAAGTAATTGATAGGTACTCAAATGGCGAACATTCTTTTAATTGATGACGATATCGAGCTTACTAGCCTGCTTAAGGAAGTGCTGACTTTTGAGGGATTCAATGTCAGTGAAGCCAACGATGGCGAAGCAGGATTAGAAGCCATCAACAGCGAGATCGATCTTATCTTACTTGATGTGATGATGCCGAAGCTCAATGGAATGGAAACCCTAAAACGCCTACGTGAAAACTGGGAAACGCCTGTACTTATGCTAACGGCGAAAGGTGAAGAGATAGATCGAGTGATCGGCCTAGAACTTGGCGCTGATGACTACTTACCAAAGCCATTCAGCGACCGTGAATTACTTGCACGTATTCGAGCGATATTACGCCGCACCAGCAGTAACCAAAAGAGCACGAAAAACAGCGATTGCATTGAGTACCATGAAATCAAACTGTTCCCAGGTAAGCAAGAAGCCTATTGCGAACAAGCATTACTCGATCTTACAACTACCGAGTTCGCATTGCTGACACACTTTGTGCAAAACCCTGGGCAGGTGCTCACTAAAGAAGCCTTAAGCTTAGATGTACTTGGCAAGCGTTTAGCCGCATTTGACCGGGCGATCGACATGCATGTATCCAACTTACGCAAAAAGCTGCCAGATCAAAATAACGGTAAGCCACGCATTAAAACCCTACGTGGGCGTGGTTATATGTTGATTGAGGAAGACTAATGCGACGATCACGCTTCAAACTTCCGAAGATAAACAGCTTGTATGGGCGCATCTTTGCCATCTTTTGGTTCACCATGTTTTTGGTTTTGATGGCGGTATTATCACTGCCACACCTTGACCCACGTAAAGCTCGTGATATTCCTACCGATCATTATCAACGAATGATTGAAATACGTGATGGCATAGAGAAAAAGTTTCGTAAACAAGACAATCTCGGCAAGATCTTATTTAGTATTGAAGGACACAAACGTAGTAAGCACGACCCTAGGCCTCGTGTCTTCT
This sequence comes from Vibrio alfacsensis, assembly GCF_019670485.1. NCBI lineage: Bacteria > Pseudomonadati > Pseudomonadota > Gammaproteobacteria > Vibrionales > Vibrionaceae > Vibrio > Vibrio alfacsensis. The sequence continues at coordinate 2,923,594 of NZ_AP024165.1, forward strand.
TTTCGGACCTTGAAGGTAATGTATTAACGACGTCAAACCGTAAAGACTTTCAACTACGCGCGTTACAAAACTTCGTTACCAGTATTGATGACCTAAAACAGCCAAAACAGAAGCTTTACGGTCGTTATATGATTGCCGGTCCAATGCCGATCAATATCGCCAACTCAGATCTGCTGATGTATGTCGGTGTAAAGTGGAACGAGCCACCACCAATCCTACTGCGTCTGTTTGACCACCCATTACAATTGCTACTCGCGGTCATGCTGGTGAGTACACCGCTATTATTGTGGTTAGCATGGGCACTGAGTCAACCAGCTCGCCGACTGGAAACTGCGGCACAACGCGTTGCTAAAGGGGAGTTTGTTATCGACCCAAACCTAGAAAAAGGTACCTCCGAGTTTCGTCAAGCAGGAACCAGCTTCAACCAAATGGTCGAAGCCGTGAATCAAATGATTTCTGGTCAGCAACGCTTGCTCTCAGATATTTCGCATGAGTTGCGCTCACCATTAACTCGATTGCGCATGGCAAATGCACTGGCCACACGTAAGCAAGGTGAAAGCCCAGAGTTAACTCGTATTGATACAGAAGCTCAGCGTTTGGAGCAGATGATTGCTGAATTGCTTGAGCTGTCGCGCATGCAAGTGAACAGTCACATGACGCGTGAGACTCAACCTATTGCTAGCTTATGGGAAGAAATCATCAAAGATGCGCAATTTGAAGCAGAGCAAATGGGTAAAACGCTCAGCTACTCTGCGTTACCTGATCGCAGCATCTCGGGAAACCCTAAATTGTTGATGAGTGCAGTAGAGAACATCATTCGCAACGCCATTTACTACGGTAAAGACGAGGTGAAGATCGATATTCAAGACAATGCCGACGCACTGAGCATTACGGTTGATGACAATGGAGAGGGAGTGCCAGAAGAAGAGCTCGACGCAATATTTCGTCCATTCTACCGTGTATCGACGGCACGAGATCGTCACTCTGGAGGCACAGGGCTTGGCCTAACAATAACTGAAAGTGCGATTCGCCAACACAGCGGTTCCATTGTTGCTAGCCGGAGCCCACTTGGAGGATTACAAGTTCAGATTGTTCTGCCTCTGATCAAAATCAGTCACTAACCTCACCGAGATCAGCATCCACTTTTATGGTGTGATATTACCGTCTCCTCCAAGATAGAGGGGGGACGGCAGAACTCGACTTCCTCATCTATACCCATCCCCTTACTATTGGGTATATACTGCTCACCTCTTTTGACCAATCTATTCCAATACCATGTTTGATATCGCTCTATACGAACCAGAAATTGCGCCGAACACCGGCAACATCATTCGCCTGTGTGCTAACTGTGGTGCGAATCTCCACTTAATCGAGCCACTAGGTTTTGATCTTGAAGAGAAAAAAGTCCGCCGTGCAGGCTTGGATTACCACGATTTAGCACGCGTCACTCGTCATAAGAACTATCAAGCGTTCATCGAATATCTAGAAAAAGAGAAGCAAGGCAACTACCGCCTATTCGCTTGCACGACCAAGACGACAGGTCACCATGTGGATCCGACGTATCAAGCAGGCGATGTGTTGATGTTCGGCCCGGAAACTCGCGGTCTACCTGCTGAAATCATTGAAAGCTTGCCGATGGAACAGCGTATTCGTATTCCGATGATGCCTGATGCTCGCAGCTTAAATCTATCCAATGCCGTCGCCATCATCGCCTTTGAGGCATGGCGTCAAATGGGCTTTGACGGCGCGCTGTAAGCACACCGAATAACGGAAACTAAAAAGGGCGCACGATGCGCCCTTTTACATTTTAACGTCCAAGAAAAGTATTAGTTGAGCTTGTTACGGTCATTGTCGTCTTTACGCTCATACTCCCCTTCAAACGTGTTGCCATTGTCCGATTGAGAATCAAATGGATCACGACGAAACGGGTCTTGCTCAAATGGCCCTTGGTTTGAAAAGCCACCTTGGAAACCACCTCCATGAACCGTTTTTACGACCATCTTGCTCATGAGGTACTTAGCAATCAACGCTCTCGGAGCTGGTAGTAGGACAATCATACCTAGCGCATCTGTCATGAAACCCGGCGTTAATAGCAGCACACCAGCCACTGCAAGCATGACACCTTCAAAAATTTGCTGAGCAGGAAGCTCACCTTGCTCTAGGCGGTTTTGTACCGACATTAGAGTCTGAATACCTTGGCTACGAACCAAAGATGCGCCAACAAATGCCGTAATCAAAACCAAAGCAATCGTAGGCCACAGCCCTAAGAAACCTCCCACCTGAATAAATAGGCCGATTTCGATGATCGGGACGAAGATAAACGCCAATAATAAGATAGGAAACACACGCCCTCCTTTGTTTCAATAAGTTTAATGGCAAACGCCCACTAAGCTCAAACGAATCGTTGTAAAAAAGCGTGTTCATACTAAACATCGCAACCCACCAAGAAGAGGCATATTGATATCGTTCGATCTCCCTCATCCATCGGCATGAAATGATGAACGCTGATACGAGTTCAAGGAGGGTAATCTTCCATTTTTGCACTCTAAAAATGCATCCATGTAGATAAAAAGTGCCTACCCACAAAGCGTTATTCATATCTCATTCATACTTTGCAAAATATTGACGCATCAAAAGCGAAAAAGGTGATCTAGTTACTATTTTTATGCGCCAAGTGCAGTATCATGTTTCACATAAGTCAGGACGGATTTTCCAGCCAAAAATTCTGATGAACGGATTCTTGAATGCAGAAATGGCTAATAAATAACTTTATTATCAGAATTATCATCTAAGGATCCTGTTATGGCTACCCTATCTGATGCTCCAAAAACAGCAAACCAAGCCACTCGTATTGAAGAAGACCTATTAGGTGAACGTCACGTTCCTGCAGATGCATACTACGGCATCCATACTCTTCGTGCGATTGAGAACTTCAATATCTCAAGCAGTACTATTTCTGACGTCCCTGAATTTGTACGCGGCATGGTGATGACGAAGAAAGCCGCTGCATTAGCAAACAAAGAACTAGGTGCGATTCCAAAAGACGTTGCAAACTACATCCTTGAAGCGTGTGATTTGATCCTTGAAACAGGTAAGTGCATGGATCAGTTCCCATCAGATGTATTCCAAGGTGGCGCTGGTACTTCGGTAAACATGAACACCAATGAAGTTATCGCGAACGTTGCACTTGAACTCATGGGCAAAGAAAAAGGCCAGTACCAGTTCATCAACCCGAACGATCACGTGAACAAGAGCCAGTCAACCAACTGTGCTTACCCTACGGGTTTCCGTATTGCGGTTTACAACAGTGTTCATCAATTGATGGAAGCGATCGAGTACCTAAAAGGTGCATTCGAGCTTAAAGCACAAGAATTCAAAGACATCTTGAAAATGGGCCGTACTCAGCTTCAAGATGCCGTTCCTATGACAGTGGGCCAAGAGTTCCATGCATGGGCAGTAACATTAAACGAAGAAATTCGTGCCTTAGATTACACATCTAAGCTATTGCTAGAGATTAACCTAGGTGCGACGGCAATCGGTACTGGTCTAAATGCGCCAAAAGGTTACCAAGCGCTCGCAGTGAAACACCTAGCAGAAGTAACAGGCCTAGAAGTGGTTCCTGCAGAAGATTTGATCGAAGCGACTTCTGACTGTGGTGCTTACGTAATGACGCATGGCGCACTAAAACGCCTAGCGGTGAAACTATCGAAGATCTGTAACGACCTTCGTCTTCTTTCTTCTGGTCCACGTGCAGGTCTAAACGAACTGAACCTACCAGAAATGCAAGCAGGCTCTTCTATCATGCCAGCTAAAGTAAACCCAGTTATCCCTGAAGTAGTAAACCAAGTTTGCTTCAAAGTTCTAGGTAACGACAATACGGTTTCTTTCGCAGCAGAAGGCGGCCAGCTACAGCTAAACGTAATGGAACCTGTCATCGCACAAAGTGTATTTGAGTCAATTTCTCTTCTACACAATGCGTGTGTGAACTTACGTGATAAATGTATTGATGGCATCACGGTAAACAAAGAAATCTGTGAGAACTACGTTTACAACTCTATCGGTATCGTGACTTACCTTAACCCATACATCGGCCACCATGAGGGCGACATTGTTGGTAAGATCTGTGCTGAAACAGGTAAGAGCGTACGTGATGTTGTTCTAGAGCGTGGTTTATTAACTGCAGAAGAGCTAGATGACATCTTATCGGTTGAAAACTTCATGCATCCGACTTATAAAGCGAAACGCTACGAGTAATATCATTAAATAAGGGGTCCCATACGGGGCCCTTTTTTAGGCTCTCATACGGTTAACCACACTTTTTCTAAGCTTTTATTACCGTGAGCCACGGCGATTCTGATTTTCTAAACACTTATTCTCAGCTCAAGTGTTCACAAAATCAGGATCAATAAAAAACTAAAAAGAGGTATCAATATGGTAATGGTCGAACTCTTCGTGGTTCTGCTCTTCATTTATTTGGGGGCAAGAATCGGTGGTATCGGCATTGGTTTTGCCGGTGGTGCCGGGGTCATTGCGTTGTCTTTAATCCTAGGCGTTCCGACAAGCCAGTCTTACATCCCCGTCGATGTAATTCTGATCATCATGTCTGTAATTACCGCTATCGCAGCAATGCAAGTAGCCGGAGGTTTGGATTGGATGGTACAGGTTGCGGAAGACTTTTTGCGTAAACATCCAGAGCGCATCACTTTTTACGCACCTATCGTAACATTCCTAATGACACTGCTAGCGGGTACGGGCCATACGGCATTCTCGACTCTGCCAGTAATCGCAGAAGTAGCAAAAGGCCAAGGTGTTCGTCCATCTCGTCCTCTGTCTATCGCGGTTGTCGCATCACAAATTGCAATCACTGCATCGCCAATCTCAGCGGCAGTTGTGGCGTTCGCAGCAATGCTGCACCCATTTGGCGTTGACTACCTAACGCTTCTTGCGGTGTGTATCCCAACCACGTTCATTGCTTGTATGATCGGTGCATTCGTCGCTAACTTCATGGGCAGCGAACTTAAAGACGATCCTGAATATCAACATCGTCTAGAAAACGGCCTGATCAAGCTAAGTACAGAATCTAAACGCGAAATCCTGCCAACCGCGAAGAAAGCAACATTCATCTTCCTAGGCGCAATCGCATTCGTAGTATGTTACGCAGCAGCAATTTCTGGTTCTGTCGGCCTTATCGAGAACCCTGCTCTGGGTCGTAACGAAGCCATCATGACGGTAATGCTAGCTGCCGCAGCAGCAATCGTAATGAGCTGCAAAATCGATGCTGGCAAAATCCCATCAGCGGCGACATTCCGCTCTGGTATGACAGCGTGTGTGTGTGTTCTTGGTGTGGCATGGCTAGGTTCTACATTCGTGAACGCACACGTTGATGGCATCAAAGAAGTCGCTGGTGCACTGCTTGCTGACTACCCATGGATGCTAGCACTTGTTCTATTCTTCGCTTCAATGCTACTTTACTCGCAAGGTGCAACCACTGTTGCGCTTATGCCAGCAGCACTAGCAATCGGTGTGGCACCACTTACCGCCGTTGCGTCTTTCGCAGCAGTAAGTGCATTGTTCGTACTACCAACTTACCCAACGTTACTTGCCGCGGTTGAGATGGACGACACGGGTTCAACTCGTATCGGTAAGTACGTATTCAACCACCCATTCTTTGTACCTGGTGTTGTTACTATCGCATCAGCGGTAGCACTTGGCTTCGCATTCGGTGGTCTACTGATCTAGTAGAAACAGAGTCTTACTCGGGGAGCTTCGGCTCCCTTTTTTATTGTTCGTAACATCGAATGATGCACAACAAATCTGCAATGTCATGAAACTAATTGGCTCAATTCAAGGTCTGATTGAGTTACACTAATGACAATTATCTAAGATGAATTGAACCTTTTTATGCGTGCATTACTCTCCGTCTTACTCCTGGGGTTTATTACCTTTTCTGCGCCATCAATGGCTTTGTTTGGGAACGATCAGTTAGGGAATACGACCAACAATACTTTTGGCAGTAGCAATGACAGTTTTGTGCCTGTCGATCAGGCTTTCCCATTCAACTACTACCAGCAAGACGGCAAACTGATGCTGGATTGGCAGGTACGTGATGGTTACTACTTGTATCAAGAACGCTTGTCGGTAACTGGCGAGAAAGTATCGCTAGGCGAACTGCAGATGGAAGACGGAACGCCACATAAAGATGAATTCTTTGGTGATGTGCATATCTACACTCAACCTCTCTTCGTCAACGTACCAATGCATGATTGGCAAGATGGTGCACGCGTGGTGGTGCAGTACCAAGGCTGTGCCAAAGCAGGCTTCTGTTACCCACCAGAAACCCACGTGATTCCTATCCGTGCATTTACTCCGTCAAACTCTGATCCTACGATGACACCGGGCGCATCGGCGGCAGAAGCAAAACTTACGGTTGCGCCACCAGCAGCAGAATCCTCTCGCTCAACAAGCAGATCATCAATACCAGTCACGCAACAAGACAGCCTTGCTGAAAATCTTGCCGACAACTGGTGGACACCATTCCTATTTTTAGCACTAGGCATTGGTTTGGCATTCACACCTTGTGTGTTACCGATGTACCCAATTTTAACCAGCATCGTACTTGGCAGCGGAAAACTAAGCCAACGCCGTGCGCTAGGGTTATCATTTGTTTATGTGCAGGGCATGGCACTGACTTACACCCTACTTGGTCTTGTTGTTGCGTCTGCGGGTATGCAGTTCCAAGCCGCTATGCAGCATCCTTATGTATTGATTGGGTTGAGCGCATTATTCGTTGTGCTAGCACTTTCTATGTTTGGCGTTTACACCCTACAACTACCAAGCAGCGTCCAAACTTGGCTCAACAACTTAAGTAACAAGCAACAAGGTGGCAGCAGCGCAGGCGTTTTCGCGATGGGCGCGATCTCTGGATTAGTTTGCTCGCCATGTACTACTGCACCACTTTCTGGCGCTTTGCTTTATGTGGCACAAAGTGGAGATTTACTCACTGGAGGGATTGCCCTTTACGCACTCGCGATGGGTATGGGAATCCCACTGATTCTGGTTGCAGTATTCGGCAACAGACTGCTACCAAAAGCAGGAGGTTGGATGGACCGCGTTAAAACGTTGTTTGGTTTTATTCTGCTTGCCGCGCCTATTTTCTTACTAGAGCGCATCTTGCCAGAAGTGTGGGCTACGACTTTATGGTCAGTTTTAGGAATCGCCGCTTTCGGTTGGCTATATCACCTTAAAAACAACTTACCGTTTGGTGGCTGGAAACAAAGCGCCGTAGGTATTGTTGCTGTATTGGGTTTATTTGCTTCAGCACAACCCGTACTGAACTATTGGTTTGGAAATAGCACTACCGTACAAGCTCAACAGACAACTGTGGACTTTATTCAAGTGACCAACGTAGCAGAACTTAAAGAGCAATTAGCTTTGGCAAAACAAGCCAGTAAGCCTGTGATGCTCGACTTCTACGCGGATTGGTGCGTGGCATGCAAAGAGTTCGAAAAGTACACTTTCCATGAGCCGAGTGTCGAAGCCAAGCTGCGAGGCTTCGTGCTTCTGCAAGCGGACGTGACGAAGAATCAAGTACAAGATATCGAATTGCTTAAGCATATGAATGTACTCGGTTTACCGACCATCGAATTTTGGGATGCAAGCGGTGAACACATTTCAAATGCTCGTTTAACTGGTTTCATGCAAGCCGAGCCTTTCTTAGAGCACATCAACCGATTCTGATCATGAATCATTCAAACGCCAGTGATTAAACACTGGCGTTTTTTATTGTTCTGATTTTCAAGAAAAATGCGTTTATATGCAAAATTGCTAATAAAAGTCGATTTGGTTCAGACTTTTAGCGGATACTTATTGTCCAACCTCTCAAAGATCGACAATAATTCCTTTAACTAAATAGTCAAAAGTGTTTAACGTCATGGATTCGACCTACACCATAATCATCGCTGATGATCACCCTCTTTTCCGCAATGCCTTGTTCCAATCGGTACACATGGCAGTGAGTGGTGCTAATCTTCTCGAAGCTGACTCTTTAGACGCACTGCTCGCTTTACTGAAAAAAGAAGAAGAACCCGACCTCGTCTTATTGGATCTAAAAATGCCAGGGGCAAATGGCATGTCCGGCTTAATTCACTTACGTGCAGAATACCCAGACTTACCGATTGTGGTTGTCTCTGCGAGCGAAGAGCCTGCTGTCGTCACTCAAGTCAAAAGCCATGGAGCATTCGGTTTTATTCCTAAATCGAGCGACATGCGCGAGCTGGTAAGCGCGCTTAATCAAGTCCTCAACGGCGACCCATTCTTCCCAGATGGACTCATCACGAATAATGCTGCTTGCAATGATTTAGCCGAAAAAATAGCCGCATTAACCCCACAGCAGTACAAAGTATTGGGCATGCTTTCTGATGGACTACTCAACAAGCAAATTGCTTATGAGCTGAATGTCTCAGAAGCAACGATCAAAGCGCATATGACCGCCATTTTCCGCAAACTTGGGGTGAAAAATAGAACTCAAGCCGTCATCTTGCTTCAGCAGATAGAGCCTGAGCAATAACCTATTAATTATTCACACTTATATGACTTAAAAAGAACAACAGACGTTAAAATAATATACCAACCATCGTAGGTCAGTGCTCATGAGACGCGCACGAACAGCGTCGTTATCGAACGTTTTCACAAGCTAGAATGACCCACTGTTTACGAGCATTGGTGTGGACTGCACTACGCAGCCTTTTCATCCCTCTGTTAAACCTCTAACTCTGGGAGGCCATACTTTGCTAAGTATTCTCATCACTCAATTCGTCGTCTTATGGGCAGTCATCGATCCTGTCGGTTCTGTGCCTGTGTATCTGTCCCAAACCCAACACCTTAGTGCCAAACAGCGTCGACTCGTTGCCCTAAAGGCGATTGCGATTTCAGCCGGCGTATTACTTTTCTTTCTAGTTGCGGGTCAACTTTTACTTGAAGCCATGCAAATCCCACTTCCTGCATTTCAAGCCGCTGGCGGATTAGTACTGCTCCTATTCGCACTCACTATGATCTTTGGTGAAGCAAAACCAGAACAAGAACAGAAAATGCAGAAAGAGTTGGATAAATCAGCTCTTGCCGATCTCGCAGTGTACCCGTTAGCGATCCCCTCGATCGCCTCTCCGGGAGCAATGATGGCGATAGTGATGTTAACCGACAACAACCGTAACTCTTTAGTCGATCAAGCCATGACTGCTGGTGTCATGATTGTGGTGCTATTGATAACGTTACTCTTGCTACTAGGCGCAAATACCATCCAAAAAGTAATCGGCAATGTTGGAGCCGCCATCATCAGCCGTGTGATGGGCTTAATCCTCTCAGCGGTGGCACTCAACAATTTGCTACTTGGGATCAGAGACTTTTACCTTTGATAAGTAAAACTCTTAGACCTTTGGCTAATTTAACATCAAATTAACATCACGTTTTTATCTCTTATTTCACCTAAACGCCCTAAACATGGGCATTTTTGCTTTTCATTGCCCCGACTAAAGTTGAAAAGAGTTCTTGCCAACACCTTGCTAAGGTACATGGTGAAACATTTTTTTAACAACAATACCGATCGTAAGGAGACGGCAATGGCATTTGAAAGCGAAGAAAGAGCCAAAGCCTATTGGGATAAGAACGTGAAAATCATGGTTCGCCTGATGGTGATCTGGTTCGTCGTATCTTTTGGCTGCGGCATTTTATTTGTCGACGTACTGAATCAATTTCAACTAGGTGGATACAAACTAGGCTTCTGGTTTGCTCAGCAAGGCTCCATCTACACTTTCCTAGGCATTATTTTCTACTACGCGTGGAGAATGCGCCAACTTGACCGTGAATTCGGCGTAGATGATGAGTAAGGAGTAACTCAGATGGATTTGAAAACGATAACCTACCTGGTGGTTGGCTCAACTTTCCTCCTGTACATTGGGATTGCGATTTGGGCTCGAGCAGGCTCAACAAAAGAGTTCTATGTCGCTGGTGGCGGTGTTAACCCTGTAGCAAACGGCATGGCAACCGCAGCGGATTGGATGTCAGCAGCATCTTTTATCTCAATGGCTGGTTTGATTGCCTTTATGGGTTACGGCGGTAGTGTCTTCCTAATGGGGTGGACGGGTGGCTACGTTCTGCTAGCTATGCTTCTCGCTCCGTACTTGCGTAAGTTTGGTAAATTTACTGTACCTGAGTTTATCGGTGAACGCTTCTATTCTAACGCGGCTCGTATCGTTGCGGTTGTGTGTCTGATCATCGCATCGGTCACTTACGTAATCGGTCAGATGAAAGGGGTTGGCGTTGCGTTTGGTCGCTTCCTAGAAGTCGATTACGCAACAGGTCTAGGCATCGGTATGTGTATCGTGTTCATCTACGCCGTAATGGGTGGAATGAAAGGCATTACCTACACGCAGATTGCTCAATATTGCGTACTCATTTTAGCTTACACTATTCCAGCAATCTTTATCTCTCTGCAACTAACAGGTAACCCTCTACCACAAATCGGCCTCGGCAGTACCATTCAAGGCACTGACGTCTACCTGCTCGATCGGCTTGACCAAGTCGTCACCGAACTTGGCTTTAGTGAATATACGACCGCCGTCAGAGGCGACACACTAAACATGTTCGTATACACCATGTCTCTTATGATCGGTACCGCAGGCCTTCCGCACGTTATCATCCGCTTCTTTACCGTGCCTAAAGTTCGTGATGCTCGTACATCTGCAGGCTGGGCGCTATTCTTTATTGCAATTCTATACACAACCGCGCCAGCCGTATCTGCAATGGCTCGTTTGAATCTGATGGATACCGTTAATCCTGCACCAGGTCAGCACCTTGCTTATGATGAGCGCCCTGACTGGTTTAAGAACTGGGAAAAAACGGGCCTACTTGGCTTCGATGATAAAAATGGCGATGGTCTGATTGAATACACTTCAAACCCTGCAACCAACGAACTAAAAGTTGACCGTGATATTATGGTATTAGCAAACCCAGAGATTGCTAAACTGCCAAATTGGGTCATCGCATTAGTCGCAGCTGGTGGTTTGGCAGCCGCGCTATCTACCGCAGCAGGTCTGTTGTTGGCAATCTCATCTGCCATATCCCATGACTTAATTAAAGGGGTTATCAATCCAAATATTTCCGAGAAGAAAGAACTGCTCGCTAGCCGAATATCGATGGCGGTGGCCATTGCGTTTGCGGGTTATCTTGGCCTCAATCCACCGGGCTTTGCCGCGGGAACCGTAGCATTAGCGTTTGGTCTGGCTGGTTCATCTATCTTCCCGGCACTGATGATGGGTATCTTCAGCAAAGGTATTAACAAGGAAGGCGCTATCGCGGGTATGGTTGCGGGTATTAGCATCACACTATTCTACGTATTCCAACACAAAGGCATCCTATTCATTCCAGAATGGAAATACCTACAGAGCTGGGGACAAAACTGGTTCCTAGGTATCGAGCCAAATGCATTTGGTGCTATCGGTGCAGTATTCAACTTTGTCGTGGCATTCGCGGTATCAAAAGTAACGGCTGAAACGCCACAAGAAGTGAAAGATCTCGTTGAGCACGTTCGTGTACCAGTTGGCGCAGGCGATGCAGTAGACCACTAAATCTCAACTCACACCACAAAAGCCCCTTTTGGGGCTTTTTTATTCACTCAATTAGGTTAACGTAGCTCATATCAATTTCAATAGTAAATACGAATACAAAGCCACGGTAAAACAACTCAATCCAATTTTAGACATGGTATACCCAAGCAACTTTATCTCTGCCAGATTAGGTATGAGGTTTCTTAGGTATACCGTTGTAGCAAGGAAGCCAAGATGTTCAAAAACAAGCATATTACGATCGCCCTGTTAGTGGCACCGATTCTTTCTCTGATCGCGTATTTCGGCACTGACATGGCTCTCAGTGAAAAACCTCAAGTCGCCAAAGAAGGGGAGAGTTACAAGTTAGTCGGAAAATCCAACTGCCGTTACACCAGTGGATTGTGTGATATGGAAAATGGTGACTTCAAAGTGAAGTTTCGCTCAGAAAAGCTCACGAAAGACAGTTTGGAGTTATCACTCAATGCTGCCTACCCACTGGAGGGGGTGAAAATTTCTGTCGTTGATGACCAAGCACAAAATACTCAGCCTTTTGAGATGACTCGCGCTGATAACGCTGGCCAAAATTGGACCATCACGCTTCCTAAGCCTGCATCTGAAGAAAGCTGGTTACGTGTAGCGATTCAATCAGAAGGAACGCTATACTACGGCGAGACACAAACGGCATTTGTGAAATACGAAACGTTATTTACAGAATAATCATCCATCGACGCGAAATACCGCCAAAAGCGGCCGCCTAAGGGAGGCCGCTTTTATGCAACTCGATTAAGCACAGAGCGCAACTTTAGGGGCTTTACTGGTTTCGCGATGAAACTAAAGCCATTTGCTTTGATCCCATCCATCATGTCATCGGTTCGATCTGCACTGATAATGACACCTTCGAAGCGGTTACCTAAGCGCAAACGACATTGCTGCAACACCTCTAGCCCCGTTCGACCATTATCAAGACGATAGTCGGAGAAAATCACGTCCGGAGTCCAGTCATCTTCAAGCACTTTTAAACTTTCAACGATATCAGTCGCTAGGCGAATGTCGCATCCCCAACGTGAAAGCAAGTTTTCCATACCGACCAAAATTTCAGGTTCGTTATCAACGCACAAGACGCGGATATGACTCAAATCTGATTGCTTGCTCTTTACTGTAACACTTGGTTGTACGTGTACTCTTTCTGCTTTATCTAAAGTAATCGAGAACACACTACCTTGACCAAACCAAGAGCGCATCGATATCTCATGCCCAAGAACTTGAGCAATACCTTTCGATATGGCAAGACCAAGCCCTAAACCTTGATCGGAACGAACTTGCGTACCACGGCTAAACTCTTCAAAGATTTCTTGCTGCTTCTCTTGCTCAATGCCCATACCGTTATCCCACACATCGATACGCACATTACCTTGCACACGCCGTACACCCAATACCACCTTACCATTTGGGCTATAACGAAACGCATTGGTTAAGAAATTCTGAACCACTCGACGCAGCAACTTCGGATCGGATTTCACCATTAGGGACGAGGGGATCATCATAAAATCAATCCCTTGCTGTTTCGCCAACGCGCTGAATTCCGCATTCAAATTCGCAAGGACATCGTTCACGGCGAAAGCATGAACATGAACATCTAATTTCCCTGATTCCAAACGCGAAATATCCAGTAAGTCACCAATTAAATCTTCCGCAGCGCCAAGTGCACTCTCGATATGAGTAGAAAGTTTTTGTGTTTCATTGTCTTTAGCGACTTCCGATAACGAAGAAGCAAACAATCGCGCGGCATTAAGCGGTTGCATCAAATCATGGCTAACCGCAGCCAGAAATCGAGATTTAGATTGAGATTCATGTTCTGACCGCTGCGTGGCCGCAACCAACTGCTTGTTCAGTTGCTCCAACTCGCGAGTACGAACACGAACACGCTCCTCTAAGGTCTCATTGGCATCTTTTAGCGCTTGTTCTGCATCTCGAAATACGGTGATATCAGTAAAACTCATCACAAAACCGCCACCAGGCATCGGGTTTCCTTGCACTTCAATAACCCGACCATCCGGTCGAATACGCGAAGAAGTATGACGCGTACCTTGTTCTAAATGAAAAACACGTCGACGAACATGATCTTCTGGATCTCCGGGTCCACACAGACCTTGCTCAGCATTATGACGAATCACATCCGCAATAGGACGACCAACTTGAATGAGTCCAGGAGGAAAAACAAACAGTTCCAGATAACGCTGATTCCATGCCACCAGCCGCAGCTGTTTATCGACAACAGCGATACCCTGCCCAATGTGCTCAATTGCACCTTGCAACAATCCACGACTGAAGTCATACAATTCCGATGCTTCATCAACAATAGTGGCAACTTCTTCAAGCTGCATGTTTCTTCCTTGCAAAGCCGAAGTAAGTACTAACTTTGCTGAAGACGCGCCAAACACGCCTGCAAGTACGCGCTCAGTATGCCTAATCAAGGAGGATGGTGCCTGTTGGTTTGGCAACAACGCTTCTGGTTGTTGATTCCAGTATGTTTGAAACGCCGATTTCACTCGTGTACGCCCAACAAAGCGAGAAGCGAGCATCTCCAGTTCGCTCACGGTGACACGGCTTTGATACAAACTGATGTTTTCACTTTCAGGCAACGGCGTACCAACAAATGAGGCAGATTGTAAGCGTTCACTCAAGCTTGGGCGCGTCGCTAACGAAACCAACACAAAACACAGAGCATTTGCGGTAACACTCACAATCATTCCCCAATCAGAGATTGCGATGCCAAGATCCGTCAGTAAGTCAGGTGGTGTGATCAGCCAAATCAATAAATTGTTACTCGCATCACCAGCTAACATGCCCGTTTGGCTCATCAAGGTTATCAACCAAATGGTGAAGCCAACCAATAACCCAACATAAACACCTTTCTTATTTCCCTGTCGCCAATACATGCCACCAATCAAAGGAGGGGCAAACTGAGTGATGGCAGCAAATGAGAGGAAACCTATCGCGGAGAGTGAGTGAATACTATCTAGCGCCTGATAAAAACCCCACGCTCCAACTAACAGCAACAGAATTAAGCCACGACGAATGCGCAGTAACAGTTCAGAAAAGTGATGATGATTGCGTTGAGACAACTTCATGCGACGCAAGATCAGTGGCATGACCAAGTCATTAGACACCATGATGGCTAAGGCGATCGTGGAAACAATGACCATACCACTCGCAGCAGACGTACCACCTAAAAATGCTAATAGAGCAATATCGTTAGCGCCCACCGCCATTGGTACGCTGATCACGTAAGTATCTGCAGGGCTTCCACTGAGCAAGCTTTGCCCTACCCATGCAATCGGCAGAACAAAAATGCCCATTAAAATCAAATACAGTGGAAACAGCCAACGTGCGACATGTAAATCCTGAGCTCGCTCGTTCTCAACAACCATGGTATGAAACTGACGCGGTAAACAGACAATCGCCAACATAGTCAGTATTGTGTGGATCAATAAGGTTGGAATATTTGGCGATTCATAGGTCTGAGTTGCAATATCTGCAAGATGGAAACTTTCCGTATCGATTGCAAGCCACACAATAAATACACCGACAACCAAAAAGGCCACCAATTTGAGAACGGATTCAAATGCAATCGCCATCATCATACCGCGGTGGTGCTCGGTGTTATCAATGTGGCGAGTACCAAATAGCATGGTAAAAATCGCCAGTGCTCCAACAACAAACCAAGAAACGCTGAAATTTTCACTGCCTAACTGAGAGGGTAGATCTGGAGCGATGATTTCTAACCCCATGGTAATACCACGCAGTTGCAACGCGATATAAGGCAAAATGCCTGCAACAGCAATTAACGTCACCGCAACTGCAATACCTTGAGATTTACCATAGCGCGCAGCGATAAAGTCTGCGATCGAGGTAATATGCTCTCGCTTAGCAATCAAAATGAGACGAGCCAATACCCGCCAACCAATCGTAAAAACAAGAATGGGCGCGATATAGATCGGTAAGAAAGACCACGGATTATTGCTCGCTTGCCCAACTGTGCCGTAAAACGTCCATGAGGTGCAATACACTGCAATCGACAAACTGTAGATCCACGGTCGCCAACGCGCCAACCACCTCTTTTGTTTGTCACCGTACCAAGCGATAAAAAATAGAATTCCCAAATACGCTAAAGAAACGGGAATTACGAGCCATCCTTGCATTCGATATCCTTTCTTACCTCTGTTGCCATTCGTGATTTAAAAGGCTCAAAAAAACCTCTCCGTAAGGGAGAGGTTTCATTTAACACTGCTTTCACAACAGAGACAAAGATTAGTTTTTAATCTCTGTCACAGAAGCTTAATTCTGTGCTTCTACTGCACTTTCTGATACATCGACGACGTTACACTGAGCATCCTGAGGTTCGACTTTAATGAACAATGCAAAAAAGCCCATAGACGCCATAACCCAGAAAATATTCGCCCCCCAATGCTCGTATCCCCAACCACTGATCACAGTCATAAGTGCAATAACAGCGCCCAATGGAATTGCGTTATACAGTGCTTGCAATGCCACCATCTTGTTCTCTGCAGAATTTTGAATGTATTGAATAGCGGCAATGTGGGCAGTTGCAAATGTCACGCCATGAAGCAGTTGAACCATAACTAACGCAAAAATTGACGTGGTTGCTGCCGTCATTCCCCATCGCAACATCACACCACCCGCTGCGACGACAAATAACGATCGTAATGCCCAACCTGCAAATAAACGCTTACTAAACGCAAAAACGGCGACTTCTGCCGCGACACCTAAGCTCCACAAATAGCCAATCACATTTTCAGAGTGACCTGCGGCTTTCCAATGAATGGCACTAAATCCGTAGTAAGCCGCATGACTCCCTTGAATCAATGCAACTAATACGAGAAATTTCACAACCGGTTTGTCTGTCAATAATGCCGATAGCTTCGGGCGTTGCGTATGCTGACCACTCTGGGTCACTGGCATTGGATTTGTGTTACGCATCGCAAGCAGCAATGAAATGAAGACTCCCACCATCGCCGTGTACAAGATCATGTCAGAGCCAAATTCTGCCACTAGAAAACCGACCACGGTAGAACCTGCGATAAACGCAACAGAGCCCCATAGACGAGTACGTCCATAATCGAGCATTTTCAAACGAGAGTAGTAATTCGCCATCGCATCCGATAACGGAACCACTGGGCCACAACAGAGATTGAACAATACGGTCACCAATGCCATTAGCCAAAAATTGCCACCCGTAAAAAAGTGAAAACCGACAAAGATAAGGGCTGCAAAACTTAACCAACGCAATGCTGGCATTAAGTGTTCGACTTTATGCACACGTGGTGTAATCACCATATTCGCGACGCAACGCGTAGCTAAACCAAGCCCCACAAGTAAACCGATGTCTGTTGCAGAGACACCCTGCTCTTTAAACCACAACGACCAAAATGGCAGGTATACGCCATATGCAAAAAAGAATCCGAGAAAATACTGGGAAATCCAGCCATACGGAGAGGGTTTCAACATCACTGACATCCTAAAACGGCAAAAACGAACAAGTTTCGTCACGTAAACGATTGGGAGAGTGAATTATGGATCGCAATGTGTCCTAGAAAAAGGGAAGAATCGGCCATTTCCTCTTTCCTCTATGGCACATGATTTCAGCAAAAATAGATTACATCGATTTAGACCAAAGTCGTCTGGCTTCAATGGAGAAAGTTGTCAGACTTAAAGAGTATTCCCATCACATGTAGGTGCTTTCATGCCTGACAAATTTAATATGCAATCTCCACCGTTCAATCGCCTAACTGACGCACAGCAAAATCGACTGCGCTCGTCTCTCGATGTGGCGTACTACCGAACACGAGATGTCATCTTAGCTTGTGGACAAGACAACCCTCACCTGCATGTGCTGATTAAAGGCGCTGTTGAAGAACGCTCAAAAGATCAAGACGAAGTGTTTGCTCACTACGCCAATGACGATATGTTTGATGTGCGATCCTTATTCGAAGAAAGCGTCCGCCATCAGTATGTGGCACTGGAAGATACCCTCTCGTACTTACTGCCCAAAGAAGTATTCCTTGAGCTGTATAGCGAGAACGGACAGTTCGCCGCCTACTTCGATAACAACTTATCAAAACGCCAAGCTCTCGTTGAAGCAGCTCAGCAGCAGCAAAACCTTGCCGAATTCATTCTGACGAAGGTTGATAACAGCATCTATCATCCGCCAATGTTATTGGCTCCTGATATGCCAATTAATGAAGTCACCAAAACACTCAAAGACAATAGCATCGATGCTGCTTTGGTTCAGCTTAGCCAAGAGGACCCACGCTTAGAGCAATATCCATCGGCACATCCCTACGCGATTGTAACTCGAACTAACATGCTGCATGCCGTCATGTTAGATGGGCATCACCTTGACACTCCAGTTAATGAAATCGCCACATTCCCTGTCTATCACGTCGATCAGGGCGATTTTCTGTTTAATGCCATGATCACCATGACACGAAACCGCATGAAGCGCCTGATGGTATGCGATGGAAACGAAGCCATCGGCATGTTAGATATGACTCAGATCCTCAGTGCTTTCTCGACGCACTCTCACGTACTGACACTCAGTATCGCAAGAGCAAGCAGCGTAGAAGAACTTGCAATGGCTTCCAATCGACAGCGTCAGTTGGTGGACAGCTTGCTGACCAACGGCATCCGTACTCGCTTCATCATGGAGCTGATATCCGCAGTCAACGAACAAATCATAGAGAAAGCGTTTGAGCTTGTCGTGCCACCAGCATTGCACGACCACTGTTGCTTGATTGTCCTAGGTTCTGAGGGGCGTGGTGAACAAATCCTTAAAACTGACCAAGATAATGCCTTGATTATTCAAGATGGTTTGGAATGGGAACATTGTACCGCCGTAATGCAAAACCTAACGCACACCTTGCAGCAACTTGGCTATCCACTCTGTCCTGGTAAAGTGATGGTTAACAATCCGAAGTGGGTCAGAACGCAGCAAGAGTGGATTAAAACTATCGATAATTGGATTGCTAAAGCACAGCCTGAACAAATCATGGATTTAGCCATATTCAGTGATGCTCACGCGGTCGCAGGCAATCGAGATCTTCTCACGCCTATCGCCGAGCACCTCAGAGACAGCATGGAAGATCGCATGTTGATTCTGTCTGATTTCACTCGCCCTGCTCTGCAATTTTCCGTGCCTCTTACTCTATTTGGTAACGTAAAAAGCGCTAAGGATGGGCTAGATATCAAGCGTGGCGGCATCTTCCCAATCGTACATGGCATTCGCACCTTGTCATTGGAATACGCAATTGAAGAGAAGAACACCTTTGAGCGTATCGAAGCACTGAGAAAAAAACGCATCTTAGAACCGGAAACCGCAGATAACCTCAATGAGGCGCTAAAGCTGTTCTTCAAGATCCGTTTGAACCAGCAATTGAGTAAGCAAGAAGCCCTGAACAACATCGACATCAAACAGTTAGATAGGACAGCACGAGACCTGCTGCGCCACAGCTTACACGTGGTAAAGAAGTTTAAACAGTTCTTAGGCTTCCATTATCAAATCCGTGATTAGAGTCTTTTAGGCAAATAAGACGAGAGGTGACAGGGATGAATTGGCTACAAAGAAAATACTGGCATTACAAGCTGAAAGGCTCACCTTATCAGCCACTATTTTGTTCGCCGCAAAAAAGCGAGTTTGTCTCTCTCGATTGCGAAACCACCAGCTTGGACCCAAATCGCGCCGAGCTGGTCACTATCGCCGCAACTAAAATCATCGACAACCGCATCATCACCAGCAAGCCATTTGAAGTTCGACTTCGCGCCCCGCAATCACTCGATTCAGGCTCGGTAAAGATTCACCATATCCGCCACCAAGATTTGGTTGATGGTATTAGCGAAAAAGAAGCGCTGATCAAACTGCTCGACTTTATCGGCAATCGTCCTTTGGTCGGCTACCACATCCGCTATGACAAAAAGATCCTCGATCTCGCCTGTCTGAGGCATTTAGGCTTCCCACTACCGAACCCTCTCATCGAAGTGAGCCAGATTTATCACGACAAGCTAGAACGTCATTTGCCCAACGCCTACTTCGACTTAAGTCTTGATGCAATTTGTAAGCACCTTGAACTGCCGATTCAAGACAAACATGATGCCCTGCAAGATGCTAAGTCTGCCGCGTTAGTATATGTGCGCCTCACGAAAGGTGACTTACCAAAATTTAGCGTACCGTACACCCAATAATCTCGATAATACACTTTCGACCAACCTCCCAGAATCTGGTTTATTTCCGCAAATTTTCAGCACATCACTCGCTCTCATCCTAAAGTCTAATTGTAGAAATAACCGCTGTGACGGACAGTTATACGCACAGCATCGTTCTTAACTCAATTGGTTCTTTATTCAATTGACAACAAAGAGCGTGAAACCGCCCTACAAAAGACTCAGGTCGAGAATTATAGGCACAAGGAGAGAAGCCATGAGCGAAGCCCACGTTTATCCGGTAAAAGAGAATATTAAAAATCATACGCATGCGGATAATGACACTTACCTAGCCATGTATCAGCAGTCAGTCACCGACCCTGAGGGCTTCTGGAGTGAACACGGCAAAGTCGTCGATTGGATAAAACCATTCACTCAAGTAAAAAACACCTCTTTTGATACTGGCCACGTCGATATTCGTTGGTTCGAAGACGGCACACTGAACGTGTCTGCAAACTGTATTGATCGTCACCTTGCCGAACGTGGCGATGAGGTCGCAATCATCTGGGAGGGCGACGACCCTGCTGACGACAAAACACTAACATTCAATGAACTGCACAAAGAAGTATGTAAATTTTCTAACGCACTCAAACAACAAGGCGTACGAAAAGGTGACGTCGTTTGTCTTTACATGCCGATGGTTCCTGAAGCTGCCGTTGCAATGCTGGCATGTACTCGAATCGGCGCTGTCCATACCGTCGTTTTTGGCGGTTTTTCTCCAGAGGCACTATCTGGACGCATCATTGACTCTGATTCAAAAGTCGTCATTACCGCTGATGAAGGCGTTCGAGGCGGTCGCGCGGTTCCTCTAAAGAAAAATGTCGATGAAGCCCTGACAAATCCTGAAGTAAAAACGATAGAAAAAGTAGTGGTACTAAAGCGCACGGGTGGTGATATTGAGTGGCATGAGCATCGTGATGTTTGGTGGCATGAAGCAACCGCCGTTGTTTCTGATGTATGTCCACCGGAAGAGATGAAAGCCGAAGACCCTCTATTCATCCTTTACACATCAGGCTCAACAGGCAAACCAAAAGGTGTATTGCACACCACTGGTGGCTACCTCGTCTATGCGACTATGACATTTAAATACGTGTTTGATTATCAAGAGGGTGAGACATTCTGGTGTACGGCAGATGTAGGTTGGATCACAGGTCATACTTACCTAATTTATGGCCCTCTTGCAAACGGCGCCAAAACCATTTTGTTCGAGGGTGTACCAAACTACCCAAGCACAGCACGTATGAGCGAAGTGGTCGATAAACACCAAGTTAACATTCTTTATACCGCACCAACGGCTATTCGCGCCCTGATGGCGAAAGGAAATGAAGCGGTTGCCGGCACATCTCGTTCAAGCCTACGTGTCATGGGTTCCGTTGGTGAACCAATCAACCCTGAAGCGTGGGAGTGGTACTACAAAACTATTGGTAACGAAAAGTCACCTATCGTTGATACTTGGTGGCAAACCGAAACGGGTGGTATTTTGATTGCCCCACTACCTGGAGCCACAGATCTAAAACCAGGCTCTGCAACTCGTCCATTCTTTGGTGTGCAACCTGCCCTTGTCGATAACATGGGTAACATCATTGAAGAGACTGCGGCAGAGGGGAACTTGGTCATTCTCGATTCATGGCCTGGTCAGATGCGCACGGTGTATGGCGATCACGAACGATTCGAGCAAACCTACTTCTCAACCTTTAAAGGCATGTATTTCACCAGTGATGGCGCACGTCGTGACGAAGATGGCTACTACTGGATTACTGGCCGTGTTGATGACGTGCTAAACGTATCCGGTCACCGAATGGGGACGGCAGAAATTGAATCCGCCCTGGTTGCACACGATAAGATCGCAGAAGCAGCGATTGTGGGCATTCCTCATGACATCAAAGGTCAGGCAATTTACGCTTACGTCACGCTTAATGATGGCGAGTTCCCATCGGCTGAATTGCACAAAGAAGTAAAAGACTGGGTACGCAAAGAGATTGGCCCTATCGCAACACCAGATGTTTTACATTGGACTGACTCTCTACCAAAAACGCGCTCAGGTAAGATCATGCGTCGTATCCTGCGTAAGATTGCCACTGGAGATACCAGCAACTTAGGTGACACCTCAACACTGGCAGATCCAAGCGTGGTAGATAAATTGATCGCAGAGAAAGCGGAACTGGCATAACGCTCAGCCCTTTTTGAACCGCTAATCCTAAAAGCCGCCATTGCATATGGCGGTTTTTTTGTGCGTGGATGCAAAAGAGCCCCTAAAAACTACGTG
Organism: Vibrio alfacsensis; assembly: GCF_019670485.1. Classification (NCBI taxonomy): domain Bacteria; kingdom Pseudomonadati; phylum Pseudomonadota; class Gammaproteobacteria; order Vibrionales; family Vibrionaceae; genus Vibrio; species Vibrio alfacsensis. The sequence continues at coordinate 2,945,737 of NZ_AP024165.1, forward strand.
GCAATTATGTTGTTTTTGTTAACTTGGTTACAGAAACGGTGGGCGCTATTGGGAGATTAGACCAGTAAATTGCTGCTAATTGCTGTGAATTAGCTATAATCTTGGTCGATTTTTTAAAATTTGCGCGGTTTTAACAAAAAAATCGTGCTGATTTATCGTATATTTGGGAATATAAACGTTCTGCTCACGATAAAGGAAGATAGCAACACAATGTCTGCAAAGTCACGGATTCTAGTTCTAAATGGGCCAAATCTTAATCTATTAGGCCTACGAGAACCAACACACTATGGTAACAAGACCCTAGCACAGATTGTTGACGCTTTGGCTGAACAGGCTCACAAGTCTGGAGTAGAACTTGAACACCTGCAATCGAATCGCGAGTACGAACTGATTGAAGCTATCCACGCCGCATATGGCAAAGTGGACTTCATCATCATCAACCCAGCGGCTTTCACACATACCAGTGTTGCCCTACGTGATGCATTACTTGGCGTTGCCATCCCATTTATTGAAGTGCACCTATCGAACGTTCATGCGCGAGAACCGTTTCGTCATCACTCTTACCTATCAGATAAAGCGGAAGGGGTGATTTGTGGACTAGGTGCACAAGGTTATGAATTCGCTTTGTCTGCCGCAATCGCAAAATTGCAGGCAAGGTAAACCAAACACTCTGCAGCCCAATGGGTTGTCTTAATCACAAGATAAAAGAGAAAGAAAAGATGGATATTCGTAAAATCAAAAAGCTAATTGAGTTAGTTGAAGAATCTGGCATTGCTGAGCTAGAGATTTCTGAAGGTGAAGAGTCGGTACGAATCAGTCGTCACGGCACAATCGCTGCGCCAGCACCAGTTCACTACGCAGCAGCTCCAATTGCAGCACCTGCTCCAGCGGTTGCACCAGTAGCAGACGTGCCAGCAATAGCACCTGAAGCTCCAGCAGCAGTACCTGCAGGTCACCAAGTTCTTTCTCCAATGGTGGGCACTTTCTACCGTTCTCCTAGTCCTGATTCAAAATCATTCATTGAAGTTGGTCAAAGTGTGAATGCTGGCGACACATTATGTATCGTTGAAGCAATGAAGATGATGAACCAAATTGAAGCAGACAAATCAGGTGTGGTAACTGCAATCCTAGTTGAAGACGGCCAACCAGTTGAATTCGACCAACCACTCGTTGTAATCGAATAAGCGGGGCTTGCCTTATGCTAGATAAAGTAGTCATCGCGAACCGAGGTGAAATTGCACTTCGTATCCTTCGCGCTTGTAAAGAATTAGGAATCAAGACCGTCGCCGTTCACTCAACCGCTGACCGCGATCTTAAGCACGTACTACTCGCAGACGAAACAGTATGTATCGGTCCTGCTCGTGGTATCGACAGCTACCTAAACATCCCTCGTATCATTTCTGCAGCAGAAGTGACGGGGGCAATTGCGATTCACCCGGGTTACGGGTTCCTATCTGAGAACGCAGACTTTGCTGAACAAGTAGAGCGCAGCGGTTTCATCTTCGTTGGTCCTAAAGCAGACACCATCCGCATGATGGGTGACAAAGTGTCAGCAATCAACGCAATGAAAAAAGCAGGCGTTCCTTGTGTACCAGGTTCTGATGGTCCACTAGATAACGACGAAGACAAAAACAAAGCTCACGCTAAACGTATCGGCTACCCGGTAATCATCAAAGCCTCTGGTGGTGGCGGTGGCCGTGGTATGCGTGTTGTACGTTCTGAAGCGGACCTTGTTCAAGCTATCGCTATGACTCGTGCAGAAGCAAAAGCGGCATTCAATAACGACATGGTTTACATGGAGAAATTCCTAGAAAACCCTCGTCACGTTGAAGTACAAGTTATTGCTGACGGTCAAGGCGGCGCTATCCACCTAGGTGAACGTGACTGCTCTATGCAGCGTCGTCACCAGAAGGTTGTTGAAGAAGCACCAGCACCAGGTATCACAGAAGAAATGCGTAAGTACATCGGCGAACGTTGTACTCGTGCATGTCTAGAGATCGGCTACCGCGGCGCAGGTACGTTCGAATTCCTATACGAGAACGGTGAGTTCTACTTCATCGAAATGAACACACGTATTCAGGTTGAGCACCCAGTAACAGAAATGGTTACCGGTGTTGACCTAATCAAAGAACAACTGCGCGTAGCAGCAGGTCAACCACTGTCATTCACTCAAGATGACATCAAGATCCGCGGCCATGCGATTGAGTGTCGTATCAACGCAGAAGACCCAGAACGTTTCCTACCTTCACCAGGTAAGATTGAACGCTTCCACGCGCCAGGCGGCATGGGTGTTCGTTGGGAATCTCACATCTACACAGGCTACACAGTACCACCTCATTACGATTCAATGATTGGTAAACTGATTACGTACGGTGAGAACCGTGATGTAGCGATTGCACGTATGAAGAACGCATTAGGCGAGATGATCATTGAAGGCATCAAGACTAACGTTACTCTACAAGAGTCAATCATGAATGATGAGAACTTCCAACATGGTGGTGCGAACATTCACTACCTAGAGAAGAAGCTTGGCCTACAATAAGCCATCGCTAACCTCATGATAAATGCCCACATCTGTGGGCATTTTTGTTTTGTATACTATCTATACTCAAACAAATCGCAGAGTTCTGGTAAACTCTGCGCCACTTCATTCACTTTGAGAGCAAAAACAAATGCCTTGGATTCAAATCAAACTCAACGCGACCAATGAAAACGCTGAGCTAATCGGCGACATGCTAATGGAAGAGACTGGCGCGCTGTCTGTAACGTTCTTAGACGCGCAGGATACACCAGTATTCGAACCTCTACCTGGCGAGACTCGCTTATGGGGCGATACTGATATTCTGGCATTGTACGATGCAGAAGCAGACACAGACTTCATCATCACACAAATCAAAGCAAGCAATATGCTTGCTGACGATTTTGCTTACAAAGTTGAGCAGCTAGAAGACAAAGACTGGGAACGTGAGTGGATGGAAAACTTCCACCCTATGAAGTTTGGTGAACGTCTATGGATTTGCCCAAGCTGGCGTGACGTACCAGAACCTGACGCGGTTAACGTTATGCTGGATCCTGGTTTAGCATTTGGCACAGGTACGCACCCAACAACCGCATTATGTCTTGAATGGTTAGAAGGTCTAGACCTTTCAGGTAAGACAGTTATCGACTTCGGCTGTGGCTCAGGCATCCTTGCGATCGCAGCGATCAAACTAGGCGCAGAAAAAGTGGTCGGGATCGACATTGATCCTCAAGCACTACAGGCTTCTCGTGACAACGCAGAACGCAATGGCGTAGCAGATAAACTAGAAGTCTACCTCCCTCAAAACCAACCTGAGGGACTAATTGCAGACGTTGTTGTTGCTAACATTCTTGCTGGTCCATTACGCGATCTAGCACCTATTATCAAAAGTCTTGTAAAGCCAAATGGTGATCTCGCAATGTCTGGTGTACTTGATACACAAGCAGAGGATGTGGCGAATCATTATCGTGATGAGCTTCACATCGACCCAATTATTGAACAAAGTGAATGGTGCCGCATCTCAGGTCGCAAGCAAGGCTAAGTAAGCTTTTCAAGGCTAATTGTTTGAATTTCATGCTAATTACAAAAACAATTTGTAAATGCTCAAATATTAGTCTTTTCACGCAGCAAAAAAATGCGTAAAATGCGCGCCCTTGCTGGTACAGAACTGTGATGACGTTTTGAAAATCGGAAACTATCAACTTAAGAACAATCTAATCGTAGCCCCTATGGCTGGTGTAACGGATAGACCGTTTCGCGAGTTGTGTCTTCGCTATGGTGCGGGAATGGCCGTCAGTGAAATGATGTCCTCCAACCCAAAACTATGGGGAACGTCGAAATCGAAGCAACGCATGGTACATGAAGGCGAATCGGGCATTCGTTCAGTACAAATTGCAGGCTCCGACCCACAGCTTATGGCGGATGCAGCTCAGTTTAGTGTTGAAAATGGTGCACAAATCATTGATATCAACATGGGCTGCCCAGCAAAAAAAGTGAATAAAAAGCTAGCTGGCTCTGCACTGCTTCAATACCCAGACATCATCAAAGAGATTTTGACTGCCGTAGTGAATGCAGTAGACGTTCCTGTAACGTTAAAGACCCGAACTGGCTGGAATACAGAAAATAAAAACTGTGTTCAAATCGCTAAATTAGCCGAAGACTGCGGCATACAAGCTCTTGCTCTGCATGGCCGAACAAAAGCTTGTATGTACAAAGGTGAGGCCGAATACGACAGCATTAAAGCGGTAAAACAAGCTATTTCCATTCCGGTTATCGCAAACGGTGATATCGATAGCCCGGAGAAAGCAAAGTTTGTACTGGAGTACACCGGCGCAGACGCTTTAATGATTGGACGTCCTGCCCAAGGTCGTCCTTGGATTTTCCAGGAAATCCATCACTATTTGGAAAACGGCACCACGATGGATGAGCTTCCAAATCAGGAAGTGAAAGCCATTATGCTTGGTCATGTTAACGCTCTGCATGATTTCTATGGAGAGTTCTTAGGACCACGAATCGCGCGCAAGCACGTAGGCTGGTACCTAAAAGAACATGAACAAGCGAGTGAGTTTCGCCGTACCTTCAACGCTATCGATGCAGCTCCGCTGCAACTTGAGGCGCTCGAAGGTTATTTTGATAACGTTGCATCATAATTAAGAGAAGAGCTAGACCGAATATGTTCGAACAAAATCTGACTTCAGAAGCATTAACAGTAACTACAGTAACGTCACAAGACCAGATTACTCAGAAGCCTTTACGTGACTCTGTTAAAGCGTCTCTTAAAAACTACCTAGCTCAGCTAAACGGCCAGGAAGTAACAGAACTATACGAATTAGTTCTAGCTGAAGTTGAACAGCCACTACTAGATACCATCATGCAGTACACTCGCGGTAACCAAACTCGCGCAGCAACTATGATGGGTATCAACCGCGGTACTCTTCGCAAGAAACTTAAAAAATACGGCATGAACTAATCGTTCATACAGTACTTTTGTAAAAAAGGCTTAGTCTAAAATGACTAAGCCTTTTTTATTTCCAACAAAAATACGTACGGGCTTTTAAAGAAGCCTACGTTTTAGAGAGAATTAGTAACATAAAATGTGATCTTAACGGATTGAGAGGAGGTAAAAAACAGATATAATCAAAGGCTTACAAAAATATAGGAATAGACTAAATGATACTTAAAGAAAGAGGAGATTGGCTTCACGCTATCTTAAACTCTCTCCCAGATCATGTCTTTATCCTAGATGAACAAGGCCGCTATATCGAAAGTTTTGGCGGAACATATCACTCTAATAACTTCAATGCTGAAAGTTATACCAACCTTTACCTAAACGATGTTTTATCGCCTCAAAAAGCATCCGAGCTTCTCGGTTATATTGATGATGTAATACGCTCTAAGCAACCGAAAGTTGTTAAGTATAGTATCGCCCTACAAGATCACTTGTTGATGCCTATCGAAGAGCTAGAAGCCTTAGAAAACCCGGAAGAAACTTGGTTTGAAGCGATTATTCAACCAGTAGAAAATCCTGAAAACAATAATAACTGGGTGACTTGGTCGGTAAGAAATGTGACCAAAACTCACCTGCTCGAAAAGCGCCTGAAACAACTCTCTGAGACTGATGAGTTAACAGGTATGCTCAATCGACGTGCATTCCTAAGTCGCCTTGACGATGCTCTGAGTGCGCAATCTAGCCGCTCTCAAACACTATCTTGCATCATGATCGATATTGATCACTTTAAGGAGATTAATGATCAAGTCGGGCACTTCTCCGGTGACAAGGTGATCTGCGATGTTGCAAAAATCTGCCAAAGTGCAATACGTAGTAGTGACTTCATTGGCCGACTGGGCGGAGAAGAGTTTGCAGTAATATTAACAAATACGAGTGCGATACAAGCTTATGACGTGGCTGAAAGGATCAGACAATCGGTTCAAAACACTTCATGTCAGGTAGATGATATTGAGATCAACACCACTGTCAGCATTGGTGTAGCAGAACACGATGAAGAAAACCCAACGGCAAGGCAACTGATGATTCGTGCCGATAAAGCTATGTATTACTCTAAGCATACAGGGCGAAATCTGACGACCTTACACCACAAAAACATCCCTGATATCAAATCACAGCCATCATCGAATCTAAGAATCCAAAAAGTTTCTTAGCCTTTCTCTATAACTTCATTATTTCTTTGTTCTGCTGTCCATTTACTCACTTTCCAAAGCACTTAGCCAACCAAGCTTAAACAATATTAAATCATAGATTCAGAACGTACTGTAAGGCCTCAAGCGCTGAAGTAACAACAATTTGAGTATGCTTATTCGTTTGGTTCCGTCAGCATAGTAAGGGAGATTGGAAACCCAATCACTGCACCTTGGATCAATAAAGAAATGATGATTAAGCTCTTTAATCAAATCTCTCAAGCACTGAGTTTAGTCATAATGTTGTTGTGATCAAGGATGGTATACAGATAACGTTGCCGAGAAATTTAACAAGATGAGTATTAGCAAGCTCCCCCCAATTCACCGGAGCTAAAACCAATAGAGTAAGCATGGCATTAGTTACGAACGCACAAGCGTTTACGGAGTACAAGGATATTATAGAGAAGGTGTGGAGTGCATGGCTTTGCTTCTTGGAAAGCACCGATATAGTAACAACGGTGTACAGAGAGTGAATTACCCTAATCAGTCAATTTTTCAGATTAGTATCATCAGATTAAGTTTGCTTTGCTCCAAATGCAAAAAAGCCCATTCTTTCGAATGGGCTTTTTCTAAAATTAAAGCCTGGCGATGTCCTACTCTCACATGGGGAAGCCCCACACTACCATCGGCGCTATTTCGTTTCACTTCTGAGTTCGGAATGGAAATCAGGTGGGTCCAAAATGCTATGGTCGCCAAACAAATTCTGTCTTTTTACTTTCGCTTTTTCGAAAAAAGGGAAAACAAAAAGTTTGGAAAGCTGTTTTTGTGTTCTCTACACAATCAAGTCTGTTCTTGCTTTGAGTCCATCAAAACCCTTTGGGTGTTGTATGGTTAAGCCTCACGGGCAATTAGTATCAGTTAGCTCAATGCCTCACAGCACTTACACACCTGACCTATCAACGTCGTAGTCTCCGACAACCCTTTAGGATACTTAAAGTATCAGGGAGAACTCATCTCAAGGCTCGCTTCCCGCTTAGATGCTTTCAGCGGTTATCGATTCCGAACTTAGCTACCGGGCAATGCGTCTGGCGACACAACCCGAACACCAGAGGTTCGTCCACTCCGGTCCTCTCGTACTAGGAGCAGCCCCTTTCAATTCTCCAACGCCCACGGCAGATAGGGACCGAACTGTCTCACGACGTTCTAAACCCAGCTCGCGTACCACTTTAAATGGCGAACAGCCATACCCTTGGGACCGACTTCAGCCCCAGGATGTGATGAGCCGACATCGAGGTGCCAAACACCGCCGTCGATATGAACTCTTGGGCGGTATCAGCCTGTTATCCCCGGAGTACCTTTTATCCGTTGAGCGATGGCCCTTCCATTCAGAACCACCGGATCACTATGACCTGCTTTCGCACCTGCTCGAATTGTCATTCTCGCAGTCAAGCGGGCTTATGCCATTGCACTAACCTCACGATGTCCAACCGTGATTAGCCCACCTTCGTGCTCCTCCGTTACTCTTTGGGAGGAGACCGCCCCAGTCAAACTACCCACCAGGCACTGTCCGCAACCCCGATAAGGGGTCGACGTTAGAACATCAACACTACAAGGGTGGTATTTCAAGGACGGCTCCACAGATACTAGCGTACCTGCTTCAAAGCCTCCCACCTATCCTACACATGTAGGGTCAATGTTCAGTGCCAAGCTGTAGTAAAGGTTCACGGGGTCTTTCCGTCTAGCCGCGGGTACACTGCATCTTCACAGCGATTTCAATTTCACTGAGTCTCGGGTGGAGACAGCGTGGCCATCATTACGCCATTCGTGCAGGTCGGAACTTACCCGACAAGGAATTTCGCTACCTTAGGACCGTTATAGTTACGGCCGCCGTTTACCGGGGCTTCGATCAAGAGCTTCGACCGAAGTCTAACCCCATCAATTAACCTTCCGGCACCGGGCAGGCGTCACACCGTATACGTCATCTTACGATTTTGCACAGTGCTGTGTTTTTAATAAACAGTTGCAGCCACCTGGTATCTGCGACTCTCGTCAGCTCCATCCGCAAGGGACTTCACCATCAAGAGCGTACCTTCTCCCGAAGTTACGGTACCATTTTGCCTAGTTCCTTCACCCGAGTTCTCTCAAGCGCCTTGGTATTCTCTACCCGACCACCTGTGTCGGTTTGGGGTACGATTCCTTACAATCTGAAGCTTAGAGGCTTTTCCTGGAAGCATGGCATCAATGACTTCACTACCGTAGTAGCTCGACGTCGTGTCTCAGCCTTAAAAAGAGCCGGATTTACCTAACTCTTAAGCCTACGCACTTGAACCTGGACAACCGTCGCCAGGCCCACCTAGCCTTCTCCGTCCCCCCATCGCAATTGTAAGAAGTACGGGAATATTAACCCGTTTCCCATCGACTACGCCTTTCGGCCTCGCCTTAGGGGTCGACTTACCCTGCCCCGATTAACGTTGGACAGGAACCCTTGGTCTTCCGGCGAGGAGGTTTTTCACCCCCTTTATCGTTACTCATGTCAGCATTCGCACTTCTGATACCTCCAGCATGCTTTACAACACACCTTCAACGGCTTACAGAACGCTCCCCTACCCAATGAAGTAAACTTCATTGCCGCAGCTTCGGTTTATTACTTAGCCCCGTTACATCTTCCGCGCAGGCCGACTCGACCAGTGAGCTATTACGCTTTCTTTAAATGATGGCTGCTTCTAAGCCAACATCCTGGCTGTCTGAGCCTTCCCACATCGTTTCCCACTTAGTAATAATTTGGGACCTTAGCTGGCGGTCTGGGTTGTTTCCCTCTCCACGACGGACGTTAGCACCCGCCGTGTGTCTCCCGGATAGTACTTACTGGTATTCGGAGTTTGCAAAGGGTTGGTAAGTCGGGATGACCCCCTAGCCTTAACAGTGCTCTACCCCCAGTAGTATTCGTCCGAGGCGCTACCTAAATAGCTTTCGGGGAGAACCAGCTATCTCCAGGTTTGATTGGCCTTTCACCCCTAGCCACAAGTCATCCGCTAATTTTTCAACATTAGTCGGTTCGGTCCTCCAATTGATGTTACTCAATCTTCAACCTGCCCATGGCTAGATCACCTGGTTTCGGGTCTATATCCAGAGACTGAACGCCCAGTTAAGACTCGGTTTCCCTACGGCTCCCCTAGATGGTTAACCTTGCCACTGAATATAAGTCGCTGACCCATTATACAAAAGGTACGCAGTCACAGGACGCAATGCCTGCTCCTACTGCTTGTACGTACACGGTTTCAGGTTCTATTTCACTCCCCTCACAGGGGTTCTTTTCGCCTTTCCCTCACGGTACTGGTTCACTATCGGTCAGTCAGTAGTATTTAGCCTTGGAGGATGGTCCCCCCATATTCAGACAGGATATCACGTGTCCCGCCCTACTCGATTTCACTGAATGTGCGTTGTCAACTACGGGGCTATCACCCTGTATCGCCGGACTTTCCAGACCGTTCGTCTAACGCATATAAAGCTTAAGGGCTAGTCCAATTTCGCTCGCCGCTACTTTCGGAATCTCGGTTGATTTCTTTTCCTCGGGGTACTTAGATGTTTCAGTTCCCCCGGTTCGCCTCATTAACCTATGAATTCAGTTAATGATACTAGCTTATGCTAGTGGGTTTCCCCATTCAGAAATCCCAGACTCAAATGGTTGTTACTACCTAATCTGGGCTTATCGCAAGTTACTACGTCTTTCATCGCCTCTGACTGCCAAGGCATCCACCGTGTACGCTTAGTCACTTAACCATACAACCCCAAAGAGTTTCAGAAGAAATCTTGAGTTTGTTGTTTAAACAACCAAAGTTGCTATCTCATTATTTGAATGAGCGAGATAGCTTTCGATTTTGCCGGACTCAAATATATTTTGCTTTCGCAAAACCCAAGAACACTTGAATGTGTTTTTGTGTATTCATCGAAATGAATACTTTGAGAACTTTACAAACAAACGCTTATCTATTTAAGACAAGATTTGTTTTGTCAGCTTTCCAAATTGTTAAAGAGCTATGTTTCTTCACAAGGAAGTACATTTTCTAAAGACTTTCAGAGTCGATAATTCCAACCACATCCGTTTTACTGAAGTGGTTTGGACTTTCCTATCCAAAAATACTTAGAGAATGGTGGGCGATACCGGGCTCGAACCAGTGACCCCCTGCTTGTAAGGCAGGTGCTCTCCCAACTGAGCTAATCGCCCACATAAGTTTCCCTTTGCCTTCACTTTCTAAAAGTGAAAATAAAGAGCCATGCTTCGTGGAGAAGAATGGTGGGTCGTGCAGGATTCGAACCTGCGACCAATTGATTAAAAGTCAACTGCTCTACCAACTGAGCTAACGACCCAATGGTATCCCGTAGGGGAGTCGAACCCCTGTTACCGCCGTGAAAGGGCGGTGTCCTAGGCCTCTAGACGAACGGGACACTGGATTGAAGATATTGGGATATCTTCGTCTCTTTTACTTTATAAACCGTATCAATCTGTGTGGACACTCATCGTGAGTAATCATCGTATAAGGAGGTGATCCAGCGCCAGGTTCCCCTAGCGCTACCTTGTTACGACTTCACCCCAGTCATGAACCACAAAGTGGTAAGCGTCCTCCCGAAGGTTAAACTACCTACTTCTTTTGCAGCCCACTCCCATGGTGTGACGGGCGGTGTGTACAAGGCCCGGGAACGTATTCACCGTGGCATTCTGATCCACGATTACTAGCGATTCCGACTTCATGGAGTCGAGTTGCAGACTCCAATCCGGACTACGACGCACTTTTTGGGATTCGCTCACTTTCGCAAGTTGGCTGCCCTCTGTATGCGCCATTGTAGCACGTGTGTAGCCCTACTCGTAAGGGCCATGATGACTTGACGTCGTCCCCACCTTCCTCCGGTTTATCACCGGCAGTCTCCCTGGAGTTCCCGACATTACTCGCTGGCAAACAAGGATAAGGGTTGCGCTCGTTGCGGGACTTAACCCAACATTTCACAACACGAGCTGACGACAGCCATGCAGCACCTGTCTCAGAGTTCCCGAAGGCACACCTGTATCTCTACTGGCTTCTCTGGATGTCAAGAGTAGGTAAGGTTCTTCGCGTTGCATCGAATTAAACCACATGCTCCACCGCTTGTGCGGGCCCCCGTCAATTCATTTGAGTTTTAATCTTGCGACCGTACTCCCCAGGCGGTCTACTTAACGCGTTAGCTCCGAAAGCCACGGCTCAAGGCCACAACCTCCAAGTAGACATCGTTTACGGCGTGGACTACCAGGGTATCTAATCCTGTTTGCTCCCCACGCTTTCGCATCTGAGTGTCAGTATCTGTCCAGGGGGCCGCCTTCGCCACCGGTATTCCTTCAGATCTCTACGCATTTCACCGCTACACCTGAAATTCTACCCCCCTCTACAGTACTCTAGTCTGCCAGTTTCAAATGCAATTCCGAGGTTGAGCCCCGGGCTTTCACATCTGACTTAACAAACCACCTGCATGCGCTTTACGCCCAGTAATTCCGATTAACGCTCGCACCCTCCGTATTACCGCGGCTGCTGGCACGGAGTTAGCCGGTGCTTCTTCTGTAGGTAACGTCAAATCCATACGCTATTAACGCATGAACCTTCCTCCCTACTGAAAGTGCTTTACAACCCGAAGGCCTTCTTCACACACGCGGCATGGCTGCATCAGGCTTGCGCCCATTGTGCAATATTCCCCACTGCTGCCTCCCGTAGGAGTCTGGACCGTGTCTCAGTTCCAGTGTGGCTGATCATCCTCTCAGACCAGCTAGGGATCGTCGCCTTGGTGAGCCCTTACCTCACCAACTAGCTAATCCCACCTAGGCATATCCTGACGCGAGAGGCCCGAAGGTCCCCCTCTTTGGCCCGTAGGCATCATGCGGTATTAGCCATCGTTTCCAATGGTTATCCCCCACATCAGGGCAATTTCCTAGGCATTACTCACCCGTCCGCCGCTCGCCGCCCAACAAATCCTCCGAAGATTCAATGTTGTCGCTGCCGCTCGACTTGCATGTGTTAGGCCTGCCGCCAGCGTTCAATCTGAGCCATGATCAAACTCTTCAATTTAAGATTTTGTTCGGCTCAATGAATACTGACTTCAAAACTGCTCTTACTCGAAAGTAAGAAGTAATTTTAAAGCTATTATCGTTCCAACAGAACGATAATGAATTGACTGTGCCAAGTCTTTCGACTCGTTTGGTCACTCAGTTCATTGAAACCTAATTTGAAACCGAAGTTTCTAATTGGATTATCATCAACGAGTGCCCACACAGATTGATAGGTCTATATTGTTAAAGAGCTTGGCTTTCAGTGCCTTAGCACTTAAGCGAGGTGCGTATAATACGCTTTTCACTTTGAAAGTCAACATAAAACTCTAAAAAAATTCAGAACTTTATGGTGACTTGCTTAAATATTAAGCAAGTGCAAAATTAAAGCCTGGCGATGTCCTACTCTCACATGGGGAAACCCCACACTACCATCGGCGCTATTTCGTTTCACTTCTGAGTTCGGAATGGAAATCAGGTGGGTCCAAAATGCTATGGTCGCCAAGCAAATTCTTTAATCTGGAAAGCTGTTTCTGTGTTCTCTACACAATCAAGTCTGTTCTTGCTTTGAGTCCATCAAAACCCTTTGGGTGTTGTATGGTTAAGCCTCACGGGCAATTAGTATCAGTTAGCTCAATGCCTCACAGCACTTACACACCTGACCTATCAACGTCGTAGTCTCCGACAACCCTTTAGGATACTTAAAGTATCAGGGAGAACTCATCTCAAGGCTCGCTTCCCGCTTAGATGCTTTCAGCGGTTATCGATTCCGAACTTAGCTACCGGGCAATGCGTCTGGCGACACAACCCGAACACCAGAGGTTCGTCCACTCCGGTCCTCTCGTACTAGGAGCAGCCCCTTTCAATTCTCCAACGCCCACGGCAGATAGGGACCGAACTGTCTCACGACGTTCTAAACCCAGCTCGCGTACCACTTTAAATGGCGAACAGCCATACCCTTGGGACCGACTTCAGCCCCAGGATGTGATGAGCCGACATCGAGGTGCCAAACACCGCCGTCGATATGAACTCTTGGGCGGTATCAGCCTGTTATCCCCGGAGTACCTTTTATCCGTTGAGCGATGGCCCTTCCATTCAGAACCACCGGATCACTATGACCTGCTTTCGCACCTGCTCGAATTGTCATTCTCGCAGTCAAGCGGGCTTATGCCATTGCACTAACCTCACGATGTCCAACCGTGATTAGCCCACCTTCGTGCTCCTCCGTTACTCTTTGGGAGGAGACCGCCCCAGTCAAACTACCCACCAGGCACTGTCCGCAACCCCGATAAGGGGTCGACGTTAGAACATCAACACTACAAGGGTGGTATTTCAAGGACGGCTCCACAGATACTAGCGTACCTGCTTCAAAGCCTCCCACCTATCCTACACATGTAGGGTCAATGTTCAGTGCCAAGCTGTAGTAAAGGTTCACGGGGTCTTTCCGTCTAGCCGCGGGTACACTGCATCTTCACAGCGATTTCAATTTCACTGAGTCTCGGGTGGAGACAGCGTGGCCATCATTACGCCATTCGTGCAGGTCGGAACTTACCCGACAAGGAATTTCGCTACCTTAGGACCGTTATAGTTACGGCCGCCGTTTACCGGGGCTTCGATCAAGAGCTTCGACCGAAGTCTAACCCCATCAATTAACCTTCCGGCACCGGGCAGGCGTCACACCGTATACGTCATCTTACGATTTTGCACAGTGCTGTGTTTTTAATAAACAGTTGCAGCCACCTGGTATCTGCGACTCTCGTCAGCTCCATCCGCAAGGGACTTCACCATCAAGAGCGTACCTTCTCCCGAAGTTACGGTACCATTTTGCCTAGTTCCTTCACCCGAGTTCTCTCAAGCGCCTTGGTATTCTCTACCCGACCACCTGTGTCGGTTTGGGGTACGATTCCTTACAATCTGAAGCTTAGAGGCTTTTCCTGGAAGCATGGCATCAATGACTTCACTACCGTAGTAGCTCGACGTCGTGTCTCAGCCTTAGAAAGAGCCGGATTTACCTAACTCTTAAGCCTACGCACTTGAACCTGGACAACCGTCGCCAGGCCCACCTAGCCTTCTCCGTCCCCCCATCGCAATTGTAAGAAGTACGGGAATATTAACCCGTTTCCCATCGACTACGCCTTTCGGCCTCGCCTTAGGGGTCGACTTACCCTGCCCCGATTAACGTTGGACAGGAACCCTTGGTCTTCCGGCGAGGAGGTTTTTCACCCCCTTTATCGTTACTCATGTCAGCATTCGCACTTCTGATACCTCCAGCATGCTTTACAACACACCTTCAACGGCTTACAGAACGCTCCCCTACCCAATGAAGTAAACTTCATTGCCGCAGCTTCGGTTTATTACTTAGCCCCGTTACATCTTCCGCGCAGGCCGACTCGACCAGTGAGCTATTACGCTTTCTTTAAATGATGGCTGCTTCTAAGCCAACATCCTGGCTGTCTGAGCCTTCCCACATCGTTTCCCACTTAGTAATAATTTGGGACCTTAGCTGGCGGTCTGGGTTGTTTCCCTCTCCACGACGGACGTTAGCACCCGCCGTGTGTCTCCCGGATAGTACTTACTGGTATTCGGAGTTTGCAAAGGGTTGGTAAGTCGGGATGACCCCCTAGCCTTAACAGTGCTCTACCCCCAGTAGTATTCGTCCGAGGCGCTACCTAAATAGCTTTCGGGGAGAACCAGCTATCTCCAGGTTTGATTGGCCTTTCACCCCTAGCCACAAGTCATCCGCTAATTTTTCAACATTAGTCGGTTCGGTCCTCCAATTGATGTTACTCAATCTTCAACCTGCCCATGGCTAGATCACCTGGTTTCGGGTCTATATCCAGAGACTGAACGCCCAGTTAAGACTCGGTTTCCCTACGGCTCCCCTAGATGGTTAACCTTGCCACTGAATATAAGTCGCTGACCCATTATACAAAAGGTACGCAGTCACAGGACGCAATGCCTGCTCCTACTGCTTGTACGTACACGGTTTCAGGTTCTATTTCACTCCCCTCACAGGGGTTCTTTTCGCCTTTCCCTCACGGTACTGGTTCACTATCGGTCAGTCAGTAGTATTTAGCCTTGGAGGATGGTCCCCCCATATTCAGACAGGATATCACGTGTCCCGCCCTACTCGATTTCACTGAATGTGCGTTGTCGACTACGGGGCTATCACCCTGTATCGCCGGACTTTCCAGACCGTTCGTCTAACGCATATAAAGCTTAAGGGCTAGTCCAATTTCGCTCGCCGCTACTTTCGGAATCTCGGTTGATTTCTTTTCCTCGGGGTACTTAGATGTTTCAGTTCCCCCGGTTCGCCTCATTAACCTATGAATTCAGTTAATGATACTAGCTTATGCTAGTGGGTTTCCCCATTCAGAAATCCCAGACTCAAATGGTTGTTACTACCTAATCTGGGCTTATCGCAAGTTACTACGTCTTTCATCGCCTCTGACTGCCAAGGCATCCACCGTGTACGCTTAGTCACTTAACCATACAACCCCAAAGAGTTTCAGAAGAAATCTTGAGTTTGTTGTTTAAACAACCAAAGTTGCTATCTCATTATTTGAATGAGCGAGATAGCTATCGATTTTGCCGGACTCAAATATGTTTTGCTTTCGCAAAACCCAAGAACACTTGAATGTGTTTTTGTGTATTCATCGAAATGAATACTTTGAGAACTTTACAAACAAACGCTTATCTATTTAAGACAAGATTTGTTTTGTCAGCTTTCCAAATTGTTAAAGAGCTAGATTCATTAAGAACCATTTTTAAAAACTCTCGTAAGAGTGCTTAAAGATGGTGGAGCTATGCGGGATCGAACCGCAGACCTCCTGCGTGCAAGGCAGGCGCTCTCCCAGCTGAGCTATAGCCCCATCTAGGTGTCGATACTGCATACCAATTCCTAAAAGGAAGTGGTGGGTCTGAGTGGACTCGAACCACCGACCTCTCGCTTATCAGGCGAACGCTCTAACCACCTGAGCTACAGACCCAGTATCGTCTCTTTTACTTATAAACCGTATCAATCTGTGTGGACACTCATCGTGAGTAATCATCGTATAAGGAGGTGATCCAGCGCCAGGTTCCCCTAGCGCTACCTTGTTACGACTTCACCCCAGTCATGAACCACAAAGTGGTAAGCGTCCTCCCGAAGGTTAAACTACCTACTTCTTTTGCAGCCCACTCCCATGGTGTGACGGGCGGTGTGTACAAGGCCCGGGAACGTATTCACCGTGGCATTCTGATCCACGATTACTAGCGATTCCGACTTCATGGAGTCGAGTTGCAGACTCCAATCCGGACTACGACGCACTTTTTGGGATTCGCTCACTTTCGCAAGTTGGCTGCCCTCTGTATGCGCCATTGTAGCACGTGTGTAGCCCTACTCGTAAGGGCCATGATGACTTGACGTCGTCCCCACCTTCCTCCGGTTTATCACCGGCAGTCTCCCTGGAGTTCCCGACATTACTCGCTGGCAAACAAGGATAAGGGTTGCGCTCGTTGCGGGACTTAACCCAACATTTCACAACACGAGCTGACGACAGCCATGCAGCACCTGTCTCAGAGTTCCCGAAGGCACACCTGTATCTCTACTGGCTTCTCTGGATGTCAAGAGTAGGTAAGGTTCTTCGCGTTGCATCGAATTAAACCACATGCTCCACCGCTTGTGCGGGCCCCCGTCAATTCATTTGAGTTTTAATCTTGCGACCGTACTCCCCAGGCGGTCTACTTAACGCGTTAGCTCCGAAAGCCACGGCTCAAGGCCACAACCTCCAAGTAGACATCGTTTACGGCGTGGACTACCAGGGTATCTAATCCTGTTTGCTCCCCACGCTTTCGCATCTGAGTGTCAGTATCTGTCCAGGGGGCCGCCTTCGCCACCGGTATTCCTTCAGATCTCTACGCATTTCACCGCTACACCTGAAATTCTACCCCCCTCTACAGTACTCTAGTCTGCCAGTTTCAAATGCAATTCCGAGGTTGAGCCCCGGGCTTTCACATCTGACTTAACAAACCACCTGCATGCGCTTTACGCCCAGTAATTCCGATTAACGCTCGCACCCTCCGTATTACCGCGGCTGCTGGCACGGAGTTAGCCGGTGCTTCTTCTGTAGGTAACGTCAAATCCATACGCTATTAACGCATGAACCTTCCTCCCTACTGAAAGTGCTTTACAACCCGAAGGCCTTCTTCACACACGCGGCATGGCTGCATCAGGCTTGCGCCCATTGTGCAATATTCCCCACTGCTGCCTCCCGTAGGAGTCTGGACCGTGTCTCAGTTCCAGTGTGGCTGATCATCCTCTCAGACCAGCTAGGGATCGTCGCCTTGGTGAGCCCTTACCTCACCAACTAGCTAATCCCACCTAGGCATATCCTGACGCGAGAGGCCCGAAGGTCCCCCTCTTTGGCCCGTAGGCATCATGCGGTATTAGCCATCGTTTCCAATGGTTATCCCCCACATCAGGGCAATTTCCTAGGCATTACTCACCCGTCCGCCGCTCGCCGCCCAACAAATCCTCCGAAGATTCAATGTTGTCGCTGCCGCTCGACTTGCATGTGTTAGGCCTGCCGCCAGCGTTCAATCTGAGCCATGATCAAACTCTTCAATTTAAGATTTTGTTCGGCTCAATGAATACTGACTTCAAAACTGCTCTTACTCGAAAGTAAGAAGTAATTTTAAAGCTATTATCGTTCCAACAGAACGATAATGAATTGACTGTGCCAAGTCTTTCGACTCGTTTGGTCACTCAGTTCATTGAAACCTAATTTGAAACCGAAGTTTCTAATTGGATTATCATCAACGAGTGCCCACACAGATTGATAGGTCTATATTGTTAAAGAGCTTGGCTTTCAGTGCCTTAGCACTTAAGCGAGGTGCGTATAATACGCTTTTCACTTTGAAAGTCAACATAAAACTCTAAAAAAATTCAGAACTTTATGGTGACTTGCTTAAATATTAAGCAAGTGCAAAATTAAAGCCTGGCGATGTCCTACTCTCACATGGGGAAGCCCCACACTACCATCGGCGCTATTTCGTTTCACTTCTGAGTTCGGAATGGAAATCAGGTGGGTCCAAAATGCTATGGTCGCCAAGCAAATTCTTTAATCTGGAAAGCTGTTTCTGTGTTCTCTACACAATCAAGTCTGTTCTTGCTTTGAGTCCATCAAAACCCTTTGGGTGTTGTATGGTTAAGCCTCACGGGCAATTAGTATCAGTTAGCTCAATGCCTCACAGCACTTACACACCTGACCTATCAACGTCGTAGTCTCCGACAACCCTTTAGGATACTTAAAGTATCAGGGAGAACTCATCTCAAGGCTCGCTTCCCGCTTAGATGCTTTCAGCGGTTATCGATTCCGAACTTAGCTACCGGGCAATGCGTCTGGCGACACAACCCGAACACCAGAGGTTCGTCCACTCCGGTCCTCTCGTACTAGGAGCAGCCCCTTTCAATTCTCCAACGCCCACGGCAGATAGGGACCGAACTGTCTCACGACGTTCTAAACCCAGCTCGCGTACCACTTTAAATGGCGAACAGCCATACCCTTGGGACCGACTTCAGCCCCAGGATGTGATGAGCCGACATCGAGGTGCCAAACACCGCCGTCGATATGAACTCTTGGGCGGTATCAGCCTGTTATCCCCGGAGTACCTTTTATCCGTTGAGCGATGGCCCTTCCATTCAGAACCACCGGATCACTATGACCTGCTTTCGCACCTGCTCGAATTGTCATTCTCGCAGTCAAGCGGGCTTATGCCATTGCACTAACCTCACGATGTCCAACCGTGATTAGCCCACCTTCGTGCTCCTCCGTTACTCTTTGGGAGGAGACCGCCCCAGTCAAACTACCCACCAGGCACTGTCCGCAACCCCGATAAGGGGTCGACGTTAGAACATCAACACTACAAGGGTGGTATTTCAAGGACGGCTCCACAGATACTAGCGTACCTGCTTCAAAGCCTCCCACCTATCCTACACATGTAGGGTCAATGTTCAGTGCCAAGCTGTAGTAAAGGTTCACGGGGTCTTTCCGTCTAGCCGCGGGTACACTGCATCTTCACAGCGATTTCAATTTCACTGAGTCTCGGGTGGAGACAGCGTGGCCATCATTACGCCATTCGTGCAGGTCGGAACTTACCCGACAAGGAATTTCGCTACCTTAGGACCGTTATAGTTACGGCCGCCGTTTACCGGGGCTTCGATCAAGAGCTTCGACCGAAGTCTAACCCCATCAATTAACCTTCCGGCACCGGGCAGGCGTCACACCGTATACGTCATCTTACGATTTTGCACAGTGCTGTGTTTTTAATAAACAGTTGCAGCCACCTGGTATCTGCGACTCTCGTCAGCTCCATCCGCAAGGGACTTCACCATCAAGAGCGTACCTTCTCCCGAAGTTACGGTACCATTTTGCCTAGTTCCTTCACCCGAGTTCTCTCAAGCGCCTTGGTATTCTCTACCCGACCACCTGTGTCGGTTTGGGGTACGATTCCTTACAATCTGAAGCTTAGAGGCTTTTCCTGGAAGCATGGCATCAATGACTTCACTACCGTAGTAGCTCGACGTCGTGTCTCAGCCTTAAAAAGAGCCGGATTTACCTAACTCTTAAGCCTACGCACTTGAACCTGGACAACCGTCGCCAGGCCCACCTAGCCTTCTCCGTCCCCCCATCGCAATTGTAAGAAGTACGGGAATATTAACCCGTTTCCCATCGACTACGCCTTTCGGCCTCGCCTTAGGGGTCGACTTACCCTGCCCCGATTAACGTTGGACAGGAACCCTTGGTCTTCCGGCGAGGAGGTTTTTCACCCCCTTTATCGTTACTCATGTCAGCATTCGCACTTCTGATACCTCCAGCATGCTTTACAACACACCTTCAACGGCTTACAGAACGCTCCCCTACCCAATGAAGTAAACTTCATTGCCGCAGCTTCGGTTTATTACTTAGCCCCGTTACATCTTCCGCGCAGGCCGACTCGACCAGTGAGCTATTACGCTTTCTTTAAATGATGGCTGCTTCTAAGCCAACATCCTGGCTGTCTGAGCCTTCCCACATCGTTTCCCACTTAGTAATAATTTGGGACCTTAGCTGGCGGTCTGGGTTGTTTCCCTCTCCACGACGGACGTTAGCACCCGCCGTGTGTCTCCCGGATAGTACTTACTGGTATTCGGAGTTTGCAAAGGGTTGGTAAGTCGGGATGACCCCCTAGCCTTAACAGTGCTCTACCCCCAGTAGTATTCGTCCGAGGCGCTACCTAAATAGCTTTCGGGGAGAACCAGCTATCTCCAGGTTTGATTGGCCTTTCACCCCTAGCCACAAGTCATCCGCTAATTTTTCAACATTAGTCGGTTCGGTCCTCCAATTGATGTTACTCAATCTTCAACCTGCCCATGGCTAGATCACCTGGTTTCGGGTCTATATCCAGAGACTGAACGCCCAGTTAAGACTCGGTTTCCCTACGGCTCCCCTAGATGGTTAACCTTGCCACTGAATATAAGTCGCTGACCCATTATACAAAAGGTACGCAGTCACAGGACGCAATGCCTGCTCCTACTGCTTGTACGTACACGGTTTCAGGTTCTATTTCACTCCCCTCACAGGGGTTCTTTTCGCCTTTCCCTCACGGTACTGGTTCACTATCGGTCAGTCAGTAGTATTTAGCCTTGGAGGATGGTCCCCCCATATTCAGACAGGATATCACGTGTCCCGCCCTACTCGATTTCACTGAATGTGCGTTGTCGACTACGGGGCTATCACCCTGTATCGCCGGACTTTCCAGACCGTTCGTCTAACGCATATAAAGCTTAAGGGCTAGTCCAATTTCGCTCGCCGCTACTTTCGGAATCTCGGTTGATTTCTTTTCCTCGGGGTACTTAGATGTTTCAGTTCCCCCGGTTCGCCTCATTAACCTATGAATTCAGTTAATGATACTAGCTTATGCTAGTGGGTTTCCCCATTCAGAAATCCCAGACTCAAATGGTTGTTACTACCTAATCTGGGCTTATCGCAAGTTACTACGTCTTTCATCGCCTCTGACTGCCAAGGCATCCACCGTGTACGCTTAGTCACTTAACCATACAACCCCAAAGAGTTTCAGAAGAAATCTTGAGTTTGTTGTTTAAACAACCAAAGTTGCTATCTCATTATTTGAATGAGCGAGATAGCTATCGATTTTGCCGGACTCAAATATGTTTTGCTTTCGCAAAACCCAAGAACACTTGAATGTGTTTTTGTGTATTCATCGAAATGAATACTTTGAGAACTTTACAAACAAATGCTTATCTATTTAAGACAAGATTTGTTTTGTCAGCTTTCCAAATTGTTAAAGAGCTAATCACTTCTCATGAAGTAACCATTTTTAAAAACACTCTGCTTTCTATTAAAAGAAAGTGTGCTTAAAGATGGTATCCCGTAGGGGAGTCGAACCCCTGTTACCGCCGTGAAAGGGCGGTGTCCTAGGCCTCTAGACGAACGGGACACTGGATTGAAGATATTGGGATATCTTCGTCTCTTTTACTTATAAACCGTATCAATCTGTGTGGACACTCATCGTGAGTAATCATCGTATAAGGAGGTGATCCAGCGCCAGGTTCCCCTAGCGCTACCTTGTTACGACTTCACCCCAGTCATGAACCACAAAGTGGTAAGCGTCCTCCCCGAAAGGTTAAACTACCTACTTCTTTTGCAGCCCACTCCCATGGTGTGACGGGCGGTGTGTACAAGGCCCGGGAACGTATTCACCGTGGCATTCTGATCCACGATTACTAGCGATTCCGACTTCATGGAGTCGAGTTGCAGACTCCAATCCGGACTACGACGCACTTTTTGGGATTCGCTCACTTTCGCAAGTTGGCTGCCCTCTGTATGCGCCATTGTAGCACGTGTGTAGCCCTACTCGTAAGGGCCATGATGACTTGACGTCGTCCCCACCTTCCTCCGGTTTATCACCGGCAGTCTCCCTGGAGTTCCCGACATTACTCGCTGGCAAACAAGGATAAGGGTTGCGCTCGTTGCGGGACTTAACCCAACATTTCACAACACGAGCTGACGACAGCCATGCAGCACCTGTCTCAGAGTTCCCGAAGGCACACCTGTATCTCTACTGGCTTCTCTGGATGTCAAGAGTAGGTAAGGTTCTTCGCGTTGCATCGAATTAAACCACATGCTCCACCGCTTGTGCGGGCCCCCGTCAATTCATTTGAGTTTTAATCTTGCGACCGTACTCCCCAGGCGGTCTACTTAACGCGTTAGCTCCGAAAGCCACGGCTCAAGGCCACAACCTCCAAGTAGACATCGTTTACGGCGTGGACTACCAGGGTATCTAATCCTGTTTGCTCCCCACGCTTTCGCATCTGAGTGTCAGTATCTGTCCAGGGGGCCGCCTTCGCCACCGGTATTCCTTCAGATCTCTACGCATTTCACCGCTACACCTGAAATTCTACCCCCCTCTACAGTACTCTAGTCTGCCAGTTTCAAATGCAATTCCGAGGTTGAGCCCCGGGCTTTCACATCTGACTTAACAAACCACCTGCATGCGCTTTACGCCCAGTAATTCCGATTAACGCTCGCACCCTCCGTATTACCGCGGCTGCTGGCACGGAGTTAGCCGGTGCTTCTTCTGTAGGTAACGTCAAATCCATACGCTATTAACGCATGAACCTTCCTCCCTACTGAAAGTGCTTTACAACCCGAAGGCCTTCTTCACACACGCGGCATGGCTGCATCAGGCTTGCGCCCATTGTGCAATATTCCCCACTGCTGCCTCCCGTAGGAGTCTGGACCGTGTCTCAGTTCCAGTGTGGCTGATCATCCTCTCAGACCAGCTAGGGATCGTCGCCTTGGTGAGCCCTTACCTCACCAACTAGCTAATCCCACCTAGGCATATCCTGACGCGAGAGGCCCGAAGGTCCCCCTCTTTGGCCCGTAGGCATCATGCGGTATTAGCCATCGTTTCCAATGGTTATCCCCCACATCAGGGCAATTTCCTAGGCATTACTCACCCGTCCGCCGCTCGCCGCCCAACAAATCCTCCGAAGATTCAATGTTGTCGCTGCCGCTCGACTTGCATGTGTTAGGCCTGCCGCCAGCGTTCAATCTGAGCCATGATCAAACTCTTCAATTTAAGATTTTGTTCGGCTCAATGAATACTGACTTCAAAACTGCTCTTACTCGAAAGTAAGAAGTAATTTTAAAGCTATTATCGCTCCAACAGAACGATAATGAATTGACTGTGCCAAGTCTTTCGACTCGTTTGGTCACTCAGTTCATTGAAACCTAATTTGAAACCGAAGTTTCTAATTGGATTATCATCAACGAGTGCCCACACAGATTGATAGGTCTATATTGTTAAAGAGCTTTCTAACTAACTTGCCGCTTCAGCGTCTCGTCGCTAGGGGTGCGTATAATACGCTTTCCAATTTGAGAGTCAAGCGTTTTTCAAACTTCTTTTTCTCTCTTGCCAACTCGCTGTGTGACTTTCGTCTCACTCCGTGTCGGTGGATGCGCAGTATAGGGAACTGAGAAATTAGCACAAGCATTTTTTGCAAAAAAAAACTCAACCGCACAAATAATAAACACCATGTGTATTTGTTCAGCAATTTCCTCCATTTTTTCGTACCCACTCCCTTTATTCCTACAAAAAAACTATCACTTACATAAATAAAAACGGCTTGTTTCTTTGCAAATTCTGTCGCTGTTCTCGTTTTCTGCATCGTTTTTCCACCACCTACTCTTGCAAGCAATAAAAAAAGAGCAGAACGATAACGAACTGCTCTTTGGTCTTTGCTTTTTACTTGGGGTATTTCAGGTGAAATCTTGGAAATATGTTTCTTCTATATATAGAAGAAAAGAGCAGAGCTTCCTTGCTCTACTTTTACGACAGATTAGTTGGGGATACCTATAAATGTCGTAGTGATTAAATGGCGCCTTGAACTGATATGAGTGGAGCATGCTTGCATTCTCAAAGCGTCATCTTCGGTCAAGAACTTAGTTCTTCAATACTTTTACGGTGTAGCTACCATCTTTTTGTTGGTATAGACCGTGGATGTCGGTTTCGAAACCAGGGTAATGCGCACCGATCTCACAAAGCATCTCTAGGAAGTCCAGCACAGGGCGAGACTCTTGAGTCACCATTTCACCAGGAAGTACTAGTGGCACACCTGGAGGGTAAGGAAGGATCATGTTCGCACTTACGCGGCCAACCATTTCTTCCAGTTTGATTTCTTCGATGTTGCCACGAAGCTCTTCTTGCCATGCTGCGTGTGGTGTTACTTTCATTTCTGGAAGTACATCGAACGCTTTGTACATTAGCTCTGGTAGGTTGTATTTCTTAGTTAGGTCATGAATTGCTTGTGCTAGTTCTTGAACGCGCATGCCTTCATAGAAGCTTGGGTCTTCGTTGTATAGCGAAGGTAGGAAGCTCTTGATGGTTAGGTTCAAGTCGTAGCCACGTTTAAATTCAGTTAGGCCACGTAGCAATTGCATTGCTTTTGATTTGTCGATACCGATTGAGAATAGGAACAACAAGTTGTATGGACCTGTTTTCTCTACCACGATGCCGCGCTCGTCTAGGAATTTAGCCACCAGCGAAGCAGGAATACCTGATTCTTCTAGTTCTCCTTCTTTATTCATCCCTGGAGTCAGTAGCGTTACTTTGATTGGGTCAAGATACATGTGATTGTCATCCATGTTCTTGAAGCCGTGCCATGTGTCGCTAGGATCCAGTTTCCAACATTCAGTGGTATCGATGTTTTCTGGTTGCCATACATCGAAGAACCAGCTGTCACTTTCTGCTTCCAGACGTTTGATCTCTTTACGGAAGCGGATTGCGCGATCGATAGAGTCTTGCATCAACTTCTTACCCGTGTTGCCGCGCATCATTGCCGCTGCAGTCTCAGTAGAAGCAACAATACCGTACTGAGGTGAAGTTGAAGTGTGCATCATGAATGCTTCGTTGAAAGATTCTTTATCAAAATCACCTTTCACATGGATCATTGAAGCTTGTGAAAATGCCGCCAACAGTTTGTGTGTTGATTGTGTTTCATAGAACACTTTGCCTGGCATCGCTTCACCACTCATACCACATTTACCTTCGTAAATTGGGTTGAAGTTAGTGTAAGGCACCCAAGCACTGTCGAAGTGGATGTGTTTACAATCTAGCGACTCTTTGATGAATTGTGTGTTGTACAACAGGCCATCGTAAGTTGAGTTAGTCACTACTGCATAAGATGGTGCTGTTGCACCTGGTGTTTTCGAAACTTTCTCTGCAATTACATCACGGCTGAATTCACTTTGGGGAATACCACCAAGAATGCCGTATGCGTTACGAGTTGGGCGGAAGTAGATTGGTGTCACGTCGCTCATCATCATTAGGTGAGTCAGAGATTTGTGACAGTTACGGTCAATCAGTACTGTGCTACCCGCTGGTGCTGAGTACATACCGACAATTTTGTTCGATGTAGACGTACCGTTGGTTACGATGTAAGAGCTGTCTGCATTGAATGTACGTGCGATGTATTCTTCTGCATCTTTATGTGGACCTGAGTGGTCTAGTAGAGAACCTAGCTCAGGCATTGAGATTGATACGTCCGCTTTAAATGTGTTTGGACCGTAAAAATCATAGAAGATACTACCAGCAGGGCTTTTCTGGAATGCAGTACCACC
Source organism: Vibrio alfacsensis (assembly GCF_019670485.1). Taxonomy (NCBI): domain Bacteria; kingdom Pseudomonadati; phylum Pseudomonadota; class Gammaproteobacteria; order Vibrionales; family Vibrionaceae; genus Vibrio; species Vibrio alfacsensis. The sequence goes on from NZ_AP024165.1 coordinate 2,971,622, forward strand.
CATGTGACCTGGAGTACAGAAAGTGTATTTACCTTCTTCTACGTATTTGAATAGCGCTTTAGTGAATGGAGGCATGATTGCATCTTTGTATGCCTCAGTCGCTTGGTTGATTTTGATAGCGATGTCGTCAGCCATACCTAAAGCGTACTCGAAGAAGCTCACGTTTAGACGTAGGTCTGTTAGTGAAATGTCTAGAGTAGACTGTTCGTTAGCAAATGCGTGAACAGGCAGTTTTTCGTTGATTTGGCTAATACGTTCACATAGCTCTAGTGAATATTTATCCCAGTCGAACAACACACCGCAAATGCGTGGGTTCATCTCAATCATTTTGATCAAGTCTTTATCATCTACTGGGTAAACCACTTCGTAGCCCGCTTTCTCAAGAGCAGCGTGAAGTTGACGAACTGGCTCTTCTTTAAAGAACACACCCATGTGGTTCAAGATAGCGAATATATTCATTTGGACATCTCCAAGGCGAATGAGGGCGCTCTTTGCCATTTACAGGCAATGAGTAAGGTGAGCGCCGCGTGAATTTGGGGTTTATGGGCTGGCACCGTAGTGCCAGCGTTTTGGGGATTAGTTGCTTGCTTGGGCAGGCATGTCGTCAGCGTGCATTTTCACGTACTGAGCAAGACCTGCTTTTTTGCTGTAGAACATCAAGATAACGAGAGAAACGATGAAAGTTGCTGTTAGCGTACCGCCCTCTGCACCCGCTAGTGCGATGAAGCAGAACAGACAAGCCACACCAGAGAACAGCATTACGAAGCCGTTGCGTGTTGTCATACCTTCGAAGCGAATCAAGTTAATGCTTGAGTAGAAATAAGGCAGCATAGTTAGTAGAACCGCGTCAGTTGTTAGCTGGTTGAATAGGTCTGATGCGTGTGCTGTTTTAGAGCTGAAGAACATCAGTACAACCATCAGTGCAGTCATCTTAATTGATGCAAGGATTAGACCTTTTTTAGGCACACCGTTTTTGTCAGTTTCGCCGTAGATTTTAGGGAAGTTGCCGTCGTTTGCTGCACGTTTACCCGCTTCACCTACTAACATCATCCAAGAACCTAGCGAAGTGAAACATGCTAGCGCTGTGAATGCTGATACGAATGGTGCTGTCCAGCTACCGAATAGCTCAGTGGTTGCTAGTGCAAATGGCGCACCTGATGCCGCAACTTCTGATGCTGGGAACATGCCGCTGATCATTTGAGTTGATAGGATGTAAATCACACCTGCGATACCAGTACCTAACATAGTTGCTAGTGGTACAGTACGTTTAGGGTTCTCTACCATACCAGTAGATACCGCTGCTGATTCCACACCTACGAATGACCATAGACAGATAAGAACCGCTGTTACTACCGCGTGGCTGTCAGTGCCTGCTGATACGTTCCAGTTTTGGCTGTAAAGCGCAGTATCGAAGTGCGTCCAACCAAATGCGGCTGTACCAACAACTGGGATAAGAATAAGAACTAGACCAAGCGTACATAGACGGCTTACCCAGCTACCACCAAGTAGGTTAACAAGAGTGAAGATCCATACTGATGCAATCGTCGCAATACCTGCTGGGATTGGGTTATTAAGCACAGGGAAGAATACTGAAAGGTAAGAAACACCTGTAATAGCAATAGCCAGGTTACCAATCCAGTTCGCATGGTAATAAAGAACGCCCGTTTGGAAACCAAATACAGGAGATACTTCGCCAGCGTAAGCGATAGGACCACCTTCTTGAGGGTTTTTGGTTGCCAGACGAGCGTAAACAAACGCCAGACTCAGTGCACCGACCAAACAGATCAGCCAACTGAAGATTGAAACAGAGCCTACAGAAGCAAGGCTAGAAGGTAATAGTGCGATACCACTACCCATCATGTTACCGGCTACGACACCCGTACAGGCAATAAGGCCGATTTTTTTCGCATTCGATGACATAACATCTCCAAATCTATTCTACTCGAGTCAACATGACTCAAACTGAACGGTTATTAGCGAGATGCTATGAGGAAGAACCTGCTCGACCTCGCTAAATTTCGAAGTGAAGACTACGCCCAAAAACTGGGAAAAAAATAAACTTGGGGTTATCAATAAAATAATTAGCCCATCGGTATAAAACTGAGATAAACCTGATAAACTAAAAAACATAAAATCAATATATACAAACACTTAAACTTAAAAGCTAAAGTACTCATATTCAAAAGGTAAAAATATCAACCTCAGCCTATTTTCCATAAACCTCATAATCCACCATCATTCCAATAAAAGGGCGTATTAATTACTCAAACTGTTGATGAATGCTCTTACCCCTGGCCAACAGCAATTGATGTGCATCAATGTTGTGATAGTTCATTGCTCATTAATGAATAAAGACCGCTCTTATTGCGGATAAATAACCTTGCAATTGCTACTTACAAGATCATTTCAACACTGAACGAGGTTCAACCTTATGAGTTTAGGCATAACGGAATGGACAGGTAGTAAGTAGTAAGCAGTAAGCAGTAAGCAGTAAGCCAATAACTCTCCATAGAAACCATCACGTCAAACCATATTTCTCAAGTAATCTAACGATGAGTGGAGCGGGAAAGATGCAACAATTTTATCTGTCACATTTCAGGACGAGGCAAGGGCAATAGGGCAATAAGACAATAGATAGCAAAAAGCCTTCCACCAAAGTGAAAGGCTTAATCTACATTCATTAAAACATTAGATATCAAACAGTATTACTATATACCGTTTTAGCAAAGCGCTCACATTACAACATGCGTACAACTGACGGGTGCACGGCTCGATACATAGCGTAATCAATGGCTTTCATGTTACTTGGGAAGACCAAGTTCTCACACAACAGATAGGTTTCAACAGAAGTATCAATATAAAATGCTTCACTGTAAGACTCACTTGCCCAATCCAAGTCGCCATCCAATTCAGCATGCTTGCCTCTGATCACGTAAGACAACACTGAATCTCTAATTTCAAGCGCCTGATTTAAATGCTGTTTTGCGGTATCAACATCCCCAACGATGGTTTCATGCAGCGCCAATGCCTCAAAGATACGGGGCTGAATAGGCCCAACCATCACTTCTGAATTCGTTTCCAGCGCATCACTGAGTTGTTGTACTCTTCCCTTTCGCAACTCTAGAGCTGGATCAAGTGCTTTCTGCACATGGTAAGCAATCAATAATTCAGCTTGTACATATGCATTCTCTGGCTCGATTTCTAGAATACTCTCCATTAAGTCAATGCCACGTTGGAATTGATTCACATCTGATACATTCAAGTAATGGTTCGCTTGGATAAATAATTTGAGCGCTTCAGGATTAGTTGGCATTCCCGCCACCAGCACCTGAGACTTTTCTTTAGCATCTGGAACTTTCAGAACATGCATCAAATCCAAAGAGGCTTGCTGTAGTACGGTCTTCAAATGATTATCTGCCAATGCATATTGACGACTGAACAGTACTTTTTCTGAGGAATTGTTGCGATACTCAACTTCTAGAAAATTACCACCCTCGTTCGCTTTCACTCGAACCACTACCGATTTCCCGGGTACGATGCCATTAGTAAAGGTGGCTTTCTTGAGCATCACCCGATAATCACTGACTTGGGCAATATCCGCCATCAATTTCTGAGCAAAACCATCTGCAAGCTCGTAGCTTAAACTGTCTCGACTAAAATCATCTTGGAACTTGAACTCGATTAAATGAGTATCAATGGCTTGAGTAATACGAACTTCTGACTGCTTGTAGGTAAATACTCCCATCACCACGACCAAAAGACTGATCCAAATGAAGTTCATAAAACCTAAACGCCAAGGACTGATTTTGTTGGGTTTACGAGGAGCCTTTTTTTTCTCTTTTGACATCTCGCACACCGCACGAGTTAAAGGCCCTGCTGGGAATGCAATACTAGGTGTTGGCGCATCAAGTCTGACTTCTTCAACGCTTTCAACATCCGGAAAAAGAGCCTCTGCATCACAATGACGGCTTGCCAGAAATTCCTCGTGCGTCATTGGCGTGACATTAGCCACCAGCTTATAACCTCGTTTAGGCACAGTGATCACATAGCTGATGTTTTCTTCTCTGCCATCACGCAACAACTTACGCAGCTCGAAGATAGACTGCGTTACCACTTGGTCAGTCACAATCGCACCCGCCCAAACGTATTGGATCAGCTCTTCGCGATTGAACACTTCACTGGCATGCTCAGCAAGAAAGTGCAGCAGGTTAATTAAGCGCGGTTCAACGGAAACTTCCCTGTCTTGTCGATACAGCTTATTTTCATCAACGCTTAAAACCCAATCATTGATCTGAAAATAGACTCCAACCATGTATGAAAACTCTCGTATCTAAAAGACAGCGCCGTTTAGGAATAAGTGGAATTACGTATTCTTTGGGTCGGCTAAAGGCGAGATTATAGGCGGTAAAACGGCCTGGACCTAGAAAAGCAAGCCGTCAAAAATGCAAACTTAAGTTAAGTGTCAGACGATTCCAGTGCCGCAAGGATAGAACAATGGCTGGCATCATCGTTGTTGTGCCCACAACAAGCATCGTTAATTCTCTTTAATGCCGTACGAATTCTATTGAGTTCAGCAATCTTGTCATCTATCAACGTTAACTTAGCAGAAGTAATGGCTTTTACCTCTGCACAGCTGTGTTCAGTGGCCTCTAATTTTATCTCTAGAAGCTCTTTAATCTCTTCTAAACTTAAGCCCAACTCTTTTGCTTTAAGAATGAAGCGCACTTGCTTTTGGTTCTCTTCATTATATAGACGATAGCCCGAGTCACTTCGTCCTGCAGGCTTAATCAATGTATTTTTTTCGTAGAAACGTAATGTATCGGCAGTCACACCGCAGCGTTTTGCCAGTTCACCTATCTGAAACATAACTTCCCTTATTAACTATCTCGTTACTTTAAAAGCTAAATATCGTGGTTTTCATAATTATTTTTGAGATGCCAAACGATTGCGCGAGCTTTTTTGTAATAAATTGGTTAGAATACGCGCCATCAAATAGTGGAGGCTGCTTTATAGCCAGAGAGCTATCGACCTAAAAAGCTCTCAACAAAGGTCTTTACCAAAACTGGCCAATATTTTACCCCAAGAGGTAAAAACAAGTTCATTTTTGGCAAACATCTTTAACTCCGTGAATTTGAGGAAAATGGAAGCATGAACAACGCTCGTCCTATTCGCCGTGCGCTTATCAGCGTATCAGACAAAACAGGTATTGTTGAGTTTGCACAAGCTCTTGCTGAGCGCGGTGTCGATATCCTATCGACTGGTGGTACTGCTCGTCTACTTGCAGAGCAAGGCATCGCCGTGACTGAAGTCTCTGATTACACTGGTTTCCCAGAAATGATGGACGGTCGTGTTAAGACGCTTCACCCAAAAGTTCACGGTGGTGTGCTAGGTCGTCGTGGTCAAGATGATGACGTAATGGAAAAGCACGGCATCAATCCAATCGACATGGTCGTCGTTAACCTATACCCATTTGCAGAAACCGTTGCCAACGAAGGTTGTACTCTTGCTGACGCGGTTGAAAACATCGATATCGGTGGTCCTACTATGGTTCGCTCTGCTGCGAAAAACCACAAAGACGTGACTATCGTCGTTAACGCAGGCGATTACGGACGCGTAATTGCAGAGATGGATGCAAACGAACAATCTCTAACTCTAGAAACTCGCTTTGACCTTGCTATCGCTGCATTTGAGCATACTGCAGCTTACGATGGCATGATCGCAAACTACTTCGGCACTATGGTTCCATCTTATGGTGAGAACGAAGAGGGTGATGAACTTTCTCCTGAAAACAAGAGTAAATTCCCTCGCACATTCAACCAACAGTTCGAGAAGAAGCAAGACATGCGCTACGGTGAGAACAGCCACCAAGCAGCCGCTTTCTACGTAGAAGCAACCCCACAAGAGGCCTCTGTTTCTACTGCTCGCCAAATCCAAGGTAAAGCCCTTTCTTACAACAACATCGCAGACACTGACGCAGCACTTGAGTGTGTGAAAGAGTTCAACGAGCCAGCATGTGTGATCGTAAAGCACGCGAACCCATGTGGTGTAGCTCTAGGTAAGGACATCCTAGAAGCGTACAACCGCGCTTACCAAACTGACCCAACCTCTGCATTCGGCGGCATCATTGCATTCAACCAAGAGCTAGACGCTGAAACAGCGCAAGCAATTGTTGAACGCCAATTTGTTGAAGTGATCATCGCGCCGTCTGTTTCTGCTGAAGCGATTGAAGTGGTTGCGGCGAAGAAGAACGTACGTCTACTTGAGTGTGGCGAATGGTCAACGAAGACAACTGGCTTTGATGTAAAGCGCGTCAACGGTGGTCTGCTGGTTCAAGACCGTGACCAAGGCATGGTAAACCTAGATGACCTGAAAGTGGTTTCTAAGCGTCAACCAACAGAAGAAGAGCTGAAAGATGCCCTATTCTGCTGGAAAGTCGCGAAATACGTTAAATCAAATGCGATTGTTTATGCCAAAGGTGACATGACTATCGGTGTCGGCGCAGGTCAAATGAGCCGCGTTTACTCAGCAAAAATTGCTGGCATCAAAGCCGCAGACGAAGGTCTAGAGGTAGCTGGTAGTGTGATGGCCTCTGATGCGTTCTTTCCATTCCGTGATGGTATCGATGCAGCAGCAGAAGCTGGCATCAAGTGTGTGATTCAGCCTGGCGGTTCTATGCGTGATGACGAGGTTATCGCTGCAGCAGACGAACACGGCATGGCAATGATCTTTACGGGTATGCGTCACTTCCGCCACTAATTCATATTGTTAGGTCCTAATTACTAGGCCCTTGGGTGGTTAATAGCCCTGCCTTAATCAGGGCTAAACAGAATCATTTATAAAGGATTTTAATATGCGAGTTTTAATCATTGGCTCAGGCGGTCGTGAACACGCGCTAGGTTGGAAAGCAGCACAAAACCCAAATGTTGAGACTATCTTCATTGCTCCGGGTAATGCCGGTACTGCACTTGAGCCTAAGCTAGAAAACGTCAATATCGCGGTAGAAGACATTGCTAGTTTAGTTGCTTTTGCAAAAGAGAAAGCCATTGAACTGACCATCGTTGGTCCTGAAGCGCCGCTGGTTATCGGTGTTGTGGATGCTTTCCGCGAAGCCGGTCTGCCAATCTTTGGCCCGACACAAGCAGCAGCGCAGCTTGAGGGCTCTAAAGCGTTTACTAAAGACTTCCTTGCTCGTCACCAAATCCCGACGGGGGCATACGCAAACTTCACTGAAATTGAACCTGCACTGGCTTACGTACGTGAACAAGGTGCGCCGATTGTGGTGAAAGCTGACGGCCTTGCCGCCGGTAAAGGCGTTATCGTTGCGATGACACTAGAAGAAGCCGAAAACGCAATCAAGGACATGCTAGCAGGCAATGCCTTTGGTGATGCAGGCAGCCGTGTGGTTATCGAAGAATTTCTAGATGGCGAAGAAGCAAGCTTCATCGTGATGGTGGATGGTGAGAACGTTTTGCCAATGGCCACCAGCCAAGACCACAAACGCGTAGGCGACAAAGATACCGGTCCAAACACAGGCGGCATGGGCGCTTATTCTCCTGCTCCAGTGGTAACATCTGAAATTCATAACCGCATCATGGAAGAAGTGATTTACCCAACAGTGCGTGGGATGGCTTCAGAAGGCAACCCTTACACAGGTTTCCTATACGCGGGTTTAATGATCGATAAAGACGGTACGCCGAAAGTGATCGAGTACAACTGCCGCTTTGGTGATCCAGAAACGCAACCGATCATGATGCGCATGGAATCGGATCTTGTTGATCTATGTCTGGCTGCTATTGATGCCAAACTGGATCAAGTGGAATCAAAATGGGATCCACAAGCATCGATTGGTATTGTGTTAGCCGCCGGAGGCTATCCTGCTGCGTACAACAAGGGCGACATTATCTCAGGTCTTCCACAAGTTGAAATTGAAGGTGAGAAGGTCTTCCACGCAGGTACACACAACAAAGACGGCGACATTGTGACAAACGGCGGCCGTGTACTTTGTGCAACAGCACTTGGTAACAGCGTATCAGAAGCACAGCAACGCGCTTATGAACTTGCAAAACAGATCAGTTGGGATGGCATGTTCCATCGCAACGATATCGGCTACCGTGCAATCGCACGTGAGCAAGAAAAATAAAAACAACTTCAGTTGGCTAAAAAGACAAAAGGCGCATTAAGCGCCTTTTCAGATTGATGACGAACCCCGCTTTTTAAGCGGGGTTCTTTTTTGGAAGCGACCGTAGGTCGCGATCGCGATATTTTTTGTTATATCGTGCGCAGAAGTTTCCATTCATTACATAGGCATACAGAAGCAAGTATTTGCCTTATTTCTGCCATGTTTAAGCCCATTTTTCGTAGATAACTCATCACCAACGCTATCTTCTTGATGTTTTGAGCTGCTGCTGCCAACCAACATTGCATTTGCACATTGGCTAGACCTCGAAAGCGAGCATAACGATGACCATGATGTTGCTTGGCGTCTGCGAAGCTCCGTTCTACGGTTTCACTTCGACGTCGATAAGTCTTTTTTCCGTAGGAAGAGAGCCGCATTTGATTTGCTCTCTCTACTGCATCGCTATAGATATGCCGAGCAATCACTTTCTTCATGTTTTTGCTTTGAGTGCAGTCATTCCTCATTGGACAGAACGCACACTCTTTGGGGTCTGAATGGTATTCTCGGTAGGCATCACGTGATGTGGTTTTATAAAGCAACTCCTGACCATTCGGGCATTGGTAGCTGTCTCTTTGTGCGTCGTAAGTAAAGTGTTTCTTTTTGAATGTATTTTTCGTTCTCGATGGGCGTCGATAACCGAACACGCCAAGAATACCTCGACGTTCAAGTGACTCCGCCACTGGGGCGGTAAAGTAGCCTGCATCCAGTCCAACAGCTATCGGGTTCAATTGGAATGTGGCAAGCGTGTAATCTAAGCGTTGAACGTAAGGTTGTGAGTCATTGATGTTACCTGCAGTGGTATAGGTATCGAGGATAATTCCGTGTTGACCATCAACGGTTCTATGGTCGAGATAGAAGAAGCCTTGTGGCTTATTATCACGAGTCATGAAGCCACTCTCTGGGTCAGTAGTACTGGTTTTAGTATTCTTTGTTTTTGACTCTGATCCGCGAGCCTTAAGCGGCTTCTTGCCCGCTATTTCTCGGTCTAACGTGACGTCTTCATCCAGCATATCAAGATAGGCACTCGCGCGAACCGCCGTGACTTTATTGGTGTGTTTATTCTTGTTGGCGTTCGCTTTGAGATGAGTACTGTCCGTAAAGAGCTCTTGACCCGCGACCAAACCTTTCGATATGGCTTGCTCTACGATATTAATAAAAATACGTTCGAATACATCCGTGCCATTAAAGCGACGAATGCGGTTTTGGCTGAGAGTAGATGCGTGAATGACTTTCTCTGTTAATGACATCCGTAAGAACCAACGGTAAGCGACATTCACTTCAATTTCTTTAACGAGCTGACGCTCACTTTTTATGCCAAAGATGTAGCCAAGTAAGATGATTTTGAAGAGACGAACAGGGTCAACAGGTGGACGCCCATTATCTTTACAATAAAGATGAGCGACTTCATCACGAATGAATTCAAAGTCGATAGCATTATCGATTTTACGCACTAAATGGTCTTTAGGAACCAACTGTTCCATCGTTACCATTTCCAGTTCGTATTGTTGCGGAGTCGGTTCTTGAAGCATGTCGGAGTATCCATATTTCGATACCCCTATTAGATCAAAGGTCTAGCTTGAAAGCTAGACCTTTGTCAGCAGTCTGAAAAGGCGCATTAAGCGCCTTTTTTATTCATGTGACTCCACTAGCATGAAGCTAAGCTCAGAACTTACTCAGAGATCAGCTTTGGTCGTGGGATACAATCAAAGTTGTCATCATTAAGCATCAACAATTCGTCAACAGTTGCTGTATTACGTGACTCTTTGCCGATAAATGCAATGTAACTATCGACTGAAGCGAGTCTATCAATGACAAAATTCGGCAACGTTTGATTAAATTCTAACGTAGCGTATTCGCGTCCTTTACACGTTTCGAATGTTTCACCATCCCAATAGCCTTGTATTAGATTCTGACCATCTCGAGATTCTTGCTTAATCGAGTCAACAACACCATTCGCTTCCACCTTGTAGCGTCCTAGCTGCTCACGCTGTATTGGTAGCACCTTACCGTTCACACGATATTGCTGATAAATCGCATCACCATCTTTATTGAATCGAATGTGGATTTGAAAAGGCACTAACCCTTGCTTGGTATCAAGTAGCTTGCCTTTTCGAATCAACTCTCGCAATTCACCATCGTCCCAACGGTAGTCACTTTGATAATACCCATAATCCCCCATCGTGACATAGTCAGCCGCAGTACTAACCCGAGTGAGACGCTCGGTCATCCAGTACAAGCTGGTCGTGTCTCCCATGACTTTTCCGCCAGAGAAGTGAGTAAATTGTTCTAGATTTGGAGTTTCAACGGAAGCACAGCCTGCAAGAGCAAGACTTGTTAAGAGAAGTGAAGTGAGTAGATGTTTGTTCATGAAATTGCACCGAGGCAGGAGACCTCGGTGCATTTTAACTTAGTTTACTGATTCTTTCAGCGCTTTACCTGCTACGAATGCAGGTACGTTAGCTGCTGCGATTTGAATCTCATCGCCAGTCTTAGGGTTACGGCCAGTACGTGCAGCGCGGTGGTTTACTTTGAATGTACCAAAACCAATTAGTTGAACTTGGTCACCCTCTTTAAGAGCGCCAGTTACACCCTCAAGAGTTGCTTCAAGAGCAGCTTTAGCTTGTGCTTTAGATAGGTCTGCTTTCTCTGCAATAAAGTCGATTAATTGGGTCTTGTTCATTAGGTTTCCCTTCTCATATGTTATCGAATTCGTCTCACTCTAAAACATAAATGCCCCATCTGGCAAAGGTTTGTAAGCGATCTTTCGATTTTCTGACGTAGTTTTAGCCATAATATGAGTATTAACTCACAATTTGTTACTACTTGCTTAAGTAAACCCCTTGCTTTCTAATGCAATAAAACCAATTTATATGGCACTTTTGCGGTTATAATTGCCGCAAATACCTTCTATCACACTACAATCAAGGGCAACTATGCTGCTGTTATCCATTTATATCTCTATTGCTATCGGCGTTTCATTTATCTGTTCGGTGCTGGAGGCGGTGCTACTTAGTATCAGTCCGAGCTACATTGCTCAACTTAGACAACAGGGGCACCCTGCTTCCGCGCAGTTAGAAAAACTAAAAGCGGATATCGACCGACCATTGGCTTCTATCCTAACGCTAAATACCATTGCTCATACCATTGGTGCAGCTACCGCGGGTGCACAAGCTGCTGTCGTATTTGGTAGCGAAGCTCTAGGTATCTTCTCTGCGGTATTAACTCTAGCAATTCTTGTTTTGTCTGAGATTGTACCAAAGACCATTGGCGCAACGTACTGGCGTCAATTAGCACCTGCCGCAGCGGTTTCACTTCGCTGGATGGTATGGGCACTAACGCCATTCGTTTGGTTCTCTGAACAGATCACTAAACGCCTTGCTCGTAACCACCAAGCGCCTAAGATGCGTGATGAACTATCGGCAATGGCAATCTTAGCGAAAGAAAGTGGCGAATTTGCAGAGGGTGAGTCAAAAATCCTAAGCAACCTGCTTGGTATTCAAGATGTACCTGTAACGCAAGTGATGACGCCACGTCCTGTTGTATTCCGTGTGGATGCAACAATGACCATCAATGAGTTCCTTGATAAACACAAAGAGACGCCTTTCTCACGTCCATTGGTGTACAGTGAGCAAACAGATAACATCGTTGGTTTCGTGCACCGTTTAGAGCTGTTTAAGCTCCAGCAATCGGGAAGTGGCGAAAAGCAACTTGGCTCTGTTATGCGTCCAATTCAAGTGGTTTTAAACAATACGGTTTTACCACGCGTATTTGATCAAATGATGAGCCACCGCCTACAACTTGCATTGGTTGTCGATGAATACGGCACAATTCAAGGCCTAGTAACGCTAGAAGATATTTTTGAGCACCTATTGGGTGAAGAGATCATCGATGAAGCAGATAAGAGCACAGATATGCAAGAACTGGCTTACCAGCGTTGGGAAAATTGGAAAGAACAGCACGGTGTGATTGAAAGCCGAGACGATGAAGAGGAAGAAGAGCAAGAGAAACAGGTGAAAGAGCAAGAAGCTCAAGTAACAAAGAAATCAGACTCTAAGGACTCATAACCATTTCCAATTAGCAAAAAGGCATCCAACTAGGATGCCTCAGATTGATGACGAACCCCGCTTTTTAAGCGGGGTTCTTTTTTGGAAGCGACCGTAGGTCGCGATCGTGATATTTTTTGTTATATCGTGCGCAGAAGTTTCCATTCATTACATAGGCATACAGAAGCAAGTATTTGCCTTATTTCTGCCATGTTTAAGCCCATTTTTCGTAGATAACTCATCACCAACGCTATCTTCTTGATGTTTTGAGCTGCTGCTGCCAACCAACATTGCATTTGCACATTGGCTAGACCTCGAAAGCGAGCATAACGATGACCATGATGTTGCTTGGCGTCTGCGAAGCTCCGTTCTACGGTTTCACTTCGACGTCGATAAGTCTTTTTTCCGTAGGAAGAGAGCCGCATTTGATTTGCTCTCTCTACTGCATCGCTATAGATATGCCGAGCAATCACTTTCTTCATGTTTTTGCTTTGAGTGCAGTCATTCCTCATTGGACAGAACGCACACTCTTTGGGGTCTGAATGGTATTCTCGGTAGGCATCACGTGATGTGGTTTTATAAAGCAACTCCTGACCATTCGGGCATTGGTAGCTGTCTCTTTGTGCGTCGTAAGTAAAGTGTTTCTTTTTGAATGTATTTTTCGTTCTCGATGGGCGTCGATAACCGAACACGCCAAGAATACCTCGACGTTCAAGTGACTCCGCCACTGGGGCGGTAAAGTAGCCTGCATCCAGTCCAACAGCTATCGGGTTCAATTGGAATGTGGCAAGCGTGTAATCTAAGCGTTGAACGTAAGGTTGTGAGTCATTGATGTTACCTGCAGTGGTATAGGTATCGAGGATAATTCCGTGTTGACCATCAACGGTTCTATGGTCGAGATAGAAGAAGCCTTGTGGCTTATTATCACGAGTCATGAAGCCACTCTCTGGGTCAGTAGTACTGGTTTTAGTATTCTTTGTTTTTGACTCTGATCCGCGAGCCTTAAGCGGCTTCTTGCCCGCTATTTCTCGGTCTAACGTGACGTCTTCATCCAGCATATCAAGATAGGCACTCGCGCGAACCGCCGTGACTTTATTGGTGTGTTTATTCTTGTTGGCGTTCGCTTTGAGATGAGTACTGTCCGTAAAGAGCTCTTGACCCGCGACCAAACCTTTCGATATGGCTTGCTCTACGATATTAATAAAAATACGTTCGAATACATCCGTGCCATTAAAGCGACGAATGCGGTTTTGGCTGAGAGTAGATGCGTGAATGACTTTCTCTGTTAATGACATCCGTAAGAACCAACGGTAAGCGACATTCACTTCAATTTCTTTAACGAGCTGACGCTCACTTTTTATGCCAAAGATGTAGCCAAGTAAGATGATTTTGAAGAGACGAACAGGGTCAACAGGTGGACGCCCATTATCTTTACAATAAAGATGAGCGACTTCATCACGAATGAATTCAAAGTCGATAGCATTATCGATTTTACGCACTAAATGGTCTTTAGGAACCAACTGTTCCATCGTTACCATTTCCAGTTCGTATTGTTGCGGAGTCGGTTCTTGAAGCATGTCGGAGTATCCATATTTCGATACCCCTATTAGATCAAAGGTCTAGCTTGAAAGCTAGACCTTTGTCAGCAGTCTGAGGCATCCAACTAGGATGCCTTTTTCATATCTATTCAACGATTAAAGTGCGATACCGATATTGCTCACGCCCTCTTCGCGTAATTCCTCACGCAAATCTTTAATCAAGCTGATGTCGCGTTCTACCGCTTCACGCAGTGGACGGAAAATTGCCCACTGAACATCCCACTCTTCACATACGGCTTCGTTTTCTTTTTGATTGTCGTTCGTGATTGGTTCTGCACCTTGTGCTTGCTCTAGGTCAGCGACAGTTTGTACTGACTGTTGGCTCACTTTAAGCATTGAATCGAAAAGGTAGTCGCGATCCAACAGACCATGCAGCAGCGTCGACAAACCCTGACACGCATCCATCGCAGGGTAAACACCATAAAAGTCGTACTCATCCGCACTTGGGAATAGCTCTTCTAACTTCTCTAGTTGGCGTTCGAAGTTCACTTTTGCGTTCTTAACCGTCAGAATTTCCCATACACTATCAAGAATCGCTCGGTAAGCACGTGGCTCAGCAAATTCTGTATTCTCACAAAACATCGCATAGTTTGGATACATGCGTTCACACAGACACGCCATGAAAGTAATTTGTTGCCAAGGTTCTAGTTTTTCCAAACGAACCTGAAGAGGATTCTTAAGCATAGTCACTCAATCATTGAAGAAAAAATCAGCGAAAGTGTACTTGATTCATCACAGGGAAAAAAGTTAATGCAGCGTCGAAATCAGATTTTCCTGCTCTCAGAGCATCATGACACCTACGAAACGTTACTGGCGGAGAGAAACCTGCCCGATCTGGCCATCACAAACAAACCTCAAGATGCTCAGATCGTGCTGGCGGATCCACCATTGCTATCACAAAGGTTAGACGAGTTTTCACAGCTTGAGTGGGTGCAATCCACATTTGCTGGTGTGAATGCCTTAATGTCACCAAATCTACGCCAGGATTACACTTTAACCAACGTACGCGGTATTTTCGGCCCATTGATTACCGAGTATGTGATTGGCTACTGCATTGCTCACTTCCGCCATTTTATGCAATACCACCAGCAACAACAGAGCAAGCAGTGGCAACCGCATCTGTATACCTCACTGCAAAACAAAACTATGTTGATTCTTGGTACAGGCAGCATAGGTAACCACTTGGGTAAAGCGGCACAATTGATGGGAATGAAAACCGTAGGGATCAATCGTACGGGCATCCCAACTTCTGGTGGCGAATTCGATCAAACATTTCATGTTAACGAGTTAGCCTGCGCCCTGCATCAAGCTGATATCATCGTCAATACACTACCCAGTACTCCAGATACCCGCCGAATACTTAATAGTGAAGTGCTAAGCCACCTTAATCAGGCACTGTTATTTAATGTCGGACGAGGCGATGTGATTGATGAGGCTGGTTTATTACTGGCTTTAAAAAACCGTTGGGTAGAGCACGCATTTCTCGATGTGTTTGAACAAGAACCACTCTCGCCGCAACATCCGTTTTGGAAACTCCCGCAGGTAACCATCACACCCCACATCGCAGCATTGAGTTTTCCTGAGCAAGTGGTCGACATTTTTGCAGATAACTACTTGAGTTGGCGGGACGGCTTCTCTCTTAATAATCAGGTCGATTTCGATAAAGGGTATTAACCATCTTATGTCTTTAGAAACATTGCTCAAGCAAGTACGAGCCTGCCAGATCTGTGCAGACGATTTACCTTTAGGTGCCAACCCTATCGTACAAGCCGCAAAAGACGCACGCATCCTAATCATCGGACAAGCGCCGGGGACGCGCGTACACAAAACCTCGATACCTTGGAACGATCCAAGCGGCGATCGGTTACGCCAATGGCTCGATATCGACAAAGACATTTTCTACGACCCTAACAAAATTGCCATTGTCCCGATGGGCTTCTGCTATCCAGGTAAAGGAAACTCCGGCGATTTGCCACCTCGTAAAGAATGCGCGCCCGCTTGGCATAAACAGATTCTTGAGCAGTTGCCCAATATAGAGCTGACGCTACTGATTGGTCAGTACTCACAGCAATACTATCTCACCAACAAACCAAAGACGCTCACGCAAACTGTTCAGCAATGGCAAGATTGGGAACCTGACTTTATTCCGCTTCCTCACCCTTCTCCACGTAACACATTGTGGTTAAAGAAGAACCCTTGGTTTGAATCTGACGTCGTGCCATATCTTAAAAAACGCGTTCACTCGATGCTTTAGGTTACCCATGATCTAATTGCTTATTTATCTGTACAAGAAATTTAGCGCACAAAACAATCTGACATAAGCCATTGTTTATAAAGACCTTTCACATCTAACGTACAGATTGAATAGTAATTAGATTATGGCAGACCAAATACTATCAGAGCTGTACAGCCTTGCGTTTCAGATAAAAAACTGAATTTCAGGAAAAAAAATACCGGCACTGATTGCCGGCATTTAATTTCAAAAAGTCGAATTTACTCGTGGTAAGGCTTAGATAGCTCGTGTACCGCTTCCACAAATACGCCCGCGTTTTCTGGCGGCACATCCAAGTGGATACCGTGGCCTAGGTTGAACACGTGACCAGTACCTGCATCGCCAAAGCCTTCTAGAATACCCGCTACTTCTTCACGGATACGCTCTGGTGAAGCGTATAGCATTGATGGGTCCATGTTACCTTGTAGAGCCACTTTATCGCCGATACGCGCTTTCGCGTCTGCAATGTTGATTGTCCAGTCTAGACCTACCGCATCACAGCCAGTTGCTGCGATTTGCTCAAGCCACATGCCACCATTTTTAGTGAATAGCGTCACTGGTACGCGGCGGCCATCGTTTTCACGAATCAGACCATCTACAATCTTGTGCATGTATTGCAGTGAGAACAGGTTGTAGTCACGAGGTGTCAGTACACCACCCCATGTATCAAATACCATCACCGATTGCGCACCCGCTTTAATTTGCGCGTTTAGATACTCGATAACGCTGTCTGCTAGCTTATCTAGAAGTAGGTGCAGAGTTTGTGGTTCTGCGTACATCATCTTCTTGATCTTAGTAAACGCTTTAGAGCTACCACCTTCAACCATGTAAGTCGCTAGCGTCCAAGGACTACCAGAGAAACCAATCAGTGGAACATCGCCATTTAAATCTTTACGGATCTGGCGTACCGCGTTCATTACATATTGCAGTTCACCTTCTGGATCGGGAATACCGATCTTTTCAACGTCGGCTTTACATGTGATCGGCTTATCGAACACCGGGCCTTCCCCGGTTTCAAAGCGCAAACCTAAACCCATTGCATCAGGGATGGTTAGGATGTCAGAGAACAAGATCGCAGCATCAAGAGGAAAACGACGTAGTGGTTGAAGCGTTACTTCTGACGCCAACTCCGCGTTCTTACACAAAGACATGAAATCGCCCGCTTGCGCACGAGTTGCCTTGTATTCTGGTAGGTAACGACCTGCCTGACGCATCATCCATACTGGCGTGTAGTCTACTGGCTCTTTAAGAAGTGCACGTAGATAACGATCATTTTTTAATTCAGTCATTCCGTAATTCCAATTGTTAGGCTTTCTGTGAAAGGAGGTATTCTATCACTGATTTAAGGCCAATAGCTGTGTGCTTTGCAACCTGGATCAAGTTATTAACTTTTAAATCAATGCTTAATTTGCACCCAATCTTTATCAGTGTTAAAAATTTGTTCGCTAGCGAAAACTACAATTATAAACTGAGTACCCAGTACTCGGCATCTCATAACGACATCTTACTTACCCCCTCCCTCTCGGAGGGTTTTTTTTATCTCATTTTCAACTAATTAGATTCGATATCTTGCAGCGTCTGTTCGATAAGAGCTCTTGCTATCGTCCCTTTTGGTGCTACTGGTGGCATTTCATCAACCCCAAACCACTGTGCATCTGAGAGTTCAGTGTAATCTGGATTCAATTCGCCAGACTCGTAGTCAGCTAGAAATGCCATCATCATACTGGATGGAAAGGCCCAAGGTTGGCTGCCAAAGTAACGAATATTTTTAACATTAACTCCCGTTTCTTCGTGTACTTCACGCGCGACGCACTCTTCTAAAGTTTCACCGACTTCCAAAAATCCCGCTATCACGGTATACATGCCATTTCGATGACGTGGATGCTGAGCCAATAAGATTTGCTCATCTCTGCGCACCGCGACGATGATGCATGGAAAAATTCGCGGATAATGTAATGTTCGACATTCACCACACTGCATGGATAATTGATTATTATTGAGAAAATTACGACCGCCGCATTGGGGACAAAAGCGCATACTCTGTGTCATATGGCCATATTGAATTGCCTTACTCAACAGAAGAAACATGGGTTCAGGGAAGTGCAAACAATCTCGCAGTGATGTAAGAGGACGGTCTTGTTCTAATTCGGATAAGTTCACCCACATCACAGGCGAATTCTGGTAGTCCCCAATATGTCGCGCACAGTTTTCTGGTAGTGATAACTCCTTCGAAGTACCAAAAGGTATAGAACCATCGACTAACCAGGCCTCACTTCCTGCAACAACACACCAATATGCATTTATCATATGGTCTACTTTACCTTTTCTTAACATTACTGCGTCCCTTTGCTTGAAGTTCATTCATTTTACTGGCAATCTAAATTCATACCAGAGTTTGTAAGTCGCAAATTTGCGTAAACAAAGTCTAGTAAGGACAAGAGTTTGTAATAACTACATTCACTTTGCTTTGCAAAGGATTTCCTCACCCACTGGGTGACAGATCATGAGGGCATGGTCATGCTAAAAAAATTCAAACAAACACAAGACCAATGGGGTGGCTCAAGTGAAGTCATTGATCATTGGCTAGAAACAAGACAATCGCTGATTGTCGAATATTGTAAGCTTGCAGCACTGCAACCTTGTTCGAAAACAAACGTCATTGAACTCCCATCTCCAGCTGAACTTCAGCACTTCTGTCAGCACCTTGTTGACTACATATCCGAAGGTCATTTTAAAATCTACGACATGGTAATGGATAAGTGGAAATCAACGGGGTTTGTTGCGACCGATGATATCAACCAAACCTATGGAAAAATTGTGCTCACCACAGAGCCGCTCCTCAACTTTAATGACAAGTATTCCAACGTATCAGAGGAAGATGAGCTCGTAAGTTTTGATGCTGATATGTCGTTAGTCGGTGAGATTATTGAAACACGTTTTGAAGTGGAAGATCACCTGATTCAGCTAATCGCTGACAGTCTAGCGATGCCTCCTGGCGCCTGAAGAAGATGTGGTCTCTGGGATGATGGTAAAACATTGTCCCTTGGACGTGACTCGCCTGATGAAAGCAGTGTAATGAGATGGACGTGAAGTTAACGTCCGAGCTATGCCTTTTCCTAAAATCTGCTTTATCCTAAAAATTGCTTATTACCCACAGAACACTATTTCCAGTAATCAATAGCCAATAGCCAATAACCAATAACCAATAACCAACAGAAACAAAAAAGGCACCCTAAGGTGCCTTTCAATTTCATTTCTTAACGATTATTCGTCAGAAAGCTTAGTCTTCAGAAGAGAAGCCTGCATTTAGAAGTGCCGCTAGGTTATCTGTTGCTTGTTCAGCAGATGGACCTTCTTGCGCTTCAGCACGCTTGCTTTGACGCTCTTGGTGGTATGCGAAACCAGTACCAGCTGGGATCAGACGACCAACAATTACGTTCTCTTTCAAACCGCGTAGATCATCACGCTTACCAGAAACCGCAGCTTCTGTTAGTACGCGAGTTGTCTCCTGGAACGATGCCGCAGAGATGAACGACTCGGTTGCTAGAGATGCTTTAGTGATACCTAGTAGCTCACGTTCGAAACGTGCAGGCTCTTTGCCTTCAGCTTCTAGTTCACGGTTAGCGATCTTAACTTGCGTGTATTCAACTTGCTCACCAGGTAGGAACTCAGAGTCACCAGCGTGAGTAATTGTACATTTACGTAGCATTTGACGAACGATAGTTTCAATGTGCTTATCGTTAATCTTAACGCCTTGTAGACGGTAAACTTCCTGAACCTCGTTCGCGATGTATTGCGTCACAGCATGCACGCCACGTAGACGTAGAATGTCATGTGGAGACTCTGGACCATCAGCGATAACATCACCACGTTCAACGCGCTCACCTTCGAACACGTTTAGCTGACGATGCTTAGGTACCATTTCTTCGTAAACTTCACCACTATCACGAGTGATAACTAGACGACGCTTACCTTTGGTCTCTTTACCGAAGCTTACTGTACCTGTGTGTTCAGCAAGAATCGCAGGCTCTTTAGGCTTACGAGCTTCGAACAGGTCTGCTACGCGTGGAAGACCACCGGTGATATCTTTGTTACCGCCAGATTTTTGTGGGATACGAGCAAGTGTGTTACCCACACCAACTTCAGCACCATCAACGATGTTTACGATCGCTTTACCTGGTAGGAAGTAATGCGCTGGCATATCAGTACCAGGGATCATTACGTCGTTACCTTGCTCATCTACAAGTTTGATAGCTGGACGCATATCTTTACCTGCAGCTGGGCGAGCAGCTGGGTCTGTTACTTCGCTTGAAGATAGACCTGTTAGGTCATCCGTTTGACGAGAGATAGTTACACCATCAATCATGTCAACGAACTGAACACGACCTGCTACTTCAGTGATGATTGGTAGCGTGTGCGCTTCCCAGTTTGCCACTGTTTCACCAGCTTCAACTGCTTGACCATCAGCTTTGTTTAGTAGCGTACCGTAAGGCAGTTTGTGCTTCTCTTTCGTACGGCCGAACTCATCAATGATAGTTAGTTCTGCTGCACGAGAAGTGATAACAATCTTACCATCGTCTGCTAGTACGAATTTAGCGTTGTTTAGCTTCATAGAACCGTTGTTCTTAACTTGAACACTGTTCTCTGCCGCTGCTGTCGATGCCGCACCACCGATGTGGAACGTACGCATCGTTAGCTGTGTACCTGGTTCACCGATAGACTGAGCAGCGATTACACCTACTGCTTCACCTTGGTTCACTAGGTGACCACGTGCAAGGTCACGACCGTAACACTGTGCACAACAACCGAAGTCTGCATCACAGGTAACTACAGAGCGCACTTTCATGCTGTCTACTGAGTTTTCTTCCATGATCTGACACCACTTCTCATCAATTAGAGTATTACGTGGGATCAGAACTTCTTCAGTACCTGGTTTTAGAACGTCTTCAGCAACTACACGACCTAGCGCAAGCTCTGTCAGTGCAACTTTCACGTCACCACCTTCGATATGAGGCATCATATCAACGCCTTCTAGCGTGCCACAGTCGTGTTCGTATACAACCACGTCTTGAGCAACGTCTACTAGACGACGAGTTAGGTAACCCGAGTTCGCTGTTTTCAGTGCCGTATCCGCAAGACCCTTACGAGCACCGTGCGTTGAGATAAAGTACTGAAGTACGTTTAGACCTTCTTTAAAGTTCGCTGTGATCGGCGTTTCGATGATCGAACCATCCGGACGAGCCATCAGACCACGCATACCCGCTAGCTGACGAATCTGAGCTGCAGAACCACGAGCACCCGAGTCAGCCATCATGTAGATGCTGTTAAACGATTCTTGTTGTTCTTCTTCACCATCACGGTTAACTACCGTTTCAGATGAAAGGTTTGCCATCATCGCTTTTGCTACGCGATCGTTGGTCGATGCCCAGATATCGATAACTTTGTTGTATCGTTCGCCCGCAGTAACAAGACCTGATTGGTACTGTTCCTGGATTTCACGTACTTCTTCTTCCGCTTCCGCGATTTCAGTGTACTTAGCTGGCGGTACAACCATGTCGTCGATACCAACAGATACACCAGATAGTGCCGCGTATGCGAAACCTGTGTACATGATTTGGTCAGCGAAGATAACAGTGTCTTTCAGACCTAGCTTACGGTAAGCCTCGTTAAGTAGGTTAGAAATTTGCTTCTTACCTAGTTTTTGGTTAACGATGCTGAACGGTAGGCCAGCTGGAACGATTTGCCATAGCATTGCGCGACCGACAGTTGTATCAACCATCTTAGTTTCAGTCGTGCTGTTGCCATCTTCGTCTACAACTGTCTCTGTAATACGTACTTTAACACGTGCGTGTAGTTCAGCTGTCTTAGTGCGGTATGCTTTCTCGGCCTCTGCTGGGCCAGAAAGGTACATGCCTTCACCTTTCACGTTGATCTTGTCACGAGTCATGTAGTACAGACCCAATACAACGTCCTGAGAAGGTACGATGATCGGATCACCTGACGCTGGCGACAGAATGTTGTTTGTCGACATCATCAGAGTACGAGCTTCAAGCTGTGCCTCTAGAGTTAGAGGTACGTGAACCGCCATTTGGTCACCATCGAAGTCCGCGTTGTACGCCGCACACACTAGTGGGTGTAGCTGAATCGCTTTACCTTCGATCAGTACTGGTTCGAACGCCTGGATACCTAGACGGTGAAGTGTCGGTGCACGGTTCAATAGTACTGGGTGTTCACGGATTACTTCGTCTAGGATATCCCAAACAACCGCTTCTTCACGTTCTACCATTTTCTTAGCAGCTTTGATTGTAGTCGCAAGACCACGAGTCTCTAGCTTGCTGTAGATAAATGGTTTGAATAGCTCAAGTGCCATCTTCTTAGGAAGACCACACTGGTGTAGACGAAGGTATGGACCTACTGTGATTACAGAACGGCCAGAGTAGTCTACACGTTTACCTAGAAGGTTCTGACGGAAACGACCTTGTTTACCCTTGATCATATCAGCAAGAGATTTCAGAGGACGCTTGTTAGAACCAGTGATCGCACGACCGCGACGACCGTTATCTAGTAGTGCATCAACAGACTCTTGCAGCATACGTTTTTCGTTACGTACGATGATGTCCGGAGCTGCTAGCTCTAGAAGACGCTTCAAACGGTTGTTACGGTTGATCACACGACGGTATAGGTCGTTTAGATCAGAAGTCGCAAAGCGACCGCCATCTAGTGGTACTAGAGGACGTAGATCTGGCGGAAGTACTGGAAGTACAGTTAGGATCATCCACTCTGGGTTGTTACCCGAAGTAATGAATGCTTCTACCAGTTTAAGACGCTTAGTTACTTTCTTACGCTTAGTTTCAGAGTTAGTCGTTTCTAGCTCTTCGCGCATTTGTTCTGCTTCAGCGTGCATATCCATAGAACCTAGTAGGTCCTTGATAGCTTCTGCACCCATCTTAGCAGTGAACTCGTCACCCCACTCTTCTAGGCGATCCAGATACTCTTCTTCAGTAAGCATCTGAGATTTTTCTAGATCAGTCATACCCGGTTCAGTTACTACGTACATTTCGAAGTAAAGAACACGTTCGATATCACGTAGAGGGATATCCATTAGTAGACCGATACGAGACGGTAGCGATTTTAGGAACCAGATGTGAGCTACTGGTGAAGCAAGTTCGATGTGACCCATGCGGTCACGACGTACTTTAGTCTGTGTAACTTCTACACCACACTTCTCACAGATAACACCACGGTGCTTCAAGCGCTTGTATTTACCACAAAGACATTCGTAGTCTTTTACTGGACCAAAGATACGCGCACAGAACAGACCATCGCGTTCAGGTTTGAACGTACGATAGTTGATCGTTTCAGGTTTTTTAACTTCACCGAAAGACCATGAACGGATCATGTCTGGTGAAGATAGACCGATTTTGATTGCATCAAACTCTTCGGTCTTATGCTGTGCTTTTAGAAAGTTTAATAAGTCTTTCACAATCAGCTCCTGTAAGGAGTTAAAAGGAGCTCACTCGCTAAAGTGAGCACCTTCTACCAAATAATCGCTTTTGATTCTCTCGAATTTAATCAAGAGAGAAAGGGATTACTCTTCGTCTTCTAGCTCGATGTTGATACCTAGCGAGCGAATCTCTTTCAACAATACGTTGAACGATTCTGGCATGCCAGGTTCCATGCTGTGGTTACCGTCTACGATGTTTTTGTACATCTTAGTACGGCCGTTAACGTCATCAGACTTAACCGTTAGCATTTCTTGTAGAGTGTAAGCCGCACCGTATGCTTCTAGTGCCCATACTTCCATCTCACCGAAACGCTGACCACCGAACTGAGCTTTACCACCAAGTGGTTGCTGAGTTACTAGGCTGTACGAACCAGTTGAACGAGCGTGCATCTTGTCATCAACAAGGTGGTTTAGTTTCAGCATGTACATGTAACCTACAGTTACAGGACGCTCAAACTCATCACCAGTACGACCATCAAACAGTTTTAGCTGACCAGATGTTGGTAGGTCTGCTAACTCTAGAAGCGCTTTAATTGACGATTCTGGAGCACCGTCGAACACTGGCGTTGCGATCGGTAGACCGCCACGTAGGTTCTTGATCAGAGTACGTACTTCGTCATCAGATAGAGAAGCAATGTCTACTTTCTGGCGAGTGTCGCCTAGATCGTAAACTTTTTGTAGGAACTCGCGGAATTTCGCTAGTTCTTGCTGCTCTTTAACCATCTGAGTGATCTTGTCACCGATACCTTTCGCTGCCAGACCTAAGTGTACTTCTAGGATCTGACCGATGTTCATACGCGATGGTACACCCAGCGGGTTAAGTACGATGTCTACAGGCTGACCTTTCTCATCGTATGGCATGTCTTCAACAGGGTTGATCTTAGAGATTACACCCTTGTTACCGTGACGACCCGCCATCTTATCACCAGGCTGGATACGACGTTTAACCGCTAGGTAAACCTTAACGATCTTCAGTACGCCAGGTGCTAGATCATCACCTTGAGTGATCTTGCGACGCTTAGTTTCGAATTTCTTATCGAAGTCAGCTTTCAGCTCATCCCACTGCTCAGCTAGTTGCTCAAGCTGTGTTTGCAGTGCGTCATCTTCTAGCGTTAGCTCTAGCCACTTCTTACGATCAGTCGTGTCTAGTTTCGCTTCAGAGTAACCACCCTCGATCAATACAGCGCGAACACGGTTTAGAAGGCCACCCTCAAGAATCTGGAATTCTTCAGTTAGGTCTTTCTTCGCTTCTTTAAGCTGCATTTGCTCGATTTCAAGCGCACGCTTGTCTTTCTCTACGCCATCGCGAGTGAAGACTTGAACGTCGATAATCGTACCTGATACAGAGTTAGGTACACGTAGTGACGTATCTTTAACGTCCGATGCTTTTTCACCGAAGATCGCACGTAGTAGCTTCTCTTCAGGAGTCAGCTGAGTTTCACCTTTAGGTGTTACTTTACCAACTAGGATGTCGCCACCCTTAACTTCAGCACCGATGTAAACGATACCTGACTCGTCTAGTTTAGACAGAGCAGATTCACCTACGTTTGGAATATCAGCTGTGATTTCTTCAGAACCAAGCTTAGTATCACGCGCCACACAAGTAAGTTCTTGGATGTGGATAGTCGTGAAGCGGTCTTCTTGAACTACGCGCTCAGATACTAAGATCGAGTCTTCGAAGTTGTAACCGTTCCAAGGCATGAACGCGATACGCATGTTTTGACCAAGCGCTAGTTCACCAAGGTCTGTTGATGGACCATCAGCAAGAACGTCACCGCGTGATACAGGTTCACCTGGCATCACACATGGGCGCTGGTTAATACATGTGTTCTGGTTAGAACGTGTGTATTTAGTCAGGTTGTAGATGTCGATACCAGCTTCGCCTGGTACTAGCTCTTCTTCGTTCACTTTAACAACGATACGAGAAGCATCTACTGACTGGATTACACCACCACGTTTAGCAACTGCAGTTACACCTGAGTCAACTGCTACGTTACGTTCAATACCAGTACCAACAAGCGGTTTGTCAGCTTTCAGTGTTGGAACTGCCTGACGTTGCATGTTTGCACCCATCAATGCACGGTTCGCATCATCGTGTTCTAGGAACGGGATAAGCGATGCAGCGATAGATACAACCTGGTTTGTCGCAACGTCCATGTACTGAGCGTGCTCACGAGGGTGTAGACCAGATTCACCTTTTTGACGAGCTGTGATCAGCTCATCTGCAAAACCGCCTTCTTCAGTTAGCGCAGCGTTAGCCTGTGCGATAACGAATTGGCCTTCTTCGATTGCAGATAGGTAATCTACTTCGTCCGTTACAACACCATCTACAACGCGACGGTATGGTGTCTCTAGGAAACCGTACTCGTTACAACGCGCAAACGCAGATAGAGAGTTGATCAGACCGATGTTTGGACCTTCCGGCGTTTCGATAGGACATAGACGACCGTAGTGAGTTACGTGTACGTCACGTACTTCGAAGCCAGCACGTTCACGAGTTAGACCGCCAGGACCCAATGCAGAAATACGACGCTTATGCGTTACTTCTGATAGCGGGTTGTTTTGGTCCATGAACTGTGAAAGCTGTGAAGAGCCAAAGAATTCTTTAACAGCTGCAGAGATTGGCTTCGCGTTGATCAGGTCTTGAGGCATGATTGCGTCAAGATCGCCTAGGCTTAGACGTTCTTTAACCGCACGCTCAACACGTACTAGACCTACACGGAACTGGTTCTCAGCCATTTCGCCTACAGAGCGGATACGACGGTTGCCAAGGTGGTCGATATCGTCCACTTCGCCTTTACCGTTACGGATCGCGATAAGCTTCTTCATCACTTCAACGATATCTAGCTCGTCAAGTGTGCCTTGCTCTTGAGCATCTTCACGGCCGATAGAGCTGTTGAACTTCATACGACCAACAGTCGATAGATCGTAACGCTCTTCAGAGAAGAATAGGCTTTCGAATAGTGCTTCTGCAGCTTCTTTTGTTGGTGGCTCGCCAGGGCGCATCATGCGGTAGATTTCTACCAATGCAGAAATACGGTCAACAGTGCTGTCGATACGTAGTGTTTCTGACATGAATGGACCGTGGTCTAGATCGTTCGTAAATAGAACTTCTAGCGCTTTGTGGCCAGCCTGAGATAGGTTCGCTAGTGCTTCCAGGCTAATTTCCTGGTTAGCGTTAACAATGATCTCGCCTGTTGCTTCGTTGATGTAATCTTTCGATGCAACTTTACCAACGATGTACTCAACTGGTACTTCGATGTGATCAACGCCATCTTTTTCTAGTTGGCGGATATGACGAGCTGTTACGCGACGACCTTGCTCTACGTAAACTTTACCGTTCGACTCAATGTCGAATGACGCAGTTTCACCACGTAGACGATCAGGAACCAACTCCATAAGCAGAGTTTGGTCTTTCACTTCGAAGTTCACTTTCTCGAAGAAGATATCTAGGATTTCTTCAGTCGATTTACCTAGTGCACGAAGGATGATCGATGCTGGTAGCTTACGACGGCGGTCAATACGAACGTATAAGTTGTCCTTAGGATCAAACTCGAAGTCGAGCCATGAACCACGGTAAGGAATAACACGTGCGTTGTATAGAACTTTACCTGAAGAGTGGGTCTTACCCTTATCGCTGTCGAAGAACACGCCTGGGCTTCGGTGCAGCTGGGATACGATAACCCTCTCGGTACCGTTAATTACGAAGGTACCATTGTCTGTCATAAGCGGAATTTCGCCCATGTAGACTTCTTGTTCTTTAATGTCTTTTACAGTACCTGCTGGTGCGTCTTTATCAAAGATCACTAGGCGCAGTTTTACGCGCAGTGGCTTTGAGTAAGTTACACCGCGGATTTGACATTCTTTAACGTCAAAAACTGGCTCACCAAGACGGTAGCTAACGTATTGCAGCTCAGAATTGCCGTTGTAGCTCTGAATTGGGAATACAGAACGGAAAGCAGCTTCAAGACCGTATTGACCTTCAGGATCCTGTTCGATAAATTTGTCGAACGAATCGAGCTGGATCGATAGCAGGTATGGAATGTCCAAAACTTGTGGACGAGTACCAAAGTCCTTACGGATGCGCTTTTTCTCGGTATAAGAGTAAACCATGGGGTTCCTCAGCTCGCTGATAAGTGACCCAAACTGTCCGCCCGCTCCTAGTTACTTAAGGGGGGTAAGGGACAGTGACTAAATAGCTGTTTACTGTAGTGACGTTTCATTTCGTATGAATGAAACGGTTTTTGCTTGGATATTAGGCGCTTAAACAGCGGGAAAATTCGCCTATACCCTACAGCGCAAAAAGGCCGGTGGTTAAAAAACCACCAGCCAATAGCCGTTAGGCTAGGAAATTAAGTAATAATTACTTAACTTCAACAGCTGCACCAGCTTCTTCTAGCTGAGCTTTAAGAGCGTCAGCTTCAGCTTTGTCAACACCTTCTTTAAGAGGTGCTGGAGCGCCGTCTACTAGAGCTTTAGCTTCTTTAAGGCCTAGACCAGTTGCGCCACGTACTGCTTTGATTACAGCAACTTTGTTAGCGCCAGCAGAAGTTAGGATTACGTCGAATTCAGTTTGCTCTTCAACAGCTGCACCAGCTGCTGCGCCGCCCGCTACTACAGCTGCTGCTGCAGAAACGCCGAATTTCTCTTCCATTGCTTCAATTAGTTCAACAACTTGCATCACAGACATTTCTGCGATTGCGTCTAGGATTTGCTCGTTAGTAATAGACATAACAATTCTCTTTTAAGTCAACAATAAGTTTATTAAGCAACCAGTAAAAAGCAAGGCTTATGCCGCTGCTTCTTGTTTTTGATCGCGGATAGCTGCGATAGTACGCGCCAGCTTAGCAGCAGAAGCTTCTTTCATGCACATCATTAGGCGTGCGATTGCTTCGTCGTAAGTTGGTAGTGTTGCTAGTACTTCAGCGTCAGTTAGAGCGCCTTCAAATGCAGCAGCTTTGATCTCGAAATTTTTATTCTCTTTAGCGAAGTCTTTGAAAAGACGCGCTGCAGCACCTGGGTGCTCGTTAGAGAATGCGATCAGAGTAGGACCAGTGAATGTCTCTGTTAGACATTCGTAGTCTGTACCTTGAACCGCACGACGTGCTAGTGTGTTACGCACGACTTTCATGTAAACGCCAGCTTCACGAGCTTGTTTACGTAGAGAAGTCATTGCGCCAACTTCAACGCCACGAGAATCAGCTACAACTGCAGAAAGTGCACCACTGGCAGCTTCGTTGACTTCAGCAACAATTGCTTTTTTGTCTTGAAGGTTTAAAGCCATCTTGGATTTACTCCTGGTTGTCGTTACACCACTCACTATCATCACGACAGTGAGAGCTATTTAGGTGCATTCCCAGAAGAAAGTTAACTATATACATAGAGCTTTCTGTCAGTTCGGGCACCATCTACGTAGGATGATTAAGACTATTATAAAAATAGACACCTACGGTCTTGGACGGAGACTGGGTCTTAATTTACTTCAAACTAGTGAATAGTTTGAAGAACCAAAGTTCAGCCCCAACCACAAATATTAGGCGCAAAATTATACACAAATTTTGCGCCTAAGCAAATAAATTATGCTTGAGTGTTCAGGCTAGCCTGATCAACAGCAACACCAGCACCCATAGTAGTAGAGATGCTTACTTTCTTCAGGAAAGTACCTTTCGCTGAAGATGGCTTAGCTTTCTTAAGAGCAACTAGAAGTGCTTCTAGGTTCTCTTTGATCTGCTCAGCAGAGAAAGTTGCTTTACCGATAGTAGTGTGGATGATGCCGTTTTTGTCGTTACGGTAACGAACCTGACCAGCTTTAGCGTTCTTAACCGCTTCAGCAACGTTAGGAGTTACAGTACCAACTTTAGGGTTTGGCATTAGACCGCGAGGACCTAGGATAGTACCTAGTTGACCTACAACGCGCATTGCATCTGGAGAAGCAACAACTACGTCAAAGTTCATTTCGCCTTTTTTCACTAGCTCAGCTAGATCTTCCATACCAACGATGTCTGCGCCAGCTTCTTTAGCTGCTTCAGCGTTTGCACCTTGAGTGAACACTGCAACGCGGATGTCGCGGCCAGTACCGTGAGGTAGTACAGTTGCACCACGTACGTTCTGGTCAGATTTACGAGCATCGATGCCTAGGTTAACAGCAACGTCAACAGACTCTACGAATTTAGCAGTTGCTAGTTCTTGAAGAAGTGCAACAGCTTCGTTGATTTCGTACTCTTTAGTAACGTCAACTTTTTCGCGGATTACGCGCATGCGCTTAGTTAGTTTAGCCATCTTATTAACCCTCTACCACTAGGCCCATTGAACGAGCAGTACCAGCGATAGAACGCTTCATCGCTTCGATGTCAGCACCAGTCATATCAGCAGCTTTAGTTTCTGCGATTTCTTGGATTTGAGCTTCTGTAACAGTACCCACTTTTTCAGTGTTTGGACGACCTGAACCAGACTTGATACCAGCAGCTTTCAGAAGAAGAGTCGCAGCAGGTGGAGTCTTAGTGATGAACGTGAAAGAACGGTCATTGTATACAGTGATAACAACTGGAGTAGGTAGACCTTTCTCTAGAGATTCTGTTTTTGCGTTAAACGCTTTACAGAATTCCATGATGTTAACACCGTGTTGACCTAGTGCAGGACCAACTGGTGGACTTGGGTTCGCCATACCAGCTGCAACTTGTAGCTTGATGTAAGCTTCAACTTTCTTAGCCATGATAATTCCTAAGTTTGGGTACAAACGCTAATCACCGATCAGCTCCCCGTTTATGTAAAAAACTTTTTACTTCAAGAGAAGTAAAAAGGCGCGAAATTATAGTCATAATTCGCGCCTTAGACAACCCTTAAAAAGGTGTTTTTTTAATCAAGCTTTTCAACTTGACCAAAATCAAGCTCAACTGGTGTTGCACGACCAAAGATCGACACAGACACTTTCAGGCGGCTCTTCTCGTAATCCACTTCTTCAACAGTACCATTGAAGTCAGCAAATGGACCTTCATTAACACGTACCACTTCACCCGCTTCGTACATAGTACGTGGACGAGGTGCTTCGCTTGCTTTCTCAAGACGATTAAGAATAGCGTCAGCTTCTTTATCTGTGATAGGTGCTGGACGATCTGAGGTACCACCAATGAAGCCCATGACACGCGGCACACTGCGTACTAAGTGCCATGATTCATCGTTCATAATCATCTGAACAAGGACGTAACCAGGGAAGAACTTACGTTCAGATTTACGACGCTGACCAGCGCGCATTTCCACTACTTCTTCAGTAGGAACAAGTACTTCACCGAATAGCTCTTCCATGCTGTGCATTTTGATATGCTCGCGAAGAGACTGAGCTACACGACCTTCAAATCCAGAGAAGGCTTGAACCACATACCAGCGTTTTTTTTGAGCTTCACTCATGAATTAAAACCCTCTATACCCCAGTTGCTAGAGCTACTAGACGCACCATGATGCCGTCAATACCCCATAGCACTAGAGCCATTACAATACTTACAGCTAAAACGATCAGTGTTGTTTGCATGGTTTCTTGGCGAGTCGGCCAAACAACCTTACGAACTTCCATACGAGATTCTTTTGCAAAACTGATCGCTGCTTTACCTTTAGTCGTTGTTGCTGCAACGCCAAGAGCAGCTGCAATTAGAACAACAACGCCTGCAGCGCGAACAACTACAGACATTTCACCATACAGGTAATTACCCACAACAGCGGCCGCTGCTAATACGAAAGCGGCAATCCACTTAAACGTATCTGCTGCGTTCGAGCTATCAGGAGTTTCAGCATTATTTGCTTTCATAAAACCAACCTGTCACAAGTCTTAATATA
This sequence comes from Vibrio alfacsensis, assembly GCF_019670485.1. Taxonomy (NCBI): domain Bacteria; kingdom Pseudomonadati; phylum Pseudomonadota; class Gammaproteobacteria; order Vibrionales; family Vibrionaceae; genus Vibrio; species Vibrio alfacsensis. The sequence goes on from NZ_AP024165.1 coordinate 3,003,042, forward strand.
GACGACAACAACCCCGCTGTTGCAGGGCAAACTCCATATCGCTGAAAAAATCAGCGTTACTCTCTTAAGATTAAGCGTCTCTGCCTAATCTTGCTCTGCGCTCAACCCAATTCTGAACAAGAAAACAGCTAAAATAATGTTGAGTGCAGAAAAAGGGCATCAAATGATGCCCTTTTTGCTACTGGTTCGTCAAATCTAATTGAAGATTTTCAGAAGACATTCGGCAATTCGTTAAGAATTAAGCGAAGATCTTAGCAACAACACCAGCACCTACTGTACGGCCACCTTCACGGATAGCGAAACGTAGGCCTTCATCCATTGCGATTGGAGCGATTAGCTCAACGATCATTTGGATGTTGTCGCCAGGCATTACCATTTCTACGCCTTCTGGTAGAGAGATATCACCAGTTACGTCAGTTGTACGGAAGTAGAACTGTGGACGGTAGCCTTTGAAGAATGGAGTGTGACGACCACCTTCATCTTTAGAAAGTACGTATACTTCTGACTCGAACTTAGTGTGTGGAGTGATTGAACCAGGCTTAGCTAGTACTTGACCACGTTCAACGTCATCACGCTTAGTACCACGTAGAAGTGCACCAACGTTCTCACCAGCACGACCTTCGTCTAGAAGCTTACGGAACATTTCAACACCAGTACATGTAGTTGTAGTAGTGTCTTTGATACCAACGATAGCAACTTCGTCACCTACGTTTAGGATACCGCGCTCGATACGACCAGTAACTACTGTACCACGACCTTGGATAGAGAATACGTCTTCGATAGGCATTAGGAATGGCATATCTACTGCACGCTCTGGCTCAGGGATGTATGTATCTAGAGCTTCTGCTAGTTCAACGATTTTCGCTTCCCACTGCTCTTCGCCGTTTAGTGCGCCTAGTGCAGAACCTTGGATAACTGGTAGGTCATCACCTGGGAAATCGTACTCAGATAGAAGTTCACGAACTTCCATTTCTACTAGTTCTAGTAGCTCTTCATCGTCAACCATGTCACATTTGTTCATGAATACGATGATGTAAGGGATACCAACCTGACGGCCTAGTAGGATGTGCTCACGAGTTTGTGGCATTGGGCCATCTGTTGCAGCAACAACTAGGATACCACCGTCCATCTGTGCAGCACCAGTGATCATGTTTTTAACATAATCCGCGTGTCCTGGACAGTCTACGTGTGCGTAGTGGCGAGTTGGAGTGTCGTACTCTACGTGAGAAGTAGAGATTGTGATACCGCGCTCACGCTCTTCTGGAGCGTTATCGATAGATGCGAAGTCACGAGCAGCACCGCCGTATACTTTTGCAAGTGTAGTACAGATAGCTGCAGTTAGAGTTGTTTTACCGTGGTCAACGTGGCCGATAGTACCAACGTTTACGTGCGGTTTTACACGTTCAAATTTTTCTTTAGACATGAGTTGTCCCTCTAGGTACGGATTTAGGTGGCCCGAATTGACCACGCAACCAAAAAAGATAATTGGTAAATCTTATATCAAAAGGAAATAAACTTGAGAGCTGGTGCTGATAGGCAGACTCGAACTGCCGACCTCATCCTTACCAAGGATGCGCTCTACCACCTGAGCTATATCAGCACTCAAATTTGATTGGAGCGGGCAGCGGGAATCGAACCCGCATCATCAGCTTGGAAGGCTGAGGTAATAGCCATTATACGATGCCCGCAACACGTAACTCTGAGAGCTATTTCCTTAAGAATATGGTGGAGGGGGACGGATTCGAACCATCGAAGGCAGTGCCGGCAGATTTACAGTCTGCTCCCTTTGGCCACTCGGGAACCCCTCCAAATTTTTCGCCATTTTCACTACAAATTGCTTAAAGCAAGGAGAAAATGGTGCCGACTACCGGAATCGAACTGGTGACCTACTGATTACAAGTCAGTTGCTCTACCTACTGAGCTAAGTCGGCATAAGTGGTGCGCATTCTATTGAATGATTTTCCTGCTTGCAATAGTAAATTCAAAAAAAATCGCAAAAATCCTTTTTTTCTTGTCGGTTGCTGCAAAATCATACAAACCTCGCTTTTTACGACAAACTTTCCCGCTTTCTCATTTGCTTTACTCGATGCTTGATGTATGTTTTTGCTCTCTGTAAAAGCAAGGATAAACGAGATCCATGAGTCCATTTTTGTCATTCGATCGTGCCGCATGGGCTGAACTTCGTAATTCGGTTCCGATGACACTCTCTGCAGACGACCTTATCGCCCTGCAGGGCATTAATGAAAACCTCACGATGGAGGAAGCTGTAGAAATCTATTTACCGCTGTCTCGTTTGCTCAACTTGTATGTACAAGCACGTCAAAGTCGCAATTGTGTGTTGCAGCAATTTCTAAATACAGAAGAGCATGCCCCCCCTTTCGTGATTGGTATCGCAGGAAGTGTCGCCGTTGGTAAAAGTACAACCGCGCGCATTCTCGAGGCTCTACTCTCTCGCTGGGAGAATCATCCTAAAGTCGCACTTGTGACAACGGATGGTTTTTTGTATCCAAAAAAAGTTCTAGAGCAAAAAGGGATCATGCATCGAAAAGGGTTTCCGGAATCCTATGACATCAAACGCTTAGTCGAGTTTGTCTCTGACGTAAAAGCAGGTAAGCCAAACCTTACTGTCCCGCTATACTCGCACATAACTTACGACATCACTGAAGATCTTAAGACTGTCGATAGACCAGATGTATTGATTATTGAGGGGCTAAACGTATTACAGAGCGGTATGGACTACCCACACGATCCGCATCGTGTGTTTGTTTCTGACTTTCTTGATTTTTCAATTTATGTCGATGCTGACACAGAAACCATTGAACAATGGTATATCGAACGTTTCTTGAAATTTCGGCAGGGGGCATTTACCAAACCTGGCTCTTATTTCAGTCACTATACGCAACTTTCAACCGATGCAGCAAAAAGCAAAGCCAAAGACATTTGGAAAAGTATTAACGGGCTCAATTTAGATCAGAATATTCTACCTACTCGGGAGCGAGCCCATTTGATATTACACAAAGGTGCTAATCATCTTGTCGATAGAGTCTCATTACGTAAGTAATAGATTCTAGCTTGCGTTACAAAAAACTAGTCGTGCTTTCTTAAGGAAATTTCCCCACCAATAAAGGTCTCCAAACCACTTTCCGTTTCAAGCACGACACCACCTTGCTGATCAATACCTTTTACAACACCATAAATTTCCCTTGGTCCCATGAGTAATTTCACTGACCTACCAAGGAAATTATCCAAGCGATTCCAGCGCTCAACAAATCCACTCAACCCTGTCATTTCATATTCTTCAAGCGCACTCTTCCATTGCTCTATTAAATGAATGGCGAGTTGAGTACGATCAATCGCTTGCCCATTACTCACTTGATTTAAGCTGGTCCACGGTTGGTCAATGCTTGGTTGTTGGTCCGGCATGCCGATATTGAGCCCCATACCGATAACAAGATGCGCAGCAGCACCTGCTTGACCAGACATCTCTACGAGAATGCCTGCGAGTTTTTTGTCTTGGTAGTAAATGTCATTTGGCCATTTCAGTTTTACGCCCTCGAAGCCCATTTTTTCAAGCGCTTCTACCGCAGCAATACCAATCACCAGACTCAACCCCATAGCTGCTGCCATGCCCGCATCTAAACGCCAGTACATTGAAAAATAAAGATTCGTACCGAAAGGCGAAACCCATTGACGTCCACGTCGACCTCGACCTTGTGCTTGATATTCCGCGAGACAAACTCGTCCTTTGTCTGATTCACTAACTCTCTCCAATAGATACTGGTTTGTCGAATCAATAACAGAAATCAGTTCAACTTGAGTATTCACACTGGCTGTTAGTCTCTCTTCATCAAGAAGCTGCATAGGCTGCGCTAATTGATAGCCACGACCTTGAATTCGATAAATATCCACTCCCCAATCATTCAGCCCTTTTATGTGCTTAGCGATTGCCGCGCGAGAGATGCCTAATTCGTTCCCGAGCGCTTCTCCTGAGTGGAAGCCGCCATCACTTAATGATCTAAGAATATGCAATTTTGCTGAGTGTTCTTTTCTCATCTCCCTGCCTCTATTTCAGCCAGGTTGGTTTCCTTTTTGCTGCCCATAAAACGCACTTCATGTTCAAGCTCAATTTGATACTTATCCCACACCGCTCTCTTAACTAAAGATGCCAACGCAACAACATCATCTGCACTACAGTTATTAACATTCGTTAAAACGAGCGCTTGCAATGGGTTTACTTGCGCACCATTAACGGAAACACCTTTCAAACCACATTGATCGATTAGCCATCCTGCTGCAACTTTCATCCCTCCTACGGCAGGGTAAGCCACCATGCTGCTATGTTGCGAAATGAGTTGATCATAATGATCTTGCGTGATCACTGGGTTTTTGAAAAAGCTACCTGCATTTCCGACTTTGGCTGGATCTGGCAATTTTTCCATTCGCACCTGACATACCCGCTCAAAGATAGAGTGTGGACTAAGCTCATTTTCTGGAATGCTCTGTAGAGGACCATACTGATTAATCGCTTGCCATTGCTTAGGTAACTTCAATCCAAGAGCCGTAATAAAGCACTTCTCATACAGCGCATGCTTAAAAATTGAATCTCGATAACCAAACTCGCAATCTACGGAGTTCATGCGCCGTATTTCAAATGTTGTGAGATCCAATACATCGACATAGTCACAGATATTTTGTAACTCTAGACCATAGGCACCAATATTCTGGATAGGAGCAGACCCGGCACAACCCGGAATCAACGCAAGATTCTCAACACCACCAATCCCTTGTTTTACACACCATTCCACTAACGCAGGCCAATCTTCACCTCCATCGACATGAATCAAATAATGACTCTCTGTTTCAGTGACAGTTTTACCCAAAAGGCGGTTGATGATAACAACGCCCTCATAATGTTGGGTAAAGAGCATATTACTGCCCTTGCCCAAGAACAGTTTTGGTAAGCCTTTAAAAGTTGCATCGTTGAATAGCTGTATAACATCGTCAATTGATTCAACAACAGCAAGGTAAGCACAAGTCTGTTCGATACCGAACGTGTGAAAAGCCTTAAGGCTCGCGTGTTTCTTAATTTCCATAGTGGATTTGCAACGCCTGATGAGATTCTCTTAAACTATGTGCATTCTACATTAGTTATCTTTTAGCCGCAGTGACATTACAAAGCTCATTAATCATAGAAGTGTTAAATCCCATTAAGCTCCCTCTCGTTAAGAGACTATATAAAGCCCACTACCCAGCAGGCAGAGCTAAACGCGATGAGTTAATCATCACCGCCAATATCGGGACGAGCATCATTGCTCTACTCCGGATGAAAACGGTTGAGCAGTCTCGTCTGTTGACGGGAATGTTAGTCATACCAGAATATCGAGGTAGCGGCGTCGGCCACGCACTTCTGCATCATTGTGAAAACTTTGTATTTACAGATGGAGACTACTGCTTTGCATTTGCACACTTGGAAAACTACTACTCTCAATTTAGCTTCCAAAGCATTGCATGTGACAATTTGCCAAACTCATTAAAAATGGCCTTTTTGCGCTACTCCGAGAGCGGCAAAGATCTCATTCCGATGCAATTCATTGCTCTAAAGCCCCCAATGCACGCGGATTTGTAGCCAGATAAATCATATCTTTGATAAAATGTCAGGTTCGCAATATTGCACTTAATTAAGGTACTCACACCGATATGATAGTAAGTAGGAATCCATTCGAGCAGTTGCCGAGTCTTGCTGTAAATCCCGAAGACTTCAAAGTTCTGCATTCAGCAGACACTTTCAGAACTCGTCTTCTTGATGCGATCAGCAAAGCAACGTCACGAATTTACCTAGTCGCACTATATCTGGAAGATGATGAAGCTGGGCGTGAAGTTCTAACTGCTCTTTACGAAGCAAAACAGCGTAACCCTGGGTTAGACATCAATATCTGTGTAGATTGGCACCGAGCTCAGCGTGGTTTGATTGGAGCAGAGTCATCCGAGGGAAACTCCGCGCTGTATAATGCATTTGCCCAAAAATACCAACACCCTATCCCTGTGTACGGCATTCCTGTACGAGGTAGAGAGGTTTTTGGCGTACTTCACCTAAAAGGTTTTATCGTTGATGACACTGTAATTTACAGCGGTGCCAGTCTAAACAACGTATACCTGCAATACCATGATCGCTATCGCTTTGACCGCTATCATGTGATTCAGCACCAAACACTTGCCGACTCTATGATCAATTTCATTCAAGATGAAATGATTTCCCACCCAGCAGTAAATGATTTAGCGGACAAAGACAAACCCGAAACTAAAGAAATTAAAGTTGCGATTCGTCAGTTTCGTTCTTCTCTTGCTTCTGCCAATTATCAGTTTGAGCCAGAAGATGCAGGTGAAGATAAAATCAATATCACGCCTCTCGTTGGTCTAGGAAAACGTAGAAACATTCTAAACCAAAAAATTGTTAACCTACTTGCTGCCGCTCAAAACGAGATTTTCATCTGTACGCCTTACTTTAACTTCCCAAAAGCGATCAATCGTGAAGTAAAAAGAGCAATGAAAAGAGGCGTAAAAGTGACAATCGTTGTCGGTGATAAAACGGCTAATGATTTCTATATATCCCCTGAAGATGAGTTTAAAACTATCGGGGGCTTGCCATACCTGTATGAGCTTAACTTAAGACGCTTTGCCAAAGCCAATGAAGCTAATATTGCTGCGCGCAGGCTTTCGATTCATTTATGGAAGCACGATAATAACAGTTTCCACCTAAAAGGAATTTGGGTTGATAAGCGTTACATGTTGCTCACAGGCAACAACCTAAACCCTCGAGCATGGTCGCTAGACTTAGAAAATGGCCTACTAGTACAAGACCATTACGCAAAGCTTACTGATAAATTTGACCTAGAAGTAGAAAACATTCTCAAGCACACGCAGTTAGTTTGTACCTATAAACAACTAGAAAAAGTAGAGAACTACCCGGTTGAAGTTCAGAAGTTGGTTCGTAAAATTACCCGAATCAAAGCGGATGGCGTTCTAAAACGCATTCTATAACCTCTGTGTAGCCCTTTCACTTAAAGCCCAACCACCGCGTTGGGCTTTTTTCTACCCATAAGGAAATGGCGCAATATTACGTTCCATAACGCACCTGGAGAGGTTTTTTAGCATTAAGAAAGACGATGTATAGCTTATCGCTCTCGCACGATGTGGGTATATCTAAGAGACTAGAATTCTATCGATTGGGGCTTGAATAGATATTTTTAAATGCAAAAAAGCCCCAGCATTTCTGCTGAGGCTTTGAAGATGGCAGGGGTGGAGAGATTCGAACTCCCAACACGCGGATTTGGAATCCGCTGCTCTGCCAATTGGAGCTACACCCCTAAATGTTCTACATATTGTAGATTCGACAAAACCCTGCCTATAGCAAGGTTGTCTGAATAAATGGCGGAGCGGACGGGACTCGAACCCGCGACCCCCGGCGTGACAGGCCGGTATTCTAACCAACTGAACTACCGCTCCACACGGTGACAGAGATTTCTCTCTATCCGGTAATCGCCGTTCAACGCGTTTACCTTAAATTTAAAGCCTGGCGATGTCCTACTCTCACATGGGGAAGCCCCACACTACCATCGGCGCTATTTCGTTTCACTTCTGAGTTCGGAATGGAAATCAGGTGGGTCCAAAATGCTATGGTCGCCAAGCAAATTCTTTAATCTGGAAAGCTGTTTCTGTGTTCTCTACACAATCAAGTCTTGTTCTTGCTTTGAGTCCATCAAAACCCTTTGGGTGTTGTATGGTTAAGCCTCACGGGCAATTAGTATCAGTTAGCTCAATGCCTCACAGCACTTACACACCTGACCTATCAACGTCGTAGTCTCCGACAACCCTTTAGGATACTTAAAGTATCAGGGAGAACTCATCTCAAGGCTCGCTTCCCGCTTAGATGCTTTCAGCGGTTATCGATTCCGAACTTAGCTACCGGGCAATGCGTCTGGCGACACAACCCGAACACCAGAGGTTCGTCCACTCCGGTCCTCTCGTACTAGGAGCAGCCCCTTTCAATTCTCCAACGCCCACGGCAGATAGGGACCGAACTGTCTCACGACGTTCTAAACCCAGCTCGCGTACCACTTTAAATGGCGAACAGCCATACCCTTGGGACCGACTTCAGCCCCAGGATGTGATGAGCCGACATCGAGGTGCCAAACACCGCCGTCGATATGAACTCTTGGGCGGTATCAGCCTGTTATCCCCGGAGTACCTTTTATCCGTTGAGCGATGGCCCTTCCATTCAGAACCACCGGATCACTATGACCTGCTTTCGCACCTGCTCGAATTGTCATTCTCGCAGTCAAGCGGGCTTATGCCATTGCACTAACCTCACGATGTCCAACCGTGATTAGCCCACCTTCGTGCTCCTCCGTTACTCTTTGGGAGGAGACCGCCCCAGTCAAACTACCCACCAGGCACTGTCCGCAACCCCGATAAGGGGTCGACGTTAGAACATCAACACTACAAGGGTGGTATTTCAAGGACGGCTCCACAGATACTAGCGTACCTGCTTCAAAGCCTCCCACCTATCCTACACATGTAGGGTCAATGTTCAGTGCCAAGCTGTAGTAAAGGTTCACGGGGTCTTTCCGTCTAGCCGCGGGTACACTGCATCTTCACAGCGATTTCAATTTCACTGAGTCTCGGGTGGAGACAGCGTGGCCATCATTACGCCATTCGTGCAGGTCGGAACTTACCCGACAAGGAATTTCGCTACCTTAGGACCGTTATAGTTACGGCCGCCGTTTACCGGGGCTTCGATCAAGAGCTTCGACCGAAGTCTAACCCCATCAATTAACCTTCCGGCACCGGGCAGGCGTCACACCGTATACGTCATCTTACGATTTTGCACAGTGCTGTGTTTTTAATAAACAGTTGCAGCCACCTGGTATCTGCGACTCTCGTCAGCTCCATCCGCAAGGGACTTCACCATCAAGAGCGTACCTTCTCCCGAAGTTACGGTACCATTTTGCCTAGTTCCTTCACCCGAGTTCTCTCAAGCGCCTTGGTATTCTCTACCCGACCACCTGTGTCGGTTTGGGGTACGATTCCTTACAATCTGAAGCTTAGAGGCTTTTCCTGGAAGCATGGCATCAATGACTTCACTACCGTAGTAGCTCGACGTCGTGTCTCAGCCTTAGAAAGAGCCGGATTTACCTAACTCTTAAGCCTACGCACTTGAACCTGGACAACCGTCGCCAGGCCCACCTAGCCTTCTCCGTCCCCCCATCGCAATTGTAAGAAGTACGGGAATATTAACCCGTTTCCCATCGACTACGCCTTTCGGCCTCGCCTTAGGGGTCGACTTACCCTGCCCCGATTAACGTTGGACAGGAACCCTTGGTCTTCCGGCGAGGAGGTTTTTCACCCCCTTTATCGTTACTCATGTCAGCATTCGCACTTCTGATACCTCCAGCATGCTTTACAACACACCTTCAACGGCTTACAGAACGCTCCCCTACCCAATGAAGTAAACTTCATTGCCGCAGCTTCGGTTTATTACTTAGCCCCGTTACATCTTCCGCGCAGGCCGACTCGACCAGTGAGCTATTACGCTTTCTTTAAATGATGGCTGCTTCTAAGCCAACATCCTGGCTGTCTGAGCCTTCCCACATCGTTTCCCACTTAGTAATAATTTGGGACCTTAGCTGGCGGTCTGGGTTGTTTCCCTCTCCACGACGGACGTTAGCACCCGCCGTGTGTCTCCCGGATAGTACTTACTGGTATTCGGAGTTTGCAAAGGGTTGGTAAGTCGGGATGACCCCCTAGCCTTAACAGTGCTCTACCCCCAGTAGTATTCGTCCGAGGCGCTACCTAAATAGCTTTCGGGGAGAACCAGCTATCTCCAGGTTTGATTGGCCTTTCACCCCTAGCCACAAGTCATCCGCTAATTTTTCAACATTAGTCGGTTCGGTCCTCCAATTGATGTTACTCAATCTTCAACCTGCCCATGGCTAGATCACCTGGTTTCGGGTCTATATCCAGAGACTGAACGCCCAGTTAAGACTCGGTTTCCCTACGGCTCCCCTAGATGGTTAACCTTGCCACTGAATATAAGTCGCTGACCCATTATACAAAAGGTACGCAGTCACAGGACGCAATGCCTGCTCCTACTGCTTGTACGTACACGGTTTCAGGTTCTATTTCACTCCCCTCACAGGGGTTCTTTTCGCCTTTCCCTCACGGTACTGGTTCACTATCGGTCAGTCAGTAGTATTTAGCCTTGGAGGATGGTCCCCCCATATTCAGACAGGATATCACGTGTCCCGCCCTACTCGATTTCACTGAATGTGCGTTGTCGACTACGGGGCTATCACCCTGTATCGCCGGACTTTCCAGACCGTTCGTCTAACGCATATAAAGCTTAAGGGCTAGTCCAATTTCGCTCGCCGCTACTTTCGGAATCTCGGTTGATTTCTTTTCCTCGGGGTACTTAGATGTTTCAGTTCCCCCGGTTCGCCTCATTAACCTATGAATTCAGTTAATGATACTAGCTTATGCTAGTGGGTTTCCCCATTCAGAAATCCCAGACTCAAATGGTTGTTACTACCTAATCTGGGCTTATCGCAAGTTACTACGTCTTTCATCGCCTCTGACTGCCAAGGCATCCACCGTGTACGCTTAGTCACTTAACCATACAACCCCAAAGAGTTTCAGAAGAAATCTTGAGTTTGTTGTTTAAACAACCAAAGTTGCTATCTCATTATTTGAATGAGCGAGATAGCTATCGATTTTGCCGGACTCAAATATGTTTTGCTTTCGCAAAACCCAAGAACACTTGAATGTGTTTTTGTGTATTCATCGAAATGAATACTTTGAGAACTTTACAAACAAATGCTTATCTATTTAAGACAAGATTTGTTTTGTCAGCTTTCCAAATTGTTAAAGAGCAATAATAGCTCGAAGCTTTCGCTTCAAAACCATCAATCTGTGTGGACACTCATCGAGACTCATTTGTCTTCACTTTTAAAAAGTGAAAGCAAACTATCCGTTTCGTATAAGGAGGTGATCCAGCGCCAGGTTCCCCTAGCGCTACCTTGTTACGACTTCACCCCAGTCATGAACCACAAAGTGGTAAGCGTCCTCCCGAAGGTTAAACTACCTACTTCTTTTGCAGCCCACTCCCATGGTGTGACGGGCGGTGTGTACAAGGCCCGGGAACGTATTCACCGTGGCATTCTGATCCACGATTACTAGCGATTCCGACTTCATGGAGTCGAGTTGCAGACTCCAATCCGGACTACGACGCACTTTTTGGGATTCGCTCACTTTCGCAAGTTGGCTGCCCTCTGTATGCGCCATTGTAGCACGTGTGTAGCCCTACTCGTAAGGGCCATGATGACTTGACGTCGTCCCCACCTTCCTCCGGTTTATCACCGGCAGTCTCCCTGGAGTTCCCGACATTACTCGCTGGCAAACAAGGATAAGGGTTGCGCTCGTTGCGGGACTTAACCCAACATTTCACAACACGAGCTGACGACAGCCATGCAGCACCTGTCTCAGAGCTCCCGAAGGCACACCTGTATCTCTACTGGCTTCTCTGGATGTCAAGAGTAGGTAAGGTTCTTCGCGTTGCATCGAATTAAACCACATGCTCCACCGCTTGTGCGGGCCCCCGTCAATTCATTTGAGTTTTAATCTTGCGACCGTACTCCCCAGGCGGTCTACTTAACGCGTTAGCTCCGAAAGCCACGGCTCAAGGCCACAACCTCCAAGTAGACATCGTTTACGGCGTGGACTACCAGGGTATCTAATCCTGTTTGCTCCCCACGCTTTCGCATCTGAGTGTCAGTATCTGTCCAGGGGGCCGCCTTCGCCACCGGTATTCCTTCAGATCTCTACGCATTTCACCGCTACACCTGAAATTCTACCCCCCTCTACAGTACTCTAGTCTGCCAGTTTCAAATGCAATTCCGAGGTTGAGCCCCGGGCTTTCACATCTGACTTAACAAACCACCTGCATGCGCTTTACGCCCAGTAATTCCGATTAACGCTCGCACCCTCCGTATTACCGCGGCTGCTGGCACGGAGTTAGCCGGTGCTTCTTCTGTAGGTAACGTCAAATCCATACGCTATTAACGCATGAACCTTCCTCCCTACTGAAAGTGCTTTACAACCCGAAGGCCTTCTTCACACACGCGGCATGGCTGCATCAGGCTTGCGCCCATTGTGCAATATTCCCCACTGCTGCCTCCCGTAGGAGTCTGGACCGTGTCTCAGTTCCAGTGTGGCTGATCATCCTCTCAGACCAGCTAGGGATCGTCGCCTTGGTGAGCCCTTACCTCACCAACTAGCTAATCCCACCTAGGCATATCCTGACGCGAGAGGCCCGAAGGTCCCCCTCTTTGGCCCGTAGGCATCATGCGGTATTAGCCATCGTTTCCAATGGTTATCCCCCACATCAGGGCAATTTCCTAGGCATTACTCACCCGTCCGCCGCTCGCCGCCCAACAAATCCTCCGAAGATTCAATGTTGTCGCTGCCGCTCGACTTGCATGTGTTAGGCCTGCCGCCAGCGTTCAATCTGAGCCATGATCAAACTCTTCAATTTAAGATTTTGTTCGACTCAATGAATACTGAACATTACATAGTAATGTTTGAATTGACTGTGCTGAATCTTTCGATTCAATGGTCACTTCGTTTCATTGAAATCTAATTTGAAGCCGAAGCTTCTAATTTGGATTATCATCAACGAGTGCCCACACAGATTGATAGGTTCTTATTTTTAAAGAGCTTTCTAACTAACTTGCCGCTTCAGCGCCTCGTCGTTAGGGATGCGTACTTTACGCTTTCCAATTTGAGAGTCAAGTGTTTTTTCAAACTTCTTTTTTCTCTAACCCCAACTCGCTGTGTGACTTTCGTCTCACTCCGTGTCGGTGGATGCGCAGTATAGGGAACTGAGAAATTAGCGCAAGCCTTATTTAAAAAAAACCGTTCAAGCGGTCACTTATCCATCAAATGCCATATATCTGCATATTTCTTCGTCACATTTGAGACGCATCACAGCAATTGGTTGGAAAAACACCAACCATATACGTAAGATTCATGTGTCTATTTTGTTAATAGGCAGACTATTTTCTTATTCTCTATATGTAGTATTCAAATGATGTCTAAAAAAAATCTTATCTTATGTGCTGGTTTAGCTGTCATTGGGGGAGTCATATTCTCTCAAATAGCTATTTCTCCCGCCTTGAGCTTCATTATCGGTGTTATCGCGACCGCTTTTCTCTTTTCACTTTCAAGCAAAGCACCTGTTATTCAATCTACGGATTCTGAACCGTCAACAAAAACGCTCTATGTTGGAAATCTGCCATATAAAGCAAACGAGAGTCACGTTCGTGATCTCTTTGCTGAATATGGACAAGTCTACGCAGTGCGATTAATGAAAGATAAACGAACAGGAAAAAGGAGAGGATTCGGTTTTGTCGTCATGGCGGCTACAGATGCAGAACCAGCCATCACAGAACTCAATGAAAAGGAATACATGGACCGAACACTAAAAGTTCGCATTGCTAATGACCCTAAACATCCGGATGGCGGTAAACTTGAACAGGATTAAATCCTAACCTAGCCAAACAAGTATTCAGTGCATCTTCTTGCCAAGGAGGTGCACTGGCATAAATCTTCTTACTCCCTTCCTCTTTACTCTCTTCCTTCATATCGCTGAGCAGTAATGCTTTCACTCGACGAGCAATGGCTTCGCCAGAATCAACTAATGTTACTTCACCACCAAGAGCCTGATGAATCTCTTCTTTTATTAAAGGAAAATGCGTACACCCCAATACAGCCACATCGACTTTATTACGCAGTGGTAGAAGAATGCTTTCGAGCTCTGGAATAGAAATACTTTCGCCACGCAACTTTTCTTCGGCCATGTCCACTAAGCGAGTGGAACCTAATAGCTCGACAGGTTTGCCTTGAGCAAAGTCACGGATCAGTTCATGGGTATATTGACGAGTCACGGTCGCAGGCGTAGCAATGAGTCCTACACCTTGAGAAGCGAGTAACGAGGCGGGCTTGATCGCAGGCACCACACCAACAACCGGAATGGATAGCTTCGCGCGCAGTGACGGTAGCACTATGGTACTTGCGGTATTGCAGGCGATGACGACGATGTCGGCTTGATGCTCTTCGACCAACGCAGCCACTAGCTTATTAACGCGAGTGATCAGCACATCTTGGTCAAGTTCGCCATATGGGTAAGCTTCGTTATCGAACAGATACAAGTAATCCATATGTGGTAGAAGTCGGTGGATTTCTTGGAAGACCGATAGCCCTCCGACACCGGAGTCAAACACTAGGACTTTTTTCTTACTTGATGTTCGCACGAGTCTTACCTGCAAATTAGAGACTCGGCGATCATACTGGTTAGATTTGTTTTGGCAATGCTTTGGCTTGGTATCTTTGATGACTGAATCGCTCCCCTATTTCCACTTCAAGCTTAGTCAATTCTATATATCCTTGAAATGATGGGGTTGATGTCACCAATGTATGGAATTCGCCATCTTCTCCGCAGGGATCAATATGACCGGGCAATGACTCAATCAGCGCTTTGTCATACCAACGTCCACACCACTCGGGCTGCAACACGTCTCCATCGGTGGTAATCAGCATGGCTTGAATACCACGTTCGACAATTTCAAATGCTAATGTTCTGCTTTCTTCCCCCAGTAATGGGAATACGCATTCCCAACCAGCAGGTTCAATATAGCTGCGTCGATAATCAGCAATACCATTGCAAAACATATCACCAAACGCGACGGCTTCTACATTCAGCCCACTACTTTGTAGTGCATTCACGATAGTCGATTGATAAATGTCGTTACTCGGGAAGACTTCAGGCAGTTCAATAGGAATGAGCGGAAGACCAAGTAAATCCGCCTGCATTTGCACAACCTCTAGCGGCGTTGCTTGGAAAGGCACTTCTTTATCCACATAAGTGGTGTAGAGGCCAACGATTTTATAGTGCGGGTTTTCGTTTAGTCGCTCTAACGTTAGCGTGGAGTCTTTTCCACTCGACCAGCTGATCACGACACGTTTTGCTTTTGTCATTAACTTTCCTCGTTACCTATTTCCACCAGCTTCTTTATTCACAATAAGAAAGACCGCCGATGTGGCGGTCTCGCTTGGCTTGATTAAAAGCGGTAGTCTGCCGAGACAAAGTACTGACGGCCAGGGGTCGCGTAACCTGAGTACATCTCGTAGTCTTTATCGAAAGCGTTACTTAGCTTCGCATTAATATCCCAGCTTGGGTTTACAGCGTAAGAAGCAGTAAAGTTCCATAGGCTGTAGCTAGGCAGTCTGATGTTGCCATTAAAGCGTTCACCTTGGTAAAGATACTGCGAGCCCAACGTCCATTGGCCAAACGTCGCGTAAGCATTCCACTTAGCACCACGCTTGGAGCGGTAAGCGAGTTGTGTATCTTCTGCGCCAGATTTATCAACGGGATCTTTGTAGTCTAAGTAGAACTCGTGAGAAACAATATCTGTATCGAATTTCACCTCTAGTTCGACACCTTTGATCTCTGCTTCACCGACATTTTGCATGCCTGCACCTTCCCAGATCAGCATGTTTTCAATTTGGTTGTAGTAACCCGTCACCGTCCAATCAACAATTGAGACAGCTCCCGATAGCGACAGCTCAGTATTTTCTGACTCTTCTGGTTTTAGGTTTGGCATTTCATAGCCAGGGTAATACAAATCAACAAAGCTCGGTGCACGGAAGGCGGTACCATGACTCAGCGTCAATTCATAACCTTGGTAAAACGTCCAACCCGCAGCAGTTTGCCACGTGGTGTTGTTACCAAACTGGTTGTTGTCGTCATTACGTACACTTGCTTCTAACGTCCATACGTCATAAGCGTATTGAGCAATGGCGCTTATACCAAAGTTGGTTCTTGGGTTCTTTTCTGGATCGTAACTCTGGGAAGGTCCCCAATCACTTGGTGCAATGTAGCCCTTAGCGAGCTTTTCTGTGCGGTAGTCCAAGCCACCACCAACGCTCAACTCTTCGTTTACGCTGTACGAGTTCAACCAAATCGCATTGAACTGTTCAATGGCAACGTGATCGCCGGTTGATTTGCTTTGACCTGATTTATGGTCATAGTTGTCTTGTTGGCCGTAAGCCAGTTTCAATTCTGATGAGTAAACGTCTTTGTTGTACTCCAACGATAGATCGGCGCCGACATACTCTACTTCACCGGTTTTCTTTTCATGCTTATCGACTGTTCCCCATGTAGGGTTACCATAGTTACTGTTATCGTAATCGTACTCATTGTTGTAAGCACTCACCCCAACGTAACCAGATAAGTTGTCAGAAAAGTTTTGTTGGTAGCCTAGTTTTAGGTTGAGCGTTTCAAAGCCGTGCTCATCGCCATCATTCACCCCCGGCAACGGTTTCACATTGAAACCATCGGTTTTCTCGTAGCCTAGAACGCCTTTAAAGTGTTTTCCTTCACCGACCGGTTTAGAGACAACAAACGTGCCTTTTTTATGGTTATTTGAGCCGTAACCTGCAGACACTCGACTGGAATCGTCTTCAATAGCGGCACGAGTAATAATGTTGATTACACCAGAGATCGCTTCTGAACCATAGATAGAGGCACGTGCACCACGAATGTAGTCGATACGTTCGATAGAGTTGATTGGAAATTGGTTAAAGTCGATACCACCCATGATTGCACGAGGCATACGAACCCCATCAACCAAAACGAGTACTTGAGATGAGCTGCCACCTCGAACGTAGATGGATGCGGATTGACCACGCCCACCGTACTGGGCAACTTCAACACTCGGTAGTGTGCGGAACACATCAAACAAGCTATTTGCTTGAAGGCGTTTAATGTCTTCTTTTGTTACCGTTACGGTTTGTGCAAGAACTGCACCATCAATTTGCTTGAAGCGGTTGGCCGTCACCACAACGGTTTCATCTGCGGAAACTTCTTGAGCGTGTAAATAAAAGGTAGGTGAAAGCAGCGATGCACATGTGATCGCAAGAAAGGTTTTTCTCATTATGTTATCCTAAATCGCGTAGTTCCTACCGAGCCCTACTGATAAGTAGTCCAATGCTATGACTCGGGTGCTGGCAGGTATTCGGACTCAAGAGCAAGGCTTACACCACCTAATTACTCGACTTCCCACATAAACTAATGCAGTGTCTGATGAGCGTTCGTTCTCTTTTACCGCTGCGCGTCAGTTCTGGATTTTCACCAGATTCCCATTTCAGCCATCTAGATTGCTAGATAGCACCAGCTCGGGCAAATACTATTAAGCTATTGATTATTTGTCCAGCCAAGAATCCCCATCAAATGACTTATACTCTCGTTCATTTCTCGATCTACCGACGCAAAGCACACTATCTTTAAATCAATTGAGGTACAAAACTGGACATACTGTTGAGATTGAATAAAATCTGCGCTCTCAAATTGAATGCACCATAAAAGGTAAGATCATGGCTACTCTTGATGTAAACCCACAACGCTACCAAGAACAATTGGCTGAAAAAGTCGAACGTTTGACAGATATGTTCGCGCCATACAACGTGCCAGAACTTGAAGTGTTTGAATCCCCAGAGCAGCACTACCGTATGCGTGCTGAGTTCCGCGTTTGGCATGAGGGTGAAGATCTTTACTACATCATGTTCGACCAAGAAACTCGTGAAAAATACCGCGTTGACCAATTCCCTGCGGCAAGTCGTCTGATCAACGATTTAATGCCACTATTGGTTGAAGCAATGAAAGACAACGAATCGCTACGCCGCAAGTTGTTCCAAGTGGATTTCCTATCGACGTTGAGTGGTGAGGTTCTGGTTTCTTTGCTTTACCACCGTCAGCTTGATGATGAATGGATTGAAAACGCAAAAGCACTGAAGCAACGTCTAAATGATGAAGGCTTCAACCTAAATATCATCGGACGTGCACGTAAAATGAAAATCGTACTCGACCGCGACTACGTGATCGAGAAGCTAGACGTGAATGGCCAAAGCTATGTTTACCAGCAAGTTGAAAACAGCTTCACGCAGCCAAACGGCAAAGTAGCGGAGAAAATGCTGGAATGGGCAGTTGACTGTACGCAAGAGAGCACGGGTGACCTCCTTGAGCTTTACTGTGGTAACGGCAACTTCTCGCTCGCACTGGCACAAAACTTCGACCGTGTTCTAGCCACTGAGCTAGCCAAGCCATCTGTGGTTTCTGCACAATACAACATTGCTGCGAACGAGATTGATAACGTACAAATTCTACGCCTATCGGCTGAAGAGTTTACCCAAGCGATCGAAGGCAAACGTGAATTCCGTCGCCTACAGGATGCGGGGGTAGATTTGAAGAGCTACAACTGCAACACCATCTTTGTGGATCCACCACGCTCGGGTATGGATGTCGACACTTGTAAGATGGTGCAAGGTTACGAGCGCATCATGTACATCTCTTGCAATCCAGAAACACTGAAAGAGAACTTGGACATTCTATGCGAAACCCACAACGTGACACGCTTTGCGTTGTTTGACCAATTCCCTTATACGCATCACATGGAAGCTGGCGTGTTACTAGAGCGTAAAGCATAAACCACCAGCGTAAGACATAAAAAAAGCGAGCTCTGTAGCTCGCTTTTTTGTTGGATTCACTTGGCTTATTCAGCGGTGGTCTTCTTATCCATAAAGCCTAGCTTTTTACCAATCCATGCCATTAGAATCATTGAAACTAAAATAGCAAAGAAGTTAGAGCCTGCTTCTGGATATTGCGCTTTAATAAACGCAGAGTGTCCAAATGCACCTACGAAGAAACACGCTAGACCGACTAGCGGGATGTCTTCAGATACTGGGTTGTTAAGATATTCTTGGTACAATGATTGTACTGCAAGTACGAGGGCAATCAGAGGGAAGATTGAGAAAGATACTTCACTCATGGTTAACCATGACAACAAAGCATCACCACACATACCTGCAACCAGTGCCAAAATCAGCGTTTTCTTTTCAGATTTATTTCCATTCGACATTATTCTATCCCGCCTTTTAATCGGTTACGTTCACGTTCTTTGCGATACCAATAGGCCCCTTTGGCTATCATTCGCAATTGCATGATCAATCGCTCGGCGAGTTCATCGCGCTCACGTCGATCTAAATCTAAAGCTTCCGCACCAGAGCTAAACACCAAAGTCACCGACGCTTCTGCTTGAGTAAACGCCTCTTCTTTAGTCATGCCAGTGCTCATTAAGTATTCGGTTAATTCTGCCGCAAAATGCTGAATTTCTCGAGCCACGGCAGTACGAAATTCAGAAGAAGTACCAGAGCGCTCACGCAGCAATAAACGGAAAACATTAGGACTACTTTCGATGAATTCCATAAAGGTTTCAACTGAAGTTCGAATTACGCTGCCTTCTTTGACAATACGCTGACGGGCTTGACGCATCAATTGACGTAACAATAGCCCTCCCTCATCAACCATGGTTAAGCCTAGCTCATCCATGTCTTTGAAGTGGCGATAAAAAGAAGTCGGCGCAATTCCTGCCTCTCTAGCCACTTCTCGCAAGCTAAGATTAGAAAAGCTGCGGTCCGCACTGAGTTGATTAAATGCCGCATCGATCAATGATCGACGTGTTTTTTCTTTTTGCTGTGCGCGGATTCCCATCGACTTCATTCTTAAACTGACTCTTTTCTATTGGGTACGAGAGCATCAATATAACGCATATCACCCCCACGTATAAAGCAACGTTATCTTCAGATAGGCGGCGAGCACGTTACTATTGGAATAGCTTGTACTGCAATCTCCTCGATTCAAATAATAGACATGCAGCATACCAAATAGTTCTTTTGTCTCATTCTGCGTGATCACTTCCACTCTCTAGCAGGCCTATTATATTCCGAACATAGGAAATGAGTTAAAATACCGCTACAGCAATGTTAAGCAAATATAACTAGGAAGACATCATGGCACATGCTAATCACTATGACGTGATCGTAATTGGTAGTGGTCCCGGAGGAGAGGGGGCCGCAATGGGTTTAACCAAAGCCGGTCTGAATGTTGCCATCGTAGAAAAGGAAAGCAGCGTTGGAGGCGGTTGCACGCACTGGGGAACCATACCATCCAAAGCTTTGCGTCATGCGGTTAGCCGAATCATTGAGTTCAACAGCAATCCGTTGTTCTGTCGTAATAACACCAGCCTCCATGCAACATTTTCTGACATTTTAGGTCATGCAAAGTCGGTTATTGATAAACAAACTCGGTTACGTCAGGGCTTTTATGATCGTAACTCATGCACACTTTTGTTTGGCACTGCACGTTTTATCGATAACTACTCTATCGCCGTTATGCAAAGTGACGGTACGGAAGAAGTGTACTCTGCGGATAAATTTGTTATCGCGACAGGTTCTCGCCCTTACCAACCTAATGACGTCGACTTCTTACACGAGCGTATTTACGACAGCGACTCTATCTTGAGCTTAAAACACGACCCTCGCCACATCATCATTTACGGAGCTGGGGTGATCGGTTGTGAATACGCCTCAATCTTCCGCGGCTTAGGCGTAAAAACCGATCTGATTAACACACGTGACCGTCTGCTCTCTTTCCTTGATAACGAAGTCTCCGATGCGCTTTCTTACCACTTCTGGAACAGTGGAGTGGTGATTCGTAACGATGAAACGTTCGAAAAAATCGAGGGGACCGAAGATGGCGTCATCGTGCATCTTCAATCTGGTAAGAAGATGAAAGCAGACTGCCTGCTTTATGCCAATGGCCGAACCGGTAACACTGACAAACTCAACCTACCTGCCGTTGGTTTAGAAAGCGACTCTCGCGGGCAACTTAAAGTGGATGGTAACTACCGCACTGAAGTCGAACACATTTATGCAGTTGGGGATGTGATTGGCTATCCTAGCCTAGCAAGCGCCGCTTATGACCAAGGTCGTTTCGTGGCACAAGCCATCACGAAAGGACAAGCTGACGGTAACCTGATTGATGATATCCCGACGGGCATCTACACCATTCCAGAAATCAGCTCAGTGGGTAAAACCGAGCAAGAACTGACAGCAGCAAAAGTGCCTTACGAAGTAGGACGCTCTTCGTTCAAGCATCTAGCTCGTGCGCAGATTGCAGGTAAAGACATCGGCAGCTTGAAAATCCTCTTCCATCGCGAAACCAAAGAGATTCTAGGTATTCACTGCTTTGGTGAGCGCGCTGCGGAAATCATCCACATCGGTCAGGCCATCATGGAGCAAAAAGGCGAAGCCAATACGATTGAATACTTCGTCAATACCACCTTTAACTATCCGACGATGGCAGAAGCGTATCGCGTAGCGGCACTGAACGGTTTGAACCGATTATTCTAATTCAATTGGGTTGCCATGATCCAAAAGCGAAAACAGCAGGTTTCGACCTGCTGTTTTTTTATGTGTAACTAGGCAAGAAAGCTTCCCTTGCGCCATTGATAGAAGAAGATAGCGCCAAGTCCAATCCCTCGCATTGCCATGAAACTGGTCATCGCAAACCATAGTGCATGGTTTTGCCAGCCAGAGAACAAAAAGAAAATCGCAAAGAAACAGCAAGTCGCCACAAACATACTGTTCCGCATGTCTTTACCTTTGGTGGCACCAACAAAAATGCCATCAAACAGGAAGCACCACATTGATGCCAATGGCATGACCACCAGCCATGGTAAATATACCGAAGCTTGCTGCTGCACTGCATCAATCGAAGTGATCATGGCGATCAAGTGCGATCCCGCAAAACCAAATGCCGCTGTCAAACCTAAACAGATGATCAAACTCCAGAAGAAAGTCCCCATTAACGATGCGCTGAGCTGAGCTCGGTCTTTGGCTCCAATGGCTTTCCCTACCATAGCTTCCATGGCGTAAGCAAAGCCATCCATACCGTAGGAAATCATCATCAAAAAGCTCATCAATACTGCATTGGCCGCAACCACATCATCTCCAAAGCTCGCACCTTGGAAAGTCATAAAGCTGAACGTGGCTTGCAAACAAAGCGAACGTAAAAAAATATCACGGTTGAGTTTTACAAACCGCCCGATCCCATGCTGGGTATCTGCCAGTAAACTTTTCGGTGATGGTAGTTGACGTGCTTGCCACGTTTTCCACACACACAGCAAGCCAAACGCCATGCCTGAGTAATCAGCTATCACAGACGCTAGCGCTGCCCCTTCGACTTTCCAACCCAAACCAATCACAAACAATAAATCGAGCGCGATATTGGTCACGTTGGTGATGATCACCATCCACATTGGGGCTTTGGAGTTTTGTGTTCCGAGCAACCAGCCCAACAACACAAAGTTCATCAGTGCTGCGGGGGCGCTCCATACACGAATGGAGAAATATTGCATGCCGTAGTGCTTCACTTCAGCACTGGCATCACTCCACCCAAAGATCAGATCCGCGATTGGGTTGTGGGCAATGAGAAAGACTAACGCGAATAGCAAGGCCATGAGTGAGCCTTGCATAAACACCAAAGCGAGTTGTTTTCGGTCTTCAGCACCATAGGACTGCGCCGCTAATCCTGTAGTCGACATACGTAAGAAGCCAAGCAACCAAAACGTCACACTAATCATGGTACTGCCCAACGCAACGCCGCCCAGATACCAAGCGTGTTCAAGGTGACCGATCACCGCAGCGTCAACCAAGCCTAATAGCGGGACAGTAATATTCGACAGCACCATCGGGATAGCGAGCGCTAATACTTGGCGATGCACTTGAGGATTCGATAAAGGAGAGAAGATAGAGTTTGTCACAGGCACCTCGTTATTTAGATCTGCGAGTGTACCTGAGTGATTAACGACTAGCCAATTACCACTTGATGTGAATGAGGACCGGCGTCAGGCGATGCTTCAACATTGGGATCTTGTTTAGCCAACGTTGCCATGCTTTCCAGCGTGAGCAGAATCGGTCGAAAGGTGAGAACGCTTTGACCCATTGCGACCATGGAAGCCATTGCAATATTTGTTCTGCCGGAGCTTCAAACCCATGCGAATAAGTATCCGAACCAAGCTTTTGACCCCATTTACTTTCGGTTAAGTCACCCGCTAACACCATACACACTTCTGCAGAAACAAAATGACGCCCTAGTGTTTGAATAAAAGTGGCAACTTGAGCTTCATCGCAATCAAGTAAAGCCATCTCACACAAAATCAAAACTGGTGCTTTATCTGGAATACGCAGTTCATCTAACCAACTCATGTCTTCTACGCTGCCACATCGATGTTCATAACGTTCGTTTTTGTGGAACAAACGCTGACGCCAAACCAAATTCTCGGTGATGTCCAATTCAACCCAATGACAACGACCATTGTCCAAACGGTAGAAACGTGTATCTAAACCTGCACCAACATTGATGATCCAAGCGTCTGAGTATTGGTGAAGAAAATGACTCACCTGTTGATCACACAACTGAGTTAAGGTCACGTGTAGCAATTGCTTCTGATCGACATCGCCACTGATACAGCCTGGAGCCATCTTGCAGCTCAAGCATGCCTTTGCCGCAATCGGATCGTACACCAAGCCGTTATCAACTAAGCTTTCGCGACTGCGCAAAAACAACGGTTTCAGCAGATGATTGGGTACGTGATGTTGAGGCTTGGACATGGGCATTTCCCTGCGCCGATAAGAAAATGATAAGACAGAATTAGATGATAATAAATCTCAATATCACTTGCAAGTTTTAACAGCACTATCCAACCCTAGCTCAGAGTGAGTGCAATAAGCTTTGAAAGGAATAAAAAAAGAAATAGAGCAGAAAACATAAAGCCCAACGGAGAGCTGGGCTTTATTAGAGTACTTGAGGCTAGAAACTTACATCCAGTCGGTGTTGCGAATAATGCCAACCGCAAGACCTTCAATCGTCAGATGTTGTGACGTTAAATCGACTTGGATTGGTGAAAACGCTTCGTTCTCCGCGTGCAGCAGTACAGTAGAACCTTTACGCTCTAGACGCTTCACCGTCACATCATCATCGACACGAGCAACCACAACTTGACCGTCGCGCACATCTTGGGTTTTGTGCACAGCCAGCAAGTCGCCATCCATGATACCGATGTCTTTCATACTTTCGCCGTTTACGCGAAGTAGGAAGTCAGCTTTCGGTTTAAACATCGCAGGATCCACTTGGTAGTGAGATTCCACATGTTCTTGAGCCAGAATCGGCTCACCAGCAGCAACCTGACCAATCAAAGGTAGTCCTTGATCGTCGTTCGCCGCATCTTCAAGTAAGATTCGGATCCCACGAGATGCGCCTGGAATAATTTCAATCGCTTGTTTACGAGCAAGCGCTTTGAGGTGTTCTTCTGCGGCATTCGCAGAGCGGAAGCCAAGCTCACGCGCAATCTCTGCACGAGTTGGTGGCATTCCAGTATCTTCAATTTTGCTTTTAATCAAATCGAAGACTTGTTGTTGGCGTGGCGTTAACGGCTTCATATGTCACCTGTCTTTTTATACAGTTAACTGTGAGTATATCCAGTAAATGAACAAATGAAAACCCAATTGGTTGTTTTTTAATTTATTTGCCCTGCTTTCTGAACTCCACCACAAACTTCACATAAGCCTGCGTTTTAAACACATCTCCCATGCACTGTCTAATAAAAACAACAACCTATTAGTACGACTAATTTACAATCAATAAAATTAAAAGGTTTGACCAGTTTCTGGTATCCTTGCACCGCTTAAATTTTATCGCCTAGGCTTATTTCTATAGCCGTAACTATTCCTTTAATTACTGATGATAGGAAAGCGGACACAGAAATAAGGTTAGGCTTGTTTGAATACCTATTGAGGCAGTGAACTTTATGTCTTCTGGACAATCATTTTCACGTTCATTACTAAAACTACCTTTATCGGTAATGGTAAAGGGCACCACAATCCCATCAAATCCGATTGATGATCTTAATATCGACATCACTAAGCCGATTGTATACGCCTTACCATTTCGCTCGAACGTGGATTTGCTGACATTACAAAAACAAGCTCTGAGTCTTGGTCTACCTGACCCACTCAGTCCTTTAGAAATTAACGGCAAAACACTCAACCGTTTCGTATTCATTGCATCTCGCCCAACGGTGATGAGCGATGATAATCATGTACCAAGTGATTCTGTTTCGTTGTTCACCGAACTGCTTGAACTGCATAAACTCGATAGCGAACTTGATGTACAGATGATCCCAACAACCGTGTTGTGGGGACGTAAGCCTGGTAAAGAAGAAAACAGAAAGTCGTACCTACAACCAATGAACGGTCCACAAAAGGCGAAAGCGGTATTTACCGCTGGTCGAGACTGTTTGGTACGTTTTAGCCCAGTGGTTTCTCTGCGTTATATGGCAGATTCCCACGGTACTGACAGCGCCATTGCCCATAAGTTAGCGCGTGTCGCTCGTATCCACTTCTCACGTCAGAAGCTTGCGGCATCGGGGCCAAATTTACCTCAGCGCCAAGTACTGTTCGCACGTTTAATGAAATCACCAGCGATCGAAAAAGCGATTGAAGATGAAGCACAAAGCAAAAACATCTCTATTGATAAAGCACGCAAAGAAGCCCATGACATCATGGATGAAATTGCTGCTGACTTTTCATATGGCTTAGTGAAAAACGGCGATCGTATTCTTGGCTGGTTGTGGACTAAGCTGTACCAAGGTCTGCATATCAATAACGCTTCGACAGTTCGTCGCTTAGCACAAGATGGTCATGAGATCGTGTACGTACCATGTCACCGCAGTCACATGGACTACCTACTGCTTTCTTACGTTCTGTACCATGAAGGTATGGTACCGCCACATATTGCTGCAGGTATTAACCTAAACTTCTTCCCTGCAGGCCCTATCTTCCGTCGTGGTGGTGCGTTCTTTATTCGCCGTAGCTTTAAAGGCAACAAGCTGTACTCAACCATTTTCCGCGAGTATCTATCGGAGCTGTTTGCTAAAGGTTACTCGGTTGAGTACTTCAGCGAAGGTGGTCGCTCACGCACTGGTCGTTTGCTACAAGCCAAAACGGGTATGTTGGCAATGACGATTCAAGCTATGCTGCGCGGTCTAAACCGTCCGGTAACACTCGTGCCTGTGTACATTGGTTACGAGCACGTAATGGAAGTGGGTACTTATGCCAAAGAACTTCGCGGCTCACGCAAAGAGAAAGAAAACGCAGGCCTTGTGCTACGTACTCTGCGCAAGCTACGCAACTTTGGGCTTGGCTACGTCAACTTCGGTGAACCAATTCAGCTAAACCAATACCTGAATGAACATGCGCCAGAGTGGACGAAAGACATCGACCGCATGGGTGGTAGCAAACCACAATGGATGAACCCGGTGGTAAATGACCTCGCCAATAAGATGATGACACACATTAATGATGCCGCTGCAACAAACGCGCTGACTTTGTGTGCAACAGCGCTATTGTCTTCTCGTCAACGTGCATTATCACGTGACTCTCTGATCAATCAAATTGACTGCTACTTGAAGTTACTGAAGAACAATCCTTACTCTCGCACATCAACCGTGCCGAGTGAAACTGCAGAAGAGTTAGTGGATCACGCGATCTCTCTCGATAAGTTTGTGATTGAAACCGATACTATGGGAGACATCATTTCACTGGATCGTAGCCAGTCGATTTTGATGACTTACTACCGCAACAACATCATTCACTTATTCGCTCTACCGTCATTGATTGCTCAGATGCTTATTCGTCAGCGCAACTTGTCCGTAGAGAAGATTCAAGAGAATGTCGCTCAGATCTACCCATTCCTGAAAAAAGAACTGTTTCTAAGCTACAAAGAAGAGGAGTTAGACGAGCTAGTAATTAAGGTGCTCAATGAGTTTGCCGAGCAGAAGATGATCAACTTAGATGGTGACAAACTGGAAATCAACCAGTCTAACAACCAGCCATTGGTGTTGCTTGGTCGCACAATCACAGAAACATTGCAACGTTACTCTATTGCCATGAACCTTTTGGTTGCAGACCAAGATCTAGGTAAATCAGACCTTGAGCAGAAGAGCCAAGACATTGCACAACGTTTAGGTCGTTTGCACGGCATCAATGCGCCTGAGTTTTTCGACAAAGGTGTGTTTACTGCGATGTTTAACACTCTCAAAGAACAGAAGTACTTAGATAGCAATGGCGACTGTGACCTTGAGAAAACACAGCAATTAGCCAAACTGCTGTTCACTCTA
Source organism: Vibrio alfacsensis (assembly GCF_019670485.1). Taxonomy (NCBI): domain Bacteria; kingdom Pseudomonadati; phylum Pseudomonadota; class Gammaproteobacteria; order Vibrionales; family Vibrionaceae; genus Vibrio; species Vibrio alfacsensis. Next base: position 3,030,227 of record NZ_AP024165.1, read on the forward strand.
CTTTATCCAGAAGTGAAGTTAACCATCGAAGAAAGTATCCACCAGCTTCAAGCATAAATGACTTAAGCTCGATACGAGATTCATTACAAACAGAAAAGGCATCCAACTGGATGCCTCAGACTGCTGACAAAGGTCTAGCTTTCAAGCTAGACCTTTGATCTAATAGGGGTATCGAAATATGGATACTCCGACATGCTTCAAGAACCGACTCCGCAACAATACGAACTGGAAATGGTAACGATGGAACAGTTGGTTCCTAAAGACCATTTAGTGCGTAAAATCGATAATGCTATCGACTTTGAATTCATTCGTGATGAAGTCGCTCATCTTTATTGTAAAGATAATGGGCGTCCACCTGTTGACCCTGTTCGTCTCTTCAAAATCATCTTACTTGGCTACATCTTTGGCATAAAAAGTGAGCGTCAGCTCGTTAAAGAAATTGAAGTGAATGTCGCTTACCGTTGGTTCTTACGGATGTCATTAACAGAGAAAGTCATTCACGCATCTACTCTCAGCCAAAACCGCATTCGTCGCTTTAATGGCACGGATGTATTCGAACGTATTTTTATTAATATCGTAGAGCAAGCCATATCGAAAGGTTTGGTCGCGGGTCAAGAGCTCTTTACGGACAGTACTCATCTCAAAGCGAACGCCAACAAGAATAAACACACCAATAAAGTCACGGCGGTTCGCGCGAGTGCCTATCTTGATATGCTGGATGAAGACGTCACGTTAGACCGAGAAATAGCGGGCAAGAAGCCGCTTAAGGCTCGCGGATCAGAGTCAAAAACAAAGAATACTAAAACCAGTACTACTGACCCAGAGAGTGGCTTCATGACTCGTGATAATAAGCCACAAGGCTTCTTCTATCTCGACCATAGAACCGTTGATGGTCAACACGGAATTATCCTCGATACCTATACCACTGCAGGTAACATCAATGACTCACAACCTTACGTTCAACGCTTAGATTACACGCTTGCCACATTCCAATTGAACCCGATAGCTGTTGGACTGGATGCAGGCTACTTTACCGCCCCAGTGGCGGAGTCACTTGAACGTCGAGGTATTCTTGGCGTGTTCGGTTATCGACGCCCATCGAGAACGAAAAATACATTCAAAAAGAAACACTTTACTTACGACGCACAAAGAGACAGCTACCAATGCCCGAATGGTCAGGAGTTGCTTTATAAAACCACATCACGTGATGCCTACCGAGAATACCATTCAGACCCCAAAGAGTGTGCGTTCTGTCCAATGAGGAATGACTGCACTCAAAGCAAAAACATGAAGAAAGTGATTGCTCGGCATATCTATAGCGATGCAGTAGAGAGAGCAAATCAAATGCGGCTCTCTTCCTACGGAAAAAAGACTTATCGACGTCGAAGTGAAACCGTAGAACGGAGCTTCGCAGACGCCAAGCAACATCATGGTCATCGTTATGCTCGCTTTCGAGGTCTAGCCAATGTGCAAATGCAATGTTGGTTGGCAGCAGCAGCTCAAAACATCAAGAAGATAGCGTTGGTGATGAGTTATCTACGAAAAATGGGCTTAAACATGGCAGAAATAAGGCAAATACTTGCTTCTGTATGCCTATGTAATGAATGGAAACTTCTGCGCACGATATAACAAAAAATATCGCGATCGCGACCTACGGTCGCTTCCAAAAAAGAACCCCGCTTAAAAAGCGGGGTTCGTCATCAATCTGAGGCATCCAACTGGATGCCTTTTTGATACCTGTGACCATGATTCGGTTGGTTTACCAAAATGCAATAAACAACCCTAATGCTACGACCATTCCTACATAGTTGTTATTGAGGAACGCTTTAAAACATAGATCACGATCTCGGTGACGAATTAAGTGCTGCTGATAAACAAACAAAGACGCCGCGACCAAAATCATCCAATAATAACTTTGACCAAGTTCGTAATGTTGACCAAGCAACACAAGCATTGCGAGTGTCACTAACTGCAATACGCCAATCACCAATTTATCATGGCGACCAAACAAAATAGCCGTAGACTTAATGCCAATTTTTAAATCGTCATCGCGATCGACCATGGCATACTGAGTGTCGTAAGCAATGGTCCATAAAGCGTTAATCGCAAATACAAACCACACGATCCATGGCAACTCACCCGTTTGAGCCGCCCAAGCCATTGGGATCGCCCAACTAAACGCTAAACCCAGAAAGAGCTGAGGCAAATGGGTATAACGCTTCATAAATGGGTAAATGAAAGCCAAAACAATACCAGCAAAAGAAAGCTGAATCGTCAGTGGGTTCATCGTAAGAACCAATAAGAACGAACTGGCAGCCAGCAACAAAAACAAACCAATGGCTTCTTTTGAGGTCACTTTGCCTGATGGTAAAGGACGTTGCTTAGTACGTTTTACATGACCATCGACTTTGCGATCCGCGAAGTCATTAATCACGCACCCTGCACTTCGCATTAAAAATACACCCAATACAAAGACCACCAGAACATCCCAACTGGGCATACCTTGGGCGGCAATGACAAGGGCCCAAACTGTCGGCCACAATAGTAAGAGTGATCCTATTGGGCGGTCCATTCGCATCAGTTGCCAATATGCTTTGGCTTTATCTGCGGACATTTACACTTTCTCCTTAGCGTAAACTGGGGAATTAGGTAAGAATAACTCAGCCACTAACATCGGTTTGTGATTCATCCACAATCTAGAGCGGCGCGCTAAAAAACGACCTTGTGGCAAGCTTGCCCATCCCACTTGTAATGCATCACGCTCAACGTTGTCTGCACTAAATACGGTGAGTCCAAGCGGTATATCACCTTGCTGAGCTAAGTCATATTGCTGATCGACTAACGTTGAACGAGGGATCAGTGTGCGTCCAATGACCCAATCTTTCTCATCACCACGCAGTACCACCTCTCTAAGGAGGCATTCTTGTTCAGATAATAACTGGCTTTCATTGCGTGTTAGTGTCTTCGCAGTGACGATCTGATTGTGCAGCAATTCAACTGTTAACTGTTTGCAGTGCTGGCTTAAACGGCGTGACAAAGATCCTTGTTCTTCAAGCCAATGCTTGGCGAATTCATTTGGAAATTCAAAAACTTCTGGGTTTTGCCACTCTACTTCCAATAACGAAGTTAGATAGAGTGATATCGGCTGATTCATACTAGTATTCAATTGGTGGCTTTATGCGTACAATAAAGCAACAACTTACCGTCTGATTGAAACGGTAAGTTCTGTTATTTGTTTTAGACGAATCATTGTACCAAGACTTAAGCGATTCGAATATCGTGATCCAGAGAAAGAAAAGTTAGAAATATGTACAAACGTTATGTAGGCCAAATTATTTTCGCGCTAAGTCTGCTGATATCGATGCCCACTTGGGCTGAAACAAAAGAGACTGAACCTCAACTCGCTTACTTCACTTTAGAACCAGACTTGACGACCAATTTTTATACCAAAGGTAAAAAGCTCGGTTATGTGCAAGTACGCATCGACATAATGGTCATGAGCCAACAAGATCTTGCGGTGGTAGAGCACCATCAACCATTAATTCGTGATGCCGTAGTAGAGCTACTTGGTAAACAAACCGAAGACACGATTAAGTCTCTATCGGGCCGAGAAGACCTACGCAAAACATTGGTAACGACACTCAACGAAACACTTCTACCAGAAACTGGCAAAACCATCATTGCCGATCTGCTGTTTACGAAGTATCTATACCAATAAGTTCCCATTGAAAGCTAAGGCCCATAAAACTAAAAGACCGCCGATGGGCGGTCTTTTTCTTCAAATCAAACGCTCAAGATGCGTGTTGGTATTTCTGCTTACCTGAATCAAATAAAGCAATCGCCATACCTGAAAGCAAGCCAGCCAAATGAGCCGTATTGGCAATAGCCATAAATGGTTGAACAAAGCCCAATACTAACCACACTAGCATAAAGACAATGATCGGCTTAGGCAGCGTTAAACCTAAATGTGGCAAGCGATAGCCAAGAATCCACAAGTAACCAAGAAGCGCATACACCACACCAGACAAGCCACCAAAGTTTGCCCCCTCAACATAAAACTGACCTGCACCAGACAGTGCTGCTGAGATAACAAAGATCTGCAATAACTTACCAGAGCCTAATCGGCGCTCAATATCGCCTCCCAACTGCCACCACCATAACAGGTTAAACACAATGTGTGTGACTGAGAAGTGTAGCAAAGCATGACTCACCCATCGCCATAACTGCCACTGCTGCCCTTCAAGGGCAGGAAAATGCAACAAAGCAAACACGCCATCGCCAAAACCGAACAACTGCAAAAAGTAGATAACGACACAAACAGCCATGACCAATAAAGTCACAGGCCCCGCTTTAGCTTTCACCATATCCATGATGCTTGGGCTCGAGTAATGGAATTTACTTTTACGAGTATCGGCAACGTCCCAAGAAGCAGCGCTGTATTTCGACGCAGACGGATTTTCTAAAAATTGCTTAAGTTCCGCTTCAACTTCAATTTCATACTGCGCGTCAGTGAGCCAAAGAGCAAACTGCCCATCTCCCTCTGGCATCATCTGGATATCAATTCGGCGTGATGCCATATAATCAATAAACGCTTGCGCCATACGTGGATTATTTAACGTTACCAATCTCTTCATTAACTTCTCACTATCGGTAGTTCTGCTCGTTGCCAGGCTTCAAAGCCACCATCCACACTGTACACCTGTTCAAAGCCTTGGTTAACCAAATATTGCGCAGCACCCTGGCTACTAATGCCGTGATAACACATAACAAGTACGGGTTGTTCGAACTCCACGTCGTCCATAAAGGAAACCATCGAATCATTGGTCAGGTGGAATGCTGACTCGGCATGTGCCACGGCAAAAGACTGAGGATCTCGGATATCGACAAGCCTTGCTTCACCTTGGTCGAGTAATGCCTGAGCACTTTGTACATCAATATGTTGAAACTGGTCCATTTACTTTCTCATTTCGTTTTCATTATTGATGCCATTGTAACCTATCCAGAGCCAAACTTAGACACAGAGATAATCAGGACATTTCAAACTGTTCATAACACCACCAGTTGTGGATAAAGCTGTGAATTGCGTTGATAAAGTGCATTTGGATCATTTGATCCACAATATGTAGTAATGATCTTGATCTAACTGTGTGTATATCTGGAACTATCCCCAAATGACAAACCTCGTCAAAGCCTTATTTTGCCCGGCTTTCGAACAGTTGATGAATAATTACTTCACAGAGTTATACACAGGTAGCACAGATAAACTTGATCGCAACCGTTATCGATTTTCGATCGAAAATAAAAAAGCCGAGATCGCATGATCTCGGCTTTTTATGAAAATCTTATTGTCGATAGAAATGGAAGTTAGAACTCGCCAACAGCCAGTTTAAGTTTCTTCATCGCATTCTTTTCTAACTGACGAATACGCTCAGCAGACACCCCAAACTCATCAGCAAGGTCTTGCAGCGTTGCTTTTTCATCATCTAACCAACGAGAACGAACAATGCGTTGACTGCGCTCGTCGAGGCTTGCTAATGCGTGACCTAAACGATTGTTAGTGTGTGTTTCCCAGTTAGCCGCTTCAATGTTATCCGCCACATCAGAAGATTTATCCTCTAAATACACCATAGGAGCGGTGTATGAGTTGGAGCTGTCATCTTCATCCATTGGCATATCAAAAGTTGAATCTATCGCTGCAAGGCGAGATTCCATTTCACGGACTTCAGATGGCTCAACACCTAGTTCACGGGCAACCGTTTCGACTTCACCATTATTGAACCAACCTAAACGCTTTTTCGACTTACGCAGATTGAAGAACAATTTACGCTGCGCTTTGGTTGTTGCGATCTTAACGATACGCCAGTTACGCAGTACGTATTCATGGATCTCTGCTTTGATCCAGTGAACGGCGAATGAGACAAGGCGAACACCCACTTCAGGATTAAAGCGCTTAACCGCTTTCATTAGGCCAATGTTGCCCTCTTGCACTAGATCTGCCATTGGCAAACCATAGCCAGAGTAACCACGAGCAACGTGAACAACGAATCGTAGGTGTGACAAGATCAGGCCTTTCGCCGCATCAATCTCACCATTGTAGTGTAATCTTTCTGCCAGTCCACGCTCTTCTTCTGGTGTCAGCATTGGGTAGCTGTTTACAGAACGAATATAGCTATCAAGGCTATCTTGCGTGACTAGAGCCATCGGATACGCTTCTTTTGTCATTCAATTCCTCATCAATCTCTGATCTGGAGCATTACATTGCAATTTAACTTGGTCATCTTGAACTCAAAATGAACAAGTTTCAAGCTGGGTCAGCAATTATCCATAAACAAATGGTCTAAACAAGAGATAAAAATTAGCTTGTGCTAATAAATTCCAACTATAAGACCCGAATCACCTAAACAGGTTCAATTTCTTTCAGGTGACGTTGTGCAGATACACGTGCCGCAATACAGCCTAGTAAACTACCAGTAATGATCAACAGTAAAGATTCATCCCAGCTCAACCCAATCAAACGGAACTGGCTATCATATAACGCAGCCAATTGCTCCACCGCATTATTCATCACCACCGTAATCAATGCTGTGACTAGCCATGCAATGGTCGCCCCTAAAACACCGAACCACATACCAGTGTATAAATAAGGACGGAGAATGAAACTGTCAGTTGCCCCAATCAGTTTCATGGTCTGAATCTCTTCTTTATTCGCCAATACATTAAAACGTAGTGTATTGCCGACGATTAAAAATACAGCACCCAACATCAGTATTGTCAGTGTAATGACAATAATGCCAGCAAGGGTTTTGATCGCATCAAGCCGTGCAAGCCAGTCTTCATCAAGCCTAACGTCAGTAACATCTTGTTGCTTACCCACTTCTTTTGCCAATGAGCGAATATCACTTTTTTGCTCTGAATCAGGTGTAATGACTAATACACCTGGCAGCGCATAACCGCTTAATAGGCTTAACGCTTGGTCAAAGCCCGCATACTGGCTCAAATCAGAGAGACCTTGTTGAGGAGAAATGTATTCCACCTCTTTTACTAATGGCCAGGTCTCAATCTGATCTTTTAGCACCATAACACGTGCATCAGGCATGCCTTCAACTAAGTAAGCACTAACTTGCGATGGCGATGCGACGTCTTCTGCCGCACCTGCAACGTTCTTGCCTAATAAATACAAACATGCAGGCATAGCCAACGCCATGGAAATCACGGCAAGAGTCAGAATATTACCAAGAGGCCGACGCCATAATGCGCCGAAAGAAGATTTTGCTTGTTTAATATGGACAGAGAAAAAACCGTCGGTATTAGCACGCTTGGCACTTCGGCCTTTGCCTTTCTTTTGGGTGCGCTTATTACCTACCATAGTCTTCTACCTCACTTAGGAAGCCTTGGTTCAATTCAAAGTGACGATATTGTGGGCGAGTGTTTACTAACCCAATGTCGTGCGTTGCTAGTAGGATTGTCACACCTGCACGATTAAATTCTTCAAATAATCGCAACACGCGGTTAGACAGTTCAGGGTCGAGGTTACCGGTAGGCTCATCCGCAACCAGTAAGGTAGGTCGATTCACTACGGCGCGTGCGATACCCACTCGTTGTTGCTCACCACCTGAGAGTTGGCTTGGTAAGCAACGGGCTTTATCAAGCAAGCCCGTTTTATCTAACGCCGCAGAGACTCGGCGCTTTATTTCATTTTCAGAAATCGATTCGATACGCATCGGAAGTGCCACGTTATCGAAGACACTGCGATCCATCAATAAACGGTGATCTTGAAATACAATCCCAATGTTGCGACGCAAAAAAGGAATGTCTTTATTTGAAATGCGTGTGATATCGTGCCCATTAAAATGAATTTTTCCATCGGTAGGACGCTCTATCGCACATATCAGTTTCAACAAGGTACTTTTACCTGCCCCAGAATGTCCGCCTAAAAACGCCATCTCACCGCGCCTTAAGTGAAAGTCGACTTTCTGCAGAGCTTGTCGACCACCTCGGTAAGCCTTGCTCACTTGCTGAAATTTGATCACCGTTGATTTCCTCTAACTCTTGTTACTCTTCACGACTAAACAGAGCGTCAATAAACTCTTGAGTTTCAAATGGACGCAAGTCTTCAATACCCTCACCAACACCAATGTAGCGAATTGGAATCTCAAACTGATCTGCAATAGCAAAGATAACACCGCCTTTTGCAGTACCATCCAGCTTAGTCAATGTAATCCCGGTTAGAGGTGCAACATCACTGAAAAGTTTCGCTTGGCTAATCGCATTTTGACCTGTACCTGCGTCTAGCGTCAGCATGATCTCGTGTGGCGCAGAGTCATCAATCTTCTTCATCACACGTACAATCTTACGCAGCTCTTCCATTAGGTTCGCTTTGTTTTGCAGACGACCCGCTGTGTCAGCAATGACGACATCTACGCCACGTGCTTTTGCCGCTTCAATCGCATCGTAAATAACAGATGCACTATCCGCACCAGTATGCTGAGCAATCACTGGCACATTATTGCGTTCACCCCAGACTTGCAGCTGCTCTACCGCTGCTGCGCGGAAAGTATCGCCAGCCGCCAGCATGACTTTCTTGCCTTGATTCTGGAATTGCTTCGCTAATTTACCAATCGTCGTTGTCTTACCGACACCATTTACGCCAACCATTAAGATAACGTAAGGTGTTTTGCTGCTGTCAATTTCCAACGGCTTTTCTACCTTAACGAGAATTTCAGCCATTTCTTCTTTCAGCAGACCATACAAGGCCTCTCCGTCTTTAAGATCACCACGAGATGCTTTTTCAGTCAGGTTGTTGATGATTTTCGTTGTGGTGTTCATTCCCACGTCAGCAATCAATAGCTGCTCTTCCAGCTCTTCGAACAAGTCATCATCGATTTTCTTGCCACTGAACAAACCAAAAAAGCCCGCACCGATATTGGCTTTAGTACGGCTTAGACTGCGCTTAAGACGCGCAAAGAAACTTTCTGTTGGTTTTTCTTGCTCTTGAACGCGAGGTGCAACAGGTACTTCTGCTTCTGCTTCTGCTTCTGCTTCTGCTTCTGCTTCTGCTTCTGCTGGGACAGTTTCGGTACCCTTAGGCTCTTCTTCAACAACTGCTTTTTCATCAACTTGTTCAGCAACGACTTCTTCCATCGCTTGTTGCTCAGTTGCAGGCGCTTCCACCGCTTCTTCTTTTACTGATTCTTCAGCCATTGGCTTTTGGCTTTGCTCTTCATCACCAAAACCTAGCCACGAAAGTAATCCGCGCTTCTTTTTTTCCGTCATCTGGGGCTATCCTAGATTGTCTCTTTATCTATTTAAGTACGCTTTTCTAAAAACAGAATGACTGATTCAGAAAAGCCTGATGACAAAGTTGTGCTAACTTTCCAATTAGATGATTCTAATCTTATTAATGTTACACTCTGTCATCATGAATATTCTGGGCTGTACCCTCGCTCAATGCTTGGGCAATTGGGTATAGTATCACTTTATTAGCGGTCAAAAAATCTATGTCAAGACGTCGCCAGCAAAACTCCTCACAAAAAAAGCCAACAACGGGCTTTGTTCGCATTATTAGTGGTTTATGGAGAGGTAGAAAGCTCCCTGTTCATGATGCAGAAGGTTTGCGTCCAACCACCGATCGCGTAAAAGAAACACTATTTAATTGGCTAGCTCAAGACGTACCTCAAGCGAAATGTCTCGACCTATTTGCTGGTTCTGGCGGTTTAGGCTTTGAATCGGCTTCTCGCCAAGCAGAGCTTGTCACTATGATTGAGCTCAATCCTCAAGCATTTCAGCAACTGCAAAAAAATATTGCCTCTTTGAACGCAAATAATATTAACGTCGTGAACACTGACGCACTGGGCTTTTTACAACAACCAGGTACGCCATACCATGTCGTATTCATCGATCCACCGTTCCGCAAAGGGTTACTGGATGAAACCGTGACCTTGCTAGAGCAAAACGGTTGGTTAGCTGAAGATGCCATGATTTATATTGAAACAGAAAAAGAGCTGAATATTGCTGGGCTTCCGGATAACTGGCAATTGCATCGCGAGAAAACCGCGGGGCAAGTAAGTTACCGCCTATACGAACGCTCCCAATCTTAACGCCTCAATTTAAAAGGAAAGTTAAATGAAAGCACTACTGATATTGGCGAAAGCTGCGATCGCTTTTGTCTGGTTTATATTGATTCTCAACATCTTTATGCCATTCCCAGGCAAAGCGGCCATCGCTCTTTACATCATGGCTGCGTTCCTATTCATGATGCATGGATTACAAATGGCGATCTTCATCGGTGCGTTTGGTGACAAAATTAAGATGAGCGCTTGGGAGAAATACTCCATTCTAATTTTTGGTATTTTCGCGTTACTCGACATTCGTCGTAAGCACATGATGTAAGCATCGACAAATAGATGCCAAAAGATAGACAAAAGCCGCTCAATTCAAACTGAGCGGCTTTTTTACAGTATTGATCTTGTGCTCAATTAACGCTGTTTTCTACGTCATCAAGAAATAACAAAGAAAAACGATGCCCATCATGAGTAAATTAGTGGTTACAAATACGTGCTTTGTTGACGATGAACTTGCCCTCATGCTCATGAATCTTTTCACGTTTTAGCAAAAACTCTAGTAACGCATCTAAATCTAAATCATTGAGTTTGCACGTATGAAAACGAACATCAGTACCAAAGTAAGTCGCTAGCTCATCACGGTTCATTGGGATTTCATTCAGTAGGTTTAACAGGTTATGCGCGTGAATCTCACTCATCATTGACTCCAATCATCAAATTTAATCCCATCAGTTTACTCAAGTTAGCGATTGTTACTTTGACCTGCGTTAGTAAATGACAGAAGCCACAATTAAAGCATGAGCGAAGAAATAGCTACCACTCACCCAAAGATACGCACGTTTCATCGGCTTACGGTAGCCGTGAATGGCGTAAGTCAATGCGGAGCCTATCATAACCAAGGTACCGAGAAACCCGAAAGCTGCCCCACGAGTTGCAACCTGAAGCCACACCTCGCCCGCTAACCAAGCAAGAAAAACCAGGACAACACCCATGACAACAACAGGGAAAACTAAAGAATCAAGTTGAGGAAGCAACAAGAAGAAAGCAACAACACTTGCTGCAAGCAGTAGTGCTAGTAACCACCAGATAATCTCACCGTTCAATTGAACCCAGAAAGCTTGGCTATAAAGCAACTGAGCGAGCAAATAACTAACAAAATAGAAAGACTTCCGAGATTTAAATGAATGCAGGGTATCTGCAAACATAGACACTAACAGACCACCTACAATCCAGTAAGTCTGAGATGCGGAAGGTCCCTCTGTCAGTACTAGGATCAATAGCAATAACAGCGTCAGTACTTTAAACAGTAGAGACTGTGGCAAATTGGCTTGCTTTGCCCCCAACACGGAATACAACCCAGATAGTCCTATTGCCAGCCAACTCCACATGACACCTACACCTTCTACATAACCCCGTCGCTAGTCTAGGTAGACCAATCTTGATGTAAAGACACAATCAACGAAAGTTGGATCTCGATAGCGAATCGCATGACTTTCACACCTAACTCAAGGCACATTCTTTATCTATGTTTCATCTCTTTTTTCTCCTACAACATCAAAGCGTAAGCTCGTGCTAAACGTCGATACAAACAAAATAGGTCCAACAGAAAAGTTGTCAAAGAAACCATCAAATTGATTGCCATACAAACGTTATGAACAAATAAGAAACACAAAACAGAAATCCACGACCTCTGGACTTAAAGCGTCTAAAACAGGCAAAGACAGTGCAATATAAACCACCTGAATCCTTGTATTTATCTAGATTAAAAAGTTAAGCAACCAAACATAACTAACTGATATAGCTAAAAACATATCAGATAAGTCATTAAAATCACACTCTATCCACCACAAATCTATCCCAAGTGGTAATGGCGGGACAATTTTCTCATCAGATAGGAAATCACTCCCACTGTTGGAAACTTTCGCCCTAACCAGCAAGAATAAAAACTCAATTTTCTCAACTTTTGAGAAATTCATCAAAAATCAAAACCCAAACCAGCCACATATAAAATAAACACAATAAGACCATTAGTGTAACTATATTTAACACATTAAAATCAACAACTTAAACTCGAAAGCGAAGAACATTTAGACACAACGCACACTTATGAAGCAGCACAAAAAACACAGTTTCATTGGTCAAATTAAGGTAAAAACAATCAAGTTAAGTGTGTTTTTTGAAAAGTTTCACGCTTTAAAGTTGATCAAAGCTCAAAAACAGTGCTATATTATTTACATCGAGTTCATCAAGGATTAAAGGGGTAGTGTTATGATTTCTTCATCTCAAAAACAGGGGCTGGTAATGATTGCAGTAGTTATGGGTTTAATGACGCTGCCAATGATGTACTAAGTTACTGTTTAAAATAAAAAAGGGACGCAATCGCGTCCCTTTTTTATTATTCGACATACACTGTTTATAGATGTTTCGACAAAATATCCCAATGCATGTAGTAGAAGCCAAGAGCGGCAAGCGTAATGAGAGCCATCAACAAAATTGCTACTCGCCAGATAAAGCGAGAACTTCTTGGCGTCAACTCTTTCTCGCACGCATCGCAAGCGGCTAAAAAACCCTTTCGATCATCCAGTTTATAGCCCTCTTCATGGACAACCTTATTTCGAACGGTCGCAATAAAACGCAGTTTTGCAACAACGTCGTGTGGCAAACGTTCTTCACAACTGGTGATCAGTTGGTGTAACCCTTTCCCCTCTGCGTGATACTGCGTTCGCAAGAGCTTTTCAATCGTTCGGGTACGCATGACTACTTTCTCAATATCTGACATCGTAACCTTCCTTCACTGATCTTTCCTTTGTTCGTTCACTTATTCTTCTACAAATTTAGAGGTTTTTCGAGTTAAGAGGTGCACATTTCCTGCTAATTTGTGCTCTTCTGCGCATATAAAATGTGAAGTGCGCCGAATAAAACCCACATCCCCTTTACTAGATCACGAATAATTTATCTCAACTCATAGTTTAATCAGGGAGTTCTGTAAAATAGGTGCCAATGAAACATTGGAGGTTATCATGCCAATCTCACTTATTTTGGCTCTATTTGCCCTGATTGCTCTGGGGGCATGGGTGTTCTTTCGCTTTTACAGTAAGCACTATTTCGGCGAGAACGCGCCTGAGCAAAGCGCACAAGTCACCGTACTCGACAAACAAGCAATAGACGTACCGGACGCTGAGCCTGGTCAAGACGATCAAGAATATTGGATTTATGTACAACGTGGGCCTATCGGACCAAAGCGCGAGTTTCAAATCGGTGTGCACTATTACCATGCGCTCAATCCAGGTGATAAAGGCACACTGACCTACCGTGGCGATAAGTTCTTACACTTCGCTGTAAAACGCTAACCTACGGCAATAACCAACGAGTCTTGGCGGACTTAGAGAACAGATAACTCATTGCCAAGGCTCCTGCTCCACTCAACACAATCCACACAGGAATCACCCATGCTGGATGGCCGTGATACCACTCAAAGGCTTTCATTGGCCATAAAAAAATGGGGTGTAATAGATAAATACCTAAACTGTATTGGCTAATAAAACTCACCACTTTTTGTGCTTTAGGGGCTAACCCCTCACCAAAGTAACGACACAGCATAAAGATCATTGACGCCGCTAAAATCACATTCAATGTTTTATATGAGAACCAGCGCCCTACTGTGTATTTCTCGGCTTCCAAGCTATTGCTCACAACCATAGTGAAAGTCACAACCAAAGCGACTAAGCCTAACCCCGTAACGAGCGATACTGTAGAGCGATTAAGTGGAACCTTTTTAAATAGCACATAGCCGAGAGGCAAATACCCCATATAAAGCCAGTATTGATTGCTCCATGGACCGTCTATTTTGAAGAGAAATAAAGAACTGCTGAACAACCATAACGCCAAATAAGCGTAGATAACGTTGTCATCGGTATTGCGTACCATCCATTGGAATAACGGAATAACAAAATAGAGCGGAATAAAGTAATAGAAGAATCCGAGGTGATAGTAAGTCGCGTGATGTGGGCTGTTACTCACCACTTCTTTTACTGTGTCAGCATCAAAGCCTTGTGCTGTCCAACCAGACAAATACGCATAGAACATCGACCATACTAAGAAAGGCACCAACACTTTACCTAAACGCCGTTTAACGTAGTACTTGGCATCAAAAGGACGAGTATCACTGAGCATCAGCGCACCAGTGATCAAAATGAATACGGGTACCGCCCAGCGAGTCACACTGTTTACGCCAACCGCCGTTAACCATTGATCAAGTGGAATCACGCCCAGCTCATAACGATATGGCGCTAACACATGAATAGCGATCACTGCCACTGCCGCGACACAACGTAATAAGTCGAAAAACAGAACCCTTTCTCTCATACCCTTCACTACCTTGATTAGCTTTACGTCTATAGCATAGAGCAATTATCATCCAGCGGAATAGTTAAGAACCTGTTTTTGCTTATTTTTAACTCTGTTATGACGTACAAATATTATTCACTCGCAAAATAGATACCCCCAACATCCATTGTGAAGTGAGATCAGCAGCCCTAAATTTTCTCGGATATGAAACAGATTTAGCCTATTTAATCCATTAGGATGCTGAACAAATGATTAAGAGAGGTCTTTATGAAGAAAACATTATTAGCATCACTGGTTTGTGTAGTGGCTTTAGCTGGATGTAATCAAAAGGAAGAGACCGTGGCACCAAAACAATCGCAACCGGAAGCGAACCCTATCTGCAACGCTGAAAATCTTGCGGGCGGTTGGTCACAAGGTGAAGTAACACCTGAAGCTCAGCAAGCACTCGACTTTGTTCTTGGCCAAATGAATACCGCAGCTAAGCTAAAAGAGATCTTAAGCGTACGAACTCAAGTGGTGAATGGTCTGAACTACGCGATTGAATTCGAAATGGACAATGGTGAAGTATGGAACACCATCGTTTACCGCTCACTGAAAGGTGATATGGAAATGACGCAACCAGCACAACAAGGTCGTCTTTGCCCATAGGCAAGACTTGCTGATTTGCGATACTGAATCGTAAAAACAAAAATGGCTCCCAAAGCGGAGCCATTTTTTATTCTGAATCGTAAGTCGATTTAAGCCGTCGCCACTTTGGCTTTTGGTAGCTTGATAGAGATGACCGTCGTTAGCGCTAAGAAAGCAAATGACACCCACAGACATGCCGCTAGACCCGCTTCTTGATAAATCCAACCAGACAACACTGTACCGATCAAACGTCCCATCGCATTCGCCATGTAGTAGAAACCGACATCCAGTGATACTCCATCGCCCTTCGCATAACTAACGATCAGGTAAGAGTGCAGAGATGAGTTCACCGCAAACACAGCGCCGAAAATCATCAAGCCCACCACAATAACAAGCTCTGGTTGCCAACCGATTTGCACGCCATAAGCAATCGCACCAGTGATGACGGCAAGGATACCTGCCCAAATTAATGCCGCGCTGCCATCTGGCACTCTACCTTGCGCTTTGCCAGTAATACGAGGCGCAAAACCTTGAACGAATCCGTAAGCAATCACCCAAGCCGCAAGGAAGCCGCCTACCATCAGGTGATCCCACCCAAACACGCTGCCAAGATAAATCGGGAGTGCAACAACAAACCACACATCACGAGCGCCAAATAGGAACATACGTGCAGCGGAAAGAATGTTCACCGATTCTGACTTAGAGAAAATTTGACGGAACTTAGGTTTGCTCTTCGCCTTACCCATATCCGCTTCTAGCCAGATCACGCTGCATACAAACACAACAGCCAGCACACTTGCCATGATGATCATCGAAGTTTGGAAGCCAAACGCCGACAACAACAAACCACCAATAAAGAAGCCTGCGCCCTTTAACGCGTTTTTCGAACCCGTCAAGATCGCAACCCATTTGTAAAGTGCACCTTGTTGCTCGTCCGGCACCAAAGTTTTAATCGCACTTTTGGCACTCATCTTATTCAAATCTTTGGCGATACCTGAAATAGCCTGCGCCGCCATTACCCAAGGAATGGTCAACCAAGCATTGGGCACAGCCAACATCAGCAAGGCAAAAATCTGCATCCCTAAGCCGACGTTCATGGTTTTGTTGAGACCAAGTCGAGCACCTAGCCAACCACCAACCAAGTTGGTCACTACGCCAAAAAATTCATAGAAAAGGAACAGCGAAGCAATGGCTAAGCTTGAGTAGCCTAAGTCATGGAAGTAAAGCACCACCAACATACGGAGTGCACCATCCGTCACGGTGAAGTTCCAGTAGTTGAACGTCACCAGCATATACTGACGGATACTTTTGCTTAGTTTTGAAATCATAACGACCTCAGATGTACAGCGTTTAGAGCATTTAGATCATGATGTTCCAAATGCTCTATGACCTGAACACCAGCATTAAGCCATCTCAATACTGGCGCTAAATTGTGAAACAAGAACTGATAAGAAATCTAAATATTACCCATTAATAAACAATGAGTTAAACATAATATCAGTAAGAAAGAATCACATAAATTGGTAAGCCATTACGGCATAAAGAGAGCTTTTAGATCATGATGTTCCAAAAGCTCTATAAGCTGATCAAGCGTTTTGAGCTACATGCTCGATGTACTCAACTTGTACTGGTTTAGTGAAAGCACCAGGACGCAGAGCTTGCACTTCACGTACGATGTCTTCTAGCGCCCAATCTTTCTCTAACAGTAGGTGCGCAGCAAACAAACCTGTGCGACCAGAGCCACCCATACAGTGCATTGCAACCTTGCCACCTTGAGCAAGAATCGCATGCAGTTCAGGACTCGCTTGTGACCATTTTGCCGCGAACTCTTCGCCCGGAGCACAGTCATCTTCAATCTCAATTTGGAACCATTTCATGCCCAACTGTTGGGTTAATTCACCCAGTTCAGACACGTCTTTTGCTGCTAGTTCAGCATTATCCAGAGCAGTAACAATCGCTTCTACGCCTTGCGCTTTTAGCTGCTCTAGCGAAGCTTGCAGTTCAACACCTTTGGTACCAGGACATGGAGTCAGTACCAAAGCGCCCGTTTCTAAATCTAATTGCCATGTAGGATGAGACATCTTAAAACTCCTTATGCCATACCAACGTTACGAACCAATTCTGCCGTACGCGTCGCGTAACCCATTTCGTTATCGTACCAAGCGTAAATCTTCACCATACGAGAACCCACAACCATGGTTGATTGCGCATCAACGATCGTTGAACGTTGGTCGCCTTTGTAATCGATAGAAACCAAAGGACGCGCTTCAAAACCAAGAATGCCTTTTAGCTCGCCTTCAGAAGCTTCTTTCAGCAGTGCGTTGACTTCTTCTGCTGTGGTATCACGTTTCACATCAAAAATGATGTCTGTGAGTGAGGCGTTTGCTAGAGGGACACGAACTGCGTGACCGTTAATCTTGTCTTTTAATTCAGGGAAGATTTCCACAATCGCTTTTGCACTGCCCGTTGTGGTTGGGATTAGGCTCATGCCACATGCACGTGCACGACGTAGGTCTTTGTGCGGCGCATCCAGAATCGTTTGTGTGTTGGTTAAATCGTGAATCGTTGTGAATGACGATTGTTCAATGCCCAGTTTCTCGTGAATCACTTTCACGACTGGTGCAATACAGTTCGTTGTACAAGACGCTGCAGTGACGATGCGGTGCTGCGCTGGGTCGAAGATGTGGTCGTTCACACCCACTACGATGTTAGCTACGCCGTCTTCTTTCACTGGTGCGCTAACAACAACACGTTTTACGCCTTGTTCTAGGTATTTGTTTAGGAATGAGGTTTTGCGATGAACGCCCGTTGCTTCAATCACAACATCACATTGACCCCAGTTCACTGCATCAATATCACGCTCTTGTGAAGTCGTAATGCGCTTACCGTTGATCACCATGTCTGTGCCTTCAACTTGCACTGCGTGGTTCCAACGACCTTGAACGGAATCGAACTCAAGTAAGTGGCCAAGAGTCGCTGCATCACCCGCGACGTCGTTGATGTGTACGAACTCTAGTTCTGGCCAATCAAACGCAGCGCGCAATGCCAAACGGCCAATTCGACCAAAACCGTTAATACCTACTTTAATCGTCATAATTTTCTACCTTTTCAAACCTATAAACTGAGAACACCCGCTGTTAACAGCAAGCTGCACGAGCTTTATCATGCAATCGTGAAATATCTTCTTGGTACTCTTTCTTCAAGCAGTTCGAAGCGACCAAGTCATCAACCAATTTTTGCATCCATCCTGGCAATTGATCGGACAGCTCGTAGTACACCCATTGCCCCTGACGTTTATCAACTAAAATACCATTCGATCTTAGCTGGGCCAGATGGCGAGAAATCTTGGGCTGGCTTTGTTGTAATGCATGAGCCAAATCACCAACACAGGTTTCCCCTTCACGAACCACCAGCATTAAGCAACGCACACGAGTCTCGTCGGAAAGAAGTTTGAAGAACTGATGTGGAAGCATATACATACCTATATCCGAATATGCATATATAGTTATTTAAAAGAGAGACGCCGTCAAGCGATCTTGGAACACTGTAATAAAAGTTTAATATTCAATCAGACAAAGGACGAATTAAATACCATTCAAAAGGCGACTTAAGGCGATGAAGGAGAACACAGAGAGAAGCAAGAAAAGGAAGCAATATGTAAAGCAAACCAAATTGACATAGTCATGCCGCCTAACACGATGTTGTCCATACTGAAAGGCGACATAATAGAGGAGGACTACGTCGTTATCATTTTGCTGCAGCAAGCAACGCGCCGCAGCCCATAAACATAGACCCGAAGACTTTGTTTATTTTACTCATGATACGATCAGAGCGAATAAAACGGCCCATTTGGGCAGCCAGTGTGGTGTACCCGAGCATGACAAATGCATCGATGGTCACTGTGGTCACACCCAATACCAACAACTGTGTCAGTTGATCTTTTGCTGGGTCAATGAACTGTGGAAACAATGCCACTAAGAACACAATAGATTTTGGGTTAGTCAGGTTAATGAGAATGGCTTTATATAATAGAGAAGTCCCTGACATGGCTTTATGGCTTTCAGCAGCAACCAAACCGGACGTATCACGCCATTTTTGAATGCCAAGCCACACAAGGTAAGCCGCACCAACCCACTTGATCACGGTAAATGCCGTGGCCGATTGTGCGACCAATGCGCCAATACCCGCACCTACTAGAGCAATATGAATTGCCAGACCGATTTGCAAACCGACGATAGCACCCAATGACTTGCGTGTGCCGTAACTCAAACCATTACTGATTGAGTTGACGGTACCCGATCCCGGAGCCAGACTAAAAACGATTGCTGTTACCACATAGGCTAACCAAACGTGGGTATCCATTGCATTTCCTCAATAATTCTTCGATGATACATCGCGTCTTCAACGTATCTTCAGGTAATCGACTAATGGCTATTAACCATTCACCTTTGACTTATACTCAAGAGCACTTATTTGAGCAAGCAATAGGTGGTCCGATCGCAGCACTTTGGCAAGAACGCCAAGAGGGCTTTGTAAAAGGGACAGAGAAAAAGAAAATCTACTGGTGCAAACTTACCAACCCTGAGCACACAAAAGCCATACTGATCGTCAACGGCCGCGTTGAGGCTTCCTGGAAATACCAAGAACTGTTCTACGATCTGTATCGACAAGGTTATGACGTGTATTCGTTTGACCACCGAGGACAAGGTTTATCAGATCGTCTGCTGCCAGACTCTGACATGGGTCACGTCTATGACTTTAATGATTACATTGACGATATGGCATTAGTGCTGCAGCAGCTCAACTTAAGTGGCTACCAACAACGTTTTATCATCGCTCACTCCATGGGTGGCGCGATTGCGACACGTTATCTTCAGACTCATCCAGAACATCACTTCAATGCTTTGATCCTAAGCGCACCAATGTTTGGTATTCACCTCCCTTGGTATCTCAGTCCTGTTGCCATTCCAGTAACGCAAATCCTTGCCGCTGTCTCATCACAGCCAAGCTATGCACCAGGCCATAAAGCGTATTATCCAAAACCATTTGAAGATAACCCACTTAGCCAAAGCGCCAGTCGCTACCATTGGTTCCGCGATTTATACAACAATAAACCAGAACTACAGGTTGGTGGGCCAAGCACTCGCTGGGTATGGCAAGGCTTAATGGCTGCCAAGCAATGCATTTTGCTAACACGCCAGATCAACGTTCCTGTTTTACTAGTTCAATCAGGTAACGATCGCATCGTCAGCAACGCTGCACAACAACGCTTTATCAATAAACTCCGTAAAACCAACCCAAATGCACAGCTAATTTCTATCGATAATGCAGAACACGAAATCTTGTTCGAGAAAGACCAATATCGAAACCAAGCGCTCGATGCGATCTTTTCTTTTATGCGTGAGCAAAGCCAAATAACAAATTAAAGAGGAAAGATGACGTCTTCGATTTACCCTCTTTTTCTTCCTTATTTTGGCGTAAACTTCATCATGTTCCCCGCACTCGGAGCAGTATGACCTAGTCAATCTACTGTACTCCGTGTGCAATTAACCTGTTCCACTCTATTCGAACCGTTTACGAGGGCTTCATGACCATATCGCTACCTTGCAAAGAGATCACCAAAATCGTTGCCTCCGATCTGGATGGTACTTTACTCGCACCTAACCATCAGCTAAGTGCCTACTCAAAAGAAACGCTGAAAGCGCTGCACGAAAAAGGTTACACATTTGTCTTTGCAACGGGTCGCCACCACGTAGACGTCGCAAGCATTCGTCGTACAGTCGGCATTCCGGCTTACATGATCACATCAAACGGTGCGCGCGTGCATGACCAAAATGATCAAGAGATGTACAGCCAAAATGTCCCTGAAGATTTGGTACAACCGGTGATCAACACGATCAAAACGGATCCAGAAATACTTATCCACATGTACCAAAATGAAGACTGGTTGTTGAACAAAGACGATGAGCAGCTGCGTGATTTTCATGAAGAGTTCAGTTACAAACTGTACGATGAAAACAACGCGCCAACAGATGGGATTGCGAAAATTTTCTTCACGCATCCTGCGCAAGATCACGACCACCTTGTCACTTTCGAAACTAAGCTGCGCGAGCAATTTGGAGACCGATTGAACATCGCATTCTCTACACCTTGGTGCTTAGAAGTAATGAGCGCTGGCGTTTCTAAAGGTGATGCACTAAAAGCCGTCGCGGAGTCCATTGGCCTAACGCTAGAAAACACCATCGCATTTGGCGACGGCATGAACGATGTAGAAATGCTATCCATGGCGGGTAAAGGTTTGGTGATGGGTACGTCTCACGAGAAAGTGATGAAGGCACTACCAAACAATGAAGTGATTGGCAGCAACGCCGACGATGCAGTCGCACACTACCTGCAAGAGCATTTGCTATAACTGGTCTTTGCTATCTAGGACCAGTTATCCATAAAATGACAAAGGGCTGCGCATTTGCAGCCCTTTTCTTTTATCAGTGGCTTGGCAACTTCTCTTTGCTAAGGATCGCTTGCCACTCATCTTCACTCACCGGCATGATCGATAAGCGATTGCCGCGTTTCACCAATGGCATATTTTCTAGCTCAGGCATCGCTTTCATCACCGACAGTGGGATCAAGCGCTCGGTCTTACGTACAAACTCAATATCCACCATAATCCAGCGCGGATTTTCTGGATCAGACTTTGGATCATAGTAGTCACTCTCCAAGTCAAACTGGAAATGATCGGGGTATGCTTCACGGGTGACTTTGGCAATACCTGCCACACCAACGTTCTTGCAAGAGGAATGGTATATCAGCACCAAGTCGCCCAATTTGACTTGATCACGCATCATATTGCGCGCCTGATAATTACGAACGCCCTCCCAACATGAAACCTTTTGGGTTCGCAGCGTGTCAATAGAAAAGGTATCTGGTTCTGTTTTAAATAACCAATATGCCATAATGCCATCCGATGCAGATTGTAAT
This sequence comes from Vibrio alfacsensis, assembly GCF_019670485.1. NCBI lineage: Bacteria > Pseudomonadati > Pseudomonadota > Gammaproteobacteria > Vibrionales > Vibrionaceae > Vibrio > Vibrio alfacsensis. The sequence goes on from NZ_AP024165.1 coordinate 3,052,240, forward strand.
GAGGAAGATATAACATGAAGGCTTTGAAAAACCCAGTAGCATTAGCCACACTGCTGGTCCTGCAAGCATGTAGCATGCAGCCATCACCGTCAAGTGAAGACACACCAACCACACCGCCTGCATCTTTAGATAAGCCGGAAACCATATTACCTCAAACCTTTATGTTGCGTGGTGAAGTGGTGATTGGCCACGAAAGCCAATACATCACGCCTTGTGGTAGCGATAAACAATATTGGCTACAACTCTCTCCCCAACAAATCCAACGTGCAGTAGGGTTAACCTCCGAGCCTTACCAAATTATGTATGGTGAAATTATTGGTCATCTGACTCAGCCAGGTGTTGATGGTTTCTCTGCAGATTTTGATGCCAACGTTGTGGTTGAACAAGTGAACTTCCTCACGACAGAAAATACAAGCCGCTGTAAAGAAACCAGCAAACCAACGCGCGTCTTTGGGAACGAACCATCATGGCATGCACATTTCGAAGGCGACTCATTTGTGCTTAAGCAAATCGGTCAGCCTACCGAAACACTGAATATCGATAGCAGCCAATTACAACCTCGCCAACGTACCTATCAACTTAACGATGGGGAGCTGCGCATGACAGAGAATCTATGTTCTGACACTATGAGCAATTCTCTATATGGTTGGAAAGCGACACTAGAGCACAATGGTAAGAGCTACCAAGGTTGTGGCATGACAGCGAATATAGATTCCACCTTAGAGTGGGCGGATACCTATGTAGCGACATCAACCCAATCACAGGGCTTTGAAGTCCAGATGACACTCAACACCGATCACAGCGCAATCACTCAATACCGCTACGCGGATGGACAACCATCGTTGATTGAACGAGGTTATTGGCAACAACTGAGCCCATCGCAAATACAAGTAGTGATGACGCATCACCAGCAGCAACGATTGATCACTGAACGTTTGTTCACTCGTGATGGAGATACACTCAAAGCAACCCAAGAGAAAGTAGGCAGCATGGTTTATCCTATTGCTGGTGGTGGACTGGTACTCTATCCATCAACAATACATAACTCAGACACAGAGAATACCACGCAACAAAGCAACAGCACACCTATCAAAACTGTGAACATTCCATCAAGTGCAGACTTCAACTCTAAAGTCGATGCCGCTGTTCGTAACTACTTCTTCATTAATCAAATAAATTCAAACAACAACCAATATCGCTGGCTGACTTACGACCTAAATGATGATGGTAATGAAGAACTGCTCATCCAACTGGATTGGTGTGGTTCTGGTGGTTGTACGTTATTGGTCTTTGAAAACGATGAAAAAACGTGGGTTTTCAATAGCCGCATCACGCTGGTGCAAAGCCCAATAATGCTTGGCCAACAAACCTCTCATGGTTGGCGAGACCTCATTTTTAATGTCAGCGGGGGCGGAGCTTCGTCTGGCCAACATGTCATGCAATACACCGGGGCAAGTTACCCAATTAATCCAAGTTTAGCGCCAAAGGCAACCAAAGAGCAGATCAGTGGTGTACGCTTGTTCTCTGATGAAATTAGCCCAGTTCGCGACGGAGTCCGCTTGTGATAACGCAGCAGCCTTGTCCCCAGTGTGGGTTTCAATTCAACTGCATTTGTTCACTGCTGCCAAAGCTGAGCAGTGAACATGAATTAATGCTCTTGATACATCCGAATGAGCAAGCTCGAGACACCAATACAGGCAAACTACTTATCCAGTGCCAGTTGAATGTGACTCGAGTCGTTTGGGATCGGAAATGCCCACCAGCAGAATGGTCAACCATGTTTGCAGATCCAAGCTTGTTGCCAGTAGTTCTTTTTCCAAGTGAAGAGAGCCTAACGTTGGAACAAGTACAAAAGCAAAGCCATCAACAAAATAGAAAACCAATGTTCATCATCCTTGATGCGACTTGGCAAGAAGCTCGTAAGATGATCAACAAGAGCCGTTGGTTAGAGGATATTGCGACGATGGGGTTAGTCAGCCAAGCCAATTCTCAATATCAACTGCGTCGCAATCAGCAAGATGGGAACTTATGCACATTTGAAGTCGCAGCGCAGCTGTTAGGACAACTCGGTGAACATGAAAACCAACAGCAAATGCTGGATTTCTTCCAACATTACATCCCACACTTTCAAGCAGAGAAAAGTGGCCATGCGCTCAAATCATAAATGAGAAATAAAAAACGCAGCTTTCGCTGCGTTTTTTATCAGTATCGTTTCACGTGAAACCATTAGTGGTTTAAGAACTCCCCCAAGGTGTTCAAGCAATGGATCTCTACATCTGGTAATAACTGACTTTTCGTATTTCCCTGCCGAGGTTCTGTATTGCGATTAAACCAGCACGCGGAATAACCTGACTGTTTCGCCCCCAAAACATCCGTCACCAAATGGTCACCAACATGAAGAATATGTTGGGCTGGTACATCTAAAAATTGCTGCGCTTTATTAAATAAATCGGGCTCAGGTTTCGCTCGTCCATCAGGCCCTGCCTTTAAGACCAGTTCAAAGAACGGAGCAAGGCCGATTCTATCTAAATCAACATTACCGTTAGTGATGGCAACAAGGGGAAGTTGTTTTCTAAGTTGCGTCAGTATATCTAGGCTTGTCTGTGGTACGGTAAACCGGCTGCGCCAGTCTAACGCAATATCAACGCCTGCCTGTGCTGCGTTCTCCGCATCAGGCTCGTCATAACCGGCGTCAAGAAATGCCCTTTTTAGCTGCACCCAACGCCAACGCGTCACATCGCTTTTTAGCTCAGGTTGCTGCTCTACGACTTGTTTTTTTACTGCCAGCCACTCCGCTTTTCCCCAATGCGCAACCGCGGGGTGATTCCGACTAAGCCAAGACAATAACTCTTGTTCCATACGCACGATCACTGGATAGTTGTCGTAGAGCGTATCATCAAGATCAAATGTCATCGCTTTAACTGGCGGAATACTGCGGTAGAATTTCATTCGAGTCCCTATTTATCGCTCTTCTTACGTGCACGAGGGTGCGCCTGATCATAAGCCTGTGCTAAATGTTGAAAATCCAAGTGCGTATAAATTTGAGTGGTTGAAATGTTTTCATGCCCTAACAACTCTTGTACTGCACGTAAGTTATTGCTCGACTCCAGCATATGGGTAGCAAATGAGTGACGCAATTTATGCGGGCTAATATGGCTCGCTACCGACTGTTTTTGTCCCCATTCGGCCATGCGCTTTTGCACACTTCGGTGTGAAATACGCGTACCAAGCTTAGACACAAATAACGCAGATTCACCAGCCGCAGCAAACCCACCACGAACTTTAAGCCACTTACCTACCCACTCTGTCGCCATGCCTGAGAATGGGACTTTACGCTCTTTGTCACCTTTACCAATAACCCGTAATTCCCCGCTCCGTAAATGAACATCACGAACATCAATGCTCACCAGTTCAGCTAAACGTAAACCCGCACCGTACATGAGCTCCATCATCGCACGATCGCGAACCGCTAAAGGATCATCCTCATTCACTTCAAGCAGCTGGTTTACTTCATCAACATCTAGGTTTTTAGGGAGAGGTCGCTTCTTACGAGGAGCAGATACCCCTTTAGCGGGATTTGCGGTCATTTCTCCCCGTAAGATAAGAAAATCGAAAAAGCTCCGCAAAGAAGAGAGACGTGTGGCTAAACTACTGGCTTTCATTCCCTCACGCATGCCTTTACCCGCAAGTTGGCGAACCCAGCCCGCATCAACTTGAGACCACTCTTTCAGGCCCATATCTGCCAGGTGCTGAGCCATGGTGCCCAGTTGTTGTTTGTAATTTCGTTGAGTATGCAGGCTCAGCCCCTTTTCGCTTCGCAGAAATTCATAGAAACGTTCAAGGGGCTTGCTAAGGCTATTGGGTAGAGGTTTGTTGGGTGCTGTTATCATGATGTTCATGCCATACCAGAGTTTGTGCGAGATATGCCACGACTAATGAGAGGTGACGCAAAAACAAGGTATCCATATCTGGTTGAAAGTGACCACCATCTTCACTAGAAAATGCCAGAACACCGAGCGGCTGTTGTTTCACCAACGGCAACACCACATAGGACCCCATTTCTGGAACATCCATATTTCCAAACAAAGCTTCACGATCCACTTTACGCAGACGACCTAGATAAGCGTCCTTGCCATTTAAGTGATTCATCGCAAAACGTTGGTAACTTTCCTTACTCAGTTGAGTTTCAGCATGACACTGACTCAACAGACGAACATAGGCTTTTAAACCCAGCTCTTTTGCTTTCTGTTCTATTGCCGCAATCACTTGCTTAAAATCAGTACACTTAAGAATTTGCCCTTGCAGATCCATGAACTCATAAAATGTTCGGTCATTACTGGCAGCCAAGGACATCAGTGTGGTGATTTCTTCTTCAAGTTCTTCAATGCGCTGACGCTGACGATTCATTTGAATGTGCACAAGAGAAACGGTACCGAGATCAGCATGAGGCAGAGAAAGTCGATCAATCAGTTCTGGGCGCTGAACAAAGAAATCAGGATGATCTTTCAAATATTCAGCAACCACTTCTGCTGTCAAAGCATCGGCGTCAACGGAGGGCAATTGAATTTCTTTTTCTTCTATTAACACGACAGCTGACCATCAAACACATGAGTGGCAGGGCCGGTCATAAACAACGGCTTACCAGGACCTTGCCAAGAGATACGCAATTCGCCACCAGGCAGGGAAACTTTCACATCCTCATCAAGCAAGCCTTGCACAATACCAACAGCAACTGCACCACATGCACCGCTACCGCAAGCTTGGGTTTCACCCGTTCCTCGCTCATACACGCGCAAACGAATATGACCACGATTGACCACCTGCATAAACCCAGCGTTCACACGCTCAGGGAAGCGTTCGTGAGACTCAAGCAATGGGCCAAGTGTTTCTACGTCTGCCGTATCCACATCATCCACCACTGTCACCACATGAGGATTGCCCATGCTCACCGCGCCACAGAATAAGGTCTTCTCACCAGCGCGCATGATGTAGGTTTTTTCTTTCTGCTTCGCTTTGAAAGGAATTTTACTCGGCTCAAACTCTGGGATCCCCATATTCACCGTGACCTCACCATCGTCTTCGATATCGAGGATCATCTTTCCTTTCTTAGTGCTTACGCTGATGCTGTATTTATTGGTCAAGCCCTTTAAACGCACAAAACGAGCAAAGCAGCGAGCGCCATTACCGCACTGCTCTACTTCACTACCGTCAGCATTAAAGATGCGGTAATGAAAGTCGGTTTCCGGATCGTATGGCGCTTCAACGACGAGCAACTGGTCAAAGCCGACGCCCGTATTGCGATCCGCCAAACGACGGATCAAATCTTGCGAGAAAAACACGTTCTGGGTAATACAGTCGACGACCATAAAGTCGTTACCCAAACCGTGCATTTTAGAAAAGTGGAAATGCATTTGTTGTGTGTTACTCCGGTAGAATCTGTTCCAGCTGCCACAAACTGGTCAGCTCCTCACGCTGGCGAACAAGGTGACTTTGGGTACCATCCACCATCACTTCCGCCGCTCGGGTACGGGTATTGTAGTTCGAAGACATCACAAAGCCATAGGCACCTGCAGAGCGAACCGCGAGTAGATCACCTTCTTGCAGCACTAGCGCTCGATCTTTACCCAAGAAATCGCCTGTTTCGCAGATAGGGCCAACAAGATCGTAAGTTTGTGCCTCGCCATCACGTGGTGAGACAGGCACGATATCTTGCCATGCTTGATATAGCGCGGGACGCATTAAATCATTCATCGCTGCGTCGATGATCGCAAAGTTCTTGTGCTCAGTGTGCTTTAGGAATTCTACTCGCGTGAGCAAGATACCAGCGTTTGCTGCAATCGCCCGTCCTGGCTCAAAGATAAGCTCAAGCTCTTGATGATTTTCAAGACGCGCCAATAGCGCTTTGGCGTAATCAGAGGGCTGAGGGGGTAATTCATCGCGATAAACGACGCCTAGACCACCACCAACATCAAGATGGCGAATATTAATGCCTTGTGCTTTCAAATCATCAATCAATGCCAACAGACGGTCTGTCGCATCAATAAATGGTTCGATATTGGTTAGTTGGGAGCCAATATGACAATCGATACCTTGTACATTAAGGTTCGGTAAACTCTGCGCGAATTGATACACCGCAGGCGCACGGTCAAAAGCGATGCCGAATTTATTGTCGCGAAGACCTGTCGAAATGTAAGGGTGCGTTTTCGCATCAACGTCAGGGTTAATACGCAAAGAAATCGGTGCAATCACACCTAACTCACCGGCCACACGGTTCAAGCGCTCGAGCTCAGGTTCAGATTCAACATTAAAGCATTTAATGCCAAGTTCGAGAGCACGTTTCATTTCTGCTGGTGTCTTACCAACGCCAGAGAACACCACTTTTTTCGCATCGCCACCTGCAGCAATAACACGTTCTAGCTCACCACCTGAGACAATATCAAAACCAGACCCCAAACGAGCCAAAGCATTCAATACACCTAGGTTAGAGTTTGCTTTTACTGCATAACAAACAAGATGTGGGTGCTGCCCCACTGAACTGTCGAATGCATTCCAATGACGCTCTAGTGTCGCACGTGAGTATACATAAAGAGGTGTGCCATATTGCTCAGCAAGAGCATGGAGTGAGACGTCTTCAGCCCAAAGCTGGCCATCATCCTGATAGTTGAAGTAATCCAAAATTCGCTTCCCTTAATTAATTCGATTGCTAAACCCTGATTTCACCCTAAGGTGTGGCTGATTATTGTGACTGCTCGTTTTGTTGAGTGTCGTCTGGAATGTAAAGTGAACCTGATTGACCGCAACCGGCAAGCGTCGCTGCAACCATCACAAACAACACAGTAAGTAGTTTTTTCATTTTGCATATCGTGATTATTGAATCAATGCCCCCTATAATCGCACCACACTCAGGAAAAGCAATAGGATAGACGGATGAACGATACTGAATTTCATCAACTGGTGGACGCGCAGATGCAAATCATCGAAGAATCCATCGATGATTCCGGCGCAGACATTGATTACGAAGTGTCTGGCAACGTAATGACATTAGAGTTTGAAGACCGCAGTCAAATCATCATTAACCGCCAAGAGCCAATGCATGAAATATGGCTAGCCTCAAAATCTGGAGGCTTCCACTTCAAGCTTATCGATAACAAATGGACCTGTTCCAAAACGGGCATGGAACTGTTTGAAATGGTGAAAGAAGAGTGTGAAAAGCACGCTGGTGAAGCGATCGATTGGGACTAAATCGAACGGGTCATTGAAACGAATCGTCACCAAAACGAAAAAAGAGCACTGATGTGCTCTTTTTGTTATTCGTCTTACACATTCACCACTTTGCTTGGGCGAGTGGGTGTGCAACCGTCATTTCGGTAAGGGATGATATAGGTATTGCCCTCTTCCGGGCGAATAATCTGATAGTACTGGGGCAGATTAAAGTTGATCAGCTTAGACGAGACTCGATTATCATCTTTCACGGACGTATAAAAGCTATTCACCGATGCAATCATCTCATCTTTCGAGCCGCTAAACTGGTGATACACTTCAACTTGGTTTGACTCATCCAGCACGTAAATATTGAACCCCTCTTCGGTATCCTCGAAGAAAAACTGCACCAAGCCCTCACTCGCGAATCCATCGACCACTTCAGGTAGTTGATATTCTTGCTCGCGATCCAACATCAATAATGGAGAGCCTTTCAGCTTATTGGTTGAAATACTACGGTAAAAATCAACCGAGTTTTCCAATTTCTGTACAGACACACCACGACGTTCAAAGAACAAACCGTATGTTTGGTTGCCAAGGCGCATTGCCTTAAAGCGGCGACGTTTTTCTTGCTCAACCGGTTTCAAACGTAAATCAATGCACTCAGCCAACATTTGATAGACCTTATTGCGCATCACGCCACGCATATTCTTCGCATAGCAAAATACATCAACCGATTCTGGCGGTATCGCATCTTGGTGCATCTTACCCAGAATAGTCTTCAGGGCATCGAGCATCGCCGTCTCACCCTTAAAATGCAGCGTTCGCACTTCATGCCATGAGTTACGATAAACCAAATCGACACTGCCAACTAAGTTGATTTGTTCAGGGCCAAAACTGAAGATGTCAATGTTCTTCACGTCCACTTTCAGCGAGCGACCAGACAACTCTGAAGTTGGATCATTTTCAAAGTTAATGAACATCGCCAGTTGGCTAATTTCACAAGGACTCGCTAGAGCCTGCATGGTCGGGCGACGTTTACGCAACGAGAATGTATTACGTAAATCACTCACCATTTGGTAGAACTTATCAATATCAAGCTGAGCTTCGCGAACAACAGCGTGCAAACGCGTTGATTCCGTGATCAAGCCATTGAAAAATGCCCAAGACACCAACTTACTTAAGTACTCGTGGTGTTCTAAACTCGGCTGACCAAGAATTCGATGTGCAATCAAAGGCTGTTTATACAGATACCATCCAGATTTATTTACTTTCCCCTCTTTCACTTCGATAAAGCTAAGATCGGGTTCATGCAAATCAGGGGAGATTTGGGGGTTAAGCAGCGTCACTTTACCCGGCAGCACTTCAAATGCCGCATACAGCTTACGGGCCAGAATACTAATGTCTTGAGGACTAATAGCCGAAGTGATGTCATTGCGACGAGCAAACTGAATGAGATTTCGGTAGCTTTGCATCAATGCGTCAAGCAAAGAATGATGCACAATTTTAACTTGCTCAACTTTCCAGTTACGGCGGTCATCAAGCTCTGCGATCACAGAGTCATCCCAATCCCATTTTGCGATCATATCGCTCAGCGCTTCACGTCGCCACGCCACAGATCCAACATCAGGCTCGCGAGAAAGTTTCTCATGTGTTTTTAGATAAAAGCAGCGACGTACCAGATCTAAACGCGTGTCATCTTGGATTCGTACCAAATAACGCGTAACCTTTTCAAGCATCAGGTAATATGCATCCATGCCGTACAAATCGGGCTCATGCGCAAAGAAGCGGCGCTTGGTATCAACACTCAAAAGTTGCGTATTCGGGTATTCCCACGAGTAGGCTTCAAGCAAAATGGCTTTCAATACAGATTTGTATGGTGAATCAATGCTTTTGTACAGTTGCCATAAATTCGAGCCAAAGTACTCTTCAGCAGGAATTCGGTTAAGCTGACCAAAGTTAATCCACTCGCTGCAATCGATATAACCATCATTGCATAGCTGTGCAACATACTCGTCGTAACACTCTTCCATCTCTGGAGGCACAATTTGCCACAATAATCGCTGACCAGCGAGACGCACCGCAGAACGGTAAAACTCATCCAGAAGAAGCAAATGCTGGGAAGAACCGCAATTGTCCCCAGTCATTTCTTCCGAATGATTGCTACGAAAACGCTCTTCATCCATCAAGAAGAAGTTTGCTTCGACGCCTTGAGTTTGCGCCCAATCGGTAATCAACAAGCATTTATTGGTCAACAGTTCGCGATCATCACTGTCCATTGCTGGAGAGATGCACACCCAAATGTCTAAATCACTCGATGTGCTTTGTCCAATAGAAGACGTGCTACCCATGGTATACAAACCAAGAATGGCAGGCTGCTCAGGCGTGGTAAGTACCTGACCAATGGTCAGTTGAGTATCATCTAGAAATTGCTGTTGAAGTGCATTTAGCTCGAAGCCATACACACCGTAAGGCACGTCGGCGTCGTAATAACCAGGGATGACAGGGTGGTTGTAGTTCAGCAAGGCCGGAATCAAATGAAAGACTTGCTGGCTTTGCGAATCCATAAGCGCCAGCGCGCGATCAATACGCTGCTGGTTTAGATTATCTAATCGCTGAATGAGTTTTTGAATGTAAGCCTGCAAGGGAGATTCCTTGGTTGAACAATCACGAAAATTTGCTGATGTATTAAGCCAAAATGACGTAAAAACGTGATCAATTTAACACTTTCATCAGAGTTGGTAAAGTTTTCCCCCGCAAATCATCACGACCTGAAAACTCAACACTGCTCGCAAATTTGACAGCGCAGTAGTGTCGCTTGTATTCGCTATCAACGAATACTAATCCTTAGTCTAAATGAGAATCTAGTCACACAATTTTCATAACCTAATGTAAATCCAATCACCAACCAAAGAGAACGCCAACTAACATTAAGACTTTCACGTGTTGAATGGTAGGATTAAGCAAAACTAAAACAGCATTGAGAAGACCATGACACAATCTACGCCAATTCGCATTGCAACTCGAAAAAGCCCTCTTGCTTTATGGCAAGCATACTTTGTAAAAGACGCGCTTCAAGCCGCTCATCCAGGCCTGGAAGTTGAGCTCGTCACGATGGTGACCAAAGGCGACATCATTTTGGATACGCCACTAGCAAAAGTCGGCGGCAAAGGCTTGTTCGTTAAAGAGCTAGAAGTGGCGATGCTTGAAGGTCGAGCAGACCTTGCGGTGCACTCAATGAAAGACGTTCCGGTCGATTTCCCTGAGGGATTAGGTCTTGTCACGATATGTGAGCGTGAAGATCCACGTGACGCTTTTGTATCAAACACTTACAGTAACATTGATGAACTACCTCAAGGCGCTATTGTGGGCACATGTAGCTTACGTCGTCAGTGTCAGATAAAAGAATACCGCCCAGATCTGATTATCAAAGAACTGCGTGGCAACGTTGGTACTCGTCTAGGTAAATTAGATGCTGGTGAATACGATGCAATTATTCTAGCGGCTGCAGGATTGAAACGTCTTGAACTAGAAGAACGTATTCGTAGTTTTATTGAACCAGAACAGTCCTTGCCAGCCGTTGGCCAGGGTGCAGTCGGCATTGAATGTCGCCTTGATGATGAGCGTCTTATTAAACTGCTTGAGCCACTCAATCACCAAGATACCGCCGATCGCGTTCGTTGTGAGCGAGCCATGAACCTAACCCTTGAAGGCGGTTGCCAGGTACCCATTGGTAGCTACTCTCTACTCGATGGAGACAACATCTGGCTACGTGCGCTTGTCGGTGAGCCTGATGGCAGCCTAATTGTGCGAGGTGAAATTCGTGGTCACCGCAACGACGCCGAAGCTCTGGGCGTTCAGTTAGCTAACGAATTGCTTGAAAATGGTGCGCGAGACATTCTAACCAAGCTATACGCAGATCACGAATAACCATGGCAGTGTTGGTCACTCGGCCGGGAGAGCAAGGCAACGCGCTTTGCTCTCTACTCGAAAGGCACGGCATTGACGCTATTCATCATCCTCTGATCGACATCGTCGCCGATCTTGAAGAAACAAACCTTTCTAAATTCGTAGAACACGCTCATATCATCATCGCAGTCAGTCAACATGCGGTGCTATGCGCGCAGCAAATCTTGCAAAACAATCAAACTCCATGGCCAAAGCAGGCTATTTACCTTGCCGTCGGTCAAAAAACCGCACACTATTTAAGCAAATGCACACAACAGAAAGTACACTATCCACAAGTTAGTGATAGTGAGCACCTGTTACAACTCCCTGAGTTACAAAATTTAAAACGACAGACGGTACTCATCCTTCGTGGAAATGGCGGTCGCGAATTAATAAAAGAAGCATTGGTGAGACAAGGTGCAAAAGTTCACTATAGTGAGACATATAAGAGAGAACTTATCCCGTTCGATCCAGTAAGCTGTGTTTCACTATGGAAAACTCAAAATATCAACCAGATTATCATCACAAGTGGTGAGCAACTGGACTTTTTGTGCAGCCAGTTAAATCCAAAACAATTAGCTTGGCTTACCCAACAAGAGTTGTTTATCCCCAGTCAGCGGATCGCTGACATCGCAATTCAACGGGGCTTCACTCAGGTCAGGTGCACAGGAAGCGCATCGAACCAAGAATTACTGGCTGCTCTCCAGCCCTAGCTACACAGGATATAGGCATGACAAGTAAAGATAACGATCAGAAAAATAATGATAAGAACCTTGCCGACAACAACGCATCGGCACCGCTAGCTGAAAAAGACCTAGCAAAAAAGGAAACTGAATCAAAAAAAACAGAACCTGAAACAGTAGAGCCAAAGAAACAGACCGACTCGAATAAGCCTGAACTTGAAGAAAAGCATGGCAAGCGTGGCGTGAAGCTCGGTACCGTTGCTATCATCCTTTCGATTGTTTTTGGTGGCGGTTTGACTTACAAACTTCTTGAGCAACAGTCTGAGTATCAAGCTCAAATCGCACTGCTTCAAAGCCAATTAAAACAAACACAAACGTCCATCACACAAGAGTTAAGCCAAGTACAAAAAGAAACCATTGAGAAAGCAACGACTGCGACTCATAAAGCGGAAGTGGTACTTGGTCAGCAACAAAAAAGCATTGAGAGTCTGCAACTGGCAGTTGCTGATGTAAAAGGCCGTCGTCCAAACGATTGGTTATTGGCGGAAGCTGACTACTTAGTCAAACTGGCTGGGCGTAAACTATTTCTAGAACACGATGTTGAAAGCGCAACCCAGCTTATGGAAAGTGCCGATCAGCGTATAGCAGCATTAAATGACCCAAGCCTTGTTAGGCTGCGTAAAGCAATGGCAAATGACATTACTAAGCTGCGCACTGTGCCTTTAATTGACCGTGATGGCCTAGTCTTACGCCTTACTGCACTTCAACAACAAGTTGATAAGTTGCCGCTTGCAAATGCACTGCTTCCAGAAGCAGCTGCGATCGAGAAAAAAGAAGTATCCGAAGATATTGCAAACTGGCAAGACAACCTGATAACGTCACTAAAAGACTTCTCAGAGAACTTCATTACTTTCCGTACTCGTGACGGCAACGTCATTCCACTCCTGTCTCCACAGCAACATTTCTACTTGAAAGAAAATATCAAAGCAAAACTAGAAACGGCCATCAAAGCGGTATACCAGGAGCAAAGTGAAATCTATACAACCTCTTTAGAAACTGCAGACAAATGGGCGATGGCGTTCTTTAACCAAGACGACAACTCAGTAAAAGAATTCAACAAAGCACTTGGCCAATTAAGTAAAAAAGACATTGATGTTGAGTACCCTTCAAAACTAGAAAGCCAAAATCAATTATCTGATGTGATTCGCGAGCGTCTACGTCGTGAAGTGACAACAATGACAGGTACGGAGGATAAATAATGGTTCGTCTTATTTTCCTATTCGTTATTCTCGGTGCAGGCCTTTTTGTCGGTACACAGTTTTCAGGTCAGCAAGGTTATGTACTGATCTCGATTGCGAATACCACCCTTGAAATGAGTGTCACAACACTGGTTATTTTCGTGATAGCTGCGCTAGCTGCTCTATTCTTGCTTGAATACTTGGTAAAAAAAGTGGTCTATGCAAGTTCAAGCACATGGAACTACTTCAGCGTACGTAAGATGCGTCGCTCTCGTCGCTACACCAACGAAGGTATCATAAAGTTACTAGAGGGTGATTGGAAAGGCGCAGAGAAAAAAGTAACCCGCTGGGCTAACCACCACGATATGCCTTTGCTCTGCTACTTAGTGGCTTCAGAAGCCGCGCAAGGTCAAGGTGACAAAGCAAAACGCGACCAATACCTAGAACTCGCGAGCCAACAAGAAAATGCCCACCTCGCGGTGGAGCTAACTCGAGCAAAACAATTTATTCGTGATAATGAATTTGAATCTGCTTTCGATACCTTGCAAGCACTAAAAGGCCAGTACGCGAATAACTCCATAGTTCTTAACCTGCTAAAAACTACCTACATGCAGCTTAAGCTATGGCAACCGCTGATCGACCTGATGCCTCAGCTTACTAAAGCCAAATTGGTGACAGAAGAAGAACAATCCGAGTTAATTCAAAAAGCACAATGCGGTTTATTGCATGAAGTTGCCCAACAACAAGGCAGTGAGGGGCTTATTTCTCATTGGAATAGCCTCCCAAGAAAAGTTAAACAAGATGCTCACCTAATCACATGTTTTGCACACGAACTTATTTCACGTAAAGCTGACTCCGAAGCGTTCACGGTGATCAAAGAAGCACTTAAGAAGCACTCAACACCAGAGCTTTACCAACTGCTACCAGATCTCAACTTACCAGATAGTCATCCCGTGATTGTTTTCCTTGAGACTGTACTAAAGCGCGAATCAGATAATGCTGCGGCACACAGTGCATTAGCACATTTGTTCTTCCGTCAGGAAAAATGGCCAGAGGCACAGCAACACTTTGAAGTCGCGCTAAAAGTTCGCTCAAACGTATCTGATTACGCATTCCTAGCAGACACACTAGAGAAACAAAACTTAACTAAAGCCGCTCACGAAGTCTCTCGTAAAGCGTTAACGCTAGTTCAAAGCAATTAAGCGTTCTAGAAAATGTAAAGCCGACAATGATGTCGGCTTTTTTATTTCCTTTGTATTTTTCCTATCTCGCACCTAACAGAATAAGTCCCATCAAACCACTGCATTCCTAATTCGATATATTCAGAACCTAGTTATCCCTGAAGAGCAAACGTTAATGTTTGTTACTGAAGCTAATGCCGACATAAACTCCTATCGTCATATACCCCTCTATAACCATCCAGAAAGTCAGAAAAATATAACCAATCATGATTCAACGAGCTCTCGCTTTTTGCCTAAGAAAAGGCGTTCTGCCGATACCAATCGTGATTAAGTGATCAGATTTAGGACAGGAAAATGCTTAAAACAAGGCGATTTAGCCAAGCACAGTTTCACTGATTATAGCGGCATGGTTTCTAAGATTTGTCGTATGCTTTGAATGGATGTCTGAGTGCAGAGATCGCGCAATAAACATGTACAAAAGAAACAGGATAAACCTGAACAGTTAATTGGCTGGGTTGGGATTGATTGAAAGCGTAGGTTAGTTAACTCGAGAAAACTAAGGGATTAATGTAAATCTCACCTAGCTGTTAAACGTCAGAAAAGTTATTAGACGTCAGAAATGACGAAAGCCTGCAAATTTCTTTGCAGGCTTTCTGTGTAGTGGCGGAGAGATAGGGATTTGAACCCTAGGTACGCTATTAACGTACGCCGGTTTTCAAGACCGGTGCTTTCAACCACTCAGCCATCTCTCCGCAAATTTTTACTAAAATTTAGTCTTATACTAATGATGCTAAATCTCAGTTTTGCCTTTAGATTTTTTAAAATCTAAAAACGATATTAAAGCCTGGCGATGTCCTACTCTCACATGGGGAAACCCCACACTACCATCGGCGCTATTTCGTTTCACTTCTGAGTTCGGAATGGAAATCAGGTGGGTCCAAAATGCTATGGTCGCCAAGCAAATTCTTTAATCTGGAAAGCTGTTTCTGTGTTCTCTACACAATCAAGTCTTGTTCTTGCTTTGAGTCCATCAAAACCCTTTGGGTGTTGTATGGTTAAGCCTCACGGGCAATTAGTATCAGTTAGCTCAATGCCTCACAGCACTTACACACCTGACCTATCAACGTCGTAGTCTCCGACAACCCTTTAGGATACTTAAAGTATCAGGGAGAACTCATCTCAAGGCTCGCTTCCCGCTTAGATGCTTTCAGCGGTTATCGATTCCGAACTTAGCTACCGGGCAATGCGTCTGGCGACACAACCCGAACACCAGAGGTTCGTCCACTCCGGTCCTCTCGTACTAGGAGCAGCCCCTTTCAATTCTCCAACGCCCACGGCAGATAGGGACCGAACTGTCTCACGACGTTCTAAACCCAGCTCGCGTACCACTTTAAATGGCGAACAGCCATACCCTTGGGACCGACTTCAGCCCCAGGATGTGATGAGCCGACATCGAGGTGCCAAACACCGCCGTCGATATGAACTCTTGGGCGGTATCAGCCTGTTATCCCCGGAGTACCTTTTATCCGTTGAGCGATGGCCCTTCCATTCAGAACCACCGGATCACTATGACCTGCTTTCGCACCTGCTCGAATTGTCATTCTCGCAGTCAAGCGGGCTTATGCCATTGCACTAACCTCACGATGTCCAACCGTGATTAGCCCACCTTCGTGCTCCTCCGTTACTCTTTGGGAGGAGACCGCCCCAGTCAAACTACCCACCAGGCACTGTCCGCAACCCCGATAAGGGGTCGACGTTAGAACATCAACACTACAAGGGTGGTATTTCAAGGACGGCTCCACAGATACTAGCGTACCTGCTTCAAAGCCTCCCACCTATCCTACACATGTAGGGTCAATGTTCAGTGCCAAGCTGTAGTAAAGGTTCACGGGGTCTTTCCGTCTAGCCGCGGGTACACTGCATCTTCACAGCGATTTCAATTTCACTGAGTCTCGGGTGGAGACAGCGTGGCCATCATTACGCCATTCGTGCAGGTCGGAACTTACCCGACAAGGAATTTCGCTACCTTAGGACCGTTATAGTTACGGCCGCCGTTTACCGGGGCTTCGATCAAGAGCTTCGACCGAAGTCTAACCCCATCAATTAACCTTCCGGCACCGGGCAGGCGTCACACCGTATACGTCATCTTACGATTTTGCACAGTGCTGTGTTTTTAATAAACAGTTGCAGCCACCTGGTATCTGCGACTCTCGTCAGCTCCATCCGCAAGGGACTTCACCATCAAGAGCGTACCTTCTCCCGAAGTTACGGTACCATTTTGCCTAGTTCCTTCACCCGAGTTCTCTCAAGCGCCTTGGTATTCTCTACCCGACCACCTGTGTCGGTTTGGGGTACGATTCCTTACAATCTGAAGCTTAGAGGCTTTTCCTGGAAGCATGGCATCAATGACTTCACTACCGTAGTAGCTCGACGTCGTGTCTCAGCCTTAGAAAGAGCCGGATTTACCTAACTCTTAAGCCTACGCACTTGAACCTGGACAACCGTCGCCAGGCCCACCTAGCCTTCTCCGTCCCCCCATCGCAATTGTAAGAAGTACGGGAATATTAACCCGTTTCCCATCGACTACGCCTTTCGGCCTCGCCTTAGGGGTCGACTTACCCTGCCCCGATTAACGTTGGACAGGAACCCTTGGTCTTCCGGCGAGGAGGTTTTTCACCCCCTTTATCGTTACTCATGTCAGCATTCGCACTTCTGATACCTCCAGCATGCTTTACAACACACCTTCAACGGCTTACAGAACGCTCCCCTACCCAATGAAGTAAACTTCATTGCCGCAGCTTCGGTTTATTACTTAGCCCCGTTACATCTTCCGCGCAGGCCGACTCGACCAGTGAGCTATTACGCTTTCTTTAAATGATGGCTGCTTCTAAGCCAACATCCTGGCTGTCTGAGCCTTCCCACATCGTTTCCCACTTAGTAATAATTTGGGACCTTAGCTGGCGGTCTGGGTTGTTTCCCTCTCCACGACGGACGTTAGCACCCGCCGTGTGTCTCCCGGATAGTACTTACTGGTATTCGGAGTTTGCAAAGGGTTGGTAAGTCGGGATGACCCCCTAGCCTTAACAGTGCTCTACCCCCAGTAGTATTCGTCCGAGGCGCTACCTAAATAGCTTTCGGGGAGAACCAGCTATCTCCAGGTTTGATTGGCCTTTCACCCCTAGCCACAAGTCATCCGCTAATTTTTCAACATTAGTCGGTTCGGTCCTCCAATTGATGTTACTCAATCTTCAACCTGCCCATGGCTAGATCACCTGGTTTCGGGTCTATATCCAGAGACTGAACGCCCAGTTAAGACTCGGTTTCCCTACGGCTCCCCTAGATGGTTAACCTTGCCACTGAATATAAGTCGCTGACCCATTATACAAAAGGTACGCAGTCACAGGACGTAATGCCTGCTCCTACTGCTTGTACGTACACGGTTTCAGGTTCTATTTCACTCCCCTCACAGGGGTTCTTTTCGCCTTTCCCTCACGGTACTGGTTCACTATCGGTCAGTCAGTAGTATTTAGCCTTGGAGGATGGTCCCCCCATATTCAGACAGGATATCACGTGTCCCGCCCTACTCGATTTCACTGAATGTGCGTTGTCGACTACGGGGCTATCACCCTGTATCGCCGGACTTTCCAGACCGTTCGTCTAACGCATATAAAGCTTAAGGGCTAGTCCAATTTCGCTCGCCGCTACTTTCGGAATCTCGGTTGATTTCTTTTCCTCGGGGTACTTAGATGTTTCAGTTCCCCCGGTTCGCCTCATTAACCTATGAATTCAGTTAATGATACTAGCTTGTGCTAGTGGGTTTCCCCATTCAGAAATCCCAGACTCAAATGGTTGTTACTACCTAATCTGGGCTTATCGCAAGTTACTACGTCTTTCATCGCCTCTGACTGCCAAGGCATCCACCGTGTACGCTTAGTCACTTAACCATACAACCCCAAAGAGTTTCAGAAGAAATCTTGAGTTTGTTGTTTAAACAACCAAAGTTGCTATCTCATTATTTAAATGAGCGAGATAGCTATCGATTTTGCCGGACTCAAATATGTTTTGCTTTCGCAAAACCCAAGAACACTTGAATGTGTTTTTGTGTATTCATCGAAATGAATACTTTGAGAACTTTACAAACAAATGCTTATCTATTTAAGACAAGATTTGTTTTGTCAGCTTTCCAAATTGTTAAAGAGCTAGATTCATTAAGAACCATTTTTAAAAACTCTCGTAAGAGTGCTTAAAGATGGTGGAGCTATGCGGGATCGAACCGCAGACCTCCTGCGTGCAAGGCAGGCGCTCTCCCAGCTGAGCTATAGCCCCATCTAGGTGTCGATACTGCATACCAATTCCTAAAAGGAAGTGGTGGGTCTGAGTGGACTCGAACCACCGACCTCTCGCTTATCAGGCGAACGCTCTAACCACCTGAGCTACAGACCCAGTATCGTCTCTTTTACTTATAAACCGTATCAATCTGTGTGGACACTCATCGTGAGTAATCATCGTATAAGGAGGTGATCCAGCGCCAGGTTCCCCTAGCGCTACCTTGTTACGACTTCACCCCAGTCATGAACCACAAAGTGGTAAGCGTCCTCCCCGAAAGGTTAAACTACCTACTTCTTTTGCAGCCCACTCCCATGGTGTGACGGGCGGTGTGTACAAGGCCCGGGAACGTATTCACCGTGGCATTCTGATCCACGATTACTAGCGATTCCGACTTCATGGAGTCGAGTTGCAGACTCCAATCCGGACTACGACGCACTTTTTGGGATTCGCTCACTTTCGCAAGTTGGCTGCCCTCTGTATGCGCCATTGTAGCACGTGTGTAGCCCTACTCGTAAGGGCCATGATGACTTGACGTCGTCCCCACCTTCCTCCGGTTTATCACCGGCAGTCTCCCTGGAGTTCCCGACATTACTCGCTGGCAAACAAGGATAAGGGTTGCGCTCGTTGCGGGACTTAACCCAACATTTCACAACACGAGCTGACGACAGCCATGCAGCACCTGTCTCAGAGCTCCCGAAGGCACACCTGTATCTCTACTGGCTTCTCTGGATGTCAAGAGTAGGTAAGGTTCTTCGCGTTGCATCGAATTAAACCACATGCTCCACCGCTTGTGCGGGCCCCCGTCAATTCATTTGAGTTTTAATCTTGCGACCGTACTCCCCAGGCGGTCTACTTAACGCGTTAGCTCCGAAAGCCACGGCTCAAGGCCACAACCTCCAAGTAGACATCGTTTACGGCGTGGACTACCAGGGTATCTAATCCTGTTTGCTCCCCACGCTTTCGCATCTGAGTGTCAGTATCTGTCCAGGGGGCCGCCTTCGCCACCGGTATTCCTTCAGATCTCTACGCATTTCACCGCTACACCTGAAATTCTACCCCCCTCTACAGTACTCTAGTCTGCCAGTTTCAAATGCAATTCCGAGGTTGAGCCCCGGGCTTTCACATCTGACTTAACAAACCACCTGCATGCGCTTTACGCCCAGTAATTCCGATTAACGCTCGCACCCTCCGTATTACCGCGGCTGCTGGCACGGAGTTAGCCGGTGCTTCTTCTGTAGGTAACGTCAAATCCATACGCTATTAACGCATGAACCTTCCTCCCTACTGAAAGTGCTTTACAACCCGAAGGCCTTCTTCACACACGCGGCATGGCTGCATCAGGCTTGCGCCCATTGTGCAATATTCCCCACTGCTGCCTCCCGTAGGAGTCTGGACCGTGTCTCAGTTCCAGTGTGGCTGATCATCCTCTCAGACCAGCTAGGGATCGTCGCCTTGGTGAGCCCTTACCTCACCAACTAGCTAATCCCACCTAGGCATATCCTGACGCGAGAGGCCCGAAGGTCCCCCTCTTTGGCCCGTAGGCATCATGCGGTATTAGCCATCGTTTCCAATGGTTATCCCCCACATCAGGGCAATTTCCTAGGCATTACTCACCCGTCCGCCGCTCGCCGCCCAACAAATCCTCCGAAGATTCAATGTTGTCGCTGCCGCTCGACTTGCATGTGTTAGGCCTGCCGCCAGCGTTCAATCTGAGCCATGATCAAACTCTTCAATTTAAGATTTTGTTCGGCTCAATGAATACTGACTTCAAAACTGCTCTTACTCGAAAGTAAGAAGTAATTTTAAAGCTATTATCGTTCCAACAGAACGATAATGAATTGACTGTGCCAAGTCTTTCGACTCGTTTGGTCACTCAGTTCATTGAAACCTAATTTGATACCGCTTTCCGCTAAGAAAAGAAATACCTAATTGGATTATCATCAACGAGTGCCCACACAGATTGATAGGTCTATATTGTTAAAGAGCTTGCTTGCTGAGAAACTTTTCTCTCGAAGCGGAGGTGAATTCTAACGATATAATTGAAAGAGTCAAACACTTTTTTCAATTTATTTTCTCAGAAGTTTCTCACCTCTCCGACCCTGCTGAAGCCTTATCGCGTCTGCCGTGTCGGTGGATGCGCAGTATAGGGATTTGAGAAATCAGCGCAACCCTTTTTTAAAAAAAAATGGAAAAAAACAACTGTTCGATGACTATTTCATCAAAAAAGCAAAAAAGAGGGTAAAAAACCCTCTTTTTATGCCTAGAAAGCCTTATTTAAATAAAAGCGTACGCATCTGCAAACATGCGCTCACTCTTCGCTTTCTTATTCTGAGTGAACTGTTCACGAGCCGCTCCAGCCATTTCAAAGCGACCTGCAATATAAATATCGTAGTTTTCTAGGCTTTCGAAATCTTCACTGATAGCTTCTAGTACGTTCCCTACTTTCCCTTGCCATTCGCTAGGTGCATCTTCTACTACTGGAACAAAGTGCACGTTCGAGAATTTGTCAGCAATTTCGATCAATTCATCTTTCGCATAAAGCTGACGACTATCGCGTGCCCCCCAGTATAAATAGATAGGGGTTGTTTTGTTCTGTGCTACACAGTGGTCCAAAATCGAACGTACGTAACTAAAGCCAGTTCCACCAGCAATTAATAATAGTGGGCGTTCGCTTTGTTCTTGAATCCACGCATCACCATGAGGTGCATCAATTTCAACATGACCATCTGCTTCTAACGCCGCTTGCATCGCCTCTACGACTTGTAACGCGTAAGCATTATGCTCTGCTGCGCCAATATGTAGTTCTAGCTCTCCTTCATGACGGCAAGGACTGCTTGCAATAGAGAAAGGACGTTTGTCTTTTTCACCCATTACAACCATTAGGTACTGACCAGCTTTAAAAGACACTGGCGATTCCGGGTGGAGGAGAATTTGATAAGTATTACAAGCTAACGGCTGAATAGACTTTACTTTACATTGGATGGTCATGGTGTTCCTCTCGCTTACTCATCAAAAGTAAGCACTAAATTACTTTCTGTATAGGCTTGGCAAGGGAATATCCAACCTTGCTGTTGCTCTTTTTCGGTTAGCATCGGCTCGAGGTGATAACTCACCTCACCCTCTAGCTTTTTACACATGCACATGGCGCAAGCGCCAACTTGGCAACGGTGGGGGAAGCGAATATTATTGTTGAGCGCAGCTTCCAACACCGTTTCTCCATCTTTTACTTGGAAAGAGACGTCCATTGGTAAAAGGTGGACTTGATGGCTCATAGAATACCTAACTGGTCCCAAATCTCATCGACTTTAGCCACAAGTTTCGGATTTTTTTCAATTGGTGTGCCCCACTCTCGTGTTGCTTCCGAACCGAGTTTGTTCGTTGCATCCAATCCTAATTTAGAAGAGCTCTCTGTCGTTGCATTGACTTGAATGGTGTCTCTATCCGGATCCATCCGAGTTGTCACAGCCCAAATGATATCGTTCCAATCTTGTGCATCCACGTCATCGTCACACAAGATAATAAACTTATTGTCAGTATACTGAGCAAAGAAGCCCCATAGGTATTCCATCAGTGCTTTGGATTGCCCTTCTTGGTCTTTCTTCATCGTCACTACAACAAACTGATTGTTCGCTGTCTGAGGTAAATAAATATCAACAATCTCTGGACGTTGTTTTTTTAATGATTCCAAATCCACTTCTGTAATGTCTTTGCTCTCTCGCGTCTTCGCTTGTGAACACCTTGCAAGCTCGGCTTCCCACTTAATGGTTGCATCTAAACCCATCTTAGATCCAAGACCAACGACTGGTGAAGCAAAGTCGAGTGAATCAATTGGCGTATTATCAATCATCAACGCGTCGCGCACTGGATCCATATGTTCGGTCATGGCTTTAACAACATCATTCCAATCTCGTGCATTCACTGACTCATCGCACACAATTACAAACTTGGTGTACATAAACTGACGTAGGAAAGACCATACCCCCATCATTACGCGCTTGGCATGACCAGGGTACTGTTTCTTCATCGTTACTACCGCCATTCGGTACGAACACCCCTCTGGCGGCAGGTAGAAGTCTTCAATCTCTGGGAACTGCTTTTGCAGGATAGGCACAAACACTTCGTTTAATGCCACTCCTAATACAGCAGGCTCATCTGGCGGACGTCCTGTATAAGTACTGTGGTAGATAGGATCTTTACGCATAGTAATGTGCGTAATGGTAAACACGTGATGCTTTTCTTTTTCGTTATAATAGCCAGTATGGTCACCGTAAGGCCCCTCATCGGCAAATTCGTTCGGGTCAATGTAACCCTCCATCACGATTTCAGCGCTCGCCGGCACTTCTAGATCATTACTCACCGACTTCACAACTTCGGTTTTGCTCCCTCGTAATAAACCAGCAAACGCATATTCCGATAATGTATCTGGCACTGGTGTAACGGCGCCAAGAATCGTTGCAGGATCAGCGCCAAATGCAACGGAAACCGGGAAAGGCTTTCCGGGGTTAGACGCCATCCAATCACGCAAATCGAGTGCACCACCACGGTGAGCTAACCAACGCATGATGATTTTGTTCTTAGCAATTTTTTGTTGGCGATAAATACCGAGGTTCTGACGTTTTTTATTCGGACCTTTGGTCACGGTTAAGCCCCAAGTTAATAGTGGCGCCACGTCTTCTGCCCAACAACTCATCACTGGAATCTTGTCCAAATCGACATCATTACCTTGCCAAACAACTTCTTGGCATCGCGCTTTACGCAAACGACGAACTGGCATGTTCAACACTTGTTTGAATACCGGTAGTTTTTCTAATGCATCTTTAAAGCCTTTCGGTGGTTCGGGCTCTTTTAAATAGGCCAGCAGTTTACCGACATCTCGTAATTCCTTTACATCGTCACGCCCCATACCAATCGCAACGCGTTCTGGCGTACCAAATAAATTAGTGAGAACGGGAACGTCGTAACCAATTGGGTTCTCGAAAAGCAGCGCAGGACCACCAGCACGGAGCGTACGGTCACTGATTTCTGTCATTTCATAAGCGGGATCGACGGGGTGAGTAATGCGCTTCAATCGACCACTCTGTTCCAGGTGATCGATAAATTCGCGTAAATCCTTAAAACTCATAGGCTTTCTTGCTGGCTGATTAAACTATTCGCAGTATAACAAATCAGAGGACACTAAGATCCTCCAATTTTGTATGGGTATGTGATTGAACTTAACGTAAAACGCTATCTATTTGACGTGCTTTCACTCGTTGATTACTCGACACTAGCTCTTCAAGCCAGCTTTGATGTCCCTGTTTTGCCAACTCTCGAGCAACAAGAGTTGCGTCTTCAGATAACTCCATACGAGCGATCAAAAATTGTTTTACTTTAGGTTGTAACGGATGAGATCTCGCAAGAAGACTGATTGCGTAGGGTTTTAACGTTGGATTGACGGTGGCATTCATCAGTTGTTGCAACGAAAACGCATCACCAACGCTCGCTAATCTATCAAGTTCCGTACGGCTGTTATAGTCTGCTCGAATTCGCCACAATAAATCGTACATCGCCTGTTCTTGGCTGACCTGTGCCAAACGTACAATCACCGCACTTCTGGGTAACCAACTCGTGACATCGGCTTGAGTTAATTGCGCGGTTAATGCACTAATCGCATCAATAGAAAGACTATCAAGCTCTTTGATTAACAAGTCTTCACGAATTTGAATCTGCTGGGATGTTCCCGTAAGCCAATCTTTCAACACCAAGTCATGTCGTTCGGCGTCTAATACAAACTCAAGTGTACTTTGGTCTTGTTTCCAACGCTTAATAAGACGGCTAGCAATGGCTTGAAAATTGAATGCTGGCACACTGAATTCATAACCATCACCATGCTCTAACACTTGATAACTTGGAGTGATATTGATTTGAGACTCAACAAAAATAGCCATTCTTGGCGTAAGAATTAAATTTTGCTGTTCTACTTTTTGGAGCAATAAATAACGGACCACTTCTTGTTGAGGGTATGCGAGTCGATCTAGAGAAAATTTAAGCGTGTTGACTTCGTCTCGAAAAGCATAACCTAATAGCTCAGAGACTTTCGCTTGTATGTGGGTATCCTGAAGCCACTGCTCTACCTCCGACTCCTGCATTTCCATTGCAGATAACGTCACAGGTACTGTAATCAGTGACAAACTCAGGAGTAATGACGACAACATTCCTTGTTGCATGTTAACCTCCCGATAACATTTTCTTCATTCTGATGTTTCTATCGGGAGAAAGCAATAAAAAAGCCACCGAACTATGCGGTGGCTCTTATCAAAACAACTTATCGGTGACTACTGACGACGCATTGCATCGA
The DNA here is from genome assembly GCF_019670485.1 of Vibrio alfacsensis. Lineage (NCBI taxonomy): Bacteria > Pseudomonadati > Pseudomonadota > Gammaproteobacteria > Vibrionales > Vibrionaceae > Vibrio > Vibrio alfacsensis. The sequence continues at coordinate 3,077,156 of NZ_AP024165.1, forward strand.
AGAATTCATCATTAGTCTTCGTCATTGCTAGCTTATCGATTAGGAACTCCATCGCGTCGGTTTCGCCCATTGGGTGAACAATCTTACGCAGAATCCACATCTTCTGTAATTCGTCTGTCTTAGTGAGTAGCTCTTCACGACGCGTGCCGCTGCGGTTGAAATCAATCGCTGGGAATACTCGTTTTTCAGCAATCTTACGGTTCAAGTGCAGTTCCATGTTACCTGTACCCTTGAACTCTTCGTAAATAACTTCATCCATTTTAGAACCAGTATCTACTAGTGCTGTTGCGATGATAGTTAGACTGCCGCCTTCTTCTACGTTACGAGCTGCGCCGAAGAAACGCTTTGGACGGTGTAGTGCATTGGCATCGACACCACCAGTTAGTACTTTACCTGATGAAGGCACTACGGTGTTGTATGCACGAGCTAAACGAGTAATTGAGTCAAGTAGGATAACCACGTCTTTCTTGTGTTCTACAAGACGTTTTGCCTTCTCAATTACCATCTCTGCTACTTGTACGTGACGAGATGCTGGTTCATCAAACGTTGACGCAACCACTTCACCTTTAACTAGGCGCTGCATCTCTGTTACTTCTTCCGGACGTTCGTCGATCAGAAGTACCATCAACTCACATTCAGGATGGTTGTAAGCGATGCTTTGAGCGATGTTTTGCAGAAGCATTGTCTTACCCGCTTTAGGCGGAGCAACAATCAGACCACGTTGACCTTTACCGATTGGCGATGCCAAATCTAAAACGCGTGCAGTGATGTCTTCTGTAGAACCGTTACCGCGCTCCATAACCATACGCTCGTTAGCGTGTAGAGGCGTTAAGTTCTCGAATAGGATCTTGTTACGCGCGTTGTCTGGTTTGTCGTCGTTTACCGTGTTGACTTTCAAAAGGGCAAAGTAGCGCTCACCGTCTTTTGGTGGGCGAATTTTACCAGCAATAGAGTCACCAGTACGTAGGTTAAAACGGCGAATTTGACTTGGTGATACGTAAATGTCGTCAGGACCAGCAAGGTATGAACTGTCTGCACTGCGTAGGAAACCAAAGCCGTCTTGCAGAATTTCCAGAACCCCATCGCCAAAGATGTCTTCGCCGCCTTTTGCGTGCGCTTTAAGGATTGCGAAGATAATGTCTTGTTTTCTTAGACGCGCTAGGTTCTCAAGCCCTAAGCTTTCGCCAAGTTTTACAAGGTCAGACACTGGTCTGTTCTTCAGTTCGGTTAGGTTCATGGTGGTGGATTCTTGTTTAGTCAAAATAAGATCTGTTTTCTAGTTAAGATGGATTTGGTCTCAGGATCGACCAAGAAGAGAAATTGTTCAATTAACGCGCGATAAGTTAGCACTAATTAGTATTCTAGTCCAGAGTTAGAAAAACAAAACCGCGCATTGATGTTTTGCACGGTTTTGTTTGCAATCACATAAGTGATTATAGATTCGCGTCTAGAAACTCTTTTAATTGAGTCTTAGACAATGCACCAACTTTTGTTGCTGCTACGTTACCGTCTTTAAACAACAGTAGCGTTGGAATGCCACGAATACCAAACTTAGGCGGTGTACCTGCGTTATGGTCAATGTTTAGTTTACCGATAGTGAGTTTGCCTTCGTACTCATCAGCGATTTCATCCAGAATTGGGGCAATCATTTTACAAGGACCACACCATTCCGCCCAAAAATCAACTAGAACAGGGCCTGCAGCATTGATTACGTCGTTTTCAAAACCATCATCAGTCAGCTGCAAAATCTTATCACTCATCTTCCACTCCAATGTGTTTTTCGAAACTGGTTGGATGATAACCAGTAATTTGATGCCCTATTGGAATGTATTTACTTTCGTATTGCAAGCTTTAGCTGATATTCTATAGCTATGAAAAAGACGCATATCACAGAGCAAAAGTTCGCCGATTTGGATTTAAAGCCCCAAGTCATTGATGGATTGGAAAAAAAAGGGTTCGAATATTGTACCCCTATCCAAGCATTGGCGTTGCCGGTACTGCTCACCGGCCAAGACATTGCAGGCCAGGCCCAAACGGGTACTGGTAAAACCCTCGCGTTTCTTACTGCTACTTTCAACCACCTATTGACCACACCTGAACACGAAGGGCGTAAACCAACGCAACCGCGTGCGATTATTATGGCACCAACTCGTGAACTGGCGATTCAGATCTTCAACGATGCTGAACCTCTGATTGCAAGTACGGGTCTTAAAGCAGCACTCGCATACGGCGGTGAAAGCTACGATAAGCAGCTTGGTAAGCTACAAGACGGCGTTGATATTCTTATCGGAACAACTGGCCGAATCATTGACTTCTACAAACAGCGTGTATTCAACCTAAACAACATTCAAGCTGTTGTTCTGGACGAAGCAGACCGTATGTTTGATCTTGGCTTTATTAAAGACATTCGTTTCTTGTTCCGTCGTATGCCTGAGCCAAAAGAACGTCTGAACATGCTGTTCTCAGCAACGTTGTCTTATCGTGTACAAGAATTAGCATTCGAACACATGCACAACCCTGAGCATGTTGTGGTCGAGCCAGAGCAAAAAACCGGTCACCGCATCCAAGAAGAACTGTTCTACCCATCTAACGAAGACAAAATGGCTCTGCTTCAAACACTTATTGAAGAAGAATGGCCAGATCGTGCAATCGTTTTTGCTAACACTAAACATAAGTGTGAGTCGATTTGGGGTCACCTAGCAGCAGATGGTCACCGTGTTGGTCTACTGACTGGCGATGTACCACAGAAAAAACGTGAAAAAATTCTTGAGCAATTCACGCTTGGTGAAGTTGACCTACTCGTAGCAACCGACGTTGCTGCTCGTGGCTTACATATTCCTCAAGTAACACACGTATTCAACTTCGACCTACCGGATGACTGTGAAGACTACGTTCACCGTATCGGTCGTACTGGTCGTGCTGGCGCAAGTGGTCACTCTATTAGCTTTGCTTGTGAAGATTACGCAATCAACTTGCCACCAATCGAAGAATACATTGAGCACGCAATCCCAGTTTCTGATTACGACGCTTCGGCTCTAATCCAAGATCTGCCTGCCCCACTTCGTATGCGCGCGCCTCGTACTCAGCAACGTCGCACTAATACAGGTGGCACTCGCTCTGGTAACCGCAAGCCGCAAGGACGTCGTCCTCGTCAGCCGCGTCAATCAGCGCCAAAACAATCATAAAAGGAAACTGAAGTCGTTTATGAGTCAAGCAGGATCATCACCGCTATACGCCGCCATCGACCTCGGGTCGAACAGTTTTCACATGCTCGTTGTGCGTCATATCGATGGCAGCGTTCAAACCATGGCTAAAATTAAGCGCAAAGTTCGTCTCGCAGCGGGCTTAGATGAACGTAACTCTCTTAGTATGGAAGCTATGCAGCGAGGATGGGACTGCTTAAGTCTATTTGCAGAACGCTTGCAGGATATTCCTAAACAGAACATCCGCATTGTGGGTACTGCAACACTGCGTACCGCCACGAATGTGGATGTTTTTCTAGAGAAAGCGAACCAAATATTGGGGCAGCCAATCGAAGTCATCACTGGTGAGGAAGAAGCGGCCACTATTTATAAAGGTGTTGCACATACTTCCGGCGGCAGCGGCCGTCGACTTGTCGTCGATATCGGTGGCGCAAGTACTGAACTCATTATTGGTGAAGGTTTCGAAGCCAAAGCTCTCACTAGCCTAAAGATGGGTTGTGTTACTTGGTTAGAACATTTCTTCAAAGATCGTCAACTTAACGCTCGTAACTTTGAAGCAGCCATTGAAGGTGCCAAACAAACATTAATGCCAATTCTGGAGCAGTATACAGACTTAGGTTGGGATGTTTGTGTTGGAGCATCGGGCACAGTTCAAGCACTACAAGAAATCATGCTTGTACAGGGTATGGATGAAGTCATAACTCACGCCAAACTCAAACGCTTACAAAAGCAAGCAATGCTTGCCGATCACCTAGAAGAGCTCGATATCGAGGGGCTAACTTTAGAGCGTGCTCTGGTATTCCCAAGTGGCTTATCTATTTTAATTGCAATCTTTGAGCTATTAGAGATCGATGCCATGACACTGGCTGGCGGCGCATTGCGTGAAGGCTTAGTGTACGAAATGGTTGATGAACTTCGCCAAAACGACATTCGTGCTCGTACGATTTGCAGCGTACAAAAACGTTATCAATTGGATTGCCAATACGGTGAACAGGTAGCCAACCTTGCCAGCAAATTACTTGAGCAAGTTGGGGATGAAGAATGGGTTGCAGAACCACAAGGTAAAGTTCTACTGGAAACCACTGCTAAGTTACATGAAATTGGTCTAACCATTGATTTCAAAAAAGGCGGTGAACACAGCGCTTACCTACTGCAGAATTTGGATTTACCCGGTTACACACGCGCGCAAAAGTTCTTCATTGGAGAACTGGCTCGGCGTTACCGTGAACAACTAACGTCACTACCAGAGCAACATGCGCTATCTGGTACTAGCGGTAAGCGAGTTCTTCGTTTATTACGTTTAGCCGTACTGCTTAGCCACCGTCGAAACCCTATGTTAGAGCCAAAAGTGTCTCTAAGTGCAGAGGGCGATAAACTGACACTGAGTATTAATGCTCACTGGCTTAATTCGAATCCACTAACAGCTGCCGAGTTGGAGATTGAGTCCAACCGTCAGACTGATATTGGCTGGCCATTGACAATCACCATTTGCTAATCGCTTATAGTTTGCCAAACGCTTATAGAAAGGTCTCAAGTTGAGGCCTTTTTTATTCCCCCAGCTTTTCACCTCAGACTCGTTACGTTCCGTTAAGCAAGCTTTAGGACACCCATGATCCAACTGCTCCTTACGCTGTACCTAACCACACAATGTCCTTTCTACTGCCACAAAAAAACCGCTTGGTTTGAGCAAGCGGTTTTTGGGGTTCCCACAACAATTAAGACTGAATCGTCGTGCTGACTTTAAAGTCTGGATTCACAGCGGTTAGCTTGTTAATGAGATAGTTAAGTAGAACGCCATACATAGGTACAAACAAACCTAAACTAATGATCAACTTGAAGCCATAATCCACCAGCGCAATCTCCATCCAGTGCTGAGCCATAAATGGGTCTGGGCTTTGATAGAACGCAATAGAGAAAAACGCGATAGTATCGAGCGCATTACCGAAAAGCGTTGAACATGTTGGTGCAACCCACCATTGCTTCATTTGGCGTAAACGATTAAAAACGTGCACGTCCATGATCTGACCTAACAAGTAAGCCATGAAACTTGCAATCGCAATACGCGCAACAAATAGGTTAAATTCCCCTAAGTGACCGAAACCTTGAAATTGCCCTTCAAAGAATACAACGGATAAGAAGTAAGACACTGCTAACGCAGGCAACATCACCAAAAAGATGATCTTACGAGCCATTTGCGCGCCAAAAATACGTACAGTGAGATCCGTCGCCAAAAAGATAAATGGGAAAGTAAATGCGCCCCAAGTGGTATGGAACCCAAAAACGGTAAATGGGAGCTGAACTAAGTAATTGCTTGATGCAATAATGACTAAATGGAATAAAACCAGATAGATAAGGGCGTTGCGCTGCTGCGCAGAGGTAAAGTTACTCATGTGATACCTTTTTAGTTTGGTTTGGGGGTGAGGGAACCCAAATCGAGCGCTTAATAAAAAACAACTCTTACCAACAATGTAAAAATGGAAAATAAACTGGCTTAACTCATTCAGAATTAAGCGGTGGGCGATTATACATTAACCAGTTTGACTCGCAAGCGCTCAGTTCTGCGCAAACGTTTGAGCATAAAAAAGGGTGTTTCATGTGAAACGCCCTTTCGTAATAATTCCAAATGAGCGCCACTGGGCTTTTAGAATCCGCGTTGAAACAATCCTGCGAGATAATCCAACTCTTCCCTACTCTCTTCAATCGCTAGAGCTTCAAACCAGATCGCCTCACTGTAATGCTCTGCTTTCATAAACAGTCGGCAACCTTCAAAGTCGACCAGCCAAGAGTGAATATCCGCATCCCATTGCTTTTCAATCACAGTAGCGGAAAGCAGCCCGACTAAACGCTCACCCAAAGCAGGAAAACTATCAAGATCAAAGCTCAGCGCGGTAATGATTAAGCGCCCTTCTTGTGCCATGTAGTCCGCTAAGCCAAATTCCTTTTGCATCTTGGTTCCTTATCCGTGGTGAGTAATGTGTTCTTGAATCAAATCAAGGAATGGGTCGGCGTACTTCTCCAATTTGCGCTGACCAACGCCGCTGACTGCCAGCATTTCGCCGTAAGACGTCGGCAGAATTTCCGCCATATCAATCAAGGTAGCGTCACTGAAGACCACATATGGTGGCAAACCATCTTCATCAGCAATCGACTTACGCAGCTTACGTAACTTAGCAAACAGCTTTTTGTCGTAGTTCTTGCTGGTCAGTTTATCTGATTTAGCCGCACGTGCTGCGGTGTCTAGCCGTGGAACCGCCAATTCTAGCGTCACATCGCCACGTAGCAGCGGACGCGCCTCTTCGGTTAATTGCAGCGTTGAGTTACGCGTGATATTTTGGAACAGCAGCCCTTTGTGGATTAACTGGCGGAAAATACTGATCCAGTAATCGTGGCTGTGATCGCGCCCTATCGCGTAGGTAGAAATCTTATCGTGCCCATTTTCACGTACACGAATGTTTTGCATACCACGTAGCACTTCTACCACGTAGCCCATACCAAAGCTCTGATTCACTCGGTACACACAAGACAACGCCTTACGCGCTTCTTCTGTGGCATCAAAGTGCTTCGGTGGATCTAAGCAAATATCACAGTTGCCACATGGCTTCTCGCGATATTCACCAAAGTAGTTCAATAGCACCTGACGACGACAAGTTTGCGCCTCAGCAAAAGCGCTCATCGCATTCAGTTTGTGGGTTTCCACCTGCTTCTGCGGACCATCGTCTTTCTCATCCAACATACGACGCAGCCAACTGATGTCCGCAGGGTCATACAACATCATCGCTTCCGCAGGTAAACCATCACGCCCTGCACGACCCGTTTCCTGATAGTAGGATTCAATGTTGCGCGGGATATCAAAGTGAACCACAAAACGCACGTTTGGTTTGTTGATACCCATACCGAATGCCACGGTCGCCACTACGATTTGGATGTCATCGCGTTGGAAAGCTTCTTGAACGTAAGCGCGCTCATCAGCATCCATACCGGCATGATAACCAGCAGCACGAATGTGGTTGTTGCACAGCTTCTCAGTCACCATCTCAACTTTCTTACGGCTACCACAATAGATGATGCCGCAATTACCCTTCTGGGTCTCAAGATAACGAACGATTTGCGAAACCGGTTTGTGCTTCTCAACTAAGTTGTAGCGGATGTTAGGGCGGTCGAAGCTGCCTAGGTAAACCTCTGGATTATTCAGTTGCAAACGCTCAAGAATATCTCGGCGCGTTGCGTCATCCGCCGTCGCCGTCAGCGCCATAAATGGCACATGGGAAAACTGCTGCTTGAGTTGACCAAGCGCAGCGTATTCTGGACGGAAGTCGTGTCCCCATTGGGAAATACAGTGCGCTTCATCGACGGCAATCATCGATAGCGGCAAGTTTTCCAAACGCTCAATGAAGTCACGCATCAATACGCGTTCTGGCGAGACGTACACCAACTTAAGATGACCTGTGTGCATGCGGTTATACACGCTGAGCAGCTCTTCGCGAGGCATGGTCGAGTTAATGCATTCAGCCGCCACCCCATTGGCTTTAAGCTGGTCAACTTGGTCTTTCATCAGTGAAATCAGCGGAGATATGACCAAAGTAATGCCGGAGCGAACCAAAGCAGGAATTTGATAACACAGCGACTTACCGCCACCCGTAGGCAGAATAACCAGGCTGTCGCGACCTTCTACCGCGGCATCAATCACCAACTGCTGACCATCACGGAACTCCTGGTAACCAAACACATCCTCCAACACACGTTGAGGCGTTATAGGCGAGTCTGATTGTTCGGCTAACAAGGTCGAGGTCATGAATAATCTCAGATAGGGTCTTAAAAAAGAGGTGCTTTTGAATGCGACTAGCACGCAAAGTGATGGCACATTGTAATGGGGTTTGATGGTGAATAAAACCGCAAATTGTTAGGTGATTTAGTTCACGACTCGTATACTGATTTTCTGCTCTATAAACACACAATTAGGTGACACACTATGACACCAGAAGACCAACAGCGAGCAAAACAAGGCGTTTTACTGGCAATTGGTGCATATACCATGTGGGGCATCGCACCCATTTACTTCAAATCCATTGCCGATGTCTCGCCACTTGAGATATTAAGCCATCGTGTGATTTGGTCTTTCTTTTTACTCGCTGCGCTCCTTCATTTTGGCCGTCGCTGGCGTTCGGTATATAGCGTCATTAAAGATAAAACCAAAGTCACTTACCTATTGTTTAGTTCTGTATTAATTGGGGCTAACTGGTTAATTTTTATTTGGGCGGTCAACACCAATCATATGCTTGATGCAAGTTTGGGGTATTACATCAATCCACTGATCAATGTTCTATTGGGGATGGTTTTTCTTGGGGAACGCCTACGTAAATTACAATGGTTTGCAGTGACTCTCGCAGCGTGTGGAGTACTGGTTCAGCTATTTGTTTTTGGATCCGTCCCTATAGTGGCGATCGCCCTTGCAATGAGTTTTGGTTTCTATGGCCTGTTGCGTAAAAAAGTCAGCCTTGATGCACAAACCGGGCTGTTTATCGAAACGGCCGTTTTACTACCTGCAGCTTTCATCTATCTACTGTTTATCGCTAATACGCCAACATCAAACATGCAGGACAATCCATGGCAACTCAATAGTTTATTAATCGCAGCGGGTGTTATCACCACACTTCCTCTGCTTTGTTTCACCGGCGCAGCGACACGACTAAAGTTATCAACGTTAGGTTTCTTTCAGTATATCGGCCCAAGTCTAATGTTCTTACTTGCAGTATTAATTTACGGTGAACCGTTCTCCGCAGATAAGGCCATCACTTTTGCTTTCATTTGGGGAGCATTGGCCGTATTTAGCTTTGATGGTTTGAGTAATAATCGCAAATCGCGCAAAGCGGCTCGTGCGGCGTGATCGTTTTTTACAAGACAATTGAGAAATTGATGGATAAGCTTGGTCATAATGTGACCAAGCTTTTTTATTTCATGGAACATATTCAGTACTACGCAACCGATCATGACAACTTGAGGCTGATTGAGGCGAAATATCAGACATTTGCTTTTCAAAGGCATTACCATCTGGATTTTCATCTCGGTCTGATCACGCATGGCGCGCAGAAGTTCCAATACCAAGGTAACAACCACCAAGTTGGTCACGGGCAAATTGTGATAATGCCGCCAGATGAGCTGCACGACGGGCAATCTAAGCTCGAAAGTGGCTATGAAGTGAATGTATTTGCGATCGAACCTCACCTATTGAGCGATCTGGCTGATCTTAAGCAAAGCGGTCAAATAATACGCTTTAATGAACTGATCATCTCGGATCCGAAGATATTTTTACAACTTAGTAACTTGCACGGGCTACTTCGTCGTGAAAACCTCAGCCAACTCACCAAAGATTGCCTTCCTTTTGAGGGATTTAACCAGCTTTTTGATCGCTACGGATCGCTTGAGCGACAAAAAGTGGTACCACTAGGGAATCAATCGCTTGGGACGTTAAAAGATTATCTAATGGCAAACCTCGACCAAGCGGTGCGTTTGGATTCACTTTCAGATCTGTGCCAACTTAGCCCCACTCAGTTCCAGCGCCACTTTAAAGCGCAAACAGGCATGACGCCTTATGCCTGGTTTGCTCGCCTACGACTCGAACAAGGCATGAAATTACTTCAAGCGGGTCAATGTGGTACCGACGTCGCTCATCAAATCGGTTTCTACGATCAAGCGCATTTCAGCAAAGCTTTTAAACAAACTTACGGAGTGTCTCCTTCTCAAGTGACTCGTTAATTTCATTTATCGAAAAAGCTGTCAGTTTTTTACAAGCGCTACAGGTGACTTACCACGACAATAGGGACATTGTTTCTATTTGAGATGTGTTATGAATGAATCCACCATATTGCTGACTCTCGCCAGTATTCACTTTATCGCCTTAATGAGTCCCGGTCCGGATTTTGCCCTTGTGGTACAAAACGCAACACGTCACGGCCGTCAAACCGGCTTGTACATTGCGTTGGGATTGTCTGTTGGTATTTTGCTTCACTCGTTGTTCAGCCTGACAGGCGTGAGTTATATCGTCCACCAGCACCCTTTATTGTATTCCGTAGTGCAACTATTGGGTGGCAGTTACTTACTTTACTTAGGAATCGGTGCATTACGTGCCGTGATCACCGTGATCACCATGATCAAAAACCCACTGGCGGATCAACCTAAGAAACAAAACAACCTGGTGATCAGTAACAAGCGTCAAGCATTTGCTAAAGGGTTTGCAACCAATATTCTGAACCCGAAAGCGTTAGTGTTTTTCATCAGTTTGATGTCAAGCTTAGTCCCTGCAGGGATGTCGATTACTGGCAAAGGCATAGCTTTAGCTATTCTATTTGGCTTGTCGCTATTCTGGTTCTCTAGCCTAGCGTGGATGCTGTCGACTCAGCGTCTACAACGCAAATTACACAAAGCTGGCATCTACATTGACGGCTTATGTGGTGTCATATTCACCTTAGTTGGCAGCAGCATTCTATTTCAAACCGCCACAAACTTAGTTGGTTAATACAAAGATTAAATCCTCTCATACTCGACATTTCTGCGATTGCTGACTCGACGTGACTCTTCATGACTGCCAAGCTGAAAACACAAAACTGGCAACATGGAGAGTCATCATGCATTGGACGTTCAACCGACTCGTGACCACGGGTCTTTTTCTTACTTCCCCACTCGTCTTATCTACCTCAGCCTTTGCTAACCAAGCAGCAGATGCCGTTGCGCCGGAGCACAGTACTGGCTTGGAGCAAAAACAGTTGGTCAAAGCCAAAGATTATATGGTCACAGCAGCCAACCCAATTGCAACCCAAACAGGTGCAGACGTTCTTGCACAAGGTGGTAATGCTATTGATGCCATGGTTGCCGTGCAACTGATGCTGGGCTTGGTAGAGCCGCAATCATCCGGTATTGGTGGCGGCGCCTTCTTAGTGTATTGGGACAGTGAGAAACAAAAACTGACTACGTATGATGGACGTGAAACCGCACCACTCGCCGCGACACCTAAACTCTTCTTAGATGATAATGGACAACCCTTGCAATTTTACGATGCGGTTGTCGGTGGGCGCTCCGTTGCCACTCCTGGTACAGTGAAACTACTGTGGGACACGCACCAGAAATACGGCAAGTTGGAATGGAAGAACATCATCCAACCCGTAATTACCTTGGCTGAGCAAGGTTTCGAAGTAAGTCCTCGCCTCGCGAGTCTGATTGAGAAAGATGCCAAGCGCCTATCACGCTTCCCTGCGACTAAGGCTTACTTCTTTAATCCAGATGGCTCACCAAAAGCCAAAGGCACGTTGTTGAAGAACCCTGAATACGCGCAAACTCTGACGGTCATTGCATCGCAAGGGGCAAACGCTTTCTATCAAGGCGATATCGCCACAGACATCATTAAGACCGTTCAGAATGCAGCGGGAAACTCTGGCGTATTAGCTCAGGCCGATTTCGATACTTACCAAATCAAGCAACGTGACCCCGTTTGTACGGCCTATCAAAGCTATGATATCTGCGGCATGGGACCACCAAGCTCTGGCACATTGACGGTTGGACAGATTCTCGCGATCACCGAGCAATACGATCTTAAAGGCTGGGGAGCCGAAAGCGCGAAATCATGGCAAGTGATCGCTGATGCGTCTCGCCTTGCGTTTGCAGATCGCGGTAAATACATGGCAGACCAAGATTATGTACCAATGCCAACCGAAGGCTTGCTTGATAAAGATTATCTAAAACAACGTGCTGAGCTCATTCAAATCGGTAAAGCCTTGAGTAAGGTTGAAGCCGGCAACCCTCCTTGGTCGCACGCCATGAACTTAAGCATGGACCAATCGATCGAGCTGCCTTCCACCAGCCATTTCAATATCGTCGATAAGCAAGGCAATGTGGTTTCAATGACAACAACCATCGAGAACGCCTTTGGCTCACGCTTGATGGTACGCGGCTTCTTGCTCAATAACGAACTTACCGATTTCTCTTTCCGCACTCATCAAGATGGTGTGCCAATCGCAAACCGCTTAGAACCGGGCAAACGCCCACGTTCTTCTATGGCACCGACTATTATGATGAAGGACGATAAACCCTACATGGCAATTGGTTCTCCAGGCGGCAGTCGCATCATAGGCTACGTTGCACAAGCTATCATTGCCCACACTCAATGGGATATGGATATCCAAAGTGCGGTTAATCAACCACGATTACTGAACCGTTTTGGCACCTTAGATATTGAACAAGGAACCACCGCAGAAAGCTTTCAATCAGAATTAGAAAAAATGGGATTTAAGACCGATGTTCGTGATTTGAACTCTGGGCTGCATGCGATACGTATATTGAAAGATGGACTTGAAGGGGCTGCGGATCCACGCCGTGAGGGCATGGCGATCGGGCAATAGTAGTGTTTTGCTCGAGCCTTTGTGCGAGATCTCTTACAAGGAGGTGAGCAAACTTCTCTTTTTATGTAGAGAATTCTAGGTCAAGTCAAGTTAACTCATTGAATTTAAAATGTTCGTTCTTTTTTTGAACGCCGCTATCTTGGAAAAATATGAATTTCAGCCATTGTTGAGAACCATTAATCACGTAATATTAAACCTGTCGGAAGGATGCTGACACGGAACAGGAAACACCAGGGATTTGGTGAACTTCAGGAAGAAGAAACGGTTATTCAGGAAGAATAGTCGGGCATGGATTGCAAAATTGGACATTGAACGGACTCAATAGTAACTAGGATGGTTACTACTAAGGATGGGATATGGACACCTCTGGACGAGGCACGGATTGAACATCAGGAAGATGTCAGGGACACCGCTCAGGGAACAAGTGATGAGAGCTAACGAGGATTGTTAGCAGACCAGGATAAGGTCAAGGACACCGCTAGGAAGGCGATGCAAGGATTACGCTGACGGAATACAGCGAACTATCATGGATTCGATGCATGGAGCACTTTTAGTAGCTGGATTGCTGCGAGTAAGACTATAACCCCGATGGGCGCAAGCCCTCGGGGTTTTTCTTTTTCTGAAGACGCTTTCTCTGAAAGCAAGTAAGTAACACTCATAACTTACTTCAATCAACGCTTTCCTACTCAATTCTTTGTCGTTTTGTTGACTCATAAACAGCATAAGAAAGAGCCGCCGAAGCAGCTCTGAATCTTAATACGCTAATTTTTGCAAAGCCTTACAACTTCTCTAATCGAGCGTAAGCAGTCACTAACCATTTGATACCTTCACCGTTAAAGGCGATCTGTACACGACTCTGTGGACCACTGCCCTCGAAGTTGATGATGGTCCCTTCACCAAATTTTGGATGCATAACACGAGAACCAAGCGAAAAACCAGTTTCATTGAAGCTTTCTTTGACAACTGTTTGACTGAATCGGCCACTACTTGCAGGACGGCTGACTTGCGCTTTCATGCGAACTTCATCTAAACAGGTTTCTGGCAATTCACGAATAAAACGCGATGGCTTGTGGTATTTATCTTGCCCATACAAGCGGCGCATTTCTGCGTATGTGATGTATAGCTTCTGCATCGCTCGCGTCATACCCACATAACACAATCGGCGCTCTTCTTCTAAACGTCCCGCCTCTTCTGCAGACATTTGGCTTGGGAACATGCCCTCTTCCACACCAACCATAAAGACAAGTGGGAACTCCAAACCTTTCGCACTGTGTAGTGTCATAAGCTGGACTGCATCTTCAAATTCATCCGCCTGCCCCTCACCCGCTTCTAATGCAGCATGAGTTAGGAAGGCTGTCAGTAGCGACATATTTTCAGCTTCTTCCGGCTTTTCGAACTGACGTGTTGCTGTGACCAGTTCTTCCAAGTTTTCTATACGCGCTTTCGACTTTTCGCCTTTTTCTTGCTCGTACATTGCAAACAAGCCGGAATACTTGATCACATGATCCGTTTGGTGATGCAACGGCATTTCCATCGTGTCGTCTTCTAGTGCAGTAATGAGCTCAATGAAACGGCTCAATGCGCCAGCAGCACGACCTGCTAACACTTGTTCCTCTATCATTGCCACACTCGCTTCCCACATGGTGCAGCCGCGATCACGCGCCGCAAAGCGGATGGTTTCTAGGGTCTTATCACCTAGACCACGCGTTGGCGTATTTACCACACGCTCAAATGCCGCATCATCATTACGGTTAGCGATTAACCGCATGTAACTCAATGCATCTTTGATTTCCTGACGTTCGAAGAATCGCATGCCGCCGTAAATACGATAAGGCAGACCTGCTTGGATTAAGGCTTCTTCCAAAACACGCGACTGAGCGTTGTTACGGTAAAGCATCGCAGCATCATTTAAGACACCACCTTTCTCCTGCCACTCTTTGATTTTATTTACCGCAAAACGAGCTTCGTCTAATTCGTTGTATGCGCTGTAAACCGAAATAGGTTCACCAACAACGCCATCCGTCCATAGCTCTTTACCCATACGCTCAGTATTGTTCGCAATCAAAGCATTGGAGGCTTCAAGAATCGTTTTGGTTGAGCGATAATTTTGCTCCAAACGGATGGTGTTTACACTTGGGAATTCGAGGGTAAATTTCTCGATGTTCTCAATTTTAGCGCCCCGCCAACCATAAATAGACTGGTCATCATCACCAACAATCATTACGTGACATTCTGGACCCGCCATCATACGTAGCCAAGCATATTGGATATTGTTGGTATCTTGGAACTCATCCACCAAAATGTGTTTAAAACGTGCTTGGTAGTGCTCACGGACAAACTTGTTATCACGCAGTAGCTCATGCGCGCGCAGCAAGATTTCCGCAAAGTCGACCAGACCAGCACGATCACACGCTTCTTGGTAAGCGGTGTACAACTGTAGATAAGTTTTTGTGACTGGATCATGGTAAGCGTCAATGTGCGACGGACGTAGACCCTCGTCTTTCTTGCCGTTAATCCACCATGATACTTGGCGTGCAGGCCATTGTTTCTCATCTAAGTTTTGCGCTTTAATTAAACGCTTCAATAAACGCAACTGATCGTCGCTGTCAATGATTTGAAAATCTTCAGGTAGCTTTGCATCAAGATAGTGTGCTCGCAAAATACGGTGGCAAATACCATGAAATGTACCATTCCACATGCCACCTGTACTGCCCATCATTAACTCTTCAATACGACCACGCATCTCTGCCGCAGCCTTATTGGTAAAGGTTACCGACATGATTGAGAACGGCGATGCTTGCTCTACCGACATCAACCAAGCAATTCGATGAACAAGAACGCGAGTCTTACCACTCCCTGCACCAGCAAGGATAAGCAAATTTTCTAGAGGTGCAGCAACGGCTTCACGTTGTTTATCGTTCAAACCGTCGAGTAATAAAGATGGATCCATCATGATGAGCGCTACTGGTTATTTATACATAAAAACAGATTATAACCTAAACAATCATTACAGATGAGACAAAATTTCATAAAAAATTTGATGTATTTTTAAACCACACATCAATCACTTGTTGAAATAACACAGCCATAAATCATTCAAAAATTGAATTTGCCTGAAAGTTTTCATGCCAATTTCCTATCTTTTAAGTTAAGCACGTTGATGAACAGTGGTCATACAACAAACACTGAATCAGCTTGCCAATCTAAGTAAAGGAAATCACTCAGAGGAACGTATTATGAAAAAGTCGAATCTTGCTGTTACTGCTGCTGTTACCGGCCTTTTAGCACTTGGAGGAACAATGCTCACCGCAACTCCAGCCGTCGCGGCCGACAAAGAAAAATGCTACGGCGTCGCAAAGGCAGGTAAAAATGACTGCGCAACGAAAAGTAGTTCATGTGCTGGTACATCGAAAGAAGACAATCAAAAAGACGCATTTGTTGTAGTACCAAAAGGTCTATGCGACAAACTGACTGGCGGTAGCACCACTTCTTCTTAATTCTCCTTATGTAAGTTTTGAGGATGCGTAGTCACTCAACCTACGCATCCCGCTCTTCTCGCACGATTTGAAAAAGGAGTTTCACGTGAAACACCACACCTTCCACGACCTTGTTGGCGTTGGATTAAGAACCCCTCACCTCGATTACTTTAGCCAAAATAAACCGGAGCTATCTTGGTTAGAAATCCACAGTGAAAACTATTTTCAACCCAACGCTGCAGAGCGCCATCAATTACAAGCGCTGCGCGAGCAGTATCAAATTAGCTGTCACGGCATTGGTCTGTCACTAGGTTCGGTGGAACGTGTGAATCAAAAGCACCTTGCTCAACTTAAAGCGCTGATTGACTCAATCGACCCGATTCTTGTTTCTGACCATTTAAGTTGGAGCGAAAACGGCGGTCACTACTTTAACGACCTACTCCCACTGCCCTACACAGAAGAAGCATTGAAAGTGTTCACTCGAAACTTGGACGAAGTGCAGGACTATTTGCAGCGTGAAATCTTAATTGAGAATCCATCTAGTTATGTGAAGTTTCAACATTCGACCATCAGTGAATGGGAATTTCTTACCGAAGTTCAAAAGCGCACTGACTGTCGCTTACTGCTCGACTTAAACAATGTTCATGTTTCAGCTTTCAACCACGGTTTTGATTGCGGCACATACCTAGATGCGATTCCTGCCGACAAAGTGGATGAGCTTCACTTGGCAGGCTTTACCATCAAGCAACTCGATAAAGGTGAGATATGGATTGATACCCATAGCCGTCCGGTTAGCGATGA
The DNA here is from genome assembly GCF_019670485.1 of Vibrio alfacsensis. NCBI lineage: Bacteria > Pseudomonadati > Pseudomonadota > Gammaproteobacteria > Vibrionales > Vibrionaceae > Vibrio > Vibrio alfacsensis. The sequence continues at coordinate 3,094,025 of NZ_AP024165.1, forward strand.
AGTTTGGCAGCTATTCGCGCAGTGGACAAAAAAACACGGTCCGCGCCATACGCTGATTGAATGGGATTTAGATATCCCTGAGCCAGAAATCTTACTTGGAGAAGCAGAGAAAGCATCGCAACTGCTGTTGCAAGGCACACTCCCAAGTGAACAAAGCGAACCAAGGAAGGCTTCATGAATCTAGCCACCTTACAAAGCCAGTTTGCTAAAGCTCTGCACTATCAGGCACTCGGCGAAGACTGCGATATAGTGAGTGATGAGTTTACCGCTGATGAACGCGTGCAGATTTACCGCAATAACTTTATCGTCAGCTTAAGTGAGGTGTTATCCGCGACCTACCCGATGGTTGAAGCGCTGTTTGGTGAAGAATGCTTTGAACAGATGGCTCGCCAGCATGTTCTCACATATCCATTAGAAGAAGGAAATGTAGTGCATTATGGCGAAGGCTTTCAAGACACCATCATGCAGTTTAGCCAGGTGATCGCACAAGCACCTTACAGCCCTGAAGTCGCACGCTTCGAATGGCATATCGACCTCGCTCGTCAAGCACAGTATGAACAATCCAATGCGGCACAATTAAAACCGCTTGCGTTACTTGGCGAAGTGAGTGAGGAGCAACAACCCGCTTTGGTTTTGCACCTTAAACAAGGCTGCCGAAGCTTTGACTCCAGCTACGCAGTATTTGATTTGTTCAGCGCGATTCAAACTGGCCAATTCGAACAACTTAATATCAACCAATTACAGCAAGGTGTCATCTCGATTCAAGCCAATGGAGAAGCCTTGTGTCACGCACTCGATGCCGATGTGTTCCAACTGCTGCAATGTTTAGAGCAGAAACAGAGTTTGAGCGAAATACCTGAAGTTTTACTCGCTCATCTCAATGGCATCATGGCACTCGATCTCGTTGACGGCTTTACGTTGAAATCAATCTAAGGAGCACTCTATGACGGATACGCTTAAAAACTTAGTCAATCGGTACGACGACTTAATCAGTACCTTACAAGCTGGCCTTGTCCCTGTACTGCTTCTCTTTTGTCGCTTGTGGGTTGCATGGGTGTTCTTCAATTCAGGGCTAATCAAAATCTCGTCTTGGGATAGCACACTGTATTTATTTGAGCTGGAATACCAAGTGCCAATACTGCCATGGGAGTTGGCGGCTTACTTAGGTACAGCTGCAGAATTGGTTCTCCCGGTATTCTTGGCACTGGGATTGATTACTCGGCCGATGGCTGCGATTCTGTTTGTGTTCAACATCATCGCCGTGGTCTCTTACCCACTACTGTGGGAGAAAGGCTTCTATGACCACCAACTTTGGGGGTTGATGATACTTATTGTGATTGTGTGGGGACCCGGGCCTTTATCTCTCGACCACATACTGAAGAAGAAAATTACCAACTAAAAAAATCCCCGCATCATGCGGGGATTTTTTATTATTTGTTTAAGTAAGCCAGTAGCTCTTCTGCGGAGATACCTTGCTTAGCGAGGTCTTTTGCCATCTGCTCAACTTGCTCGCCTTTACGCGACTCAATCACTTGCTGAAATTGGTACACGATATCGCGCAGTACTGGCACTGGAACTTGTTTTGCCGCGCTACGAATACGCTCAGAGCTTTGGTTGCCTAGTTCGTTAAGCAACTTACCAAACATCACCTTTTCTGGTGACTCTTCCATTTGCTCTAAGATACGAGCCATTTCATACGTGGTTAACGACATTACTTTTTGAGTTCCGTTATGGTGTCGAGAAAAGTTTGAACGACAAATATACACGCGTTAGGTACATTGGAAAATACTAAATTACCGAGTTTTACGCATTCACTAATTTTGTGTGCCAGTTCTTGCCTGCTTTAGTGAATAGAATCACCAATGCTGGAAGTAATACCCACATATGAATCGCAATCAAGGTTTGTGGATCAAGTGATAAACGCTGAAGCGTGCCTACCAATAAACCTGCGCCACTCATTTGGAATAAACCTAATAATGCTGCAGCCGTCCCCGCTTTATCCCCAAATGGCTCTAGCGCTTTACCCGCCGCCGCGCCAAGAATCCATGCAAATCCTACTGATGAAATGAAGATAGGCAACATAAATGACAGTGCCGTGTTACTGCCTTTCATTACCATCATCACTACCCCGGAGATGGCCAGTAAGACAATACCAACAACGAGTGAATTATGAGTGCCCCAGCGATCCATGAACTTAGGCGCAAGCATACAAGCCGCAATGTTGAATGCCGCATTCAGACCAAACCAAAAGGTGAATTCATTCATCGATAGTCCCATGCCTGTCATCAACACCACAGGTGCAGACGTTACGTAAGCAAGAATGACCGCCATCGCCATCAAGCACAGTGATGCGTGGAAGATGAATGATGGTGTGCTCAATACCGCCCAATAGCGACTCAATTTGAACACCGCCTGCTTCTCAGTTGCAGGGTTGGTCTCTTTCATACCAAAGAATATCATGCTCCCAGCAACAACAGCGAAGCCCGCCATAAAACTGAAGTTTGCACGCCAATCAAATTGCTGGGTTAGCCAACTGCCTAAAATAGGCGCCAATGCAGGGATAAAGCAGATCGCCCCGTTAAGGTAACTGATCATTTTGCCACTTTTTTCCGGACCGAATATATCGCGAACTGTTGCAAAGGCTGCTACAGATGTTGCACATGCACCTAAGCCTTGTAGCAAACGAGCCGTCAACATCCACTCAATATTTTGAGCACTCCACGCCAATACAGCGCTCAATGCGTAGATGGTGATACCTCCCAATGCAACAGTTCGACGACCGAGTTTATCTGCCAAGGGACCAGCGAATAGCTGACCAACCCCCATAGCAAATAGGAACCAAGTGATGGTGTCTTGTGCCAATGAATTTTCTACCTGAAAGGTGGATGCAATAAGAGGCAAAGCAGGTAGATAGATATCAATCGCAAGTGGACTGAACAGAACTAACATGGTCAACAGCGCCATCTGTTTTTTGCTATTTGTAATATGGCTAGACACAAAACACTCCAAATTGAACAAGAACTTTGTGCAAAGCTTAATCATCTGATGATATGAATGGAAATGATGTATACTCATGACCATTATTCCCATGAGGAAAATCACAGTGAACGTCGAAAAATTAGTGCGTTTAGACCTCAATTTGTTGGTCTGTTTTAAGGTCTTGATGGAAGAGCTGAATGTCACTCGAGCTGCGCACCGGCTGTGCTTGAGTCAGTCTGCGGTGAGTAAATCTTTGGCCAAGTTACGCACCCAGTTTGATGACCCTTTGTTCACACGAAACTCGCATGGATTGACGCCTACACCGCGTGCATTGTTCCTTAAGCCGAAACTGGATCTGTTGATAAACCAACTTGAGGTGCTAACTCAACCTGAAGAGTTCTCTCCGCAGAGCAGTGAGTACCGTTTTCAAATCGCAGCAGTAGAGAGTGTGTATCCATTAATTCTGCCCCATTTCTTACCGGCAATATTCCAACAAGCGCCAGGCGTGACCATAAGCACCCACTCTTGGTCGGAACAAACGTTCAAGATGATTCAGCGCGGTGAAATCGATTTGGGCATGACAGGTCGAGATATCGACATCAACGATGCTAAGTTGACGATGCTGCCACCTGATGACATTTGTGAGCAAGAAATCTATCGCGACCACCAAATGTGCATCGTTCGTAAAGACCACCCGGCTTTGCGTGGTAATTGGAATTTGGAAGCTTATCTAGCCCTGCGTCATGTCCAGGTACGTTGTGATGGCAATGACCGTTGGTTGCTTGATTACCGCTTGGCCGACATTGGTCGAGAGCGTGATATCGCAGTGACTGTACCGGACTTTAACAGCGCCGCGAGTTTGTGCTCTTACACCGATTTTGTGTTTACCGCGCCAAGCCACTTTGTGAAGCTAGCAGCCAAGCAACATGACATGGCACTACTGCCACTACCACTCGAATTCCCACCAATGGCATACACTTTGTTTTGGCATCGAGACAGAGAAAATGACCCAGCTTTAACTTGGCTGCGCACCATGATCACACAAAAAACCGATCATCTTAGATAAAAATCCCGAACCCGATTTGCGCTCTTACGGTAAAATGGGTAGCTTAACAGTCGATAGTCCTTTTTGGCTCATCTATGGCCTGTTGTACTCCGACTCTATTGACGTGATTGCGAACCTCAATAGATTCGTAAACTGCATGAAGCAGATGGAAACAGCTCCCACACCTGAGCATGAAGGAGCGGTAATTTGAAGGAATAACACAGATGCACAACGATACCCAAAGCCGCGTGAATGCAATTCGCGAATGGCTAGCACAACATAATATTGACGCCCTACTTGTCCCACATGAAGACGAGTACTTGGGCGAATACGTACCAGCGCACAACGAGCGTTTACATTGGCTAACTGGTTTTACCGGTTCTGCTGGCGCTGCAGTAATCACCAAAGACAAAGCCGCTATCTTTGTTGATGGTCGCTACACAGTACAAGTCACTAAGCAGGTTCCTGCTGATCTATTCGAATACCGCCACCTGATTGAAGAGCCTGCACTAGATTGGATTAAAGACCATCTTACAAATGGCGCATCTGTGGCCATCGACCCTCGCATGCACAACTCTGCTTGGCTGGACATGGCACAAGCGAAACTGGCTGGTGCACTTGAGCTTAAGATACTCGACAGCAACCCAATTGATGAGCTATGGCATGATCGACCAGCTCCTGTGGTTTCTGATGTTCGCCTCATGGCAACAGAAGCGGTTGGTCAATCAAGTGAAAGTAAGCGCCAAGAAATCGCAGAGCTCGTGAAAAAAGCCGGCGCAGACAGCGCAGTGATCACAGCACTTGACTCTATCTGTTGGCTGCTTAACGTTCGTGGTCTAGATGTATCACGTCTACCAGTTCTGCTTTCTCACGCGATTCTGCATTCAGACTCAAGCGTGGAATACTTCCTAGATCCAGCTCGCCAACCTGCTGAGTTTGACGCTCACGTGGGTTCTGGCGTAACAGTTCATCACCCAGAAGCGTTACAAGCACGACTAGAAACTCTAACTGGCAAGAATGTACTGGTTGACCCTGCGACAAGTAACGCATGGTTTAAGTTGGTTCTACAAAATGCTGGCGCATCAGTGGTGAGTAAAGCCGACCCATGCCTAATGCCAAAAGCGGCGAAGAACGCGGTTGAAATCGCAGGGATGAAAGCATGTCATATCCGCGATGGCGTGGCGATGAGCAAGTTCCTATCTTGGTTAGATGCAGAAGTTGTTGCGGGTAACCTGCATAATGAAGCAACATTGGCTGACAAACTGGAAGCGTTCCGTAGCGAAGACCCAACACTGATGGATCTTAGCTTCGATACTATTTCGGCAGCAGGTGGCAACGCGGCGATGTGTCACTACAACCACGAGAACCAACCTGAACCTGGCAAGCTAGAACTGAACACGCTTTACCTAGTGGATTCAGGCGGTCAGTACCTAGATGGCACAACAGACATCACGCGTACAATTGCGATCGGTCAGCCTTCACAAGAGATGATTAAACAATTCACTCTCGCACTAAAAGGTCACATCGGTGTTGCTCGTGCACGTTTCCCGAAAGGCACACGTGGTTACCAAATCGATACGCTAGCTCGTCAACACCTATGGGCGGAAGGCTACGATTACGATCACGGTACTGGTCACGGTGTTGGTCACTTCCTAAGTGTTCATGAAGGTCCGGCGAGCATTTCTAAGAAGCAAATCGACGTGCCTCTAACAGAAGGTATGGTGCTATCCAACGAGCCGGGTTACTACCGTGCAGATGCGTTTGGTATCCGTATCGAGAACCTAGAGCTTGTTGTTGAAACTCCAACTAACGGTGACTTCCCTGTTCTGTCATTTGAGTCGCTAACACGCTGCCCAATCGACAAGCGCAACATCAACGTTGATATGCTAACTCGTCCAGAGCTTGCTTGGCTGAATGACTACCATCAGAAGGTATGGGATGAGATCAGCCCGCTAGTTGAAGGTGATGTGAAAGAGTGGCTTCGTCAAGCAACGCTACCAGTAGCACACAGCTAGAAGCTAGAAGCTAGAAGCTAGAAGCTAGAAGCTAGAAAAAGTAGAGGGTTGATGTTTTGCATCAACCCTCTTTTTTACTTATGTTTCACGTGAAACATAACGATGACTAGTGGCTTTATTTATTACTTAACCGGAATACGCTGAGTGCCAATCTCGCCATACAGGGTCAAAACCTTTGGCTCGAATCATCTCTTCCACAGAACCAGCACTTCGCTCATCACTGATCTCAAACTGCTCGAGTTCAACATCATCTATCGCATAACCACCCGGCTGAGTTTTCGATGCAGCAGACATACTGGTGATACCTAACGGTAATGCATTGTCTCTGAACTTCGGTGATTCACGAGTCGATAATGACAACTCCACTTCTGGATTCAACAAACGATAAGCGCAAATCAGCTGAACAAGCTGCTTATCCGTCATGACTGATTTTGGCTGCTTTCCGTTTAAAGAACTGGCCCCCTCACAAGGACGCAAACGCGGGAAGGAAATTGAGTAACGAGTCTGCCAATACGTGCGCTCAAGATAGTCCAAGTGCGCTGCCACATAAAAGCAATCTGTACGCCACTCTTCCAATCCTATCAAAGCGCCAATACCGATCTTATCGATGCCCGCTTTTGCAAGGCGATCGGGTGTATCCAATCGGTATTCGAAATCCATCTTATTGCCCCGCAAATGGTGCTCGGCGTAAGTCGAAGGATGATACGTTTCTTGATAGACCATCACCGCATCCAAACCCAATGTCTTGAGCTCTGCGTATTCATCTTGATCTAGCGGCTGAACTTCCATCGCTAAATAGTTAAAGCGTTGCTTAATCATCGGCACCATTTCGCGAAAGTATTTCATGCCGACTTTGGTTTCGTGTTCGCCAGTCACCAGCAATACGCTATCAAACTTCATGCGTTTAATTGCTTCGACTTCTGCAGCCACTTCGTCCCTATTCAAGGTACGACGCTTGATTCTATTCTCCATTGAGAAGCCACAATAAGTACAAGCATTGGCGCACAAGTTAGAAAGGTACAATGGAATATAAAGCGACATGGTATTACCAAAACGCTTACGAGTTGCCGAGTATGACAGCTGCGCCATTTGTTCTAAGTACGCTTCAGCCGCTGGTGAAATTAGCGCTTTAAAGTCTTCCAAATCACGCTTGGGTTTATTCAATGCTCGCTCAACATCTTGTGCCGTTTTCGCATAGATCGACATCGAAATGTCATCCCAATTAAGCTGCTTAAATTGTTCAACGAAGCTCATGTTTTCCTCGCTTATTAGCTAAACCAATCTAGGACTAAAGCTCATCTAGGAATGACGTCAGTGGACTCGACGCAACCGCATGAGAAACCTTACCTGCAAGTCCGGCTTCATAAGCCATACGCCCCGACTCTACCGCCAACTTAAATGCCCTCGCCATCGCAACGGGATCGCTCGAAGCCGCAATCGCGGTATTAACGAGAACGGCATCCGCGCCCATTTCCATCGCACGCGCGGCATGTGAAGGAGCACCGATACCCGCATCGACAACAACAGGAACATTAGCTTGGTCGATAATGATCTCTAGAAAATCGTGGGAAACTATCCCTTTGTTAGAACCGATCGGAGCACCTAATGGCATGACCGCAGCACAGCCTACTTCTTCCAATCGTTTACACAGAACTGGGTCAGCATGACAATAAGGAAGCACAATGAAGCCTTCACGAACCAGTTGCTCAGCGGCTGCTAGTGTCTCAATAGGATCGGGCATCAAGTACTTCGGGTCTGGATGAATTTCCAGTTTTAGCCAGTTAGTACCCAACGCTTCTCGCGCCAGTTGTGCAGCAAACACAGCATCTTTAGCATTCTTTGCACCTGAGGTGTTCGGCAATAAGTTCACTCCCGCTTGTACTAACGGCAGCAAAATATCGTCTTGTTGGTCGTTCACATCCACACGCTTCAACGCCATAGTCGCAAGTTGAGAACCCGATACTTGAATCGCTTCTGCCATTAATCGGCTGTTGGCAAACTTCCCTGTTCCTGTGAACAGTCTAGATTCGAATTGTTTATCACCAATTTTAAGCATCGACTTTAACCCCCTGCGATCGCTTGAAACAAAGAGATGCTATCTCCTTGTGAAAGAACTGTGCTCGCCCACTCACTGCGAGGCACAACATTATTGTTGATTGCAAAAACACAGCTCATTTCAGGAAGTTCAAATTGACTGATGATTTGCTGTAGATTCGAACCAGTTGCAACTTGGTGTGATTGCTCGTTAATAGCAATGGTTATCACACCTGTATCAGCAGCAAACTCTGGTGTAGTTGATTGTTGTAACGATGATGTCATTGCTTGCGACTCTCATATTCTTCGATATTAGGTAAAAATGTATGCGACCTATCACTAAGCGCAAACTTGGCATTGCTTATCTTTTTGTATTTTCATGGTTTGCCACTGCATTCGGAGCCCATCAAATAGATGCAATTGAAATGGTTTCACGTGAAACATTCCTGTCGATAGCCTTTGAATTGCCGCTATCGCTTGGTAGTTGCCAAGTGTGCCCACCACCGGACCGACGACACCGCTGTCACTGCACTTTTGAGTTTGTGGTAATTCGTCGAACGGATACAAACAGCGGTAACAGGCTTTACTCTGCGCTTCTTGTTCACTTGGTGTTTGGTAATCAAAGACAGCGAATTGCCCTTGCCAACCAATTGCTGCCGCCGAGATGAGCGGCGTATTTTGTTCGAAACAAACTTGGTTAATGAGCTGGCGCGTTGGCATGTTATCGGTGCAGTCCAACACCACATCCGCCAGCATCACCTCAAGCTGCAGCTGTGCTTTGTCCAATCGCTTATTGAGAGCACGAATTTGAACCATAGAATTAAGGTCAGTCAGTTGCTTTGCAGTTGCTTCTGTTTTCGCAACTTGGAGGTCTTGTTCACGATAAATGATCTGGCGTTGTAGGTTACTGCTATCAACTTCATCATCATCAACCACAACCAATTTACCAACGCCCGCTGATGCCAAGTACAAACTCGCTGCGCTCCCCAATCCACCACAACCGATGATCAGAACATGCGATTTGCTCAAACGCTCTTGCCCAATTTCGGCAATTTCAGGCAGAGCGACTTGACGTTGATAGCGAAGAAACTGCTTATCCGTGAGCATGCTCGCCTCTCTTGTTATGCACCAATTCATTATTCTGTTCAGTAAACGTTAGCTGTCTTTCCTTCATCAGTTGTGCGAAAAACTCGATGACGGACTGAGGTGATTCTGCCAACGTAATAGCACGCACTACTGCTAAGCTAGAAACACCTGTTTGCCAAACTTCGTCTGCATTAGATTGGTCAATGCCACCAATCGCGACCGTCGGAAAGCCAAGCACATAGTCACTACCTGCTTTGTCTTTTGCAGGAAGGAAAGCCAACTCTGTGTTTCCGTAAGGAATGCTATCAATCAGCTTTTGATACAGTTCCAAGCGCACCAAACCTTGTGGTTTCGATGGCATCTGTTTTGTGGTGGTTGGGAAAATATGCCCTAGCGCGATGTAGCTAGGATGAATTTGTACGATGCGCAGTAGTTCATAATAACCATGCGTAGAAAGACCAAGACGAATGCCGGCTTTAGTTAACTGAGCCAAATTCGATTCTTCTATGTCTTCTTGTCCTAGGTGAATGCCATAAGCAGCATGCTTGATTGCCAACTGCCAATAGTCATTGATGAACACTTGTGCTTGATACTGACGACCTAGCTCAATTGCTCGAATGATCTGTTGTTCTAAATCGGCTTGTTGTGGGTTCTTGATTCGCAGTTGAATAGTGTTGATGCCTAGTGGCAGTAGACGCTCAATCCACGCAACATCATCAACGACTGGATAGAGCCCTAGACTTTGCTTAGTTAGAGTTGGAAAGCTAACGCTCTCGCATTGTGCAGACCAACCAACTTGAATACCTAGTCGGTTATCCTCCAGTACAGGCGTGGGGAAATCATAGAATTGGTCAGCCCACTGAGTAGATCTTCCCTCGTCAAGGTTGTCATTCAACAGTGTTTCACGTGAAACATTCGCTTGTTGAGTTAGCATTCCTCGAGCAAGTGTTAACGCATCTTCGATAGGAAAATCGAGTACTGTCAGCGTTACTGTCCAAGCAAGGTGATGTTCGGGATCGAACATTGCGTTGAATTTGGACTTAACGGAAAGCGCTCTCACTTCGTTGTTAATTGGGTGACGCCAGATATCAAGCTGAAGCACTTTCTCCTTTTCATCGGATACCTGCGTATCAGCAATGCCAATATAAATCGCTTTCGACGGTTGCTTAGCACACGCATCTACCGATAAAGCAGAGCGGTAATAGAGCACAAATGAACTCTCATGATCAGAGTCATAACCATCAATAAGATCTGCCGTTATGCGTGTGGTCTGTTGGTCGCGAACAAGCTGAATAGATTGAGTTGGGCTCACACCCAACTCAATGTCTTCGATGCTAAAACCCTGTTCTTTCGCCAACAGCAAACATTGCTGAACTAAACCTGTCAGTTCAATCAATGATGACGGAATAAGGATTTTGCTCATTAGTCACTTACCTCGGCATGTGCTGCTGGGTGGTATAGCTCAGAACCTGTATCTCTAAACTCTTGCGATTTCTGACGCATCCCCTCAAGAGGATCATCCAGCATTTTGATCGATATAGCTTGGTCCGCAGCAACTTGCTCAGTGTCTTTCGCGTACTCTCGTACCTCTTGCGAAATCTTCATGGAGCAGAACTTTGGTCCGCACATCGAGCAGAAGTGAGCAACTTTTCCAGACTCTTGAGGCAAGGTTTCATCATGGAAAGCGCGTGCGGTATCTGGGTCGAGTGACAAGTTAAACTGGTCTTCCCAACGGAACTCGAAGCGAGCTTTAGAAAGTGCGTTATCACGAACTTGAGCGCCAGGGTGTCCCTTAGCCAAATCCGCGGCGTGCGCAGCAAGCTTGTACGTGATCATGCCTACTTTCACGTCTTCTTTGTTTGGTAAACCAAGATGCTCTTTAGGAGTTACGTAGCAAAGCATCGCACAGCCATACCAACCAATCATGGCAGCGCCGATGCCTGAAGTAATATGGTCGTAACCAGGAGCGACGTCTGTCGTCAATGGACCAAGGGTGTAGAAAGGAGCTTCATGGCAGTGCTCTAGCTGCTCTTCCATGTTCTCTTTGATCATATGCATTGGAACATGACCAGGACCTTCGATAATCACCTGTACGTCGTATTCCCACGCTATCTTGGTCAATTCTCCAAGAGTACGAAGCTCTGCAAATTGCGCTTCGTCGTTAGCATCGGCAACCGAGCCAGGACGCAGACCATCACCGAGAGAAAGTGCCACATCATACTTAGCACAGATTTCACAGATCTCTCGGAAGTGAGTATATAAGAAGCTTTCTTGGTGATGCGCTAAACACCATTTCGCGATGATAGAACCACCACGAGAGACAATGCCAGTAACGCGTTTTGCAGTCATTGGCACATAACGAAGTAGTAAACCGGCATGGATAGTGAAGTAGTCAACGCCCTGCTCTGCTTGCTCGATCAGGGTATCACGCATCACTTCCCAGTTAAGGTTTTCAGCAACACCATTCACTTTCTCAAGCGCTTGATACATTGGTACGGTACCTATCGGAACCGGACTGTTACGTAGAATCCACTCGCGAGTTTCGTGAATATTACGTCCAGTAGAGAGATCCATAACGGTATCTCCACCCCAGCGCGTTGCCCATACTAACTTCTCTACTTCTTCTTCAATCGAAGAAGTGACCGATGAGTTACCAATGTTGGCGTTCACTTTGACCAAAAAGTTACGTCCAATGATCATTGGTTCGGATTCTGGGTGGTTGATATTAGAAGGGATAATAGCGCGACCTTCGGCGACTTCTTTACGCACAAACTCGGCGGTAATGTCTTTTGGAAGATTCGCTCCGAAGCTTTGACCCGGATGTTGTTGATTCAGCACTTCATCGCGGTATTGAGCACGCCCCATATTTTCACGTAGGGCGATGTATTCCATTTCTGGGGTGATTATACCTTGGCGAGCATAGTGCAATTGAGTCACGCACTGCCCATCTTTGGCACGTCGAATACGTGGTAAATTTCCGTAACGAAGATCGTCTAGCGTTTCATCTTCTAGGCGCTCTTTGGTGTATACCGAGCTTACTTCATCAAGTAGCTCAGTATCGGCACGCTCTTCAATCCACTCTTCTCTCAGCTTAGGTAAGCCATTGTAAATGTCTATGGTGTGATTTTGATCTGTGTATACACCCGAGGTATCGTAAACGCGTACTGGCTCATTAGGCTCGAAAATAGGCGCTTCTTTTGTGCCCCCAATAAGGCTATCAGCGAGTGATATTTCACGCATTGGCACACGAATATCAGGACGTGAACCCTCTACGTAGACTTTTCTTGAATTTGGGTACGGTTGTACCGAGAGTGTATCAATGAACTGTTTTGCTTCCAGTCTCGCTTGCTTGCGACTCGACATAGCATTTTTCCTTGCTTTGTTATGCTTAGATAAAAAGTATTGGGATAAAAATGCTTGGCGGATAGATGCGACAAGAGGAATCGAATTGAGGACAAGTTGAGCGGATGCTCTTCGTCTATAACAACATTCGACTATTTGATAGGTCGACCAGATAGAACTCTGGTGTAGATATCTTCTCTTGTTCCCTTCGCAGATTCTAATCTGATCAGGTTCAACGGATCCCGAATTAACGGTCTCAGCCTTATGGCACTCCGACAAGTGAAATCAGTATATAAAAACGGCTTGGTTAAACCAAGCCGAGTTGTTCAAAATTTGACTAACTACGCATCAATAACTGAAAGCCAATCCATGCAGCTGAGATGCTTAGTACAACATTCAATAAAACGTTCAGACCCATTTTGAAGAAAGCGCCTTGTTGCATCAAAAGAACATTATCCATCGAGAACGTGGAGAATGTTGTTAGTGCACCAAGAAAGCCTAATCCAATGATTTGGCGCCAAGGATCAGTTGCAAGTATCTCACTTTCAAACGCCGCAATCAGCAGCCCCATAATAAATGAACCAACCACGTTCACAGTGAGGGTACCGTACGGAAAGCCACGACCAAGTAGCATCACACAAAGTTCAGAAATTAAGTAACGAGAACATGCACCAAATGCGCCACCTAATGCAATAAACCCCAAAATGGATAGTTGTCCCATAGTTCCCCCAGAAAAGTTAATGGCGACATTGTAATCAAATCTGAGGCTATAGTGACGATGAAATCTTAGAATTTAGCAAACGCCCTCACTCGGAATTTGGGTATATTTTAAAAGTTACAGGTGTCACGTAGGGCAAATAAACACCGTTTCAACAAATGTGTTAACGAGAAAAGTGAACACAAGCTCATATGAGGCTAACAGAAGAGAAAATTTTAAGCTACTGATTTCTGTTAGCACTATGATTACTTATTTTTAGGAGTACTAGAGAAATATAGAATATACGACAAAACCCTAGCATTGCTACTAGGGCTTTGTCTGAATAAATGGCGGGGCGGCCGGGCTTGCGTTCAAGCGGGACTCGTTGGTCGAAGACCAAGTTTATGCATATACGAAAAAGCCCCAGCATTTCTGCTAGGGCTTCGTCTGAATAAATGGCGGAGCGGACGGGACTCGAACCCGCGACCCCCGGCGTGACAGGCCGGTATTCTAACCAACTGAACTACCGCTCCACACGGTGACGGAGATTTCTCTCTATCCGGTAATCGCCGTTCAACGCGTTTACCTTAAAATTAAAGCCTGGCGATGTCCTACTCTCACATGGGGAAACCCCACACTACCATCGGCGCTATTTCGTTTCACTTCTGAGTTCGGAATGGAAATCAGGTGGGTCCAAAATGCTATGGTCGCCAAGCAAATTCTGTCTTTTTACTTTCGCTTTTTCGAAAAAAGGGAAAACAAAAAGTTTGGAAAGCTGTTTTTGTGTTCTCTACACAATCAAGTCTTGTTCTTGCTTTGAGTCCATCAAAACCCTTTGGGTGTTGTATGGTTAAGCCTCACGGGCAATTAGTATCAGTTAGCTCAATGCCTCACAGCACTTACACACCTGACCTATCAACGTCGTAGTCTCCGACAACCCTTTAGGATACTTAAAGTATCAGGGAGAACTCATCTCAAGGCTCGCTTCCCGCTTAGATGCTTTCAGCGGTTATCGATTCCGAACTTAGCTACCGGGCAATGCGTCTGGCGACACAACCCGAACACCAGAGGTTCGTCCACTCCGGTCCTCTCGTACTAGGAGCAGCCCCTTTCAATTCTCCAACGCCCACGGCAGATAGGGACCGAACTGTCTCACGACGTTCTAAACCCAGCTCGCGTACCACTTTAAATGGCGAACAGCCATACCCTTGGGACCGACTTCAGCCCCAGGATGTGATGAGCCGACATCGAGGTGCCAAACACCGCCGTCGATATGAACTCTTGGGCGGTATCAGCCTGTTATCCCCGGAGTACCTTTTATCCGTTGAGCGATGGCCCTTCCATTCAGAACCACCGGATCACTATGACCTGCTTTCGCACCTGCTCGAATTGTCATTCTCGCAGTCAAGCGGGCTTATGCCATTGCACTAACCTCACGATGTCCAACCGTGATTAGCCCACCTTCGTGCTCCTCCGTTACTCTTTGGGAGGAGACCGCCCCAGTCAAACTACCCACCAGGCACTGTCCGCAACCCCGATAAGGGGTCGACGTTAGAACATCAACACTACAAGGGTGGTATTTCAAGGACGGCTCCACAGATACTAGCGTACCTGCTTCAAAGCCTCCCACCTATCCTACACATGTAGGGTCAATGTTCAGTGCCAAGCTGTAGTAAAGGTTCACGGGGTCTTTCCGTCTAGCCGCGGGTACACTGCATCTTCACAGCGATTTCAATTTCACTGAGTCTCGGGTGGAGACAGCGTGGCCATCATTACGCCATTCGTGCAGGTCGGAACTTACCCGACAAGGAATTTCGCTACCTTAGGACCGTTATAGTTACGGCCGCCGTTTACCGGGGCTTCGATCAAGAGCTTCGACCGAAGTCTAACCCCATCAATTAACCTTCCGGCACCGGGCAGGCGTCACACCGTATACGTCATCTTACGATTTTGCACAGTGCTGTGTTTTTAATAAACAGTTGCAGCCACCTGGTATCTGCGACTCTCGTCAGCTCCATCCGCAAGGGACTTCACCATCAAGAGCGTACCTTCTCCCGAAGTTACGGTACCATTTTGCCTAGTTCCTTCACCCGAGTTCTCTCAAGCGCCTTGGTATTCTCTACCCGACCACCTGTGTCGGTTTGGGGTACGATTCCTTACAATCTGAAGCTTAGAGGCTTTTCCTGGAAGCATGGCATCAATGACTTCACTACCGTAGTAGCTCGACGTCGTGTCTCAGCCTTAGAAAGAGCCGGATTTACCTAACTCTTAAGCCTACGCACTTGAACCTGGACAACCGTCGCCAGGCCCACCTAGCCTTCTCCGTCCCCCCATCGCAATTGTAAGAAGTACGGGAATATTAACCCGTTTCCCATCGACTACGCCTTTCGGCCTCGCCTTAGGGGTCGACTTACCCTGCCCCGATTAACGTTGGACAGGAACCCTTGGTCTTCCGGCGAGGAGGTTTTTCACCCCCTTTATCGTTACTCATGTCAGCATTCGCACTTCTGATACCTCCAGCATGCTTTACAACACACCTTCAACGGCTTACAGAACGCTCCCCTACCCAATGAAGTAAACTTCATTGCCGCAGCTTCGGTTTATTACTTAGCCCCGTTACATCTTCCGCGCAGGCCGACTCGACCAGTGAGCTATTACGCTTTCTTTAAATGATGGCTGCTTCTAAGCCAACATCCTGGCTGTCTGAGCCTTCCCACATCGTTTCCCACTTAGTAATAATTTGGGACCTTAGCTGGCGGTCTGGGTTGTTTCCCTCTCCACGACGGACGTTAGCACCCGCCGTGTGTCTCCCGGATAGTACTTACTGGTATTCGGAGTTTGCAAAGGGTTGGTAAGTCGGGATGACCCCCTAGCCTTAACAGTGCTCTACCCCCAGTAGTATTCGTCCGAGGCGCTACCTAAATAGCTTTCGGGGAGAACCAGCTATCTCCAGGTTTGATTGGCCTTTCACCCCTAGCCACAAGTCATCCGCTAATTTTTCAACATTAGTCGGTTCGGTCCTCCAATTGATGTTACTCAATCTTCAACCTGCCCATGGCTAGATCACCTGGTTTCGGGTCTATATCCAGAGACTGAACGCCCAGTTAAGACTCGGTTTCCCTACGGCTCCCCTAGATGGTTAACCTTGCCACTGAATATAAGTCGCTGACCCATTATACAAAAGGTACGCAGTCACAGGACGTAATGCCTGCTCCTACTGCTTGTACGTACACGGTTTCAGGTTCTATTTCACTCCCCTCACAGGGGTTCTTTTCGCCTTTCCCTCACGGTACTGGTTCACTATCGGTCAGTCAGTAGTATTTAGCCTTGGAGGATGGTCCCCCCATATTCAGACAGGATATCACGTGTCCCGCCCTACTCGATTTCACTGAATGTGCGTTGTCGACTACGGGGCTATCACCCTGTATCGCCGGACTTTCCAGACCGTTCGTCTAACGCATATAAAGCTTAAGGGCTAGTCCAATTTCGCTCGCCGCTACTTTCGGAATCTCGGTTGATTTCTTTTCCTCGGGGTACTTAGATGTTTCAGTTCCCCCGGTTCGCCTCATTAACCTATGAATTCAGTTAATGATACTAGCTTGTGCTAGTGGGTTTCCCCATTCAGAAATCCCAGACTCAAATGGTTGTTACTACCTAATCTGGGCTTATCGCAAGTTACTACGTCTTTCATCGCCTCTGACTGCCAAGGCATCCACCGTGTACGCTTAGTCACTTAACCATACAACCCCAAAGAGTTTCAGAAGAAATCTTGAGTTTGTTGTTTAAACAACCAAAGTTGCTATCTCATTATTTAAATGAGCGAGATAGCTATCGATTTTGCCGGACTCAAATATGTTTTGCTTTCGCAAAACCCAAGAACACTTGAATGTGTTTTTGTGTATTCATCGAAATGAATACTTTGAGAACTTTACAAACAAACGCTTATCTATTTAAGACAAGATTTGTTTTGTCAGCTTTCCAAATTGTTAAAGAGCTATGTTTCTTCACAAGGAAGTACATTTTCTAAAGACTTTCAGAGTCGATAATTCCAACCACATCCGTTTTACTGAAGTGGTTTGGACTTTCCTATCCAAAAATACTTAGAGAATGGTGGGCGATACCGGGCTCGAACCAGTGACCCCCTGCTTGTAAGGCAGGTGCTCTCCCAACTGAGCTAATCGCCCACATAAGTTTCCCTTTGCCTTCACTTTCTAAAAGTGAAAATAAAGAGCCATGCTTCGTGGAGAAGAATGGTGGGTCGTGCAGGATTCGAACCTGCGACCAATTGATTAAAAGTCAACTGCTCTACCAACTGAGCTAACGACCCAATGGTATCCCGTAGGGGAGTCGAACCCCTGTTACCGCCGTGAAAGGGCGGTGTCCTAGGCCTCTAGACGAACGGGACACTGGATTGAAGATATTGGGATATCTTCGTCTCTTTTACTTTATAAACCGTATCAATCTGTGTGGACACTCATCGTGAGTAATCATCGTATAAGGAGGTGATCCAGCGCCAGGTTCCCCTAGCGCTACCTTGTTACGACTTCACCCCAGTCATGAACCACAAAGTGGTAAGCGTCCTCCCCGAAAGGTTAAACTACCTACTTCTTTTGCAGCCCACTCCCATGGTGTGACGGGCGGTGTGTACAAGGCCCGGGAACGTATTCACCGTGGCATTCTGATCCACGATTACTAGCGATTCCGACTTCATGGAGTCGAGTTGCAGACTCCAATCCGGACTACGACGCACTTTTTGGGATTCGCTCACTTTCGCAAGTTGGCTGCCCTCTGTATGCGCCATTGTAGCACGTGTGTAGCCCTACTCGTAAGGGCCATGATGACTTGACGTCGTCCCCACCTTCCTCCGGTTTATCACCGGCAGTCTCCCTGGAGTTCCCGACATTACTCGCTGGCAAACAAGGATAAGGGTTGCGCTCGTTGCGGGACTTAACCCAACATTTCACAACACGAGCTGACGACAGCCATGCAGCACCTGTCTCAGAGTTCCCGAAGGCACACCTGCATCTCTGCTGGCTTCTCTGGATGTCAAGAGTAGGTAAGGTTCTTCGCGTTGCATCGAATTAAACCACATGCTCCACCGCTTGTGCGGGCCCCCGTCAATTCATTTGAGTTTTAATCTTGCGACCGTACTCCCCAGGCGGTCTACTTAACGCGTTAGCTCCGAAAGCCACGGCTCAAGGCCACAACCTCCAAGTAGACATCGTTTACGGCGTGGACTACCAGGGTATCTAATCCTGTTTGCTCCCCACGCTTTCGCATCTGAGTGTCAGTATCTGTCCAGGGGGCCGCCTTCGCCACCGGTATTCCTTCAGATCTCTACGCATTTCACCGCTACACCTGAAATTCTACCCCCCTCTACAGTACTCTAGTCTGCCAGTTTCAAATGCAATTCCGAGGTTGAGCCCCGGGCTTTCACATCTGACTTAGCAAACCACCTGCATGCGCTTTACGCCCAGTAATTCCGATTAACGCTCGCACCCTCCGTATTACCGCGGCTGCTGGCACGGAGTTAGCCGGTGCTTCTTCTGTAGGTAACGTCAAATCCATACGCTATTAACGCATGAACCTTCCTCCCTACTGAAAGTGCTTTACAACCCGAAGGCCTTCTTCACACACGCGGCATGGCTGCATCAGGCTTGCGCCCATTGTGCAATATTCCCCACTGCTGCCTCCCGTAGGAGTCTGGACCGTGTCTCAGTTCCAGTGTGGCTGATCATCCTCTCAGACCAGCTAGGGATCGTCGCCTTGGTGAGCCCTTACCTCACCAACTAGCTAATCCCACCTAGGCATATCCTGACGCGAGAGGCCCGAAGGTCCCCCTCTTTGGCCCGTAGGCATCATGCGGTATTAGCCATCGTTTCCAATGGTTATCCCCCACATCAGGGCAATTTCCTAGGCATTACTCACCCGTCCGCCGCTCGCCGCCCAACAAATCCTCCGAAGATTCAATGTTGTCGCTGCCGCTCGACTTGCATGTGTTAGGCCTGCCGCCAGCGTTCAATCTGAGCCATGATCAAACTCTTCAATTTAAGATTTTGTTCGGCTCAATGAATACTGACTTCAAAACTGCTCTTACTCAAAAGTAAGAAGTAATTTTAAAGCTATTATCGTTCCAACAGAACGATAATGAATTGACTGTGCCAAGTCTTTCGACTCGTTTGGTCACTCAGTTCATTGAAACCTAATTTGATACCGAGGTATCTAATTGGATTATCATCAACGAGTGCCCACACAGATTGATAGGTCTATATTGTTAAAGAGCTTTCCTATTGAGCTTTGCTCAAATCGGACGGCCATTTTAGCGAGATAAAGTTTAGTGTCAACCACTTTTTTTAAACTTTCTTTCAAGCGTTTCCACTTGGCTAATTGGCTTGCTAACTTGGCTTGCGTTCCTTTCGGAGCGTTGCCGTGTCAGCGAGGTGGCATTATAGAGATTGCGATCACATTGGCAAGCCCTTTTTTACGTTTTTTTTGATTTTTTTATCGTTTGAATGTTTTTTATTCTAAAAGGTGCATTTTTGCTACTCTTCTCATCAGATATTACCGTTATTAACGCTTTATAAGGAGTAAAGATGAGTTCAATTAGAAGCTATAAAGGTATACGTCCTCAGTTGGGCAAACGTGTATATGTCGACTCAACCTCTGTTTTAGTCGGTGATATCCGAATTGGTGATGATTCTAGTATCTGGCCATTGGTCGCAGCTCGTGGTGACGTGAATCATATCCACATTGGCGAACGGACAAATATCCAAGATGGTAGTGTTCTCCACGTCACCCATAAGAATACAGAGAATCCAAACGGCTACCCGCTCATTATTGGCAATGACGTAACTATTGGACATAAGGTGATGCTTCACGGCTGCGAGATTCACGATCGCGTGTTAGTGGGTATGGGCGCGATAGTGTTGGATAATGTTATTGTAGAGTCAGAAGTAATGATTGGCGCTGGCAGTTTAGTTCCACCGGGAAAAGTACTAGAGAGTGGTTACTTATATGTTGGTAGTCCAGTAAAACAAGCTCGCCTTTTATCAGAGAAAGAACGAGCTTTCTTACAAAAATCTGCCAATAACTACGTACAGAACAAAAATGACTACATAAATGAAGTAAAAGACATCAACGACGAATAATATAGTTGGTTAGCAATAGTAAACTAATCAATGATGATATGGCCTTCTTCATCGAAGGCTTCATCTTCTATTAGCTCTTCGGCGATTTCTTCTAGATCGAATCGGTAATCAGTAAACACTTTAATTGCCGCTTGCTCAGTTTCAATCAGTGAACCACTGAGCTTTTCTAACTTTTGTTTAGTGACATAGCACTCAATCAACGCACCAGATTGCTGCGCAGCAAAATTTACCGATTGCGATGCTTCATCCCAAGACTGCATGTCAGGGAATAGGATAGATTGATTCATTGATTATTGACCTTCAAGGTTCTTTCTTAGTTCTCTAAGAATTTGTTTTGCGCCAGGTCGTAAACCACGCCATAGCATAAAGCTTTCCGCTGCCTGCCCCACTAACATACCGAGACCATCATACGCTTGAGCAGCACCATTTTCTTTTGCCCATAAGTTAAAGCTCGTCCCCCCTTTGCCATAAATCATGTCATAGCTCGTACTATTAACAGCAAAGATAGAGGATGAAATAGCAGGCAGTTCTCCACTAAGAGAAGCAGAAGTGGAGTTAATGATGACATCATACTCTTCATCAATACTTTCCATCTCTTTGGCGACGATAGGACCGTGAGAGACAAACAGCTCTGCAAGCTCCTGTGCCTTACTAAAGGTACGGTTGGTAATGGTTAAGGAAGTCGGCTTTTGATCGAGGAGTGGTTTAATCACTCCACGTGCTGCACCACCGGCACCAATAATTAAGATTCGCGCCCCTTCCAATACAACTTGGTGTTGAAGCAGATCTTGCACTAAACCTGCGCCATCAGTGTTATCACCAATGATTTCACCATCATCTAACTTCTTGAGAGTGTTGACTGCGCCCGCCAACTGAGCACGCTCAGTCAGACGGCTAGCAAATTGATAAGCGTCTTCTTTAAATGGCATGGTAATGTTGCACCCCTTGCCACCTTCAGCAAAAAACACTTTAGCTGCGTCAATAAAGCCATCAACAGGTGCACTTTCTGCGGTGTACACCAAAGACTGATTGGTTTGACGAGCAAACAAGGTGTGAATGAATGGCGACTTACTGTGTCCGATAGGGTTACCAAACACGGCATAGCGATCAATTTGCTGAGTCATTTCCTTACCTTTATTCCTTACTTATAGAGAAAAAACAGGGCCACCTGATTACAGATGACCCTATCACTATCTATCTATATAGAAAAGGAGATTCAGAACTTACCACTCGCGAGGTTGTAAGTATCGTTCGTAAAGCTCTGCTTCTGGAGAGCCAGCTTGCGGCTCATAGCTGTATTCCCATCGTGCAAGTGGCGGCATCGACATTAAAATCGACTCTGTACGCCCGCCACTTTGTAGGCCAAATAGAGTACCGCGGTCATACACAAGGTTGAACTCAACATAGCGACCACGGCGATACAGTTGGAACTCACGCTCGCGCTCACCGTATTCAATGTCTTTACGACGAGAAACGATCGGTAGATAAGCTTGGCAATATCCCTCACCAACCGCTTTGATGTAGTCAAAGCACTTATCAAACTCCCACAGGTTTAGGTCATCAAAGAATAGACCGCCGACACCACGAGTTTCATTACGATGTGGTAAGAAGAAGTATTTGTCACACCACGCTTTGTGCTCTGCGTAAACGTCGTCACCAAATGGCGCACAAAGCTGTTTTGCAGTGTCGTGCCATAATTGGCAATCTTCTTCGAATGGGTAGAAAGGTGTTAGGTCAAAACCACCACCAAACCACCAAATTGGGTCTTCACCGTCTTTCTCTGCAATAAAAAAACGGACGTTGGCATGTGAAGTCGGTACATAGGGGTTGTGAGGATGGATAACCAGAGAAACACCCATCGCTTCAAAACGACGACCAGCTAGCTCTGGGCGATGCGCCGTCGCAGACGCTGGCATTTCATTACCTTCTACATGAGAGAAGTTCACTCCTCCTTGCTCGAAGATATGGCCATCACGCAATACGCGAGTACGGCCACCACCACCAAGACGCTCTCCTTTTTCACGTTGCCAAGCATCTTCGACAAAGACGGCCTTTCCATCTTCTTGTTCTAGTTGCTGACAAATGGAATCCTGAAGTGACATCAAGAACTGCTTTACGGCGTGCTTATCAATTGCTGACATACGTGTAGTACCTATTGATTGCTGACTAGCAGGGTTAGCCCTGTCTTAATATTTGCGAGGTTTTAGCATCACGGATTTCACTAGGCTTGTCACGACCACTGGTTTCACCACGTAAGATCGCCACAAGTCGGTCACCTAACTGTTCTTCGACTTCTTCCGTCGTCATACAAGGAGGCAGGCCAGTAAGATTCGCGCTGGTAGAGGTTAGCGGCTTTCCGAACGCATTACACATCTTTTGTACTAAAGGATGATCCGTCACACGTACGGCAATCGAATCAAATTGACCCGATACCCAATGAGAAACTTTGTCACTCGCAGGCATGATCCAAGTGTATGGACCAGGCCACGTTGCGTGTACTTTATCTAACTGCTCTTGAGTCAACTGAGATTCATCAACATAAGGCAAAAGCTGCTCATAGCTAGCCGCAATAAGAATGAGCCCCTTCTCTACTGGGCGCTGCTTTAGCTCTAGCAACTTTTGAATCGCTTCTGGGTTATCTGGATCACAGCCGACACCAAATACGCCTTCTGTTGGATAGGCAATCACTTCGCCTTTTTGTAGTGCTTCAAGCACCTGTTCAAAGTTATCCACCAATTACTTCCTGATAGTCTTATCTGTTGTGTTTGCACTAAGTGTACAAATATTCATTCTCAGAGACTAAATCAATTTGTTTATAAAATGTATCAATACCATTTACAAACACACGCAAACGTTTGCTTGAGGTAAAAATCCCCGTATAATGCGCACAAATTTATCAGCTCACCTAATTTTGCAGCTTGAAGGAGTTTGAGATGAAAGTCGGTATCATCATGGGTTCTAAATCAGATTGGCCAACCATGAAACTAGCAGCAGACATGCTGGATCAATTTGGCGTGTCTTACGAAACAAAGGTGGTGTCAGCTCACCGTACTCCTCAATTATTGGCTGATTACGCAAGCAGTGCCAAAGAACGCGGTATTAAAGTCATCATCGCGGGTGCAGGCGGAGCCGCTCACCTACCAGGCATGGCAGCAGCGTTTACCAGCGTACCTGTACTTGGCGTTCCAGTTCAGTCTCGTGCACTGAAAGGCATGGATTCACTGCTTTCTATCGTACAAATGCCAAAGGGTATTGCGGTTGGTACATTGGCGATTGGCGAAGCTGGCGCAGCAAATGCTGGCATCCTAGCAGCTCAAATCCTTGGTACACATGATGAAGCGATCATGGCAAAAGTCGAAGCGTTCCGTAACGAACAAACGGAAACCGTATTGGCGAACCCAAACCCTGCTGAGGATTAATCAGATGCATGTACTGGTTCTTGGTGCGGGTCAACTAGCTCGTATGATGTCTCTGGCTGGTGCGCCACTGAATATTCAAATCTCAGCTTACGATGTGAGCAGCGGTAACATCGTTCATCCACTGACTCAGCACGTACTAGGCAACGGCTTAGAGAATGCAATTGAACAAGTCGACGTCATTACTGCTGAGTTCGAGCATATCCCACATGATGTGCTCGATGTTTGCGAAGCGAGCGGTAAGTTCTTACCAAGTACGCAAGCCATCAAAGCAGGCGGTGATCGCCGTGTTGAAAAGGCATTACTTGATGATGCTGGCGTGCGTAACGCGAAATACTACGTAATCGAAACTCGTGAAGACTTTGACCGCGCAATTGAACACGTTGGTATGCCAATGGTTCTGAAAAGTGCGTTGGGTGGTTACGATGGTAAAGGCCAGTGGCGCTTAAAAGAAACTTCTCAAGTCGAAGACATTTGGACAGAGATGGCAGAGTGCATCGCGGCAACACCAACTCAAGCGATTGTTGCTGAGGAATTTGTTCCTTTTAACCGCGAAGTTTCACTGGTTGGTGCTCGTGGTAAAGATGGCAGCGTTGAAGTGTACCCTCTGGCAGAGAACGTTCACACCAATGGTGTATTAAGCCTCTCAACAGCAATTGATGCACCTAAGTTGCAAGAACAAGCGAAACAGATGTTCACGGCCGTTGCCAACAGTTTGAACTACGTTGGTGTGTTAGCCCTCGAGTTCTTCGACGTTGACGGCACGTTGCTGGTTAATGAAATCGCACCACGCGTACACAACTCTGGTCACTGGACTCAGCAAGGTGCAGAAACTTGTCAGTTTGAGAACCACCTACGCGCCGTGTGTGGCATGCCTTTGGGTAGCACGAAACTGGTTCGTGAAACCTCGATGATTAATATTCTTGGTGAAGACATACTACCAGAAGCATTGCTAGCGATGAATGGTTGCCACATTCATTGGTACGGCAAAGAAAAACGTGCGGGTCGCAAGATGGGCCACATCAACGTATGTGGTGACTACACAGGCGAACTTAATCGCAAACTTTGTGCATTAGCAGAGGTTCTGGATGAACAGGCTTTCCCTGCTGTACATGAATTTGCCAAGCAGTGGCAAGCCTAGAAAAGCATCGGAATAAATAGCAAAAGGGTCGCATGATGCGACCCTTTTTAATTCGTACTGAAAGTTATTGTGATTGAGTATGGTGGCACTTACGGCTCGCGCATTGCAGTTTAACCCCGCTGGCCAGTTTCTTTTCTACCAACAAGGTAAACCCACATTCCTCACAGCGGCCTCTTACAGGTGGCAAGTTCACCGCAAACTTACACTTCGGATAATTATCACACGCGTAGAATGTTTTACCAAATCGAGTCTTACGCTCAACCAAATGTCCTTTGCCACATTCTGGGCAAGCATGTTGCTCTTTCGCTTGCTGCTCTGGCTCAGGTTGGTTAATCGACTCAATATGATGACATGCAGGGTAATGGCTACAACCAACGAACATACCGTAGCGCCCTTGGCGGAGTACCAACTCATTGCCACATTCAGGGCAAGGTACACCCAACTCTTTCACGATGTGACCGTCATTGCTGTGTAGCGGCTTAATATAATCGCAACTTGGGTATTGGCTACAACCTAGAAAAGGGCCGTGTTTACCGTGCTTAAGCGAAACTTCCCCACCGCATTTAGGGCAAGGTTCGCGCTCAAGCGCATGCTCGTGTGCCGAGAAAAGGTTGTGATCGATTTTACTACTCATACTCACCGCTCAAGCGAAGATATTAATGAAGAATACCTTGTTCCTTGGTGTACAGCAGCTCTTCCATCAGCGTGTAGGCGTTTTCGTTGCCCGGAACATTAAACAGCACCATAAGGATGATCCATTTAAGGTCCTCAAGCTCAAACTCATTAGTTTCCAGCCCCATCACACGATCGATAACCATCTCTCGTGTTTCTGTGGTCAGAACATTGATTTGCTCAAGGAACAATAAAAAACCACGACATTCGAGGTCCAAACGCTGCATCTCTGATGCCGTATAGATACGAGTCGATGCCGATGCGATACACGATGAGATAGCAGAATGTGCATCACTTTGTTGTAACGCTGCCAACTCTTCTAACCAGACAAGGGCTTTGTAGATATCTTTTTGTTGGAAACCTGCTCGAAGCAATTCATCTTCCAACTCGTCTTGATCGACCTGTAAATCTGCATCGCTATGGATGTAGGTTTCGAATAGATACATAAGTATATCCATCATCATAGCTAGCCCCTCCCCTTTCGAATATAGCCACCGGATACTGCAACAACATGCCCTGAAAGCTCAAGCTCTAAGAGCTGCATCATGACTTCTTGGACAGATATATTGGTCCTGTTTGCAAGAATATCAACTGGTGTAGCCTCATTTCCTACGTTAGCGAACAGCTGAGGAAATGGCAATTCTTCTTCACTCATTGGCGTAGAAAACAAATCTACACTCTGACTAACAGACCAATTGAGTAAAGATTGTATTTCATTTAGCACCTCTTGGGTATTTTGTACGAGGCAGGCACCACTACGAATCAACTGATTACCCCCCGTCGCATTCGGGGCATTGATTGACGTAGGCAACGCAAACACTTCACGCCCTTGCTCAAGGGCATAACGTGCCGTTATCAAAGAGCCGCTTTTTTCTGCCGCTTCAACAACTAAAACACCTAAGGATAAGCCACTTATAATTCGATTTCGACGCGGAAAGTTTTCTGCTCTCGGTTTTGCTTCCGGGCGAAACTCCGACACTAACGCACCGCTTTCTATCACCCGCTGCGCCAGACTACGATGCCTTGCTGGATACACTTGCTCTAATCCTGAGCCTAGCACTGCGATCGTTTTACCACCGGCTTGCAAAGCTCCATCATGCGCATGACCATCAATACCTAAAGCCAATCCACTGGTCACGATCAGATCATGCTGAACGAGTTCTGAAGCAAAACTGCGTGCATGTTGCAAACCATTCACACTGGCGTTGCGACTACCAACCATGGCGATTTGTGGCAAGGATAAACAGCTCGCATCACCTTTAACAAACAACAAAGGAGGCGGAGCGACCGTTTGCTTTAATAGCGGTGGATACCGGGGGTTAGCCAAGGTAAGAATTGAATGCTGGGAAGATGACGCTAACCAAGCTAAACAAGCATCCACTTCTTTATCAACCATAGACCACGCTTGTAGTTGCTTGTCGGTAAACCCTAAAAGTTGCAGCTCAGAGGTTGAATACTGGACGATATTGCTTGGCGAATCTTTACTCAACAACTTATTCAGCTTTACCGCGCCGATCCCCGGTAAACACGTTAGTTTTAACCAAGCAGCAAGGTCACTCTCATTTTGTATTTTCATTCGAATAAGAACTCTCAACTGAAAGAGGGGCCAAAAACACGTTTTTATCAATCGGCCTCGTGCTCTTGGTAATTAACGCGAAACTAAAATAGTCATACAGATCGACAACAACTAATTCTCCGACTTTGATACGAGGGAAAACAAACTGAGTGTCAAATACACCGCTTTCTGTAACAAAGGAGCTCTCACCGTCAAGCGCCGGACGCGCTGCTTCTTTAAGTTCAAACACGCTACCTAGGCGCAGGCCATCCTTAGATCCTTTATCTACAACAACAATTTGGTTGGTCGAGCTAAAATGAGTGTTATCTAAGTTACCAAGTACATTAACAGAGAGGTTCACTGATGATGGTGAAAGGGTGGATGTGGAATTGTGGGACACATTATTTAATAAAGGCAACGCAACATCATTGCGCAGAATCTCTTGTTGTTGAGAAGTAATGTTTAATCCAGAAAAGGCACTTGAAGATTCAACCAACGTTCCTCTTGCGATCAACCGTAGAGACGTAACATTTTGAGAAACATCTTGTCTATGATACGTCTCCAAACGACGAAAAATAGCCCACTGAACCGCCGAGTGTGCACCGCTAATGTAAACCGTCTCATCCGCCGTTAGATACTTGTGGCCAGATTTATTTCCGATCACTTTTGCGGCAGCAGTCAAAGCATTATTATCAATCAACCTATTGTTCTGAAACCCAGACAACACCAGTGGTTCAAGGGGTGCGACTATCGGTTTCTTCTCAATAATGCGAATCTTAGGGCTAAGCTTTTTAATCGGTTTTACGCTCAAAACCGGTTGTTCGTTGACCCAATCCAACACAATGGTGTCACCAGGATAAATTAGGTCTGGGTTATTAATTTCAGGGTTTGCTTGCCACAAACGAGGCCAATGCCACGGACTAGCAAGATACAGAGACGAAATACTCCAGAGAGTATCACCTCTTGAAACGACATAGAATTTGGGAGCATTCGCTTTAAGACTCAAAGGTTGCGAGCCCTTACTTGCCAATGCATTGAAAGCCAAAAGTATCAGAAAAACTGCACATGAAGCATCATAAAGAATTCGATTCATGGCCCTCACCCTTGGTCTTTTTGTCCGTTAACTGAATGGAAATTGGTGCAAGGATGCTGTCATTTAGGCTATAAAATGTCTAGAATTGAGCCAACAAGGTTTGTGCTGTTACGGCACAGTTCAATATTTCGAGTGAATATGTCTGTATTACAAGTATTAACATTCCCAGATGATCGCCTGCGTACCGTTGCAAAGCCTGTCGAGGCGGTGACACCTGAGATTCAAAAAATTGTCGATGACATGATTGAAACCATGTACGACGAAGAAGGTATTGGCCTGGCAGCAACGCAGGTAGATATCCACCAACGTATCGTAGTAATTGATATTTCAGAAAATCGTGATGAACCAATGGTGCTCATCAACCCTGAGATTCTGGAAAAGCGTGGCGAAGATGGCATCGAAGAAGGCTGTCTATCAGTACCAGGTGCTCGTGCACTAGTGTCTCGCGCTGCTGAAGTTACCGTTAAAGCCCTAGATCGCGATGGCAAAGAGTACACTTTTGACGCTGACGATCTACTCGCTATTTGTGTTCAACACGAACTGGATCACCTACAAGGTAAATTGTTCGTTGATTACCTATCGCCACTAAAGCGCAAGCGTATCCAAGACAAACTAGCAAAAATCAAACGCTTTAACGAGAAGCAGCAAAGCGCTTAATCTCGATACAAACAAATAGAGGAAGCCTACCTTGAGTCAGTCTTTACGTATTGTCTTTGCAGGTACTCCGGATTTCGCCGCCCGTCACTTGGCGGCGTTGTTGTCTTCGGAGCACGAAGTAATCGCGGTTTATACTCAACCAGACCGCCCAGCAGGTCGTGGTAAAAAGCTTACTGCAAGCCCAGTAAAAACCATCGCTCTTGAGCATGATATTCCAGTTTATCAGCCAGAAAACTTCAAGTCAGATGAAGCAAAGCAAGAGCTTGCCGATCTGAACGCCGACATCATGGTTGTTGTCGCTTATGGTCTATTGCTTCCACAAATCGTTCTAGACACACCTAAACTAGGCTGTATCAACGTACACGGCTCGATTCTTCCTCGTTGGCGTGGTGCGGCACCGATCCAACGCTCAATTTGGGCTGGTGATGCCGAAACTGGCGTCACCATCATGCAGATGGACATTGGTCTGGATACTGGCGACATGCTAAAAATCGCGACATTGCCGATTGAAGCAAGCGACACTAGCGCATCAATGTACGAGAAACTTGCTGGCTTGGGCCCTGATGCTCTGATTGATTGTTTAGCAGACATCGCTGCTGGTAAAGCAGAGCCGGTGAAGCAAGACGATGAGCTTGCAAACTACGCGAAGAAGCTAAGCAAAGAAGAAGCGCGCATCGATTGGAACGACGACGCAGCACACATTGAGCGTTGCGTTCGTGCATTCAACCCATGGCCAATGAGTCACTTTGAAGTTGCTGAAAACAGCATCAAGGTATGGCAAAGCCGTGTTGCTGAGCAAACTAGCGACAAGCCTGTGGGCACGATTGTACAAGCGGATAAAACCGGTATTTACGTTGCGACAGGCAACGGCGTACTGGCATTGGAACAGTTGCAAGTTCCGGGTAAAAAAGCCATGTCAGTTCAGGACATCCTGAACTCACGTGCATCTTGGTTTGAAGTTGGTACTCAACTGGTTTAAAAACCAGACAACGGTGTCAAAAAACCAATAATACGAACTTTTAGAGGGCAGAGATGCCCTCCTTTACTTTAAGGTACTCATCATGAATGTTCGCGCTGCGGCTGCCAACGTCTTGTATCTTGTCGTCGACAAGGGCCACTCACTTTCAAGCGCCCTTCCAGCGGCTCAACAAAACATACGACCTCGTGACCATGCTCTGCTGCAAGAGATCTGTTACGGTGCTCTACGTTACCTTCCTCGCTTAGAAACCATTGCAAACCAACTGATGGACAAGCCTCTCAAAGGCAAGCAACGTGTCTTCCATCACCTTATTTTGGTTGGTATTTACCAACTAAGCTTCATGCGTATTCCTGCGCACGCTGCCGTGGGTGAAACGGTTGAAGGGACTACGGATTTAAAAGGTCCGCGTTTGCGTGGCCTTATCAACGCGGTACTGCGTAACTACCAACGCAATCAAGAAGAATTAGACCAAATTAGTGTGAGCAATAATGCGGGCAAATATGGTCATCCAGGATGGTTGTTAAAGCTATTACAAGACGCTTACCCACAACAATGGGAAAGCATTGTTGAAGCGAACAACCAGAAAGCGCCAATGTGGCTGCGTGTAAACCACCAGCACCACACTCGTGATGAGTACCTAGCGTTACTCAATAATGAGAACATTGATAGCACGCCTCACACTCAAGCAATGGATGCCTTAAAATTAGCGGCGCCATGCGATGTGATGAAACTACCGGGCTTTGAAAAAGGTTGGGTATCGGTACAAGATGCGGCGGCACAACTGTCGATTAACTACCTTGAACCAAAAGATGGTGACCTGATCCTAGACTGCTGTGCAGCTCCTGGTGGTAAAACAGCGCACATTCTTGAGCGTACGTCTGGCAGCGAAGTGGTTGCCATCGACTGCGATGACACACGCCTTAAACGTGTGCACGAAAACCTGAAGCGCCTCAACCTTCAGGCAAAAGTGGTTTGCGGCGATGCACGTCATCCTCAAGAATGGTGGCAAGGCGAACAATTTGATCGCATTTTGTTGGATGCACCGTGTTCGGCGACGGGCGTGATTCGTCGTCACCCAGATATCAAATGGCTACGTCGTGCTGATGATATTGCCGCACTTGCAGAGCTACAGAGCGAAATTTTCGACGCAATGTGGACGCAACTGAAACCTGGCGGCACCCTAGTTTACGCAACTTGTTCAATCACACCACAAGAAAACGTGGAACAAGTAAAAGCGTTCTTAGCACGTACTGCGGACGCGCAATTAGTGGACTCCGATCCAAAGCAACCTGGTCGTCAGATTCTACCAGGCGAAGGAGATATGGATGGTTTCTACTACGCAGTGCTAACAAAAAAACACGCGTAACAGCATGCTAAATAGGGCGATTGAAGTGAATTCAATCGCCTTTTTCAGATAACGAGTAAAGAGTATGAAGATCATTATTCTTGGTGCTGGTCAGGTTGGCGGCACACTGGCGGAAAATCTAGTTGGTGAGAACAACGACATCACCATCGTCGACAAAAATAGCGACCGACTGCGTGAGTTACAAGACAAATACGACCTACGAGTGGTTAACGGTCACGCCAGTCATCCAGACGTACTGCATGAAGCGGGTGCACAAGACGCCGATATGCTTGTCGCAGTAACCAACACCGATGAGACTAACATGGCAGCCTGTCAGGTTGCGTTCACTCTGTTCAATACCCCAAACCGTGTTGCACGTATTCGTTCTCCAGAGTATCTGGCAGAAAAAGAAGCCCTATTTAAGTCTGGAGCTATTCCTGTCGACCACCTTATCGCACCAGAAGAGCTGGTAACGAGCTACATCGAGCGCCTCATCCAATACCCAGGCGCACTGCAAGTGGTTAGCTTTGCCGAGCAGAAAGTCAGCCTAGTCGCCGTGAAAGCCTACTATGGTGGCCCATTGGTTGGTAACGCACTGTCTGCACTACGTGAGCACATGCCGCACATTGATACCCGTGTTGCTGCAATCTTCCGTCAGGGTCGTCCTATTCGTCCGCAAGGCACCACCATAATTGAAGCCGATGATGAAGTGTTCTTCGTGGCTGCAAGTAACCATATCCGCTCGGTGATGAGTGAGCTTCAGCGCCTCGAGAAACCTTACCGCCGCATCATGATTGTTGGTGGTGGTAACATCGGTGCAAGCTTGGCGAAACGCCTTGAACAAAGCTACAGCGTAAAGTTGATTGAACGCAACTACCAACGTGCAGAACAGTTATCAGAGCAACTAGAAAACACCATCGTCTTCTGTGGTGATGCGGCGGATCAAGAACTGCTTACCGAAGAAAACATCGACCAAGTAGATGTGTTCATCGCGTTAACTAACGAAGATGAAACCAATATCATGTCGGCGATGTTGGCAAAGCGCATGGGTGCGAAGAAAGTAATGGTACTTATCCAGCGTGGCGCTTATGTCGACCTTGTACAAGGCGGCGTGATTGATGTGGCGATATCTCCTCAACAAGCAACCATCTCTGCACTACTGACGCACGTTCGTCGTGCAGACATTGTTAACGTATCTTCTCTACGCCGCGGCGCAGCAGAAGCCATCGAGGCCGTTGCGCACGGTGACGAAACCACATCCAAAGTGGTGGGTCGCGCGATTGGCGATATCAAACTCCCACCAGGAACCACCATTGGTGCTATCGTTCGTGGCGAAGAAGTTCTTATCGCACACGACCGTACTGTCATCGAACAAGATGACCACGTAGTGATGTTCCTGGTCGACAAAAAATACGTACCAGACGTCGAAGCGCTGTTCCAGCCAAGTCCATTCTTCCTTTAGGATTTTCCTATGGTCAACTTACGTCCCGTACTGTTTGTTATCGGGCTGGTTTTATCCAAACTGGCCCTTTTTATGTACGTGCCGACTTTGGTCGCGTTTTTCACGGGTACAGGCGGGTTCCTTGATTTCGCCCAAGCCGTTGTTATAACTCACCTTGCCGCATTTATCTGTTTAACCATTGGCCGAACCGCCAATTTCAAACTCAGCGTACGCGATATGTTTCTCATCACCAGTTTGGTGTGGACCATCGCCAGTGCCTTTGCTGCACTCCCGTTTATTTTTATTAACCACATCAGCTTTACCGATGCCTACTTCGAAACCATGTCAGGCTTAACGACAACAGGTTCTACGGTATTAAGTGGCCTAGATGACATGGCTCCAAGTATCTTGCTATGGCGCTCTATCTTGCAATGGCTAGGGGGCATAGGCTTTATCGTTATGGCCGTCGCCATCCTACCGATGCTCAATGTCGGCGGCATGAAACTGTTCCAAACTGAATCGTCTGACTGGTCAGATAAAAGTAGCCCAAGAGCGAAGACGGTCGCTAAAAACATCGTATTGGTGTACTTGATGCTAACAGGCTTATGTATTGTGGGTTACTTGCTGACGGGCATGAACCTGTTCGAAGCCATTAACCATGCGTTTACGACCTTATCAACCGGCGGTTACTCCACATCAGACAGTTCAATGAATAACTTCTCTCACGGAGCCCATTGGGTCGCAACCGTATTCATGTTCTTAGGTGGTTTACCTTTCCTGCTCTTCGTCGCCGCTTTACGCAAACGCAGCCTGGATGCTTTATTGAAAGATGCACAGGTTCGCGGGTTTGGTTATCTGTTCTTGTTTTCAAGCTTAGTGGTTGCCGCTTGGTTGGTCATTCATAACGGCTACACTGTTCTTGATGCACTGCGCGTCTCTATGTTCAACGTTGTGTCTGTCGTAACAACAACAGGGTTTGGTCTTGATGACTTTACCGCTTGGGGCGCATTACCTGCGACGCTATTTGCATTTTTGCTAATGGCTGGCGCGTGTTCTGGCTCTACATCTGGAGGTATTAAAATCTTCCGCTTCCAGATTGCAATGACCTTATTAAACAAGCAAATAATGAAGCTCATTCACCCATCAGGCATTTTTGTCCAACGCTACAACCAACGACCAGTGAATGATGACATCGTGCGTTCTGTCGTCGCATTCGGCTTAATGTTCTTTATCACTATCATCTTTATCGCAGGGTGTTTGAGTGCGCTTGGCCTAGACCCTGTGACCAGTATTTCTGGCTCCATTACCGCAGTAGCGAACGTCGGGCCGGGGATGGGCACTAGGATTGGCCCTACTGGAAACTTTGCCTCATTGCCAGACACCGCCAAGTGGCTACTCAGCTTTGGTATGTTGATGGGCCGTCTGGAAATTTTGACTATTCTTGTTCTGTTCTTCCCTGCATTTTGGCGCCGATAAGCAGACTTAAATAAAAGGTATAACAATGAAAACATGGATCACTCTGGCGACTCTACTTGCCACTTCATCCGCTTACGCCGCAGAAGTGGTGAAATTAGCAGATGGTCGTGAAGTAAAATTGAACGATGACTTCACGTGGGAGTATGTTGTAAAGAAAGCGACACCAGAAACCACATTAGAGAAAGCAGAAGCGGTTGAAGCAGCGGCGGTTGCTGCATCAACAACAGCCTTAGAAGCCGTAACGGCTCCAGAAATAGCGACTATTCCAGTCGTTAACAAGAAAGTGGGCACCACCGTTGTCGTGAACGCGAAAAAGCCAACCATGCAGTTGTCTGATTCTGGAGTGGATGTGCTGATTGGTTCCGCCAGCTATGACGATGGTGAGTTGATACTACCAACCTCAATCACCAACCAAAGCTCTCAATCGGTGATTCAGGTGGAAGTAGAAGTACAAGTGTTCGATATGTCTGGCAAGCTGTTGGTGAAAGATAACATCACCGTTTGGCAATCCATCAAACGCATGGCGGATACTTACTTACGCCCACAACAAGCAGAGCAAGGCAAAGCAATTAAACTCGCGGTGCCACAATCGCAGCAATACCAATTCTCTGCCGAAGTTCTAGAAGTGAAAACGCGCTAATAGTTCACCATTTCTTTGTCGAGTTTATCCATTTGATTTCATCGTTAGATAGGCTCGACAAAGTAGTAAATGGCGAAGAAGTGGCACACACAACCCGCCAAGACAAAGCCATGCCAAATCGCGTGATTAAATGGAATCCGTTTAGCAACGTAGAAAATCACCCCAACCGAATACACCAACCCACCGACTGCCAATAGCGTCAAACCACCAATATCTAAATGAACAGCAAGTTGATAGATTACAATCAGCGACAACCACCCCATCACTAAATACGTCATCAGTGACAACTTCTTAAATCGATACACAAACGCGACTTTCATAATGATGCCGATTAGCGCGATGGTCCAAATCACCATCATCAACCCAATGGCCAATGGGGTACGCAGACTCACCAATAAAAACGGCGTGTAACTGCCCGCAATCAAAAGATAAATGGCGCAATGGTCGAAAGTTTTTAACCAACGTTTGGCCTGTGGATGAGGGATCGCATGATATAACGTAGAGGCCATAAACAGGACAATAATGCTAGAGCCATAAATTGCCATACTGGTCATAGTGAGAGTATCGGCTTGGTGATCGGCCGCTTTTATTAAAAGCAGTATCAAACCGACGATACCAAAGATCATCCCTATCCCGTGAGTGATCGAATTGGCCAGCTCTTCGCCCTGACTGTATTGAGCTTTCTGTGGTTCTGACATGAACACGCCTATACTAGAGTTTCGAATATTCACTCTAGTATGGCATATTAAGCGTACACGTGTAAGCCAAAATTAAGACTCTTGAACTGCTGTCGTTTGTTCAAGGTAATTCAACACTATTGGGCCGACGTTATCCAAATTAGTATTCACTGGAATGCTCAACTCTCGTTTGAGTTTTCCACTTCCTAATAAACTTGCCAACATGCCACTTACGCCACTTCGGGTACGATTAACTTCAAACCAGAGCTTTAGGTTTTGCTCATCACGGTGCGCGACAAATTCTAGTTCACGCCACACTCCATGATATGGTCCATCGATTGGTACCATCTCAAACTCTTGCACAAAAGGTAAGTCGAAGCCTTTTACTTCTTCACATTCAACCTGACGAATACGTAACCCCTGAGATTCTAAAGCCGACAAAATGGCATCCATAAGTGGGTCGGGTCTAACGGTAAGCGTGTCTTTGTCAGTCGGGTCAAGAGCCATGGCAACGTCCAAGCCGGTTTCTAACCACACTTTGGCATCACCGATAGTGACAGGGGTATTCCACGGTACATCAAGTTTGACTTCAAACGTTCGGTCTTCCCCGGGATGAATAGTAAACGCATAGGGAAGACTCCACTTCGCCAATACATACGTTTGTGGAATACGACGCATAGGGTTTGCTTCGCGAGCGCCCCGATCATCGGGAGCTTCTGCAATATAACGACAACACAGCTTGAGATCGATATTATCAATCGCTTGTTCTGTTGAGCCACCATACACGTGAATAGAAACGTCCATATTCTGACCGGGATAAAGCACGTCTTGGTTCAGGATAGAGTCCACCTTGGCACTGCCGATCCCAAAACTTGCAAGTGTCTTCTTCAAAAATGACATATGCACCTCCTTTGTCGAGATCTCATACTACTACTGCTGATCATGGGATCAAAATAGATTTTTTGCCTCAATTATCTCTATAAAACCACAAAATCCATACAATTCAACTGTTCAACTATCGACCAATTATTGGCGTAGTGCTAACCTATACTCGGTATGCATGCATATCATTATTCCTGATTCGTTATTTGGATTGGCGAAAGCCAGAAGAGCCACCCTTCAAGCAGTTGAAGCTCAACTCATAATGTTTCAGGCCATTAAATTGGCAATGGAAATGCCTGACAGTTAGGTAAAAGAATGCGCCCAACAACCGTCAGGTTCGCACAAACAAATCGTAGTGCAATGCGCCGTCGCAGTGGTTTTACTTCTGCGTTTAAGGCGAAACAAGTTGCGCCAACAATGACTCTGGTTGAGAAGACAGCGATTGTACCAAGTGTTCCAAACAAAGTTATTAAAGCAGCTTAATTAAAAAGCGCGGTCTATTGCCGCGCTTTTTTCTTTCCTCATACTCTTTTCTTATTTGGTCTTCGCCGAGCAATTTGATACCTTTAATAACAAATAACACCTATAAAGATTGTGGAGAAAGAAATGAAGTGTCATCGAATTGAAGAGTTGCTTGAGCTAATTGAGCCAGAGTGGCATAAAGACCAAGAAATGAACCTATTACAGTTCATTGTTAAACTGGCAAATGAAGCAGGTTACACAGGAAAACTGGAAGATCTTACGGACGATGTACTGATCTATCACCTGAAAATGCGCAACAGCGACAAAGATGAAATGATCCCTGGTCTGAAAAAAGACCAAGAAGATGACTTTAAAACCGCAATCTTACGTGCGCGCGGCATCATCGAATAATCGTATCAACAACGAACTCTTTTCTAAGCGACTCAATTGAGTCGCTTTTTTGTCACTCATCAATCAGTAACACCAATCACAATCAATAACTGTTCAGAATTCGCGCAGAAAAACGCTTGAGAATAAGGCTAACAGTTTCGAGAAGTCATTATTTTGCAATCAAAATTTTAAACAGCGTTAAGCAAGCAACAATAACCCGTTATTGTCGACAATTGGCATACGTTAACTTACCTAACTTTTGTTGTTAAACGTTGACTGCGTTAAAGAAACGCAATTGTTATTGAATGTATAATCGCCGTTCATCAGTTATTGCTAAAATAATTCTGTTCACCTATCAAACTTATAGTCAAATATGAGTAGAAACATGAGCAGCACAGCAATGTTCTCGAGTGATATCACTAGAAATGTCACCGTACAGTATAAACGTGCCGAAAGAAGGATGTGTGCATGAGTCAGGATAAAATCGATATCAAAGATGTGACTCCCGAAACGTTTAACCCCAAGACCCACAAAGGAAAAGGGGATCGTTTTAACCCAAGCAATCAAATCTATGTGCGAGAAAGTAAAGGCACCTATCAAAAACTACGCCGTTATGGTGGCTGGTTTTTACTGCTATTATTTGCTTTGGTTCCATGGATTCCATATGGCGAACGCCAAGCCATTTTGCTAGACATCGGTAACCAACAGTTCAATTTCTTTGGCACAACGCTATACCCACAAGACCTCACGCTACTTGCGCTGTTATTTGTAATAGCAGCATTTGGCTTATTCTTTATCACCACATTCTTAGGTCGAGTTTGGTGTGGCTATCTTTGTCCGCAAACAGTCTGGACTTTCATATACATCTGGTTTGAAGAAAAACTGGAAGGCAGTGCCAACAAGCGCCGCAAACAAGACTCCAACAAACTGACCGCCAATTTGGCGATGCGAAAGACCGTTAAACATATTGCTTGGTTTGCCATTGCGCTCGCCACTGGTTTTACCTTTGTTGGCTATTTTGTTCCTATGAAGCAATTAGTGATCGACTTTTTCACCTTTAATGCTGAGTTCTGGCCAGTCTTTTGGGTGATGTTCTTTGCTATATGTACTTACGGTAATGCTGGGTGGATGCGCTCGATCATGTGTATTCATATGTGCCCTTATGCGCGCTTCCAATCCGCAATGTTCGATAAGGACACGTTTATTGTTGGCTATGACACAAACCGCGGTGAGCAACGTGGCCCTCGTTCTCGCAAAGCCGATCCAAAGCAACTCGGCTTAGGGGACTGTATCGACTGTGATTTGTGTGTTCAGGTTTGCCCAACAGGCATCGATATCCGCGATGGTCTCCAGTATGAGTGTATCAACTGTGGTGCATGTATTGATGCGTGTGACAAAACCATGGAACGAATGGGGTATGAAAAAGGCCTTATCAACTACACCACCGAGCATCGCCTATCCGGTAAAAGCACCAAGATCATGCGTCCAAAATTACTTGGCTATGGTGCGGTATTGCTGGTGATGATTGGTTTGTTCTTCTTACAAGTTGCTTCTGTTGACCCAGCTGGCATGAGCGTACTGCGAGATCGCAACCAACTGTTCAGAGTCAACAGCGCTGGAGAGGTAGAAAATACCTACACCCTCAAAGTGATCAACAAAACTCAGCAAGTACAAGAGTACACCCTGAATGTGGAAGGTTTGAATGATGTGAGTTGGTACGGAAAACAAACTATCTATGTAGAACCTGGTGAAGTTCTCAATTTACCAATGAGCCTTGGCGCCGATCCTGACAAGCTAAGCTCTGCGATCACAACAATTCAGTTTATACTCACGAATAAGAGCAATGAATTCACTATCGAAGTAGAGAGCCGTTTTATCAAACAGTTATAGATTCGACTTCGACAATCAATGGAAAAGGGCTCAGTAATGAGCCTTTTTATTTATATGTCCCAAGGTACCTTTAACTTCGACGCTCTGACTCCAGACTTCATGTGGTACGCGCTGGAAAGCATCGGCATTCGAGCAGAGTCAGGTTTTTTACCGCTCAATAGCTACGAGAACCGTGTTTATCAGTTTACCGATGAAGAGCGTCAACGCTATGTGGTCAAGTTCTACCGACCAGAGCGCTGGAGCAATGAGCAAATTCAAGAAGAGCACGATTTCACGCTTGAGTTGATCGATAACGAAATTCCTGTTGCACCGCCCGTTCGCATTAATGAGCAAACTCTGCATCACTATCAAGGTTACAGCTTTGCTTTGTTTGAGAGCGTTGGTGGTCGTCAGTTTGAAGTCGATAACCTAGACCAACTAGAGGGCGTAGGCCGCTTTCTTGGTCGTATTCATAAGGTCGGTAGCCGACAAGCATTCCAACATCGCCCAACGATTAGCTTGCAAGAGTACCTCTACCAACCAAAAGAGATTCTGCAAAACGCCAACATGATCCCAATGCATTTGGAAAACAGCTTCTTCAATGATTTAGATATGCTGATCAAATCCATTGAGAGTCATTGGCAAAGCAGCTTTGACACGATTCGGCTGCACGGCGACTGTCATCCAGGCAACATTTTATGGCGTGATGGTCCGATGTTTGTCGATTTAGATGACTCGCGTAACGGCCCTGCGGTACAAGATTTGTGGATGCTACTCAGTGGTGAGCGTCAAGATAAATTGATGCAACTCGATATCCTATTGGAGGGGTATCAAGAGTTTTGCGATTTTAACTCAGCAGAGCTGAAACTAATTGAGCCTCTTCGCGGTCTACGAATGGTCCACTATATGGCATGGCTAACAAAACGTTGGCATGACCCGGCATTTCCGCTCGCTTTTCCATGGTTCAATGAGCCAAAATACTGGGAAGGTCAGGTCCTTGCATTTAAAGAACAGATTGCCAACTTAGAAGAAGCACCCTTGTCTTTAATGCCTCAATGGTAAGTCAGACCGAACATTTCAAAATGGAGATAATTAAATGAAAAAGCTGTTCGCACTGTTTTCTATGCTAATGCTGAGCCTATCGGCACATGCAGCGCAATTCAAAGAAGGTGAACATTACAAAGTATTGGATTTAGAGGCATCGAAAAAGCCGCTAGTCACCGAGTTCTTCTCTTTCTACTGCCCACACTGCCATACCTTTGAACCTATCATTCAACAGTTA
Source organism: Vibrio alfacsensis (assembly GCF_019670485.1). NCBI lineage: Bacteria > Pseudomonadati > Pseudomonadota > Gammaproteobacteria > Vibrionales > Vibrionaceae > Vibrio > Vibrio alfacsensis. Next base: position 3,134,348 of record NZ_AP024165.1, read on the forward strand.
AAGCAGCAACTACCTGAGGGCGTGAAGCTACAAAAAAACCATGTGTCGTTTATGGGTGGCAACATGGGGCCATCAATGAGCAAAGCTTACGCCACTATGGTTGCTCTTAAGATTGAAGACAAGATGGTGCCAGTAATGTTTAACCGCATTCAAAACATGCGTAAAGCACCACGTGACGATGCAGAGCTTCGCCAAATCTTCATAGACGAAGGTGTGGATGAGAAGAAATTTGATGCTGCATTTAAAGGCTTTGCGGTAGATTCAATGGTTCGCCGCATGGACAAGCAATTTGAAAGCAGCGGTCTAACAGGCGTTCCAGCCGTCATCGTTAACAACAAATACCTTGTTCAAGCACAGGGCATCAAGTCGATGGACGAATACTTCGCACTAGTAAACTACTTACTCACACTGAAGTAACTTAGACAAACATAAAAATGGGGAGCATAGTGCTCCCCATTTTTATTTGTGAATGTCTTGAAGTAATTGATCTTTCTCTTGCCACACGTCCCCCAACCACTTCTGAAACTGACGCTTATATGACTTGTCATTAAAGTAATCGCCCAATACGCGTTCATCGACAGGTAACACATTAACGCGCACAACGATTTTCGTCATGCGGCCCATCAATACATCCTTAAATGGCTTACCCCTATTCTCTGGATAGGCCAATGTCACATCAATGATGCTCTCAAACTGATCCCCCATCGCGGCCAATGTATAAGCGATCCCACCCGATTTTGGCGCCAATAAATGTTGATAGCTAGCACGGCTTCGATTCTGTTTTTCTACCGTGAAACGCGTGCCCTCGACGTAATTTACAACCGTGGTTGGAGTATGCTTGAACTTGGCACATGAGCGACGTGTCGTTTGCAAATCCTGCCCACGCTTGCCAGGATTACGAAGCAAATACTCACGAGAATAACGACGCATAAATGGCATATCGAGCGCCCAGCAAGCTAAACCAATAAACGGCACATACAATAATTGCTGCTTGAGGAAAAACTTTGGCATCGGAATGCGATCTTTAAACACGCAACACAGTACAACAATATCAGTCCAACTAAGATGATTACTGATCAACAAATACCAACCATCTTTTTTTAAATGCTCTCCGCCTTGAACATCCCATTCAATCCGATTCGAGAGTGAAAGAATGCCGGCATTAATGGTTGCCCATACCCACATAACTTTGTTGGCTAACTCTGTTCCTTTGGCTTTAAGCTTCGGTGTAGGTAGCAAAAGCTTAAAAATGGCAAGGATACAAATTGTGATAGAACAAACCGCAGAATTAATAATCACAAAAGAAACGTTAAAAATAAGTAACAAATATGCCAACATGGTACCCAATCAGTAATTCGCGCGCATGGACAATAAAACAGCGTGTAATTATACGAATCCGCTGACACATTGGAATATGTGTAAGAATGGTCAGATTTGTTTTCATGATAAAAAAGTGAACTCATGCTCAAAAAGCTCTTCATTCGACATACAAGGAGAACGCGAATGAAATCAAGGTTAGCCATAATCCCATTGGCTTTCATCGTCAGCTCAGTGCAGGCTCAACTTGCAGAAACCGCTGGTTTTAGTGGTGAAGTTTCCTTAAATGCAGGTTTTATCTCATCAAAATCTCATTTTAATACTGACAACAGCAGCACCATTAACTCACTCAACGATAGCGCCGAAAGTGACGGTTCTTTTATCGCAGCTCCTCTTGGCAACGCCGCGTATACTTGGGGCTCCAAACTGAACCAACAAGTCTATGTCGGTACCACCCGTTCAGACATCGCCATTGGTACATTAGCATTCCAACTTGGCTACAAATATCAGCTCAGCTCAGGTACCGTTCTCGACTTTTCTTACTTACCCACTATCTTAGATGGGGAAACTTGGCAAAACCCTTACCTCACGAACCAGACAAGAAAGACCACTGATGAGGGTGGTAATGCATTTCGTTTCCAAATCAACCGCTTCTTACATGACAACTTTAACCTTGATTTGGCGTATGCAGATAAAGATGTAAAAAAGGATACGGTGATAGACCCATCACTGGCGCGTGACGCCAAGATTTACCACATTAAAGGCGATTACCGAATTCCACTCAGTCGTACATCAATGCTTCAACCTGCATTTACCTACGTTCATCATGATGCCGATGGCGATGCAGAATCTTTTGACTCATATGGGTTCGATTTAAGCTTATTCCAGTTCATCAATCGACACAGTATTGCTTTAACAGCAGGCTACAAGATCAAAGATTTTGAATCTGCTAGCAGCACTTTTGGTAAAACTCGTGATGACGATCAATTGAGTTTGTTTGCTGCCTACGAATTTAAAGACGTATTTGATTGGCAAGATTGGTCTTTTATTTCACTCGCGGGCTTCAGTAGCACCAACTCCAATATCACGTTCTATGATGAGGAGCAGTACCTCCTATCTTTGGGCTTGAACTACACTTTCTAACTTATCTTTGCAGCGAGTTTGACAGGGCTCGCTGCATCTTCAATCCCGCATTTATACGGCTTGTGCCGTCAGCTGTTTAAGCAATCGGTCCATCGCACGGTAACCTAACGCTTCAGCTAAATGAGAACGTTCAATTTGCTCTGAACTTTCAAGATCCGCGATCGTTCGAGCCACTTTAATAATGCGGTGATAAGCACGAATCGAGAGTCCAAGTCGATGAAGTGCATTCTCTAAAAACTCTGCATCGTTTTTTTGCAAAGGGCAAAAAGCTTCTATCTCGCGGCTTCCTAGCAACGCATTCACCTTACCATTGCGATTAAGCATACACTCCCTAGCTTGATTCACTCGCTCTTTTACAACTGCCGTTGGTTCACCTCTATCCCCACCCTCTACAAGCGTCCCTTTCGGAAGAGACGGTATTTCTAAAGACATATCAAAACGATCAAGCAGCGGGCCAGATAAACGACTAAGATAACGCAAAATAGCCTGAGGATTGGTCCGTGCTTGATTACCCTCGTAATACCCTGTGGGGCTTGGATTGAGTGCCCCAATCAATTGAAAACGAGCAGGAAAACGTGTCTTACCTTGCGCTCGAGAAATAATGATTTCGCCTGACTCTAACGGTTCTCGCAAAGAGTCGAGCACCTTGCGATCAAATTCGGGCATTTCATCTAAGAACAATAATCCGTTGTGTGCCAAAGAAATCTCTCCAGGTCGAGGGACAGATCCTCCCCCAACCAACGCAGCCATTGAACTTGAATGATGCGGACTACGCAGCGGCCGTGTTTTCCAATTGTGCTCGTTGATTTCACTTTGAGTCAATGAGGCTACGGACGCGGTATCCATCGCTTCTTCGTCAGTCATTTCGGGCAATAAATCACACAGTCGCGAAGCCAGCATGGTTTTACCTGTACCAGGTGGGCCAAGAAAAAGCAGGTTATGGTTTCCCGCTGCCGCAATTTCTAATGCCCGCTTTCCCTGTTGTTGACCAATAATATCTTGCAAATCTCGGCCATGATGTTCCACGACATGGCGCTTAGACGTTTGGTGCAATTCAAGACGGTGTTGACCGCAAAGTTCCGCGCAAACTTCAAGTAACGACAGGGCCGATTTGTGTTGTTCTTTCCCAACTAAAGCCGCTTGATCGCCGTTGTCATGAGGTACCACTAAATGACGCTGACTTTTATTTGCGGCAAGAGCCGCCGGAAGAACGCCTTTTACTGGTCTCAAACCACCAGAAAGCGCAAGTTCACCAACAAATTCGTAATTTTTGAGGGTATTTGTCGCAATTTGCTCTGAAGCAGCCAAAATACCCAAGGCGATAGGTAAGTCAAACCTCCCTCCCTCTTTAGGCAGGTCAGCAGGCGCTAGATTGACCGTAATTCTCTTAGCAGGAAACTGAAAGTTCGAGTTAATAATAGCGCTACGGACCCTATCTTTAGATTCCTTAACGGTAGTCTCAGGCAACCCGACTAGCGTAAACCCGGGCATTCCATTACTAATGTGAACCTCCACGCTTACTGAGGGCGCTTGCACTCCCACACTTGCCCGACTATGAATGATCGCCAGCCCCATAATTCCCTCATTTCTCTGTACGTTATACAACCAGATGTTTTCTATATATATATGTTATATACCGTGTCCAGATGGTGACGAAATGTGAAAAAAGAATGACTTTTTGCTTGTCATGCAGCAGATTTGTGTGTTACCACTAGTGACGCAAACAATTTCGTAGAACATTACACAATAAAATTTAACGAAAGAACGACAGACAGATGAACTCATTCGCTCACATCAACTCACTGCTAGCCCTGATTATCGTGGTCATTATTGGCACCGCGCGGGGTATTGTGGGCGAAAGATAACCACACAATAAAAAAAACCCCCGCACTGAAAAGTCCGGGGGTTTTTTTACAACTAGGTTTTTACAGCTAATAGGTTGTCATCTGTCTAACCATCGGACAGCTTAACGGGAAGAATGGGAGTGCACATGAAGTGCAAAACACATGGCGATAGCTACGAGCCACAACGTAGCAAAGGAGGTTTACGATGACAGGAGCACAACTTGTCGTAGCCGCTTTAAGACAGCAAGGCATCAAGACCGTATTTGGCTATCCTGGTGGAGCCATCATGCCAATATACGATGCATTGTATGACGGTGGTGTAGAACACATCTTATGCCGTCATGAGCAAGGAGCCGCAATGGCCGCCATCGGAATGGCTCGTTCGACACAAGACGTTGCCGTTTGTATGGCCACTTCCGGACCAGGGGCCACCAACCTTGTTACTGGCCTTGCCGATGCTTTTCTCGATTCCGTTCCTCTCGTCGCCATTACTGGCCAGGTTGCAAGTTCTCATATTGGTACTGATGCTTTCCAAGAAATGGATGTGATCGGAATGTCTCTAGCCTGCACCAAACACAGTTATCTAGTGACCGAGATTGAAGACCTTGCCCCAACGCTAGCCGAAGCGTTCGAAGTAGCCAAAACGGGTCGTCCTGGTCCAGTGATTGTCGATATCGCCAAAGACGTTCAGCTCGCCCAAGCACCAACCGAATTACTGCCTCCTTTTGTTCCACCAGCTGCTCCATTAGCGAGTGACGCCGATATCCAGCGAGCTCAAGAAGTACTATCCGCTTCAACTCGTCCGGTTTTATACGTCGGTGGTGGTGTACAAATTGCCAAAGCGACAGACTCAGTACGCGAGTTTCTACGCTTAAACCCAATGCCTGCGGTAAGCACACTAAAAGGTTTGGGTACCATTGAACGACACGACCCACACTATCTAGGCATGTTGGGTATGCACGGCACCAAAGCTGCCAACCTAGTGGTTCAAGAGTGTGACCTTTTAATCGTGGTTGGGGCACGTTTTGATGACCGAGTGACGGGTAAGCTCGACACGTTTGCACCCAATGCCAAAGTCATCCATATCGATATCGATGCGGCTGAAATTCATAAGCTACGCCATGCCAATGCACCACTTCGTGGTGAGATCAGCAAGATTCTTCCTCTATTAGAGCTAACTCAAGACATCACCCCTTGGGTACATCACAGTGAAAGCCTACGAAGCGGATTCAAATGGCGTTACGACCACCCGGGCGAGTTGATTTACGCACCACTGCTACTTAAACAGTTGTCAAACATGATGCCGGATAGCTCAATGGTTTCGACCGATGTAGGTCAACATCAGATGTGGGCAGCACAACACATCCAACCGCGCGATCCGCAAAACTTCATCACTTCTGCTGGCCTTGGCACCATGGGCTTTGGCTTACCAGCGGCGATGGGCGCTGCAGTCGCACGTCCTGATGATCAGTCTATCCTTATTACAGGTGACGGCTCATTTATGATGAACGTGCAGGAATTGGGCACGCTGAAGCGTCGTCAGATCCCAGTGAAGATTGTCCTTCTTAATAACCAACGTCTTGGCATGGTTCGCCAATGGCAGTCGCTGTTCTTTGATGGCCGCCACAGCGAAACCATTCTTGATGACAACCCAGACTTCGTGATGCTTGCCAAAGCGTTCGATATCCCGGGCAAAACCATCACCAAGAAAGAAGAAGTCGAACCGGCTCTCAAAGAGATGCTAGAAAGTAAGACTTCTTACATGCTTCACGTTTTAATCGACGAAGAAGAGAACGTGTGGCCACTTGTACCACCTGGTGCATCAAACAGTGATATGTTGGAAAACACTTAGGAGACAATCGCATGGACAGATATTTACTCGACATCAAAGCCGATGATAAACCGGTATTGTTGGAGCGCGTTCTTCGTGTGATTCGTCACCGAGGCTTTGTGATCAAACAAGTCGCTGCTACCCAAAACCACGAAAGCAAAGTAGCCAGCGTCGAGATCATCGTCGACAGCGATCGACCTATCTCGTTTTTGGTCAATCAAATTGAGAAGTTGTGGGACATTCGCACCGTTGAGGTACTTAAGATCCGCAACGATGAACTCCCAAATCACAACTTACAACAACACGTGAGTGCATAAGGAAGGCAATAAATGGCAACGAAAACTGCAGATTTCATTTGGTTTAATGGTGAGATGGTTCCGTGGGCAGAGGCGAACGTTCACGTTCTGACTCACGCAATGCACTACGGCACCTCTGTATTTGAAGGCGTACGCTGCTACAACACGCCAAAAGGACCAATTGTTTTCCGTCACCGTGAGCATGCACAACGTTTAAAAGACTCTGCCAAGATTTACCGCTTCCCGATCCCATTCTCTGTAGAAGAAATCATGGAAGCAACACGCGAAACCCTTCGCCAGAACAAACTCGACAGTGCTTACATTCGTCCATTGGGTTTTGTCGGTAATGTTGGCTTAGGCGTATGTCCTCCAGTTGGCACAGAGATGGACCTGATCATTGCGGCTTTCCCTTGGGGATCTTACTTGGGTGAAGAAGCGCTAGAAGCTGGCGTTGATGCCATGATTTCAAGCTGGAACCGTGCAGCACCAAATACCATCCCTACTGCGGCTAAAGCAGGCGGTAACTACCTATCTTCACTGTTGGTTGGCGGTGAAGCACGTCGTCACGGTTACGACGAGGGTATCGCTCTGAGCGTCGATGGTTATCTATCGGAAGGGGCGGGTGAAAACATCTTTGTTATCAAAGACGGCGTGATCACCACACCACCAGCAACCAGTGCAATTTTGCCGGGCATCACTCGTGATTCAATCATGACCATCGCACGCGATAAAGGTTATGAAGTGCGCGAAGCGAACATTGCGCGTGAAGCACTTTACCTTGCCGATGAAGTCTTTATGACAGGTACCGCAGCCGAAGTTGTGCCAGTAGCAACCATCGACAAAATTGAAGTGGGCACCGGTAAACGCGGCCCAATCACTAAAGAACTGCAAGCGGCCTACTTTGGCCTATTTAACGGCACCACAGAAGATAAGTGGGGCTGGTTAGACTATGTGTACCCAGAACAGAAGTAAGAAGGATTAGGAAATGCCAAAATATAGATCAGCTACCACCACACATGGTCGTAACATGGCGGGGGCTCGCGCACTGTGGCGTGCAACCGGCGTAAAAGATGAAGACTTCGGTAAGCCAATCATCGCTGTTGTAAACTCGTTTACTCAATTTGTTCCGGGTCACGTACACCTAAAAGACATGGGTCAGCTTGTAGCACGTGAAATCGAAAAAGCCGGCGGCATCGCTAAAGAATTCAATACCATCGCGGTTGATGATGGTATCGCAATGGGTCACGGCGGTATGCTGTACTCACTGCCATCTCGTGAACTGATCGCTGACTCTGTGGAGTACATGGTGAACGCACACTGTGCTGATGCGATGGTGTGTATCTCTAACTGTGACAAAATCACTCCGGGAATGTTGATGGCATCTATGCGTCTTAACATCCCTGTTATCTTTGTCTCTGGTGGCCCGATGGAAGCGGGTAAAACCAAGCTTTCAGATCAGATCATCAAGCTAGACCTTGTTGATGCAATGATCCAAGGCGCGGATCCAAAAGTGTCTGATGAGCAAAGCGAGCAGATCGAGCGCAGTGCATGTCCAACTTGTGGATCGTGTTCAGGCATGTTTACCGCAAACTCGATGAACTGCCTAACGGAAGCACTGGGTCTTTCTCAACCTGGCAACGGCTCTATGCTGGCAACGCACGCAGACCGTGAACAACTGTTCCTTAATGCAGGTCGTCGTATCGTTGAACTGACTCGTCGTTACTACGAACAAGATGACGAATCAGCACTGCCACGCAACATCGCTACGTTTGATGCGTTCGAAAACGCGATGGCACTGGATATTGCAATGGGTGGCTCGACCAACACCATTTTGCACCTATTAGCTGCGGCGCAAGAAGGTGAAGTGGATTTCGATATGGAAGATATCGATCGCCTGTCTCGCCAAGTGCCACACTTGTGTAAAGTGGCACCATCTACCCAGAAATATCATATGGAAGACGTGCACCGCGCTGGTGGTGTAATGGCAATCCTTGGCGAATTAGATCGTGCGGGCTTACTCCACAATGATGCGCGTACCGTACTTGGTCTTTCAATGAAAGAACAGCTGGCGAAATACGACATCATTCAAACAGAAGACGAAGACGTACTTAAGTTCTTCCGAGCTGGCCCTGCTGGCATTCGTACCACTCAAGCTTTCTCACAAGACTGTCGCTGGGATCGTCTTGATGACGACCGTGCAGAAGGTTGTATTCGCACCAAAGAAAACGCCTTTAGCCAAGAAGGTGGTCTAGCCGTTCTATCAGGCAACATCGCACTGGATGGCTGTATCGTTAAAACAGCAGGCGTTGATGAGAGCATTCATAAGTTCACAGGCCCTGCCGTAGTATTTGAAAGCCAAGAAGACGCCGTAGAAGGCATCTTGGGTGGCAAAGTAAAAGCAGGCGATGTGGTTGTTATCCGCTACGAAGGTCCTAAAGGTGGTCCGGGCATGCAAGAAATGCTTTACCCAACCACTTACCTAAAATCAATGGGTCTTGGTAAAGAGTGCGCGCTTCTAACTGACGGTCGTTTCTCTGGCGGAACATCAGGTCTATCTATCGGTCACGCCTCTCCAGAAGCCGCAAACGGCGGTGCTATTGGTTTGGTTAAACAAGGCGATATGATCGCGATTGATATTCCAAACCGTTCAATTTCACTCCAAGTTTCTGAACAAGAACTTGCTGAGCGCCGTGCAAAACAAGACGAGCTAGGCTGGAAACCTGTTGACCGCCAACGTGAAGTTTCATTTGCACTCAAAGCGTACGCAAGTATGGCGACCAGTGCTGACAAAGGCGCGGTACGAGACAAGTCGAAGCTAGAGGGTTAGCTTATGACCGATTCTCTATTTTCAGGGCAAGAGCCTCAAACTGGCGCAGACTATCTGCGCCAAATCCTCCGAGCGCCTGTGTACGAAGTCGCAACGGTGACACCACTACAAGATATGCCTCGCCTTACTGAGCGTATCGGTAATCATGTGCAAATCAAGCGTGAAGATCGCCAGCCTGTGCACTCATTCAAGCTGCGTGGCGCATACAACATGGTGGCAAGTTTATCTGAGGCACAAAAAGCCGCGGGCGTCATTGCGGCATCCGCGGGCAACCACGCACAAGGCATGGCACTTTCAGGCACTAAGCTTGGTATCACAACCACCATCGTGATGCCTAAGACCACACCAGATATTAAAGTCGATGCAGTGCGCAGTTTTGGTGGCAATGTGGTGCTCCACGGCAGCAACTTTGATGAAGCAAAAGCCGAAGCCGAACGTCTTTCTGAGCAGCATGGTTACACCTTTGTACCACCATTCGACCATCCATTGGTAATTGCGGGTCAAGGCACCATCGGCATGGAAATGCTGCAGCAAAATGGTCACCTTGATTACATTTTCGTTCCTGTCGGTGGTGGTGGTTTAGCCGCTGGCGTGGCAGTACTGGTGAAACAATTAATGCCAGAAATCAAAGTGATTGCCGTCGAACCAGAGGACTCCTCGTGCCTAAAAGCGGCACTGGATGCGGGAGAACCAGTCGTACTTGATCAAGTCAGCATGTTTGCCGATGGCGTCGCAGTAAAGCGCATTGGTGAAGAGACATTCCGCCTGTGTCAGAAGTACATTGATGGCCACATCGCGGTCTCCAGTGACGAAATCTGCGCCGCGGTAAAAGACATCTTTGAAGACACTCGCGCCATTGCTGAGCCGTCTGGCGCACTTGCTCTGGCGGGTTTGAAGAAGTTTGCTGAACAGCACAAGTTGAAAGGTAAGAGTCTAGGTACCGTACTGTCTGGCGCAAACACTAACTTCCATGGTTTGCGTTATGTTTCCGAGCGCTGTGAACTGGGTGAGAAGCGCGAGGGCCTGCTTGCTGTCACCATCCCAGAGCGTCAAGGTGCATTCTTTGAGTTCTGTAACTTGATTGGCGGTCGTGCAGTGACAGAGTTTAACTATCGTTATAACGACGACGCACTCGCGAATATCTTTGTCGGTGTTCGTTTGCAAGGTGGACAGGAAGAGCTCGAAAACATCATTCACGACCTACGAGATGGTGGCTACCCTGTCGTTGACCTTTCTGATGACGAAATGGCGAAACTGCACATACGTTATATGATCGGCGGAAAACCATCGAAACCGCTCAAAGAGCGCCTCTACAGCTTTGAATTTCCTGAATACCCTGGTGCGCTACTCAAATTCCTAAGCACACTTGGCACCCATTGGAATATCAGTTTATTCAATTATCGCAACCATGGCGCAGACTACGGTCGTGTTTTGTGTGGTTTTGAGCTAGATGAAAGCGACTTAGCGCAGTTTTCTACGCATTTACGAGAACTTGGCTACCAATGTAAAGACGAAACAGATAACCCATCGTACAAGTTCTTTTTGTCTTAACTCCCATGTGTCTTAACGATATTGAAGCAGCCATCTTCAACAGAAGATGGCTGTTTTATTAATACTGTAACCAATCTTGATGCAACTGGTTTGGAGCACCTAGATAGTCCACCATCCACTGTATTAGCTTATGGTTATCGTCTTTTCGCCAGACTAAGCAACACTGACTAATCGGCTTATCGTCCGGCAATACTTTTTCCACCAGCACTCCATCATTGATCAATGGCATGGCGATATGGCGTGGCATGTACCCGACCCCGACACCATTCTTTAAGCATTCAATCGCACTATACCAATTTGGTAGTAACAAACGACGTTGTTTAGGGTAATGCCCAGTATGACGTTTTGGCAGCACATTCGAGGTGTCATCTAGGCATATCGCCGGAAATTGACTTACAAACGCTTCCGTTAGCACTTGTTGACGCACACAGGGATGCGCGGGTGCCATCACGAATGCCCAATCTAGCACGCCCATGTCTTTAACTTCAAAATCCCCACCAACCGGAATCGCTGAGGTGGCTCCGACGACAATATCGGCACGTCCCTGAGCTATCGCTTCCCAAGATCCATTGAACACTTCCATATTGATTTGTAGCTCTGCGAACTCGAACTCTCGATAGAAATCTTCAACTAAAGGCTTTAGCTTATCGAGCTTAACCACATTATCGAGAGTGAGCTTAAGCGTTGACTGCCAACCTTGAGCTGCACGGCGAGTTTGTGCTTTAACTTCAGCCATTTGCCTTAGCAATAACCGAGCCTCTTCAATGAATAACTCACCAGCTGGGGTCAATTCTACTTTCCTTGGTAAGCGCCGAAATAGCACGACATCCAGCTCTTGCTCCACTTGCCGCACACCATAACTGATTGCTGATGGCACCTTATGCAACACCTCAGCTGCGGCAGTAAAACTGCCTAAACGAGCAACGGTATCGAGCATTTCCAATGAAGATTTAGAGAACATGAACATCAAGCCTTCAAAAATTTTGATTGATAACTAACAATTTTAGCGTTTTATTTTCTTAAAATCGAAAAATAGAATGGCGAGGTAAATATATCGGGGTGAGTGACAACTCATACTGAACAAAAAATGATTAAATAATTTGATTGGTTGAATCATGAAAATATCAAAACTCCAGCTTATCTACCTTGCTGCCCTATCCATGCTCGGCTTTATTGCGACCGACATGTACTTACCTGCATTCAAAGCGATGGAAGTCGACTTTGCGACAGGACCAGAACAAATCGCACTATCATTGACCGTATTTCTTATTGGTATGGCTTTTGGTCAGTTGATGTGGGGTTTAGCTTCAGACAAGTTTGGACACCGTAATACACTGGCAGCAGGCTTAGTAGTCTTTACCATTGCATCATTTGGTTTAGCATTTAGCGATCAAGTATGGCAACTATTGGCATTGCGCTTTGTTCAAGCAATCGGCGTATGTGCTCCAGCAGTGATCTGGCAAGCGATGGTGATAAAGCGTCACTCGAGTAATAGTCAGCAAATTTTTGCGACCATTATGCCACTAGTGGCTTTATCACCAGCGTTGGCCCCTCAGCTCGGTGTCTTGCTGGCAGATAATTTTGGCTGGCACAGTATCTTCGTCGCACTGACTTTCATGGGTGTTTTGCTAGTGACAGCAACCATGCTACAAAAAAATGAAGCCGTAGAAGTAAAACAAACCAGTATGTCTACTGATATCAAGGCACTGCTTAGCTCTAAAACATACTTAGGTAACGTATTCATGTTTGCGACAGCTTCTGCAGCATTCTTTGCTTACCTAACAGGCATGCCAGAAATCATGTCACAACTCGGTTACGAAGCGAAAGACATTGGCTTGAGCTTTATTCCACAAACTATCGCTTTCATGGCTGGTGGCTACTTCGGTAAAGTTGGTGTACGCAAGTTTGGAGATGAGAAAGTACTGCGTCAGTTAATTGGTCTATTCAGCGTCGCTGCGTTACTGATTTTCATCGCATCACAATGGGAATTAACGTCCATCTGGCCAATCCTAGCGCCATTTTGCTTAATCGCTGTAGCAAACGGTGCGATGTACCCAATTGTAGTCAACCGCGCGTTAGCAAGCGCACAGCAAAGCCCTGCAACGGCTGCTGGTCTGCAAAATAGCCTGCAAATTACCGTGAGCAGCCTATCTAGCGCACTGGTTGCTTCAATGGCAAGCCAAGCTCAAATGGTGACAGGTATTGCTATTGTAATCTGTATGGGGGGGATGTGGATGGGTTACATTCTGTCTAACCGCGACCTGTCTAAGCATTTCACTACTCCAGACAACGCACGAGTGGTTAGAGAAGAAGAGCTCTGATCAATAACAAACCACATTAAGATACAACAAAGCCGCTCATGATGAGCGGCTTTGTTTTTTATTGCTCAAAGAAAGCAACTCAGGCTTACTTTTGCTTTACTGGACGTTGCCAACCGGCAATTTTTCGCTCTTTCGCACGAGTGATCACGAGTTCATTTTCAGCCACATCTTTAGTCAACGTGGTGCCTGCACCAATCGTTGCACCATCAGCAATACTAACCGGCGCAACAAGTTGACTATCTGAGCCAACAAACACGTCATTACCAATGATGGTCTTAAATTTGTTCGCACCATCGTAATTACAAGTGATAGTACCTGCGCCGATATTAGTACGTTGTCCAATCTCAGCATCACCTAAGTAAGTTAGGTGGTTCGCTTTAGAACCTTCGCCAATACGTGCGTTTTTTACTTCTACGAAGTTACCCACGTGAGAATCGTTACGCATCTCCGCACCAGGACGAAGACGAGTAAATGGTCCAACCGTACACTCTTCACCAACCGTTGCCCCTTCAATCACACTGTACGGACGAACAATGCTGTTATCGTCGATTTCACAGTCTTTAAGAACACAGCCAGTACCGATCACAACATTATCACCCAGTGATACACTGCCCTCGATGATCACGTTCACATCGATCTCACAGTCCATGCCACATTGAAGTTCACCGCGGAGATCAAAACGCGCAGGATCACGGAGCATCACGCCCTGCTCTAACAGTTTCTGGGCTTGCATTGACTGGAATGCACGCTCAAGACGAGCCAGTTGAGCACGGTCGTTTACACCCTCAACTTCAATCGCATTCACAGGATGTACCGCTTCAACGGCACGACCTTCGTCGTGCGCAGCCGCAATCACGTCGGTTAAGTAGTATTCGCCTTGTGCGTTTTGGTTGTTTAAGCCAGACAACCAACGCTTCAGATCACCACCAGTCGCCACCATAACGCCAGTGTTGATCTCTTTAATCATTTTTTGTTCTTCGGTCGCATCTTTTTGTTCTACGATCGCAACCACAGGGCCATTTTTACGAACAATACGGCCATAGCCGGTTGGGTTATCAAGCACAACCGTAAGCAATGCAATACCGCCCGTAGGCTGAGCATCAAGCAAGCTTTCAATGGTTTCTTCTGAAATCAGCGGAACATCACCATAAAGAACGAGGATTTTCTCATCATCTTCAAAATGAGGCGATGCTTGATCAACCGCGTGACCAGTTCCTAGCTGCTCCGCTTGCAGAATCCAATTCACTGGCTCTTTCGCTAGCGTCGTCTGCATTTGGTCGCCACCATGCCCATAGACCAAATGAATATTCTGAGCACCTAAACCACTGCAAGTGTCGATAACGTGTTTCGCCATCGGCTTGCCAGCCAAGGTATGAAGTACCTTTGGCTTATTAGAGTACATGCGAGTCCCTTTGCCCGCAGCGAGGATAACCGCGCTAAATTTCATAATTTACCTATAGACGTTGTACCAAAATTGGTTGCCATTTTAGACACTAATCGACAATTAGTTAATTGCTGAAAAAAAATTTACGTCGAAAAAAAAGCAAAAAGGCGGTCGAATGACCGCCTTTATCACTATTAAAACAACACTGCTATTAACGGCGCTGTTTCGTCAGCTCGATAACTCGTAGCTGAGCAATGGCTTTAGCCAGTTCGCTGGCCACTTGTGCGAAGTCCATATCACCGTGCTGATTCTGGATTTGCTCCTCAGCGCGGCGTTTAGCTTCTTCAGCCTTAGCTGCGTCTAGATCTTCACCACGAATCGCTGTATCAGCCAGTACTGTAGCAGTACCCGGCTGAACTTCGACCATACCACCAGAGACATAAATGAACTCTTCGTGGCCGTGCTGTTTCACAATACGCACCATACCAGGCTTAATAGCGGACAGCAGCGGAGTGTGGCCATGGAAAATACCAAGCTCACCCTCACTACCGGTCACCTGAAACGTCTCAACACGACCTGAGAAAATTTGCTTCTCTGCGCTTACCACGTCTAGGTGAAAGGTTATTGGTGCCATATCGCCTCCTAGTTAGCCTTATAGCTTCTTAGCATTCTCAATCGCATCGTCGATCGTACCGCAGTACATGAACGCTTGCTCTGGAATGTCATCGTATTCACCAGCTAGTAGACCTTTAAAGCCACGTAGAGTCTCTTTAAGAGGTACGTAAACGCCTGGGTCACCTGTAAATACTTCCGCTACGTGGTAAGGCTGAGTTAGGAAACGCTCAATCTTACGTGCACGAGATACAACTTGCTTATCGTCTTCAGATAGCTCGTCCATACCTAGAATCGCGATGATGTCTTTTAGCTCTTTGTAACGCTGAAGCGTTTGTTGAACGCCACGCGCAACATCATAGTGCTCTTGACCAACAACCAATGGATCTAGCATACGAGATGTAGAATCTAGTGGGTCGATTGCTGGGTATAGACCCATTGCAGCGATGTTACGGTTAAGTACAACCGTTGCATCCAAGTGCGCAAACGTGGTTGCTGGAGACGGGTCAGTCAAGTCATCCGCAGGTACGTATACCGCCTGTACAGACGTGATAGAACCATGCTTAGTTGACGTGATACGCTCCTGAAGTACACCCATCTCTTCTGCAAGTGTTGGCTGGTAACCTACCGCAGATGGCATACGACCTAGAAGTGCTGATACTTCTGTACCTGCTAGTGTGTAACGGTAGATGTTATCTACGAATAGCAGTACGTCACGACCTTCGTCACGGAACTTCTCTGCCATTGTTAGACCCGTCAGTGCAACACGTAGACGGTTACCTGGTGGCTCGTTCATCTGACCGTAAACCATCGCTACTTTTGATTCTTCAGGCTTCTCAACGTTTACAACGCCCGCTTCCTGCATCTCAAAGTAGAAATCGTTACCTTCACGAGTACGCTCACCAACACCCGCAAATACGGATAGACCAGAGTGTTGTAGTGCGATGTTATTGATAAGTTCCATCATGTTAACGGTCTTACCGACACCTGCACCACCGAATAGACCGATTTTACCACCCTTAGCGAATGGACAAACCAAGTCGATTACCTTAACACCTGTTTCTAGAAGTGCTGTTTCGTTTGATTGCTCTTCGTAGCTTGGTGCTTGACGGTGGATAGAGTAAGTCTCTTCCGCACCGATCTCACCACACTCATCAATCGCGTCACCTAGGACGTTCATGATACGACCTAGTGTTTTAGTACCTACTGGTACTGAAATTGGAGCGCCAGTGTTAACCACTTCAACTCCACGACGTAAACCATCAGAGCTACCCATTACGATACAACGAACTACGCCACCGCCTAGCTGTTGTTGAACTTCAAGAACTAGACGCTCTTTTGAGTCCGTTACGTTTAGAGCGTCGTATACACTTGGTACATCGCTCTGTGGGAACTCTACGTCGACTACCGCACCGATGATCTGTACGATCTTACCTGTAGCCATCGTTAATCCTCTAAACTAATTCGTTTTACCTAAGCTTAAACCGCAGATGCACCACCAACGATTTCAGACAGTTCTTGTGTGATCGCAGCCTGACGAGCTTTGTTGTACACAAGTTCTAAATCTTCAATCAAGTTGGTTGCGTTGTCCGTTGCAGCCTTCATTGCAATCATTCGAGCCGCTTGCTCACAAGCAAGATTCTCTACCACACCTTGGTATACCTGAGACTCTACATAACGCACAAGTAGCGTATCTAATAGAGGTTTTGGTTCAGGTTCGTAGATGTAGTCCCATGAATGCTCACGCTGCATCTCTTCGCTGTCCGATTTAGGCAAAGGAAGCAATTGATCGATCGTTGGTTGCTGAACCATAGTATTCACAAATTTGTTGAACACTACGTATAAACGGTCCAGTTCACCTTCATCGTATTTCTTAAGCATTACGCCAACAGAACCGATAAGGTCTTCAAGCGTTGGGTTATCACCCAAACCTGAAACCTGTGCCGCAACTTTTGCGCCACCATGTCTAAAGAAACCCGTTGCTTTTGAGCCAATCACAGCTAGCTCAACTTCAGCGCCTTTCTCTTTCCATGCTTGCATGTCTGAAACGGCTTTCTTGAACACGTTAATGTTCAAACCGCCACACAGACCACGGTCTGTTGAAACGATGATGTAACCAACACGTTTAGCTTCACGCTCTTCTAGGTACGGATGACGGTACTCTAGATTTGCGTTAGCCAAATGACCGATCACTTTACGCATTGTTTCAGCGTATGGACGAGAAGCTTGCATTGCGTCTTGAGAACGACGCATTTTTGAAGCTGCTACCATTTCCATCGCTTTCGTAATTTTCTGCGTGCTTTTAACACTACCGATTTTATTACGTATCTCTTTTGCGCCGGCCATCGTTACTCTCCGTTAGTTGGTGGCAGAAACTGCCACCGACCTAATTACCAAGTTTGGGTTGCTACAAAATCGTCGGTCAGCGTTTTAAACTGAGCTTCGATTTCATCGTTGTATGCACCCGTCTTGTCGATCTCAGACGCTAGTTCAGCGTATTGAGCGCGAGCGAACGATAGTAGAGCCGCTTCGAAATCTAGCAGTTTGCTTAGTTCAACATCTGCTAAGTAGCCGCGCTCTGCCGCGAAGATCACTAGTGCTTGGTCAAATACAGACATAGGAGCGTACTGCTTCTGCTTCATTAGCTCTGTAACTTTTTGACCATGGTTTAGCTGTTTCTTCGTTGCTTCATCAAGGTCAGATGCGAACTGTGCGAATGCCGCTAGTTCACGGTACTGAGCTAGTGCAGTACGGATACCGCCTGATAGCTTCTTGATGATTTTCGTCTGAGCTGAACCACCTACACGAGATACTGAGATACCTGGGTCAACCGCTGGACGTACACCTGCGTTGAATAGCTCAGTTTGTAGGAAGATCTGACCATCGGTAATCGAGATTACGTTAGTCGGTACGAATGCTGAAACGTCACCGGCTTGAGTTTCGATGATAGGAAGCGCAGTTAGAGAACCTGTCTTACCTTTCACTTCGCCGTTAGTGAAACGCTCTACGTACTCTTCGTTTACACGAGCTGCACGCTCTAGTAGACGCGAGTGTAGGTAGAATACGTCACCTGGGAATGCCTCACGGCCTGGTGGACGTTTTAGTAGTAGAGAGATCTGACGGTAAGCTACCGCTTGTTTAGATAGATCATCGTAAACAATCAGTGCGTCTTCACCGCGATCGCGGAAGTATTCACCCATTGCACAACCAGCGTATGGCGCTAGGTATTGCAGTGCAGCAGACTCAGAAGCTGATGCCACAACAACGATAGTGTTCGCTAGTGCGCCATGCTCTTCTAGTTTGCGTACTACGTTAGCGATGGTCGAAGCTTTCTGACCAATTGCTACGTAGATTGAGAAAATACCTGAGTTTTTCTGGTTGATGATCGCATCGATCGCCATTGCTGTTTTACCAATCTGGCGGTCACCGATGATAAGTTCACGCTGACCACGACCGATTGGGATCATTGAGTCAACAGACTTATAACCAGTTTGCACAGGTTGATCTACCGATTTACGGTCGATTACACCTGGTGCAATCACTTCTACAGGTGAAGTCAGTTTCGCTTCGATTGGACCTTTACCATCGATAGGCTCACCTAGCGTGTTTACTACGCGGCCTAGTAGTTCTGGACCAACTGGCACTTCAAGAATGCGGCCAGTACCTGTAACTTTCATGCCTTCCTTAAGGTCAGCATATGGGCCCATTACTACCGCACCAACCGAGTCACGCTCAAGGTTAAGTGCTAGTGCATAACGGCCACCCGGTAATTCAATCATTTCACCTTGCATCACGTCCGCTAGGCCGTGGATGCGGATGATACCATCGCTTACCGATACGATAGTACCCTCATTACGAGCTTCACTAACAACTTCGAAAGATTCGATACGTTGTTTGATCAGATCGCTAATTTCCGTGGAATTAAGTTGCATGCTCCAATCCCCATTAAGACTGCAATGCATCGCTCAGGCGGTTCAAACGACCACGCGCTGAGTTATCGATGACTAGGTCTCCGGCTCGAATAATAACCCCACCAAGTAGGGTCTCATCTACACTGCAATTCAGCTTCACTTTGCGTTCAAGACGCGCTTCAAGTTTGGTGCTGATGTTTGCTTGTTGTTCATCAGAAAGTTCTGACGCTGAAATAACTTCAACATCGATTTCTTTCTCATGCTCTTGTTTCAGAACAAAAAATTGTTCACAAACATCAGGAAGAGCCTTTAAACGGCCATTCTCAGCCATCACCTTAATCAGGTTTTGGCCATGTGCATCAACTTGTTCACCGCAAACCGCAACAAAGATTTCTGCCATTTTTTCAGCAGAAACAGAACCCGTTAAAAGCTCTTTCATTTGTTCGTTTTTGGCAACTTCTGAAGCGAAAGACAACATTTGGCCCCATTGGTCCAATTGGTCTTTATCTACAGCAAAGTCGAAAGCTGCTTTAGCATAGGGGCGTGCGATTGTAGTCAAATCAGACATATGCGCCCCCAAACTTAAAGTTTTGCAGTAATGTTGTCGAGAATATCTTTTTGAGCGTCTTTATCGATCGCACGCTCAAGGATTTTCTCAGCACCAGCTACAGCCAGAGTAGCAACTTGTTTGCGCAGGTCATCACGTGCACGATTACGTTCTGCTTCAAGTTCTGCTTCCGCTTGCGCTAGGATTTTCTGGCGTTCTGCCTGAGCTTCCTCACGTGCTTCATCAATAATTTGAGCTTTACGTTTATTCGCTTGATCGATGATCTCTGTTGCTGTGCGCTTCGCTTCTTTCAACTGATCAGAAGCGTTGGCTTGTGCTAGATCCAAGTCTTTTGCAGCGCGTTCAGCTGCATGAAGACCATCAGCAATTTTCTTCTGACGCTCTTCAATCGCTTGCATAATTGGCGGCCATACATACTTCATGCAGAACCACACAAATAGTGCGAACGAGATTGCTTGACCTAGCAGAGTTGCGTTTATATTCACAACAGCTACTCCCTTTTAAGAATCAACTACAAAAATACAATTAACAGAGTTGTTAATTAGCCTGCTAGTTGACCCACAAATGGGTTTGCGAATGTGAATAGTAGCGCGATTACGATACCGATCATTGGAACCGCATCAAGTAGACCAGCGATGATGAACATCTTAACTTGTAGCATAGGAGCCATTTCTGGTTGACGTGCTGCACCTTCTAGGAATTTACCACCTAGCAGTGCGAAACCAATCGCTGTACCAAGAGAAGCAAGACCGACGATAATACCTACGGCGATTGCAGAAAAGCTCAGTAAAGTTTCCATTACTATCTCCAATTTATAGTTGTTGGCTTAGTGCCCAAATAAAAAGCTTAAAAAATTAATGATCAGAATCTTCGTGTGCCATTGACAGGTAAACAATTGTCAACATCATGAATACGAAGGCTTGAATCGTAATAACCAAGATATGGAAGATTGCCCACGGTAGTGAACCCATCCATTGCAAGTACCATGGTAGCATTGCCGCACAAAGAATGAATACAACCTCACCCGCAAACATGTTACCGAATAGACGCATACCAAGTGAAAGAGGTTTCGCAAGTAGCGATACCACTTCGATCAGTAGGTTAAACGGGATCATCAGTGGGTGATTGAATGGATGTAGTGCAAGTTCTTTTGCGAATCCACCTAGACCTTTTACTTTGATGCTGTAGTAAATCATCAATGCAAAAACGCCTAGAGCCATAGCCATGGTGATATTCACATCAGCAGACGGTACAACCTTAAGATAAGGGATACCTAGCCAATGCTCTGCTGGGTAAGGCAAGAAGTCGATCGGGACTAAGTCCATCACGTTCATCAAGAATACCCAACAAAAGATAGTCAGTGCTAAAGGCGCGATCAGTGGGTTGCGTCCATGGAACGTGTCTTTGACGTTTTCCGCGACAAATTCAACGATCATTTCTACAGCACACTGAAGCTTACCCGGTACACCTGCTGTTGTTTTCTTCGCTACTTTGTAAAAAATTCCTAAGAAAATTAAACCCGTAAACCAAGAAAAAAACAGGCTATCGATATGTACGTTCCAGAAACTTGCTTCATCCGCTACCAAGCCTAACTTAGCTAAAGAAAGGTTTGATAAGTGGTGGGCAATGTATCCGGACGATGTTAGCGCTTCACCTGGCGCAGCCATAACTCATCCTATTTTTTGTTGTTAATGAATAGCACTGGTGCACAGATATTAATACCTAGTACCAGCAAATAGGTTAGTTTGAGGGGAACAAGTTCCACCTGCATATACATGTAGGCTACGTAGAACAACACAACCGTGATGAGGATTTTCAGAACTTCACCCGCATAGAAAGACGCCGCGACACGCTTGGCAGCGCGAGCCCCACTAAACATAAAAGCACATAACGCAAAGACGGCATTGGCAACAACAAAAATGCCACCGCCCACTAGCGCTGAAAGTCCCCATTCAGGATTTACGGCTATCGCCATTCCTGCAGCCACAAAAATAACCGCGCCAGACTGGATCATTAACAATTGCTTTGCGAGCTCTCGTCCTGGTCTAGCTAACGCAGCTACCATGTATTCGTACCTCTAATAATATCCACTTCGCACTAAACTCACTGTGCTGGGAAATTGGCAAAAATTATACGGTGAGTCCGCTTGAATGCAATTATATTGCATCAAAAACTTACATTTTTGTTTACAAACCGACAACTTTTACACAAAATTCGATTATTTTAATTAATTGACCTAAATCAATTATCTCACTTAGGCCTCTAGCTTGGCAATTAGTTGCTCCAATTTGTGAGGCTCATCAAGACTTATCGTTAGCTTCGCTTTGCCACTTGCAGCGCGAACAACGGAAACCTTAGCATCAAGCAGCAGACTCAATTTATGCGACATTTGCTCTGCTTCGATATCTTCTTGTTGCGCTTTTTGCTCATTTTGTGGGGCTAAGCACTTTTTTACTAACTGTTCGGTTTGGCGAACGGTCATTTGTTTCTTGGCAACAAGCTGTGCAATCTCGACTTGTTGCTCGCCATCTAACGCCAATAGCGCTCTAGCATGACCCATTTCTAATTTTTTGTTGGCAACCAGACCTTTTACGTCATTCTCTAATTGATTTAGACGTAATAGGTTACTTACCGTCGTTCTTGATTTGCCAATCACATCGGCAACTTGTTGATGCGTAAGCGTGAATTCGTCTTGTAGGCGTTCAAGTGCTTGCGCTTCTTCAATAACGTTTAAGTCTTCGCGCTGAATATTTTCAATCAACGCCATCGCAATCGCCGCGCGATCTTCGACTTTCTTGACCAAACAAGGTACACGCTTCAAGCCCGCTTGTTTTGCAGCGCGCCATCGACGCTCACCCGCAATGATTTCAAACTGACCGCTCGGCACTTGGCGAACCACGATAGGCTGAATGATGCCTTGCGACTGAATCGAAGCCGCCAGCTCTTCTAGCGCTTCTGGTGCCATATCTTTACGCGGTTGGTACACACCTGGCTGCAATTGGCTAATCGCTAAATCCACGAGCTCGCCGTCAGCCGACAACGCTTGACTGTGCGATGCTATATGCTGTTTTTCACGCGCTAATGAACTGGTCGAAAGCAGCGCGTCCAGTCCTTTTCCAAGACCACGCTTAGACATAGGATGAATTCCTTAGGTTAGAGTTAAACTGGGATTTCTTCGCGGCGGAGCATTTCGCCCGCTAGAGCAAGATACGCTTTGGCGCCAGCAGAGTACTTGTCATAGTACATTGCAGGTTTACCGTGGCTCGGCGCTTCGGCCAAACGCACATTACGTGGGATCACAGTACGGTAAACTTTACTACCAAAGTGTTTTTTAAGTTGGTCGGATACTTCATTAGACAGGCGGTTACGAGGATCGTACATAGTACGCAGTAAACCCTCGATTTTGAGGTTTTCATTGACCACGGCCGCTAACTTGCTGATTGTATCCATAAGAGCAGTTAAACCTTCTAACGCAAAGTATTCACATTGCATCGGCACCAGCACAGAATCCGCTGCGGCCATAGCATTGATTGTAAGAAGGTTTAGAGAAGGGGGACAATCGATAAAGATGAAATCATAGTTATCGCGAACTGACGCAAGTGCATTTTTTAAACGCACTTCTCGAGCGAACACTTCCATCAACTTGATTTCAGCAGCGGTAACATCGCCATTTGCTGCAATCAGGTCATATTTTCCAGATGTTTCGGTGCATACGACCTGATCAAACGGGGCATCTTCTACAAGAAGATCATACGCGGTGGCGTCGACCATGTATTTATCGACACCACTGGCCATCGTAGCATTCCCTTGGGGGTCGAGATCGATCACCAAAACCTTGCGCTTTGTTGCTGCCATCGAAGCGGCTAAGTTAATGCACGTTGTTGTTTTGCCGACCCCACCTTTCTGGTTGGCGATTGCTACGATTTTACCCACGATTACCTCGCTAATTTTCCTTGCGCGATAAGATTACTAGATGACGATCACCTTCCAACTCAGGAACAGCTAAAGATATGATCTCGGTCACACTGCACCATTCAGGAAGCAGATCTATTTCATCTTTAGGGTGTTGTCCCTTCAATGCGAGAAACACCCCAGAATCTTGTTTAGGCAGATGATGACACCATTCCACCATATCCGTCATTGAAGCAAAAGCTCGACTCAAAACGCCATCAAATTTTTCTTCTGGCTGGAACTCTTCCACACGACTTTGAATTGGCGTCACATTTTGAAGCCCCAACGTATGGATAACTTGCTTGATAAAGCGAATACGTTTACCAAGGCTATCAAGCAAAAAGAACGTCTTTCCGGGGTTCATAATGGCAAGCGGGATACCTGGCAGCCCAGGACCGGTGCCCACATCGATAAAACGCTCACCCGGCAAGTGAGTGCTAACGACGATGCTATCAAGAATATGTTTCACTAACATATCAAGTGGATCGCGCACTGACGTTAAGTTGTATGCCTTGTTCCACTTATCAAGCAGTTCGACGTAACCGACTAACTGCTCGCGTTGTTTTTCAGATACTTCTAAATCCGTTTGTGCGATCAGAGCATCCAATTTGGTGCGTAAAGCGCTCATTACTCTTCCTCACCTTTTTTCAACAAACCATGTTTTTTCAAATGCACAAGCAGAATAGAGATTGCCGCTGGCGTAATGCCAGAAATGCGAGATGCAATACCAATACTCTCTGGTTTTGCATCGCTTAATTTAGCAACCACTTCATTCGACAGACCTTTTACGTTTTTGTAATCCAAGTCTGTTGGCAGTTTAGTGTTCTCATGGCGCAGTGATTTTTCGATCTCATCTTGCTGACGCTTAATGTAACCATCGTACTTCACTTGAATTTCAACCTGCTCAGCCGCTTGTTGATCTTCCAGAGCAGGTGCGAATGCATCGAGCTGAGTGAGCTGTGAGTATGTGATCTCTGGGCGACGCAAAAGATCTTCACCGCTTGCTTCACGTGCCATTGGAGTCTTCAATAACTTGTTCAGCTCATCGATACCGACAGAATTCGGGTTCATCCACGTCGATTTTAGACGTTGACGCTCAGTCTCCATGTTATCGATTTTTTCATTAAAACGTGCCCAACGAGCATCATCAATCAAACCAAGTTCACGCGCTTTTTCTGTCAAACGCAGATCGGCATTGTCTTCACGCAGTAACAAACGGTACTCCGCGCGAGAGGTAAACATACGGTAAGGCTCTTTGGTACCCATTGTTGACAAGTCATCAATCAATACGCCGACGTAGGCTTGGTCACGACGTGGACTCCAGCCATCTTTGTCTTGGCTGTACAAACTCGCGTTCAGACCCGCCATTAGACCTTGTGCGGCTGCTTCTTCGTAACCCGTCGTGCCGTTGATTTGACCCGCAAAGAACAAACCACTGATGAATTTGGTTTCGTAAGTTTGCTTCAAATCACGTGGGTCGAAGAAATCGTACTCAATTGCGTAACCTGGACGAACGATGTGCGCATTTTCAAACCCTTTCATTGAGCGAACGATTTGAACTTGCACGTCAAATGGCAAACTCGTGGAGATACCATTCGGGTAAAGTTCGTGTGTCGTGAGACCTTCTGGCTCAATGAAGATTTGGTGACTGTTTTTATCTGCAAAGCGCATCACTTTGTCTTCGATAGAAGGGCAGTAACGCGGACCGATACCCTCGATCACGCCTGCATACATTGGGCTACGATCTAGGTTGTTGCGGATCACCTCATGAGTTTGCTCATTGGTGTGCGTAATAAAACATGGGATTTGACGCGGATGATGTTCACGTTTGCCCATGAATGAAAATACAGGTGTTGGATTGTCACCATGTTGAGCTTCAAGCACCGAGAAATCAACGCTGCGAGCATCAATACGCGGTGGTGTACCCGTTTTCAAACGATCCACTCGGAATGGTAGTTCACGTAGTCGATCCGCTAATGCGATCGATGGAGGATCCCCTGCACGGCCACCCGCTGAACTTTCAAGACCAATATGGATCTTACCCCCCAAGAAAGTACCGACCGTTAATACTACCGCTTTTGCACGGAACTTAAGACCCATTTGAGTCACAACGCCAGTGACACGATCTTGTTCCACAATCAGATCATCGACCGATTGTTGGAATAGCGTTAAGTTTGGCGCGTTTTCTAACGCATTGCGTACATACGCTTTGTACAATGCGCGGTCTGCTTGAGCGCGAGTTGCACGAACCGCAGGGCCTTTTGAGGCATTAAGTGTTCGGAATTGAATACCTGCATGGTCAATGGCTTGTGCCATTAGACCGCCCATAGCATCCACTTCTTTTACTAAGTGACCTTTACCGATACCACCAATCGCTGGGTTACAAGACATTTGGCCTAATGTATCGATGTTATGGGTGAGAAGGAGCGTTTTTTGTCCTGTGCGTGCAGATGCGAGCGCGGCTTCCGTTCCTGCGTGTCCGCCACCGACAACAATGACGTCAAAGTTTTCGTGATAAAGCATGAACTGACCTCAGGTATTCAAAGGATTTAATGGGCAGATAAAAAAGAGCGGTATTTTACCTTTTTTATCGGAGAGAGAGAATCGTTTTCTCGCTTTTCAAATTTTAGTCTCAAAGACTATATATATAAGATCTATATATATGATCTTTTATTAGATCTATTATTAGGATCGACCATTTCTGTGGATAACTGAAAAATGATCAACAAGATCATGGATCTTTTTTGGATCATATCTTGTGATCATGCGTTGATCAGATCGAGGATTACCTGAGATCAAAATCGATGGTTATGCACAGGGGTAAAAACGGATCTAAGTTATTATTTGGATAACTAAAGGAAAATCACTGGATCTTCCCTGACTTATCCACAGATGGTTTGGGCGTTTTTTGAGCGGTTGAACAAGAAAAATGAAGAGGGGGTCGTAGTCAGGAGAGAAAATAGAGCCGCGACGCGACTCTATGAAAGACAGGTTAAGCTGAAAATTGGCTTAAGTTCTCTTGCAACCATGCTTCTGCAGCGTCTTCAGGAACTGCGTGGCTAAGTACATCTATTTTAAAGCAATCAGCCATCGGTGTTGCACCAATATCTTCTAGTAAGTCATATGCGTGCTGACCAGCGGCACAGAATGTGTCATAGCT
This sequence comes from Vibrio alfacsensis, assembly GCF_019670485.1. NCBI lineage: Bacteria > Pseudomonadati > Pseudomonadota > Gammaproteobacteria > Vibrionales > Vibrionaceae > Vibrio > Vibrio alfacsensis. The sequence goes on from NZ_AP024165.1 coordinate 3,161,064, forward strand.
TGAGTCACCGATGGCGATTACCGCAAACTTTACATTCGTCATCTTTGGTGGTGTATTTTGTAAAGCAGCAATAAACGGTTGAATGTTATCTGGGTAATCACCCGCACCATGAGTAGAGGTGATCACAAGCCATGTGCCTTGATTATCGATCGAGGTCAGTTCGGGTTGGTTGTGGATCGTTGTTTCAAATCCGTTTTCGTTGAGGAGATCACTAATGTGATCACCAACGTATTCTGCGCCACCTAGCGTACTGCCTGTTATAATGTGGATCATGTGTCTTCCTTTATTGAGCCATACTGGCGCTTTGGATAACTGTCGTGCGTCAGCATAAAAAGAAGCGCGGTGTTAAACTTATGCTTAACACCGCGCGTTTTGGTTATTTACCGATACAGAATGAAGAGAAGATTCGGCCGAGGAGGTCATCAGAGCTGAACTCACCGGTAATCTCATTGAGGTGCTGCTGAGTAATACGTAGCTCTTCTGCTAGGATTTCTCCAGCCATGAAGCCCTCAAGCTGTTCCTGGCCTATTTGGAGGTGCTGAGCGGCACGTTCGAGGGCGTCTAGGTGACGACGGCGCGCCATAAACCCACCTTCTGTATTACCAGAGAAGCCCATGCACTCTTTTAAATGCGTACGCAGGGCATCAACACCAGCGCCCGTTTTTGCTGATAGGCGAATCAGAGTTGGATCGTTAACATGGCAGATCCCCATCTCTTCATTTGTTTGATCCGCTTTATTGCGGATCACTGTCATGCCCATGTTACTTGGCAGGCGATCGACAAAGTCCGGCCAAATTTCTTTTGGATCCGTTGCGTCGGTTGTGGTGCCATCTACCATAAACAGAACACGGTCTGCTTGGGCGATTTCATCCCATGCACGCTCGATACCGATTTTCTCTACTTCATCAGAAGCATCACGCAGACCAGCTGTATCAATGATATGCAGAGGCATGCCATCAATGTGGATATGCTCACGTAGGACGTCACGAGTGGTACCTGCGATATCAGTTACGATGGCGGACTCTTTGCCTGACAATGCGTTAAGTAGGCTTGATTTACCAGCGTTAGGACGACCGGCGATCACGACTTTCATCCCCTCACGCATAATCGCGCCTTGATTGGCCTCTTTGCGCACCGCTTCTAGGTTGTCGATGATGGTTTGCAAATCTGCTGATACTTTACCATCGGCAAGAAAGTCGATTTCTTCTTCTGGGAAGTCGATGGCCGCTTCTACGTATATACGCAGATAGATTAAAGACTCCACTAACGTTTGAATACGCTGTGAGAACTGACCTTGCAATGATTGTAACGCCGATTTTGCCGCTTCTTCAGAGCTTGCATCAATCAAGTCCGCGATCGCTTCTGCTTGGGTTAAATCCATCTTATCGTTTAAGAATGCACGCTCTGAGAACTCACCAGGTCGAGCGGCACGCACACCGTCAATACCCAAGATACGCTTAATAAGCATATCCATTACTACTGGGCCACCGTGGCCTTGCAGTTCAAGTACGTCTTCACCTGTAAAAGAATGTGGGTTAGGGAAGTACAGTGCAATGCCTTGGTCGAGTACAGTTCCATCCGCTGCTTGAAATGGCAGGTATTCGGCATAGCGTGGCTTGAGTGTCTTACCCGTTACTTCGAGCGCCACTTGGTTGGCCTTAGGGCCTGAAACACGAATAATGCCAACACCACCACGGCCTGGTGCGGTTGCTTGGGCGACAATCGTATCTGTAGTCATAATCTTGCCTTTTGAGCTGGGCTATAGGTCAACAGAGCCTAGGGAGCCATAACCATTAATTAGCTGAATTGTAATCAGCCAAAAACAAAAAGGCGACCTTTTGGCCGCCTTTCTCATGTTTTTATGCAAAGGTTACTTGGTGTGTAAGCCTTTTTTCTCCAGCGCTTTGTAGATCAAAGTTTGCTGGATTAGCGTAACGATGTTCGACACCAACCAGTATAGAACTAGACCTGATGGGAAGAACAAGAAGAAGAACGTAAACATAACCGGCATAAAGGTCATGATCTTCTGTTGCATTGGATCCGTTACCGTCGTTGGGCTCATCTTCTGGATTAGGAACATTGACGCACCCATCAGTAGTGGCAGGATGTAGTATGGGTCCTGCGCTGAAAGGTCGTGAATCCAACCGAAGAATGGCGAGTGACGAAGCTCAACCGATTCCATTAGTGCCCAGTATAGCGCGATGAAGATAGGCATCTGTAGGATAAGAGGTAGACAGCCACCCAGTGGGTTCACTTTCTCTTTCTTGTACAGTTCCATCATTTCTTGGCTCATGCGCTGACGGTCATCACCGATGCGCTCACGCATTGCTTGCAGCTTAGGCTGTAGCATGCGCATTTTCGCCATAGACGTGTATTGCGCTTTCGTTAGTGGGTACATTGCACCACGAACGATGAAGGTCAAACAGATGATTGCCACACCCCAGTTACCCACGAAGCTTTGAATGAAAGCAAGCAGTGAGTGAAGTGGTTTCGCGATGAACCATAGCCAGCCGTAGTCCACTACTAGGTCTAGGTTTGGTGCCACTGCAGCCATTTCTTTTTGCAGTTTAGGGCCAACCCAAAGTGTTGCTTCAAACTGAGCTTGATCACCTGTTGCGATGGTTTTGTTCGGCATACGTACACCGATATCGCCTAGGTTACCAATAACACGAGTGTATAGGTTTGTGCCTGGTTCGTTGCGTGGGATCCACGCGGCAGCGAAGTAGTGCTGGATCATTGCTGCCCAACCTTCACCGTTTGCTAGGTTGATAGACAGGTTACGGTCCTGCATATCTTCAAAGCTGTATTTTTTGTAACGAACGTCTTCTGTCGAGTAAGCACCGCCACGGTAAGTTGGCATTGTAATGCTGCCACCCGCATCCATTAGGTTTTGACGCAGGTGAGCGTACATACCAAAGGTTGCGTTGTTACCAGAGTTGTTCACGATATCGTACTCTACGTTTAACGCGTAGCTGCCACGTTTCAGAACGTAAGTTTTCGTGTATTCGATGCCGTTTGTCGTGAAAGTCATTGGAACGCGCAGTTCATCTTGACCGTCAGCGAGCGTAAAGCTGTCTGCACTCACGTTGTAGTGAGGACGGTTCGTGCTGCTTAGATCGATACCCTGAGGACCCACTAGACCGCTTTGGGCGATGAACTGGTGACCTTGAGTGTCTTTAAGCAGAACGAAAGGATCGGATGAATCTAGTTCAGCATCGTATTTGTTTAGATCGGCATGTACCACATCGCCACCAACGGTGTCGATCGACAGAGTCAAAACATCAGTCGTTACTGTGATAGTTTTTGCTGATGCTTGTTGTTGACCCGGAACTGGATCAAGCTCATCCGCAAAAGATGGTGCAGGTAGAGTACTGCTTGATTGAGCCTGTTCAACCGCTTGAGGTGCTGGATTCTTTGCGACTTGCCATTGTTGGAATAGCAAGAAAGAAACCAGTGCCAGAGCGATGAGCAGGATATTACGTTGAGAATCCATCGTTATTTATCTCTGTCTTGTTTTTGGACTGGTGGAATGGGGTCATACCCCCCTTCATTCAAAGGGTGGCATTTTAATAGACGTTTGCCTGATAACCAACACCCTTTTACAAAACCGTGAGCTCTCAGTGCTTCTAAAGCATAAGTTGAGCAGGTTGGAGTAAATCGGCAGCGAGGACCAATCAGAGGGCTTATAAACCAACGGTAGAGATAAATGAGCCCAATGGCTATCCACGAGAGGGGCGAGACAGGCGATGCCATAGCTTATCAAACAACTTTAAAATTTCCTCATTGCTTAAATCTTGCGCGCTTTTCTTAGCAATCACAACAAAATCTTTATTTGGAAGCTGATGTTGTTTGTTACGAAAGCTTTCGCGAGCCAAACGTTTAAAACGATTTCGGCCAACGGCAGTTTTGATTTGTTTTTTCGGAACGGCTAAACCTAGTCGAGGATGAGATAGGTCGTTATTACGAGCAATGATGGTGAAATGAGGCGAGCCAGCTCGATGAGCTTGCTGAAAGACGTTTTGATAATGCTCGGGAGTTAACAAACGTAACTCCCGATTAAACGCGTACGTGTTCAAAATAAACTAGCGATTATTTTGATAGGCGCGCACGGCCTTTTGCACGACGTGCGTTAATAACTTTACGACCGTTCTTAGTTGCCATGCGAGCACGGAAGCCGTGAGTACGCTTGCGCTTTAGAACTGTAGGTTGAAAAGTGCGTTTCATGATAATTACCTTTACTGATCAGTAGTTTTAGGTTCTTGTTAAACCCGGCGTGGGCAATATGCTTTCTTTATATAAAGAAGCTCTTTATATAGAGAAGAACAACCGACGCCTCTCAACAAAGAGGCGGAATTGTAATCACACTCACATAATGTGTCAATGACTCATGCGTATGAAATTCCGGCCGGGCGATTATACGTAGTGTGAGTAAAATCTCAAGGATCGATTGATCTTGATGCTTGATCTTTACTCTATTCCCACTTGGTTAAGGAATTTTTGCAAACGAAGATCTTGTGGATTGTCGAAAATATCCTGTGGAGAACCTTGTTCGACAATATTACCATCGGCCATAAAGATCACTCTGTCGGCGACTTCTTTGGCGAATTGCATTTCGTGTGTGACCACCAGCATCGTCTGATGTTGATTCGCTAACCTCTTCATTAATGAGAGAACTTCTCCGACCCATTCTGGATCCAATGCAGAAGTTGGTTCATCAAATAGTAGCAATTCTGGCTGCAACGCCATGGCTCGACCGATACCTACTCGCTGCTGTTGACCACCTGACAGTGCCGCTGGATAACTTTCGCCTTTATCACCAAGGCCAATGTCATCCAGAATCTCTTGCGCGCGCTTATGAGCGTCGTCTTTCTTCCAACCACGCACGGTGATCAAGCCCTCTGCAATGTTTTGGCGAGCCGTCATATGAGCAAATAACGCGTAGTTTTGGAAAACAAACCCAGTTCGACGGCGTAATGCCAACACTTCTGCTTTAGTGTGCTTCTGCGTATCAACAGAAATATTATCAATGGTAATTCGGCCTTGGTCTGCTTGCTCAAGGAAGTTCACAGTGCGAAGTAGCGTTGATTTACCTGTACCACTAGAGCCGATAATCACAATGATCTCGCCTTGTTTTATGTCGAGATCGATGCCTTTGAGCACTTCTGTATCACCAAAGCGCTTGTGGATATTTTCTAGTTTGATCATCGTACATACGCCTTATTTAATTTCGTTTCTGCCCAAATCTGCACTCGAGTCAAAATAACCACTACGCCCCAGTAAATCAGTGCAACGGCTAGGAAAGCTTCAAAGAAACGGAAGCTAGAGGACGCCTCCATCTGTGCTTTGGCCATGATTTCTGCCACGCCAAGTGTGAATGCGAGGGAAGTCGACTTAATCATGTCGATAAAGTAGTTCATTAGCGATGGCAGCGCGACACGAGTTGCCTGAGGCAGAATGACACGACGCATTGCCTGGGGCGTCGTCATACCGACAGATAAGCTCGCTTCCATTTGGCTGCGATCAATACCAATGATGGCGGCACGAATGCTTTCTGCCATATACGCGGCGAAGTGCAGAGTTAAACCAATGACTGCCGCTGAAAAGGCATCCAATCCCACCATAAATGGAAAGACTTGCGGTAAGCCGTAGTAAAGCAAAAACAGCTGTACTAAGAGCGGTGTTCCGCGAAAGAAGCTGATGTAAAGTTGACTCAATTGATCGAGAACTGGCAGCTTGAATACGCGAATGTTAGCTAAAATCACGGCCAAAATGAGTGAAAACATCAATCCCCATGTTGCCATTTCCATGGTGGTACCAAGATACTTGAGCAGTATCGGTAATAGCTCCAACATGTAATTAAAATCAAATCCCATACGACGTATTACCTTGAGAAAAGAAAAGGTGGACTACGAAGTTCCACCTTGTCATTGAGTTAAAAAAGGGTGCGAGATAACGTTCCGCACCCTAAAAGAAGAGAAGTTTTACTTAGTGATGTCGGCACCAAACCATTTCACAGAAATTTTCTCTACTGTTCCGTCGGCGCGCATTTCAGCGAGTGCTTTATTCACTTGATTCTGAAGTTTGCGACCTTTTTCGTTGTCCACGAATGGCCAAGCGTTCTCGATGGTTTCAAAAGGTTCACCAGCAAGTTCTAAAGGCAAACCAGTTTTCTTGATCAGCTCTAGCGCAGAAAGGCGATCCATGATGAATGCATCTGCACGACCCAGTGCGACGTCGTGTTCAATTCCCGTGTCGTAGGTCTTGATGTTGATCTTGCCGTCTTTGTCATAGTTACGTAGGAGCTGTTCAAAGTTAGAACCTAGGTTAACCGCAACGGTTTTTCCTGCGAGATCTTCAACGTTTTGAATGTTGTTATTGCCTTTACGCACTGTGATTTGCGCACCATCGACGACGTAAGGGTCAGCGAATAAGAATTTTGCTTTACGTGCGTCCGTCATCGTAATTTGGTTTGAGATAGTATCGATACGACCGGTTTCTAGCAGACCAAATAAACCAGAGAAGTTTGCGGTGACGTATTCGATCTTGTAGTTGTTACGTTTGCCTATTTCATCCCACATATCGACTTCGAAACCTTGAAGCTTGTCTTGCTTAACAAAGGTAAATGGGAAGTAGCGGCCTGACATGCCGACTTTTACTTCAGTTGCGGCAGTGTCGATTGTCGCTTGAGCGGTTGTAGCAGACAAAGCGATAACAGCAACCGCCATCTTAATCCAGTGTTTCATAATACATCTCCAAACTTTTATGGTAGGAAATACTACTGTCACTTAGCTCAATTAAATAAATAACCAAGTGCAATAACCTAGTCCAGAGAGTAATAAGATCCTATTTGGTATAAATCGTCGCCAATCGAGAAGCATGAGCGATGAAAGCGTCATCAAAAAGTGGGGAAATACGATCAAAAAGAATCAAGCACAGAAATTTCATTCACAGAGTTATCACCAGAAGCAAGATCTGTGCATTTTTGACCAAATGTGGATCATTGTGTGGGCAATCTTGGGGCAAGATGTGTTGATCTCACTATCTAGCGCGAAATAATTGTGAATAACTTAGATCTTATTCACTGGATCGTCGATCAATT